>NZ_AP021901.1:0-2927500 GCF_018325905.1 Pseudomonas sp. St316 | reverse complement strand
GGCTTTCGGCATTGAGTGTCACCCCCTCGAAGCCGGCCGTGGCCCCGCGCCCATCGGCCACCACCTCCAGCGCGCCCCCAACGTTACCAACCACCGTGACAGTGCCGCCGTAGCCACCTTTCTGAGGCGCGAACTTACCAATGCCCTTGAAGGAAAACGCCTGGTCTCCCGCCCCTGGGGCCAGCTTCAACTTCAAGGTCTTGGCGTCCACCGGCAACAAGGCTCGTGGTACGCCCAGGCGCGCGGCGTCGGCTACGGCGAACTGGGCATAGCTGGTTTCGTTGTACTGCGAATAGCGACGCAGCACATCGCCGGACGTCAGGATGAGCTGGCTGGAGAGGCTGTTGCGCTGCCCGGTATTGGCCACCGACAGCACCCCGGCGGTGGTCCAGGAGCCGTTGCGCATCTGCAACGCACCCGCCGTGGCCCCCTGGCCCGCCAGCCCATTGACCTCGACCCGGAACGCTCCCGGCAGCAAGGCATAGGTGGACGGCATCAACGTATAGGTACCGGCGGCCAGCCCCGGCACACCGGCACCGATGGTGATCTGCTGGCCGACCCGTGGGTCCACGGCGCCGCCCTCAGGCGCCACTGGCGCGTATGCACTCTGGTTACCCGGCACAATGGCATAGACCGGGTTGCTGGACAGGCCCGGCAACGTAAAGCCGCCGTTGGCACCGATTTGCACCAGCGGGTTGAAGCGCGCGTCGGTGGAACCGCCACGGCCGGAGATAAAACCGGCACCGAGCAGATCTCCGCCCCCGGAAAGATCGAGTACCGAGCCTTCCTGGGCCGTTACAGACTTTGCGCCCAGAATCACACCGATATTCAGGTCACCGTTGGCAGAGGGCATGGCCCCTTGCCCCAGAAACACCACCTTCTTGCCCGCGTACTCATAACTCTGACCATCGACGGTACCGCCATAAGGCAGCACCAGACCGAGGCCACTCACCGAGGTGAGGCTATTGGGGAGCAAGTCCACTCGGGTAGTGACGCTGGTGTCGTTGTTGGTGCCGACCTCAATCAACCCCAGCGGGGCCCGGACTACCCCGCCCTGCTCGATATTCGCACTGCCCAGTTGTAAGTGACCGAATGCCGAATAAGGCACCTGAGGGGTCACCTGGGTCGTGCGCCCGATGACCAGGCTGCGCGTCGGGTCGTAGACGAGGCTGCCTTCACTCAAGCCATACCCCGCCAATACCCGAGCCCCGACCCCGGTCGCCGGATACAGTTGCGCCGCTTGCAGGATCATGTCCGAAGGGGTCACCAATTGCGTGGTAAAGCCCGTAGGCAATCCTTCGCTGGAGAATCCCGCCAGGAAGCGCAAATCACCGCGGCTGCTTAACTGGACCCGGTCGAACCCGGCGCGTTCAAGCCCGACCGTGGTGCCATCGGCCTGTCTCAGTGCGCCTTTGCTGCTGAACCTGACATTGCCTTGCACGTCCAGCAGAGCCGCATTAACGGAAAACACCGCCGTGTTCGCCAACTGAGAGGAATCTTCGCCATCGATCACTGGTCGGGTATAAACATCCCAACTCGGGCGACTGCTCTGCTTCCCCGTCGCATGCGCCAGCAAAACATGGGGGGCATTGAGCTGGATTCGCGTATTGGCTGGCGCGGTTGCGCTCAACCCGAAGCTGCGAGCATGCAGGCTCAGACTCTGGCCGAGGGACAGCGACAGATCGCCATCGAAACTCATCAAGCCGTTGCTCAACAGAGACAGGCTGTCGAAGCCACCCGCCTGGACCTGATCCATGCCCAAGCGTCCGTGACCGTAGACCAGGGAATCGGCCGAGGCCTCGGCCGTATCGGCCAGTGGGCTGGCCTGGGCGGTTTGTTCCAACACCAACTCACGCACCTGCAAAACCCGGTTCTTGAGCGCGCTATTGAGGTAATAAGGGGTTTCGAGCGCCACCGACAACCTGCCCCCGGCGGCCCCCGCGCCGCCCGAACGCGCGCTGAAATCGCCGTTCAGGTAGAGGCCGTTGGCCGACACCAGGGAGATGCTGCCGCCATTGCTCGCCACCGCCGTGCGCCCCTGGCCGGGAATATCCAGAACGGCCTGGCTGCCGTCCGCTTGCAGGCGCGCACCCTCGCGCACCACCACAAACAATTCGGATGCCGAAGTCGACCCCTTCGCGACGTCAATCTCGCCACCAATGACAATCTGCCCACCGTCGCGCACCAAACCATAGGTCTGGCCGCGCGTGTCCTGGGCGGTCACCGCACGACTGGAGACGTCGATCAAGGCCTGCTCGCCGAGCCAGATGGAACGCCCGTGACCTGCGGCGTTGGCCTCATCGGTGACCACACTGTCGCCCAACCCGGTCAGGCTGATCCGCCCGCCCCAGGCGTTGAGGGTGCCGTTGGCGGTCAGTTGACCGATGCTGCGCACGTCGATGCTCTGGCCCGGATCGACGCTGATCACGCTGCCCTTGCCCAGGTTCAACACCGTACTGGCCATATCAGCGGCACTGGAATTGGAGGTGCCCGCGTTGAGAATCAGGCTCGCGCCGCGACGCTGGGTGAGGACACCTTTAATCGCATCTTCCTGATACAGCTCCGGCGTCCAGCGCTCCAGAGCATCGGCCGCGTCTGCGCCGGTGCCCGTGCTCAACGCCTGCTCACCGAAACGGTACACCGGCATCGTCACATCGACCCGGGCCCCTTCTGCCACCGTCAGGCCTTGATTACCGGTGATGTCATAGGCCGAGAAACCCTTGTCGAAGAAATCGCCATCCAGTTGCAGGGTGCCCGGTTCAAGCGGCGAGCCGCTGTTGCCGATCAGCACTTTATTGGCCGCGAGCTTCAAGGTCCCGCCACCGCTGACCCCGGTGCCGCGCAGTTCACCATCCAGCTTCAAGGCGCCGTTACCGGACGGTGCGTTGGTGCCCGCCGTCAGGGTCAAGTCACCGCCCTTGCCGCCACGGGTCTTGCCATCGGCCATGACGGCGGCACCGGAACTGACGTCGATCAGGCTGCCCTGGCCCACATCGATATCACCGCTGCTGCGCATGGACACCGCTCCGCCGTTGATAAACGGCAGGCCCTGGCGGTCAGTGCCGTCAAGCAGCAGGTTGCTCCACCGGCCAGCGGTGTTCAGCGTCACGCCCTCGCCCAACGTAACCCCAGCACGCTCACCGGTGGCAGGCGAAAGCACGACGTCTCCCATCTGGAAATTATCGGTTCGGATCTGTTTAAGCACGTTACCCAAGGCAATGCGACCACCCCGGGCGGTCAGGTCGGCGTTCACGTCGACCTGCGGCGCGAATAGCGTGATATCACCCCCATCGGCCACGTTGAGCGTGCCATCGACTTTAATGCCTTGCGCCGCTGCCACCTTGACTGCGCCGAGCTGGAAGCCGTTGAGCAGCGCGTTATCCAGCACCAACTTGCCTTGCCGGTCACTGCCGACCACCGAGGTCAGGTCCAGGCCCGCGGCGATCTTGTCCGTCACTTCGCCGATGGTGACCTGGTCGAACGTGGGATTCAGGCCGCTGTTGATCACGCCGCTGGTCTTGTCATAGATCGGCGTGTAGCTGCCCACCCACAACTGCGCCCGTCGGGCCACGGCGTTTTGTGATTGCTGGTAGCCATCGAGGTTGAGGTTCGGCGCCTGGGTCTGGCGTTCGCCCTGGTAGACCTCGCCGACGATCTGGCCTTCCAGCACTGCGTTGCGGGTCGACACCACCAGTTTGCCGGCATCACGGCCGACGGTGTAGCCGGCCTCAAAACGCTCGCGCGGGGCGATCAGCGGGTTGTAGTAGTAATCGGTCTGGCCCCAGCGTTGGCTGTGGTCTTCGTAGCCCTTGTAGAGGCCGGCGTAGAGGATGTCTCCCGGTGCCTTGGACAACTCATACAAGCGCCCATTGGCGCCCTTGAGCCAGGATTGGCGCACGTAACCGCTCTGCACATCCAGGGTCCCGCCGGACAGGTTCAACTGAGCGGCCTGCTGGGTCACCACGTCATTACCGGTGAACGTCAGGGTGCCGCCCTGGCCCGCCCACTCGCCAACGCTGTGTCCTCGGGTGCCCAGGTAACCGCCGACTTCCAGCAATCCGCCTGCGGTGTACCAGCGGTCGGTGGCATAGCCATTGGTGCCCGCCGGCACATAAATCAAATCACGCACGTCCACCCACACATCGTTGCTGGTCAGCTTGCCACCCTCGCGGTTGACCGGGGCATCACGCTGCTCATTGCCCTGCACGTTGACCTTGATGGAGTTGGACTCCATCGCCACCTTCACACCGATGGCACCGGACACATCGATCACCGCACCATCGCGCACCAGGCTGCGACCGGCGGCGCTGACCGCGACCTGGCCACCGGTGGCCAGGGTGATGGAGCCCTTCTGGAAGTCGACACTGCCGCCACTGACGATCTCGACCCGGGATTGGTCAGTGCGATCCACCACGCTGCTGAGGTTGTTGAACTGACCGGTGATCAGGTTGTTCGGCGTGCCATCCAGGCCGACGGGCCCGGCATTGCGCTGGCTGTCCAGGGCGCTGCCGCCCGCAGCATCGAGCAGCACCGCCGTGGCACTGCCCTGCCCCAGGGTCACGCTGCCACTGCTGTCGCTGAAGGAGTTAAGCAAATGCACGGTGCCGCGGATGTCTACCGAACTGCTCGCCACCGCCACGCCGTTCTGCTGCACATTGTGCCCGGTAAGGGTGATGTCGCCGGTGCTGGCCTGGATCAGACCGCTGTTGATCACCGTGCCGGCGCTGCTGCCGGGTTTGAGGGACGTTGCCACTTCGTTGCCACGGGTGGTGGAACGCAAGTTGCCGCTGGTGCCCTGGCCCCGGCGAATATAAAAACTGTCGCCCGCCGCCAGGGTGGTCTGGCCCTTGGCGGTGATGATGGAACCGGCGTTCTCCACTTCCGAGCCCAACAGCAAGGCATAGCCGCCTCCCGCCGTGGAGGTGGCGGCACGATGGGTTTCGATCAGTGCGCCCTGCTGCACTTCGACCTTGCCGGCGGCGTCGGTGAAGGTCGGCTGGGTGCCGGTGGCATCCACGTACAGCCCGCGCTTGCTGAACTGCTCGTCGGAGATAGTGGCCGCCACCGCCGCCAGGTTGCGCACGTTGACCTGGCTGCTGCCACTGAAAATGATGCCGTTGCGGTTGACCAGCATCACCGTGCCGTTGCCCTTGATCTGGCCCTGGATCTGGCTCGGCCGGGCCTGGGGGTCGTTGACCCGGTTGAGCACGGCCCAATCCGCTTGCTGCTGGAAATCCACCGTGGTGTTGCGCCCGACGTTGAAGGTTTCCCAGTTGAGAATCGCCTTGTCGGCGGTCTGCTCGATCTTCACCGTGGTCTTGCCGCCGGCCTGGGTCTGCTGCGGGCCCTTGGCGTTGAGCCAACCTTGGGTCAGGCTGTTGTCGACCTTGAGACCGCCCTCGCCCAATCCGTCCGGCACAGTCTGGATCTGCCCGAACGCCGCTTGCCGCCCGGCGGCCTGCGCTGCCTGCTGCGCCGCGATGGCGGCCACGGTGTTGTTGAGATTGGTCAGCGAACGCTGCAACTGCGCATTGGCCCGTTGCTGTTGCGCCAGGGGCGGCGGCATTCCCGGCGTCCCGTTCGTGGGCCGCGTCGCACCACCGGACTGCTGCGTACCCTTGGCCGCGAACCAGGCGGAACTGAACGCCGTCGCCGCCTGGGCATTGCCGGCCACCATCAGCAGCGCAATGGCCTGGGCCAACGGCTTGAGCCGCAACATCGATAATTCGCTGTCGCGACGTGATGCATTCAGTTTTGTCTGGGATTTGCAGCGCAGCATCCTACTTATCCTTTCGGTTTGCTTTCAGGGGCGCAACGCAGTGCTATCAAGCTGCCAGCGTTGGCTATAGGGAATAGGCGGTTACAACCGCTCGGGACCGAACGGATGTCATGAAAATTTCATGTGGCTATGTTGGTTCAGGCATTACGCAAAAAATCAGCAACGGCTTAAGCCGTTGCTGATCGGTGTTGCGTGTCGCTCAAGCGTGGGTTACAGCGGACGACCAATGCCGTTGCACACGTTGGTATTGCCGATGCTTTGAGCGTTGGTAGTGGTCAGGAAGCTGCTACGCACAGCTTGCTTCCAGGCAGCCGGCAGAGGCACAAAGCGGTTGGCGGTGATAGCGGCATCGTTGCTGCTAGCGGCCGTGGCGTTGAAGTGACGGGTGAAGAAATCACGCACCTGGGTGGTCTGGGCAGCGTTGGCGTAGCATTGGCTGAAGATCAGGTTGGTGAAACCCAGGATCGGATAGCCGGTGGTTGGGTAAGCCACGACGCTTGGGTCGTTAGCGTTGGTAGTTGCGGCAAACACCGGCACCCAGGCGTTAGGGTTGGCGCGGCTGGCGGCAGCAGGCACGGCGACGGCTGCGATTGCGGCCGACACGTTGGCCGGGGCTGGGGAAACACCGGCAACGCGAGCGACCTTGGTGGCGTCGTCCAGGCCGGCCAGGGTGGTGGCGGCGTAATCCGGGCTCATGTAGGTGATGCGACCTTGGGCAGCGTTCACAGCAGTCATCACAGCCTGGCTGCCAGTGGCGGCTACAGCGCCGGCAGGCAAGCCGTTGCTGTAGCTGGAGGCGAAGTTGGTGGTGATGGCGAAAGCACCGGTTTCAGCGCACTTGGCGTTCAGGAAACGGGTGAACAGCTCGGTGGTGCCACTGCTTTCAGCGCGATAGACCACGGTGATGGCGCCAGTACGGCCGGAACCGGTGATCTGGCTCCAGTCGGTCAGACGGCCGGAGAACACGCCGCACAACTGGTTGACGCTCAAGTCAACGTTGGCAGTACCAGTCTTGTTGAACGGAATGGCAACCGAAGTGGCCACCGAAGGCACCTGGATCAGTGGACCCCATGCAGCACCATGATTGGTCACGTAGCCGTCCAGTTCAGCCTGACTGAGCTTCGAATCGCTGCCAGCCCAGTGCACGTTCTTGCTGGTGTTGCCAGCCACGAACTTGGTGTAGTCGTTGTTCAGGAAAGCAGCCTTGCCTGCACCGCTGCCCACGCCGATGTAGGGGGCGAAACCGGCGGTCAAAACGCCGGAAGTCTGGTACAGCGGCTGAGGCAAGGTAGCGCCACCACCGTTGACATCAGCCATGGCGGCCTGAGCGGCGCAGAGGCCGGCGAGGGTCAGGGATACCGCGAGAACGTTGCGCTTAAACATGAAGAATCTCCTTTCATCGTGTTCGTACGTAGGTTGGGTGACGCGTGCTTGCCGTCATGGCGCTCGGTCCGGTGCCGCAGGCGTTGGGGTGAGGCCATGGAGTAGAAATTCGCAGGTTCCGGTGACAGATAAAGGAAAAAACCTCGGGAGCTGGAGGCGCTTTCGAAGGCATTTTCCTCGGGTGTTCAAGGGCTCTGGATCGGGGTTTCGAGCAGGTTTCACAGTCGTACCATGCGGGGCGGCAGTGGAGGTCGCGGCGGGTGGTTGCCTGGCGGGCGAACATGACAGAACGAGGAACCCGAGTTTGATCCGCACGGGGCTCGGGAGGTGGCTGCGGCGTCGAAAAAACTTCTGACCGATCACCACTTTTGTGGCGAGGGGATTTATCCCCTCGCCACAAAATCAATGTTCGCCACGGATTGTGTGCTTACTGGACCAACTGGTTGATCTCGATAATCGGCAACAACACGGCCATGACGATCACCAGCACCACGCCGCCCATGACCACGATCATCAGCGGCTCCAGCAACGCGGTCATGCCCATGGCGCGGCGCTCGATGTCCCGGGACAGGGTTTGCGCGGCGCGTTCGAGCATCGGTGGCAGGCAACCGGTTTTCTCGCCGCTGGCGATCAGGTGGATGAGCACCGGCGGGAAGACTTTTTCCACCCGTAGCGCCGCCGCCAGGTTGACCCCTTCGCGAACCTTGGCGGTGGCATCGCTGACACTCAGGCTCAGGCGGTCGTTGGACAGGGTCTGGCGGGCCGCCTCCAGGGCCCGCAGCAATGGCACCCCGGCGCCACCGAGAATTGCCAGGGTCGAGGCAAACCGCGCGGTGTTGAGGCCCAGAACAAAACGCCCGATCAGCGGCAGGCGCAGCACCCGCGCGTGCCAACTCAACCGCGCCGCCGGTTTGCGCAAGTACATGCGCCAACTCCAGAAGCCACCGGCCAGCACGCCAAAACACAACCAGCCCCAGGCACGAATGAAATCACTGGCGGTGAGCATCGCCACGGTCAGCGCGGGTAGGTCTTGCCGGGCCTGGGAGAACGCGCTGACCACCTGCGGCACCACATAGCTGAGGAGGAAAATCACGATGGCAATCGACACCAGCCCGACCACGCCGGGATAGATGAACGCCGTGAGGATCTTGCCGCGCAGGTTGTTGCGCTCCTCGATGTAATCGGCCAGGCGCTCCATGACCTGGGCCAGATCGCCGGACTCCTCGCCAGCGGCGATCAACGCCCGATAGATCTCCGGAAAATCCCGAGGCCGCGCCGCCAGGGCTTCGGCCAAACGCATGCCGCTGCGCACATCGGCCCGCACCGCGCTGAGGGTCTGGGCGATGTGCTTCTTCTCGGCCTGCTCCACCGTGGCGCTCAACGCCGCCTCCAATGGCAGGCTCGCGCCTAGCAGGCTCGCCAGTTGCCGGGTGGCCCAGGCCAGGTCGTTGTCCGAAAGTTTAGGGCTGAATAGCCCACCGCCATTGGCCTGCGTCGTGTTGCGCTCCAACTGCACCTGCAGCGCGGTCAATCCGCGACTGCGCAACAGGTTGAAGGCCGCCCCCTGGCTATCGGCTTCCAAGTGTCCGGATTCGATCTTGCCCTGGGCGTCGGCGGCCTCGAAACGGTAGCGATTCATCAGGCGTCCCGTGTCACGCGCAGGATTTCTTCAGGCGCCGTGGTGCCACTGCGGACCCAGCGTTCGCCGTCCTCGCGCATGCTGAACATCCCGGCTTGGCGGGCAGCGGCGCGCAAGGCCTGCTCCCCAGCCCCCTGGTGAATCAGCGTGCGGATGTCATCGTCGATGCAGAACAACTCATGAATACCGGTGCGCCCGCTGTAGCCGGTCTGGTTACAGCTCGGGCAGCCCTCCGGGCGCCAGGTGCCGGGCGTGGCCGGATCCGGCTGTTTGCACTGCGGGCACAACCGACGCACCAGTCGCTGGGCCAACACCCCGAGCATCGACGAGGCCAGCAGGAACGGCTCGACGCCCATGTCGATCAAGCGGTTGATGGCCGACACCGCATCGTTGGTGTGCAGGGTCGCCAGGACCAGGTGACCGGTGAGGGATGCTTGCACGGCAATTTGTGCGGTCTCCAGGTCGCGGATTTCACCGATCATGATGATGTCCGGGTCCTGGCGCAGGATCGCCCGCAACGCCAAGGCGAAGGTTATGTCGATCTTGGCGTTGACCTGGATCTGGCTGATGCCCGGCAGGTCGTATTCCACCGGGTCTTCCACCGTGAGGATGTTGTGGACGCTGGCGTCCAGCCGGGCCAAGGCGGCGTAGAGGCTAGTGGTCTTGCCGCTGCCGGTGGGGCCGGTGACCAGGACGATGCCGTGGGGCTGGCGGATCAGGTGATCGAGCTTGCCCAGCACGTCCGGATCCATGCCCAGGGTTTCCAATTGCAGGCGCCCGGCCTGTTTGTCCAACAGGCGCATCACCACCCGTTCGCCATGGCCGGTGGGCACCGTGGAGACGCGGATATCGATCGGTCGACCGGCCACGCGCAAGGCAATGCGCCCGTCCTGGGGCAGGCGTTTTTCGGCGATGTCGAGCTGGGCCATGATCTTGATCCGCGACACCAGCGCGCCGTGCAGGGCCTTGCGCGGCGAAACCACGTCGCGCAGGGTGCCGTCGACCCGATAGCGCACCATCGAATGGCTCTCGTAGGGTTCGATGTGGATGTCGCTGGCCTCGTCCCGCGCGGCCTGGGTCAGCAAGGCATTGATCATGCGAATCACCGGCGCGCCGTCCTGGGTGTCCAGCAGGTCGGTGATTTCGGGGATGTCCTGCATCAGCCGGTCGAGGTCCACCTCGTTTTCCGCCGCGCCTACCACGGCGGCGGCGCTGCCGGTGTCGGCGTAGGCGGTGTTGAGCAAGCCGTCGAGCTCCTCGTCGCGCACCCGCTCCAGCCGCACGTCGCCGAACTGACGGCGCACTTCACTGATGGACCAGCCCGGCGTGGACGGGCACACCATCAGCACCGTTCCCTCGTCGGACTGACGCAACACCAGGCGTTGGGCCTTGGCCCAGGCGTATGGGAGGGTGTTCATGCCGACGCCTCAGGCCCAAGAAGCACACATAACTTCTGTGGGAGCGAGCTTGCTCGCGATAGCGGTGGGTCAGTTGCAATGATGTTGAGCGAACTGCCGTCATCGCGAGCAAGCTCGCTCCCACAGTGTCTTGGGGTGGCCTCAGTATTGTGCATACCGCGAACTCCCACAGGTTGGGTGTTCATCAGCGAGTGCCTCCTTCGACCGGCACGGCCTTGATCGCCGCCCTGGGTGTCTGCAAGCTCACCGGCGCCGCCCCCGGGATCGCCCGGGCCGAGGCCGGCAGTTGCGGGGCTTGCATGTCCGGCAGGGCCCAACTGCGTTCCGGTTGCAGCAGGCCCTGGGCGCGGCGCATGAAGTCGTAGCGGTTGAGGGTGATGCCGCGTCCCGCCGCCGTGTCGCGGATGATATAGGGCCGCAGAAACACCATCAGGTTGGTCTTGGTAATCTGCCGCCGTTCGTTGCGAAACAGCGCGCCAATCCCGGGGATCGTCGACAGCCACGGCACTGCGTCGTTGCTCTGGCTGTAGCCATCCTGCAGCAGCCCGCCCAGGACCATGATCTGACCGTCATCGAGCAGGATACTGGTGTCGATGGCGCGCTTGTTGGTGACGATGCCCGTGGTGCTTGAGGCGCGATTATCGACGCTGCTGACCTCCTGATAGATATCGAGCTTGACCGTCCCGCCTTCGGAAATCTGCGGCCGGACATTGAGCTTCAAACCCACCTCCTCGCGGGTGACGGTCTGGAACGGGTTATTGCTGGTGCCGCCCCCGCCGGTGACATAGCTGCCACTGACGAAGGGAATGGTCTGGCCGACGAAAATGCTCGCCGCTTCGTTGTCCAGGGTCAGCAGGTTCGGCGTCGACAGCACATTGGTGCCGCCCTTGCTTTTCAAGGCCCGGGCCAGGACCTTGAGGTCGAGGATCTTGCCGATGCCGGGAATGTCCACGGTGCCGTTGACCACTCCCAGGTTCAGGCCCTGGGGCAGCACATCGATGCTGGTCTTGCCATTGAGGTTGAGCGCCGTGCCGCCGAGATTGACCCCGCCGATCACGCCGCTGCCACCGAGGTTGCCAGTCTGCCATTGCACGCCGAACTCACTGGCGTCGTCCTCGCCGACCTCGACGATCAGGCTTTCGATCACCACTTGGGCGCGACGCTGGTCCAGCAGGTCGATGACTTCCCGCAAGTTGCGGTACAACGGGTCCGGCGCGGAGATCAGCAAGGTGTTGGTGGTGGCATCGGCCTGGATGGTCACGCCGCCAGCGCTGAAGGCAGTGCCCTGTTCGTTTTTCGTCGAAGCGGAAGTCGTGCCGGTGCTGCCTTGGGCGTAGCCGTTGCCACTGGTCGACGCACTGCCGCTGGTGGTGGTGCTGGAGCCATCGCCACTGCTGCCCTGCACACCCTGGCCGTTGGTGCTGCCACCCATGCCACTGAGCACCGAGCGCGCGTTGTCGCTGCCCTCGCCTTCGCTTTCCCCGGTGAGCAAACCACGCAGGGCCTGGGCCAGTTTGCCGGCCTGGGCGTTGCGCAGGTACACCACATGCAGGTTGCTCGGATTGTTCTGGGCGTTGTCGAGCTTGTAGATCAGGTTGCGCGCCAGCTCGGTGCGCTCGGGGCTGCCCGCGCGGATGATGATGGAATTGGAGCGCGGGTCGCCGATCACGTTGATCTTCTGGGTCTGGTCGCCGCCCTGGGTTTCCAGCAAGTCAGAGACCATTTGCGCGATATCGACGGCGATGCCGTTGTGGACCGGCACCACGTCGGTGTCGATGGCGCTTGGGGTGTCGATGCCTTCGATGAGTTGCGCGACCCGCGACAGGTTCTCGGCGTAATCGGTGACGACAATGGTGTTGTTGCCCGGGTAGGCATTGATCGGGTTGTTCGGCGACACGATCGGTCGCAGCACCGGGATCAGGTTCACGGCGTTTTCGTATTGCAGGCGAAAGGTGCGGGTGAGCATGCCGTTGCCGGCCGGTTTGTCGGCGCTGTAGATCGGCCCGCCCAGCAGCTTGGCATCGGCCTCCGGCACCACCTGGGCGACGCCGCCGACGTCCACCACGCTGAAGCCTTGCATGCGCAGCGCGGCCAGCAGCATGTCGTAGGCCTGGTGGGCCGGGACCTGGCCTTCGGAAACCAGCGTCAGGTTGCCCTTGACCCGCGGGTCCACCAGAAACTGTTGGCCGGTGGAACGGGACAAGGCCCGCGCCACCGCCTGGATATCCGCCTCGACGAAATTCAGCGTCACCGGCTGATCCCCCAGGGGCGTGCGCGCTGGCGTATTGCTACGCGGCTCACGGGCACGGGTGGTGAGGTCGACCTGATGCCGCACCGCTGGCTTGCGTTCACGCAGGTCCTGGGCCCGCTGGCGATCGAGCAATGCATCGCCGCTGCGTTGGGTACTGCCCAACGGAATGCCCAACTCACTGTCCACCAGCAAGGGTGACTGCGACGCGGGTGGCGTGTTGTTGCACGCACTCAACGCGAGCAACAACAGCGGTGCAGCCTTGCGCCAATGACGTGGGTATCTGACCCCTTTCATGAAGCTTCCTTAGCGCCTTGCGCCTGATCCATGCGAACGGTTCCGGACAGTGTGCCGGCGGTGTTGTCGTGGTTGCTGTCGTTGTCGTGGTTGTCGGGATTGGCAAGGGCGGTGCGCTGCAAACGGGCCTCGATCACTTCCAGGGAGAATTGCCGTGGGTTGCCCAATAGCCAGTTGATCACCGCCTCGGCCGGAGCCTTGTCGAACGTGAGCTGCAAGGCCTTGGGATGCTCGGCGTCAGGTGTTTGCAGTTGGTAGTGCTGGCTCAAGCCGCTGGCGTCGAGGCTCTGGCGCAAGGCGGCTTCAAGGGGCTGGTCGGGTACAGGTCCAGCGACGTCACGCAACAGCACTTCGAGGGCTTCGGTCTGTGAACGCAGCTTCGGGGTTTCGGCTTGCCAGTAGGCGATGGTCTTGAGCGGTGGCTGGATCAGTGCGAGCCAGGCCAGGCAGCCGCCCAACACCAGCGAAGCCAGGGCCACGGCGGCTTGCTCGCGCACCGCCAGCCCCCGCCAGAACGTGCGCAAACGGGTGCGATAGGTTGCCCAGCGCCCCCACGCCAGTGCCAACGAATGCTTATTCATCATCGGCGTCCGGGGTTTCGTCGGGGGTGTCCTGGCTGCCCTGGCCGGCCGGTGCCACACGCAGGGTCCAGCCCTGATCGATGGCGGCGACGTCGATGCCGGCCTGGACCAGGGGGATTTTCCAATCCTCTTCGGCGGTGATTTTCTGTGCCTCGGCCGCGACACTCAGGCGCAACTCACCGCGCTCGAACACCAGCGCCTGGACATTGCCGCTCATGAACGGCATGGCACTGCCCGCCTGTTGTACCAGGCTGGCAAAGCGTTGGGCCGGGTCGGTCGCCGCACCGCTCTGGCGCGCAGCGATTTGCTGACGCGCCTGTTGCAGCGGGTTGAGAATCACCGGCAACTCGGGAAACGCCTGCTTCACCCGCTGGCTCATCTGCGCCTTGAGGCGCTGGCCCTGGGCCGCTTCACGGGCGGCGTAGAGGTTCAGCCCAATTACCCACACCGCCAGCGCTATCGCGCTGATCGTCGCCGCCCGGCCCCAACCACCGCGCTCGACGGCGTTGCGTGAAAGGCCGGCATGCAGCCCCCAGCCTGGCGCAGGGCCCATCCAGCGTTGGGTTTGGGCCAAGGCATTGATCGAAGATTGCGGCGGCGCGTCGCCCACCCAGTGCAACCCGGGCCCCGTTTCCAGCAGCCACTCGTCTAGCGCCTCCTCCTGCAATGGTTGCACCACGGCGTGCTGCAGGCCATGGCGCACCAGCAGATGGTCGTCTTCGATGCAGGCCACCGGCCCCGACAGCACTGGCAAGACATAGGCGGCTGGATAGAGGCCGCGCAGTTTCATGCCAGCCTGGTGCACAAGCCGGCCAAGCGTGGCGAGCGACTCACGGTCTAGCCAGGCGATCTGCACCTGCCCGTCCACGTCACGCGGGCCATGCGCCACCTGCATGTGCTCGCTGGCACCGAGCATCAGGGCCTGGGCCGCGCACGTCACCGCTGCGGTGATTTTGGCCGCTGGCAACAGCGGCAGCTCCAGGCGGGTCAGCAAACTGTCGCGGGGATGAAGGAAGCATTCCACCGAAATCGTCTTATCGCCTTGGCCCAACGCTCGCAGGCTGCCGCGACCTTGTTCGCGGACCTGGCCCTGGCGATCCAGCCAGGCAAATGCCACCTCGCTGTCGAGATCCAGGCTGCCCAGCGGCGCCAGGGCGATGCGCAAGCGCGTCATACGCCCACCCTTGACCAGATCACCTGAGGCAAGCGGTCCTGGGTGCGTTGCAGCAACGCCTCCAGTTCGACTCGCCGTTGTCCACTGCGTGCCTGGCCTCGCAGGCGAAACCAGTCGCTGGTGATGCCGACCTTGACGCTGGCGATGTCCAGCTCCGGCATGCGCAGGCGATTGACGAAATCCCCACGATTGATAAACCAGTGGCCGCCGTCGCGTTCCCTGACCAGGGCCTCGGCCCGTTGCAGCGGCAGCCCCGGCACATAGGCGGCCAGCACCGGAGCGCTGGCGGTGTTGCCATTGAGCCAGGTGTTGGTCGGCAGGATCGTTACGTAAGGCGCCAGTGTTTCCAGCAACCGCACATTGACGCCCTTGACGCTGCGCAGGTCTTGCAAGGTGCGCAGCATCGGGCGCGTCGGCGCCTGCGGCGTGTTGTCGGCCTGTGGCGACGTTTCGCGGCCGCTGTCGAAGGTATTGCCCTTTAGCGCCTGGTCCGCCCGCGGCGGATTCAACAGGCGCGGATAAGCCTCGACGACCCTTTCGACGATGCGCGCACGGACCGTCGCGGCCACGCCAAGCTGGTCGCACAGGCGCTCGAAGGCGCGTACTTGTTCTGCATCCACACGCTCATTGGCAACGAGGTTGCGCAGGTTGAACTTGCCTTGCTCATCGTCCAACTGGCCTTCGAACGGCGTGTCGATCTGGCCCGAACCCGGCATCACGATGGGTTTGGCCCAGGGTTGGCCAAGGCGCGTCAGCGGATCACGCTGGCGGGCGTCCCAGAGCAACTGGCGACTCAGTTGCAGGCCACCCTGCAACCGCGCCGTGCCCTGGACGCGCAACTGCTCGGCCTCCAGGCCGCGGGTGAACAGCGTCTGGCGGGTCAGCATGCCGCCGGCGATGACCGCCACCACGGCAGCGATCAGCAAGGCACTGATCACCGCCATGCCGCGCTGCTTCGCCGCGAAGGGCGAGTCCGTCTGCATCACGGCCCTTACAACTGCCAGGAGCCAATGTCGGCATTCACGCCGTCGCCGTCAGGCTGACCGTCGGCCCCCAGGGAAAAGATATCGACTTCGCCGTTGGCACCCGGGTTGAGGTAGTTGTAGGGGCGGCCCCATGGATCGTTGGGCAGGCGCTCCAGATAAGAGCGCCAGGTGCTGTTTTTCGCATCGGCCGGCTTCTCCACCAGCACCTTGAGGCCCTGGTTCATGCTCGGATAACTGCCGTGGTCCAGGCGATACAGCTTCAAGGCTTGCATCAGGCCGCCAATGTCCTGTTTCGCCGCCGTTGCCCGCGCCTGGTCTGGACGATCAAGGACCTTGGGCACCACCATCGCCGCCAGGATGCCGAGGATCACCACCACGACCATGATTTCGATCAGGGTGAAACCCGACTGCCCGCGAGGGCCTGGGGAACGGGCTTTGTAACGGGCGATCTGCATCTCGACGGTCCTTCGCTGGATTCGATTCGAGGCGCAGTGTTGCAAGAAAATATGTCAGTGATATTGAAATTGCTCAGGAGCTTGCGTCGTCAATTGGTCATGAACGGCGGCTAGCCTTGAAGGCTGCCCTCGCCCCCCGAGCCCGCGCCATGTCACGCCCTGCGCCACAAGCCGGCTTCACCCTGATCGAAGTGTTGGTGGCCCTGGCGATCATCGCCGTGGCCATGTCGGCCGCTGTGCGCGTGGCTGCCGTGATGACACAGAGCAACGGCCTGCTGCGCGACAAATCCATCGCCCTGCTGGCCGCCCGGAGTCAACTCGCGCAGTTGCGCCTGGAAGGACGATTTGCCCAGGGCTCGAAAGTATTCGAGTGCGACCAGGGGCGCTTGCTGTTGCGTTGCGAACAGACCCTGCGCCCGGCGGAAAATGGCCGGATGTTGCGGGTTGAACTGACCGTGTCCGACCGCAGCCACGAAGCACCGCCGCTGGCGCGCCTGGAGACGTTGGTTGCTCGGGAAAAACCCTGAATCCATGTGGGAGCCCCCCTGTGGCGAGGGGATTTATCCGCGCTGGGCGGCGAAGCAGCCCCCAAAATCGAACGAAGTCAGCCTGGCACACCGAGGCGCCAGACACAGGGCTGCTGCGCAGCCCGACAGGGATAAATCCCCTCGCCACAAGGGTTTCAGCGGGTTAGCAAGGGCAGAACCACCGAATCCGGTAACTGCGCCAACGCCAGCCGGGTCTGCTCGTGACCCCGCTCGATCACCACCGCCTGCGCCTCGATCGCCACCAGCCGCACCCCTTGGGCCACCCGTTCACCGACCAGGAAACTGCGCGGCGGTCCATCGTTGAGCGTGAGGATCGCCACGGGCGTGCGGGCGCCGGCCATCACGCCACTGACCTTGATGTCCACCGCTGCCGGCTGGTTGGAGAACCATTGCAGCGCCGGGTTATCGGAACGTTCGGCCATGCGTTGCGGGGCGACATCCGGCGTGCGCGACTCGGCCGACGTGAGCAGCAGCGAAGACCAGGTCGCCACCCCGGCCAACGCCGCCAACAAGCCCACGGCCTGGACGATTTGCGCCGGGGACACACGCTCGATGAACGCCATGGCCTGAAGCTCCTTGTTTTGATTCCAACCTGCAGCGTACGCGTCAATTCTCTCCGTTTTATTTCACATCCTTATCATCTTCACCGTGCAGGATGGTTTTCACGCAAAGGAGCGCGCATGAACCTCGGCAAGCAACGCGGTTTCACCCTGATCGAACTGATGGTGGTGCTGGTGATCATCGGCATTGCCAGCGCCGCCGTGAGCCTGAGCATCAAGCCGGATCCATTGAAGCTGCTGCGCCAGGACGGTGAGCGACTGGTGCAACTGTTGCAGCTGGCCCAGACCGAAGCCCGCACCGACGGGCGACCGATTACCTGGCGCTGGGACGCCAAGGGGTTTGGCTTCAGTCGTCGCGCCGATCAAGGCAGCGGACTGGATCGCTTCAAGGACGACCCGCAATTGCACCCACGTCGTTGGCAGAGCCCGTCGATGGAGGTTCGCGTGGAACCCCGGCAGCGGGTCGTATTGAATGCCGAATGGCTCGGCGAGCCCTTGCAGATCCGCTTGTCGGACGGCCTGAACAGTCTCACTGTGCAACGCAGTGCCGCCGGGCGGGTGCAACTTCAATGAGCGCCCGGCAGACGGGCTTCACCTTGCTGGAAGTGATGGTGGCGATCCTGCTGATGGCGGTGGTCAGCCTGATCGCCTGGCGCGGGCTGGACAGCGTGACCCGTGCCGACAGCCACTTGCAGGCCAGTACCGAACAGACTGAAGCGCTGCTGCGGGTGTTGAACCAATTGGAGCGCGACGTCGCGCTGCGCGCCAGCATCGAGCTGAGTGAGCCGGTCAAACCCGGTGTCGACGACGCGCCCTCGACCGCCCCGCCCGCCCTCACCGTGCGCAGCACCGAAGGCCGGGGCTTTCGCCTGGATGTGATTCGCGTGGCGGCGGCCCAGGAAGGCGAACTGCAACGGGTGCGCTGGTGGCTCAAGGGCGACACGCTTTACCGCGCCCAAGGCCAGCCCCGTGATCGCTACCCACTGCCAGCACCCGGCCCGGGCGTGGCCGTACTGAGTGAAGTCAGCGATGCCGGGCTGCGGTTCTGGGACACGGAAAAAGGCTGGCGCAAGCTCAGCGGCAACCGCCAGGAAAACCCGGTGGGCGTCGAAATCAGCCTGACTCGCCAGACACCTCAGGGGGCAGAACAGTATCGACAGGTGCTCGGGCCGCTAGAGTGACCAAGCCAACCTATCCCACAGAATGGGCCGGGGGGCACATAAGTTTTGTGTCCGCCAAAAATCCAATGTGGGAGCGCTTGCTCGCGATAGCGGTGGGCCCGTTGAAGATAATGCCAGCTGTGCCGACCCCATCGCGAGCAAGCTCGCTCCCACAGGGGCTTGGGTGCACATGGATTTTATGTCCGCTGAAAATCCAGTGTGTGCCAACCTACCCCACAGAATGGGCCGGGGGGCACATAAGTTTTGTGTCCGCCAAAAATCCAATGTGGGAGCGCTTGCTCGCGATAGCGGTGGGCCCGTTGAAGATAATGCCAACTGTACCGACCCCATCGCGAGCAAGCTCGCTCCCACAGGGGCTTGGGTGCACATGGATTTTATATCCGCTGAAAATCCAGTGTGTGCCAACCTACCCCACAGAATGGGCCGGGGGGCACATAAGTTTTGTGTCCGCCAAAAATCCAATGTGGGAGCGCTTGCTCGCGATAGCGGTGGGCCCGTTGAAGATAATGCCAGCTGTGCCGACCCCATCGCGAGCAAGCTCGCTCCCACAGGGGCTTGGGTGCACATGGATTTTATGTCCGCTGAAAATCCAGTGTGTGCCAACCTACCCCACAGAATGGGCCGGGGGGCACATAAGTTTTGTGTCCGTCAAAAATCCAATGTGGGAGCGCTTGCTCGCGATAGCGGTGGGCCCGTTGAAGATAATGCCAACTGTACCGACCCCATCGCGAGCAAGCTCGCTCCCACAGGGGCTTGGGTGCACATGGATTTTATATCCGCTGAAAATCCAGTGTGTGCCAACCTACCCCACAGAATGGGCCGGGGGGGCACATAAGTTTTGTGTCCGCCAAAAATCCAATGTGGGAGCGAGCTTGCTCGCGATAGCGGTGGGCCCGTTGAAGATAATGCCAGCTGTGCCGACCCCATCGCGAGCAAGCTCGCTCCCACAGGGGCTTGGGTGCACATGGATTTTATGTCCGCTGAAAATCCAGTGTGCGAGCGAGCTTGCTCGCGATGGGGCCTGGCCTGGCGCCACTGGCTTCAGCTCAGCACCACCACCCCACCTGGCAATTCAGTGCATTTGGCGCCATAGGCATCGCGGATCAACAGCGCCACGCCCGCCAGTTGGTCGAGGCGAAACCGCGCCTGGACCTTACGCTGGCCCAGTTCGCGATTGAGCAGCAGCAACATACCGGGCCGATAGCGATTGATTTCATCGATGACACTGGCCAGGGTCGCGTCGTTGAACACCAGGACCTGCTCACGCCAGGCAATCGCTGCTGACACATCGGCACGCTGGGGAGCGCCCACCCGGCCAGGGTCGTACGTCAGCTGCATGCCCGGTTCCAGGCGAAACCGCTGGCCTTGCACCTCAACCTGCACCACGCCCTCCAGGCAGGTCGCGCAGACGCTCTGGTCGGTGTAGCGGATGTTGAAGCGTGCCCGGGCGGCGCTGATCCAGCCGGCGCCGGCCTGGACGCTGACTACTTGGGCACTGCGCCCCTGCACTTCAATCTCGCCGCTGAGCAATTGCAACCCTTGTTCGCCATCGGCCAGCGGGCGACGGCTGAGGCGGGTCTGGGTGTTGAGTTCCAGGCTGACGCCCTCGGCCAGTTCCACCCGGCGCTGCTCGCCGACATCGGTGATGTAGTCGGCTCCCAGTCCGGAAACACCACCGGGCACCGTGGCGCGGATCAACAGCAAAGCTGCCGACGCCGCGATGGCGCCACCCAATAACGCCCGACGGCCGAAATGCCGGGGCGCCTGCACCGCCGCGGCGGCAGGTTGCAGCCCCTGCCACAGCGCCTTGGCCTGTTCGAAGGCCCGGGCATGTTCGGGGCTTTGCCCGCACCACAGGCGCAAGGCCCGTGCATCGGCCACGGTGGCGCGCCCCGAGGTCAGCAGGATCAGCCAGTCTCGGGCCTCGCTGGCCAATCGGGCCTGGGGCGTGGCGTCAGGGGAAGCGATGCTGAAGATGTTCAAGCGCACACACACTCACGAAAGGGTCGGGTCTCTACTCTCAAGACGGTTTTCCCGCGCCGGGACCGAACCGCTGAATGACTTTTCTTTCCAGGCGCTGGGCGCAGTGCCCCAACGCAGCCTTGATTTCCTTCTCCACCATGCGCGTGGAAATACCGAAGCGTTGGGAGATTTCCAGGTGCGGCGCTTCCTCCAGGCGTGCGGCAATGAAAATCCTGCGACGGCGCGCCGGCAGTTCGTACAAGGCCTTGAGCAGGGTCTGCAGCTCCTTCTGCCCACCCACCACGCGGGCCGGATCCAGCGCTTCATCCGAGACCTGCAGCAATTCCTCGATTTCGTCACCCGTGAGCAGGCGCGCATCGGCCTGTCGACGATCGGCGGCGATGTTCAGGGCCATGCGATACAAATAAGCGTTGGGCTGGGCGATCTCCTGGGTATCGACCATGCGATCGACCCGCAGGTAGGTTTCATGCAACACATCGTTGGCCAGCTCTTCGGAGCCCAGACGCCTGCGCAGGCGCACCTTGAAATCCTCATACGAGGTGAGAAACAACTTCACCAACGGGCTGCGACCGGAGTCTTTCATCGCCCGGACACCCCTTCCCCTGCTATGCATTCCATGCTTCTTCCTGATGAGTCGGGTAACAAAAGCAGGGTCACCGGCTGGCGCAACGAACTGGGCGCCGGGCGGCCGATCCTGAGGTTTTGCAAGCTGTTGACCAAGGCCTTGTCGCGCATCAGATCGCCCGTGGAACTGACCAGGCGGCTGTGCTGGACCACGCCGTCCCGGCCGATCCACACTTGCAGCACCGCCCGGAAACTGCCTGGGCGGGTCAACGGTGAACGACACAAGTTGCGCTGGATGACCGCCTGGATGGCTGCCGCGTAGTTGCTGTCACCCAAGCCCGGCGTGACACCGGGAGGCAGCGGCACCTCGCGGACCCGCACCGGCTGCAACGTGAACGCATCCGCCCGGGCATAGTGCGCGGCCAGCCCGGTGCCGCTGAGCAACACCCTCAACGCTTCCGAGGGAGTGAACTGCCCCTGGACCCCCAGCGTGTGGCGATGGCTCGACAACGAGTGATCCACCAGCACCGCCATACCCGTCGCACGGCTGAACTGCTCCAGCGCCGTGGTCAGTTCCTGGGGCGCGATGTCCAGGTCCACCAGGTCGACCGCCTGGATCGGCCCGGCCAACAGACACGACAACACCATCAGCCAGCGCAAGGGCGCCCTGGTCAATCCACGCCCGCGTCCGCCCCCGGCTCTGCCCTGCTGCACGACTGACGTATCCGTTGAAAACCGTCATCCTGAGGGGTGTTTATGAATGTCGTATGACATCTGATACAAATCCTCCGGGCCGCACTAGACTGATGCCCTGACAACAAACAGTCCGGTGTGACGGGCCAGGAGGTCGGTGATGAAACAGTGGACGAAAATGATGGCAGGCCTCGGGCTGCTCTTCGCCCTGCCCTGGGCCCAGGGCGAAGAGGCCCCGGCCTGTGTCGAGGTGACCGTCGGTGGCTACAAGACCCCCGACTACAACTGCCTGAGCCGGCAGATGGGCAACGACCCACAAGCTGCAGCAGCTGCGCAACGGGCCCAGGACGCCATGAATGTGCCGGTCAACGAACGCGCACCGAACAGCATCGGCCTGGCGACCCCGGCGGCTACTGGGGTGCGCATGGGCAATACGTTTGGCACATCGGTCAAGCCCCAGCGGCCGCCGGTTCCGGCCAACAACTCACCGCTGCCCAATGGAAATAAATAGAGACAAACGACAGGCCTGCTCTGTGGGAGCAAAGCTGGCTCGCGATCCAGGCGACACGGTACGCCAGATTCACCTCATCATCGTTCATCGCGGGCAAGCCTTGCTCCCACAGTTGGCTCTCGCGGATCAGGCACTGGGACTCTGGCGAAAACTCACCGCCAACCGGTTCCAGCTGTTGATGGTGCTGATCGCCAGGGTCAGGTCCACCAGCTCCTCCTCGCTGAAGCAGGCCCGGGCCTGGGCATAGACGTCGTCCGGCACCTGGCTTTCAGCCAACAGCGTCACCGCCTCGGTCCAGGCCAGGGCAGCGCGTTCGCGGGCCGTGAAAAAACCACTGTCGCGCCACACCGCCACCGCGTAGAGCCGTCGTTCGGTCTCGCCCTGGCGCCGTGCCTCCACCGAATGCATGTCGGTGCAAAAGGCGCAGCCATTGAGTTGTGAAGCGCGGATCTTGATCAGGTGCAGCAACGCCGGTTCGATACTCAGGCGACTGGTCAGGGCTTCCAGGCCGATCATGGCTTTCATCGCCCCAGGCGATGCAGTGTAGTAATCCAGACGCGGGCTCATGGCGGGCTCCGTGGCATTCGAGACCTTCACGGTAGGCCCAGGGCCCGGTCAATGACAGGTCCAATTCGTCGAAAAAACCGGAGGCAAGTCCAATGGGCGGGATTTTCCCCACGCAACTTCTATGCAGACGCACAATGCGGGTAATCTTGCGCCTTTGACGCTGGCGGCCAAACAATCGCCCAGGAGCTTGCGGGTATGGAACTTCATGTTGTCATCAACGGCCGCAAGGACCTGTCGGGCCAGTTGTATCAACAATTGCGCAGCGCCATCGAAAGCGGTCGCCTGGCGGCCGGCACGCAGCTGCCGCCCAGCCGCCTGCTGGCCGAGCAACTGGGGGTCTCGCGCAAGACCGTCTCCGACACCTATGCCCAACTGACCTACGAGAACCTGCTCACCGGCATCATCGGCAAAGGCACCTACGTCAACGCTCGGCCGGCCAGGATCGTGCGCAAGCAGAGCCACCGCGAGCTGGCCGGTGCCGACGTCGTCGAAGCCTGGCGCACCATGCCCGACCTGATGCGCCATCCCACCCTCGAAGGTGCGTTGCGCTACGACTTCATCGGCGGCGCCACGGGCAAGGGCCAGTTTCCACTGGATGACTGGCGGCGCTGCACTGCCCACGCGCTACGCCAGATCGCCAGCGCCAAGGGTTTCTACAGCCAGCCCGAAGGCCTGCCGTCGCTGCGCAATGCCATTGCCCGGCACATCGCGTTTTCCCGCGGGGTCAATTGCCAGGATGAAGACGTGGTGGTCTGCAACGGCGCGCAGCAGGCCCTGGACCTGATCTCGCGGGTGTTGACCCGGCCCGGCAGCCTGGTGGCCATGGAAGACCCGGGCTATCCGCCGGCGCGCTTGCTGTTCGGCTCCCAGGGCGCCACGGTGGCCGGGGTACCGGTGGACGAGCAAGGTCTGCGCGTGGACCTGATCCCCGACGGCACGCGGTTGATTTATGTCACGCCCTCCCACCAGTTTCCCTTGGGCATGCCCATGAGCCAGGCCCGCCGCAAGGCTTTGCTGGCGCGGGCCTATGAGCTGGGGGCGATCATCATCGAAGACGACTACGACAGCGAATTCCGCTACGAAGGCCGGCCTGCCGATTCATTGCAGAGCATGGATGAGCGCGGGATCGTCGCGTACGTCGGCACGTTCTCCAAGACCCTGCTGCCCGAGCTTCGCCTCGGTTACGCCATCCTGCCGCCGGCGATCCTCGAGGCGGTGATCCTGGCCAAGCGCCTCACCGACCAGCACACCTCCACCCTGCCCCAGTGGGCGCTGGCGAAGTTCATCGCCGAGGGTTGCCTGCTCAAGCACATCCGCCGCTGCCACACCCTGTATGCCAGCCGCCGCGAGCGAATCCTGGCGCGCATGGCCGGGGACCTCTCCCCTTGGTTCGAGGCCGTGCCCACCACGGCAGGCTTTCATATGGCGGTGTTGTGCAAGGTTCCGGTGGACCTGGCGCTGGTGATCGAGCTGGCGAAAAAAGCCGAAGTCGGGCTCTACAGCCTTGATGGCTTTTTCAACGAGGCCCCGGTGCGGCCGGGCCTGTTCTTTGGTTTCGGCGCTATCGAAACCCTGGACATCGACATCGCCCTGGACCGCTTGCGCGACATTCTCCAGCAAGTGGCCTGAGGGATTGGACTGCGCATTTATCCGCCCATTGGCTGTTTGAGCCTTGCCCCACCAGGCCTATCCTGCACGGGTGTCATTGATGTTGAGTCCCCCCCTGCGACTTGATTCAGGAGCCTGAAAAATGTCTCGCCAAGTGATCAATACCGTACAGGTGCAAGCCGCCGCCGGTCGCTCGGAAGAACTGGGCCGGCAATTGCAGCAAATCGTCGAGACCCTGCGCGCCCAACCGGGCTGCAATGCCTACCTGGTCGACCGCTGTCCGGACGATGGCGACCGCTGGAGCGTCAGTGGCCGCTGGCAGTCGGAAGCGGCCATGCAAGCCCACTTCAACTGCCCGCACGTGCAAGGCTTCATCAGCCTGATCGACAACCGCCTGGCGCGCAGCGTGGATTTCAACAGTTTTCCGATTGTCTGAGATCTGCAGCTTCATGCCTGCCTAGCCTGGCAGCCAATATCGTCATCGGCCCAGCCAATTGGTCTACCCACCTTCCGAAAGATTGGACGTTTGCTTGCCCCACCGTGGGGCTTAGGGTGAATCCATCGCCGCGACAGCGCGAAATCACTCGAAACCACACAGGCCATACCTTCATGAAAACACTCTGCCTGATCGCCGCCCTCAGCCTGCTGCCCATTACCCAGACCTACGCTCACGAAGCCGCGCCTGCGGAAAAGGTCACGGTGCTGCAGGAGCAAATGCTGAAAAACGTTCCAGGTAAAAAAACCATGATGCTGACCGTCAACTATGCACCCGGCCAAGCGTCCATTGCCCATAAGCATGAGGGCACAGCGATGGCCTACGTACTGGAAGGCGCCATCACTTCCCAGGTCAAGGGTGAGCCGGCGAAGACCTACAAGGCTGGGGAATTCTGGTATGAAGCGGCGGGTTCCGAGCACCTGGTCTCGAAAAACGCCAGCGCGAGCCAGCCGGCAAAACTGCTGGTGTTCATGGTGATGGGTGAGGATGAAGCGGTGTTGATACCGCTGAAAAACTAACCCATGGCAAGGGTTTGCTTATGGGAGCGAGCTCGCGATAGCGGTGGGTCAGCGACATCGAGTTTGACAGATACACCGCCATCGCGAGCAAGCTCGCTCCCACAGGGGATACCTGCTTCACATCACAAATGAAAAAGCCCCGCATCTTTCGATGCGGGGCTTTTTCATTCAACGCAGGGATCAGTTGGCCGTCACGACCGCCTGACCACTCAACGCCAGGTCCAGCAGTTCGCGGTTGGCGACCGCGTACATGGCGTAGTCAGTGCCGCTGGCGGCACGGATATCCACCAGCATGGCGCGCCAGCGCTCGACCATTTCGTGATGCTGTTCAAGCCACATCGCCAGGCGAGTTTCCACGTCCTGGGTCGAGTCGCCGTCCTGCAAGACCGAGATGGTGATCGCCCGTTGCTGCCAGTCGATGTCATCGCGGAACGCTTCACGGGCCAGTGCCTGCCAGTTGTTTTCCACCGGCAGCGCGCTGATCTGTTGCAGGTACCAGGTGATGTCCAGGGCGCTGCCCACGGCGAAGTAGGCCTTGGCCACATCGGCGGCGTTCTGGCCAGTGACGTCGGACGCCTCGATGATCGGCAGCAAGGTGTACAGGTGCGTGGTGCCAGCAACCATGCGCGCCAGGAGCTCCGGTACACCAGCGGCCACGTAGGCCTGGTAGCGGGTCTGCCAGCCTTCGCGGGTCGGGCCTTCCAGCAACTCGTCGAGCTTGAGGCCCAACGCCGCCAGGTGCGGACCGAAGTGCGCCACGTCACGGGCAGCGTTCTGCTCGTTGCGACGGCTGCGCAGGAACCAGCGCGTGGCGCGGCGACCCAGGCGCATCAGCTCGTCCATCAACTCCAATTGCACGTCGGCGGAAACCTGGTGGTCCAGGGCTTCGATCTGACGGAACCAATGCGGGAGATGGAAGATGTCGCGCACGATCACATAAGCACCCGCCACGTTCGCCGGGCTCATGCCCGTAGACTCCTTGAGCCGCTGAACGAAGGTGATGCCCATGTGGTTGACCAGGTCGTTGGCGATCTGGGTGCTGACGATCTCGCGCTTGAGGCGGTGGCGACGCATGGCCTCGGAGAACTGGTTCACCAGCGTCGGCGGGAAAGCCGTCTCCATGTCACGGGTCAGGTAATCGTCATCCGGTACCTGGGAGTTGAGCAGCGCTTCCTTGAGGTCGATCTTGCTGTAGGAGATCAACACCGACAGTTCGGCACGGGTCAGGCCATGGCCCGCCGCGACGCGCTCGTTGATCGCCTCTTCAGCCGGCAGGAACTCGATGGCGCGATCCAGCTTGCCGCGGCCTTCCAGATCGTTCATCAGGCGCTTGTATTCGGCGATCCGCACGAAGGCACGGCGCGCCGCCAGGGACAGGGCCTGGGTCTGCTTGTAGTTGTTGCCCAACACCAGGCCACCGACTTCCTCGGTCATGCTCGCCAGCAACTGGTTGCGTTGCTTGTCGGTCATGTCGCCGGCCTGCACCACTTCGTTGAGCAGGATCTTGATGTTCACTTCGTGGTCGGAGCAGTCCACGCCGCCCGCGTTGTCGATGAAGTCGGTGTTGGAACCGCCGCCATTGAGGCCGAACTCGACGCGACCCAGTTGGGTCATGCCCAGGTTGCCGCCCTCGCCCACGACCTTGCAGCGCAGTTCGTTGCCGTTCACGCGCAGTGCATCGTTGGCCTTGTCGCCGACATCGGCGTGGCTTTCAGTGCTGGCCTTGACGTAGGTGCCGATACCGCCGTTCCACAACAGGTCCACCGGCGCCTTGAGCAAGGCGTTGAGCAGCTCGGTCGGGGTCAGCTTGTCGGCCTTGATGTCGAAGCGTTCCTTCATCTGTGGCGAGATGGCGATGCTTTTCGCGCTGCGCGAGAAGATACCGCCACCTTCGGACATGATGCTGGTGTCGTAGTCGCTCCAGGCCGAACGCGGCAGGTCGAACAGACGCTGGCGCTCGGCGAAGCTGCTGGCAGGCTCCGGGTTCGGGTCGATGAAGATGTGCAGGTGGTTGAAGGCCGCGACCAGTTGCAGCTTGTCGGACATCAACAAGCCGTTGCCGAACACGTCGC
Organism: Pseudomonas sp. St316; assembly: GCF_018325905.1. Lineage (NCBI taxonomy): Bacteria > Pseudomonadati > Pseudomonadota > Gammaproteobacteria > Pseudomonadales > Pseudomonadaceae > Pseudomonas > Pseudomonas sp. St316. The sequence continues at coordinate 2,900,239 of NZ_AP021901.1, read as the reverse complement.
CGGCCATGTCGCCGACGCCCACCACGGTGATGCTGTCTTCCTGGACATTGATGCCACGCTCGCGGAAGTGGCGCTGCACGCCGACCCACGCGCCCTTGGCGGTGATGCCCATTTTCTTGTGATCGTAGCCAGCCGAGCCGCCGGAGGCGAATGCATCGCCCAGCCAGAAGCCATAGTCGATGGCGATGCCGTTGGCGATGTCGGAGAAAGTCGCAGTGCCCTTGTCCGCCGCCACCACCAGGTACGGGTCATCGTCGTCATGACGCACGACGTTGGCCGGCGGTACCAGCGCGCCGTCCTTCAGGTTGTCGGTGATGTCCAACAGGCCCGAGATGAAGATGCGGTAGCAGGCGATGCCCTCGGCCGCGATCTCGTCCCGGCTGCCGCCCAACGGCAGGCGACGTGGCAGGAAACCACCCTTGGCGCCCACCGGCACGATCACCGAGTTCTTCACTTGCTGGGCTTTTACCAGGCCAAGCACTTCGGTGCGGTAGTCTTCTTCACGGTCGGACCAGCGCAGGCCGCCGCGGGCAACGTTGCCGAAGCGCAGGTGCACGCCTTCGACCCGTGGCGAGTAGACGAAGATCTCGAACTTGGGCACCGGCTTGGGCAGTTCCGGGATCAGGTGCGGGTTGAACTTGAAGCTGAAGTAGGACTTGTTCTGGCCGTTGGCGTCGGTCTGGTAGAAGTTGGTCCGCAGGGTGGCCTTGATCAGGTCCAGGTAGCGACGCAGGATGCGGTCTTCGTTGAGCACCTGGACGTCGTCCAGGGCCGAGAGAATCGCTTGCTCCAGGCGCAACTGCTTGTCTTCCAGGTCATCGCCGCTGAGCTTGCGCGCCAGGTAGAAGCGGGTCTTGAACAACCGGGTCAACTCGCGAGCGATGTCGGTGTGGTTGTTCAGGGTGCTGGCGATGTAACCCAGGTCGAAGCCCAGGCGGATCTGCTTCAGGTAACGGGCATAGGCACGCAGCAGCGCAACGTCGCGCCATGGCAGGCCGGCGGTCAGCACCAGGCGGTTGAACGCATCGTTCTCGGCATCGCCACGCACGATGTGGACGAAGGCGTCCTGCAAGGTGTCGTTGAGTTGCTGGATATCCAGGTCCAGGCCTTCGGCGGCGGTGAACGCGAAATCATGAATCCAGAACTCGCGGCCATTGGTGTGGCGCAGGCGGTACGGGAACTCGCCCAGCACCCGCAGGCCGAGGTTTTCCAGGATCGGCAGCACGTCGGACAGCGCCAGTGGCGTATCGGCGTGATACAGCTTGCAGTGCAGCTCACGCTGGCCGGAGACCTGGCCCAGCGGCTGGTAGAAACTCATGACCAGCGGATTTTTTTCGTTCAGGCTCAGCAGGTGCTGCATGTCGACCACGGCCGAGTGCGCGGCAAAGCGCTCGCGGTAGCCGGCCGGGAAGCCTTTCGGGAAATCCGACAGCACGTTGGTGCCCTGGGCTTCGCCGAAGCTCTCGACGACGAGGCTGGCGTAGTCGTCCTTCCAGCTGCGGCAGGCCTGCACGACTTCTTTTTCCAGCAGCAACGGGTCGATGTCGATGCGGTTCTTCGGGTCCACCCGCAGGATCAGTTGTACACGGGCCAGAACGGATTCGGAGAAGAAGGTCCAGAACTCGCAGTCCGAGGCCTTCAGGCGATCCATCAGCACTTGCTGGATCTTCTGGCGCACTTCGGTGGAGTAGATGTCACGTGGCACATAGGCCAGGCAGTAGCAGAAACGGCCATACGGGTCTTTGCGCAGGAACACGCGGATCTTGTTGCGCTCCTGGATCTGCACGATCGACATGACGGTGCTGAACAGCTCGTCCACAGGGGTCTGGAACAGGTCGTCACGGGGCAGCACTTCGACCACTTGGGCCAGTTCCTTGCCCAGGTGCGCCTTGGCCTGGAAGCCCGAACGGCGCTCGATTTCCGCGACCTTGCGGCGGATGTACGGGATGACCCGCACGCTCTCGCCATACACCGAAGAGGTGTACAGGCCCATGAAGCGGCATTCCTTGATGACCTTGCCATCGGCGTCGATCTCACGGATCGACACGTAGTCCGGGTAGGCCGGACGGTGTACGCGGCTTGGGTGCGCGGCCTTGGCGAAGGACAGCAGCGTCGGTTCGCGCAGGTAATTGACGGCGTAGTCTTCGATGCGCAGGTCTTCGGCGGTCAGGCCGGCGCGCAGCAATTTGGTCAGGCCCAGGAACGAATCGGGGTTGTATTCGATGTGGCCGCCATCGGCCTCATCGCGAACCACGAACTCTTCGTAGCCCAGGAAGGTGAAGTGGTTACCCACCAGCCATTCCAGGAAGCTCTTGATCTCGCTCTTTTCATCAGCGTCGATGGCGTAGGCGCTGCTGTCCAGGCTGGCGAGGATTTCCTGGACCTTGGCTTTCATCGGCTCGAAGTCGGCCACGGCCACGCGCACTTCGCCCAGCACTTGCTCAAGTTCCTTGCTCAGGACGTTGAGTTCGGCGGCGTTGGCGCAGCGGTCGATCTCCAGGTACATCAACGACTCTTGCAGGATGCCGTCGCCCTGGGTGCCTTTTGGCAGGATTTCCAGCAACTCGCCCTTGCTGCCGCGACGCACGCTCAGCACGGTGGTTTGCAGGGTATGGATGCTGTAGCCGCGACGGTTCAGCTCAGTGCGGACCGAGTCCACCAGGAATGGGAGGTCGTGGTGCAGCACTTCCACCGCCGTGTGGGTCGACTGCCAGCCGTGGCGTTCGTAATCGGGGTTGTAGACGCGCACCTGCGGTTGCGCGTGATCGAAGCGCTCAAGCAGGCGCCAGGCAGACAGAGTGCAGCCGGCAAGGTCGGACAACCGGCGCTGGGTAAGTTCATCGAGGGAAATGATGCCGAAGAATTGTTCAGCGAACAGCGCCACTTGTGGCAGTGCCTGTTCACTGATGTGCTGCGCCAGTGCCGCTTGCAGTTGGTGCTGGAAGTCGGCTTTGCTGGCTGCGGTGAAGAACGCCATCTGTGGTACTCCGCTTGGGCTTGTTATTGATTGAAGCGTCGCGTGCAACCCCTGCGGGGCTGTCGGCCATCCCGTTCCTGATTCTCGGGCAGAGGAAACAGGATGACAGGTGGGTGAAGCTGGACAGGACCGGCAGGTCACATCCTTTTCCATCTAATTTCATGTCATGGACACCTGCAAAAATGCACTCTCCAGTGCACTTTGCAGGAGCACATTCGTAGCGCAGCTTAACGAGTGCGATCCCGTGCCTGCTTGCAGCGCTGCGACATATTCGGTCATCGGCTAGCGGTACGCTTCGAACAACCCTAGCAGCCTGAGGGACAAACGGCACCTGGCCGTGTGAAATCGTCCGGAATCCAGGTAACCCAGCAGAAATTCTTCCGGGCTGGCAAAATCGCCTTTTTCGTACCCGCAGGGCTCATCGAGCCAGGAGCCATCACCATGCAAATGAACACCGCCCTTCTGATCGCCAACCCGTGCGACGACGAAGAAGACAACATGGCCATGCTCTGCTGCCACAGCGCCCAGGGCGAAATGTTCCTGATGACCCGGTACCCCGACGAAGACGAACTGGAAATCGCTCTCGATGGCGAGCCTTCGACACTGGACGGTGTCAAGGTCACCCTCAGCCCTACCCGTTTGCTGATTGAAATTGCCCCGGCGGATGCCGATGCGCTCAATGGCGACGATGTGCTGGAAATCACCCATGACACCGATGCGGCGGACCTGGCGGAAGTGGAACTGACGTTGCAGAACATCCTCAAGGGGACGGGCACCTATATAAGCCAGCTCTGACGCCAAAGGCGACCGCTCCCCTGTGGCGAGGGAGCTTGCTCCCGCTGGGTGTAGGAGCTGCCGAGCGAAGCGAGGCTGCGATTTTTCCCCAGACACTTGAATCCCAAGCGAAAGATCAAAAGATCGCAGCCTCGCTTCGCTCGGCAGCTCCTACAGTCGAGCGCGCCAAGCTCCCTCGCCACAGGTTCAGTGCATCAGCCGCTATTCGTCTTTCTGCACGAGATTGCCATCGGCGTCATAGACCAGGTACTCGTCACTATCATTCGGATCCCTGACGTAATAACGGGCTTCATTGCCGTTATCCGGCACGTCCAGGCTGGTGTAGGAACCCAGTTCCTTGATCAACCTGTTGTCCTGACTGATCAAGACCAGCCCGGAACCACCACCGGCGCGGATGGCAGCTGCATAACGGGTCTGGAACGCGTTGATCCGGTTGTAATCCAGCGGGACCTGCAACCTGCCCGCCAGGTCGATGGCACCGTAGCTACCGTCACGCCCCACCACCGCCATGCCGTTGGAAAACGGTTCTACCTCGTCATACGGTAACTTGATCGGCAGCCGCGTCCCCTGGCGATTGATAAAAGCAAACTTCCTGCTTTTAGCATCCTGCACCAACAGCGGTTGCTGTCCGACAAACCGGCCTATCACGTTGTCACCCGGCAGGTTGATCCGTTTACCATCCAGGTCGAAAACGTTCTGACGACTCCGGTCGGCAGAGCTGGCGTAGAGCAAACCCTCGCTGTGCTCAATGCCTGAGAACTGCGCTGGCAGGATTTCCTTGCCGTCCAGGGTATAGGCGCCGTAGAGGCCTTCCATGACATCGGTTCGTTTGCCGAGACGGGCGATGAACACGTTGCCGGTCACGGTGGGGTTGACGAATTTCATCGGCAATATGAAACGATGCTCCTTGGCATCATAAAGCCCATAAGGTCCGTTGGTTTCCCGCTCCACCAGCAGCAGGCCATTGCTCAACGCTTCGGTGATGTATTCGAACGGCAGGTCCACAAGCTTGTTGCTGCCGGCAGGAAAATAGGCGAGCTGGCTGCGCAATGCCTGCCAGCCCGACTCGGGGTCGCTGGATTTCTCCGGGGTAAACAATGTGTAGGTATCCGCCATCAGGCTGTCTTGCACCTGCACCCAACGGGGCTTGATCAACCACTGGCCGGCCTGATCGATGAAGCCGTAGCGCTCGGTGTTCCGATCCAGAGCGATGTAATGCGCCTGCTGCGCCAGGACGTTGTCGACCTGGGCGAACTCAACGGTGTTGTCTTCCATCGGATCGAGCACATGAATGACGATGCGCTGTGGGGTGGCTTCGAATTGATAGTCGACCTCGTTGCTTTTCAACGGCCCCACCCGAGCGGCGAGCGCCCGGGTCAGGCGTTCCAACTGCTGCTGTACCGCCTGGCCGGTCTTGAGCTGCTTGAGATCGTCCTTGGTCTGCAGCAGCGCTTTGTAATAATCATGCAGCGCCGCGATATCGCCTTCGGAGGGGAACGCGCGGGAGTTGTTGCCGTTGCTGTAGAGCGCCTTGCCCGCGTCGTCCAGCCCCTGCACCACGAAGGTCGACGTCTTCGGCGTACTCAGGCGCACAGAGGCGCTGGCGTCACCCAGGGCGGTGAGCTGGAAGGACTGGCCGTCGTCCAGGGTCACCTTTGGGTGATCCTTGTCCAGGACCACTTTCCTGAACGCCGGATAACTGCGGTAGGAGACCGTCAGGCCGAGGCTCGCCAGAGGTTTGTTCACCGTAAGTGCAAAGGCGTCATGGGACGCGATCGTATCGTCTGGCTCGACCTTGGGCGGCGCCTTGAGATCGGCGAAAGTTTTTTCGCTGTCATCGCGAAACCTCAGGCGCTGCGGCATGTACTGCTCGGTCGCCGGCTCATCCGGCGTCGCGGCGCGCTTCCAGAGCGGATCAAGACTGCTGGTGTCGAGCCTCACTTCAGAACCGTCGGCGAATAGCCGCTGGGCAAAACGCAGGCCTTGGATCGAGGCCAGTTCAGCTTTCAGTTGCGCACTGGTGAATGGGACAAACAGCGGCTCGTACTGCAACGGCCGCTCGTCGGCAGGCTCGGTCGTTTCAATACTCAGGCTCAATTGCGCGTCACTGACCCACTCCAGGGAGCGGAGGGTTTCACCGGTGTCCTGAATCAAATAATTGAGGCGTTTCTCCACCTCGGGCAGTGCCAGCGTGCCGATGTCTTCCACGCCCCCTTCGTTCAGTTGCTCGGCGGCGAAACCTTCATCCACCGGCGCGCCGCTATGGCGAAACAGGGTGTAGGACGCATAGCCCACCACCAACAAGGTCACGCTCAGTATCGACAGCAATCTCACGCGAGGCTGGGTAAAGTTCATGGAGGCGTCGGTCGTCAAAGGGTTGGGGAAGGCAGGCAGCTAACCACACGGCCTTACGCGCTGCAAATCGTCTGGACGCCCCCTGCGCTGTCACTTCGGCATACCGACCTGCCTGGATCGTGGCCGAAGTGAACCACCGTCGGTCGCGCCTCTGACACGCCGCCCTTGACGTCCTATTGGGTTCTGTTGTTTCCTGAAACCGGTTTCAGAACCACTAATAAATCCAATAAGCAGGTTTCTATCCGTGACTTCTTTCTCCGCCGCCCAGCGCAGCCGCGTGACCATGCTTGACGTCGCCGAACGCGCCGGGGTTTCCAAGGCCAGTGTCTCGCGCTTCATTGGCGAAGACCGCGCCCTGCTCTCCGAGGCCATTGCCCGGCGTATCGAGCAAGCCATCAGCGAGCTCGGCTACCGGCCGAACCAGATGGCCCGCGGCCTCAAGCGCGGGCGCACGCGCCTGATCGGCATGCTGGTGGCCGATATCCGCAACCCTTATTCAATAGCCGTGATGCATGGCGTGGAAACCGCTTGCCGTGCCCATGGCTACAGCCTGGTGGTGTGCAACACCGACCGCGACGACGAGCAGGAGCGCCAGCACTTGGCGCTGTTACGCGCCTACAACATCGAAGGGTTGATCGTGAACACCCTCGGGCATCACCGCGACGAACTGTTTGAACTGCGCAGCGAAATGCCCCTGGTGCTGGTGGATCGCAAGGTCGATCGCCTCGACAGCGACCTGGTCGGCCTCGACAACCCAGCCGCCATCGAGATGGCCCTCGATCACCTCGAACAACGGGGCTACCGCGATCTGCTGCTGGTGACCGAACCGTTCGATGGCACCAGTTCGCGAATCGAACGGGTCGAGAGTTTCAAGGCCGGCCTCTTGCGACGCCCTGCCCTGACTGGCGCCGTGGTGCAAACCTGCGATCAACTGACCGCCCGCATCAAGGCCTTCCTGGCCCAACCGGGGCAAGGCCCCAAGGCGTTGTTCTGCGCCAATGGCATTGCCGCGCTGGCCGCCACGACGGTGTTGCGCGAGCTGGGTTGCCACTTGTTCGACGACGTGGGCCTGATTGCCCTCGACGACCTGGATTGGTACCCCTTGGTGGGCAGCGGTATCACGGCCCTGGCCCAACCAACAGCGCAGATCGGCGCCAGTGCGTTCGAATGCCTGCTCAAGCGTTTGCGCGGGGACAACGGGCCGGTGCGAACCCTGGATTTTGCGGCGCGGTTGATTGAGCGTGGGTCGACGCTTGGGGCTTCTCGGTGATCGGGCCGACCTTATCGCGAGCAAGCTCGCTCCCACAGGGAATTGCAGCGCGACGCAGATCCCGTGTGGGAGCGAGCTTGCTCGCGATGAGGCCCTGAAGCACACCGCCTTTTTTTTGCACAAAACTGAAACCGGTTTCAGAGGTATAAAAACAATGTACAACCCACCCGTTTCCATCAGCCTTTCCAGCTACGGTGCCGACCTGGTGCGGCAACAAGGCCAAGGCAGCTTCATCGATCTGCTGGCCGCCGCCGGTGCCTCGCGCATCGAATGGCGCGAAGAGTTGCTCACCACCGAACAGCCCGCCGAACTGGCCGCTCGCGCTCGCGCCCAGGGGTTGCAAAGTATTTTCTCGTCGCCACTGGAGCTGTGGCTTGCCGGGCAGTCCAGGCCCAACCCGGCTTTGGCGCTGGCACTGCAACGGTCCGAGGTGTTCGGCTCGGCATGGCTGAAAGTCTCCCTCGGGCATTTCACCGACTCCCATGATCTGTCGGCACTGGCCGATGTGCTCGGCGCAAGCCCGGTGCAGTTGCTGGTGGAAAACGACCAGACCTTGCAAGGCGGACGGATCGAACCGTTGCTACGTTTCTTCACCGCAGCCGAAGAGCACGCATTGCCCGTCGGCATGACCTTCGACATCGGCAACTGGCAATGGCAGGACCAATCGGCCGCCGTGGCCGCCCGACAGCTCGGACGGTATGTGGCTTATGTGCATTGCAAGGCCGTGGCCCGGCGCGCCGACGGCAGACTGGTCGCCGTGCCTCCGGCCATGACCGACCTGCACCTGTGGGAGCAATTGCTCAAGCACATGCCCGTCGGGGTAATGCGCGCCGCCGAATACCCGCTGCAAGGCGATGACTTGCTGCAATTGACCGCTGGACATGTCGTCACCCTTGCCCGCCTCGGGCAATCGCGCCGGGAGCCCGTCCATGCCTGAGTTCGATGTGTTGTCATTCGGCGAAACCATGACGATGCTGGTGGCTGACCAGTGCGGTGACCTGGCCAGCGTCGGCCAGTTCCACAAGCGCATCGCCGGGGCCGACAGCAACGTGGCCATCGGCCTGTCGCGGCTGGGTTTCAAGATAGCGTGGCTGAGCCGGGTTGGCGCCGATTCCCTGGGACGCTTTGTGGTGCAGACGCTGGAAAACGAAGGCCTGGATTGTCGCCACGTGGCGGTCGATCCAACGCATCCCACCGGCTTTCAGTTCAAATCCCGTAGCGACGATGGCAGCGACCCGCAGGTCGAGTATTTCCGTCGTGGCTCGGCAGCCAGTCATCTGTCGATCGATTCCATCGCGCCATCGCTGCTTGAAGCCCGTCACTTGCACGCCACCGGCATCGTCCCGGCGTTGTCGGTCACGGCCCGCGAGATGTCCTTTGAATTGATGACCCGTATGCGCGAAGCCGGCCGCAGCCTGTCGTTCGACCCCAATCTGAGGCCGAGCCTGTGGACCAGCGAGTCGACCATGATTGCGCAAATCAATCGCCTTGCCGCCCTTGCCCACTGGGTCCTGCCGGGGCTCAGCGAAGGTCGCTTGCTCACCGGTTTCGACGACCCGGCCGACATTGCCGCGTTCTATCTGGACCAAGGGGCCGAAATCGTCGTGATCAAGCTCGGCGCGGATGGCGCCTATTACCGCACGCAGCTAGATCAGGGCGTTGTCGCTGGCGTACCGGTGGCCCAAGTGGTGGACACCGTAGGCGCGGGTGACGGCTTCGCGGTCGGCCTGATCAGTGCGTTGCTCGAAGGCCACGCCGTCACCGAAGCCGTGCAGCGCGCCAACTGGATCGGCAGCCGCGCAGTGCAGAGTCGTGGAGACATGGAGGGATTGCCGACGCGCACTGAGTTATTGACTGAATTTGAAACCGCCTATCGCGAGCAAGCTCGCTCCCACAGGGCTTAACCCGACCCCATGTGGGAGCGAGCTTGCTCGCGATAGAGCCACCACAAAACGCACCTGCTGCAACAAAAACAACAAGCTCAGGAGTCAACGACATGCAAACGCTCAACCTCGCCACCCGCCGCTGGTGGTACATCATGCCCATTGTGTTCATCACCTACAGCCTGGCCTACCTGGACCGGGCCAACTATGGATTTGCCGCCGCCTCGGGCATGGCCAAGGACCTGATCATCACCCCGGGGCTGTCATCGCTGCTCGGCGCACTGTTTTTCCTCGGCTACTTTTTCTTCCAGGTGCCGGGAGCGATCTATGCGCAAAAGCACAGCGTAAAGAAGCTGATCTTCGTCAGCCTGATCCTCTGGGGCTCGCTGGCCACCCTGACGGGCGTGGTCTCCAATGCCTACTGGTTGATCGTGATCCGCTTCATGCTCGGCGTGGTCGAGGCCGCCGTGATGCCGGCGATGCTGGTGTACCTGTGCCACTGGTTCACCCGGGCCGAACGTTCGCGGGCCAATACCTTCCTGATTCTCGGCAACCCGGTGACCATGCTCTGGATGTCGGTGGTGTCGGGTTACCTGGTGCAACAGTTCGACTGGCGCTGGATGTTCATCATCGAAGGCCTGCCGGCGGTGCTCTGGGCCTTTGTCTGGTGGCGCCTTGCCGATGATCGCCCGGCCCAGGCCAAGTGGCTCAGCGATCAGGAGAAACAGGACCTGGAAAGCGTCCTGGCGGCCGAACAGGTCGGCATCAAGGCCGTGAAGAACTACGCCGAGGCCTTCCGCTCGCCCAAGGTGATCATCCTGGCGCTGCAATTTTTCTGCTGGAGCATCGGGGTCTACGGGTTTGTGCTGTGGTTGCCGTCGATCCTCAAGGCCGGCCTGCAGATGAACATGGTCGAGGCTGGGTGGCTGTCGTCCTTGCCTTACCTGGCAGCGGTGATCGGCATGCTGGTGGTGTCCTGGGCGTCGGACAAAGCGCAGAAGCGCAAGCGTTTCGTCTGGCCACCACTGCTGATCGCCTCCATCGCGTTCTACGCCTCCTACCTGCTGGGCGCCGAGCATTTCTGGTGGTCCTATGGCTTGTTGGTGATCGCTGGCGCTTGCATGTATGCCCCGTACGGTCCGTTCTTTGCCATCGTTCCGGAAATCCTCCCGGCCAATGTCGCCGGCGGCGCCATGGCGCTGATCAACAGCATGGGCGCGCTGGGTTCGTTCGGCGGCTCGTACCTGGTGGGCTACCTCAACGGCACCACCGGCTCCCCCGGCATGTCCTTCCTGCTGATGAGCGGCGCGTTGCTGCTGTCGGTGGTACTGACCCTCGCCCTCAAGCCCGGCGCCAGCGACCGGGAAGTCTCCCATACCGCGACGCCACACCCGGCGCCCGCCCGTTCCTGAATCGAGACCCGTCCCATGAAAAAGCACGTGGTGCTGTACAAAGCGTTGTCACCCCAATTGATGGCTCGCCTGCAAGCCCAGGCCCAAGTCACGCTCATCGAACGCCTCGATGCCCAGGGCCTGGCGCAACTGCGCGACGCCCTCCCCGCCGCCCACGGCCTGCTGGGCGCCAGCCTCAAGCTGGATGCGGCGCTACTGGACCTGGCGCCGAACCTGCAAGCCATCGCCAGCGTCTCGGTGGGCGTCGATAACTACGACATCGACTACCTGACCGAACGCCGGATCCTGCTCAGCAACACCCCGGACGTACTGACCGAAACCACTGCGGACACCGGTTTTGCACTGATCCTGGCAACGGCTCGGCGCGTGGTGGAACTGGCCAACCTGGTTCGCGCCGGGCACTGGCAACAGAGTATCGGCTCCAAGCATTTTGGCAGCGACGTCCACGGCAAGACGCTGGGTATCATCGGCATGGGCCGCATCGGCGAAGCGCTGGCCCAGCGCGGGCACTTCGGCTTCGGCATGCCGGTGCTCTACCACAGCCACTCGCCAAAGCCTGCGGTGGAGCAGCGTTTCGGCGCACGTTATTGCAGCCTCGAAACGCTGTTGCGAGAGGCGGATTTCATCTGCCTGACCTTGCCGCTCACGACCGAAACCCACGGGCTGATCGGCGCCCAAGCCTTCGCGCAGATGCGTCCCGAGAGCATTTTCATCAATATCTCCCGGGGAAAAGTGGTGGATGAAGCGGCGCTGATCGAAGCCCTGCGCAACAAGCAGATCCGCGGCGCGGGGCTGGATGTGTTCGAACGCGAGCCCTTGAGTGCGGATTCGCCGCTACTGCAGATGGACAACGTGGTGGCGACACCGCACATGGGCTCGGCCACCCACGAGACCCGCGAAGCGATGGCGCGTTGTGCGGTGGACAACCTGCTGGCGGCGTTGGCGGGGAAGCGGCCGGCGAATCTGGTGAACCTGAAGGCTTGGGAAGACAATCAGGAGGAATGACACGACGCGCCATCGCGGCAAAGGCGTTTGCTCACGATAGCGGGGCCTCCGTCATCATTGGTATGACTGACCTGACGCCATCGCGAGCAAGCTCGCTCCCACAGTGGTTTTTCATCGCCTGTAACATCCGGGCCAACCACAGCTACTCCGTGGCGAGGGAGCTTGCTCCCGCTGGGCGTGAAGCAGCCCCAAGCAAATGACGGCCAGTCCCAAACGCTCGCTCAGAGTCCATCCTACCGATTACCCGGAACAGCCCTACACCAACATCGGAAGTCGCACCCTAGCCCGTCCATGACCGCGCCGCTATTAATTAACCTATTCGGAACGGACGCTTGGTTGTGCCTCAACTCTTGCTGCGCAAGTGAGTCATCGAACGTTCCACTTATCAGGAGCGAGTACATGCATAGCCTCCGGGCAATGATAAAAAACGCCTACAAGCAACACACCAAACTTCTAGCGATGACTATAGTCACAATCATCGCACTCAAACTCATCACACTTGCCCCTCCACTGTTACTCGGAACCATCATTGACACCCTGCAAGACAACACAAATCCGGCATCCAGCACCCTGCTCGCACTGACGACAGGCCTGATTGTCGCGGGATGCATTCATGCCATCATCACTCCCCTGCAACTCCATGCGCTGTCCAAGCTGGTACAGAGCATTATCATGAACGCTTCCATTGAGTGGATCAGCGAACTCATAGGTAAAGAGTTTTCGTTGTTCAACTCCTGGAGAATCGGCCACTTCATCAAATCGGTCGAGCGCGGAATTACCGCGCACGAACAACTACTCACTTTCATTGTAACCATTGCGCTTCCCGTACTTTTGGAATTCATAGTTGTTGGGGCGGCTTTTATTTACATAGGGGGCGGTGAAATTTTTTTGAGCATGACGGTGTTCGGAATTATTTATCTGGCTGTTACCCATAAAATTATCAGATGGCGGAGAAAGCACATTGATGCAGTCAATGAACAGGAAGATGAGTTAAGTGCCCACCTCTACAACACCCTCAACGCGGGAAAAACCATAAAACTGGAAAGTGCCATACCCACTGCCCTGCACCCGTTGAACGCGGCGTTCGGACGTTATGCCGACGCTGCTGTGACTACGGCATCCTCTGGCGGCCTGCTGAGCACCGCCAAGATACTGTTCGTAAGCCTTTCCACAGGAGGATTGCTCTACTGGGGCGTCGTGGACCAGCTTTCGGGTCAGCCCAGTATCAGCGTCGGGCAGCTGGTTGCCATTTTTTCAATCGCGGGGAGTTACCTGCTCAGTATTTCAACCTTGACTGAAGGGTATCGTGTTCTTGATCAGTTCCTTGCAGACCAGCGTCAATTTCAGGATCTGCTATCACTGCCGGATTTCGATCGTAGCAATCGGCTGGAGTGGGTCGATTTCCAGCGCTCCTCAGTTCTGGAACTCGGCCCCTGCGAAGTAGCAGGAACGGGACCGCTTCGCCTGTCGATCAAGCGCTCCCTGGTATTTGTTCAAGGACAGTCAGTGGCCGTTACGGGCCCTAGCGGCGCAGGCAAAACCACTTTTCTGGAAGTGCTCGCCGGGCTTGATGCATCAAAGCGGGACCCACTGAGTATCGACTCGGTACCGGTCTCACTTTTGTCCGGTCAAGCTCACTTGGACGCCTTGAGATACTGCCCCCAACAACCGCAGTTTCTGGAAGGCTCTTTTGAACAATCGGTTCTGTTCGGAGGCAGCGCATCGCCGATTTTGTCTAGAGCCATACGGCAACTGGAACTGGATGAGATCGTGAAAACACGGCAGGTCAGCGAAAGTGCATCGAATATCTCCGGAGGCGAAGCCAAACGCCTATCGCTGCTGCGTCTGATCAACAAGCCGGGAAAATTCAATATGTTCGACGAGCCAAGCGCATCGATCGAACCCAGGCTGACCTCGCCTCTTTGGGACCTGTTATTTGACGTTTTTGCCGGGCAGGGGTTGATATGTGTCACCCATGACGTTGACCACCTGCATCGGTTTGACCGGGTCATTGTGATGCATGACGGGGCAATCGTGGAGGATGGCCCGTGGTGGGATCTGATCGATAGGCCAGCCATCAGGCTGTTGGTGGATGAGATTCGGATGCAAAACTAGCGAAAATATGAAGTGCCGGATCTACTACAGTCATCGCGAGCAGGCTCGCTCCCACAATGGACCTGTGGCGTTCCTTGATCCTGCGTCCACCGCCAATCCCCTGTGGGAGCTGAGCTTGCTCACGATAGCGGTGGGTCAGGCTGCATTGAAGTTGAATGTTGCGCCGTCATCGCGAGCAAGCTCGGCTCCCACACTGATCTCCAGTGTTCATGGCATCGGGTGCTCTGTGGGAGCGAGCTTGCTCGCGATGGCGGTCTGCCTGAGACGATGATGCTGGATGTACCGACGTCTTCGCGAGCAAACTCGCTCCCACCATGAATCCAAACCGATCACAAATCCGCACACCAGACAAAATCCCGTTAGTCGCCACCCCCCGCCATGCATTAAAGTAACGCCCCCAGCCCCGACGTTATCCAAACGCCTGGGGCCACCCTTTCCAGGAACAGTCACCGATGGAACATCGTGAAGCGCTGCTGGCGCTGCGAACCTTTCTTTCAACGCAGATTCTCGGCCAGGAAAAACTCATCGAGCGCCTGCTCATCGCCCTGCTCGCCGACGGCCACATGCTGGTTGAAGGCGCTCCGGGGCTGGCCAAGACCAAGGCCATCAAAGAGTTGGCCGAGGGCATCGAAGCGCAGTTCCATCGCATCCAGTTCACCCCCGATCTGCTGCCCGCCGATATCACCGGCACAGAAATCTACCGTCCGGAAACCGGCAGCTTCGTGTTCCAGCAGGGGCCGATCTTCCACAACCTGGTGCTGGCGGACGAAATCAATCGGGCGCCAGCCAAGGTCCAGTCGGCCTTGCTCGAAGCCATGGCCGAGCGCCAGGTCAGCGTCGGGCGCAGCACCTATGAGCTGTCGCCGCTGTTCCTGGTCATGGCCACGCAGAACCCGATCGAGCAGGAAGGCACCTACCCGCTGCCCGAAGCCCAGCTCGACCGGTTTCTGATGCACGTCAAGATCGGCTTTCCCGATGCTGCCGTGGAGCGCCGCATCCTGCAGCAGGCCCGGGGTGAAGCGCTGAACGGCGAGACCAAGCCCGAGCGCCGCGTGAGCCAGCAGGCGATCTTCGCCGCACGCAAGGAAATCCTCGGGTTGTACATGGCCGACGCCGTGGAGGAATACCTGGTGCAACTGATCATGGCCACCCGCAACCCGGCCAAGTTCGATCCGGAAATGGCCGAGTGGATCGCCTACGGCGCCAGCCCACGGGGTTCCATTGCCCTGGACCGCTGCGCCCGCGCCCATGCCTGGCTGGCAGGACGCGACTTTGTCAGCCCGGAAGATATCCAGGCCGTGCTGTTCGACGTGCTGCGCCATCGCATCATCCTGTCGTTCGAAGCCGAGGCCGCTGGCATCGACCAGGACCGGGTCGTGCAGCGGATTCTCGACGTCGTCGCTGTCGCTTGAGCATGCGTCATGAATAACCCACTGGCGCCCGCACCGGGCATCCGCGTCAGCCTTTCGGAGCTGATCGAGATGCGCCATCGCGTGCGCGAGGTGCAGTTGTTCTCGACACCGGGACAGCGCAGTCCGCTGATCGGCCTGCATCACTCCAAGCTGCGCGGACGCGGGGTCGATTTCGACCAGGTGCGGGTCTACCAGGCCGGCGACGATGTCCGCACCATTGACTGGCGCGTCACCGCCCGGACCCAGGAGCCCCACACCAAACTGTTCCACGAAGAACGCGAGCGGCCGATCTTCATCATGATCGAGCAAAGCCACCGGCTGTTCTTCGGCTCGGGGCTGATGTTCAAGTCGGTGCTCGCCGCCCAGGCCGCCAGCCTCATCGGCTGGGCCGCGCTGGGGCACAACGACCGGGTCGGCGGCCTGGTGTTCGGCAATAACACCCATTACGAGGTCAAGCCGCGACGCAGCAAACAGAGCCTGTTGCAATTGCTCAATCGGCTGGTGCGGGTCAATCAGTCACTGCACACCGAGGGCGAGCCGGATCGCGACTCGTTCGGCATCGCCCTGCGTCGGGCCCGGGAAGTGCTACGGCCCGGCAGCCTGGTGATCGTGATTTGCGACGAGCGTGCGTTGTCCGACAGCGCCGAACAGCAGCTGAGCCTGCTGTCGCGCCATTGCGACCTGTTGCTGCTGCCGCTGTCGGACCCGCTGGATCACGCCCTGCCCGCCGCCGGCCTGCTGCGCTTCACCCAACACGCTTCACAGTTGGAACTCGACACCTTGAACTTCGAACTGCGCCAGGCCTATCGCGCACAGGCCGAGGCACGCCAGGAGCGCTGGGAAATACTGGCGCAGAAGCTGCGGATCCTGATGATGCCCCTCAGCACCCAGGGCGACATGGTCGAGCAACTGCGCGAATACCTGAACCCCAAGCGGGCCGGGAAAAGTCGATGAGCAACCTGGATCAATTGCAGCCGCTGATAGCGCCGCCCCCTATCGGTTTCTGGCCCCCGGCGCCGGGCTGGTGGTTGCTGCTGGTTTTAATCCCCTTGCTGGGCCTGGGCCTGTGGCAGTTGCGCCGGTTCATTCCCGCCAAGCGCACCGGCACCCGTGCCGAACAACCCCTGGACCCGGTGCGCCTGGCCGCGCTGGCCGAACTCGCCCGGCTGCCCAAACCCTACGATGGGGCGCCGGCCGGGGCTTGGCTGCAGCAGCTCAACGGGCTGCTCAAGCGCCTGTGTCGCAACCATTACCCCTACAGCCAGAGCCACACCCTCAACGGGCGCAAATGGCTGGCTTTCCTGGATAACCGCTGCCCGGCAGCTGGCCTGACGCGCTGGATGGTATTGGTGGAAGGCGCCTACAAACCCGAATGCAAGCTCGATGACAAAGCCATCGCCGGCCTGACCCAGGCGGTCGAAATCTGGATTCGCAAACATGTTTGAGTTCGCCTGGCCGTGGGTATTCGCCCTGTTGCCGCTGCCTTGGCTGATGCGCCTGGCGCTGCCGGCGGCCGACAGCGGCGAGCCAGCGCTCAAGGTCAGCTTCCTTGAGGACCTGGAAGGCCTGGTGGGTCGGCGAGCCCGGGCCAATCTGCCGACCTGGCGGCAACAGGCACCCTTCATCCTGCTCTGGCTGCTGTTGCTGATCGCCGCTGCCCGACCGCAGTGGTTGGGCGAGCCATTGCCCATCGCCGCCAGCGGTCGCGACCTGATGGTGGCGGTGGATGTCTCGGGCTCCATGGACTTTCCCGACATGCAATGGAAAGACGAAGACGTCAGTCGCCTCACGCTGGTCCAGCATATGCTCGGGGATTTTCTTGAAGGGCGCGAAGGTGACCGGGTCGGCCTGATCCTGTTCGGCAGCCAGGCCTACTTGCAGGCACCGCTGACCTTCGACCGGCGCACGGTGCGCCATTGGCTCGATGAGGCACGCATTGGCATTGCCGGCAAGAATACCGCCATCGGCGACGCCATTGGCCTGGCCCTCAAGCGCCTGCGCCAACGGCCGGCCCATAGCCGCGTGTTGATCCTGGTCACCGACGGCGCCAACAACGGCGGCGAAATCGACCCGCTGACCGCCGCGCGGCTGGCCGCCGACGAAGGCGTGAAAATCTACCCGATCGGCATCGGTGCCGACCCGGAACAAAGCGGCACGGCGGGCTTTCTCGGCGTCAACCCGAGCCTGGACCTGGATGAAGCGACCCTCAAGGAAATCGCCCAAGCCACCGGCGGTCGCTATTTCCGTGCCCAGGACGGTGAGCAATTGCTGGCGATCAAGACCACCCTCGACCAGCTCGAACCGGTGACCCAGCAACCGACCCAGGCGCGCCCTGCCCTGGCGCTGTATCACTGGCCCCTGGCCGTTGCGCTGCTGTTGAGCATGCTGCTGGTGGCCCGGGCGCGCTGGCCGGACAACCCGCTGCAGCGTCTACTCAACCAAGCATTGTTCCAGCCGGCGCAACACACCGAATGGCGGCAGCGGCTCAAGCGCTTGCGCTTGCGGAGGCGTCGATGATCGCCCTCTGGCCGCACTGGCTGCGCCCCTGGTTCGTGCTGCTGCTACCGTTGCTGGGCTGGTTGCTCTGGCAACTGTGGCACCGGCAGAAACGTGTGGGTCGCTGGCAGATGATCCTGCCGCCGGCCTTCCACGCCATGCTGCTCAGTGGCGGCAGTGGCCGTGAAAGCCGGTTGCCGTGGATTGCCCTGGGTCTGGGTTGGCTGCTGGTCGTGCTGGCGTTGCTGGGGCCGAGCTGGGCGCGGGTCGAACAGATCAGCCAGAAACCCGCCGATCCGCTGGTGGTGGTGCTGGAACTGACCCCCGAGATGCTCGCCACCGACGTTGCGCCTACGCGCCTGGAACAAGCCCGACGCAAAGTCCTGGACCTGTTGCAGAACCGCAGCGATGCCCAGACCGCGATCATCGTTTATGCCGGCAGTGCCCACACGCTGGTGCCGTTGTCCGACGATCTGTCCACCAGCGTCAACCTGCTCGAAGCCCTCGCGCCGTCGATCATGCCCCAGGGCGGCCATCGCGCCGACCTGGCCATCCAAAAGGCCTTGGCCCTGTTGGACCAGGGAGAACTCGGACAGGGTCGGATCCTGCTGATCGGTTCGTCGTTGAACGAACAGGAACGCCAAGGCATCCACCAGGTCCTGGACGGTTCCGCCACGCAATGGCTGATGCTGGGCATCGGCACCCGCGAAGGCGCACCGGTGGCCCAGGAAGATGGCAGTTATCTCAAGGATGCCCAGGGCGCGATCCTGGTGCCACGCCTGGACAGCCCGGGCCTGAAGGCCTTCGCCAACGAACTGGACGGGCGCTACCGGCCGGCACGGTTGGACGACAGCGACCTGCGCGGCCTGGGCCTGCTGGGCGGCCCTCGCCATCTGCGCAGCGACGGCCAGACGTTGCGCCTGGACACCTGGGCCGACCAGGGCTATTGGCTGCTCCTGCCATTGTTGCTGCTGGCCGCCTGCGCCGGGCGTCGAGGCTGGCTGTTCTGCCTGCCGCTACTGTTCGTGCTGCCGCAGACCGGCCATGCTTTCGAGCTCCAGGACTTGTGGCTGCGCGCCGACCAACAGGGCCAGCACCTGCTCAAGCAAAAGCGTCCCGCCGAAGCCGCCGACCATTTCGAGGACCGCCAATGGCAAGGCGTCGCCCTGTACGAAGCAGGCCGATACAGCGAGGCCGCCCAGCGCTTCGCCGAAGGCAACGACGCCCGTGCGCACTACAATCGTGGCAATGCCCTGGCCCGCAGTGGAGAGTTGGAAGCGGCACTGGATGCCTATGAGCAAGCCTTGGAGCTGCAACCCGATTTGCGCCCTGCCCAGACCAACAAAGCTCTGGTGCAGAACCTGCTGAACGAACAAACACCACCGGCGCCAGAGCCCAACCCCGCCGAAAGCGAAGAGCCGGGCCAGGCCGAGCAAACGCCCGATAGCGCTTCGGCGCGCCAGTCTTCCGAACCGGGACAGCCAGCCGCCGAGGCAACCACGACGCCAGACGAATCCCAGCCGCCACGAACGGCGCAACCGCCCACCGCCCAGGATGTACCGGGCAGCGAGTTGCCGGACGAGCAGACCACCACCCCGCCGTTGCGTCCCGCCGCTGGCCAGCATAATGAAGAAGAACAACGCCAGGCCCTGGAACAATGGCTGCGCCAGATCCCCGATAATCCGGGCGAGCTGCTCAGGCGTAAATTCTGGTATGAACAGCAAAGCCATCAGGCCCAGGGAAAAAACCCATGACCCGCTTCACCGCGTACCTCCTCGCCTTGCTGCTCTGGGCCTCTGGGACCCAGGCCGCACAACTGACGGCCAGCGTGGACCGCAGCCGCCTGAACTCCGGGGAAACGGTGGAGCTGACCCTGGAATCCAACGACGCCACGTTGTTTGGCAAACCCGACCTCGGCCCGCTCCAGGCCCTGTTCGATGTGCGCGGCACCCGCCAGGTCAACCAGTTGACCACCCTCGACGGTGAGAACCGCGCCACCACCCGTTGGATCGTGACCCTGCTGCCGCGCCAAAGCGGCACCGTGATCATTCCCCCGTTGCAACTGGGCGAAGTGACCAGCCAGCCGATCACCCTGCAAGTGATCGAAAGCGAAACCCGCAACGCCTCGCAGCCCCTGGCAGCAGTGTTCATCGAGGCCAGCCTCGACCAGGCCGAAGTGTATGTTCAGGCCCAGGCGATTCTGACCCTGCGCATCTACCATTCGGTGTCGCTGTACGACGACAGCAGCCTCACGCCGCTGCACATCCCCGACGCCCGCACCGAGCAACTGGGCGAATCGCGCACCTATGAAAAAGTCATCAACGATGTGCGCCACGGCGTGATCGAACTGCGTTATGGCATCTACCCGCAACGCAGCGGCGAACTGACGATTCCGGCCCAGACCTTCAGCGCTACCCTGGTCGAGCCGGTGGCCCAGGACGCCGTACCTTCGGGTCCCAAGCCCGGCCAGTTGATGCGGGTAAACTCCACGCAACTGTTGCTGCGCGTCAAGCCCAAGCCTGCCAGTTATCCGGCCGACGTGCCCTGGCTGCCGGCACGCAGCCTGTCCTTGAGTGAAAGCTGGAGCCCGGAACCGACCCACAGCCAGGTCGGCGATTCGCTGACCCGCAGCCTGACCCTGGAAGCCGAAGGCCTGGCCAGCGCCCAGTTGCCACCGCTGCCGGCCACTGAGATCAATGGCCTGCGGCGCTATCCGGACCAGCCGGTACTCAGCAGCCGCAACAGTGAGCGCGGGCTGGTGGGCAGCCGCGAAGACCGCGAGGCCCTGGTGCCCAACCGCAGCGGGACCATCGAGCTGCCACCGGTGGAAGTGGTCTGGTGGAACACCTTGGAAGACCACCTGGACCGCACCAGTCTCCCGGCGCGGACCCTGCAAGTGGCGAACAATCCAAGCTTGATGGTGGACACGCCGGCCGGCACGACGCAGATCGTGACAACGGTCGACAGCGAGACCCTGTGGTACTGGCAACTGAGCACCTTCCTCCTCGCCTGCACCACGCTGCTGGGCTTCGGCTTGTGGTGGCGCGCCCGCTGGCAGCCAGCAATCCTGCGCTCGACCCAGACCGGACCGAGCCCGCGCACCCTGCTGGATGATCTCAAACGTACCTGCCTGGCCAACGACCCCCACGCCACCCGCCAGGCCCTGGATGCCTGGGCGCGCCAGCAACCGGAAACCCTGGCCGACATGGCGGCGCGTTTCGTACCGCTGTCCGACGCCCTGGACGGTCTCAACGGCGCGCTCTACAGCGAGACCGGCCAACACTGGCAAGGCGAAGACCTGTGGCGGGCAATTCGCACCATTCCGCCTATCGAAGGAGCGCCGGACGCTGGTGTTGAGGCGGGGTTACCGCCGCTTTATCCCAAGTAGCGACTGCCTCCTGTGGCGAGGGGATTTATCCCCGTTGGGGCGCGCAGCGGCCCTGAAGCCAAGCGCCGCGGTGTGCCTGGCGAAATGCATTCAGTTTTATGAGGGGCTGCTGCGCAGCCCAGCAGGGATAAATCCCCTCGCCACAGTTCAGTGGTCGATTCATCCGCTTGTACACGCAACAAAGTTGAACAAGTCCTCTCCCCCGTTTCCCAGTAAACTCTGCTTTTTTAGCCGCCCTCTTCACCTGCGGCCATCATCTGTTTCCTGGAGTTCACCTTGCGTCTGTTTCACACCTCCGACTGGCACCTGGGGCAAAACCTGCACGGCCAGGAACGCGATTTCGAACACGCCTGCTTCCTCGACTGGCTGCTGCGTCAGCTGACCCACGAAAAACCCGACGTGCTGCTGATCGCCGGCGACATCTTCGACACCGTCAACCCGCCGGTCAAAGCCCAGGAGCGGCTGTACGATTTCATCGTCAGCGCCCATGAGCAAAACGCCAACCTCACCCTCGTGATGATCGCCGGCAACCACGACTCCGGCTCGCGTATCGAATTGCCTGCGCCGCTGATGCGACGCCTGCGCACCCACGCCCTGGGCCGGGTGCTGTGGCTGGACGACGGCCAATTGGATGTCGAGCGCCTGTTGTTGCCATTGCCCGATGCCAAGGGCAAGGTCAAGGCGTGGTGCCTGGCCCTGCCGTTCCTGCGCCCTGCCGAAGTCACCGGCGCACAACTGGGCGACGACTACCTGCGAGGCATCGGCCAGGTGCATGAGTGGCTGATCGCCGCGGCCAACAGCAAGCGCAAGAAGGGCCAGGCGCTGATCGCCATCAGTCATGCGCACATGGCCGGCGGTTCGGTGTCCGAGGATTCCGAGCGCAGCCTGATCATCGGCAACGCCGAGGCCCTGCCCGCCAGCCTGTTCGGCCCGAGCATCAGCTACGTCGCCCTCGGCCACTTGCACAAGCCGCAGAAGGTCAACGGTGAAGAGCGTATCCGCTACAGCGGTTCGCCGATCCCGCTGTCATTTTCGGAGATCGGTTATCAGCATCAGATCCTCGACATCACCCTGGACGGCGAGGCCCTGGTCAAGGTCGAGCCGCGCCTGATCCCACGAGCCGTCAACCTGCAACGCCTGGGCCCGGCGCCGCTGGCCGATCTGCTGGGGCAACTCAAGGACCTGCCCGACATCGACCTGCTGGCCGATGTCCAGCGCCAACCCTGGCTGGAAGTGCGGGTGCGCCTCGATGAACCGCAGCCAGACCTGCGTCACCAGGTTGAAACCGCACTGCAAGGCAAGGCCGTACGCCTGGTGCGGATCGCCGCCGAGTACGCCGGCAACGGTGGCTCCGGCAGTGCCGATGACGGCAGCGCACTGGTGGAGCTGGATCAACTCAGCCCGCAGGAGTTGTTCAGCCGCGCCTGGCAGGACACCTACGGCAACGAAGTGGACGAACAGACCCTCAAGGACTTTGCCGTGCTGTTGCAAGACGTGCAGATGGAGAGCGAGCAACCATGAAGATCCTCGCGATCCGCCTCAAGAACCTGGCGTCCCTGGCCGGGCCGTTTGAAATCGATTTCACCGCCGAACCCTTGGCCAGCGCGGGCCTGTTCGCCATTACCGGCCCCACCGGCGCCGGCAAGAGCACGCTGCTCGACGCCTTGTGCCTGGCGCTGTTCGGCGCCGTGCCGCGCCTCAATAACACCGGACGCGACGCCAAGGTGCCGGACGTCGATGGCGAGATTGCCACGGGCGATCCGCGCACGTTGTTGCGCCGTGGCACCGGCGATGGCTATGCCGAAGTGGATTTTCGCGGCATCGACGGACGCCGCTATCGGGCCCGCTGGGAAGCCAATCGCGCCCGGGAAAAAGCCGGCGGCAAGTTGCAAGCCAGCCGCCAGAGCCTGCGGGACCTGGACAACGATCAACTGCTGGCGAGCCAGAAAGGCGAGTACAAGACCCAGCTCGAAGCGGCCCTGGGCCTGAACTTCGAACAGTTCACCCGTGCCGTGCTGCTGGCCCAGAGCGAGTTCAGCGCGTTCCTCAAGGCCGATGACAACGATCGCAGCGAACTGTTGGAAAAACTTACCGACACCGCGCTGTATACCCGCCTCGGTCGCCGAGCCTTCGACAAGGCCAAGCAAGCCAAGGACAGCCACCGGCAACTGCAAGACCAGGCCAACGGTGTCACGCCGCTGGCCCCCGAGGCCCGGGCCGAGCTGGACCAGCGTTTCAACGACGCCCAGCAACAACTCAAGGCCCAACAGGCGCAACTCAAGCAACTGGAGCAGCAACACACCTGGCTGCGCGACCTGGGCCTATTGCAGGATGAACACGCCAGCGCCGCCGAACAGTTGCAGCAGGCCCAGGCCGATTGGAACGCCCTGGCCGACGAACGCCTGAAACTGGTCCGCCTGGAACAACTGGCGCCCCAACGCCATCAGTTCATCCGTCAGGCCGAATTGAGCCGACAGCTCGATCCCTTGGCCGGGCAGATCCAGCAGCTCACCCAGCAACAGCTCGAACGCCATGAGCAACAGGCCGAACTGGAAAAAAGCCTGGGCGCCACGCAACTGGCGCTGGCTGCGGCCCGACAACACAGCAGCGACAGCGCGCCATTGCTGCGCCAGGCCTTTGAAGAGCAAAGCACCCTGGCCCGCCTCGCCAGGGATGCCAGCCAGGGCGCCGAGCGCCAACAACAGGCGCAACAGGCCTGCACCGAAGGCCAGCGCACCCTCGACACCTTGCTCGAACAGCAAAGGCAGGTGGCCGAGCGCTTGCAGCGCATCGCCGGCGCACTGGAACAAAGCACACACCTGGCCCCGCTGAGCGATGCCTGGAACGCCTATCGCGATCGCCTCCAACAACTGATGCTGATCGGCAATCGCCTGAACCAGGGCCAGGCCGAACTCGCCACGCTGGAACAAGGCGCCACCCGCGCCGCCGAAGCACTGGCCACCTGCCGGCAAGACCTCGAAGTGCTCTACAAGGAAGCCGACGCCGAGCCCGAGGCAGTGGCCGAACAGATCCAGTTGCTCGGCACCCTGCTGCAAGACAACCGCAAGCAATTGCGTGCTGTCGAAGACCTGACCCGACTGTGGGCCAGTCAGCAAGAGCTGGACAAACGTGGCGCCGAGCTTGAACAACGCCAGCAACGAGGGTTGCAGGAACGTGACCGGCTGGTGCGTGAAGGCGGCGAAGCCAAGGCCGAGCTGACCATTGCCGAACAGACCTTGACCGTTACCCGCGAGCTGTTGGAGCGCCAGCGCCTGGCCCGCAGTGAAAGTGTCGAGCAACTGCGCGCACAGTTGCACGATGAACAGCCCTGCCCCGTGTGCGGCAGCGTCGAGCATCCCTATCATCAGCCCGAAGCCCTGCTGGAAAACCTCGGGCGCTTTGATGAAACCGAAGAGGCCAACGCTCGCAAGGCCGTCGAGCTGCTCAATGAAAAAGTCATCGACCTGCGGGCGCAATACAGCGGGGTCATCGCCCAGCTCAAGGAGCTCAAACAGCAGCAGGAACAGCTCGCCAGCCAGCAACAGGGCCTGGCACCCAGCCTTGAAGCGCACCCGTTGTCAGCGCAACTGCTGGCCCAGGATGCAAACAAGCGCGACGCCTGGCTGACCCAGCACAATAGCCAACTGAACCTGCGCATCAGCCAGGATGAGCAACGGCAAACCGCCTTGCTGACCCTGCAGCAGGACGCGGTGCGCATGAGCCAGCGCCTGCGCGAGGCCGAAGCAGCCAGCCAACAGGCATCACAACACCTGGACCACCAGCAGCAAGCGCTGGCCCGCGACCGCCAGCGCCTGGACGAGGAGCTGAGCCACTTCAGCGCCCTGCTACCCGCTGAAACCCTGCAGGCCTTGCGCAGTGAGCCCGCCGCAACCTTCTTGCAGCTCGACCAGCAGATTGCCCAGCGCCTGGAGCAACTGGAACAGCAGCGCGACGAACTGGGCGAACAGCTCCAGCGCCAGCAGACCCTGGAGAAAGAGCAGGACCGCCAGCAGACCCGCCTCCAGCAACTGGAAGCGGCCCGTCTGCAATTCAGCACGCTGAGCGAGCAACAACAAGCCTGCCAGGAAAAACTCACGCAATTGCTCGGCGAGCACACCAGCGCCGAACAGTGGCAGCAACAACTCGACCAGCGCCTGGAACAGACGCGGGAGGCCGAGGCGACGGCCAATCAGCAGTTGCAGCAATTGCGCAACGACCTGGTGCAACTGGCCGCCGAGCTCAAGGCTCGGCAGGAACAGGCTCAATCCCTGGACCACGAACGCCAGACGCTGGCCGCCGGTATCGCGCAATGGCGCACCGCCCATCCGGAGCTGGACGATGCCGCCCTCGAGGCCCTGCTCGACCTGGACGACCACCACGTCAGCCAGTTGCGCCAACGCTTGCTCAACAGCGAAAAAGCCATCGAACAGGCCCGCGTCCTGCTCACCGAACGCGAGCAGCGCCTGCATAACCACCAGGCCCAGCACAACGGCAATCTGGCCCCCGAGCAACTCGCCCAAGCCCTCACCGAACTGCAAGGCCAATTCGCCGCGAGCGAACAGCACTGCGCCGAACTGCGCGCCGAACAGGCCGAGGATCAACGCCGGCAGAACGCCAACCAGGCCCTGGCCCAGCAGATCGATCAGGCTTACACCGAGTACCAGCGCTGGGCGCGCCTCGATGCCCTGATCGGCTCGGCCACCGGCGACCGCTTCCGCAAGCTGGCCCAGGCCTACAACCTCGACTTGCTGGTGCACCACGCCAATGCCCAACTGCGGCAACTGGTGCGCCGCTACCGGCTCAAGCGTGGCGGCAGCATGCTCGGGCTGCTGGTGATGGACACGGAAATGGGCGATGAACTGCGCTCGGTGCATTCGTTGTCCGGCGGCGAAACCTTCCTGGTCTCCCTCGCCTTGGCCTTGGGCCTGGCCTCGATGACGTCCAGCACGCTGAAAATTGAATCGCTGTTCATCGACGAAGGCTTCGGTAGCCTCGACCCCGAATCGCTGCAACTGGCGATGGACGCCCTCGACGGACTGCAGGCCCAGGGCCGCAAGGTCGCGGTGATCTCCCACGTGCAGGAAATGCACGAGCGGATCCCGGTGCAGATCCAGGTCCGGCGCCAGGGCAACGGACTGAGCACAGTGGAGGTGAAATGAGCCGCGCCACGCTCTATTCCTTTCGTCGCTGCCCGTATGCGATGCGGGCGCGCATGGCCCTGCGCTACAGCGCGATCGCACTGGACATTGTCGAAGTCAGCCTGAAGGCCAAGCCCGCCGAGATGCTCGCCCTCTCCAGCAAAGGCACGGTGCCGGTGCTGCAGGTCGCTGGCCGGGTGATCGATGAAAGCCTGGAGATCATGAACTGGGCCTTGGCCCAGCACGATCCGCAAGACTGGAGGCTACGGGACGCCCCCGAAGGCCAGGCGCTGGCGGCGGCGTTGATCGAGGAAAACGACCAGGTGTTCAAGCTGCACTTGAATCGCTACAAATACCCCGAACGCCATCCCGAGTACGCCAAGGAACATTACCGCAGCGAAGGTGAAGCCTTTCTGCGCAGACTTGAGGCCTTGCTTGAAACCCGGCCGTTTCTGGCGGCGCATCACCCGAGCCTGGCCGACGTGGCGGTGATGCCCTTCATACGACAGTTCGCCCACGTCGACCGCGACTGGTTTGCCCAGGCGCCCTACCCTCGGCTACAGGACTGGTTGCGTCGATTCCTGGAGTCCGAACTGTTCGTGGCGATCATGGCCAAGTAGCTGCTTGCATCCAGGCCTGTGGCGAGAGGATTTCTTGTGTGAGCAAGGCTTGCCCGCGATACAGGCGACTCGATTTCTGAAGGACCGCATTGCCTTCATCGCGGGCAAGCCTTACTCCCACAAAATATCAATACCGGGTCCAGTCCAATCAGTCGTTGAGCAAGCTCAACAATCGCTCACGAGCCACTTCCAACTCACCGGCATCCGGTTGAGCCGCCGAGACAATCGGGGTGGAATAAAGAAAAAGCAGCATTACTGCCAGACGCATCGCCATGGTGTCGATCCTTTTCTGCGAAGGAGTCAATTTGTCAGCGTCAAATTTAAACACATGGCCAAGTGATATTACAGCGGGATTTCTCTAGAAACGGCGAAGCCTGCGATCTTTTCTCTTGCACCTGAGGGTCAGTGAAGATGAAAAGATCGCAGGCTTCGGTCGTTGCGTGATATTTCAGTGTTGGGTCTTGTGGTCCAGCGCCGCATAGAAGTTGGCGCTTTGTTGCAGGTATTTCTCGGTGTAGCTCTGGGTGCGGTTTCTTTTGTCGCTGATCTCGATGCTGGCACTGGCAGGCAGCACCACGGTGGCAGAGATGGCGGAAGCGGCGATCACGGAGAAGAGATTCAGATTCATGGCGGTAGACCTCGGATTCAGTTGGCTGACTTGCCCGGTTGGGCCGTGAAGCAAACTTACGCGCCGAGGCGTCCTGCGTTGAAATGCTTTGCATCACTTGCGAATATCAGTCTCGTTGATACAACGGCGCAGGCCCCGAAAAACGGGGCCTGCGGTCTATTGACGGACCATGAACTTCAAGTCGCTCGGCGCATCCATTGGCATTTTCTGCACGGTTTTACCCAGCAGGCCGGTCTCAAGATCGCGCTCGATCACCACGATCTGGTTGCTCTTCTGGTTGGCAACCAGCAGGAATTTCCCGCTCGGGTCGAGGCTGAATTCCCGCGGATGATCGCCTTCCACCGAGCGGCGCTGCAGCTCTTTGAGCGTGCCGGCGGCCGGGTCGATGGCGAACACCAACACTTCGTTGGTGGTGCCACGGTTGCTGACGTAGAGGAACTTGCCATCCCTGGAAGCATGCAGCGCAGCCGCCGCCCTGCCCGGTTGCGGCTTGCCGGCGGCCAGGTCGACCACTTGACGCTGGGTCAAGCGACCGTCCTGATAATCGAACACCGCCACTTGCGCGCTCATTTCCATGGTCAGCCAGGCGTGCTTGCCGTCAGCGCTGAACAGCAGGTGACGCGGGCCGCTGCCGGGTGGCAACTGCACGAAGGCTGGATCGGCAGCGGTCAATGGCAGCTCTGGATTGGCCTTGGGGTCGTAGCGGTAGATGAACACCTTGTCCGCCCCCAGGTCGTTGGCGAACACGTACTTGCCATCGGGCGAGGACACTGCGGCGTGCACATGGGCCGACATCTGCCGCTCGGGGTTGACCTTACTCGGCTGATGACTGCTCAACTGCACCACCGGCGCCAGCTTGCCATCGGCGCCCACTGGCAAGACCGCCAGGGTGCCACCCGGGTCTTCCACCACCGAATAGTTGCTGACCAGCAGATGCCGGCCATCACCGCTGAGGCTGGAATGGGTCGGCTCGTTGCCAAGGGACTGCACCTGGTTGATCAGGCTCAGTTCATGGGTCTTGGGGTCAATAGCGTAGCTACTGACCTTGCCCACCGGGTCTTTCTGGCCCGGCCCGTTTTCGTTGACCACGAACAGTCGGGTCATGTCCTTGGAAAGGGTCAGCCACGACGGGTTGTCTGTCTTGATCACTTGCAACGGGTTGGCGTCGAGCTGGCCGGTGCGACTGTCGAATTGCAGCCGGTAGATGCCCTGGCTCTGGCCGGCGGTATAGGAACCCACCAACAGTTGATGACGCTCGTTGGTATCGGCCTGAACGCCCATGGCGCCCAAACCGCCAGCCACTAACAGCGGCCAGAACCTACGCATTTTCATCGTCGTTGTCCTCATCGTCGTGGCCGCTGGTGGCTTCCACGCACTCCAAATGGTGGTCACCCGAATCGCTGGTGATGATCCAGTGCCTGGAGGCCTTATCGAACGTCGCGGCCTGCATTTGCGCCGGTGTGAAACGCCAGTGCTCGAGGGTACGGCCGTTCATGCACTCGACGTGCAACTGGTCCTGCTCGTCGAGGGAAAAATCGAATGCATGCAGCCCGTCGATAATCAGCATGTCGCAAGATTCGAGGGCGTGCAGCAGGGTGTCGGTTACGGCAGTCATGATGATCAGTCGGTCGTTGGGAAAGTTGCCATGATAACCCAATGCGAGCGTGGGCCTTGGGCCATAAGGTTCGAAAGCGCTTTCGACTGGAAGATCGCCATCGCGAGCAAGCTCGCTCCCACAGTGGATCTCTTGTGAATACAAAACTTGTGTTCGCTGAAAATCCAACTGTGGGAGCGAGCAAGCTTGCGATGAGGCCGGCACAGTCACCTTGAATGTAACGGCCTCACCGCAATCCTCAGAGCGCCTCGCGCCCCGGCACCCCATCCACCAACCGCAGGATTCCCAGCGGGTTGGCATTCTTCAACGGCTCGGGCAACAGGCTGTCAGGATAGTTCTGGAAGCAAACCGGGCGCAGGAAACGATCGATCGCCAGGGTGCCCACCGACGTTCCACGGGCATCGGACGTCGCCGGGTAAGGCCCGCCGTGCACCATCGAATCACACACCTCCACCCCGGTCGGATAACCGTTGAGCAAGATGCGGCCAACCTTCTGCTCCAGCAACGGCGTCAGTTCGCTGAACCGTTCGAAATCTTCCGACTCGCCGATCATGGTTGCCGTCAGTTGACCGTGCAGGCCGTTCAGCGCGGCGCTCAGTTGCGCCTGGTCAGCGACTTCGACAAACACCGTGGTCGGGCCAAACACTTCTTCCTGCAGCGCCTCATCACCGTTGATCAGCAGGCTGGCGTCAGCCTTGAACAACTGTGGCTGGGCCTGGTTGCCCTGCTGCTCGCGCCCCGCCAGATGCTCGATGCCCGGGTGAGCCAGCAACTTCTGCAGGCCCTTGCCGTAGCTTTGCAGCGTGCCGGCGTTGAGCATGGTCTGGGGCGCCTGGTCGGCGATCAACGCCGCCACCTGCTGGGTGAAGGCGGTGAACTGCGGCGAACGAATACCGATCACCAGGCCAGGGTTGGTACAGAACTGACCGCAGCCCTGCACCACCGAGGCGGTCAGGTCGCGCGCGACGCTCTCGGCACGGGTTTCCAGGGCTTGGGGCAACACGATTACCGGGTTGATGCTCGACATTTCGGCAAACACCGGGATCGGCTGGGGCCGTGCGGCCGCCATGTCGCACAGGGCACGCCCGCCCTTGAGGGAACCGGTGAAACCCACGGCCTGGATCGCCGGATGCTTGACCAGCCATTCGCCAACGCCACCGCCGTAGATCATGTTGAACACACCCGCCGGCATCGCGGTTTTTTCAGCCGCGCGGATGATCGCATCGGCCACATGTTCAGCCGTCGCCATGTGGCCGCTGTGGGCCTTGAACACCACCGGGCAACCGGCCGCCAGGGCCGACGCCGTGTCGCCACCGGCAGTGGAGAACGCCAGGGGGAAGTTACTGGCACCGAACACCGCCACCGGGCCCAGGCCGATGCGGTATTGGCGCAGGTCCGGACGCGGCAACGGCGTGCGCTCCGGCAACGCGCGGTCGATGCGGGCACCGTAGAAGTCACCCCGGCGCAAGACCTTGGCGAACAGGCGCATCTGGCCGCTGGTGCGACCGCGCTCACCCTGGATTCGGCCGGCAGGCAACGCGGTTTCACGGCAGACCACGGCCACGAACTCGTCGCCCAAGGCGTCCAGCTCATCGGCGATGGCGTCGAGGAACTCAGCGCGGCGTGCGGCGCTCAGGCTGCGATAGGCCGGATAAGCGGCGGCCGCGGCCTTGGCCGCGGCGTCGACTTCTTCGGCTGTGGCCTGGATGAAATCATGGGGCAAGGCCTCGCCGGTGCTGGCGTCGACGCTCTGCAGGCGAGTCTGGCCGGCCGCGCTGCGCGCCCCGCCGATGTAGTTGTGGCCAAGGATCTGGTTCATCGCAAGTCTCCTTTAAAGTGTGCCGATAGTACCCGGGTTGAACACCGCGTCCACCGGGGCGATGCCGTTGACCAGCGGCGCGCCGAATTCAGCCTGGCTGATTTCGAACACATCCCCCGGCTGCGTGCGGATGCCATCGGCGAACGACAGGGTCGCGGTGCCGAAGAAGTGAACGTGGACATCCCCCGGGCGCAGGAACTGACTGTACTTGAAATGGTGGAACTCGAGGTTTTCGAGGCTGTGGCACATGTTCGCCTCGCCACTGAGGAATTCGTTCTGCCACAGCACTTCGCCGTTGCGCAGGATTCGACTGGTCCCGGACAGATGTTGAGGCAGTTCACCCACGCGAAGTTCCGGACCAAAACTGCAACTGCGCAATTTCGAATGGGCCAGGTACAGGTAATTCTTGCGTTCCATTACGTGATCGGAGAACTCGTTGCCCACGGCAAAGCCCAGGCGATACGGCTTGCCGTCGAAACCGATGACATACAGGCCGCTGATTTCCGGCTCCTCGCCCGCGTCCTCGGCAAACGGCGGCAGCGGGAACGGATGGCCCGGACGGACCACGATGCTGCCGTCGCCCTTGTAGAACCATTCCGGCTGCACGCCGGCCTGCCCGGCCTGGGGCTTACCGCCCTCCACGCCCCACTTGAAGATGCGCATGGTGTCGGTCATGGCCGCTTCGTCGCCAGCCTGCTGGTGCATCTTGTCCCGGGCCGAGGCGCTGCCCAGGTGGGTCAAACCGGTGCCGCTGACCAACAGGTGCGCCGGGTCCGGGTGGTCCAGTGGTGGCAGGATGCGCAGCTCATCGAGTAACTGCCCATAATCATGGCTGGCGCCCAGGCCGAGGCCGTCGACCTGCTGCTCAAGCTTGACCCCCGCCTCGATGGCGGCCAGTGCCAGCTCACGCACGGTCCCCGCACCCTGCACTTCCCGCACCCGGTCGCCGTCTACCAAGCCGACTCGGCGTTCGCCGTTACTCAATTCGAACTGAACTAAACGCATGGTTTTCTCCTGAAAACAAAACTTGAATACGACACTAACCCTTTGTGGGAGCGAGCTTGCTCGCGATGAAGGCGCCACACTCACCCATGATGTTGACGGTCAGACCGCTATCGCGAGCAAGCTCGCTCCCACAGTTGATTTGGGTTGCCCCTAGGATTTATGTACGCGTCGCCCCCCGGGCACTGGCCGCGAACTGATCCGCCGGCAGCACGTGCTTGCGCTCCAGCAGGCGATAGACCACGCCGGTCAACACCAGGCCGAACACCATCACACACGACAGGAAATACAAGCCCGAAGCCAGGTTGCCGGTGTACTCCTTCAGCGCTCCGATCACGAACGGCCCGATGTAGCCACCCAGGTTGCCCACCGAGTTGATCAACGCAATGCCCGCCGCCGCACTGGCGCCGGCAAAGAAACGTCCCGGCAAGGTCCAGAACACCGCCGTGCAGGAAAACAGCGCGAACGCCACCAGGCACAGCGCCGCCAATTGCAACACCGGCACCGACAACCAGGCGCTGAGGAACAGGCCGATGGCGCCCAGCACGTACAACACCGCCAGGTGACCGTAGCGGTCGTTCAAGCGGTCGGAACTGCGGGGAATGATCAGCAGACCGATGATGCCGAAAATGTACGGCACCGACGACACGAAGCCGGTCACCAAGTCACTGCCACCGAACTGCTTGATCAGCGTTGGCAGCCACAAGCCCAGGCCGTAGATGCTCAAGGTCACCGGTAGGTAGAACAGCGCCAACAGCAAGACACGCTTGTCTTTCAGGGCATGCAGCGGGTTGCCATGGCGGGTCTGGCCGTATTCCTGCAAGTCTTTCTTCAGCTCACCGGTCAGCCAGTCCTTCTCGGCCTGGTCCATCCACTTAACTTGTTGCGGGCCGTCGGGCAAGTAACGCAGCACCGGCCAGGTCAGCAACACCGCCGGAAAGCCGATGACGATGAACAACCACTGCCAGCCGTGCAGGCCAAGCACACCGTCCATGCCCAGCAAGCCGCCGGACACCGGGCCGGTGATCATCATCGCGATGGGCTGGGAAAGAATGAACAGGCCCAGGATCTTGCCGCGATGGCGCACCGGGAACCACTGGGTGATGTAGTACAGCACGCCCGGGAAGAACCCGGCTTCGGCCGCGCCCAGCAAAAAGCGCATCACATAGAAGCTGTGGGGCCCCTGCACGAACGCCATGCCGATGGTGATGGCGCCCCAGGTGATCATGATCCGCGCGAACCAGCGCCGGGCGCCGAAGCGTTCGAGCATCAGGTTGCTGGGGATCTCCAGCAGGAAATAACCGATGAAAAACAGCCCGGCACCCAGGCCGTAGGCCGCGTCACCGATGCCGAGGTCGGCGCCCATGTGCAGCTTGGCGAAACCTACGGCGGAGCGGTCCACGTAGGCGATCAGGTACAGCAGGATCAGGAAGGGAATCAGTTTCAACGTGATGCGACGAATAAGCCGCAGTTCCTGGCTCATGGGGACCGTTCTCCAATTGTTGTTGTTATAGAACTCGGGGGATTTCTCTCGCGAACGACCGCCAGGATGATCCCTCCGTTGCACCGGACTATATAGTAATACTATTTACCCAACAACACTTCCAAAGCGCACAATTTGCGCTTATGTTACGCTCAAGCTCGAACAATATAGTCATACAATAAGAGATTCGATCATGTCTGATAAGAAACCCTCCCTGCGCTCGGCCCAATGGTTTGGCACCGCCGACAAAAACGGCTTCATGTACCGCAGTTGGATGAAAAATCAGGGCATCGCCGACCATCAGTTCCATGGCAAGCCGATCATCGGCATCTGCAACACCTGGTCGGAGCTGACGCCCTGCAACGCGCATTTCCGACAGATCGCCGAGCACGTCAAACGCGGCGTGATCGAAGCCGGGGGCTTCCCGGTGGAATTCCCGGTGTTCTCCAACGGCGAATCGAACCTGCGCCCCACCGCCATGCTGACCCGCAACTTGGCGAGCATGGACGTGGAAGAGGCGATTCGCGGCAACCCGATTGACGGCGTGGTGCTGCTCACCGGCTGCGACAAGACCACCCCCGCCCTGCTGATGGGCGCCGCCAGTTGTGACGTACCGGCCATCGTCGTTACCGGCGGGCCGATGCTCAACGGCAAGCACAAAGGCCAGGACATCGGCTCGGGCACGGTGGTCTGGCAACTGAGCGAACAGGTCAAGGCCGGCACCATCACCATCGACGATTTCCTTGCGGCCGAAGGCGGCATGTCCCGTTCGGCCGGTACGTGCAACACCATGGGCACTGCATCGACCATGGCCTGCATGGCCGAAGCCCTCGGTACGTCCCTGCCCCACAACGCGGCGATTCCGGCCGTGGATGCACGACGGTATGTACTGGCCCATATGTCCGGCATGCGCGCCGTGGAAATGGTCCGTGAAGACCTGAAACTGTCGAAGATCCTGACCAAGGAAGCCTTCGAAAACGCCATCCGCGTCAATGCGGCTATCGGCGGTTCGACCAACGCGGTGATCCACCTCAAGGCCATTGCCGGCCGCATCGGCGTGCAACTGGACCTGGACGACTGGACCCGCATCGGTCGCGGCATGCCGACCATCGTCGACCTGCAGCCGTCCGGGCGCTTCTTGATGGAAGAGTTCTACTACGCCGGCGGCCTGCCCGCCGTGCTGCGTCGGCTCGGTGAAGCCAACCTGATTCCCCACCCCAATGCCCTTACCGTCAACGGCAAGAGCCTCGGCGAAAACACCCAGGACGCACCGATCTACGGCCAGGATGAAGTCATCCGCACCCTGGACAATCCGATCCGCGCCGACGGCGGTATCTGCGTGCTGCGCGGCAACCTGGCCCCACTGGGCGCGGTGCTCAAGCCCTCCGCCGCCACCGCCGAACTGATGCAGCATCGCGGGCGCGCGGTGGTGTTCGAGAACTTCGACGAGTACAAGGCCCGGATCAACGACCCGGAACTGGACGTGGACGCCAACTCGATCCTGGTGATGAAGAACTGCGGACCGAAGGGTTATCCGGGCATGGCCGAAGTGGGCAACATGGGCTTGCCAGCCAAGCTGCTGGCCCAGGGCGTGACGGACATGGTGCGGATTTCCGATGCGCGCATGAGCGGTACGGCCTACGGCACGGTGGTGTTGCATGTGGCGCCGGAAGCGGCGGCCGGTGGCCCGCTGGCGGCAGTGAAGGAAGGCGATTTCATCGAGCTCGACTGCGCCAACGGCCGCCTGCACCTGGACATTCCCGACGCCGAACTCGCCGCGCGCCTGGCCGACCTCGCGCCACCGCAACAATTGCTCGTGGGCGGCTACCGTCAGTTGTACATCGACCATGTGCTGCAAGCGGACCAGGGTTGTGACTTCGACTTCCTGGTGGGCTGCCGTGGCGCCGAGGTGCCGCGTCACTCCCACTGATCCCACCTATCCCCTGTGGGACCAAGCTTTTGTGGGAGCTGAGCTTGCTCGCGATAGCGGTGTAACAGGCAATAGAGATATTGACTGCAAGGGCCTCATCGCGAGCAAGCTCAGCTCCCACAAAAAGCTCCCACACACTGGGGCTGTATCTGTATAAAAAATCGCACTAGCGACCCGCCCTCGCCGCGCCTGCTATCATGCGCAGCACTCCCCTCGTACAGGATCGCGCCGCGTCCCATGGATTACCGCAAACCCTCCGACCGCAAAAGCATGCACGCGCGCATCGTCCAGGAACTGGGCATGCAGATCGTCTCCGGGCGTTTCAAGCCGGACGACAAACTGCCTGCCGAAGCCCTGTTGTGCGAAGAGTACGCGGTCAGTCGTCCGGTGCTGCGCGAAGCCACGCGGGTGCTGGTCGCCAAGGGCCTGGTGTATTCGCGTCCGCGCGTGGGCACGGTGGTCAAGGCCCGTCGGGAATGGCACATGCTCGACCCTGACGTGCTGCACTGGCTGATGCAGAGCAGCCCGCAGAACGAATTCTTCGGCTTGTTGACCAGCGTGCGCAGCATCATCGAACCCGCCGCGGCTGCCCTGGCCGCGCAGTTCGCCACCGACGACGACATCGCGTCCATCCGCGAGGCCTACCAGCGCATGGACGCGGCCCCGACCCCCGAAGCCCTGCTGCAACCGGACCTGGACTTCCACAGCCGCATCGCCGATGCCACCCACAACGACCTGTTGGCCAACCTGTGCAACATGCTCTCGGTCGCCATCGCCGAAGCGCTCAAGCATTCCAACCAGCGGCCGAACCTGCATGAGCTGGCGATGCCGCGACACAAAGCGATCCTCACCGCCATCGAGAACCGCGACGCCCTCGGGGCTCGCCATGCCACGCTGGTGCAGCTCGACGATGCCCGCAGCGCGTTGAATGTGGTGTTGGGCTCCGATCCCACCTGACACAAACGTCATTCGCCGCGGTGGTATCTATGTACCACCCGCGCGCAAACCAGAGGTCGATACTTTTCAGGGCGTCATTTTCAACGCCCCATGAAAAGGATTTCCCATGACCTCACCCTCTCCGGCTGACAGCCCTTCTGCGCTGGCACAAAGCGTCAGCCTGCAATTTGCCGATCGCCCGACCTTCGAGCAGTTCGTATCACGCATGCTTGAGCAAGCGATCAAGACAAAATACCCCGCGCTCACTTTCGATCTCTCCAAAACCCGACTGGCGACGCCCGATGAGGCGTCCAGCGGCTACCGACTCGAACCGTTCATGTCGCGGGTCCTCGACTACCTGGCCCTCGGCATCCCCGTGCAATTCAAGGATCGCAACGGGCGGCGCAGTTTTCTGTCCGACACGCCACCGCGCCTGCTGTCGCCAGACGACGGAAAGCTGGACATGAAGGTCATCGAAAAACTGTTGCTGGAACTGCCCTGGAGCGTACCGATCGGGCTGGAGGATGCGCTGACCCGTTATTGGAACGCCAACCTCGACGCTGGTCCGCAAACCGACCGGCAGCCTGGCACCAGCCGTTGGCGATGGCTCAGCGATGTACTCAGGAACCTGTTGCATATCCGCAGCCTGCAGCAAGACCTCTCTGGACAGGCCCGGGAAGCCCTCGACCAGATGGTCCAGTGGCCAGACCGTGAGCAACGCTTTCGGCGCCATGGCCCGTCCGGCGTCTACGCCTACAGCTTGCAGACCCGGCTCACTCAGGACGACACCAGCAGCGTGTTGACCGGCAGCGAGATCCTGCTGATCCACCGCAAGAAAAACGCCACGGTCGTGCTGCTGTGCAGTCCTGCCGGTGCTGTCCAGGCCTTCGAGTCCCTGGAGACCTTCACTCGGCACTGGGGCACCCGTATCGCCCGCCGGTACGTCGTCGACAGTGTGACCTGCCAGCGTCATGAGATCGATGGCAATGCCTTCGAGACCCAGGCGGCCATGATCCTGGAGCAGCAGTTGAGCGACCTGGAGGCGGTGCAATTGCCCTCGCGCATCGGGCTGCCAAGCCTCAAGGCACTCTATGAGGAGCTGAGCGACCCCGCCCGCTACCTGCTCGACGCCTCGCGCTCGATGCCGGCCACGTCGGCATGGATCGCCCCGCTGATTCCCGATTGGCTGAAACGGGCCAGCGTGGTCGACAGGACGAAGATCCAGCAGTACAGCCTGGCGCTGGCCAGCGCCAAGAAACGCAATCAGGGTCGCACCTTTCTCAGCGACATCCAGGACATCAAGGCCTTTGCCACCGATGCCTTGCTCAAAGCAATGCAACGAGCCAACGACAGCAGCACGGCCAAGGCCCGAGCCAACCAATACCAGCCCGACGATGTGGAACTGACCTTCGGCGTGGCGGCGGGCTACCCCGGGACCGTCGGGCTCTTCGAGAAAAGAACGATGAACCTGACCGAACTGGCCATCAACAATCTCGTCGCCCGACCCGGCGCCGGCCCGGTGCTCAGCCATCGCCAGGGGCTGGCGCTTCCGGCGTGGCTGACGCCGGATTTCATCACCCGCAAGGGCGGGCTGATCGAACAGGTGGACATCGGCACCACCTACCCTCGCTACCTGCAACAACGCCTGCTGGATGATTTGCCTCAAGCGCAGGAACGCCAGCAGATGTTTGCCGAACAGATCCCGGCACAGCTGCCGCTTGAAGCCCTCAAGCAAATGCTCAACAACGAAAACGGCATAACCCGCCAGGGCCTGGGCCTGATTGAAGCGCTCCTCAACCCCGACGCGAATAGTCAACAGATCAGCGGCCAGTCGGTAGTCATCCGCCACCTGGCCTTCCTGCGCAGACCCGAGGCCCATCCAGATACGGTGACAAACATGTTCATCATCGAGCCAGAGGATGTCAAAACTGGCCCGCACTTGCTGTACCGCCCGCTTTATGCGCCTTCGCTGCAAGAATTCCCAACACGCCAGGCCCTGTTGCAGGCTATCGCCGCACCTGGGGATCTGCAAAAAAGCATCCTGATCTGGATGTCCGGCGCCGCGCGCCCGATCTATGCCAATGGCGGTTTCCTGGAGCCGCACATCGTACGTTTTTTCCAAGGCGACGAATTCACTCCCCCGGAAAAACCCGCCCCGGCGACGCTCGCCATAGACGGCGTCAACGATGAGTTGCGGCAGTTCCTGCGCAACGGTGAGCTGATGCAGTACCTCTATGGCAGCAATGCGCGAGCCCTGGTCAGCCAGGCCGATCGCGACTCGGTCTCCAACAGCGAAAGCCGCTGGGCCGTGCTGCTGGAAGGCAGCAGCCTGTTGTTCAATACGCTGCTGATGCCCTTGCTGCGCGGCCCGGCCATGGCCACTTTCTGGTTGTGGAACCTGATGGCCAGCGCCAGCCAGGATATCCCGGCCCTGAGCAGCGAAGACTCGGTGACCCGAGAGCTCGCCGCCGTCGACCTGCTGCTCAACCTCGGCATGCTGGTGCACCAGTTTCCCGCCATCAGCGCGCCAGCTCGTACGCCGTTGCCCGAAGCCCTCAAGCAACAAGCCATGCGCGCCCCTGCGCCACGCCTCATCCCTGAGCAGTGGCCCGCACCGGCCGCACCAAGCATTTTGGAAGGGTCCGTGGCCTTGCCGGGCGCATACTTCGAGGGCGTCAGCAGGCACCTGGACCTCAGTTTCGCCAGCGCCCGCCAGCGCCTGACACCGGAGCAACGCACCCGACTGCAACGCTTGCAGGTGCCGCGCCCCGCATCCATGCCTGAACCGATCAAATATGGCCCGTACACAGGTTTGTACGTCATCCAAAATAAATGGCATGCCCTGGTTGAAGACACGTTGTATCGCGTCAGCCCGGAGTCGGACGGCAGTGCGACGATGGTCGACCCGCTCGCCCCGCGAGACGCGACACGCAATGGCCCGGTGTTGCAATCGGACAATCGGGGCAACTGGTCCATGGATTTGCGCCTGCGGTTGCGTGGGGGGATGCCGCCCAAACGCCTGGCCGACATGCGTCGCCTCAAGTCCCAACGAGCGGCCGAATTGAGCCAGTACCTCAAGGATTACTATCTAAAAGAAGCCGACCAGCAACGAGCCCTGGACATAGCCCAAGAGGTAATGACCAAAACCCAGGAAGGCAATTTTACCGAGGCGCAACGCGCGGACAAACGGGCGCGATTCTACAAGCTGCTCCAGGAGCAGACCGACAGCTATTTGAGGCTGCTGGACAACGTATCCGAATATGCCGCCCTCGACATGCAGTTACCCCCCAAGATCATTCCCGCCTTGATGGAGAATGTGGTCAACAACGCCCGCAAAGCCTTCCTGATCACTGAGTTCGATTTAACGGCGCTGGATGCCGCCTATAGCCAATTCACGGAAAACCGATCGACCCTGGAAGCGAATGTTGCCAGCAATGTCGTTGATTACTTCGATTACCTCGACGCGTTGAGTGACATCAACGATCGCTCGATCCATTGGCTGGAACTCAGGGATCGTTACCTGGACGCACTGTTGAACGTGGACGCCGCGGGCGCGCAAGCATTCGAGCGTCTGACCCAGGACCGCCCATTGGGGGAACGCACGGTATTGGCCACCAAGGCACTGCAATTACCTACCCTGGCAGCGCTGATATTCAAGGATCCCAACTCCGATCTTCCCGCCAGCCTGCACAACGTCACCCAGCTATTGATGGAACAGGCGCGCTCTCAGTCCGACCTGAGCACTTACGAGCTGACCCCATCGGAACATCTTGAGGTCCTGGAAAGCCTGGTCGAGCACTATGGCGCGGCCATCGATACCATGCAGGGCATGAAAGCACTCAACGCCAGTGAAATGGACACCTCCTATTTCGGTAGGCTGTTCAGATTGGTCGAGGGCCTGTATGAGGACGCATCCGCGAAACTGGCCGCCGAGATCAAGCCCGAACCGCAACCGCGCAAGCGCCCGCCAAAACGCAGCAAGACAGCTTCCGGACGCCCGCAGAAGAAAGTGATCAAGACACGCAAGAGCGGCGTGTTGATCGGTGACCTGAAGCCGGCCGGCACATCGCTGCCGATCGATGTCGTCGAGCTGCGCTCCGAAGTCGACGACAAGTTGCTCGCCATCTACTCGCAACACGACGACGCCTGGGACATCGTCGAAGTACAACGGCCGGCCCCGACGCCCCGCACAAGATCGGTCAAAGCGATCAAGGGCGACGCACGCAAGCTGCTCGCACAATTGGAAAACAGCCTGTTGAACGCCGAGCGCTATAAAACGCAATGCCGCTTTCCTCAGGAAGTCGAAGAGATCCTGAACAATGAGGCCAATCGCTACCGCAAGCTCGCCGAAGAACTGGAAAGGGCCTTCACGGCCTCGAAAACGCCACGCACAACAGCCGATCGGACACTGACCGAACAACTGTCAAACGCCGTGTCGCGCCTGACCACCCGGGGCAGTGAGCTGCGTACCGAATTGAGTCTGAAATTACCGCCTACCGACAGCAACCTTCGCTACCTGTTCGAGAAAAACCTGATCCAAGTCGCACGACTCGGCGAACGCAAAGCCTTGAAAGGCGAGCGCAAGGATTTCCTCCAGGAATACGCCGTCAATGACCGCGACGGCTGGCCGCTCTGGTATGCGCACTTTCACTACGAAACGGCCGACACGCCGAAAACCGATTTCAGCGTCGCGCACCTGAAAACCAAGGAGCAACGGCGCGAGCACTACTATTCCCTGCTGGCCAAGGCGAAAAGCCCTTACGCGGTGGTGGATGTGCATCGGGGGCAAATCGGCAGGCCCTTGGCGCAAAGCAGGTTCTTGCCGTTGGCGCCTTGATCACTGCGAGCAGAACGCAAGGTAGCCCTTGTGGCGAGGGGATAAATCCCCTTCCACAGGTGAGAGTGTGTACTTCAAGCAAATGGTCAGTGGGCAAACAACGAATTGCCCTTCTGCCCCGCCAACTTCTCAGGCTTGATCAGGAACCGCGCCAGCGCCGGCAGCAGCCAAAGCGCACCGAACATGTTCCACAGCAACATGAACGTCAGCATCAACCCCATGTCCGCCTGGAACTTGATGGCCGAGAAGATCCAGGTACACACGCCGATGGCCAGGCACAGGCCGGTGAACAATACGGCTTTGCCGGTGGACTTCAGCGTCTGGTAGTAAGCCTCCTGCAACGGCAACCCGGCGCGCAGGAAGCTCTCCAGGCGGCTGTAGATGTAGATGCCGTAGTCCACGCCGATCCCCACGCCCAGCGCCACCACCGGCAAGGTCGCGACCTTTACGCCAATGCCCATGAACGCCATCAGGGCGTTGCCCAACACCGAGGTCAGGACCAGCGGCAGCACGATGCACAGCGTCGCCGCCCAGGAGCGGAAGGTGATCATGCACATGGTCGCCACGCAGATGTACACCAGGACCAGGATGGTCAGTTCCGACGCCTTGATCACTTCATTGGTGGCCGCTTCGATGCCAGCGTTACCCGCGGCGAGGATGAACTCCAGGCCATCACGGTTGTTTTCCTTGGCGAAGTCCTGCACCGCCTTCACCGCGCGGTCCAACGTCTCGGCCTTGTGGTCGTTGAGGAACACCAGCACCGGGGCCAGGGAGCAACTGTTGTTGTACAGGCCATCGGCCCGGGCAATGGAGTTGTTCAGCACGTCAGGGTTGCGCGACAGGGTCTCCCATTTCAGGTTGCCCTCGTTCATGCCCTTGATCATTTGCTTGGACACGGTCACCAGGGAAATCGCCGACTGCACGCCCTCGGTGTTCTGCATCTTCCACATCAACTCATCGATGGGGGCCATGGCTTCATAGCGCGAGCAGCCTTCGGCCTTGGTCTTGACCATCACCACCAGTACATCGGAGCTGGTGGAGTAATTGCTGATGATGAAGTTATTGTCCTGGTTATAGCGCGAGTCCGGACGCAGCTCCGGCGCGCCCTGGTCGAGGTCGCCGATCTTCAGGTTCTGGCTGTACCAGAGGCCGCCGCCAAAGGCGATCACCGCCAAGGCGATGGACACCGGCGCGACCTTGGCGCTGGCGAAGTTCGACAGCGCGCGCCAGAACGGATGCTCGCGGGTCGCGTCTTTCCTGCTGCGCTCGACCGCGCGCTTGCTGATGCCGACGTAGGAGATCGCCACCGGCAGCAGGATCAGGTTGGTGAACACGATCACCGCCACGCCAATGGAGGCGCCAATGGCCAGTTCACGGATCACGCCGATGTCGATGATCAGCAGGGTAATGAAGCCGACCGCGTCCGCCAGGATCGCGATCATCCCCGGCAGGAACAACTGCCGGAAGGTGCGCCGCGCCGCCGTCAGGGCGTTGTCCGCCTCACTGGACTGCAAGGCGATGCCGTTGATTTTCTGTACCCCGTGGGAAATACCGATGGCGAAGATCAGGAACGGCACCAGCATCGAGTAGGGGTCCAGGCCAAAACCGGCCGCGTGCATCAGCCCCAGTTGCCAGACCACCGCCACCAGGGTGGTGCTCAACACCGCCACGGTACTGCGCATGCAGTTAGTGAACCAGTACAGCAGGATCAGGGTGATGACGAAGGCCACGCCGAAGAACAGCACCACCATGACCAGGCCGTCGATCAGGTCACCGACTTTCTTGGCGAAGCCGACGATATGGATCTGCACATTGGGGTTCTGGGCTTCGAACTTGTTGCGGATCTTGTCTTCAAGCTCGTGGGAAAACTTCCGGTAGTCGAGGGCGAGCAATTTGCCCTGGTCCTGCGGGTCCGGATAGGACTCCAGCAGCGGGATGTCGATGATGCTCGACTTGAAATCGTTGGCCACCAGGCGCCCGACCTGGCCGGACTTGAGCACGTTGTTGCGCAGCAGGTCGAGGCTGTCGGCCGAACCGTTATAGCTCTGGGGAATCACCTCGCCGCCGGCAAAGCCCTCCTCCGTCACTTCGGTCCAGCGCACACTCGGGCTCCACAATGACTTGAGCCCGGAACGGTCGACACCGGAGATGTAGAAGACTTCGTCGTGGATCTGGCGCAACGTCTCCATGTATTCCTTGGAGAAGATGTCGCCATTGGTGGCCTCCACGGAAATACGCACCGTGTTGCCCAGGTTCGCCAGGTCGTTGCGGTGCTCGAGCATCTTCTGGATGAAGGGGTGCTCCAGAGGGATCATTTTTTCGAAACTGGTGGACGGCCGGATCAGCGTGGCCTGCCAGAACAGGAAAATGCTGACCAGCAGGCAAATGATGATCACTGCCGGGCGGTTGTTGAATATCAGGCGCTCGAGGAACGTCGCCTTGTCTTGGTGATGACTGCTCATGGGGTCCGCCTTCTTGTTTTTATGCCCGTCTTGCAGGCGTGACTCATTTGCTCAGTTCGGCGCCGGTGGACGTGGTGGCACGAACGCCGCCTTGCCCCGCCAGGATCAGGTTGCCGTTGCCCGCCGCCGTGACGGCTGCCACGGAAATTCGGTCCGGACGGTTGAACACGCTGAAGGTCTCGCCGTCGTCGGTACTGCGCACGACGCTGCCGCCGTTGCCGACAATCACGATGGAACCGTCCGTCAGCAGCGTGGCGCCTGACAGGCCGAACTCCAGGGCACCGCGCGCGGCCTTGAGCTCGACCTGATCCCACGTGCCGCCGAAGTCAGTGGAACGGTAAAGGTTGCCGCGCAAACCATAGGCCAGCAGCGTTGAAGGCTGAGCCGTGCCGATGACCCCGAACAGCGAGCCTTCATAAGGGCCTTCGACTTTTTCCCAAGTCAGGCCCCAGTCGGCGGAGCGGAACATGCTGCCAGCCTCGCCGACAATGAACAGCCCGGCATCTTTCACGGCGGCGATCGCATTGAGGTGGAACTGGTCTTCGTTATCGAGGCGGTCGCTGGCGTCTTCCCAGTGCTTGCCACCGTCAGTGGTTTGCAACAGTGCGCCGTAGGCACCCACGGCGAAACCGTTGCTGGGGTCCTTGAACCAGACGTCCAGCAGGGGTGCTTCGCGGGTAAGGTCTTCGAATTGCTTGGTCCAGGTGCTGCCGCCGTCATCGCTGGCGAGGATCTGCGCGTCGTGCCCCACGGCCCAGCCGTGTTGGTCATCGACGAAAAACACCGCCGTAAGCAGTTGGCGGGTCGGCACCTTGGCCTGGGTCCAGGACTTGCCCTGATCGTCCGAATAGACAATGTGCCCGCGGTCACCGACCGCCACCAGCCGCTGGCCGGCGTGGACCACGTCGAGCATCAGGGTTTTGCTGGCCTTGGCCGATTCGACGGAATAGATGACATCGGACGTCGACGCCGCAACAGCCATTACCGGTGCCGACAA
The DNA here is from genome assembly GCF_018325905.1 of Pseudomonas sp. St316. Taxonomy (NCBI): domain Bacteria; kingdom Pseudomonadati; phylum Pseudomonadota; class Gammaproteobacteria; order Pseudomonadales; family Pseudomonadaceae; genus Pseudomonas; species Pseudomonas sp. St316. The sequence continues at coordinate 2,855,664 of NZ_AP021901.1, read as the reverse complement.
CACCGCAGAGCCCAGCAGCGAGAGCGCCGAAGCCAGCAACGCGACCCTGCGCAGCATCGGCGGCCGGCTGCGGCCCACAGCCATGACAGGCTCATTCATAGACCTTTCCCCCATTATTATTGTTATGGCTTGGTACGTTGCCAGTCCTGGAGCATAGTCCTGAAACCTGCAATCTAGAGCCACTTCGGAAGCTGACCTATCCTATCGGGCTTTCGAAAGGTCTGACAATCGACGCCACGTTATCTTTTGTTAACCAGGGGGGTTGGCGCCGAGGGTGAATGACGGGGTATTCGGTGGGGTGATGGCTGGGCTTTGAGCGACTATCGCGGTGGCTGATCTGACGCTATCGCGAGCAAGCTCGCTCCCACAATAGATCCCTGTGGATCACAAAATATGTGCTCACTGAAGATCTACTGTGGATCACAAATATGTGCTCACTGAAGATCTACTGTGGATCACAAATATGTGTTCACTGAAGATCTACTGTGGGAGCGAGCTTGCTCGCGATGAAGGCACCGCGGTCCACCAGGCAGACCGCGGCACCAAGGTCACGCCAGGCTCTTGCTCACCACTTCGAACACATCGGCGGAAAGCCCACCGGATGCCAGGATGCGCTCCAGCTCGGCTTTCATCAGCGCCTGGCGGGCGCTGTCGTACTTGCGCCAGCGGGTCAACGGTGCCAGCTGCCGCGAGGCGATCTGCGGGTTGAAGCCATTGAGCTGGATGACCAGGTCGGCCAGGAAGCGATAGCCCGAGCCGTCGGCGGCGTGGAAGTTGATCAGGTTCTGCCCGGCAAATGCGCCCACCAGCGCCCGCACCTTGTTCGGGTTCTTGATATTGAACGCCGGGTGTTCCATCAATGCCTTGACCCGCGCCAGGCCGCCCGGCAACGGGCTACCGGCCTGGACGCTGAACCATTGGTCCATGACCAGCGGGTTGCCCTTGAAGCTTTCCGCGAACACTTCCAGGGCGTGGGCTTTCTCGGCCTCGAATGGCGAGTTGACCAGCACCGCCAGCGCGGTCAGGCGTTCGGTCATGTTATCGGCGGTGTCGAACTGCTCCAGGGTCGCGCTCAGCACTTCAGGTTTGCCGGTGAGCATCAGGTACGACAGCGCGATGTTCTGCAACGCGCGACGGGCGAAATGCTCGGCCTCGGCCACGTATGGCGTGCGTTTCGACAGGTCGCGATTGGCTTCATAACGCAGCCACAGGGCTTCGAACAGGCTGTCGGCCAACTGCTGGCGGGCGAACTCGCGGGCGGCATGGATCGCCTCGACGTCGGCCACTTCGCTGATTTCCGTCAGGTACGCTTCGCTTGGCAGCGAGAGCATTTCCGCGACCATGGCTTGGTCCAGGGATTCGTCCGACAGCACCGTGCGCAATGCCGTGACCAGGCGCGGATCGAGCTTCAGGCCCGAGCCCTTCTGGTGCTGCTCGATCAGCTCCTGCAACACCTGCACCGACAACTGCTGGCCGGCGTCCCAGCGATTGAAACCGTCGCTGTCGTGCTGCATCAGGAACATCAGTTGGTCGCGGCTGTACGGGAAGCTCAGCTTGACCGGTGCCGAGAAACCGCGCAGCAGCGATGGCAGGGGCTGTTCGGCGATGTCGACAAAGGTAAAGGTCTGCACGGCCTCGGTCACCGAGATCACCCGGGACGTGCCGTTTGCCGCCGCTTCTGCGGCCAGGCGCAAGGGGATTTCGGCGCCCTGACGGTCCAACAGGCCCAGTTCGACCGGAATCACGAACGGCAGCTTTTCCTGTTTGTCCGGGGTCGGCGGGCAGCTCTGGCTAAAGGTCAGGCTGTAGGTCTTGGCCGCGGCGTCGTAGGACTCGGTCACCGCCAGTCGTGGCGTGCCGGCCTGGCTGTACCAGCGCTTGAACTGGCTCAAGTCGACGCCGTTGGCATCTTCCATGGCCTTGATGAAGTCGTCGCAGGTCACGGCCTGGCCGTCGTGGCGTTCGAAGTACAGGTCACTGCCCTTGCGGAAACCCTCAGGCCCCAGCAGGGTATGGATCATGCCAACCACTTCCGAGCCCTTTTCGTACACGGTCAGGGTGTAGAAGTTGGAGATCTCGATAAAGCTGTCCGGACGCACCGGGTGGGCCATGGGGCCGGCGTCTTCGGCGAACTGGTGGGTACGCAGGTACGCCACGTCCTGGATGCGCTTGACGGTGGCAGAGTTCATGTCGGCCGAGAAGCCGGCGTCGCGGAACACCGTGAAACCTTCCTTGAGCGACAGTTGGAACCAGTCGCGACAGGTCACGCGGTTGCCCGACCAGTTATGGAAATATTCGTGGGCGACGATGGCCTCGACCCGCTGGTGCGCGGCGTCGGTGGCGGTTTCGGCGCGGGCCAGCACGGCACTGGAGTTGAAGATATTGAGGCCCTTGTTCTCCATGGCGCCCATGTTGAAATCGTTGACCGCGACAATCATGAAGATGTCCAGGTCGTACTCGCGCCCGTACACCTCTTCGTCCCAGCGCATCGACTTCTTCAGGCTGGTCATGGCGTGCTGGCATTTGTCGATGTTTTCCGGCTCGACATAGATGCGCAGCGCCACGGTGCGCTCGCTCAGGGTGGTGAAGGTGTCTTCGACGCACCACAGGTCACCGGCCACCAGGGCAAACAGGTAGGCCGGCTTCTTGAACGGGTCTTCCCAGGTCGCCCAGTGCCGGCCGTCTTCGCCGGGGCCGCTGGCAATCGGGTTGCCGTTGGACAGCAGCACCGGATAGCTGTGCTGCTCGGCCACCACGGTCGTGGTGAACTTGCTCATCACATCCGGGCGGTCAAGGTAATAGGTGATCTTGCGGAAACCTTCGGCCTCGCACTGGGTGCAGAACATGCTGCCGGATTTGTACAAACCCTCCAGGGCGGTGTTGGTTTCCGGGTGGATCCGAACGGTGGTGTCGAGCGTGAAGGCCTGGGCCTTGGGCTGCAGGGTCAGGTGGCTGTCGTCCAACTGATAGTCGCCCTGCCCCAGGTCGGCGTCGTCGAGCTTGAGCGAGACCAGTTCCAGATGCTGGCCATCGAGCACCAACGGCGGTAGCCCGGCACCGCGCTCGGGATTGCGGCGCATTACCAGTTGCGCATGGACCAGGCTGTGGTCCTCGAACAACTCGAAGGTCAGGTGCGTCTCATCGATCAGGTACTCGGGGGCCTGATAGTCCTTCAGGTAAATCATCTTCGGTTGTTCGGTGCGCATGGGTCGAATCCTTCTACTGATGCACGGCGAGCTGGTAAGCCGTGTATTTACGAATGTTGATCACGCCGGTGTCAAAAATCAGGTACTGGCCCTTGATCCCCAGCAGCGTGCCTTCGGCGATCGGGTTCTTGTCCAGGTTGAAGCTGACAATCTTGGCCGGGTACTGCTCCACCGGATAACGGATCTCGATGGGGTCGACGTCCGCTATGGTCTGGATCGCTTGCAGGCCGAATCGTTCCTGCAAGCCCTGCAATCCCTGGGCGCAGCTTTCGAACAGCGAGTCGCGGATCGCCGGCAGGTCCACCGCCACGGCATCGCCCTTGAGCAAGGCGCGCCAGTTGGTCTTGTCCGCCACTTGGCTGCGGAACAGGTCTTCGACAAACCCCGACTGCTGGCGGGTGGCGACCCGCAGGATCGGCAGTGCCTGGCTGGCGCCCTGGTCGAGCCAACGGGTCGGCAATTGCGTGGCGCGGGTGATGCCGACTTTCACGCCCGAGGAGTTGGCCAGGTAGACCACGTGATCGGTCATGCAGAACTGCTCGCCCCAGGCCGGGTCGCGGCAGGTGCCTGCCTCGTAATGGCACCGCTCGGGGCTCATGATGCACAGGTCGCACTGGGCCAGCTTGGTCATGCAGGGGTAGCAATAACCCTGGCTGAAACTGGTCTTGGTCCGGCGTCCGCAGTGGGTACAGTGGATCGCACCGAGGTACTCCAGGCGCACCGTGGTGCCGATCAACGGGTTGACCGGCACCTCGTCATCGCCCAGGCGAAAGGCGTATTGAACGGTCGGCCCGTCAAGGCGCGCCGACATCTTGCTGATTGCACCGCGGCCAATCTCGATCAATGGATGGCGTCCGACTTGAACAGGATATTCGGCACTTCAGTGGACTTCGAATGGCATTCCTGCGCCCCCATGTAACCGGTGCGCTCGTCTTCGGGCAGGTTCTGGATTTCCCAGGCGATCATCGCCTGCAGCGACAGCTCGCGCTGCTCGGCGGTGAGCTTGTTGCCATCGGCCCATTTACCGATTTCCACCGCCAGTTTCAGGCTCCGGTAGATGTCGGGAGTGATGTTCTGGATCATTTCGTTGAAGGAAGACATGGGTTCTCCGCGCAATTGCGCATTCTCAAAAGGCACAGGTGCCGGTCAAAGGACCATTTTACGGCGAGCGAACAGCCCGCCCAACAACCCCGTGAAGCACCCGACGAGCAGCCCGCCGACGTGAGCCGCATTGGCGATTTCACCAAAACCGATCAGCGAAACCAGCCCGGACAGGCACAGCAGCAACCACACCAGCATCATCACCAACACCCCGCGGGGCAAGTGATAGGCCGGATTCGGTGCAAGCAGTTGGTAGATCCAGCAGTGGCCCAGCAAGCCGTACAACACCCCTGACAACCCACCGAACAGCGTCGGGCCGCTGAAAAAGTACTGGGCAAAATTGGAGACGAGGCTGAACAGCAGCGTCAGCCCCAACACGTTGATGCCACCCTGGCGCGCTTCGATCCGCCGTCCCAGCTCCCAGTACCACATGCCATTCATGGCGATGTGCAGAAAGCCGAAGTGAATCAGCATCGGCGTCACCAGGCGCCACCACTGCCCCGCCGCCAGGCTATCGGCCAATGGCGTGAACTGGATGTAGTCGCCAACGATGCGGAACTCGAGGAAGGTCAGCCAGCGCAGGACCTCAAGATTCTCCCCCAGCAGGGTGACCGCGCTGACGATCAGGCTCAACAACAACACCACGGCCGTCACCGGGCTGCGCGTCAGTTGCTGGACGAACCCCGCTCGCCGGGAAGTGCTGCCGGTGTCCGGCAGTTCCAACTGTTGCTCGGGATCGCCAGCGGGAAAACGTGCGTACAACGAACGCACATCCTCACTTATTTCATCCGGTACCCAGAGCACCTGCTCGCCCGCCTCTTCGCTGACACGATGGGGTACCTGCATGCGTTGCAGCAGCTTGACGAAGCCACTCAGGTCCACGGCCAGAGGCAGGCGCAAAACCGCGACGACGCTCATTGCACCACCTCCGGCCGCTCGACATCGACCCAGACAAACTTGTGCGGGTCCAGGCGGGTTTCCTGGTCCAGGCGATAAGCCACCAGCTTGCCGTAGAGCACCGCACTGTAATCCAGGCAGGCCAGGTTCGGGCGAATGGGCGCGGGCTTGCCGCTGCGCCAATAGTGGCCGACGAACAGCAGTGGCTCATCGACGCCATAGCGCAGCAAGTTGTTTTTTTCATCCGGCGACAGTGGCGTGCGAGCCACCGGTTCGGGCAAGGCGTCGGGCTGGAACACGATGTCGCCGTAGGTCTGCGGGTTGTCTTCCCAGAACTTGGTGCGGAAAAACGAACGGGTCAGGCCATCGCCACCGGTCAGCGTCAGGCCATGGGGCAGGCGCATGTCGGTGCCACGCAGCAAACGATCGAACACCGTGCAGGCAAAACTGCCCGGTTGCGCCGAGGCCTGGAGGAAATGTTCATCGACACAACCGTCCGGGAACAGGCCCCGCAGCGGTTCGATCAGGCCCGCATCCCAACAGGCATGCACCACCCGGAACCGGCCGGCGTCGACAAACAGCGGCAGCTCGTAGAACCATTTGAGAAAGTCATGCCAGTCGCCGGGATGCTGCTCGAACTGGGTCAGCGTCTCGTTGAGCAGGCGGGCGTGGCGTGGCGTGTGTTCGCGTACGTAGCGCTGGCCACTGCCGGGCAATGCCGGTGTGCTCCAGCCCAGGGCGTTGAACTCGTGGTTGCCCATGATGCACAGCGCCTGGCCGGCCACGACCATGTCATGGACGATGTGCAGCGCCTCGCGAATCCGCGGACCACGGTCGATGATGTCCCCCAGGAACACAGCCATGCGCGACGGATGCCGCCAGACCCCGCCCTGCTTGTGGTAACCGAGTCGGTCCAGCAGGTGTTCCAGGGTCAGGGCGCATCCATGCACGTCACCAATCAAATCGTAACTGCGCGCAGGATCGAGCATCAGTCGCCTCCACCCCCCAACCGACTGCCCCAGCCGAGCTTGGTCCGGCAGACTTCATAGTAATTGTGATCCAGCGGATGGATCAGGCGCAGCTTCTGCGCTTTTTTGCTGACGGTGATGGTGTCACCCGGCGCGCAGGTGAAATGGTTCTGGCCGTCACAGGACACTTGCGGGTAGATCTGCATATCCTTGGACACGACGATTTTCAGCTCACTGTTGCCATCGACCACAATCGGTCGCCCAGACAAGGTATGGGGGTACATGGGCACAATCACAATAGCGTCGAGCTTGGGGTGCATGATCGGGCCGCCGGCCGACAGCGCATAGGCAGTGGAACCGGTGGGCGTGGCGACGATCAGGCCGTCGGCCTTCTGGCTGCAGACGAACTGGCCGTCGATGTACAGCTCGAATTCGATCATGCGCGTGGATTTGCCAGGGTGCAGCACCACGTCATTGAGGGCATCGCCCTGGCCGATGGCTTCGGCGTGACGACGGACCTCGGCTTGCAGCAGGAAGCGGTTTTCCACCAGGTAGTGGCCGTCCAGCACCTCGGCGACCTTGGTTTCCAGCTCGTCAGGGCGGATATCGGTGAGGAACCCCAGGCTGCCCCGGTTGATCCCCAGCACCGGGATGTTGTGCCGCGCCAGGGCCCGGGCGGCCCCCAGCAGGCTGCCGTCGCCACCGACCACGATGACCATGTCGCAGACCTCGCCCAGCATCTTGCGCGACGACGTCTGCAGGCCATGGCCCGGCAAGACTTCGGCGATGGTATCTTCGAGGATCACATGCAGGTGTCGCTCCAGGAGGAAACGTTTGAGACGGCGAACGGTGTCCAACACCTGCGAACTGCCCAGGCGACCGATGATGCCGATATTGCGAAATTGCTCCATGAGGCTCCTGCGAGGGTCTGCGGCGGGCGAAAACCACGATTATGGGCGAAAGCGCTCCATAGACAAAATTCTTTAAGCCTTGCCACAGGCTATGCTCGCAAAATGATCCTGTTCCCTGAATTGCTGGACTTGCCCCGCCGCCTTCGCCATCCCGAAGTGCGCGACCTCGCGTGGGCGATCATCGCCCCGCCGATGCTCATCGACACGCCCTGGCCCCAGCGCCATCCCCTGGCCGGCAGTGACTGGGTGCAGGCACCGGATCAGCTGGCGCACTGGCTGCGACAACTGGATCGCGACAGCTATCCACTGCTGCACTGCCTGTCCCTGGGCAGGACGCGACGCCTTGGCCTGTATTACGAACGGCTGTGGCAGTTTGCCGCGCAGCACGCTCCTGGCATCGAACTGGTTGCCGCGAACCTGCCAATCCGCCACGAAGGTCATACCCTGGGTGAACTGGACCTGCTGCTGCGCGATCGTGACGGTATCCATCATCTGGAGCTGGCGATCAAGTTGTACCTCGGCCCCCAACAAGGTAACGGACTGGACGCCGCGCAATGGCTGGGCCCGGGTTGCCATGACCGGCTCGACCGCAAGCTGGCGCATCTGCGCGAACACCAATTGCCGATCTCGGCCCGCCCGGAAAGCCGCGAGGCCCTCGCGGCACTGGGTATCGAGCCCTCAGGCGTCGAGCTGTTTCGTTCCGAACTCTGGCTGGGCGGATACTTGCTGTACCCCTGGCCGGGCCAGGCCGAACCGCCGGCCGGTGCCCATCCGCGGCATTTGCGCGGGCGCTGGCTGCACCAGCGAGACTGGCCTGAGTTTATCGACCAACGACCACCGGGGCGCTGGCAACCCCTGCCCCGCGCCGCCTGGCTGGCACCGGCGCATTATCCGGCGGAGCAAACCTGGAGCACCACGCAATTGGACACTTGGCGAATGGCCCTGGACCCCATGGCGCCAGCGCAGTTGATGGTGCGCCTGAGCGAAAACGCCGAGGGTGAGTGGGAAGAAGCCGAACGGGTGTTCCTGGTGGCCGATCTTTGGCCCAATGTGCCGGGTAACGGTTGAGCTTTGCGGCGCCTTTCAGGGCCTCATCGCGAGCAGGCTCGCTCCCACAGGGTCATGTGCAGATCATCAATGGTGCAAACAACACAAATCCACTGTGGGAGCGAGCCTGCTCGCGATGAAGCCACCCCGGTCTAGAAAGACAACCGCACAGCCAGCGCCGCCAACGTCACCAGCAACACCGGCACCGTCAGCACGACCCCGACCTTGAAGTAGTACCCCCAACCGATCTGGATGTTCTTGCGCTCCAGCACATGCAACCACAGCAACGTCGCCAGGCTGCCAATCGGTGTGATTTTCGGCCCCAGGTCGCTGCCGATGACGTTGGCGTAGATCATCGCCTCCTTCACCACCCCAGTGGCCTGGCTGGCATCGATGGACAAGGCGCCGACCAGCACCGTCGGCAAATTGTTCATGGCCGAGGAGAGCAACGCCGTCAGCACGCCGGTACCCATGGCCGCCCCCCACACGCCATATTCGGCAAAGCCGTCGAGCCAATGGGCCAGGTGGCCGGTCAGCCCGGCGTTGCGCAGGCCATAGACCACCAGGTACATACCGAGGGAGAAGATCACGATCTGCCAGGGCGCTTCCTTCATCGCCTTGCGGGTGGAAATCTTGTGGCCGCGGGCCGCGACCGCCAGCAGCAGCACAGCGCAGACCGCCGAGATCGCACTGATGGGAATCCCCAGCGGCTCCAGCGCAAAGCAGCCCAGCAGCAGGATTACCAACACCACCCAGCCGGCATAAAACGTTGCCTTGTCGTGGATCGCCGTCGCCGGATCGTCCAGTTGATCGGGGTCGTAGTCGCGCGGGATGTCGCGACGAAAGAACCACAGCAAGATCGCCAGGCTGGCCGCCACACTGACCAGGTTCACCGGCACCATGACCGCCGCGTAGCGGTTGAAACCAATGCCAAAGAAGTCCGCCGAGACGATGTTCACCAGGTTCGACACCACCAACGGCAGGCTCGCGCTGTCGGCAATGAAACCGGCACCCATCACGAATGCCAGGGTCGCCGCCGGGGAAAACCGCAACGCCAGCAGCATCGAAATCACGATGGGCGTCAGGATCAACGCCGCCCCATCATTGGCAAACAGGGCCGACACCAGCGCCCCCAGCAGCACCATGAACGCAAACAGCTTGCGCCCACTGCCCTTTCCCCAACGGGCCACGTGCAAGGCCGCCCAGGCGAAGAAGCCGGCCTCATCCAGCAGCAGGCTGATAATGATCAGCGCGACAAACGTACCGGTGGCGTTCCAGATGATCTGCCAGACCAGCGCAATGTCGCCGACCTGCACCACCCCGCTCAACAATGCCAGCAGCGCGCCGAGCGTCGCGCTCCAGCCGACGCCAAGCCCCTTGGGCTGCCAAATCACCAACGTAATGGTCAGCAGGAAAATCAACGACGCGATCAGCATGCACAACAGCCTTGGAAGAAAGATTGAAAAAAGGACATCAGCAGCAACGCGCCACCGGACGATCAGCCATGGCACCCAAACGCTCGACATCGGCCATCAGCCACGCCGCGCTGGCCGCCAACGCCTGCTCCAGCAAAGTGCTGACCCAGGCCGGCAACTGCGGATGCAGACGGTAGTAAACCCATTGCCCCTGGCGCCGATCGCTGAGCAGGCCGGCGTTACGCAACTGCGCCAAGTGCCGGGAAATCTTCGGCTGGCTCAGGGCCAGCGCGGCGGTGAGCTCACAGACACACAACTCGCCTTCACGGGCCACCAGCAACGCAATGCGCGTACGGGTGTCATCGGCCAGCGCCTTGAAGACATCGACGGGGTTGTGGGAATCAGGCATGGCGAAGGACGACCTGGAGGTACGAAGGCGCGAATATATGGAAATTCGAATATCCAGTAAAGCGGGGATTTACAGCGGTCGATGCACCTGCAGGTAGCGATGCACGTGTGGCGAGGGGATTTATCCCCGCTGGGGGCGCAGCGCGGATACATCCCCTCGCCACAAAGGTTTGGGGTGAAGTTCAGAGGGGTATCAAACCTTCTTGTGTTGCTCGACCCACTTGCCGTAGGCATCGATGAACTTCTGCAGGAAGGGCCGCACCGATTCCGACACGTTGCCCGCCTCGTCAAACGCCGTCCCGGCACCGCTCAGGTAGGCTTCCGGCTGCTGCATGCAGGGAACATCAAGGAATACCAGCGACTGGCGCAAATGATGGTTGGCACCAAAACCACCGATGGCGCCTGGAGAGGCACTGATCACCGCGCCCGGCTTGCCACTCAGGCAACTCTGGCCGTAGGGGCGCGAGCCGACGTCGATGGCATTTTTCAACGGCGCCGGGACAGAGCGGTTGTACTCAGGCGTGACGAACAACAAAGCGTCGGCCGCGCCCACCTGCTGGCGGAATGTGGTGTAGGCTGCCGGCGGTGCTACATCAATGTCTTCGTTATAAAGTGGCAGCTCGCCGATCTCGACGATGTTCAGCTTGAGGTTGGCGGGCGCCAGGTCAGCCAGTGCCAGCGCGACCTTGCGGTTGATCGATGCCTTGCGCAGGCTGCCCACCAAAACGGCCACTGTGTAGACATTACTCATGAGAGGCTTCTCGACTATCGGCTCAAAGGAGCCTGTAGTTATAGATGATCGGGACGACAATTGGACCAGTGGAGCGACGAAAACCTGTCGGCTGGACTATTTTTTTCAGGTAGGAAAACTTACCGCGCTTGACCAAGGTCTACAGAACCGCAAATCGAGTGTTTTATTTCCAGAGGTTCTAAGCAATGGCAGCAGTACTTGTCGGACAATTTCATGCGCGGGACGCCGAAGGTCGCGTCTACTCGGTGCATGAGTTTCAGGAATCGACCCCGTCGCCCGACGGAAACGGCAAGGAGCCTGTCACCACTTACAAGCTGGCGATCGGTGATCGAGTCAAGAAACTCAACGAGGACGAGTTTGAATTGGTGCAGACCGGCGTCAAGTTGACGCGCGAACCCGAAACGCAAATAGCGCTTTAAGCTGTTGGTTATTAGCAGAAGTCATGCCCGGACTTGGGTTAGGATTCAGCCACTCAATGGCTCACCCGCCGAACATGGACTTCTTGCATGCGTTTACGCCACATCGAAGTGATCCAGGCGCTGCTGCAGACCGGTCACCTCGGCACGGCGGCCGAATGGCTGCAACTGCCGGTGACGGAGGTCGAAGCGATCCTGCGCGATGCCGAGGCCCAGTTGGGCTTCATGCTGTTTGCCAGCGTGCGCGGGCGCCTGCAGGCCACCCGGGAAACCCTTGAACTGCGCGACGGCATCACGCGGCTGTACGACACCCTCGAACCGGTGCAGCGCCTGGCCAGCAGCCTGAAACACTATCAGGCACCGCCCCTGCGCATTATCTGCACCCCGCCGCTGGCCCAGCAGTTGTTGCCCCAGAGCATCGCCGCCTTGCGTCGCCGCCATCCGGATGCGCCTTGCACCCTGCTCAGCCAACCGACCCGCGACATCGTCCACAGCCTGCTATTGCGTGAAAGCGACCTGGGCCTGAGCCTGCACGACCCTGAACACCCCGACATCCAGTGCCAGATGATCGCTCAGGGCAAACTGCAATTGCTGGCGCCCCACGGCTGGCTGCAACCGCGACAGAAATACATTTCGCTCCAGGACCTGGCGGGCCAGCCGTTGGTAGGCCTGGATGGCCATGACCCGTTGAGCCCTGCGTTCGAGCATAAATTGGCGGCGCTGCGTCCGGCGCCGATGATCCAGATCCGCGTCCAGACCCATCAGATGATGCGCGCCATGGTCGAGGCCGGCGAAGGTCTCGCCATCGTCGACCCCTTCACCGCCTCGGGTGCCAAGGGCAGTGGCCTGGACGTCTGTCCGGTATCACCCGCCATTGCGATTGGCCTCTATGCGTTGAGCCTGAACGGCACGCCGCCCTCACCCGCCGTCCAATCGCTGCTGGAACGGGTTACGGAACAAGCCGAGGCGTTGCTGAGCCACTGATCGACATGCCCAGCGGATCGTCGAACAGACGGTACCAGAACAACGCTACTTCGGCGGTATGCCGGTCAATCCCGCGATAGCGCAGGTGATCGATACCGCCGAGCACGTAGCCGCACCGCTCATAGAGCCGGCACGCACCCAGATTGTTGTTCTGGGTCTCGAGCATGATGCCCGGCAGTTTTTTCTTGCGGCTCCAGAACTGGGCGACATCGAGCAACGCCTTGGCCACCCCGTGGCGACGGGCCGGGGCGTGCACCGCCAACTCGTCGATGTGGGCATAGCCGTTCCAGTTGGTACTGACCACCAGATGCCCCACGGGCTGGTCATCGAGATAAGCCATGAAGATCTCGCTGTCCGGGGCATCACGGAAGCTGCTGAACTCCTCGGGATCGATGCCATAGCACTTGCGATAGGGAACAATGGGCGTCACCGGCCACTGGCTGACGGGCCGACCGATCTGCGCCGTCGCGTAGTCGCTGACTTCGAAGCTGAAGTCACTGCCCCAGATATAGGCGGCAAAGCCGTCATCGACGATGCGCACCGACAACCCGGGGTGCTTGGGATTCATGACCGGTTGCATACTGGGGAAGGTCCTCATTCCTTGAGGCAACCAACGGCGTGTTGCCATCCATTGCCCTTGCCTTTCAAATCTTCACACATCAAAGCGGGATCCGTAGCCTGCCCGTTACCTCAGGTTAGAAGGTCGTGGCGATTGTGGCGAGAAATGAACGATGGATGATCCCTGTGGGAGCGAGCTTGCTCGCGATTGCGGTAGTTCAGCCTGCATCAATGCTGAATGTGCCGCCGTCATCGCGAGCAAGCTCGCGCCCACAGGAGGGGTCTCATCCGTGCGTGGCGGCCTGCGATTCGACCAACTGCGTCCACAATGCCGGAGCACCTGCGGACTTGGCGATGGCTTCCAGACGCGCGGCATGTTCGGCCAGGTCGCTTTCGCTGGCGCGGATAATCCGCGCCGGCTGGCGGTCAGCGGGCAAACGCCGGATCTCCGTGGCCTGGTTGCCGGAGCCTTCGCCGGTACCGTTGCCGTCCGAGGCGTTACCAGCCAGGGACAGGCTGGTCTGGCCACCGGTCATGGTCAGGTAGACGTCGGCCAGGATCTCGGAGTCGAGCAAGGCGCCGTGCAGTTCACGACCGGAGTTGTCGACGCCATAGCGCTTGCACAAGGCATCGAGGCTGTTGCGTTGCCCAGGGTGACGTTCCCGGGCCATCATCAGGGTATCGAGGATGGTGCAGTGCCGGGTAATGTCAGCTCGGTCGTGCTGGCCCATCAGGGCGAATTCGTTGTTGATGAACCCAACGTCGAACGCCGCGTTGTGGATGATCAACTGCGCGCCCTGGATGAATTCGAAGAACTCATCGGCCACTTCGGCGAAACGCGGCTTACCCACCAAAAACTCGTTGGTGATGCCGTGCACGCCAATGGCGCCCTCGTCACTTTCGCGATCCGGTTGCAGGTAAACGTGGAAGTGGCGACCGGTCAGGCGCCGGCCGATCAGCTCGACACAACCGATTTCAATAATCCGGTGACCATCGGTCACCGGCATGCCGGTGGTTTCGGTATCCAGTACTACAGATCTGTTGGCCATCAGTGTTCAGCTCTCAGCGGGCATGCTTGCAAAGGGGCGGATGTTAACACGCTCTCTTCGCCAAGGGATTTCCCGAGATCCGGCTATTGCAATTGAATATATGCACGCAATAGCACTAAGCCATCCAAATGCTAGCCTCATGCCACTGACTGCTGCACAACGCCAGATATCATAAGGAGCGTGACATGTATCACATCCCTCAACCCCATGAAAAAAAACTCGGCTCTGGTGCAACGAAATGGGCGACGTTCACCCTTGCGTTACTATCCGGTTGCGCATCGGTGGACGATAAGCCCGATCTCGGCCGTACCGACGGCGAGCAACCCGACCCCGCACGCCATGAGGAAAGAAGCGCTGCGCTGAGGGCGGCCGAAAATTGCCACCTGCGCTCGTATCGCCAACAGCTCCAGACGCCACCCAATGTCACCGGCGCCCCTTGCACCGGACAGGAAATTGCCGACTATCGCCCGGAGCTCGGACTTTCGCTTTCTGGCGGCGGGATGCGCTCCGCGACATTTTCCATCGGGGTTCTTGCAGGCCTGCAAAAACAGGGAATACTCGACAAGATCGATATAGTCTCGTCTGTATCAGGCGGCAGTTATGCCAACTTATGGCTCACTCACCAGCTTTTTGGAGCCAAACACTACCCGGCACAAATCGTCCCTTCCGACGAGTTGTTCAAAAGCTATTACGTCTACAAGGCCGTGAGGGATAGCCAGGACATCGAACCCATGGCGCGCCCCAACGATGCAGATCAAACTAGCAGGCGGTTCCAGACTTACATTGAAAACAACAGCTACCTGATCACCAAGACACAGGATTCGTATTACGGCGCCTTTATCGACCAGAGCAGCTATTTTGCTGAAATGGCCGGGCGTACGGCGCTCTGGGTCCCTTCCGTTCCGCTCAATATCATCGCAAACGGCATCTTCAGGTGGCAGGTCAATCTGAACCCTTGGGAATCGGCATACCAGCAAGGGATCGATCGAACATTTGCGGCCTATCCAACCGACTGGCACTCAACGTTAAAAGACGCGCCCCCCAGTTACGGCGAATTGGCGGACGCGGCAAAACGAGGTGAGATACCGTTTTTCATCGTTAACACGACCGCGGCTTACGGCGGAAACGTCGAATGGCTGCGCACAGCGGACTTCGCGGGTTTCAACTCTGACCTTGCGAGCGTCGTTTATGAATTTTCGCCGCTGGCCTACGGCAATACCGCGTTTGGGTACTGCGACTACCAAGACAACAAAAACAGGAAAACCTACGGGGTGCCTTGTTACCCGGCTCAAGCCCCCAGACTCTCCGAAGCCGTCATGATGTCAGGAGCCGCTGTCGACGCCCTTAAATTATCCGACCTGCCCTTGGTCTACGTGCCACTAGACGCATTTGCTGACGCCTTGAATCTTTCACTCGGCCGGTACGTGGCAAATCCCAGGGTTGAGCCGGTCACTCGTGCATGGCACAAAGCCCTGCCGTTCCCCTTCTACTTTACTGCCAACCAGAAATATGACGAGACTCGAGACTCGGTTTACCTGAGCGATGGTGGACACTCGGAAAATCTCGGGCTCTATTCCCTGGTGAAAAGGCGAGTCAAAAACATCATCACGATTGACGCAGAACACGAGGCGACCAGCCAAGGCGACCAACGAATGGCGGTATTTGACGCCTTGCAACGCTTGCGATGCCATTTGGGCAAGGAAGAAGGACTGAAATTCTACAAGGTAGAAGGCGCGGCCACCGTTCCTGATAAATTTCTCGACTCCGATGCCTGTGAGACATTTACCCGAAAAGATGTCGGATTCAACTTCGTCAAATCCGATCCATTCTTCCGTTTCGATATCTGTCCTGACCAAGGCTGCACACCCGAAAACCGGATCCGGGTCTTGTACGTCAAACTGTCGACCCAGGATGAGGCAATGCCGCCAAACCCACACTGGAGTGACAGGTTGTCGAACTGCGATGGCGACAATGATTTCTCCTGCGAAGCGGTCTGGCTCTACCAACAGGGATTATCTGCATGCGAACATCAATGGCTTGGCGAATGTGACCGTTTTCCACAGGTCGCGACCCAAGACATTAATTACCCCAGAACACAAGTCAATGGTCATCGAGCACTGGGTTATGACATTGGCCGCAGGATAACGCTCTCGGAACAAGGCCCGGCTGGAAGGCCATTCATATCTTGGAAGCCAAAAACCAGCACTTTCATTGACATGACAGGCTTCTGAGACGATTGACTGCCAGCCTTCACCCTACATGGAAGTGAACCACGCCAGCCTGCGAAAGCTGGCGTAGTTCTGTTTGGAAGATGGCACCGGAGCTATATCCAGATCAGCCCTGCTTGTAGCCCCGCACCTCATCGACCCCACGATTGGCCAACTGGTCGGCCCGTTCGTTGCCGTGGTGGCCGATGTGGCCGCGCACCCATTTCCAGGTGACGTTGTGGCGGTTGACCTGTTCATCCAGCAGCTTCCAGAGGTCGGCGTTTTTTACCGGTTCCTTCGCCGCCGTCTTCCAGCCGCGCTTCTTCCAGTTGGCCATCCACTCGTTGATGCCTTTCATGACGTACTGCGAGTCGGTCACCAGGAGCACATCGCAGGACCGCTTGAGTTCTTCCAGGCCACGGATGGCACCCATCAGCTCCATGCGATTGTTGGTGGTATTGGCTTCACCGCCCCAGAGCTCCTTCTCCACGCCCTTGCACACCAGCAATGCGCCCCAGCCGCCCGGACCGGGGTTGCCCTTGCAGGCACCATCAGTGAAGAGTTCTACGCTATCGCTCATGCCAATCTATCCAGAAAAAAATGCAAAGGCCCGCCGATCGGGCCCGACAACATCCGCAGCCCAATACCGGCAAGAACCATCGAAAAAGATTACGGCTCGATGTGGCGACGATTGACCTTGGCCATTGGCAAGGGAATCAGCTTGCCCATCGGCTCGCGTCGCGCCTGGCGTACCGGGCGCAGCCCGACCGCGATCTTGCGTGCCACCAGCAGGTAGAAACCACCACCGGACAGCTGCCAATCACCGGCCTTGCGCTCCCAGCCAGCCAGGCGCGCCTGCCACTTGGGCGACGCAAGCGGCGGACGATAGCACCCGAAGCGGCGTTTCTCCAGCGCAAAGCCCAGCAGGTTGAGCCAGTCGCCGACCCTCGACGCCGAGATGCAACGGGCCTGGCGCAAGGCGTCGTGGGCAAACACATGACGCAAGCCCCAAGCGCTCCAGGGGTTGATACCGATGATCACCAGGTGCCCGCCGGGGCGCACGCTGCTGGCGGCTTCACGCAACAAACCGTGGGGCGACAGGCAGAAATCCAGGCCGTGCTGCATGACTACCACGTCGGCGGCATGTTCGCTCAGCGGCCAGGCCTGCTCCTCGCAGACGATTTCCACCCCGGGCAACGGCGCCCCCAAGCGCACGTTGCGCTGGACTTGCGGCGCCGACGGCGGCGTTTGCGCCGAGGGGCCGTAGTGCACCAGATAGCCGCCGAAGAACCGGCCCAACTCGTCTTCGAGCATGCGCCGTTCTTCTTCCAGCAAAAATTGCCCGACAGGGCCGGACAGCCATTCACGGGCGGCGCTGATCAACGCCAGCCAGTCAGGATCAGCCTGAGCGAACGCTTCATCGGTCATTGCATTCTCCAACGCGTCAGGAAGTTCTAAGATGCGCCTTTGTTTTCCGCTTGGCGAATTCCACGATGATACAGATCAGTGCCCTGCCCGCATTCACCGATAACTACATCTGGTTGTTACAGGACCACGCCACCCAGCGCTGCGCCGTGGTCGACCCAGGTGACGCCGCACCGGTGCAGGCGTGGCTCGAGGCCCATCCGGGCTGGGTCCTGAGCGACATCTTGATCACCCACCATCACCATGATCATGTCGGCGGCGTCCAGGCGCTGAAGAATGCGACGAACGCCACCGTCCATGGGCCGGCCAGTGAAAACATCCCGGCGCGGGACAAGGCCCTGCATGACAACGACAAGATCAGCGTGCTCGGCTGGGACTTTGATGTCTACGCCGTGCCGGGCCATACCCTGGGGCACATCGCCTATTACCACCATGGCCTGCTGTTCTGTGGCGACACCCTGTTCGCCGCCGGTTGCGGCCGGCTCTTCGAAGGCACGCCTGCGCAAATGCACCAGTCGCTCGGTCGCCTCGCCGCCCTGCCTGAAGATACGCTGGTCTACTGCACCCATGAATATACCCTCAGCAATCTGAAGTTCGCGGCCGCCGTGGAACCCGGCAACCCGGACATCGCCGCCCGCCTGGAAAAAGTCAGCCACCAACGCAGCGAAGGCATCATGACGCTGCCCTCGACCCTGGCCCTGGAAAAACTCACCAATCCGTTCCTGCGCACGACTGAAACATCCGTTAAACAAAAAGCAGACGAACGGAACGGCCAGCGAAACCAGACGCCGAGTGAGGTTTTTGCGGCCTTGAGGGCTTGGAAAGATACGTTCTAAGGCAGCTATCGATTGATACAAAAATTCTGAAAGGTTGACCTGTTGGGGTGCGCTTCCTAGAATCGGCCGACATTTTTGCCCGGAACTTACTTCCAGCCAATGTCGTCATCTATACGCAGGTCCGTCCAGTCAGACACATTGACCCGCTTGGCTCAAGCCATCGCGGTGGCCGTGTCCGCCACATTGGCGGGCTGCCAGAGCACGAGCCAGCTACCGCAGACCGACGCGGCGCACACGCCCAATATCGCCGCTCGCGCCAAACAGAAGCCGGTATGGCTCACTGAGAAACCCAGCCCCCAAGTGCCCCAGGACGTCTGGGAGCGCATGCGCCAAGGTTTCCAACTGCAGGAAACAGCCGGCGTCAACCCGCGCATCGAGCAACAGCGACTGTGGTTCGCCAGCAACCCTTCGGTCATGGAAAGCGCCGGCGAACGCGGCAGCCTGTACATCCATTACATCGTCGAACGCCTCGAAGAGCGCAACATGCCGCTGGAGCTGGCGTTGCTGCCGGTGATCGAGAGTGCCTACAACCCCATGGCCTATTCCCGGGCCAACGCAGTGGGCCTATGGCAATTCATCCCGTCCACGGGGCGTTACTTCAACCTGCGCCAGACCCGCTTCTATGACGGGCGTCGCGATATCACCGCCTCCACCACCGCCGCCCTGGACTACCTGACACGCCTGCACGACATGTTCAACGGCGACTGGTTGCTGGCACTGGCGGCCTACAATGCCGGCGAAGGCACGGTCAGCCGCGCCATCGAGCGCAACGAGAAGCTTGGCCTGCCCACCGACTACTGGAACCTGCCGCTGCCCAGCGAAACCCAGGCCTATGTGCCGAAGTTGCTGGCGCTGTCCCAGGTGGTGCTCTCGCCCGAGGCCTATGGCGTGAACCTCAACCCAATCGCCAACGAACCCTATTTCCAGGTTGTCGAGATCAACCAGCGCATGGACCTGTCCAAGGTCGCGGCGGTGGCCAACATCGACGAAGACGAGCTGTTCCAGCTCAACCCGGCGTTCAAGCAGCGCACCACCATCGACGGCCCCCAGCACCTGCTGGTACCCACCTCCAAGGCCCAGTTGCTGACCGCCAGCCTGTCGACCATGCGCCCGGAAGAGCTGATCAGCCAGCGTTCGCTCAAACCGGTCTTCGAGAACGTCGACGACAGCGAAGTGGAAGGCGCCAGGCGCACCTACCGCGTCAAGCGCGGCGAGAACCTGGCCCAGATCGCCAAGGCAAACAACGTCCAGACCAAAGACCTGCAACGCTGGAACAAAC
The DNA here is from genome assembly GCF_018325905.1 of Pseudomonas sp. St316. Taxonomy (NCBI): domain Bacteria; kingdom Pseudomonadati; phylum Pseudomonadota; class Gammaproteobacteria; order Pseudomonadales; family Pseudomonadaceae; genus Pseudomonas; species Pseudomonas sp. St316. The sequence goes on along the minus strand of NZ_AP021901.1, from coordinate 2,836,206 downwards.
TCAGCGGCAGCAATCTCAAGGTCGGCCAGACCCTGGTGATGCAGGACGCCAAGGCCAGCAAGGCCAATGGCAAGCGCATCAGCACCGTGGTGGCCGCCAATAGCAAGGATCAGAACAAGCAGACCCAATACAAGGTCAAGCAAGGTGATTCGCTGTACGTCGTCGCCAAGCGCTTCAACGTGGAAATGCAGCACCTCAAGCGCTGGAACCCGCGGATGGGCAAGGCACTCAAGCCAGGGCAGATGCTGACGGTCTACTCCCCGCACTGATCACGCAGGCTTTGGCGAGGCGCTTGTTGTGGCGAGGGGATTTATCCCCGCTGGGGCGTGAAGCGCCCCTCGAACCTGACGACGCGCTGAATCAGATTGATCCAAGGGGTTGCTTCGCAGCCCAACGGGGATAAATCCCCTCGCCACAACAGCCTGCTGCCGATGTATCGCTGCCTACACAAGCCCCGCCTTTTTCCTGCCGATACAAGCTGTTACTGTACAGGCCATATAAGCCCAAGCCGCCTGGATCGGATCTCAGACTTGATACGTCCCCTCCTCTTGCTCCTGATCAGCCTGGCCTTGAGCTCTCCCGCCAGCGCAGCCATCAGCGAAAGCCATGGCTATGCGCAGTTCGGCACGCTCAAGTACCCGGCCAAGTTCACCCACTTCGACTGGGTCAACCCGCAAGCGCCCAAGGGCGGAGTCTTGCGGGTCATGGCATTTGGCACCTTCGATACCCTCAATCCCTACACGTTCAAGGGCAGCAGCCCGGTTTCCACGCCCAATTTCCTGCAATACGGCATCAATGAGCTGAACGAGCCGCTGATGGTCGGCACTGGCCAGTACGCACCGTCCGGTGATGAACCGACGTCCAGCTACGGCCTGATCGCCCAATCGGTGGAATACAGCGAAGACCGCAGCTGGGTGGTGTTCAACCTGCGCCCCGAAGCGCGGTTCCACGATGGCGTGCCCATCACCGCCTATGACGTGGCGTTCTCCTACAGGACGCTGCTCAAGGAAGGCCACCCGCAATACCGCACCAACTTGCAGGAAGTGCTACGGGTCGACATTCTCAACCCGCTGAGAATCCGCTTTGTCTTCAAGCGCGCGGGCAATCCGCTGCTGATCCTGCGCCTGGGGGAACTGCCGGTGCTGCCCCAGCATTACTGGAAAGGCCGCGATTTCAAGGCGACGACCTTCGAACCGCCCCTGGGCAGCGGGCCTTATCGCATCACCAAAGTGCAGCCTGGCCGCCAATTGGTGTTCGAGCGGGTCAAGGATTACTGGGGCAAGGACCTGCCGGTCAATCGCGGCAAGTACAACGTCGACCGCATGGACGTAGAGTTCTATCGTGACAGCGAAGTGGCCTTCGAAGCCTTCAAGGCCGGTGAGTTCGACATCTACATCGAACACCAGGCCAAGAACTGGACCAACGGCTATGACTTTCCGGCGATCAAGCGCGGCGACGTGATCAAGGCGCAGATTCCCCACCAGATCCCGACCCAGACCCAAGGCCTGTTCATGAACACCCGGCGCGGCACGTTTGCCGAGGTCAAGGTACGGGAAGCCCTGGGGTTGATGTTCGATTTCGAGTGGACCAACCGCACCCTGTTCAGCGGCGCCTACAAGCGCACCCTCAGTTACTACCCCAACAGCGAGTTTTCCGCCACCGGCCTGCCGGTGGGCCATGAATGGCTGCTGCTCAAGCCGTACCGCGAACAATTGCCGCCCAAGCTGCTCACCGACCCCTTCAGCTTGCCCACGACCGACGGTCGCGGCATTCCCCGGAAACCCTGCGCAAAGCCTTGGGGTTATTGAAGGAAGCCGGTTGGAGCCTCAACGGCCAGCGCCTGCTGAACGCCGACAGCCAGCCCCTGAGCTTCGAAATCCTGCTGGTGAACCCGAACCTTGAGCGCATCCTGCAGCCCTACGTCGAGAACCTCGCCAGCATCGGCATCCAGGCCCGGCTGCGCACGGTGGACCGTGCCCAGTACAAGCAGCGCCTGGACCAATTCGACTTCGACATGATCCTGCTGACCTTGAACCAGACCCTCAGCCCGGGACTTGAGCAATGGCAATACTTCCACTCCAGCCAAGTCGGGATCAAGGGCAGCAAGAACTACGCCGGGATCGCCAACCCAGTGGTCGACCATCTGCTGGAAAAGCTGCTCGCCGCCCAGACCCGCGACGAACAGGTCGCCGCCGGAAAGGCCCTGGATCGCGTGCTGCTGTGGCAGCATTACTGCATTCCCAACTGGTATCTCAATTATCATCGCCTGGCGTACCGCAACCGGTTCGCCTTCGTCACCACGCCGCCCTACACCCTGGGCCTGAGCGCATGGTGGCTGAAATCTTCGGAGAAAGATCAATGAAGCCTTTACGCGCCCTGCTCCTGCAGGCCAGCAGCCTGTTATTCGCAGGGCTGGCCTGTGCCGCGCCGCAGCATGCCGTGACGCTGTACAACGAGCCACCGAAATACCCGGCCGACTTCAAGCATTTCGACTACGTCAACCCGGACGCGCCCAAGGGCGGTGTGTTCCGCCAGGGCGGTTTCGGTGGCTTCGACAGCCTCAACCCGTTCATCAGCAAAGGCGTGCCCGCCGATGACATCGGCCTGATCTACGACACCCTGGCCAAACAGGGCCTGGACGAGCCTTTCACCGAATATGGCCTGATCGCCGAAAGAATCGAGAAAGCCCCGGACAATGGCTGGGTGCGCTTTTACCTGCGTCCCGAAGCCCGTTTCAACGATGGTCATCCGGTGCGCGCCGAAGACGTGGTCTTCAGCTTCCAGACCCTGACCAAGGACGGCGCGCCGATGTTTCGCGGCTATTACAACGACGTCGCCGAAGTCATCGCCGAAGACCCGCTCAAAGTCCTGTTCAAATTCAAGCACACCAATAATCGCGAACTGCCGTTGATCCTCGGCCAATTGCCGGTCTTGCCGAAACACTGGTGGGCCGAGCGCGACTTCAGCAAGGGCAACCTGGAGATTCCCTTGGGCAGCGGCCCCTACAAGGTCGCTGAAGTGAAGGCCGGTCGCTCGATCCGCTATGAACGGGTGAAGGACTACTGGGGCAAGGATCTGCCGGTCAATCGCGGTTTCTACAATTTCGACATGCTGACCACCGACTACTACCGCGACAACACCGTCGCGGTCGAGGCATTGAAAGCCGGGCAGTTCGATTTCTGGCTGGAAATGACCGCCAAGAACTGGGCCAATGCCTACAACATCCCGGCCGTTACCGAAGGCCGATTGATCAAGGAACAGATCCCCAACGGCAACCCCACCGGCATGCAGGGCTTTGTCTACAACCTGCGCCGGCCGATCTTCCAGGACGTACGGGTGCGCAAGGCCTTGAGCCTGCTGCTGGACTTCGAGTGGACCAACAAGCAGCTGTTCAACGGTGCCTACGCCCGCACCCGCAGCTATTTCGAGAATTCGGAAATGGCCGCCACCGGCCTGCCCGGCGACGACGAGCTGAAGATTCTCGAGCCCCTGCGCGGCAAGATTCCCGAGCAGGTCTTCACTGACGCCTTCCAGCCGTCGATGTGCGACGGCAGCGGCATGATCCGCGACCAGCAGCGCAAGGCCTACCAATTGCTGCAAGAAGCCGGCTGGCGCATCGTCGACGACAAGATGGTCGATGCCCAGGGCAAACCGGTGGTGCTGGAGTTCCTGCTGGCCCAGACCGAGTTCGAACGGGTGCTGCTGCCGTTCAAGCGCAACCTGAGCGACCTGGGCATCGACCTGGTGATCCGCCGCGTGGACGTGTCCCAATACATCAACCGCGTACGCTCCCGGGACTTCGACCTGGTGGTGGGCAGCTTCCCGCAATCCAGTTCGCCGGGTAACGAACAACGCGAGTTCTGGATGTCGGCCGCCGCCGACAAACCCGGCAGCCGCAACACCATGGGCCTGAAAGATCCGGCCGTTGACCAGTTGGTGGAACAACTGATCAACGCCGACTCGCGCAAGAACCTGGTGGCCCACGCCCGTGCGCTGGACCGGGTTCTGCAATGGGGCTACTACGTGATCCCGAACTGGCACATCAAGACTTGGCGCGTGGCCTACTGGAACCACATCGGCCATCCGAAAATCACGCCGACCTATGACATCGGCACCACCACCTGGTGGGTCAAGCCGGAGGTCAAGCCGGCCGATGAAGTAGAGAAGCAGGTCATCGAGCAGCAAATCGCCGCCCCTGCGAGCGTGGAGTAACGAAATGCTGGCTTATATTTTTCGGCGACTGCTGCTGATCATCCCGACCCTGTTCGGCATTCTGCTGATCAACTTCGTCATCATCCAGGCCGCGCCCGGCGGGCCGGTGGAACAGATGATCGCCAAGCTCGAAGGGTTCGAGGGCGCCACCAGCCGTATCGCCGGTGGCGGTGCCGAAGTGTCGGTGGCCGGTTCCTCCTATCGCGGCGCCCAAGGCCTGGACCCGGGACTGGTCAAGGAAATCGAGCACATGTACGGCTTTGACAAGTCGGCCCCCGAACGCCTGTGGATCATGATCAAGAACTACGCCCACCTGGACTTCGGCGACAGTTTCTTCCGCGACGCCAAGGTCATCGACCTGATCAAGGAAAAGATGCCGGTGTCCATCTCCCTCGGGTTGTGGAGCACGCTGATCATGTACCTGGTGTCGATCCCGCTGGGGATCGCCAAGGCCACGCGGCACGGCAGCCATTTCGATGTCTGGACCAGCTCGGCCATCATCGTCGGCTACGCGATCCCGTCATTTCTGTTCGCCATCCTGCTGATCGTGGTGTTTGCCGGCGGCAGCTATTTCGACTGGTTCCCGTTGCGTGGGCTGACCTCCAACAACTTCGACGAATTGAGCATGGGCGGCAAGATCCTCGATTACTTCTGGCACCTGGCCTTGCCCGTGACCGCCCTGGTGATCGGTAACTTCGCCACCATGACCCTGCTGACCAAGAACAGCTTCCTCGATGAAATCAACAAGCAATACGTGGTCACCGCCAAGGCCAAGGGCCTGACCCGCCATCGGGTGCTCTACGGCCACGTATTCCGCAACGCCATGCTGCTGGTGATCGCCGGCTTCCCTTCGGCATTCATCGGCATTTTCTTTACCGGCTCGCTGCTGGTGGAAGTGATCTTCTCCCTCGACGGCCTGGGCCTGATGAGTTTCGAAGCGGCCATCAACCGCGACTACCCGGTGGTGTTCGGCACCCTGTTCATCTTCACCTTGCTGGGGCTGGTGGTGAAACTGATCGGCGACTTGACCTACACCTTTGTCGATCCGCGCATCGACTTCGAAAGCCGGGAGCATTGAGATGAACCTGTCCCCTCTCAATCGCCGCCGCTTCGAATTGTTCAAGGCCAACAAGCGTGGCTGGTGGTCGCTGTGGCTGTTCCTGATCCTGTTCGGGCTGAGCCTGGGCGCCGAGTTGATCGCCAACGACAAGCCGCTGGTGGTGCATTACGACGACGGCTGGTACTTCCCGGCCCTCAAGCGCTACCCGGAAACCACGTTCGGCGGCGAATTCCCGCTGGAAGCCAACTACAAGAGCCCCTATATCCGCGAACTGCTGGCGGCCAAGGACGCCTGGGTGCTGTGGGCACCGATTCCGTTCAGCTACCAGAGCATCAACTACGACCTGAAGGTCCCGGCCCCGGCGCCCCCCTCCTCCGTGAACTGGCTGGGCACTGACGACCAGGGGCGCGATGTCCTGGCCCGGGTCATCTATGGCTTCCGCATCTCGGTACTGTTTGCCCTGACGCTGACCGTGCTCAGTTCGATCATCGGCGTGATCGCCGGCGCCCTGCAGGGCTTCTATGGCGGTTGGGTGGACCTGGCCGGCCAACGTTTCCTGGAAATCTGGTCCGGGTTGCCGGTGCTGTACCTGCTGATCATCCTGGCCAGTTTCGTGCAGCCCAACTTCTGGTGGCTGCTGGGCATCATGTTGCTGTTTTCCTGGATGAGCCTGGTGGACGTGGTCCGTGCCGAATTCCTGCGCGGGCGCAACCTGGAATACGTGCGCGCCGCCCGGGCGCTGGGCATGCAGAACGGGGCGATCATGTTCCGCCACATTCTGCCCAACGCCATGGTCTCGACCATGACCTTCATGCCGTTCATCCTCACCGGCGCCATCGGCACCCTCACCGCCCTGGATTTCCTCGGCTTTGGCCTGCCGCCCGGCGCGCCGTCCCTGGGTGAGCTGGTGGCCCAGGGCAAATCCAACCTCCAGGCGCCGTGGTTGGGCATCAGCGCGTTCGCCGTGCTGGCCCTGATGTTGAGCCTGTTGGTATTCATCGGCGAGTCCGCTCGCGATGCCTTCGATCCGAGGAAGTGAAATGAACCAGGATAATCTGATCGAAGTGCGTGACCTGGCGGTGGAGTTCATTGTCGGCGAACGCCGCCAGCGCGTGGTCGAGGGCGTCAGCTTCGATATCAAGCGCGGTGAAACCCTGGCCCTGGTGGGTGAAAGCGGCTCGGGCAAATCAGTCACCGCCCACTCGATCCTGCGGTTGCTGCCTTACCCGCTGGCCCATCACCCCACGGGGACCATCCAGTACGCCGGCCAGGATTTGCTGGGTCTGAAGGAAAAAACCATCCGTCATATCCGCGGCAACCGGATCGCGATGATTTTCCAGGAGCCGATGACGTCCCTCAACCCGCTGCACTCCATTGAAAAACAGATCAATGAAGTGCTCGGCATTCACAAGGGCCTGAGCGGTAAAGTCGCGACCCGCCGGACCCTTGAGTTGCTGGAGCTGGTCGGCATCCCCGAGCCCCACAAGCGCCTCAAGGCCCTGCCCCACGAGTTGTCTGGCGGCCAGCGTCAGCGGGTGATGATCGCCATGGCCCTGGCCAACGAGCCGGAACTGCTGATCGCCGACGAACCGACCACCGCGCTGGACGTCACCGTCCAGCTGAAAATCCTCCAATTGCTCAAGCAATTGCAGGCGCGATTGGGCATGTCGCTGCTGCTGATCAGCCATGATTTGAACCTGGTACGAAGAATTGCGCATCGCGTATGTGTCATGCAGCGCGGTTGCATCGTCGAACAGGCATCGTGCGAAGAGTTGTTCCGCGCACCGCAGCATCCGTACACTCGGGAACTGCTCGGCGCCGAACCCAGCGGTACCCCGGCGAACAACGTCGTCGGACCGCCGCTGTTGCAGGTCGAGGACCTGAAAGTCTGGTTCCCGATCAAGAAAGGCCTGTTCAAGCGCACGGTAGACTACATCAAGGCCGTGGACGGGATCCGCTTCAGCCTGCCCCAGGGCCAGACCCTGGGCATCGTCGGCGAAAGCGGTTCGGGCAAATCCACCCTGGGGCTGGCAATCCTGCGGTTGATCGGCAGCCAGGGCGGGATCCGCTTCGAAGGCAAGCAGTTGGACAGCCTGACACAGCAACAAGTCCGGCCGCTACGCCGGGAGATGCAAGTGGTGTTTCAGGACCCGTTCGGTAGCCTGAGCCCACGGATGTGTGTGAGCCAGATCGTCGGCGAAGGCCTGCGGATCCACAAGATCGGCACCGAAGCCGAACAGGAACAAGCGATAATCGCGGCATTGAAGGAGGTAGGCCTGGACCCGGAAACCCGGAACCGCTACCCCCATGAATTTTCCGGAGGGCAACGGCAGCGTATCGCCATTGCCCGGGCCCTGGTGCTCAAGCCGGCGTTGATTCTGCTGGATGAACCGACGTCGGCCCTGGACCGTACCGTGCAACGCCAAGTGGTGGAGCTGTTGCGGTCGTTGCAAACCAAGTACAACCTGACGTACCTGTTTATCAGCCATGACCTGGCTGTCGTCAAAGCGCTGAGCCACCAGTTGATGGTGGTCAAGCATGGCCAAGTGGTCGAACAAGGTGATGCCCGCAGCATATTCGCCGCGCCGCAGCACCCCTATACACAGCAGTTGCTGGAGGCCGCCTTCCTGGCCCCAACAACTGCCGAATAACCTGAAAGAGGAGCAACACATGGGTTTTCTCGCCGGTAAGCGCGTACTGATCGTCGGTGTCGCCAGCAAGCTGTCCATCGCATCCGGCATCGCCGCCGCCATGCATCGCGAGGGCGCTGAGCTTGCCTTCACTTATCAGAACGACAAACTGAAAGGTCGTGTCGAAGAGTTCGCGCAAGGCTGGGGTTCGAGCCCTGAGCTGTGCTTCCCGTGCGACGTGGCCAGCGATGAAGAAATCGCCAAGGTCTTCGAAGAACTGAGCAAGAAGTGGGACGGCCTGGACTGCATCGTGCACTCCGTGGGCTTCGCCCCGGGCGACCAACTGGACGGCGACTTCACCGAAGCCACCACCCGTGAAGGTTTCCGCATTGCCCACGACATCAGCGCCTACAGCTTCGTGGCCCTGGCCAAGGCTGGTCGCGAAATGATGAAAGGCCGCAACGGCAGCCTGCTGACCCTGTCGTACCTGGGCGCCGAGCGCACCATGCCGAACTACAACGTCATGGGCATGGCCAAGGCTTCCCTGGAAGCCGGTGTACGCTACCTGGCTGGCTCCCTGGGCCCGGATGGCACCCGCGTCAACTGCGTATCGGCAGGTCCGATCCGCACCCTCGCCGCCTCTGGCATCAAGAACTTCCGCAAGATGCTGGCCGCTAACGAAGCACAAACTCCGCTTCGTCGCAACGTCACCATCGACGAAGTCGGCAACGCCGGCGCCTTCCTGTGCTCGGACCTGGCATCGGGCATCAGCGGTGAAATCATGTACGTGGACGGCGGCTTCAACACCACCGCCATGGGCAACATCGAAGAGTAATCTTCACCCGCACCCTGTGTAAAAACGCCGCTTGTCCTGGAAAGGGCAAGCGGCGTTTTTATGCTCACTGCAAATCCCCTGTGGGAGCGAGCCTGCTCGCGATGGCGGTGGGTCTGCTGGCTTGATATTGCCTGTGCCGACGCCTTCGCGAGCAAGCTCGCTCCCACATAGATGGGTGCCGAGCCTCGGCTTTTCGACCAACATAAATCCCCTGTGGGAGCGAGCTTGCTCGCGAAAGCGGTGGGTCAGCTTGCCGCGATGTTGACTGGGCTGACGCTATCGCGAGCAAGCTCGCTCCCACAGGGATCAGCCTGTGCTAGTTGCGAAGCACCTGCTTCTGCGCATACATCGCCGCATCCGCGTCAGCCAGCAGGTTGTCGATTGTCTGATGACGCTGGGCGTCGTACTCGATCTGGCCGACACTGAAACGAATGTCATAGCCACGCTGCAACATCGCGTTGCGCTCATCGAGGATTTCCTGGAGTCGCGCCATGATTGCCGCGATCTCGACATGGGAAGAACCGGTGAGCAGCGCCACGAACTCATCACCGCCGAAGCGGCCGATCACATCACTTTCGCGAAAGGCGATACGCAGCACATCAGCGAAGGTTTTCAGCGCGTTGTCGCCCTCGGCGTGCCCATAACGGTCATTGATCGGCTTGAAGTCGTTGAGGTCGAAGAACAGCAGCGTCGCCGGACGCGACAAGCGATCACACACATTCAGCGCATGCTGGGCCAACGTCCTGAATCCACGCCGATTGGACAGCAGCGTCAACTCGTCCATGCTCGCCATCTGCACCGCGACCATTTCCTGCTCGGCCATGCGTGCCAGGTCGCGCAACAGTTCGCGCTCTTCGTCATTGAGCTTGCGCGGCTTGGTGTCCAGCAGGCACAACGTGCCAAGCATGCTGCCATCGCCCAGCCCCAGCGGATGTCCCGCGTAGAAGCGAATGCCAGGCTTGTCCGTGACCATTGGGTTGTCGTGGAAGCGTTCGTCCTGTTCCGCGTCGCAGATCTCCAGGATCTGATCCTGCAAAATCGCATGCCCACAGAAGGAAATTTCCCGCGTGGTTTCGCTGGCGTCCAGACCGGCGCTGGACTTGAACCACTGCCGGTTGGCGTCCACCAGCGACACCAGCGCGATGGGCACGTCAAACAGGCGTCGGGCAAGGCGGGTCAGGCGGTCAAACCGCTCTTCGGGTGCGGTATCAAGCAGCTTGAGCGAGTGCAGATTCTTGAGACGAGCGGCTTCGTCGTCCGGTTTGCGTGGCGCAAGCATCGGAAACTCCATTGGCGGGACTTCATGGAGTCTAGCCCAGGCCCCCAGCCCTTCAAACCGAACGGGCTAAATCCGATGGGCATTTACCGGCCAGGGCTAATACACTGCCACTCAGGTTCAAGACGAGGACGCTGACCGATGAAGCACGCCCCCCATGACGCCGCCCCACGCTTCTGGCGCGACGCGGCCCTGCCCTTCATCGAAGCCCGGGCCATCGACGATGGGCGCAAGGTCTGCTATTCGCGCCATTCCCATGACCACTTTTCCATCGGCGCGATCACCGCCGGGCGCAGCACCTACATTCACGAACGATCGAAATTCCAGGTGGAAAGCGGCACGGTGGTGCTGATGAACCCCGGCGACGTCCATGCGTGCAACCCGATCGACGATCAGCCGTGGTCCTACCTGATGTTGTACGTCGACACCCAGTGGCTCAGGGACTTGCAGCGCCGTATCGGCTTTGACGAAAGCCTGGATTTCCAAGGCTTCGCCACCACCCACAGCCGCGACGTGGAGCTGTTCGCTGCGTTGGGAAGGCTGTATGAGCAACTGGTGGACGATCAACTCGCCCCTGACAACAAGCACGCCGCCGCCGAGGCATTTTTCATTGACCTGCAACAACGGCTCAACCCTGCCGGTCGCCCGGACCGGGGCAGCCATCCAAGCCTGATGCGTGCGGCACAGTTTATCCACGACCATTGCAGCGAAGCCTTGAAGCTGCAAGACATTTGCGCGGCCGCGCAACTGTCGCCGTCCTACCTGAGCCGAGCATTCAAGCGCCATTACGGGATGACGCCCCACGCCTTCCTGGTCAACCGCCGGATCCAGTTTGCCCGCCGCCAATTGCGCGAAGGCAAGCTGATCGCCGACGTGGCGCTGGACAGCGGGTTTGCCGACCAGGCGCATTTCCAGCGTGCCTTCAAGCAACACCTGGCGGCCACGCCCGGACAATATCGCGGCTGAAGTGGGGGGATCACACGAAATCCTGTGGCGAGGGGATTTATCCCCTCGCCACAGGATGTGCTCTGTTCTCAAGACCACAGCAGATACACGGCACTGAGCACCAGCAATACCGCCATCGCTCGGTTGAAAAGACGCATGGTCGCCGGATTACCCAGCCACGTGCGCAGGAAACTCCCGGCATAGGCCCAGCAGCCCACCGAAACGTAGCAGATCACCAGGTAGATCGCCGCAAACTGCCACACCAGCCGCGCCTCGCCATCGGCCACGAAGGCCCCCATCCCCGCCACGCAGGCCAGCCAGGCCTTGGGATTGAGCCATTGCATCAGCGCGCCATAGAACATCGAGGGCGCCCGTCCCTCGTCCTCGCCGCCCAGGTGCCCGTTATCCATCACCAGTTTCCAGGCCATGAACAACAGGAACGCCACGCCGCCCAGTTGCACCACTCGGGTCAACCCTGGCCAACGCTGCAACAACTCGTGCAACCCCAGCCCCATCAACACCAGCAACAGCACAAACCCGAGGGTTGCGCCGACGACATGGCGCAACGTGGCACGAAATCCGTACCTGGCCCCGGAACTGAGGGCGACGATATTGACCGGGCCCGGTGTAATGGAGGCGACCAAGGCAAACGCCGCCATGGAAAGAATCAGACTCATCGCATACCTTCTTCATATCTGTGAGGTGGCGATCAAGGTAGATTGCCAATCGCGGGCGGTATTGAACAAAACTGCCTAAGGGGGATGTTTATCCCCTCCCACAAAAACAATACTGTGCGGCTTATTCATTCAGGCGTGTTCTATGTCCATTGCGGTAGTGCGGTTCATCGGTTTCATCCTCGGTATTTTCCTGATCACCCTGGCCGCCAGCATGGCAATCCCGCTTTTGACGCTGGTGATGTACGGGCGCAACGATGATCTCTCGGCGTTCTTGTGGTCGAGCCTGATCACCTTCGTCTGCGGCATTGCGCTGGTGGCCCGCGGTCGCCCGGCACTCACCCAGATGCGTCCACGGGACATGTACCTACTGACCACCGCCAGTTGGGTCATCGTCTGCACCTTCGCCGCCCTGCCCATGGTATTCATCCAGCACATCAGCTATACCGATGCCTTTTTCGAGACCATGTCCGGCATCACCACCACCGGCTCGACCATCCTGACCGGCCTGGACACCGCTTCCCCCGGCCTGTTGATCTGGCGCTCGATGCTGCACTGGCTCGGCGGGATCGGCTTCATCGGCATGGCGGTGGCGATCCTGCCCTTGCTGCGGGTCGGCGGCATGCGGTTGTTCCAGACCGAGTCGTCGGACTGGTCGGAGAAAGTCACGCCGCGCTCCCATGTCGCGGCGAACTACATCCTGTGGATCTACATCGGATTGACCGCCCTCGCCACCCTGGCCTTGTGGTTGGCCGGCATGACGCCCTTCGAAGCAATCAACCATGCGATGTCGTTGATTTCCACGGGCGGCTTTTCCACGTCGGATGCCTCCCTGGGTCATTGGCCCCAACCAGCCATTCACTGGGTGTCGGTGGTGATCATGATGGCCGGTGCACTGCCGTTCACTTTGTATGTCGCCACCTTGCGCGGCCACAAACTCGCATTATTCAAGGACCAGCAAGTCAGGGGATTCGTCGGGTTCCTGGTCATCACTTGGCTCATCGTGGGGACCTGGCTGAGCCTGAACAGCGACTATGGCTGGTGGGACGCGGTCCGTATCGTGGCCGTCAACGTGACGTCAGTGGTCACCACCACGGGCGTGGCGCTGGGTGACTACACCCTATGGGGCAGCTTTGCCTTGTTGCTGTTCTTCTATTTGACGTTCGTCGGCGGTTGCTCGGGATCCACGGCCGGCGGGTTGAAAATCTTTCGCTTTCAAGTCGCCGGGGCGCTGCTGATGGGCAGTTTGAAACAACTGATCCACCCCCGGGCGGTGATCCGGAAAAAATACAACAACCACCCCATCGACGAAGAAATCGTCCGCTCGCTGCTGACGTTTTCGTTTTTCTTCACCATCACCATTGGCGCCATCGCCCTGGGCCTGGCGCTGATCGGCCTGGACTGGACAACCGCCTTGACTGGCGCGGCCACCGCCGTGTGCAACGTGGGGCCCGGGCTGGGCACGATCATCGGCCCCGCCGGCAACTTCTCGACCTTGCCGGACGCGGCGAAGTGGCTACTGACCATTGGCATGCTGCTGGGGCGACTGGAAATCCTGACGGTGCTGGTGTTGTTCACGCCGGTGTTCTGGAAGTATTGAGCGCTTGGCCTGACTGACCGACCAACAAGCCGCGACACCTCGATCAGGCATGGCGGCTTGAAATTCACTGTCGATTTTCCGGTGGAGTCGTTCCGGGCACGGTTCTATGCTCAGCCCCATGAACCTACACGACTCGCTGCTCCCGCCCCATGCCGAGATGGTCCGCGCCATGCTCGAACGAGACACCGCCTACGAGGGGGTGTTCTTCACTGCGGTCAAGACCACCGGCATTTTCTGTCGCCCCAGTTGCACCGCGCGCAAGCCGAAGCCGGAAAACGTGGAGTTCTTCGCCCATGCCGACGAAGCCATGTCGGCCGGGTATCGGGCCTGCCTGCGCTGCAAACCGCTGGACGCCGCCGCCATCGCGCCAGACTGGATCCAGGCCCTGCTCAAAGCCGTGGACGCCGAACCCGACCTGCGCTGGACCGACGCCCTGCTATTGGAGCAAGGCATTGAACCGCTGAAATTGCGCCGCTGGTTCAAGCAACATTTCGGCATGACCTTTCACGCCTACCTGCGTACCCGCCGCCTGGGCATCGCCCTGGGCGGCATCAAGAACGGCAGCTCCATCGACAATGCCGCGTTCGACTCCGGTTATGAGTCATTGAGCGGTTTTCGTGACGCCTTCGTGAAATCCTTCCACATCACACCGGGTCGCGCCGCTCTCAGCGAACCTTTGTTGTTCACCCGCCTGACGACACCGTTGGGCCCCATGCTGGCCATGGCCGAACGACGAGGCCTGGTGCTGCTGGAATTCCTCGACCGCCCAGCCCTGACCAAGGAGCTGGAAGAGTTGCAGCAACGCTACGGCTACACCGTTGCGCCGGGGCATAACGCTCATTTGCAACAGATCGAAACCGAACTGGCCGACTATTTCGCCGGCAAGCTCACGGCATTCAACGTCCCGCTGCACATGCCCGGCAGCGCCTTCGCCGTGCGAGTCTGGGCGCAACTGCAAAAGATCCCCTACGGCGAAACCCGCAGCTACGGTGGCATCGCCACGGCCTTGGGCAGCCCTGGCGCCAGCCGCGCCGTAGGCCTGGCCAACGGGCAGAATCGCTTGGCCATCGTCATTCCCTGCCACCGGGTGATCGGTGCGGATGGCTCGTTGACCGGTTATGGTGGCGGCCAACCGCGCAAGGCGTTTCTGCTGCGACTGGAAAAAGCCGCGGTGCAGGTTTCACTGCCCCTGGCGTTTTGAGCCCCGGAGAATGGACATTTGATGCCTGTGCCCTACCACGACGCCAGCGCCTTGCTGGCAAGCCTCGATGAAGACTGGCGACGTCACGTCGAGGCGATCGGCCCTTGCCTGCTACAGCCCAAGCCGGCCCGCGATCCCTATGAAGCCTTGGTGCGGGCGATTGCCTACCAGCAACTGCACGCCAAGGCCGGCGATGCAATTCTGGGTCGGTTGCTGGCGCTATTCCCGGCGCAGACCTTCCCCAAGCCCGGGCAGATCCTGGCGACAGACGTTGCGCAACTGCGCGGCTGTGGGTTTTCCGCCAGCAAAATCGCGACCATCCAGGGCATCGCCCAGGCGACACTGGACGGGGTGGTGCCGGATTACGCCACTGCGCGGGCGATGGAGGATGAAGCGTTGATCGAACGCCTGACCAGCCTGCGTGGCGTCGGGCGCTGGACCGTGGAGATGCTGCTGATCTACAGCCTGGAGCGACCAGACATCTTGCCGGCCGATGACTTTGGCGTACGCGAGGGTTATCGACGGCTCAAGGGGTTGGAGCAACAGCCCAGCCGCAAGCAGATGGTTGAGATAGGCCTGGCATGGAGCCCTTATCGGACGGTGGCGGCGTGGTATTTGTGGCGGGTGCCTGGCCGCTAGACCGTGTCATCGTTCATCGCGAGCGAGCTCGCTCCCACAGGGGATTTCTGTGCATACATTACTTGTGCGCACCGAGGTTCAAATGTGGGAGCGAGCTTGCTCGCGATGGCGTCGGCGCACTCAGCATAAATCCAACTGTCAAAAACCGCCGACCGTCTAGGCTATCCTGAGTCATTCCAATCCCCCATTGGAGGTTCCCATGCAGCTAGAAGGTTCCTGCCACTGCGGCGCCGTGTCGTTCACCCTTGACAGCGCTCACCCCTACCCTTATCAGCGCTGTTACTGCTCGATCTGCCGCAAGACCCAGGGCGGCGGCGGTTTTGCGATCAACCTGGGGGGCGATGCCCAGAGCCTGAAGGTGCGCGGGCGCAAGCACATCTCGATCTATCATGCGCGGCTCAAGAACGAAGGCGATCAGCGCGCCCACCGCAGCAGCGCCGAACGGCATTTTTGTTCCCTGTGCGGTTCGGGGCTGTGGCTGTTCAGCCCCGAATGGCCGGAACTGGTGCACCCGTTTGCCTCGGCCATCGACACGCCGCTGCTGGTACCGCCGGAGCACACCCACCTGATGCTGGGTTCCAAGGCGCCGTGGGTGGAAGTCGAGGCGCATCCGGGCGACCAGCAGTTCGAGGTCTATCCCGAGGAGTCCATTGCCCAGTGGCATGAGCGCCTGGGTTTGATCGTTTAAGAGACGGCGCTGCAAGAGGCCCTTTCGCGAGCAAGCTGGTTCCCACAGGGGGGTTCTGTGCACACATTACTTGTGAGCACTGAGGTTCAAATGTGGGAGCGAGCTTGCTCGCGATGGCGTCAGTCCAGACAACCCGGCACTACAAAGTCGGCACACCACTGTGGAAACGAAACTCCACGTCCGGCGATTCGATCAGCTCCCGCTCGGCCTCACGGACCTTGTCGATCACCTGGGCAATGTCCTTGGCGTCGCCGTACTGGTAAGCCAGTTTCAGGTAACCCTGGAAATGCCGGGCTTCGCTTTTCAGCAAACCGAAATAGAACTTGCCCAGTTCTTCATCCAGATGCGGCACCAGGGCCTCGAAACGCTCGCAACTGCGAGCCTCGATGAAGGCGCCAACCACCAGCGTATCCACCAACTTGACCGGTTCGTGACTGCGTACCACCTTGCGCAGCCCCGAGGCGTAACGCCCGGCGGAGAGCTGGCGCAAGCCGATCTTGCGCCTTTTCATCAGGCGCATGACCTGCTCGTGGTGCACCAGTTCTTCCCGGGCCAGGCGCGACATCAGATTGATCAGGTCGACGTGGGAATGGTATTTGGCGATCAGGCTCAGGGCAGTGCTGGCCGCCTTGAACTCGCAGTTCTTGTGGTCGATCAGCAACGTTTCCTGGTCAGCCAACGCGGCCTGGACCCAGGCATCGGGGGTATGGCAGCCAAGGAATTCGTGAATTTCGGGAAGATTCATGGGGCTCACGGGGAAAAGGTAGTCGAGCGAAGGGCGCCGATTATACCGGCCTGCCCCCAGACCACCAGCCACCGCCGTTGATATGCATCAAGTCGACGGCTCCCCCACAGCGACTAGACTGCCCCACAACAACTATAGTTGAGCAACGCCAGCCTTTTTATTGCAGGAGAACGCCGATCATGCAAGCCATTCGCAGCATCCTGGTGGTCATTGAGCCCGAACATTCGGAAAGCCTGGCGCTCAAGCGCGCCAAACTGATCGCCGGCGTGACCCAGGCCCACCTGCACCTGCTGGTGTGCGACAGAAAACATGACCATGCTGGCCTGCTCGGCGTGCTCAAGGCCGCACTGCTGGCTGACGGCTACAGCGTCACCACCGAGCAGGCCTGGAACGAAAGCCTCCACGAAACCATCATTGATGTGCAGCAGGCGGAAGGTTGCGGGCTGGTGATCAAACAGCACTTCCCCGACAGCCCGCTGAAAAAAGCCCTGCTGACCCCGGCGGACTGGAAACTGTTACGCCATTGCCCAACCCCGGTGTTGCTGGTGAAAACGGCCGGTTCCTGGAAAGACAAGGTGATCCTCGCCGCCGTCGACGTTGGCAATGCCGACGGCGAGCATCGCCACCTGCACTCCACCATCATCGATCATGGCTATGACATCGCCCTCCTCGCCAAGGCGCACCTGCATGTGATCAGCGCCCACCCCTCGCCGATGCTCTCGTCCGCCGATCCTACGTTCCAGCTCAAGGAAACCATCGAAGCCCGTTACCGCGAACAATGCCGGGCGTTCCAGGCCGAATTCGACATCGATGACCAGCACCTGCACATCGAAGAAGGCCCGGCGGACGTCTTGATTCCGTACATGGCGCGCAAGCTGCAGGCGGCGGTGACGGTGATCGGCACCGTGGCCCGCTCGGGGTTGTCCGGGGTGCTGATCGGCAACACCGCCGAAGCGGTGCTCGATACGCTGGAAAGCGATGTGCTGGTACTCAAGCCACAGGAGGTCGAGGACCATCTGGTGGAGTTGGCGGTCAAGGAGTGAAGATCAAAAGATCGCAGGCTTCGCCAGCTCCTGCGGTCTGGCGCGATCCTTGTAGGCGCAGCCGAAGGCTGCGATCTTTTCAGCCGCCGATGGCATCCTTCAGGAACCCCGGCGCGATATAGCGCTGGTAATGGGCTTCGGACAGAAGGAAAAACTCCCGATCAATGGCGTCGCGCAGGTCCGGCAGATCCCAGTCGCGAAACTCCGGCATCAGCACCATGCCGTAGGCCTCCAGGTTGTTGATCACCCGTGCGCCCCGGGCGATCAGTTGATAGGCCCAGCAATATTCAGACTGGTGCAGCACAAAGCGGATCTTGCGCGACTCCAGTTGCTGGCGCAGCAATCCGGGATCGAAAACCTCCAACTTGGCCACCATCACCTGCACCAACAGCTGCTCGAGCCGCATCCACACCGCGCGCTTCTCGTCCTCGTTGTAGCCGTTCCAGTGAATCACTTCATGGTGGAACCGCTTGCAGCCACGGCACACCAGGTCACCGTAGACAGTGGAGCAAAGGCCGACGCAGGGGGTCTTGATGAGCTGGTTGGGCATAAGGAAACGCACACGCAAAAGCAGGACAGGCCGGCATGTTAGCCCTTTGTCTAAGATTGATCACCCCTCAAACTTCCAGGCCCAACTTACCTTTAATTTTTTTTTCCCGTAGAATCAGCCAGCCTTTTAAGGCGCCAATGTCCGTTAGAAGCTGTTTTCAAAGCGTCACGAGCACAGTCGTTCCTTCAGAGCGGTGTTGGCGAAGGGTCTTTCCAGCGGGGAAAGCCCAACGCCAACCCTCATCAGCTCCCCGTTCTGCAGGCGTAAAACTTTGAAAGCAGCTTCTGTGAGGAACGTGCGGAAACTCTGGCGTGGTGGCTCAAAAAGCCGTCGACGCGCATGAGTACCGTGGGTTCCTGGATGAGCGTCCCGGACACCCATTTGGGACCACTGATGAGGGTAATAACTGTGCTTGAAGCCTACCGCAAACATATCGAAGAGCGCGCAGCACTGGGTATCGTTCCCCAGCCGCTCAACGCCGAACAAACCGCAGGCCTGATCGAGCTGCTGAAAAATCCCCCGGCTGGCGAAGAAGCTTTCCTCGTTGACCTGATCACCAATCGCGTTCCGCCTGGAGTCGACGAAGCCGCCTACGTCAAGGCCGGTTTCCTCTCCGCCCTGGCCAAGGGCCAGGCCCAATCCCCCTGCTGGACAAGAAGCGTGCCGTCGAACTGCTCGGCACCATGCAGGGCGGCTACAACATCGTAACCCTGGTGGAGCTGCTGGACGACGCCGAGCTGGCGCCGGTAGCCGCCGAAGAACTCAAGCACACCCTGCTGATGTTCGATGCCTTCCACGACGTGGCTGAAAAAGCCAAGAACGGCAACGCTCACGCCAAGGCCGTGCTGCAATCCTGGGCTGACGGCGAGTGGTTCAAGAAGCGCCCGGTGCTGGCCGACAAGATCAGCCTGCGCGTGTTCAAGGTCACCGGCGAGACCAACACCGACGACCTGTCCCCTGCACCAGACGCCTGGTCGCGTCCTGACATCCCGCTGCACGCCCTGGCCATGCTGAAAATGGCCCGTGACGGCATCGTTCCGGACGAGCAAGGCAAGACCGGCCCGATGAAGCAGATCGAAGAAATGCGCGGCCAAGGCTTCCCGATCGCCTACGTCGGTGACGTGGTCGGTACCGGTTCCTCGCGTAAATCCGCCACCAACTCGGTGCTGTGGTTCTTCGGCGACGACATTCCTCATGTGCCGAACAAGCGTGCTGGCGGTTTCTGCTTCGGCAGCAAAATCGCTCCGATCTTCTATAACACCATGGAAGATGCCGGCGCACTGCCCATCGAATTCGACGTTTCGAACATGAACATGGGCGACGTGATCGACCTGTACCCGCATGCCGGCAAAGTCTGCAAGCACGGTACCGACGAAGTCATCACCACCTTCGAAATGAAGACCCCCGTGCTGTTGGACGAAGTCCGTGCCGGCGGTCGTATTCCGCTGATCATTGGCCGTGGCCTGACCGAGAAGGCTCGTGCCGAGCTGGGTCTGCCACCTTTCGACCTGTTCAAGAAGCCTGAAGCCCCAGCTGAAAGCACCAAGGGTTTCACCCTGGCGCAGAAGATGGTCGGCAAGGCTTGCGGTCTGGCAGAAGGCCAAGGCGTACGTCCTGGCACCTACTGCGAACCGAAAATGACCACCGTGGGCTCCCAGGACACCACAGGTCCCATGACCCGTGATGAACTCAAGGACCTGGCGTGCCTGGGCTTCTCGGCTGACCTGGTGATGCAGTCCTTCTGCCACACTGCGGCCTATCCAAAGCCGATCGACGTCACTACCCACCACACCCTGCCTGACTTCATCATGACCCGCGGCGGCGTTTCCCTGCGTCCGGGTGACGGCATCATCCACTCGTGGTTGAACCGCATGCTGCTGCCAGACACCGTGGGCACCGGTGGCGACTCGCACACCCGTTTCCCGATGGGCATCTCGTTCCCGGCAGGTTCCGGCCTGGTCGCGTTCGCCGCAGCCACCGGCGTCATGCCGCTGGACATGCCGGAATCGATCCTGGTGCGCTTCAAGGGCAAAATGAAACCTGGCATCACCCTGCGTGACCTGGTTCATGCCATTCCGTACTTCGCCATCCAGAACGGTCTGTTGACCGTCGAGAAGAAAGGCAAGAAAAACGCCTTCTCCGGCCGCATCCTGGAAATCGAAGGCCTGGAAGGCTTGACCCTGGAACAGGCTTTCGAATTGTCCGACGCCTCGGCCGAACGTTCGGCTGCCGGTTGCACCATCAAGCTGTCGAAAGAGTCGATCACCGAGTACCTGCAATCGAACATCACCCTGCTGCGCTGGATGATCGGCGAAGGCTACGGTGATGCACGTACCCTGGAACGTCGCGCCCAAGCAATGGAAGCCTGGATCGCCAATCCTGAGCTGATGGAAGCCGATGCCGACGCCGAATACGCCGAAGTCATCGAAATCGATCTGGCCGACATCAGCGAGCCTGTGCTCTGCGCGCCGAACGATCCGGACGACGCCCGTCTGCTGTCCAGCGTTGCTGGCGAGAAGATCGACGAAGTGTTCATCGGTTCGTGCATGACCAACATCGGTCACTTCCGCGCTGCCGGCAAACTGCTGGAGCAGGTCAAGGGTCAGCTGCCAACCCGTCTGTGGCTGTCGCCGCCGACCAAGATGGACGCTCACCAACTGACCGAAGAAGGCTACTACGGCATCTACGGCAAGGCCGGCGCACGGATGGAAATGCCAGGCTGCTCGCTGTGCATGGGTAACCAGGCACGCGTCGAGCCGAACTCCACCGTGGTGTCGACTTCGACCCGTAACTTCCCGAACCGCCTGGGCGACGGCGCGAACGTCTACCTGGCTTCGGCCGAACTGGCGTCCGTTGCTTCGATCCTGGGTCGCCTGCCGACCGTCGAGGAGTACATGGAATACGCCGGCAAGATCGACAGCATGGCAGCGGACGTGTACCGCTACCTGAGCTTCGACCAGATCGCCGAGTTCCGTGAAGCGGCTGCAAACGCCAACATCCCGGTCGTTCAAGCCTAAAGCTTAAAACGCCCAACTAAAAACGCCGCCCTTCTTGCGAGGGGCGGCGTTTTTTTATGCCGGGATTTTGATGCAAGCTGACATGCCGCCATCGCGAGCAAGCTCGCTCCCACATTGGATTTTCAGCAGACACACAACTCATGCGCACCTAGTCCCCCCCTGTGGGAGCGAGCCTGCTCGCGATGAGGCCAGCACATTCAACATCAGTGCAAACTGACATACCGCCATCGCGAGCAGGCTCGCTCCCACATTGGATTTTCAGCAGACACACAACTCATGCACACCTAGCCCCCCTGTGGGAGCGAGCCTGCTCGCGATGAGGCCAGCACATTCAACATCAGTGCAAGCTGACCCACCGTTTTCGCGAGCAAGCCCGCTCCCACATTGGATTTTCAGCAGACACACAACTCATGCGCACCTAGCCCCCCCCCTGTGGGAGCGAGCTTGCTCGCGATGAGGCCAGCACATCAACATCAGTGCAAACTGACCCACCGCCATCGCGAGCAAGCCCGCTCCCACAGGGGAGCGGGCGTTTCAGGCCATCAGGGAATAGACCAGTGCAGTAATCGCCACCAACCCCACCAACACCACGAAGACATTCGACGCCTGGCCGCGATAGCGAGCCATGGCCGGGACTTTGCGAATGGCGTACATCGGCATCAGGAACAGGATGGCTGCGATGACCGGGCCACCCAGCGTTTCGATCATGCCCAGGATACTTGGGTTGAGAGTGGCGACGATCCAGCACACCACCAGCATGAATGCTGCGGTGAGGCGGTCCAGGGTCTTGGGCGCCGGTCGCCGGCCGCTCTTGACGATCAGCCCCTTGAGGCCTTCGCTGGCGCCGATGTAGTGCCCCAGGAACGACTTGGAGATGGCGACAAACGCAATCAACGGCGCGGCAAAGGCGATGGTCGGGTTGCTGAAATGGTTGGCCAGGTACGACAGGATCGACAGGTTCTGCGCCTTGGCCTCAGCCAGTTGCGCCGGGGTCAGGGTCAGCACGCAGCTGAACACGAAGAACAGCACCATCACCACCATCAGCACATGGGCGCGCGACAGGATCTGCGAACTGCGTTCCTCCGCGTTGCCGCCATGGCGGCGTTTCTGGTCCACCGCAAACGCCGAGATGATCGGCGAATGGTTGAACGAGAACACCATCACCGGAATCGCCAGCCACAAAGTATGCAACAACGCCGAAGCTTCAGGCGGCGTGGACGCCGTGGTCAGAATGCCACCGCTCCAGTGGGGAATCAGGAACACCGCCAGGAACAGCAGCGCAACGATGAACGGGTAGACCATCAGGCTCATGGCCTTGACGATCGCCTGCTCGCCGCAGCGGACCACCGCCAGCAGGCCGAGGATCAGCACCAGGGACAGCACAGCCCGAGGAGGCGGCAGGATATGCAACTGATGCTCCAGGAAACTGCCCACCGTGTTGGTCAACGCCACACTGTAGATCAGCAGGATCGGGAAAATGGCAAAGAAGTACAAAAGCGTGATCAGCGCACCGGCCTTGAGGCCGAAATGTTCTTCCACCACCTCGGTGATGTCCGCGCCGTCGCGACCGGATAACACAAAACGGGTCAGGCCCCGGTGGGCATAAAACGTCATGGGGAACGCCAGTACCGCCAGGATCAGCAGCGGCCAGAAGCCGCCCAGGCCCGCATTGATGGGTAAAAACAGAGTACCTGCACCGATGGCGGTGCCAAACAGGCCCAGCATCCATGTGGTGTCCTGGCGACTCCATTGGCTGAGGGTGGCTGGGACTGTCGTTTCAAAGCGCTCTTGGACGCTATTGGCCTGATCATTCATCCGGGCGGATCTCCGTATTCCGGTCACATGCACCCGGCCGGGACGAGTCGGAAAAGCCCGACAGGCAGCGCCCTGGCCGAAACAGGGGCGCGATTGTCCGGGATTCGCGAGCAGAAGCAAAGACTTAGCTGAGGAGCGGTTATGCGTATCAGATCGCTGCCATAAAATTATCCCTGCATTCCCTGTGGGGGCGAACTTGCTCGCGATAGCGGTGGGTCAGCTTGCATCAGCGCTGAATGTACCGCGCCTTCGCGAGCAGGCCCGCTCCCACAGTTGGATTGAAGTACAGTCGCCAAAGCCAGGTAATGGATATGTACCCCGTCAACAACATCCGAAATGCACATAATAAAGCCAAGCCCCCCTACCCCCGGCTCCTACAATCAAGTTGAATACTTGAAATCGCCCCGGCATCCACAGGAGCCCAGCATGACTGCAACCGTTCTGGTACTGGTTGAAACCGTCAATGAGTACCTGCCGATTCTCGAGCGGCAGGGGTATCACCTGGAATTGGCGCCCACGCCTGCCGAACGCAAGACAGCGATTTTCGAACACGGTGAACGCTTCAGCGCTGTGCTGACCCGCGGCCCCCTGGGTTTGACGGCGCAAGAGATCGCCGCCCTGCCCAACCTGAAAATCATCTGCGTGATCGGTGCTGGTTACGAACAAGTAGACCTGCAGGCCGCGCGCCATCGCAGCATCGTGGTCACCAACGGCGCCGGGGTCAACGCGTCGTCGGTGGCCGACCATGCCATGGCGCTGTTGCTGGCGTTGGTACGTGATATACCCCATTGCGATGCCGCCCTGCGACGGGGCGAATGGCCAAGGGCTGCGCGCCCTTCCCTGGCGGGTAAGCGGCTGGGCGTGTTGGGCCTTGGCGCGGTGGGCATGGCGATCGCCAAACGGGCCGCCCTGGGCTTTGACATGAGTATCAGCTATCACAATCGGCGGGTGCGCAATGACGTGCCCTACACCTTCTGCGCCACGCCCACGGAACTGGCGCGGATCTCGGACTTCCTGATCATCGCCACACCAGGCGGCCTGGATACCCGGCAACTGGTCAACAAGCAGACCCTCGATGCGCTCGGCCCAAAAGGGTTTCTGGTGAACGTCGCCAGGGCCAGCGTGGTTGCCACCGCCGATCTGATCAGCGCCCTGGAGCATCGTCGAATTGCCGGAGCGGCCCTGGACGTGTTCGATCAAGAGCCCGAGGTGCCACAGGCGCTGAAAAACCTGCCCAACGTCGTCCTCACACCCCACGTGGCCGGCCTGTCGCCCGAAGCGACCCGCGCAATGGTAGAGCTGGTGGGCCAGAACCTGACCGCGTTCTTTTCCGGCAAACCGGTGTTGACGCCCGTACCGTGGCCCGACGAGGAGCGTTAGAGAACGCCCAGTAACGTCCACAAGCGCCGGGATTCGGCATCAGCACTGATCAGCTCCCCCAGCAACTCACTCAACGGCTTGTTGCCCCACTCCACGCCGCGTCGGATCAGGTAGGGCACCGGGCTGTGGGGTTCAGTGCGGGCCAGGTAACCGGCGATCACCAGTAACTGTCGATAGGCCTCTTCACGATTGGCCGGTTCCTGGAAGACCTGGGCAGGTGCCGTCTGCGGCTGTGACGTCGTGGTCGCCGGGGACGTTTGCACCGGCACGACGGTGGGTTGCTGTGGGTGCATCGCGATAAACTCCTCTACCAGTGCCAGCAAGGCCTGCATCACGTCCTGCAGGGATTTGTAGCCCGGGGCCAGGTTGCCCAGGTAAGCGTCGCTCCAGGCTTCGAGCCGTTGCAGGTGTTGCAGGCTCAACATCAGGCTGCCCTGGCGATGCAACCAGAACGACAAGGGGGTGTTGCGAATCAGTTCGCCTAGTTTCTTTTGATCGTTGCGCGCAGCTTCAGCCGAGGCCTTGGCGTTCTTGCTGTCGTTGACCAACACTTGCTGGCGCTGCAAGCGTTGCCAGTCATCCAGGGAGAAAGCGGCGAAGGCCTGTTCCCGGCCGTCGAACAACGGCACCCGCGTCAGCAGCACTTCGCTGTAGCGACGGGCCAGCCACTCCAGGGGGATCACCCGCCATGACTGGTCGCCTTCCTCGGCCTGGGGGTGCAACTGCTCCGGATAGCGCTCACACAGCCCCGCCACCAGCGCCAGGCTGCCCGGCAAGCCCTCCAGCCCGGCCATATGCAGCCAAGCCTCCCCCAGCCAGGCGCTGATCATCAGGTCCTTGCTGCGCTCAAGCAGCAACGTGGTCGCGAGCCGTTCCAGGTCCGGCCACAGGGCGCGCTTGATCGAAGACTGCCAAACACCGGTGGGCAGGCTGGTGTCGTCCTCGCGGCGCAGTTCACGCAACTGGTCATATTCCGGTTCGTAGCGCAGGTCCGGGCCACAGGGCGATTCGGTGCTGATCGGCTCGAGCAACTGAGTGACCAGCTCCGGTAAAGGCGATATCGGCAAGCTCACAGGCCCTCCTCACGGGTGGCAATGGCGGGGCTCGATGCGGTCGCCATGAAAGGTGAACGGGGCGCCCGCGTCGGCAGCGGCGGGATCGATAAAGGCAGCTTGGAGCCCTGGCTCATTAACGACAGGCGCACGAACATCAACGTTTGCTGCGCCGTGCTGGCCTGGGTCTGGGCCGTCACCGGCAGTTGCAGGGCCAGGGGAAAATCGGTGTAGTCGACATTCGGCTGGCGCTGGACCGACACCAGCGAGCGCATCAGGCGCAACAACGACCAGGGTCCCTGGTACTCCCAACCGGCCTCCAGGTCGCGCACCACCAGGTTCGGTTGCAGCGGGTCGTTGGCCGGACGCTGATAACCGTTACGGGCCCAGCGCAAGGTCAGGCGCACGGGCTGGCCGACCATCCAGCGCAGGTTCTGCTGGTCGCCGCCGGGGTAGCTGATCTGTTGGTTGCCGGCGTCCAGACTCCAGGCGATCACCTGGTCGGCGCCGCGTTCCTCATCGCGATCGGTGCGCCAGCGCACGTCCATTTCCACCCCCAGGATGCCACTCTTGTCGCGTACGAACAGCGGCCCGAGCCAGGTACCGGCCTGTTTCAAACGGTTGAGGAAGTCCTCGGCCGCCAGCCGCTCTGGCGTCTGGCTCAGCGTCAGCCCGGCCTGGGCCAGGGGCAGGCGTGTGTCGATCAGTTCCAGCAAATGCCGGACCCGCGCCGGGTCGGCGTCGCTGGCCCGCACATCCTGGGCAAACGGAAAGCGCCCGGCCAGGTATTGATTGAAATAGTTGGCCAAGTCATTCCAGGCGGCCGCGGCCTGGTTCTGTTGCAGGTACAGACACCGTTGCAGGGCGCCCTGCTGCAACGCGACCGTGCGCAGCGCCAGGTCACCGCGCCCGCCGGGCAGGCTGGAGGTTTGCAAGATCTGCGCGCAGGAGGTGGTGTCCATGGCGATAAAGTCCCGGCTCACCAGTTGTTCCAGTTGGGCCGCCGAGCTGGCCGGGTTCTGGTTCTTGTACTTGAGCAATTCATCGTTGAGGGCCATGAAGCGTGCCACCTGGTCGTGTTCCAGGGCCGACAGGTTGTCCTGCTGGACGATCAGCCATTCCAGCGCCGGCATTCGCTGCTCGGCGATCTGCAGCATCGCGCCGAATTGCTGGGCCAGGTTCAGCTTCAGGTCTTGTGGATCGCTGGCACCGTAGAGTTGCAAGCCGAAGTTTTTCGACCCGTCCCAACGCTGGACATCGGCCCGCTGGCTGAACAGCGGCTGGGCATCGATTTCGCCCAGGCCACTCTTGATCTGCGCCAATGCGCGACGATTGAGCAGACGTTGGAAACGAATCGCCAGGTCGCCACGGTGCACGTCCATGAAGGCTTTTTGCAGCGCAACGGCCTGGGTCGTTTGCACATTGAAGCCCATGCCGGGCAGCGCCTCGTCGCTTTCATCCAGGCTCAACCACATAGCCCGGGCCGCAGCGCCTTCAGCGGCCTGCATCAGCGCGTCACGGTAATCCGGCGGAATGCGCGGCATTTCTTCATTGGCATAGCTCTTGTAGCTGGCGAAGTAGTTCAGGGCGACGCTGAAATCATCGCTGCCATCGCCCTGGCCCATCGAGTCGGGGTTGTTGCCCGACGGATCCTTCTGCATGGCCAACGCCACGAAATCACGCTTGAACAGCGCCTGCACCGCACCGTCCAGCGCCGTGACATGGTCTTGCAAAACCAGCAGGCCACTGCCCTGTTGCACCAGCAGATTGTCCCGGGAACCGGTCTGGACGATCCACTGGTCACGAAAGCTCTGCTGCAACTTCGCCGCCTGGCTCTCCAGGTCCTGCTCGATATCCGGCCCCAGCAACGTGCTGTGGCTGACCTTGTCCAGCATCTGGCTGTAGCCGGGTACCAGGTCCTGGCCCTTGCCCCGCCCCCAGGCCGAGTTGGTCAGGCTGACCAGCGTCTGCAAATCGTCGATCAGCGACATCAGGTCTTCGAGTTCGCTCAACGAATTGCCACCGCCGGCCTCCAGCCGCTGCAGGTGCAGCTTGAGGTAACCGGCCTGGCGCACGAAGTTGTCCGCCAGGAAGTAATGGTCCAGCCAGCGCTGCATCAGGCCGGTGAAATTATCGGAGATCACCGGGCGCGCGGCGTTCAGGTCCAGCCCTTTCAAATCGCTGTTCTGGGCATCGAACAGCACCCGGTTATAGAACCGTGGCCGGCTCAAGGTGCCGGTGTTGAGCCCCAGGGACAAGGCGGTGTTGCTCAGTTGCACCAGTTCGTCCAGCGGTGCCTTGGGATCGTTCACCACCTGGCTGAACATCTGGTTGTGCTGTTCAAGGCGTACCGCCAGGTCCACCAGTGCCTTGGCCTTCACGTAGCTCTGCCATTGTGCCGGGTCTTCGTTCTCCACATTGCCCCGCCGCTCGGTGTTGCGGATGGACTTGAGCTGTTCCAGGTCTGAATTGAGCAGGTCCCGCAGGGGCAATATCCAATGTTGCCGGGCAGTCAGGCGCAACCCATTCTCCAGCTGCGTGTCCACGCTAGAGAACCACGAAGTGGGAAAGACCACCGAGACAAAGCGCCAGCGCGGGGCCTTTTCCAACATGTTCCAGTAGTTCTGCACGTTGTGCCGGGTCGATTCCAGCTGCGGCTCGTCAGGGTCGACCACCAGGTGGTTCTTATGGGTGCTGAGCACCAACCGCGACAGCCCTTCGGCTTCTTCCATCGAATCGTGCCAGACCCAGACCATGCCACCCAACCAGACCAGGCCCACCACCAGCGCTACCGCTGCGACCAACCGATGCCCGCGCTGGCGCAGACGCAACAGCCGCGGCACAGGCTGGGCCAGGCCACGCTCAGCCACCAGCCGTCGCGACCACAATTGCCGGGCGAACACGGTTTGCCGAAGAGCACTGTCGGCGGCGGTCAAACCATCACCGCTGACAGCCGGCGCCTGGCTGGCAGTGAAATACACCCCGCGACAACGCGGCGCTTCACCTTGGGCATTGCCCTGGAACACCGGCTCCAGCAGGATCTGCAAGGCCCGTCGCAAGCCTTCGAAGCGCTCCGGCAACCCATAAAGATCACTGCCCAATTGCCCTGACAGCGCACCGATCTCGATGATCGACTGCGCCAGCGCCGCGTTGACCTGGTCCAGGGCCTGGTCACTCCACTGCGACTGCCAGGCCGCATCCGGCAAATAGGGCGAGGACCAGCCCAGCATCGATTCACGCGCCTCGACGGGCAGCGCGCTGACCAGTTCCTGGACTCCGGGCAGTTCTTGCATCCCGGTGATCACCACGTACACCGGCAGACTGAGGCCGAACCGTTGCAACAGGTCGATAAAGCAGCGCCGGACCTTGAGGCTCAGTTCGGTGGTGTGCTCGATGTCATCGAGGGTGCTGAACGGCACCGTCCAGATCACCGCATCCAATGGTCGCTTGCTGCGCAAGCGCAACATCAACCCCAGCAGGCGCCACCAATTGCCCCGTTGCCGGTTCATGCCTTCCTCAGGCAGGAACAACGCCTGGGGCACCACCAGCACCGAGCCCTCGACATCGGAAAACCAGCGCCCGAACCAGGCGGCCTTGTCGGTCGGTTGCAAGCGCCATTGGGCGCACAATTGGGCGCCGTCGGTTTCGTTACCGAGCATCATCAGCCAAGGCATCTGATAGCGGTCCCGGGTGCCCTGCTCCAGCTCCATACGGCGCACCGCCCCATAGAAGCTGCGGATCGCCGCCCCGCCTTGGGTCCGCAGCCACCAGATCAAGGCCGCGATCAACAGCACCACGACGATGGCGAGCACCACCAGGGCAACGATGCTCAGGGTGCTCATGAGTCCTGCTCCTGAACCACCGATTCGTTCAATTGCAACACCGGTTCGAGTTCCAAACGAATGTCACGCCAGAACACCTGCCCCAACCCGGTCAGCAACAACACCATCGCCAGGATCGCCAGCCCCAGGCGAAAGCCGTCCGGCAGCGATTGCTGCACCGGCATGCGCACGGGCGGCGTTGCCGAAGACAGCGCCAGGCGCTGGCTGACATCGACATAATCGGGTTCGTGCTGCCAGGCAAACGTGAACAACGCCAGGCGCCATTTCTCATGCTGAACCTGACCGGGCTCGCCACGCAATCGCCCCTGAAACCCGAGGATCAGGCATTGCAGGTAGACATTCGCCAGGTCTCGGGTGCCGGGCATCTGCTCGTCCAGCAGTTTCTTGATCGCCGCCGGCAAGCGCTCACCGGCCTGGCGACTGGCATACATGCGTGACTCCAGAGGGTGCTGCTGCCAGGCCAGTTGTCCGGGCCACGGGCTGAACAGCAAGGTTTCGTCCACCAGCGCCACGAAGGCATAGACCAGCGACTTGACCTGCTCGGTAGCGGCATCGCCGACGGTGGCGAAGGCCACCCGCCACAGACGCTGGGCGCTGCGCCCGGAAAACTCCACCACCCGATTGACCAATACCGCAGGGTCGCTGTCCTTGGGCAAGTCTTGCCACTCCTGGGACCACTTCAGCCAGGCCTGGCGAAAAGCGCTGCTCAGCGGCGCCTCATGCAGACTCCGAACCGCCCCGCCACTTCCATCAGGCATACGACTCCCCTTTTGCGATCAGGCACTTTCACTGGCTTGCGCCACGAACAACACCACTTGCCACGGGCTACTGGCCTGGGCCGATGCCGGCGCCACGATGTGCAGCGGCAATTGCGCGTCGAACCATTGCCCGCTGGCGGCCACGACAAACAAACGAGTGTCGTCGCCCACGCTGTAGGCCACCTGTTCGTTGCGGCTCATGGCCTGGTGGGGCAGACCGCTCATGCGTTGTCGGCTCAGCAGCGGGATGTGCCGCGCCGACGCGATGATCGCCCCGCGCAACCACTCGCCCGCCGCCTGCTCGCTGGCGCCGTTGGGCATGCGCAGGCCGATCACCAGGCGTTGGTCCGGTTGGTCGTCAGGCAACTGGATCGAGAAGACCTGATCATTGCGTTCGAAGGCCAGGCTGCGATAGCCGGCACGAACCAGTTCCAGGGTGGTTTCCAGCCAGTCGAGCAACGGCTCGTAGCCGCGCTGCAATTCGAGGAAATCCAGCGGAGCGAAGGCCGGGACGCCCGCCAGTGGATCGAGGGCCGACCAGCTCCCGGCCAGCCCAAGCAGCAAACCATAGAGCGCCTGGGGTGTTGCCACCCGAGTGTTCAACGCGCCTTCGACTTCCGGCAAGCGCGCCCACAAGGCGGTCAATTGCCGGCGGATCTCCATGGCATCGTCCTGGTTGCCGGCCGCCTGGGCCTGACGCAAGCGGCCAGCGAGAAACATGCACTTTTCCCGGGCCCGGGCGCACACCCCGGCAACCCGCCGACCGAGGGCCGACTCCGGCAACAGGATCGGCGTTGGCGGGGTGTAGGGCACGCGCCAGAAACCACCGCCCTCCTTGCGGATGCGCAACAGCGGCAGGCAGATCGAATCGGCCTTGCTCAGTTGCGTGCATAACCTCGGGTTGGGACGCCAGACAGTGATCGACTCGGGAAATGCACCGCTGGTGAGGTCCGGCAACGCCTCGCCGACCACCGATTGCAGGCGCCCCTTGAGCGGCACCAATTGCCCGGCGCGCCACAGTGGGCTGACGGCCAGGTACACCGTCACAGTGGCGTCGTCGGTCTTGTCGATCGCCTCGCCGATGTCCAGCTCCAGGGTCGGCCCGACGCCAGCCTGCAGGTTGACCGGCAAGCCGTCCGGCAAGGTACCTTGCAGTTGCACCAGCCTTATCTGGCCGGCGCTAAGGGCCGAGGGGTCGACTTCCAACTGGCTGACGCCCCAGAACCAGGGGTTGCAGGCCCCGGCAAAATACGCAGCCAAAGCTTCGGCGCGCAGCCCTTGCAACTGAAAATGCTGGGGCAGCAACTGCATGCCCTCATGCCAGCACACCGCGTCAGGTAACAGACTCATACGACTCCCTTCGACATTCCAATGTCGCCGCGCAGGGCGGCCCGCGGTCACTCAAGGCTGGCTGTCATCGAACCCCATCATTCACGAGGGTCATCTCGCGACTGTCGAACTTCAGCCAGGCCTCGCGCTGATCGTCCAACCGAAGCCGGTGGGCTCCGGGAGTGTTATAGCTGGCGAAGACCAAAAGTCCAGCGGCGCGCCGGCCCTCCAACGGGAAGGGTTGGCGGTCGATGAATTGCCCCGGAACCAGCTCCAGCCCCCACACCGACATGAGTTGACGATAGTCGCGCTGGAACTGTTCGCGCTCAGCAAACCATTGGCTGGCGGTGATGCCCGACAGTTGCTTGAGCAAGTCCGGGTCGTTCACCGCAATGAAATCCACCGCGATCGGTGTGTCGTCATTGGCACGCGGCGCCACGTCCAGGGTCAGGCTGTCCAGGTCGACACTGGGCGCAAAAAGCGAGCAACCGGTGAGTGCCAGGCTCAAAAAAAATCCGAAAAAAAACCCACGCAAAATGAATTTTCCTTTTCTCAGCGGTCAAAAATTGTTTTTGCTTGCTTTTTTATAGACCTGTTCTAGCGTCTTGGGTAGTTCGGCCCACACGGTCGAATGCACCAGGTTCGTCAAGGGAATGACAGGTTTTCTGCCCTCCATTTGCAACCTGCGGATCAGCAAGGGAATGCGATGAGCGGGACTCCCGATGCATTGCGCCCACACATGCATCGGAGTCGGCCGCCATGGCAGAAAGTACCCAGCACAAGCTCGACAGAGTCCGTCCTCCCCGCGTCCAGATCACCTATGACGTGGAGATCGGCAACGCCATCGAGAAAAAAGAATTGCCATTGGTGGTCGGCATTCTGGCCGACCTCTCAGGCAAGCCAGTGGACCCGCTGCCCAAGCTCAATGAGCGGCGCTTTACCGAAATCGATCGGGATAATTTCAACGAGGTGCTCGCCTCCATCTCCCCCCGCGCCACGCTCCAGGTGAACAACACCCTCAGCGGCGACGACAGCAAGCTCAACATCGAACTCAACTTCCGTCACATCGACGACTTCGACCCGGTCAAGGTCGTGGAGCAGGTCACGCCGCTGCGTCGGTTGTTCGAAGCGCGCCAACGCCTGCGGGACCTGTTGACCAAACTCGATGGCAACGACGACCTGGACAAGCTGCTGCGTGACGTGATCGCCAACACCGAAGGCCTGCAAGAAATCAAGTCGGCCCGGCCCCAGGACGTTCCGCCAGAGCTACCCGCCGTGGCCGCCAACGATGACCCTGCCCCGGCCGAACCACAGGCCTGATCGCGCGCATCATTAAGGGAGATAACACCATGCCTGCTTCATCCAGCGCTCAAACCAGCGAGAGCACGACCCAGACCCTGTCCCTGCTGGACAAGATCATCGCCGAAGGCCGCATGGCCCACGACGACAGCCAGCAAGACTACGCCCGAGACATGCTGGCCGAATTCGCCACCCAGGTTCTCGACGAAGGCATGGCCATCGACAAGGACACCGTGGCGATGATCAACGACCGCATCAGCCAGATCGACCAGTTGATCAGCGCCCAGCTCAACGAAGTGCTGCACCACCCCGACCTGCAGAAACTCGAAGCCTCCTGGCGCGGCCTGCACCTGCTGGTGCAGAACACCGAAACCAGCACCCGGCTCAAATTGCGCCTGCTCAACGTCACCCAGAAAGAACTGCAGAACGATCTGGAAAAAGCCGTCGAATTCGACCAGAGCGCGCTGTTCAAGAAAATCTACGAGGAAGAATACGGCACCTTCGGCGGGCACCCGTTCAGCCTGCTGGTGGGTGACTACACCTTTGGCCGCCACCCGCAGGACATCGGCCTGCTGGAAAAACTCTCGAACGTCGCCGCCGCCGCGCATGCCCCGTTCATTGCTGCCGCCAGCCCGCGGTTGTTCGACATGACCAGCTTCACCGAACTGGCGATCCCCAGGGACCTGTCGAAGATTTTCGAGAGCCAGGAGCTGATCAAGTGGCGCGCCTTCCGTGAAAGCGAAGACTCGCGCTACGTGTCCCTGGTGTTGCCGCACTTCCTGCTGCGCCTGCCGTACGGCCCGGACACGCTGCCGGTGGAAGGCATCAACTACGTCGAAGACGTCAACGGCACCGACCACAGCAAATACCTGTGGGGCAACGCCGCCTGGACCCTGGCGCAACGCATCACCGAAGCCTTCGCCAAATATGGCTGGTGCGCAGCCATTCGCGGGGCCGAGGGCGGTGGCGCGGTCGAAGGCCTGCCAGCCCATACGTTCCGCACCAGTTCCGGGGATCTGTCGCTCAAATGCCCGACCGAAGTGGCGATCACCGACCGTCGCGAAAAAGAACTCAACGACCTGGGTTTCATCTCCCTGTGCCACAAGAAAAACAGCGACGTGGCGGTGTTCTTCGGCGGCCAGACCACCAACAAGGCCAAGCTCTACAACACCAATGAGGCCAACGCCAACGCGCGGATCTCGGCGATGTTGCCGTATGTACTCGCGGCCTCGCGCTTCGCCCATTACCTGAAGGTGATCATGCGTGACAAGGTCGGCAGTTTCATGACCCGCGACAACGTGCAGACCTACCTCAACAACTGGATCGCCGACTACGTGCTGATCAACGACAACGCGCCGCAAGAAATCAAGGCGCAGTACCCGTTGCGCGAAGCGCGGGTGGACGTGACGGAAGTGGCCGGCAAGCCAGGCGCCTACAAGGCCACGGTGTTCCTGCGGCCACACTTCCAGCTGGAGGAGCTGACCGCCTCGATCCGCCTGGTGGCGACCCTGCCGCCACCGGTAGCTGCCTGACCGCCTTGGCAAGGGAGCAAGCTCCCACTGGGCTATGTGTAGGGGCTGCCGAAGGCTGCGATCTTTTGATCTTGATCTTTCGCTTTCGATTCAATGGGTAGTGGAAAGGTCGCAGCCTCGCTTCACTCGACAGCTCCTACAGCGCAGTCCGGCGGGAGCAAGTTCCCTCGCCACAGGTTCGGCGTTCGTCTTTAACGGATCGGTATTGGGCACCACCCATTTCGTCTTTTTCAGGAGTTCCACACAATGGATGCAATCATTCTCGACCTCGGCGGCGACATCAAGGGCGACAGCCTGCTGGAGGGGTTCACGGACAAGATCGAGGTCATGTCCTACAGCCATAACGTGGCAATGCAGGTCACCAACGACGTCAGCAACTCGGAGCGTACCTCCGGCCGGCCCCATATCGGCGAATTCACCCTGACTAAATTCATCGACAGCTCTACCCCTTCGCTCAACGAGTATTGCTGCGCCGGTAAACCGATCCCGCAAGCCGTCATCACCATTGGCCGCAATGCCGCCGAGGGTAGCGGCAAACTCATGCCGTTCATCATCTACACCCTGACCAACGTCGTGCTGTCCAACGTCAGTGTCAGCGGCGGCACCGGCGGCAAACCGGTGGAAACCCTGTCGCTGAACTTCACCAAGATCAAATGGGAGCTCACCGCGCAAAAAGACGATGGCACCAAGGAAGGCACGGCGGGCACGACCTGGGACCTGGCCGCCAACAAAATGACCAAGTAGGGAAACGGGCCCATGGCTGGCTTCGGGCTGCGTCCGCCCCTGTTCGACCGCCTGGCCAGCCCGGCGAACGATACCGGGCGGACGTTCGACCGACAGGCGTTGCAAGACTCGGTGCATGCCGAGCTGTCGCGCCTGTTCAATACCCGACGCGGCTCACGGGCGCTGACCGAACCGCCGAGCATCCTGGACTACGGCATCGCCGACTGGACCGCGCTGCAACAGCAGCGCAGCGATGACCGGCGCCAACTGACCCGGGAAATCCGCCAGGCCATCACCCACTTCGAACCTCGCCTGCGCCTGGGCGAGGTCGAGGTCTGCCCGGTGCCGGGCCATCCGCAGCAACTGTGCATACGGCTGCTGGGCGAGCTGCGCGGCGACCTGCATGCCTGGCCGGTGGCCTTTGTCATCGAGCACGCCGGCGACGGCCTTGAGGTACGACATGAGCGACTCGATTGACCCGCAACTGTTGGACTATTACCAACGCGAACTGACCTGGTTGCGGCATGCCGGAAGCCTGTTCGCCGAGCGCTACCCCAAGGTCGCCCGTCGCCTGGAGCTGTCCCCCGGCGAATGCCCCGATCCCCACGTCGAGCGCCTGCTTGAGGGCTTCGCACTGTTGGCCGCCCGCTTGCAACGCCGACTGGACGACGACTACGCCGAATTCAGCGATGCCCTGCTCGAACAGCTTTACCCGTTGGCCATGCGACCCTTGCCGTCGTGCGCCATCGTGCAATTTGAACCCGACCCCAGCAAAGGCAACTTGAACGAGGGCTACCCGTTGCCCCGCGACACACCGTTGTTCGTCACTACGGACAAGGGTCAGAGTATTCACTTTCGCACCACCGCCGCCGTGCATTTGTGGCCGGTGGAAATCAGCGAGGCATTGCTGCTGGGCAGCGACGAAGCCCAAGCGCTGACCGGAGTGGTCCGGGCACGCTCGGCCTTGCGCCTGGAGCTGCGGTGCCTGGGCGAAAGCCAGTGGTCGACGTTGGGAATCGACTCGCTGCGGGTCCACTTGGCGGCGTCACCGATCATCAACGCCGGGCTGTACGACCTGCTGGGCGCGCACGCCATCGAGGTCCTGGCCGGTGCACCGGGCAGCGTGCCGGAGTCACTGACAGGCTTGCCACAGATCGTCGGCTTCACCAGTGACCAGGTCTTGCTGCCGGATGAAGACGGCGTGCATCCCGGCATGCGCCTGCTGGCCGAGTACTTTGCCTTCCCGGATAAATTCGGCTTCTTCGATCTGCCACTGGCCGGCGCCACCAGCGACGGCCTGTCGTTGTACCTGTACATCGTTTTCGACTGCCCTCCCACCAGCCGCCTTCCGCTGCAGGCCAGCGACATCGCCCTGGGCTGCACGCCGGTGATCAACCTGTTTCCCAGGACTTCCGAGCCGCTGCGCCCGGACGGCACCCGCAGCGAGTATCGACTGGTGGCCGACAGTCATCGGGAAAACAGCGTCGAGATCCACAGCATCCGTGGCATGCGCGCCATGTCCAGCCAGGGCGTGCGCAAAGTGCCGGCCTATTACGGCAGCCAGCACGGCAGCGATCAGACCTGTTATTGGCATGCCCGACGGGTCAGTGGCATGAGCCCGAACCGATTGGGCACCGACTTGATGGTCAGCCTGGTGGACACCCAGTTCGACCCGCTGGCCGATACACACGACTACAGCCTCACCGCCGAACTGCTGTGCACCAACCGCC
Source organism: Pseudomonas sp. St316 (assembly GCF_018325905.1). NCBI lineage: Bacteria > Pseudomonadati > Pseudomonadota > Gammaproteobacteria > Pseudomonadales > Pseudomonadaceae > Pseudomonas > Pseudomonas sp. St316. The sequence continues at coordinate 2,799,631 of NZ_AP021901.1, read as the reverse complement.
ATCTGGCCCAGAGCCTGCCCGCCGGCACCCCGCTGGGTTTCGAGCGCCCGGGGCCGGTGGCCTGGGCGCGCCTGCGCAACCCGCCCAGCCCACAAAGCTTGCCGCGCCTGGACGGCGAATCGCGCTGGCGGCTGGTGTCGCAATTGACCCTCAACCATTTGTCGCTGGTCGAAGGCCCCCAGGCATTGGACGCACTGCGCGAGATTCTCCAATTGCACAACCTGCGGGACGAGGCCAGCGCCCATCGCCAGATCGAAGGGGTATCGGGGCTGGGCTGCGACCGGGTCATTGCCCATATCGGTGAAGACGCCTGGCGCGGCTGGCGAAACGGGCTGGAGGTGCGCCTGCAACTGGACCCGCAACACTTCGTTGGTAGCAGCGCCGTGCTGTTCTCGGGGGTGCTGGCGCAATTCTTTTCCCTTTATGCCACCGCCAATCGCTTCGTGCGCACCGTGCTGGTCCAGTCCGACAAGGAGGTGAAGACATGGCAACCCCAAGCCGGCAAACCCCTGGTGCTCTGAACCTGAGCCAGCGCCTGCGGCGCGACCCGCAACGCTTCGAATGGCTTCAGGCCTTGCTGTTGCTCGAACGTGAACATCCCCAGGCCGAGCCCCTGGGCAGCGGCACCGCGCCACACGCCGAAGCCTTGCGTCTGCGCGGGCCCTTGACGCCGCTGTTCGCCGCCAGCGAAGTGGAAGGCCTGGCCCAGGAACCCGGCCTGCCGCCAACCCTGACCACGCCGATCTTTGGCCTCGGCGGCCCCGACGGCCCGTTGCCCTACGCCTACCAGGAATGGCTGCAACAACGGGCACGGGCGAAAGATCATGCCCCGGCGGAATTTCTCGACCTGTTCCAGCATCGCCTGCTCAGCCTGCTTTACAAGGTGATGCGCAAACATCGCATCGCCGTGGGTTTTACCGCCCCAGGCGCCTCCGCCGTACATGCACAACTGCGGGCGTTGACCGGCCTGCTGCCCAAGGCCTTGCAGGAGCGCCAGGCAGCACCCGATTCGGCGGTACTGGCCTGCACCGCGCTGTACGCCGATGGTCGGCGCTCCCTGGACGGGTTCGCGGCGATTGTCCGTGAACAGTTCGGGCTGCCCGTGGAGCTGAGCGCCTACGAAGGTGGCTGGCGTGAAATCCCGCCGGCCAGCCGCAGCCGCTTGCAACCGGGCGGGCGCAACCTGTGCCTGGGCCGCAACGCGGTGACCGGCACCCACGTCTGGGACGAACATGCCGGCGTGCGCCTGACCCTCGGCCCGCTGACCACGGGCCAAGCCAGCGGATTGCTGCCCAACGGCGAGACTCATCCGCTGCTCGCCAGCCTTTATGCCCTGTACTTCGGCCCCGACCTGGACTGCACCCTGGTGCTGCTGATCCGTGGCGCCGGCCCACTGCAACTGGACCGCCAGGCAGCGCCACGGCTGAACTGGAACGGTGGCCTGCAACGCCAGCCGACCCTCGCCGTGCAACGGATCGAAACCCGCCTTCGTCAGCCGGAGATCGCCTGAAATGGAACTGGCCAGCCTGATCGGACGCCTCAACCCGGACAACCGCCGCGCCCTGGAACGGGCCGCGCAACGCTGCATGCAGCGCAGCCACCATTACGTGGAGATCGAACACCTGCTATTGGAACTGCTCGACATCGAGGGCGGCGACTTTGCCTGCCTGCTACCGCGCTTCGGGCTGGAGCGTGACGCAGTGGCCACCGAAACCAACAAGGCCTTGGACCTGTTCAAATCCGGCAGCACCCGCACGCCCGCCCTGTCGGCACAAACCATCGGCCTGCTGGAAGACGCCGTGGTCCAGGCCAGCGTGCTGGGCCTGGACAGCATCCGCTCCGGGCTGTTGCTACTGGCGCTGCTGGATCGTGATGAGCGCCGCAGCCTGCTGCTCAACAGCGCCTCGTCGTTGCTGCGCATTCCCCGCGACGCCCTGCGCGCCCACCTATTGGAGTGGACCGAAAGCTCCCGTGAACATGTCGGTGGCGTGCGCCCGGCTAAACCCGGCGAGGCGCCGCAGAAACAGGACCCGGTGCTGGACCAGTACACCCAGGACTTGACCGCCGACGCCCGAAACGGTCGCATCGACCCCATCGTCGGCCGCGACGGCGAGATCCGCCAGTGCATCGACATTCTGCTCCGGCGCCGGCAGAACAACCCGATCCTGGTGGGCGCGCCCGGCGTCGGCAAGACTGCGGTGGTGGAAGGCCTGGCCCTGCGCATCGCCGCCGGGGATGTGCCACCGTCGTTGCAGGAAGTCACCCTGCGCGTCCTCGACCTGGGCCTGTTGCAGGCCGGCGCCGGAGTCAAAGGCGAATTCGAACAGCGCCTCAAGGGCGTGATCGACGCGGTACGCAGTGCCGAAAAGCCGATCATCCTGTTCATCGACGAAGCTCATACGCTGATCGGCGCCGGCGGTGCGGAAGGCGGCAGCGACGCGGCCAACCTGCTCAAGCCGGCCCTGGCCCGGGGCGAACTGCGCACCCTGGCTGCGACCACGTGGCTGGAATACAAAAAATATTTCGAGAAAGACCCGGCCCTGGCCCGCCGCTTCCAACTGGTGCAGGTCGAAGAGCCGGACGAACTTACCGCTGTGGAAATGCTCCGGGGCGTGGCGAGCAAATTGGAACAGCACCACGGCGTGCAGGTGCTGGACGCGGCCATCCACGAAGCGGTGAAGCTGTCCCACCGCTACATCTCCGGGCGACAGTTGCCGGACAAAGCCATCAGCGTGCTCGACACCGCCTGTGCCCGGGTCGCCCTCGGCCAGCACGACGTGCCGCCACCGCTGGAAAGCCTGCGCCATCGGCAGAACAGTCTCAAGGACGAAGTCGAACGCCTGCGCCGGGAACAGGCCACCGGGCTCGATCATCGCGAACGCATCACCCTGCTGGAGAGCGAATCGACCGGCAACGTGCAAGCCATCCGCGAGCTGGAAACCCGCTGGGGCGAAGAGCGCGAAGCCGTGCGCGAACTGCTCGACACCCGGCGCGAACTGCTCGCCCTGAGCGAACGCGCCGACAGTGAAAAAGCCGACACCGAGATCGATAACCGCATCGACCACCTGGCCGCCGAACTGCTGCGCCTGGAAGCCGGCCTGGATGCCATTCGCCAGGACGATCCGCTGGTGCCCGAACAGGTGGACAGCAAGACCGTCGCCGCCGTGATTGCCGGCTGGACTGGCATTCCGGTGGGCAAGATGCTCGCCGACGAAGCCCACGCCGTGCGCACCCTCGGCCAGCGCATGGGCCAGCGAGTCATGGGCCAGAGCACCGCGCTGAACACCATCGCCCAACGCCTGCAAGCCTATCGCGCCGGCCTTACCGACCCACAGAAACCGGTCGGTGTGTTCCTGCTGGTGGGCCCCACCGGCGTGGGCAAGACCGAAACCGCCTACGCCCTGGCCGACGCCTTGTACGGCGGCGAACGCAACCTGATCAGCATCAACCTTTCGGAGTACCAGGAAGCCCACACCGTCAGCCAACTCAAAGGCGCCCCGCCCGGCTATGTCGGCTACGGCAGCGGCGGCGTGCTCACCGAAGCGGTGCGGCGCAAACCCTATTCGGTGGTGCTGCTGGATGAAATCGAAAAGGCCCACCCGGATGTGCTCGAAGCCTTCTACAACGTTTTCGACAAAGGCCTGATGGAAGACGGCACCGGCCTGGTGGTGGACTTCAAGAACACCGTGATGCTCGCCACCAGCAACGTCGGCGCTGAACTGTTGCTGGACACACCGGCCGCGCAATTGGGCAGCGACACCTTCAACGAAGCCTTGCACAAAGTGCTGCTGCAAGCGTTTCGCCCGGCGTTTTTGGCGCGCATGACGGTGGTGGCGTATCGGCCGTTGGATGAGGCGACGCTGGAAGGGATCGTGCTGGCGAAGCTGGAGAAACTGCGCGGGCGCTACAAGGCCGCGACCGGCAAGCAATTCGAATTCGACGCGGGGATCGTCAAGGCTGTGTTGGCCAAATGCAGCGCGGCGGGGGCGCGAGACGTCGAGAATGTGTTGATGACGCAGGTGACGGGGAAGTTGGCGGAGTGGGTGTTGGAATGAAGGGTAAATGACCATGCAAATATTTATTTCATTCAAAACTATAAAGTCGAAAGTTATCGACTTGGCCGATCATACAACTTGCGCAGCTGCCATACCTCTCATCGTTCAGGAGATCAACCCGTTATTGGGTGCACACCCAATTCCCGCACACGCAAATGTCTTCCTGGCCAATGGCAAGGGTAAAGTCGCTTCGGAAACGCTGCTGCCAAATGAGAGCAGCTACACGCTTGTGGTATCCCTACCCTTCGTGCCAATCCTCGATCCGGAAGTCATGTTGCTTCTGAGCATTCGCTTGCGCCAACAGATCAACTCTCCGAAACCTGGGCATCTTGTCTTTATCAGCACCGGAAGCCATATCAATGGAGATAAAGGCGCCCCCGAAGCCAGTAACCAGCAATGTCCGGCCGACCTTGTCAAACATTGCCATGCCGACGGGTTGCCGCTATCGATCATTTTGATAGACGACGGTTTCCAGAACGATACAGGCGGTGGCCAGATCTATGATCATGACCCGAACTGGAAATTATCTATCGAGCTGCTTAATGGACGAGTGCGACATTTCGAACATGCATTAACGGGGTTCAAGCTTTCAACTTACCAAACCCATCTGGAGAATTGGGGGGACAACGCAACTCATCTCAGTGATATCGATCTGACGGTATTGGGTGCCAGACTCAACAGTGTCGATGGTCAACTGTTGGTTCGGATGTTTAACGGCGACATCACCTATAACAGTCGGCCTGAGATCCGGCTTGGCACTCGCTGATGCCCCGCTCCACTGACAGCAACACCACCCTTTCCCTCACCGCCGCCACGCTGTCGGCGTTGTTTCCTGAGTCATTGTCCGGCGAAGAGCGCCTCAACGCCCTGGGCTCGCACATGCTCAACGGCATCAACGACGGCGCCTCGCTGGACCTCACCACGGCCGTCGCCAGCCACGTGACCACCACCCTGCACAAGGACGCCTTGCTGCGCCCGCTGGATGGGCTGGTGGCCGAGATCCGCCAACTGCCCGCCGACGCCACCGCCGAACGCTATCAGCTTTTGCTCCGGCCCTGGCTCTGGTGGCTGAGCCTGGCTAGCAACAACCGCGTGTTCCAGAACCTCGCCACCTCGGACATCGTCACCACGATTTTCAAGGCCCACGGTTTCACCGACTTCCAGCTCAAGCTCACCGGCAGCTACACCCCCCGCGAGTACTGCGTGCAATACGGCGAAACCGACCTGGCCTTCGTCTCGCGACTGCTGGAAGAAGACGGGATGTTCTGGTTCTTCAGCCATGAAGACGGTAAGCACACGCTGGTACTGGCCGACAGCAACGACGCCTTCGTGCCCATTCCCAATGGGCCGACGGTGAATTATCTCGGGCAGAAACTGGGTGAGCGAGAGCTGCACGGCATCCGTTCAGGGCAAGTGTGCCTGCAAGCCGTGGCCGGGGTTTACCAGGCGACCGACTATGAGTTCACCACCCCGACAACCTCGCTCTACAGCCAGGCCGAAGCCGTGGCCGGGCCGAGTTCGATGTACGAACATCCGGGTGGGTATACCGTCAAGGGTCAAGGCGATGCCTTGACCAAACAACGGGTGGATGGCCTGCGCAGCCAGGAGAAGCGTTTTGTCGGCGAAAGCGACTGCCGCTGGCTGGTGCCGGGGTACTGGTTCACCCTCGCCGGCCATGAAGACGCGACGTTGAATATCGATTGGGTGGTGACCTCGGTCAGCCATGAAGCCAGCCATGACAGCTACCGCAACCGCTTCGAAGCGATCCCCAAGGCCACCCCTTATCGACCGGCGCGCACCACGCCAAAACCGCGCATGCACACCCAGACGGCGCTGGTGGTGGGCAAGGCCGGCGAAGAGATCTGGACCGACGAATACGGGCGGATCAAGTTGCAGTTCCCCTGGGACCGCACCGGCAAGAACGACGAGACTTCGTCCTGCTGGGTCCGCGTGGTCTTGCCCTGGAGCGGTAAAGGCTTTGGCATGCAGTTCGTGCCGCGCATCGGCCAGGAAGTCATCGTCACGTTCATTGATGGCGACCCGGACCGTCCCTTGGTCACCGGCTGCGTCTACAACGGTGACAATGCCCTGCCCTACGCGCTGCCGGCGAACCAGACCCAGTCCGGGATCAAGACCAATTCATCCAAGGGCGGTGGTGGTTTCAATGAACTGCGCTTCGAAGACAAGAAGGACGCCGAAGAGGTGTTTCTCCAGGCCCAGAAAGACTTCAACATCAACGTGCTCAACGACACCACCGCCACCGTCGGCCACGACGAAACGCTCACGGTGCAGAACGCCCGCACCCGCACGGTGAAGGACGGCGACGAAACCGTGACCCTGGAGAAAGGCAAGCGCAGCGTGACCATCCAGACCGGCAGCGACAGCCTCGATGTGAAGGACACCCGCACCGTCACCGTGGGATCGGACCAGACCCACAGCACCGGCGGCAATTACGAGCACAAGGTCACTGGCAACTACAACCTGACCGTGGACGGCAACCTGACCATCAAGGTCAGCGGCACCCTGACCCTGCAAAGCGGCGGCAGTTTCGCGATCAAGAGCGGCGCCGACCTGGCCGCCCAGGCCAGCACGTCCATCAGCCAGAAGGCCGGCACGGCCCTGAGCAACCAGGCCGGGACGTCGTTGGAGAACAAGGCCGGCACCACACTGACCAACGACGCTGGCATCAGCCTGGTGAACAAGGCCGCCGCCGAACAGACCGTGGACGGCGGCGGCATGCTGACCATCAAGGGCGGCCTGGTGAAGGTCAACTGATGGGAGCACGCCGATGACCTCGAAAAAGCTCGACCTGGAACGTGGCGACAGCCAACTGAGCGGGCAACTGGTCGATGGCCGGCTCGACGGCCCACTGCAGATTGAAGAGGCCCAGCGCCCGCAAGCAAAACTCAACTACAGCCAGGGTGAACTGCAAGGCACCAGCACCTTGTATCACCCCAATGGAAGGGTCTCGGCAGTGATGCCGTTCGTCAAAGGCAAGTTGCAGGGCGTGGCGAGCTTCTATGCAGCCGAAGGTGGGTTGCAGCGCCAGGCCACGTATCGCAATGGCTTGCTGCACGGTGAGGCGAACAACTACTTTCCCGACGGACAATTGGCCGAAGCCGAGTTCTATCGCGACGGCGTGCGCGACGGTCGCTACCGCCGCCTGCATGCCAACGGCAACCCCGCCGTCGAGGCGCGCTACCTCAATGGCCAACTGGTGGAACCGGCCCACGCCTACGCCGAAGACGGCCGGCCGCTGGATGCAGAAGGTAAACCGATCTCCCGGGTGCGCTGGTGGTTCAGGCGCTGGAATGATCCAGCACAGGCTTGAACGGGGGACCGGTTCCTGCAGCCGCCTCGAAATACTGTGGGAGCGAGCTTGCTCGCGATGACGGTTTCATAGTCAACATTGCCGCCAACTGACCCACCGCCATCGCGAGCAAGCTCGCTCCCACAGGGGATTGTTGAGCCACCTACTCCACAATCATCTCCCACAAGGGATTGTGGTAACCCACCTATTCTGCAATCACCTCGCTCCCACAGAGAGCTTGGTGCTGCTCAGGGAATCAACATCTGCACCTGCCCCGGCACCACGATCTTGATCACCCCGGCCCAGGTGCACATCAAGGTGCTGTTGGCGTCGATGGCCGGCATGTTGCCCAGCAACAGGGTTGGCGCGCCGCCGGGGATCCAGGGGGTGGCGGTGGCGGGAATGCACGGCATGGGGGTGAGTACGCCCAGGGCGGCTGCCGTGGCGGCAGCGACGGTCGGGTTTGCCAGGCTCGTGCACATCCCGAACGTGGTGACATTCACCAACGGAATGTGATCCATGATGTTCGCTGCCGGCATCCCGCCGGTCAGCATTCGGTTGACCGGCAATACGTTGAGCACCGCCGGCGCGGCGCCGAAGCTGCATTGCAAGGTGGCGGTGCTGCAGACCTGCGGGCATCCCATCGCGGCTCCTCCCTGAAGATCCCGAAACCTTAGCCGGTCCGCGGCCAATCTGCTCGTGCGCGTGCATCAGGCCCGATGATTATCCTGCAACACGCTAACCTATAAGACCCTGGCGTGCTTGTGACGCCTCCCGCGCGCCATTAGATTAGCCAATGATCGATGGCCTCCAAAATAAGCAGAAGGGATAAGCATGGCGTTTACTGATCAGTCCACCCGCGTGCGCGACGGTGAAGAACTCGATGCCAACTTGATCGACCCGTACCTCAAGGCCCACATTCCCGGCCTGACCGGCGTGCCGCAGATCAGCCAGTTTCCCGGTGGCGCGTCGAACCTGACGTACCTGCTGGAATACCCCGGACAGGAATTCGTCCTGCGCCGTCCGCCGTTCGGCCACAAGGCCAAGTCCGCCCACGACATGGGCCGTGAGTTCCGCATCCTCAATCAATTGCGCGAAGGTTTCCCCTACTGCCCCAAAGCCTACGTGCACTGCACCGACGAGTCGGTGATGGGTGCCGAGTTCTATGTGATGGAACGGGTCAAGGGCATCATCCTGCGCTCCGAGTTGCCACCGGAGCTGGGTTTCGACGCCGCCCGCACCGAAACGCTGTGCAAGAGCTTCATCGACCGGCTCGTGGAACTGCACCGGGTCGACTACAACGCTTGCGGCCTGGCCGACCTGGGCAAGCCCGAAGGCTACGTGGCCCGGCAGATCCGCGGCTGGAGCGAGCGCTACGAAAAAGCCCTGACGCCCGATGCGCCGAAGTGGGAAGCGGTCAAGGCCTGGCTCAACGACAAGATGCCGGCCGACCACCCGACTTCGAGCATCGTGCACAACGACTACCGCTTCGACAACGTCATTCTCGACCCGGACAACCCGATGCAGATCATCGGCGTGTTGGACTGGGAGCTGACCACCCTCGGCGATCCGTTGATGGACCTGGGCAACAGCCTCGCCTATTGGATCGAAGCCGGCGACCCGGCGCCGGTGCAACTGATGCGCCGCCAGCCAAGCCACGCGCCCGGCATGCTGACCCGCCGCGAGTTCGTCGATTACTACGCCGAGCGTGCCGGGATCCGCATCGACAACTTCGACTTCTATTACACCTACGGGCTGTTCCGCCTGGCCGGCATCGTCCAGCAGATCTACTACCGCTTCTACCATGGCCAGACCCAGGACAAACGCTTCGCGCAGTTCGTTCAGATGAACAAACTGCTGGAGCAAATGAGCCTGCAGGTCATCAGCAAATCCACGCTCTGAGCGCACCTATAACAAGGAAACAGCATGTCCAAGACCCAGTTGTTCGACCTCGACGGTAAAATCGCTTTCGTTTCCGGCGCCAGCCGCGGCATCGGCGAGGCCATCGCCAAACTGCTGGCCCAGCAAGGCGCCCATGTGATCGTTTCCAGCCGCAAGCTCGATGGTTGCCAGCATGTGGCCGACGCCATCATCGCCGCTGGCGGCAAGGCCACCGCCATTGCCTGCCACATCGGTGAAATGGAGCAGATCAGCCAGGTGTTCGCGGGCATCCGCGAGCAGTTCGGGCGCCTGGACATCCTGGTCAACAATGCCGCCACCAACCCGCAATTCTGCAACGTCCTGGACACCGACCTGGGGGCGTTCCAGAAAACCGTCGACGTGAACATTCGCGGCTACTTCTTCATGTCGGTGGAGGCCGGCAAGCTGATGCGCGAGAACGGCGGCGGCAGCATCATCAACGTGGCGTCGATCAACGGCATCTCGCCGGGGATCTTCCAGGGCATCTACTCGGTGACCAAGGCTGCGGTGATCAACATGACCAAAGTCTTCGCCAAGGAGTGTGCGCAATTCGGCATCCGCTGCAACGCCCTGTTGCCGGGCCTGACCGACACCAAGTTCGCCTCGGCACTGGTCAAGAACGACGCCATCCTGAAGACCGCCCTGGCGCAGATCCCGCTCAAGCGCGTGGCCGACCCGAGCGAAATGGCCGGCGCGGTGTTGTACCTGGCCAGCGATGCATCGAGCTACACCACGGGTGTGGCGTTGAATGTGGATGGGGGGTTCCTGTCCTGACAGCTTGCCCCGAGGGGCCCCTGTGGGAGCGAGCTTGCTCGCGATAGCATTGCATCAGTCACACAAGTACTGCTGACCGACCGCTATCGCGAGCAAGCTCGCTCACACAAAGGAATCTTCAGCAATAGCCGAAATGAATATTTATTCTACTATTTGCAATTAAAGAATATTTATTCCATAAATAGCCCTCCTGAAAATAACAATTCAAAGGGCTCTTCCTCATGCGTGAACTCGGCATCGGTCTGATTGGCACCGGCTTCATGGGCCGTGCCCATGCCTTGGCATTCCACAACGCCAAGGCGGTGTTCGACCTCCCCCTGAACCTGAAACTGGCGGCCCTGGCCGACGCCGATCCGCAGCGTGCCCGGCAATGTGCCCACAGCTGGGGGTTCGAGACGGCTCACAGCGACTGGCAACAACTGATCGACGACCCGAAGGTCAATCTGATCGCCATCACCACGCCCAACCACCTGCACTTCCCCATGGCCATGGCGGCGTTGGCGGCGGGCAAGCCGGTCTATTGCGAAAAGCCCCTGGCGGTGTCCCTGGAACAGGCCGAGCAGATGCGCCAGGCAGCCAAGACCGCCGGGGTGGTGACGCGGGTCGGCTACAACTACCAGCACAACCCGATCATCCAACTGGCGCGGGACATGATCCAGCGCGGGGAACTGGGACAGATCATCAGTTTCCAGGGCGAATTCAGTGAAGACTTCATGGCCGACCCCGCCTCGCCGTGGTCATGGCGTTGCGAAGCGGCCCACGCCGGCGGCGCACTGGCCGACCTGGGCAGTCACTTGCTGGCCATGGCCCGTCACCTGTTGGGCGACGTCGAAGCGGTGTGCGCCGACAGCCAGACCGTGCACCGCCAACGCCCCGCCAGCGCAGGCAATGCCGAACAACGCGCCATTGCGGTGGACGACCAGGTCCACGCCCTGCTGCGTTTCGCCAATGGCGCCCGAGGCACGGTGAGCAGCAGTTGGCTCAAGCACGGCTACAAGAACCACCTGAGCTTCGAGATCAGCGGCACCCTCGGCACGCTGGTGTTCGATCAGGAACGGCTCAATGAACTGCGCCTGTGTCGCGTCGGCCAGGCAGGTTTCCAGCGCCTGCTGGCCGGTCCGGATTTACCGGGGTATGCCGCGTTCAGTCCGGCGGCCGGGCACCAGTTGGGGTACAACGAATTGAAGACCCTGGAAGTGCACGAATTGATGATGGCCCTCGCCGGCGAAGGCGGCAGCGGGACCGACTTCGAAGAGGCCTGGGAAGTGGAGCGGCTGGCGGCGGCGATTCGTGTGGCGGCGCGGGAGGAGCGTTGGGTGAGCATCAGCGAGCTATAAGCGCTCATTTGTGCCCATTTTGTGTGCCCCCTGTGGAAAGGGAATTTATCCCCATCTGTGGGAGCAAGGCTTGCCCGCGATGAAGATGACGCGGTCCCCCTGGGAACCGAGGCGCCTGCATCGCGAGCAAGCTTTGCTCCCACGCAGCGGGGATAAATCCCCTCGCCACAGGAAACGCTGCTCAGCCTGGGTCCTGGGCTTGCAGTTCAGCCAACCGCCCCGCCAACGCCTTGGCCTGACTCGCCACATCAGTCACGGCAGTACTTTCCCACCACATCCCCCGCAGTGGCGGGCCCATGGCGAACAGGCGTTCGGCGGGCTTGCCGTTGGCATCCAACACCGCACCGTCAGCACGCGCGGCGATGCCCAGGGCCAGCGGCCCGGGCTGGATCAGCCCCCGGGCCAACAGCTGTTGCGGCAACGGTCGCGCAACCCGGCGCCAGTCATACTCGATGCCGCTGGAGTTGATCAGTGCCGCGCCCTGCACCACGGTCAACCCGGCCTCGCCCCGGCGACGGATGGTAATTCCCAGCGTGCCCTCGGCAGAGGACACCAGCCCCTTGAACGATGCCGCCTGGATCCGCAACCGCCCTTCTTCGTGCAGGCGCGCCACCCGTTCGGCGCTCAGCGGTGGCGAACGATGGTGATGGCTCTCCCACCATGGTCGTACATGCCGGACGAACTGCCGGCGTTGCACATCACTGGCCTGGTTCCACAACCGCCCGATGTGCGCGCGCACCGTGTCCAACGGAGCCTGCCAATCGACACCCTGAGCCTGGGCCTGACGGCATTGCTCGCGCAGGGCCCGCATCAATTGACGTGGCGAGCGCAGGCTGTGATCGTCGGCGAGAAAATCCACCCAGGCAGGTGGCTGGCGGCGCACATGGGGCAACAAACCATGACGGGAAAACACTTCGATCGGCCCACGGTGCCCGGCCTGCTCCAGGGACACGACGGCATCGACCATGGTCAGTCCCGAGCCGATGATCAGCACCGTGGACTGCGGATCGAGCTGGCGCATCGCAGCCACATCCCAGGGGTCCAGGGCCGCGGCATTCAAGCCGCTGGATTCGGTTTGCGGGGTTCGCGCCGCCGGGAACATGCCGGTGGCCAGTACCGCGAAACGGCCGCGCAAGACCTGGCCGTCATCCAGCTTCAGCATTACGGCATCGTCAGCAACCCGCAGGTCCACGGCCTCCCCACGCACGTGCTCGGCGGTCGAACCGTTTCGTGCGCCCAACTCGCGAGCCTCGGCCAGACGTTGCTGGACATAGAGGCCAAACATCCCCCGGGGCGGGAACAACTCGCTGATCGGCACGTGCTGTTGATCCGACTCGGGCCAGCCGCCAGCCTCGATGAACGCGGTGAGCCATTGGGTCAGGTCATCGGCGTTGTCCGGTTCGACGCTCATCCGCGCCGCGTTGCCGTTCAAGGTGTGCCCCAGCTCCACGGCACTGTAGGCCTCGCCCCGGCCCAGTTCACTGCGCGGCTCGACAATCAGCACCTCACGCCGGCCCGGCAGGCGCAGCAGCTGCGCGGCCAGCATGGCACCGCTCAGGCCGCCGCCGATGATCAGGATATCGGCCTCCCGGGTGATGCCCTGCTCATGTCGCTCCAGCGCTGTGTCCATACCGCTCTCCAGGAATCAAATCACCACGTTGCGTACGAATCTCGCCGCCACCGGGCCATCGTTGCGATAGGCATGGGGCTGGTTGCTGGCGAACATGAAAAACTCACCGGCGCCAATCCGACGCTCCTCGCTGCCCAACAGCAGCGTCAGGCAGCCCTCGAATACGTAGAGTTGCTCGCTCCAACCGTCGGCGTCGGGCTCTGAAGGGTAATACTCGCCGGGCTCCAGGCGCCACTCCCAGAGTTCCACCTCGCGGCTGGCGGTGGCCTTGGCGAGCAATACGGCTTTGCTGCCGGCAATGGTCCCGGCCCAGGCCAGTTCGTTGATGCGGCTCGGGTCGCGGGCATCGGGGGCCTGGATCAAGTCACTGAAAGCCACGTCGAGGGCTTCGGCGACGCGATCCAGAGTAGTCAGGCTGACGTTCTTTTCGCCCGCCTCGATGGCCACCAACATCCGCCGGCTGACCCCCGACAACTCGGCCAACGCGGTCTGGCTGAGCTCGGCGGCATGCCGCAGGCGACGGACGTTCTGGCTGACGTGTTGCAGGACGGACGCCCGCTGGCCGGATTCTTTGTGCACTATATTGCTCACATGGCTGGGTTGCGCATTATACTGCCCAACTTCGGGCGCATTGTGCGTCCGCCTCAAGTGGCGCGCAAGGTCATGGCATCGGTGAACTCCCCGCAAGCTTCCTCCCGTTTCTCAAGGTTCAGCAAGGCCGAATGCGTGCTGGTGCTGATCACCATGATCTGGGGCGGGACGTTCCTGTTGGTGCAGCATGCCATGACGGTCAGCGGACCGATGTTTTTCGTCGGCCTGCGCTTTGCCGCCGCGGCCGCATTTGTCGCGCTGTTCTCCTGGCGTCACCTGCGCGACCTGACGCTGTTCGAACTCAAGGCAGGCTGTTTCATCGGCGTGGCAATCATGCTCGGCTACGGCTTGCAGACCGTCGGCCTGCAAACCATCCCCAGCAGCCAATCGGCCTTCATCACCGCGCTGTACGTGCCGTTCGTGCCCTTGTTGCAATGGCTGGTGCTGGGCCGTCGCCCTAGCCTGATGCCCAGCATCGGGATCATGCTGGCGTTCACCGGGCTGATGCTGGTGTCGGGCCCGGCCGGGGCCTCGCTGAACTTCAGCCCCGGTGAAATCGCCACGTTGATCAGTGCCATCGCGATTGCCGCCGAGATCATCCTGATCAGCGCCTATGCCGGCCAGGTCGATGTGCGCCGGGTGACCGTGGTGCAACTGGCAACCACGGCGGTGCTGGCCTTCCTGATGGTGGTGCCGACCCAGGAAGCGATCCCGGACTTTTCCATGTTGCTGCTGGTCAGCGCCGTGGGCCTTGGCGCCGCCAGCGCAGCGATCCAGGTGGCGATGAATTGGGCACAGAAAAGCGTCTCACCGACCCGCGCCACGCTGATCTATGCCGGCGAGCCAGTGTGGGCCGGCATTGCCGGGCGTCTGGCAGGCGAGCGGCTGCCGGCGATCGCATTGTTCGGCGCGGCGCTGATCGTGGCGGCGGTGATTGTCAGTGAGTTGAAGACACGGAGCAAAGTCGCCATCGACGCGGACGAAGTGTTGGAGCGTGAGGGCTGAGGCTGCCTGAATCCCGGCAAAGTCAGAAAACTCCACCTATCTTGTAGGATTCTGCGACATCCTCGCGGTTGGTGATCCGGGTCAGGGTACGTATGATCCTTGAGAACCTACCGCCGAATAGAAGCCTATGTCACTGATAGTTCTATTGCTTTTGCCCTTCATCGGCAGCTGTGTCGCGGCGCTGCTGCCGCATAACGCCCGTAACGCCGAATCGCTGCTGGCCGGCCTCGTGGCCCTGGTCGGCACTGTGCAGGTGGCCTTGTTGTACCCGCAGATCGCCGACGGCGGCGTGATCCGTGAAACCTATTCCTGGCTGCCCAGCCTGGGCCTGGACTTCGTCCTGCGCCTGGACGGCTTCGCCTGGCTGTTCTCGCTGCTGGTGCTGGGCATTGGCACGCTGGTGTCGTTGTATGCCCGCTACTACATGTCGCCGGACGATCCAGTGCCGCGCTTCTTCGCGTTTTTCCTGGCGTTCATGGGCGCCATGCTCGGCCTGGTGATCTCGGGCAACCTGATCCAGATGGTGTTCTTCTGGGAACTGACCAGCCTGTTCTCGTTCCTGCTGATCGGTTACTGGCACCACCGCGCCGACGCCAGGCGTGGAGCCTATATGGCGTTGATGGTGACCGGGGCTGGCGGTCTGTGCCTGTTGGCCGGGGTGATGCTGCTCGGCCATGTGGTGGGCAGCTATGACCTGGACAAGGTCCTGGCCGCCGGCGACTTGATCCGTACTCATGCCCTCTACCCCATCCTGCTGCCGCTGATCCTGATCGGCGCCCTGAGCAAAAGCGCACAATTCCCTTTCCATTTCTGGCTGCCCCATGCCATGGCCGCCCCCACGCCGGTGTCGGCGTACCTGCACTCGGCCACCATGGTCAAGGCCGGGGTGTTCCTGTTGGCGCGGTTATGGCCGTCGCTGTCGGGCAGCGAAGAGTGGTTCTACATCGTCGGCGGCGCGGGGGCCTGTACGTTGCTGCTGGGCGCCTACTGCGCAATGTTCCAGAACGACCTCAAGGGCCTGCTGGCCTACTCCACCATCAGCCACCTCGGGCTGATCACCCTGCTGCTGGGCCTGAACAGTCCACTGGCGGCCGTGGCGGCCGTGTTTCATATCCTCAACCACGCCACCTTCAAGGCCTCGCTGTTCATGGCCGCCGGGATCATCGACCACGAAAGCGGCACCCGCGACATTCGCAGGCTCAGCGGCCTGGTGCGACTGATTCCGTTCACCGCGACCCTGGCCATGGTCGCTAGCGCGGCGATGGCCGGGGTGCCGCTGCTCAATGGTTTCCTGTCCAAGGAAATGTTCTTCGCCGAGACCGTGTTCATTTCCGCCACGGCCTGGGTCGAACTGGCGCTGCCGATCATCGCCACCATCGCCGGGACCTTCAGCGTCGCCTACTCCTTGCGATTCACCGTGGACGTGTTCTTCGGCCCCACCGCCACCGACCTGCCCCATACCCCCCACGAACCACCGCGCTGGATGCGCGCGCCGGTGGAGTTGCTGGTGTTCACCTGCCTGTTGGTGGGGATCTTTCCGGCCCAGGTGGTCGGCGCGTTGCTCGCGGCGGCTGCACTGCCGGTGGTGGGCGGCACACTGCCGCAGTACAGCCTGGCGATCTGGCACGGCCTGAACGCGCCGATGATCATGAGCCTGGTGGCGATGTCCGGCGGCATCGTGCTGTACCTGCTGCTGCGCAACCAGCTCAGGCAGGGGCATATCAAGCATCCGCCGTTCATTGGCCGCCTCAGCGGCAAGCGCCTGTTCGAGCGCTGCCTGGTGCTGATGATGCGCCAGGGCCGGCGCCTGGAACGACGGATCAGCACCCGCCGCCTGCAGGCCCAGTTGTTCTGGCTGGTCCTCGCCGCCGTGCTCGCGGGGCTGATCCCGATGCTGCACAGCACGCTGGTCTGGGGCGACCGGCCGAAGATCCCCGGTTCCATCGTCTTCGTCACCCTGTGGCTGCTGGCAATCGCCTGTGCCCTGGGCGCGGCCTGGCAGGCCAAGTACCACCGGCTCGCGGCCCTGACCATGGTCAGCGTCTGCGGCCTGATGACCTGCGTAACCTTCGTCTGGTTCTCCGCCCCCGACCTGGCCTTGACGCAACTGGTGGTGGAAGTGGTCACCACCGTGCTGATCCTGCTGGGCCTGCGCTGGCTGCCACGGCGGATCGAGGACGTCTCACCGCTGCCCAACAGCGAGCGGCGCGCGCGTATCCGACGCCTGCGGGACCTGCTGCTGTCCATCGCCGTCGGCGGCGGCATGGCGCTGTTGTCCTATGCGATGCTCACGCGGCAGACGCCTAACGACATTTCTTCGTTCTACTTGAGCCGTGCCCTGCCCGAAGGTGGCGGCAGCAATGTGGTGAACGTGATGCTGGTGGATTTCCGGGGCTTCGACACCCTCGGGGAAATCACCGTGCTGGTGGCGGTGGCCTTGGCGGTGTTCGCCCTGCTGCGGCGTTTCCGTCCACCGAAGGAAAGCATGCAACTGCCGGCGCAACAGCGTCTGCTCGCGCCGGACGTGGTCACCGACCTGGTCAACCCGCGCCATGCCAGCGACACCGCATTGGGCTTCATGATGGTGCCGTCGGTGCTGGTGCGCTTGCTGCTGCCGATCGCCCTGGTGGTGTCGTTCTACCTGTTCATGCGCGGCCACAATCAACCCGGTGGCGGCTTCGTGGCCGGGTTGGTGATGTCGGTGGCGTTCATCCTGCAATACATGGTTGCCGGCACTCAGTGGGTCGAAGCGCAAATGAGCCTGCGTCCACTGCGTTGGATGGGCACCGGGCTGTTGTTCGCCACCGCCACGGGCCTGGGATCGATGGCCGTGGGTTACCCGTTCATGACCACCCACACCTGGCATTTCGAATTACCGCTGCTGGGTGATCTCCATGTGGCCAGCGCGCTGTTCTTCGACATCGGTGTGTACGCCGTGGTGGTCGGCTCCACGCTGTTGATCCTCACCGCCCTGGCGCACCAGTCGGTGCGGGCCCATAAGCCGGGCCTGCAAGCCAAACCCATTGCCCCCGCCAAAGGAGCCACCGCCTGATGGAAGAAGTCATCGCAATCGCAATCGGCGTACTGGCCGCTTCCGGTGTCTGGCTGGTGTTGCGGCCACGGACCTTCCAGGTGGTCATGGGCCTGTGCCTGCTGTCCTACGGCGTCAACCTGTTCATCTTCAGCATGGGCAGCCTGTTCATCGGCAAGGAGCCGATCATCAAGGACGGCGTGCCCCAGGACCTGCTGCACTATACCGACCCGCTGCCCCAGGCCCTGGTGCTGACCGCCATCGTGATCAGCTTCGCCATGACCGCGCTGTTCCTGGTGGTACTGCTGGCGTCCCGAGGACTGACCGGTACCGACCACGTGGACGGACGGGAGCCCAAGGAATGATGTTGACCCCCCATCTGATCGCCGCGCCCATCCTGCTGCCGCTGCTGACCGCCGCGTTGATGCTGATGCTGGGCGAGAAACACCGCCCGCTCAAGGCCCGGATCAATCTGCTTTCCAGCCTGCTGGGCCTGGGCATCGCCGTACTGTTGCTGTACTGGACCCAGGACCAGGCCCTGCCCGCGTCCATTGGTGTGTATCTGCCTGGCAACTGGCAGGCGCCGTTCGGCATTGTCCTGGTGGTCGATCGCCTGTCGGCGCTGATGCTGGTACTGACCGGCATCATTGGCGTCAGCGCCCTGCTCTTCGCCATGGCCCGCTGGGACCGCGCCGGGGCGAGTTTCCACGCGCTGTTCCAGATCCAGTTGATGGGCCTCTACGGCGCCTTCCTGACGGCGGACCTGTTCAACCTGTTCGTGTTCTTCGAGGTGCTGCTGGCGGCCTCCTACGGCTTGCTGCTGCACGGTTCGGGCCGGGCGCGGGTGTCGTCGGGTTTGCACTACATCTCCATCAATCTGCTGGCTTCGTCGTTGTTCCTGATCGGCGCAGCGCTGATCTATGGCGTTACCGGCACGTTGAACATGGCCGACCTGGCCCTGAAAATCCCGCTGGTACCAGAGGCCGACCGCGGCTTGCTGCACGCAGGGGCAGGCATCCTCGCAGTGGCGTTCCTGGCCAAGGCTGGCATGTGGCCGCTGAACTTCTGGCTGGTGCCGGCCTATAGCGCCGCCAGCGCACCAGTGGCGGCGCTGTTTGCGATCATGACCAAGGTTGGCGTCTACACGATCCTGCGCCTGTGGACGTTGCTGTTCTCCGGCCAGGCCGGCGCCTCGGCGTATTTCGGCGCCGACTGGCTGGTCTATGGCGGCATGGCGACCATCGTCTGCGCCGCCATCGCCATTCTGGCGGCCCAACGCCTGGAGCGCATGGCGAGCCTGAGCATCCTGGTGTCGGCCGGGATCCTGTTGTCAGCCATCGGCTTCGCCCAACCCAACCTGGTGGGCGCGGCGCTGTTTTACCTGGTGAGTTCGACCCTGGCACTCTGCGCGCTGTTCTTGCTGGCGGAGCTGATCGAACGTTCGCGCTCGGCCAATGACATGGCCCTGGACGACGACTTCGACACCTTGCCGCGACCGCTGGAATCCTTGCAACCGCCCAAGGGCATCAACCTCGATGACGAGCAGAAAGCCGTGGTTGGGCAAGTGATTCCCTGGACCATGGCCTTCCTTGGCTTGAGCTTTATCTTCTGTGCGCTGTTGATTATCGGCATGCCGCCGTTGTCGGGGTTCATCGGCAAGCTGAGTTTGCTGAGCGCCTTGCTCAATCCTCAGGGGCTCGAAGCCAGCGTCGGGGGGCAGGTATCGAACCAGGCGTGGGGCCTGTTGGCGCTGCTGATCCTGTCGGGGCTGGCCTCGTTGATCGCGTTCTCGCGGCTGGGCATCCAACGGTTCTGGACGCCCCAGGAACGCCCGTCGCCGTTGCTGCGACCGTTCGAATGCCTGCCGATCATCGTGCTGCTGGGCCTGGGCATCGCCCTGACCTTCAAGGCCGAGCCGCTGCTGCGCTATACACAATCGGCGGCCGATGCGCTGAACAATCCGGAGCACTACGTGATGTCGGTCCTCGCCACTCGCGCCGTGCCCAGCCCCGAAACTCGCGCCGCCTTGCGGGAGGTGCAGCCATGAAGCGCCTGTTCCCCGCCCCGTGGCTGTCCCTGGCACTGTGGATACTGTGGCTGGTGATGAACCTGTCACTGAGCGCTGGCCACCTGTTGCTGGGGGCCGCGCTGGGCTTCCTGGCACCGCTGATGATGCGTCCGCTGCGACCGCGGCCGATCCGTATCCGTCGGCCGTGGGTAGTGTTGCGCTTGTTCCTGCTGGTGGGCCGCGACGTACTGGTGTCCAACCTGGCGGTGGCCTGGGGTGTACTGAACGCCAGCCGCCGCCCGCCACGCTCGCGGTTCGTCAAGGTGCCGCTGGACCTGCACGACGCCAACGGCCTGGCGGCGCTGTCGATGATCACCACGGTGGTTCCCGGGACCGTCTGGTCGGAACTGGCCCTGGACCGCAGCATCCTGTTGTTGCATGTGTTCGATCTGGCGGACGAGGCGTCCTTCATCGCCCATTTCAAGGCCACCTACGAGCGCCCGTTGATGGAGATTTTCCAATGAGCCCCTTGCTGTCCAACGCGATCCTGTTGAGCCTGTTCCTGTTCTCCCTGGCGATGGTGTTGACCCTGTGGCGGCTGTTCAAGGGCCCATCGGCCCAGGATCGGGTATTGGCCCTGGACTACCTGTACATCGTGGCGATGCTGATGATGTTGGTGCTGGGCATCCGTTATGCCAGTGACACCTATTTCGAGGCGGCGCTGCTGATCGCCCTGTTCGGCTTTGTCGGCTCGTTTGCCCTGGCCAAGTTCCTGCTGCGCGGCGAGGTGATCGAATGACCGGCGAACTGTCGATGTGGGTCGAAATTCCGGTGGCGATCCTGCTGGTGCTCAGCAGCCTCTGCGCCCTGGCCGGAGCCATCGGCCTGGTGCGGCTGAAGGATTATTTCCAGCGCATGCACCCACCGGCCCTGGCGTCCACACTGGGGGCCTGGTGCGTGGCGCTGGCTTCGATCATCTACTTTTCCGCGCTCAAGTCCGGGCCGGTATTGCACGCCTGGCTGATACCGATCCTGTTGTCCATCACCGTCCCTGTGACCACCCTGCTGCTGGCCCGGGCGGCATTGTTTCGAAAGCGCATGGCTGGGGATGATGTGCCAGCGGAGGTCAGTAGTCGCAAAACCGGGCAGCACGGCTGACGGCTACCTGAGGCGAACACCCTTGTGGCGAGGGAGCTTGCTCCCGCTGGGGTGCGCAGCAGCCCCGAGACCTGTCACCTCGGTGTGCCAGGCTGATTGTGTCCAGTTTTTTGGGAGGGCTGCGCCCTCCAGCGGGAGCAAGCTCCCTCGCCACATTGTGTTCGCCTTTGGGATCGGGTTCGCCTTTAGAAGGATCAGGCCCAGGCCACCGTCAGCAACCCAGCCCCAAGCACCACGCACAACGGCGAATAGACCCAGGTGTCGAGCCTGGCGAATGTCGAGTCCTTGAACTCCTTGAAGAAGCCCACCAGGTTCGATTCGCCAATGGCCCGGGCGAACATCAGCAAGGCAATCGCGCTGATCAGCCACTGCAACGCCCGATGAGTGACCGGCTGCGCCAGCAGGCCGACCCGCAGGCACACCAGCAGCGCAATCATCAGCAGCGCCAGGGCCACCAGCAAGGTCAGCCAGCCCGAGGGATCGAACGCCGGTCGCAGCGCCTCCCCCTGCTTCACCGGCACCTGAGGCACCACAGCCTTGGCCGCCCACCGCCCACCCAGGGCCCAATACATATGAATCAAGCTGATGGCCGCAAACATTGCGACCAGCGACCGAGCCAATAAAAGCGTCATTCGCCAGCCTCCTGAAAAAGGTTGAACAATCATCCTAGCTCGAATTTGGCATTTCGCTGGACGGGCGCAGGTTGCCAGTTTCCAACGAATGACTCATTGCCCAGGATCAAGAGTTCAACCTGTTGGCACACAGGCCGTCCTAGAGGTCGGCAGACACTTTGTCCGCCACCTCCTTGGGCAGCCAGGCCTGCCAGACCTGCGGATGTGCCTTGAGGAATGCCTCGGCGGCTTCACGGGGCGGGGTGCGTTTCTCGCTCATGTCGGCCAGGGCCTTGTTCAACGGTTCGATGGGCAAATCGACTTTGCTGAAGAACTCGGCAATGTCCGGGTATTGCTTCTGGAACGGGGCAGAAACGCCAATCGACAGTTTCGAGGCCAGTGAGCGGGTCGGCTTCGGGTTGGGGTTATCGGCGTCGGTCAGGGTTTTCCAGGCCTCGGCATCGAACGGCGGCTCTTGCAGCTGCACCAACTTGAAACGTCCGAGCAATGGCGTGGGTGACCAGTAGTAGAACAGGATCGGCTTGCCCCGGCGGATCGACGATGTGATCTCCGCGTCCAGCGCCGCCCCCGAGCCGCTGCGGAAGTTCACGTAGCTGTCGGTCAGGCCATACGCCTTGAGCTTTTGCTTGTTCACCACTTCCGATGTCCAGCCGATGGGACTGTTGAGGAAGCGGCCCTTGTCGGGGCTCTCCGGATCCTTGAACACATGCTTGTAGCGCGCAAGGTCCTGGACACTGCGCAGGTCCGGGGCCAGGGGCTTGATGCCCTTGGCCGGGTCGCCCTTGATGACGTACTCGGGTACCCACCAGCCTTCGGTCGCGCCTTTGACGGTGTCACCCAGGGCAACCACCTTGCCTTCGGCCTCGGCCTTGACCCACACCGGGCTACGACCGGCCCATTCCTCGCCGATCACCTGGATGTCGTTATTGGCCAAGGCGGTTTCCAGGGTAATGGTGGTACCCGGCAATGTGTCGGTCGCAAGCCCATAGCCTTTTTCGACGATGATCCGCAGGATATCGGTGATCAGGCTGCCACTTTCCCAGTTCAAGTCGGCAAAGTGGATCGGCGCCGTGGCGGCCGACGCCGGAAGGGGTGAAACCAACACAGCGAAGGTGGCCCAGGCAGCCAGCCACTGTCGAACTCGTTTCATGCTTTGCACCTCATGCTAGATACAGCAATAGCTGAACGGCCCTGCGTAACCGAACGCAAGCCCTGAATAGTTCAGTCAATTGACTGTAGCCGAGGTTCCAGCGAGATCTTGCGAAACTGTCGGCGGTTTGGGCGCACAGCCCCACAAGCCCGATGCCTATGCACTTTTCAGCGGTCCGAAGCGATCACTCGCTGGCCTTGAAGGTCACCAGTTCGCCCTTGCGCCACTTGGCGGCCTTGGCGGTGACCGCCTTCAGGGTCTTGGTCAAGCCTTCTTGCAGCTGTTCGTTGGCCGCAAACACAGTCACCACGCTGTGGCCTTCCTTGAACAGGATTGCCTGACCACCGGGGGTCGTGACGAAGGCGTAATCGCCAAGGCCATAGACCGCCAGCTTGATTTCGCGAAAGCGGATTTCAAACTTGCCACCTTCGCGGCTGGGCAACACCGCTGCGCGAAAATGATCACCGACCTTGAGTTCGAGCCTGGGCTTGTCATCGACCACCAGGGCCGACTCGGTGTCGATTTCGGCGACATAAATACCTTCGGCGGTCTGCTCGGTGATGTAGACGAAACGTGACTGGAAGAGTTTGACCAGTTTTGCCCGCAGGTCACCAAGTACGAATAACGCATGCATGTCGAGATTACTTACTGCCAAGGAAACATCCCCATCTTTGAAAAAGGCCCGCCCTGCGCAAAGGACGGACCACGAGAACCCGTGCCGACTGTAGTGTCGTAATGGACCTGTAACTGAAATTCGAAGTGAACGGCGCGCCCTGTCCCGGGCCGAGAGCAGACTAAAGGTTGCCGCTCTCGCCGTCTTTCCCGGGGGGTCGCCAGAGGCTGAAGGAAAAAGCCACTCTGAGCATCGGAAAAGATGGGACTACTAACTTTAGGGAAGTTTCTCACTTAAAAAAGCAATTTTCTGACATCGAGCCCAAAAAAAATTGCTTTAGATAGGCGCAACCGTCCACACGACACTGCTGATTCTAGAGCAGCCGACGGCGTGGAGACTACTCGAAGTACCCGACAATTCGTCGGTAAACCATAGAAAAGGAATTCACATGGCCACTTTCACAACCCTGCCTCACCCCTTCCCACCTTGCATCGCTGATCCAGCTGACACCTTCGACGGCGTCGATCGCCTGCCTATTTCGTTGATACAGCCGCGTTATCGAGTCGTTTTGGCGGGCAAGTGTTTTTTTCACATTGAGGAAACATCGACCGGACGTGTAAGAGGATTCCGAACCGATCATAACGAAGCCTGCTACCTGGCCAGGCGTCTCGAACGCAGCGCCTGAGCTTATCTATGCCCGTCCATGACTTAACTCAGCCGTCGACGGGCAACTGCTGCCATACTGCCCGCCCAGCGAAGCCGTCGCCCATCGACGGATCGCGCACCCATAGTATGACTTCGAGGAGAAGGCGCGACGTGACGGAATTTGATATCGGCGAATTTTTTATCCGGGGCGAAGCCAGAGAAATCGAAGGCGAGTTCCAGGCCGTCATCGTTATGCGCGCCAAGCCACCCTTGACCACCGTCAGTTGCCACCAGGTGGAGAAGGATCGCTGGTTCAAGACTGCGGAGATCGCCGCCGAGGCAGCCAGGGAAGCGGCCAAGGCCTTGAAGGCCGCCGTGGACGAAGGGGCCTTGAAAGCCTGAGCCCGATCGAACTCCTGATGACCGCTTGCCTCAGATAAAGGGAAGCACCGAGGCGCCACGACGGCGCCCTGCCCAAAGGAGACTCCCATGGAACAACCTTCCCACGAACTCAAGACCCTGTTCGACCAACTGGGCCTACCCTCCGACGACAAGGCCATTGACGACTTCATCATCGCCCACCCGCTGACCCCGGAGACCAAGCTGGTGGAGGCCGATTTCTGGTCGGACCAGCAAAAAGACCTGCTCCGGGAATGGCTGCTCGCCGATGGCGAAGAGGCAGTGCTGGTGGATCAGCTGAACGTGCGCCTGCACGACGGCAAGTAGCGGCAAGTCCCATTGGCGTGTGCACCAGCGCCTTTGTGGCGATTGGGATTTACCTGTGGGAGCAAAGCTTGCTCGCGATGAAGACGACGCGGTTTTCCAGGGAACCGAGGCGCCTGCATCGCGAGCTAGCTTTGCTCCCGCAGCCTAGCGCGGCTTCTCGGGTTTGTAGCCCAGGCGCAAGCCTCCCCAGTGACGCCCCTTGAGCATGATCGGGACCGAAAGATCGTGCATCAACTCACCCGTGTCGCGGGTGTAGGTCTGGAGCAGCACTGGCTGCTGGTGGCTGCCGCAGCGGATCCCGGTGCGATCGGAGAATTTGCGCTTGGTGCGGTTATTCAGCGTGTCCACCTGGGGATCGCCGGTCAGCGGTTGGCTGAAGACCTTGTTATGGGTCGGCACATAGCCCTGCTGGGTGCAGGCAATCGCAAACACCAGGCCCTCATGCCGGGCAAGCAAGGGCTCCTGGATCGCCGGCAGTACCTGGTCGGTGTAACGGTCAAAACGGGTCTGGAATTTGGCTGGCTGGGTATTGGGGATGGGCTGGTAGTTGCGGTCGAACAGGTCATCCAGGCTGACACGGCCCTGGTCGATATCGGCTTCGAACTGCGCAGCGATCTGGCTCGCCCCTTCCCGCGCTAGGTCGTAGACCCGTTGGTGATAATCGTCGAGACCCACCTCGGCCAGGCGTTCGCTGATGGTTTCGGCCTGACCTTCCATTTGTACCGCCGCCTCGGCCAGGCGCTGGGTCTGCTGGTCGCTGATGGACAGGTCGCCGCGCATCTGCTCGATGGCGTGGAACAGGCTGTCGAGTTGTTCGCGATTGGTGTCGGTGCCTTCGGCGATGGCGCTGACCTGGGTTTCGACGCCAGCGGCGAGCCGGGCGATGTTTTCCAAGTGTTGGCCGGTGTGTTCGACCTGCTGCACGCCAATGTCCAGGTCAGCGGCCAGTTGACGGATCTGCTCCACCACCTGGGCGGTGCGCTGCTGGATGTCGGCCACCATCACGCCGACCTCGCCCGTCGCCGCAGCCGTGCGCCCGGCCAGGCCGCGGACCTCATCGGCCACCACCGCGAACCCACGGCCATGCTCACCAGCCCGCGCCGCCTCGATGGCCGCGTTCAGCGCCAGCAGGTTGGTCTGGCTGGCGATCGACTGGATCACCAGGCTGACCCGCTGGATTTCATCGCTGCGCACACTCAAGGCCTCGATCAACTCACGGCTGTCGTTTGCGCGCTGGCTGAGCTGGTGCATGCGGCTGATCGATTCCACCAGTTCGCTGCGCCCGGCCACACTGCTGCGATGGGCCTCGCTGGCGGCGCCCAGCGCTTGCTGGCTGAGTTGCGAAGTGGCTTGCTCGGTGGCGATCATCGATTCGG
This sequence comes from Pseudomonas sp. St316, assembly GCF_018325905.1. Taxonomy (NCBI): domain Bacteria; kingdom Pseudomonadati; phylum Pseudomonadota; class Gammaproteobacteria; order Pseudomonadales; family Pseudomonadaceae; genus Pseudomonas; species Pseudomonas sp. St316. Next base: position 2,773,670 of record NZ_AP021901.1, on the reverse strand, counting down.
CATTGCTGACGATCTGCGCCGCCGCGTCGAGTTGGGACTGGACCTTGCCGGCCAGTTGCTTGACCGAATAGGCGACACCGGCCGCTGACAGCGCATTATGGCTGGTAGTGTAGGACAGGTCGCGAGTCAGCTCGGCCAGTGTGTCGGTCGCGGGTGCGGACGCTGCGGCCACGCGCGAACGCAGGCGTGGCAACCAGACGATGAGCATGACCAGCGGCAGGCCCAGGTACAGCGACCAGCCGCCCAGGGCCATGCCGCACAGCAGCAATGCCAGGGCGAGACTCTGCAAGGTCGGCGTCAGCCAGCGCGCCGTGCTTTTTGTCTCAGGTACCGAGGCCGACACTGCACCGGTCAGCGTTCCGTCTGTCGCCATGTTCGTCACCCACACTCTCGTTGTTATGACCGCATTAAACGCCACTACAGAGCCATTATCCATGGTCCATTAGTCGCGTTCTTGCAGCAGATCAACGGGAGTAGACGAACGAGCACAGGCGAAAGCAAAAGATCGCGGCCTTCGTCAAAAGGTCGCGATCTTTTTGGAAAACGCGAATCAGGCCTGACGCTGGTGCTTGTCGATCTGTTCGTGACGTTCCTGGGCTTCGATGCAGTACTTGGTGGTCGGGCTGATCAGCAGGCGCTTGAGGCCGATCGGCTCGCCGCTGTCGTCGCACCAGCCGAAGCTGTCGTCGTTGATGCGGTCCAGGGCCTGCTCCAACTGAGGCAGCATGCGCTGGTCGCGATCGATGGCGTTGACCAGCCAGGTACGCTCTTCTTCTACGGAAGCAGCGTCCGCCGGGTCAGCCGGGGTGTCCAGGCTCTCAATGGCGATTCGGTTCTGTTCGATGCGCTCGTGGGTTTCAACTTTCATGTTCTGCAACAGCTTGGTGAAGAAAGCCAGCTGCTCGGCATTCATGTAGTCATCCGCCGGCATGGCCAGCAACTTTTCCTTTGTCATTGATATCTCTATAAAAAAACGTGCATTAAGGCGAATTATGGAGCGTCCCGCAGCGCAGCTGCGACGCTCATCAGGAAGGCGCCGTCTATTCCAAGCGCCACCCGGCACTCAATTTAAGAGGGGCGGCAGTCTAAGGCCGAGTCGAGGCCTCAGCAACTGAAAACATAGGTAAAATGTCCGACAACCCCTTCAAATGTTCTCTGACAGGCTTTTGGCAGTCATCGGAGTGCGTTTATAACAAGAAATTCGGTGCAATAGCTGTATTGAGAAGACAAATGGCAACGCCACGCGGGTCAGGCGTGGCGCTTTGTCACAATTTCCGGGTCTCAGCGCTTGAGTTTGCGCTTGTTGCGGTACTGGTCGATGACCACCGCCACCACGATGATCAGCCCCTTGATGATGTCCTGGATGTAAGCATCGACACCGACGAAGGTGAAACCGCTGGCCATCACCCCGAGGATCAGCGCCCCGATCACGGTGCCAGTGATGCGCCCCACCCCGCCCGCCAGGCTGGTGCCGCCGATCACGGCCGCGGCAATCGCGTCCAGCTCATAGGACATGCCCATGCCCGCCTGTCCGGTCGCCGCCCGCGCCGAGGCCACCACCCCGGCCAACCCCGCCAACAACCCGGCAATGCTGTAGACGATCACCAGATGGCGCTTGACGTTGATGCCCGACGTACGCGCCGCCTGCATGTTGCCGCCGATGGCGTAGGTGTACTTGCCATACTTGGTGTAGCGCAGGGCGATGTGGAAGATCACCGCCACCACCAGGAAGATGATCACCGGCATCGCGCCATGCCCAATGGCGGTATAGGAATCGGACAGCATGCTCACCGGTTGGCCTTCGGTGTAGTAGCGCGCCAAGCCACGGGCCGAGACCATCATGCCGAGGGTGGCAATGAACGGCGGAATACCGGTCATGGCGATGATGCTGCCGTTGATCGCCCCGGCCAGCAGCCCTACGCCGAGCCCCGCCACCACCGGTATCCACACCGGCAAGTCCGTCAAGGAGGGAAACACCGCCCGGGCGAAGTCGGAAGTCTGGGCCAGGCTGGCGGCAATCATCGCCGACAGCGCCAGCACCGAGCCGGACGACAGGTCGATACCGGTGGTGATGATCACCTGGGTCACGCCGATGGCCAGCAGGCCGATGATCGACACTTGCAGGATCATCAGCACCAGGCGCTGGGAGTTCATCAGGAAACTCTGGTCGCGCATGATCCAGCCGAACATTTCGAACACCAGGCCGATGCCGATCAGCACCAGGAAGATACTCAGTTCCGTCGGCAACCGTCGGCGGGTCCTGTTCGGTGCTGCCGCGGGTTTGTTTTCCAGTATCGCGTTCATAGCCACTTACCTTTTTTATCTGGACTGACGAGCATCAGGACAAGCCTGATGCCAGTTGCATGACTCGTTCCTGGGTCGCTTCGCTGCGGTCGAGGGTGCCCATCAAGTCGCCTTCGTGCATCACCATGACCCGGTCGCTCATGCCCAGCACTTCCGGCAGCTCCGAGGAAATCATGATCACCGCCATGCCTTCGCTGGCAAGGTAGGAGATCAGCCGGTAGATCTCGGCCTTGGCACCGACATCGATGCCACGGGTCGGCTCGTCGAGGATCAGGATGCGCGGGTTGGTCATCAGCCAGCGGGCCAGCAGCGCTTTCTGCTGGTTGCCGCCAGATAAAGTATCGATGCACTGTTCCAGCGACGGGGTCTTGACCCGCAACTTCTTGCACATGTCTTCACACAAGGCGCGCAGGGCTTTCTGCTGGATGAAGCCGTTGCCGACGTAATGGGGCAACACCGCCATCTCCATGTTTTCCAGTACCGACAGGCACGGGAACAGGCCACTGAGCTTGCGGTCCTCGGTCAACAGCGCGAAGCCTTTCTCGATGGCCATGTGCGGGTCGCTGATGCGCACCGGTTGGCCATCGAGCAGGATTTCGCCACCGGTACTCGGGGTCACGCCGAAAATCGCCTCGGCCACGTTGGTCCGGCCCGAGCCCATCAACCCGGCGATGCCGAGGATCTCCCCGGCATGCAGGTCGAAGGACACGCCTTTGAAGATGCCGTCCAGGCTCAGGTCGCGCACCGACAGTACCAATTCGCCGATGGGTTGCTCGCGCACCGGGAACAACTGGCTCAGTTCCCGCCCGACCATCATCGAAATCAGGCTGTCGCCGTCCATGCTGTCGGCCCGTTGCAGGCCGATGTAGGCACCGTCGCGAAACACCGCCACTTCATCGGCGATGGCAAACACCTCGTTCATTTTGTGGGTGATGTAGATGATGCCTTTGCCCTGGGACTTGAGGTCGGCAATGATCGAGAACAGGTGGGCGACTTCGGTCTCGGTAATGGCCGAGGTCGGCTCGTCCATGATCAGGATGTCGGAGTCATACGAGACGGCCTTGGCAATCTCCACCATCTGCCGCTCGGCGATGCTCAGGTTGCCCACCTGCTCCTCGGGGTCGAGCTTGATGCGCAGGCGCTCCAGCAGGCGGGCGGTGCAGCGATGCATCTCACCATGGTCGACCATGTGCAGGCCGTTGAGCTGCTCGCGACCGATCCAGATGTTTTCGGCGATGCTCATGTGGGGCATCAGGTTCAGTTCCTGATGGATCATCGCGATGCCGGCCTGCAAGGCCGCCAGCGGCGTGTCGAACGTCACCGGCTTGCCGCGCAGACGCAGTTCGCCGGCGTCCGGCTGGTAGATACCGGCGATGATTTTCATCAAGGTGGATTTGCCCGCGCCATTCTCGCCCATCAGGGCCAGCACGGAACCGGGGCGTACCCGCAGTTGTACATCGGACAGGGCCACCACGCCGGGAAAGCCTTTGCTGACATTGACGACTTCCAGCAGATACGGTTCATCAGGTATTGCGTCCGGCCGGAAAGTCATCGCCGGGGCGCTCGAAGCAGTCGCTGAAGCGAACATGATCAGGTACTCCCTCGGCAAGGTCGGCGTTGCAACCTTGCCTGTTTATTGTTGTGGTGGGACCGGTGCGTCAAACGTCACTTGAACTGATCGACGTTTTCCGGCGTGATCAGGCGATACGGCACCCAGACGGACTGTTCGACCGGCTGTTTCTTGACCATTTTCACCGCCGTATCGATCGAGCCGTCGGCCTGGCCCTTGGCGTCCTGGAACACCGAGACGGCCATCTCGCCTTTCTTGATCGCGTTCAAACCGTCCGGCGTGCCATCGACCCCGGCAATCAGTACGCTGCCCTTCTTGGTGCCCGCCTGCTTGAGGGCCATGGCGGCACCGATGGCCATCTCGTCGTTGTTGGACACCACAGCCTGGAACTCGCGGCCCTGGGTCAGCCAGTCATTGACCAGGGTCATGCCCTTGTCACGGGACCAGGTGCCCGTCTGTTCCTGCTCGATCTTGATGCCGGGGTATTTGGCCAGCACCTCCTTGACGCCCTTGGTGCGGTTGGTGGTGGAGTTATTGGCGAGGTCGCCCAGCAGAATCACGATGTCGCCCTTGCCGCCCATCTTGTCGGCCAGGTATTGCATCTGCATGCGGCCGGCTTCCAGGTCATCGGAGGCCACGGTGACCACACCTTCTGGCAACTTCGGATCGTCCGGACGGCGGTTGACGTACACCAGTGGAATACCGGCGGCCACGGCGGCCTTGGTGATGCGCTGGGTTGCGGCGGTGTCCACCGGGTTGACGATGAGCGCATCGACCTTCTGGCTGATGAAGCTTTCCACCTGGCTCAACTGCTTGACCACGTCGCTGCGCGCGTCTTCGAACTGCAGGGTGACGCCGTCCGGCAGGGACTTGGCTTTCTTGTCCATGGATTCGCGCAGGTAAGTCAACCAGGTGTCATCGAACTGGGACATGCTGACGCCGATCTTCAGGTCCGCCAGGGCAGCGCCGCTGGTAAGCATCAACGACAGGGCCAGCGAGGCGATACGGGTCTTGGTCTTCATGAACGGTCTTTCTCCACTTTTTTGTTGGTTTTATGGATAAGGCGTGACGGATCAGGAACGGGGCAAGCGCACGATGGGCGCGCCGGGCATGCAACACACCACGGCGCCGTTGCGCTGGATACACAGGGATTGGAACAGGGGAAGGACTGCGGACAGGCGCAATAGATGTGACAGGTGAAACGCAGAGCGACTGAAGGTTTTCATCGACGGTACCTAGCTGTGTTTCTTGTTTTTGTTTCGTCTGTCTTACGTTCAAGGCTGGCTTGACGAGAGACAGACAGGATTGTCGGTAACCTGGAATTGACTTTATTGGAAAATATTTTCCATATCAACTCATTTTAGAATTTTATTCGTTTTTTATTCCATGACCCACAGGCGTGGACAACCGCACCACTTCGCCCTGCTCGGCACTCTGCCTGGCTGCATCAAGGATGCGCGTGGTCGCCAGTGCATCCCGGGCCTCCACCGGCAGCGGGCCTGCGCCCTGCAACGCGGTTTGCAGGTGTTGGTAGAACGCCAGCCAGCAGCCACGCTCCGAGGTCACCCGCTCGCGCTCGGTGCCGTGTTCGAACCAGCCCCAGCGCCGATGCTCTTCAGCCCCCAGCGTTCACCCTCGGTCGCCGGGCTCAAGCCCGCCAGTGCCTGGGCCTCTTGCCCGTCCAGGCCTTCGACGGTATAGCAGCCCTGGGTGCCGTTGACCCGAAAACGCGGGCGCGCTGCGTTTTGCACGCAATTGCCGCTCAAGTGGGAAATCACGCCGCTGGCATGGGTCAAGGACATGAAGAAGCCGTTGTCGAACGCCTGGTCGGGCTGCCGGTAGTCCAGCTCGGCGTAGACCCGCTCCACCGGCCCGAACAGTTGCAGCGCCTGGTCTACCAGGTGGCTGCCCAAGTCGCGCAGGAACCCGCCACCGCTGCCTTTGCCGACCGAGGTCGGCGAATAGCGCTCGACGCTGGATTCAAAACGAATGACCTGCCCCAGGGCACCGGAGGCCAGCAGCTTGCGCAGGGTCAGGAAATCCGAATCCCAGCGGCGGTTCTGGTACACGCTCAACGGCACGTTGCGCCGTTCGGCCGCCAGCACCATGGCCTCGGCTTGCCCGGCGTCTTGGGCGAAAGGCTTATCGCTGACCACTGCCACGCCGAGTTCGATGGCTTGCATCACCACGGCTGGGCGACCGTCCAGCGGCGTGGACACCACCACCGCATCGACGCCCGCTGCCACCAGTTGTTCGAGCGTGTCGAAGGCCTGGACGTGCGGGTAATCACTCGCCAGTTGCTCGCGCCGCTCGGCGGACTGGGTCACCACGCCAACAAACGTAGCCCCCGGCAGGCTGCTGATCAGCGGCGCATGAAAAAAGCGCCCGCCCTTGCCGTAGCCCACTAGTCCGATTCGCATGAAAGCTCCTTGTTAATCACTGAATGAATGCAATCGCTGTGGGAGCTGAGCCTGCTCGCGATAGCGGTGGATCAGCTTGCATTGATGCTGAATGTGCCACCGTCATCGCGAGCAAGCTCAGCTCCCACAGTTTGTTCTCGGGTGACTGCTGAAACCCTGCTCACCACAGATTCCCTGTGGGAGCGAACCTGCTCGCGATAGCGGTGGATCAGCTTGGATTGATGCTCAATATGCCACCGTCATCGCGAGCAAGCTCAGCTCCCACAGTTTGTTCTCGGGTGACTGCTGAAACCCTGCTCACCACAGATTCCCTGTGGGAGCGAACCTGCTCGCGATAGCGGCGGATCAGCTTGCATTGATGCTGAATGTGCCACCGTCATCGCGAGCAAGCTCAGCTCCCACAGTTTGTTCTCGGGTGACTGCGGGAACCCTGCTCACCACAGATTCCCTGTGGGAGCGAGCCTGCTCGCGATAGCGGTGGATCAGCTTGCATTGATGCTGAATGTGCCACCGTCATCGCGAGCAAGCTCAGCTCCCACAGTTTGTTCTCGGGTGACTGCGGGAACCCTGCTCACCACGCATGAGAAGCTCCTTAGATCAAGGTTCAAGCACTACCCTGTGGGAGCGAGCTTGCTCGCGATGGCGGTGGAACAGCCCTGCATCGTGTTGACTGCCCCACCGCTATCGCGAGCAAGCTCGTTCCCACAATTGACTGCATCCCCATAGGGATTGTGGTTAGCCGTAGAAACGCGGGCGCTCGGGCAGGTCGACCTTGACGATCTGCCCACTCTGCTGCGCTGCCACACAGGCATCAGCCGCCACCGCTGCGGCGAAACCATCCCAGGCCGACGGCCCGCCCACCTGTCCGGCGCGCACGCCGTCGATGAAGGCCTGCAATTCGACGTCGTAGGCCGCGATGAAGCGGTCCTTCCAGTCCATCAGGATCGCATTGGACAACTTGGCGCCACTGCGCAGTTGCACCTGGGACGGTTCCGGGAGCTTGGCGATGCCGGTCTCCCCCACCACTTCGCATTGGATGTCGTAGCCGTACTGGCAGTTGACGAACACTTCAACGTCGATGCGCGTGCCCCGAGCGGTTTCCAGCAAGACGATCTGCGGGTCGCGCAAGTGGGCCAGGGCCTTGCTGGTCTTGCGCGGGAACACCACCTGCACCGACACGTAGTCATCGGCCAACAGCCAGCGCAACACATCCAGCTCGTGGATCAAGGTGTCGGTGATCGCCATGTCAGTCTTATAGTTTTCGCCCACGCTCGGGTTACGGTGGGCGCAATGCAGCATCAGTGGCTCACCGATCTGGCCGCTGTCGATCACCGCCTTGAGTGCCCGATAACCCTCATCGTACGGACGCATGAAACCAACCTGCACCAGGCGTTTGCCGTGGGCTATTTCGGCCTCGACAATTTTGCGGCAGCCTTGGGCTGTAACGGCCAGGGGCTTTTCACAGAACACCGGTTTGCCGGCTGCAATCGCCGCCAGCACGAATTCTTCGTGGCTCGGGCCCCAGGAGGTCACAAGAATCGCCTCCACGTCCGGCGCCTTGATCAACGCATGACCGTCGGGGTACACCTCGGCAGTCAGTTTCAAATCGGCCACCACCTTCGCCGCCTGGGCGAGGTTGATGTCGGTCACCGCCACCACCTGGCTGTTGAGCAAGGTCTGGCTGCAACGACGGATATGGTCCTGGCCGATGGCCCCGGTGCCGATGACGCCCAGCTTCAAAGACATGTAGAGCACTCCTTTCGTATTGTTGGGGGCAATCAGTATTGACGGGCCTTGGCCAGTCGTTCATTGAGGGTCTTGGCGACGGCATCGGTGCGGGCACTGGTGGACACCTGCGCCACGCCGACCCGCCACCACGACAGGTATTTGTGGATCATGGTCTTGGGCAAAACCTTGATGTCGATCAGCGTCGAGACGCTCTGGCGCCGCGCATCGGCCAGGGCCGCGTGCAGTTCGTCGAGGGTCTTGACCTTATAGGTCTTGCAGCCGTAGGCCGCGGCACTCATGGCAAAATCCACCGGCACGAAACCGCCGTCGAGCTTGCCGGTGTCCGGGTTGCGGAAGCGGAACTCGGTGCCGAAGCTGTCCATGCCGTGTTCCATTTGCAGGTTGTTGATGCAACCGAAGGTCATGTTGTCCAGCAACACCACATTGATCTTGCGGCGCTCCTGGATCGAGGTCGCCAATTCCGAATGCAGCATCATGTAGGAGCCGTCGCCCACCAGGGCATAGACCTCTTTGTCCGGCGCGGCGAGCTTCACCCCCAGCGCCGCATTCACCTCATAGCCCATGCACGAATAACCGTACTCGACGTGATAGGTGTCAACGCCCTTGCTGCGCCAACTGCGCTGCAAGTCGCCGGGCAGGCTGCCGGCGGCGGCGACGATAATGGCGTCATCCGCCAGGGCTTGGTTGAGCGTGCCGAGCACGCGGCTCTGGGTCAGGCAGGAACCGGTGAGTTCGATGAATTCGCGAAACACCGCTGGGTCCATGTGGTCGTTGATTTCCGGGACGAAATCCTCGGTCTGGAAGTCCGCCTGATAGATCCGGTCCACTTCGGCGTCCAGCTGGGCCTTGGCATCGGCGATCTGTGCGCCCCATTCGGCGCGATAGTCGCCCATCGCGCCAGACAGTGCCTCCAGCCCCGAACGGGCGTCCGCCAGCAGTTGCACGCCGTCGAGCTTCAACGCATCGCACGGGCTGATGTTGAGATTGAGGAACTGCACATCCGGGTGCTGGAACAACCATTTCGACGCCGTGGTGAAATCGCTGTAGCGCGTGCCGATACCGATGATCAGGTCGGCTTTCTTGGCCAACAGGTTCGCCGCCAGGCAACCGGTTTCACCGATACCACCAACGTTCAGCGGGTGACTGGACACCACCGCGCTCTTGCCCGCCTGGGTCTCGGCGAACGGAATGTCGAAGCGCTCGGCAAAGGTCTGCAACGCGGCGTTGGCACCGGCGTAGCGCACGCCGCCGCCACAGATGATCAACGGTTGGCGCTTGCCCTTGAGCAGCGCCAGGGCATCGCCGAGCATCGCTGCGGTGGCTGGGCGGCGATCGATGCGGTGAACACGTTTTTGCAGGAAGTAGTCCGGGTAATCGTAGGCTTCGGCCTGTACGTCCTGGGGCAAGGCCAGGGTCACCGCGCCGGTTTCGGCCGGGTCGGTCAGCACGCGCATCGCATGGATCGCGGCGGTCATCAGTTGCTCGGGGCGGTTGATGCGGTCCCAATATTTGCTCACGGCCTTGAACGCATCGTTGGTGCTGATGCTCAAGTCGTGGAACTGCTCGATCTGCTGCAGCACCGGATCTGGCTGGCGACTGGCGTAGACATCGCCGGGCAACAGCAGCAACGGAATACGGTTGGCCGTCGCGGTGGCGGCGGCGGTCAACATGTTCGCCGCGCCAGGGCCGACCGACGAGCTGCAGGCGTAGATCTTGCGCCGCAGATGCTGTTTGGCAAAGCCGATGGCGGCGTGGGCCATGCCCTGCTCGTTGCGGCCCTGATGGACCACCAGGTCGCCGCTGTCCTGCTCCAGCGCCTGGCCCAGGCCCAGCACGTTGCCATGGCCAAAAATGGTAAAAACCCCGGCGACGAACTTGCTCTGGACGCCATCGACCTCGATGTACTGGTTATCGAGGAATTTCACCAGGGCCTGGGCCATGGTCAGTCGTGTTGTGGTCATGCTTGCACCTTGTCTGGAATGCAAATTTGGCGGCTGAATCGTTCCCCTGTGGGAGCGAGCCTGCTCGCGATAGCGGTGTGTCAGGCGCCTATGTGTTGAATGTACTGCGGCCATCGCGAGCAAGCTCGCTCCCACAAAGAGGGGCTTCGTCGTTATTGAAAACCGGGGCAGGCCTGGGAGCTTTGCAGGTGGCTCATACTCGCCCCCAGCGCCTGGCGGATGTCGGCCAGGTCATGGACGCTCTCGGCGAACGGTTCGAAGGACAGGTAGCCCTCGTAGCCACCGGCCCGCAGCGCCTCGATCTGCGTAGCGTTGCCCAGGATGTCGGCCTCGCCCACCAACACCCGATGGCCGTCGCGGATCGTTGCCAAGGGCGCCTGGGCATCCTCGACACCGGAGATGTGCACCAACCCGGTCAGCTCGGGGAAGAATTCCTGTTCACCGGCCAGGTGATGGTGAAAGGTGTCATGCACCAGGCGGAACACATCCAGCCCGCCAATGCTCTTGATCGCTTCCACCGCCGTGCGCTTGCGGCGCAACGAGCATTCCTCGAAACCCAGGGGCTCGATGAACCCGTAGATGCCGAAGGCGCGCAGGATCGGTGCCAATTCACTGAGGGCGGTGCGCAGCCCCGCCGCGCGCTCGGCCTCACCACGCGGGTCGGCGCGGTCATTGAGCGGGCACATCACCAGGCCCTCGGCGCCGCATTCTCGGGCGTAATCGGCCAACCGCACGGCCTGGGCGCGGCGCTCTTCGTTCCACACGTCAAAGGGATACAGGGCGTTGATCGACAGCACCTTGATGCCGCGCGCCTCGCACAACTCGCGCACCCTGGCCGGCGGCATGCCGTCTTCGATCTCGACGCCCTTCAGATCGTTGCGGATCTCGATGGCATCGGTTTTCAACGCCAGGGCCAGGTCGATGAAAGCGGGCAGTGACAGGTGTGGCGCAACCATTCGGTTCAAGGCAAAACGCAGGGGCTTGTTCATTGTTGTTCTCCCTCCGGCAGTCATTCGAAAATGAGTTATTGGGCAGTCGGCATGCTGAACTCAGGCCCCTTGGCGATGCTGTCGGGCCAGCGCTGCATCACGCTTTTGTAGCGGCTATAAAAGCGCAGGCCTTCTTCACCGTAGGCATGGTGATCGCCGAACAACGAACGCTTCCAGCCGCCAAAGGAATGCCAGGCCATGGGCACCGGAATCGGAACATTGATGCCCACCATGCCGACCTTGATGCTGCGCGCGAACGCCCGGGCGATGCCGCCGTCACGGGTGAAACACGACACGCCGTTGCCGAATTCATGGGCGTTGATCAGCGCCACCGCCGTGGCGAAATCCGGTACGCGAACGATCCCCAGCACCGGGCCGAAGATTTCTTGCTGGTAGATGCTCATCTCGGCGGTGACCTGGTCGAACAGCGTCGCGCCGACAAAGAAGCCCTGCTCGGCCCCGGGCACCTTGAAACCACGGCCATCGACGATCAGCCGAGCGCCCTCGGCTACGCCGGCGTCGATGAAACCTTCGACCTTGGCCTTGTGCTCGGCGGTGACCAGCGGCCCCATGTCGGTGCCGGGCTGCTGGCCGTTGCCAATCTTCAGTTGATCTATGCGGGGCAACAGCTTGGCAATCAAATCGTCGCCCACATCACCCACCGCCACGGCGATGGAAATCGCCATGCAGCGTTCGCCGGCCGAGCCGTAGGCGGCGCCGATCAACGCATCCGCCGCCTGGTCGAGGTCGGCGTCGGGCATGACGATCATGTGGTTCTTGGCCCCGCCCAGGGCCTGCACACGTTTGCCGCGTGCCGTGCCCTGCTGGTGGATGTACTCGGCAATCGGCGTGGAGCCGACAAAGGAAATCGCTTCGATGTCCGGGTGCTGCAACAACGCATCCACCGCCACTTTGTCGCCCTGGACCACGTTGAACACCCCGTCCGGCAAGCCGGCTTCGGTCAGCAAACGGGCCATCAGCAAACTGGCGGACGGATCGCGCTCCGAAGGCTTGAGGATGAAGCAGTTACCGGCGACCAGCGCCAGGGGAATCATCCACAACGGCACCATCACCGGGAAGTTGAACGGCGTGACACCGGCGCAAACGCCCAGGGGCTGGCGCAGGTTCCAGTTGTCGATGCCGCCGCCGATGTTGTCGCTGAAATCGGTCTTGAGCAGATTCGGCGCACCGCAGGCGTACTCGACGATCTCGATACCGCGGGTGACTTCGCCGTGGGCGTCGGACAGCACCTTGCCGTGCTCACGGCTGATGATCTGCGCCAGTTCGTCGTGATGACGGTCCAGCAGTTCCTTGAACTTGAACATCACCCGTGAACGGCGCAATGACGACTGCTCGGACCAGGCCGGGAACGCCGCCAGCGCCGAGGCCACTGCCGCGTCGACGGTGCCCGGCTCGGCCAGGGCCACCCGGGCCTGCACCGCGCCGGTGGCCGGGTTGAAGACATTGCTGAACCGCGTGCTGTCGCGGTCCTGCACGTGGCCGTTGAGGTAATGGCCTACTACCGGGGCGTCACTCATTGTGCTTGTTCTCCGTGCGAATGTTGGAAATCAGAGGTCCAGCAGCCAGCTGTGCTGCGGATCGTTATGGAACTGCCAGACCCGCTTCGGGCCGGCCATGACGTTCAGGTAATACGACTCGTACCCGTAGGGCACGCTGACCGGGTGATAACCCTTGGGCACCACCACCAGGTCGCTGTTTTCCACGGCCATGGCCTGGTCGATGCTGCGGTCGTCGGTGTAGACCCGCTGGAACACGAAGCCTTGGGACGGGTTGACCTGGTGGTAATAGGTTTCTTCCAGAAAGCTCTGGTGCGGCAGATCGTCGGTGTCGTGCTTGTGCGGCGGGTAGCTTGAGGAGTGCCCCGACGGCGTGCGCACTTCCACCACCAACAGCGAATGGGCCGGTTCGCTGTCGGGCAGGATGTCGCAGACATAACGGGTGTTGGCGCCCTTGCCACGCACGCTGCGCTTCATGCTGTCCGGGCGGATCAACCGTGGGCCATAACTGTTCTGCGCAGACCCCGGCGCGGCGCACACGGCAATCTGTACATCGCTCAGGGCGGTGACCTGGGCCTGACTGCCAGGCGGCAGGTAAGCGGCATAAGGTGACTTGTCCTCGAACACCGACTGGCGATCACCGAGGTTGTCCCAATCGAAAGCGCCCTGCCCCGGTGCTTCGCCCTTGAGGTTGATGCGCCCGCTGAGCAGCACCAGGCACAATTCCTTGTCGTCGGCGGCCACCGGCAGGGTTTCGCCCAGGCTCAAGCGATAGGCGGCGAACCCGACGTATTCCAGCTCACCTGCCGGCAACTGGACCATGGTTCGGCCGCTGGAATGGCTCTTGATCAACAGGCTCATGACGGACTCCTTTCTTGCAGCAAGGCCCGCAGCGTGTCGTAGCCCTTCTTGGCGTAGGCATAACTCGGTGCTACGGCAGGATCCTGCTCGGCTTCCACCACCAGCCAGCCTTGGTAATCGGCGGCCAGCAGGACGTCGAGCAACGCGGCGAAGTCGATGTCACCGTCCCCCGGCACAGTGAAGGTGCCGTTGATGATGCAGTCGGGAAAACTCCACAGGTTATTGCGCGCCAGTTGCACCACCGGTTTGCGCACGTCCTTGAAGTGCACATGACAGACCCGTTCGATGTGTTTGCGCAGCACCTGCAACGGTTCGCCACCGCCCATGTAGCAGTGGCCCGAGTCGAACAGCAGGCCCACTTCGCTGCCGGTCAGGGCCATCAGCTTGTCGATGTCCGAGGGCGATTCGACGTAGGCGCCCATGTGGTGGTGATAGGCCAGGCGCACGCCTTGGGACAAGGTGAAGCGCGCCAGTTCGGTGAGTTTGTCGGCGTAGGCTTGCCAGGCTTCATCGGTGTGAAAACGCGGCCGTTCGACCAGCGAGATCCGCTGGCCCTGGATCGAGTCGGCAACTTCGCCATACACCAGCACCGTCGCGCCGTTCTGCGCCAGCAACTCCACGTGGCTGGCGATGGCGTCGATTTCCTCAGCCGCCGAACGCCGGGCCAGCCGGCTGGAATACCAGCCGGACACCAGCGCCAGGTCATAAGGACGCAGCACATCACCGACGCCCTTGGCGTCCTTGGGGAATTTGCCGTTGAGTTCAAAACCTTCGTAGCCGATGTCCTTGCCTTCGCTCAGCGCCGTACTCAACGGCGTCTCGCCGCCCAACGACGGCAAGTCATCGTTGCTCCAGGAAATCGGGTTGATGCCAATTCGAATAGCGGGCATGGCTGCACCTTTTATTGTTTTTCACACATTCAGTAAAAACGACGCTGGATCCCTGTGGGAGCGAGCTTGCTCGCGATAGCGGTTTGACAGTCACCTCAATGTTGGATGTGCCACCGTCATCGCGAGCAAGCTCGCTCCCACATTTTCAAGCACGGGCACTGCGCCACGCCTCGATCAACTCGACAAACCTGCCCTGCACCTGCCTGATCAGCGTTTCATCATCGATTTCCCCGGCCAGCCAGGCCCGGCTCGGTTCCTGGAAGATCGTGCGACCCACGGCAAAACCGCGGCAGGTGGTGCTCTGGCTGGCCTGGCGGAAGCCTTCGGCCAGGGCGGCCGCCGGGGCGTTGAGGCCCAGCAGGACCACGCCACGGCAATACGGGTCGCGTTGCTGGATCAGCTCATCAAGCTGTTTCCACTCCTGCGCGCTCTGGGCTTCAATCTTCCACCACGCCGGATAAATACCCAGGTTGTAGAGGCGCTTGAGGGCGCGATAGAGCACGTCCGGGTGGGGTGACGGATGATCCTTGGGCGGGATGACTTCCAGCAGCAATTCATGGCCGCTGACCTGGGACGCCTTGTACAGCCCCATCAATTGCGCTTCCTGCTCCAGGCGCAGCAGTGGTTCGTCGTCAGGGTGAAATTGCACCAGGCACTTGATGATCTGTTCCTGTGGCCAGGCGATCAGGTTGCTGCCAATGGAGCGCCCGTGTTCGAACGCCAGTGGTCGCGAGTTCTGCACCTCCACTGGCCGCGCCACCCACCAGCCACGTCCGGTGGCAGCGTTCAGCGAGTCCTGGCCGAAGCGTTGGTCGGCCAGCAGACCGACGTCGGCCTCGACGCCCTGGCTTTGCAGGTCGGCTTCGACCCGCTCTACCGCCTGGATGAACAGTTGCTTGAGGTCACCAATGCAGCTCAGGTCGCGGCCGCCCTTCTGGGCCAGCTCCACCAGTTGCCAGCGATGGTCGAACGCAAAGATGAACAGCTGCTTCCAGGTCTTGCGGGGGACGCTGACCCGGTGCAGCCGTTGCAGCACGGCATCCTGGTCCGGCCGGGTAATCGGCACCGGGCTCTTGAATAAATAGTCGAGCTCAGCCCGAGTCGGCATCGCCGGGGCACAGGCATGGCGCGACACCACCAGGCCGCCGCAGGCATTGGCCAACTGACAGCAGCGCTCATCGCTGGCGTCCTCCAGCCAACCGGCGAGGAACCCCGACATGAATGCATCACCGGCGCCCAGTACGTTCAAGACCTCGACCCGGACACCCGGGTAAAGAGCGCCGTCTTCAAGGCGGGCCGGAATGGCGCCATGAATCACCGTGCAACCTTGCGGACCAAGCTTGACCACCAGGGTCGCCGCCGTCAGCGAGCGCACGGTGCGCAGGGCACTCAGCAAGTCTTCGCTGCCACCCGCGATCAGAAATTCTTCTTCAGTGCCAACAATGAGATCGAAACGCGGCAGGATGCCTTGCACATGCTGGCTGACCTTCTGGTCGGCCACAAAACGGGTTTCCCCATCGGCCTTGCCCGCCAGGCCCCAGAGCACCGGCCGATAATCGATGTCCAGCACGCATTTGACGTTGTGCTTCTCAGCGTAATCCAGCGCCTGGGTACTGGCCTTGTAGACGCCATCGGTAGAGAAATGGGTGCCGGTGATCAGCAGCGCCTTGCTGGAGGCAATGAAGGCTTCGTCGATGTCTTCGGCGCGCAACGCCATGTCGGCGCAATTTTCCCGGTAGAACACCAGGGGAAAGGTTTCCCGGTCCTTGATTCCCAGCAGGACCATGGCCGTCAGGCGATCGGGATCGACCTTGATGCCGCTGACATCGCAGCCTTCACGTGCCAGGGACTCCACCAGGAAGCGGCCCATGTGGTCGTCCCCTACCCGGCTCAGCATCGCCGATCGGAGCCCCAGGCGTGCCGTGCCAAAAGCGATGTTGGCCGACGAGCCGCCCAGGTACTTGGCGAAGCTTGCGACATCTTCCAGGCGGGCGCCGACTTGCTGCGCATAAAGGTCGACGCCCAGGCGTCCCAGGCAGATCACATCCAATTGACGCCCACTGGCAAAACGAGTCTGGCCCATGCTGGCTCCTGTTATTTTTATCAGCCTGCGCTTGGAGCCGAAACCGGCGCCAACGCTGTTGGTGAATGCAGACTAAAACGAGCGACGCGCAATAATCAATAATTATTCTATAAATTTTTTACGTGGAATATTTTTTCCAATACGCTATGACCAAAGCGAGCCAGGCGCAGTGCATCGTTTCAGCAGATGCCGCAACATTTGTCCGCCCATGATTTTCCCTGCGCCTACGCTGTAGACTGCGACCAGCCAACCTATTGTCGAGGGCCGACCTTTTTTCGGGCCGCCCTATAAGAACAAGCCAGAAGGATTTTCTATGACCCGCCCCGATGATCTGCCGGCGCCGTCCGAGAGCGCGTCCGACCCCGCCCTCTCGAGCCCACCGATCAATGCCGAGCGCCTGCTGCAACTGATCACCGATGAATACGAAAGCCTGCCGCGCCAGCTCAAACGCATCGCCAGCTACATGAGCCAGCAGAGCGACCGGATCATGGTCGACCGCATCAGCGACATCGCCCGCGAGTGCGAAGTGCACCCCTCGGCCATCGTCAGGTTTTCCCAGCGTTTCGGTTTCAGCGGGTTCAGTGAAATGCAGGCGCTGTTCCGCGAGGCCTACACCCACAAGACCACCCCGGTGCAGAACTACCAGCAGCGCATCCGCAGCATGATCGCCAACAAGTCGCAGAAGGCCAGCGGCGGCGACCTGGCCCGCGAATGCGTCAACGCGACCCTGTCGGGCATCGAGCGCCTGGGGTTGGAGCTGGACGACCAGGCGTTCGAAAAAGCCGTGGACCTGGTAGTCAACGCCGACAACATCTACGTGGTGGGTGTGCGCCGCTCGTTCGCGGTCGCCGATTACCTGGTCTACAACCTGCAACACACCAATAAACGCATTCACCTGGTGTCCGGCCTGGGGGGCAGTTACCGCGAGCAGATGCGCAGCGTGCGCGCCAACGACCTGGTCATCGCCATCAGCTTCACGCCCTATGGCAAGGAAACCCAGCACTGCCTGCGCATTGCCCAGCACCACCAGGCCAAGACCCTGATCATCACCGACAGCAACCTGTCACCCCTGGCCAAACGGGCCAACGCGGTATTGCTGGTCAACGAAGGCAGTTCGTTCGCCTTCCGCTCGTTGAGTGCCACCTTGTGCCTGTGCCAGGCGTTGTTCATCGCCGTGGCTTACCGACTGGAGCTCAAGGTCGATGAAATCCATGAACAGGTCGGGTTCGAGGATTAACGCCCCCGGCCCCATGAATCGCGCGAGCAAGCTCCTCCCACAGGGGATCTGGAGTGAAGGTCGGATTTGTGAACATCCAGAACAGTGTGGGAGCTGGGCTTGCTCGCGATAGCGGTGGATCAGCTTGCATTGATGCTGACTGTGCCGCCGTCATCGCGAGCAAGCTCGGCTCCCACAAGGGATCTGGGGGGAAGGCCGGGTTTGTGAACATCCAGAACAAGGTGGGAGCTGAGCTTGCTCGCGATAGCGGTGGATCAGCTTGCATTGATGCTGACTGTGCCGCCGTCATCGCGAGCAAGCTCGGCTCCCACAGGGATCTGGGGGGATGGCCGGGTTTGTGAACATCCAGAACAGTGTGGGAGCTGGGCTTGCTTGCGATAGCGGTGGATCAGCTTGCATTGATGCTGACTGTGCCGCCGTCATCGCGAGCAAGCTCGGCTCCCACAGGGGATCTGGAGTGAAGGCCGGATTTGTGAACATCCAGGACTGTGTGGGAGCTGTGCTTGCTTGCGATAGCGGTGGATCAGCTTGCATTGATGCTCACTGTGCCGCCGTCATCGCGAGCAAGCTCGGCTCCCACAGGGGATCTGGGGGGAAGGCCGGGTTTGTGAACATCCAGAACAAGGTGGGAGCCGAGCTTGCTCGCGATAGCGGTGGATCAGCTTGCATTGATGCTGACTGTGCCGCCGTCATCGCGAGCAAGCTCGGCTCCCACAGGGGATCTGGAGTGAAGGCCGGATTTGTGAACATCCAGGACTGTGTGGGAGCTGTGCTTGCTTGCGATAGCGGTGGATCAGCTTGCATTGATGCTGACTGTGCCGCCGTCATCGCGAGCAAGCTCGGCTCCCACAGGGATCTGGGGAGATGGCCGGGTTTGTGAACATCCAGAACAGTGTGGGAGCTGAGCTTGCTCGCGATAGCGGTGGATCAGCTTGCATTGATGCTGACTGTGCCGCCGTCATCGCGAGCAAGCTCGGCTCCCACAGGGGATCTGGGGGGAAGGCCGGGTTTGTGAACATCCAGAACAAGGTGGGAGCTGGGCTTGCTTGCGATAGCGGTGGATCAGCTTGCATTGATGCTGACTGTGCCGCCGTCATCGCGAGCAAGCTCGGCTCCCACAGGGGGTCTGGGGGGAAGGCAGGATTTGTGAACATCCAGAACAGTGTGGGAGCTGTGCTTGCTTGCGATAGCGGTGGATCAGCTTGCATTGATGCTGACTGTGCCGCCGTCATCGCGAGCAAGCTCGGCTCCCACAGTGACTGGACCTGTGTTCACTACAAATCTCTGTAGTGAGTGAAGGCTTATCTCAAGCCAGCTCCACTTCCTTCGGTTCAACGGCCTTCGGCGCAACCTCGAAGCGGTCCGCCAGGAACGGCGTGATGTCCAGCGGCAAGGGCTCGTTGTTCACCAGCTTGTCCAGCAGCACCCCGGTGATGGCCGAGGTCAGGATGCCGGTGCGGAAATGCCCGCAAGCGTTGAGATAGCCGTCCACCCCGCGCATCGGCCCCAGGATCGGCAATTCATCAGGAGACCCCGGGCGCAGGCCGGCCCAGGTCCGTTTGAGGTTGATGTCGGCCAGTTGCGGGATACACCGCACCGCGCCTTGCACCAACCCTTCAATCTCCGGATAGGTCGTGGTCACGTCGAAGCCTTTGTCTTCGGTGGTGCTGCCAATGAGGATCTCACCGTTGTCTTTCTGCGCCACATAGCAGTCGCTGGTGGTCAGGCAGCCGTTGAGGATTTTCGGCATGCGCTCGGTCAACAGGATCTGCCCCTTGACCGGCTTGACCGGAATCCGCACGCCAGTGGCCTGCTCACTCAGGTCCGCCGCCCAGGCACCGGCCGCGTTGATCAGGGTCCGGCAGTTGAACGTCCCCGCCTCGGCGGTTTTCACGCCTGTCACCCGCGTACCGCTGCGCAGCACCTCGGTCACGCTGGTGTTGAAGAACAGGTCGACGCCGTTCTGCCGGGCGCCTTCGGTGTAGGCGTCGGCCAGACGGAACGGGCTGACCTGATGGTCGCAGAGAAACTCCAGCGCCCCCAGGGCTTGATGGCTGACATTCGGCTCAGCCTCACGCAGGGCAGCCTGGTCAAGCCAGCGTACCTGGTCTGCCAGGTGAGGAATGCAGGCGACGATGTGCTCGGCGTACAGACGGTCTTCATCGTCGTAGATCACGAACTTGAGCCCGGTCTCCTCGAACTTGAAATCCATGCCATGGTTGTCGATCAACTCGCGGTGCAACTGCGGATACATCGCGTTGGACTGCAAAGCGAAATCAAAAAACGACTGGGGCAGGATGTGCGGCGTGCTGGCGTCCACCGCCACGGCAGCGCCCTGGGTCTGGCGCTTGCGGTCGGCCGACATCATGCGAAAGAAAATCACCCCGCAGCCCAGGCCCACCGACTCACCAATGGCCCACAGGCCACCTGCCGACGCACGGGTCGCGTTGCCGGGACGCTTGGCGTCGATCAGGGCGATCTTCAGGTGTTTGCGCTTGGACAGTTGATAGGCACAGGAGGCCCCGATCACACCGCCACCGGCGATGACCACGTCATAGTCCTTAATCATGGGAAACGACCTCCATGCCGACGTTCTGGAACGCTGAAAAGGGAATCGGATCGATGGGAAAACGCGGCCGCAGCCAGCCCACGTCGGCACGCCCGGTGGCCTCGCGCAAGCGGTCGCTGCAGTAGCCGACGCACATCCGCCCCTGGCAATCGCCCATGCTCACGCGGGTGCGCATCTTCAGGCTGGCCATGTCTTGCACGCCTTGCTCCAGCGCCCGGTCGATGTCGGCGCGCGTGGCGTGCTCGCAGCGGCAGATCACCGTATCGGCGGCCGGCAGCGCGGTTTGCCCGGCGCCACGCTGGGTGTAGCGATCCACGGCGGCGCGAAAGCGAATGATCCGGTCCAGCTGCGCCTGGTAACGTTCGCGGCGCGCCAGGGCCGTGGACGGATCCAGCACGTTGCGTTGCATCAGGATCGACAGCGCCGCGATGCGTCCACTGAGCATGGCGGCCTCACCGCCGCGAATCCCGCCCATGTCGCCGGCCAGATGGATGTGCGCTTCGCTGCTTTGTTGCCAGGCATCGGACACCGCCCGCAAATAGCCGTCCTCGCTGAAACCGTGCTCCAGGCCCATCTGCTGGCTCAATTGCGTCCGCGGGATAAACCCGTAGCCGATCGCCAACGTCTGGGCCGGTACCTGTTCAGCACGTTTGAGGTCGGGTTCCCAGGTCGTGGAATAAGGCGCGACGGTAACAACGCTCAACTCTCCCTCGCCGTCGGCCTGCACCACGCCCCAGCCATAGCGCACGGGAATGCGATTGAGCTTGAGGTAGGCCAGCATGCTCAGGCCATCGAGGAACAGTTGCGGCTTGTTCAGCAACGCCAGGCTTTGCTTGGCGATCCGACCGAACGTACAGGCTTCATAGACACCCGCCACCGCCACGCCCGAAGCGTGCAGCTGGCAGGCCACCAAAGGCAGCAACGGCCCCGTGCCGGCGATCACCACCGGGCTCGGCGGCCTGACCACGCCGCTCTTGATCTGCAATTGCAGGCCCCCGAGCATCATCACGCCCGGCAGGGTCCAGCCAGGAAACGGCACGCTGCGTTCGTGGCAACCGGCCGCCAGGACCAGATGGGAATAGGCGACCTCGCCCAGGCGCTCGTCGGCATCGAGCAGCATCAGCGCCCGGAAGCCTTCGGCACCGATGACACGGCTGCTCAATCGCACGTCGATCAGGCCGGCGTGTTGCTGGAATTCACCGTGGAGTTTCTCCAGGGCTTCGTTGTAGCGCGGGCCCAGGTAATCCAGGCGCACGCCATCGCGCAACGGTCCGCGATACACCACGCCACCCAGGCGCGGCGCTTCTTCGAGCAAGGTGCAGCGCACACCGTGGGAGGCCAGTTCGATGGCCGCGGCCATGCCCGCCGGCCCACCGCCGACAATCACCGGATCGAGGCTCATGGCGCCTCCGTTTCGGTCATGCGGTTGACCCGGGTTTCGATCTGCATGCCGGGGCGCACCAGGGTCTGGCAGGCGCGGCGCTTGTGGCGACCGTCGATCTTGACCAGGCAGCACTGGCACACGCCCATGCCGCAGTAGGCACCGCTGATCTGGTCGTGATCGTTACGAGCCACCTGACGTTGGCCCAGGGATTGAATGACGGTGAGGACGGTTTCACCGTGGGCGGCGCTGACAACCTGCCCGTCCAGGCGCACCGTCATGTCGGCATGGGTCAGCGGCTGGATATCAAATTTTCGGCGTAGAAGGTCTTGAGATTGGATCATACTGCTCTTCCTTGAAGGTTCTGTGAGGTTTCGGCTCCTTGCGGCACGCCACGTACATCAGTGCCCGGCAGCGACAGCGCACTACAACAGGGCAGCAGACAAAACATGATGGTTCGCACCCATTAATGTTAGGAGTTATTTGTGACCAAGTGTTGATCCAGGCCAGCGAATCGGCTCGTCGGCTCATGAACTTTTTTTCAGAAAGCCGACAGGTATTTTTTGGCAGAATGCTGCGCAATAGCACCAATTTCCCAACACGGTACCGCCCATGAACCGCATCCTGACCATCGAAGACGACGCCGTGACCGCCCGTGAGATCGTCGCCGAGCTGACCCGCAACGGCCTGGACGTCGATTGGGTCGACAACGGCCGCGAAGGCCTGGAACGGGCAGTAAGCGGCGACTACGACCTGATCACCCTCGACCGCATGCTGCCCGAGCTCGACGGCCTGGTGATCGTCACCACGCTGCGCACCATGGGCGTGGCCACGCCGATCCTGATGATCAGCGCCCTCTCCGACGTGGATGAGCGGGTCCGTGGCCTGCGGGCCGGCGGCGATGATTACCTGACCAAGCCGTTCGCCACCGACGAAATGGCTGCCCGGGTCGAGGTGCTGCTGCGACGCAACAATGGTGCCCGCGAGCCGGAAACCGTGCTGCGTGTCGCCGACCTGGAGTTGAACCTGATCAGCCGCGAAGCCAGCCGCAACGGGCAACTGCTCAGCCTGCTGCCCACCGAATACAAGCTGCTCGAGTTCCTGATGCGCAACAGCGGGCAGATCCTCTCGCGCATGATGATTTTCGAGGAAGTCTGGGGTTATCACTTCGACCCAGGCACCAACCTGATCGATGTCCACATCGGCCGCCTGCGCAAGAAAATCGACCCGCCGGGCCTGGAACCGCTGATTCGCACGGTACGGGGTTCCGGCTATGTCATTGCTGAACCCTGCTAAAGGCTGGCGCTCCTCCAGCAGCCGTCTGCTGGCGCTGTACAGTTCGCTGTTCGTGATATGGAGCGCGATCCTGATGGGGGTCATGTACTACGAAGTGTTTGGCTACCTCGACAGCCTGGCCAAGCACTCCCTGATGCAGCGCCAGCACCTGTTCGCCCGGATCCATGGCGATCAACTCGAAGATGCGCTCATGGCCAGCCTGACGCTGGACGATCGCGGTGTCGATGCCTACGGACTGTTCGATCCGCAATTGCGGCATTTGAACGGGCCGATCCAACGCATCCCCGCCGACCTGCCACTGGACGGCAGGATCCACATGCTCGGCGGTTGCGTCGATTCCGACGACCCGAGCGTACCTTCCGACAGTTGTGACGCGGTGGCGACCCGGACCCAGGACGGTCGCTGGCTGGTCCTGGCCCGTGACAACGGCTCGCTGTTCGCCGTGACCCGCATCATCTTGCACGCGCTGTTCTGGGGAGTATCGCTGACGATCCTGCCGGGCATTGCCGGCTGGCATTTGTTGCGTCGCCGACCGCTGCAGCGTATTCGCAAACTGCAAGCCAGCGCCGAGGCTATCGTCGCCGGCGACCTGACCCATCGCCTGCCGCTGTCGAGCCGGCGTGATGAACTGGACATGCTGGCGGCGATCGTCAATGCCATGCTCGACCGCATCGAACGCTTGATGAATGAAGTCAAGGGCGTGTGCGACAACATCGCCCATGACCTGCGCACCCCGCTGACGCGCCTGCGTGCCCAACTTTATCGCATCCAGCAGCAAGCGCCGGACGGCTCGCCCGAGGCCTTGCAGATGGACCAGGTGATCGCCGAAACCGACACCCTGATGGCTCGGTTTCGGGGCCTGTTGCGGATTTCCGAACTGGAAGACCAACAACGGCGCTCGGGGTTCGTGCGCCTCGACCCGTTGCAGTTATTGCAGGAGCTGCATGACTTTTACCTGCCGCTGGCCGAAGAAGGCGAACTGACCTTCACCCTAGAGGTGCCTGATGCGCTGCCCCTGCTCAATGGCGACCGGGCATTATTGTTCGAGGCCGTGTCGAACCTGCTGAGCAACTCCATCAAGTTCACCCCGCCAGGCGGCACAGTGATCCTGCGAGGGGTCGATCAGGGCGACAGCACCCGCATCGAAGTGCTCGATTCTGGCCCGGGCATCCCCGAGGCGGAGCGCAGGGCCGTGTTTCGCCGCTTCTACCGTGCCGAAGGCAGCAGCCAGCACGGCGGATTCGGCCTGGGCCTGTCCATCGTCGCGGCGATCGTCAATCTGCATGGGTTCACGCTGGAGGTGGGCAGCAGTGAGCACGGCGGCGCGCGGTTGGTGCTCGATTGCCGGGCGACGTTGTTGTAGCCCTGTAGGAGCTCGGTAGGAGCTGTCGAGCGAAGCGAGGCTGCGATCTTTCCACAGTCAATTGAATCTAGAGCGAAAGCAATTGAATCTAGAGCAAAAGATCAAGATCAAAAGATCGCAGGCTTCGCCAGCTCCTACAGAGGTTGAGGTGCCTGGCCTTTATTTATGCCGGGTCATTGCGATGCAGCGGGATGTTTTCCAGCTCATAGCGCAGCTCTTCGATCAACTTGGCGATGCTCGCTTCCGAACGGACGCTGTCGACACTCATGCCGCTCACTACCAGGTCCACCTCACCGCTTTCACGGTGATACAGGCGCACAGTGAGAGTGCCGTCGCCATTGAGGCTGCATTCGCAGGCCAGCGGCGTAAAACTTTCTTCGAGGCGGCTGCGCAAGGGGGCCAGATGGGTCATGCGATGCACCTCAGCCGCGGGGGGCAAATGAACGGTGCACAGCTGCGACCTCCTGGTCCACGTAGACATCCCGTCGCTCTGATACTGGGTTCGTTCGTTGCACATTGTGGCGTGTTCCTTAAGTGTTTCGTCGGGACGCGACATCATGGACGATGCCGCACCCTGACAGCCTAAGGAACCGAACCCCCATGCAAAACCCGAATTTGCACCAGCATGCCCGGTGCATTTGCACTGGCTATCATGGTGCCTTCATCCGCCATTCGTTAGCGAACAAACCCCGCTCCCGCGCCCAGACAATCGCTTCGCTGCGGCTATGGACATCCAGTTTCGAATACAGCGTAGCCACGTGATTACGCACGGTATTGGGCGCCAGTTTGAGCCGCGCGGCGATTTCCTTGTCGGCCAGGCCTTCGCAGATCAGCCCCAGCACGTCCCGCTCCCGGGCCGTCAGCTCGGTGAATGACACACTGGGCACCTGGGCGTTGATACTCTTCACGTTAGCCAGTTTTTCGATCAAGGTCCGACTGAACCAGGAAGCGTCTTTCATCACCTCTTCGATAGCCGCCACCAGCTCCAGCTCCGAGCGTTTGCGCTCGGTGATGTTCATCAACACCAGCAGATAGCAAGGCTTGTCCTGGATGACCACCGTATCAGCGGCGACCTCACAGTCGATGAGTTCGCCGCCCTTCTTGTGCACCTTGACGTCGATACTCGAGACCGCGGCAGCCTTTTCCAGCCGGGCAAACAGCGCGGCGCTGGCGTCCTTGTCAAGAAAGCCGATTTCCTCCACGGTTTTACCCAACAGTTCTTCGCTGGCGTAACCGGAGGTGTGGAGAAACGCCTCGTTGATTTCCAACAACTGTTGTTCGGCGCTGCATACCAGGGTGGGCACGGGCGACAGGCGGAACGACTTGGCAAAGCGCTCCTCGCTCTGGCGCAGCGCCGTTTGCGCCTTGCGACGCGGCTCCATGTCCATGAAGGAAAACAGCATGCAGTCTTCGTCATGCAGGTCCAGCGGCTGGCCGGCGACGATCACCTGCTTGCTGGTGCCGTCGGGCAATTTCAACTCGGCCTCCATTTGCGGAATGGTCGCGCCCTGCCCCAGGCGCTCGATCGCCAGGTCGCGCCTTTCAGCGGCTTCAAGCACGTCCAGTTCATACACCGAACGCCCGATCACCTGCTCACGACTGTAGCCGGTCATCTCCAGGAACCCCGGATTGACCTTGATGTAACGCAGGTCACTGAGGCGACAGATCACCGCCGGTGCCGGGTTGGCCCCGAAGGTTTTCTCGAAGCGTTGCTCGGCGCTGGCCCATTCGGTGGCATCGCTGAGGATCAGCACGAGCAGCTCCGGCTCGCCGTTACGGTCGGCCAGCACCATGCTGCGGATCCGATGCACCCAGGTGCGATCCGGGTCGGCCTGGGGCGTGACTTCCACCAGCACATCACTGAACTCATCGCCACGGGCAACCCGGGCGATGGGGTAGTTATCTTCGGTCAGCGGGTGGTTGTTGCGATAACGCAGATTGAAACGCCGGGCGTATTGCCGGGCCGTGGTGCCCAGTTCACTGAGGTCCTCGACCCCGTGCATCGCCAAGGCCGCTGCGTTGGCCCAGGCAATGGTCTGGTCGACCTCGATCAACATCACCCCGTCGGACAGCCCGGCAATGATCTGCAGCAATTGACGACGGTTGGTATCGGTGGTCGGAACTTGCTGATTCATTGGGTCTCCATGTGGTCAGTAGGTTTCAAGCATGGATGCGTTGAAGGTTACGACCACATGGGTTTGCAATAGTGCATCGTGCCTTCAAGCTGCCATGCGCCCCTCGGCAATCGCCTGTGAAGCCGCCAGCATCGCTCGCAGCAGCACCGCGCAGCCAGCGGCGAGGTCGTCCGGGGCGGCGTTTTCGATTTCGTTGTGGCTGATGCCGCCTTCGCAGGGCACGAAGATCATCCCGGCCGGGCCCAGTTCGGCGAGGAAGATCGCGTCATGGCCGGCACCGCTGACGATGTCCAGGTGGGACAGGCCCAGCCCTTGGGCGGCGCCGCGTACGGCGTCGACGCAGCCTTTATCGAAATACAGCGGCGGGAAGTCGGCCGTGGGTTTCAAATCAAAGGTCAGGCCGTGCTGGCGACAGGTGTCTTCGATCACCTGCTTGACCTCGGCGATCATCGAGTCCAGGCGCGCCGGTTCCAGGTGACGAAAATCCAGGGTCATGCGCACCTCACCCGGGATGACATTACGCGAGCCCGGATAGGCTTGCAGGCAACCGACCGTGCCGCAGGCATGGGGCTGATGACCGAGGGCGGCGCGGTTGACTGCACCGACGATGATCGAGGCGCCTACCAGAGCGTCCTTGCGCAGGTGCATCGGGGTCGGGCCGGCGTGAGCTTCGACGCCGCGCAGTGTCAGGTCGAACCATTTCTGCCCCAGGGCGCCCATCACCACGCCGATGGTCTTGCCCTCGTCTTCCAGGATCGGTCCCTGTTCGATGTGCGCCTCGAAATACGCGCCCACCGGATGCCCACTGACCGGGCGCGTGCCGGCATAGCCGATGGCATTGAGCGCCTGACCCACGCTGATGCCTTCGGCGTCGGTCTTGGCGAGGGTTTCTTCCAGGGTGAATTTCTCGGCGAACACCCCGGAGCCCATCATGCACGGGGCGAAGCGCGAGCCTTCTTCGTTGGTCCACACCACCACTTCCAGCGGTGCTTCGGTTTCGATATTCAGGTCATTGAGGGTGCGCAGCACCTCCAACCCGGAGAGCACGCCAAAGCAGCCGTCGAATTTGCCGCCGGTGGGCTGGGTGTCGATGTGGCTGCCGGTCATCACCGGCGGCAGGTTCGGGTTGCGCCCCGGGCGCCGCGCGAAGATATTGCCCACCGCATCGATGCTGACGGTGCAGCCCGCCGCCTGGGTCCATTGCACGAACAGGTCGCGGGCCTGGCGGTCGAGATCGGTCAGGGCCAGCCGGCACACTCCGCCCTTGACCGTGGCACCGAGTTGGGCCAGGTCCATGAGCGATTGCCATAGGCGATCACGGTTGATGTGCTGATGGGTCGATTGCAGGACGTCGAGGGCTGCGTTCATGGGGATCTCCTTTTTTTCAGGCATTTTTCAGGTGTGTTTGAGGCCGCTATCGCGAGCAAGCTCGCTCCCACAGGGGGATCTGCTGAGCACACAGACTTTGCATTCACCCCAATCCAATGTGGGAGCGAGCCTGCTCGCGATGAGGCCCTCCCTCCCACAGGGGTATCTGCTGAGCACACAGACTTTGCATCCACCCCAATCCAATGTGGGAGCGAGCTTGCTCGCGATGAGGCCCTCCTTCACACCGCAGATTTAGCGACGGACGGGCTCGCTCGCATGCTGCACAACCCGTAATAAATCACCCCGCCCAGCGCCGAGCCGGTGAACCAGCCATAGCTGTAGAACCAGCTGAACGCATCGCTGCCCAGGGACAGCAACGTCAGCAGCACCGGCACGCCAAAGGCGATGAAGCCGTTCCAGTTCCACGCCGGGTAAACGTCGTCGCGGTACAACCCGGCCAGGTCCAGTTGCTGTTTCTTGATCAGGAAATAATCCACCACCATGATCCCGGCAATCGGCCCCAGCAAACTCGAATAGCCCAGCAACCAGTTGGAATAGACCGACTCCAGACTGACCTCGGAAACGATCAAGCCAAGTTTTTTCAGCAGTTCGTGAGCCATCAGCGCCAGCCCCACCAACCCGGTGAGCATCACCGCCTTGGTCCGGCCGATCAGTTTCGGCGCCAGGTTCTGGAAGTCGTTGGTGGGCGAGACGATGTTGGCGGCGGTGTTGGTCGAGAGCGTGGCGACGATGATCAGCACCATGGCCAGGGCCACCCACACCGGGCTCTGGATATGCCCGATCAAGCTCACTGGATCGGAGACGGTCACCCCAACCAGCTTTTCCGAGGCGGCGGTCATGACCACGCCGAGGGAGGCGAACAGGAACATGGTCAGCGGCAGGCCGATGATCTGCCCGACGATCTGGTCTTTCTGGCTCTTGGCGTAACGGCTGAAGTCGGGAATGTTCAACGACAGGGTGGCCCAGAAGCCGACCATGGCCGTCAGCCCGGCCAGGAAATAGCCCGTTACCCCGGCGCCTTCGGGGCGTTTGGCCGGGACCGCCATCAGCTCGGTCAGCGAGACATTGGGCAATGCCCACACCAACAACCCCGCGCCCACCAGCACCAGCAGCGGCGCGGACAAGGTTTCCAACCACTTGATCGACTCGGCACCGCGCAACACCACCCACAGGTTCATGACCCAGAACAGCATGAAACCGATCACCTCGCCGGTACCGCCCAGGCTCTTCCAGCCTTCGAACACCGAGCCGAGAAACAGGTGGATCGCCAGCCCGCCGAACATCGTCTGGATCCCGAACCAGCCACAGGCCACCAGGGCCCGGATCAGGCACGGCACGTTGGAACCAATCACACCGAAAGACGAGCGCAACAGCACCGGAAACGGGATGCCGTACTTGGTTCCGGCAAAGGCATTCAGGGTCAGGGGGATCAGTACGATGATGTTGGCAAACAGGATCGCCAGCAGCGCCTCGCCCACCGTCAAGCCGAAATAGGCGGTGAGCACGCCGCCGAGGGTGTAGGTCGGCACGCAGATCGCCATGCCCACCCACAGTGCGGTGATGTGCCATCTGTTCCAGGTTCGCTCGTGCACCTTGGTCGGCGCGATGTCGTGGTTATAACGGGGGCTGTCGAGGACGTCGCTGCCGGCTTCAAGCTCGAACAACCCGTCGCGCTCAGTCACTGTTGATCTGGTCATGTCCGCTCCACTGTTTTCATTATTTTTGCTCATCGACTGGCGATGGCCGGAGTACTTGCACGTGTGCTCCCGACAACCCCGCCAGACCACGACGGCACTCAATAACCGTGCCGAATAACGCGTCGAGCTGACCGGATGATCGATATAACCTTCTCAAACATTTGATATCTAAAGATTTAAAGCCAATTCACCGCCCCGCTTCACGTCGGGCTCATCGACTTGAGGCTAGATGACCTATACGTCCTGTCGAGTTCGAGATTCAAAGTGGTGCACCCCGAATCAAGGCGAGGGGTCTAGCCCGCACTTCAAGTGTTTTCAAGCCGCTGATTTCCCATGACAAATCTCGCTCAAATAACGATCCTGTCAAGTGCGTCAAAATGGTGAGCACACTCACAATTTTGGTGATTTAAATATTTAATCCTTTATTTTCAATAAGTTAATAAGAGCATAAGCTTATAAAAAATAATCTTGCTCATTTCAAAAACTCCAGCTAGCTTCTAATCCTGACAGTCGTGACAAGAATAAAATTCTGCATGACCCCGTCATTTAATAACCGTGATCGATAAAACATAAAGAACCGGCAACAGTCGGTCATGCCTGCGAGGAACTCGGAATGTCTCTGTTGATCCGTGGTGCCACCGTTATTACCCATGATGAAAGTTATCGCGCCGACGTGTTGTGTGCCGACGGCGTGATCAAGGCCATTGGTGAAAACCTGGATGTTCCAGCCGGCGTCGAAGTGCTCGATGGCAGCGGCCAATACCTGATGCCCGGCGGCATCGACCCCCATACGCACATGCAGTTGCCGTTCATGGGCACGGTCGCCAGTGAAGACTTCTTCAGCGGCACGGCGGCGGGCCTGGCCGGCGGCACCACATCCATCATCGACTTCGTGATTCCCAATCCCCAGCAGTCGCTGATGGAAGCCTTCCACCAGTGGCGCGGCTGGTCCGAAAAAAGCGCCAGCGACTACGGTTTCCACGTGGCAATCACCTGGTGGAGCGAACAGGTCCGCGAAGAAATGGCCGAGCTGGTCAATCATCACGGCGTGAACAGCTTCAAGCACTTCATGGCCTACAAGAACGCAATCATGGCCGCCGACGACACCTTGGTGGCGAGCTTCGAGCGCTGCCTGGAACTGGGCGCGGTGCCCACCGTGCACGCCGAGAACGGCGAACTGGTCTATCACCTACAACGCAAGTTGCTGGCCCAGGGCATCACCGGGCCCGAAGCCCATCCGTTGTCGCGCCCCTCACAAGTGGAGGGCGAAGCCGCGAGCCGCGCCATCCGCATCGCCGAAACCCTGGGTACACCGCTGTACCTGGTGCATGTGTCGACCAAAGAAGCCCTGGACGAAATCACCTACGCCCGCAGCAAGGGCCAACCGGTCTACGGTGAAGTACTGGCCGGCCACTTGCTGCTGGACGACAGCGTCTATCGCGACCCGGACTGGCAGACCGCCGCCGGTTACGTGATGAGCCCACCCTTCCGCCCGCGCGGGCATCAGGAAGCACTCTGGCACGGCTTGCAATCGGGCAACCTGCACACCACCGCCACCGACCACTGCTGTTTCTGCGCCGAACAGAAAGCCGCCGGCCGTGACGACTTCAGCAAGATCCCCAACGGCACCGCCGGCATCGAAGACCGCATGGCGGTGCTCTGGCACGAGGGGGTCAACAGCGGCAAATTGTCGATGCAGGACTTCGTCGCCCTCACCTCCACCAACACCGCGAAAATCTTCAACCTCTACCCGCGCAAAGGGGCGATCCGCGTCGGTGCCGATGCCGACCTGGTGCTTTGGGACCCACAAGGCAGCCGCACGATTTCCGCCAAGACCCACCATCAGCAAGTGGACTTCAACATCTTCGAAGGCAAGACCGTGCGCGGCGTGCCCAGCCACACCATCAGCCAGGGCCGGCTGGTCTGGGCCGATGGCGACCTGCGGGCCGAACGGGGCGCGGGGCGCTACATCGAACGGCCGGCGTATCCGGCGGTGTTTGATTTGCTGAGCAAGCGGGCTGAGTTGCAGCGCCCGACGGCTGTGAAGCGCTGAACCCAGGCCTTCGGCCTATCGCGAACAAGCTCGCTCCCACACTGGATCTGCGTTGCACTGAAATTCCCTGTGGGAGCGAGCTTGCTCGCGATGAGACCAGCCCAGACAACGAAAAAACCACTGCCCACCCGAGGCAGCACCTCAACACCGTGAGGCCCATTCCATGATCCAGCCCTTGAGTCACCTCCCCCATTCCCAGGAAGACCCGGCCACCCTCGCCGCCCGTTTCAGCGACCTGGCGCCGCCACTCAATGCGCGCCAGGCCCACCTGGAAGCGTCTCGTTGCCTGTACTGCTACGACGCGCCCTGCGTGAACGCCTGTCCGAGCGAGATCGACATCCCTTCGTTCATTCGCAACATCCATCAGGACAACGTCCAAGGCGCGGCGCAGAAGATTCTTTCAGCCAACATCCTCGGTGGCAGTTGCGCTCGGGTCTGCCCCACCGAGGTCCTGTGCCAGCAAGCCTGCGTACGCAACAACGCTCATGAATGCGCACCCGTGCTGATCGGCTCGTTGCAACGCTATGCCGTGGACAACGCCCACTTCAGCGAACACCCCTTCCAGCGTGCCGCCGCCACCGGCAAGCGCATCGCCGTGGTCGGGGCCGGGCCGGCGGGGTTGTCGTGTGCGCATCGCAGCGCCATGCACGGCCATGAGGTGGTGATGTTCGAAGCCCGGGACAAGGCCGGTGGCCTCAACGAATACGGCATCGCCAAGTACAAACTGGTGGACGATTACGCCCAACGCGAACTGGACTTCCTGCTGGAGATCGGCGGCATCGAAATCCGCCACGGCCAGAAACTCGGCGAGAACCTGAGCCTGAGCGACCTGCACCAGCAGTTCGACGCGGTGTTCCTCGGCCTCGGTTTGGCCGCCAGCAAACAGCTGGGCCTGAGCGACGAACAGGCACCGGGGCTGCTGGCCGCCACCGAGTACATCCGCGAACTGCGCCAGGCCGACGACCTCAGCCAGTTGCCGCTGGCGGATCGTTGCATCGTGCTCGGTGCCGGCAACACCGCCATCGACATGGCCGTGCAAATGGCTCGCCTCGGCGCCCGGGACGTCAACCTGGTCTACCGTCGCGGCCTTGAAGACATGGGTGCCACCTTGCACGAGCAAGACATCGCCAAGGCCAATCAGGTGCGCCTGCTGACCTGGGCCCAACCGCAACAGGTGTTGCTTGATGACGCCGGTCATGTGCGCGGCATGCGCTTCTCCCGCACGCATCTGGAGAACGGTCGGCTGGTCATCGGCACCGACACCTTCGACCTGCCCGCCGACGCCATTTTCAAAGCCATTGGCCAAGCTTTCGACGACAACGCACTGGTGGATCCGCTGGCCCGGGAACTCAAGCGCCAGGACGGGCGGATTCTGGTGGACGAACACCTGCGCACCAGCATTCCCGGTGTCTACGCCGGCGGTGATTGCACCAGCCTGGACCAGGACCTCACCGTGCAGGCCGTGCAACATGGCAAGCTCGCCGCCGAGGCGATCAACGCTCAACTGATGCTCAACGTGGAGGCTGCGTAAATGGCCGATCTGTCGATTGTCTTCGCCGGCATCAAAGCCCCCAACCCATTCTGGCTGGCTTCCGCGCCGCCCACCGACAAAGCCTACAACGTGGTCCGTGCCTTCGAGGCCGGCTGGGGTGGCGTGGTCTGGAAAACCCTCGGGGAAGACCCGGCGGCGGTGAACGTATCGTCGCGCTATTCGGCCCATTACGGCGCCAATCGCGAGGTGCTGGGCATCAATAACATCGAGCTGATCACCGACCGCTCGCTGGAGATCAACCTGCGGGAAATCACCCAGGTGAAAAAGGACTGGCCGGACCGGGCCTTGATCGTATCGTTGATGGTGCCCTGCGTCGAAGAGTCGTGGAAACGCATCCTGCCCCTGGTGGAAGCCACCGGCGCCGACGGTATCGAACTGAACTTCGGCTGCCCCCACGGCATGCCGGAACGGGGCATGGGCGCGGCGGTCGGCCAGGTGCCGGAGTACGTCGAGCAAGTGACCCGCTGGTGCAAGACCTATTGCTCGCTGCCGGTGATCGTCAAGCTCACGCCGAACATCACCGACATCCGCGTCGCCGCCCGCGCGGCTCATCGCGGCGGTGCGGACGCGGTGTCATTGATCAACACCATCAACTCCATCACCAGCGTCGACCTGGATCGCATGGTCGCCCTGCCCAGCGTCGGCAGCCAGAGCACCCACGGCGGTTACTGCGGTTCGGCGGTCAAGCCGATCGCGCTGAATATGGTCGCCGAAATCGCCCGTGACCCGCAGACTCAGGGCTTGCCCATTTGTGGCATCGGCGGCATCGGCAGCTGGCGCGACGCCGCCGAATTCATCGCCCTGGGCAGCGGCGCGGTACAGGTGTGCACGGCGGCAATGCTGCATGGTTTTCGCATCGTCGAAGAGATGAAGGACGGCCTGTCACGCTGGATGGACGATCACGGGCATGCCAACCTCCAGGCTTTTTCCGGGCGCGCGGTGGGCAACACCACCGACTGGAAGTACCTGGACATCAACTATCAGGTCATTGCCAAGATCGACCAGGACGCCTGCATCGGGTGCGGCCGCTGCCACATCGCCTGTGAAGACACTTCGCACCAGGCCATCGCCAGCCTCAAGCAAGCGGACGGAACACGTAAATATGAAGTGATCGATGACGAATGCGTGGGCTGCAACCTGTGCCAGATCACCTGCCCGGTGCAGGACTGCATTGAGATGGTGACGGTGGACACGGGCAAGCCGTTTTTGGA
This sequence comes from Pseudomonas sp. St316, assembly GCF_018325905.1. Taxonomy (NCBI): domain Bacteria; kingdom Pseudomonadati; phylum Pseudomonadota; class Gammaproteobacteria; order Pseudomonadales; family Pseudomonadaceae; genus Pseudomonas; species Pseudomonas sp. St316. The sequence continues at coordinate 2,739,443 of NZ_AP021901.1, read as the reverse complement.
TTGGAACCATGATCCGCGTAATCCCTACCATGTTGCTGTCTGAAATGTGAGGTGTCTGGACTGGCGCCATCGCGAGCAAGCTCGCTCCCACAGGGGATCGGTTGCGAACACCAAACTCGTGTTCGCCAGAGCTCCAGTGCGGGAGCGAGCTTGCTCGCGATGAGGCCAGCAATCTCACTACACAACCTCAAGGTTCCAACCCAATCCCCCGCAAAATCACACTGGTCACCGTCTGCACCGCCCGCTCGAACTGCATGTCCGACAGCGGCTGGTGATCATTGAGGATGTTGATCTGATGGTCGAAGTCGGCGTAGTGCTGGGTCGAGGCCCAGATCATGTAGAGCAGGCTTGAAGGCTCCACGGGGAGAATGCGTTTGTCCTCCACCCACTGGCGGATTTTCGCTTCCTTCATCTTGGCCCAGTCGTAGAGGCTGGCGTCCAGGGCCTCGCCTAGCGTCGGGGCGCCGTGGATGATTTCGTTGGCCCAGACTTTCGAGCCGTAGGGGCGGCTGCGGGAGTGGTTCATCTTGGCGCGGATGTAGCTGCTGAGCACCACCCGGGGGTCGTCGAACATCTCGAAGCACAAGGCGTCCTGCTTCCAGACTTCCAGCAGGTCGAACAGCACGGCACTGTACAGCTCGCTCTTGGTGCTGAAGTAGTAATGCAGGTTGGAACGGGGCAACTGCACTTCGGCGGCGATGTCGGCCATGGCGGTGCTGCCGAAGCCTTTCTCGGCAAAGACCTTTTCGGCGGCCAGCAGGATTTTCTCGACGTTACTGCGACGAATCTCGATCTTGTGATTGCCCATGAGGGCTCCCTGACGACAGCGTTGACCAAGACTAGCATTCGCCTACTTTCAAAAACACTGGGCTCCCTGCGGAAGCGGGCTTGCTCATGAAAGGGCCACAAGCTTCACCCCAAGATCTGAGTGCTCCACCCCCCTCAGGCAAAAGCATACCGGTCACCGTCTAAGCCCCGCCCACCAAAAGCAGGCCCCAAACTAACAGCTCTGCTAGTAGACGCTACGCGTAAAATATCCGAGCCTGACACAACCCAGTTCGCCCGGAAGAACCTCGCCCATGTCATCGCTGAAGTTACTGTGCCGCTATCAATACGACCCGCTGGATCGCCTCATAGGGTTAAAGCCTCTGGAAAGCACCGGCACACAACGGTTCTATCAAAGGAACGATTTGGTGAATGAGATAGAGGGTCAGGAACAGCTCACGATCACGCGAAATGAAGCCCAGCCGCTGGCGCAACGCCTGCGCGTGGCTGACGTCGCCAAGACGACGCTGTTGGCAACGGATCAACAACATTCAGTATTAAAAACCCGGACGGCCACAGACATCCGGCACCTGGCCTATACCGCATACGGTTACCACTCTGCCGAAAGTGGTTTGAGCAGCTTGCTCGGTTTCAACGGCGCGCCCCCCGACTCGATAACCGGGCACTATTTACTGGGACAGGGCAACCGGGCTTTTAACCCGGCGTTGATGCGTTTCAACAGCCCGGATGAGCTGAGCCCTTTTGGGGATGGGGGATTAATGCGTATGCGTATTGCGGAGGGGATCCGGTTAATCGGTATGATCCGAGTGGGAATGCTCCATTTTTCCGGCCGTGGGTTCGCTACTTCCGACCATGGGAGACCAAACCAAACGCATCAGGCACGTTGAGTTCTTCCTCCAAAACTACTTCTCCTCGTGTATCTCCTCCTGCTTCCGAAATCACCAAGGCCGAGACCAGCTCAGCCCTTGCCACTCCAGCAGCAGCTGTTCCTGAACAAAGTGACAAGACATTTGTATTACCTTGGGAGCAATCAGCCTATGGCCTCAAGAGGCCAGATAGTAGCTTGACAAAACAAGGCCGTTGGAAGAGAGCCCGTGCTGCATCTGCACGGGAATTCGACAAGTTCGTGAAAGAGAACGGACGGGTTCCGATCTCGGGAGATCCCCAATGGCAGGAAAAATACCTGCAAGCTGAAGCCGATTTAACCGCGCTGCTGAAAAATAAACCATCGACGGCGGTGAAGAAAAAAGCACGCGCACGAGTACAAGACACTCGCCATGAACTCAAATGGAGGCTTCTCAAAGCAATGAAAGCAATGAAAGCAGCCCAGGCAATTCGCACCGATCAGTAACTGACGAGCGGCCCGGTATGCATGCTATAGCTTCGGTCAACACATAATATTCGCAACTCGAGCTGGCACCGCCGAGCATCCTGCGACGTAGGCTGCCCACCGTAATCCCGAGCAAGCTCGCTCCTCATTTGTTAGGCCAGCGTACGCAGGTGCTCTTGTGGTGAGAGAGCTTGCTCCCTCGCCACAGGGGGGGGATGCGCTATGTCGACTGGCGGGGCTCGATGTTGTCCAGCGCGCGATTTGCCAGCAATCCGCTCAGTTCGATCAGTTGCTGGATACCCAGGAGGACATGACGCCTTGGGCCTTCCAGGTCGAAAGCCAGGTCGCTGACCATGGCGTTGGCCGAGGCCAGGGTTTCGCTGAGGTTGGCGAGCAGGGTTTCGGTGTCAACACCGTTGGCGACAGTGAACAGTTGGCCGGGTTCGGTTTCGGGCTTGTTGGGTTTGGGCTTGAGGTAGTGGTCGAGGATGCGGTCGGCGGCTTTGTCGAACGCTTTTGAGTTGGGGCGGGTTGGATCTGTATCTGGTGGGTTGGGGGTTACTTTGAACATAGATAAAGCTCCGATGCAGTTGTAAAGGAGCCAGCACCCTTTCGCTACCAAACGAATTAGGGTGGCGGCCATACGAAGGTTGGTAGACCGGGCATCGGAGCCGGCGCCTCCGAAGAGACCCTGCGCATGGCCACCAAAAAACGAAGTGCATGATTGCACTTGCAAGAGATGACGCTATGCACCGACACCACGGGCTACCAAACCCGATCACTGATTCAATCAGCGACCCGGAAACGATAAAGCCCTGGCCCCAAGGCGCACAAGCCGGCGGATTCTGGCGCAGTTGTAGGCAACGGCGCAAGACAACGTAGCCCGATCCAGAACGATCCTACATCTGGATAAACACCGACCCCTGTGGCGAGGGAGCTTGCTCCCGTTGGGGCGCGAAGCGGCCCCAGGAATTCTGCGTTGAAACAAAGAACGTGGGCCTGCTTCGCAGTCCAGCGGGAGCAAGCTCCCTCGCCACGAGAGACTTTCCAGACCGTTAGATCGTGATCATTCGACTAATGTCTTAGACCAGTCATCGCACAACCCAGCGCACTCATCGCTATTCTCAGGCCACAGGTTTGCCCGGCCCCACGGCCTTCAATCTTGACCTCGGTGGACAACGACCATTGAAACGCCTCATTTTGAAGCACATCCGAGTTGGATAATTCCGATAATGGCCAGTTGACAACGAGCAACGGCTTCCAAATAATCCCCCATGTTGTACGACGACGTATGACAAATAAAAACAACAAAAAGTAGGGAGCGTCATAGTGAGCACATGTGTCCGTTTTTCGCCCAACATCCGTCTAAACCGCCGTACCCTTCTCAACGCCAGCCCCACGCTGCTCCTGCTCGGTTGCAGCAGTCTTGCCACGTTTCTGCCAACGATGGCCAGCGCCGAAGGCTTCGTCGATGATGCCAAGGCCACGCTGACTCTGCGTAACGCCTACTTCAACCGCAACTTCACCAACCCGAACAATGCCCAGGGCAAAGCCGAGGAATGGACCCAGAACTTCATCCTCGACGCCAAGTCCGGTTTCACCCAGGGCGTGGTCGGTTTCGGCGTGGATGTGCTGGGCACGTACTCGCTCAAGCTCGACGGCGGCCGTGGCACGACAGGTACACAACTGCTGCCGGTGCACGACGACGGTCGCCCGGCCGATGACTTCGGGCGCCTGGGCGTGGCCCTCAAGGCCAAGGTCTCGAAGACCGAGCTGAAGGTTGGTGAGTGGATGCCGGTGCTGCCGATCCTGCGTTCCGACGACGGCCGCTCCCTGCCCCAGACCTTCCGTGGCGGCCAGGTAACCTCCACCGAAATCAGCGGCCTGACCCTCTACGGCGGCCAGTTCCGCGCCAACAGCCCGCGCAACGACGCGAGCATGGAAGACATGTCGATGAACGGCCGCGGCGCGTTCACCTCCGACCGGTTCAACTTCGGCGGCGGCGAGTATGCCTTCAACGAAAAACGCACCCAGGTCGGCGTCTGGTACGCGGAACTGTCCGACATCTACCAGCAGCAATATTTCAACCTGACCCACAGCCAACCCATCGGCGACTGGACCTTGGGCGCCAACCTCGGCTATTTCACTGGCAAGGAAAACGGCAGCGCCCTGGCCGGCGACCTGGACAACAAAACTACGTTCGCCATGCTCTCGGCCAAATACGGTGGCAACACCTTCTATGTCGGCCTGCAAAAAGTCGGTGGCGACGATGCCTGGATGCGCGTCAACGGCACCAGCGGCGGCACCCTGGCGAACGACAGCTACAACTCCAGTTATGACAATGCCAAGGAAAAATCCTGGCAACTGCGCCACGACTTCAACTTCGCCGCCGTCGGCGTGCCGGGCCTGACCCTGATGAACCGCTACATCAGCGGCGACAACGTGCACACCGCCACCGTTGACGATGGCAAGGAATGGGGCCGTGAAACCGAACTGGCCTATACCGTGCAGAGCGGCGCGCTGAAAAGCCTCAACGTGAAATGGCGTAACGCATCGATTCGTCGGGACTACAGCACCAACGAATTCGACGAGAACCGCATTTTCATCAGCTACCCGATTTCGCTTCTGTAACACCAGGATCGATTGCCATGAGCGCATCCCATGGCAATCTGCGGCAGGGACGCCGACCCAGAGCGGTTTGTCGATCAAGCGTTGACAAGGTAACGGAAGGATAAGGATATTCCCTCCAGGTCATACGACAACTTATAACAGCTGTACCTCTCATTGTTTGCTCAGGTAATGCCATGACCACGACACAGATTCGCCACCCCTTCAATCGCCTCCTGTTGACCGGCGCCGCCGGCGGCCTTGGTAAAGTCTTGCGCGAACGCCTCAAGCCTTTCGCCCGCCACATTCGCCTGTCGGACATCGCCAACATGGCCCCGGCCATCGACGAAAGCGAAGAAGTGGTGCCGTGCGACCTGTCGGACAAACAGGCCGTGCATCAACTGGTCGAAGGCGTCGATGCCATCCTGCATTTCGGTGGTGTTTCGGTAGAGCGCCCGTTCGAAGAAATCCTCGGCGCCAACATCAGCGGCGTCTTCCACATCTATGAAGCCGCCCGCAAACACGGCGTCAAGCGGGTGATCTTCGCCAGCTCCAACCACGTCATCGGTTTCTACAAACAAGACCAGACCATCGACGCGCTCTCCCCTCGCCGCCCTGATGGTTACTACGGCCTGTCCAAGTCCTACGGCGAAGACGTCGCCAACTTCTACTTCGATCGCTACGGCATCGAGACGGTCAGCATCCGCATTGGCTCCTCGTTCGCCGAACCGCAGAACCGCCGGATGATGAGCACCTGGCTGAGCTTCGACGACCTCACCCAACTGATCGAATGCTCGCTCTACACCCCGAAAGTCGGCCACACCGTGGTCTACGGCGTGTCCGCCAACCGCGACGTCTGGTGGGACAACAGCCAAGCCGCACACCTGGGCTACCAGCCCAAGGACACCTCGGAAATCTTCCGCGCCAAGGTCCAAGCGCAGCCGATGCCGGCCGCCGATGACCCGGCCATGGTTTATCAGGGTGGCGCCTTTGTGGCGGCCGGCCCATTCGATAACTGATTCGCTGTTCTTCATGGGATACGCACGCACAAAGGAATCACCATGCAAGCCGAATTGATTGTCGATGCACGCAATGCCGTCGGGGAAAGCCCGGTATGGGTCCCCGAGGAAAACGCCCTGTATTGGGTGAACATTCCCAGTGGCGGCCTGCAACGCTGGGATGCCAGCAGTGGAAAAATCCACGGCTGGGAAGCCCCGGAAATGCTCGCCTGCATTACCCGTCACCAGGACGGAGGTTGGGTCGCGGGCATGGAAAGCGGTTTCTTCCGCTTGCACCCCCATGACGACGGCAGCCTCGACAGCGAGCTGTGCGCAAGCGTGCAGCACAGCCGCGCCGACATGCGCCTCAACGATGGTCGTTGCGACCGCCAGGGGCGCTTCTGGGCCGGCAGCATGGTGCTGAACATGGGCGCCAACGCCGACGAAGGCCGGATGTACCGGTATGAGGCTGGGCAACGCAGCCCGGTCGAGGCGCAACTGAGCGGTTTCATCGTACCCAATGGCCTGGGTTTCAGCCCGGACGGACGCACGATGTACCTCTCCGACTCGCACCCATTGATCCAGCAGATCTGGGCCTTCGACTACGACATCGACAGCGGCACACCGTCCAACCGGCGGTTGTTCGTCGACATGCTGCCGTTGGCCGGTCGTCCGGATGGCGCCGCGGTGGATGCTGACGGCTGCTATTGGATCTGCGCCAACGATGCCGGGCTGATTCACCGTTTCACCCCGGATGGCCGTCTCGACCGTTCGCTGCAAGTGCCGGTGAAAAAACCGACCATGTGCGCCTTTGGCGGCAGCCGCCTGGACACCCTCTTCGTCACCTCGATCCGCCCGGGCGACGACAACGACCCGCAATCCCTGGCCGGTGGGGTGTTCGCCCTCGACCCCGGCGTCAAGGGCCTGGCTGAACCCGCTTTCGGACGGGAACAGGCCGCGAACTGATCTGCTGCACCGTTTCACTGGATGAGTCATTAAAAAAAACAACAAGACTGGAGATTGACGATGAATTTCAAACGCACGCTTTTGATCGCAGCCCTCCCCCTGGCCTTTCTGGCACAGGCGGCTCATGCCCTCGATATCAAGATCGCCGACATCCATCCCAAGGGCTACCCGACCGTGGTCGCCGAGGAGTCCATGGGTAAAACCTTGGAAAAGGAGAGCAACGGCGAGCTGAAGTTCAAGTATTTCCCAGGCGGCGTACTGGGTTCTGAAAAAGAAGTCATCGAGCAGATGCAAGCCGGCGCGATCCAGATGTCCCGGGTCAGCCTGGGTATCGTCGGCCCGGTGGTGCCGGACGTGAATGTGTTCAACATGCCGTTCATCTTCCGCGACCAGGCCCACATGCGCGCCGTCATCGACGGTGAAGTCGGTGATGCGATCCTGGACCGGATCACCAATTCCGAATTCGGCCTGGTGGCCCTGGCCTGGATGGACGGCGGCACACGCAACCTCTACACCAAGAAGCCAGTGCGCAAGCTCGAAGACCTCAAGGGCATGAAGATTCGCGTCCAAGGCAACCCGATGTTCATCGAGACCATCAATGCGATGGGCGGCAACGGTATCGCCATGGACACCGGCGAGATCTTCAGCGCCTTGCAGACCGGCGTGATCGACGGCGCGGAAAACAACCCACCGACCATGCTCGAGCACAACCACTACCAGAACGCCAAGTTCTACAGCCTGACCGGTCACCTGATCCTGCCTGAGCCGATCGTGATGTCGAAAATCACCTGGGAAAAACTGACCCCGGCGCAGCAGGACATGGTGAAGAAAGCCGCCAAGGCGGCCCAGGCCGAAGAGCGCGTGCTGTGGGACAAGAAGTCCACCGCCAGTGAAGAAAAACTCAAGGCTGCCGGCGTCGAGTTCATCACCGTCGACAAAAAACCTTTCTACGACGCCACCGCGCCGATCCGGGCCAAATACGGCGCACCGTATGCCGACCTGATCAAGCGTATCGAAGCTGTCCAGTAACACCTCTCGATCTGTACTCATGAAAAGGCTGGGCGCGCCTGCGGTTAAAAGGCGCGCCCGGTTACGGTGGAACCCGATGAAGAATTTACTGCTGCGTATCAACGACACGATTTACATGACTTGCATCTGGGTGGCCGGCCTTTCTGTCCTCGCCGTTGCGCTGATGATTCCGTGGGGGGTGTTCGCCCGCTATGTACTCGGTACCGGCTCAAGCTGGCCTGAACCCACCGCCATTTTGCTGATGATCGTGTTTACCTTCATCGGTGCCGCCGCCAGCTACCGCTCCGGCTCGCACATGGCCGTGGACATGCTCACCAGCCGCCTGCCCCGGCACTGGCAAACCTTGGCCTCGGTTTTCACCCAGCTCTTGATGGCGGCGGTGTGCATTTTCATGACCATCTGGGGCACCAAGCTGTGCATGACCACCTGGAACCAATTCATGAGCGCCATACCCACCCTGCGCGTCGGCATCACCTACATGCCGATCCCGGTCGGTGGTTTCCTGACATTGATTTTTGTCCTGGAAAAACTCTTTCTGGGTGATCAAAGCAAGCGTCGGGTTGTGCAGTTCGACCTGGTCGAAGAAAACGAAGGTGCCGCTTAATGGACGCGCTGATTCTGCTGGGCAGTTTTTTGTTGTTGATCCTGATCGGCATGCCGGTCGCCTACGCGCTGGGCGCTGCCGCCCTGATCGGAGCGTGGTGGATCGATATTCCGTTTCAGGCCATGATGATTCAGATAACGGGCGGCGTGAACAAGTTCTCGCTCCTGGCCATTCCCTTCTTCGTCCTGGCCGGCGCGATCATGGCCGAGGGCGGCATGTCCCGCCGACTGGTGGCATTCGCCAGTGTGTTGGTGGGCTTCGTGCGAGGTGGCCTGTCATTGGTCAACCTCGTGGCCTCGAGTTTTTTTGGCGCGATCTCCGGTTCCTCGGTGGCCGATACCGCCTCGGTCGGCTCGGTGCTGATCCCGGAAATGGAACGCCAGGGCTACCCGCGTGAGTTCGCCACCGCCGTCACCGTGAGCGGTTCGGTACAAGCGCTGCTGACACCGCCCAGCCACAACGCGGTGCTGTACTCACTTGCCGCTGGCGGCACCGTCTCCATCGGTTCGCTGTTCATGGCCGGTATCGTCCCCGGCGTCATGATGAACCTTTGCCTGATGGCGCTGTGCCTGGTTTTCGCGAAAAAACGCAACTACCCCAAGGGCGAAGTGATTCCGCTCAAGCAAGCGTTGAAGATCTGCCGGGAAGCCATGTGGGGCATGATGACCCTGTTCATCATCCTCGGCGGCATTCTCTCGGGTGTTTTCACCGCCACCGAATCGGCCGCCATTGCCGTGGTGTGGGCGTTCTTCGTGACGATGTGCATCTATCGCGACTACAAGTGGAGCGAGTTGCCGAAACTGATGCACCGCACGGTACGCACCATCTCCATCGTGATGATCCTGATCGGCTTCGCCGCCAGCTTCGGCTACATCATGACGCTGATGGAGATTCCGGCGAAGATCACCACCGCGTTCCTGACCCTGTCGGACAACCGCTACGTGATCCTGATGTGCATCAACGTGATGTTGCTGCTGTTGGGCACCGTGATGGACATGGCGCCATTGATCCTGATCCTGACGCCGATCCTGATGCCAGTGATCGTGGGCATCGGCGTGGACCCGGTGCAGTTCGGCATGATCATGCTGGTGAACCTGGGCATCGGCCTGATCACGCCACCGGTGGGCGCCGTGTTGTTCGTCGGTTCCGCTATCGGCAAGGTCAGCATCGAAAGCACCGTCAAGGCGCTGCTGCCGTTCTACGCCATGCTGTTCTTCGTCCTGCTGCTGGTGACTTACGTCCCCGCCATTTCGCTGTGGCTGCCGCACCTGGTGTTGTAAGAGACAACGACAAATCCCCTTGTGGAGAGGGGATAAATCCCCTCGCCACAACAGCATCTGCCCCCACACCATTCCAACCAACAGACAACTCCCATGACGCCGCCTCTTCTCCAACTCGAAGACGAACTGACCCGTCTCACCCTGGCCCCGCATTTGGGCGCCAGTCTCGTTGAATGGACCTTGCGCAGCACCGGTGCTCCCCTGCTACGCCCTCCCGCGCCGCAAGCGCTGGAAAACGGCCTGCCGGGCAAACTCGGCTGTTTCCCGTTGATTCCCTGGTCGAACCGGATCGCCAACGGCGGTTTCGACTGCCCGGCGGGTTGGCTCGCGCTGGAAGCCAATAGTCCCAACGACCCGTTTCCGATCCATGGCAGTGCCTGGCAACAACCGTGGCAAGTGATCGAGCAGAGTGCCCAGGAAGCCTTGCTGCAACTCGACAGCCAACACCCGTTCGCCTACTGCGCCAGCCTGCGGATCCGCCTCAGCGGCGGCCAACTGCAGATCGCAATGCTCGTCACCCACACGGCAAAACAGCCTGCCTGGCATGGACTGGGCTTACATCCGTATTTTCCGCGCACCGCCGGCACACGCCTGCAAACCCGGGCGAGCGAAGTCTGGAAATGCGATGCCAGCAAACTGCCAACGGAGCTGAGCGCCATTCCTGCCGAGTGGGATTTCCAGCAAGCCCGGGGGCTGCCCGACACACTGGTGGACAATGGCTTCGGTGGCTGGAACGGCGATTGCCTGATCCAGCAACCGGACCTGGGGTATGAATTGCAATGCCGGGCAAGCGGCAGCGACTACTTCCTGCTCTATTGCCCCGTGGGCCTGGATTTCTTCTGCATCGAACCGGTCAGCCATCCGGTCAATGCCCATCATCTGCCAGGACGGCCAGGGTTGCGTTTGCTGGAGCAAGGGCAGTCGGTGGCGCTGGGGTTTACGATGCAGTGCCGGGAGCTATAACAATCCAAAGTTGCACTCATCCCTTGTGGCGATGAGGTCGCTACGCCCGTACCCACATGTACACCGCCACCCCCAAGCACACCCCGGCAAACCCCACCTGCAACGCCCGGGCCGGGACCTTGGCCGCCAGGCGCCGGCCCACTACCATGCCGACGATGCTGGCGGCGATGAACACTGCGCCCACCTGGTCGATGCTCACTCCGGCATGAAACGCCCCGACCACGCCGATCAACGAAATCAGGCTGATGACCATCAAGGAAGTGGCGACGATCCCACGCATCTGCACGTCGGTCAGTTGCTTGAACGCCGGCACAATCAGGAAACCGCCACCCACGCCCAGCAGGCCCGAGATTATTCCAGTCACGGCGCCCAACGCCGACAGCGTGGCGGTGCAACGAGCGGTCCAGGCCAGGCGCCCGGTCTCGCGGTCGAGCATGCAATTCTTCTGGCCCCAACTGGCGGCACCGTGATCGCTGGGCCCCGCTTGCGGCGTTTCCCGGCGCAACATGCGCGTAGCCACCAGCACCATCAACAGGCTGAACAGCATCATCAGGATTTTTTCCGAAAGCTGATGGGCGAGGTAGATGCCCAGCGGCGAAAACACCGCGCCCAGCAGCGCGATCAGCAGGGCCGCGCGGTAGCGCACCAGGCCATGGCGCAACCCGTCGATGGCGCCCACCGCCGCTGCGCTGCCCACCGCGAACAACGCCACCGGCGCGGCCTGGGTCATGCTCCAACCCAGGCCCAATACCAACGCCGGCACCGCCAGGATGCCACCGCCCGCCCCTGTCAGGCCAAGCACCAGGCCCATGACCACGCCAAAAAAACTTGCCAGTACCATTCAGGATCTCTCACGCCGCGCGCACCTGTTGGCAGGTGCGATCGCATTTGCAGGACGCCTCGGCCCTCACTAAGCTGCGGACCATAGGGTGTAAACCCAAGCGTAGCAACCGCTTCTTCCCGCACAGGTCCGCTGTCATGTCCGCGCAGATCCAAAGTTTTCTCGACCCCGCCTCCAAGACCTACACCTACGTCGTGTATGAACAGGATGGAGGGCAATGCGCTGTGGTCGACCCGGTACTGGACTACGATCCAGCCTCGGGATGCAGCGCCACCACCCAGGCCGACCGAGTCATCACCTTCGTGCGCGAACACCAGTTGAGCGTGCAATGGCTGCTGGAAACCCACGCCCACGCTGATCACCTGTCTGCCGCGCCGTACCTGCGCCGGGAACTGGGCGGCAAGATCGCCATCGGCCAAGCCATCGGGCAGGTCCAGAGCGTCTTCAAGACACTGTTCAACCTCGAAGCGCCGTTTGCCGTGGATGGCTCGCAATTCGATCATCTGTTCGCCGCCGACGAGTCCTTTCTCATCGGCAACCTCAAGGCCACCGCGCTGCATGTGCCCGGTCATACTCCGGCGGATATGGCGTACTTGATCGACGGTGATGTGATCCTGGCGGGCGACACGTTGTTCATGCCTGACGTGGGCACCGCCCGTTGTGACTTTCCCGGCGGCAACGCCCATCAGCTCTACGCCTCGATCCGCAAGCTGCTGGCCTTCCCTGCCAGCGTGCGGCTGTACGTGTGTCACGACTATCCCCCGGAGCACCGCGAACCGCACTGCATGAGTACCGTGGGTGAGCAACGCCAGCACAATATTCATATCCACGACGGCATCGACGAGGCCACGTTCGTCGCCATGCGCACCCAGCGCGATGGGACACTGGGAATGCCAACGCTGCTATTGCCGGCGATCCAGGTGAACGTGCGGGCCGGCAACCTGCCGCCAGCCGAAGAGAATGGCGTGGTCTACCTGAAAATCCCGATCAACCAGCTCTAGCACTGATATTGAAGGCGATGGCCCCATCGCGAGCAAGCTCGCTCCCACAGGGTGATCGGCGGCGGGCGCAGGACTTGGCAACACCAAAAATCTCATGTGGGAGCGAGCTTGCTCGCGATGGCGGTGGGCCTGCTTGCATCTGTGGTGAAGGTGATGGCCCCTTCGCGAGCAGGCTCGCTCCCACAGGGTGATCGGCGGCGGGCGCAGGGCCTGGCAACACCACAAATCCCATGTGGGAGCGAGCCTGCTCGCGATGGCGGTGGGCCTGCTTGCATCTGTGGTGAAGGTGATGGCCCCACCGCGAGCAGGCTCGCTCCCACAGGGTGATCGGCGGCGGGCGCAGGACTTGGCAACACCAAAAATCCCATGTGGGAGCGAGCCTGCTCGCGATGGCGGTGGGCCTGCTTGCATCTGTGGTGAAGGTGATAGCCCCTTCGCGAGCAGGCTCGCTCCCACAGGGTGATCGGCGGCGGGCGCAGGACTTGGCAACACCAAAAATCTCATGTGGGAGCGAGCCTGCTCGCGATGGCGGTGGGCCTGCTTGCATCTGTGGTGAAGGTGATAGCCCCTTCGCGAGCAGGCTCGCTCCCACAGGGTGATCGGCGGCGGGCGCAGGACTTGGCAACACCAAAAATCCCATGTGGGAGCGAGCCTGCTCGCGATGGCGGTGGGCCTGCTTGCATCTGTGGTGAAGGTGATGGCCCCACCGCGAGCAAGCTCGCTCCCACAGGGTGATCGGCGGCGGGCGCAGGGCCTGGCAACCCCAGAGATCCCGTGTGAGAGCGAGCTTGCTCGCGATGGCGGTGGGCCTGCTTGCATCTGTGGTGAAGGTGATGACCCCTTCGCGAGCAGGCTGCCACAGGGATTGGTGCGGTCTTCTGATGTTCAGGTGCCCAAGGTCAACCCGTTGGCCGGTAAGGGCAACGCGGTCTTGTAGCGCACCTGCTTGAGGGCAAAGCTGGAGCGGATGTTCGCCACGCCCGGGACCTTGGTCAGAAAGTCCATCATGAACCGCTCCAGCGACTGGATGGTCGGCACCAGCACGCGGATCAGATAATCCGGATCGCCTGCCATCAGGTAGCACTCCATCACCTCCGGCCGATCGGAAATCGCTTCTTCAAAGTGCTGCAGCGCCTCTTCCACCTGCTTCTCCAGGCTCACATGGATGAACACGTTGACGTGCAACCCCAGCAGGTCGGCGTCCAGCAGCGTGACCTGCTCGCGGATCACCCCCAGCTCCTCCATGGCCCGGACGCGGTTGAAGCACGGCGTCGGCGACAGATTGACCGAACGGGCGAGATCGGCGTTGGTGATGCGGGCGTTTTCCTGAAGGCTGTTCAGAATCCCGATGTCGGTGCGATCCAATTTACGCATGAGACAAATAATCCTGTTTTTTATCGTTGTGCAGATTTTTTATCTGCAAATGATCTGAACAGCAAGCCAACAGAGAAAAATATTCTTCTTCGTCGAGCCTATGATTGTTGTAGGACAATTTCCCGTACCCCGGGAAATTCGTCAGCTAGCGCGCCCACTACAAGAAATTCACAAGATCGAGCGTAGAAAGCCATGAACCCAGCGTATGAACCGCTACGCCTGCACGTCCCCGAACCCTCGGGCCGTCCCGGCTGTAAAACCGACTTTTCCTACCTGCATCTGTCCGATGCCGGCACGGTGCGCAAACCACCCATCGACGTCGAACCCGCCGACACCGCCGACCTGGCTCGCAGCCTGATCCGCGTACTCGACGATCAAGGCAATGCCTTGGGCGACTGGGCCGCGGACATTCCCGTCGAGATCCTGCGCAAGGGCATGCGTGCCATGCTCAAGACGCGCATCTACGACAACCGCATGGTGGTCGCCCAACGCCAGAAAAAAATGTCGTTCTACATGCAGAGCCTCGGCGAGGAAGCCATCGGCAGCGCCCAGGCCCTGGCGTTGAACATCGACGACATGTGCTTCCCCACCTACCGCCAGCAAAGCATCCTGATGGCCCGCGAAGTGCCGCTGGTGGACCTGATCTGCCAGCTGCTGTCCAATGAGCGCGATCCGCTCAAGGGCCGGCAGTTGCCAATCATGTACTCGGTCAAGGACGCCGGTTTCTTCACCATTTCCGGCAACCTCGCCACACAGTTCGTCCAGGGCGTGGGCTGGGGCATGGCCTCGGCGATCAAGGGCGACACCAAGATCGCCTCGGCCTGGATCGGTGACGGCGCCACCGCCGAATCGGACTTCCACACCGCACTGACCTTCGCCCACGTCTACCGCGCGCCGGTGATCCTCAACGTGGTCAACAACCAGTGGGCAATTTCCACCTTCCAGGCCATTGCCGGCGGTGAAGCCACGACCTTCGCCGGACGCGGCGTCGGTTGCGGTATCGCCTCCCTGCGTGTCGATGGCAACGATTTCATGGCGGTCTACGCCGCCTCGCGCTGGGCCGCCGAACGTGCCCGCCGCAACCTCGGCCCGGCGCTGATCGAATGGGTCACCTACCGCGCCGGCCCGCACTCCACTTCGGACGACCCTTCGAAATACCGTCCCGCCGACGACTGGAGCCACTTCCCGCTGGGCGATCCGATTGCGCGCCTCAAGCAGCACATGGTGAAGATCGGCCAGTGGTCCGAAGAGGAACATGCCGCCGTCACCGCCGAGCTCGAAGCCGAGGTGATCGCCGCGCAGAAGGAAGCCGAGCAGTACGGCACCCTTGCCGGCGGGCAGATTCCAAGCGCCGCGACGATGTTCGAAGACGTCTACAAAGAGATGCCGGAGCACTTGAAGCGCCAGCGTCAGCAGTTGGGGATCTGACATGAACGATCACAACAACAATATTGCGTTGGACACCGCCATGACCACTACCACCATGACCATGATCCAGGCCCTGCGCTCGGCCATGGACGTGATGCTCGAACGCGACGACAACGTCGTGGTGTTCGGCCAGGACGTGGGTTACTTCGGCGGCGTATTCCGCTGCACCGAAGGCCTGCAGAACAAGTACGGCACCTCGCGAGTGTTCGACGCACCGATTTCCGAAAGCGGCATCGTTGGCGTGGCGGTGGGCATGGGCGCCTACGGCCTGCGGCCGGTGGCCGAGATCCAGTTCGCCGACTATGTCTACCCGGCGTCGGACCAGATCATTTCCGAAGCGGCGCGCCTGCGCTATCGCTCGGCCGGCGAATTCACCGCGCCGATGACCCTGCGCATGCCCTGCGGCGGCGGTATCTACGGCGGCCAAACCCACAGCCAGAGCATCGAAGCGATGTTCACCCAGGTCTGCGGCCTGCGCACCGTCATGCCCTCCAACCCCTATGACGCCAAGGGCCTGCTGATCGCCTCCATCGAAAACGATGACCCGGTGATCTTCCTCGAGCCCAAGCGCCTGTATAACGGCCCGTTCGACGGCCACCACGACCGCCCGGTAACGCCGTGGTCCAAACACCCTTCGGCGCAAGTGCCGGACGGTTACTACACCGTGCCGCTGGACGTCGCCGCCATCACCCGTCCGGGCAAGGACGTGACTGTCCTGACCTACGGCACCACGGTCTATGTCTCCCAAGTGGCTGCCGAAGAGACCGGCATCGACGCCGAAGTCATCGACCTGCGCAGCCTGTGGCCGCTGGACCTTGAGACCATCGTCAAATCCGTGAAGAAGACCGGTCGCTGCGTGGTGGTCCACGAAGCCACCCGCACCTGCGGTTTCGGCGCCGAACTGGTGGCGTTGGTGCAAGAACACTGCTTCCACCACCTGGAAGCGCCTATCGAGCGTGTCACCGGTTGGGACACCCCCTACCCGCACGCGCAGGAGTGGGCGTATTTCCCAGGGCCGTCCCGAGTGGGCGCGGCGTTGAAACGGGTCATGGAGGTCTGAATGGGCACGCACGTTATCAAGATGCCGGACATTGGCGAAGGCATCGCCGAAGTTGAACTGTCGGTGTGGCACGTCAAGGTCGGCGACCTGGTGGTCGAGGACCAGGTGCTGGCTGACGTCATGACCGACAAGGCCATGGTCGACATCCCCTCGCCCGTGCACGGCCGGGTCATCGCCCTGGGTGGCGAACCGGGTGAAGTCATGGCGGTGGGCAGTGAACTGATCCGCATTGAAGTCGAAGGCGCGGGTAATTTGAAAGAGTCGGCACAACCGGCGCCAGCTGCGGCTACGCAGACCGCTGTGCAGGCGCCAAAGCCGGCGACCGTGGCAACACCTGAACCGGCGCTGGAAAAGACCTCCGCGCCGCGCTGCGCCCCGCAAGCGCCTGTGGCCCGCGCCCCCGAAGAGCGTCCACTGGCCTCGCCGGCCGTGCGCAAGCACGCGCTGGACCTGGGCATTCAGTTGCGCCTGGTCCAGGGCAGCGGCCCTGCCGGGCGGGTCCTGCACGAAGACCTGGAGGCTTATCTGGCCCAAGGTCCGTCGACCCAGGCCAAGGGCGGCTCGGGTTATGCCGAACGCCACGACGAGCAGCAGATCCCGGTGATCGGCATGCGCCGCAAGATCGCCCAGCGTATGCAGGAAGCGACCCAGCGCGCCGCCCATTTCAGCTACGTCGAGGAAATCGACGTGACGGCCCTGGAAGAGCTGCGGGTTCACTTGAATGAAAAACACGGCGCCAGTCGCGGCAAGCTGACCTTGCTGCCGTTCCTGGTCCGCGCGTTGGTCGTGGCCCTGCGGGATTTCCCGCAGATGAACGCCCGTTACGACGACGAAGCCCAGGTGATCCATCGCTCAGGCGCGGTGCACGTGGGTGTCGCCACCCAGAGCGATGTTGGCCTGATGGTGCCGGTGGTGCGTCACGCCGAAGCCCGCAGCCTGTGGGACAGCGCGACGGAAATCTCCCGCTTGGCCACGGCCGCCCGCACGGGCAAGGCCAGTCGCGATGAGCTGTCCGGGTCGACCATCACCCTGACCAGCCTCGGCGCGTTGGGCGGCATCGTCAGCACTCCTGTACTGAACCTGCCGGAAGTGGCGATTGTCGGCGTGAACAAAATCGTCGAGCGGCCCATGGTGATCAAGGGCCAGATCGTGATCCGCAAGATGATGAACCTCTCCAGCTCCTTCGATCACCGGGTGGTCGACGGCATGGACGCGGCGCAATTCATCCAGGCCCTGCGTGGCCTGCTCGAACAACCCGCCACATTGTTTGTGGACTAATCCTCAATGGAGCAGGCGATGCAAACTTTGAATACCACGCTGCTGATCATCGGCGGCGGTCCTGGCGGTTATGTAGCAGCGATCCGCGCCGGGCAACTGGGCATCTCGACCATCCTGGTGGAAGGCCAGGCGCTGGGCGGGACCTGCCTGAATATCGGCTGCATTCCGTCCAAGGCGTTGATCCATGTGGCCGAGCAGTTCCACCAGACGCGGCACCACAGCCAGGGTTCGGCCTTGGGTATCACGGTGGCGGCGCCGACGCTGGACATCGGCAAGAGTGTGGAATGGAAGGACGGCATCGTCGATCGCCTGACCACCGGCGTCGCGGCGTTGTTGAAAAAGCACAAGGTCCAGGTCATTCACGGCTGGGCCAAGGTGATCGATGGCAAGACCGTCGAGGTCGGCGATACCCGCATCCAGTGCGAACACCTGCTGCTGGCCACCGGTTCGAAAAGTGTCAACCTGCCAATGCTGCCCATCGGCGGGCCAATCATTTCCTCCACCGAAGCCCTCGCCCCCACCTCGGTACCCAAGCACCTGGTGGTGGTCGGTGGTGGCTACATCGGCCTGGAGCTGGGCATTGCCTACCGCAAGCTCGGCGCCGAGGTCAGCGTGGTCGAGGCCCAGGAACGGATCCTGCCAGCCTACGACGGCGAACTGACCCAGCCAGTGCACGAGGCGCTCAAGCAGTTGGGCGTGAAGCTGTACCTCAAGCACAGCGTCGAAGGTTTCGATGCCCAGGCCAGCACCTTGCAAGTGCGTGATCCCAATGGCGACACGTTGAACCTGGACACCGACCGGGTGCTGGTGGCCGTCGGGCGCAAGCCCAACACTCAGGGTTGGAACCTTGAAGCCCTGCATCTGGAGATGAACGGCCCGGCGGTGAAAATCGACAATCGCTGCCAGACCAGCATGCGCAATGTCTGGGCCATCGGCGACCTGAGCGGTGAACCGATGCTCGCCCACCGGGCCATGGCCCAGGGTGAAATGGTCGCCGAGTTGATCGCCGGCCAGCATCGCGAGTTCAACCCGACCGCCATCGCCGCGGTGTGCTTCACCGACCCGGAACTGGTGGTGGTCGGCAAGACGCCGGACGAGGCCAAGGCGGCCGGGCTCGATTGCATGGTGTCGAGCTTCCCGTTCGCTGCCAACGGTCGGGCCATGACCCTGGAATCGAAAAGCGGTTTCGTGCGGGTCGTGGCGCGCCGGGACAATCACCTGATCGTTGGCTGGCAAGCGGTCGGCGTCGGCGTGTCGGAACTGTCCACCGCGTTCGGCCAATCCTTGGAGATGGGCGCGCGCCTGGAGGACATCGCCGGCACCATCCACGCTCACCCGACGCTGGGCGAGGCGGTGCAGGAAGCGGCGTTGCGGGCGTTGGGGCATGCGTTGCATCTGTGACAGTTGTGGGTGAATAACTTGTGGGAGCTAGGCTTGCCCGCGATACAGGCGACTCGGTTTCTGAAGGACCGCATCGCCTGTATCGCGGGCAAGCCTTGCTCCCACAATCCCTCACAACGACCGCAGAGCTATTTTCAGCTGCAGGATCCATGTAACAGGCTGCGAAACAGCCCCGGAATGAAGTATTGTTGTCCCCATCCAAAAAACGTCAGAAGCCTTGAACCGTTTCGACGGTTGCTAAGAAATAGAGGGTGTCATGGGTAACGAGAGCATCAATTGGGACAAACTGGGCTTTGACTACATCAAGACCGACAAGCGCTACCTGTCGCACTGGCGCGATGGTGCCTGGGACGCGGGCACCCTGACCGAAGACAACGTGCTGCACATCAGCGAGGGCTCCACCGCCCTGCACTACGGTCAGCAATGCTTCGAAGGCCTGAAGGCCTATCGCTGCAAGGACGGCTCCATCAACCTGTTCCGCCCGGACCAGAACGCCGCCCGCATGCAGCGCAGCTGCGCCCGCCTGCTGATGCCGCACGTCGAGACCGAGCAGTTCGTCGAAGCCTGCAAGCAAGTGGTCCGCGCCAACGAGCGCTTCATCCCGCCTTACGGCACCGGCGGCGCGCTGTACCTGCGCCCGTTCGTGATCGGCGTGGGTGACAACATCGGCGTGCGCACCGCACCCGAGTTCATCTTCTCGATTTTCTGCATCCCGGTCGGCGCCTACTTCAAGGGCGGCCTGACCCCGCACAACTTCCTGATCTCCAGCTTCGACCGTGCCGCCCCACAAGGCACCGGCGCGGCCAAGGTCGGTGGCAACTACGCCGCCAGCCTGATGCCCGGCTCCCAGGCCAAGAAAGCCAGTTTCGCCGACTGCATCTACCTGGACCCGCTCACCCATTCGAAAATCGAGGAAGTCGGCTCGGCCAACTTCTTCGGCATCACCCACGACAACAAATTCATCACCCCCAACTCCCCTTCGGTCCTGCCAGGCATCACCCGCCTGTCGCTAATCGAACTGGCCAAATCGCGCCTGGGCCTGGAAGTGATCGAAGGCGACGTGTTCATCGACAAGCTGTCGGACTTCAAGGAAGCCGGCGCCTGCGGTACCGCTGCGGTGATCACGCCGATTGGCGGCATCAGCTACAAGGACAAGCTGCACGTGTTCCACAGCGAAACCGAAGTCGGCCCGATCACCCAGAAGCTCTATAAAGAGCTGACCGGCGTGCAGACCGGTGACGTGGAAGCCCCAGCGGGTTGGATCGTCAAGGTCTGATTAGCCCTGAAGGGCCTTTGTGGCGAGGGAGCATGCTGCCTCGCCACAAAGGCCCGCACCCGTTTCACTCCCGCCGCAAAACCGGCCATCGTCCCCAACGCTGGCGAAACCATCCGTAACCGCTGACCAGCAAGATCCCGCCCAGCACCAGAACCGCGCCGACAATAAAATTCGGCTCCAACGGCTCATCCAGCAACCAGACGCCAAAACCGATGCCGAACAGCGGCGTCATGAACGACAGCACGCCCAATTGCGAAGCGAGGTAGCGACGCAGCAGGGAGAACCAGATCAGGAAGCTGGCGAAGGACACCAGCAACACCTGGAACGCCAGGCTGGCAATGAGTTGTGGTGTGGGGTTGATCGTCGTTTGCCCCAGCGCCACTGACATGGCGGTCAACAGCACCCCGGCGCCAACCAATTGGTAAAGCAGCGTCTGGCTGGCCGGCAGGTCCGTCAGCCGCGAACAGCGTACCGTTACCGTGGTTGCGCCCCATAGCGCGCCCGCCAACAAGCCCATGCCGTCACCGAGCAAGGTGCTGCCGTTCGCCGCGCCCGAGCCCCCGCTGAAAGCCACCACGATCCCGCCGAATGCAACGGCGATGCCCAGCCATTGCGTCGGTTTGAGGCGCTCGCTCGGCAGTTTCCAGTGCAAGCCGAGGGCGGCGAACATCGGTGCGGTGTACAGGAAAATCACCATGTGCGAAGCCGTCGTATGACGCAGGCCTTCGCCGACCATCACGAACTCCAGGGCGAACAACAACCCCACCAGCATGCCTGGACGCCAGCTACCATCGGCCAGCGAAAAACGCTCGCCCCGCGCCAACACCAAGAGCCAGACCAGTACCGCCGCGATGGCCGAGCGCACGCCCAGTTGCAGCATCGGCGCCATGTCGGTGGCACCGGCCTTGATCGCAACTTGCTGGAACCCCCAAATGGCACAGAGGCCGGTCATCAGGGCGCAGACCTGGCCATCCAGGGCGCGGCGGGTGATCATGGGAAAGGTCCTCGGGCAGAAATAGATGAAAGGATTGTCTGCCTGACACCTTTGCTGGATATAGTGATTACCCGACAAGCCATCCCGGTAATCCGCCATTGCGGTCGATATGCTGCCTCCAGCTCAACATCTGAAGATTCCACCGTTCGACGCGGCCCTGCCCTCGCCGATTTTCTTTCGCAGCGCCTGCATGCCGGCCCATGCCACTTACCCACGGCACCGGCATGCCTGGGGTGAGTTCGTCTACTCCTACAGCGGGGTGATGGAAATCGAGATCGCCCAGCATCATTACCTGGCGCCGCCGCAGTACGGCATCTGGTTGCCACCGGACATGGAACACGTTGGGTTCAATCGGCATGAGGCCTGCCATTGTTCGTTGTACCTGGCCGCCGAACTGTGCGGTGCGCTACCAGCCGTACCCTGTGCGCTGACCTTGAGCCCGCTGATCCGCGCCCTGCTGGAAGAGCTGCGCAGCGATCCACCGAGCCAACCGCAGACGCCCGAACAGCAGCGCTTGCTGCAGGTGTTGGTGGACAAGCTGGCGCAGGCGCCCCATGTCGGCAGCTACCTGCCGTCTTCGGATGATCCGCTGCTGGGCCCCGTGCTGCGGGCCTTGGAAGCGAACCCCAGCGACCCGCGCTCCTTGCCGCAACTGGCCCGCGCCGCCAACACCACCGAGCGCACGCTGATGCGCCGGGCCCAGCGGGACCTGGGCATGTCATTGGTGGAATGGCGCCAACGCTGAAAGTCATCGAGGCCCTGGCCCTGCTCGAGCGTGGCCAGAGCGTGGAAACCATCGGCCTGGACCTGGGCTACAGCAGCGCCTCGGCGTTCATCAGCATGTTCCGCAAGATGATGGGCACTACGCCGGATGAGTATCGACGCCGGCACATGGCTTGATGATGAGGGGGGCTGGAATGGCTATCGCGAGCAAGCTCGCTCCCACAGGGGCTTGCGGTGGACATCGATCATGTCTTCGTCGCCGATCCATTGTGGGAGCGAGCCTGCTCGCGATTGCGGTGGGTCAGCTTGCATAAGTATTGAATGTACCGCAGTCATCGCGAGCAAGCTCGCTCCCACAAGGACTCTGGGTGTGCATGAGTTTTGGGTTCAGCTCAGATGCACTGTGGGTGTGCATGAGTTTTGGGTTCAGCGCAGGCCCACTGTGGGAGCGAGCTTGCTCGCGATGGCGCCGTTGGGTTTGGCATCGATTTCGGCACTGACCCCAAACCGCCCTGCCATCTCCCGGCGACCACTGGCCGTCACCCCCAGCGCGCGGCTGTCCAGGTCCTGGATTACCCATTTGCGCTTGATCGCCACTTGCAGCAACGCCGCCCCCAAGGCACCGCCCAGGTGGGGGCGGCGCATGCTCCAGTCCAGGCAGGGACAGGCGAATCGGCGGCGTTGCGTGGCGAGTTGCTGGACATCGATGCCCAATCCCTCGAACACCGCCTCGCCGGATTCACTCAGCCGATAACCCTCGTCCTGCAGTTCCACTAGCCACCCAGCCTCGATCATTCGGTCATGCAGGCGCACCGCCAAGGTACCGGCCATGTGGTCGTAACAGGTGCGAGCAAACTGCAGGCGATCCGGTGTGCGCGGGGTGAAGGTCGGCGTAGCGCTCTGGCCGATCACCATCAGCGCCTCCAGTGCCTGGGCAACGCGCGGATCGGCCAGGCTGTAATAACGATGACGGCCCTGGACATGCAAGCGCACCAGGGCCATTTGCTTGAGTTTCGCCAGATGGGCGCTGGCGGTCGAGGCGCTGACCTCGGCGATGCTCGCCAATTCGGTGCTGGTGCGGGCATGGCCGTCCATCAACGCACACAGCATCCGGGTGCGCGCCGGTTCGGCAATGGCCGCCGCCACCTGGGACACCCCCAGGTCATGGTGCTCTGCGTTCATGTTTCGCTCCCCGACGAATCAAGCCATGCATCGACTGGAGATAGTAGCAACACTTTCTCCATCACGAACAAGACCATCGCCCAGAGGCCCACCTGATTTCAACCCGACGGACTGGCGCCCGGTCAGCGAACGGCCATGTGCTGACACACCATGACCCGCAGCCGCCCCTCAATCGTCCCGAGTCAAGACTTCCAGCAACTCGATTTCAAAGATCAGGTTGGCGTTGGGCTTGATATGGGCGCCCATGGACCGTTCACCGTAGGCCAGATGGGCCGGCACCCACAACTTGCGCTTGCCACCGACTTGCATGCCCATCAGGCCCAGGTCCCAGCCCTTGATGACACGACCGGTGCCGATGACGCATTGGAAGGGTTTGCCGCGACTGTAGGACGAATCGAATTCGGTGCCGTCTTCGAGGGTGCCGCGGTATTGGGTCGTGATCAGCGCACCTTTGACTACGCTTTTGCCGTCGCCCTGTTGCAGGTCGATGATTTGCAGCTCTTCATTCATGGCGGTATCCCTCGTGTGATCCAGGCGCGGGGTTTTCGCAGAAATCCAGGCCCATGGCAAACGTTGTATGCCATACGGCAGGGAACCGCGACGACCTCTTCGGTTCACATGGGTATCGACCCTGCATTTCAGATAAGGATTTTCTGATGTTCGACTCTCGTCCGCTCCACGGTTTCATTCCGCCCTACATCCTCAATCGCATCATCGCCCACGGCTCCGAACAGCAACGCTCCAGCGCCCTCGGCACCTTGACCCACGTGCGCAACCTGCGACACAACCCCGGCCCGCCCGGCAACCTTCCCGCCGCCGCGAAGCTGCCCAAACCCGGCAAGGCCGGACAGCCGCAACGCAGCGTGCATGACGCCCAGAACGGCATGGAGCTGCCCGGCCAACCGGTCCGCCTGGAAGGCCAGCGGGCCAGTGGCGACCCGGCCGTGGACGAAGCCTACGACGCCCTCGGCGCCACCTATGATTTTTTCTGGAAGGTCCTGGGGCGCGACTCCATCGACAACAAAGGCTTCGCGCTGGTGGGCAGCGTGCATTATGGCCAGGGCTATGAAAACGCCTTCTGGAACGGCGCGCAGATGGTGTTCGGCGACGGCGATGGCGAAATCTTCCAGCGCTTCACCCGCTCCCTGGACGTGGTGGCCCACGAACTGGCCCATGGCGTCACCGAAAGCGAGGCCGGCTTGATCTACGCCAACCAATCCGGTGCGCTGAACGAGTCCATCTCCGATGTGTTCGGTGTGCTGGTCAAGCAGTTCGTGCTCGAACAAACCGCCGACCAGGCCGACTGGCTGATCGGAGCCGACCTGCTCACCGACAAGATCAACGGCGACGGCCTGCGCAGCATGTCCAACCCCGGCAGCGCCTACGATGACCCGTTGCTGGGCAAGGACCCGCAACCTTCGCACATGCGCGAATTCGTCATTACCCGTGAAGACAACGGCGGCGTGCACATCAACTCCGGCATCCCCAACCGGGCCTTTTATCTGGTGGCGACCACGCTGGGCGGATTTGCCTGGGAAAAGGCCGGCCGGATCTGGTATGAAACCTTGTGCGACCGAAGATTGGCCAATGACGCGTCCTTCAGCGCCTTTGCCCGCCTGACCGTCGAGCACGCCCGCCAGCGCTTCGGCACACGGGAAGTGCAAGCAGTGCAGAATGGCTGGGCCCAGGTCGGCGTCGACCTGACACAGGAGAGCTGATGAAAACCCTTCCAGACCTCGACGACAAGGCGGTGGTGCGGCTGTCGCGCCAGGGCGGCGTCGCCGCCATCCATGCGCTGACCCGGCCACGGGAAATCGAGTTCGCCCAATGCGACCTCAACCAGCGCACACGCATCTGCTCGGTGCTGGAAGGCTGCCTGCCGCTGACCTCCTCCACGCCCGGGCGCGGCGACCAACGGTTTTTCCAGATCGAGGTGCGCTATCGCGCCAACGACCAGGATGACGAGATGGTGTTACGGGTGCCTGAGGACCAGGCACCCGGCGAGTTGGTTCATCTGTGGGATAAAGGCGAGGTGCTCTAACGTGTCGCCGGCACGATCTTGACGATTGCGCCGGACACGATTTCGATCAGCAAGTACTTGTCATCGATCTGCACCCATTGCTGCTCGTTTGTCGGTTGCTCAAGTTTCTTCTGTTTCCAGTCTTTCATGGCCCTGTCCGCGCGCTGGTAGTCCGCCGGCACCCGGTCGTTCTCCACCAGCCTGCGGCCATTGCTCGGCGAATGCTCCAGGGCGTCGCCGGTTTTCTCGACCGCTTGCGCAACAGGCCCAAGGGCTCCAAGGCCGGCGATCAGGACCAGGCTGGCGATCAGGGATGGTTTGCGCATAAAAAAACTCCAGTTATTCGAGGGACTGAACCTGGGACTTCGCGGACGGCGAATCATTCCTTTTACTGCAAAGACTGAAGCTGGGAGCCCTCCATCTCTCGTGGCGAGGGAGCTTGCTCCCGCTGGGCTGCGCAGCAGCCCCAATCCAGGCGACGCGGTCATCCAGTGATACGGCATTCACCGGGTTTACGACTGCTGCGCAGCCGAGCGGGAGCAAGCTCCCTCGCCACGGGGCGCGCATGGCATAGTGACAAGCCTGGAACTACAACACTCGCCGGACGGCCCCACCATGAGCTCCACCGCCTCTGCCCCTGCCCCTGCCCCTGCCCTCAAGGAAATCTTCAACAACGCCCGCCTGGAGCACATCGCCAGTGAAATGCGCGCGGTGTACCCGACGTTCGATGCCGCGGCGTTCTTGCACATGGCCAACGACGGGCTGGCCGAGTTGTCGGTGATGCAGCGCATGGCCCGGGTAAGCGAGTGTCTGCACGCGGTGCTGCCCCTCGACTATGAAGCTTCACTGGAGGTGCTGCGCGCCCTGGCCCCACGCCTGAACAGCATGTTTGTCAGCATGTTCCTGCCACACTACGTGGCCTCTTATGGCCGGCACCGCTTCGACGTATCGATGGACGCGCTCCAGTATTTCACCCGGTTCGGCTCGTCGGAGTTCGCCGTGCGGCACTTCCTGCGCGATGACCTGGAGCGCACCCTCAAGGTCATGCACAACTGGGCGCTGGACGCCAACGAACACGTACGCCGCCTGGCCAGCGAAGGCAGCCGGCCGCGCTTGCCATGGTCGTTTCACCTGGAGCCGATCCAGGCCAACCCTGACCTCGCCGCCGCGATCCTCGACACGCTCAAGGCCGACGATAGCCTTTATGTGCGCAAATCCGTGGCCAACCACCTCAACGACGTCACCAAACAGCATCCCGACTGGGTGCTGGACCACATCGAAGGTTGGCCACTGCAAGACCGCCACACGGCGTGGATCGCCCGGCATGCGCTGCGTAGCCTGATCAAACAAGGCAACCCCAGGGCGTTGGGTGTCATCGGGGTCGGCGGCAAGGCACAGGTCCAGGTGCTGGATTTGCAGGTGACGCCCGCGGTGATTCGCCTGGGGGAACAGGTCACCCTGTCCTTCACGGTGCAATCAACCCTTGAGCAGAGCCAACGGCTGGTGATCGACTATGCCGTCGACTACGTGAAGGCCTCGGGCGGCACCTCGGCCAAAGTCTTCAAGCTCAAGACCTTCGACCTGCCCGCCCAGGGCTGCGTCAACCTTAGCCGATCCCAACACATTCGCGAGCTGACCACCCGCAAACATTACGCGGGTCGGCATGCCGTGCACCTGGTGGTCAACGGCGAGCGGCTGGGCAGCACGGCGTTCGATATCGTTCCCTGAGGGCGTCTCAGATCATCTCCACGCGTTTGGCCTGGCGAATCTCCTGCAGGAAACGCTCGGCCGGCAGCGGATGACCGAGTAGATAGCCCTGCAGCGAGTCGCAGCCCAACTGGGTCAGGAAGTCCTGTTGCATATCGGTTTCCAC
Organism: Pseudomonas sp. St316; assembly: GCF_018325905.1. Classification (NCBI taxonomy): domain Bacteria; kingdom Pseudomonadati; phylum Pseudomonadota; class Gammaproteobacteria; order Pseudomonadales; family Pseudomonadaceae; genus Pseudomonas; species Pseudomonas sp. St316. The sequence goes on along the minus strand of NZ_AP021901.1, from coordinate 2,712,429 downwards.
GCCTTCGGCGACAATCCGCAGGCCCAGGGCCTGGCCGAGGGCGACGATGGCCGAGACGATGGCCGCGTCATCGCTGTCGTGCTCCAGGTCGCGTACGAAGCCGCGATCGATCTTCAGCTCGTTGGCCGGCAGGCGCTTGAGGTACATCAGGCTCGAATAGCCGGTGCCGAAGTCGTCGATGGACAGGTCCACGCCCATGTCCGAGAGCTGTTGCAGCACCGTCATGCTCGCGTCCGCATCGCTCATGGCGGTGGTTTCGGTGATTTCCAGGGTCAGGCTGTTGGCCGGCAGCTTATGCGTCTCCAAGGCCTTGGCGACGCTCTGCACCAGGCCGGTGTGGCAGAACTGCAAGGCCGACAGGTTCACCGCGATGCGCCAGTCGGTATAACCGAGAACGTACCATTCGCGCATCTGCCGACAGGCCTCGTTCAGCACCCATTCGCCGATGGGGATGATCAACCCGGTCTTTTCCGCCAGGTCGATGAAGCTGTCGGGCATCAACAGGCCCTGGGTCGGATGGGTCCAGCGCAATAACGCCTCGGCACCAACCGGCCGGCCGTTGGCCGCATCGAACTTAGGCTGGTAGTACAGGCTGAACTGCCGCTGTTCGACGGCCATGCGCAAATCTTGCAGCAGTTGCAATTGCTTGCGGGCGTTGCTGTTCATCGACGCATCGAAAAAGCTGTAGCCGTTTTTGCCGGCGCCCTTGGCGTGGTACATCGCCGCGTCGGCATTCATCAGCAGCTCTTCGGCGCCCTGGCCATTGCCTGGGTACAGGGCGATGCCGACGCTGGCGGAGATCTGCAAGTCATGCTCCGTCACCCGGAACGTGCGCCCGATCAAGCCGACCTGACGTGCCGCCAGTCGCAGGGCATCGTCGGGTTCGGTCAGTTGCACCAGCAGCACGAACTCATCGCCGCCGATCCGCGCCAGGGTGTCCTGGCTGCGCAGGTCTTCGCGCAGACGCAGGGCCACGTCCCGCAGCAGCAAGTCACCCATGTGGTGACCAAAGGCGTCGTTGACCGGCTTGAAACCATCGAGGTCGATGAACATCAAGGCAAAGCACCCACCCTGCTCTTGCACCCGATGCATAGCCTGGTCGATACGATCGGCCAGCAACACACGGTTGGGCAGCCCGGTGAGAGGATCGTGCAGGGCCAGCTGGGTCAGCTCCCGGTTAGCCAGGGTCAGGGACTGGGCCAGCTCAGCGGTGCGAGCCTCCAGGCGCGCATCGAGAATTGACGTCAGCAAGGCGATGGCCAGCACCGCCAGGGTGGTGATCAACACCAGATTGTCCAGGCCCTTGCCGCTCAAGCCGTCCAACGAACCACAGAAGCTGCCCTCACTGAACCGCGCGCTGGCCATGCCGGTGTAGTGCATGCCAACGATGGCAACACCCATAACCACCGCGGCGCCCGCGCGAGCCAGACGCACATGGGGCGTGTTCTGGCGCAGGCGAAAGGCAATCCACAGCGCCGCCGCCGACGCGCCGACGGCGATCACCAACGAAGCCCCGAACAGCGTCGGGTCGTAATCGAGGCCCGGCTGCATCCGCATCGCGGCCATGCCGGTGTAATGCATGGCGCTGATCCCGGCGCCCATGATCAACGCACCGAAGGCCAGTTGCCACGCCGGCAATCGCGGCTGGCTGACCAGCCATAGGGCAAAACCGCTGGAAAGAATCGCCGTCAGCAGCGACAGCGCGGTGATCGAAACATCGTAGCCAAGCTCTATTGGCAAGGTGAACGCCAACATGCCGATGAAGTGCATGGACCAGATGCCCACCCCCATCGCCAGCGCTCCCCCGGTCATCCACACATGCGCGGCGCGTCCCTGGGTGGTCGCGATACGCCCGGCCAGATCCAGCGCGGTGTAGGAAGCCAGCACCGCGACAAACAAGGAAATCGAAACAAGGGCGGGGGAATAACTACCGGTGAGCATGGTTGTTTCTCGTAACTGGAGAACCGGACTGCTTCCATGCCCGGTTGAAGGCCGGCGATTGTACTGAATCGTGACAGGGACGCACGAACCAAATGTCAAAAAGCCATCAAACCTGGAATGTTTTCGACGAAAGACACATTGCCGCAGCGGGAATATTTTTGGATGGCGGTGCGTCAGTTTGACTGGGCATTGGATGCGACTTCGTCATCGCGAGCAAGCTCGCTCCCACAATGCGATCCATGCCCCCTGAGACCGCTGTGGGAGCGAGCTTGCTCGCGATAGCGGTATATATCAGTCTGCGCACCTGGCCCAGAGCCGTTCAGCTACTATCGAAGAACCACTTCAAGGAGGATTCATTCATGGGCGTTCACGCCAACCGGGCCTTGACCACCGCGCTGGTAGTCATCGATGTACAAAACGATTTCATCCCCGGCGGCCAACTGGCGGTGCCGGGGGGCGATGAAATCGTGCCGCTGATCAACCAGTTGGGGAATTCATTCAGGCACGTCGTCCTCGCTCAGGACTGGCACCCGGCCGGGCACGCCTCGTTTGCGTCCAGCCACCCGGGCAAGCAACCGTTCGACATCGTCCAATTGCCCTACGGCGAGCAGAAACTCTGGCCCGACCACTGCATACAGGGCAGCAACGGCGCCGCGCTGCACCCGGCACTCGACCTCGCCCATGCCAAGCTGATCATTCGCAAGGGCTGCAATCCGGACATCGACAGTTACTCCGCCTTCATGGAAGCGGACCACCAGACCCCCACTGGTTTGACCGGCTATCTCAAGGAGCGCGGCATCGACACGGTGTACCTGGTGGGACTGGCCCTGGATTTCTGCGTGATGTTCTCGGCGCTGGATGCCCGGTTGGCGGGGTTCAATGCGGTGGTGATACTGGATGCCTGCCGGGGCATCGATATCGACGGCTCGATGGAGACGGCAATCCGAAGGATGCAGGAAGCAGGCGTGCAATTGGTCGAGTCCAGCGCGATAGATGGCCGCCCCTTCGCTTGACGGCTCATACTAGGCGCCCCCTTTCCGGACAGTGAGTCCCCATGCCCTTCCTCGCCCGCACCCACCCGCGTCTGTCCAGCGCCACGGTCCTTGGCCTGGCGGTGGGTATCCTGGTTCCCGTGGACTCGATCATCAGCAAAATCCTGATTGGCTGGAATGCCGGCGTCTGGACCTACCTGGTGCTGATGTCCTGGCTGACCGTGCGGGCCAAGGCGCCCGATGTGAAGCGCATCGCCGAAATCGAAGACGAGAACGCCGGGCTGGTCCTGCTGGTGGTCTGCATCGCGGCATTGGCCAGCCTGGCGACCATCACCGTCGAACTGGCTGGCAGCCGCGACCTGCACGCCGCCGGCAAGCTGTTGCATTACGGCTTCACGGCAATGACCGTGATCGGTTCCTGGTTGCTGATCGGGGTGATCTTCAGCGTGCACTACGCGCGGTTGTATTACACCTGGGAAGGCAAGGAGCCGGCCTTGCGGTTTGCCGAAGGGCTGACCACGCCCAACTATTGGGATTTCCTGTATTTCTCTTTCACCATCGGCGTGGCAGTGCAGACCTCGGACGTGGGCGTCGCCACCCGGCAACTGCGCAAGATCGTCCTGGCGCAATCGTTGATCGGGTTTGTGTTCAACACGGCGATCCTGGGGTTTTCGATCAATATTGCGGCGGGGTTGTTTGGGTAGATTTTTTGGCGCAATCATTGGGGCCGCTTCGCGGCCCAGCGGGGCGGTGCGACGCTTCGCTAAATCCCCTCGCCACAACGATTGTGTCCAGGTTCAGGACGGCGTTGGTAGCCACAGCCTGAAGCGCGCCCCACCCAGTGGCGAGGCTTCGACAGTCAGCGTGCCGCCCTGGGCTTCCAGGGCGCGGCGGCTGATGGCAAGGCCAAGGCCGAAGCCCCCGGTGGCGCGGTCGCGACTGCGATCCAAACGGTAGAACGGCTCGAACACGCGCTCGCGTTCGCTGTCGGGAATGCCGATGCCATCATCGTCGACCCAGATCTCACAGCCTTGATCACCCACCAGAACACCGACCTGGATGCGCTTTTCGCAATAACGCATGGCATTGCGCAGCAGGTTTTGCAACGCCCGTGCGGTCAAGCGTGGGTCCAGCACGAAACGCTCCAGAGCCCCATGCAACAGCACGTCGATCACCACGTCCGGTGCCGCCAGGTCCTCGTCGACACTGCCCAGGATGCTGTCGATGAACTCATCCAGCGCCACCTCGACCCGTTCGGGCAAGCGCTGCGGGTTTTGCAAACGGCTGTAGGACAGCAGTTCCAGCACCAACTCATCCAGCTCGCGAATGTGCGCCACCAACCCTTGCAGGCGCTCGCGACTGGCCGGCGGCAGCTCATCGGACAGCGCCAGGGCCAGGCCGAAATCGAGCCGTGTCAGTGGCGTGCGCAGTTCGTGGGACACGGCGTTGAGCAGGTCCCGCTGTTGGTTGAGCAGGTTCTCGATGTCCCCCGCCATCGTATCGAACACGTAGGCCAGGCTGCCGATGTTAGAACTGGAGGCAATGTGCGTACGCTCACCCAGATGACCTTTGCCGAAGCGTTCGGCGGTGCGCCTGAGGCGTTCCAGGTCGCGCCAGTGAGGCCGCAACCAGAGCAACAGGCAGGCCAGCATCGTCGCACCGATCAACACGTTGATGCTCCAGTACAACCAGCTGACGTCGGCCGGGTCCGGCGGCACGACCATCTTCACCGCCGTGCGCCCGTCCAGCGGCGCCGCCGCCAAGGTGCGCCAGGCCCAGTCGCCGATACGCACCACGTTCTCGCCGCGCTTGAGCCGCGCCTGCTCATCGACACTGAAGCCGCCGTCATCGACAGCGGCCAGCTCGATGCGCAGCGGCTCGAACTCCTTGTCCATCTGCGCCGCCAGCGTCGGCCACTGCTCGCTGGGCACCGCATGGAACTGCCTGACCATCAAGGTTTGCAGGCCACGGGAATAATCGAGGTTGTAGGTCAGGAAGCGCTCATGGAACAGGCGGATCACCAGTTCCGGCATCAGGTAGATCGCCGCGCTATAGGACACGATGGTGACCAGGTAAAGGCGAATCAGCAGCTTCCACATCAGCTCAGCATTCCCATTCGGAACGACTGAACAGGTAGCCCTTGCCCCATACGGTCTTGATCTTGCGGGCTTCGTCGGCGTTGTCGTCGAACTTGCGCCGCAACTTGGAAATCGCCACGTCCACCGAACGGTCGGTGCCGTTGAATTCGATGCCGCGCAGGCGTTGCAGGATCTGGTCGCGGCTCAGTACTTCCCCGGAGTGACGGGCCAGCACCACCAGCAGGTTGTATTCGCCGCTGGACAATTCCACCGCCTGACCGCGCCAGGTCACGGTGCGCTCGGACAGGTCGATGCACAGGTTGCCCATGACGATACGGTCGTTGGCCGTCTGCGGCTCGGTGAGGCTGCTGCGCCGCAACAAGGTACGCACCCGTGCCAGCAATACCCGGGGCTCGCAAGGTTTGGTGACGTAGTCGTCGGCGCCCATCTCCAGGCCCAGCACCTGGTCGTGGCTGTCGTCCCGGGCGGTGAGCATCAGGATCGGCAAGGTCGCCGAGTCGGCCCGCAGCAGGCGGCAGACTTGCAAGCCGTCCAGCCCCGGCAGCATCAGGTCGAGGATCACCAGGTCCGGCGGATCGACCCGCGCCCGTTCACGCACATGGTCGCCACGGCTGAGCACGCTGACCTGATAGCCGTTGCGCTCCAGGTAACTGGCAATCAGTTCGGACAGTGCGGTGTCGTCTTCGACCAGGAGGATGTTGGGCATGGGTGCTTCCAGAAAGTGCTGTGGCGCCTGGTTGGGCCTCATCGCGAGCAAGCTCGCTCCTACAGGGGCCTGAGTTGCATTGAAGCCTCAATGTGGGAGCGAGCTTGCTCGCGATGGCGATGCCACAGGCGCAGAAAATCTCAAGCTGCCAAGGATATACGCCCTCGCTCATCGACGAGCAAAACCCTTACACAATTTCACACAGCCACTACAAAACGTTACCGTTGGGCCCGCAGCAAATCCGCCGCACACGAGGCGATCCGTTGGCACGCATCCGCAAGCTTCACCTGATCGACCACCAACCCGAGGCGGATATGCCCTGCCGCACTCGGCCCGAATGCCTCGCCGGCCAACACTGACACGCCGTAGTCGTCCAGCAGCCGCTCGGCAAATGCCTGGGCATCAAGGCCGGTGCGACGCACGTCGACCATCACGAACATGCCGCCATCGGGCCGCACCGGCTTGAGGCCCGGGCAGTCGTCGAGCATCGCGCAGACCAGGTCCCGGCGCTGGCGATACTCCTCGTGCATCTGCGCCACTTCCGGCAACGCCTGCTCCAGGGCAACGTGGGCGGCCCGTTGCACGAAATCCGGCAGGCCAAACAACATGCACAAGGAAAGGTTTGCCAAATGGTCGGCGAGGGATTCAGGGCCGATGACCCAGCCGATTCGCCAGCCGGTCATGGCGTGGGATTTGGACAGGCTGTTGATCGTCGCGGTGCGCTCGGCCATGCCCGGCAGGCTGGCCGGGCTGATGTGTTCGCCTTCGTACAGCAAGTCGCTGTAGACCTCGTCACTGATCAGCCACAGGTCATGTTCGATGCACAAGCGGGCCAATGCCTGCCAGGTGGACATCGGCAGGCTGGCGCCGGACGGATTGTTCGGGCTGTTGAGCAGCATCGCCCGGGTACGCGGGGTCACAAGACGGGCAACGTCCGCAGGTTCGACCCGAAAACCGTTCTCCGGGAGGACCGCCACCGGCACCACTTTCGCCCCGCAGGCACCGAACACCGCCTCATAGGTGACATACATCGGCTCGGCGACGATGACTTCGTCGCCAGGGTTGAGCAGGCATTGCGCGACCGCATACACCGCGCACTGCGCCCCCGGCAGTACGACGACCTGTTCGGCCCTCGCAGGCTGGCCGCAACGCAGGCGATGACGCCGGGCAATGCTGGTCCGCAAGGTGTGCAAGCCGCGGATGTCCGAATAGTGGGTCTCACCGGCCCGCAGGCTGCCCACGGCGGCGTCGACAATGGCGCGCGGGGTGTCGAAGTCCGGATCACCCACTGACAGCAACAACACATCCATGCCCTGTTCGCGCATGGCCAGCGCCCGGTCGTGAATCTGCCAGGCGGCCGCACCATCGCCGGTGATGCGTTGGGTCAAGACTGAAAAGCGCATGTATCTCTCCTGATTGCGCGGTATCCAGCCTCAACCCTATCTCAAATCACAAACCGCGCCACCATCGCGTTCAACCCCACCGCCAGGCGCGACAGTTCGTGGGTCGCGTCGCTGGTCTGTTTGGCGCCGCTGGCCGACTGGGTGGCCAGGTCGCGGATGTTGACCAGGTTGCGGTCCACTTCACGGGAAACCTGGGCCTGCTCCTCCGACGCACTGGCGATGACCAGGTTGCGTTCGTTGATCTGGTGGATCGACTGAGTGATCTGCTCCAGGGCCACACCGGCGGCGCGGGCCATTTGCAGAGTGTTTTGAGTACGCTGGTTGCTTTGCTGCATCGACTGCACGGCCTGGCCAGTGCCGTTCTGGATGCCGGCGACCATTTTTTCGATTTCCTGGGTCGATTGCGCAGTGCGATGGGCCAGGGCCCGGACTTCGTCGGCCACCACCGCGAAACCGCGTCCGGCCTCTCCGGCGCGAGCGGCTTCGATGGCGGCGTTGAGCGCCAGCAGGTTGGTCTGTTCGGCGATGGCACGGATCACGTCCAGCACCTTGCCGATGTCACGGCCCTGGACCGCCAGGCCTTCGATCATCGAAGCGGTGGCTTGCACGTCGTGGGTCATGGTCTGGATCGCATCGACGGTTTCGACCACGCGGGTGCGGCCTTCCTGGGCGGCCTGGGTCGACTGGTTCGAGGCCTCGGACGTGGACACCGCGTTACGGGCCACCTCTTCGACCGCAGCGGTCATTTCGTTGACTGCCGTGGCCGCCTGTTCGATTTCGTTGTGTTGCTGTTGCAGGCCGAGGGAGGATTCTTGGGTCACGGCGCTCAGCTCTTCCGCCGCAGCGCCCAGTTGAGTGGCCGAACCGGCAATCTGCTCGATGGTCTGGCGCAAGCTGCCCTGCATGGCGGCCAAGGCCTGGAGCAAGCGCCCAGGCTCATCCTTGCCATCGTCCGCAATGACCTGGACCAGGTTGCCACTGGCAATGGTCCGCGCGGCCTCCAATGCCCGGTTGAGCGGCGCGACGATGCTGCGGGTCAGCAGCAAGGCCAGCACCACGGTGGCCAACGCGGCAGCGATGGAGACGATAATGATGCCGGTGATCGCGCTGTCGTAGTTCTCACCCGCCTTGGCCGACGCTTCGCCGGCACTGGCCACATTGATAGCGATGAGCTTGTTGAGCTGCTCGCCCATCAGATCGGTGCCTTCCTTGATTCGCGTATTGATGAGGGTACGCAGCTCATCGGCCTTGTTCTGTCGCGACAGGTCGAGCATTTCCTTCTGGGCCTGCAGGTATTTTTCCAGGGTCGCGGAAAAGACCTTGTACAGTTCGGCCTCTTGCGGCGTGCTCGGCAGCGCGGCGTAGCTGTTGTTGGCCTTGTTCAGTTTTTCCACCAGCACGCCGATACGGCTCTCGGCCTCGGTCAGGCTGGCCGGATCCCGGTTGACCAGAATGCGAAACGAGAGGATGCGCATGCGCAGCACGCTCTCCAGCACATTGGCCAGATGGCCGACGCTAGGCACCTGGGTCTGTTCCATATCCAGCGACGCCTGACGAATGACGGACATGCGGTTGGCGGCGAATACGCCGAGGACAACGACGAGCAACGCGATGACGGCGAAACCGAGAAAGGCGCGTGGCGCGATATTCAGGCTGCGTAGGGACATGGAAAGACCTCGAAAATGTTGAGTCGAGCATCCATGCTGGCAAGCGCACTGATTGGTGTTATGGGTGTATACGCTTAACCCGTTATCGGCAGGGCTTCAGGGTTTGCGCAGGGTTATGTAAAAAAATATTTCAAAGGCTTTTTTTGTGGCCAGGGAGCTTGCTCCCTCGCCACGGGTACAGTGCTCGACCGTTTTATCGATGCGCCACCCGCCAAAGCCGTGCAATGTCCCGCGCACGCTCGCTCAGCAGGCGCGGGGCGTCGGCGCAGGCTTGCTGCAAGGTCATCGGTCCGTTGGCCAGGGCGAAGGCGGCGTCGATGCCATGTTCGTACAGCGCCTGGTAACCCTCCCCCAGCGTGCCGGCAATGACCACCACCGGTACTCCGTGCTGGCGGGCGATACGGGCCACGCCGAAGGGGGTCTTGCCGCGCAGGGTCTGGGCGTCGAAACGGCCTTCGCCGGTGATCACCAGATCGGCACCGCTGACCGCCTCGGCCAGCCCGGTCAACTGGGCGACAACGTCCACACCGGTACGAAACTGCGCGCCCAGGAACGCCTTGGCCGCGAACCCCAGGCCACCGGCGGCACCGCTGCCCGGCTCATCTCGCACATCCTTGTTCAACGCCTGGGCGCAATGTTCGGCGAAATGCCCCAACGCCCGGTCCAGCGCCTGCACTTGAGCAACCGAGGCGCCCTTCTGCGGACCGAAAACCACGGACGCACCATGGGGGCCGCACAGCGGGTTATCGACATCGGCGGCGATCTCGAAACTGACCCGGGCCAGGCGTGGGTCGAGATCGCTCAGGTCGATGCGCGACAGGTTCGCCAAGGCCAGGCCGCCGGGAGGAAGCGGCTGGCCCTGGTCATCCAGCAACACCACGCCAAGGGCCTGCATCGCACCGGCCCCGGCGTCGTTGGTGGCACTGCCGCCGATCGCCAGGATCACCCGCCCGGCGCCTTCATCGAGGGCGGCGCGAATCAGCTCGCCAGTGCCGTAGGTACTGCTGGAACAGGCATCGCGTTGCCCCGGCGGCACCAATTGCAAGCCACTGGCCTCGGCCATTTCGATGATCGCGGTGCGGCTCTCGGCCAACCAGCCCCAGCGCGCCTCGACGGCAACCCCCAACGGACCGCGGACACGGGTGTGGCGCCACTGACCGTTGCAGGCTGCCAGCACCGACTCCACCGTCCCCTCCCCGCCGTCCGCCATCGGGCATTTGATCAACTGCGCATCCGGCCAGACCTCGGCCAGCCCAAGGGCGATGGCATCGGCGACACCCTGGGCGCTGAGGCTGTCCTTGAACGAGTCGGGGGCGATGATTATTTTCATATTATTCTCCGGTTCCGATGCACAGCATGCTGCCAGTTGACCGCAGCCGTGACGCCAGTCCGCCGCACAAAAGACACCGGGCATTATTGTTCAAATTCACAAATGCCGGTTGTCGGGGGAAATTGTTGCTGGCAGTGAGGGCTTCATTGCAAGCAAGTTCGCTCCCACAGAGGTAGTTGCGCTGACCAAACGGTGGGAGCGAGCTTGCTCGCGATAGCGGTGTGTCAGCTTGCATAGGGATTGGATGTGCCACCGTCATCGCGAGCAAGCTCGCTCCCACAGGTTTATATCTGTGTGCTCTGGGTCTGGGGCAGCAGTTGCACCCCCAGGTACAACGCCAGCATCCCGTCCAGGCGCAACGGGTCCACGCCGCTGAGTTCGGCGATGCGTTCCATGCGGTAGCGCAGGCTGTTGCGGTGGATGCCCAGGGCATCGGCGCAGGCCTGGCTCTGGCCGTCGTGTTCGCACCAACTGCGCAAGGTGGCGAGCAGTTGGCCGTTGCTGTCCTTGGCGATGACCTTGCGCAATGGGGTCAGCAGCTCGTCCAGGGCATCGTCGCTGCGATGGCGCCAGAGCAGCACCGGCAGGCGATAACGGCTGAGGGCCAGCAGGCGCGATTGCGGCAACACATCACGCCCATAGGCCAGCAGATCAGCCACCCGTCGATAGCAACGCCGCAAGCCCGCCAACCCTTCAGCCTGGCCGCCCACCGCGATCCGCAGGATGTTCCAGCCCAACCCATCGAGCTTGCCCAGCAGCCGCTCGTTCTCCACCGAGGCAGTGACCGGCCGGCACCAGAGCAAGGAGGATTTGGATGACGTCAGGCACCAACTGTCCGGGTAGCGCGACATCAACCACGCGCTCAACGTCTCGACGGTCTGCCCGGGCCCATGTTCCAGGCCCAGTTCGAACAGATACGGTACCCGCGACAGCTGCGGCTTGAGGCCCATTTGCCGGGCTTCGTCCAACAAACGCGGCGAATCCCCCGCATCGCCCAGCAGCAGCGCCAGCAAGTCATCACACCGCTGGCGACGCCACTGCTGCTCGGCCTGCTGGTTACGCTGGCCCACCAACATCTCGGCGGTCATGCGCACCAGCTCGGCGTAGGTGCGCAGTTGCGCAGGCTCACCCGTGATGCCCAGCACGCCGATCAGCCGCTGATCGAGCATCAGTGGCAGGTTGATGCCCGGCTGCACGCCCTTGAGGTGCATCGCGGTGTGCTCGTCGATTTCCACCACCCGACCGTTCGCCAGGACCAGTTGCGCGCCCTCGTGACGGGTGTTGACCCGCTCGGACTCGCCGCTGCCGAGGATCAGGCCCTGGTTGTCCATGACATTGACGTTGTACGGCAGGATCGCCATCGCCCGGTCGACGATGTCCTGCGCCAGGTCGTGATCGAGTTCGAACATGGGCGGTGTTCCTTGCAAACGGCGTGGATTGTTGTTTTAGGCATGGATTTGGTCCGGCGCACAGGGTCTGCATTCAAACCCTGTGCCCTGGCACAAAGACACGGGCACCTGGGCTGGCCGAGACTCAAGGGGCGGTCAACGTTACCCCTTGGCTCGCGAAAATCATAATAAAGAGAGACCCGCCATGTCCCAGAGCGCAATAGCCCTCCTGGCTACCCCCGACGAAAAAAATACCGTCTACAAGCGCATCACCCTGCGCTTGATCCCCTTCATCTTCATCTGCTACCTGTTCAACTACCTCGACCGGGTCAACGTTGGCTTCGCCAAGTTGCAGATGCTCGATGCCCTGAAATTCAGCGAAACCGTGTACGGCCTCGGTGCCGGGATCTTTTTCATCGGCTACGTACTGTGCGGCGTGCCGAGCAACCTGGCCCTGACCCGATTCGGCCCGCGGCGCTGGATCGCGCTGATGATGATCACCTGGGGTACCCTGTCGACTTGCCTGCTGTTCGTCACCACCCCCACCGAGTTCTATACCTTGCGGTTGTTTACCGGCGCCGCCGAGGCCGGATTCTTTCCTGGCGTGGTGCTTTATCTCTCGCAATGGTTCCCGACGTTCCGACGTGGCCGGATCATGGCGTTGTTCATGTCGGCCATCCCGGTGTCCGGCCTGCTGGGCAGTCCGTTTTCCGGGTGGATCCTCAACCACTTCGCGGCTGGCCAGGGCGGCCTGGCGGGTTGGCAGTGGATGTTCCTGCTGCAAGGCATTCCGACGGTGATCCTCGGGGCGCTGGCGTTCTTCCTGCTCAGCGACACCTTCGCCAACGCCCAGTGGCTGACCGACCAGGAGCGCGACGTGCTCACCGCCGACCACGCCGAAGACCTGGCCAACAAGCCAAAGACCACCACCGACTCGCTGTTGGCGGTGTTCAAGAACCCGGCGATCTGGGCCTTCGGCCTGGTGTACTTCTGCATTCAGAGCGGCGTGTACGCGATCAACTTCTGGCTGCCGTCGATCATCAAGAGCCTGGGCTTCAGCGATAACCTGGTGATCGGTTGGCTGAGTGCAATCCCTTACCTGCTGGCGGCCGTGTTCATGTTGCTGGTGGGCCGCTCGGCGGACCTGCACAAGGAGCGCCGCTGGCATCTTGTCGTGCCGATGCTGATGGGCGCCGTCGGGTTGCTGATCGCCGTCAACTTCGCCACCACCCCGGCCATCGCCATCATTGGCCTGTCCATCGCCACCATGGGCGCCCTCACCGGCCTGCCAATGTTCTGGCCCGTGCCCACGGCCCTGCTCAGCGCGGGCGCGGCGGCCGGTGGGTTGGCGTTGATCAACTCCATGGGGCAGATGGCGGGATTCCTGAGCCCGTACCTGGTGGGTTGGGTCAAGGACGCCACCGGCTCGACCGACGCGGCGCTGTACCTTCTGGCGGGCGTGATTGTCTGCGGCAGCCTGCTGGCGTTGCGCATGACCCGCACCCTAAAGGCCTGACACGCTTTTTCCCACAGTTGATTTGGAAGTGCTTGAGAATTGTGTTTGATCCGTGCGGTGGTTCTGGGGTTTGATTGAGCTTTTCCCCATGGATAAAAGGATCTTGTCATGAGCTACCGCACGCTAGGCCATTCCGGGTTGCAAGTCTCGACGCTGACCCTGGGCACCATGATGTTCGGCGAACAGACCAGCACCGAGGATTCGCTGCGGATCATCGACAAGGCCTGGGACCAGGGCATCAACTTCATCGACACCGCGGATGTCTACACCAACGGTCGCTCCGAAGAAATCGTCGGCGAGGCGATCGCCAGTCGTCGCCAGGAATGGGTGCTGGCCACCAAGGTTGGCTTCGGCCCAGCGGACGGGGTGCCCAACCGCAGCGGCCTGAGCCGCAAGCACCTGTTCAACGGTATCGAGGCCAGCCTGACGCGCCTGGGCACCGATTACCTGGACATCTACTACCTGCACCGCGAAGACCACAACACCCCGTTGCACGTCACCGTGTCGGCCATCGGCGACTTGATTCGCCAAGGCAAGATCCGCTACTGGGGCCTGTCGAACTACCGTGGCTGGCGCATCGCCGAAGTGATCCGGATCGCCGACAGCCTGGGCATCGACCGACCGGTGATCAGCCAACCGCTGTACAACATCGTCAATCGCCAAGCGGAAACCGAGCAGATCACGGCGGCGCAGAACTATGGCCTCGGCGTGGTGCCGTTCAGCCCCCTGGCCCGAGGCGTGCTCAGCGGCAAGTACGCGCCAGACGTGGCGCCGGACGCCAACAGCCGCGCCGGACGCCAGGACAAACGCATCCTGGAAACCGAGTGGCGGGTCGAGTCCCTGCGCATTGCCCAGCAGATCCTGCAATACACCCAGGGCCGCGGCGTGGGCATCGTCGAGTTCGCCATCGCCTGGGTGCTGAACAACAGCGCCGTGACCTCGGCCATCGTCGGACCGCGCACCGAGGAACAATGGGATTCGTACACCAAGGCGCAGTCGGTGAAGATCAGCGCAGAAGACGAAGCCTTCATCGATTCGCTGGTGACGCCGGGGCATGCTTCGACACCGGGGTTCAATGATGTGAGCCATTTCGTACCGGGGCGGGTGCCTGTGGGAGCCGGGCTCCCACAAACTGGCTCCCATGAATAAATTTGCCAGCCAACAGTTTGGGTGTTGATTAATCGCCCTCAAGAGAATCAACGTGTCCAAAGGCATCGTTCTATCGGTCTCGGCCTCTGCGCTGTTCGCCGTCATGTACTACTACACCTCGCTGCTTTCCCCCCTGACCGGCGTGGAGATCTTCGGTTGGCGCATGCTGCTGACGATGCCGTGCATGACCCTATTCATGCTCGTGGCACGGGAATGGAAACTGGTCACGGCGCTTATCCGACGCCTGATCGCCACGCCACGGCTGTTGATCGCGGCAATAGCCTCCTCGGCACTGATGGGCGCGCAACTGTGGCTGTTCATGTGGGCACCGCTCAATGGCTACAGCCTGGACGTTTCGCTGGGGTACTTCCTGTTGCCGCTGTCGATGGTCCTGACCGGACGCATCGTCTATGGCGAACGCCTTTCCTACCTGCAGAAAGTCGCCGTGTTCTTCGCCACCCTTGGCGTGTTCAACGAGCTGTACCAAGTAGGCGGTTTTTCCTGGGCAACCTTGCTGGTGGTGATCGGCTACCCGATCTATTTCATCCTGCGCAAACGCATCAAGACCGACAACCTGGGTGGACTCTGGCTGGACATGACCCTCATGCTCCCCGTTGCACTGTGGTTCGTGCAAAGCGGCGAACAGGGCCTCGACGTTTTTGATCAATACCCGTGGCTGTCGCTGCTGATCCCGGTGCTCGGGGTGATCAGTGCCAGCGCGCTGGTGTCCTACATCGTCGCCAGTCGATTACTGCCGTTCAGCCTGTTCGGGCTGTTGAGCTATGTCGAGCCGGTGTTGCTGCTGGGCGTTGCGTTGCTGTTGGGCGAAAGCATCAAGGCCGGTGAATGGCTGACCTACATCCCCATCTGGATGGCGGTCGCGGTGCTGGTGTTCGAAGGGTTCAAGCACTTGGTGCGGCAGCAGCGCCGAACGTAAGATCCCCGCCTGTCCCCTGTGGGAGCGAGCTTGCTCGCGATAACGGCAGGATATTCAACATGGATGCAAGCTGAACCACTGCTATCGCGAGCAAACTCGCTCCCACAGGGATTGTGTGTGGCCAATAAAAAGCCCGCCCGGCATCACTGCCGGGCGGGCTTTTTCATGGTTCAGGCCTTATTCGGTCGCCAACACACCACGACGCACCTGGTCGCGCTCGATGGATTCGAACAGCGCCTTGAAGTTGCCTTCGCCGAAACCATCGTCGCCCTTGCGCTGGATGAATTCGAAGAACACCGGCCCCATCAGGGTTTCCGAGAAGATCTGCAGCAGCAGACGCTTGTCGCCCTGCTCGGAAGCACCGTCCAGCAGAATACCCCGCGATTGCAGTTCATCCACCGGTTCGCCGTGGTTCGGCAGGCGGCCTTCGAGCATTTCATAGTAGGTGTCCGGCGGCGCGGTCATGAAGCGCATGCCGATGCTTTTCAGGTGATCCCAGGTCTTGATCAGGTCATCGGTGAGGAAGGCCACGTGCTGGATGCCTTCGCCGTTGAACTGCATCAGGAACTCTTCGATCTGTCCGGCACCCTTGGACGACTCTTCGTTCAACGGGATGCGAATCATGCCATCCGGGGCGGTCATGGCCTTGGAGGTCAGGCCGGTGTATTCGCCCTTGATGTCGAAGTAACGGATCTCGCGGAAGTTGAACAGTTTCTCGTAGAAGCCGGCCCAGTAGGCCATGCGCCCGCGATACACGTTATGGGTCAGGTGGTCGATGATTTTCAGGCCTGCGCCCACCGGGTTGCGGTCAACGCCCTCGAGGAACACGAAGTCGATGTCATAGATCGAGCTGCCTTCGCCGAAACGGTCGATCAGATACAGCGGCGCACCGCCGATGCCTTTGATCGCCGGCAGGTTCAGCTCCATCGGGCCGGTCTCGATGTGGATCGGCTGGGCGCCGAGTTCCAGGGCGCGCTTGTAGGCCTTTTGCGAATCCTTGACCCGGAACGCCATGCCGCACACCGACGGGCCGTGCTCGGCGGCAAAGTATGACGCCACGCTGTGAGGTTCGTTGTTGAGGATCAGGTTGATCGCGCCCTGGCGATACAGGTGCACGTCCTTGGAACGGTGGGTGGCCACTTTGGTGAAGCCCATGATCTCGAAGATCGGCTCCAGGGTGTTGGGTGTGGGGGATGCGAATTCGATGAATTCAAAGCCCATCAGGCCCATGGGGTTTTCGTATATATCTGCCATGTCGGCGCCTCATCAGTCGGGTCAATTAACAAAAAACGTTAGTTGCTGGCGATGCTGAGGACACGGGGCGGCGCGCAGGAAATGCCACGAACGCTGCGGGCGAGGAAATCGCCATAGATCAGTTGAAACCCAAGTATCTTCATTGTCGACCCAAGGCTCTTGCGGGCGAGGCTTCTGCTGCCAGAAGACGTTATTCTTATATGCGTAACTCGATTCTACACAGCGTAACCAGGTTTGTCCGCCCTGTGTATCAAATCGCCTTTTCCTTCGACCGCGCAAGGGGTTTGTTGCACAGGAAAATCCCCAGCAGAATCACGCCCCCGCCGACACACATCAAGGCCGTGAGCCGTTCGTCCAGCAGCAGCGCCCCCAACAGCACCGCCGTCAACGGATTAAGCGCAATGAACACCCCGGAACGGGTCGCACCGATCCGGCGAATTCCGTCGTACCAGGCGATATAGGCCAGGGCCGAGCCCAGCACGCCGAGGTACAACAGGCTCAGCCATTGCTCCACGTCCAGCGCGCGCAGGGCTTGGACACGAATCTCGCCCGCCACCGCGCAGGCCAGCCACAACATCAGCGTGCCCAGCAGAATCGACCAGGTCACGGTCTGCAAGGGGCCGAGGCTGTCATTCAGCTTTTTCGAAAACAGCGAATAGATGCCCCAGCCCAACACGCAGCCAAAAATCAGCAGGTCACCGATCCAGCCCTGCGCCGCGCCTTGCAGCAAGGACGGATCACGGCTGACGATTACCAATCCCGCCCCGCCGATGCACAGCACGATGCCCGCCACCTTCAAGCGGTTCAGCCGCTCCTTGAACAACCACCAGGACGCCAGTCCGATCACGGCGGGATTCAAGGCCACGATCAGCGAAGCCCGCGACGCAGTGATGTACTGCAGGCCATAGAAGAAGCACAGGTTGTAGAAAAAGATGCCGAAGAACCCCAGCGCCGCCAATTGCAGCGCCTGCTTCACACTGGGCCTGGCCAGCGGGATCCCGGCCAGAGCGAGAAACGACAGCAGTGCGATACTCGCCAACAGGAAACGCAGGCTGGCGGCGAACATCGGTGCCAGGGCATCGGCAAGGATCCGGCCAGCGACGAAGGTTGCGCCCCAGATCATGGTGACCATGGCGAGCTTCAGGTAGACCGGCAGGTCCGAGGGGGTTGGGAGGGTTTGTTCGAGGGTTTTCATGGTTCACCACGGCACGCTAATGAGAACGACATAAACCTGTGGTGAGGGGATTGATTGTGGGAGCAAAGCTTGCTCGCGATGGAGGCGGTGCGATTCAGCAGGCAAACCGAGTCATCGTTCATCGCGAGCAAGCTTTACTTCCACAGGTTCCCACACAACAGGGCGATGCGGCTTCCTGATTCAAGTCAGATACGTCAGTATTGAGCTCATATTTGATCATCGTAAAATGAGTAATCCCTCATGACCCTCACCCAACTCGAAATCTTTTCCCTGGTCGCCGAGCTGCGAGGGTTCACGGCGGCGGCAACGCGTCTGGGCATCGGCCAGTCAGCGGTATCCCACGCCATCAAATCCCTGGAACAAGAATTGGGCGTTGAATTGCTCAGGCGACATCAGTCAGCGGTGGAGCTCAGCGACATTGGCCAGCAGTTGCTGCTGCGGGCCCGGGCCATGCTCGGGCTGGCCAATACCTTGCGCCAGGAAGCCGCCGATGCCCGGGGCATGCGCCGCGGCACCTTGCGCATCGGCTCGTTCGGGCCAACGTCATCGATGAAATTGTTGCCCGGTATCCTGCGGCGCTATCGAGACTTGCACCCAGGCATCGAAGTGCACATCGACGAAGGGCCCGACAGGCAGGTCCTCCAATGGCTGGACGAACGGCGTATCGACGTCGGCTTCGTGGTGCTGCCCGAGGAGCGTTTCGATACGTTCATGTTGATGGAAGATCAGATGGTCGCCCTGCTGCCCACTCGCCATCCCCTCGCCGCCCAGGCCAGCCTGAGCCTCAAGGACCTGTGCAACGACCCCTTCGTGCTCACCGAGGCCGGATCGTCGGAGCTGGTTTCGCGCCTGTTCAATGCCGCCCGGCTGACCCCGAATGTGCGTTTCCGTTGTTCGCAATTGCTCAGTACCCTGGATATCGTCAGCCGTGGCGACGCGGTGAGCGTGGTGTCAGAAGGTTCGTTGCCGGAGGACGAGCGCTCGGGCTTCGTCGCGCGCCCCTTGTCGCCGCGGGTGCCGCGCCAGATCGGCCTGGCAGTCCTGGACCGCCGCCAGGCCTCGCCCGCCACCCTGGCGTTTATCGAGCTGGCCCGGCAGTCATGAGTTTCTGCCAGCTTGCATCAATTGCAGGCAAGGCAAGCATTCGGCGAGCCATCGACAGCATCATCGAACTGTAGGGCAAGCTGGGCCTGGACATGATGTCGAGGGTGTTGAAACCGTCGAGCAAAACGACTACGCGAGCGCCCACGGGGTGAACTTTCTTCAGGGTTATCTATTTGGCCGACCGATTAGCGGGCAGGCGTTCATTGAGACCTTGCCCGGCCATAATGGCAGTTAACCGCCGCCGATCAATTGACGATGATGCCCAACTGATAAAAAGCTTTTGCTGTTGTTACATAACGAAAAAGTTACGATTTACACTTTCCGGATTAACTACTACAATTTTTCTACCTGTGCCAGATAGCAGGAGAGTCATTAACATCCAGACGCTCGGCTTATAGCTTTGTTTGCGGTTGGTATCAGCCAAATATTTTGATTGGAGTAACGATTTTGTCCAGACTCGCTGAATTTCGTGCAGCCGAAAAGGCCCTTCAAGAACAGCTCAAGCAGTTGGAATCGCTGAAGAACGATGCCGGGCTCAAGAAGGAAATCGAATTCGAGGAAAAGCTCCAGGGACTGATGAAAACCTACGGCAAGAGCCTGCGCGACATCGTCGCGATCCTCGACCCGAACCCGTCCAAGGCGAGCCTGCAATCGACCAAACCCACCAAGACCCGCCGTGCGCGAGTGGTAAAGGTTTACCAGAACCCGCACTCCGGCGAGTTGATCGAGACCAAGGGCGGCAATCACCGCGGCCTGAAAGCCTGGAAAGAACAGTACGGTGCAGCTACCGTCGACTCCTGGTTGCGCGGTTGACAGCCCCCATGCAAAAAAAGCCCTGAATACACTCAGGGCTTTTTTATGGGCTAAACTTTTGGGTTAAACCCCGAGCGTATTATGCTGACGGCGTTATAGTTTCAAACTGTTTCGCACCGACTGTATTTCATCCTGGCTTTCAACAAACACCTGCGCCTGCCCTGCATAGGACAGCACATAAGCCTTGCCCTCATTTAGTGCCGCGACGAGTGCCTGAGACAATACATGCCGTCCGTTTTGCGTGATCGTGCAAGTGGTTTCCAACGCAGTTACGCCGCCCAACATGGAAGCATGGATCTTAGTGCAGACACTTTGGTAACCGTCCTGGAAGAAATCCTTCTGGATCGATTTGCGCATTTCCAACAACACGCCTTGCAAGTTGACCTGGTGATCGGGCTCGACAGCAGTCGTGGTCAACTCCATGACCATCACGGCGTTGCCTGCCGAATCGCTCTTGGTTGCACGTTGTCGCAACGGCCCCGGCGCCGCTGCATCGGCGGGCAGCGGCTCGGCAACCCAGCCTTGGGGCCAGGCAATCTGCGGTTCGTCCGCCTGGACGCCGCCGACACTCGCAATCCAGGCAAACAACAGGACAAACAGCGAAAGGAACGGTCGAATCATTGCGTTGGCACTCAAGGGCGAATCATAAAGTCTGAAGCCCGAGGCAGCAGCAGGCAATAGCCACGCGCGGTTTGGCGACACCGCGCCCCTTGCGTATCATGGGCACACCTGCAAGGAAGCTGTCTGACGCAAGCCCAGGAACCGTCGCAAGCAAGCTTGCGACGCCGTTTGCCCCACTTATTTCCGGAGGGCCCATGAGCCTGCACGAACTCAATACTTTCCCTGGCGTCACCGCCCAACCCGACGCCGCCACGGCCAAGTTCGTCTTCAACCACACCATGCTGCGGGTCAAGGACATCATCCGGTCCCTGGATTTCTACACCCGTGTGCTGGGTTTCTCGCTGGTGGAGAAACGCGACTTCCCGGAAGCCGAATTCAGCCTGTACTTCCTGGCACTGGTGGACAAGAACCAGATCCCGGCAGACGCGGCGGCGCGGACCGAATGGATGAAGTCGATCCCCGGCATCCTGGAACTGACCCACAACCACGGCACCGAAAGCGACCCGGCGTTCGCCTACCATAACGGCAACACCGACCCACGCGGCTTCGGCCACATCTGCATCTCGGTACCGGACGTCGTCGCCGCCTGCGAGCGCTTCGAAGCACTGGGCTGCGATTTCCAGAAACGCCTGAGCGACGGTCGCATGAAAAGCCTGGCCTTCATCAAGGACCCGGATGGCTACTGGGTCGAAATCATCCAGCCGGCGCCGCTCTAGGCCCACAGTAGGGTTTGCAGGAAACACAAACGCTACAACCACATTAGCCCCCCTGTGGGAGCGAGCTTGCTCGCGATAGCTGCAGCACATTCAACATTGATGTGTCAGACAGACCTCTATCGCGAGCAAGCTCGCTCCCACAGGTTATGTGTGATCCAAAACAAAACCCCATGAGCCAGGCTCATGGGGTTTTGTTTTTTCCGCTATTGGCTATTCAGGCCGGCGCAGAGGTACGGATCAGGTGGTCGAAGGCGCTCAGCGAAGCCTTGGCGCCCTCGCCTACGGCAATCACGATCTGTTTGTACGGCACGGTGGTCACGTCACCGGCGGCAAACACACCAGGGATCGAGGTTTCACCGCGGGCGTCGACGATAATCTCACCCCGCGGCGACAGCTCGACGGTGCCTTTGAGCCAGTCGGTGTTGGGCAACAGGCCGATCTGCACGAAGATCCCCTCCAGCACCACGTCCCGCACTTCACCGCTTGGACGGTCCTTGTAGCGCAAGCCATTGACCTTCTGACCGTCGCCAGTCACTTCGGTGGTCTGGGCGTTGGTAATCACCGTCACGTTTGGCAGGCTATGCAGCTTGCGCTGCAACACCGCGTCGGCGCGCAATTGCACATCGAACTCCAGCAACGTGACGTGGGCAACGATACCGGCCAGGTCGATGGCCGCCTCGACGCCGGAGTTACCACCGCCGATCACCGCCACGCGCTTGCCTTTGAACAGCGGACCGTCGCAGTGCGGGCAGTACGCCACGCCCTTGTTGCGATACTGCTGCTCGCCCGGCACGTTCATTTCACGCCAGCGGGCACCGGTCGCCAGGATCACAGTCTTGGCCTTGAGGCTCGCACCGCTGGCGAACTTGATTTCATGCAGCCCGCCGTCCTTGCCTGGCACCAAGGCGTCGGCACGTTGCAGGTTCATGATGTCCACGTCGTACTGCTTGACGTGTTCTTCCAGGGCGACGGCCAGTTTCGGCCCTTCGGTTTCCTGGACCGAGATGAAGTTCTCGATGGCCATGGTGTCGAGCACCTGGCCGCCGAAACGTTCGGCCGCCACGCCCGTGCGGATGCCTTTACGAGCCGCGTAGATTGCCGCCGAAGCGCCGGCCGGGCCACCGCCGACCACCAGCACATCAAAGGCATCCTTGGCGCTGAGTCTCTCGGCCTGGCGTTCGATGCCGCTGGTGTCGATCTTGGCGAGAATCTCTTCCAGGCCCATGCGGCCCTGGCCGAAGTTCACACCGTTGAGGTACACACTTGGCACGGCCATGATCTGGCGTTCATCGACTTCGGCCTGGAACAGCGCGCCGTCGATGGCGACGTGACGAATGTTGGGGTTCAGCACCGCCATCAGGTTCAGCGCCTGGACCACGTCCGGGCAGTTCTGGCACGACAGCGAGAAATAGGTCTCGAAGTTGAACTCGCCTTTCAGGGAGCGGATCTGTTCGATCACTTCGACACTGGCCTTCGAAGGGTGGCCGCCAACTTGCAGCAAGGCCAACACCAGCGAAGTGAATTCGTGGCCCATGGGAATGCCGGCAAAACGCAGGCTGATATCGGCTCCCGGGCGATTCAACGAGAACGAAGGCTTGCGCGCATCGGTGCCGTTGTCGAGCAAGGTAATCTGATGGGAAAGACTGGCAACGTCTTGGAGTAACGCGAGCATTTCCTGGGATTTCGCACCGTCGTCGAGGGAGGCGACGATCTCGATCGGCTGGGTGACCCGTTCCAGGTATGACTTCAACTGAGCTTTAAGATTGGCGTCCAACATACGGGCGATTTCCATTTTTTGAATTTCAGAAAAAACAACGCCCGAGCGAATCTCGCCCGGGCGTTTTTTGGGGCGAAGCGGCTTACTTGATTAAGAGCGGATCGCCCTCGGATGACTCACAGACTTAGATCTTGCCGACCAGGTCCAGGGACGGAGCCAAGGTGGCCTCGCCTTCTTTCCACTTGGCTGGGCAGACTTCGCCCGGGTGAGCGGCAACGTACTGGGCAGCCTTGATCTTGCGCAGCAGCTCGGAAGCGTCACGGCCTACACCGCCATCGTTGATTTCAACGATCTTGATCTGGCCTTCCGGGTTGATCACGAACGTACCGCGGTCGGCCAGGCCGGCTTCTTCGATCAGCACGTCGAAGTTGCGGGAGATGGTCAGGGTTGGGTCACCGATCATGGTGTACTGGATCTTGCCGATGGCTGGCGAAGTGTTGTGCCAGGCGGCGTGGGCAAAGTGAGTGTCAGTGGAGACGCTGTAGATCTCGACGCCCAGTTTCTGGAACTCGGCGTAGTTGTCGGCCAGGTCTTCCAGTTCGGTTGGGCAAACGAAGGTGAAGTCGGCTGGGTAGAAGAAGACGACGGACCACTTGCCTTTCAGGTCGGCGTCCGAGACTTCAACGAATGCGCCGTTTTTGAAGGCGGTAGCTTTGAACGGTTTGACTTGGCTGTTGATGATAGGCATCGATGTTTCTCCATCAGGGTTGAAAGTTGATGGAGAGGATCTTAACCACTCATCCCCAGGCTGGCTCATTGGCAAACCTGATGTGAATGATTGGTTTTGGCTATCAGCCGCTAAATAGATAGAAGAAAACATAATATGGCGAGCGGGCTCGCTCGCCATAGGTTCGTCGGGGATTCAGGAGGCTACGGGGGTACGCATCGTCACGAACTCTTCGGCAGCCGTCGGGTGCACGCCGATGGTTTCGTCGAAGTCGCGCTTGGTGGCACCGGCCTTGAGGGCAATGGCCAGCCCTTGGACGATTTCACCGGCATCCGGCCCGACCATGTGGCAACCCAGCACCTTGTCGGTGCGGGCATCCACCACCAGTTTCATCAGGGTGCGCTCCTGGCATTCGGTCAAGCTCAGCTTCATCGGCCGGAAGCGGCTTTCGAAAATCTCCACCTCATGCCCTTCCTCCCGAGCCTGCTCTTCGGTCAAGCCCACCGTGCCGATATTCGGCAGGCTGAACACGGCGGTGGGAATCATCCGGTAATCCACCAATCGATACTGCTCGGGCTTGAACAGACGCCGCGCCACCGCCATGCCTTCAGCCAGGGCAACGGGGGTGAGCTGGACGCGACCGATCACGTCGCCAATGGCCAGGATCGAAGGCTCGGTGGTCTCGTATTTTTCGTTGACCTGGACAAACCCCTTCTCATCCAGCGTGACGCCGGTGGTTTCCAGCCCAAGGTTGTCGAGCATCGGCCGTCGGCCAGTGGCGTAGAACACGCAGTCGGTCAGCAGCGTGCGACCGTCCTTGAGAGTCACCTTGAGGCTGGCGTCGTCCAGCTTGTCGATGCGCTCGATGTCGGCGTTGAATTGCAGGTCCAGGCCACGACGGTCCAGCTCTTGCGCCAGGTGTTTGCGCACCGCACCATCGAAGCCACGCAGGAACAGCTCACCGCGATAGAGCAAGGATGTCTGCGCGCCCATGCCGTGGAAGATCCCGGCGAACTCCACCGCAATGTAGCCACCGCCCACCACGATGACGCGTTTGGGCAGCTCCTTGAGAAAGAACGCCTCGTTGGAGCTGATGGCGTGCTCGCGCCCCGGAATGTCCGGGATCACCGGCCAACCGCCCGTGGCGATCAGGATGTGCCTGGCGGTGTAGCGCTGGCCGTTGATCTCGACCTCATTGGGCCCGGTCAGCCTGGCGTGACCTTCGTGCAGCACGACGCCGCTGTTGACCAACAGGTTGCGGTAGATGCCGTTGAGGCGATTGATTTCCCGGTCCTTGTTGGCGATCAACGTGGCCCAGTCGAAACTCGCCTCGCCCGCTGTCCAGCCATAGGCCGACGCCTGCTCGAAGTCCTCGGCGTAATGCGCGCCGTAGACCAGCAGTTTTTTCGGCACGCAGCCCACGTTCACACAGGTACCGCCCAGGTACCGGCTTTCCGCCACGGCCACCTTGGCCCCGAAACCGGCGGCAAACCGCGCAGCCCGCACACCACCGGAACCGGCGCCAACCACATACAAGTCAAAATCGTAGGCCATTTTCTATCTCCTTCGGCAGGTCATCAGCATACCTGCTGTTTTCACCTGAGGCAGCGATGCTGTTGGTTATGGGGGCGGAAAACCAAAAAGCCAGCTGGACCGGATCGAATTGGCAGCAATGCTCAAGTTAAGCGCAACCCCTGTGGGAGCGAGCTTGCTCGCGATGGCGGTGGCTAAGCTTGCATCGATGCTAAATGTACCGACGCTATCGCGAGCAAGCTCGCTCCCACAGGGGGTTTGTTTGTGTGATCGATGATTTTCGAAAGACTTTTCCCCACGCAAAAAAACGCCCCGAACCAGTCGGGGCGTTTTTCAAGGCGTGGCGCTGGCTTAGTAAGCCTTGCCGGTCTTGTAGAAGTTCTCGAAGCAGAAGTTGGTCGCGTCGATGTAGCCTTCGGCGCCACCGCAGTCGAAACGCTTGCCCTTGAACTTGTAGGCCATGACGCAGCCGTTCTGGGCCTGTTTCATCAGGGCGTCGGTGATCTGGATTTCGCCGCCCTTGCCTGGTTCGGTCTGTTCGATCAGGTCGAAAATGTCCGGGGTCAGGATGTAGCGGCCGATGATCGCCAGGTTCGACGGTGCGTCTTCAGGTTTTGGTTTTTCAACCATGCTGTGAACGCGGTAGATGTCGTCGCGGATCATTTCGCCGGCAATCACGCCGTACTTGTTGGTTTCCTGCGGATCGACTTCCTGGATCGCCACGATGGAGCAGCGGAACTGCTTGTACAGCTTGACCATCTGGGTCAGTACGCCGTCGCCTTCGAGGTTGACGCACAGGTCGTCCGCCAGGACCACGGCGAACGGTTCGTCACCGATCAGTGGGCGGCCGGTCAGGATCGCGTGGCCCAGGCCCTTCATTTCGGTCTGACGGGTGTAGGAGAACGAGCACTCGTCCAGCAGTTTGCGGATGCCGACCAGGTATTTTTCCTTGTCGGTGCCCTTGATCTGGTTTTCCAGCTCGTAGCTGATGTCGAAATGGTCTTCCAGGGCGCGTTTGCCGCGACCGGTGACGATGGAGATTTCCGTCAGGCCCGCATCAAGGGCTTCTTCGACGCCGTACTGGATCAGTGGCTTGTTCACCACCGGCAGCATTTCTTTGGGCATGGCTTTAGTCGCTGGCAGGAAGCGAGTACCGTAACCGGCTGCTGGGAACAAGCATTTCTTGATCATATAAGTCCTTGAAAAGGCGGTGTGTACGAGTTTCGGCGCAGTCTAATCAGGCAACAGGCACCTTACAATGCCCGCACTGGCCAACCGGTGCCATCATAGAGAAATAAAAAACGGCGGATAGTTCAATCGCCTTTCGTTTCGATGGCTGCAGCGGCCCCCACTGTACGCCAGTAGGCGCTGTTTGCGAGCATTTGACGTATCATGGTGCCCTTGATCACGCCAATTGAGGCAACTAGATGTCGGCAACAAGAAACGCAAACGGTTATTCGGTCAGCCAGGGCAAGGACGGCCAATGGTGGATTATCAACTACCACGGTGAGCAGGTCGCCGGTCCCTTGCCCAGCAAGGCCATGGCAGTGGAAGTGGCCGCGGTATTCCAGGATGAGCGCGAGGCCCCCGCGGCGAAAGAACGCGACACCGCTCCCGCACGCAGCCCCCGCCGCAAGAAGTAACCAGACGAGCCTCCAGTAGATGTCACCCGGGCATTGAACGAGGCTGGTTTAGCTGTACTTTAGCTGTACCGCAATGGCCATTCGCTATAATCTCGCGCCTGCCCCTCCCTTCTCGATGACTATTCCATGAAAACACTTCTGGCGCTGTTTGCAGTCCTGGCCTTGGCAGGCTGTGCCTCTGCCGAAAAAACCTACCTGGACAATGGCGAACAGGGGCTGACCATCGATTGCTCCGGCGAAGCCAATGACTGGGCCACCTGTTATGAAAAAGCCGATGCATCCTGTGCTGGCACCGGCTATCGCATCGTCGGCACCGATGGCACACCGCAGGCCAAGGAAAGCGAAAAGACCCTGGGTGTCGACGTCGGCAACTACACCAGCCGCAGCGTCGTGGTGGTGTGCAAGTAAGAACTATATGTGGATCTCGGCGAACTTGATGCCCAGGCCGCGTATCGTCTCGACCAGTTCGTCGAGGCTGCTGAAGGACTCGACCTCATCCTGCTCATCCACCAGGAAAAAACTGCGCCCGGCGCTTTTCTTGAAGAAGACGATCCATTCACCCGGGCTCGCCGGATTCTGAATCACGTGGGTCGCAAAGATCAGACCTTCTGCATGGCGCTCGCGCACCTGCTCGCGTTTCATTGACTGGCTCCATAAATGACAATGCCGCCAACGTGAACCGTGGCGGCATTTTTTGTCGAGGGCTGCAGTTTATCCGATGCCAGGCCCACTCGTCAGGCGCGGCCTGCGATCAGCCGGAAATGCAGGCGTTGGCCGCGTCCTGCACGTCGCCAGGACGCACAGGCACGTTTGACATGCTTTCGTGCAGCTTGATGCTACTGCCACTGGAGCGCTCATCAATGTCGAACACCGCTGCCGGCAAGGTCGACAGCTTGCCCGGAACGATCAGTCGCACGCCGTTCTTGTGCGGCTCCATTTGCAGCGAACCACGGCTGCTGGCCAGCTTGTCGGAAATACATTTGGCATATTCGTGAGGTTTCTTTCCAGAGATGACGCTCATGGTGGGGGGCGTCTGGTTGATGTCCGATACCGATGCACATCCACTCATGGCCAATGCCAACACCCACACGCTGCGCTTCATATGATTCCTCCGATAAAGATCCTCCGACAGTGCAGACGCCGTTTTTCTCCGGTGCCGCACCGCTTTATTTTTCCCGCAACCTGCAATAAATGAACAAAGCCTGGCGCGCGGGTCGGATATTAACACTCGGGGCTGATAAACTGCGCATCATTGCCCCTTTCTATCGTTTTGATTTTGTAGAAAAAGCCCTTCTGGAGGCGCCCATGAAATTCATCCACCAGCGCGAGCACCTGAACGAAGACGACATCGTCGTCATCGAATGCTCCCAAATGTGCAACATTCGTTTGATGAACGACGCCAACTTCCGTAGCTTCAAGAACGGCGGCCGGCACACGTATCACGGCGGCGCGTTCGACACCTTCCCGGCCCGGATCACTGCCCCTAGCACCGGTTTCTGGAACATTACCATCGACACCGTCAACCACCGTGCAATCAGCGTCACGCGCAAGCCGACCCTGACCCACAAGATCAAGATCATCCGGCGTTCCAGCTCGAAACTGAGCTGAGCCTCGCCCACTTTCAAGACAGGCAAAACCGTGGCCCAGACGACCAAATACGTCATCAAGTACAAGCTCAATGGCGAACGCCGTTTCGAGTTCGCGCAACTGCAAACCGGTACCGAGGAAGAAGCCAGGGCGGCGCTGCACAAGCTGCACGGCGAAACCGACGATGTGATCAGCGA
The DNA here is from genome assembly GCF_018325905.1 of Pseudomonas sp. St316. NCBI lineage: Bacteria > Pseudomonadati > Pseudomonadota > Gammaproteobacteria > Pseudomonadales > Pseudomonadaceae > Pseudomonas > Pseudomonas sp. St316. The sequence goes on along the minus strand of NZ_AP021901.1, from coordinate 2,684,194 downwards.
TCTCAAGGTCAGCAAGGCGCTGTAACGGCTCACCCTGATTGTTTTTTGTGCCATCTGGCTGGGCACGATGCTTTTGTGGCGAGGGGATTTAGCGAAACGTCGCACCGCAAGAATCGGAGTGCCCGGCAACCCAGCACTGCGCAGACTGAACAGTCCTTCCACCAAGGATTGCCATCGTGCCCCCTACACCTTCCCTGCTCCCACACCTCGCCAACCTGGACTGGCCCGCCCTGGAACACAGCCTCGATCAGGACGGCAGCGCCATCATCCGCAACCTGCTACCGGCAACGCAGTGCCGGCTAGTGAGTGGTTTGTACGCCGAACCCGGGCTTTTTCGTTCGCGGGTGATCATGGCCCGCCATGGGTTCGGGCGCGGCGAATATCAGTATTTTCGCTATCCGCTGCCCGACCTCATCCAGCAGTTGCGCCAGGCGTTGTATCCGGCGTTGGTGCCGCTGGCGAACCGCTGGAATGAACACATGGGTATTGAAGTGCGCTACCCCCACGAACACCCTGACTTTATCCGGCGCTGTCACGCCGCCGGGCAATCGCGGCCTACGCCGTTGTTGCTGCAATATGGTCCGCAGGACTACAACTGTCTGCACCAGGATCTGTATGGCGAGCAGGTGTTCCCACTGCAGGTGGCGATCCTGCTGTCGGAACCGGACGGGGATTTTGCCGGCGGCGAATTTGTCCTCACCGAACAGCGCCCGCGCATGCAGTCGCGGCCCCAGGTCATCGATCTGAAACAGGGCGACGCGGTGATATTTGCCGTGCACCAACGGCCGGTCAAAGGCGTTCGCGGGTATTATCGGGTGAACATGCGCCATGGCGTCAGCTGCGTGCACAGCGGCAGGCGGCACACCTTGGGAATCATTTTTCATGATGCGCAGTAATGACACACCGCTCACATTGGACCTGTTCGCCGACCAGGCGCCGACCACGCCTGGCCAGGTCGAACAGATCGGCCAGCAAGCGTTCGTGCTGCGCGGGTTCGCCCTGCCCTGGCTCGAGCGCTTGCTGCCGGCGCTGGAAAGCGTCTTGCAGGCCGCGCCGTTCCGACAAATGGTCACGCCCGGTGGCTTTACCATGTCGGTGGCCTTGAGCAGTTGCGGCGCGCTGGGCTGGACCACCGACCGCAGCGGCTATCGCTACACCGCCCACGACCCGCAGACCGGCCAACCCTGGCCCGACATGCCGGCGGTGTTTCGCGAATTGGCCCAGGCCGCCGCCCGGCAGGCGCACTTCGAGCATTTCGAACCCGACGCCTGCCTGATCAACCGCTACGTGCCCGGCGCGCGAATGTCGCTGCACCAGGACAAGAACGAACGCTCCCTCGCCGCCCCCATCGTCTCGATGTCCCTGGGCTTGCCGGCCGTGTTCCAGTTCGGCGGCTTGGAGCGCAGCGACAAAAGCCTGCGCATTGCGTTGTTCCATGGCGACATCGTGGTCTGGGGCGGCGTGGACCGGTTGCGCTACCACGGCGTGTTGCCGCTCAAGGAAGGCCAGCACCCGCGCCTGGGCGCCCAGCGGATCAACCTGACGTTTCGCACCGCCGGATGACAGCGCAGAATTCAACCGCAAGACCCGGAGTGTCGTCACTTGGATGGCTCGTTACGGTAGACAAAACGGGCCAATGGACATAACGACCATGAACAGCACTTCGAACAATCTCGCCCCTGAACTGGATCCTCGCTGGGCCGCCGTGCTCGCCCGGGATCCACGCGCCGACGGCACCTTCGTCTATGGCGTGAAAACCACCGGCATCTATTGCCACCCCAGCAGCCTGTCGCGCCTGCCCAACCCGCGCAACGTCGAATTCTTCGACACGCCGGAGCAAGCCCAGGCAGCCGGTTACCGACCCAGCAAGCGCGCAGCCCGGGACCAGACCCAGATCGCCGCCCAACAAGCGGCACGGGTTGCCGCCGCCTGCCGGCAGATCGAGGCGGCCGAGGAGTTGCCAGGCCTCAATGAGCTGGCAGAAAGCGCGGGCTTGAGTCCCTTCCATTTTCATCGGGTCTTCAAGGCAGTCACCGGCCTGACCCCCAAGGGTTACGCGGCCGCCCACCGCTCACGCAAGGTGCGCGAACGCCTGACCGATGGTGGCACGATCACCGAGGCGCTGTATGACGCCGGTTTCAACTCCAACAGCCGCTTCTATGAAGCCGCCAACAAGGTGTTAGGCATGAAACCCACCGACTACCGCGCCGCCGGGCAGAACACCGACATCCGTTTCGCCGTCGGTCAATGTTCCCTCGGGGCGATCCTGGTGGCGCAAAGCGAGCGTGGTGTGTGCGCGATCCTGCTGGGAGACGACCCGGACGCGTTGGTGCGCGACCTGCAAGACAAATTCCGCCGGGCCAACCTCATCGGAGCCGACCGCGAGTTCGAGCAATTGATCGCCCAGGTGGTGGGCTTTATCGAAGCGCCGGCCCTGGGCCTGGACCTGCCCTTGGACCTGCGCGGCACCGCCTTCCAGGAACGGGTCTGGCAAGCCTTGCGGGACATTCCCGCAGGCAGCACCGCCAGCTACGCCGAGATCGCCCAGCGCATCGGCATGCCCAAGGCCGTGCGCGCCGTGGCCCAGGCCTGCGGCGCCAACAGCCTGGCGGTGGCGATCCCTTGCCACCGGGTGGTGCGCAGCGACGGCAACCTGTCGGGCTATCGCTGGGGCGTGGAGCGCAAGCGTCAGTTGCTGGCGCTGGAGCGCTCGTCCGAGGACTGAACACCGATGTAGATCGCCACTGAATCGGGGCTGCTGTAGACCTCGAAATCGGTGGTGAAACGGCGCAACGTCTGCGGGTTGTCGGCGAAGTACGCCCAGATCAGGCCCCAGGTCTGGATCACGCAGTCGGGCATCGGCCCCTTGGCCGCAAACATCAGGTAATCCCCGCCCTCGATGTCCACGGCGGGGTAGCCTGCGCTGGTCGCATCCACTTGAACCCCGGCCGTCACATCGAAGTAGCCGGTGGCATCGGACTCGTAATTGGAATACACCCCGTAGACGAACGACTCCGACTGCCGGGCTGGAATCGTGTCGAACAGCCCTTCAGTGAAGAATCGCTGCCACATCGGGCCGATTCGGGCGGTGTCGGGTTGTTGTTCGTCGGTGTTGCGGGTGCGCACCTGCAAACCGGCAACGGTGAAGGGTTCGACGGTCTTGAGTTTCACGTCCATGGGTCGGGCTCCTTGATGTATGAAGCCCGCATGGTAACCCTCCGGTCGTCGGGATCAAGTTGCAGCGCACGATTGAAAAACTCGACTGGCCCTCGCCGGCCCACACCTGCTAAAAACACTGTTTCCTTCTGCCGTCGGAGACCCCACATGAGCCAGTGGCCAGACACTCGCATTCTTGACCTGCTCGGTATCGAGTTGCCCATTATCCAGGGGCCACTGGCCGGGGTGACCGGGCCGGCCATGGTGGTCGCGACGTGCAATGCCGGCGGGCTGGGTTCGATGCCAGCTGCGATGCTCGATGTCGAACAACTGCGCCAGGCGCTGACGACCATCGGCGAACAGACCGACAAGCCATTCAACGTGAATTTCTTCTGTCACCAGCCTCCGGCCTTCGACGAACAACGGGCCGAGGCCTGGAAGCAACGGCTCAAGCCGTACTACCAGGAACTGGGCGCCGACTTCGACGCGCCGACCCCAGTGTCCAACCGCACGCCTTTCGATGATGCCGCCTGCCGGGTGCTGGAAGAGATGCGTCCCAAAGTGGTCAGTTTCCATTTCGGCCTGCCGGAGAAATCCCTGCTGGACCGGGTAAAGGCCACCGGGGCAAAAATCCTCTCCTCGGCCACCACCGTCGAGGAGGCCATCTGGCTGGAACAACATGGTTGCGACGCGATCATTGCCATGGGTTACGAAGCCGGCGGTCATCGCGGGATGTTCCTCAGCGATGACCTCAACACCCAAGTCGGGCTGTTTGCCTTGCTGCCGCAGGTGGTGGATGCGGTGAAGGTGCCGGTGATCGCAACCGGCGGCATCGGCGATGCGCGGGGGATCGTCGCGGCGTTTGCCCTGGGCGCCTCGGCGGCGCAACTGGGCAGCGCCTATCTGTTCACCCCTGAGGCCAAGATCAGCGCGTCCCATCACCGCGCGCTGCGCACGGCCAAGGAAAGCCAGACGGCTGTCACCAACCTGTTCACCGGCCGCCCGGCCCGGGGCATCGTCAACCGGGTGATGCGCGAAGTGGGCCCGATGAGCCCGCTGGCGCCGGCTTTTCCCTTGGCCGGCGGCGCGTTGATGCCGCTGCGGGCCAAGGATGAAGCAGACTTCAGCAACCTCTGGGCCGGCCAGGCCTTCCCCCTGGGCCGCGAGCTGTCGAGCGCCGAGTTGACCCGACAACTGGGCGAGGAGGCGCTGGCCCAACTGAACAGCCGTGGTCGGTCCTGACGGTCGTCATCGCCTCTCAGGCCGCCATCGCGAGCAGGCTCGCTCCCACAGGGGTTCTCATCCAGGCACACCACCGGACCTGTGGAAGCCGAGCTTGCTCGCGATAGCGGTGGATCAGCTTGCATCAGTGCTGAATGTACGGCTCCCACAGGGGATTGGTACTGGGCAACGAGCTTGCGAACACCCGAGATCCAATGTGGGAGCGAGCCTGCTCGCGATGGCGGCAGCCCTTGCACCCTCACTCCCAGGCAAAATGCCGCGTTCCGTTTGTCGGTCATTCGCTATATATTCCGGTATATAGCGAAACCAACCCTACGGAGCCTCACCCATGTCCCTCACCCGCTTCGCGCCGCTGCTGTTGACCACACTCTTCACCGTTGGCGCCGTCCAGGCCGCTGAGGTGCAGGTGGCGGTCGCTTCCAATTTCACCGCGCCGATCCAGGCCATCGCCGCCGATTTTGAAAAAGACACCGGGCACAAACTGGTGGCGGCTTACGGGGCCACTGGGCAGTTCTACACCCAGATCAAGAACGGCGCGCCATTCGAAGTCTTCCTCGCCGCCGACGACACCACGCCGGCCAAACTCGAAAGCGAAGGCGACACCGTCAAGGGCTCGCGCTTCACCTACGCGATCGGCACCCTGGCGCTGTGGTCGGCCAAGGACGGTTATGTCGACAACCAAGGCCAGGTGCTCAAGCACAACGATTTCCAGCACCTGTCCATCGCCAACCCGAAAGCGGCGCCCTATGGCCTGGCCGCGACCCAGGTGCTGGACAAGCTGGGCTTGACCGCACAGGTGAAAAGCAAGCTCGTCGAAGGCCAGAACATTACCCAGGCCTATCAGTTCGTCTCCACCGGTAATGCCGAACTCGGCTTCGTGGCCTTGTCCCAGGTGTACAAGGACGGCAAAGTGACGGGCGGCTCGGCGTGGATCGTCCCGGCCGAACTGCACGACCCGATCAAACAGGACGCGGTGATCCTCAACAAGGGCCGGGACAACCCCGCTGCCGTGGCCCTGGTGGATTACCTCAAGGGCCCGAAAGCCGCCGCCATCATCCAAGCCTACGGTTACCAACACTAAATGCCACTGACCAGCGCCGACTATGCCGCCATCTGGCTGACCCTGAAACTGGCGTCATTGACCACGGTGATCCTGCTGATCATCGGCACGCCCATCGCGTTGTGGCTGTCACGCACCCGCTCCTGGCTGCGCGGGCCGGTGGGTGCGGTGGTCGCGTTGCCGTTGGTGCTGCCGCCCACGGTGATCGGCTTCTACCTGTTGCTGGCGTTGGGACCGAACGGCTGGATGGGCCAGTTCACCCAAGCCCTCGGGTTGGGCACCCTCACCTTCAGCTTCACCGGGCTGGTGATCGGCTCGGTGATTTATTCCATGCCGTTTGTGGTGCAGCCGTTGCAGAACGCCTTTGCCGCCATTGGCAGTCGCCCCCTGGAAGTCGCCGCCACCCTGCGAGCCGGGCCCTGGGACACGTTTTTCAGCGTCATCCTGCCCCTGGCCCGCCCCGGCTTCATCACCGCAGCGATTCTCGGCTTCGCCCACACCGTCGGCGAATTCGGCGTGGTACTGATGATCGGCGGCAACATCCCGGAGAAAACCCGGGTGGTGTCGGTGCAGATCTACGACCATGTCGAAGCCTTGGAATACGCCCAGGCCCACTGGCTGGCCGCGGCGATGCTGGTGTTTTCATTCCTGGTGTTGCTGGCGCTGTACTCCAGCCGCCGAACCCGTTCCGGTTGGAGCTGATCGATGATTCACGCGCGTTTTCAGCTCGACCACGGGACTTTTTCCCTGGACCTGGATGTGCAACTGCCCGGCCGAGGCGTGACCGCACTGTATGGGCCTTCCGGTTCCGGAAAAACCACCTGCCTGCGCTGCATCGCCGGATTGGAGCGGCCGGCCCGGGGTTTTATCGAGGTCAATGGCCAAGTCTGGCAAGACAGTGAGCACGGCGTGTTCGTGCCGCCCCATAAACGGTCGGTGGGGTATGTGTTCCAGGAGGCGAGCCTGTTCGCCCATCTGTCGGTGCGGGCCAACCTGGCGTTCGGCCTCAAGCGCATCGCGCCGGCACAACGGCGGGTGGACATGGACCAGGCGAGCGAACTGTTGGGCATAGGGCACTTGCTCGATCGACAACCGCACAACCTGTCCGGCGGCGAACGCCAACGGGTCGGTATCGCCCGCGCCTTGCTCACCAGCCCGCAACTGCTACTGATGGATGAGCCACTGGCGGCCCTCGATACCCGACGCAAAAACGAAATCCTGCCGTACCTGCAACGGCTCCACGATGAACTGGACATTCCGGTGCTGTATGTCAGCCATTCCCAGGACGAAGTGGCGCGCCTGGCCGATCACATCGTTCTGCTCGAGGGCGGCTGCGCGCTGGCCAGTGGGCCGATCGGCGAGACCCTGGCCCGGCTCGACCTGCCATTGGCCCTGGGGGATGACGCTGGCGTGGTGATCGAGGGCAAGGTCAGTGGTTATGACCCGGCGTATCAATTGCTGACCCTGAATCTGCCCGACAGCCAACTGAACGTTCGCGTGGCCCACACGTCCCTGGCCCTCGGCCAGCCGCTGCGTTTCAAGGTCCAGGCCCGGGACGTCAGCCTCAGCCTGGCGAACGATGCCCAGACCAGCATTCTCAACCGCCTGCCGGTCACCGTGGTCAGCGAACAGGCCGCCGACAACGCCGCCCATGTGCTGATCCGCCTGGAAGCCGCTGGCACCCCGCTGCTGGCGCGCATCACTCGCTATTCGCGCGATCAGCTCAAACTGCACTCGGGACAGATGGTGTGGGCGCAGATCAAGGCGGTGGCGGTGTTGGCGTAGGCTCCGAAACCAGTGGATCACATTGTGGAGGCTTGTGGGAGCAAGGCTTGCCCGCGATGGCATCGCCTCGGTCTATCAGCTACACCGAGGTGCTTGCATCGCGGGCAAGCCTTGCTCCCACAAGCTCGCTCCCACAGGTTTGTGGCACGACGGCAACAGCCCGCGGTCAATGAATGCATAGGCCACCGGATTCGTTGCCAAGGACTCTTTTCATGCCCGATACCCTGCCGCCGGATGCACTGCCGGCCGACCTGCATTATGTCGATGACACGGCCCCGGGCATCACCCGCAAAAAACGGCGGGGCAAATTCTGTTATTTCGACCCGCAAGGCCAACGCATCACCGACGCGGCCGAGATCCAGCGCATCAATGCCCTGGCGGTACCGCCGGCCTACACCGATGTCTGGGTCTGCACCGACCCGTGCGGCCATCTCCAGGCCACCGGCCGTGATGCCCGCGGGCGCAAGCAATACCGCTACCATGCGCGCTGGCGTGAGGTACGCGATGCGGACAAGTACTCACGGATGCTGGAATTCGGACGGGCCCTGCCGCGCTTGCGCAAACGCCTGGAGGAAATCCTCGCCACGCCCGGGTTCAGCCGCGACAAAGTCATGGCCACGGTCATCACCCTGTTGGATGTGACCCTGATCCGCGTCGGCAACAGCCAATACGCCCGGGACAATCGCTCCTACGGCCTGACGACCCTGCGCACCAAACATGTCGAGGTCAACGGCAGCGCCATCGCCTTCCAGTTCCGAGGCAAGAGTGGCGTCGAACACCAGATCACCGTGAAGGACCGGCGCCTGGCACGGATCATCAAGCGCTGCCAGGAGATCCCCGGGCAGAACCTGTTCCAGTACCTGGACGAACACGGCGAGCGTCACGCCATCAGTTCTTCGGACATCAACGCCTACCTCAAGACCCTCACCGGCGCTGACTTCACCGCCAAGGACTACCGCACCTGGGCCGGCAGCGCGGCGGCCCTGGCCGGGCTGCGGACGCTGCGTTGGGAAACCGAGACCGAGGCCAAGAGGCACGTCGCCGAGATGGTCAGGCACGTCGCGCGGCAACTGGGCAACACGCCGACCGTCTGTCGCAAGTGCTACATTCATCCTGCGGTGGTCGAGGGCTTCCTGCTCGGCGCCTTGGGGGAACTGCCCAAGCCCCGGGTACGCAAAGGCCTCAGTGAGGAAGAAGCCGGGTTGACGCTGTTTCTACAGCGCATGACCGACGCTGCCCAGGCGTGCGAACAGCAGCAACCGACTTGATGCGTCCATGGGCCCCGAGCCCTGGACGAGGAACATCCGCAGACCGCTGGACTCCCAACTGTACAGCGCCGCCGTTGCGCAGGCACGTCAACGGATGAAGTCGACAGGAGTTTCAGATGTCCGAACACATTGTCCATTTCCACTGCCAGATCGATCAGGGAACCACGGAACGCTTTCGCGATAACTGCCTGGAGGCCATTGAGAAAGGCGCCGACTCGCTGATGCTCAATCTCTCCACGGTCGGTGGCAGTACCAACTTCGGCTTCACCCTCTACACCTTCATCAAGTCCCTTCCGGTACCGGTACGTGCCGTGAACGCCGGCAATATCGAGTCGATGGGCATCATCATGTACCTGGCCGCCAGCGACCGCACCACCACCCCGCACTCGCGTTTCCTGATTCATCCGATGAACTGGTACTTCGGCCAGAAATCCGTGGACCACTCACGCTTGCGCGAGTACCTGTCCAGCCTGGACAACGACGTGGCGCGCTATGTGGAGATCTACGTCAAGGAAACGGCTGGCGCGGCGACGCAGCTGGATATCTTCAAATGCCTGTGCGCCGAAGAGCGGGTGATTCCAGCGGAAAACTCCCTGGCGTTCGGCATTGCCCATCGGGTCGAGCAAGTGGTTTTCCCAGGAGAGGCGACGCATTGGAAAGTCAGCGGCGGCGAGGACTCGAAGTGAACCCCAGCGCCTGACCATTCGTCGCCAACGAGCGGTTTTTTTTAAACTTCCCTCGGCCATTTTCTTTCCCAACTAATGCGAGGCACGTTGCTCGCTCAACCAAGATGAGGATTCTCGAAATGGCCAGTAGCGGAAACAAAAACCCAGGCAACTTCGCAAATGATCGTGAAAAAGCATCTGACGCCGGCAAGAAAGGCGGACAGGCGTCCGGCGGCAACGTTGCCAACGACCGGCAAAAAGGTGCCAGCACTGGTGCCGGTAACAAAGGCAGCGAACGCAGCCAAGGCGGCGGCAGAAAATCGTAACCACCCAAACCGTTGGGGCGCAGACGAACTGCGCTCCGGCGCTAAACGCTCTTCCTCTCGCCATAAATACGGAATTTCATATATTCGATCATCCGCATATACTCCGGCGCAGCCCTACCTTGCGCTTATCGGAGCCGATCGATGAAAGTCCTCTTCATGTGCACAGCCAACAGCTGTCGCAGCATCCTCAGCGAAGCGATGTTCAACCATCTGACCCCGGCCGGGTTCGAAGCGGTCAGCGCTGGCAGCTTTCCCAAGGGTCAGGTGCTGCCGCGCAGCCTGAGCACCTTGCAGGAGGCCGGTATCTGTATCAAAGGCCTGCGCAGCAAGGGCAACGACGCCTTTGAAAGCAGCCCGCCGGACATCGTCATCACAGTGTGCGACAACGCCGCCAACGAGGCTTGCCCGGTGTATTTCGGCCCGGCGGTCAAGAGCCATTGGGGCTTGGCGGATCCATCGGAAGTCCAAGGCAGCGATGATCAGGTCGGCCAGGCTTTCCACTGCACGCTGGACCGCATCGAGGCCCGCTGCCGGGCCTTCTTCGCCCTGCCCTTCGACCAGCTCGATGCCCAGGCCCTGAAAGCCGAGCTCGACCGCATCGGCACCCTCTGACCGATCAACCTGCGCGATAGGCCTGCTTCACCGTTCCGATCCAGCCCGCCTCCAGGCGCGACTGTTCAGTGTCAAGGCCCAGTGCCTGCATCTTCGCCAGGTGCGCGTCGGCCTCTCGGGCCAGGGAGCCCTGGGCGCTGGAGTTGGCGTCCAGCTGATGCATCTGGGCCAACCCCAGGTGATAGAAACGCAGCAGCTTCATGGCGGTGGGGTCCTGGGCCTGCACGCCGGCTGTCACCTGGTGCATCACGTTGGTGATTTTCATCAGGCTGCGCTTGAGCTGCCAACCGTACACCGCGGCGGCCATCCACGGCTGCGACCAGAAATACAGGCGCATCAGCGCCGCCATCGCCAGCACCGCGACAATCACCCCGCCGAGATTGAAACGAAAGTTATCGCCTCCGGGCGTCCCCAGCAGCATCACGGCCAGGCTGGACAGCAACATCGCCAGGGCCAGGAATACCACCGCGATGATTAGGGTGCTGCGGCGCGTCTGCTTGCGATAGGTGTCGCCATCCCACGGTTTGATCTCGAACATCGCGGTGCAATTTCCTTGTACGGCATCAAAAGAGTCACGCATTATCGCCTGCCCGGTCGATTTAGCTATGCTGGGGCTCATTTTGTAGCGCAATCGACTCGCCAGGTCCGGTTCAAAGCCGATGGCGATAGCGCAAGGATCGTGCGATCTTTCTGCGTGGACGTTTTTTTTCAAGATGCCGTCGTTGTGTGCATGGCATCGTTTTCAAGGAAAGCTGAATGACTCAAAGACATGTAATCAACGCCTCGGTAAGCCCCAAGGGCAGCCTGGAGACCTTGTCCCAGCGCGAAGTCCAGCAACTGAGCGAAGCCGGTTCCGGCAGTATCTATACCCTCTTCCGCCAGTGCGCCCTGGCCATCCTCAACACTGGCGCCCATGTTGATAACGCCAAGACCATCCTGGAAGCCTACAAGGACTTCGAGATCCGCATTCACCAGCAGGACCGCGGCGTGCGCCTGGAACTGCTGAACGCCCCGGCCGATGCGTTCGTCGATGGCGAAATGATCGCCAGCACCCGCGAGATGCTGTTCAGCGCCCTGCGAGACATCGTCTACACCGAGAACGAGCTGGACAGCCAGCGCATCGACCTCAGCTCGTCCCAGGGCATCAGCGACTACGTCTTCCACCTGCTGCGCAACGCCCGCACCTTGCGCCCTGGCGTGGAGCCGAAAATCGTCGTGTGCTGGGGCGGTCACTCGATCAACACCGAAGAATACAAATACACCAAGAAAGTCGGCCACGAGCTGGGCCTGCGCAGCCTGGACATCTGCACCGGTTGCGGCCCGGGCGTGATGAAAGGTCCGATGAAAGGCGCCACCATTGCCCATGCCAAGCAGCGTATCCATGGCGGTCGCTACCTGGGCCTGACGGAACCGGGCATCATCGCCGCCGAGGCGCCGAACCCGATCGTCAATGAGCTGGTGATCCTGCCGGACATCGAGAAGCGCCTGGAAGCCTTCGTCCGGGTCGGCCACGGCATCATCATTTTCCCGGGTGGCGCCGGCACGGCGGAAGAGTTCCTGTACCTGCTGGGTATCCTGATGCACCCGGCCAACCAGGACCTGCCGTTCCCGGTGGTTCTCACCGGGCCGAAAAGCGCCGCGCCGTACCTCGATCAGTTGCATGCGTTTGTCGGTGCAACCCTGGGTGAGGCGGCGCAGAAGCATTATCAGATCATCATCGACGACCCGGCCGAAGTGGCGCGGCAGATGACCCGGGGGCTCAAGGAGGTCAAGCAGTTCCGCCGCGAGCGCAACGACGCCTTCCACTTCAACTGGCTGCTGAAGATCGACGAGGGCTTCCAGCGCCCGTTCGACCCGACCCACGCCAACATGGCCAGCCTGGGCCTGAGCCGCGACCTGCCCGCCCACGAACTGGCGGCCAACCTGCGCCGGGCGTTCTCGGGGATCGTGGCCGGTAACGTCAAGGACAAGGGCATCCGCCTGATCGAAGAACACGGCCCGTACGAAATCCACGGCGACGCCGCCATCATGGAACCTCTCGACCGCCTGCTTCAGGCCTTCGTTGCCCAGCACCGCATGAAACTGCCCGGCGGCGCGGCGTATGTGCCGTGCTATCGCGTGGTGACCTGACCTTTGTGCAGCGGGCACAGAGCAATGTGGGAGCAAGGCTTGCCCGCGATGGCATCGGCACATTCAACATGAATGCAAGCTGACCTACCGCTATCGCGAGCAAGCTCAGCTCCCACAAGGGATTTGTGTGGTTACTGAATCCGCATCAACCCGGCCTCATCCATTTCAATACCCAGCCCGAGGTAATCCTTGATCTGCGGATGAAGGGTAACCACCGGGTGCGTATGGGTCGCCGTTACCACCATCACATCCGCCTCGGCCGCCTCGCCAGCCAGGATGCCCGCCTCGGCGTCTTCAAAGACCAGGCATTCTTGCGGTGCCACTTGCAAGCGTTCGGCGGCCAGGCGATAGCAGGCGGGGTTGGGTTTGCCGTTGCTCACGTCTTCGGCGGTCACCATCACCCCGGGACGCGGAATCCCCGCGGCGTCCATGCGGCGCAAGGCCAGTGTCATAGGCGCCGAGGTGACAATCGCCCATTGATGGGGCGGCAGTTTTTTCAGAAACGCAACCGCACCGGCCACTTGCACCACCCCTTCAACATCGTCGATTTCCTCGCGGGTAATCTGCGCGGCCTCGGCTTGGGCATCCACTCCCGGCAAGTGCTGGCGAGCGATGGTGTCGATGGCGCGCACGCCATGGATCGTTGGCAGGAACGTCGCCACATCCACGCCGTGGCGCAGGGCCCAGCGCGTCCAGATCCGCTCGGCGGCGGCGATGGAATTGAGCAGTGTGCCGTCCATGTCGAACAGGAAGGCGCGGTAGGCAACGTGGGTGGGGCGACTGGCAGGCATCGGATCCTCGGTGGTTGAGTCTGTGGGAGCAAAGCTTGCTCGCGATAGCGGTTTTAAAGCCAACAGGGGCGCTGCATGTGATGAGGTCATCGCGAGCAAGCTTTGCTCCCACAGTTCACCCACAGGGGCTTTGTGTTGTGTCAAAACTTGGGTCTACACGAGGCGTTCGATCGACTGATGCTGCCACACCCGCTTGTAGTACAGCACCTGCAATAGCAGCATGCTCAAGTAGGCCACCGGGAACGCCATCCACACCCCTTGCAACCCGAAGTGAGCGTCCAGCAGATACGCCGCCGGCACTTGCACGGCGACGATGCAGAAGATCGAAATGGCGACCGGCACCAGCACCGTGCCGCTGGCGCGCATGATGCCGCCGACGATCGCCTGGAAGCCGAACACCAAAAGGCTCCAGAGCATGATGTGCAGCAGGTGTTCGGCCTGGACCCGTGCCGCCGGGTCGGTGATGAACAGTCCCAGCAGCCAGTGGGACAACAGATAACCCAGCACCACCAGCCCACCCGTAAGCCAGAGGTTGATCAACAACCCGGTGCGCAGGATCGGCCCCAGGCGCTCCAGGCGTCCGGCACCGATGGCCTGGGCGCCGAGGATCGAAGCGGTGATGGCGATCGACAGCGCCGGAAACTGCACGTAGTTGACGATCTGCGTCACCGCGCCGTAGGCCGCCGTGGCCTGGGAACCATGGCTATTGACCAGCGTCAGGATGACCAACTCGGACAACGAGATCACCACCATCTGCAACCCTGTGGGCAAACCAATGCGCAGCACTTTGCCAAGGATCTCCGTGTCCAGGCGCATCGCCGCGAACAACGCCCGGTCCGGTGCCAGGGCATGTTCGCGACGGTTCAAGCGCCACGCCAGCATGGCCATGGCCGAGGCCGTCCCTACCAGCCCCGCCAGTGCCGCGCTCTGGATGCCCATCTGCGGCAACCCCAACCAGCCACGAATCAATGCCGGCGTAAGCAGCAGCCCGACACTGGTGGAGATCAGCAGCGCCAACATCGGTGACACCGTATCGCTCACCCCGCGCAGCAGTTGGGTGAACAGCACAAATACCAGCAACATCGGCAGGATCCACATCATGACCCGGGCATAGGAAACGGCATCCTCCAGCACATCGGCCGGCGTGCCGAGCCCCTGCAATGCCTGACGCGCAAAGACACTGCCGAGCACCGCCGCCGTCAGGCCGATGATGGCCCCCAACAACAACGTCGAACCGGCAATCGCCTTCACCGTACCGGTTTCTCCGGCGCCGTAGGCCTGCCCGATCAACACCCCCGCGCCCGCGCCGAGGCCAATCACCAATGCGATAAAGAAAAACACGATGGGAAACATCCCCGACACCGCCGCCAAGGCCTGGGTACCGAGCATCTGGCCGATGTAGATGCTGTTGAACGTGCCAGACATGGACTGCAGGAAGTTGGACAGGACCATGGGGGCCAGGAACAGGAGATAGGTTTTCCAGAGGGGCTGGGTGGGCATGGGAGCTCTGATGGCAGGTTCGAAAATCCGGGTGCCGGTAATTTAGCGCAATCCAATCATCTGTTTCAGAAGAATCAGCGCGGACCGCTCTTGTGGCGAGGGAGCTTGCTCCCGCTGGGCTGCACAGCAGCCCCAAAACCTGAACACACAATGTAACCGCGCCAGCCACGTTGGGGACCGCTTCGCGCTCCAGCGGGAGCAAGCTCCCTCGCCACAAAGGCCGGTGCGCCATCACCCTCGCCATGTGGCTTCTACCTTCGTCGGGTGCATTCGACATTTCACAGACAGCGTCTAACCTGAAATAGCACAGTGCCACGTACTGTGTAGACCAGTGCCTATGGCAATACCGGTATCGGACAGCCGGTCTTAAAGTCCGAGTAGAGGTCGCAGATAACCAGTTATTCGCACATAACCTGTTAGAAACTCTGTTCAAGGACCGAACCATGACGTCGTACCCACACGGTCATTCCTTCGCGCAACCACCTCGCATCCTCTGGCACACAGTGCTCGTCGCTTTCGTTGCAGCCGTTGGCGTCGTACTGCTCAACGGTCCAAGTGTACAAAACATCATTCTGGGCATTGCCCTCCTGGCCTTTGGTGTCGGCGCTGGTGCATGGGGCGCGCGTTCGCAACGTCAGCGGTTCGACAACGCCATCGCCGCCATGGCCCACCACGACCTGCAAGCCACCGAGCACCGCACCCATAAAACCAGCGAACAACTCAACGACGTCATCCTCGGGGCCATGCCGATCTGGGCCAAGCAGGTCGAAAGCTCCCGGCAGCAGACCGAAACCGCAATCGTCTCGCTGACCAGCCGCTTCACCGGTATTTCTTCGCGTCTGGAAGAGACCGTGCAAGCCTCGCAACTGGCCGCCGGTGAGTTGGCCGGCAGCAGCAGTAGCGGTGCCGTGCAGGTGCTGGCCCTGAGCGAAAGTGAACTGGTCAAGGTCATCGATTCCCTGAAAGCCACCCAGGCCAGCCGCGATGAAACCCTGGCCCAGGTGCGCAACCTGACGGCCTATACCGGCGAGCTGCGGACCATGGCCGCCGATGTCGCGGCGATTGCCGCGCAGACCAACCTGCTGGCCCTCAACGCCGCCATCGAAGCCGCCCGTGCCGGCGAGGCCGGGCGTGGGTTTGCCGTGGTGGCCGATGCCGTGCGCAGTCTGTCGAGCAAGTCCAGCGAGACCGGCCAGCAGATGTCGGCCAAGGTCGACATCATCAACACCGCTATCACCCAACTGGTGCATGCCGCGTCCAGCGGCGCGGACCAGGACAGCCATTCGGTCAGCGCCTCCGAGCAAAGCATCCAGCAGGTGCTGGAGCGCTTCAAGAGTGTCACCGGCCGCTTGGCCGACTCGGCCGACATGCTGCAGCGCGAGAGCTTCGGCATCCGCGATGAACTCACCGAGGTGCTGGTCAGCCTGCAATTCCAGGATCGGGTCAGCCAGATCCTCAGCCACGTGCGCGACAACATCGAGGACCTGCATGTGCACATGCAGCAGGCCAGCCAGTCGCCCGAACAGGCTGTTTCCATCGACGCCCGCCAATGGTTGGCGCGCATGGAAACCACTTACGCCACCGACGAGCAACGCCGCAATCACCACGGCAACTCGGGTGCGCAACAGGTTTCGCAGGAAATAACCTTCTTTTAGGAGCGCCGTTCATGGCTAAAAGTGTATTGGTTGTCGACGACTCCGCGAGCGTTCGGCAGGTGGTCGGCATCGCGCTGAAAAGTGCCGGCTACGACGTGATCGAAGCCAGCGATGGCAAGGATGCGCTGGGCAAGCTCAATGGCCAGAAAGTGCACCTGATCATCAGTGACGTGAACATGCCCAACATGGACGGCATCACCTTCGTCAAGGAGGTCAAGAAGCTGGCCAGCTACAAGTTCACGCCGATCATCATGCTTACCACCGAATCCCAGGAATCGAAGAAGCAGGAAGGCCAGGCCGCCGGGGCCAAGGCCTGGGTGGTCAAGCCGTTCCAGCCGGCGCAAATGCTGGCGGCGGTATCCAAGCTGATTCTTCCTTGATCGCCGGAGACTCCGATGCCGTTGCAATACGAAACAAACGATGACACCGCCCAGGTGCACATCGACGGCGAGCTGACGATCTACACCGCCGCCGACCTGGCCGCGCAATGGCTGCCGCACCTGGGGGCAACGCCGCGAATGGCCCTGGATCTGTCGCAGATCACCGAGATGGACGGTGCCGGCCTGCAACTGCTGCTGATGGTACAGCGCGAGGCGGCCAGGGCCGGCACCCAACTGACACTGACCGGCCAAAGCAAGGCCGTCATGGAGACACTTGCCCTGTGCAACCTGGTTGCCTAGGACTGCAATACGTCGGACACGACAAAGGATATGAGCGTGAGCATCAATCTCGATCAGGCACAACAGACCTTCATCGTCGAGGCACGGGAACAGTTGCAGGCGATGGAAGAGTCGCTGCTGCAACTGGAAACCGACCCCGGCGACGATGACGCCATTGGCGCGATCTTCCGGGCGGCGCACACGATCAAGGGCTCGGCCGGGCTGTTTGGCCTGGAACCGATCGTCAGCTTCACCCACATCGTCGAAGACGTGCTCGATCGCCTGCGCAACGGCAGCGTCGAGGTGGACGCCGGCCTGATCGCGGTGCTGCTCAAGTCCAGCGATCACATGCTGGAACTGATCAATGTGGCCGCCAACCAGGGTGGAACGCTGCCGCCACCGGCCCTGCAACGGGAAGTGGAGCTGTGCCAGATCCTGCAGGAGTACCAGGCGCCCTCGCCCACCGCTGCTCCGACGCCTGTCCATGAAATCGAAGCCCGCGAACCCGGCGTAGCGCGCCTCTGGCACATTTCCCTGCGCTTTGGTCAGGACGTGTTCCGCAACGGCATGGACCCACTCTCGTTCCTGCGTTATCTGCAAACCCTGGGTGAAATCGTCGACCTCATCACCTTGACCGACGCCCTGCCCGCCGCCGACGCCTGGGACGCCGAGTCCTGCTACCTGGGCTTCGACATCGAGTTTCGCTCGGCCGCCAGCCACGGCGCGATCAACGAAGTGTTCGACTTCGTCCGGGAAGACTGCGTGATCGAGATCGTTGCCCTGGATGACATCGCGTCCCCGGCCAACACCGGCCTGGTGACCACCTCACCGGAACCGGCCGAGGAAAGCACCGCGTTGATCGCCACTGGCGAGTTGTTGTCCGACCAGCGCAAGACACCGCGCGTGCCCGCCCAGATCGCCAGCGACAAACAGACGGTGAGCAGCGACAGCAAGGCCAAGGACGGCACCTACGTGCGGGTCAACGCCGACAAGCTCGACGAACTGATCAACCTGGTGGGCGAACTGGTCATCGCCAGCGCCGGTACCAGCCTGCTGGCCCGCACCTGCAACAACGATCCGTTGCAGGAATCCACCTCGACGGTGTCGTCACTGGTGGAGGAAATCCTCGACGGTGCCCTGCGCCTGCGCATGATCCCCATCGGCGAAACCTTCAACCGCTTCCGTCGCGTGGTGCGCGATGTCAGCCAGGAACTGGGCAAGGACATCGACCTGATCATCAGCGGTGCGGAGACCGAGCTGGACAAGACCGTGGTGGAAAAAATCGGCGACCCGCTCATGCACCTGCTGCGCAACGCCATGGACCACGGCATTGAAACCGCCGAGGCACGCCTGGCGGCCGGCAAACCGGCCAAGGGGCACCTGCACCTCAACGCCTATCACGACTCGGGCAGTATCGTGCTGGAGATCGCCGACGACGGTGCCGGCCTGAACCGCGACCGGATCCTGGAAAAAGCCCAGGAGCGTGGCCTGGTCCCCCGGGTGCCAGCCCCACCGACCAGGAAATCTACAACCTGATCTTCGAACCCGGCTTCTCCACCGCCCAGGCCGTGACCAACCTGTCGGGACGCGGCGTGGGCATGGACGTGGTCAAGCGCAACATCACCCTGCTGCGTGGCACCGTCGACCTGGACAGCCAACCCGGCAAAGGCACCGTGGTGCGCATCCGCCTGCCGCTGACCTTGGCGATCATCAATGGTTTTCTGGTGGGCATCGGTCAGTCGACCTACGTCATTCCGCTGGACATGGTCCAGGAATGCATCGAGCTGAGCGAAGACGATGGGCTCGCCAGCCGCGAACAAGGCTACCTCGACCTGCGCGGCGAGGTGCTGCCGCTGGTTTACCTGCGCGATCACTTCAGCCATGAAGGCCCGGCCGCGCGCCGGCAGAACGTGGTGGTGGTGCGCTACGCCGAACTCAAGGCCGGGCTGGTGGTGGATGACTTGCTGGGTGAATTCCAGACCGTGATCAAGCCGCTGGGCAAGCTGTTCGGTGCCCTTCGCGGCATCAGCGGCTCGACCATCCTGGGCAGTGGCGCCGTGGCGTTGATTCTCGACGTACCGGCGCTACTCACCCAGATCGCCCAAGTGGAAAACCGCTACACCCCAACTCAATTACAACAAGCCAACGCTCGCTGACGCTTTAGCAATTCCAAGGAGAGGTACTTCCCAATGAAATGGTTCTACGATCTTAGAATCGCCACCAAACTGATCACTTCATTTCTGGTGGTGCTGGCCCTGACCGCTGCCATGGGGGTGTTCGCGATCATGCAACTGGGCGAGGTAAACGGCACCACGGTCGAGATCCGGGAAAACTGGATGCCGTCCATGCGTGCCGCCTCGGGCATGCGTTTCTTCGGGGCACAGTATCGCCTCAAGGAAAACCGCCACATTACCGCTGACTCCGAGCAGGAGCGCACCACCACTGAGCAAGAAGCGGAAGACTCCAGAAAAGCCTTTGAAACGCGCCTGGATACCTATGAAAAGCTGCTCTCCAACGCCGAAGACCGTCAACTGTTCGAAACCACCCGCAATGACTGGAACGCTTACCTGGCGGTGAGCAAAGACCTGCTGGCGCTGTCCCGGCAAAACCTGATCGAGCAAGCCCATGCCCTGCTCAGGGGCGAGTCCAAGCGTCGATTCGAGCTGGTGGTCGCCGACCTGCAAAAACTGGTGGAGCTTAATGACGCCGGCGCCGGCGCCGCCAGCGAGCGTGGCGCAGCGCTGTTTGAAAAATCGCGCCTGTCGATCATTGCCGTGCTGGTTGCCGCCCTGCTGGTAGGTCTGGGCCTGGCGCTGTTCATTTCCCGGATCATTTCCCGCCCATTGAAACAGGCCGCCACCGTCGCCGAACAATTGGCCGAAGGCAATCTGAACGCAAAAATCGAGAGCGGCTCCAAGGACGAAACCGGCATGGTGCTCAACGCCATGCAGAACATGGTCGGCAAACTCTCGCACATCATCGGTGAAGTGCGTAACGCCGCGGACAACCTGGCCAGCGCCTCCGAACAAGTCAGCGCCACCGCGCAATCGATGAGCCAAGCCACCAGCGAACAGGCGGCCAGTGTCGAGGAAACCAGTGCGTCCATCGAGCAGATGAGCGCCAGCATCAACCAGAACACCGAGAACGCCAAGGTCACCGACGGCATGGCCAGCAAGGCCGCCAAGGAAGCCACCGACGGCGGCGATTCGGTGCAGCAGACCGTGGTGGCGATGAAAAAAATCGCCCAACGCATCAGCATCATCGACGACATCGCCTACCAGACCAACCTGCTGGCGCTCAACGCCGCCATCGAAGCCGCCCGCGCCGGTGAACATGGCAAAGGCTTCGCGGTGGTCGCCGCCGAAGTGCGCAAACTGGCCGAACGCAGCCAGGTGGCGGCCCAGGAAATCGGTGAGCTGTCGTCCAGCAGTGTCGATATGGCGGAAAAGGCCGGGAACCTGCTCAACGAGATGGTCCCTTCGATCAACAAAACCTCGGACCTGGTGCAGGAAATCAGCGCCGCCTCCGAAGAGCAGGCAGCGGGCGTTGCGCAGATCAACACGGCCATGACCCAGCTCAACCAAGTGACCCAGCAGAACGCTTCCAGCAGCGAAGAACTGGCCGCCACCGCCGAGGAAATGAGCAGCCAGGCCGAGCAACTGCAACAGGCCATGAGTTTCTTTACCCTGGACACGCCGCCCAAGTCTGCCGTGCAAGTTGCCAGGGTCGATAACACCCCAGGTTCCTCCGGCCGTAAACCGGCCCGGGCACCGGCACCGATCATGCCCAAAGCGTTTGCCTACAACATGGCCAGCGCCCCGGACGAATCGGAATTCACTCGGTTCTGATGGCCCGGTTCCACTGGCTTGCTTAAAGGAGAAAAAGCAATGGGCGCCATCGCGACCACACGTCAAACCGCCCTCGCGGTCGAGGAAGAAGCGCAATACCTGACGTTTATGCTCGGCACGGAGATGTTCGCCATTGGCATTCTGTGCATCAAGGAAATCATCGAATACGGCAACCTGACCGTGGTGCCGATGATGCCGGCCTTCGTGCGCGGGGTGATCAACCTGCGTGGCGCGGTCGTGCCGGTGGTGGACCTGTCGGCCCGTTTCGGCCGGCCGAATTCGGCGATCAGCCGCCGCAGCTGCGTGGTGATCATCGAGGCGGCCAGCACCGACGGCCAGGCCCAGGACATTGGCCTGTTGGTGGACACGGTGTCGGCGGTGCTGGAAATCCCGGCCTCGCAGATCGAGCCACCACCGAGCTTCGGCGCGAAGATCCGTGCCGACTTCATCAGTGGCATGGCCAAGGTCGATGGCAAGTTCGTCATCGTGCTGGAGGTGGACCGGGTGCTGTCCATCGACGAAATGTCCCTACTCGCAGAAGCCAGCCCGAACGCGCTGGAAGTGGATGCCCAGTGAACGCCGATACTTGCAAGGAACGCACCCTGAACACGCAGGCGCTCACTGACCGGGAGTTCGGCCAGTTCCAGTCCTGGCTGTACCAGGCCGCTGGCATCAGCCTGTCCGAAGCCAAGAAAGCCTTGGTGGCCGGGCGTTTGTTCAAGCGCCTCAAGCACTATGAGCTGGACAGCTACGGTGAGTATTTCAAGCTGATCATGAACGGCCAGCGCACCGATGAGTTGCAGGTGGCGCTGGACCTGCTCACCACCAACGAGACCTATTTTTTTCGCGAACCCAAGCATTTCGATTTCCTGCGCCAGCAGGTGCTACCCCATGCAACACCGGGCAAGACCTTTCGCCTGTGGAGCGCGGCGAGCTCATCGGGCGAAGAACCCTACAGCCTGGCCATGACCCTGGCCGAGGGGCTGGGCACCACGCCTTGGGAGGTCATCGGTTCGGACATCAGCAGCCAGGTGCTGGCCAAGGCCCGCTCAGGGCACTACCCCATGGAGCGCGCCAGCAACCTGCCCCATCCGCTGCTGGTGAAGTATTGCCTCAAGGGCACTGGCAGCCAGCAAGGCACGTTCCTCATCGACCGGACGTTGCGCAACCGAGTCCATTTTATCCAGGTCAACCTCAACGACACCTTGCCGGAGCTGGGGGAGTTCGACGTGATTTTCCTGCGCAATGTCATGATCTATTTCGACCAACCCACCAAAAGCCGAGTGGTCGCCCGCTTGCTCCCCCGGCTCAAGCCCGGCGGCTATTTCATCGTGAGCCATTCGGAAAGCCTCAACGGCGTGTCCGATGCGTTGAAACTGGTGTCGCCTTCGATTTACCGCAAACCATGAACGCCGCGATCAGGGACGTGGCCGAGGTGTACCTGGCGCCGGGGGAGTTTCGCTTCGCCACCTGCCCAACCCGCCTGCGCACGATCCTCGGCTCTTGCGTGGCGATCACGCTGTGGCATCCGCAGCGCAGGATCGGCGCCATGTGCCACTTCATGCTGCCCAGTCGCGTGCGCTGTTCCACCGCACTGAACGGCATGTACGCCGACGAAGCCATCGAACTGTTCATCCGCCAGGCCCGGGCCCATCGCACCGAACCCGAGGACTACCAACTCAAGCTGTTCGGCGGTGGCGAGATGTTCCCCGAGCTGCAGCGCCATGTGCCTTACGGCGATGTGGCGCGGCTCAACGTCAACGCCGCGCTGGAAATGGCCGCCCTCTATCGCCTCGACCTGATTGCCCAGGACATGGGCAGCACCGGCCACCGCAGCATCATCTTCGACCTTTGCAGCGGCGATGTATGGGTCAGGCACCAACCGATAAGGACCCGGCATTAACCATGTCAAAAAAGATCAATGTATTGCTGGTGGATGACTCTGCGGTGGTTCGCCAGGTGTTGCTGGCGATCCTCAGCGACACACCGGACATCCACGTCATGGGCGCGGCGTCCGACCCGATTTTCGCCATGGACAAATTGGCCAAGGAATGGCCCGACGTGATCGTGTTGGACGTAGAAATGCCGCGCATGGACGGCATCACTTTCCTGAAGAAAATCATGAGCGAGCGCCCGACACCGGTGGTGATCTGCTCGTCCCTGACGCCCCGGGGCGCGGAAACCACCTTGCAGGCGATGGCCGCCGGCGCGGTGGAAATCATCACCAAGCCCACCACCGGCCTGAAAAACTTTCTGTTGGAGTCGGCGCCGGAACTGGTGTCGGCGATCCGCGCCGCCGCCCAGGTCAACGTACGCAACCTGGGCAAGCGCCCCGCCCAGACCGCACTGACGCCGGCCACCAAACTCACCGCCGACGCCATGCTGCCTGCCGCCAACGGCCATGCCATGGCGCAGACCACCGAACGCATCGTCGCCCTCGGCACCTCTACCGGCGGCACCCAGGCCCTGGAAGCGGTGCTCACCGCCCTGCCGCGGGTGTGCCCGGGCATCGTCATCGTCCAGCACATGCCGGAAAAATTCACCGCCTCGTTCGCCGCCAGGCTCAACAGCCTGTGCCAGATCGAAGTACGCGAAGCCCGCAACAACGACCGCATCCACCCGGGCCTGGCGCTCATCGCGCCCGGCGGCAAGCACATGATGGTGACCCGCAGCGGCGCGTTCTATCACGTGCAGGTGGTGGACGGCCCGCTGGTCAACCGCCACCGTCCTTCGGTGGATGTACTGTTCCGCTCCGTGGCCAAGTTCGCCGGCCGCAACGCCACCGGCATCATCATGACCGGCATGGGCGACGACGGCGCCCGAGGCCTGAAGGAAATGCTCGACGCCGGCAGCAGCACCGTGGCCCAGGACGAAGCCAGCTGCGTGGTCTTCGGCATGCCCAAGGAAGCGATCAAACTCAACGCCGCACAACGGGTGATGGGGTTGCAGGAGATTGCGCAGGTGATCTTGCACAAGTAACAAGGACAGATCACAACCCTGTGGCGAGGGAGCTCGCTCCCGCTGGGCTGCGCAGCAGCCCCAAGGTGGCTTGCCTGTCACCTGCTCATCAACCGGGATATGAGCTTTAGGGCCGCTTCGCGCCCCAGCGGGAGCAAGCTCCCTCGCCACAGTAGTAATCAAAACCACACCAGCCCCCATGTGGGAGCGAGCTTGCTCGCGATGACGGTGGCACATTAAACATGGATGCAAGCTGAACCACCGCTATCGCGAGCAAGCTCGCTCCCACAGTGGACTTGTCACCACAGGTGCTTCAGCAGCATGTGTCTATACCGGCGAAATCGTCGCCAGTACGCCGATCAAAAGGGTCAGTGCCAAAAACCCGCCTAAAAAAATCGCCATCTTCGTCATGAGCACTCCTGAACCAAAAAATTGCAGTACACGGGCCGTCCGATAGGCTAGCCGAGTGGCTATTCTGGGGTGCGGCCTGGGCTCGTTACAGGGGCACCTGAGGCAGCAAAATACGGATCAGACGAACAGCACAGGACTCGCTCAACGCAATCAACCTGAGCCTGGCCGCAACCAGGAACGGCGCAAGACCGGAAAAACTCCAGGAGGGAAATCGCTAACCGTCCTCGATCACGGCTATCATTGCCGCTCGCCCCTCTGACAGGCGATGTCGCAGGCCACCCTAAAGGATCCAGGTATGACTTTTCTGCCGTCACGCTCCACCCTCTTCATCTCTAGCCTCCTGCTCAGCTCGCTGTGCTTTGCCGAAGGCGAGCCGGCGGACGGCAGCCTCATCAAGGACTCCACCAAGTCCGCCGTCTCGACCTTCATTACCGCCGGCAAGAACCTGTTGGGCGGCGTCAGTGAAGGCGTGCTCGATGGCCGCGAATCAGTGCAAGGCACCGACGGCGCCGCAATCGTTGCCTCCGGCGAGCAAATGAAAGACCGCATCGCCATCGAAGTGCTGAAGCTGGAGCCCAGCGACGAAAGCGTCAGCGTCACCCTCGGCTTCAAGAACAGCACCGACACCCAACTGCGCCTGATCAACCTCGGCCAGACCGGCGTGCTGCTGGCCATCGACCAAGCAGGCTACGCCAACCGCCTCACCGGCCTGGACAACCCGGACGAGGTCACCATTCCAGCGAAGACCGCCGTGCGCCAGAAGTTCGTGTTTGAAGGCATGAGCGAGCCAGTCAATACCGTACGGGTGTGGGGACAGGATTACCCGGTTAAGAAATAGTGTGGCAGCGTGTCCAGGTAACCGCTAAAAACCGCACTGCTCGACGCTCCACCTGAGCTCGTTTTCAAGGGCCCGCCACCACAGGGGGAACCTACCGCACGACCGATGGACGTGGATGGAAAAAGTTCTAGGCATAACGCAACCTGTGGCGAGGGAGCTTGCTCCCGCTGGGCTGCGCAGCAGCCCTAAAAACGGCGCAGCAGAACAAAGGATTCATTGATAAACCCCAAGCTCAACCCGGGTCAGGTAATCCTCTACTAACTTGAAACCCTGCGCGTTATCGATCAGTTCCAATGGCACCTGACCGTCCAGGTACAGGCAGAGTTTTCTCAACCAGTCCTCAGCCAACTGCTGGCTGCCGAAAACATTGGCGGCGAGCTCCAAGACCTTGGCGTATGGGGTTTCAGGCATCGATCTGTCCTCACGATAAAAACCAAGCTGAGCGCACCGGATGCCACGCTGAGCACTGAGACAATCCAGATCGTAAGGCCGGTACTTCCGAAGGCCAACCCTAAAAAGTTGTCAGAGCGTTCTGTGATTTATCCTAAAGCGGGCGGCTGTCTGTAGGACGGTGTTCCCTCCTGTGGCGAGGGGATTTATCCCCGCTGGACTGCGCAGCAGTCCCAAGATGGTTGTAGGTAATCGGCTGGTAGACCGAGGTGTGTACAGGTCCAAGGTAAGCCGCACCTGTAAGCGCACAGGTTGAAAATGTTACATAGTTGAAGGAATGGCCCTAACCGCATGACGACAGGGAGTCAGCCTTGGAAATAGCACCACACTTCATCCTCCATGAAACCACCCACTGGATAGTCAACCACCACCGGGCATCCGCCCTGCCCGGCTACCTCATGCTCGGGTCCAAGCATCACGTAAATTCACTGGCGCAACTGCCCGAACCTGCACTCGCAGAGCTGGGTAGCCTGATGGCAAACATCCAGAGCGTTCTAGAAACACAGCTGAACCCAAAATGGCTTTACATCAGCCGATTCGGCCACGATCCCCGCTACCCCATCCACTTCCATTTCATCCCAGTGTACGACTGGGTCGAGGAACTGTTCTGGAAAGATGCGCGGTACAGGCTGCTGGAGACCTTCGGCACTCAAGAGAACGCCCAGACATTGACTGATGGCGCGGAGCTGACGTTGTTCATCTGGCGAGAGTTTGGTGAAAGCTCCACGCCGCCAGCGATCCAAGGGCCCTCTATCAGCCAGGTGATTGAAAAGTTGCGGCAAGCGTTCAGGACTCAGCCAATACCAAACCTTCCTCCAGTGCGTTGGCCATGATGTCTGCTGCAGGTGCGTTGACCCAGGTCGGAATATCAGTTTCGCCCCTCGACGTAAGCCAACGTCCGACCATTTGATAACCCAACGAGTAACCGAGCCATTTGGGTTTGTCGCCAAAACCAAAGAACCACTCGTTGTGATCGTAATACCTGGATTCGAGAATCTGCAGCCCAACCGGTGAGCGTAGAAGATCGGCAGATGCGATGGCATGCTCCCAAGGCTCCGGATCAGTACCGAGCACATGCCGAACAAACTGACCGGCAAGCCCTTCGCTGACCAACGCCTCGCCTAGCGTCCAGCCATAGCCAGGACCGCCCATGCGCAGACAATGGTGAACCTCATGAACAACATGTCGACGCAGTGCGCCGGGTGCGTAGGCTGGAAAAGAAATTCGGATTGTCGGGATCAAGGGTCATGGTGAACATGGAACTGCGATACGCCCGTCCTACCAGGCCCATTTCCGGAATGGTTTCGCCCGGTAGCCTCTAAATCAGGACATCGAGTCGCGGTGGGGGCATCAGGCGAGCAATGGCTTCATAGGCGGCCTCAAACTCATCAACCAGCTCGCGACGAAGCTCGGCAAGACTCCCCGAGGCTTCCAGCTAGTGCAGCGTCCATTTCTCCATGCCCCTTCTCCTTTATTAATCAAGTATCTGGCTCGATGACTCCAGGCCGGTCGCGACGGTAAATTCCCGTTGGGCAGCTGTCCAGTGTCGATCAGGTTTGACTGCCCCTCTGTCTGCCCGGTTATCTCTGGCAAAAAACTGTCTTGATTCCTACAAGGCTCTCGGAAGCAGGTGTCTTGCCCGTCCAACTTGGTGAAATTTATAGTCGTTCCCATCGCCGAATATGGTGATCAGGTTTGGCGACCTGAGGATCGAGTGCAAAAGTACTGCGTTTTTTGCAGAGGCTTTGGCACACTTGCACGGCTGCCCGTTACGGCAGTTGTGCGTGGGAGGCCTTCAGGTCTGCCGGTTCCGATCCCGGTTCGCCAACCTGCGTACAACTGCCACCTAATTGTTTGGCGACGATTGAGTGGTTAAAACCTCATTAGATCGGAGTTTTGAACATGGAAAGATATGTCCCCATCACCGGCATCGACTGCACTCCCGCTTCCCTCCTCATTGATACTCAAGCCCCGCTGGACGTCCTGCATGCGACCGCTGATTACCGCATCCGCGTGGTGACCCAGGTACTGGAGAACATTGCGTTTCGCTCTGAAATCACCAGCGATACGGTGGTGCTTTCGGACTTTGCACAGCTTCTGGTTATTCCGTTACGCGATGGGTGTGATTTGCTGGAGGTGATTGGTCGGCGGCTTCAGGCGCAGGTCGAAAGCTGATGGAGCTTAGGGCGTATAAAAGCGCCCTTTTCTGCATTCAGATCGGTCAGCGGAAGCTGATAAAACAGATTAAAAGCGAGGTATAAAGAGAGTCGCAGCGATCCTTGATACCCGGAGAGGTAAATGACATGAACGATAAGTTCAACCCTGAGGATATGCCGGTCCTAAACCTCAACACTACGAGTACGACTCGTTATGAGGCTTCGCGCTTTCTCGATACCCCGGAAGCTATAGCAGCTTACTTGGCTGAATGTATGAAAGCCGATGATACGGAAAGTCTTATTCACGCTTTGGCCGAAGTCGAGAAAACTTTAAGCCGCCAAAGGTGCCGGGGTTAATCGCGAATGGAATAAGAGGACGGAATAAGGGGACGGAACTATTTTCAGGCAAATAATCTGTCCCCTTTTCCAGGGAAGGTATCCGCAGCGTGCATCAGATCTGACCATCTAGTTTAAAGGTCCCAGCCCGCAGAAAGCGGCCAGAAGTGGACATCGGGGTAGCGCGATTCACGCACGCCCACAGACTACTCATCAATCCATAACGCAGTTAAGGCAGTTTATTGATGCCCTCACCACTCGACATAACCATTTCCATTTCCCTTTCACTGGACGAAGCGGTAGTGCTGTTTGACTTTGCCCGTCGTTTCAGTGATACCGATACTTTGGCAATTGAAGACCAAGCTGAGCAAAGGGCCCTATGGAACCTATGCTGCGTATTTGAAAAACACCTGAACCCTCCAATGGAAGGCAACTACGCAGAAATATTGCGGATGGCATGAGACAGGCTCAGGGATGAGTGAATGGCAGCAGCGGGTCGATTTCTACCCTTTACGACAGGCAGAAAACGGCCAAGTGCAGACATTCACAACCGTTAGTCCAGCAACTAATCATCGTTTGAACTTAAAATAAAAACCCGTTGGAACAAGCCCGACGGGATATTTTATAAAAAATCTCACCAACTGTTCGACTTGCCGGCGATATAGTGCTCTTCATCGAAGACTATACTATTCTCTGTGCCGTCTAGCTTTAGGATGGAGCGAACTCGGCTGCAGGAGTTAGAATAGGTACAGTGGCAGGAGGTGGCGGTGCAGTAGGGGCCGAGGGAGTTTCAATGATGGTGGTTTTATCGTCGGAACTGATTATAGATGTTTTCGAGCTATCAAGCACAGACTTATTTACTACGCCGATATTGTAAATTGAGTTACCGAAAATCCCAATCCATATCGTCTGCGCACCCACCGAACTACTGTTGTAGGTTGAGCCATTGAAGCCGAAACCAGTACCTTTAACATCAGAGCCATTTGATACTTTCGAGTATCTTGAGGTGGTTACAGAAATGATATTTGCAGACTGAATCCAAATGACTTTTTTATAATTTCCAGGGCCGAAATTTTTTAAAATACAAGCCTTGATGCCGTCTATTCCAGGAAAGCCGTTCCCGTCGTCCGTTCCAGCGGTGCTAATAGAGGCAGTAGCCGATATAGATGCTTTAACTTCATCAATATAATCGGCACTTGATGGGGCCGATATGAAAGGAGTCGTAAAGCTAAGGTTGTAGTTTTTGGTTATTATTGAATGATATGCTGGTGACGGGTCAGTTACTGCTTTTACTTGTACGGCGGTACCCTTGGCCAAGCATTGATTTGGTAACAGGTTTTCAGTTTTGCATAGTCCGGTTTCCTCGTCCGCTAAACATATGGAACCTGGGACTTTATTTAGCCCCTCTGACAACAGACCATTATTAGACTCTATTATTGTTCTCGCACTGAAGTTTGAGGGTAGATCCGGAACCACATCAGTCCTATTTGGTAGTTGGCAAGCCGACAAGGAAGCTCCGATTGCCGTAATTATTAATTGCTTGATCATCTCAATATCGCCTTATGTATTCAATTGTAATTGCTCGCGCGTGGAAACTAAATTTTCGCAGTTTAAAATCTGCCTGATACTCTAAGGTTAATGTGACATGGCGCAAGGCTAGTATTGGTTTGAGATTTTGTCCAATCAGAAGTGATGCTTTTGCACGACACTTTGCGATTGGCAATTTCTCCGTGCGAGAAGGGCCGCATCGTTGTACCTATGAGAGTCTGCTATGGGTCGAAAGCCGTCGGTCGGCAACGGCAGCAGTCGGCCAAAAGCTGCCTCCCACACCGAGGCAGCTAGGACGATTGGTTGCTCCTGAGGAACATTTTGAAAACTAGTCACGAGTAAAAAGGTTCTGAATGGAACGTCGTGAAAGCGTATTGCCACCATCGGGATTGCATTAAGATTCGCGGGGCGTTACCTTCCCAGACCAAAGAGAGATTTCGCCAAGGAGGAAATGTGGAATTCTCAATTCAAGTGGTGAAGAAGCCAGGTTTGGCGCCTTCCGAGTTTCGAAATACAGTGATACTGAATGAAAGCAACTGGGATGACTATTCTTTCAAAACCAGCTTTACTGCTGTGTATTTTGATCCGAGTGGGAAAAAAACTGATCTTGGCACCATCAAAATTGGCTACAAAAATCAGCAGCACGGCTGGACGTCAGAAAAGCTATCTGAAAAGCTTCCCAGTTTAGAGGAAGGTTTTTTTTCATTAGGACAAGACGTAGAGTTTTATAAGAAAGTACAAAGCGAATTATCCCAAGATTCAGCCTCGACTGTATTGCACGCGCTCAACGATGTGATCGCCAACCCGAAACTTCTCAGCGAAGTGGAAGATGAGCAAGTATTCCGAGACTCATTAATGCGAAATGTAAGCTGGTCTGTCATACGAGATCAGTTTAAACGCGTTTTGGCGGGAATGCCCGAACTAACAAGTTTTGACTTTACCTACAAATCCGATGGAGATGAAAGAAGAGCTGGAGTAACTCTGTCTTTTGAAGTGATACCCCAGTCCCTCCCTTCCACCAACATACATGTACTCATTGGTAGAAATGGTGTAGGCAAAACAACTATACTCAATGATATGGTCGAGACCATCCTGAGCAATACTACTGGCAGGGATCACCGTGGTCAGTTTTTAACAATGCTTCCGTTTTGGGTTGCACCCATGCCGTCGGATTATTTCAGCAGCGTTGTTTCAGTTTCTTTTAGCGCTTTCGACCCTTTCCTTTTTCCTGCGGATCAACCTGACCGAAATAAAGGAGTAGCCTATTTTTATGTGGGCATGCAATCCTCAGCAGGAGATTCTGGCAAGCGCCCTCCGAAAACAACCGAAGAATTAACTTCAGACTTTATTAGCAGTCTAGATTCCTGCCTCAGTCAACCAACTAAGCGACAGAGATGGCTGATTGCAATAAAAAGGCTGGAATCAGATAAAAATTTTGAAGATATGAACCTAGGGCGTCTAATTGAACTTTCTCCCGAGGAGGCAATTGTAAAAGCGCGTCTCCTTTTCAGCAGGATGAGTTCAGGCCACTCCATTGTTCTTCTTACACTTACCAAACTAGTTGATACCGTGGAGGAAAAAACCCTTGTACTAATGGACGAGCCAGAAAGCCATTTGCATCCTCTGCTGCTATCTGCTTTTACAAGATCCGTCTCCGATTTACTGCAGGATAGAAACGGAGTTGCAATTATCGCAACTCATTCTCCTGTGGTAGTCCAAGAGGTTCCAAGATCGTGCGTATGGAAGCTTACAAGACTGCGTGCAGAAGGTAGAGCAGACCGCCCCGAGAGAGAAACCTTCGGAGAGAACGCAGGCATTCTCACCCGCGAAATATTTGGACTGGAAGTGTCTAAGTCTGGATATCATGAAGTTTTACAAGCCGCGGTCAATCGTGGTGGGACATTCGAAAGTATTTTAAATGATTGCCAAGAGCAACTTGGATTTGAAGCGCAGGCGATTTTGCGGAAAATGGTAGCAAGTCGGAGCGAGCCTTGAAAAGGTTAATCATTCCAGCCATTGACCCTGTTGAAGTATTTGATGCTTGCGTAGATAGTATCGATGACCCTGCCTTAGTTTCAAAATTTAAAGCGGCACGCAGCGCAATCATTAATCTTTTCTCGACATACACAGAAAAAGCAGAAAAATACGAACTTTATACATTGCCGCTGAGTTCTCGAGCCAAGCCAGAACAGCATGTAGTAGCTGGTCTTACCAAAAAAGAGCTTATTTCCCTATACTCAAATCAATTATTACAAAAAGGAAAAAATGCGCGCAAATATTATGACAAGCTTATTATCTCTGCACCATTGGAAAAATGTCCGTTGTGCGGCTTCGGGCAAGCGAGCACACTAGACCATTTCCTTTCTAAATCGAGATATCCGACTTATTCCGTTTTTCCTAGCAACTTAATTCCCGCATGTTCAGACTGCAACAAGAGCAAGGGCGCTTCCGCAGTCACCGAATCCAGCCAACAACCACACCTTTATTTTGAAAGCTCTAAGCTCGAAATTGAGCCTTGGGTGTTTGCAGAGCTCATACAAACAACTCCACCAAATATTCGCTACTATGCTTCTCCTCCCGCAGATTGGCCTGAAGAGTTGAAGTTGCGTGCGGAAAACCATTTCAACGACTTAAATCTTGCACGTAGATTTGGAATTGAGGCTGCGGCCGAGCTGTCTAATATGGTCGACATATTAGATGACATCGGCACGCTCAAGGATCGAAAACAACATCTTGTACGATATGCAACTGTAGAAAGAAGCAAAAGGACGAATGCTTGGAGAGCACCCATGTATGAAGCTCTGGCGGAAAGCGCTTGGTTTCAAGAGAGCGGCTACAAAACATTTTTCAAATCTCCATTGATTGCGTAACCCGTACTTGGGCTCTGGAGCCGCCCCAGTTCGGTAGACACGCTGAGGGGCTAGCTAAGTTAGCTTTAGCCACCATCATCGGACAAAAGTCAGCCAATGGTGGCCGCTCGCGAATGACCGCAATTGGCCGAGAGCGGTCGTTGCTGAGAGGCCGCTTACGGCCAAGAGCGGACGTTTTTGGGCTACCTCTCGCCCCGGTAGACACCTGCATGAGACGCTTCTACCTCAGCAAACATATTCCTGCCGTGCGGCGTAACCCACGTGCAATAGACACGCTCAGTGCGAATCGAGTAGTGTCTCAGCCGAATTAGCTTAATCGTTATGCACAATTTGATTCCGAAAAATGAGTGAAGAAATTAGAAATTGGTATATTT
The DNA here is from genome assembly GCF_018325905.1 of Pseudomonas sp. St316. Lineage (NCBI taxonomy): Bacteria > Pseudomonadati > Pseudomonadota > Gammaproteobacteria > Pseudomonadales > Pseudomonadaceae > Pseudomonas > Pseudomonas sp. St316. The sequence goes on along the minus strand of NZ_AP021901.1, from coordinate 2,651,556 downwards.
ATATTTTGAAGCTTGAACTGAACTCATGGTACGTGGGCACAGCTAAGGGGTTGAGATCAAGGCTGCGAAGTCATGGTAGGAAAAGCCCTTACTCTACATTAAAGAAAAAGGGCGCTTTCCAATATATGGAGAGCGGCCTCACGGGGAAGAGAAAAGCAACTCATTTACATGCGGCCTTTAGATCAATTGGCGATTGTCTGTGGGTTACAGAAATTGAAAATACTATCACCGTAGCTCTGGGGCAAAAATATGGTTTCGATAAAGTTAGAGGTGGCTCTATAATTAAGTCCTGGGACTACGAACTAAGTGATATTGAAGTGAGAAATCTAATTCGACGATTTAGTTGCAGTGATATTAGGTTTAAATACAAGCTAAACGAAATAAATTTAACTCAAGAAAAGCCATTTGTCTTCCCGCTTACTCGGCGAAGGAATACATAGCAAGGCATTCAAGCACGCTCGCCGGGACGCGCTTTCAGCGGGCCAGCCCAGTCCCAGTGAGACTGTCCGCTTTTGGCCGAATGCTGCCCGTGGTGAAAGGCAGCAATTGACCGAAATCGCCCCCTCACAAATAGCCATATGTCGGTCACTACCCGCTCAACGCAAACAACATCCCCCAGAAGTATCAACTGCCCCCCTCACATCCGATGCCGCTCCACCAAAAAATCCACAAACAACCGCACCCGCGCCGGCATTGCCGCCCCCCTACAAACACCGCATGAATCGGTTCCCGATCGTCGGGGTTCCATTCTTCCAGCAGCGGTATCAAATCGCCGCGCTGCAGGTCCTCGCTCACGCTGAACCCACCGATACGCGCAATGCCGGCCCCTACTCGCGCCAGTTGTGCCAGCGCTTCACCACTGCTGCATTCGATATTGCCGCTGACCTTCAGGGAAAACGCTCGTCCGTCGCGGATGAACGGCCAGTTGGGTTCGGCACGCCGGAAGTTGAAGCGTAGGCAGTTGTGCCGTAGCAGGTCTTCCGGTTCCTGGGGGATGCCGTGGCGCTGCAGATAGTCGGGCGAGGCCACCACTACCTGGCCGGTGTCGCCGATCCTGCGCGCGGTCAGCGGGCTGTCGGGCAGATGACCAAAGCGTACCGCCACGTCGGCCTGGCCACCGAGGATGTCGACCACTTCGTCGCCGAGGGTGAGGTCGACGACGATGTTCGGGTAACGGGCGCTGAACGCTGCCACCAAGGGAACGATGGCCAGCCGCCCATGACCAAGGGCGGCGCTGACGCGCAAGCGGCCCCTGGGTACGCCCTGGTCGGCGATGGCTTCTTCGACCTCGGCCATGTCGGCCAGGATACGCCGGGCACCGCGAAGGAACGCCTCGCCCTCGGCGGTGAAGGTGATCGCTCGGGTGGTGCGCAGCAGCAGGCGGGTGCCAAGACGTTGTTCGGTACGCGCGATGATCCGACTGACCGCCGAGGGTGTCAGCCCCAATGCACGCGCGGCAGCCGACAGGCTACCTTCCTGCGCCACGGTGGCGAACACGCTCATCTCACCTGACCTGCCGTTGAAGTCCATTTGTGCTCCCTAGGCAAAGGTGATTACCAAAAATGCTATCTACCGCCTGAAAAGATTGGATCGTAGCATTCGCGGCATAGATGAGGAGCCTTCCATGCGTATCAATCCACCACTTGTCGCACTCGCCATTGGTGCCTTCGGCATCGGCGTTACCGAGTTCGCCCCCATGGGCATGTTGCCGGGCATCGCTGCGGATCTGGGCGTTTCCATTCCCGCTGCGGGTCTGTTGGTCAGTGCTTACGCCTTGGGCGTTCTGCTTGGCGCGCCGCTGATGACCCTGACCACCGGCAGGATTCCCCGGCGCTATCTGCTGATCGGGCTCATGGCGATTTTCACCCTGGGTAATCTGATGTCAGCCTTGGCTACCGATTACTACAGCCTCATGGTCGCCAGGGTGGTGACCTCACTGAACCACGGGGCGTTCTTTGGCGTTGGTTCCATCGTCGCCGCCAGCGTGGTCGCCCCTCAAAAGCGTGCCGGGGCGGTCGCGGCCATGTTCATGGGCCTGACCCTGGCGACCATCGGCGGTGTACCGCTGGCCGCCTGGTTTGGCGAACTGTTCGGCTGGCGCACGGCTTTCTGGGGTATTACCGGCCTCGGCGTGGTGACCATGGCCGCGTTGTGGTTCGCCCTGCCCAACCTGCCTGCGCCGCAAAGCGTCGGTGTACTGGCCGAAATTCGGGTATTGGGTCGTGGCCGGGTGCTGGGGGCATTGGCCCTGACCGTCGTCGGCTCGGGTGCCATGTTTACCGTCTTCACCTATATCGCGCCGATCCTCAGCAGCGAGACCCATGCGTCCACCGCGTACATCACTGCCATGCTGGTGCTGTTCGGTGTGGGGTTGACGCTGGGCAACATGTGGGGCGGCAAGGCGGCTGACCGCTCGATAGACCGCACCCTGATCGTTTCACTGAGCGTGCTTATTCTGGTCTTGCTGGCGTTCACCGTACTGATGCGTTGGCCGCTGCCGGCCGCCGTTGCCATCCTGATATGGGGTATCGCCAGCTTCGCCCTGGTGCCACCGCTACAGATGCGCGTCATGGAAGCGGCCAAGGACGCGCCCAACCTGGCCTCGGCAGTGAACATCGGCGCCTTCAACCTCGGTAACGCGATTGGAGCGGCGCTCGGCGGTGCGGTGATCAATGCCGGGTTGGGTTATCCGGCGATTTCCCTGGCCGGAGCCGCAATGGCGGGTCTGGGGCTGCTGATGGTGTTGGCTTTTGCCTGGCGCTCCAGGGCGATTGCGGCTGCGGCGGTGTGACGATGGTGTGAGGGGGGCTGTTAGTCGGCATTGAGGAGGACAGTGAAAAGATGACGAATCTATTCATAAATAAATCTGAGCATCTTCTTTTTTCGGAGAACCGCAGATATTCGCTGACCTATCAACGCACGAGCGCTGCCGATATCTTGGATAGCCTTGGTCAGGCTCACGCCGTTACCCCATCTAATTCACGAAGTATCCGGCTGGCCTTGCAAGGCCAGCCGGATACTTCTTTATTTCATCGGTGCACAAAGAAAAGTATCAGCACTTGAGCCATACTCCAAAATATCTGCACGACTAAGTTTGCTCCAACCAGCAAGTGGATAGCTCTCTATATTCAAGTCGCGCAACCTGACAATGATGCCGCCTTGATAGTTCCTTCTGTCAAGAATGGCAGGGAAAGCAAAGCTGGATATTTTAGAATGGAGCCACTCTATAGCAGCATTAGACATTGACTCATCAGAAAGCGCTTCTAGATAGTCCTTATTACAGATATCGTCGCGGCTACCACCATGAAGCCAAACTCTTGTCCGATCAAACGCATCTGCGCGGAATGGATCATATGGACCGTTATCGGGCTTAAAAGGAACAAAGAAAAATTGCTCCGAAAGGGCTTCTTGGTAAGAACTTTCCACGACCTCAGCCATCACGTCACACTTATCTTTAGTATATCCAAGCTCCATAAGCCTAGACATTGTGCGCGACTTGGAAAACAACGCGACCTTGGCTATGCCATGTTCACCTTTTGATAAAGCGTCAAAATGAGCAGCGTGCGCAGCCAAGGTTTTAAAACCAAGTCCGTATGCTAATGATTCCTTGAGATGGTTCAAATTTACCGAATTCGCCTTTCGTGCATCCTGAACGGATGTATAAAAAGGGATTTCAGAAACGATGACAGAGTTAAACATATTCATCTCCACGCCGACTTAAAATGTGAGCAATTACAAAGTCAGCATTAATGAATATGCTGTTTTTTCTAAGACCGGATGCAAGCGCTCACGTACTTGATGGTTGGCTGCCGTGCATTGAAAATATTACCTGCCGGCTAAAAAATCAAGCAGCGCTTCGTTCAAACGACTCAGGGGGCAGTCATAGGAAACTCTCGACAAAGCAGAGCCCTCGGCCCGACTGGGCATTGAAGCCCTACTCTCCACGCATCAGCGCCCCCACCCCCAGCAAGCTTTATCCCACAAACAAATCCTGCAATACTTAATACGAATCACTATCACAAGCATTAGTAATTCAGGACCTGCTCATGTCGACTCGCACCACCCCGCCGCGTCACTTCACTCCTGCCCGTAATCTTCTAGCCATGGCCATCTGCATGGCCACACTCGTCCCCGCCTACGCCGATGACAACAGCACCACTCCACCCGCCACCCTGGAACTAGACGCAACCGAGGTCACCGGCAGTGGCCAACTGGGGAGTACTACCGAAGGCACCGAGTCCTACACCACCGGCGCGATGTCGACGGCGACCAAACTCCCGCTGACGATGCGTGAAACCCCACAAGCCGTCACCGTCATTACGCGCCAGCGCATGGATGACCAGGTGATGACCGACATCAACGATGTGGTCAAGGCGACGCCCGGTTTGTTCCTGGACTTTTCCTCTGGCCCTGGCCGGCAGACCTACAAGGCACGCGGTTTTGAAATCGACAACTTGATGTATGACGGCATCCCGAGTGGCTACGACGGCGTTAACGTTGGCGCCCAGCCTAACTTGGCGATGTTCGACCGGGTCGAGGTGGTGCGCGGTGCCACCGGCCTGGTGACGGGTGCAGGCAACCCTTCGGCGGCCATCAACCTGATCCGCAAGCGGCCATTGGCCGAGCAGAAAGTCACCCTGACCGGGGCCGCCGGCAGCTGGGACGACTACCGTGGCGAAGTCGATGCCTCCAGCCCGCTCAACGACAGCGGCACGCTGCGCGGCCGGGTCGTGACCTCTTACCAGGACGCCAACAGCTTCATCGACAATGTCGAGGAGGATCATGGCCTGTTCTATGCGGTCACCGAAGCGGACCTGAGCGAAGACACCATCTTGACCCTGGGGTTTTCCCATCAGAAGGACAAGACCAATTACTTCTGGGGCTCTTCGATGATCGGCCAGGACGGCCATCACCTGGACCTGCCGCGTTCCTACAATCCGGGGACGGATTGGGAGAACAAGGATCAGGAGATCAACACCGTATTCGCCGAAGTCCGTCATCGCCTGGCCAATGACTGGAACCTTCAGGTCAACGCCAACTACGCCGAACAGAACGCGTTGTTCTCCGGCTCTTATCAATCGCGCTGGGTCAACAACACACTGGCCCGCACGGTTTACCAGGCCGACGTCGATGAAAACCAGGCCGGCGTAGACGCCTTTGCCAGTGGGCCCTTCGAGGCATTCGGACGTAGCCATGAACTGGTGGTGGGCGCCAGCAAACGCATCTACGACCTGACCACCCACAACTACAGCCCGTACGACACCAACTGGCCGCTCAATGCGGGTAAACCGGACTTCGTCCACACCAACAACCAGCGCGAAGTGACCACGCAGGATGGCGTCTACCTCACGACACGCCTGAGCCTGGCCGACCCGTTGAAGTTGATCCTCGGCGGGCGCCTGGACTGGTACGACTACGATAACCGGGATGGCGATGGCGACTACAAGGTCACCCGTAACCTCACCCGTTACGCCGGCTTGATCTACGACCTGGACGACCATCATTCGGTCTACGTCAGCTACAGCGACATATTCACACCGCAGAGCTCCAAAGATACTTCTGGTAGCCCGGTCAAGCCGATCGTCGGCAAGAACTACGAGGTTGGCATCAAGGGCGAATATTTTGGTGGCGCGCTGAATGCGAGCGTGGCGCTGTTCCGCGTCGACCAGGAAAACCGCGCCGTGCAGCTGTTTACGGCAAACTGCCCACAGGCGACCTGCTATGAAGCCTCCGGCGAAATTCGCAGCCAGGGTATCGACTTCGAACTGCAAGGTGCGTTGACCGAAAACTGGCAAGTCGGCGGTGGCTATACCTACGCGCGCACCCACACCCTCAAGGACGCCGCCAACCCACAGAACGTAAACAAACAGTTCGACACCGACACCCCGGAGCATCTGTTCAAGCTGACCACCCGCTACCACTTCCAGGGCCCGCTGGAAAAAATGCGCGTGGGCGGCAACGTCTCCTGGCAAAGCCGCCTGTACAACGACATCCCGCTGGCTGATGGCAGCCAATACCGCCTCGAACAGGGCAGCTACGCCATCACGGACCTGATGGCCGGCTACCAGGTCAGCCAGAACCTGGACGTGCAGGTCAACGCCAACAACATCTTCGACCGCCGGTACTACTCGACCATCGCCAATTCCGTGAGCTATGGCGGTGATGCCTATGGCAATCCACGCAATATGATGCTGACGGCCAAGTACAGTTTCTAGAAAAAACAGGGGGCGTACTTTGGAACGCCCCCTTTTCAGCCAAAAGCAATGCACTTGCGACCATCCTTATGGTCTATCGGAAGCCGCAAACGGCACCACCTGCACGCATCTGCGTGAAAGAGACGATCACATGAAAATGGCTGCCATTTTTGCACTCATTTGGATTGGCTTCACCTCAGCGGGCGCATTTGCCGGTGATCGAAACCAGGACTATCGAGAGGCAAACAGGCGCCACTGGGAACACCAGCGCGAAATGGATCGAGCCGAAGACAGGAAACACCGCGAGCGCCAGCAACAGAGGGAGCGGGAAGAACGCAAGCATTATGAGGAAATGGAGCGGGAAGAAGCCAGGCGTAGAGCGCAGTACTATCAAGCGCAGTAGAAAGTCTGCCGCGATTGGGTAACGTTCGTTTGAGTGCCTCCATACCGCCAAGCACAGTACTATTTGCAATCAACCAACGAAAACGGACCTTTCCTTGAACAAGAAACAACGCGACGACATCAGCAAGCTCCTCAGCTACGTACTACGCCACGCCCCCGAATCCATCGGGCTCGTCCTGGACCGCGACGGTTGGGCCGACATTGATAATCTGATTTCGAACGCCCACCAACATGGCCATACCTTCGACTGCCAGATGCTGCACGAGGTGGTCGAGACCAACGAAAAGAAGCGTTTTACGCTCTCTGAAGATGGCCAACGCATCCGAGCCGCACAAGGGCACAGCACCGGGCAGGTCCAGGTGCAACACGTCGAAAAAACGCCACCTGCCCAGCTCTATCATGGAACCGCCAGCCGCTTCATGGCCTCCATCGAGGTGCAGGGCTTGATCCCAGGCAATCGGCACCATGTCCATCTGACTGAAAGTCCCGAAACGGCAATGGCCGTCGGCAAGCGCTATGGACAACCTGTTCTACTCGCTGTTGATGTACAGGGTATGAAACAGGCAGGGGTTCGGTTCTTTCAGGCGGACAATGGCGTTTGGCTTGTGGAGTCGGTACCTGCGGCCTACTTGAAGACGGTAGAGGATAAAACTCATACATGAATGGGTCCGTTTTATACCGTGGCCTGACCCCGACTTCTCATGTCCGGACGAACGTCTTTGCAGCGGATTATGAAAGAAGCGCTCTCAGCTGCGCGGGAACGGCTACAACTTCTTTGGTTTCCGACGAGACACATACATGAGTGACATTCGCCACAAAAGACAAGGGCCCATTAACCATGAACCCTTCGACCAAAAACGTGAACGAATGAACGCCCAACTTCGCCACGCTGACTTTGATAGACAACTTATCATCCCACGTCAAAGGCATCAGAAACTCCATTGACATGGCGCGTACGGGCGGCAATATCTCAAAGCCCATGAGTGTTCTGAGCCCGGGCGTGCCCAGCCATTCATCGAGTGCTATATAGATAGCCTCTACTGAAAAATATGAAAATCGCGGTGTGTAAACCACTCCTGCCGGATCACAGTCGCCAAATAAAATAGTTCTACTGACGAAAACCGCCTTAGGCATTGGTCTATTTCCCTCTAATTTCCAGAGCTTTGGTACATATTTTTGTCACTCAGGAATGATAACCAAAATGAGCGGTAGAAAGCCGTATTAATACCTGATTGCTCTGCCGTCGACGTCCAGCAGCCTGATGCGCAAAAACGTTTGCGGAACCGGCTTTCGCCGGTTCGGCGCGGTCATTGCCCAACCGCCCCTTCATACCGCCGCTGAATCCGCTCCAACTCCCCAGAGCGCCGCAACTGCTCCAACGCACGGGCCCACGCCGCCACCACTTCATCTTCGCTGTCAGGGCTGAAGGCGATGTACAACGATGAGCGGTACAGCTCGATAGGGATCCGTCGCAATGTGCCTGGCGCGATGTTCAACTGACGGCTGTAATAAGCCACGCCCGCGTCGGTGTCGCCGACGATGATGCCGGTGCGTCCGGCAAGCAGCATGCGGTAGAGCAGCTTGCTCTCGGTGGCACTTTTGTCCAGGTTGTTGAAGCCCAGCGACTGCAGCATCTGGGGCACCAGGCCGGCGTGGCGGGTGGTGATCTGCGGGGCGTGCAACAGTTGTTCCAGGGAGTTCACCGGCGGTGTACTGGCCAATTGATAGGGGTGAATGGACTCTTCCACGATCGGTCCGACCCATTTGTATAACGGCTCACGCTCCGGCGTGCGGAACAGGGAGTACATGATGGTCTTGGGGCGCGTCTTCAGTACCTGGGTGGCTCGCATACTCGGCTGCAACAGCACCTCGAAGTCATTTCCGGTGAGCGCCATGACGGCCCGGACGATCTCGGTGGTCATGCCGGTGAGCTGATTGTTTTCCTGGTAGTTGTACGGTGCCCACTCTTCGGTGACGACCTGATACTCCTCGGCCCTGGCATCAAGCGTGCCGAGCAATAGGCAGAGCAGCGCTGCAGCCGGTGTCGAATGTCTCACATGTGGTCCCTGCGGATTGTTCGGTGTTCGTACATAGGTGGGCCGATTCAAGAGGGCAAGGTAAGCATAGACCCAAACACGCCCCAGACAGTTGACGCAGTCGACATTGCGCCCCTTAGCAACCCCCAGGCCTTGGTGTACGATCAGCGCGATCCGGATATCGGCCAGCGTGCGCGGTGCTTCCCTTTCGCCCTCCTCCCTGTGACCCAGCCCACATGAATCCAATCGACCCACTGTCGTTTCAACGCATCATCACCGCCCACGGCGACCTCGAAGGCGCGGCGTATTTCGATGCGCAGGAAAGCCTTGCCCATGAGGTGTTTACTGACCGCATCGTTTTCCAGACCAACTACCTGGATTACCGCAGCTATGACGTCCACCTCGCCGAAAGCAGCGTACGCGTGCGCAAGACGCGGCTGGATAACTACCTGCGCGGCCATAAGGCCCAGGTGATCGATGACGACATGGACGACGAAGACTGGGCCGAGCTGGGCAGTCTGTGGCAGCGCTTGAGCCACGACCTGGACACCCAGGGGCAAGGGCCGCAGCCCGATTTGGCCGAGACCCTGGCCGATCTGTTTGATTGCCTGTTCGACGAGCCGCGCGCTCAGGCACTCATTCAGGAGATCCCGACGCCTACCGGGCAGTGGGATTGGGCTTGGACGCAGGTCGAGTCAGCGCTTACCGAGGCCAATCAGTTGACGGGGTTCGAATGGAAGGAGTGGGCGTCCTGCGGGGTCGATGCCGTCAATGCCCTCGCCCCGCTGCGACAGTCAGGCATTGAGATCCCTGCGCCGGAGCGTAAAGCCATCGATGCCATCAACCGCGCCAACGATTGGGAGCGCGCGCTCCTGCAGTATTTCAACGCCCAGCTGGAGGCCCATGACTTGAAGTTGTTGGCCATCGGTACGCACTTCGATGAATACCAGGCCTTCGCCTGCCTGCCCATGAACGGCCTGGGCCTGATCAACGCCCTGGAGATCATGGGCAGGCTGGGCATCGTCTACAAATATTAAGCGATCGACACCACACGCTTTCGGTCCCCTTTTACCAGCCCTCTGAGCCTCGAAGTGACGACATGACAAACTGTGAGCATTGCGGGTCCCTCCTCCCTTACGACACTGCTGCTTGCCCGCGATGCGCCGGGGAAATTCAGCACCCGGTAGAGGCACACACGCCAGGGTCTCGGCCGTCGACAGGGCAGAAAGTCCTGAAATGGGTGCTGATCGGCATTGTGGTCGCGGTGCTGGCAGCGGTGGCGACGGTCATGTGGATCTTGCACTCGCTAGGGCCGATGCCTTCTTTTGGTTGATGGCGCCAGATACTTCCCAACCCACGGATGGATGAACACATGAAAACCACTCTTGATCACCTCGTCATCGTGGCAACGGACCTCGATACCGGTTGCGCCTTCGTGACTGGCGCACTGGGCGTCGACCTTCAACCGGGTGGCGCCCATTCACGCATGGGCACCCATAACAGGCTGCTCCACCTTGGCCCGGGGCTTTACCTCGAAGTGATTGCCGTGGACCCGTGCGCCATACGTCCGGACCGGCCCCGCTGGTTCGGCCTTGATCGATTGGCCCCCGACTCGCCGCCACACCTGGCGACCTGGGTTGCACGCACCGATGATATCCATACCGCTCGTGATGCTTGCCCCGCCATGGTCGGGGAGGTTGAACCGATGACGAGAGGAACATTGAATTGGCAAATAACCATACCGGCGGATGGAAACCTGCCTATGGCCGGATCAGTCCCCACCCTCATTCAATGGGCGCATGGCCCTCATCCTGCGGACATGCTCCAGGACAAGGGCTGCTCGTTATTGGCACTGGATGTCTTTCATACGGATCCGGAAAAAATTCAAGCGATCCTGACGGCCATGAACTTTTCTGGCCCGGTTCATCTTCACGCCCTGCAAGCGTCTTCGGCACCCTATCTGCTTGCGCACATTCAAACCCCCAATGGCCTGAAGACATTGCCGCTTTCATCCGTGTGAGCGTTTGGGGGGTGGCTTCGCCACGCAACGCAAGCAAGCACCCTCGCCGCGAATATTCACCTCGTAACCGAAGCGAAGCGCAGCTATCCGATTTTCCCATAGTTGCTATCGATACCCGCGCCGTTCTCGTCCTCGGCCTCCCTCTCTAATCTGCCCACCAACGCGAACGACAACGATCGCCGCAGACTAAACCGACCTTATGGAGAGAGAAACGATGAACACATTCAACCGCACCCTAGCTGCCGCGACCCTGGCATTGGCCACCCTCAACGCCGAAGCCGCGTCGCCTCTCCAGGCCGCTGCCAGCGCGTCTGCTGTCGGCAGCGTGGTCCAGTCCGCCAGTTACATCACCACCAAGGATGGCGTCCAGCTGTATTACAAGGACTGGGGCCCGCGCGATGGTCAGGTCGTGACCTTCAGCCACGGCTGGCCGCTGGACTCCGACAGCTGGGAAGGCCAGATGATGTTCCTCGCCTCGAAGGGTTATCGCGTGGTGGCTCACGATCGTCGCGGTCACGGTCGCTCCAGCCAGCCTTGGGAAGGCAACGACATGGATCACTACGCCGACGACCTGGCCGCGGTGATTGAAACGCTGGACCTGAAGAATGTCACCCTGGTGGGCTTCTCGACAGGGGGCGGTGAAGTGGCGCGTTATATCGGCCGTCACGGCACCGCTCGAGTGAAGAAAGCCGTACTGGTGTCCTCTGTTCCGCCATTGATGCTCAAGACCGACACCAACCCCGGTGGCTTGCCTATCGAAGTGTTCGATGGCTTGCGCAAGGCCTCCCTGGAGAACCGTTCACAGCTGTACCTGGATATTGCCTCGGGCCCGTTCTACGGCTACAACCGCAAGGGCGCCAAGCCATCCCAAGGGCTGATCCAGTCGTTCTGGGCGCAGGGCATGCAGGGTGGCAGCAAGAATACCTATGACTCGATCGCGGCATTCTCGGCTACCGACTTCCGCGGCGACTTGAAGAAATTCGACGTGCCGACGCTGGTGATCCATGGCGATGACGATCAGATCGTGCCTATCGACGCTTCAGGCCGGGCCTCGGCGGCGCTGATCAAGGGTGCTCGGCTGATCGTCTACCCTGGCGCACCGCACGGCTTGACCGAGACGCACAAGGATCGGCTGAACCAGGATCTGCTGAAGTTCCTCCAGGAATAAAGCAAGCCCCTGCCCCAGTGGGAGCGAGCCTGCTCGCGATAGCGGAGTGTCAGCCAGCATTGATGTCGCTGATACTCCGCCTTCGCGAGCAAGCTCGCTCCCACAGGGGGTGGGGGTGGACCCAGGGGCTGCGTACACCAGGGATCCATTGTGGGAGCGAGCTTGCTCGCGATGGCGGTGGTCAGCTTGTCTCAATGCTGGATCTGTCGACGCCTTCGCGAGCAAACCCGCTCCCACAGTTGTTCTCGGTGGTTTTGGATTCAGTGTCGCAACAACTTGCGCAACGGAATCTCGTCCTTGCGCACCGGTGACTTGATGACGATGTAGCTGAAGTACTTGGAGATGCCGATGTTCTTGTCCAACAGGCTTTCCATCACGTCCTGATAGTCCTGGATGCTGCGGGTCATGAAGCGCACCAGGTAGTCGTAGCCGCCGCTGATCAGGTGGCATTCGAGCACTTCATCCACCAGGCGGATGTTGGATTCGAACTTGGCGAAGTCCTCACGCTTGTGGTCGCTCAAGGTGACTTCGGTGAAGACCGTCACCGAATCGGTAATCTTGGCCAGGTTCAGATGGGCCTTGTAGCTGGAGATGTACCCCAATGATTCCAGTCGCTTGACCCGTTGCAGGCACGGGCTGGCGGACAAGCCCACGGCATCGGCCAGGCTGACGTTGGTCATGCGGCCATCTTTTTGAAGCTCTACCAAAATGCTGATGTCGATCCGGTCCAGTTTCGCTAAACCTTCCATCGCATACCTCTTGCCGGCCATTTGTAAGACAATCTTCTAACAAAATCAGCGTCGTAAGGACAGCTGATGCTGAGCCACCAGATCAGCCATGCTGTTGATGCAGTAGTCCGCCGCGCACGGCGCGGCAGACCTATCAGCGTTACGGCAGATCAGGCAGACAGCCCCAACCGGCCGTGGGCGGGTGCCGGGACGGGTTATCTGAAGAATAGCCTCGGCCTCAAGCTTGTTGGCCGCCAGCCACTCACGGTCCTGCAACGGGTCGCTCGCCAGCGAAATGAAATCCTCCGGCTCGATGCCCAAACGCTCGCACAACACCCCCCGATCCTCGGCATCACGGTCACCGAGCACCAACAGGCGGTAGAACTTGCGCAGGTAAAGCATCGCACCCGGCGCATCCTCGAACAGCGTCCAACCGGCCGCCGAACGGGCGAAGCTCATGCCCTCCTCCCAACTGACCTTGAGCTTCCAGCGCTCGGCCAATTGACGGTGGGCGAAACAGAGCAAGCCGCTGAAGCCCAATTCACCGAAACGCGGGTACAAGGCTTGTAGCACTTCGTCAAAATCGGCGAGCACCTGTGCTTTGTCCAACGGCTCGCCATGGTTTTCCAGCAACGGTTGCAACGCCGTCCAGACGCCGGAGTCCCGATCCACCAGGACCTCATCGCAGTCGATCAACAACGCCCGATATTCAGTCAGCCTCATCTGTAAAGCCTCCGATGATGTCCCATCGATCAACGCTCCATTAACCACCACTGACGCTTGCCCCGGCAAACGTCATGAACGCGGGCATCAGCCCAGAACGCGTGCCAAGGCGCCGTCGAGAATCTGCAACGCTTCGTCGATCTGCGCTTCGCTGGTCACCAGCGGCGCCAGGAAGCGCAAGACGTTGCGGTAGACCCCGCACTTGATCACCAGCAAACCACCGGCCCGGGCTTCGTCGATCAGGCGTTGGTTCAGGTCGGCGTCCGGGGTGCGTGCCTCGTCATGCTTGATCAGTTCGATCGCCAGCATGAAACCGCTGCCGCGCACGTCGCCGATCTGCGGGTAACGGGTTTGCAGATGCAGCAGGCCCTTGCGCAAGCGCTCACCCAGGACTTCACCACGGGCCAGCAGCTGTTCTTGCTCGTAGGCCTCGATCACCGCCAGCGCCGCCGCACACGACAGCGCATTACCACCGTAGGTGCCGCCCAGGCCACCGGGCAGCGGTGCGTCCATGATCTCGGCCTTGCCGACCACGCCCGACAGCGGCAAGCCACCGGCCAGGCTCTTGGCGACCGTGACCAGGTCCGGCTGGATGCCGGCGTGCTGGAAACCGAACCATTTACCGGTACGACCGAAACCGGTCTGGATTTCATCGAGAATCAACACAATGCCATGCTTTTGCGTCAATGCACGCAGGCCCTGCAAAAACTCGGCGGGGGCCGACAGGAAACCGCCATCGCCCTGCACCGGCTCGATGATGATGGCAGCGACCCGCTCAGGTGCCACTTGGGTGGCCAGCAGCTCGTCCAGTGCCTGGAGCGCCATCGCGCTGGTGACGCCGCGATAAGCATTCGGATACGGCGTGTGGAAGACCTCCGGGGCGAACGGACCGAAGTTCTGCTTATACGGCTGGCTCATGCCCGTCAGCGTGGTGCCGAGCAAGGTCCGGCCATGAAAGCCGCCGCGAAAGGCAATCACGGCCGAGCGATTGGTGTGGGCCCGGGCGATCTTCACGGCGTTTTCCACCGCTTCGGCACCCGAGGTGAAAAATGCCGCTTTATAGGCCTGCTGGCCGCCGATCATTTCGCACAAGCGACGGGCCAGGTCCAGATAGGGTTTGTAGGCCACGACCTGGAAGCAGGCATGAGAGATCTTCTGCAACTGGGCCTGCACGGCCGCAACGACCTTGGGGTGATTGTGGCCGATGTTCAACACACCGATGCCGCCGACGAAGTCCAGGTAGCGCTTGCCGTCCACGTCCCATAACTCAGAGCCCTGGGCCCGATCGATCACCAGCGGGTGCGCGGTGACCAGGCCACGTGGCACGAATTGATCACGCTGACGGAGCAAACTTGGGGTTTCTTCGACTTTACTGTTCATTGGCATTTCCCATCGTGAGCCTCGCACCCAGGAAGCGGCTGCGGTGTGTTCACAGGTTAAGCGTTCGACGCGATTGTCTAAGCCGAACTTGGTCGTTGAGAAATTCGGATCGACTGTTTACACCCCGGCAAACAGCAGAATCCTCCAGAGGCATTCCAGCCCCATGGAATCTGCCGCAGGAGGCACCTTGCAACGCAGCGTAATGCTTCTATGCCGGCCCTTTCGACAGATCCTGCTCTGGCGTTGAGGCATGCTAGGGGCTCCTTGATTTCAGGCGAGAAGTGACCCATGGCCCTGCTCTATAAAGCTGACCCGGTACGCGGCGAACACTGGCGGCGCCTGTTCGCCGAACACGCGCCGGACATTGAATGGCGTGCCTGGCCAGACATCGGCGACCCGCGGGATATCCAGTACCTGGCGGCCTGGCAGGCCCCGGACGACCTCGAAACGCTGTTGCCGAATTTGCAGGTGCTGTTCGCCTTGTCGGCCGGCGTGGATCAACTCGACCTCGGTCGTTTGCCGACAACGCTGCCGGTGGTGCGTTTGCTCGACCCGGGCATCAGCCAGGGCATGTGCGAGTACGCCAGTTTCGCCGTGCTCAGCCTGCACCGGGACATGTTGCGCTATCGCCAGCAACAGGCAGAACGGTGCTGGCAAGCGCACCGACTGGTGCCCGCCAGGCAACGCCGGGTGGGCGTCATGGGCCTGGGCTTGCAGGCACAGCAGATACTCGCCACCTTGAAGACCTTTGGCTTTGCCTTGTCGGGCTGGGCCCGCAGCGAGCACCGCATCGATGGGGTGGAGTGTTTTGCCGGCACCGAACAACTGCCGGCCTTCCTCGGCCAGTGCGACATTGTCCTGTGCGTCCTGCCGTTGACCGAGCAGACCCGAGGTATCCTCAACCGCCAGCTGTTCCAACACCTGCCCAAGGGCGCGGCGTTGGTCAACATGGGCCGGGGTGGGCACTTGGTGGAAGCGGACCTGCTGGAAGCCCTTGCCGACGGCCAGCTCAGCGCTGCGGTGCTGGACGTGCTGGAGCAGGAACCGGCGCCACCGGAGCATCCGTTCTGGCAACATCCGCAGATCCTGCTGACACCGCACATCGCGGCGATGACCCAACCCGAGAGCGCATTTGGCGTGTTGCTGGAGAACATCCGCCGGCATCAACGGGGTGAATCGATGCTGGGCCTGGTTGATCGTGAGCGCAGTTATTGATCGCTCGAATAGCATGTTCCCCATCACACCTCATCATGTGGTGTCGTGCTGTTGGCTTTTTATAAAACAGCAGCCATGACGCTTACCAGGTGATAGCATTTGGCCTTCAACTATCTGAAGGACCAGCATGCATGAAGCAGAACGTAAGGACACAACGACTGGATAAGCTTCATAAGCTTGTGACTGCCTACACCGCCGAAGCTCATGAGGAAAAACTGCTACCCGCCGATCACCCTGCACTCGCCTGGTTCACTCCATTCAAATACCTGAATCCAGTTGGCTGGGCGCTTGCCCCAAATAAAATCCCCTATGTAGCGGCCACTGCGTTGGTTGACAGTTATTCCTGCCTGCCGCGAAGACCAGACATGGCATTTACCTATCTGTGGACGGCTACCAACAGTTGCTACAACGATCTCTATATGAAGTCACCTACCAATGCGGAAAGCTTGGGAGACTCGAAAGCCATTGAACAATCTCTGATTGAAATCAACAAGATCATGCAGTCCCAAATCACATTGCCGACTGACTCCTCGCAGGATCCTGATTTCAGCACCCCTCAAGAAATAATATTGGATTTCGCCCACCGCCTACCTGACAAGACACTGCATTTCGTCGCGTCTTACATCCTGAAGGGTATGGCTATCGAAAAACACAATGAGTTCGTCATAAAAAAAGCAAACGTAACCGGAAAAAAAGCAGACACCATCAGAAAAATTCATATTCCATCATCATACAAATCGTTTAAAACCAAGTTCAAAGCAATGTTCAATCATTTCTACTGGACCTACGGCGAGGCCTTTTCCGCCCTATGCACGATTACCGAAAATCCGGACAAGACGGATATAAACTTCGGAATAGTCGAAAGCGAAAAATCTCGAAAAATCACCCATGCGCTTGGAAAAGAAATAAAAACAATACTCATCAAGATACCTGCCATCGACCAATTCGATGACCTCGGCAAGCCCACCGTAAAAGCCCCAGCCCTCTATTCAGAAACCCAGAGACTAGAATTTCTCGTGTTTTTCCTTCTCTACGCCACCAGAAACAATAACGCGCACGGAAATGTAGCATCCAGGGTTGGTAGTATATTTTCAGACAGTAAAAGCATCGTCGCCGCCACCTGGATTTTTTTGTTTGGCTATTTCTACCTTTCATTGATTCTCCTGTGCTTAGGTTCTATTGACCCAGATGACCTGCACGTTCATTCATTCAACGCTACCTTATTAGACAAAAAATGACAAAAGCCGAACTCAAGGCATTAAGCGGTGAAATTTTCGACTTTGAAAATCTCACCGACAGAAATGACTTCATGCAGAATGAAGTGAGCTTTTGGAAGCCAAAACTCGAAAGCCTCAAAAAACACGACACATCGAATATTCATCAGGCCCTGGCGAATATAGCGGCCTGCGTGGAGATCTTTGAATATCACATCGCCCTGGAAGAGCAATACTTTCTCGACGAAGAAGCGCCAGAAGAGGAACTTTCGAACGTCTGGATTTATAGCAACTCACCCGCCACGATCAAATGGCTGGAAATTTATTCGAACGAACCGGCCATTGCCGGAGGTTTCTACGATGCAATTTTTCTAGGCAAGAGTGATAATCCAAGCTCATTTAACGACTTCAGCGGATACCTGGCCGCGTATGAATTCAAACTTCCCCTGCAAAACTCTTTCGCACAGCGCTCCACTTCAGAAGCGGCGGTGTTACGTGGGATTCACTCAAATTTCTTCAAGATCAAATACAGGCTCGTAAAAACAGCAAGAAAAGAAATGAACCAATTTGCCCAATGGCAAAAGCAGGAAGAGGAGGCCTGGGCAACGCGCCTTGAGACGCTAGAGTCAACTTATAAAGAGAAGCTTCGGCTGGAAGGTCCCGCGACCTATTGGGCAAAAAAAGCCAGTGAACACCAGACACGTGGTTATATCTGGACAGGCGTACTCAGCGTTACCTTGTTTTTCTCCGTCATCGGCCTATGGACATCCTTCAATCTATGGCTGAGTGGTGACCGCACACCGATTGCCCTCAATCAGATCGAGGGCGCGCTCATTTTCATAACCCTTATCTCAACGTTGGCCTTTACCGTCAAAACACTCTCAAAGCTGATCTTCAGCGCATTCCACCTTCAACGTGATGCAGAAGAACGAGAGCAGCTTACTCACTTGTATCTGACATTGAGCAAAGACACGCAAGTAGACGAGGAATCGAGAAAAATAATCCTCCAGTCGCTGTTCAGCCGCTCGGAGACAGGACTTATCTCTAATGAATCCGGACCGACCATGCCCGGACTGACGGACCTGCTGTCTGCTTTCAAAAAAAGCTGACAGCCACTAAAAGGTCACTCTTGCAGCACCTGCATGTTTATCTATCACGCTTTCGCGTCGGCCCAAGCCTGAGATCCGGCCCGGTATTTACTGCTGGCCGGGCAGCTGATTTGAGCAAGAAATGTGGTCGTAAAAGCCGTAGCTGAAGGAACATACCGAATCAATTGGCACCCCTTGCCAGGCCTCGTTGCAGGTGAGATACACACGCTGTCAGCGGATAAAATCGTCCGATCAAGAGCCCCTTTCAATGGTGATCAGCCATGTCCATTTCGCAACGCCCCACTTACTTCTATCGCGCCATGACCGCCGCCGACGTGCCTGCGGCCCATGCCTTGTCCGTGCAGTTGAAATGGCCCCATCGCCTGGAAGACTGGGCGATGTTGCAGCGCGTCGCCCAGGGTTTTGTGGTGGAAGACCAGGGCCGTTTGATTGGAACGGCGTTCACCTGCGCCCAGGGGAACTACGCCACCATTGGCCTGGTGATTGTCGACGATGAGTATCAGGGCCAGGGAATCGGTCGCAAACTGATGGAACTGGCGATCGAAGCGTGCGGCTCGCGAACCGCCATCCTCAATGCGACGCTGGCCGGTGCCCCGCTGTATGCCAGCCAGGGGTTCGTTGATTTTGGGCATATCCAGCAGCACCAAGGGCAAGCGCGGGTGCCGGCCCCACTGGAACTGGCCGCCGGCGAGCGCTGCCGCGAGCTGGGCGAAGCCGATCACGCCGAGCTGATCAAACTGGCCAATGCCGGGAGCGGGCTGGAGCGGAGCGTTGTGCTCAATGACCTGTTCGAGGTCGTTGAACATTCAGTGGGTATCGAGCGCGGCGGTCACTTGTGCGCCTTCGCCCTGCTGCGCCCCTTCGGCCGTGGCCGCTGCATTGGCCCGGTCATCGCCCAGAACCTGGAACAGGCCCAGCACTTGATCGCCGTGCTGCTGGCCCACGTGCCGGACGCATTCGTTCGCATCGACATTCCTTCAAACAGTGGCCTGGCCCCTTGGCTGGAAGAGGCCGGGCTCAAGCAGGTCGACACCGTCGCCCAAATGGCCCGGGGCACGCCCCCGCAGGCGACCGGTGCGGTTCGGCAATTTGCGCCGGTGACCCAGGCCATTGGCTGAAAACCCCACACTCCCCCTCAACGCTCCCTGGAGAATCATCTTCATGCTCGAACCCACTGCAGTGCTGTTGGCACACGCCGATGGCCGCCTTGCCTCAACCCCGTTCACAGCGGGCTCGCTGGGCGCCAAGGATCCGTTCGACCGCCTCATCGCCTATGCCGGGGAGGATGGCATGGCTGCCGGCGTGGTCCGGGCGAGCGGACTGTTCAGCGTCGATGAATACCCCTTCAGTGAGACGATCGTGGTGCATGCCGGCGCAGTGACGCTGCGCAGCCAGGAACAGACGCTGCAGCTCAAGCCAGGTGAAAGCGCGGTGATCGGTCGGGGGACGGTGCTTGAGGTCGAGGCGCAACCCGGCTCGCTCTGGGCTTTTTGTGCCGATACCCAGCGCATCGACGCGCACCTTCCCGGTTTGACGGCTCTCCCCGCCCACACCCAGCTCTCGCCTTCCGCGGCACCTGACGACGAGATCCTGCTCAGCCCACCGCCGCAATGTCGCTCGCACAATCTGTTTGTCGAGCAAGCGAGCAACCTGCGCATCGGTATCTGGGACTCGACGCCCTACACCCGCAAGTCACGACCGCACAAATTGCATGAGCTGATGCACCTGCTCGAAGGCAGCGTCACCTTGCAGGCAGCCGATGGCAGCGACTTGACGGTCAACACCGGCGATACCGTATTCGTCCCGCTGAATGCACCGTGTGCCTGGAGAAGCAGCGTTTATGTGCGCAAGGTGTACGTCGTCAAGTAATCCGCAGCGCAACAGTACCGCCGCCATCGCGAGCAAGCTTTGCTCCCACAGGGGATTTGTGGTGGATGTGAAATCTGCGGCCAACCGAGAACCCAGTGTGGGAGCGAGCTTGCTCGCGATGACGGCGGCACATCCAACACCATCGCAAGCTGACCTACCGCTATCGCGAGCAAGCTCGCTCCCACAAGGGATTTGTGGTGGATGTGAAATCTGCGGCCAACCGAGACCCCAGTGTGGGAGCGAGCTTGCTCGCGATGACGGCGGCACATCCAACACCATCGCAAACTGACCTACCGCTTTCGCGAGCAAGCTCGCTCCCACAAGGAGTTTTGGCGGGTGGCGGCGGATCAGCAAAAAAAAGCCCGCAGTGTGAGCGGGCAAAAAGTATCGCAGGTGGGATCACGCCTCAGAGCGCGGCAGCGATGGCCTGGCCAACATCCTGGGTCGAGCCTTGTCCACCCAGGTCGGGGGTGATGGGGCCTTCGGCGATGACTTGTTCGATGGCCTTGAGAATCCCATCGTGGGCCGCGCGGTAGCGTTCATCGCCGTTACCCAGGAAATCGAGCATCAAGGCGCCGGACCAGATCATCGCGATCGGGTTGGCGATGTTCTGCCCATAGATATCGGGTGCCGAGCCATGCACCGGTTCGAACAGCGAGGGGTAGCGTCGCTGCGGATCCAGGTTGGCCGACGGGGCGATACCGATGGTGCCGGCGCAGGCGGGGCCCAGGTCGGAGAGGATGTCGCCGAACAGGTTCGACGCCACCACCACATCAAACCTGTCGGGCTGCAAGACGAAACGCGCGCACAGGATGTCGATGTGTTGCTTGTCCCACTTCACCTCCGGGTACTGCTCGGCCATCAAGGCCGTGCGCTCGTCCCAATACGGCATGCTGATGGAGATGCCATTGGACTTGGTTGCTGCGGTCAGGCGTTTGCGCGGCCGAGTCTGGGCCAGGTCGAAAGCGAACTTCAGAATGCGGTCGACCCCGCGCCGGGTGAACACCGACTCCTGAAGCACGAACTCATGCTCGGTGCCTTCGAACATTTTGCCGCCGACCGACGAGTATTCGCCCTCGGTGTTCTCGCGGATCACCACGAAGTCGATGTCCCCCGCCTTGCGCCCGGCCAACGGACACGGCACCCCCGGAAACAGCCGCACCGGGCGGATGTTCACGTACTGGTCGAAGTCGCGGCGGAACTTGAGCAACGAGCCCCACAGGGAAACATGATCCGGCACCTTGTCCGGCCAACCCACGGCACCGAAGTAGATCGCGTCGAAACCCTTGAGCTGTTCGAACCAGTCGGCGGGCATCATCTGCCCGTGCTCCAGGTAGTAATCGCAATGGGCCCAATCGAGCACTTCGATGTCCAGCGCCAACTGCCACTTTTTCGCGGCTTGCTCCAGTACCCGCAGCCCCTCAGGCAACACTTCCTTGCCGATGCCATCGCCGGCAATGGCAGCGATTCGAAATGGTTTGCTCATCAATCGTGGCTCCCTGGTGTCGGTTCAAATGGAGTTCGCATCACAGCCCACCGATATGGAAGGCCTTGACTTCAAGGTATTCGTCCAGACCGTACTTGCTGCCTTCGCGGCCCAGGCCCGACTGCTTGATGCCGCCGAAGGGCGCGACTTCCATGGAAATGAGTCCGGTATTGAGCCCGACCATGCCGAACTCCAGCGCCTCGCCGAAACGCCATGAGCGGCGCAGGTCTTGGGTGAAGTAGTAAGCCCCCAGGCCATAAGGCGTGGCATTGGCCAGGGCCAGGGCCTCCTCTTCAGTAGTAAAGCGCATCAACGGAGCCACCGGGCCGAAGGTTTCTTCGTTGGCCAGCAACATCCCGGCGTGGGCCTCGCCCAGTACCGTTGGCTGGACGAACTGACTGTCGCCCTCGGGAACACCACCACAGAGCAGGTGCGCGCCCTGGCTCAACGCATCGTCGATGTGCCGGGCGACTTTGTTCACCGCTGCGAGGTTGATCAGCGGGCCGATCATCACGTCAGCCTCCAGCCCATTGCCGACCTTGAGCTTGCCCACCTCCTCCACCAGCCGCGCGGCGAAGCGTTCGTAGATGCCGTCCTGCACCAGGATGCGGTTGGCGCAGACGCAGGTCTGGCCGGCGTTGCGAAACTTGCTGAGCATGATGCCGGCCACTGCCTGTTCCAGGTCCGCATCGTCAAACACGATGAACGGCGCGTTTCCGCCCAGCTCCAGACTCAAGCGCTTGATGTGCTCGGCGCTCTGGCGCATCAGCAAGCGCCCGACCGCCGTAGAACCGGTAAAGGAAATCTTGCGCACCGTCGGGTTACCGGTCAGTTCTTCGCCGATACCGGCAGGCATACCCGTCAGGACATTGAACACCCCGGCCGGAATCCCGACCCGCTCGGCCAGCACCGCCAGGGCCAGGGCCGACAAAGGCGTCAGGTCGGAGGGTTTGACGATGACCGGGCAACCCGCCGCCAGGGCGGGGGCGCATTTGCGGGTGATCATCGCGTTGGGAAAATTCCACGGCGTGATGGCGGCGCAGACGCCCACCGGTTGCTTGAGCGTGAGCAGGCGCCGGTCGCCGCTGGGCGCCGGGATCGTCTCGCCATAGACCCGCCGGGCCTCTTCGGCAAACCATTTGGCGAAACCGGCCCCGTAGCGGATCTCGCCTTTGGCTTCGTTCAACGGCTTGCCCTGTTCACAGGTCATGATCAGCGCGAGGTCGTCCAGGTTGTCCATCATGGCTTGATACCAGCGCTCCAACAGCGCTGCCCGCTCCGCCGCCGGACGCGCGCGCCACGCGGGCCAGGCCCGCTCGGCGGCCTCGATGGCACGCCGGGTTTCCACGCCTTGCATCGCCGGTACACGGGCCAGCAACTGGCCGGTGGCCGGGTCAATGACGTCGAGGGTGGCGGCGTTGTCGGCACTGATCCACTGACCGTCGACGTAAGCGAGTTCTGCCAACAGGCTGGGGTCTTTCAATCGATTCTTGAGCATGGTCGCGTCCTGTTCCGAGGTAGCTCCAGTCTAGGGAGATGCCGCGGGGCAGGATGCTGAAAGCGGGGTTTGGGCAGTGTTGGATGCTGAAATTTGCGGGGAAGCAGCAGGCTCTACCGGGGCACCAGGCCAAACACCGAAGCCTGTGGGAGCAAAGCTTGCTCGCGATTGCGGTGGATCCGGCGACACTGGTCAAGACCGTGCCATCGCTCATCGCGAGCAAGCTTTGCTCCCACAGGCGTACCTCCCACATTTCTTCTGTGTATGGCTTAGATTTTCAAAGACCCCAGCAACCCTTCCAGAAACCGCTCCCCCGCGTCCATCTGGCTGATCTCGATGAACTCATCGGGCTTGTGCGCCTGTTCGATGGAGCCTGGGCCGCAGACCACCACGGGTACATCCAGGCGCTGCTTGAACAGGCCGCCTTCGGTGCCGAAGGAGACCTTGGCGGTGCCGGTGTCCGGGGTGGCAAAGTTTTTCAGGAAGCGCACGGCTTCGACACTCGGATGGGTGTCGAGGCCCGGATAGACGTTGAGGGTTTCGATCTCGATGTCCGCGACGCTGGAGAGTTTCTTGGCTTCACGCACGATCACCTCGGCGCGCTCGCGCAGTTGCTCCAGGAACAGGTCCAGGTCGTCGTCCGGCAAATTGCGCACTTCGAAATCCAGGGTGCACAGGTTCGGCACGATGTTCAGTGCCTTGCCGCCGACAATCTGCCCGACATGCACGGTGCTGTAGGGCACGTCGTAATCCGCGTCCTGGGCGCCCTGCTCCTGCAGTTGCTGCTGGCTCTGGCGCAACGCGGCGATGAAATCGCAGGCCACGTGAATCGCATTGACCGAGCGCGGTGCCAGCGATGAGTGCGCTTCCAGGCCGCGACAGTAGGTGCGATAGGAACCCTTGCCCTTGTGGCCAAGCACGAACTGCATGTTGGTCGGCTCGCCGATCACGCACAAAAACGGTCGCACCGGCGCCAGGTGCAGCACGTCGAGCAGGCGCCGCACCCCCACGCAACCGATCTCCTCGTCGTGGGAAAGCGCCAGTTGCAATGGCCGGTTCAACGAATGGTCGGCGGCATCGAGCATGGCGTCGATGGCCAGCGCAATGAAACCTTTCATGTCACAACTGCCACGCCCGTAGACGCGTCCATCGCGCACTGTCGCCTGGAACGCCGGAACGCTCCAGGCCTGCCCTGCCGCCGGCACCACGTCGGTGTGCCCAGACAGCAGGACCCCGGGCAACTCACTCGGGCCGGTGCTGGCGAACAGGTTGGCCTTCTTGCCGCTCTCATCCTTGACGATCAGCGACTCGATACCCTTGCCCAGCAACAGCTCGCGCACGTACTCGATCAGGGCCAGGTTCGATTCTGAAGAGACCGTTTCAAACGCCAACAGGCGTTCGAAAATGGCTAACACGCGGGGTTTCATGAGGCCTTGCTCCGTTGCTCGGCACAAAGGGCGAACCGGCGGATGGAGAACGGCTCGATGAACGTTCGAGTGCTGCCGGTGCTGATCAGTTCAGCCATGACATCGCCAACGCCCGGACCGAGCTGGAAGCCATGGCCGCTGAAGCCGAACGCATAGTACAAGCCATCGACGTTGCCACTGGGCCCCATCACCGGCAGCGAATCGGGTAGGTAGCCTTCGATGCCGCTCCACACGCGAATGATGTTGAGATTGCCGACACCCGGCAGCAGGCGGCGCATCTGGTCCAACTGGTTGAGGATGCTGCGCGGCTCGACATAGGCCCGGCGGTTGAGCATGTCCGGCTTGCTGCGATAGCCGCCGCCGATGACGATATTGCCTCGGGGAATCTGGCGGAAATAGATCACCTCTTCGGGAATCTTGGTGTACACACCGATCACCGTCGGCAAGGCATAAGGCACCGGCTCGGTAACGGCCATTTGCGGGCCGTTGGTCTCCAGCGGCACCGGCTCGTCGAATTGCGCCGAGAGCTTCTGGCCCCAAGCGCCCGCGGTAATCAACAGTTGGGCAGCGCTGAACTGGCGACCGTCGGTGGTGCTGATGCTGAACCCGTCACCAAGCTTCTGTACCTCGGCCACCTCGGTGCGCTCCTCGATGCGCGCACCGAGCCGCCGTGCCGCCCGGGCGAACGCCGGGGCCGCCAGGCGCGGGTTGGCGTGACCGTCGTGCGGCGCATAGGAACCGCCCTTGACGTCCTTGCCGAGAAACGGAAAACGCGCATGCAGCTCGCTGCCGCGATAGATCTGCAAGTCCAACTCCGCCGCTTCCGGAGCCGCTGCGTAAGCCTCGAGCTCGGGTATTTCATCCTCGCGATAACACACGCGCATATGCCCGCTGGCGATGAACTCCAGGTCGTCGTCGATCAGTTCCGGCAGGCGTTTCCACAGTGCCCAGGACCGGTTCGCCAGTTCCAGTTGCCCGAGAAAACGCCCCTGGCGCCGCACGTTGCCGAAGTTCACGCCGCTGGCGTACTGCCCGATCTGGTCACGCTCCAGCAGGATCACCGACTGCCCCCGTTGGCGCAGGAAAAACGCTGCCGCCGAGCCCATCAGGCCGCCGCCGACAATCACCACGTCGGCTTTATTATTGACCGTCATGGCGTCACCTCCCGAGTGAGCATCGAAAGCGGTTTGACCGGCGCCTGACCGCGCTGGCGCCCCACCTCCTGCACCTGGACACCCGCTGCGGCTGCAATCACTTCGGCCCCGGCCTGGGAACAATAGCGACCCTGGCAGCGGCCCATGCCGACCCGGCTGAACGCCTTGGCCCGGTTGACTTCACAGGCGCCCTTTTCGCTGACGGTACGGCGCAGCTCGCCGGCGCTGATCATCTCGCAGCGGCAAACGATGGCCTCGTCCGGCAAGGCCTTGGCCTGTGCCGCCGGCCAGGGAAACGCCTGGGCCAGGCCGAGGCGAAACGCGTCCATCACCTTGAGCGCCTGGCGCTGTTCGGCGACGAGTGCGGCGTCCACCGGCTGCTGCAGATCGCTCAACAACGCCAGGGCGACCAGGCAACCGGCGTGCTCGGCGGCATCGGCGCCACGGATCTTCGAGCCGTCACCGGCGGCGTAGACGCCGCTGACCGAGGTTCGGCCCTCTTCGTCCGTGTCCAGCAGCCATTGGCTGGAGGCCTCGTCAAAACGCAGGCGACAGCCCGCCAGGTCAGCCAGTTGGGTTTCCGGGCGCAAGTGATAACCCAGTGCTACCGCGTCGCACGCCACCGTCAAGGTTTCCCCGCTCGTGGTACGGATCCGCACGCCGCTGACGCCGCTGCTCGCCTCTCCCAGAATTTGCAGCGGCGAAATACCCAGGTGCACAGCAATCTTCGCCCGATACAACTGCGCCAACAGTTTCATGCCGGTGAACAGCAAGCCCGGGCGCGCCATGAGTTTGGGCAGGGCTTTGATGCGCTGGCTCAACGGCGAAGTGTCCAGCACCGCCGCAACATTGGCCCCGGCTTTTACGTATTGACTGGCAACGAGGTACAGCAACGGCCCGCTGCCCATGAACACCACCCGGTGGCCAATGGAAACTGCCTGGGCCTTCAAGGCGATCTGCGCGCCGCCGAGGCTGTAGGTACCGCCCAACTGCCAGCCCTCAATGGGCATCAAGCGGTCGGTGGCGCCGGTGCACAGGATCAGCGCGTCGTAATCCACCGTCGTGTGCTGGCCCTGGCTGACGCAGCACAGTTGTCCGGGCGTCAGGTTCCATACCAGCGTATCGGGGCGATAGTCGATCTGTGGACGCAGGCGGTCGAAGCTTTCGTGAAGGTCACGGGCCTTGTCCGCTTCGGTGCCGTAGAGCGTGGCGTAGCTGCGGGTGAACCCGTCGGGCTGGCGCCGATAGATCTGCCCGCCATCGCGACGGTTTTCGTCGATCAGGATCGGCTTGAAGCCCGCCGCCACCAAGGTCTGGGCACAACGGATGCCGGCCGGTCCGGCGCCGACGATGACGACTCGATGCGTGTTCAGCCGCGCAGTGGCCATATCGCCTCCGGTTGTTGAGTGATGATGTCCAGTCCTTCGCGTACTTCATTGGAGCAGGCCCGCAGGCGTTCGCCGCTACGGGTCCAGACCCAGCAATCCTGGCAGGCGCCCATCAGGCAGAAACCGGCCCGGCTGCCCGGATCGAATTCCGACTGGCGCAACGCCGGGCCGTGGGTCAGCAATGCGACCATCAAGGTGTCGCCCTGCAACGCCTCGATCGGGACGCCATCCACTTTCAATTTGACGATGGGCCGGCCCTGTTCGGCCAACCTCACGAAACGCGCGTTCATGCGTAGGCTCCCACGATCATGCTGTTTGAATCCTGTTGGCGCTTGAGCAGCTCGGCACTGTCGTGATGACAGAGCACCTCGCTGCCGCCGTCGATGATCCGTCGGGGCGGCGCGGTGTGGTTGCAGAGGCCGTCGACCCGCACCGGGCAGCGATTGAGGAAGGTGCACAGCTGCGGCACCTCGGCGCGCGCGCCCAACGCCGGCAGCGTGCCGCAGGTGGTGGCGCCACAGCTTTCCAGCCACCCCTGACGCATCTCCGGTACCGAGTGGATCAGCAGGTCGGTGTAGGGATGGAACGGCGCCTGGGCGAACGATTGCCGGGTGCCCGCCTGGACCTTGTGGCCGCTGTACATCACCACGATGTCGTCGCACAACGCCCGCACCGTGGAGATGTCATGGCTGATGAACAGGTAGGACACCCCCAGTTGCTGGCGCAGGTCGCGCAGCAGTTCAAGGATCGCCGCGCCGACCACCGTGTCCAGCGCCGAGGTCACTTCATCGCACAGGATCAGGTCCGGCTTGGCCGCCAGCGCCCGGGCCAGGTTGACCCGCTGTTTCTGTCCGCCGGAGAGTTCGCTCGGGCGGCGCTCGGCCATGTCCCTTGGCAGACGCACCAGGTCGAGCAACTCGCCGATACGCTCACGCAGCGCCGCGCCCTTGAGGCCGAAATACATCTTCAACGGCCGGCTCAGGATAGTGCTGATGCTGTGCATCGGGTTGAGCGCGGTGTCGGCATTCTGGAACACCATTTGAATGCGCCGGAACTGTTCGTCCGTGCGTTCGGCCAGACTGCCACCCAGGGGCTGACCGTCAAACGTCAGCCCGCCCAGGGCCGGGGTCAACAACCCCGCCACCACCCGCGCCAAGGTGGACTTGCCCGAGCCGGACTCTCCGATCACACCGATGGCCTCGCCCCTGCGCACGGTCAGGTCGATGTCTTCGAGCACCCGGATCGCCGGCATGCCGTGCTGGTTCTTGTTGCCGTAGCCAGCGGTCAAGCCCTTGATGGTCAGCAGCGGCGTGTCTGCGGCCACACCGCACGGCGGGCGAATCGTCGTGTCTGGCCGTGCCGCCGCCAGCAGGCTGCGGGTGTAGGCATGAGCCGGGCCCTTGAGCAGTGGCGCGGTGGCGCTCTGTTCGAAAATCTGCCCGCCGTTGAGCACCACGATCTGGTCGGCCATCTGCGCCACGACGGCCAGGTCGTGGGACACGTAGACCGCCGTCGCGCCACGCTCGCGCACCACCCGCTTGAAGGCGCGCAGTACGTCGATCTGGGTCGTCACATCGAGGGCCGTGGTCGGCTCATCGAGCACCACCAGCAGCGGATCGCTGATCAACGCCATGGCCGCCATCACCCGTTGCAGTTGCCCGCCGGACACTTGATGGGGATAGCGCTGGCCGATGCGCTCGGGATTCGGCAACGCCAGGTCACGGAACAGTTCGATGGCCTTGGCTTCGAGCACGGCCCGGCTGCCCAGGCCATGGATCAACGCCCCTTCCACCACTTGGTCGATGAGTTTCTTGGCCGGGTTGAACGCCGCCGCGGCGCTTTGGGCGATGTACGACACCCGGTTGCCGCGCAGGCCTTGCAGCTCGCGCTCACTCAAGGCGAGCATGTCGTGCTCGCCAATCTGCACCACGCCTCCGGCCAGGCGACAACCGCGCCGGGCATAACCGAGCAGCGCCAGGGCGATGGTGGTCTTGCCCGAACCAGACTCGCCGATCAGCGCCAGCACTTCACCTTTTTCCAGGGAGAAACTCACGCCCTTGACGATTTCCACCTCGCTGCGCTCGCCACAGGCGACCACGCGCAAGTTCTCGACTCGGATCAATTGGCTCATCTCAATGGCCTCCCGTACGTCGGTTACGCCGCGAAGACAAGCGGTCGATAAACAGATTGACGCCAATGGTCAGGGTGCCGATGGCCAGAGCTGGAATCACGATGGCCGGCGCGCCCTGGTTGAGGCCGCCGATGTTTTCCCGCACCAGCGACCCCAGGTCGGCATCCGGCGGCTGCACGCCCAGGCCGAGGAAGCTCATGCCGCTGAGCAGCAGGACGATGAAGCCGAAGCGCAGGCCCAGATCGGTCAGCACCGGATTGAGGATGTTGGGAAGGATTTCCACACAGGCGATGTACAGCCGACGTTCGCCACGGGTACGGGCCACCTGCACGTATTCCAGCGCCTCGATGTTCACCGCCATGCTGCGGGCGATACGAAACGCCCCCGGGGTGAAACTGAGTACCGCCGTGCAGATCAGCAAGGTCACCGACGAGCCGAACGCCGAGACCATGATCAGCGCCAGCATCTTGCTCGGGATCGAAATAAAGGCGTCCATCAGTCGGCTGATCAGCTCGTCCAGCCACTTCGGCGAAACCACCGACAGCAGAGCGCAACTGGTGCCCAGCCCACTGGCCAGGACTGCCGCCACCAACGCCAAGCCCACCGTGAAGCGCGCGCCTACGAGAATGCGGCTGAGCATGTCGCGGCCCAAATAATCGGTGCCCAGCGGATAAGTGGCGCTGAGGGTGTCAAAGACGTTGTCGGAGACCACTTCCCCTACGGGATGGGGTGCCAGCCATGGCCCGAAGATAGCCACCAGCAACCAGATCACACACATCGCGGCGCCAATCAGGCCGAGCCAGGGCGTTTTGCGCGACACCTTGCCCAAGGCCAGTTCGGGCGCCGCAGGCGGGGATTTCACAATGAGATTGTTCATTGGTTTCTCAGCCTCGGATTGGACAGGATCGCGCACAGGTCAGCCACCAGCACCAACGCCAGGTACGCCGTACAAAACAGCATGGTGCAGGCCTGGACCAACGCCATGTCGCGGTTGGTCACGGCATCGACCATCAGGCTGGCGATGCCGGGATAGTTGAAAATCGTCTCGACGATCACCACCCCGCCCAGCAGGTAGGACAGGCTCAAGGCGATGGCATTGGCGATCGGCCCGATGGCATTGGGCAAGGCATGGCGCAGCACCACACGCACCGGACTCACGCCTTTGAGGCGGGCCATTTCCACGTAGGGGCTGTCGAGTTGATCGATCACCGCCGCCCGGGTCATGCGCGCCATTTGCGCGACGATGACGCAGCACAGGGTCATCACCGGCAAGGCATAGGTGCGCATGAATTGCAGCGGCGAGGTGATCTCGCTGGAATAGGACAGCGCCGAAAGCCAGCCCAGGTTCACCGCGAAAATCAGCACCGCCAGGGTGGCGACCAGGAACTCCGGCACCGCCACCATCGTCAGGGTGAAGAAGCTCAGGAAGCCGTCGATGCGCCCCCCTCGCCCCATCGCCGAGCCAATGCCCAAGACCAGCGCCACCGGCACCGACACCAGCGCCGTGGCCGTCGCCAGCATCAGGGTATTGGGGACACGGCCGGCCATTAACTCGCTGACCGGCGTGGCGTTGGAAATCGACATGCCCATGTCACCGCTGAGCAGGCTCATCA
Organism: Pseudomonas sp. St316; assembly: GCF_018325905.1. Taxonomy (NCBI): domain Bacteria; kingdom Pseudomonadati; phylum Pseudomonadota; class Gammaproteobacteria; order Pseudomonadales; family Pseudomonadaceae; genus Pseudomonas; species Pseudomonas sp. St316. The sequence continues at coordinate 2,620,801 of NZ_AP021901.1, read as the reverse complement.
ACCAGTGCAGGTAGCGCAACACACCCGGTTGGTCCAGGCCCATCTTCACCCGCAGGGCCGCCACTTGCTCAGGCGTGGCGAATTGTCCAAGGGACTGTTGCGCCGCGTCTCCCGGCAACACCGCCGTAATGGCGAACACCACCATCGATACGATCAACAGGGTCACGACCGCGGCGCCCAGGCGCCGGCCGATCAACCAAAGTGTGTTGCTATTCATCGCCCTACCCCTTGTGCCATGTCACGCCGCCAGACAACACGCATCAAGCGTCAAGCCAGACTTGCTCGGCGAACATATAGCCCATGAAACCGCCCAGCGGGTTGGTGCCATAACCTTTGACGCGTTGGTCGACGCCATCGATGTTGCTGATGAACACCGGGATGCCGATGCCGCTGTGGTCATGCACCAGGGTCTGCATGTCGGCATACATCTGCCCGCGCTTGGCCTCATCGGTTTCACCGCGAGCCTGGATCAGCAACTGGTCGAACTGCGGGTTTTTCCAGCCGGATTCGTTCCACGGCGCCGTGGACTGGAAGAACTGCGAGAACAACATGTCGGCGTTAGGCCGCGGGTTGATATTGCCGAAGCTCAATGGGTGCTTGGCCCAGTGGTTGGACCAGTAGCCGTCGCTCGGCAGCCGATTGACGTCGAGTTTGAGCCCGGCCTCCTTGGCCGATTGCTGCAACAGCACCGCAACGTCGACCGAACCGGTGGCGGCTGGCGAGCACATCAGCGGCATGCTGATGCTCTCCATGCCGGCCTTCTTCAGCAGGAAACGGGCCTTTTCCGGATCGTAGGCCCGTTGCGGCAGGTCGGCGTTGTAGAAGCGTGAGCCAGGCGCAATCGGGTGATCGTTACCGACCCTGGCGAAACCACGGAAGATCGCCGACTTGACCTGTTCGCGATCCAGCAGCAGTTTCATCGCCTCGGTGAACTCCGGGCTCTGGCCGGGCATCTGGTCCTGGCGAATGATCAGGTCGGTGTAGTTACCCGACGGCGAGTCCACCACGCGATGGGTGGTGCTGTCCTTGATGCGCGTGGTCGAGCGCGGGTTGACCTCGTTGATGATCTGCACGTCGCCCGACAGCAATGCATTGACCCGTGACGGCTCGTCGGCGATGCCGATGAATTCGATTTCGTCCAGGTACGGCAGGCCAGGCTTCCAGTAGTTGGTGTTGCGCGCACCGATGGAACGCACCCCCGGCTTGAACTCCTTGACCTTGAACGGGCCGGTGCCGATGCCCTGGTTGAAGTCGGTGGTGCCCTCAGGGACGATCAACAGGTGGGAGACGGCCAGGATCGATGGCAGCTCGGCATTCGGGCCGCTCAGGCGTATCTGCACTTCATGGGTACCGGTGGCCTTGACCTCGGCAAACTGCTCGGCCAGCGGCAAGACCTTGGAACCGGTGATCGGGTCCTTGTGCCGCAACAGGGAAAACACCACATCCGCGGCGGTGAGACCCTTGCCGTTGTGGAAGGTCACCTCCTTGCGCAGGGTAATCACCCAGAGCGTGGCGTCGGTGGTGTCGATGCGTTCGGCCAGTTCCAGTTGCGGCACCATGTGGCTGTCGAAACGCGTCAGGCCGTTGTAGAACATGTAGTGGCGCACGTAGTCCGTGGACGATGAGCCTTTGGCCGGGTCCAGGGTATCGGCGGTGGAACTGGAGATACCGGCGACACGGATACGCCCGCCGGGCTTGCCTTTGCCGGGGGTTGCCTGCTCATCGGCAAGCAACTTGCCGGCGGCGCCGAACAGGCTACCGGCACCGGCTGCGGCCACGCCCGCCAGCCCGAGCATCTGCAATGCATGGCGGCGCGACATGCCGCGGTTGAGCCCTTCGAAAACACGCAGACTTTCTGTACCGGTGATCAACTGGTCTTTGATGCCGTTTTTAGTGTCACTCATGTCAGTTCTACCTTTCGGAAAATGATAGGGCTCGTTACGTGCGTAAACGCACTGTGGTTGCAACGCCAAGCGACGCCATGAGACTCAGTGCAAATAGTCCTGCAGGCGGTAATACGCGCCGACCAGCGGCAGGAACCAGGGCTTGCCGAAGTGCCCGGGAATGGCCGGCCAGTCCAGTTCGCGCCAAGGGTTGGCCTCGACCTTGCCGGCCATGACCTCGGCCATGACCTGCCCCATGTGCACCGACATCTGCACACCGTGGCCGCTGTAGCCCATGGAGTGATAAACCCCGCCATGCTGGCCGGCCCGGGGCAGGCGGTCGGAGGTCATGTCCACCAGGCCGCCCCAGCAATAGTCGATCCGGGTGTTCGCCAACTGCGGGAACATCTGCACCATGGCGGCTTGCAGCACCTTGCCGCTCTTGGCGTCGGACACGCTGTCGGACATGGCAAACCGTGCCCGACCGCCAAACAGCAGGCGGTTGTCCGGCGTCAGGCGAAAGTAGTTACCGATCATGCGGCTGGTGACATAAGAACGCCGGGCCGGCAGCAGGCTGTCGATCAGCGCGGGCGACAGCACCTCGGTGGCGATCACGAAACTGCCCACCGGTACGATCCGCCGCCGATACCAGCCCAGGCCGCCCTGCTGGCAGGTGCCGGTCGCCAACAATATTTGCGAGGCCTGCAGCGTCCCCTTGCTGGTATTGACTCGATAACCGCCGGCACTGGCCTTCCAGTCCTGCACCGCCACGCCCTGGAAGATCAACGCACCGTGACGGGCGGCCGCTTCGGCCAGGCCGACGCCGAAACGCCCGATGTGCATCTGCACACCATTGCGCTGCAACAGGCCACCGTGAAACTGCGCTGAATTGACTTCCGCCCGCGTCTCCTGGGCCGACAGCAACTCGACCTCGGCATCGACTTCCTTGCGGATCAATTCGCAGGTGCGCGCCAACCCTTCGTAGTGCATCGGCTTGGCGGCCAGCTTGAGCTTGCCGTTGCGCTTGAGGTCGCAAGCAATCCGTTCTTGCTCCACCAGCGTGACGACGCTCTGCACGGCGCTTTCATAGGCTTGGTAATACGCCCGAGCCTTGTCGGCGCCGAGGCTGGCGGTGAGTGCCGCGTAATCCTGGGCCACGCCGGTACTGCAATGCCCGCCGTTGCGCCCAGACGCCTCGCCAATCACCCTGCCCGCTTCCAGCACCGCCACGCTGGCCCCCTTCAAGGCCAGGGCCCGCGCCGCCGCCAGACCGGTGAAGCCGCCACCGACGATGGCGACATCGACCTGCCCGGGCAATCCGCCGAGCTGAGCACCGGCGAACGCTGGTGCGGTGTCGAGCCAATAGGACTCACTGCCCATGTCTAACCCCTTTCGCCTTCAAACGTGCGTCGAGACTCAGAGCCCGACCAGAGCGGGCAATGCGCCGATGTCCGGGATCTGGTGGTAGCCAAAGGCAGCGTTGGCCGGTTGTTCATGACCGCGGGCGACGAAGGCTTTGTGCTTGATCTTCATGTCGTGGGCCGACATCAGGTCGTAGCGGAAGCTCGACGACACATGCAGGACGTCTTCCGGTCCGCAGCCAAGGTTATCGAGCATGAATTCGAAAGCGGCCAGGCGCGGCTTGTAGGCCTGGGCCTGTTGGGCCGTGAAGACTTTATGGAAAGGTGCGCCAAGCTTGTCGACGTTGGACATGATCTGCTCGTCCATCGCGTTGGAAAAAATCACCAGGGGGATCTTGTCGGCGATTTTCGACAAGCCCGCCGGTACATCGGCATGGGGGCCCCAGGTTGGCACGGCGTCGTAATAGAGCTGGCCTTCGCCACGATATTCAACGCCCCAACGCTTGCAGACCCGCATCAGGGAGGTCTTGATGATTTCATCATAGGGCCGCCAGTCACCCATCACCTGGTCCAGGCGATAAGCGGAGAAATCCTTGACGAACTGGTCCATCTGCCCAGCATCGACACGGTCGGCGAACAGCTCGCGGGTCATGGTGCCCATCTGGAAATTGGTCAACGTGCCGTAGCAGTCGAAGGTGATGTACTTGGGTCGAAGAAAGCTCATGAGTGCGGTCCTGGATTGTTGTTGAAGGCTCGACGAGGCGAACGATGGCGCCCTTCGTGAGGCATCGGTGCAACGCTGCATCACGTTTTCATTACAACACCATGAGACCGTGGATAAATCGTTAAAAATACCGGCCGCTTGGTACAAACCACCGTTTTGCGGGGCTCGCTCAGCAGACTTTGCGGGATGCTCCAGGCGTGGGCGTCGTGCCCGTGTTTCTGTGGGTTTGAGAGCCGTTATGGTGCGCCAAACCGGCCTGCGCCAGGTCGTTTGCGGCAGAATCTACGCCTTGGGTGGGCAGCTTCGGCATCTTTGTCGAATGGGCTGCCACCATCGCGAGCAAGCTCGCTCCCACAGGGGATTTGTGGCGGTCAGTGAGTTCCAGGCCAGCATAAATCCCTGTGGGAGCGAGCTTGCTCGCGAAAGCAGTGGACCTGCTTGCCATTGTGTTTAATGGGCCGGCGCCATCGCGAGCAGGCTCGCTCCCACAGGGGATGGTGGTGGGCACAGGATCAAGGAACGCCGCCGATCCACTGTGGGAGCGAGCCTGCTCGCGAAAGCGGTGGGTCGGTAGGAACAGTGCCCTATTCAGGCCTTCAGTTCGGCCTCAAGAAAACTCACCAACGCCTGTACCCGCGCGCTGCGCAGTTTGCGCGAGGGTACCAGCAGGTTGATCGGGGCGCTGTCGAATTGCCAATCGGCGAGCACCCGCACCAGCCTGCCGTCGGCGATGGCTTCGCTGACATCCCATTGCGAACGCAGCACCAACCCCAGGCCCTGTTCGGCCCAGCGTCGGGCCACGCCGCCATCGTTGCTCAACATGGCAGGGTTGATCCGCAGGGTCCTGCGCCCGTGCGCATTGCGCAGGTGCCACAGGGTGACATCTTCATCGTTTTCACGAATACAGATGCAGCGATGCTCGGCGAGTTGCTCCGGCACTCGCGGTGTGCCGTTCTGCTCCAGGTAAGCAGGGCTCGCGCACAGCCAACGGTCATTGTGCGTGAGGAGGCGAGCGACCCACTGACTGTCGCTCAGGTGACCGATGTGAATCACCGCATCGCTGTCATGACGGTCAGGCCAGGGCGTTTCCCGTAGATCCAGGTGCAGGCAGAGCTGCGGATGCAACCTGGCAAAACGGGCCAGCAGCGGCGCGAGGCGTTGGCGGCCATAGCCGAACGGCGCTGCCAACCTGAGGGTGCCAGCCAGTTGATCGTCTTGCTGCTTGAACGACTCGGGAAGCGCCTCCAGTTGTTCCAGCAACAGCGCGCTCTGACGCGAGAAACGCTCGCCGTCGGCGGTCAGGCTCAGCCGTCGGGCGTCGCGGTTGGCCAACGTCAGCCCCAGCAGCGTCTCCAGTTTGCGCAAGCGCATGGACAACGCCGGTGGCGAGACATTGAGGGCCCGGGCAGCAGCGCTCAACGATTCGCAGTGTGCCAGCGCCACGGCCATGCGCAGGTCTTCGAAGCTGATCATTCAGTTTAACTTAATGATTGATGACATCGCATTGAACCACGACTTTACGATGACTGAGTAGAGTCGAGCCTGTCTTTCACCTGCGAGCCTCGCTCATGCCCGTCTCAATTGCTTCCCTCGATACCCCGGTCGCGCTCATCGATGTGCCGCGAATGCAGCGCAATATCCAGCGCATGCAACACCGCATGGACGCCTTGGGAGTGCGTCTGCGCCCACATATCAAAACCAGCAAATGCCTGCCGGTGGTTCAAGCGCAGATCGCAGCAGGCGCCAGGGCAATCACCGTGTCCACCCTCAAGGAAGCCGAGCATTGCTTCGCCGAAGGCATCCACGACATCTTTTATGCCGTGTCCATGGCGCCCGGCAAACTGGCCCAGGCCCTGACGCTGCGGCGCAAGGGCTGTCGCTTGAGCATCTTGACCGACAGCCTGGCGGCGACGCAGGCCATCGTCGATTTCGGCAGGCAGCACGACGAACGTTTCGAGGTCTGGATCGAGATCGATTGCGACGGTCATCGCTCCGGCGTGCGCGTTGAAGACGATGCACTGGTCGACATCGCGCGGCGACTCAGCGAAGGCGGCATGCAGCTGTGCGGCGTCATGACCCACGCCGGGTCCAGCTACGAGCTCGATACGCCCCAAGCGCTGCAAGCCTTGGCCGAACAAGAACGCCACCTCTGCGTCAGCGCCGCCCAACGCATCCGCGCAGCCGGGCTGGCCTGCCCGCAAGTCAGCATCGGCTCGACACCCACGGCATTGTCGGCGGTGAGCCTGGAAGGCGTGACCGAGGTCCGCGCCGGCGTCTATGTGTTCTTCGACCTAGTGATGCACAACATCGGTGTTTGCCAGGCAGATGAATTGGCGCTGAGCGTACTGACCACCGTCATCGGGCATCAGCCGGACAAAGGCTGGATCATCACCGATGCCGGCTGGATGGCCATGAGCCGGGACCGGGGGACACAGCGCCAGCAGCGGGATTTCGGCTATGGACAAGTGTGCAGCGAAGCCGGCGCCTGGATCGAGGGCGCGCTGCTCACCAGCGCCAACCAGGAGCACGGCATCGTCACCCTTTCCAGCCCTGGGGACGTCGCTATCACCGAGCGTTTTCCCATCGGCAGTCGCCTGCGCATCCTGCCCAACCACGCCTGCGCCACCGGTGCGCAATTCCCTGATTACCACGCCTGCGATGTCTTCGGCCAGGTGCACACCTGGAGTCGTCTGCATGGCTGGTGAAATCGAGTTGATCCAGACCACCCGGGCGGCCGCTGCGGGTGGACATTACTCCCAGGCGGTCTCGCACGAAGGCGTCTTGTACGTGTCCGGGCAACTGCCGGTACGTGCCGATGGCGGCCACAGTGTCGACCAACCGTTCGAGGTACAAGCCGCCATCGCCCTGGATAACCTGATGGCGATTCTTGGCGCCGCGGGTCGTCGTCCGAGCGACCTGCTGAAAGTGACGGTCTATGTCGCCGGCATTGAACACTGGCCAGCGTTCGACCGGATCTACGCCCGCTATCTGGGCGCACACCGACCTGCGCGCGCGGTGGTGCCCGTGCCGGCCTTGCACCATGGGTACCTGATCGAAATCGAAGCGCTGGCATGTGCGCCCCCCTACCCAACGGCATGAGATGAACCCGTGGCGAGGGAGCTTGCTCCCGCTTGAGCGCGAAGCGCTCACCGCTTTTGGGGCCGCTGCGCGCCCCAGCGGGAGCAAGCTCCCTCGCCACGGAGGTTGGGCCTGACCTTGCTGCAATTGAACCGCTATCGAGGATGTTCGAGGGAATATCATGAAGCCACAAAAAAGCGATGTACTGATTATAGGCGGCGGCATCATGGGCTCGGCGTCGGCGTTTTTCCTGCGCCAGCGTGGGCACTCGGTGACCCTGCTGGAACGCGACCTGATCGGCCAATATGCCAGTGGGGTGAATTTCGGCAACGTGCGACGCCAGGGGCGATTCCTCGGCCAACTGGAACTGTCCAATCGCTCGTACGGGTTGTGGAAACGGCTCCCCGAGTTGATTGGCGATGACCTGGAGTTCATCCCCAGCGGCCATATGCGCGTCTGTTATCGCGAAGACGAAATCGCCGAACTTGAAGCCTACGCCGCCGCCCCCGAAGCCCGCGAGCTGGACTTGCAGATCATCACCGGCAAGGCTTTGCATGCGCGTTTCCCATTCCTCGGCCCGCAGGTCAAAGGTGGCTCGTATGCCCCTCACGACGGCCACGCCAACCCGCGCTTGGCCGCACCGGCATTTGCCCGCGCGGCGACACGGGCCGGGGCAAGTGTGTGCGAGCGAACGGAAGTCGCCGCAGTACAAAAGGTGAACGACGAATTCCACGTGGCCACCACCGATGGCCAATTGTTCATTGCAGAACAACTGCTGATCACGGCAGGGGCGTGGGGGGCAAAGCTGTCCGAACAATTTGACGAAGCCGTGCCATTGCAAGCCAATGGCCCGCAGATGTCGGTCACCGAACCGGTACCCTATGCCTTGCCGACGGTGATCGGCGTGTTCACCAAGATAAAGGAAGAGGTGATTTATTTCCGGCAGATCCCCCGGGGCAACCTCATCATCGGCGGCGGCAACCGTTGCAAACCGGACATGATCAACCGTCGTGCCTACTTCAAGCCCGAGAGCCTGCTCAACCAGATGCAGCAGATGAGCCGCCTGCTGCCTGGGGTGGCGAACCTGAACATTATCCGGGTGTGGAGCGGCATCGAAAGCTATACGCCAGACTCACTGCCGATCATGGGCCCAAGCGGCAAGGTCAAGGGGTTGTTCTATGCCTTTGGTTTCTGCGGGCATGGCTTCCAGCTCGGCCCGGGCGTCGGCGACGTCATGGCCGAGCTGATCAGCACCGGCAACACCGGCACCCTGATCAGCCCTTTTGATATCCGCAGGTTTACCGAACCGACAGCCCTGACAATGCCTCAGGTGAGCACACCTGGCACCGGCCGACTCATTTGACGCAAGCGACCGGGCGCGCTTTTTTGCCCCGGACGGGCGCCGCCATTTTTTTTGCCCAGTTAGCCCGGCAGATACAGCAGATTCTTCTTTGCCAGGCTTGAGAACGGCATATCCCATCCGGGCCGCTTTGTTAGTTTATCGAGAAGAAAACGGCCTCAGGATCTGTCGCCGGCAGTGCTATCACCGCTCTATGGGAGCCCGTTGGATGACCACCCCATTTTTGAACAACCCGCCTACGTCCCAGCAGTTCTATATCAATGGTGACTGGCAGTCTGCGGCATACCCGGCCACGCTGCCGGTGATCAATCCCGCGACCGAGCAAGTCATTGCCGAGGTCGCTCGCGGCTCAAGCGAGGACGTTGACCGCGCGGTCGCGGCAGCTCGCGCAGCGTTTCCCGGCTGGTCCGCCACTTCGGTGGATACACGCGTGGCGATCCTTGGAAAGATCCATGGGCTGATGCTTGAGCGCAAGGAAGAACTGGCCCAGGTGCTCTCGCTGGAAATGGGCGCGGCCATCGGCTTCGCACGGGCCATGCAAGTGCCGCTGGCCGCCGAACACGTTCGGGTGGCCCGCGATGTGCTGTCCACTTACAACTTCCGGAAGCTTGAGCAGGGCACGGCCATTCAACGCGAACCCATCGGCGTCTGCGGCCTCATTACGCCGTGGAACTGGCCGCTGTACCAAATCACCGCCAAAGTCGCCCCGGCGATTGCCGCCGGTTGCACGGTGGTGTTGAAACCCAGCGAACTGTCGCCCCTCAGTGCCCTTCTCTTCGCACAATTGGTGCATGACGCCGGCCTGCCTGCCGGCGTCTTCAACCTGGTGAACGGCAGCGGTGCCGAGGTCGGCGCAGCCATGGCGGCGCACCCCGACATCGACCTGATCTCCATCACCGGCTCGAACCGCGCCGGCGCACTGGTGGCCCAGGCCGCCGCGCCAACGGTAAAACGCGTCACCCAGGAACTGGGCGGCAAATCCCCGAACGTGTTGCTGCCGGACGCTGACTTCGCCAAAGCCGTGCCACCTGGCGTGATGTCGGCGTTCCGCAATGTCGGCCAGTCGTGCAGCGCGCCGACCCGAATGATCGTGCCACGAAATCGCTCGGCGGAAGTCGAAGCGCTGGCTGCCGCGACTGCCAACGCGATCATCGTCGGCGACCCACGATCGGAAGAAACCGTACTCGGCCCCATCGCCAACGAGGCCCAGTTCAATCGGGTGCAAACCATGATCGAAGTCGGCTTGCATGAAGGGGCCAAGCTTGTGTGCGGCGGCCCTGGGCGCCCGGAGGGTTTTGAACAAGGCTTCTACACCCGCCCTACGGTCTTCTCGCAGGTCGACAGCAGCATGCGCATCGCCCAGGAAGAAATCTTCGGCCCGGTGCTGTGCATCATTCCCTATGACACGGTGGATGAAGCCGTCGCCATCGCCAATGACACCGTCTATGGGCTCGGCGCGCATGTCCAGGGCCAGGACCTTGAGCTTGCGCGCGCCGTCGCGTCGCGTATCCGCGCAGGACAAGTGCTGTTGAACTACCCGGCGTGGAATCCCATGGCGCCGTTCGGCGGCTACAAGCGCTCAGGCAATGGCCGTGAGTATGGGGTTCACGGGTTCGAGGAGTATCTGGAGATCAAGGCGATTGTCGGTTTCGAATGACCGCCCTACTCCTCGGCCCGGCCCGTACCCTCGCGATCATGTACGTAGTGTCGGGTGAACGGAAACGCCGGCAGCCATGACTCGCGGCGCACGGTCCAGCTTTCGTAGGTGGGCATCAGTTGATCGGGGGCGTCCAGGGTCCCCAGGTGCACTTCTATTTCGTCAGCCGAGCGGGCGAACAGCGACGAGCCACAGCGCGGACAGAAAAAGCGTCCGGCATAGTCCCGTGTTTCACCTTCGATCGTCACGGCATCCTGGGGGAACACGGCGGCAGCGTAGAAGAGCGCGCCGTGATGCTTGCGACAATCGAGGCAGTGACAGAGGCCAACGCGATACGGACGGCCCGAGGCCTGGATACGAACATTGCCGCATAGGCAACCGCCGGTGAATCGGTCCATGGAGGGCTCCTCTAGAACTGGACAGTCGGGTTTCACGATACGTGTCGATCAATGATAGGCGCATGTTGCGCCATCAGTTCCACGACCCAATCGATGAACACCCGCAGCTTGGCGCTGATGTGCCGGTTCGGAGGATAGGCCAGATAAAGCGGCATCGGCTCCAGGTGCCAGTCTTCGAACAGCGGCACTAACCCACCCTGCGCTTGATGAGGCCTGGACATGTACTTGGGCAGCCAGAGCACGCCCAGCCCTGCCAAACCGGCCGCGAGGTAGGCGTTGCCGTCGTCGATGGCCAGCGCGTAGCGGCCTTTGACGTGAAGCAGCTCACCGTCACGGCGCATGGCGTAGGGCAAGAATTTGCCGGTGCGTGCCCACAGGAAACCCACGGTGCGGTGGTGCGAATCTTCCAGTTCTCGCGGATGCGCGGGCAGGCCAAACCGTGCCAGGTAACTCGGGGCGGCGAAAACGCCGAGGGCGAGATCACCGACGCGCCGGGCGACCAGCGACTGATCCCTCAACTCACCGCCGCGCACCACGCAATCGACGTTTTCATCGAGCATGTCGACAATGCGATCACTGACGCCCATGTCGATCTGGATGTCCGGGTATCGCGCGTAGAACGCCGGCAAGGCCGGTATCAGGATCATCGCCGCCAGTGGGCTCGGCACGTCCACACGCAGTCGCCCGCGAGGTAGCGCCTGGGCGCCGGACACGCTGGTCTCGGCATCGTCCATGTCGGCCAGCAGCCGGATCACCCGCTCGTAATAAACCGCGCCGTCGGCGGTGACGTTGACTTTACGCGTGGTGCGGTTGAGCAACTTGACCCGCAACCGTGCCTCGAGCTGCTGCACCAGTTGGGTCACGGTGGTCTTGCTCATGTGCAGGGTTTCCGCCGCCTTGGTGAAGCTGCCTGCCTCCACCACTCGAACGAACGCTTGCATCGCATCAAAACGATCCATTTGTGCCTCGGGTGTCGATCCGATTGTTTGGATTCTACAAACAGTGATCGCCAAGGTTGCTCGTTTATCGCGCGGACACAAGCCCCTAGAGTGAGTTCATCGTTTGCAAGCCACTCTTTGATGGAGGTATTCATGACACAGCGTGATGTAGTTTTTCCGCCCGGACGCCAGGCGCTTTATGAGCGCAATCGCTATTCGCCGGCGATTCGTTCCAATGGTTTTCTGTTCGTTTCGGGACAGGTGGGTAGCACCGAAGAAGGCTCGCCCGAGCCTGACCTGCAAGCTCAGGTTCGACTGGCCTTCAACAACCTGAAGGCGATACTCGCCGCGGCCGATTGCAGCTTTGACGATGTGGTGGACGTTACGGTCTTCATGGTCGATCCCGAGTCGAACTTCGAGCGGGTCTGGAGCGTCGTGCCCGAGTTCTGGGGCAACGCGCCGCATCCAACGCTGACGGCGGTGGGCGTGACGTGGCTGTATGGGTTTCAGTTCGAGATCAAGGTGATTGCCAGGTTGCCTGGAACCCCGCTGTAGGTCAGCTTGCATCGATGTTGGCTGTGCTGCCGTCATCGCGAGCAAGCTCGCTCCCACACTGGATCTTCGGCAGCCACAAAATATCGACCCGCCGCATAACCCTGTGGGAGCGAGCCTGCTCGCGATGGCACCGGATCAGCCAGCATTGAAGTTGACTGACGCACCGTCTTCAAGCGCGCTCCCACAGAAGGATCTGCGCTGGTCGAAAAATCGAAGTCATCACCCACCCATGTGGGAGCGAGCCTGCTCGCGATGGCGCCGGATCAGCCAGCATTGAAATTGACTGACCCACCGTCTTCAAGCGCGCTCCCACAGGAGGATCTGCGCTGGTCGAAAAATCGAAGTCATCACCCACCCATGTGGGAGCGAGCCTGCTCGCGATAGCGCCGGATCAGCCAGCATTGAAATTGACTGACCCACCGTCTTCGCGAGCAAGGCGCGCTCCCACAGGGCAATGGCAGTGATTCGCCAGCTAGCCTTTCACCGCCGCTTCAATCGCGGCAATGTCGATCTTGGTCATCGTCATCATGGTCTCGAAGGCACGCTTGGCGGCGGCTTTGTCGGCACTGGCGACCGCTTCGAGCAACACACGGGGGCTGATCTGCCACGACAGCCCCCACTTGTCCTTGCACCAACCACAGACGCTTGCCTCTCCGCCGTTGTCGATAATCGCGTTCCACAAACGGTCTGTTTCGGCCTGGTCTTCAGTTGCGATCTGAAATGAAAAAGCCTCGCTGTGCTTGAACGCCGACCCGCCGTTGAGGCCGACGCAAGGGATGCCGATCACCGTGAATTCCACGGTGATCACGTCGCCCTGCTTGCCCGACGGATAATCGCCCGGGGCATGATGGATAGCGCTCACCGCACTGTCGGGAAAGGTTCTTGCGTAGAACTCTGCCGCTTCCTGGGCGGTGCCGTCGTACCAGAGACAAATCCTGTTTTTATTATTCATTCCGGTTCTCCGAAAGGGACTGGACGATAAAGTCTAGCAGCCTGCCTGGAAGCTGGAAAAAACCCGCCAACCGGTCGGGCCGAAGCGCTTTTCAAGGCCCCGCCGGCTAACGCTCCCCTTTGATCTATACTGCTTCGCGCAGCATTCATGGAGCGAACGCCGTGGCCAAATGCAAAATACTGATCTGGAATACCCAGCACCTGAACAACCAGGCCGGCGGCAAGATGAGCGATGCCTACCAGGAAAAACTGGCCACGCTCAAACTGGTCCTGCAACAGGACAACCCGGACATTGTCGCCCTGTTTGAAGTAGGCAGCACCGGCAACCCCAATGATCGGCTGGTCAATGACCTGAGCCAGCACTATATCCTCAAGTCATCCCTCGACCAGGACGGTGGCGCGCGCAAAAGCACCACGCTGGGTTCCATGGTTTTCGTGCGCACGGACCGGGCCAACGAATTCAAGGAACGCCACATTTGGCCGTTGGGCCCAGAAGCCAGGCGCGCCACGTTGCTACTGACCGACGATGCAGGCAACACATTCGCCTTCTGCCATGCCAATGCCTCAAGAAACGCCTGGCCGCAGATACTGGGGGACATGCAGGAACTCGGTTCTATCCATGAAGGCGATTTTCAACGCCTGGTATTTTTCGGCGGCGACCTCAACACCCCCTATAGCTCAGCCCCCAAGAGCATCTCCGCCTACCGGGGTGCAACCAGGATGAACGCGGTGTTCCCCGAAGGCAGCGGCTTCACGCACGTCACCATCCGCTCCACCGAAACCCAGGCCAAAAAGGACTACAAGAAGCTGGACGAGGTGAGTCGCTCCTATACACCGATCGATCAATACGTCTCGAGCCTCTTGGGCGGAGACCTGGGCTACGGTAATTTCGCCATCCCCTCACAGTTGGACTACGCCTACGTCCATGAGGGCGTCGTGGCGCGTGGATACTGTGAAGCCGCAGTGCAAATCAAGAAGTCCTTGCTGCATGATCGCCAGCTGATTCGCAATGCCGATGGACTCAAAGTGCAGGGGCACGATGAAGTACTGCGTATTTTTCGGGGACAGGCGTTGCGCAGTGATCATTACCCGGTGCTCTACGACCTGCAGTACTGAAGAAACCGACTAGGTACCCCTCTGGTCTGCGTTATCGACCATCCAGCGAATCATGCTCGCCAGCGACACCCGGTAATGCCGCACCGAACACTCGCTGGCCTTCTCGTGGCAGTACAACTCGAGGTAGCGACTGAGCAGCACATGACGGCCGTCCTCGGTCAACCGCAGTTCAACTTCACGGCAATGCAACGCATCCTGGCCGAGCTGTTTTATTCGCCGCTGCAAGACCAACGCCTGGTTACTCATTGGCAGCGCCTCCATTCGGGCACTGCACGCCATCCTGCATGACAGCCCCCAACTTCCCTTGCGCGACAAAATCGGCGCGCCGCTGCGCCGTGGCATCGCGAAGCGCCGCGTAGTAATCCGCTTTGGCCTGCAACTCGTCTGTCAGCGGCAATGCTTCGGCGCGGCCATCGACAACGCCGCTGATGGTGTTGAGGGTGCCCAGGGTATCGACGGTGCTGCTGTTGTCACCGAACGGGTCGACGGCGAAACCCAGCACTTTGCCCGTCGCGTCCCTCAGGTTGGCGCTGCCCAGCAACGGCAGTTCCACGATCGGTCCGGGTGCGACGTTCCAGACGCCGAAGGTCTGGCCGAAATCGGCCTTGTGGCGCTCGATACCCAGCTTGCCCGACACGTCGATCAGCCCGACGATGCCCGCGGTGGTGTTGATGACGAACCGCCCCAGTGTGTTGACCGAGCGCTGGGCATTGCCTTGCAGCAAGTCGTTGATGAACACCTTCGGCTCACCGAAGTTCGCCACGAAGTTGTGGACGCCGGCCTGGAACATCTCCGGTAGCTTGCGATAACCACGGGCAACCGGGGCCAGCGCGTAGTCATCCACGGTCCGGTTGAGCGCGAAGATGCCGCGGTTGATCGGCTCTGCGGGATCGTGAACGGTATAGCTCGCGCTTTCACACGCGCCTGGTTTAGCAGCGGGCGTGCTGGAGCAACCGCTGGCGAGTGCTGCCAATACAACCACGACGGTGGAGCGAACGAACAACGGAGCAGGCTTGGTGATCGGCATACAGGGCAATCTCGACGAGGAATGGGATGCTGCCTATGCCGATCACAAGCCAAACACCAAACCTCTGTGGCGAGGGAGCTTGCTCCCGCTGGGGCGCGAAGCGGCCCAAAAAAAGCGGTGAGCGCTTCGCACTCAAGCGGGAGCAAGCTCCCTCGCCACAGGGGGCGGTGTTGGTTGATGGTTTAACTGACCGACATCGAGGCCCATCCTGCCGCCGTTTTTTTGCCCGCAGATTTCCAGAATATTGCCCACCGGCAACTTTATTGCCGGATTGAAATATATGACGCAGGCCCTGGATTGATCCTAGTATCGCCTCCTGTATTCATTACCCTGCGTGCCCACCGTGAGCCATTTATTACTGGTGGACGATGACCTCGAAGTCCTCGCCCTCTTGCGCAAGTTCCTCGAACAACACGGCTATAGCGTGGATGTGGCCGCCGACGGCAACGCCTTGTGGCAGGCGGTGGAACGGCGGGTGCCGGACCTCATCATCCTCGACGTCATGCTGCCGGGCGACAACGGGCTGATGCTCTGTCAACGACTGCGGGCCGAGCACACGGTGGGCATCATCATGCTCACCGCCATGGGCGAATTGAGTGACCGCGTCGTCGGCCTGGAGCTGGGGGCGGACGATTACCTGACCAAGCCGTTCGACGCCCGGGAACTGTTGGCTCGGGTGCGCGCCGTGCTGCGGCGCACCGGTGAAGCCAGGGACACGCTGAGCGACTCATCCCGGCCCATCCTGGAGTTCGAGCACTGGCAACTGGACGTCACCCGGCGCGAACTGCGCTCACCGGACAAGGTCATGATCCCGCTGTCCGCCGGAGAGTTCGAACTGCTGCTGGTGTTTGCCGAACACCCGCGCCGAGTGCTGACCCGCCAGCAATTGCTGGACCTTGCGCGAGGCGAAACCTTCGAGGCGTTCGACCGCAGCATCGATGTCCAGGTCAGCCGCTTGCGGCGCAAGTTGGAGACCGACATCACCGGCGCGTCGATGATCCGCACCGTGCGCAACAGCGGCTACCTCTTCAGCCCCCATGTGGTGAAGCGATGAAATACACTCGACGACCATGGGATACGCTGGCCCGGTGGATTGCCCTGACCACCCTGGTTGCCATGCTCACGTTGCTGGCCCTGAACGCGCTGTTCAGCCAACTGACTGATGCCTGGGCCCGCCCGCCCCTGATGGAAACCGGCCTGATTGAAAAGATCGCCGCCATCACCCGCATCATCGATTCGGCAACGCCCGAACAGCGGCCCACCATTGCCTGGACGGCCAGTGACCCGATCTTCAACACGCAATGGCTCCAACGCCATGAAGAAGCCAAGCTGCCAGTGATCGACGACCCCGAATACAGCGATGGCGCACTGCGCTTGCGCCAACAGTTGGGCCGGCCCGATGCGAGGATCGAGGGCTATGAGCCGAGCGATTGGCCCGCCGGCCAGCCCGGCGCACGCTACGCCGCAATGATCGAATTGACCGACCACTCGTGGGTCATGTTTTCCCTGCCTGCGCGCAATTGGGGATTGGAGGAATGGAAGCGCAACCTGATCATGCTGGCGCTGATCCTGGTGTCGACGATTATCGTCGCGCTGATCGCCACGCGACACCTTGCGGCGCCCTTGCAACGCTTTGCCGAAGGCGCCAGGCGCTTCGGCGTGGATCACAAAGCACCACCTATCCCCGTCGTCGGCCCCCATGAAATCCGTCAGGCGATCCTCGCCTTCAATGCCATGCAGTCCCAGCTAAAACACTTCATCGAGGACCGCACCCAGATGCTCGCCGCCATCTCCCACGACCTGCGCACGCCCTTGACCCGCATGCGCCTGCGTGGCGAGTTCATCGAGGATGCCGAGCAGCAATCCCGGCTGTTCCGGGACGTCGATGAAATGCAGGCGATGATCAACTCCGCCCTGGAGTTTTTCCGCGACGACGCCCGGCTTGAACATGCCACTGCCTTCGACCTGGCCGAACTGCTGCACACCATCGTCGACGACCTCAAGGACGCCGGCACCGAGGTCGCATTCGAAGGCGCCCAGCGCTTGGTGTATGTCGGCCGCCCCATCGGTATCAAGCGCGCCCTGGTCAACCTGATCGATAACGCGATCAAATATGGCGGCGCGCCGACGGTTCGACTCGAGGCCGACGCCCATCGCGTGGACATTTGCATTCTGGATCGCGGACCTGGCATCGCCGCCCAATACCTTGAGCAGGTCTTCACGCCGTTCTTTCGCATCGAAGGCTCTCGCAACAAGCACACCGGCGGCGTCGGGCTGGGCCTGTCGGCGGCCCGGGCGACGGTGCTGGAGCATGGCGGCACGCTGACCCTGAGGAGCCGACAGGGTGGCGGGTTGGAGGCCAGGGTCTCGCTGCCGCTCGGCTGAAGTGCCTGATGTATCGATCCGCTCTAAACAATCAGCGCCTTCCTCGGTAGGATGTGCGGCCTTTGCGGCCTCGACCCTACCCCGCAAAGGCGCTCTTGTTTGTATCGCTCGGCCCAATGCCATCGCTCGCGCTCACGACAGACAAGAATCGACGGAGCCAAACCAAGGAATTCACCGATGATTCTTATCATTTATGCGCACCCCTACCCCGACAAATCGCGGGTCAACCAGTTAATGCTCAAGCGAGTGTCGAACAACCCGGACGTGGTCATACGTTCGCTCTACGAGCTCTACCCCAACTTCGATATCGACGTCGGGGCGGAACAGCGTGCGGTGGAACAAGCAGAGCTTGTCGTCCTCCAGCACCCGATGTACTGGTACAGCACTCCGCCCCTGCTGAAACTGTGGATCGATAAGGTCTTCACCCACGGCTGGGCCTATGGCAAAGGCGCCACGGCGCTCAAGGACAAGACCCTGCTGTGGGCCGTCACCACCGGCGGCGACCAAGCCCATTTCCAGATCGGCAACTACCCCGATTTTGCGGCGCTGGCCCAGCCCCTCCACGCCACGACTATCTATTGCGGCATGCGCTGGCTGGAACCGGTGGTCGTACATGGCGCCTATGCCGCCGACCCTGACGCCCAACACGCACAAATCGAACACTACGGCGCCCGCCTGGCCTCCTGGAAGGAAGATTGATATGGAGACTCACAGCCTGATTGAAATGCTGATCTACCTGGCCTCGGCGACGCTGATCGTGCCGATTGCCGTTCGGCTTGGCCTGGGCCCGGTATTGGGTTATCTGCTGGCCGGGTGCGTCATCGGCCCATGGGGGCTGAAGCTGATTACCGATGTAAAGGCCATTCTGGAATTCGCTGAAATCGGCGTGGTCCTGATGCTGTTTATCATCGGCCTTGAGCTCGACCCCAAACGGCTCTGGGCCCTGCGCAAGATGGTGTTCGGTGGCGGCGCCCTGCAGATGCTCGCCTGTGGCGCCGCCATTGGCTTGTTCTGCACGGCCCTGGGCCTGAGCTGGACGGCAGCGCTGCTGGTCGGCCTGACCCTGAGCCTGTCCTCCACGGCCATCGCCATGCAGGCCATGAGCGAACGCAACCTGACCGCCACCGCCGTGGGCCGCAGCAGCTTTGCCGTGCTGCTGTTCCAAGACATCGCAGCCATTCCGCTGGTGGCGATGATCCCCTTGTTATCGGCCCACGGCGACACCCCCTCGGGCACAGCGCTGTTGCTATCGATAGGCAAAATCGTCGCCGCCGTCGCCATCGTCGTGCTGTTGGGACGCTACGTGACACGGCCGCTGCTGCGCTTCGCCGCACGCTCGGGCTTGCGGGAGATTTTCAGTGCCGTCGCGCTTTTCCTGGTGTTCGGCTTCGGCTTTCTGCTGGAGGAAGCCGGGTTGTCGATGGCCATGGGCGCGTTCCTGGCCGGGTTGTTGCTCGCCAGCTCTGAATACCGACATGCGCTGGAAAGCGACATTGAACCGTTCAAAGGCCTGCTGTTGGGTCTGTTCTTCATCGGTGTAGGCATGTCGATCGATTTCGGCACCCTGATCAACGCACCGCTGAAAGTCATCACCCTGACCTTGGGTTTCATTCTGATCAAGCTGCTGGTGATCAAGCTGGCGGGCCGGTTCCTCAACGTCCCCGCCGGTCAGCGCTCCTGGCAGGCGGTGTTGCTGGGCCAGGGCAGCGAATTCGCCTTCGTGGTGTTTGGGGCGGCGACCGTGGCCGGCATCTTGACCGATCAATGGGGCAAGAGCCTGACCCTGGCGGTGGCCTTGTCCATGTGCCTGACGCCCTTGCTGATCGTATTGCTGGATCGGTTCGAGTCCGTCGCCAAGAAAAACAAACGCGAATCCGACCTCGTCGACCAGCAGAATCCGCGGGTGATCATCGCCGGGTTCGGCCGTTTCGGGCAGATCGCCGGACGCTTGCTGATGTCCTGCGGTGTCGAGGTGGTGGTCTTGGATCACGACCCCGACAACATCGAGACGCTGCGCAAGTTCGGCGTGAAAGTCTTTTATGGCGATGCGACCCGCCTCGACTTGCTGCACGCGGCGGGTGCGGCTCAAGCGGTGGTGTTGATCAATGCGATCGACAATCCGGAAGACAACCTGACGCTGACCCAACTGGCCCAGGAGCACTTCCCCGCGCTGCAACTGATCGTGCGGGCGCGGGACATGGGGCATCTTATTACCCTGCGGCAGATGGGTGTGGAAGCGGCCGAGCGGGAAACCTTCGAGGGCGCGCTGTCATTGGGTCGCAGCGCGCTGGAACACATGGGCGTCGGCGCTTACGAGGCGCGCGAGCGGGCGGATCAGTTCCGCCGGCTGAACCTCAAAATGCTGGAGGAAATCGTCGCCCAGCCGGAAGCGGACCTCAAGTTCCGCCACGATGCCTACCGGCGTGCCAATGCGCTGCTCACGGACATGTTCAACGAAGACCGTGCCCGTCCTGTCGACAACTGGCCGGAACATCATCGAAACGAAACGGAGGAAAACCACAGCTAGGCAGTGCGTCCGCCAGCCTGTCTAGACCAATC
The DNA here is from genome assembly GCF_018325905.1 of Pseudomonas sp. St316. NCBI lineage: Bacteria > Pseudomonadati > Pseudomonadota > Gammaproteobacteria > Pseudomonadales > Pseudomonadaceae > Pseudomonas > Pseudomonas sp. St316. The sequence continues at coordinate 2,600,809 of NZ_AP021901.1, read as the reverse complement.
CGTCCAACTCAGCCAGCATCTGCGGCGGTATCGTCAGCTCACTTGCCGTGAGATTTTCCCGCAGGTGCGCTGGCGACGATGTGCCGGGAATCAGCAGGATATTCGGCGCACGTTGCAGCAACCACGCCAGGGCCACGCATAACGGCGATGCCTGCAGGCGTGTCGCTACGCTGGAAAGAGTCTCCGATTGCAGCGGTGTGAAGCCGCCCAGGGGAAAGAACGGCACATAGGCAATACCCTGCCGGCCCAGGTCGGCGATGAGCTGTTCGTCGTCGCGATGGGTCAGGTTGTAGTGGTTCTGTACGCAGACCACCTGGGCAATGCCCTGGGCCTGCTTGACCTGCGCGGCCGTGACGTTACTCAGGCCCAGATGCCGGATGAGGCCCTGGCGCTGCAACTCGGCCAGTGTCGTGAACGATTCTTCGATGGAAGCCTCCGTGGGCGAATGCAGGTCGCCCCACACCCGCAGGTTGACTACATCCAATATATCCACGCCCAGGTTGCGCAGATTGTCGTGGACCGCCCGGGTCAACTCGGCGGGGCTGTGGGCCGGGTTCCAGGACGCATCGGCACCGCGCACGGCGCCAACCTTGGTCACAATGACCAGGTCCTGGGCATAAGGGTGCAGCGCTTCGCGGATCAGTTGGTTGGTGACATGAGGTCCGTAGAAGTCCGCGGTGTCGATGTGGTTGACCCCGCTCGTCAATGCTTCGCGCAGCACGGCGACGGCGGCCGCCGGATCTTTGGGCGGCCCGAAGACCTGGGGCCCCGCCAGTTGCATCGCGCCATAGCCCATGCGATTGACCGTACGCTCGCCCAGTAAAAAACTGCCCGCCTTGCCTGCAATGTTCATCTCGTGCCCTCGAATCAATGTGAGTGGGCCGACTATAGGCGTTGACCATTGCCTTGATAATCAGGTGCAATCAGCACGGGCTGTACGACGGAGAGAACAATGGCGACGGATATTCAAGACTTGCTGGCCTTTGTGGCCGTGGTCAATGCGAGGGGGTTTCGTGAAGGCGCGCGGCTGAGCGGCAAGTCCGCGTCGAGCCTCAGCGATGCCGTACGCCGAATGGAAAATCGGCTCGGCGTGCGCCTGCTCAACCGCACCACTCGCAGCGTAGTACCGACCGAGGCCGGTGCCCGGTTGATGGAACGCATCGTCCCGGCCCTGGGCGAAGTCGAGTCCGCGCTGGATGTGGTCAACGACTTTCGCGACCGCCCTTCGGGCACACTCCGCTTGAACGTGCCCGTCAGCGCCGCCAGGCTGGTGTTGCCGGCGATCATCACGCCGTTCCTGAGAAGCTACCCGGACATCCGCCTGGAAGTCATCGCCGAAGAGAGCTTCGTTGACGTCCTGGCCGCTGGTTGTGGCGCTGGCATCCGCTACGACGAACGCCTTGAGCAGGACATGATCGCCCTCCCCATCGGCCCGCGCTTTCAACGCTTCGCGACCGCCGCCTCACCCGCGTACCTCGACGCCAGGGGTCGCCCCAAACACCCCCGGGACCTGCTCCAGCACGCCTGCCTGCGGGGCAAATTCGCCAGCGGCGCCATGCCACTCTGGGAATATGAACGTGACGGCGAAACCGTGAGCGTCGACCCGAGCGGCCCGTTGATCGTGCGGATCGGCGGTGCGGTGGACCTGTCGGTGCAAGCCGCGGTAGATGGGCTGGGCATCGTCTACCTGTTCGAGGACTGGCTGCGGCCCTATCTGGACAGCGGCGCCCTCGAGCCGGTCCTCGAACCCTGGTGGCAGCGTTTTACCGGCCCGTTCCTCTACTACCCCGGCCGCCGCTACGTGCCCTCGCCGTTGAGGGCTTTTGTCGACTTCATCAATGCCGACCGGAGTAGACGCGAACGGGTTCGCGAAGGCGTCGACACAGCCAGCATTGATGCAAGTTGACCCGCCGCCATCGCGAGCAAGCTCGCTCCCACAGGGATTTGTGGTGTGGCCAGATCACTTGTGAGCGCCCCCATAGGGATTTGTGGTGTGACCAGATCACGGGTGAGCGCCCCGGAAAAGTGTGGGAGCGAGCTTGCTCGCGATGGCGGACGTACAGCCAACATCCCCATTAACTGACCCACCGCTTTCGTCACACCGCATCATGGAAGGAATTCACGAAAGGCTCCACGATGGACGCTAAACTGGCGAGCCAGACGCTTTTAAAGCGACCGGTTCCTTACCCTTTTCGAACAACGAGGCCGCCATGGCAAACCAAGACATCACGTTCACTCCGGATCCGGATGCGGACTCCATTTCCTCCGACGTCGCCGGCTTCGGTGGCCTGCTGGTTTCCACGCAAATCCCCACCCGCCCCGACGGCAGCCTGGAACTGGGCGACATCACCCTGCAGAGCGAATGCACGTTGCAAGCCCTCAAGACCGCCCTGGAGCGCGCCGGCAGTTCCATGGACCGGGTCTTGCACCTGACCATCTACCTGACCGACATGGCCGACCGCGCCGCGTTCAACGAAGTCTACAAACGCTTCTTCGCCAAGCCCTGGCCGGTTCGCGCCGCCGTGGGCGTGGCGGCGTTGGCGGTGGAGGGGATGAAGGTGGAAGTGACGGCGATGGCGGCGAAGGGCTGAGCGGGCCACGTCCCAACAGACACGACTCCTTTGTGGCGAGGGGATAAATCCCCTCGCCACTAGGTATGTTCTTAACCCTATTTCCAGCCCAAACAGGCCTGTGTTTATCCAGATGTAGGATCGTTCGGGATCGGGCTACGTTGTCTTGCGCCGTTGCCTACAACTGCGCCAGAATCCGCCGGCTTGTGCGCCTTGGGGTCGGGCTCTATCGTTTCCGGGTCGCTGACGAATCAGCGATCGGGTTTGGTAGCCCGGTTTCCTGGCGCAAGTGCACCCTGATGCGAGGGACTTCTACGTCCTCCGTTTTATGGTGGTCATGCGCAGGGCGTTCTCGGACGCGCCGGGTTGCCAGGTAACCGGTCTACCAACCTTCGTATGGCCACCGCCCTTCGTTTGGTAGCGAGAGTGATGGCTCCAATTTCTTATCTGGAGCTTCATCTATGTTCAAACCAACCCCCAACCCGCCAGACCTCGATTCCGACTCAAAAGCATTCGACAAAGCCGCCGACCGCATCCTCGACCACTACCTCAAACCCGAACCCAGCAAACCCGAGGCCGATCCCGGCCAACTGTTCACCGTCGCCAAAGGCGTGGATACCGAAACCCTGCTTGCCAACCTCAGCGAAACGCTAGCCTCGGCCAATGCCATGGTCAGTGACCTGGCCTTCGACCTGGAAGGCTCAAGGCGCCACATTGCCCTGGGCATCCAGCAACTGATCGAGTTGAGCGGATTGTTGGCGAACCGCGCGCTGGATAACGTCGAAGCACGCCAGCCGACATAGCGCATCCCCCTGAGCAGGAACACGGTCAAAATGTGGGAGCGAGCTTGCTCGCGATAGCGGTGCTTCAGTCAATCACCACGCAACTGACACACCGCTATCGCGAGCAAGCTCGCTCCCACACTTAGTTACCAGGGTCATAAGGTCCCAATCTCCTAGCTAATCCCCGCCTATACTTCTCTGCCAACCCCCACTGGGGCCTGCACTTCCAACAATAAAAAGCAGAGGTGGAGCATGGTCTGGCAACAAGTCTACGATCCCTTCGGTAATGCGGTGCTGTCGACGCTCCTGGCGGCGGTTCCGGTGGTAGTGATGCTGGCGTCCCTGGCGTTCTTTCATGTCAAGGCACACTTGGCGGCATTGATGGCCCTGGCCTCGGCCTTGCTGATCGCGATTTTCGCCTTCGGCATGCCTGCGGACATGGCCGGGGCTGCGGCACTTTTTGGTGCGGCAAACGGCTTGCTGCCCATTGGCTGGATTGTCCTGAACATCATTTTCCTGCACCGGCTGACCACCGAGAACGGCTCGTTCAAGGTGCTGCAGGATTCCCTGGCGCGCATCACCGACGACCGACGCCTGCAATTGCTGCTGATCGCCTTTTGCTTCGGTGCGTTCTTCGAGGGGGCGGCAGGTTTCGGCACGCCAGTGGCGGTGACCGGGGCGATCCTGATCGGGCTGGGGTTTTCCCCCCTGGCCGCCTCGGGCCTGGCGCTGATCGCCAACACGGCGCCCGTGGCCTTCGGCGCCCTGGGCACACCCATCATTACCTTGGCCAAAGTCACGGGGCTGGATGAAATGGAGTTGTCGATGATGGTCGGTCGACAACTGCCATTTTTCTCGGTGCTGGTGCCGTTCTGGTTGATCTGGGCCTTCGCCGGGTGGCGCAAGATGCTGGAAATCTGGCCGGCGATTCTGGTGGCCGGTGTCAGCTTCGCCATCCCGCAGTTCCTGGTGTCGAACTACCACGGGCCAATGCTGGTGGATGTGATCGCCGCGCTGATTTCCATGGCCTGCCTCACCGGTTTTCTAAAGGTCTGGAAACCGGCCACGGTACACACATCCGCAGCGTTATCGGGACGGGTCGATGATTCGAAAATCGACGCCAGCGAAGATGAAAAAACGCAGGTCAGCGGCACCTTTTCCAGTGATGCGCGACCGGCTGTGCTGCGGGCCTGGATGCCGTGGATCATCCTCACGGTATTCGTGTTCGCCTGGGGCACCCAAGGGTTCAAGAACCTGTTCGATACCCGCCCGGCGCTAGACCCGCAGACCCAATCGGCCAAGCTCGACCCACAAGGCAAGCCGATGCGCGAGGCCAACCCGATCTTCTCGCCCCTGGTGACGTTCGGCACCCTCCACCAGCAGATCGAAAAAGTCCCGCCCGTGGTGCCCCAGCCTAAAACCGAGGAAGCGATCTACAAATTCAACTGGTTCACCGCCACCGGCAGCGGCATCTTCCTGGCGGCAGTTCTCGGTGGCTTGCTGATGGGCTATTCCGTCCCGCAACTGCTGCACCAGTACCTGCGAACGCTCTGGGTGGTGCGCTACTCGCTGATCACCATCGTGGCGATGTTGGCCCTGGGATTTCTCACGCGATATTCAGGCCTGGACGCAACGATGGGCCTGGCTTTTGCTGCCACGGGCATTTTCTACCCCATGTTCGGCACCCTGCTGGGCTGGCTCGGTGTCGCGCTGACCGGCTCGGACACCGCGTCCAACGTGTTGTTTGGCGGCTTGCAACGAGTCACATCCGAGCAGTTGGGCCTAAGCCCGGTATTGATGGCTGCGGCCAACAGTTCCGGCGGGGTCATGGGCAAGATGGTCGATGCCCAGTCGATCGTGGTCGCCTCCACCGCCACCCGTTGGTACGGCCATGAAGGGGAAATTCTGCGCTACGTGTTCTTCCACTCGGTGGTGCTGGCGATTCTGGTGGGCGGGCTGGTGACGTTGCAGGCGTATGTAGAGCCGTTCAGTCATATGGTGGTGGGCGGACGTTGATAGATAGGGACGTGGGGATGTGCTTTTGTGGCGAGGGAGCTTGCTCCCGCTCGGTTGCGCAGCGACCGCAAAAAACGGGGCCGCTACGCGCCCCAGCGGGAGCAAGCTCCCTCGCCACAGGTGAACGCCTTCAAAACAGATTGGCTCACCTACCTTAAAGCACGTTTACTGAACGCTTTTCAGCTTAACCACATCACCGGACACCGAGGTGGTGTAGCCGGTCAGGACCCAGGCCCAGAACCAGTTTTCCTGGACTTGGGTGTTGATCATGGCGTCGCCGCCCTTGGCCTTGATCGCTGCGTCCTGGGCACGCACGAAACGGTTGTTCTGGCGAATCGGGATAACGCCAAACAGCAGCAGGCCGGTGGCTTTTGCTTCGCTGTGGCCGACAACGGTGTATTGGCTGCTGTCGTATTGCTGGGTTTTCATCGGGGTGCCGGTGCAACCCGCCAGGGCCAGGCCAAACAGTGCGCAGGCGACAACTTTGCTGATGTGATTCATTGAATACTCCATGAGAAAACGCCCGGGATCCATCTCTCGGGCGGCGCGTACTCTAACCGATCAGCGTCAAATTGACATTATCCTGCGCAGCCAGCGAAACCGGCTGCGAGGCTCAAAGCAGAGCCATCCGTCAGATGCGCCTCCAGCAGAACCCTCCCCCGTCGATAAGCTGAAAACAGCGCCATGGACGGCCCTCGCATACCCCGGCTGAACGCCTACGAGCATCAGCCAGCCAGAGCTAACAACCATGATCGACCTGACTGTCTGGAACCTCACCCTGCCTATACAAACCCCGGCCCTGACCGTTGCGACCAAGGCCGTTCCAACGCTGCGCAACCCGTACTTCACCAACACGGGCGACAAAATCGTGTTCTGGGCACCGGTGACAGGTTCTCACACGGGCAAAAGCGAATACCCCCGTTCTGAGCTACGGGAAACCTCGAAAGACGGCCAGTTGCGCAACTGGCGTTACAACAGTGGCGTCAACAGCCTCAAGGGCACGCTGTCAGTGAACCAGGTGCCTTCCGAGGGTCGTGTGGTGGTGGCACAGATCCACGCCAAGGACGCCCCCGCGCCTTTGTTGAAGCTGGTGTACCGCTACGCCAAGGGCACCGGCAACATTGACGTGGAGTATCGAGTCAAACCCAAGGACCTGAAGAGCCCGGTGATCTTCAGCGTGCCAAACATGCCACTGAACAAGGTCTTCACCTACTCCTTGCAGATGGACAAACAGGGCAGCCTGACGGTGCTGATCAATAACCTTGGCAAGCCAGTGAAACTGGACCCGTCCTGGTATGGCTACAACTTCTATTTCAAGGCCGGCGTCTACACCCTGGACAACGTCGGCTATTCCAACGAAGGCGGGAAAGTGACCTACACCAAACTGGACGTCAGCCACAAATGACTGACGCCCAGCCCTGCTTCAGGCCTTTGACGGCGCGGCGAGCGCCTGCTGGCCGCGGAAGGTAAACAGGAAGCAGACGAACACCAGCAGCGCGAAACCGGCCGGGAACAGCCAGATGCTCTGCCAGTCATGACCGCCAGCCACGACAAAGCGATCGGTCACCTGCCCCGCCACCCAGAAGCCAATCAGCATCCCCACACCATAGGTCGCCAGAGTAATCAGGCCCTGGGCCGAACTGCGAAAGCGCTCCGGTGCCTTGGCGTCGGTGTAGATCTGCCCCGAGACAAAAAAGAAGTCGTAGCAGATGCCGTGCAGGGCAATACCGGTGAACAGCATGAACGCCAGGTCACCGTTATTGCCGTAGGCGAACAACAGGTAGCGCAGCGCCCACGCCAACATGCCCACCAGCAGCGCCAGCTTGATGCCGAAGCGCTGGATGAACAGCGGCAACAGCAGCATGAACAACACTTCCGAGACTTGCCCGATGGCCATCTTCGCGGTCGGGTTGGTCATGCCGGTTTCGGCCAGGAACGGGTTGGCATTCTGGTAATAAAAGGCCAAGGGAATGCAAATCAGGATCGAGGCGATGAAGAACACCAGGTAGCTGCGATCATTCAACAGCCCCAACGCGTCCAGCCCCAGCAATTGCTTGACGCCACCCGCGCTCGCCTGTTCCTTGAGCGGCGCCGTGGCCGGCAGCGTGAAGCTGTAGAGCCCCAGCACCAGGGAAGCAACGGCCGCCATCAGGAACGTATTGCGCAAGCCGCCTGCCGAGATCGCTTCACGCGAATCCCAGGCGAATACGAAGCTGATCACCACGCCGGCGACGATCCAGCCAACGGTGCCCCACACCCGGATGCGCGAGAACTCCAGCGCCGGATCGCGCATCTGCCGGAACGCCACGGAATTGACCAGGGCCAGCGTCGGCATATAGACCACCATGTACACCAGCACATACGGGTAGAACACGCTGAAATCCGCCGCCGAATACAGCTGATACAGCAACACCGCGCCGAGCAGGTGCAGCACCGCGAGGATGCGTTCGGCGTTGAAGTAGCGGTCAGCGATCAGGCCGATGACGAACGGCGCAATGATCGCGCCCCACGACTGCGTGGAAAACGCCATGCCGATCTGCCCGCCACTGGCGCCCAGGGTGCTGGACAGAAAAGTGCCGAGGGTGACGAACCAGCCACCCCAGATAAAGAACTGCAGGAACATCATCACGCTCAGGCGTGCGTTCATCGTGGTCATGACAGTCACCGTTTTATTGTTGTTCTTGTGAAAAAGAAAAAACGCATCGCTTTTGTGGCAAAGGGATTGACCTCCACTGTGGGAGCAAGGCTTGCCCGCGATGGCCGCGCCACGGTCTAACCGTTGAACCGCGTTTTCGTTCATCGCGGGCGAGCCTTGCTCCCACAATGGGTTTGCTCGCCACAGCGTTTTGGGTTGGGCCGGTTACCTCAACAACCCCAGCAACCGCCGATTGGAAACCTCATCCGCCGTCACGCTGGCGAAATCGTCGAACGCCTTGCCGGTCTTGCTGATCATGTGTCGCTGGATGAACGCCGCCCCTTCTGCGGCGCCCTGTTGCGAATCCTTCAAGCAACATTCCCATTCCAGAACCGCCCAACCGCTGAAATCGTATTGGGTCAGCTTGCTGAAGATCGATTTGAAATCGATCTGCCCATCCCCCAGCGAGCGGAACCGCCCGGGGCGATCGACCCAGCCCTGGTAGCCGCCGTACACACCGGAGCGGGCATCGGGACGGAACTCGGCGTCCTTGACGTGGAACATGCGGATGCGCGCGTGGTAGCGGTCGATGAAACCCAGGTAGTCCATCTGTTGCAGCAGCAAATGGCTGGGGTCGTAGAGGATCGCCGCCCGTGGGTGGTGATCGACCGCCTGCAGGAAGCGCTCGAACGAGGCGCCGTCGTGGAGGTCTTCACCGGGGTGGATTTCGTAGCACAGGTCCACGCCGGCCGCGTCGAAGCAGTCGAGAATCGGCAACCAGCGTCGGGCCAGTTCGGCGAAACCTTGCTCCACCAGGCCCGCCGGGCGCTGGGGCCAGGGGTAGAGATACGGCCACAGCAGCGCGCCGGAAAACGTCGCATGGGCCTTGAGCCCCAACCGCTGGCTGGCGCGGGCAGCCAGCTTGAGTTGCTCGATCGCCCACTCGGTCCGCGCCTGGGGCTGGCCGCGCAGATGGGCTGGGGCGAAGTCGTCGAACAGCGCGTCGAACGCCGGGTGCACCGCCACCAACTGGCCTTGCAGGTGCGTCGATAACTCGCTGATCTCAACGCCAGCCTGGGCACAGGTGGCCTTGAGTTCATCGCAATAATCCTGGCTCTCGGCGGCCCGGGCCAAGTCGATGTATTGGGTGCCCGATGTCGGCAGTTGAATGGCTTTGTAGCCTTGTGAAGCAGCCCACCGGGCGATGTTGGCCAAGGTGTCGAACGGGGCTTCGGCGGACATGAACTGCGCCAGGAAAATGCCTGGGCCGCGCAGGCCGCTCGGTGTTTGGTCGGGGGTATTCACAATAGGGATGCTCCGGTTTGCACGGTGGTCCATTTCGCGTCGCCACGGTGGTTGAGGATGGCGGCCTCGATGAACGCCATGCCCCGCAAGCCGGTCTCGATGCCAGGAACGCCTGGGGCGTCAGGGCCTTCGCCATGGCTGCGAATGGCGTGGGCGAAATCGCCGTAGAGGTTGGCCATGGCTTCCAGGTAGCCCTCGGGATGCCCGGCCGGCAGGCGCATGCGCCGGGTGGCCGCCGCGCACAGCCACGGCTGGCCGACACCGCTACGCAAAATGCGCAGGGGCTGGTCAAAGGCGCGATGGATCAGGCTCGCCGGTTCTTCCTGGCGCCACTCCAAAGCGCCCTTGTCGCCGTAGACGCGAATCTTCAACGGGTTCTCTTCGCCGGTGCAGACCTGGCTTGCGATCAACGCACCACTGGCGCCGCCCGCCATCTTGAACAGCATCGCAACGTCATCATCCAATTGCCGCCCCGGGACATGCGTGCCCAATGCGGCGCATAGCTGCTGGATGGGTTGGTCCGCGACGAACTCGGCCAGGGAAAACGCATGGGTGCCAATATCGCCGATGCAACCGCCCAGGCCGGACTGCAAGGGGTCGTCGCGCCACTCGGCCTGTTTGTTGCCTTGGGCCGCGACATCCTGGCTGAGCCAGCCTTGGGGGTACTCGACCAGCACTTTGCGCACCTGGCCGATCACGCCCGAGCGCACCATCTCCCGGGCCTGCCATACCATGGGATAGCCCAGGTAGGTGTGGGCCAGGCCGTAGAGGCAACGGCTGCCTTGCAGCACGTCCCTGAGGGCCAGCAACTCGTTGAGGTCCAGCGCGGCGGGTTTCTCGCTGAACACGTGGAAACCGGCTTTCAAGGCCTGGCTGGCAATGGGTGCATGGAGGTGATTGGGCGTGACGATCACCAGCAGTTCCATGCGCTGATCAAGCGGCAGCAGCGCTTCGGTGTCGAGCATGTGCTGCCAGTCGTGGTAGCAACGGGACGCAGCCAGGCCCAGGGCCGCCCCGGTCTGCCGAGTGTTGTGAGGGTCGCGGCTGAACGCGCCGCACACCAGTTCGTAACCGCCGTCCAGGCCCGCGGCCTGACGGTGGGCCTGGCCGATGAAAGCGCCCTCTCCACCGCCGACGAAGCCCATTCTTATTTTCGGTGCTACAGGATTCATCGCGATTGCCTTCCTGTCTGGATGGTGATGTAACCGGTTACATCATGGCGGAAATCTAGGCTCAGTTTGCCTGCGTGTCAAACCCCATGAGGTCACGCATGAACATGTGTGAGGCGCTCAACCTGCGGTAAGCTCCCCCACCGTAGCCCCTGCCCCCCCGAGGTGATTTTGTCCAACATTCGTGAAGTGGCCCGGCTGGCCGGTGTTTCGGTGGCCACGGTGTCCAGAACGCTGAAATCGCCCGAACGGGTGCTCCCCCAGACGCGGGACAAGGTCAACGCGGCGGTGGAACAGGCCGGCTATCGGCCCAACCTGATGGCGGTGCAATTTCGCTCCCGCCGCACCGGCAACCTGGTGATCCTGGTGCCAACCATCGCCAACACGTTTTTCGCCCGGGTCATCAGTGGGGCGCAGCAGGCTGCGCAGGCAGCGGGCTATCGATTGCTGCTGTGCGACACCCAGGGCCGGGCGCAGATCGAGCGGGAATTCGCCGCCCTGGTCTACGCCCACCAGGCCGACGGGGTGATCCAGCTGCGCGCCAGCGATCCTTTCGAATCGATGCCCACAGGTGCCGAAAGCCTGCCGCTGGTCAACGCCTGCGAAGTGGTCAAGCATGCGCCCTACCCGACCATCAGCCTCGACAACCGGGCCGCCGCCAAAGCCATGACCGAGCACCTGATCGGCCTCGGCCACCGCCGCATCGGCATCATCAAGGGACCGCGCAGCAGTCCCCTGACCCTCGACCGTGTAGCTGGCTATCAGGATGCCCTGCACCAGGCCGGCATCGCCGTCGACCCCAGCCTGATCTGTCATGGCGACTTCACCTTGAAGGCCGGCGATGACGGCGCTGGCGCGATGCTGGAACGGGCCGACCGCCCCAGCGCGCTGTTTTGTGAAAACGACGAGATGGCCATCGGTGCGCTCAGGCGCATCAAGCAAATGGGCCTGCGAGTGCCGGAGGATATTTCCCTGGTGGGGTTTGACGACATCCCGTTCGCCGCCTACTGCGACCCGCCCCTAACCACCATTTCCCAGCCTGCCGAAATATTTGGGCAAAAAGCGGTGGAGATGCTGATCGCCGTGATCGAGAAGCAGCCGATTGCCGAACGGCATGTGGTGTTGCCGTTCGAGCTGACGGTGCGTGGCAGTACCGCTCCCCTGGCATAACAAGGCACCTGTGGCGAGGGGATTTATCCCCTCGCCACAAAACCTCCTGACCACGGCTTTACTCGCCATCACCCATGTTTCGACTACAGTGGAAGAACTCTGCATAAAGCCATAACAAGACGGAGAGTTCCCATGCGAGTCAACAAGCGCTTCACCCTCCTGGCCGCCGCAGCCGCCCTGGCAGTGACGACCGCAGCCCAGGCAGCCCCGGTGTACATCAATATCCTGACCGGGGGCACCAGCGGGGTTTATTACCCTATCGGGGTCGGGCTTTCACAGATCTACAGCACCGGCATCCAGGACGCCAAGACGTCGGTGCAGGCCACCAAGGCCTCGGTGGAAAACCTGAATCTGTTGCAAGCCGGACGCGGGGAGCTGGCCCTGGCCTTGGGCGATTCGGTGGCGGACGCCAAGAACGGCGTGGAAGACGCTGGCTTCAAGGCACCATTGACCAAGCTGCGCGCCATCGCCGGCGCCTACCCCAACTACATCCAGATCGTCGCCAGCCAGGAGTCCGGCATCAAGACCCTGGCGGACCTCAAGGGCAAGACCGTTTCCGTTGGCGCGGCGAAATCGGGCACCGAACTCAATGCCCGGGCGATCTTCAAGGCTGCGGGGCTGACCTACCAGGACATGAAGGTCCAGTACCTGCCATTCGCCGAATCGGTGGACTTGATCAAGAACCGCCAACTGGACGCCACGCTTCAATCCTCGGGGCTTGGAATGGCAGCCATTCGTGACCTGGCCTCGACCATGGCGCTGAACTACGTATCGGTCCCCACCGATGTGGTGGAGAAAATCGGCAACCCGGCGTACCAGGGAGCAATGATTCCGGCCAATACCTACGACGGCCAAACCGAAGCCGTACCGACCGTGGCCATCACCAACATCCTGGTCACCCGCGAGGATGTCCCGGATGAGGTCGCCTACCAAATGACCAAGTTGCTGTTCGAGAACCTCACTCGCCTGGGCACCTCCCATGCCGCAGCCAAGGACATCAACCTGAAAAACGCTGCGAAGAACCTGCCGATCGCGCTCCACCCCGGTGCTGAGCGCTACTACAAGGAAGTGGGGGCGCTGTAGCCCGATGCAGGTCAACAGCGCTCGACGTCGTTGACCTCGTATTTGCACCCCTTGAATGTGAACAGAAGGCAGGCACCTCATGAGTGAAGACCAGCACGGCATCGCCACGGACCCGCGAAACTGGCCCAAGACATTGTTCTACGTGGCCTTGCTGTTTTCCGTGTTTCAGATCGTCACCGCCGCGTTTTCTCCGGTCTCCAGCATCGTGCTGCGGGCGGTGCATGTCGGCTTCCTGCTGTGGGTGGTGTTTCTCAGCTACCCGGCCTATGGCAAGCAACGCCCCTTGCAACCGTTGGCTTGGGTATTGAGCCTGGGGGCCGTGGCGACGGCCCTTTATCAATGGGTCTTCGAAGCCGACCTGATCCAGCGTTCTGGCGACCTGACCACCGCCGACATGATCGTCGGTGTGGTCCTGATCGTGCTGGTCTTCGAAGCCGCGCGGCGGGTGATGGGCATCGCCCTGCCAATCATTTGCGGCCTGTTCCTGGCCTATGGCCTGTTCGGTGAATATTTGCCCGGCGACCTGGCCCATCGCGGTTATGGCGTCGATCAAATCATCAACCAACTGTCGTTCGGCACCGAAGGGCTGTACGGCACGCCAACCTACGTGTCGGCCACGTATATCTTCCTGTTCATCCTGTTCGGCGCCTTCCTGGAAAAGGCCGGCATGATCAAGCTGTTCACCGACTTCGCCATGGGCCTGTTCGGCCACAAGCTGGGTGGGCCGGCCAAGGTGTCGGTGGTGTCATCGGCGTTGATGGGCACCATCACCGGCTCGGGCATCGCCAACGTGGTCACCACCGGGCAATTCACTATCCCGCTGATGAAGCGCTTCGGCTACAAGGCGGCGTTTGCCGGCGGTGTGGAAGCCACCTCCAGCATGGGCAGCCAGATCATGCCGCCGGTGATGGGCGCCGTGGCCTTCATCATGGCCGAAACCATCAATGTGCCGTTCGTTGAAATCGCCAAGGCGGCGCTGATCCCCGCCTGCCTGTACTTCGCCTCAGTGTTCTGGATGGTTCACCTGGAGGCCAAGCGCTCCGATCTCAAGGGCCTGCCCAAGGACCAATGCCCCAGCGCCTGGGGCGCGGTCAAGCAAAGCTGGTATCTGCTGATCCCCCTTGGGGTGTTGGTCTACCTGCTGTTCTCCGGGCGTACACCGCTGTTTTCCGGCATGGTCGGCCTGGCGTTGACGGCCATCGTGATTCTTGGTTCGGCGATCATTCTCAAGGTCTCGAGCTACGCGTTGCGCTGTGCCTTCTGGATCGCCTTGGGGCTGCTCTGCGTGGGGTTTTTCCGGTTGGGCATCGGAGTCGTCTTTGCCGTGGTCGGGGTGTTGGTGGTGGCCTGCTGGTTCATGCAAGGCACACGGGAAACCCTCGTCATCTGCCTGCATGCGTTGGTAGATGGCGCGCGTCATGCCGTTCCAGTGGGGATCGCCTGCGCCTTGGTGGGCAGCATCATCGCGGTGGTTTCGTTGACCGGCGTGGCTTCCACTTTTGCCGGCTACATCCTCGCCATCGGCAGGGACAACCTGCTGCTGTCGCTGATCCTCACCATGCTCACCTGCCTGGTGCTGGGCATGGGCATCCCGACCATTCCCAACTACATCATCACCAGCTCGATCGCCGCCCCGGCCCTGCTGGAACTGGGCGTGCCGCTGATCGTGTCGCACATGTTCGTGTTCTATTTCGGCATTCTGGCCGACCTTACGCCTCCAGTGGCGCTGGCCTGTTTCGCCGCCGCGCCCATTGCCCGGGAAAGTGGCCTGAAGATCAGCTTCTGGGCGGTGCGCATTGCCCTCGCCGGCTTCATCATCCCGTTCATGACCGTCTATAACCCGGCGCTGATGCTCCAGGGCGACAACCTATGGATGACGGCGTACATGCTGATCAAGACGTTGCTGGCTGTCGGGCTCTGGGGGATGGCATCCACCGGTTACCTGCAACGGAAAATGCCGGTTTGGGAACGCCTGCTGTGCTTTGCCGCCGGCGCGTTGCTGGTGGTTGCACTGCCCCTGACCGATGAGATCGGCTTCGTGTTAGGTGGGCTGCTGATCTTCCAACATGTCTGGCGCTCGCGACGGGCCGGGCGGGCCCTGGCATGATTGGGCTGTGCCTGGGCCTGTCCGGCGTGGTCTGGGCCCAGCTTGCCGTTGCCGATTTCACCCTGGCGTGGAACCACACCGTCGAGAAAATCCGCTGGGAGGAAGACTATCGCGTCAGCGAACAGGGCCTGGTCCTGGGCGAGGCCAGGGTCAAGGGCAATGGTGCAGGCATGGAGATTCCCGATAACGCCCGGCTGGAGAATGGCAGTTGGCACTATCAACGCCAGATGCCGCCCCTGCAGCTGCTGAAACTGGGCCGTACGCCGCAGGCCGGCGACTATCAATTGTGTTTCGATGGCGGTTGCCAGCCGATGAGCCATTGGCTGGGGCCACCGACATCACGTCAACCGACGGTGGAGCTGTGGGGTTGCGGACAGTCCTGACCCCATCAGAAAACACAGAACATCCGTGGCCAGCGATTGCTCCCGCTGGCGCGCCCTGTAGGAGCTGTGTAGGAGCTGTCGAGTGCAACGAGGCTGCGATCTTTCCCCAGACACTTGAATCTCAAGTGAAAGATCAAGATCAAAAGATCGCAGGCTTCGCCAGCTCCTACAGAGCCCAGCAGGAACAACTCCTCACCACAGCAGAACCGTTCACTCAGGCAAACGTCGCCCCTCGGGTATTCACGAACAGCGAATACAGCGAGTGGCTGCCAGCCATGAACAACCGATTGCCTTCCCGGCCGCCGAAGCAGATGTTGGGGCAGCGCTCCGGCAGGGAGATGTGCCCGATGGCCTTGCCTTCGGGGTTGAACACCCGCACGCCGTCGAGCTTTTCCAGGTCGGCCTTGGGGTCGCCATTGCCGCCCCACCCGCACCACAGGTTGCCGCTTTCATCGCATTTGATCCCGTCGATCGCCGCGTAATCCAGGCCTTCAATGTGCTTGCGCCGCTCGCCTAGCGTGCCGTCGTCCTTGACCGCGATTGCCCAGATCAAGCGGTTGGGCTTGGCGCGGCCTTCGACCACATAGAGGGTTTTCTCGTCCGGAGAAAAACACAGCCCGTTCGGCCCCGCCAGGTCGTCGATCACCCGGCTGACCTTGCCGGTTTCGCCGTCGATTCGATACACCGCATGGGGCTGGACAGGCGTGACTTTGTGCCCCTCATAGTTGTTGCCGGTCTGGAACGGTGGGTCGGTGAACCAGACCGAACCGTCGCGCTTGCAAACGATGTCATTGGGCGAGTTGAAAGGCTTGCCCTCAAAACTGTCCGCCAGCACCGTGATGCTGCCGTTGTGCTCGGTGCGGGTGATGCGCCGGCCCTCGCTGGAAGTGGTGGAGCCTTCGCACACCAGCAGCCGGCCCTGGCGATCGCGGCACATGCCATTGGAGAAATTGGCATTCTCGCGGTACACCGACAGGCCACCGGTAATTTCATCCCAGCGCACGATGCGGTTGTTGGGAATGTCACTGACCAGCAGGTAACGACCGTCACCGACCCACACCGGTCCTTCCGCCCAACGCAGGCCGGTGGCGAGTTTCTCCACGCTGGCGTTGAAGAGGCGCAAGTCCATGAAGCTGGGGTCAAGGATATTGATCAGCGGGTCCGGGTAACGCTGGCTCAAGGGCTCGGCCTGGGCGAGCCCCGGCAGGTTGCCAAGGGCGGCGGCGGCGGCCGAGACCACCAGCGACTGTTTCAGGAAAACCCGGCGGCCCTGATTGGCGGCGGTTGCAGATTGCGAAGCATCCATCGTGCGTCTCCGTTAATTATTATTGGACGGGACGACAGTTTTACTCCGTGATAAGACATCGTACAAGTGTACAAACCCACTCGTCCGGACAATCGATCAGTCCGGATGCAGCGGTATACGAACGGTAAAGGTCGTGCCGACTCGCGCCGTCGAATGGACCTCGATGGTGCCCTTGTGGGCCGATACGATTGCCAGGGCGATGTGCAGGCCCAGTCCGAGCCCGGCCGTGGAGCCGTACTGCTCACCGCTACGCAGGTGCCGGATCATCGGGTTGAAAATACTGGCAATGGCACCTTTCTCGATAGGCGTGCCCTGGTTGTTGATCGCGACCACGGCCATGTCTTTTTCAACGCTCAACGAAACGGTCACCGGCTTGCCTGCGGCGCCATGCTGGACGGCATTGCCGATCAGGTTGGCGAATACCTGCTCCATGCGCGCCGGATCAAAAAAAACCTCCAGGGCCCCAGTCGTTTCAAAGAGGATTTCGCTTTCCGGGTGATAGGCCCGCGCCTCCTCCACCATGCCTTCACAGGCGGCCACCAGATCGCCGTTGAAGCGCTGCACTGGAATGCCCGAGCCGAGTTGGGTACGGGTGAAATCCAGCAGATCGCCGACGATTTTGTTGGCCCGCTTGACGCTGGTGTAGATGCGCGAAGTGATCTTGGTGGCTTTGGCGGGCAGGTCCCCCGCCCGCAGCAGCACTTCGGAACTCAGCAGGATCGCGCCCAAGGGGCTGCGCAAGTCATGCCCGAGAATCCCGAGAAAGATGTTGCGCGACGCATCCACTGCCCCCGAGTAACTGACGACGGACTCGGCCAAGGCCTGGTCCATGGCCTCGTTGAATCGAATCAGATCATCCATGACCTGTTTGTGATCCAGCTGGGTATGCGGCATCCAGAGCAGCAGCACGCTGGTGCGCAGGGCCCGGTATTCGGAAACCATTTGCTCCACGGTAAAACCCGAAGACTGGCGGATGACCGCATGGGTTTCAGCAGCGGTTTCGGCATCCGTCACCGGCGCCTCCCCGTGGGATTTGGCAATCTGTTCCTTGCGCGTTTGCGAGGTGCGCAGGTCAGCGGCGATGGTGCGCAGCATTTGCTCGGCATGGTCGCGCAGGGCCACGGAATCCATGCCAATGGAGGCGGGAGTGATGGTTTTGGCGAAGTCTTCCCACGCCTGAAGAATCGGCTCGATATTGTCGAGAATGAAATCAGCCAGGCGCATGAGTGGTTCCGCTAGAAGGGCAATGCTGTAAACCACACAGCGGCCAGGCTGTTGTACAGCAAAGCGCTGGGCAATGTGCGCAGTCTTGCAAGGTCGCCCCGCCGGTATAACAAGCCGTGCGGGCTACGGACCTTGTCTCTTGCCACCCTATGGGGTAAAAACCTTTATGTTGTACGACAACCTATAACTAAAAATAGCTGATCCGGGGCCTTTTGCCTTGGCAGCCCTTCGAGACCCCTGCCATGACTCGCCCCATCGCTGCACCTGACAACCCCACGCCGTTACCCCGCCACCTCGCGGTGCTCGTCCTGCTGTGCATGGGCTGCGCCTTCGCTGGCAACCATGTCGCCGCACGGGCCGCATTCGATGACGGTGCCGGCGTGCTACTGGCGATCCTGCTGCGCTCGGGCGGGACGCTGCTGGTGTTGGCTGCGATGGTGCTCTGGCAGCGACAGAGCCTGCGCCTGCCGTCCGGTGCGTGGCGCTGGCAATTGACCCTGGGGCTGTTGATCGGCGCCCAAAGCCTGTGCCTGTACTCCGCCGTGGCGCGGGTGCCGGTAGCGTTGGCGCTATTGGTGGGCAACGTGTTTCCGATCTTGCTGGCCTTGCTGACCTGGGCGCTGGGCGGCCCCCGCCCGACGGCGCGTACTGCCGCGTTGATGGGCATGATCCTGGTGGGCCTGGTATTCGTGCTGGAAGTGCCGGCACGGTTATCGTCCGGGCAGGACGTCGGCCCGCAATGGCTACTTGGGGTGGGCCTGGCCTTCTGCGCCGCATGCGTCTTTGCCTGTGCACTGTGGATCACCGATCACAAGTTGTCCCAAGTGCGCGGCTCGGTACGCAGCCTGCTGACGATTTTCATCGTCTTTAGCAGCGTCAACCTCGCCGGCCTGACCGGCGCCCTCCCCGGCGGTTTCGACCTGCCGGCCAGCAGCACCGGCTGGCTTGCCCTGGCGACCCTGGTGGTGCTCTATGGCACCGGCTTCATCGTGCTGTTCATTTCCGTGCCCCGCCTGGACATGCCACGCAACGCCCCGGTGATGAACATCGAACCGCTGGCCACGCTGCTGATTGGCTGGCTGGTGCTGGACCAGATGCTCAACCCGGGCCAGGTCATGGGCGGCGCGATTGTGGTGGCCGGGATCGTGTTGCTGACCTATCGCAAGGTTGAACGGGTCAAGGCGCCTGTGGCTGAAACGGCGAATTGAACTGATTGACCACTCTTGTGGCGACGTTTCGCTAAATCCCCTCGCCACAAGAGTGTTGTGCCAGCCCACAGATAGTCTTCGCCTTCCTGAAACTTGTTTCCAAACCCACAGTCCTAGCCCAGCCGTGAAAACCTCGTTGACCTGCAGCGACGGACTTTCCAGCTGATCGGCGCCAAGCCTGGCGCCATGGCAACTCCCCTTCTTGAGCCGTTCGCCCCATGCGCCACCCTGTTCGCTCTTGCCGTTTCGTTTCGCTGTGCCTGCTTGCCCTGTTTCCCTTGTTCGCCAGCCCTGCCCATGCCCGCGGCGAAAGGCAACTGGTGGAGGCCATCAACGACTTCCGTAGCCAATCGCGCCGCTGTGAATGGCGCACGGTGCGGGCCACCCAGCCACTGGTGCTGCGTTCGAGCCTGGGCTTGCCGATCGGCTTTCGCGGTGGCCTGCGGGATACCTTGAAAGACGCCGGCTATCAAGCCCGGGCCGTGCGCAGCATCCGCCTGACCGACGCGCGGGACGCCGAAGAAGCTTTTGACACGCTGGCCGATGAACATTGCGCAGCGCTGCTGGACAACCAGTACGCCGACATCGGCGTCAATCGAGTCGGCGATGAATGGCGCGTGGTGCTGGCGCAGCCCATGGGCGGCACGCGGATGGGCGATGAAGGTGCGGCGGACAAGGCACTGCTGGCCCAAGTCAACGCCGCCAGGGCCAAGTCGCGGATGTGCGGGCGCCAGCGCTTCGCGGCGGCTCGGCCCCTGAGCTGGAACGCCGCGTTGGGAACCGCCGCCCAAGGCCACAGCCGGTCGATGGCCCGCGACAATTATTTTGCCCATCGCGACCCGGACGGTCGCTCCACCTCCGATCGGGCCAAGAGCGCCGGCTTTCAAGGACGTAAATTGGGCGAGAACATCGCCGCCGGCCAACGTTCGCCAAGCCAAGCCATGCAAGACTGGCTGGCCAGCCCTGGGCACTGCGCTAACCTGATGAACCCGATGTTCACTCAAATGGGCGCAGCTTCGGCCAGCGATTCGCGCAGCGATGCGGGGGTGTACTGGACAATGGTGCTAGGCGCACCGTGATCCGTGGCGAGGGGATTTACCCCCTCGCCACAACAGCAGTGGCTCAGAAGCGGAGTTCGACCAGTGCTCACGCCGGCCGACGCACCGCTCTCACCTTGCCACTGCCACCGCCACCACAGAAAAACTGGTCCGCGCCATCGGACTCCAGCCCCGACACCCCTATGCCCGGCGGCATCGTCACGCTTTCCAGCACTTGCCCCGTCTGCGAATCGATACGTCGCAGGTCACTCTCGTCATCCTCCCAAGTGCCATGCCAAAGTTCTCCATCGACCCAGGTCACGCCCGTGACGAAGCGGTTGGACTCGATGGTGCGCAAGACACTTCCGTCGACGGGGTCGATCTGCAGGATCTTGCGCGCCTTGTACTGACCGACCCAGAGCGATCCTTCGGCCCACGCCAGGCCTGAATCGTCACCGCTGTTGGGGGCTGGAATCGTCGCCAGGACCTGGCCGGTGCGCGGATCGATCTTGCGGATGCTGTCGCCAGCGATCTGGAAAAGATGCTCGCCGTCGAACGCCGTGCCCGCATTCGCCGGGACATCGAACGATTGCACAGCCTGGCCGCTGGCGGGATCGAGTGCGTGCAGCTTGTCGCCTGACGCGAACCAGACGCGCTCACCGTCATGGCTCACGCCGTGCACGCAATCGACGCCCGGGAACGGGCCGTATTCACGCAGTATCTGTGCTTCTGAACGTTTCATCTCACTCGCCTCATCGGTGGGGTTCGAGTGCATCCTAGCCATCGGATGGCAGCGCCGTGAGTAACAATACCGTCGCGAATCCAGGCATGGGTGGCGCCATCCAGCGCCGGGCCCTGGTGCGCCCGAAGGACTGCGCCTTACCGGCGGCGGCCAGCGTTTCCAAGGCGCGCTGTACGCTGCGCTGACTGATGTCCAAAGCCAGCGCCAGGGCCGAGCTGGACCAGGCTTCGCCGTCGGCCAACAGCGCCAGCACCGCCCCGTAGGGCTCCTCGACGGCTCGCGCCAGCACCACGACCTCGTCGGCATGCCGCGGCATCAAGGTAAAACCGCGCGGGGTGGCCTTCACCTCCGCCAAGGGGCGAAGCATGGCCCGCAACCGGCCCATCTCGACCCGCAGCCGGGCGCGGTGGGAATCATCGGTGAGTTTCAACCCAAAGGCCTGGACCATGAGCGTTTCCCTCGACACATCGCCGGGCCAGACTTGCGCCAGTCCTCGTGCCAGGGCGAACAACACCGGGCGCCGGGCAAGGTTGACCTGGACCCCAGCGCCACTGACCCCATGGCGGCACGCGTCCACCACCAACGCCGTCCCGGCCAACAGGGCTTGCACCTCTTCCAGCACAAGCAAGTGTTCCTCGCCTCGGGCGATCAGGCGCGCCGCGGGGGTGCGCAGCAATCGCCAGGCGTTTTCAATCTCGGCGGTCAGCGCACCGATTCCCGCCTGCCGTGCGGCTTGCCCGGCCCGTTCGAGCGCAGCGCGAGCGACCTGCGTTTGCAACCGCCGCATGGCGATCCCCGCGACCACTAATTCGCAAGCCGCCCGTGATGCAAGGGGCAAGCAGGCAAGGTCCAATTCGACAAGTTTGCGCTCGGCCTCCTCGAGTCGACCGATCAACAACAGGCGGCGGATTTCAATCGTGCGGGCATGTCCTACGTTGGCCCGATCGCCGTGGGTCTCGAGCACCGCCCGCGCGGCGTCGAGGCGCCTCATCGGCCACGCCAGGTCACGGGACGCCAGGGCGATCTCGCCTTCGGCGATCACACAGCGCGCTCGCGCCATGGCCTCCCTGGGCCCGAAGGCCGCACCCGCCCGACGCATCAGCGCACTGGCCTTGGCCAGATCCCCCAACTGCGCCATGGCAATGCCACGAAGCGCGAGGGCCGGGGCATCGGTGCGCAGCGCGACGCGATTGAGCGCCGCCACGGGATCCCCCGCTGCCAATGCTCGCGCTGCCGTGGCGATCAGAGGGTCCGTTGTCGTCACCCGTTTTTTCCCTCTAGTGAGCGGATTTATTCGTAGTGAGGGTGTTCATTCATAGTGAGGGCATTTACCTGTGGCGAGGGGATTTATCCCCTCGCCACAGGTAATTCTTCTCACCATAGATATTCCCCTCGCCACAGGACTGACGTGACGTTTCATGGGTTTCGGGTCAGAGGCGGATGTCAGCAGCCGGCACCACGTCGATCCGCGATACCGCACTGCTCAGCCGCCCCAGCCGATTGTTGTGATTGGCGATGATCTGCTCGGCCGCCATGCTGCCGTTGTCCACCGTGGAGTGGGCATCGGCCGCCAAAACCACGTCGTACCCCAGAGCATGGGCCTGGCGCACGGTGGCGTTGACGCAACAGTCGGTTTGCAGCCCGCAGATCACCAGGCGGTCGATCCCACGGGCCTGCAACAACGGTTGCAGGTCGGTCTGGTAGAAGGCATCGGGGGTGGTCTTGCGCACCCGCAGGTCATCGGCAGCGGTCAACAGGTCGTCGGCCAGTTGCCAAGCGGCAGAACCATACGTCAGCGAACCTTCCAACTCTTCGTGCTGGATCAGGATCACCGTCAAGCCCAGGGCCCGGGTTTTGGCCGCCAGGTTGTTGATGGTCCGGATGATGCGTTGGCTGTCGAAGCACTCCTCTTCGCCTGAGCACAGCGCATCCTGGACATCGATGATCAGCAATGCGGTGTTCATATTTTCCTCTTCGCAACGGTATTGGACGCTTAAGCCATGCAGGCGCTGTCGAGCGAAGCGAGGCTACGATCGCCGGCCCGAAAGATCGCAGCCTTCGCCAGCGCCAACAGCGGATTAATAACCCAGCGA
This sequence comes from Pseudomonas sp. St316, assembly GCF_018325905.1. Classification (NCBI taxonomy): domain Bacteria; kingdom Pseudomonadati; phylum Pseudomonadota; class Gammaproteobacteria; order Pseudomonadales; family Pseudomonadaceae; genus Pseudomonas; species Pseudomonas sp. St316. The sequence goes on along the minus strand of NZ_AP021901.1, from coordinate 2,577,979 downwards.
CAACCCCGTGTTGCGACGGGGGTCGTTGGCACCATAGAAGCGGTTCTTGCCGACCGGTTTGCCACCCAATGACGGCGCACCGACCAGGATCGCGGCAATGTGGTTGGGGTCCTGCGGGCCGGCAAACTTGTGCCCCCAGCTCTCCAGCAGCTTCTGGGTATCCGGGCTGGCCGCAAAGGTCTCCAGGTTGGTTTGCTCCGGCATCCACTGCTGGTGGAAACGCGGCGCATCAACAGCCTCCTGGAGGTTCATGCCGTAGTCGATCACATTAAGGATCGTCAGCAACGTCGCGGTGATGATCCGGCTGCCGCCCGGGGTGCCCACCACCATGACCGTCTTGCCGTCCTTGGTGACGATGGTCGGGCTCATGGATGACAGCGGCGCCTTGCCCGGCGCGATGGCGTTGGCCTCGCCCTGCACCAGGCCATACATGTTGGGCACGCCGACCTTGGCGGTGAAGTCGTCCATCTCGTCGTTGAGTATCACCCCAGTCTTGCTCGCCATGACGCCGGCACCGAACCAGTCGTTGAGGGTGTAGGTGACCGAAACGGCGTTGCCCCACTGGTCGACGATGGAGTAATGGGTGGTGTTGCTGCCCTCATGGGGCGCCACGCCGGGCTTGATCTTCTGCGAGTCGCCGGCCTTTTGCGGCTCAATGGCGGCGCGCAGTTTGGCGGCGTAGTTTTTATCCAGCAGATGGTCGATGGGATTCTTCACGAAGTCCGGGTCACCCAGATAGCTGTTGCGGTCCACGTAGGCGTGGCGCATGGCTTCGATCTGGTAGTGCATGCCCTGGGCCGAATGGAACCCCAGGTCCTTCATCGGATAGCCATCGAGGATGTTCATGATCTGGCACAGCACCACCCCGCCGGAACTGGGCGGCGGCGCCGAGATGATGTGGTAGCCGCGGTAGTCGCACTCCACCGGGGCCAGCTCGCGGGTCTTGTACTTGTCCAGGTCGGCCTGGGTGATGATGCCTTTGTTGGCCTGGCTGGAGGTGACCAGGGCATCGGCGACCCAGCCTTTGTAGAAGCCGTCGGCGCCCTTGGCGGAGATTTCCCGCAGGGTCTTGGCGAGGTCTTTTTGTACCAGTTTCTGGCCGACCTGCATGGGCTCGCCGTTGTGCAGGAAGATCGCCCCAGAGTCGCGCATGTCCTTCTTGAACACATCGGTGGCGGTTTCCAGCAAATCGACATCGCCCTGCTCCAGGGTGAAGCCTTGCTCGGCGAACTCGATGGCCGGGGCGATCAGTTCCGCCCGGGGCTTGCTGCCGTACTTGGCCAGCGCCAATTCCATGCCGGACACGGTGCCGGGTACGCCCACCGCCAGGTGTCCGCGGGTGCTGAGGTCGGGAACGACGTTGCCGTCCTTGTCCAGGTACATGTTGGCGGTGGCGGCCAGGGGGGCTTTTTCGCGAAAATCCAGGAATGTCTTGCGGCCGTCCGCCATTTGCAGGGTCATGAACCCCCCGCCGCCCAGATTACCCGCCGCCGGATACACCACCGCCAGGGCGTATCCCACCGCCACCGCCGCATCCACGGCGTTGCCGCCATTCTTGAGCACGTCAACACCCACATGAGTCGCCAGGTGCTGGGCGGTGACCACCATACCGTTCTCGGCAGCCACTGGCGCCTGGGAGGCGGCGTACGCCGATAAACATCCGAGGGTCAATGACGTAGCGATGAGGGTCCGGGCTAAGGATTCGAACTTCATGAGTCGGTCTCTTCTTGTTCTAAGGATCGGGGATCGCTTCAAGAGCATTAGGCAGTATGGCCCGGTTTGCGGAATGCGCCTGTCAGCCGTCGGCTGGGTTACGGCAACGTCCCCTTTGCGATAGGCTCGTGCGGTTGATTTTTTACTGAATAAGGACATCGCCGATGACACTGCGAATCGAACGCACGGACACGCCCACCGACGAAGAACGCCAGGCCATTCTCGCTCCGCTACGGGCCTATAACACGGCCAAGACCGGCGGAACGGTGCCTGAACTGGTGGCGTGGCTGGTGCGCGATGAACACAGCAACGAAATAGTCGGCGGGCTCTACGGGCGCGTATTTTTCCGCTGGTTTTACATCGAGCTGCTGGTAGTGCCGGAACAGGCCCGGGGCCAAGGCACAGGCTCGACGTTGGTAAGGATGGCCGAAGAGCTGGCCCGGGAGAAAAACTGCGTGGGCATCTGGCTGGACACCTTCGACTTCCAGGCGCCGGCGTTCTATAGGAAACACGGCTTCACGGAAATCGGCCAGATCGACGACTACCCACCAGGCCACCAGCACTTCTTCTTCCAGAAGCGCCTGGCTCCGGCTGACTAAACCCCACCCCCCGTGGGAGCGAGCTTGCTCGCGATAGCCATCTAACAGTCAACATTTCTGTCGCCTGCCCCACCGCCATCGCGAGCAAGCTCGCTCCCACAGGGGACTTGCGGTGGTTGACCCTTTTTCGGCCACGCCGGATCTGTGTGGGAGCTTGCTCGCGATAGTCATCTAATAGTCAACATTTCTGTCGCCTGCCCCACCGCCATCGCGAGCAAGCTCGCTCCCACAGGGGACTTGCGGTGGTTGACCCTTTTTCGGCCACGCCGGATCTGTGTGGGAGCTTGCTCGCGATAGTCATCTAACAGTGAACATTTCTGTCGCCTGCCCCACCGCCATCGCGAGCAAGCTCGCTCCCACAGGGGACTTGCGGTGGTTGACCCTTTTTCGGCCACGCCGGACCTGTGTGGGAGCTTGCTCGCGATAGCCATTTAACAGTGAACATTTCTGTCGCCTGCCCCACCGCCATCGCGAGCAAGCTCGCTCCCACAGGGGACTTGCGGTGGTTGACCCTTTTTCGGCCGCGCCGGACCTGTGTGGGAGCGAGCCTGCTCGCGATGGCAGGCACCTCGGTCTATCGGCTCAAAGACAGGTCGCTAGCGCCGCCAACCGGCGCTTGGCCACGAAGTCGTCATGCTTGGCGTAATAACTCAACTCGGTGCCCGTGGCACCGGCATGCAAATCGACAAACACTTCGGCAGAGCGGGTGTAGACCGTCGAGCCACCCTTCTTGCCCGGTTGCAGGTAGGCGCCAGCATCGACACCGAACACCGCTTCGTCCTGCCAGGAAAACTGCACGCACTGGGCCACGACCTGCTCGGGTTTGTCCGAGGTCAGGGTCTTGTAAGGGGCCTGGGTCCGGGCCTCGTTCATCGCCGAACCCGCGCAGCCGGCCAGCAAGGTTGCGGCCAGGGCCACGGTCAACATTCGCATTGCGTTCACTCATCAAGAAAAAAAACGGACTGTAGCACTGCGGCCCAGGCCTTCGTGCTGCTTTACTGAAATTTACACGGGACATCGGCCTGCGATTCGCGCACCCTGTCGCGCCATTGCCACCAGCCACGCGGAACGCCCCATGACCCCCAACGCCGAATTCTACAAACCCACCGCCGAATACGCCGACAAACTGATCAGCCAGATCGGCCAGACACCGTCCTGGATCGCCAAGCGCATCGGCGTCACCGACAAGCGGATTCGCTACATCCTCGACGGCGAACGCACCGTCAAGGGCGAAACCACGCCGATCCAGATGACCTACACCGAACAGTTCGCCCTCGAATGCCTGGCGGCTGCGGCCAAGGCCAGCAAGAAGCAGTCTGCATCCCCCAAGGAGTGACCATGGCGGCAACCGAACAGCAACACGAACGAGCCCTGGAAAAATTTCTCGATGAACGCCCCGAGCTGCGCGTCGAGTTGGACCACCTCAACCCGCTGCTGGCCCAGGCCAAGGGCGAGACCGCCGCGCAGTACCGCGCCGAGCGGTTGCATGAAGCCTTCGAAGCCGAGGCCGAGCGCCTGGGCCTGTTTGCCTGGGAACTGACCCTGCAACTGACCGCCGCCTCGCCCCAGGACTACCAGGCCCAGCGCCTGGAAGTGCACAAGGAAGTGGCGGAGATGGCGGGGATGGACTGGGCGGAGTATTGCGAGCTGCACGGCCTCAAAAGCCAAAGCTGAGCACTTTCCCTGTGGCCTGTAGGAGCTGTCGAGCGAAGCGAGGCTGCGATCTTTTGATCTTTCGCTTGAGACTCAATTGCATTCGGAAAGATCGCAGCCTCGCTTCGCTCGGCAGCTCCTACAACGCAATCGAGCAGGAGCATTCTTTAAATGCCCTTGAACCAAACAGGTCTCGCCCCCTTCCCTGCCAATCGCCCCACCGCCCATAAAGCATTATCATGGCCGCAGTTTTGCTGATCGGGTCTGTCATGAAGTTCGCCATCGCGCTATTTTCCGCCGCCCATGCGCCCTCCTCGCGCCGTGCCTTGCTGTTTGCCCAGGCGGCGCTGGCGGGCGGGCATGAGATCGTGCGGTTGTTTTTCTATCAGGACGGCGTCTATAACGCCTGCGCCAGTGTCGTCACGCCCCAGGACGAGCAGGACCTGCCCCAGCAGTGGAGCGCGTTTGTCAGCGACAACCGGCTCGACGGCGTGGTCTGCATCGCGGCGGCATTGCGCCGTGGGGTATTGAACGAAGAAGAAGCCCAGCGCTACCAGCGTTCGGCGGCCAGTGTCGAAGCGCCCTGGGCCTTGTCCGGGCTGGGCCAGTTGCACGATGCGATCCAGGACGCCGACCGCTTGATCTGTTTTGGAGGCGCGTGATGGCCAAGTCTTTATTGCTCATCAGCCGCCAGGCCCCATGGTCCGGCCCCGGCGCCCGTGAAGCGCTGGACATCGTCCTGGCCGGCGGTGCGTTCGACCTGCCCATCGGCCTGCTGTTTCTCGACGACGGGGTGTTCCAGCTCACGGCCGGCCAAAACGCCAAGGCTGTCCAGCAAAAGGACCTGAGTGCCAACCTGCAGGCGTTGCCGATGTTCGGCGTCGAGGACCTGTTCCTCTGCGCCGACAGCGCCGCCGAACGTGGTATCGCCACTGACACCCTGGCGCTGGGCGAGGTGAAAACACTGACCGGACCGCAAATCGCCGCGCTCATTGACCGTTACGACCAGGTGATCACCCTCTGATGTCGACTTTGCATGTGTTGTCTCATTCGCCCTTCGGCGATAACCGCCTCGCCAGTTGCCTGCGGCTATTGGGCAATCAGGATGCGCTGCTGCTGTGCGGTGACGCGACGTACGCGTTGCAACCGGGCAGCCCACCGTTTGAAGTGCTGCAGGCCGCTGGCGTAAACCTGTTCGTGCTCGCCGAAGACCTCCAGGCCCGCGCCCTGGATACGCCAGACTGGGCCGAAGCCATCAACTACTCAGGTTTCGTCGAGCTGTCGATCGAGCACGACAAGGTCAACACCTGGTTATGAAGACGCTGAACGTGGGCGACCGCGCCATCGCGCTGGACAAGGACGGCTACCTGGCCGACCTTGACGACTGGTCGGCCGAGGTCGCCACGGCCCTGGCAACCGCCGAAGACATCGAGCTGGGCCCCGAACACTGGGAGATCCTCGAACTGCTGCGCGGCTTCTATGACCAATTCCAGCTCTCCCCCGCAACCCGGCCGCTGATCAAGTACACGGCACTGAAACTGGGCGCGGACAAAGGCAACAGCCTGCACCTGAACCGATTGTTCAAAGGCACTCCCGCCAAACTCGCCGCCAAGCTGGCGGGCCTGCCCAAACCGACGAATTGCTTATGACCGACTTTCCTTCGCTGACCCTTGAGACCCCGGCCGAACACCCGTTCGCCCAGTTCGTGCGCATCCTTGGCAAAGGCAAGCGCGGCGCCCGCAACCTGACCCGCGAAGAAGCCCGCGAAGCCATGGGCCTGGTGCTCGACGAAAAGGTCGAGGACACCCAACTGGGCGCCTTCCTGATGCTGCTGCGACACAAGGAAGAAAGTGCCGAGGAGATGGCCGGTTTCACCGAGGCCCTGCGTGAACGCCTGGTGGTCCCGGCGCTGACGGTGGACCTCGACTGGCCGACCTATGCCGGCAAGAAGCGTCATTTGCCGTGGTACCTGCTGGCGGCCAAGTGCCTTGGGCAGAACGGCGTGCGGATTTTCATGCACGGCGGTGGCGCTCACACGGCAGGTCGGCTCTACACCGAACAATTGCTGGGCTTGTTGCAGATCCCGCTGTGCCGGGATTGGCAACAGGTCGGCAGTGCGCTGGACAACGGCGGCCTGGCCTTCATGCCGCTGGTGGACTGGGCGCCGCAAATGCAGCGGATGATCGACCTGCGCAATACCCTGGGCCTGCGCTCGCCGATCCACTCCTTGGCACGCATCCTCAACCCGTTGGCCGCCCGTTGCGGCTTGCAAAGCATCTTCCACCCGGGCTATCAGGCGGTGCATCGCGATGCCAGCGGCTTGCTCGGTGATACCGCCATCGTCATCAAGGGTGACGGCGGCGAGATCGAGATCAACCCGGACGCCGACAGCCATTTGTACGGCACAACGGGTGGCGCCAGTTGGGACGAAGAATGGCCGCGACTGGCCGAGCAGCGCCACGTCAAACCGGAAAACCTCGATCCCGAGCACTTGAAGGCGATCTGGCGCGGTGACGTCGAAGACAGCTACCCGCAACTGGCGCTGATCGCGACCATGGCCCTGGCCTTGCGCGGCCTGGGCCTGGCTCGCGAAGAAGCGTTCGACAAAGCCCGGCAGTATTGGGATGCCCGGGATCGTTCGATTTAATCGATCATTAGCCCGCAACCTTTGCGCTTTTAGTTCGAACCTATCGGAATAGACTCGTCTCCAACGTTTATTGGCAAGGAGATCGAGATGGGTTTGTTAGTCGAAGGCCGCTGGCAGGATCAGTGGTATGAAAGCAAGGACGGCACCTTCCAGCGCGAACAGGCGCAACGCCGTCACTGGGTGACCGCCGACGGCAGCGCGGGCCCTTCCGGTGAGAGCGGCTTTGCCGCCGAGGCCGGGCGCTACCATTTGTATGTCTCCCTGGCCTGTCCCTGGGCGCACCGCACGTTGATCTTGCGCAAGCTCAAGGGCCTGGAAGACCTGATCGACGTCTCGGTGGTCAGCTACCTGATGCTGGAAAACGGCTGGACCTTCGACAGGGCCCACGGCTCCACTGGCGACAAACTCGACAACTTGAGCTTCCTGCACCAGCGCTACACCGCCGACACAGCGCACTACACCGGCCGCGTCACCGTGCCGGCGCTGTGGGACAAACGCCAACAGCGCATCGTCAACAACGAATCGGCGGAAATCATCCGCATGTTCAACAGCGCCTTCGACGGCTTGACCGGCAACGACCTGGACCTGTATCCCGAGCCCTTGCGCCACGAGATCGACGCCTTGAACGAGCGGATCTACCCGGCGGTGAACAACGGCGTCTATCGTGCCGGATTCGCCACGACCCAAGCGGCGTATGAAGAAGCCTTCGACCGGCTATTTGCCGAACTGGATTGGCTGGAGGCGTTACTGGCAACCCGCCGCTACCTGGCTGGCGAATACCTGACCGAGGCCGATATCCGCCTGTTCACCACGCTCATCCGCTTCGACGCGGTGTACTTCGGCCACTTCAAATGCAACCTGCGGCGCATCGCCGATTATCCAAACCTGTCGAACTGGCTGCGGGAGTTGTACCAGTGGCCAGGCATTGCCGAGACGGTGGATTTCACCCACATCCAGGGCCATTACTACGGCAGCCACAAGACCATCAACCCCAATGGGATCGTGCCCAAGGGGCCGAAGCAGGATTTCACCGGGGCCCATGATCGGCAACGGTTGAGTGGGAAAGGGATTTGGCGTAGGACTAGGGATTGATCCTGAGTTTTCGCTGTATTTGAGGGCCTCATCGCGAGCAAGCTCGCTCCCACACAGGACTGTATTCAAACAGGGTCCACTGTGAGAGCGAGCTTGCTCGCGATTGGGGCAAACTCGGTCTTCAGACCTGCCCCTGAGCCCCTTCAAACCACGCCAGTTTCTCGCGCAGCTGCACCACTTCCCCAACGATCACCAGGGTCGGCGCATGCACTTCGTGCTCGGCCACCAGCCGTGGCAAGTCCGCCAAAGTGCCAGTAAAGACCCGCTGGTTGGACGTCGTGCCCTGCTGGATCAACGCCGCTGGCGTATCCGCCGCACGGCCGTGCTTGATCAGCTCGTTGCAGATCATCGGCAAGCCGACCAAACCCATGTAGAACACCAGCGTCTGGCCCGGGGACACCAGGTCAGCCCACGGCAAGTCGCTGGTGCCGTCCTTGAGATGGCCGGTGATGAACCGCACCGACTGAGCGTAGTCACGATGGGTCAGTGGGATCCCGGCGTACGCCGCACAGCCACTGGCGGCGGTGATGCCCGGAACCACCTGGAACGGGATGCCGTGGGCCGCCAGTTCTTCAATCTCTTCACCACCACGACCGAAAATGAACGGATCACCGCCCTTCAACCGCACCACGCGCTTGCCCTGTAGGGCCAGGTCCACCAATTGCTGGTTGATCTGCTCCTGGGGCACGGCGTGTTCGGAGCGGCGCTTGCCGACGTAGATGCGCTCGGCGTCGCGCCGGCACAGCTCCAGGATTGCCGGCGCCACCAAGCGGTCATACAGCACCACGTCGGCCTGCTGCATCAAGCGCAAGGCACGGAAGGTCAGCAGGTCCGGATCACCCGGCCCCGCCCCCACCAGATAGACTTCTCCCGACGCGTTAGGCGCCTGGCCATTGATCTTTTCCCGCAACAGGCGCTCGGCTTCGGCACCCTGCCCGGCCAACTGACGGTCGGCGATGGGACCCTGGAAAACGTCTTCCCAGAACGCCCGACGTTGCTGCACATCGGGAAACAAGCCTTTGACCTGGCTGCGAAAACGCGCCGCCAGCCCGGCCAGTTGCCCGTAGGTCGACGGAATCCAGGTTTCCAGCTTGGCCCGGATCAGGCGCGCCAGCACCGGCGCGTCGCCGCCGCTGGACACCGCGATCACCAGGGGTGAGCGGTCGACAATCGCTGGGAAGATCACGCTGCACAGGGCCGGCGCGTCCACCACGTTGACCGGTACGCAACGCTTATGAGCGTCTGCCGAAACCTGGGCATTGAGCGGTTCGTCGTCGGTGGCGGCGATGACCAAAGCGCAGCCGTCCAGGTCCGCTTCAACGTAACCACGCAAGATGCATTCACCGCCGCTGCCACTGACCAGTTCCCGCAACTGCGGTTCGATGTCCGGTGCGACCACCCGCAGTAACGCGCCGGCATCGGCCAGCAGGCGGGACTTGCGCAAGGCAATCTCCCCGCCGCCGACCACCAGCACGCGGCTGCCGCGCAGGTTGTGGAACAGTGGCAAATAGTCCATTTAGCCGATGACCTCGATGCCGCCCATGTAGGGCTTCAACACTTCAGGCACGCGGATCGAACCGTCAGCCTGCTGGTAGTTTTCCAGCACGGCCACCAGGGTGCGACCCACCGCCAGGCCGGAGCCATTGAGGGTGTGGACCAGTTCCGGCTTGCCGGTTTCCGGGTTGCGGAAACGCGCTTGCATGCGGCGGGCCTGGAAGTCGCCGCAGTTGGAGCACGAGGAAATCTCGCGGTACTTGTCCTGGCTCGGGATCCAGACTTCCAGGTCGTAGGTCTTGACCGCACTGAAGCCCATGTCACCGGTACACAGCGCCAGGGTGCGATACGGCAGCTCCAGCAGTTGCAGGACCTTCTCCGCGTTGGCGGTCAGGCTTTCCAGCGCCTCCATGGACTTCGAAGGCTCGACGACCTGCACCATCTCGACTTTGTCGAACTGGTGCTGGCGGATCATGCCACGGGTGTCACGGCCCGACGCCCCGGCTTCACTGCGGAAGCACGGCGTGTGGGCAACGAACTTGATCGGCAGTTGCTTGGCGTCGACGATCTCACCAGCGACGATGTTGGTCAGCGACACTTCGGCGGTCGGGATCAGGTAAAGGTCGGCCTCGCCGTCGCGGCTGATCTTGAACAGATCTTCCTCGAACTTCGGCAACTGGCCGGTGCCTTGCAGGGCCGGGGCCTGGACCAGGTAAGGCGTGTAGGCTTCTTCGTAGCCATGCTCGGTGACGTGCAGGTTGATCATGAACTGCGCCAGGGCACGATGCAGACGGGCAATCGGCCCGCGCAGCAAGGCGAAACGGGCGCCCGACAGCTTGGCGGCGGTTTCGAAGTCCAGCCAGCCGAACTTCTCGCCCAGGGCCACGTGGTCCTGCACCGGGAAATCAAAGGCTTTCGGCGTGCCCCAGCGACGCACTTCGACGTTGCCTTCTTCGTCTTCACCGACCGGTACCGATTCGTGCGGCAGGTTGGGGATGCCCAGCAGGATCGAATCCAGTTCGGTCTGGATCGCGTCCAACTCGACCTTGCCAGCGCTCAATTCGCCCGCCATGCGCTCGACATCAGCCATCAGCGGCGCGATGTCTTCACCGCGCTGCTTGGCCTGGCCGATGGACTTGGAGCGCGCGTTACGTTCAGCCTGCAGGGCTTCGGTGCGGGTCTGGACGGTCTTGCGCTGTTCTTCCAGCGCTTCGATGCGCGCGACGTCCAGGGCAAAGCCACGGGAAGCCAGGCGGTCCGCTACGTCCTGAAGGTTGCTACGTAACAGTTTGGAATCGAGCATGTCGGTCTCTCGTTTAGATAAGTTTGGTCAGGGACAGGCCGGCCCAGGTGGCGAGCAGCCCGCCGAATACGCTGGCAGCCGCATAGCCGAGGGCCAGCGGCACCTGCCCGCTTTCCAGCAGGCGCACCGTATCCAGTGAAAAGGATGAAAAGGTCGTCAGGCCGCCGAGGAAGCCGACGATGAGCCCGGCGCGCACTTCGACAGGCACCTCCGGGCGAATCAAAAACAGGCCGTACAAGACGCCGATCAGCAGACAGCCCACGATATTAACGGCCAGCGTCGCGCTATAGAAGTACCGCGGCCAATTTGCACTGACCCAGTTGCTGGCGGCGAAACGCGCCAGGGTGCCGGCAATGCCGCCAGCGGAGACTGCAAGTATCAGGGGGATCACAGTTTTCTCCGCTGCCGTGGACTCAAGCGGTCCAGTTGCGCCAAGTGGTTAAGCTTCTCGCCAATCTTCAGCTCCAGGCCGCGGGGCACCGGCTGATAGAACCTTTGGGGGTCGAGTTCGTCGGGAAAATAATCTTCACCGGCGGCATAGGCGTCCGGTTCGTCATGGGCATAACGGTATTCTTCGCCATAGCCCAATTGCTTCATGAGCTTGGTCGGCGCGTTGCGCAGGTGCAGCGGCACTTCGAGAGAACCGTGCTCGGTGGCACTGCGCATCGCCGCCTTGAAGCCCATGTACACGGCGTTGCTTTTCGGCGCGCAGGCCAGGTAGGTAATGGCCTGCGCCACGGCGAGCTCGCCTTCCGGGCTGCCGAGGCGTTCCTGCACATCCCACGCCGCCAGGCACAGGCTCAGGGCCCGCGGGTCGGCGTTGCCGATGTCTTCGCTGGCCATGCGCACCACCCGTCGCGCCAGGTACAGCGGATCGCAACCGCCGTCGATCATGCGCGCAAACCAGTACAAGGCGGCGTCGGGGTTGGAGCCACGGATGGACTTGTGCAGCGCCGAAATCTGGTCGTAGAACGCTTCACCGCCCTTGTCAAAGCGCCGGCGGGTATCGCCCAGCAGGCTTTGCAGCAACTCGACGTCGATCTCGCTATCGTCTTCGGCCAGGTCCGAGGCGTTTTCCAGCAGGTTGAGCAAGCGCCGACCATCGCCATCAGCGGCCGAAAACAGGATCTGGAAGCCTTCATCGCTGAGGCTCAAATGCCGCTTGCCCAGGCCGCGCTCCTCGGTCAGCGCGCGATGCACCAGCTTGCGCATCGCCGCCTCGTCGAGGCTCTTGAGCACATAAACCCGCGCCCGGGACAGCAAAGCGTTATTGAGTTCGAACGAGGGGTTTTCGGTGGTGGCACCGATGAAAATCAGCGTGCCGTCTTCGACGTAGGGCAGGAACGCGTCCTGCTGGGACTTGTTGAACCGGTGCACTTCGTCGACGAACAGGATCGTGCGCTTGCCGTATTGCCCGGCCTGCTGCTTGGCCACTTCCACCGCCTGGCGGATCTCCTTGACCCCGGCCAGCACCGCCGACACCGTTTCGAAATGGGCGTCCGAGACTTCCGCCAGCAGTCGCGCCAGGGTGGTCTTGCCCACGCCCGGCGGGCCCCAGAAGATCATCGAGTGCAACGCACCCTGCTCCAAGGCCTCGCGCAGAGGCTTGCCGCGGGCGAGTACATGCTCCTGGCCGACGTACTCATCCAGGTTGGTCGCACGCAGGCGGGCGGCCAATGGCTGGGCAATCGGGGCGCTTCGAAACAGGTCCATGATTACTTACAAAACCTCCGCTGGGTCCTGTTGCCGATCGTCTCTGCCAGAGCAGATCCGTGGAAACAGGTTTGTGGGAGCAGACCTGTGGGAGCAAGGCTTGCCCGCGATACAGACACCTCGGTGCATCTGGTAGACCGAGGCGATGCAATCGCGGGCAAGCCTTGCTCCCACAGGCCATTTTCCCACAGGGCTTACCGGGTTATTCCTGGATCACATCGGCACCCTTGGGGATGTCGAACTTGAACTTGGACGCGGCGATCGGCTCGTTGGCCTTGACCCCAGTGAACAGGATATTGGTGCGCTGGCCGACACTGTCGATCAGCTGCATGTCGTTGACCAGGCCGTTACGGAACGACAGGCGCAGGCTGTCGAACAGGCTGTCCTTGGTCTTGGGCTTGAGGGTGAAGTCAATCACGCCACCGGCCTCCTTGGAGGTGATCTCGAAGCTCTGGCTGATCTCGGAAATGTCACCGGAGAGCAGCAGTGCCGGGGTCTGGGTCAGGCGCTGGTCGAGGGTCTTGATGGTCACCTGCTCCAGGTCCGGGTCCCACAGGGAGACTTTCTTGCCGTCGGAGACCATCAGTTGCTCGGCTGGCGCATCGGTGTGCCAGTAGAACAGGCCTGGACGCTGCAGGGCCATGTCGCCAGCGGTTTCCTGCAACTGGGTACCACTGCCATCGAGGGTCAACTGGGAGAAACGTGCCGTCAGGGTCTGCGAGCCTCCCAGCAATTGGGTCAGGCGAGCCACGTCCTTTTCGCCGGCGTGGGCCGACAAAGTAGACAAGGCCAGTACGGGCAACAGCAACATGCGAATCAGGCGCATGGGAGTCCTCATGAAGTCGTGGGGGTCGAGCGGCGTGTCAGCAGGCCGCCCGGGTCGTTAGTCGCGCATCGGGCCCGGCGCCAGTACTTCGCGCGAGCCGTTGGTGTTCATGGCCGTCACCACCCCGGCCATTTCCATGGCTTCGATCATGCGGGCGGCGCGGTTGTAGCCAATCTTCAGCTTGCGCTGAACGGCAGAAATCGAGGCCCGGCGGCTTTCCAGGACGAACTGCACCGCTTCGTCGTAGAGCGCATCGGTTTCAGCATCGTCGTCACCGCCGCCACTGCCGCCCTCGAAACCGCTGCCGGCTTCTTCGACACCGTTGAGGATGTCGTCGTTGTACTCAGGAGCGCCACGCAGTTTCCAGGCCTCCACCACGCGGTGCACTTCGTCGTCGGAGACGAACGCGCCATGCACACGAATCGGCAGGCTAGTGCCCGGCGGCATGTAGAGCATGTCACCGTGGCCAAGCAGTTGCTCGGCGCCGCCCTGGTCGATGATGGTCCGCGAGTCGATCTTGCTCGACACCTGGAACGCCATGCGGGTCGGGATGTTGGCCTTGATCAGGCCGGTGATCACGTCCACCGACGGCCGCTGTGTGGCGAGGATCAGGTGGATACCGGCCGCACGGGCCTTCTGGGCAATACGGGCGATCAGTTCTTCGACCTTCTTGCCGACGATCATCATCATGTCGGCGAATTCGTCCACCACCACCACGATGGTCGGCAGCTTGTGCAGCAGCGGTGCTTCGTCGTGGATATTTTCGCGGTGATACAGCGGGTCGCTCAACGGCGTGCCGGCCTCTTCGGCTTCCTTGACCTTGGCGTTGAAGCCGGACAGGTTACGCACGCCCATCTTCGCCATCAGCTTGTAGCGGCGCTCCATCTCGGCGACGCTCCAGCGCAAGGCGTTGGCGGCGTCCTTCATGTCGGTGACCACCGGGCAGAGCAGGTGCGGGATGCCTTCGTAGATCGACAGCTCGAGCATTTTCGGGTCGATCATGATCAACTTGGCGTCTTCCGGGCCGGACTTGAACAGAATCGACAGGATCATTGCGTTCACCCCCACCGACTTACCGGAACCGGTGGTACCGGCCACCAGCAGGTGGGGCATTTTCGCCAAGTCAGTGATGACCGGCTTGCCGCCGATGTCGTGGCCCAGGGCCAGGGTGACAGGCGACTTGTGGTTGTCGTACTCAGGCGTGGACAGCACTTCGGAGAAGCGCACGATCTGCCGGTCTTCGTTGGGAATCTCGATGCCCACGGTGGTCTTGCCGGGAATCACTTCCACCACCCGCACGCTGGTCACGGCCAGGGAGCGCGCCAGGTCCTTGGCAAGGTTGGAGATGCGGCTGACCTTCACACCGGCGGCCGGCTGGATTTCGTAGCGGGTGATGACCGGGCCCGGGTGGATCGAGTCCACCGACACCTCGACCCCGAACTCCTTGAGCTTGATCTCCAGCAAGTGACCGACGGCCGCCAGGGATTCGGGGGAATAGTTGAGCTGTTTCTTTTCAGCCGGGTCCAGGATCGAGATCGGCGGCAAGGTGCCTTCCACCGCGCTGTCGACGAACAGCGGCGCCTGTTTCTCTTTCTGCACGCGCTTGCTTTGCTCCGGTGCCTTGGCCGGGGCCATGGTGATGACCGGCGGCACCTGCTTCTCGCGATCGGACATGTGCTTGCTCAACGCCTGCTCACGCTCGATCAAGCGTTCCTTGACCTTGGCCTGCTCGCGCTTGTCCGGCGTCGTAGGGGCTACCACGTCGTGGACACGGTCGTCGACTTCACGCAGTTGCGCCACCAGTTGCTTGCGCTCGGTGCGCGCCGCCCACCAGCGGTTCATGGCGCCCTGGATCAGTTCGATCAGGTCGAGGGTGATCTTGCCGGTGACGTCCATGACCTTGAACCATGACAGGTCGGTGAACACCGTGAGGCCGAACAGGAACAGTGCGATAAACAGCAGCGTGCTGCCCTGGATGTTCAGGCCGTTCCTGGCCAGGTCGCCGAGGCTTTCCCCCAGCGCCCCGCCCGCCCCGGCCGGCAAGCCGGTGGGCGCGTGGAAATGGATATGGGCCAGCGCAGCCCCCGACAACACCAGGAACACCAGGCCGATCAGGCGCCAGGAGAACAGCCAGCCGCTCCACTGCCAGGGCTCGTGGCGCTGGCGGAAGATCTGGTAGGCCTTGATCGCCAGCAGCAGTGGGAAGATGTAGGCAAAATAACCCAGCACCATGAACAGGATGTCGGCGCTGTAGGAACCGGCCGGACCGCCGAAATTCTGCACGTCGTCGATCTTGCTGTTATGGCTCCAGCCCGGATCGTCCTTGCCGTAGGTCAGCAGGGCCATCATCAGGAACAGGCACAGGGCACCGATGGCGATCAACGCACCTTCCTTGAGCCGGTAGTGCAATTGCTGGCGCCAGAGCGGAACGACTGGTTTAGGTGCTGCGGTGGATTTCTTCAAAACGCTTCTTTTCCTGCGCCAACGGCGCGTCCATCTGTTGAATGACTATAAAAAACTGCCCATGACGAGCAGGTAAAAAAGTGAATGTGCACAACCGGTACTACTTTTACCACTGTGAGGTGCATCCAGAAAACCGCAGCTGTGGCCGAAGAGTTTGATCTTTAGCCCATCCTGCGTTCAAAACTCAAGCATTGTACGGGTTTGTCAGCGTCAAGGCATTGCCTGACAGCATAGCCGGATACAAGGTGCGCACGCGCTAATTGGACCATGCATTCTCTTTTGTGACAAAGGCTTATGAGGTGTTTTTTATGAGCGAAGTGAAGCATTCACGCCTGATCATTCTCGGTTCCGGCCCTGCCGGGTACAGCGCCGCCGTCTATGCCGCCCGCGCCAACCTCAAACCGGTTGTCATTACCGGGCTGCAGGCCGGTGGCCAGCTCACCACCACCGTGGAAGTCGATAACTGGCCCGGCGATGTCGAAGGCCTGACGGGCCCGGTATTGATGGAGCGCATGCAACGGCACGCCGAGCGCTTCGACACGCAGATCGTCTACGACCATGTCCACACCGCCAAGTTGCAACAGCGCCCGTTCGAATTGATCGGCGACAGCGGCACCTACACCTGCGATGCACTGATCATTGCCACTGGCGCTTCGGCCCAGTACCTAGGCCTGCCATCGGAGGAAACCTTCGCCGGCAAAGGGGTTAGCGCGTGTGCGACCTGCGACGGCTTTTTCTATCGCAACCAGGTGGTGGCCGTGGTCGGCGGCGGCAATACCGCAGTGGAGGAAGCCCTGTACCTGTCGAACATCGCCAAAGAAGTGCACCTGATCCACCGTCGCGACAAGCTGCGTTCAGAGAAAATCCTGCAGGACAAACTCTTCGAAAAGGCCGCCAGCGGCAATATCAAGCTGCATTGGAACCAGAACCTGGATGAAGTCCTGGGCGACGCCAGCGGCGTGACTGGCGCGCGCCTGCGCCACAGCGAGACCGGCGAAACCAGCACCCTGTCCCTGGCCGGCGTATTCATTGCCATCGGCCATAAACCCAATACCGAACTGTTCCAGGGCCAGTTGAAGATGCGTGACGGCTACCTGCTCGTACACGGCGGCAGCGAAGGCAACGCCACCGCGACCGATATCGCAGGCGTGTTCGCCGCCGGCGATGTAGCCGACCACGTCTATCGCCAGGCAATTACCTCCGCCGGCGCCGGCTGCATGGCCGCACTCGACGCAGAGAAGTATCTCGATGACATCCCTGCCGCTTGACGGTTAACCTTGGGGCGGATGCGCACCTGTGGCGAGGGGACTCATCCCCTCGCCACAGAACATGTCCACCCTCCCCTTCTTCAAGATCGGATAACGATGCTGACCTGGTTACAACGCAACACCTTCGAGTTCCCGCCACTGGCAAAAGCCATGCGCGACCCCAACGGGTTATTGGCCGCCGGCGGCGATCTCTCCGCCGACAGGCTGATCCAGGCCTATCGCCATGGTTGCTTCCCATGGTTTTCCGAGGGGCAGCCGATCCTCTGGTGGTCGCCGGACCCGCGCACGGTACTGTTTCCCGACGAACTGCACATATCCCGCAGCCTGGGCAAACTGCTGCGCAAGCAGCGCTATGAAGTGACGTTCGATCGGGATTTTGCGGCGGTCATCCAGGCGTGCGCCGCGCCACGGGACTATACCGAGGGCACCTGGATCACCGACGCCATGCAAACCGCTTATCTGGAACTGCACCGACGCGGCTTTGCCCATTCGGTGGAAGTGTGGGACCAAGGGGCGTTGGTGGGCGGCCTGTATGGCTTGGCCATGGGCCAGCTGTTTTTTGGCGAGTCCATGTTCAGCCGGGCCGACAATGCGTCGAAATTCGGCTTCGCCACCCTGGTCCAGCACCTCAAGGCCGCCGGTTTCGTACTGATCGACTGCCAGATGCCCACCGAACACCTGCACAGCCTGGGCGCCCGCTCGATTCCACGGACTGAGTTTGCTGGTTATCTAAAGGCGCATCTGGACCAACCCAATCAGGCAACATGGGTTTGCTGAGCGACATTCGCGCTCCTGGCTTACAATTAAATTCAAAGCTTATCCCGAGGGTCGATCATGACCGAGTTGGCGCGTTTGAAGTTCTATGCCACTCAGCCCCACTCTTGCAGTTATCTGCCCGAGGAGCAGGCGACGACGCTGTTCCTCGACCCTAGCCAGCCCATGGATGTGCATGTCTACGCAGACCTGTCGGAAATGGGCTTCCGTCGTAGCGGCGACCACCTCTATCGGCCCCACTGCCAACACTGCAACGCCTGCGTCCCGGCGCGCATCCCTGTCGCGCAATTTTTGCCCAATCGCCAACAGAAACGTATTTTCAAGCGCAACGCCGACCTTCAGGTCCGCCCGGTCAAGCCGCAGTTCACCGAAGAATATTTCGACCTGTACCAGCGCTACATCGAACAACGCCATGCCGATGGCGACATGTACCCGCCCAGCCGGGATCAATTCTCGACCTTCCTGGTGCGTGACCTGCCGTTTTCCCGTTTCTATGAGTTCCGGCTGGACGGACGGCTGGTCGCCATCGCCGTTACGGACCTGCTGCCCAACGGCCTTTCGGCGGTGTACACCTTCTACGAGCCAAACGAAGAACGGCGCAGCCTGGGGCGGTTTGCCATCCTCTGGCAAATCAACGAAGCACGTCGCCTTGCGCTGGAAGCGGTGTACCTGGGCTACTGGATCAAGAACTGCAAGAAAATGAACTACAAGACCCAATATCGCCCCATTGAACTGCTGATTAACCAGCGGTGGGTTGTCCTGAGTTAGATCCCTTCGGCTTAAAAACTAGAACCTCTTGGCTTGCCCCCCCTTTTTCGGGCACAATGCACGCCGCTTTTGCCTGGCGCAGTTGCACCGGGCCATTCACTGGATACCGAGGGCTTTACTGCATGTCGAAAGAAGACAGCTTCGAAATGGAAGGCACTGTCGTCGACACCCTGCCCAACACCATGTTTCGTGTGGAGTTGGAAAATGGGCACGTCGTAACCGCGCATATCTCCGGCAAGATGCGCAAGAACTACATTCGTATTCTTACCGGTGACAAAGTGCGCGTCGAGCTGACGCCCTATGACTTGAGCAAAGGGCGCATCACTTACCGCGCTCGCTAACAAGTCAATACAAAACGCCCGGCTGATGCCGGGCGTTTTTGTTTGCCTGCGATTTGCCTCACTCTTCCGAAACACACAGCCCCCCCCCCTGTGGGAGCGAGCTTGCTCGCGATGGCGTCAGCACATTCAGCATTGATACAGCTGACCCACCGCTATCGCGAGCAAGCTCGCTCCCACAGGGGATTGGCGTGAGCCTTAAATAGCAAAAAGGCGCCTTTCGGCGCCTTTTGCTGTGTTGCAACGAACGGTCAGGCCATTTCGGCCGTGGTTTCGAAGTCGAAGGTCAGTTCGCCGTCCTTGATGTCGATGTGCACCACACCGCCATGTTCGGCCAGCTCGCCAAAGAGGATTTCCTCGGCCAGCGGACGCTTGATCTTGTCCTGGATCAGGCGTGCCATTGGTCGTGCCCCCATCGTTACATCGTAACCACCTTCGGCCAGCCAGCTGCGAGCCGCATCGGTGACTTCCAGCAGCACACGCTTGTCTTCGAGCTGCGCCTGAAGTTCGGTAAGGAACTTGTCCACCACGCTCTTGATGACCTCATGGCTGAGGCGACCAAACTGGATAATGGTGTCCAGGCGGTTGCGGAATTCAGGCGTGAAGCTCTTTTTGATCACTTCCATCGCATCGGACGAATGGTCCTGATGGGTGAAACCGATCGAAGCGCGAGCTGCGGTTTCGGCACCGGCGTTCGTGGTCATGATGATGATCACGTTGCGGAAGTCCGCCTTGCGCCCGTTGTTATCGGTGAGCGTACCGTGGTCCATGACCTGCAGGAGCAAGTTGAAGACTTCCGGATGCGCCTTCTCGATTTCATCGAGCAACAATACGCAGTGTGGCTGCTTGGTGATGGCTTCGGTCAGCAGGCCGCCCTGGTCGAAACCGACATAGCCTGGAGGTGCACCGATCAGACGCGATACGGTGTGGCGCTCCATGTACTCGGACATGTCGAAGCGAACCAGCTCGATACCCATTGCCTTGGCCAGTTGCCGCGCGGCCTCGGTCTTGCCGACACCGGTCGGACCGGCGAACAGGAACGAACCCACTGGCTTGTCCGGCGACTTGAGACCGGCGCGGGACAGCTTGATGGCGGTCGACAGCGAGTCGATGGCCGCATCCTGACCGAACACCGTGAGCTTGAGGTCACGCTCCAGGTTACGCAGCAACTCCTTGTCGGAACTGGTGACGTGCTTAGGCGGAATACGCGCGATTTTCGCCACGATGTCCTCGACCTGAGGCACTTCGATGCGCTTGACGCGTTTCTCCACAGGTTGCAGGCGCTGGTAGGCACCCGCCTCGTCGATGACGTCGATGGCCTTGTCCGGCATGTGCCGGTCGTTGATGTAGCGCGAGGCCAGTTCAGCCGCCGCGCGCAGGGCTTCATCGCTGTACTCGATGTTGTGGTGCAGCTCGAAACGCCCTTTCAGGCCGCGCAGAATGCCAATGGTGTCTTCCACCGAAGGCTCCGACACATCGACCTTCTGGAAGCGTCGGGCCAGGGCACGGTCTTTCTCGAAGATCCCGCGAAATTCCTGGAACGTGGTCGAACCGATGCAACGGATATCACCCGAGGACAGCAACGGCTTGAGCAGGTTCGACGCATCCATGACCCCACCCGACGCCGCCCCGGCACCAATAATGGTGTGGATTTCGTCGATGAACAGGATCGCTTGCGGACGTTTCTTCAACTCGCCGAGCAACGCCTTGAAGCGTTTCTCGAAATCGCCGCGGTACTTGGTACCGGCCAGCAAGGCACCCAGGTCGAGGGAGTACACCACGCTGTTGGCCAGCAGGTCCGGCACTTGATTGTCGACGATGCGTTTGGCCAAGCCTTCGGCAATCGCCGTCTTGCCCACACCCGCCTCGCCCACCAGCAATGGGTTGTTCTTGCGACGCCGAGCCAGGATCTGTGCGACACGCTCGACTTCCGCCTCGCGCCCGACCAATGGGTCGATACGTCCCTGGCGCGCCAGTTCGTTCAGGTTGCTGGCATAGGCATCCAATGGGTTGCCTGAAGAAGAAGACTCACCGCCCTCGTCGTCCTGCATATCCTGCTCACCCTCGGAATGATCGCCGTGCCCCGGCACCTTGGAGATGCCATGGGCGATGTAGTTGACGACATCGATACGCGCAACGCTCTGCTGCTTGAGCAGGAACACCGCCTGGCTTTCCTGCTCGCTGAAGATGGCAACCAGCACGTTGGCGCCGGTGACTTCACGCTTGCCCGAGCTCTGTACATGGAAGACAGCACGCTGCAGTACACGCTGGAAGCCCAGGGTTGGCTGGGTTTCCCGATCCTCGTCATGAACGGGGATCAGTGGCGTGGTGGAGTCGATGAACTCCTGCAGATCATGCTTGAGTTTATCGAGGTTCGCGCCGCAGGCACGCAAAACGGTGGCGGCAGCCTCGTTATCCAATAGGGCCAGCAGCAGGTGTTCGACGGTCATGAATTCATGACGCTTCGAACGAGCCTCCTTGAAGGCAAGATTGAGGGTGACTTCGAGCTCGCGGTTTAACATAGCTTCACCTCATACCCAAGTGGTCGGCGTTAACCGTCCTTCTCGATTTCACAGAGTAGCGGATGCTGGCTTTCCCGGGCGTACTGGTTGACCTGCATGGCCTTCGTCTCGGCGATGTCGCGGGTAAACACTCCACATACTGCCCGTCCCTCTGTATGGACGGCCAGCATGACCTTGGTCGCCAGCTCCCGATTCAGGTTAAAAAACACCTCGAGCACTTCGACGACGAAATCCATCGGTGTGTAGTCATCGTTGAACAAAACCACCTTGTACATCGGTGGCGCCTGTAGTGCAGGCTTTGCTTCCTGAACAGCAATGCCTGCGGAATCGTCGTCGTGTAGATCCGGGCGATCCTGATTGAATGTTAGTCGAATCTGGCTGACTGCATGCATGGAAAGAAAGGTTCGTTTAGTTGGCGAATACAGTGATGGGGGCGCGTGTGGGCGATTTCAACCACGACCACCCGGCCACCTTGACTATCGGCAAAACGGTGTTACAACCAATAGAGCCCATCGCGGGTTAAAAAGGTCCGTGGAATCTATCCTTACTTCAAGATTAGCCTGCGGATGGACTGGATGATACTCCAGTGATGGAGTCCGTTGCAGAGGGAAATGGGTTATGTCGGTCGTCAAGATGAATGGCAAGGTGAAATGGTTCAACAATGCCAAGGGCTACGGTTTCATTATCGCGGCCGGCAGGGATGATGAAGACCTTTTCGCCCACTACTCGGCCATCAACATGGAAGGCTATAAAACCCTGAAGGCCGGACAGCCTGTGACGTTCGACGTCATCCAGGGACCCAAGGGCCTGCACGCGGTCAACATCAGGCTAGTCACCGCCGAAGAGACACCCGCCCCTGTCAATGTCAGGGTCACCGAGACCCACTGACCGGCGGTCGCCGCCCATGCAAATGAAAATGCCCGGCTCGATCACTCGAACCGGGCATTCGCGCTGAGCGCCGATTCGCTTACATGTGCGAGATCAGGGCATCACCGAAGCCCGAGGACGACACCAGCTTGGCGCCCTCCATCAGACGTTCGAAGTCATAGGTCACGGTCTTGGCCGAAATCGCGCCGTTGGTGCCCTTGATGATCAGGTCGGCCGCTTCGGTCCACCCCATGTGGCGCAGCATCATTTCCGCCGACAGGATCAGCGAGCCCGGGTTGACCTGGTCCTTGCCGGCATACTTGGGCGCGGTACCGTGGGTGGCTTCGAACATCGCCACGGTGTCGGACAGGTTGGCGCCTGGCGCAATACCGATACCACCCACTTCCGCCGCCAGGGCGTCGGACAGGTAGTCACCGTTCAGGTTCAGGGTCGCGATCACGTCATATTCCGCCGGACGCAGCAGGATTTGCTGCAACATAGCGTCGGCGATGGCGTCCTTGACGACAACATTCTTGCCAGTCTTCGGGTTCTTGAACTGCATCCACGGCCCGCCGTCGAGCAGGGTCGCGCCGAACTCCTCGGCCGCCACTTCGTAGGCCCATTCCTTGAAGGCACCTTCGGTGAACTTCATGATGTTGCCTTTATGCACGATGGTCAGCGAATCGCGATCGTTGTCGACAACATATTGCAAGGCCTTGCGCGCCAGGCGCTGGGTGCCCTGCTTGGAAACCGGCTTGACGCCGATGCCGCAGTCCTCGTCGAAACGGATCTTGGTCACGCCCATTTCTTCTTTCAGGAACTTGATGACCTTGGTGGCTTCGGCCGAACCGGCCTTCCACTCGATGCCAGCGTAGATGTCCTCGGAGTTCTCGCGAAAGATCGTCATGTCCACGTCGCCAGGCTTCTTGACCGGGCTTGGCACGCCTTCGAACCAGCGCACCGGACGCAGGCACACGTACAGGTCGAGCTGCTGGCGCAGGGCGACGTTCAGCGAACGGATACCACCGCCCACCGGCGTGGTCAGCGGGCCCTTGATGGAAACCACGTAATCCTTGACCGCATCCAGGGTTTCCTGGGGCAGCCAGGTGTCCTGGTCGTAGACTTGAGTCGCCTTCTCGCCGGCATAGACTTCCATCCAGGAAATCTTGCGCTTGCCGCCATAGGCCTTCTGAACCGCAGCGTCCACAACCTTGATCATGACCGGACTGATATCGACGCCAATGCCGTCGCCTTCGATGAAGGGGATGATCGGGTTGTCGGGAACATTAAGAGAATGGTCTGCATTGACGGTGATTTTGTCACCGACGGCTGGAACCTGAATCTTTTGATACCCCATGCTGAACTCCATTGCTTGGATTGAACATCTGGCTGCGTTCGAGCGTACCCCACTTGAATCGGCGCGCAAACCCTACGTTAGGCCCATCCGGGGCAAAGCGTTGCAGTTCGCGGTGTACAACCCTGAAAACCAAGGGAAAAGCGCCAAACATGAGCATAGCCTGCTCCCTGGGTAGTGCGACGTTTAGACCAATGGACGTGTACGGAAGTCCATGAACCATCGGCAGATTGCCAGCTACCTATGTATAATGCCGCCGCTGACCACAGGGTCACGCTGGCTGAGCGCTCTATCACAGGACTTTTCGCCAGTTTAAAAGCCGGACCGTTACCGCGGCCCAACCGCTTGACGCTCGACTGATGCACCCAACATCACCGCGAAGAAACCTCGACATTCGGTTCACGGATGACTTTGAACGAACGCGCTTACCCGGCGCCCCTCGAGTTTCTGCGCATGCTTTAGCAAAGAAGAGAGTTAATCCGAATATGCCCACCCGCTCGAAGATCATCTATACCTTCACCGACGAAGCCCCCGCCCTCGCCACCTATTCGCTGCTGCCGATCGTCGAAGCCTTTACCGCTTCGGCCGATATCGCCGTGGAAACCCGCGATATCTCCCTCGCAGGGCGCATCCTGGCCAGCTTCCCCGAGCAACTGGGTGACAAAGCCGTAGCCGACCACCTCGCCGAACTGGGCGACCTGGCCGTTACGCCGGAAGCCAACATCATCAAGCTGCCGAACATCAGCGCCTCGGTGCCGCAACTGCAGGCCGCGATCAAGGAATTGCAGGCCCAGGGCTACGCGCTGCCGGACTACCCGGAGACCGTGACCAGCGACGCCGACAAAGACGCGCGCGCCCGCTACGACAAGATCAAGGGCAGTGCCGTGAACCCGGTCCTGCGCGAAGGCAACTCCGACCGTCGCGCGCCGCTGTCGGTCAAGAACTACGCACGCAAGCACCCACACAAAATGGGCGCCTGGGCAGCTGACTCCAAGTCCCACGTGGCTCACATGAGCACCGGCGATTTCTACGGCAGCGAAAAAGCCGCCCTGATCGACGCCGCCGGCAGCGTGAAAATCGAGCTGATCGCCCAGGACGGCACTGCCACTGTCCTGAAGGAAAAAACCACCGTACAAGCCGGTGAGATCCTCGACTGCGCCGTGCTGAGCAAGAACGCCCTGCGCGACTTCATCGCCGCCGAAATCGAAGACGCCAAGCAAAAAGGCGTCCTGTTGTCGGTTCACCTCAAGGCCACCATGATGAAGGTCTCCGACCCGATCATGTTCGGCCAGATCGTTGCCGAGTTCTATAAAGACGCCCTGGCCAAGCACGCCCAAGTGCTGGAGCAGATCGGCTTCAACCTGAACAACGGCATCGGCGACCTGTACGCTCGCATCAAGGCCCTGCCGGCCGAGCAGCAGGCGCAGATCGAAGCCGACATCCAGGCGGTCTACGCAGCGCGCCCATCCCTGGCGATGGTCAACTCCGACAAAGGCATCACCAACCTGCACGTGCCGAGCGACGTCATCGTCGACGCCTCGATGCCGGCCATGATCCGTGACTCCGGCAAAATGTGGGGCACCGACGGCCAGTTGCACGACACCAAGGCCGTGATCCCGGATCGCTGCTACGCCACCATCTACCAGGCGGTGATCGAAGACTGCAAGCAACACGGCGCCTTCGACCCAACCACCATGGGCAGCGTGCCAAACGTTGGCCTGATGGCCAAGAAAGCCGAAGAGTACGGTTCCCACGACAAGACCTTCCAGATCAAGGTCGACGGCGTGGTCCGTGTTTCGGACAGCAACGGTCGCACCCTGCTGGAGCAGAACGTCGAGGCTGGCGACATCTTCCGCATGTGCCAGACCAAAGACGCGCCGATCCAGGACTGGGTCAAACTGGCCGTCAACCGCGCCCGCGCCAGCAGCACCCCGGCGATCTTCTGGCTGGACCCTATGCGCGCCCATGACGGCGTCGTGATCGAGAAAGTCCAGACGTACCTGAAGGACTACGACACTGCCGGCCTGGACATCCGCATCATGTCGCCGGTCGACGCGATGAAGTTCACCCTGGCCCGCACCCGCGAAGGCAAGGACACCATCTCGGTGACCGGCAACGTGCTGCGCGACTACCTGACCGACCTGTTCCCGATCATGGAACTGGGCACCAGCGCCAAGATGCTGTCGATCGTGCCGCTGATGAACGGCGGCGGCCTGTTCGAAACCGGCGCTGGCGGCTCGGCCCCCAAGCACGTTCAGCAGTTGCTGGAAGAAAACTTCCTGCGCTGGGATTCCCTGGGCGAGTTCCTGGCCCTGGCCGCGTCCTTGGAACACCTGGGCGTGACCTACAACAACCCTAAGGCACTGGTGCTGGCCAAGACCCTGGACCAGGCTACCGGTGAGTTCCTGGACCGTAACAAATCGCCTTCGCGCAAGGTCGGCGGCATCGACAACCGCGGCAGCCACTTCTACCTGACCCTGTTCTGGGCCCAGGCACTGGCCGCCCAGGACGACGACGCAGCCCTCAAGGCTCAGTTCGCTTCCCTGGCCAAGACATTGACCGACAACGAAGAAAAAATCGTTGCCGAGCTCAATGCAGTCCAAGGCAAGCCCGTGGATATTGGCGGTTACTACTTCGCCAATCCGCAGCTGACCAGCAAGGCCATGCGTCCGAGCGCAACCTTCAACGCGGCGATTGCTGCGCTGGTGTAAGGTTGAAAGGAAGCATTCACCGCCCCCCTGTCGGACGGTGTAAACCCAGCCATCTTCCGGCTGGTTAAACAATGCCCGTATCGCAAGATACGGGCATTTTTGTGCGCGGCATCCTGAGTCGAAAGCGCTGGCGGCGCCGGGAGGTTGCTTGACAGCATCAGGTGACAGCCTAGGCTTAAGAACATCGTTCTAAGTACGCCCTCTTCACTGAAGGCGCATGAAGTAAACCATAAGCGTTGAAAGCCACGGCATGATCCAAATCCCACCTTTCAACTTTTCTGGATGCGGGATGTCTCGGCAAGAGAACGAGAGAGAGAGTTAGATCGGGCGCCATTCTGAAAACTGGAATGGCTTACCGCCGTATCAACCTCAAGTAGAGCGAAACCAGGTTGCTGAAATCGCCTGCGTAGCGATAGCAATCCTTCCTGTACAAGGCTTGAGTTTGTTTCAGCGAACACGACGCGCTGGAAACTCATCACCTAACTCGCCTACATTGAGGAAATGCACCATGAAAAAAAAAGCGCAAGTGACCATACCCGCTCAAAGACATTTCTCTATTGGCAATTGGAGTTTTCTCGACCTGACAGTATCCCCTACCCTGTACGCCAGAAATGGCGACGGTGAACCTTATGAATACTATGAGGTAGCCGAGTTCAGCAGTGCGGGCGGAAGATACTCTACAGGTGTTCGCACCAATGACCATGGACAGAGATACAGCTACGTCACCGCGTCTCATGAGTTGCTATTTAAAAGCTCATCTACCGAATACAGATTCAATGCATACAAGTTCGGCAACCAAGTAACTTACTCAACCCCCTCACCGGGTGCCGCCGTCCTGGCTCACAGTTGGATCTTTGAGGATTTCATAGCCAGCATTGAACTTGAGATAAAAAAACCCGCCACACCCGCCGACCGCAAGGCTCACACGGGGTGCGAGTTCCAGGTCGACGACCAGCCCATCCAATACTCTCCAAGTGACCCTGTGCACCCTGCCCCTGAAAAAAAAGTGTCCCAAGTCGTTATTGCAGATACGGATAAATTTTCTTTTTTATCCAACGTCAACATCTATTTTTCGGGCTGCGACGTATACCAGGACTTTCCTCCGGGACAAATACATAAGGTTGACCGACACGGCGAGGGCAATCCAAGGGTGGCCACCGAGTACTACCTCACACAGGACAAAAGTTATCCAGCCGGCGTCACAACCCTGACGATCAAGGACGGATTCTCGGAAGCAAAGACTGTCGTCGAATTTGATCATGACACCTCCAATAAACGGGTCACCATGACAATCAAATCGTTTACCAGCACACTGTGTGATATCCGAGACTTTTCATACCTCGAAAAAACCTTTCCCAATACGATATGCATTGCTCTTTAAGAACACCCGGATCTTGCATAGCCCCTCCAAGGCCATCGCCATTGACATTCAAGGCCAGCATCGCTGACAAGGAGAACATCATTACAAGTGTGAGCGCTTGCTCGGGACTTCGACGGGTCATTCATTTAACATGACTGGCCCACTGCTATTGCGAGCAAGCTCGCTCCCACAGGGTGTTGTGTTCACCCTGCAGAAATTCGAGGAAACTTCATGGATTGGCAACCCCACATCACCGTCGCCACCATCGTCGAAGATAACGGCCGCTTCCTGATGGTGGAAGAATCCAAGGGCGGACGGGCGGTGCTCAACCAGCCCGCCGGCCATCTGGACCCGGACGAAACCCTGATAGAAGCCGCCGTGCGCGAAACCCTGGAGGAAACCGGCTGGGACGTCGAACCCACCAGCGTGGTAGGCATTTACCTGTACACCGCCCCCAGCAACGGCGTGACCTACCAACGGGTCTGTTTCGCCGCCAAGGCCTTGAAACACCATCCCGGGTATCAACTGGACGACGGCATCCTCGGCGCCAAATGGCTGACCCGCGACGAACTGCTCGAGCAGCGCGAGCACTGGCGTAGCGAGCTGATCATCCGTTGCATCGACGATTATCTGGCCGGCCACTGCCACAGCCTGACGCTGATCCGTCCTTCTCTTTAGCCTTGCGCGCCCGGGCCTGATAGAATCGCGTCCTTTTTCAAGACACTCATTGAATTCCTATGCGTGATCCAGCCCCTTCTGACACCACCAAGAAGCGCGTCATTGTCGGCATGTCCGGCGGCGTGGACTCTTCCGTTTCCGCCCTTCTGCTGATCGAGCAGGGTTATGAGGTGGAAGGCCTGTTCATGAAGAACTGGGAAGAAGACGACGGAACCGAATACTGCACCGCCATGGACGACCTGGCGGACGCCCAGGCCGTGTGCGACAAGATCGGCATCAAGCTGCACACCGCCAACTTCGCCGCCGAGTACTGGGACAACGTGTTCGAGCACTTCCTGGCCGAATACAAGGCCGGCCGCACGCCAAACCCGGACATCCTCTGCAACCGCGAGATCAAGTTCAAGGCGTTCCTCGACTACGCCATGATGCTCGGCGCCGACCTGATCGCCACCGGCCACTACGTGCGCCGCCGTGACATCGACGGCCGTACCGAACTGCTCAAGGGCCTGGACCCGAACAAGGACCAGAGCTACTTCCTGCATGCCGTCGGTGGCGAGCAGATCGCCAAGACCCTGTTCCCGGTAGGCGAACTGGAAAAACCCGAAGTGCGCGCGATCGCCGAAAAACACCAGCTCGCCACCGCCAAGAAAAAGGATTCCACCGGGATCTGCTTTATCGGTGAGCGCCGTTTCAGCGACTTCCTCAAGCAATACCTGCCGGCCCAGCCGGGTGAGATCAAGACGACCGAAGGCGAAGTCATCGGCCGTCACCATGGCCTGATGTACCACACCATCGGCCAGCGCCAGGGCTTGGGCATCGGCGGGCTGAAAGACGCCGGGGAAGAGCCGTGGTACGTGCTGGTCAAGGACCTGGAGCACAACGAGCTGATCGTCGGCCAGGGCAACGACCATCCATGGTTGTTTTCCCGCGCCCTGCTCGCTTCCGACATCTATTGGGTCAACCCGATCGACCTCAGCGAACCTCGTCGCCTGACGGCCAAGGTTCGCTACCGCCAGGGCGACCAGCCCTGCACCCTGGAAAAAACCGCCACGGGTTACCGTGCCACCTTCGATGACCCGCAGCGGGCGGTCACCCCAGGCCAGTCCGTGGTGTTCTATGACGGCGAAATCTGCCTGGGCGGCGGCGTGATCGAAATCGCAGAGCCCTGGAGCAGCAAGGCATGACCCCCATCCAGGAGCAACTGACAGCATTGGGCGGTGTGTTTCTCGCCGCCGTGCTGGTGGACCGGATCGCCAAGACCGGCCAGGCCACCGAAGCGGGCGTAGCCTGCATGCTCGGTAGCCTGCTGGTTCGCGACCCCAAGGACACCCTTGAAGTCTACGGCGGTGACGACCTGAACCTGCGCGAAGGCTATCGTGCGCTGATCGGCGCCCTGGAACGCGACCCCAGCGCCCTGCAACGTGAACCGTTGCGCTACGC
Organism: Pseudomonas sp. St316; assembly: GCF_018325905.1. NCBI lineage: Bacteria > Pseudomonadati > Pseudomonadota > Gammaproteobacteria > Pseudomonadales > Pseudomonadaceae > Pseudomonas > Pseudomonas sp. St316. The sequence goes on along the minus strand of NZ_AP021901.1, from coordinate 2,548,396 downwards.
CTTGTCGATGCTGGGTCTTGAGCGCCAGCTGGCCAAGCGCGACGACCTGCTGGAGACCATCGGCAAACGCTTGCCGCAGATCCAGTCCCAGGTCGAGCATTTCGGCCCGTCCCACGAAAACGTCGTCGCGGCCTGCGGCGCGCTTTACCAGGACACCCTGAGCACCTTGCGCCAGCGCATCCAGGTGCATGGCGACATGCGCAACCTGCAGCAACCGAGCAATGCCTCGAAGATCCGCGCCCTGTTGCTGGCAGGGATTCGTTCGGCAAGGCTGTGGCGGCAGTTGGGCGGCCATCGCTGGCAACTGGTGATCAGCCGGCGCAAATTGCTTAAAGAGCTTTACCCGTTGATGCGCAACGAATAAGTCGCCTCAACCTGTTTTTGTAGTTCGTTACGCGTAATACGCCGGTCAGTTGGCGACGGACCGGCGATTGTTTTCATGTATGATACGCGCCCCATTTCGTTGCCCGACTGTCCGAGAACACCCCATGCAGCTCTCTTCGCTCACTGCGGTTTCCCCTGTTGACGGCCGCTACGCCGGCAAAACCCAGGCCCTGCGCCCGATTTTCAGCGAGTACGGCCTGATCCGTGCCCGCGTCCTGGTTGAAGTGCGCTGGCTCCAGCGCCTGGCCGCCCACCCTGCCATCAGCGAAGTGCCGGTGTTTTCCGCCGAAGCCAACGCGGTGCTGAATGCCCTGGCAGAAAATTTTGTGCTGGAGCACGCCGAGCGCGTCAAAGAGATCGAGCGCACCACCAACCACGACGTCAAGGCCATCGAATACCTGCTCAAGGAGCAGGCGGCCAAGCTGCCGGAACTGGCCAATGTCAGCGAGTTCATCCACTTCGCCTGCACCAGCGAGGACATCAACAACCTGTCCCACGCCCTGATGCTGCGCGAAGGCCGCGATGAGGTGATGCTGCCACTGATGCGCCAGACCGCCCAGGCTATCCGCGAACTGGCGATCCGCTTCGCCGATGTGCCAATGCTGTCGCGCACCCACGGCCAACCGGCTTCGCCGACCACCCTGGGCAAGGAACTGGCGAACGTGGTGTACCGTCTGGAGCGTCAGATCGCCCAGGTGGCCGCCGTGCCACTGCTGGGCAAGATCAATGGCGCCGTGGGCAACTACAACGCCCACCTGTCGGCCTACCCGGACATCGACTGGGAAGCCAACGCCCGCGCCTTCATCGAAGACGAGCTGGGCCTGAGCTTCAACCCGTACACCACCCAGATCGAACCACACGACTACATCGCCGAACTGTTCGACGCCATTGCCCGTTTCAACACCATCCTGATCGACTTCGACCGTGATATCTGGGGCTACATTTCCCTGGGCTACTTCAAGCAGCGCACCATCGCCGGCGAAATCGGTTCCTCGACCATGCCGCACAAGGTCAACCCAATCGACTTCGAAAACTCCGAAGGCAACCTGGGCATCGCCAACGCACTGTTCCAGCACCTGGCGAGCAAACTGCCGATCTCCCGCTGGCAGCGCGACCTGACCGACTCCACCGTGCTGCGCAACCTGGGCGTGGGTTTTGCCCACAGCGTCATTGCCTACGAAGCCAGCCTCAAGGGCATCAGCAAGCTTGAACTGAACGAGCAGAAAATCGCCGCCGACCTGGACGCCTGCTGGGAAGTCCTGGCCGAGCCGATCCAGACCGTGATGCGTCGCTACAACATCGAAAACCCGTATGAAAAGCTGAAAGAACTGACCCGTGGCAAGGGCATCAGCCCTGAAGCGTTGCAGACTTTCATCGATGGCCTGGACATGCCTGCCGAGGCCCGCGCCGAGCTGAAGAAGCTCACGCCGGCCAATTACATCGGCAACGCAGCGGCACAAGCCAAGCGAATCTGATCCACCGCTTTACCTTTGAGACGCCCGGCCGCGCCGGGCGTTTTTATTCGCGTCTGAAAAGTATATTTTTTCAATAGGTTACACATGAATCCTGATATTCCTCTGCAACTTCTGGGCGGCATCACGGCACGGGAGTTCCTGCGCGACTACTGGCAGAAAAAACCGCTGCTGATCCGTCAGGCGATTCCTGACTTCCAAAGCCCGATCGACGCCGACGAACTGGCCGGCCTGGCCCTGGAAGAAGAAGTCGAATCGCGCCTGGTGATCGAGCACGGCGAGCGCCCTTGGGAGCTACGTCGCGGCCCGTTCGCCGAAGACGAATTCAGCAAGCTGCCAGAGCGCGAGTGGACCTTGCTCGTACAGGCGGTCGATCAGTTCGTACCGGAAGTCAGCGAGCTGCTGGAGCACTTCCGCTTCCTGCCAAGCTGGCGCATCGACGATGTGATGATCAGCTTCGCCGCCCCGGGCGGCAGCGTGGGTCCGCATTTCGATAACTACGACGTGTTCCTGCTGCAGGGCCATGGCCAGCGCAACTGGAAAATCGGCCAGATGTGCGACTCCGAAAGCCCGCTGCTGCAACACGCCGACCTGCGCATCCTCGCCGAATTCGAAGCCACCGACGAGTGGACCCTGGAACCGGGCGACATGCTCTACCTGCCGCCGCGCCTGGCCCACTGTGGCGTGGCCGTAGACGACTGCATGACCTACTCGGTGGGTTTCCGGGCGCCGAGCGCCGCTGAAGTGCTGACCCACTTCACCGACTTCCTCAGCCAGTTCCTGCCGGACGAAGAACGCTATACCGACGCCGACGCGCGCCCCGTGAGCGATCCGCACCAGATCCAGCACGACGCCCTCGACCGTCTCAAGGGCTTGCTGGCCGAGCACATGAGCGACGAACGCCTGCTGCTGACCTGGTTCGGCCAGTTCATGACCGAGCCGCGCTACCCGGAACTGGTGGTGGGCCCTGAACTGGAAGAAGACGACCTGCTGGCCAGCCTGGAACAAGGCGCCGTGATCATTCGCAACCCGAGCGCGCGCCTGGCCTGGTCGGAAGTCGACGACGACCTGCTGCTGTTCGCCAGCGGCCAGAGCCGTTACCTGCCGGGCAAGCTGCGCGAGCTGCTGAAAATGATCTGCGCCGCCGACGCCCTGCACATCGAGAACCTCGGCCCGTGGTTGGCCGACGAAGACGGTCGCGGCCTGGTCTGCGAGCTGGTCAAGCAAGGCAGCCTGGGGTTCGCCGATGAATAAAATTCACGTTCGTGTCGCAGACTGGCAAAAGGATAACGCCGAGATCCGGCGCATTCGTGAGACCGTGTTCATTGCCGAGCAGTGCGTTCCACCTGAGCTGGAATGGGATGCCGACGACCAGAGCGCGGTGCATTTTTTGGCGCATGAAGGCGACTTTCCCATCGGCACCGCGCGCCTGTTGACCGACGGCCATATCGGCCGTGTCTCGGTCCTCAAGGACTGGCGCGGCCTGAAGGTGGGCGATGCGCTGATGCACGCCGTGATCGCCGAAGCGGAGAAACGTGGGCTCAAGCAACAGATGCTCAGCGCCCAGGTGCATGCCACGCCGTTCTATGAGCGACTGGGCTTTGCGGTGGTCAGTGAGGAGTTCCTGGAAGCCGGGATTCCGCATGTGGACATGGTTCGCCATTCCACTTGAAACCGCGGCGCGGCCATCGCGAGCAAGCTCGCTCCCACAGGGATCTGCAACGAACAGAGATTTCGGGTGTTCCAGTGTGGGAGCGAGCTTGCTCGCGATGAGGCCCTGAAGAACACCACAAAACGCCCCGCCATCCACCGATGCCGGGGCGTTTTGCTGTCTATCATTCAACTTGCCCCACCCCAGGCCGACAAACTGGCAATATCAAGCCTTTGTCTCGCGGAGAAATGGACATGTCCTTACGCACCCTGCTGACCACCCTGCTGCTCGGCTGCAGCCTCTCGGTCATGGCGGACACGCAAATCGTGCCACTGAACTACCGCACCAGCGCCGACCTGCTGCCGGTGGCACAGAACTTCATCGGCAAGGACGGCCAGGTCAGCGCCTACGGCAACCAACTGATCGTCAACGCCGAGCCCGGCAAGATCGACGAACTCCGGCAATTCCTCGCCCAATTGGACACTGCCCCCAAGCGCCTGCTGATCACGGTCGACACCAACGAAAACAACCTGCAGGGCGACCAGGGTTACTCGATCAACGGCGCCGCCCCCAGCCAGACCCGCATCATCAACCGCAGCACTGCCAGCCGTGACGGCGGCGTGCAGCAGGTGCAAGCCAGTGAGGGCCAGCCAGCGCTGATCCAGGTGGGCCAGAGCGTGCCGTTCACCAGCAACCAGACCGACAATTACGGCCGCATGCAAAGCCAGACCGAATACCGCAACGTCACCCAGGGTTTTTATGTCACGGCGAGCGTCACCGGCGAGACCGTTCATCTCAGCATCAGTACCAACCGTGACCGCATGAGCCAGGAACGTCCCGATGTAGTGAACGTTCAGAGTACCGACACAACTGTCAGCGGCCGCCTGGGCGAATGGATCACCCTGGCCGGGGTCAATCGCCAGACTCAAGCCGACAAGCAGGGCCTGACCCGCAGCTACTCTACTCAGGGCCGCGACGACATGATTCTGCGGGTCAAGGTCGACACCCTGAACTGAAGCACCAAAAACTGACTGATGAGTCGTATTAGACCAAAGATGTAGTGCCATAAAAAAAGCACTACAAAACGTTTGACGAGCCAAAAAACCGAAGGCATGATGGCCTCGCTCCCGCTAATCAGGGGCCCTGGCAAGGGCCTTCGGGTCGACGCTTGCAACTACCCTGCGAGCCGATTCGTGTCTGTACCGCCCACAAGGTGTGTTTGACGAGGTTGCGACTGGAACGAAGTTGTCCCGAGGGACGGAAGCGTAACTAGGTAACCCGGCATCACTCTGAGTTCGTATGGAGGCCCACGACGCCCGAATGCGCCCGCAGTTCGCCCCTACCTGCTCACTTTCCCCTCGAGCCCATCGTTCATCCCGTCGCCTCCCCGCCTGAACCGACTTGTACGCCACCCCTGGTCGGCAGGAGCAAGGAATTTTCCACCAAGACCTATGCGACGAGGTTTATCTCCATGGCACTGACACGCAAACAGCAAATTGCAGCCCTTGAAAAAGACTGGGCTGAAAACCCGCGCTGGAAAGGCGTGAAGCGCAATTATTCCGCTGCTGACGTCGTCCGTCTGCGTGGCTCGGTTCAACCTGAGCACACCTTTGCGAAAATGGGCGCCGAGAAGCTTTGGAACCTGGTGACCCAGGGCGCCAAGCCAGCCTTCCGTCCCGAGAAAGATTTCGTCAACTGCATGGGTGCCCTGACCGGCGGCCAGGCTGTGCAGCAAGTCAAGGCCGGCATCCAGGCGATCTACCTGTCGGGCTGGCAAGTGGCCGCGGACAACAACTCCGCCGAGTCGATGTACCCCGACCAGTCGCTGTACCCGGTGGACTCGGTTCCAACCGTGGTCAAGCGCATCAACAACTCGTTCCGTCGCGCCGACCAGATCCAGTGGAAAGCCGGCAAGAACCCGGGCGACGAAGGCTACATCGACTACTTCGCGCCGATCGTGGCTGACGCCGAAGCCGGTTTCGGCGGCGTCCTGAACGCCTACGAGCTGATGAAGAGCATGATCGAGGCAGGCGCCGCTGGCGTTCACTTCGAAGACCAATTGGCTTCGGTGAAGAAATGCGGCCACATGGGCGGCAAGGTGCTGGTTCCAACCCAGGAAGCCGTGCAGAAGCTGACCGCTGCCCGCCTGGCTGCCGACGTTGCCGGTGTACCGACCATCATCCTGGCCCGTACCGACGCCAACGCCGCTGACCTGCTGACCTCCGACTGCGACCCGTACGACCAGCCGTTCGTGACCGGTACCCGCACCCAGGAAGGCTTCTACAAGGTGCGCGCCGGCCTCGACCAGGCCATCTCCCGTGGCCTGGCCTACGCGCCGTACGCCGACTTGATCTGGTGCGAAACCGCCAAGCCGGACCTGGACGAAGCCCGTCGCTTCGCCGAAGCGATCAAGAAGGAATACCCCGACCAACTGCTGTCGTACAACTGCTCGCCTTCCTTCAACTGGAAGAAAAACCTGGACGACGCGACCATCGCCAAGTTCCAGCGCGAACTGTCCGCCATGGGCTACAAGCACCAGTTCATCACCCTGGCCGGCATTCACAACATGTGGCACAGCATGTTCAACCTGGCGCACGACTACGCCCGCAACGACATGACCGCCTACGTGAAACTGCAGGAGCAGGAATTCGCTGACGCCGCCAAGGGCTACACCTTCGTGGCTCACCAGCAGGAAGTGGGCACCGGCTACTTCGACGACATGACCACCGTGATCCAGGGCGGCACTTCGTCGGTCACCGCACTGACCGGCTCCACCGAAGAAGAGCAGTTCCACTGATCCACGCCGTAAACGGCCCTTGCGGACCGAATAAAAGCTAACCGCAAAGCCGACGATCTAACGCCCCGACTGGTTCGGGGCTTTTTTTTGCCGGTTCCCCCCCCGATTTTCACACCTTGAAATGACTGACCAACTGCTGCAACTGATTACCCAGGCGCGCCAGTTCGATGCTGGAGGCTGCGGTTTCTTCACTGGCTGAGGCGGTCTGCTCGGATACATCGCGCACGCTCAGGACACTCCGGCTGATTCCCTCGGCCACCGAGCTTTGTTGCACCGCGGCGGCGGCAATCTGTTGGTTCATCGCCTGGATGCCAGAAACCGCTTGGGTAATGTTGCCCAGGGAGGAGCCGGCTTTGCGTGCCAATTCCACGCTGCTGTCGGTCAGTTCGCGGCTATTTTGCATGATGCTCGATACCTGGCGCGTGCCGTTCTGCAAGCCCGCCACCAGGCTTTCAATCTCCTCGGTGGAATGCTGGGTACGCTGGGCCAGCCCACGGACTTCATCGGCGACCACGGCAAAGCCGCGCCCGGCGTCACCCGCGCGAGCGGCCTCGATGGCGGCGTTAAGGGCCAACAAGTTGGTCTGTTCAGCCACCGCCCGGATCACGTCCATGATCTTGCCGATGCGCCCGCTCTCTTGCTCCAGCTCGTTCATGGCTTCGACTGAGCGTCCGACCTCGCTGGCCAAGCGATCAATCTGAACGATGGCTTGCGCGACCACTTGGTCGCCAATACGGGCGTGTTCATTAGCCTCTGATGCGGCTGCGCAAGCTTGTTCGGCATTACGCGCGACTTCATGCACGGTGGTCGACATCTCGTGCATGGCGGTAGCCACCTGATCGGTCTCGGTCTTCTGACTATTGACCCCGGCACTGGTCTGCTCGGTGACGGCTGATAGCTCTTCAGCGGCACTGGCGATTTGGGTGACGCCATCGCGGATGCCACCGATCAGGTCGCGCAAGGTGCTGCCCATACGCTGAATACCTTGCTGCAAGACACCCAGTTCATCACGACGGGTCACGATCATGTGCTGTGTGAGGTCGCCCGCCGCAATTCGATCGACCACAACCAGTGTGTCCTGCAACGGCCGTGTAATCTGGCGGGTGATGATCAGGGCGGCCAAAATCCCCAACAGCATCGCCAAGGCAGTGCAGCTCAACTGCAGGATGCGCGCCTGGGCGCTGTCTTCGTCACGGGAGACCAGTTGGCTGGCATACATTTCATCCGTCAGACGGGTGATGGTGTCACCCAAATCGATGGTCTCCTGCACGGCCTTGTCAATGGCCTGATTACTGGCGGTGAAGTTCTGTACCGAGCGGCGGTAAGCAATCAGCGCAGATTCCAGCTGCTTGAAGGTCTCGGCATAGGTGGGGCCGAAAGCGCTGTTGAGCGTTTCAATGTTCTTGATCGCATTTTCGAGCTGGCGGGTGGCCGCTTGCTCGGTGGTGCTGTTGGGGTTACCGGTATAGCCGCGCACTTCATAACGCACCAGCGCTACGTCCTCTTTGGCCTTGAGGATGAGCTTGTAAAGGCCAAAGCGGCGCTCATCCGAGGCGGGCATTGCCTCTACGTCAGTGATGACCTGAGCAATCAGCGCCGCGCCCTTGACCGCATTGACGCCCATCTCCTTGCGCATGGCAACGTCATTGCGATAAGCCTCGCGCATCGTATTCAGTGCCACTTGGTATTGCGTGCTGGCCTGCTCGATCAGCGCAAGTTTTTTCAGGTTTCCAGGTTTCTTCAGCTCTTTTGCCAGGCTTTTCTGCTTGGCGACAAACTGCTCCAGCGACACCTGGATAAACGCACCCTTTTGTTCATCGCCCCTGTCCACCTGGTATTGCAAGCGAGCCCTGCGCAGGTGATCGAGACGGTTGCCAAGCTCGGTAATGCTGGTCATTCGATCGGTACGCTCGATCATTTTTCCCAGGCTGAACCAGCCGGCCGCGGCAAGAATAGCGGTCAGAAGCAGCACAACAGCAAAGCCCAAAGCCAGCTTGAGCATAACGCTCATATTCGCGATCCGAGAGGTCATGAGGTTCCTTTGGTCTCAGCCGCGAACGATGAAAACTGACGCGACTATCTAAGAAGGGGGTGTAAATCCAACCAATATTGATATAGATGATTAGACGAATGAAGCACAAAGATAGCCATTTGATATCACTCCTTCAAGACCTTAAGCCAGACCTCGCGCCGATTTTTGCTCGCAAAACGTTGTCGCTTGACGTGCAATTTCCCCTGGCCACAGGTTCTGCGCGGGGTCAACTGGGCGAATTGATCTGATAAGGCTGGTTTTTTCACCCGTTTTTTTTGAAGCGACCTACGCTGTAAGAGCAAGCCTGCATCTGTGGGAGTCAGGCTTGCCCGCGCTGAACGATTACGCTGTCTGCCTCGGGACCGCGTTGTCGGCATCGCGAGCAAGCCTGGCTCCCACAGGAGCAGTCCCCCACCCAGATCCAACCTTCACCAACCCCCTCCCCCACAAAACTTCGGCGCACGGGTAGAAAAATTGATCGAACGCAGTATTGGGCAGTCCGAAAAGGAGTAAAACGTGCGGCGCTGACAATTGCAGTAGCGGCCATGTAAGACAGTCTTTCAGGCACAATACTAAGTGCACCGTAGAAAGGCCGCTACAGATAATAATAATTATCATTTGGAAGTCATTATCATTGTTACATTCCACACGAAATATTATTGATCAATAGCCGGCCAACGCCCACCAGGTCTGGGCCGCAGGGTCCTGGAGGTGCGCTATGTCCTTATTCCAATAAATAATTTCGCTATAGGAATTTTACTTGCCCGGTGTTTAGCCATAAAATCACCGCGATTGATTGCTGCGACATATCGTCACTGCGTTATTTCATTCAAGCTCAGAGACCTTTGCTCTCTGTTAAGGATTTCCAGCATGTCCGAAGCGACAGGACTCATGGCCCACAATTGGGGCTTTGCCATTTTCCTTCTGGGCGTTGTTGGCCTGTGTGCTTTCATGCTCGGTGTGTCGAGCCTGCTTGGGTCAAAAGCCTGGGGCCGCAGCAAAAATGAACCGTTCGAGTCCGGCATGCTACCCACCGGTGGCGCCCGCTTGCGGCTCTCAGCCAAATTCTATCTGGTCGCGATGCTCTTCGTGATCTTCGATATCGAAGCCCTCTTTCTCTTTGCATGGTCTGTGTCCGTCCGCGAAAGCGGCTGGACCGGATTCGTCGAAGCTCTCGTTTTCATAGCAATTCTGTTGGCAGGTCTTGTCTACCTTTACCGAGTGGGGGCGCTTGATTGGGCTCCGGAAGCTCGGCGCAAGCGGCAAGCGAAGCTGAAACAATGAGGCTTTGGCAATGCAATACAATCTCACCAGGATCGACCCCGATGCTCCTAACGAGCAGTATCCGATTGGCGAACGGGAAACCGTCGCCGATCCGTTAGAAGATCAAGTCCACAAAAACATCTTCATGGGCAAGCTCGAAGACGTGCTGAACAGCACGGTCAACTGGGGTCGCAAGAACTCCCTTTGGCCGTACAACTTCGGCCTTTCGTGCTGCTACGTGGAAATGACCACCGCCTTCACGGCGCCCCACGACATCGCGCGCTTTGGCGCCGAGGTGATCCGGGCATCGCCACGCCAGGCGGATTTCATGGTTATCGCCGGTACCTGCTTCATCAAGATGGCGCCGATCATCCAGCGTCTCTACGAGCAAATGCTCGAGCCCAAGTGGGTGATCTCCATGGGTTCGTGCGCCAACTCCGGTGGCATGTACGACATCTACTCCGTCGTTCAAGGGGTGGACAAGTTCCTGCCCGTGGACGTCTACGTGCCCGGCTGCCCGCCTCGCCCTGAAGCTTTCCTGCAAGGCCTGATGCTGTTGCAGGAGTCGATTGGCCAGGAGCGTCGCCCACTGTCCTGGGTCGTTGGCGATCAAGGCGTCTATCGCGCCGACATGCCATCGCAAAAGGAACAGCGCCGCGAACAGCGTATCGCAGTCACCAACCTGCGCAGCCCCGACGAAGTCTGATCCAGCTCTGTTCCTCTACAAGAAACGAGAACCTGGCTTCATTCTTTACGTTGACCGAAAGCGATAAATAACCATGACTACAGGCAGTGCTCTGTACATCCCGCCTTACAAGGCAGACGACCAGGATGTGGTCGTCGAACTGAACAACCGTTTTGGCCCCGAGGCGTTCACCGCCCAGCCGACCCGCACCGGCATGCCGGTGCTTTGGGTTGCCCGGGCCAAACTCGTCGAAGTCCTGACGTTCCTGCGCAACCTGCCCAAGCCGTACGTCATGCTCTATGACCTGCACGGCGTGGACGAGCGCCTGCGCACCAAGCGTCAAGGGCTGCCCGACGGCGTCGACTTCACCGTGTTCTATCACTTGATGTCGATCGAGCGTAATAGTGACGTCATGATCAAAGTCGCCTTGTCCGAGAGCGACCTTAGCGTGCCGACCGTGACCGGCATCTGGCCGAACGCCAACTGGTACGAGCGTGAAGTGTGGGACATGTACGGGATCGACTTCCCCGGCCACCCGCACCTGACCCGCATCATGATGCCGCCGACCTGGGAAGGTCACCCGCTGCGCAAGGACTTCCCAGCCCGCGCCACCGAGTTCGACCCGTTCAGCCTGTCCCTGGCCAAGCAACAGCTCGAGGAAGAAGCCGCGCGCTTCAAGCCAGAAGACTGGGGCATGAAGCGCTCGGGCGCCAACGAGGACTACATGTTCCTCAACCTCGGCCCGAACCACCCTTCGGCCCACGGCGCGTTCCGCATCATCCTGCAGTTGGACGGCGAAGAAATCGTCGACTGCGTCCCGGACATCGGCTACCACCACCGTGGTGCCGAGAAAATGGCCGAGCGCCAGTCCTGGCACAGTTTCATCCCGTACACCGACCGTATCGACTACCTCGGCGGCGTGATGAACAACCTGCCTTACGTGCTTTCGGTCGAGAAACTGGCCGGGATCAAGGTGCCGGAGAAGGTCGACGTCATCCGCATCATGATGGCCGAGTTCTTCCGCATCACCAGCCACCTGCTGTTCCTGGGGACCTATATCCAGGACGTGGGCGCCATGACGCCGGTATTCTTCACCTTCACCGACCGCCAGAAGGCCTACACGGTGATCGAAGCCATCACCGGTTTCCGCCTGCACCCGGCCTGGTACCGCATCGGTGGCGTTGCCCACGACCTGCCGCGCGGCTGGGAAAAGCTGGTCAAGGATTTCGTCGAGTGGATGCCCAAGCGCCTGGACGAATACACCAAGGCCGCCCTGCAGAACAGCATCCTCAAGGGTCGTACCATCGGGGTCGCCGCCTACAATACCAAAGAGGCCCTGGAATGGGGCGTCACCGGTGCCGGCCTGCGTTCCACCGGTTGCGACTTCGACCTGCGCAAGGCACGCCCTTACTCCGGCTATGAAAACTTCGAATTCGAAGTCCCGCTGGCGGCCAATGGCGATGCCTACGACCGCTGCATGGTTCGCGTCGAGGAAATGCGCCAGAGCATCAAGATCATCGACCAGTGCATGCGCAACATGCCGGAAGGCCCGTACAAGGCGGATCACCCGCTGACCACGCCGCCGCCCAAAGAGCGCACGCTGCAACACATCGAGACCCTGATCACGCACTTCCTGCAGGTTTCGTGGGGCCCGGTCATGCCGGCCAACGAATCCTTCCAGATGATCGAAGCGACCAAGGGCATCAACAGTTATTACCTGACGAGCGACGGCGGCACCATGAGCTACCGCACCCGGATTCGCACCCCAAGCTTCCCACACCTGCAGCAGATCCCTTCGGTGATCAAAGGCAGCATGGTCGCGGACATGATTGCGTACCTGGGTAGTATCGATTTCGTTATGGCCGACGTGGACCGCTAAGCATGAACAGCACGCTTATCCAGACAGACCGTTTCGCCCTGAGCGAAACCGAGCGCTCGGCCATCGAGCACGAGCTGCATCACTACGAAGACCCGCGCGCGGCGTCGATCGAAGCCCTGAAGATCGTCCAGAAGGAACGTGGCTGGGTGCCCGATGGCGCGCTCTACGCCATCGGCGAGATCCTCGGCATCCCGGCCAGCGACGTCGAAGGCGTGGCCACCTTCTACAGCCAGATTTTCCGCCAGCCAGTAGGCCGTCACATCATTCGGGTCTGCGACAGCATGGTCTGCTACATCGGTGGCCACGAATCGGTGGTCAGCGAGATCCAGGGCAAGCTGGGCATCGGCCTGGGCCAGACCACCGCCGACGGTCGCTTCACCCTGCTGCCGGTGTGCTGCCTGGGTAACTGCGACAAGGCGCCAGCGCTGATGATCGACGACGACACCTTCGGTGACGTCCAGCCTGACGGCGTCGCCAAACTGCTGGAGGGCTACGTATGACCCTGACTTCCTTCGGGCCCGCCAACCGCATCCAGCGTTCGGCCGAAACCCACCCCCTGACCTGGCGCCTGCGCGACGACGGCGAAGCCGTATGGCTGGACGAGTACCAGGCCAAGAATGGCTACGCCGCTGCGCGCAAGGCGTTCAGCGACATGGCCCAGGACGACATCGTCCAGACCGTGAAAGACTCCGGCCTCAAGGGCCGTGGCGGCGCGGGCTTCCCCACGGGTGTGAAATGGGGCCTGATGCCCAAGGACGAGTCCATCAACATCCGCTACCTGCTGTGCAACGCGGATGAAATGGAGCCCAACACCTGGAAGGACCGCATGTTGATGGAGCAACTGCCCCATCTGCTGATCGAAGGCATGCTGATCAGCGCCCGCGCGCTGAAAACCTACCGTGGCTATATCTTCCTGCGCGGTGAGTACACCACCGCCGCCAAGCACCTGAACCGTGCCGTGGAAGAAGCCAAGGCCGCGGGCCTCTTGGGCAAGAACATCCTGGGTTCCGGTTTTGATTTCGAGCTGTTTGTCCACACCGGTGCCGGGCGCTACATCTGCGGTGAAGAAACCGCGCTGATCAACTCCCTGGAAGGCCGTCGCGCCAACCCGCGTTCCAAGCCGCCCTTCCCTGCCGCCGTTGGCGTGTGGGGCAAGCCGACCTGCGTGAACAACGTCGAGACCCTGTGCAACGTGCCGGCGATCATCGCCGACGGCGTGGACTGGTACAAATCCCTGGCCCGCGACGGCAGCGAAGACATGGGCACCAAGCTCATGGGCTTCTCCGGCAAGGTCAAGAACCCTGGCCTGTGGGAACTGCCGTTCGGCGTCACCGGCCGCGAGCTGTTCGAAGACTACGCCGGCGGCATGCGTGACGGCTACAAGCTCAAGTGCTGGCAGCCTGGCGGCGCCGGTACCGGGTTCCTGTTGCCGGAACACCTGGACGCCCAAATGTACGCCGGCGGCATCGCCAAGGTCGGCACCCGCATGGGCACCGGCCTGGCCATGGCGGTGGACGACAGCGTCAACATGGTGTCGCTGCTGCGCAACATGGAAGAGTTCTTCTCCCGTGAGTCGTGCGGTTTCTGCACCCCTTGCCGCGATGGCCTGCCCTGGAGCGTCAAGCTGCTGCGGGCCCTTGAAAACGGCGAAGGCCAGGCCGGCGACATCGAGACCCTGCTGGGTCTGGTGGGTTTCCTCGGCCCAGGCAAGACCTTCTGTGCTCACGCACCGGGTGCCGTGGAACCATTGGGCAGCGCGATCAAATACTTCCGTCCAGAGTTCGAAGCCGGCATCGCGCCCACCAGCGCCGTCGTCCCGCCTCTGGCAAAGCCGATCGTAGTCGGCGCGTAAACGCTTAAAAAGGCGAAGGGTCCGTGCCCTTCGTCTTCTCGTGTGATGACGCCGTAAACGGCTGTGTTGATTCACGCGAATAACAAGATTCCATTAGCCACGCCCGCTGACACCGGGCCAACGAAGAACTTTGAACCATGGCCACTATCCACGTAGACGGCAAAGAGCTCGAAGTCGATGGCGCAGACAACCTGTTACAGGCATGTCTGTCGCTGGGCCTCGACATTCCTTATTTCTGCTGGCACCCCGCCCTTGGCAGCGTTGGCGCTTGTCGCCAGTGCGCGGTCAAGCAGTACACCGACGAAAACGACAAGCGTGGTCGGATCGTCATGTCCTGCATGACCCCTGCCACCGACGGCAGCTGGATCTCCATCGACGACGAAGAAGCGAAAGTGTTTCGCGCCAGCGTCGTCGAATGGCTGATGACCAACCACCCTCACGACTGCCCGGTCTGTGAGGAAGGCGGCCACTGCCACCTGCAAGACATGACGGTGATGACCGGCCACAACGAGCGCCGTTATCGGTTCACCAAGCGCACCCACCAGAACCAGGACCTCGGCCCGTTCATCTCCCACGAGATGAACCGCTGCATCGCCTGCTATCGCTGCGTGCGTTTCTACAAGGACTACGCCGGCGGCACCGACCTGGGCGTGTTCGGTGCCCACGACAACGTGTACTTCGGTCGCGTTGAAGACGGCACCCTGGAAAGCGAGTTCTCCGGCAACCTCACCGAGGTCTGCCCGACCGGTGTGTTCACCGACAAGACTCACTCCGAGCGCTACAACCGCAAGTGGGACATGCAGTTCTCGCCGAGCATCTGCCATGGCTGCTCCAGCGGCTGCAACATTTCCCCGGGCGAGCGCTACGGCGAACTGCGTCGCATCGAAAACCGCTACAACGGTTCGGTGAACCAGTATTTCCTCTGCGACCGTGGCCGTTTCGGCTACGGCTACGTCAACCGCACCGACCGTCCGCGCCAGCCGCTGCTGGCAGACGGCGCCAAGCTGAGCCTGGACCAAGCCCTGGACAAGGCCGCCGACCTGCTGCGCGGTCGCAACATCGTCGGCATCGGTTCGCCACGGGCCAGCCTGGAAAGCAACTACGCGCTGCGTGAACTGGTCGGCGCCGAGCACTTCTACAGTGGCATCGAAGCCGGCGAGCTGGAACGCATCCGCCTGGTGCTGCAAGTGCTCAAGGACAGCCCGCTGCCCGTGCCGACGATGCGCGACATCGAAGACCACGACGCGGTATTCGTCCTTGGCGAAGACCTGACCCAGACCGCCGCCCGCATGGCCCTGGCCCTGCGCCAGTCGGTCAAGGGCAAGGCCGAAGACATGGCCGACGCCATGCGCGTGCAGCCATGGCTCGACGCCGCCGTGAAGAACATCGGCCAGCACGCGCTGAACCCGCTGTTCATCGCCAGCCTCGCTGAAACCAAGCTCGACGACGTGGCCGAAGAGTGCGTCCACGCCGCTCCCGACGACCTGGCGCGCATCGGTTTCGCCGTGGCCCACGCCCTGGACGCCAGCGCCCCGGCCGTCGAAGGCCTGGACAGCGAAGCGGCCGCCCTGGCCCAACGCATCGCCGACGCCCTGCTGGCGGCCAAGCGCCCATTGATCATCGCCGGTACCTCCCTGGGTTCCAAGGCCTTGATCGAAGCCGCCGCCAACATCGCCAAGGCGTTGAAGCTGCGCGAGAAGAACGGTTCCATCAGCCTGATCGTGCCGGAAGCCAACAGCCTCGGCCTGGCCATGCTCGGTGGCGAATCGGTGGACGCAGCCCTGCAAGTGGTGATCGACGGCAGCGCCGATGCCATCGTCGTGCTGGAAAACGACCTCTACACCCGTACCGACAAGGCCCGGGTGGACGCTGCGCTGAACGCCGCGAAAACCGTGATCGTCGCCGACCATCAGAAAACCGCCACCACCGACCGCGCCCACCTGGTGCTGCCGGCGGCGAGCTTCGCCGAAGGCGACGGTACGCTGGTCAGCCAGGAAGGTCGCGCCCAGCGCTTCTTCCAGGTCTTCGACCCGCAATACCTGGACGCCAGCATCCTGGTTCATGAAGGCTGGCGCTGGCTGCACGCCCTGCGCGCCACCCTGCTGGACCAGCCGATCGACTGGACGCAACTGGACCACGTTACCGCCGCCGTCGCTTCGAGCAGCCCGCAACTGGCCGCCATCGTCGACGCCGCACCGTCCGCCTCGTTCCGCATCAAAGGCCTGAAGCTGGCGCGCGAACCGCTGCGCTACTCCGGTCGCACCGCCATGCGCGCCGACATCAGCGTTCACGAACCGCGCACCTCCCAGGACAACGACACCGCGTTCTCGTTCTCCATGGAAGGCTACTCGGGCTCGACCGAACCGCGTTCCCAGGTGCCATTTGCCTGGTCGCCGGGCTGGAACTCGCCGCAAGCCTGGAACAAGTTCCAGGACGAAGTCGGTGGTCACCTACGTGCAGGCGACCCGGGCACCCGCCTGATCGAAAGCCAAGGCGATGGCCTGAGCTGGTTCGCCAGCGTGCCGCGCGCCTTCAATCCTGCACCAGGCACCTGGCAGGTCGTGCCGTTCCATCACCTGTTCGGCAGCGAAGAGAACTCTTCCAAGGCCGCTCCGGTGCAGGAACGCATCCCAGCCGCCTACGTGTCGCTGGCCAAGTCCGAAGCCGACCGCCTGGGCGTCAACGACGGTGCCCTGCTGAGCCTGAACGTGGCCGGCCAGACCTTGCGTCTGCCGCTGCGCATCAATGAAGAACTGGGCGCCGGCCTGGTGGCCCTGCCGGCCGGCCTGGCAGGCATCCCGCCAGCGATTTTCGGCAAAACCGTCGACGGTCTGCAGGAGGCAGCGCAATGAGCTGGTTCACCCCTGAAGTGATCGCTGTGATCCTGACGGTCCTCAAGGCCATCGTGATCCTGCTGGCCGTGGTGGTCGCAGGCGCACTGTTGAGCTTCGTCGAACGTCGCCTGCTGGGCTGGTGGCAGGACCGCTACGGTCCGAACCGCGTCGGCCCGTTCGGCATGTTCCAGATCGCCGCCGACA
The DNA here is from genome assembly GCF_018325905.1 of Pseudomonas sp. St316. Classification (NCBI taxonomy): domain Bacteria; kingdom Pseudomonadati; phylum Pseudomonadota; class Gammaproteobacteria; order Pseudomonadales; family Pseudomonadaceae; genus Pseudomonas; species Pseudomonas sp. St316. The sequence goes on along the minus strand of NZ_AP021901.1, from coordinate 2,531,343 downwards.
TGATCAAGATGTTCTTCAAGGAAGACTGGACGCCGCCGTTTGCCGACAAGGTGATCTTCACCCTGGCACCGGTGGTCGCCATGAGCGCCTTGCTGATCGCCTTCGCGATCATCCCGATCACCCCGACCTGGGGCGTGGCGGACCTGAACATCGGCCTGCTGTTCTTCTTTGCCATGGCTGGCCTGTCGGTGTATGCGGTGCTGTTCGCCGGTTGGTCGAGCAACAACAAGTTCGCCCTGCTGGGCAGCCTGCGGGCCTCGGCCCAGACCGTGTCCTACGAAGTGTTCATGGGCCTGTCGCTCATGGGCATCGTGATCCAGGCCGGCTCGTTCAACATGCGCGACATCGTCGAGTACCAGGCCCAGAACCTGTGGTTCATCATTCCGCAGTTCTTCGGTTTCTGTACCTTCTTCATCGCTGGCGTGGCCGTGACTCACCGTCACCCCTTCGACCAGCCGGAAGCGGAGCAGGAACTGGCCGACGGTTACCACATTGAATATGCCGGCATGAAATGGGGCATGTTCTTCGTCGGTGAATACATCGGCATCATCCTGATCTCGGCGCTGCTGGTCACGCTGTTCTTCGGTGGCTGGCACGGTCCGTTCGACATCCTGCCGCAACTGTCCTTCGTCTGGTTCGCCCTGAAGACCGCGTTCTTCATCATGCTGTTCGTCCTGCTGCGCGCCTCGATCCCGCGCCCACGCTACGACCAGGTGATGGACTTCAGCTGGAAATTCTGCCTGCCGCTGACCCTGATCAACATGCTGGTGACCGCTGCGATCGTTTTGATGAACGCGCCTGCGGCCGCGGTTCAGTGAGGATTTGACCCATGTTCAAATATATTGGCGACATCGTTAAGGGTACCGGTACCCAACTGCGAAGCCTGGTCATGATCTTCGGCCATGGCTTTCGCAAGCGTGACACCCTGCAATACCCGGAAGAGCCGGTCTACCTGGCACCGCGCTATCGTGGCCGCATTGTCCTGACCCGCGACCCCGACGGCGAAGAGCGCTGCGTGGCCTGCAACCTGTGCGCCGTGGCGTGCCCGGTGGGTTGCATCTCGCTGCAGAAAGCTGAAACCGAAGACGGTCGCTGGTACCCGGACTTCTTCCGCATCAACTTCTCGCGCTGCATTTTCTGCGGCCTCTGCGAGGAAGCGTGCCCGACCACCGCCATCCAGCTCACGCCGGATTTCGAAATGGCCGAGTTCAAACGTCAGGACCTGGTGTACGAGAAAGAAGATTTGCTGATTTCCGGTCCCGGTAAAAACCCTGATTACAACTTCTATCGTGTTGCAGGTATGGCCATTGCCGGTAAGCCAAAAGGCGCCGCGCAAAACGAAGCCGAACCGATCAACGTGAAGAGCTTGCTGCCTTAAGGAAGAAAGATGGAATTCGCTTTCTATTTCGCATCGGGTATCGCGGTGGTGTCCACGCTTCGTGTGGTCACCAACACCAACCCCGTGCACGCCCTGCTCTACCTGATCATTTCGCTGATCGCCGTGGCCATGACCTTCTTCGCCCTCGGCGCGCCGTTCGCCGGTGCCCTGGAAGTGATCGCCTACGCCGGCGCCATCATGGTGCTGTTCGTGTTCGTGGTGATGATGCTCAACCTCGGCCCGGCCGCGGTCCAGCAGGAACGCTCCTGGCTCAAGCCCGGCATCTGGGCGGGACCGGTGATCCTGTCCACCCTGCTGCTGGGTGAACTGCTGTATGTGCTGTTCGCTCACCAGAGCGGTCAGGCCATCGGTCACACCACCGTAGGCGCCAAGGCCGTGGGCATCAGCCTGTTCGGTCCGTACCTGCTGGTGGTCGAACTCGCCTCGATGCTGCTGCTTGCCGCAGCCGTCACGGCGTTCCATTTGGGCCGTAACGAGGCGAAGGAGTAATCACATGCCTGCTATCCCTCTCGAGCATGGTCTGGCGGTTGCCGGCATCCTGTTCTGCCTCGGCCTGGTTGGCCTGATGGTCCGCCGCAACATCCTGTTCGTACTGATGAGCCTGGAGGTCATGATGAATGCCTCCGCCCTGGCCTTCATCGTGGCGGGCGCTCGCTGGGCACAGCCGGATGGACAGATCATGTTCATCCTGGTGATCAGCCTGGCAGCCGCCGAGGCCAGTATCGGCCTGGCGATCCTGCTGCAACTGTATCGCCGCTTCCACACGCTCGATATCGACGCTGCCAGTGAGATGCGCGGATGAACATGATCTTTCTGACTTTCGTATTTCCCCTGATCGGTTTCCTGCTGCTGTCGTTCTCCCGGGGACGCCTCTCGGAAAACGGCTCGGCACTGATCGGTGTCGGCTCCATCGGCCTGTCGGCGATTGTCGCCGCCTACGTGATCTGGCAATTCAACGTCGCACCACCCGAGGGTGGGCACTACACCCTGGTGCTGTGGCAATGGATGGCGGTGGAAGGCTTCACGCCGAACTTCGCCCTGTACGTCGACGGCCTGTCGATCACCATGCTTGGCGTGGTGGTCGGCGTGGGTTTCCTGATCCACCTGTTCGCCTCCTGGTACATGCGCGGTGAAGCCGGTTATTCGCGCTTCTTCGCCTACACCAACCTGTTCATCGCCAGCATGCTGTTCCTGGTGCTCGGCGATAACCTGTTGTTCCTGTACTTCGGCTGGGAAGGCGTGGGCCTGTGCTCGTACCTGTTGATCGGTTTCTACTACAGCAACCGCAACAACGGGAATGCCGCACTCAAGGCGTTTATCGTCACCCGGATCGGCGACGTGTTCATGGCCATCGGCCTGTTCATCCTGTTCCAGCAACTGGGTACGCTGAACATCCAGGAACTGCTGGTCAAGGCGCCCGAGCACTTCAAGGTCGGTGACTTCTGGATCGTCCTGGCGACCCTGATGCTGCTGGGCGGCGCCGTCGGTAAATCCGCGCAACTGCCGCTGCAAACCTGGCTGGCGGACGCGATGGCTGGCCCTACCCCGGTCTCGGCACTGATCCACGCCGCAACCATGGTGACCGCCGGTGTCTACCTGATCGCCCGTACCCACGGCCTGTTCGCCCTGGCGCCGGACATCCTGCACCTGGTCGGCATCGTCGGCGGCGTGACCCTGGTACTGGCCGGTTTCGCCGCCCTGGTACAAACCGACATCAAGCGCATCCTCGCCTACTCGACCATGAGCCAGATCGGCTACATGTTCCTGGCCCTGGGCGTCGGTGCCTGGGAAGGCGCGATCTTCCACCTGATGACCCACGCCTTCTTCAAGGCCCTGCTGTTCCTTGCTTCCGGTGCGGTGATCGTTGCCTGCCACCACGAGCAGAACATCTTCAAGATGGGCGGCCTGTGGAAGAAACTGCCGCTGGCCTATGCCAGCTTCATCGTCGGCGGCGCGGCCCTGGCGGCCCTGCCACTGGTGACCGCCGGTTTCTACTCCAAGGACGAGATCCTCTGGGAAGCGTTCGCCAGCGGTAACCAGGCACTGCTCTATGCAGGCCTTGTGGGTGCGTTCATGACCTCGCTGTACACCTTCCGCCTGATCTTCATCGCGTTCCATGGTGAAGCCAAGACCGAAGCCCACGCGGGCCACGGCATTGCCCATTGGCTGCCCCTGTCGGTGCTGATCGTGCTGTCGACCTTCGTCGGCGCCATGATCACCCCACCGCTGGCCGATGTGCTGCCGCAAAGCGTCGGCCATGCCGGCGGCGAAGCCAAGCACAGCCTGGAAATCGCCTCGGGTGCCATCGCCCTGGCGGGTATCCTGCTGGCCGCCCTGCTGTTCCTGGGCAAGCGTCGTTTCGTCACGGCGATCGCCAACAGCGGCATCGGGCGATTCCTTTCGGCCTGGTGGTTCGCCGCCTGGGGCTTCGACTGGATCTACGACAAACTGTTCGTCAAGCCATACCTTGCGATCAGCCACATTCTGCGCAAAGACCCGCTCGACCAGACCATTGGCCTGATCCCGCGCATGGCCAAGGGCGGCCACACTGCCCTGAGCCGTACCGAGACCGGTCAACTGCGTTGGTATGCGGCTTCCATGGCGGCTGGCGCCGTACTGGTTATCGGCGCCATCGTGCTGGTAGCGGTCTGATATGAACCTTGCGAACTTGCGAAAGGAAACGAGCCCGTCATGATTCTGCCCTGGCTAATCCTGATCCCCTTCATCGGCGGCCTGCTGTGCTGGATCGCGGAGCGCTCCAGCTCCACGCTCCCGCGCTGGATTGCGCTGCTGACCATGTCCCTGGAACTCGCGCTCGGCCTCTGGCTGTGGGCGACCGGCGACTATTCATTTGCACCGGCGCCTGGCGCCGATCCGACCTGGGCGCTTGAATTCAAGCATGCCTGGATCGCGCGCTTCGGCATCAGCGTGCACCTGGCCCTCGATGGCCTGTCGCTGCTGATGATCCTGCTGACCGGCCTGCTGGGTATCCTCTCGGTACTCTGCTCCTGGAAAGAGATCCAGCGTCACGTGGGTTTCTTCCACCTGAACCTGATGTGGATCCTGGGCGGTGTCATCGGCGTGTTCCTGGCGCTGGACCTGTTCATGTTCTTCTTCTTCTGGGAAATGATGCTGGTGCCGATGTACTTCCTCATCGCGCTCTGGGGTCACAGTTCTTCGGACGGCAAGAAAACCCGGATCTACGCGGCGACCAAGTTCTTCATCTTCACCCAGGCGTCCGGCCTGATCATGTTGGTGGCGATCCTTGGCCTGGTGCTGGTCAACTTCAACAACACCGGCGTGATTACCTTCAACTACGCCGATCTGTTGAAAGTGCAGATGTCCAAGACCACCGAGTACGTGCTGATGCTCGGCTTCTTCATCGCCTTCGCGGTGAAGCTGCCGGTGGTGCCGTTCCACTCCTGGCTGCCCGACGCCCACGCCCAGGCGCCGACCGCAGGTTCCGTGGACCTGGCGGGTATCTTGCTGAAGACGGCGGCCTACGGCCTGCTGCGCTTTGCCCTGCCGCTGTTCCCCAACGCTTCGGCCGAGTTCGCGCCGATTGCCATGACCCTGGGCCTGATCGGGATTTTCTACGGTGCGTTCCTGGCCTTCGCCCAGACCGACATCAAGCGCCTGATCGCGTTCTCCAGCGTCTCGCACATGGGCTTCGTGCTGATCGGGATCTACTCCGGCAGCCAGCTCGCGCTGCAAGGCGCGGTGATCCAGATGTTGGCTCACGGCCTGTCGGCGGCGGCACTGTTTATCCTCAGTGGCCAGTTGTACGAGCGCCTGCACACCCGGGACATGCGTGAGATGGGCGGCATCTGGTCGCGCATCGCCTACCTGCCGGCCATCAGCCTGTTCTTCGCAGCCGCTTCCCTGGGCCTGCCAGGTACTGGCAACTTCGTCGGCGAGTTCCTGATCCTGATCGGCTCCTTCGTCAGCTCGCCATGGATCACGGCCATTGCCACCTCCGGCCTGGTGTTCGGCTCGGTCTACTCGCTGATCATGATCCACCGCGCCTACTTCGGTCCGGCCAAGTCGGATGAAGTGTTGCGTGGCATGGACGGTCGCGAACTGATCATGGTGCTCGGCCTTGCGATGCTGCTGGTTTACCTCGGCGTCTACCCGCAACCGTTCCTCGACACTTCTGCCGCCACGATGCATGGCGTGCAGCAGTGGCTCGGCACCGCCTTCTCTCAACTCGCTTCGGCCCGGTAAGAGCGCTATGGAATTCACGATTCAACACTTTATCGCGCTTGCGCCGCTGTTGATCACCAGCGCCACGATCATCGTGGTGATGCTGGCGATCGCCTGGCGGCGCAATCACTCACAGACCTTCCTGCTGTCGGTGGCGGGGCTGAACCTGGCCTTGCTGTCGATCCTGCCGGCCCTGAAAGTCGCGCCCCTGGCGGTCACCCCGCTGATCCAGATCGACAGCTTCGCCTGCCTGTACATGGCGTTGATCCTGGTCGCCACCCTGGCCTGCGTCACCCTCGCCCACGCCTACCTCGGCGATGGCGGTTCGGGTTACCCGGGCAACCGCGAAGAGCTGTACCTGCTGATCCTGATGGCCGCCGCCGGTGGCCTGGTCCTGGTCAGCGCGCAGCACCTGGCCAGCCTGTTCATCGGCCTGGAACTGCTGTCGGTACCGGTCTACGGCCTGGTGGCCTACGCCTTCTTCAACAAGCGCTCCCTGGAAGCCGGCATCAAGTACATGGTGCTGTCGGCGGCCGGTTCCGCGTTCCTGTTGTTCGGCATGGCCCTGCTCTACGCCGAAGCCGGCACCCTGAGCTTCGTCGGCATCGGCCAGGCCCTGGCGGCCACCGGCCTGCCTAGCCCGATCGCGCAACTGGGCCTGGGCATGATGCTGATCGGCCTGGCGTTCAAGCTGTCGCTGGTACCGTTCCACCTCTGGACCCCGGACGTCTATGAAGGCGCCCCGGCGCCCGTAGCGGCGTTCCTGGCCACCGCTTCGAAAGTGGCCGTGTTCGCGGTCATGGTGCGACTGTTCCAGATCTCGCCCGTGGCCAGCAGCGGTGTGCTGAGCAACGTGCTGACCATCATCGCCATCGCGTCGATCCTGTTCGGTAACCTGCTGGCACTGACCCAGAGCAACCTCAAGCGTCTGCTGGGTTACTCGTCCATCGCCCACTTCGGCTACCTGCTGATCGCCTTGATCGCCAGCAAGGGCCTGGCCGTGGAAGCCATCGGCGTGTACCTGGTCACCTACGTGATCACCAGCCTCGGCGCGTTCGGCGTGATCACCCTGATGTCCTCGCCGTACAACGGCCGCGACGCCGACGCCCTGTACGAATACCGCGGCCTGTTCTGGCGCCGTCCGTACCTGACCGCCGTGCTGACCGTGATGATGCTGTCCCTGGCTGGCATCCCGCTGACCGCCGGCTTCATCGGCAAGTTCTACATCATTGCTACCGGCGTCGAGGCCCACCAATGGTGGCTGGTCGGCTCCCTGGTGCTGGGCAGTGCCATCGGCGTGTTCTACTACCTGCGCGTCATGGTCACCCTGTACCTGATGGAACCGAATCTGCGTCGCCACGATGCCGAGTTGCACTGGGAGCAAAAGGCAGGCGGCGTGATGCTGCTGGCCATCGCCTTGCTGGCGTTCTTCCTTGGCGTTTACCCGCAGCCGTTGCTGACCCTGGTTCAGCAGGCTGGCTTGACGGGCTGATCGTGTAACGGTAGTTCGTAGAAAACAGAAACGGCACCTTTGGGTGCCGTTTTTTCATGCGTAAGGGAAACACCTTTACCGTAGGCCAGTGGCGTGAACGTTAGCCCTGGAGCGCTATTTATTCAGTTACCCGATTTAGCTCATGACTCAGGCCCGCCACGGTGCAAGCGCCCCTTCGAAAAGTGAAAAGGCTCGATTCAGGAAACGGTTGAAGCGAGCGGCATCATGCCGCAGCCCTGCCTGTTGACCACCAATCAGGCACAGATGGGCCACCTGCCCCATCACTTCTGCTTCACCCGGTATATGGACCAAGCGGCGGCACGCCCGTATCGCAAAGTCCAGTCGCCGGGTGTCAACACGCTGCTGAAACTCGCCTACCAACGGATCGTGCAGCGACCAGGCTCGGATGGATACTTCCCGCCCAGGGTGTTTCTCAGCGGCAATACTCAAGTAGCGTTTCAGGATTTCGCCCGCGCTACGACCCTGCGCCGCATAAGCGAGCATGCGCTCCGTGTAGTCTTCCTCCCAAGCGGCCAGCAAGGTTCGGACGAAATCTTCGCGATTGCGGAAATGGTGATAGAAGGATCCGCGGGTCACATTCAGTCGGCGCGATAGGCTCTCGGCCGAAACGCCGATATGCCCTGTTTGGTCGAGGGCCTCAAAACCAGCCGCGATCCAATGGTGACGCGTTAGTTTTTTCACCGGTCATTTCGCTCCCTATTCAGCGCCATACAGACTGTGTATGGCGCGTAACCGATTGGTACGCTGCGAACACCAGCCAAGATGGCCGTTGCGTTTTGCACGCCAGCACTTTTCATGGAGCTCGCCTTGAAGAAAATCGTTCTGGTTGCTTTCGACCAATTCACTGACATCGACCTCTTTCTGATGTGGGACATCTTAGGCCGCAACACTGAGGACTGGCACGTCCGAATATTGGGTTCCAGCGCTATCGTGCGATCGGCGCACGGCCTGCCGGTTTCGGTGCACGGTCCACTGTGCGAGGCCAACAGTGCCGACGCGGTATTGTTCGTCAGCGGCAAGGAAGGAGTACCCGCTGCATTGGCCGCCCCGGATTTCCTGCCGTCGTTTGAACTTGACGCCAGGCGCCAGCGAATCGGCTCCATATGCGCCGGAGCGTTCATTCTCGAACGGCTTGGGCTGCTCGGCGGCCAAGCCACTACCCATCCGGATGCACGATCGAGCCTGCAAGCGCTGGGACTTGAGTCCATGGACCAGCCTCTTGTATGCCAGGGGAACGTTGCAACCGCTGGCGGATGCCTTTCGGCGCTCTATCTGGTGGGATGGTTGGTTGAATCCTGGTTCGATGTCGACAAGCGCCGTGCGACGTTGCTCCCTGTTCTACCGGCGGGGCAGCAAGCGCTCTATGATGCCTTGATCGGGCTTAGTATCCGACAAGGAAAAGTTGGCACCTCCCAACCAGAAACGCGACATGGCATGTCGTCCAATTGGTAGTCAGGACTCAGGAGAGCCCCCCGATGCCTCGAGAATTTGAGCTCATTATGTCCGTGCCAGTCCCCTCTAGGTCCGGCATCACCCACCTTTACAAGTCGATGAACCTGGCGGACGCTTTTGCGATTCGGCTTCCTGCGGGCGCATCCCGCAATCCAGATGTGCTCGCTCGATTCATCCTTTCCCACCAGCCATCCTGGATCGGAAGGCTCATGAAAGTCCGAGACACTGTCGTTGCCTGCTTTGGTCTCAAGACAGCCAAACATTTAGCATCACTTGCTGATCGGGTTGGGATCTTCAAGGTCTACAGCACGAACCAGACTGAAATCGTGCTGGGAGAGGACGACAAGCACCTCGACTTCCGGATATCGATCCTATGTTCTGAAGAGACAGAACCAGAAAGCCGTCGCCAGCTCGTCTTCTCAACCGTGGTCCAGTGCCACAACCGTCTAGGCCGGGCCTACATTTTCGTTATTGCCCCCTTTCACCGCCAGGTTGTCAAGGCCAGCCTCCTGCGTGCAGCACGCGTCGGTTGGCCTGTGGCGACTGGCCCCTGAGGCTCAGAGCGCTGTGTGCCCCCGCGCTACTTCCCCTTCCCAAGCAGGGCTATCCTCAAGCCGCAACCTGCAAGCCGTGAAGGAGAAACAACGTTGAATGTCGATATCGAGTGCGTCGTCGTAGGCGCGGGGGTCGTCGGGCTCGCCGTGGCACGGGAAATGGCCCGGGCCGGTCATGAAGTGCTGGTGATCGAAGCCGCCGAAGCCATCGGCATGGGCATCAGCTCGCGCAACTCCGAAGTCATCCACGCGGGCATTTATTATTCGCCGGGCAGTCTGAAGGCGCGGCTGTGCGTCGAAGGCCGGCACCGGCTGTACACCTATTGTGAAAGCCACGGCGTCGCCACCCGCCGGCTCGGCAAGCTGATCGTTGCCACGGATCAGGCGCAGGTGGGCGGACTCGAAACATTGCTTGAACGAGGCTTGCTGAACGGCGTGGACGACCTGCGTCTGCTTGATCAAACACAGGCGCAGGCATTGGAACCGGCCCTGGCCTGTGTCGCCGCGCTGTATTCGCCTTCCACCGGCATCGTCGATTCCCACGCCCTGATGCTGGCCTTGCTGGGTGACGCCGAAGCGGCCGGGGCGAACATTGTCTTCCACACGCCGTTGCTGGGTGCTCGCGTCATCACTGGGGGGTTCACGCTGGAATTGGGCGGCACGGCGCAGATGAGCCTGTCCTGTCGCCTGCTGATCAATGCCGCGGGTCTCCAGGCGCCGGCCCTCGCCCGCCGCATCGAGGGCCTGGCCGCGCAATCGGTGCCCCAGGATTTTTTGTGCAAGGGCAACTACTTCAGCCTGGCCGGACGGGCGCCGTTCCGGCACTTGATCTACCCCGCCCCGGAAGCCGCCGGCCTGGGCATCCACATGACGCTCGACTTAGCGGGCCAGGCGCGTTTCGGCCCGGACACCGAATGGGTCGAAGTGGAAGATTACCGAGTGGATCCGGTTCGGGCCGAAGCGTTTTACCAGGCCATTCGAAATTACTGGCCGGGCCTGCCGGGCCAGAGCCTGCAACCGGCCTACAGCGGCATCCGCCCGAAGATCTCCGCGCCCGGCGAAGCGACCCGCGACTTTGTCATCAGCAGCGAGGCCGAACACCAGGTGCCAGGGTTGATCAACCTGTTCGGCATCGAGTCGCCCGGGCTGACGTCCTGCCTGGCAATCGCCAGCCGGGTCCGACAACGGATCGAAGATGTCTAGTGGCCTGTACGGTTAATTCGGGTACTCAAATTCTGGCGCCGAAGTTGAGTGCACGAATTAGCCACATAGGCCACTAGCCACCAGCGCAAAGTGCAACGCGTTTTGCACCCCACTCATGCAGCCTGCACGATGCCAGAAACCTTCTTCGTTTCAACTTATTGTTTTTAAAGGATTTTAAATCGCTCTTCGACTGGCACAACTGATGCAATTCAGCTCCTACGCGGCGTCGGCGCTTGAAGCCTGCCCGCATCCGTGTATTGCCAAGGAGCTACCTATGAATGCCATCGATCTGTTGAAAGCCGACCACGAACGCGTCAAAGCCATCCTGACTCAGCTGAGCGAGTCGACCGACCGCGCCGTGAAAAAACGCACTGACCTGTTGGCGAAACTGGAAATGGAAATTTCCATCCACACCCGCCTGGAAGAAGAAATTCTTTATCCGGCTTTCAAGCAGGCAGGCGGCAAGGACGAGGCCGAGATGTACTACGAAGCCAAGGAAGAACACCGCACCGTCGACTCGCTGGTGCTGCCGGACCTGAAAACCACCGATCCAACCCAGCCGGAATTCGCCGGTCGGGTGAAAGTGGTCAAGGAACTGCTTGAGCACCACATCGAGGAAGAAGAAAAGGAAATGTTCCCTCTCGCGAAAAAACTGCTGGGCAAGGCAAAACTCGACGCCTTGGGTGCCGACATGGAGACCATGAAAGCGCAGTACAAAAAAGAACTGAGCAGCGCCAATCTCGCCGCCTGATCAAGGCGCCGCAGATGCTTCAGCCGTCATGTGACGGCTGAATGCGTTGCGGCGCTTTACTGCATGTGTTCGCGCAAGAATTCCACCAACGCCTGCACTGGGCGTGCACTTTGCCGATGCTGGGGATACACCGCCGACAGCGCCAGCGGTTCGGTCTCAAAGCCTTCCAGGACCTTGATCAGCCGCCCATCCTTCAAGGCATCGCCGAGGATGAAGCCGGGCAGATAGGTGATGCCCATGCCGGCAATGGCCGCGTCCCTGAGCAAATCCCCGTTATTGGCGCGCATGCGTCCCGTGACCTCCAGGGTCAACGGTTTGCCAGTCCCCGCAAAACGCCACTGCACCTGGCGGCTGTGCCCGTAGGGCAAGCAGTCGTGATTGCGCAGGTCTTCAGGCCGCGCGGGCGTGCCTTTTTGCGCCAAGTAGGTGGGGCTGGCGCAGTACACCCGCTCGATGGTCGCGATGCGCCGGGCAATCAGCGTCGAATCCTCCAGCACGCCGATGCGCAGCGCCAGGTCATAGCCCTCCCCCAGCAGATCCACCGAGCGGTCGCTCAGGTCTACCTCGACGCTGACGCCCGGATAGCGCTGCAGGAACAGCGGCAGCAGGCTGCCCAGGTGCGCCACGGCGAAGGACAGCGGTGCGCTGAGGCGAATGGTGCCGCGGGGCTCGCGGGTCTGGCCGCTGATGCCCTGCTCCACCTGTTCGACTTCATTGAGCAGGCGCAGCGCCGCTTCGTAATAGCGCTGGCCCAGGGGTGTGACATCCAACCGCCGGGTCGAGCGATTGAGCAGGCGCACGCCCAGGCGCTGTTCCAGTTCCATCAGCTTGCGGCTGACGAACTGCTTGGACAGCCCCAGCTTGTCCGCCGCAGCGGTGAAACTGCCCGACTCCATGACCTGGGCAAAGATGCGCATTTCTTCGAAGGGGTTCATTGTCATCCCTAGGGTGGACAGTCATGGGGTTTTTCTGGGCATTGTGATCTTGGTGAGTCAGATTGACCAGCTGTTGAATGTACCGACGCTATCGCGAGCGAGCTCGCTCCCACAGGGGACCCTGGTAATTACAAGAATCGTGTGGGAGCGAGCTTGCTCGCGATAGCGGTGGCACAGCTAGCGAAGCGTTAATGCCTGGCACAAAAACGCCCGCACAAGGCGGGCGTCGTCCAGCAGCAATCACTGAGCTTACTTGGCCGTCAGCGCCGAGTAGCTGTTCATCAGGTTGCGGTAGTTCGGAATGCGCTGGGACAGCAGGTTGCCCAGGCCTTCGATGTCGTTGCGCCAGTCGCGGTGCAGCTCACAGGCCACCGAGAACCAGTTCATCATCTGCGCGCCGGCAGCGGTCATGCGGACCCAGGCGGCTTGTTGCACGGTTTCGTTGAAGGTGCCCGAAGCGTCGGTGACGACGAACACGTCGAAACCTTCAGCCAGTGCCGACAGGGTCGGGAACGCCACGCAAACATCGGTGACCACGCCAGCGATGATCAGTTGCTTGCGGCCGGTGGCCTTGATCGCCTTGACGAAATCTTCGTTGTCCCAGGCATTGATCTGGCCTGGACGCGGGATGTACGGCGCATCCGGGAACATTTCCTTGAGCTCCGGCACGATCGGGCCGTTGGGGCCTTGTTCGAAGCTGGTGGTCAGGATGGTCGGCAGCCCGAAGAACTTCGCCAGGTCAGCCAGGGCCAGCACGTTGTTCTTGAACTCGTTGGGCGAAAAGTCCTGGACCAGGGAGATCAGGCCGGTCTGGTGATCGACCAGCAGGACGACCGCATCGTCTTTGTTCAGGCGGTTGTAGGCGGGAACGTTGCTCATGGGATGACTCCTTTGGATGGATGAAGTGCAAACTGTGGGAGCGAGCTTGCTCGCGATGGCGGCGGACCCATCAACAGAGTCATTGCCTGATACATCGCTATCGCGAGCAAGCTCGCTCCCACAAGGGCTAGGTGTTTGTGCTCAGTCAGAACGCAAAGCAGGAACAGCCAAACGCGCCCCAGAAACCTTGGAAATCGCTGACCGGGACGTTCGACAATCGCGCCCGTTCATGGCTGTGGGAATGCACCGTGCACGGACCGCTGCACTGGTGGACTTGGGCCTGCAACGGTGAAGTCGGGCGCCAGTGACCGGGGACCTTGACCACCGGCGACCAGTCCGGCAGCACCGGGACGCTGGCCGGGCCGAGTTTTTCGAAATCACCGGCGGCGTACACGACCTTGCCGTCGACCACGGTCAGCACCGACTCGATCCACTTGATGGCTTCTTCCTCGACGCTGAAGAAGTCCGCGCTCAGGGCCGCCAGGTCCGCCAGTTGCCCCACCTTGATCTGGCCTTTCTTGCCCTGCTCCGAGGAGAACCAGGCGCTGCCGTGGGTGAACAGTTCCAACGCGGTCAGGCGCGGCAGGCCTTCTTCGTGCAACGAAAGGCCGCCGACCGTGCGGCCGCTGACCATCCAGTACAGCGAAGTCCAAGGGTTGTAGCTGGAGACGCGGGTGGCGTCGGTACCGGCGCCCACCGGCACGCCTTCGGCGAGCATGCGCTTGATCGGCGGCGTGGCTTCGGCAGCCTTGGCGCCGTAGCGGTCGACGAAGTATTCACCCTGGAAGGCCATGCGGTCCTGGATCGCGATGCCGCCACCCAGCGCCCGTACGCGCTCGATGTTCTTCGGCGTGATGGTCTCGGCGTGGTCGAAGAACCACGGCAGGCCGTTGAACGGAATGTCGCGGTTGACCTTCTCGAACACATCGAGCATGCGACTGATGGATTCGTCGTAGGTGGCATGCAGGCGGAACGGCCAGCGCTGCTCCACCAGGTGCCGGACCACCGGCTCCAGGTCCTGCTCCATGCCAGGAGGCAGGTCGGGGCGCGGTTCCAGGAAGTCCTCGAAATCCGCCGCCGAGAACACCAGCATTTCCCCGGCGCCGTTGTGCCGCAGGAAGTCATCGCCCTGGTGCAACTTGACGCTGCCGGTCCAGTTCTTGAAGTCGCTGAGTTCTTCCTTGGGCTTTTGGGTGAACAGGTTGTAGGCGATCCGCACCGTCAACTGCTGCTCGCGGGCCAACTGCTCGATCACCGCGTAGTCGTCCGGGTAGTTCTGGAAGCCGCCGCCGGCGTCGATAGCGCTGGTCAGGCCCAAGCGATTGAGTTCACGCATGAACTGGCGGGTGGAGTTGACCTGGTACTCCAACGGCAGTTTCGGTCCCTTGGCCAGCGTCGAGTAAAGGATCATTGCATTAGGCCGCGCCACCAGCATGCCGGTGGGCTCGCCTTTGCTATCACGCACGATCTCGCCACCTGGCGGGTTCGGCGTGTCGCGGGTGTAGCCGGCGACACGCAGCGCGGCGCGGTTGAGCAAGGCGCGGTCATACAAGTGAAGGAGGAACACCGGGGTATCCGGGGCCGCCTGGTTGAGTTCTTCCAGAGTCGGCATGCGCTTTTCGGCAAACTGGAATTCGTTCCAGCCGCCCACCACGCGTACCCATTGAGGCGTCGGCGTGCGGTCGGCCTGATCCTTGAGCATGCGCAAGGCATCGGCCAGGGATGGCACGCCTTCCCAGCGCAGCTCCAGGTTGTAGTTCAGGCCACCACGGATCAGGTGCAGGTGCGAGTCGTTGAGCCCGGGGATAACGGTGCGGCCCTTGAGGTCAATGACCTGGGTGCCGCTGCCACGCAGGGCCATGGCCTCGGCGTCGGTGCCCACGGCAACGAATTTGCCTTGGCTGATCGCCACGGCGCTGGCCCGGGGGTTTTCCCGGTCGACGGTGTGGAACTGGCCATTGAACAGAATCAGATCGGCGTTCATAGGGTTTTCCTTCAACTATCAAAAAATGATTGCGTGGCGAAGCGTTTTCTGGGGTTACGCCTACGGTTCCAGGTGTTCGTGGGCCTTCGAGGCTTCCATCCAGGGGGCGAACAAACGGGTCGCCAGCGGCATGCACACGTAGCAGACCGAGAGGACGATGGTCAGAGTGATCAGGAACGTGGCCACCAGGTAGTTGGAGAGAAAGGCGTTGAGTTGCAGCACCGGTCCCCAGATCAGTGGCACCAGCAAGGTGTGTGGCAGGATCACCAGCAACGTCACCACGGCCTGTTTCCAACGCGGCGGCGGTGTGGCCGCATCGGCCAGCGGGGTGAACCAGAATTCCTTGTGCGCGCCGACTTCGGTCTGGTCACCGTCAGCCAGCAACGGCGTAGCCTCCTCCACCAGCTCGCGGCGCTCGGGCGAATCCAGCCAGCGTTGCAGGGCCTCGGTGGAACAGAAACGCAACACGCAGGTGAACAGCGACAAGCCGTCCTGCTTGCCCCGCACCACGTCCACGCCCAGGTGCCCTGGCCAGCCACCGGCAACGCGCACGATGCGCCGCAACCAGGCCTCGTAGGCTGCATCCTGGCCGGCCTTGATCCGGTGCTTGACCACCAGGGTGACAATTTCGTCAACGCCAGGCTTGGCCTGGGACTCAACGGTTTGCAATTCAGGCATGACGAAGTACTCCAACAAAGCGCGTGTTCAGCGCCAGGCGACCAGGGCCGGCGATGAATACGCTGGTAAAGATGATCAACAACAGCCAACCGAACTGCCCTTGCTCCAGACTCCATTGCGGGTGCACCACCAACAGTGCCACCGCCAGCAGGAACAGGATGGGCAGGCACGCCAGGCGTACCAACACGCCGGCCATGATCAGCAATGGACACAGCACTTCGGCGAAGATCGCCAGGATCAGCGTAGGCGCCGCGCCCAGGTGAAACGGGTCTTCGATGCGGGTCAGTTCGTCGCTGTAGTGCAACAGCTTTGGCAACCCGTGGACCCAGAGTAAAAACAGCGCGCCACTGAGGCGCAGGAACAGCAAGCCCAGGTCTTGCAGCGGGCGTTCGTCGGTCATGTTCATCGGTGAGCTCCGTCCGAATCCGCGTAGGCCGCAGCCGGCAACGATTGGGACATGTGGGTGGCAATGCGCGAGCGCAGCCAGCGCTCGGCCGGGTCGTTGTCATGCACACCGCTCCAGACCATCGACAGCTCTGCCGCGTTGATCTCGAACGGCGGGTCCTCGGCGCGCAGCGCGCAGCCTTCCACCAGCGCGCAGGCGGCGTAATCGGGCACGGTGGCGATCAGCTCGGTGCCCGCCAGCAAGGCCCGCAAGCCACTGAACTGCGGCACCCCGAGCACCACTTTGCGGCTGCGGCCGATGCGGGCCAGGTCCAGGTCGATGTTGCCGCTCAGGTCACCCGAGAACGAGACCATGGCGTGTGGCCGCGAACAGTATTCATCCAGGGTCAAAGGCCCCGGGCGCTTGTCGCCGCGCAAGACCTTGCAAGGGATGTCCCGCAGCTTCTTGCGCTTGGCGTTGGCCGGCAGGTCGGTGGTGTAGCTGACGCCGACGCTGATTTCACCGCTGGCCAGCAGCGACGACATCAGCAGATAGTTGGCCCGGCGCACCACCACGATGATGCCCGGTGCCTCTTCACGCAGTTGGCTGAGCAAGGGGGGAAACAGGCCGAACTCGGCATCGTCGGACAGACCGATGCGAAACACGTCGCAACTGGTGGACGGATCAAAGGCCTTGGCCCGGCTGACGGCGCCGGAAATCGTGTCCATGGCCGGTTGCAGCTCTTGCAGAATAGCCATCGCCCGTGGCGTCGGCTCCATGCCGCGACCGTGGCGGATCAGCAACGGGTCATCGAAAAGATCCCGCAACCGCCCCAACGCCGCGCTCACCGCCGGCTGGCCCATGAACAGCTTTTCGGCGACGCGGGTCAGGTTTTTCTCGAACATCAGCGCCTCGAAGATCACCAGCAGGTTCATGTCGAGACGGCGCAAGTCATTGCGGTTCATGGGTGTTGTTCCTGTTGAATGCCAATCCTGTGGGAGCGAGCCTGCTCGCGAATGCGGTGGCACAGTCGACATAAGTGCCAGTTGACCCACCGCTTTCGCGAGCAGGCTCGCTCCCACAGGTGTGTGGCTTATCAGCCCTGGATGAACGCCAGCAGGTCCGCGTTCAACTGGTCCTTGTGGGTGTCGGTCAGGCCGTGAGGCGCGCCGGGGTAGATCAGCAGCTGCGAGTTCTTGAGCAACTTGGCGGCGGCAATGCCGGCGGTTTCGATAGGGACCACCTGGTCATCATCGCCATGCACCACCAAGGTCGGCACGTCGATGTTGCGCAGGTCTTCGGAAAGATCGGTCTCCGAGAACGCCTTGATGCAGTCGTAGGTGTTTTTGTGGCCGGCGAGCATGCCTTGCATCCAGAACCAGTCGATCATGCCCTGGGAGACTTTTGCCCCCGGACGGTTGGCGCCGAAAAACGCGCTGGCCACATCTTTGTATAGCTGAGAACGGTCGGCCAGGGAGGCCTGGCGGAAACCGTCGAACACTTCGATGGGCAATCCGCCAGGGTTGGTCGCGGTCCTGACCATCAACGGCGTCACCGCCGAGATCAGGCCGAGCTTGGCGACACGCGCGGCGCCATGACGACCGATGTAACGCGCTACTTCACCGCCGCCGGTGGAGAAGCCGAGCAGCACCGCATTCTTCAGATCCAGGCGCTCGATCAGTTCGGCCAGATCATCGGCGTAGGTGTCCATGTCATTGCCGTCCCACGGCTGGCTGGAGCGCCCGTGCCCACGACGGTCATGGGCGATCACCCGGTAGCCGTTGGACGCCAGGAACATCATCTGTGCCTCCCAACTGTCCGAGTTCAACGGCCAGCCATGGCTGAAGACCACCGGTTGACCACTGCCCCAGTCCTTGTAGTAAATCTCTGTGCCATCGCGGGTAATGAAGGTGCTCATGACGTGACTCCTTGAGGTGGGTGGATCGCTTTATGGTCCGGCCGTGGGGGGCACCTGCGTGAGTTAAACGTTGTTAATTTTTTCGGGACGCCGGTGTTAAGAACCCGATGGGGATTGCTTGCTTTTGTGGCGAGGGGATTTATCCCCGCTGGACGGCGAAGCCGCCCCAGGACTGTCACTTCGGGGTGCCAGACTTATTTGAGGATTGGGCTTTGGGGGCCGCTTCGCGGCCCAGCGGGGATAAATCCCCTCGCCACAAGGATTTGTGTCTGCCGATGGCTCTGGATAAGGCTGTTCACCGTTGCGCTTGAGACAAAACCTGAGGAATATACTCGGGTAAAGCCCAGGCACCGGGACCAGAACATTGAGAGCACCATGAGCCAATACCTCAGCCTGCCCGTCGAACAGACGGTGCATTTCGGCCCTTATCGGGTCCATCCTCGCCAGCGTCTGGTGCTTGAGGGTGGGCAGCCGTTGCGCCTGGGACGGCGGGCCGTGGAGATTCTGCTGGTGCTGCTCGAACACGCTGGCGAGGTGGTGAGCAAGCAGCAATTGATCGCCCAGGTCTGGCCCAGGAGCGTGGTGGAAGACACCAACCTGCGCGTGCACGTCGCGGCACTGCGCAAGGCCCTCGGGGATGGCCAGGCCGGGCAGCGCTATATCGTCACCGTGGCGCAGCGCGGCTACAGCTTTGTCGCGCCGCTGTCATTCGCCCCCTCGACCAATTGGCGCGCATCCCCCATCCATCGTTGGCGCGCAACCTGCCGCTGCAGCGCACGCGCATGATCGGACGCCAGGCCCTGGTGGAAAGCCTGGTGGCCCAGCTACCGCGAAAACGCTTCATCACCCTGGTCGGTACCGGCGGCATCGGCAAGACCACCGTTGCCCTGCGGGTCGCGGAACGGCTGATCGGCCAGTACCGTGACGGCACTCATTTGCTGGACCTGGCATCGCTCAACGACGCGGCCATGATCGCCCCCAACCTGTGCGCGTTGCTCGACCTGCCATTGCAGGACGGTGATCCGTTGGACGCCATCGCCCGACAACTCAGGGAGCGGCATCTGCTGCTGGTGATCGACAACTGCGAACACCTGATCGACGCCATCGCCCAGCTCAGCGAAACCCTGCTGCGCGGCGCCCCTCACCTGCATATCCTGGCCACCAGTCGCGAAGGCCTGCGCGCCGAAGGCGAACACGTGCAGCGCCTGGACGCCCTGGCGTTCCCGCCCCGGGAAATGCCCATCGAAGGCTACCCCGCCCTGCAATACCCGGCGCTGCAACTGTTTGCCGAACGGGCGATGGCCAGCCGTGACGACTTCGAGCTGAACGACCACGAGATGCCGTTGGTCATCGACATCTGCCGACGGCTGGACGGCATTCCCCTGGCCATCGAGCTGGCTGCCGCACAAATTGGCCGTTTCACCCTGGAGGAGCTTCACCGGCAACTGCAAGACAGCGTCGCCCTGCTCCACAACGACACCGAAGTCGCACCGCGCCAGCAAACCCTGCGCGCCACGCTGGACTGGAGCTTCGCGTTGCTCACGGCCTGCGAGCAGACCTGCCTGCGGCGGCTGGCGGTGTTCATGGGCAGCTTCAACCTGGCCTCCGCCGCCGCAGTGATCGTCGGCCAGCATGTCGCGCCCGAGCAGGTGCTGGTGTCGGTCAGCCAGTTGGTCGCCAAATCGTTGCTCAATGTAGAGATCGGCGATGAAGAGGTGCGCTATCGCCTGCTGGACACCACCCGCCGCTATGCCTTGGAGCAACTGGCCGAGGCCGGGGAACTGGCGGCCAGTCAGGAACGCCACGCCGAGCGCTGCCTGGCGCTCATGGGACAAGCGGAAAGCGATTGGGAAAACACCCCCACCCGACTGTGGATCGCCCGCTACGCCGACTATCGCGACGACATCCGCGCAGCGCTCGACCGAGGCTTGGGCCCGCAGGGGTCACATGCCGTAGCGATCCGCCTGACCGCCCGTACCCTGCCCCTCTGGCAGGAGCTGTCCCTGCTCAAGGAACACGGTCTCTACGTCAACAAAGCGCTGCAATTGTTGCGGGCCAGCCCCGCGCCATGCCCCCGCTTGACCCTGGCTCTGGAACTGGCCCACGCCAGTTTCAACTACCACACCGAGGGCGGAACGCCGGCCACTGTTCGCGCCTTCGCCACGGCCCGGCAACTGGCCCGGCAATGCCAGGACTTGGCCGGCGAGCTGCGGGCCGTGTCCGGGCAAATGACCGTCGAGCTCAGTTGCGGTGACTACCAACAGGCCCTGGCACACAGCCGGGATTTCGACCGGTTGGGCGTGCAGGGCGACCCAACCCTGTCCTTGAGCACACAACGCCTGCGGGTGCTGGCGTTGCACTTCATCGGCGACCAGCGCGCGGCGCGGCGCGAAGCCGAACAGGTGATCCAGCGCCTGGCCCAGAGCGGTCACCTCAGCCGCTTCAACCACGGCTTCGGCGTGCAATACGATCAGAGCGTGGCCGCGTTGACGGTCCTGGCGCGCATCCTCTGGCTGCAAGGTTTTGCCGAGAAAGCCCGGCGCACCGCCAACCTGGCGCTGCAGATCGCCGTACAAATCAACCACGGTATTTCGATCTGCTACACCTTGGCGCTGGCCGGTTGCGTGATCGCCCACTACAACGGCGATTATCCGAGCGCCCGAGAAAGGCTCGAGTTGTTGAAACAGCAGGCCAGAAAACATTCGGTGATACTGTTCCATGACTGGGCTTGCCATTACGACGACGCATTCGATGGCCAGCCCTTGGCAACGCGCCCGACAAACGGCTTGATCCAGGACATCGCCGTCACCCTGCGCAGCGACTTCGTCAGCCCGGCGCAAATCGAACGGGCCCGCAGTGGCGCCGCGGGCTGGTGTTCGGCGGAGATCCTGCGGGCCAGCGCCGAGACCTTGCTGGGGCGCAATGAACCGTCCCTGGAAGAAGCCGCCGAAGCGCAACTGCTGGCCGCCCTGGACGTGGCACGTCGTCACCAGGCCCTGGCTTGGGAACTGCGCAGCGCCACGTCCCTGGCCCGTTTGTGGCAGCGCCAGGGGCAGGTGCATGCCGCGCAGGCGCTGCTCGAGCCCATCTATCGACGCTTCACCGAAGGTTTCGAGACCCCCGACCTATTGGAAGCCGGCGTGCTGCTCCAAGCGCTGACTTGACGGTTGGGGCCTTGAACGCCGGACTCCCCAAGCACCTTGCAGCACGTAACGCCGATGAAACACAGGCCATTGACCGCTGCGTCGCAGTTTGTCCATGGCATAGGCGCGAGTGGTGTGGAGCAGATGCAAGCGCCCCCCTTCGGCAAGCGGCTCGACCATCAGCAGTGACACGCTCAACAGCCGCGACAGCAGCGAGGGTAATTTCCCGACACTCAGTTCAGCGCAACTGATCACGGCCAGCGCCGCCTTGAGCGTAAACGGCCCTTCGAACACTGCCAGGCGCTGGAATGCGGTTTGTTCGTCAGCGCTCAACCGCTCGAAACTCGAGTCCAGCATCGCCCCCAGGCTGCGGTGCCGGGCCACCGCTGTGCGCCGTCCGTGGCTCAAGTGTGATAAACCGTGATCCAGTTGTTCCAGGACGCCAGCCACTCCCAAGGCATCAACCTGGGCCGCCGCCAGTTCCAACGCCAGCGGCAATCCGTCCAGGCGCTGGCAGATCTGTGCGAGCGTCGGCCAGTCGCGGCCACCCGCCTTGAACCCCTCCTGCCGGGCGCCAACCCGCTCCATCAGCAACTGCACCGCCGGACATGCCTCGATCTGGTGCTCCGGTTCCAAGGGCGACGCCACAGCCAGGCCCGGCAGTGACACAATTCTTTCACCCGGCAAGTCCAAGGGTTCGCGACTGCTAAGCAGCAGCGCCATCCCGGGCGCCGCCGCAGCCAGTGTCTGGACCAGTTCGCGACAGGCATCGAGCACATGCTCGCAACCGTCGAGCACCAACAACATCCGACAGAGTTCGAGGGAGCGAGCCAGGGAACTTTGCTGCACGCCCAGCACGCCGGCCACCTGCGCCATCACTTGTGAAGGATCGCTGACGGCCGCCAGGTCAACGAACCAGGCACCGTCCTCAAAGTGCTCGAGCAGCAGCTCCGCCACCCGCAACACCACGGTGGTCTTGCCGACCCCGCCCGGGCCGCTCACGGTGGTCAGGGCTTGACGGGGTACTTGCGCCAGTAACCGCCCCAGGACTTTGTCGCGCCCCACCACCGGGCTCAAGCGCGTGGGCAGGTTGTGCCGCTCGGTTCGGGGACTGAAAGGCAACGCAACGCGCTCTTGCGCCACCAGGGGCACCGCAAGGCAATAGCCTTGTCGAGGATGATTGAGGATATAGCGAGCGCCGCCCCGCCCTTCACCGAAGGCCCGCCGCAGCGCCGCGATATGCACCCGCAGGTTGATGGCCTCCACGACGCTGTCCGGCCAGACGTGGGCGGTGAGTGTTTGCTTGCTGACATAGTGGCCGGCGTGCTCCACCAACACCTGCAGGACATCCAGGGCACGGCCGCCCAGTGCGAGGGGCTGGCCGTCACGGGTGACCAGCCGCTGCTGCCGGTAGAAGGCAAACGGACCGAAGCTCACCGCCTGCTCGCTATCGGGTTTGACGAAACTGTTCATGGGCGATCCAGCGCTGGATAACCGGTGCGGGCGTCAGCGTGCGGATCGCCGAACACGTCTGCCCTGGCTCCAGCGCATCCTTTCCAAAGGGTTCGCCGTTATCTTGGCAGGCGCAGCCCTCAGGACAATGCTGGCACAGGGAGCGCCACGGACATCACGGTGCCCTGGACGGACACCGATGGCTCAACTGAACTGCTGGCGATACTGCACCGGGGTCAGGCCGAGCTTTTCACTGAACAAAAAGCGCATATGCCGCACACTGCCGAAGCCACTGCGAAACGCCACGGTCTTGAGCGGCAGGTCGGTGGTTTCCAGCAACTGACGCGCCCGGTCGATGCGTGCGCCTTGCAGGAACTCCATGGGTGTCATCTTCACTTCACGGGCGAAGACGCGGGCGAAATGCCGCGCGCTCATGGCGGCCAACGCGGCCATGCGCTCAATGGTGAAGGCTTCTTCCAGATGTTCCATTACATGATTCTGCACCCGGGTAATGGCCGATTCCTGCGTCGACACCGCCGCCACCGAGGGGCTGAACTGCGCCTGTCCACCCTGGCGTTTCATCACCACCAGCAACACCTTGGCCACGTCCAACGCGACTTTGCGGCCGTGATCCTGGGCGACGATGGACAGGGCCAGGTCGATCCCGGCGGTGACGCCGCCGGAGGTGATCAGGCGCCGGTCCTGCAGGAAAATCTTGTCGGTTTCCACCAGGGCCTTGGGGAATCGTTGGATCAGGCGCTCGGTGTAATGCCAGTGGGTGGTGACGCGATAACCATTGAGCAAGCCCGCTTCACCGAGCACAAAGGCCCCGGTGCAAATGGAGCCGTAGCGCGTAGCTCGTTGCGCCGCGGCCCGCAACCAGGTGTGCAATCCTGGATGCTGGTCGTTATAGGCCCCCGGCCCGCCCGGCACCAGCAGCACGTCATAGGCCGCCCATGCCTGGTCGATATGAATATCGGCCTGTACCGTTACGCCGTTGGAGGCCCGCAAAGCCCCGCGCTCGGTCCCCAGGGTCAGCAATTGATAACGCTGGTCCGCTGCCAGGTAACGATTGGCGATGGAAAACACCTCGAGAGGCCCGGCCATGTCGAGCAGCAAAAAATCCGGGAACAGCACCATTGCAACGGTTTTCATCGGGAAAGACACCAATAAATCCAGAAACTATAAATGCCTCTGTGGGAGCGAGCTTGCTCGCGATAGCGTCGGATCAGTTGGCCTTGATGCGACTGACCCACCGCTATCGCGAGCAAGCTCGCTCCCACAGGGTTTATCGCTAGCATTATGTCGAAGCGAAGCACCCGCCGGTAGGCATTCTCGATTGTCCACTAAGAACGGACAGTCTTTCGTTTTACACCTACTTATTGAACATGTGGATAACCATTAACCTTCTTCTGAACCCGGCGAACGGTCCAGCCTTCGCCCACAGACATCAGGAGAATTGATCATGCTGACCCTTCGCAAAGCTTCGGACCGCGGCATTGCCCGTCACGGCTGGCTGACCTCATTCCACACCTTCTCGTTCGCCAGCTACCGTGACCTCAACGAACAGGGCTTCTCCGACCTGCTGGTTATCAACGATGACCGGGTCGCCGCCGCCAAGGGTTTTGGCCAGCATCCCCACCGGGACATGGAGATCTTTTCCTATGTGCTCGAAGGGGCGCTGGAACACAAGGACACCTTGGGCACAGGTTCGGTCATTCGCCCGGGTGACGTGCAGTTGATGAGCGCCGGCAGCGGCGTGGCCCACAGCGAGTTCAACCATAGCGCGGACGAGTCGGTGCACTTCCTGCAAATCTGGATCGTGCCCAACGTCAGCGGCGCCACGCCACGCTACCAACAGGAGCATTTCAGCAGCGAGCAGAAACGCGGTCGCCTGCAATTGATCATCTCCCCCGACGGGGCCGACGGCTCGCTCCAGGTGCGCCAGGATGCACGCGTCTATGCCGGGTTGTTCGATGGCGAGCAACGCGCCACCCTGACCCTGGCCCCGGATCGCTATGCCTACGTGCACGTGGCCCGAGGCGCTGTCGAGCTCAACGGCGTACCGTTACAGGAAGGTGATGGCGTACGGGTGCGCGAAGAGCAGGTCCTGACGTTGAGTAATGGCCAGGATGCCGAGGTGCTGGTGTTCGATCTGCGGCCGCAGGAACTGCCGCAGATGCCATGAAGCAACCCGTAACCCCTGTAGGAGCGAGCTTGCTCGCGATAGCGTCGGATCAGCCCGCCTTCATGTGGCTGACATTGCGCCATCGCGAGCAAGCTCGCTTTCCCTTTTGGTTGGCGCTGGCGCTTTACTCATTTTCCAGCGCAAACACCTCGACAATCTCATCGATCACCGCCCGCACCCGTGCGGTATGACGCAGGTCCGCGTGGGTGACCAGCCAGACCTCGTAAGGCAGCGGGCGCGTGCGTTCCGGCCAGATCCTCAGCAAACCGTCACGCTCACCCATATACACCGGAATTTCCCCCACACCGATGCCCGCGGCAATCGAACGGCGCACCAACAGGCTCGAACTCAGGCTTGCCACGATCCGCCCGCGGTTGATCGGCTCGCAGACCAGGGTAAAGTCCTTGTTGCCCTGCAAGTAGGGTTGGTAGACCACCAGGTCGTGGCCTTCGAACTCGCTGCCGGGCGACGGTCGGCCATGGGCATCGACATAGGCCTGGGATGCGAACAGCCCCACCGGCCAACGCGCGATCCGCCGGGCGATCAGGTCGGGGTTGTCGGGCCGGGTGTTGCGCACGGCAATGTCCGTCTCCCGCTTGACCAGGCTGAGTATCTGCGTGGAAGCGTCCAGCTGCACGCGCACATCGGGGTGCCGCCCATGCAAGCGAGCAATGGCCGGAATCAGAAAGTCGATGGCCAATGAGTCGGTAGTGGCAACCCGCACATTGCCGATCAGGCGATCATCCAGGCCCTGTATCCGGCGCTCCAGCTCCAACGCCGAATGCTCCATCTTCTCCACCGCCTTGAGCGCCGCCTCGCCGACGGCGGTCAGTGCGTAACCGTCGGAGGTGCGCAGGAACAACGCGGCACTCAGGGATTTCTCCAACGCCGTGATGCGCCGCCCCACAGTCGCCTGATCCACCCCCAATGCCCGCGCAGCACCACGCAAGGTCGACGCCCGACTGACAGCAAGAAACACCCGCGCATCATCCCAATTCATCTGCTTCCCCATGATGCAAATCTGCATCGCTTTGGCGCGAAATCGCTGCATAAACGCAGCAACGATAGTCGATATGCTGAACGCCATAAACCCTTCACAGGATCGCTGTCATGACCACCCCATCCGCTGCGCTCGACTCCGCGCCCACGGGCATCTGGTTGCCCATCTTCGCCGGCCTCTGTGCCAGCCTCGTCAGCATCGGCCTGGCGCGTTTCGCCTACACACCGCTGATCCCTTCGTTGATCGAGGCCCATTGGTTTTCGGCCAATGACGTGGTCTACCTGGGGGCGGCGAATCTGGTCGGTTACCTGATCGGCCGTCCCATGGCCCACCGACTGACAAACAAGAACGCCTTGCGGCTGATGATGCTGGTCGTGACCGGCGCGTTTTTCGCCTGTGCTTTCCCACTGTCGGTCACCTGGTATTTCGCCTGGCGGCTGCTGTCGGGAATCGCCGGCGGCGCGATCATGGTGCTGGTGGCGGCGACGGTGCTGCCCCACGTACCGGCGGCACGCAAAGGTTTGGCCAGTGGTGCGATTTTCCTTGGCATCGGCCTTGGCATCGCCGGTTCGGGAACGCTTGTGCCGCCGCTCTTGAGCCTGGGGCTGCAGGCCACCTGGCTGGGGCTCGGCGCTCTGTCACTGGTACTGACCGGGCTGAGCTGGTTTGGCTGGCCCCAGGAAACGGTGCATGTGACAGCCAGCGCTGCGCCAGACGAACCCACGCCTCCTGCTGTCTTGCAGTTGTTCGCCCAGTACGCCTTCATGGCCGCCGGGCTCGTGCCTGCGATGGTTTTTCTGGTGGATTACGTGGCCCGCGGCCTCGGGGCCGGTGCTCGCGTCGGGGCACTGGTGTGGGTAATGTACGGTCTCGGGGCGATTATCGGGCCGGTGAGCTATGGTTTTCTCGCCGATCACCTGGGTGCGCGCAGGAGTATTCGACTGGTGCTACTCGTGCAAGCGATTGCCCTCGGCTTGCTGGCTATTTCACACACCTTCATGGCGTTGGCGCTACTGGCGGTAATCATCGGTTCGTTCCCACCGGGCATTGTGCCCTTGGCCCTGGCCCGGGTGCATGAACTGGTACCCAACCCACACCGCCAACAACTCGCCTGGAGCCGTGCCACTGTTTCGTTCGCAACCTTCCAGGCGTTGGCCGGGTTTTCCTACACAGCACTGTTCAATGCCAGTGGCGGACATCACACTGTGCTTTTCCTGATTTCCGCAGGGGCCATTCTTGTAGCGCTGATGCTCGACTTCACACCCTGGGGCAAAGATGATGCGAAAGGCCTCAACTCGTGAAATTGACCCCATGCAGGCGCCAAGGCAGAGTGATTTCACGTTGCCACCAACTCTCCTGGCTGGCTACAACGCTCCTCCCCTCACAAAAGCCATCCCCTACCCGCAGCGATTTTAACGCACGGTTTGTTTGCGCTCAGATTTCGAGCGATAGCTGCCAGGCGGCATGCCAAAAAAATCCCGGAAACGACGCTGGAAGTGCGGGGAGCTGACGAAGCCCGTCGCCACGGCTATTTCAGTCACGGACCGATTGGTTTGCTGGATAAGCTGGCGGGCACGCGTCAAGCGCAGTTCCAGGTAATAGCGTGTGGGAGTCGCACCAAGAAAGCTGCAGAACCGCCGCTCCAACTGCCGCTTGGAAATCTTGACGCACGCCGCCAGCTCATCAATGGTCAACGGCTCTTCTACGTTTTGCCACATCAGTTCCAGAGCCAGCTTGAGGCTTTCCGGCAGCGTCGGGTCGGTCTCGACGAAAACCGGCGGCAAGTCCGTCGCATCGTCGCCCGACTCATCACAGCGAAGAATTTCCTCGATGGCCCCCACCAGCGCCGCGCCACCCGTCTGGCGAATCAACTGGAGCATCATGCGCAGCGAACTGCTGGCGCCCGCGCAACTGACCCGCTCTCGATCAAAGACATAGGCCCGGCTGGACACCTTCACATGGGGAAACACCTCCGCCATCATGGCACGGCTTTCCGGGTGGACAGCGCATTCGAAACCGTCCAGCAGATTGGCATCGGCCACAAAGAAGACGCCGTTCCACAGCCCTCCCAGTATCGCCCCGCACGCTGCATTGGCGCGTAGCTTGCGTCGCAGCAAGGGGTGGCCTTGCAACTTCACGCGAAAGCCCCCGGCGACAATCAGCACGTCCTGGTTTTCCGGCATCTGCGCCAGTTCGATGTCGGTCGAGATGACAATGCCCAGGTCGCTCGTGACCTGCCCTCCTGAAACCCCCACCGTCAGCACTTCATAGAGGGGCATGTCGCTCATCAGATTGGCGGTCACCAGCGCATCCACCGCACCGGTAAAGGACATCATCGAGAAGTTGTCCATCAATACAAACGCGACGCGGATCGGTGCCTGGCGGGCGGGCGCCGACCCGAGTGGTCGATAAGCCATGTTCTTGTTTTTAAGTACGCTCTCGAATGCGCTTGGCATAGGGCCTCGTTAATACCTTAAAGACGATGAGGGTTTGCTGCACATGGGCACCCTTGACCACAGGACGAAAGGGCAGAGCAAACCACGCCATCTTCCAGACAAGTCAAACCGGGTGCAATCGCGCCAACGCCCTCTACTGGTCGACCCGCGCCAAAATGGATGAACTCAAGTGCCTACGACTTTGGTCGATACATTGGTCGTAGGCATGGGCGCTTTTCCCTTTCAGAGACTCGCAACGCCAACCACTGCTGTTTCCGCCGTTCCAACACTTAAAAATAATCCGCGGGAGAAGTCATGAATATCAAACAGAAGCTGACGTGGGCGTTCGCGGCCATCGCCTGCCTTCCGGTTATCCTGGTGGCGGTGCTTGTCGTGCTGAACCTGCGCGACGCCGCAAAAGCCAACTTCCTGGACAGCAGCGGCCGTGAAATCCGCCAGATCGACAACGGCATGAAGCAGTTCTTCGATGGCATCAGCCAGAACGTCGAACTCTTTGCCAGGGATCCGCGGGTCATCGCCGCCAAGGGCTTGAAAAACTATTCCAGCGCCGACGCCGCACAAGCCCCCTTCCCTGAGATCAATCAGCAGCTTCTGGAGATCTTCGAAAGATTCGCCAAGAGCCATCCGACCACCGCCTATCTTTCCGTGGGCATGGATGACGGTGGCTACGCGAGCTGGCCGGACGATCCCAAAATGGCCAAGTACGATCCGCGTGTGCGCCCGTGGTACAAGGCTGCCATGGCCGCACCGGGCACGACTGTGCGCACAGACGCCTATTACTGGGCGCCGGATGATGTGTCGCTGATTGGCACCGTACAAACTGTCGCTGACGCCAGCGGTAAATTGGTGGGTGTTGTTTGCCTGGACGTGTCGCTCAAGCAACTGACCGAACTGGTCAAGAACATCAAGCTGGGTGAAAGCGGCTACCTGATGCTGGTCGAAGCCAACGGCAACGTCCTGGTGGACGCCGCCGATGCCAAGCACAACTTCAAGCCACTGGCCGACCTGGGCCCCAACTATGCCGAGCTGGCCAAAAGCAGCGATGGCGTGACCCAGATCGAGATCGACGGCGTGCCCTACATGGCCAACGTGGTCAGTTCCAAAGGCCTGGGCTGGCGCTTCATCGGCCTGATCAAACGCGATGAAGTGATGGCCGAGGCTTCGAGCCTGACTTGGCTGATCGCCGCCATTGCTGCCGTACTGGCTGTGATCTTCGCCGCGGTGGGAGCCAGTTTCGCCAGCGTGATCGTGCGGCCGATTCGCGGTGTTGCCAACGGCCTGCAGGAAATCGCCGAAGGTGAAGGCGATCTCACCCGCAAACTCATCGTGCAAGGCAAGGACGAAACGGCCACCCTGGCGGGCTGGTTCAACCAGTTCCTGGCCATGATCGCGCAACTGATGCAGCGCATCGGCAGCGCCTCTTCCGACCTGCAAACTGCCGCAGCCGATACCAGCCACGTGGCCCAGAACATGAACGACGCTGCCGGGCGCCAACGCCAGGCCGTGGAACTGGTGAGCACCGCATTCAACGAAATGGTCGCCACCGCTAACGAAGTGGCCCGCTCTTGCAGCCAGGCCGCCTCCAGTGCGGATGAAGGCTATCGCGATGTACACGATGGCCAGCATCACATCGGCGAAGCCACCGGCAGCGTGCTGAAGCTGAGCGCGGACCTGCAACAGTCGACCCAGACCATGCAGGCGCTGGAACAGGACAGCAAGAACATCAACACCATCCTCGACACCATCCGCTCGATCGCCGAACAGACCAACCTGTTGGCTCTGAACGCCGCCATCGAAGCCGCACGGGCCGGCGATCAAGGTCGCGGGTTCGCCGTGGTGGCCGACGAAGTCCGGGCGCTGGCCCGGCGTACCGCCGACTCCACCGGCGAGATCGACAGCCTGCTGGGCAACCTCGCGCGGCGCACCCAGGAAGTCACCCTGCAGATGCAAGGCAGCCTGCAGGTGTCGCAGACCAGCGTGGAACGCATCCAGAAGGCCCGCGACAGTTTCGACAAGATCCGCAACTCGGTGGACTCGATTCGCGACCAGAATACGCAGATCGCCACAGCGGCAGAGGAGCAGCACCAGGTAGCCGAAGACATCAACCGGCACATCGCGCAGATCCATGCCGATGCCCAGTTGGTCGAGGAATTCGCCCATTCGGCGCAGACCGGCTCGGGGCGTCTGACGGATATTTCCGGTCAGCTCAAGGGTTTGGTGGGGCGGTTCAAGTTCTAGCTTCGCTGGGTTACGAGCCACGGACGGCTCGAAACCCATTACCTCGACCAATCTACTGCTCCCTGAGCCAACTGATGACGTGGCTGCGCAAGAGGTCACTGTCTATGAAAGTGCGGCGTCGCGCATTTCGATCGGATGGTCAGCCGAGCGCCTTCATGGGCCGCAAGCCCATTTCCAGCAAAACGTCACAACCCAAATACTGTTGCACACCAGACTCGGCTAACGACAATAGCGACGTGTTCTGGGACGTCAGCAGCGTCTGCTCCGACATGTGCTACCTGAATACCAGGGATGCGACGGGCTCGACCTCCGCCAGGTGGCCAGTTCGGTAGGCGTCGGGGTGACTGGGTATAGCCCGCCGGTCCATTGAGCGCCAACCTCGCCTTTGCGGTCCGAATCCCGGATAACGCTGATACGCAAGTATTCCAGTTTTCCTTGGGGCAAACCTTCTGAAAGTCCTGGCCGGAACTGGTCGTAGGGCACGGACCTGCTATCTTGGATACAGACCTGAGTAGTTGCGATCCCATACGTATCCAGGTTTGAACCATGGAGTGATGAAGTTGGAAGCAGTGGAACTGCTCGCTATTGATGAATGGAGTACATCATCTCTACGTGGCGAGTGTGATGTGATCATCGTCAATTACAATGCCGGTGAACTTTTGTTGGCGTGTGTAAGGTCGGCGTTTGCCGCCGGCGCTTCCAGCGTGATCGTGGTGGATAACGACTCCCACGACGATAGCCTGATGCTGGTGGAGCGAACCTACGCTGCCGGCGACTCGCTTAAAGTCGTACGCAATGCCGCCAACCTCGGCTTCGCCGTGGCGTGCAACCAAGGTGCCCGCCTGTCAGCGGCTCCCAATTTATTTTTCTTGAACCCGGACACCGTGCTGGCCGCCGATGCCATAGACCACTTGCTGCTGGCGCTGCATAGCGCGCCGGAGATTGGCATGGTCGGAGGGCTCCTGTGCAACCCGGACGGCAGCGAGCAAGCCGGTGGGCGCCGGGTATTTCCAACGCCCAGACGCGCCTTCATGCGGGCTTTCGGACTTTCGCGGCTATCAGCCTTTTTCCCATCGCTGTTGTCCGACTTTTTATTGCACAAGGAGCCGCTACCCGGCACCCCCATTGTCGTGGAGGCCATCTCCGGGGCGTGCATGCTGGTCAAGCGCGAAGCAATCGACAATGTCGGGTTATGGGACGAAAACTATTTCCTTCACTGCGAGGACCTGGACTGGTGCATGCGCTTCCATCAGGCCGGCTGGCGCGTGCTGTTCGTGCCAGATGCCCAGGTGATGCATGTATTCGGCGGCTGCAGTCGCCAGCGTCCCTATTTCGTCGAATGGCACAAACACCTGGGGATCCTGCGTTTCTATCGCAAGTTTTTCCGCCGCAAATACCCCACAGCGCTATGGGTCAGCGTGGTGATCGGCGTCTGGTTCCGATTCAGCCTGATGGTCCTTCGCCACGCGACTACCCGGCTTAAACATGCATGGAACCTTCGATAAGAGACTTCAATTGCGAATAGGAATATTGGGCGGTTCCAGCCTCCTGGGCGAACGCGCCCTGCCATTGCTGGCACAAACCGGTCACGCAACGAGCGCCTTCACTCGAAGTCTGCCCAAGGTGTCCGGCCTGGGCGTGACGTGGCGAAACGCTGACAACTGGCACGGACTGACGCTGGACACCTTCCTGTCATTTGCCCCCATTTGGGTGTTACCCGATTATCTGGAGCACCTTGCCAACACTCACGTCAAACGCGTCGTCGCGCTGTCCTCCACCAGCCGTGTTACCAAACAAACATCGCCGGACGCTCGGGAACGGGAGGTGGCGCAACGCTTGATACGCGCAGAAGAACAGTTCGAGCAGTGGGCGATCGAACGGCAAATCGAATGGGTGATCCTGCGACCGACCATGATCTATGGCTTTGGCCGCGACAAGAACATCGCGCAAATTGCCCGTTTCATTCAACGCTTCGGTTTTTTCCCGCTCATCGGCGGCGGAACCGGACTGCGCCAACCGGTGCATGCTGATGACGTGATCCAGGCGTGCCTGTCGGCGATGAGCACGCCTGGCCTGCCCAGTGGCGGCTACAACCTTTCAGGCGGGGAAGTGTTGCCTTATCACGCAATGGTGAGGCGAATATTCCAGGCCATGGGACGTCCGGAGCGAACGCTGCCCCTCCCCGCCCAGGTCTTAAGCCGGGGCGTTTCGATCATGCGGTGCCTGCCGCGCTATCGACATCTTTCAAGTGCGCTGGTGGCGCGGATGAACGAGGACTTGGTGTTTGACCATTCACCCGCCAGCGATCGGCTTGGTTTTGCGCCCAGGGCGTTTCACCTGATGGCTGAGGATTTGCCTGGGCGCTGAGAGAGTCCTGGGCGAATAGGCGGGATGGTTCTTGGTGGGACCGCGCTTGCTCGCGATGGCGGCGGCACATTCAACATCGATGCAAGCAGCCCCACCGCTATCGCGAGCAAGCTCAGCTCCCACAGGGTTCTGCGGCGTGCATGCGTTTTGTGGCTGCCGAAAAATCCATGTGGGAGCGAGCCTGCTCGCGATGGCGGTGTATCAGTTTCTGGTGATGTTGGATCTGCCGGCCTATTCGCGAGCAAGCTCGCTCCCAGCGTTTTTTCGGGTTGTTCACAGGCATCGCATCCATCCCCAATCCCTGTGGGAGAAACCCCCGCCAGGCGAGGCGCGGTGGTACTGAAAGCCTGTTGCTTGGGTGTGGTGAATGCAGGATCGTGAAAACCCCAGAACCCCTGTGGGAGCCGAGCTTGCTCGCGATGGCGGCGGCACATTCAACATCGATGCAAGCAGCCCCACCGCTATCGCGAGCAAGCTCAGCTCCCACAGGGTTCTGCGGCGTGCATGCGTTTTGTGGCTACCAAAAAATCCATGTGGGAGCGAGCCTGCTCGCGATGGCGGTGTATCAGTTTCTGGTGATGTTGGATCTGCCGGCCTATTCGCGAGCAAGCTCGCTCCCAGCGTTTTTTCGGGTTGTTCACAGGCATCGCATCCATCCCCAATCCCTGTGGGAGAAACCCCCGCCAGGCGAGGCGCGGTGGTACTGAAAGCCTGTTGTTTGGGTGTGGTGAATGCAGGATCGTGAAAACCCAAGAACCCCTGTGGGAGCCGAGCTTGCTCGCGATGGCGGCGGCACATTCAACATCGATGCAAGCAGCCCCACCGCTATCGCGAGCAAGCTCAGCTCCCACAGGGATCTGCGGTGTGCATGCGTTTTGTGGCTGCCGGAAAATCCATGTGGGAGCGAGCCTGCTCGCGATGGCGGTGTATCAGTTTCTGGTGATGTTGGATGTGCCGGCCTATTCGCGAGCAGGCTCGCTCCCAGCGTTTTTTCGGGTTGTTCACAGGCATCGCATCCATCCCCAATCCCTGTGGGAGAAACCCCCGCCAGGCGAGGCGCGGCGGTACTGAAAGCCTGTTGCTTGGGTGTGGTGAATGCAGGATCGTGAAAACCCAAGAACCCCTGTGGGAGCCGAGCCTGCTCGCGATGCGGCGGCACATTCAACATCGATGCAAGCAGCCCCTCCGCTATCGCGAGCAAGCTCAGCTCCCACAGGGTTCTGCGGTGTGTATGCGTTTTGTGGCTGCCAAAAAATCCATGTGGGAGCTGAGCCTGCTCGCGATGGCGGTGTATCAGTTTCTGGTGATGTTGGATGTGCCGGCCTATTCGCGAGCAAGCTCGCTCCCAGCGTTTTTTCAGGTTGTTCACAGGCATCGCACCCATCCCCAATCCCTGTGGGAGAAACACCCCCCAGGCGAGGCGCGGTGGTACTGAAAAGCTGTTGCTTGGGTGTGGTGATGCAGGATCGTGAAAACCCAAGAACCCCTGTGGGAGCCGAGCTTGCTCGCGATGCGGCGGCACATTCAACATCGATGCAAGCAGCCCCACCGCTATCGCGAGCAAGCTCAGCTCCCACAGGGTTCTGCGGTGTGTATGCGTTTTGTGGCTGCCAAAAAATCCATGTGGGAGCGAGCTTGCTCGCGATGGCGGTGTATCAGTTTCTGGTGATGTTGGATGTGCCGGCCTATTCGCGAGCAAGCTCGCTCCCAGCGTTTTTTTCGGGTTGTTCACAGGCATCGCATCAATCCCCAATCCCTGTGGGAGAAACCCCCGCCAGGCGAGGCGCGGTGGTACTGAAAGCCGGTTGCTTGGGTGTGGTGAATGCAGGATCGTGAAAACCCCAGAACCCCTGTGGGAGCCGAGCTTGCTCGCGATGGCGGCGGCACATTCAACATCGATGCAAGCAGCCCCACCGCTATCGCGAGCAAGCTCAGCTCCCACAGGGTTCTGCGGTGTGTATGCGTTTTGTGGCTGCCAAAAAATCCATGTGGGAGCGAGCCTGCTCGCGATGGCCTTTGTCGCGACCTAGCCCTTGTCCGCCGTCTCCAGGCCAGGCTTATCGCGATGAACGTGGGCTTGCCACGCGCCCCATTTGCTTTCGAAGTACGCCTGGTTCTTGTCCCAGAGGGCCTGGTACTCACCACTGGCGATCAGCTTCCTGAACGAAGCTTGCCCGTAATGATGGATAAACGCGTCTTCGGCGCAGACAGTCCGGTAGCCAGCGGCCTGCACGCGACGGCTGTAGTCGTCGTCCTCGAACATCCCGATACCGAATGCTTCATCCAGATACCCCACCGCTTCGAGAATGTCTCGGCGAAAGGCGACGCAAAACATGGCGAGCATCGAGATATCAAACGACTGTCCCTTGCGGGCTTCGGTGTAGCGGTCGGCAAAATCTTGCATCTGTGGAATATCGGTGTAGGAAACTTCAATTTTCGCTTCGTTTCCTACCGCATTCGTGACCGGTCCGACCAAGCCGATACTCGGGTCTCTCAAATGCCTGACCAGTGGATCCAGCCAGCCACCAGGCACTACCGTGTCGTTATTGAGCAACAGCAGGATGTCACCGTCGGCTTCTCGCAAGCCCTGGTTATTGGCCGCAGCGAAGCCCCGGTTGTCCGGGTTGAGGATGACCTTCGCGGCCGGCACCTCTTGGCGCAGGCGCTCAAGATAATCGCCCGTACCATCCTGCGAGCCGTTGTCGACGACAATGAGCTGGTAGTTGGGCCAGGTGGTATTGCGCAGAATGCTGTTTACACACTGAACAGTCAGATTGAGGTTGTTATACGTCACCAGCACGATGGAGACTTTTTCATACAGCCCGACGAGAGCCAGTTGCATGCTATTGAAGCGATCTTTCCAATCATTGGCCCGGGCCAGTTCCACGCGTCGTTTGTACAGGGCCAGGTCGCGCTCGGCCAAGGCACGTTCGATCTGCTCGATGAACTCATCGACCCCGGTTGCGAAGTACAGCAAGTCTTTATAGATGCTCATCTCCGCCAGTGGGGTGGAGATCACCGGTTTGCCTGCACTGATGTACTCGTAGAACTTCACCGGATCGACCGCATGGGTCACGTTGTAGAGCCTGAAGGGAATCAAGCAGGCATCGAAATGATCCAGGTAAAGCGGCATTTGCGAGTAAGGCTTCCTGCCCAGCAATTGCACATTGGGCTTGTGCTCAAGGCCCGCCAGATCGTCGACGAAAACATCCCCCACCAGGATGAAATTCCACTCTGGCCGCCTGTCCGCCAACGCCGCCAGCAAAGGATAGTCGAGCCATTGCGCCAAGGCGCCGTAGTAGCCAATCACTGGGCCGACAAGCCCGCTAAGCACATCATTGGTAAAACAGTGCTGCCGGAAAAAAGCGAAATCCACCGCGTTTCGGACCAGTACGCAGCGTGGGTTATGGGCGCACCACTTGTGGTAAAGCAACGCAGCGGAAACGGTCACCAGGTCGGCCTGGGCAATCAGGGTCTGTTCCTCGCTCAGCAGCTGTTCGCCGATGTTCGGGAAACCATCCCAGTCATCCATGCAGTCATAGAGAATGCGCCAGCCATGCGTGGCTCGCAGGCTGAGTGCCACAGGGCTCCAGTAAGCAATATGCACCACCGAGAGGGCGGTTCTTATCTGCATATCGGCGACCAAGGCGGCCATGGCGAGTAGCAAAGCCTGATGATTCTCAGGCGTCACTACTTTTTCGTAATACGCCTCCTGCACATCACGCTGCAGCGCCACTTCAAAAACATTGGGCGCCACTGAGGTCAACCGATAGAGCTGTCCCTGTTCCGGCACACTGGAGGGGACGATATAAAACACCCGGTAACCATTGCTCGCAAACTGGTTCATCAACTGCTGCGGTCGCTGGAAGCGTGCAGCCCACTCAATGTTGGCGAAGCAGAGAATATCCAGGTGCCCTTTTGTGGCGAAATCCGGGGCCACGTCAGGGTTGGGCAACGGCTGCGGTGCGGCCGGGTAGACGATTGCAGCGGCCGTCTCGGGGAATTCCTGCGTGGCGCTGAAACCATAACGCATCCACCGGAAAAGCGAGCGCAGTGGTCGGGTGAAACGCCACGAACGGGTGTTTTGCAGGAAGTCGACTTTTGCCAAGGCAATATCGCGCTCATTGATGGCCGCATCTCTTTGAGCCAAGGCGGCGTCGCGGTCGATCAAGGTGCTGTCGAGCTTAAGCACGTGGGTATCCATGCAGTGGAGTGCTGTCGCCCGGTGGCCACATGGAACTGAGGGACCCCGGTCGGTAGAACGTTGCCGTCAGGCTGCGGCGGGAGGAATGGCAACCGCTCACCACGGGCGTGACAGCATGCCAGGAGTTATCCGAACGCACCAGGATCGCCGAGTTACCCACCAGGGGCTCGATCTCGGCCGCCACGGCAGTGGGATCGTTGCGGTGCAGGATGTTCAGGCAACCGCCGTCGTTGCGGTCCCAGGACTCATTGAAATACAGGATATGGGTGACCAGTTTATCGGGCAGGTCCGGGTGGGCACCCAGGCTCGCGCCAGGGCCGTAATGAAAAACGTTGACCTCCATCGGCACGCTGCGCAGATCAATCCCGGTCAGCTCCGACATGGCCTCTCGATAGCCGGCCGAAACAAGATCCTGCGCCAGCCTCAACCACGCCTCGCTCAGTTCTTCGGGGAAAGCAATGGTATGGGTGCCCATGTCTACCAGGGCGCGGGCCTCATAGTCATAATTTTTTTCACCACCATAACCACTCACCGTCTTGAAGTGATCATGGGGGAAGGACGCTGCCAACGCGGCGGCATCCTCGGCCGAATACAGACCGCCAATTTCAGCCCATGAGAACGGGTGAGACTTTAGCGCCGCTGGCGTGAGACGAGAGAGATCTAGCATTGTCTGTTCTTGTTCGCTGTCAGGTTTCTGATACCACGGGCGATGGAACGCAGTGGTGCGGTCATTCGAAATGAATTGGAGTTCTGCAACTCAAGCATCCTGGCGTCACTGAGGGCCAGTTGCTGACTGAGCTGGGCAATCCGTTGCTGCTGGGCAAGCGCCTCGACTACCGGCTCCGGCGCCGGCTCGATGACCTCAGGCTCCGGCACGACCGGGCTTACCGGCCATTCAGCCGGCAATGGATCACGCCCCTCGGCCGCGGCTTCGAGCAGGTTGGGTAGATGCTGTAGGAATGCTCCCAATACGGGCTGGGACGACGTTTTACCCTGACGAATGATCGCAGCGACACGGTCCCAGTGCTCGACCAACCGATCCGCCGCCGCACAAGCCGCTGGCGATGGCCGGACCTTGCCCACGCGTGCGATAAACCATTGCGGATCGACCGTCGCCACGTCCGGCAACGCGTGGAGTGAGTCAAACCCTGCCAATGCCGTGTACTTGCCCGTCGTCAGATCCGCCGAGCAAAACACCGGGACGCCAAACGCCAGGGCGGTGATTGCCAGGTGGTAGCTGTGGCCGATCACCGCTTGGGCCTGACTGAGAATTTCCGCCATCAGCAACGGTTGCGGCCAGAACGACAAGGTGATGGCCTGGGGCAGGCGCGCCGCAATGACCGACGGATCGTCACCCAGGACAGGACCAATTGGCACCACCAGGAACTGATACTCCTGAAACGCCTCGGCGTGGTCTTCGAACAGTTTTATAAAAGATTCCACCACATGAATGGCGTGGATCACGATGTAGGGCCCGGTCAGCCCGGCCTGCTCGCGCAGGCGAACGAACTCGGTGGAGGGCTGCTGCTCATCGATCAGGCGGGGCAAGCCGAACGCGGTGTCGGGCAGCACTTCGATCTCGACCTGCTGGGTGAGCGCGCCGAGGGCATCGCGCGACAGTGCATCACGGACTCGCACGTACTGGCTTTGCTCAAGAGCCATCGTCAACAACGGCCTGGCCCAGTCAGGGATACCGTTGCAATGCATCCCGGGGGCATTCCACATGACCGGTACCCCGTGCTGCTGCGCGATAAGCGCCGGGGTCAACCAATAACCGGTGGGGTGATGAATAGTGGCGGTTGTCGGACCATAGCCGTGGGCAACGACTTTATCGAATCGGATCAGGAAGCCACCGCCGATCAAAACACCATCCAGGCTGGCCGCCACATGAGGCAACTCTGTCAGCGACGTCACCGCATAGGGCCATTGAGGTGGTTTTTTAGCGTGATAGGAAAACCGATGCAGGTTGACTGAACCCAAGCGCCGGGACAACTCCGCCTCGGCAATGATCGGGAACAGCAGGTCACCATAGTTTTCGACATCAAAGGTGCCGAATATAGCGACCTGCCACGGCTGCTCCTCCAGGTGTTGCGTCAAAACCTTCTCCCCTTGGGGCCCGCAGGCCTTGGCCAGCGACTCGGCCGGGCGAGGGTCGAGCCTCTGCAACCCCAGGTCGACCATGCCCAGGAAATGCTTGTGGTTGGGCAACATGTCGAACGCCAAGGGCGCCACCTGCTTCTCGATCAGTTGCGAGGTGTCTTCCGTCGCGCCATGCAACAGCTTGAGCGTGACATGGTAGCGCCCCTCGGCGAGATTGGCCGGGAAGCGCACCGTGATTGACGCACGTCGCCAGCCGTTTTCAACGGGCCCCGGTTGCAGTGCGAAGTTGCCGCCACCAATCACCAGCAACCTGGCTTCCTGAATGGTGAAGCTGATGTTGGGTTGGGTGATCGACTCATGCAGCAACGCCTCGACGCGAATCTCGATGTCGTCGCCATACAGGTAACTGGAGCAAAGCTGCTGGGTGTTGGTGAAGCAGGCAGCACTGATATGCCCCTCTTCGGTCCCAAAGGCCATCCCCTCCTGCCCGCCCATGAATGACTTGCGCGTAACCGGTATGACCCCGCCACTGGCCCAGCGGCGTTGCTCGTCGCGCATGTCGAGCAAATGCAGCTCGGCCATTTCATCGGGCGAACCGCTGGCAACAACCCGGCCTGCGCGCAGATAGATGACCCTGTGGCAAAAACGCTTGACCATGCTCATGTCATGGGAGACGAACAGCAGGGTCGTGCCTTTGGCCGCCAGTTCTTCCAGCCGATTCAAGCATTTGAATTGAAACGAGGCATCGCCGACGGAAAGGGCTTCATCGACGATCAGGATCTCGGGTTCGACACAGACCGAAACGGCGAAGGCCAGCCGTACCAGCATGCCGCTGGAATAGATTTTGGTGGGCTGGTCGATAAAGTCGCCGATATTGGCAAAGGCGAGGATGTCATCGAAGCGAGCGTCGATTTCCGAGCGACTCAAGCCCAGCACCGCCGCATTCACATAGACGTTTTCCCGGCCGGTGAACTCCGGATTGAAACCGGACCCCAGCTCCAGCAACGCCGCAATCCGGCCATGCCCCTGGACACTGCCCCGGGTTGGCATCAACGTTCCGCAGATCAGTTGCAACAGGGTGGATTTACCACTGCCATTACGGCCGATGATACCGACAGTCTCCCCCCTTGCGATGGTCAGGGAAACATCGTCCAGGGCCCAGAACTCGCGATAGAAACGCTTCCTGCCGCGTACCAGCATCTGCAACAGGCGATCCTTGGGGGCATCGTAAATCTGATAACACTTGCTCAGGTTTTCGGCGCAGATGGCCACTTCAAACGACATCGGTAAAACCCTTCCATGAATCACGGCCATTATTGCGGCGTTACTGAATCAGTCCTTCGCTGGGTGCTGCGGATGAGTTAAGCACAGATGGGATAAAAAACTCCGAATGAATCTACACTTGGCCTACCCTCCATGAGGATGCGACTCAAGGAGCATCCGATATTGTCTTAAGGATCAAGCACCGATGCAGTCGTTCAGCACCACCCCTGCCGCCATGGTCAAGAGTGTCCTGGTCAATCGAATATTGATCTACGTGTTGATCCGCAGAGAAGTCATCGGTCGCTACAAAGGCTCGATGCTCGGTATTCTATGGTCGTTCTTCACGCCGGTTTTCATGCTGGTGGTCTACACGTTCGTGTTCAGCGTGGTCTTCAAGGCTCGCTGGTCTGGCGGCGGAGAATCCAAGAGCGAATTCGCCCTGGTGCTGTTCGCTGGCCTGCTGGTGTTCAACCTGTTTTCCGAATGCGTGAACCGTGCGCCGGGCCTGGTGCTGGCCAATACCAACTACGTCAAGAAGATTGTGTTCCCACTGGAAACCCTGCCCCTGGTGTCGCTCGGCGCAGCGCTGTTCCACATGGGTGTCAGCGTCCTGGCCTGGCTGGTCTTCTATATCGTCCTGTTCGGTACCCCTCCGGTAACCGCTCTTCTGCTACCGGTGGTGCTGTTCCCATTGGTGTTGCTGACGCTGGGTATCTCCTGGTTTCTCGCCTCGATAAGCGTCTACCTGCGCGATATAGGCCAGTTCATCGGCATTATCATCACGGCGATGCTGTTTCTCTCACCGATTTTCTATCCACTCTCGACCCTGCCCCAAAGTTACCAGGTCGCCCTGCAGGCAAACCCCCTGACGCTGCCGGTGGAAATGGTTCGCGATGTCATGTTTTGGGGCAAGGCGCCACAATGGGAGCACCTGGCCGCTTATTCGGCGATCTCCGTGCTGATTGCCTGCGCAGGGTTCGCCTGGTTCCAGCGGACACGCAAAGGCTTCGCCGACGTCATATGACGTGTGTATGCATGGCGCCCCGTCCCGCAGCCGCTATGATGCTTTATGGCACGACTGGCGCCTGGGCCTGTCTGTTGATTGAAGCCAACATCGATCCTGAAAGACCGGGTATGCGTTGCCGTATTGACCAAAGGACCAGAAAACCGCATGGACCAGATCAACCGTCTTGTTGATTGCATTGACAGACTGACTCGCTCAACACAATCCAGATCCATTGAAGCCTTGCAACTGGTCAAGGAAATCGAGAATCGAGATCGGCTTATCAAACAACTGAACCTTGATTCAAAAGCGTTTCGCACTCAGGTGTCACTTCAAGAAGATGAGACCCGGCGCCTGCGCGAGCAATTGCGGGCGACTGAAGAGCGCCTCAAAGAGGTCGAAACACTACTCCAGACAAAAGAAAGCGAAGCTGTCGCGCTGTCCGATTGGGCTGTGGATTTACGCGCCCAACTGGCGGCGAAGCAGGCTGAACTGTTCAAGCTTTCGGACTGGGGCAACGCCATCGAACGCGCACCGCTGCGTTATTCGATACGCAAGCAGCTGTATCGGTTATCGCGCCGGGTCTACGCCTGGCTGCCACTCACCACCCAGCAGAAAAGCCAACTGGCGCGTCGGCTTCGAAGCTGGTTGAAACAGCGCAAGGCAACACCGGGCGAATCTGCGGCGCCAACGAACCTTACCCCGTTGCAACACCTGCCACCGCCCGTAAACCTTGAAGTACCGCCTTGCTCCGGACAACCCATGATCCTGATGTTCGGCGTGATTGACTGGCACTTCCGCATCCAGCGCCCACAGAACCTGGCCAAAGAGTTGGCACGGGCAGGACAAACGACATTTTATGTCTCGAACCACTTTATCGACGATGAGGCCCCCGGCTTCGAAGTGGAACCCTTGGAAGGCTCCAACCGGCTGTTCCAGATCCGGTTCAAGGTGCTCGGCGCACCGGCCATTTATCATGCTCCACCGTCAGCGGCCGCAATCCACCAGCTATGCCAAGGCCTGGCCATGCTTCTGCAATGGGCGAACGTCGGTGCCGTGGATTGCATCGTCCAGCATGCCTACTGGTTCCCGCTGGCAAGGCGTGTCCCCAACGCCACGCTGGTTTATGACTGCATGGATCACCATGAAGGCTTTGGCAACGTTGCCCAGGAGTTGCTCGACCTTGAAATTGCCCTGATGCGCAGGGCGGATTTGCTGGTGGCGACATCCGACTGGATCGAACAACACGGCAAGCGGGAAAACCGCAACGTCGAGGTGATCCGCAACGCCTGCGAGTTCAGCTTCTTCAGCCAACGTCCCGACAAGGTCTATCGGGACCCCGCCAACAGAAAAATCATCGGCTACTACGGCGTCATTGCCCAATGGTTCGACCTGGACCTGGTCAAGCAAGTCGCCCAGGCCTTCCCAAAGCACCTGATACTGTTGATCGGCAGCGATACCGTCCAGGCAAAAAAATACTTCAAGGCCTGCCCGAATGTGGTCCTGGAGGGCGAAGTCCCGTATGCCACCCTGCCTTACTATCTCTATGCCATGGACGTTTGCCTGCTTCCGTTCAAGGTCATGCCGCTGACCCTCGCCACCAATCCGGTCAAGGTCTATGAATACCTGAGCGCGGGAAAACCGGTGGTCGCGGTGAAACTGCCGGAACTGAGCCAGTTTGGCAAACTGGTCTGGGCGGTTGAGGAGCCGACTGAGTTCATCTCGGCCATTGGCGATGTGCTGAACGCAGTGCCAGAGGCCAGCGCCACGCTAAAGGCGCGCCAATCGTTCGCCCGGGGCCAGACCTGGCAGCATCGGGCCGCCAGCTTGCGCAAGGCCATCGCGACACTGCCCCTGCCCAAAGTCAGCGTCGTGGTGTTGACCTACAACAACCTCGAACTGACCAAGGCCTGCCTCGACAGTCTGTTGACCCAGAGCCAATACCCGAACCTTGAAATCATCGCCGTCGATAACCACTCCAGCGACCAGACCCCGGCCTACCTCACCGCCTGGGCCAAGGGGCATCCAGACCGGCTCGTCATCCTCAACCCGGACAACAAGGGTTTTGCCGCGGGCAACAACCTGGGCCTCGCGGCGGCCAGTGGCGACTATCTGGTTGTCCTGAACAACGACACGGTCGTCACCGCCGGTTGGATCAAAGGCTTGATCCGTCATCTGCAGGACAACAAGGAAATCGGCATCATTGGCCCGATCACCAACAACATCGGCAATGAGGCCAAAGTCAGCACCGGCTATGAACGCATGGAAGACATGCCCGCCGAAGCCGCGCAAATGACCCGCGCTCGCATGGGTGAGTGGTTCGAAATCAACACCCTGGCCTTTTTCTGCGTGATGTTCCCGCGTTCGACCTACGAGCAAATTGGTGGCCTGTGCGAGGAGTATGGCCTGGGGTTCTTCGAGGATGACGATTACTGCCGTCGCGTGCAGCGTCGTGGCATGCGCGCGGCCTGCGCCGAAGACGTCTTCGTGCACCACCACCTGTCCGCCTCGTTCGACACCTTGGGTGCCAAGAAAAAACAGGCGCTTTTCGAAAAGAACCGGGCGATCTACGAGAGCAAGTGGGGATCCTGGGTCCCGCACACGTACCGAGACGTATAAGCACCCTTTTGCATGGCACCGAGGTGCTGAACAGCCGAGACGATATTTTGCCCAGATTCAGCCTGAAATACGCAGTGGTGTTGTTGGTTTTACTGGC
Organism: Pseudomonas sp. St316; assembly: GCF_018325905.1. Lineage (NCBI taxonomy): Bacteria > Pseudomonadati > Pseudomonadota > Gammaproteobacteria > Pseudomonadales > Pseudomonadaceae > Pseudomonas > Pseudomonas sp. St316. Next base: position 2,487,359 of record NZ_AP021901.1, on the reverse strand, counting down.
GAGTGCGGTGGTCGGCGCATACGGTTTTTCGACGCTTGAACTGGTGTCCATGAACAGCGGCACCTGGACGATATTGCTGTCCCTGACAGGCCTGGCCGCCCTCACCGTCTTCACTGGCAAGCCGCCGATCGTTCTTTGCCTGGGTTTGCTGGCGTGCCTGTCCATTGCCTGCGCCCAGATTTGGCCGGTGATGGTCGTCGCGGTGTTCGCACTGTCTTCGACCGTGCTCGGCAGGTGGATGCTCAGGCAGGACGCCCTGGCCGACTGGAGCGTCCACCTGCTGGTGGGAGCCGGTACGTTCGGCACACTGACAGGCCTGGCGGCCTACTGGCCGATCAACTACCCCTGGCTGTATGCCGCGCTGCTGTTGTTGCCGCTGGTACTAGGGCGTAGACACGTCACCTTGATAGGCCGTGAACTGTTGCGGCAAATCCGCGCCAGCCGCTCAGCGCAAACACCCCTCCAGACGGGGCTCGACGTATTGATCTGCAGCTTTGCCTGCCTCTATGTGTTGGTCGCCTTCATGCCGGAGGTCGGGCATGACGCGTTGGCCATGCACCTCTTTGTTCCGTCACACCTGGCCCAACAGCATCAATGGAAGTTCGATGCAACCACCTATGTGTGGGCGGTCATGCCCATGCTGGCCGACTGGATCTACAGCATTGTCTATATGCTGGCCGGTGAAACAGCCTCGCGCCTGAGCAACAGTGCATTCACCTTGTTGCTGGCGTGGCAAATCCGCAACATGACCCTCTGGGCCGGGGGCTCTGCCACCAGCGCCCGCTGGGCCAGCCTGATCTTTGTGTCGACCCCCCTCGCCTTCGCTGAAAGCAGCAGCCTGCACATAGAATCGGCGTGGACCGCGTTCATGATGGCCGGAACGCTGGCGATCCTGAAGGTCTCAAGCTTCACGCCGGAGCCCAGGGAGCGCCTGTCGCAACTGGTCCTGGCCGGCCTCCTGCTGGGCTTCGCCATGGCGACCAAGGCGGTGACCCTGAGCGTACTGCCGGTCTTGCTGGTGATCCTCTTGCTGCACTACAAGGCCTGGGCCGTCCAAGGGATCGTCAAGACGCTCCTGCTGGGCAGTGTCGCCCTGATACTGGCCGGTGCTACCCCTTATGTCTCTGCCGGGTACTTGACCGGCAACCCCGTGTTCCCGTTTTTCAATGCCATTTTCCATTCGCCGCTCTGGCCGAATATCAACTTCGAACCACCGGCCACTTTCGGTACCGGGATGACCTGGGACACCCTTTATCGAATGGTCTTCAAGTCACCTCAGTTCATCGAAGGGCGGGTTGGCGCGGCAGGCTTTCAATGGCTATTGCTGCCCACCGCCGGCGTCGCGGCGCTGTTGAGCGGCAACAGAAAAGCCCTGTGCATCCTCCTGGTCGGCGCCGGCGCGATGTTCATGACATTCCACTCAACCGCCTACCTGCGTTATGTGTTCCCCTCCTTCGCGCTGTTCTCAGTGATCCTGGCCCTGCCTTTTTCCGACGCCAGGATCTTCCCGCGCAGCCTCGCCATCGTGGCCGGCGCCGTGTTGATCCTGACCAATACCCGCTTCATCCAGGCCGCGACTTACTATGGCGAAATAAGATTCTCTGCACTGTTGAGCACGGCAGCTCGGGATGCCTATCTGGTGGAACGCCTGCCCATTCGAAAAATGGTCGACGCCGTCAACGCCTTGAATACCGGGCATCAGCCCGTGGCGGTCTTTGCGTCGCCCCTGATGGCGGGTTTGCATGGCGATGCCCTTTACGCGTCGTGGTACAACCTGAAGTGGAAAAGCGAATTCGACGCGGCGACCTCGCCACCGGAGCTTGCCCAACGCTTGCGCCAGCGCCAGGTGAGCTGGCTGGTAATCGACCTCAAGTCCGTTCCCCAGGCGCGACTGGACCTACTGCTCAATGTGTCCACGTCGTATGCCAGACTGGGTGACGTGGAGCTGCGCAAGCTCAATGACACGCACTACGAACACCTGCTCAACCCAGAACTGTCCAGCCTCGAAGGCTGGAGCCTGACGTCACCCGCGACTTATGACGCGGCGCGCAAGATCCTGACCGTCAGTGTCAAGACACCGGCAACCCAGCGTGTCGACGTGACGCCGGGGCAGACGTACACCAACAGCGTCTCGGCACGCTGCGCAACGACAGCCACGACCGGAAGAATCCAGGCCAATTGGATGGACGAACAAGGCGACTTCATTACCACCAGCATCGAGACGTTTGACTGCACCACGCAATGGGAGACCCATGAGATGAACGTCGTTGCCCCTGCCAATGCCACGTCCGTGATCATTTATGCATCCGGGCATACCGACACTCCCCTGGCGTTCAAGTCACTTTCATTCAGGCAATAGTGGGCGATATCGATGAACTCAAAAACAGCGCTTTTCACGGACGAGCAACGCGTCGCCGTCGTCATCCCCAGCTATCGGGTCACCGCTCATATAGGCGCCGTCATAGCGGCCATAGGGCCGGAGGTCTGGCGCATCTATGTCATCGACGACGCCTGTCCGGACGGCTCAGGCGGGCATGTCCTGGCCTCCTGTAACGACCCCCGGGTCAAGGTGCTGCCCCATGACGTCAACAAAGGCGTGGGCGGTGCGGTCATGACCGGCTATCGAGCCGCTCTCGACGACGGCGCGAGTATCATCGTCAAAGTCGATGGGGACGGCCAGATGGACCCCACCCTGATCCCGCTGTTCATCGAACCGATCCTGGCGGGCGAAGCCGACTACACCAAGGGCAATCGGTTTTTCGATCTGGAAGAAGTCCAATCGATGCCGCGCATTCGCCTGTTCGGCAACGCCGTGTTGTCGCTGATGGCGAAACTGTCGACCGGTTATTGGGATCTGTTCGACCCCACCAACGGCTACACGGCGATCCACCGCGACGTCGCCCGGCTGTTACCCCTGGACAAGGTCAGCCAACGCTACTTTTTCGAGACCGACATTCTGTTCCGCCTGAATACCGTGCGCGCCGTCGTGGTGGATATTGCGATGCAAGCCCGATACGGCGATGAGGTCAGTCACCTCAAGATCTCGAAAATCGTGGGGGAATTCCTGTTCAAACACCTGCGCAATTTCACCAAGCGCGTGCTCTACAACTATTACCTGCGCGACATGTCCCTGGCCTCGATCGAGCTGCCGATCGGGATTCTCATGTTCTTGTTCGGCACCCTTTTCGGCAGTTATCACTGGTATGAATCGGCGCAGAATGGCATCGCGACGCCAGCCGGAACCGTGATGCTCAGCGCACTGCCCATGCTCATGGGGTTGCAACTGATCATGGCGTTCCTCGGTTATGACATCGCTTCCGTACCCAGCAGGCCACGGCAATCCAGGCGTGGTAGAGCAACCTCTTTACGGGAAGAAAACTCATTAAAGCGCTGAGAGATTTTTTATCGGACCCGTCGCTCAAGGCATTGGATGTCGATGGCAGCGAACGCCTGGAGCTTCACGGCAAAGTGCTTGAACGCAAGCGAATGCTTCGGGAAGTCTTCGTAGAGTTTCACCATGCGTTTCATCGCCTGGCGGACCGCTATTTCAAGGTCGAAGGTCTTGAGGTGGAGTTGGGGGCGGGCATCGCGCCCATGCGCAATTCGTACCCTGATGTATTGGCGACGGACATTGTCGCGACCGAGAAACTGGACATGGCGCTCAATGCCGAGGCAATGAGCCTGGACGATCACTCGGTCAGGGCGTTTTATGGCCAGAACTGTTTTCACCACTTCCCTCATCCCGATCGGTTCTTCACAGAGCTGGAAAGAACACTCAAGACCGGCGGCGGCGCCATTTTGATCGAACCCTTCCACGGCCCCTTTGCCGCTTTTCTTTACAAGCGCCTGTTCAAGTCCGAAGGCTTCGACATGCACTTCCCGTCTTGGGAAACCCCCACGACCGGGCCCATGAACGGGGCCAACCAGGCCCTCAGCTACATCGTCTTCGTTCGCGACAGACAGGCGTTCGAGCGCAAGCACCCGGGCCTGGAAATCGTCCACCAGGAAATCTGCGGCAATTATCTGCGCTACCTGATTTCCGGTGGCTTGAACTTTCGTCAGTTGCTGCCCGACGCACTGATTCCCGTGCTCAAGGTCGTGGAAAAACTGTTGTATCCGTTGAGACGGGTATTGGCGCTGCACCACATCGTGGTCATCCGGAGGAAGTCTTGACCTTTATCAGGTACGGCACCATCCAACTCGTGGCCTATGCGCTGGACATGGGGACCTTTTTGCTGTTGATGGCCTTGTTCAACGATCAACCCGTCCTGGCCAACATCGCGGGTAAAGGCGTAGCCGGTGTGTTCGCGTTTTTTTTGCACCGGCACTTCACGTTCCAGTCGACGGGGGGCAGCAGCAAGGTTCAAGCGGTGCGCTATTTCTCGTTGCTTGCCATCAATATTCCGCTCGCTTCGGCGCTGTTCAGCGTGGGGCTGTATTTCGTCAACAGTCCTGCCCCGGTGAAATTCGTCAGCGACGTGGTCTGCGTGGCCCTGACCTACTGGATCAGCAAACTGTTCGTGTTTCATTCAGATACGCGCCCGCCTGTTCCCGCTGACCCCGCCGAAGGCGCATGACGATGAAGCTACTGATTACCGGCGCGACAGGCTACATCGGACAACGTTTGTCAGCGCTCGCGGCGGCAAGCGGACACGAGGTCATGTGCGCCACGCGCCAGCCGTGCCCCGCCACCTATGCCTGGCTCCCTTATGACCTGCGGGGCCCGGCGCCCGAGTGCCCGACGGGCACCCAGGTGTTGATCCATTTGGCGGCCGACACATCGACAGCAGCCCTCGGCGCAGACGACGAAGTCAAGGCGGCCCAGGCGCTGATCCAGTGTGCCCAACAAGGCTCGGCCAGGTTCATCTTCATCTCCAGTCAAACCGCCGAGGCCACGGCCCCTGGCGTGTATGGCCGGACAAAGTGGCGTATCGAACAGCACGTGCTGGCCGCCGGGGGCACCGTGATCCGTCCCGGCCAAGTGTATGGCGGCCCCGAACGCGGGCTCTTTGGCCTGTTGTCAGGGCTGGTGCGCCGAAGCCCGTTCATTCCGATCCTGATGCCGGCGCCTGGCGTGCAACCCATTCATGTCGACGACTTGGCAACCTCGATATTAGCGGTCGTCGAGCGCAACGACATTCATGCCGAGATACTCAATCTGGGCGCCGTACAGCCGATTGCCTTTGATCGCTTCCTGATGTCGATCGCCGCGCACCGGGTGCGTGCCGCTCGTCTGCCCGTCCCTCTGCCGGTGGCCTTGCTCAGGCTATTGCGCCTGTCACTCGGACAATCCTTGAGCGCTAAATTGGGCCTGGAGCGAATTTTTTCCCTCATCCACCTGCCGCCCATGGACAGCGAACGCTCCCTGCAAAAACTCGGCATCCAGTTGCGCCCGCTTGCCCACGGCATGCATCGCTCCGGCCATGGGCAACGTCGAGGACTTCTGCAAGAAGCCGCAATCCTCTTGAACTACCTGCTCAAACGCCCGCCGCAAAGAAGCCTGGTCAGTCGTTACGCCAGGGCATTGGAACGTGCGGGTAAAACCCGAGCCATCCTTCATTCACGCTGGATGATGCGCTGGCCGATACTCCTGGCGCTTCTGGACAATCCCGGTGTCCTGCACAAGCCCGACGGCCAGGAACTGTCCTGGCGCCTGCAGGTTGCACTCGGTATTGCCGAAGCCAGCCCCCAGGGGGCGCAGGTGTTTCTCGGCGCCCAACAGCCTCGCCGCCTCGTCGCCACGCTGGTTGCGCTGGGTCTTACCTCGGTCAAAGCGCTGGCGTGGAAGATAGCGGCGCTGATAGGCCGCCCCTTTGCCCGCCAGTTGTTGCTTGGAAGTGAAGCCCACCGTGAAGCCTGAATTTGATGTGATCATTGTCGGCAGCGGCCCGGCCGGGACTTCGGCAGCCTACCCGCTGGTCAAGGCGGGCCTGAAAGTCCTGATGGTCGATGCCCAGGCCGATACAGGCTCGGCGACGCCGCCGACGCGTCCATTTCTCAGCGCCAGGGCAAACGATGAGCATCAATGGAAATGGATGCTCGGCGCAAACTTCCACGCTTTGAACCAGCTGGACGCGGTATCGCCCAAGCTGAAGACGCCGACCCACGCCCATGTTTTCGAAGGGTTCAGCGCCCGCAATCGCATCGAGACCGACAACTTTATCGGCATCGGCTCACTGGCAACCGGAGGCCTGTCCAATGCCTGGGGCTGCGGCGTGGCAACGCTCGGGGCCAGCGACTTTGCCGGGCTGCCCATCGATTTCTCCGAAATGCAGGCGTCCTATGAAACGGTATCTCGCCGGATTGGTATCAGTGGCCGGGCCGACGACGACCTCTCAAGCTACTTCGGTCTCGATCAATGGTCGCAACCGCCTCTGCCGTTGGACGCACTGCACCAGCGCCTGCTCGATCAGTACACCCGGCGCCAATCGGCGTTTCCCGAGCTGGGGTTTCGCCTTGGCCGCTCCAGGGTAGCCGTCTTGAGCCAGCCTCTGGACGAGCGCAAGGCCTGCGACCTGTCTGGAAACTGCTTGTGGGGCTGTCAGAACCAGGCCTTGTATAGCGCCTCGCAAGAGCTGCAAAAACTCAAGCAATACCCAGGGTTCCAGCACGTCCAGGACTTTCTCGTGGAGGAACTGCAGAAACTGGACGGTGCATGGGCGATCACCGATCGCCGCTCCGCCCGACGCTTCTGCGCCACGCGCCTGCTGCTGGCGGCGGGGACCCTGGCCACGACCCGGCTCGCCCTCAAGGGCCTGAACCATTCGGCCCCGCTCCCGCTGTTGTCATCACCGACGGCCGCCTTCCTGCTGTGGCTGCCAAAAATGCTCGCAACCCCCAGGGTGTCGACATTCGGCCTGGGCCAGCTATCGTTCGCCCTGGCGCTGACGGCCAGGACCAGCGCTTTCGGTTCGACATTCAGTACCACAGGCTTGCCGATGACCGAGTTTGTCAACCGGATCCCCATGAGCAAACGCTACAGCATCGAACTGCTGAAAAACCTGCTCAGCGCTTGCCTCGTCGGGAACATCTTCCTTCCCGGGCACCTGTCCAACAACACCGCGGTCTTGCGCCCTGACGGCTCATTGCGCATCAACGGCCACGTGCATCCCGAGCTCCCCGGGCTCATGAAAACTGTCGAGGCAACGCTGCGCCGGGTCTATTGGAAAATGGGCGCGCTGTTGATGCCCATGAGCTTCACCATCGGCAGGCCGGGGGCGGATATCCATTATGCGGGGACCCTGCCCATGCACTCGACGCCCAGGATCGGGCAGACCGATCACCTTGGCGAAGTCGCCGGCCTTGGCGGCGTGCATATTGTCGACGGCGCCTGCCTGCCCAGCCTTACCGAGAAATCCCACACGCTGACGCTCATGGCCAACGCGGACCGGATAGCCCGCTCACTCGTCACAACGATAGGACATCACCAGGCATGACCCGCAAGGTACTCTGCATCGTCGGTACGCGTCCGGAGGCCATCAAAATGGCCCCCGTGATCAAGGCGCTCCAGGCCCAAGACACTATCGTTTGTCGGGTACTGGCCACCGCCCAGCACCGAGGCTTGCTGGACCAGGTGCTCGAAGGCTTCGCAATCACCGCCGACCTGGACCTGGACATCATGCGCCCCAACCAGTCATTGGCGGCGCTGACCTCACGCTTGCTGCTTGGGCTCGACGGCGTACTGCAAGCCGAGAAACCGGATGTCGTGCTGGCTCAAGGCGACACGACCACGGTCATGAGTGCGGCACTGGCGTGTTTCTACCGGCACATTCCCTTTGGCCATGTCGAAGCGGGCCTGCGTACTGGGGATCTCGGTAATCCGTTCCCCGAAGAAGCCAACCGGGTGATCGCCGGCAAGCTGACCCGCTGGCATTTCGCGCCCACCCAGCAGGCCGTGGACAACTTGCTGCGCGAGGGTGTCGCCACCAGCGATATCACCCTGACCGGCAATACCGTGATCGATGCCTTGCTGATGACTGCCGCACAAGACTGCGCCTTGGCTATCCCACTGGACGCCGGCAAACGCCTGGTGCTGGTGACCGCCCATCGCCGGGAAAACTTCGGCGAACCGTTCCAGAATATCTGCCAGGCATTCAAGCACCTGGCCGAGCGCAACCCGGACATCCAGATCCTCTATCCTGTCCATCCCAACCCGAACGTCAAGGATGTCGTGCATCAACTGCTCGGCCAGACTCCGAACATCATCCTCTGCGCGCCGCTGGATTACGCGCCGTTCATCGCGGCAATGAAGCGCTCGTACCTGATCATCAGTGACTCCGGGGGCATACAGGAAGAAGCCCCGGCCCTGGGCAAACCGGTGCTGGTTCTGCGGGAGGAAACCGAACGCCCGGAGGCGGTCGACCTCGGCGTGGTCAAGCTGGTCGGCGCCAACCGGGACACCATCGTCGAAGCAGCACAGCGGCTGCTCGATGACCCACAGGCTTATCAGGACATGGCACGAGGGGGTTCCCCCTATGGCGACGGCAAGGCCGCCGCGCGCATCGTCGACGTTTTAAGGCAGCACTTCCAGCCATGCGCATGATCTACCTGTCCCCGGTGCCATGGGCCAGCTTCAGCCAACGCCCACATCACTTCGTCAACTGGTATCACAACCAGACCGGGGCGCCGGTACTCTGGATCGATCCGTACCCGACGCGCTTACCCACGCTGAACGATTTCAGGCGCAAGCCGCCTGTTGCCGACCAGCAAAGCGTCGCCGTTGCACCTTGGTTGCAGGTCTGCAAACCCCGGAGCTTACCCATCGAGCCCATTCCGGGCTCGGCCATGCTCCTCAAGCGATTGTGGCGCAACCTGTTCAAAGAGGCTGCGGCATTTTCCGCAGAAGGGCCTTGCATGATCTGTGTCGGAAAACCTTCCGAACTGGCCCTGCAACTGCTGGCCTTCATCCCTGCAAGCCATGCCGTCTACGATGCCATGGATGATTTCCCGGCCTTTTATCAGGGCCTGTCACGCAGGTCCATGGAGCGCCGCCAGGCACAGCTCATTCGACAAGTCGGCAAAGTACTGGCGTCCTCCAACCCCCTTCGCGACAAACTACTGGGCACAACCGACCCGGTAGAACTGGTCCTCAATGCCTGTGACATGCACGCACTGGCGCCAGTCGAAAGCCTGGATTTCGGTGCCAAGCAACAGGTACTCGGCTACGTTGGCACGCTGGGGCGTTGGTTCGATTGGGAGTTGGTCATCGCGCTGGCGCAGGCCAATTCTGGAAACCGCATCCGGCTGATCGGCCCCCTCTTCACACCGCCGCCTTGCGTATTGCCCGACAACATCGAGCTGCTCGCCGAATGCTCCCACGCCAGTGCAATCGCCGCCATGGCAACGTTTTCGGTGGGCTTGATCCCGTTCAAGCTCAACCGCCTGACCGCTTCGGTCGACCCGATCAAATACTACGAGTACCGCGCCCTCGGCCTGCCCGTCATCTCCACCCGCTTCGGCGAAATGGCCCTGCGCGACCAGGAGCCTGGCGTCTGGATCGTGGATGAAGTCGCCGACTTGCGCAAAACCGCCGTGGAAGCGCTCGCCAGTCAAAGTGATTGTGCGACTGTTCATCAATTTCGTGAGGCGCACCTTTGGGCGCGCCGTTTTTCTGCGTTAAATCTCAAAAACGTCAAGTAACGGCCGATACCCAGGATAAGACCCCGCGACTGGGGTGCAGGACAGAACGGTAGGTCAGTCATGACAGAGATTTATTTGCTGATAGCGCACGCAACGGATCAGGGCGAAGCTTACGTTCTGGGCTGGTTCGATGACCGGAGCAAAGCCCGGGAAGTGGCCGAGCAGAAAGAATGGGAAGCCTACCGCGCCAGCCTGAAGACGAAGCACCCATGGTCGAGCCACAAACCGCTGGCACCGGACCAGACGGACTATCGCCGCTACTGGATCAAGACCATTGCAAAATTCGAGCATGTATCGGTGCCGAGGTCCTTTGCGGTTCATTGATCACCCCGCATGAATATTCAACGAAACGAGCGTTATCGGTAGTGGTCTAGACGATTAAGCCCATCCGAATGAGAGCGTTTTTATGTTGAAATTCCTTGGCGGTACCGTAGGCATCATTTTCCTGATTGGCCTGATCGTGGTGATTGCGCTGTTCAAGTTCATTTTCTGAGCGTGGCGGCGTAGACCATTGGCTTGGTGTTCCATTTTCCAGACGTAAAAAAGCCCAATCTTTACAGATTGGGCTACGTTACGTACCGGGAGATACCCGATGCCGGATGACGACTGATGTGCGTATAGGCGCGCAATGACGAGTTTCGCCTTCATCCTTACCCCTTGCGAACCTTGGCCCGTAGAGATTCGAAGTAGTCGCCATTCACAGGAGCAGTGGGAGCCGACTCTGCCCCGGCCAGTACCAGGCCGCGCAGGTGCTGCCGATCCTGATCCTTGCGAATCAGCTCCCGCACATATTCGCTACTGGTGCTGTAGCCTCGCAGGCTAACCTGATCATCTATGAACGATTTGAGAGCGTCCGGCAGGGAGATGTTCATAGTACTCATGACTTCGCCTATTTTTGACAAAATTTGCCAAGGTATACACCCTGAGCCTGCTTCGCCAGGGGCCGAGCTCGGTGCAAAACTTGTAGACCTTGGCTAACCATCAGACGCTCAAGACGCAATAACATGACAGACATAGAGACGGCTATTGCTGACTGGGAGCCGCTGCAGCTTGAATGGCATCAAGGCTTCGCGTTCATGGACGGTGTGCTGCTGGGCGATGGGCAAGTGCCTGATGTGTACATCATGCTCAACCCCGAAGGTGCATACCCCGGCGCGATAGCACAGTCTGCCAGCGCTGGGCATTATCCGCCCTCGCCCTTGCTGGCCGGTCAGCCGGTTTGGCGACATCGACGCAACCCTTGGGTCTTGCGCGACATGCTGCGCGATTACTACCTGCTTCCAGCCTACCGGGAGCGCCATGGCTACCACGCGCTGCAGGCCCTGCCGTTTCGCTTCGACAGCGACCTGGAAAGCCTCGGCCACCAGTACTGGCGTGACGCAACGGGCGCCTATTGGTTCGGTGACTACGCGATCAGCCAAATCCCGCAAGCACGACCCGACAGCCTGGCCTTGTTGCCAGCCTCGCCTTCCTCGGTGACTTCAGCGTCTGCCCTGTTCAGCGATGGTGTGCATCTCTTTCTGCAAGGGCAATTTATCGCCCGCGCCACGACGCGGGTGCGGTACTGCAACCACCCGTCCTATCGAGTGATCGACGGTCAGGTCTACAAGGGCTTCAAGCCCCTGCACCAGAAAGACGGCACGCCGCTGCCGATCGCCAACCCGGACGACTTCCAGATGCTCGCCCATCGCTGGGGCACCGACGGGCAGTCGATCATCGTGCAAGCACAGCAAGGTTCGAGCATTTCATATGAATATTTCTATCGCATCGACAATGCCGATCTGGCGACCTTCACCGTGCTTAACGAACGCTATGCCAAAGACCAACACCGCGCCTATTACCTGACCGGCAAGAGCATTCGCTACGTTGGCGATTTCCACCTGCTCAACAGCTGGCAGCCCGAGTTTGATGAGTGCGGCCGCGTGGTCAGCGCCAGCGAACACGAGGATGACTATTTTGCCGTGGACGACACGTTCGTCTACGCCGCCGGAACCCGCTTGCGTGATGCCCATGGTCCGAGTTTTCGCCACTTGGGGTTCGAGTATTACCGTGATCATCAGCACGTCTACAGGCGCCAGAAGCGCCTTGACGTCGACGTAGAAAGCTTCGTAGTGACCCAGCTCTATCGCAATGACCAGGATTACTCGCCCGTGCTGGTCGGTGACAAGCACGGCCCGCTGGGCTCTGGCGGCATCATCGATGCGGCCATGCAAGAGACATGGGCTCCCTACTTCAAGGCCCATCCACAGTTGAAGGACTATTGGTGGCACCGCCTGCAGGCCCTGCCTGAAGCATCGCAAACGCCAGCAGAAACACTGCCCTTACGGGCCATCGGTCTCGGTTTCGAGCTGGGCCGCCAGGTGTATTTCCATGGTCGCGTGATCAACGGGCTGGACGCGGCGAGTTTCAAACTGCTGGACACGCACCTGTGCGGTGATGCCCAGGGCTTGTATCTGATCCCGTTCCATAACGCCCAATCCGCGGTACCTGAACGGTTTTCCCGGGAGCCAGCGGAGCACTTCCGCTCACTGGGCGCGCCCTACCTGACTGACGGTAAGACCGTGTTCTGTCACCGGATTTTTTACCAACCCCCGGAGCCGATTCGCAAGGCGCAAGCGGCCACGTTCGAGTCCTGCGGACATGGTTGGGCCAAGGATCGGGATGCGGTGTATTACTACGGCGAGGCAAAAAAACGACTACACCCCTCCGATACCCGCATTCTCGGCACCTATGCCATCAGCCCTACCCTGATTCTCTCGGAAGGCAAGCCGCTGGATGTGGCATTCGACCCTGATGAAGTCCGCGTGCCCCATCCCGACTTCCTGCAACTGGGCACGCGTAAGTTGTTCTGCCACCGACGCCCGCTGAGCGCCAAGCGGATCGACCTGGCAACCCTCCAATTCCTCAATGACCGCTACGCCCGTGACCAACATCGAATCTATCACTACGACGGTTATGCAACCTTGACCGAAGTCGACGAAGCGCATTATCGCGAATCCCTCGGCCAGCCGGCGGCGAACGCCTAGAACTGCGTTACAACTGTAACCCCTGCCGTGTCGAACCGATCAACGTTCATGAGCGCATCGATGGCCGGGCTCTGAATTTAATTCAGTTGGGCGATGAGGGCTTTAGCTACGGCCTCAGAGCTGGCAGGGTTCTGGCCCGTAATCAACTTGCCATCTTCGACCACGAACGGTGCCCAGTCCGGCCCTTTCTCGTAGAGCCCACCCAGGCGCTGGAACTCATCCTCGATCAGAAACGGCACGACATCGGTCAGTTCTACCGCCGCTTCCTCACCGTTTGTGAAACCCGTGACTCGGCGTCCTTTGATGAGCGGCGCGCCGTCAGCAGACTTGACATGTCGCAATGCGCCAGGAGCGTGGCAAACGAAGCCAATGGGTTTACCGGCGCGCTCAAAGGCTTCGATCAGACCGATAGAGGTCTTTGATTCAGCAAGATCCCACAGCGGGCCATGACCACCTGGGTAGAACACAGTATCAAAATCTTCCTCGCTAACCGTGTCGAGCTTGACGGTCGTTGCCAAGGCCTTCTGTGCAGCAGGGTCAGCATTGAACCGGTGGGTCATCTCGGTTTGGAAATCGGGTAGCTCACTCTTAGGATCCAGAGGTGGCTGACCACCTGCTGGCGAGGCCAGAACCACCTCGGCGCCGGCATCTTTGAAAACGAAGTAAGGGGCAGCAAACTCTTCAAGCCAAAAGCCTGTTTTCAAGCCGGTGTTACCCAGTTGATCGTGAGACGTCAGAACCATCAATACTTTCATTTCATATCCCTCATTGCTGCGGTTTAGCCCTTGGCGACACGGTCTGCCTCAAGCATTCATGAACGTCACTAACGGCTTCAAGGCACAATCATTTGAATTGCACGCGTGCCGATCTCTGCCCCGGTTTGCGCGTCGATCACGACCGGTTTTACGTCAGTTCCCTTCTCAGCATCTTTAAACCAAATCAGGTCGCCGTCTCCGCGATGCTTTCTACCCCATGCGGCGATGGCAAAGAGCACAGGCCAGTAGTCGCGCCCGGCCTGCGTCAGCACGTACTCATCACGCGGCGGACGCTCGGAGTACCGGCGCTTTTCGAGCAGCTTCTCTTCCGTCAGCATTTCAAGCCGTTTGGTCAGCATGGTCGGGGCAATGCCGAGGCTCTTCTTGAATTGATCGAAGCGCGTCAATCCTGAGTTCGCATCGCGCAAAATCAACATCGACCAGGTATCGCCCAGCACCGCAAGGCTCCGTGCGATTGGGCAGATGCCTGGAGGAGAATCTTTAAGGCTCATATCACTTCCGCATCCACTTAATACCGAAAAGATACTAACACCTGCATCATGGTTAGTCCACGCGAGCACGTGCAGATGCCCTGGCGCATGGACGTGATTTCGTAGAGCACCTGCTCCATTGATGGACTCTCTCGAGTAAATATCATTTGAGTATTGACTTAGTACTTAAACAGTACCAACATGCACTCAACGTCTAGCCCAGTGCCGCCTCCTTCGAAGGCGTCATGAGGCAAAAGGCTCTGATCAACGACCCCTTGCAGACGTGTGCAGCTTTAGCCATCTCCAAAAATTTCCATGTCCCAGAGAACCTATCAATGAAAAAGACAGTTTTAATCACAGGCGCCTCCTCAGGCTTCGGGCTGCTGCTCGCCAACAGCTTGCATAAGCAAGGTTTCGAGGTCATCGGTACCAGCCGCGAGCCTGAAAAACATGCAGGCAAGGTTCCGTTCAAACTGCTGCGCCTGGACATCGGCGACGACACTTCCATCAGCGCCTTTACCGACGAGCTGTTTCGCAACATCAAACAATTGGATGTGCTGGTGAATAACGCCGGCTACATGGTGACGGGCTTAGCAGAAGAAACGCCTGTCGAATTGGGCAGGCAGCAGTTTGAAACCAATTTCTGGGGGACGGTCAAAGTAACCAATGCCCTGCTGCCTCGTATGCGGGCGCAGAAGCACGGAAAAATCATCACCGTCAGTTCTATCGTCGCCCTGATCGGCCCGCCGAATCTGTCGTACTACACAGCCTCAAAACATGCGGTACAAGGCTACTTCAAGTCTCTGCGCTTCGAGCTCGATCAATTCAATATTCAAGTCAGCATGGTTGAGCCGGTATGGTTCAAGACCAACCTTGCTCACAACGCCGTGACTCAAACAAACGGCCGAATAGCGGACTACAACGCATACCGCAAGCAGGCAGACGCTGCGACACAAAAGGGGATTGATGGGGCAGAGGCGCCAGACGCTGTGATCAACACCATCACCCAGCTCATTGAGACCAAAAAGCCGAAGTTCAGCAATCCGGTTGGAAAGATGACCGGCATGATCCTCTTCCTGCAGAGCTACCTCCCGAAGATGTTTGAAGGCTCGATTCTGAAGAGCGTTAAAACAGCTTGAGCCAAGCACTCACAAACTGCCAAAGGAACCGCCATGAAATATTACCTGTGCAAGTTCGTCCCGCCCCGCGCAAATTTTCTGACCACCCTGTCCGCTGATGAGAAGACATGGATGACACAACATGGCGCCTATATGAACGGACTGCTTGCCAAAGGCCTGATCGTGGCCCACGGGCCGGTGATCGACGATGGCGGCGGATACGGTGTTTCGCTGTACCAAATCGCCGACGATGAAGATATCGCCTCTTTTACATCGCAAGATCCCATCGTGAAAAACGGCGTAGGTCATTACGAACACTTCAAGATGCTCAGCTTGACCGCGCGCGGCTAACCGCTTTCCTGCATGCAGCCGAAGATCTCGACTTGCGATGCATATTTTCAATGTCTACAGCCGGCTACAGAGCCGCTGGACATTCACCAGGGTAATTTCGATATGACTACCACTCTGATTACCGGTGCCTCCAGCGGCATCGGTGCTGTCTACGCGCGCCGTTTCGCAGCTCGCGGCCATAATCTCGTACTCGTCGCCCGTGCCACCGATCGTCTCAATGTTCTGGCTGATCAACTTCGCGAGCAGCATGGCGTGGCGGTCGAGGTTCTCACGGCCGATCTGACCGATGCCGTTCAACTCGGCAAGGTCGCCGAGCGCCTGCGCACGCAGCCGACCATCGACATTCTCGTCAACAACGCAGGGGCAGGCTTGAACAGCAGCTTTGAGCAGGCTAGCGCCACAGACATGAACAAGCTGCTGCAATTGAACGTTCAGGCCCCCACGATGCTTGCATCGGCGGCCATCGGCGAAATGATCAAACGCGGTAGCGGCTCCATCATCAACATCGCGTCGGTATTGGCGCTTCTGCCTGAGTATTCGCCAGGCATTTATGCTGCCACTAAATCCTATGTACTCACGTTCTCGCAAAGTCTGGCCGCCGAAGTCAACGCCAAAGGCGTGTACATCCAGGCAGTTTTGCCAGCAGCGACACGCACCGAAATTTACGAGCGGTCTGGCGCAGACATCAGCAAGGTGCCCGACGTGATGGAGGTCGAGGACCTTGTCGATGCGGCGTTGGTAGGTTTTGACCGCAAAGAACTCGTGACGATTCCGCCAGTACCGGAGGCGTCCGCTTGGGAGGCGTTCGAGCAAGCACGTGGGGCTCTTGCCCAGGGCTTCTCGATGCTGAGCCCGCCGCGCGTTATCGGGCCTGATTGCCGACGACCGGGATCTACAGGCTCGCACAAAGGCTAAGAGATGGGCAAACGA
The DNA here is from genome assembly GCF_018325905.1 of Pseudomonas sp. St316. Lineage (NCBI taxonomy): Bacteria > Pseudomonadati > Pseudomonadota > Gammaproteobacteria > Pseudomonadales > Pseudomonadaceae > Pseudomonas > Pseudomonas sp. St316. The sequence goes on along the minus strand of NZ_AP021901.1, from coordinate 2,471,049 downwards.
CAGGCGCAGGAACCGCCTCTAACGTGACGCCGTCAGGTGCCAATGTTGTTTATCCCACTTTTGACATGAGGATTGTCCATGACCAATACAACCACAAATACAGTGAATGCCGCTCGCGATAAGACCAGCCTTGATGAATGGCACCGCATTGTCACGAACCTCGACTGGGACGCCTTGCCAAACCTGCTGGCTGATGATGTGACCTATCACAACCCTGCCCAGCTTGAGCCACTGCGTGGTAAAGACGCCTTTGTCGGGACCTTGAGGCTCGTGTTTGGAGTCTTCGAAGATTTTGAATACACCAGAAGTTTCACGGGTGATGAAGGCCACGTGTTGGAGTTTCGTGGCAGGGTCTGCGACGTCCCATTCACCGGCATCGACATCGTTCGCTTTGATGACGAGGGAAAGATAATTGATCTGGTCGTCATGATCCGGCCGGTTGGAGCCATCATGAAGCTAGGGGAAGAAATTGGTCGCCGGATGGCGAGCTAAGGATTTCGGCACGGCCCCGGAGGTGGCACGCGAAATCCGGGTCCGAACACCTCTGCGCCAATTCTAGATTTCAAGCTCAGAGGCGTACTTTTCTGCCGTGAAAACCATGCCCGGCTTTTTTAACAGAACACGGGTCGGCCACATGGATGCTGGGTAATCGACCCGGTAATCTGGCACTCATCGTGATCGGCCCCGATACGATCTATCTGCATCTAATTTTGTGAATAAAAAAGCTCGACGAGCTTCCTGACTATTAGTCTTATTTAAACCATTCAAACCGTATCGCCGCCGCAATCCCGTCAGTAACATCGGTTACCAACATTTGACCGATCTCTGAGGTCGAACCTTTCGCCGAAGATAAAACACCACTCTCGGGAACCCACTCGACTCGTGTCGGGTACATGTCGTACACAGGAAACTCGGCTGGACCGTGACTGGGGATCTTGTCCAATGCCACCATGTCCGGATGGTAATGCAGCATCATTGATGTCTCGATGACCGCTGCGTGCTCCAGGGCGATTCCCGGAAAGCCATCGGGAAATATTCGGTCCAGGGTCGTTGTCTTAACAAATTCCCAGTGCTCCAGGCGCATCACTTCAAGCCTGCCCTCCTTACCGATATCACGCAGCGCCAGTTCAATACCCTCGGTAGCGAACCACTGGTTCTCGTAATGACCGATAACCACCACCAAGCGTTTAACGCCATGGCGATGAAACTCCCTAACCGCATCGCGGATCATGGCCATGAGTGTCGCACCGTCAACGCTGGTGGTGCCGCAGAAGTGCTGGCCACCTCCGCATTTGGGCTGGGATTTATAGCCATAGGATAGTGCTGGAGCGACGATGCCATTGATGTTGCGGGCGACATCTTCACTAATCGCACTGGCCAGCAGTGCGTCCGTCCCTAGGGGCAGGTGAGGGCCATGTTGCTCCGTCGCGCCACAGGGCAGAAACACCACCGCGCCCTCCTCGACCCTGCGTTGATAGTCAACCCAGCTCATGTTGTCCATGCGCACGTTGTTCATGGCGAAATCTCCATCGGATACGGGTAATTCGGCACACCCGCAGGTGCGCCGGGCACGGCTATCAGGCGCGTGGTGGATACCACTCGTCCGGCTCTGGGTATTCCCAGTCATCCGGGAATGCATAGGTTTCAAACACAGTGGTGGTGTCAGCTTCGGTGCCGAAGAACGCGAAGTGATTGCGGCCCAGCCACGACCCGGACTGCACACACTTGAAACCCCGGCGTTCGAGTTCGGCTAGGCGGTCCTCGAACGGAATATTGTTGCAGTCGTAGGCAACGTGTTGAATGCCCTCGCCGTGTTTTTCGAGAAAGTCAGCGAAGATGGTCGGTCCGGAAACCGGCTCCATCAATTCCCAGACCATATTGCCGCTCTGCGCGAAGCAGACCTTGAGCACGAACTCTGCTGGCTGGCCGTGGTAGGTCTGGTTTTCAGTGTTTGCAGGGCTGAAGGTGTAGACGCGCCACGGACCAATACCCAGCTTCAGCAGGCCATCCATGGTGCGCTTGTGGTCGGCCGTGACAATAGCTATTTCGACGACGTTGCCCAAAAAAGGATCGACCTCGGCTCCGGCGGTGAGTGCATTGAGCACGTTGTTCTGTAACAGGCTGGACATGGGAAACCTCAATGTCAGATAAGAAGCCTGACCATTAAAACCACTGCTTGAACACAGCGAAATAGAGCATTTCTCAAGCCGGGTTGAGAAAAACCATGCACCTCACATAGACCGATACAACCCGTCCCTCGGTTGAGTTTTACTTCACCCTAGGAAAAAAATGCTCGAATGTGTCCCCCTCGCCGGCCATGGCCCAATGGGCTTGTGCACGGGCACTGATGCCTGCTGCCTCACGAGGAACAGATCATGACCACTCTTTTGCACATAGATGCCAGCGCCCGAGGCGAGCGGTCGCTGAGCCGCAAACTGTCCGCAGGCTTCATCCAGTCCTGGATCGCTGCTGAGGTGAGCGCTGAGGTGATTGTCCGCGATGTCGGTACCCATCCACCGCCCTTCGTGACCGAGGACTGGATAAGGGCGGTGTTCACGCCAGTGGAGCAACTCAGCACAGAACAGTCCGCCCGAATCCGGCTCTCCGACACCCTGATCGACGAAATTGAACGGGCTGACGTCATTGTCATCGGCAGCCCCATGTACAACTATGGAATGCCTGCTGCACTGAAATCCTGGTTCGATCAGGTCATAAGGATTGGCAAGACGTTCACCTTTGATCTGGCTCGTGGAGACTTTCCTCTGGAGCCGATCATGAGCGGTAAGACCTTGGTGATACTGAGTTCGCGTGGAGAGTTCGGGTTTGGTATCGGAGGCGTCCGCGAGACGATGAACCATCTGGAAACCCATATTCAAACCTGCGCCCACTACCTTGGCGTGGAACAGACCCATGTCATTACCATCGACTACCAAGAGTTTGCCGATGCGCGCCATGAGGCTTCCATAGCTGAGGCATTCGAGGCTATTGAGCAACTGGTCATGGACTTGACGTCTTGCGATGCGTGAGCACGGGGGCAATATGAAAAACCTTACCGATACCTTGCACGACCTGCACGCAGGCCGTGTCAGCGCCACACAGTTAGTGCAGTTGGCGTTGATCCAGGCTAAAGAAGCAGGCGCGACGTTTATCTCGTTGCTGGAAGCTTCGGCATTGGAACAGGCACATCAAACCGATCTTCGGCGCCTGCATAGACAGCCTTTGAGTCCTTTCGACGGGGTTCCGATCGCTGTCAAAGACCTGTTCGATGTCAAAGGCAGCGTTACCACCGCCGGATCGCTCATGCGCTCGGCCATCGCCCCGGCAACCAAAGACGCGGCCGTTATCCAAAACCTTCGGCGCTTGGGGATGATCGTGATCGGCAAAACCAACCTCAGCGAGTTTGCCTATTCCGGACTGGGGCTTAACCCCGGTTTCGGCACGCCGGTTGCGCAGTCTGACAGCGCCTACGTGCGAGCACCCGGAGGCTCCTCATCAGGTTCGGCGATTGCCGTACAGCGCGGGATTGTCACCGCCGCATTAGGCACGGACACCGCGGGATCGATTCGCGTGCCCGCCGCGTTCAACGGGCTGGCAGGGTTCAAATCTTCGACCGCACGGTATGACTTGCGCGGCGTCCACCCGTTGGCGGTGACCCTCGACAGCCTTGGGCCGATTGCCAGGACAGTCGAGGATTGCCGGTTGCTTGATAGCGCGATGCGCGGCTGTTTGCCGACGCAGGCAAAGCCGGTCGCTCTGGATGAACATTGCTTCGTGGTCGACAGCGAGGTGCTGAACGATTCGAAAATCCAATCCGCAGTCGCCGCCAATCTTCGGCTTTTCGTCGATCAGTTGAAGCAACGAGGTGCGCAGGTGGAATGGCGAAGCGTGAACACGGTCCGACGCACGCGTGCGCTGATATCCACCTCAGGTTGGCTCGGCGCGATAGAAGCCTGGGCCCTGCTGCACACGGTCGTAGAAGACGCAGATGCTGGTCGGATGGACCCTCGCGTCAGATCCAGACTGCTAAAGGCCAAGGACATCTCGATCCACACGCATAGCTTGTTGCGGGACGCGCGGCGAAGGCTGCAAGGAGAGATGGCGCAGGAGTTGGGTGACAGGATTCTGCTGTTGCCGACGGTGCTACATGTTGCACCGGCGTTGGCAGCGCTTGAGGCGGACGACGATGTGTTTGCCCAGGTAAACCTCGACACCCTGGCAATCACCATGGTGGGCAGCCTGCTCGACATGCCGGGTGTGGCCATGCCTTCGGGCATCGATGAATCTGGACTGCCGACCTCTGTGCTGTTCTCTAGCCTGACCGGCCAGGATGATCGCCTGCTCGATATCTGCTGCGCAATCGAACAGGCGCTCTGAGTATATCTGCGCGTCATCCCGATGGCGCGCAGATCAATTTCTACATTAAGACTTCAACGGTAACGCGGTGCGACGTGGCCGGGCCTGCACCACGATCAGCAGCACACCGGAGATCAGCGTCAGGCCGCCCAGATACCACGCGGTGTATTGATCTTCGGGTGAGACCGGGTTGGCGCCGGCGGTGTAACCGATGTAACCCAATACCAGGATCGCCAGCATCGCTGGCACGCTGAGCAAGAAGGCAAGCGTCGGCGGCCTCTTCTTCCAGGTCATGGCGATGAATGCGCCGATGGCCGCCATGTACGACATCACCAACGTGATGGTGACCACGTCGTAATACCAGACGATTTTGTCCAAAGGCTTCCACCACAGCAACCCGATGGCGACCATCGAAACGATAACGTTGGCAAGCCATGGCGACTTCGCAGCGTTGACCGCGCTCAAGGCATGCGGCAGGCGCCCTTCTTCGCTCATCCGATACAACGTACGCGCAGCGGCGCTGGACGATATCTGCAAACCTGCGCACGCCGAGGTGATGACAACGAACAACGCGATCCACGCCATGGAATGCGGTAGGTAAACATTGGCTACGGCCGCAATCGGCCCCCCATTGCCGTCCTCGACAATGGCCGCAAGCTTGTCCACCGGGACCGCGAATTGCCAGCCAATCGCCGCCACGCTGTAGATCACGAACGCTGCCGTGAGCACCAGCAACAAGGAACGTTGCACGGTACGCACGGGAACCCGCGCCTCTTCGATGTAATTGATGGCAGAGTCGAAGTTCGCCAGCATCCACACGCCGAACAACACGCCGGGGCCGATGGCAGACCAACCTCCCGCGCCCTCAAGTGAATACATCGAGAGCACCGAGAGATCCGAAACCTGCGGGTTGATCCAGCCCAGCAAGCCCAGCCCCGCTACCACGGTGATTTCAAACACCAGCAGCACGCTCGCGACTTTGGTCGTCATGCCCACGCCCCTGCAGGAAATCGCCAGGAACAACAGCACCAGCCCACTGCCTATGCATTTGGCAATGAAAGCACCCGCCAGTGACGGGAACAGCGCCTGAACGTATTCAGTACCGATCACCGCGCACATCGGCGTCACTGCCATGCACGCCACCGCGTAGGCCCAGCCCAGCACACTGCCGACATGGGGGTGCAGGAAGCGACTGGTAAAGGTGAAGATGCCACCGGCGGAAGGCGCATGCCGAGTCAGTGAGACCATGCACAGCGCCATCACCAGCATGGGGAAAAAGTACGCGATGAGAATCGCCAATGGCGCCTGATGGCCCGAGATCGAATACAGGATCGACATCGACGAGGCTGCGATCCAGCCTGGGGCATTGAAACCCAGTGCCGAAAACGTCACATCCCGGGTGGTCAAGGTGCCCTTGTTGAGGGCGGTGTTCAACTCACGGATCGTGCCATCACGGTCGTAATCTATCAGCTGCGAAAGGTTCATGTTTCGAGACTCTGATTCTGCGCAAAGAGGGAGTGTTACGCCCACGGCAAGGCCGCACACGCACAGTTTTTTATGGTCCAGCTCAGCAGTACGGTACGAATGCCGAAAACGGCGCCGTCGAGAAATCAAATCGTCGAGTCAGGCTCGGTGATTATTGTTTTGGTGGCGTCAATGGGCGTGACTGCTCTGCTCCAGTGCCTCCTGTCTGAGCCAGTCGATAAAGCGCCGGACGCTGCGCTTGTGGGTGGAACGTTCGATCAGCCGGTAGGCGAATCCTGGAAGTGACGGTCCCTCGATCCTGCGCATTTGCCCGCTGCGCAGTTCCTCGTCGATCAACACATCGCTGCACAGCAACGGCCCCAGTCCACGCCTGGCGGCGTGCAGTGCCAGGGTCTCGTCGCTGTACCAGGAAATCCGGAAATCCTTGTCGCTGCCTCGATGATGGCCCTGCAGCCAGGCTGACCAACTGGGCGCAACCATCGCAGGGCTGTTCCATTTGTAAGCCAGCAATGGTCGCTGGTAAAAGTCGTCAATGGTGCTGCCCTGTGCGCTGCCGAACAGCCCTTGATCGGCGACGGCGATGTAACAGTCTTCCAGTACGATGGCATCGGGTTCGCCGCGGTCCCTGGGCCCGTAACGAATGGCCAGGTCATAGCCTTCGGCACTCAGGTCCTCGACTTTTTCCGAGCCGTGCAGGTGCACCATCAGGTCTGGAAACAGATCATTGAATTTGCCCAAGCGCGGCACCAGCCAGCGCTCGGCAAATGCCCGGGTGGTCGACAGGTGGATGGCCTGGGCGTCCCCTGGCCCTGTGACCAGCGAAAAGGCTTCGGCGATCTGATCGAACCCCTGTCGCAGCGAGGGGTATAAAGCGTTCCCTACCGTGGTCAGCACCACCACCCGGCCCTGACGTTCGAACAGCTTGTGGCCGATGCATGCCTCCAGTTGCCGAACCTGATGACTGATCGCTGTCACCGTGACCGACAATTCGGCGGCAGCGAGGGTAAAACTCTGGTGCCGCGCTGCAGACTCGAAGGCGCGGATGGAGTTGAGTGCAGGTAAATGGCGCATGATTAGGGCTCCGCTCACATAACCGCGAAATGCACGTCCATCGGCATCAACCCGTTGACGGCGGTGATGTCCTGCGGGCATGCCGAAAGCACGATGATCAATTGCATTTCCGCGCGCAGAGACACGTATTGCCCGGGCTGACTGACGGGTTCTGCAAACTGGATGTCGCCGCCTGCGGTGATCGGCACATTCATAAACAGGTTGAGCGGACTGGGGACGCCGTCTACTTGGAGATCCAGCGCGGCAAGGGCTGAGGTCAGATTCTCGTGGCAGTTGTCGTGATGCCCCAGAACGCCCAGCTGCCGATAGCGGGAAGCGTCGCAGGCGGCGACCAGCGTGTCATGCACACCCGGACTGGTGTCTTCTACAAGGGTCAACAACGGCTGGCGCTGGTTGCTGATCAGGCTATCGCCGACCTGCGGGTTAACCCTCAACCAACTGGCCCGGCAATGCTCCATCGACATGGTCTCGGTCAGGTCTTCGGCGTTGAATGCCCAAGTATCGACCACTTGTTTGCCGTGGGTATTGATCACCCTGAGGGTCTGGTGCTTTTCCAGCTTGATCGCAACGCCTCTGCGAGCGGCCAGTCGCTGCAGCGGTGCAGTGGTTATTTCAGTGATGGCGTTCACCTGTTGCCTCCTTACTCATCACGCAATCGACTCGATAGCGCTGGTGAACAGGAAATCATGGGATGACACCCCATATCCAATAATATAAGTTCGCCTCTGTATAAGTTAAATCTATAGGTAGTGGGTATGCGTATCCGTCAGCTTGAATGTTTTCGCACGTTGATGCTCCACGGGACCATGACCCGCGCCGCTGAACTACTGGGGATTTCACAGCCAGCGATCAGCTCGACCATTGCCAACCTCGAACACGAGACCGGGCTCACACTTTTCGTGCGCCGGGGTGGTCGGTTGCAACCGACGCCGGAAGCGCGCCTGTTTTACGTCGAGGCCGAACGCGCATTGGAGGCCGTGGAAAAAACCAGCCGTGTGGCCCAGGAAATTCGTACCGGCAAGCGCGGTCACCTCGCCGTCGCCGCTTATGCCAGCGTATCGATCAGTCTGTTGCCGCGACTGATGGCGCAGTTCAGCAAGGAGCGGCCGGGCCTGCAGTTGAAGATCATCACCCGCAATTCCCAATCGGTTCAGGAATTGATGTCCACCCAGCAATTCGACATCGCCATCGCGGAACTGCCACTCGATTACCCGACGGCCAACATCGAAGTGTTTTCCTACGAATGCATGTGCATGCTGCCCGCCGAGCATCCCTTGACCGCGCTCGACGTGATCACGCCCTCGGACCTAGATGGCGTGCCGTTTGTTTCGCTGTTCAAAGGCGATCCCATCTACCAGCAGCTGGCGAAAGCCTTCTCTGAGCAAGGGGCGGTGTGGAACGTGATTGCCGAGACCGAGTTCTTCTCAACGGCGTGCGAATTAGTCGCAGCGGGCTGCGGTGTGGGCATTGTCGATCCGGTGGTCAGCCGGCCGTTCACCGAGAAACTGGTCCTCAAACCGTTCCTGCCGACGATCCGTTACGACATTGCATTGCTCTACCCGACCCATGAGGCGCTTTCAAGCGTCGCTCTGGACTTCGTTGACCTGCTGAAAGAACATCTGACCCCGCCCCGCTCTATCCGCTGAGCTATCCAGCCAGCAGCGATGATCGCGTTTGGCCAAGACCTGGCGGTCGATGCGCTGAAACAGGCACTGCGTGATGCATTGCATACGTTACCGGACAGCTATGTCGGGGTCAGTGCGCTGCCCAACGATTGTGGCGTGTCGGTGCGCATCATGGGCCTTGATGCCGTGGCGTTGCGCAGTGGATTACACGCAGCATGGGCCTGCGCACGCGTGCATCTGACCGGGATCACACCTCGTGTACGCCGTAAATAACGGGCAAGACGCCGAGCCAATGGCGGCGGCGTTTTGCTGCGTTTCACACACTCAACGGATTAGAGGTTGCCGGCCCACACCGCAGGGCGACGATCAATCCATGGATAAGCACTTTCCAGTTGTCCGGCCAGCGCGAGCATCTGGCCTTCCGCACCGACGTTGCCCATGAACTGCATGCCAATTGGCAAGCCGCTCTGCGGGTAATGGGCCAATGGCACCGACATCGCCGGGGCGCCAATGACATTGGCCAGCGCGGTGAACGGCGACTGATTGAACACCCGGCTCATCCAGCCGCGTCCATCGAGATGCTCCTGCTCGGCGTTATAGCTGCCAATCAGCGGCGCCAACCCCGGCAATGTGGGCGACAGCAACAGGTCGTGATGCTCAAAGAACAGCCCCATTTTGCGAGCAACCATGTTGCGCTCGAACAATGCCCCGAGCAGTTCGGTGGCACGTAACGTCTTGCCTTGGCGATAGAGCGCAAGCGTGGCCGGCTCCAGATATTCGCTGTCAATACTGCGCCCGGTGGCAGCTGCAATGGCGTCGATCCAGGCCGCAGTATTCGACGACCAGAAACGCCCGTTGAGTTCGACGAACGCCTCCCAACTCAGGCCGATATCAGGGGTGACGTCCTCGACCTCATGCCCCAATTCCTCAAGGCGCTGGATCGTCTGCATCAGGGCTTTTTCAACCGCCGGGTGCAGTGGCTGACCGTTCAGTGGCCGCGTTTGTACGGCAATGCGTAATCCACCGGGCTGACTGGCAGCTTGCTGCACAAAGGTGCTGTCGGGGGCCGCGATGCAAAACGGATCACCCGCTGCAAAACCGTGGACAGCATCCAGCAATGCGGCACTGTCACGCACCGACCGTGTCAGTACGCCATGCACAGCAAGGCCGCTCCACACCTCATCAATATCCGGTCCCATGGGCACCCGACCACGGCTGGGTTTCAAACCGAACAGCCCGCACAACGAGGCCGGGACCCGAATCGAGCCACCGCCATCGGTGGCGTGCGCCACCGGCACCATCCCCGCGGCGACGGCCGCCGCGGATCCACCACTGGAACCGCCAGCGCTGCGCTCAACATCCCAAGGGTTACGTGTCGGGCCGCAGACACGACTCTCGGTGGTGGTGCTGGCGGCAAACTCGGGGGTGGTAGTTCTGCCCAGCGCTAGCAAGCCTGCGCGACGCAGGCGACTCATCAGCTCTGAATCAGCGTCGGCTGTACAATCCGCAGCCAATGCGCTGCCCAATTCGTTTCGGCGCCCGGCGGCGGTGATGCCCAAATCCTTGATCAGCAGCGGCACCCCGTGAAAGCTGCCACGTTGAGGCTCTGGTTCATCGCCCCAAGTTTCTACCACGGCGTTGACCTGCGGATTCAGGGCAGCAATAGCCTGTAAAGCGGCACTGCGTACTTCCCCGGCACTGATCTGACGGGCTTCGATAAGCGCTGCGAGGCCAGTCGCATCCTGATCGGCGTAATCGGACATGTGCATGAAATTCTCCAAATCGGTATGATGGATACTCATCGGTATCGATCGATACCGATGAGTATCATGCGATACTATATGGTATCGCTGTCAAGCGGAGAGTGATCATGCGTCCGGAACGGACACCCCAACTGCCGCCTCGTGAGCGCATCGTCGATGCCGCCCAGGCATTGTTTCTTGAGCAAGGCATCACCCGCGTCAGCGTCGACGCCATCGCCGCACTGGCGGCCTCGACGAAAATGACCCTCTACCGGCACTTCGAAAACAAGGACGCGCTGGTGCTGGAATGGCTTGAACGCCTGACTGAAAGCTACAGCGAAGTGCTTGATCGTCTGTCGGCAGAGCATCCCGACGCGCCTCGCGAGCAATTGCTTGGATTTCTCAGCTTCATCGTCGAGGACCTGAGTCGCTCGGGTTACCGTGGCTGCCCGTTCACCAACACCCTCGCCGAGTTGCCGGATGCCGACCACCCTGCCCGTGCACTGATCCATGCACACAAGCAGCGGCAGTTCCAGCGGTTGGCCACGCTGTGCGCGCAATTGGACCTGAGCGATCCGCAGCAAATGGCCGAAGAACTAACCTTACTGATGGAAGGCGCCCAGGTTGTGGCGCAGAACAAAGGCATCGAACACGTCGGCGAACGCCTGACCCGCATGGTGCTGCGCCGAATCGATAGCCCTGGGTGACAGGTGCCTTACGCTTGTTTCAGCATACTGGAGAAAAATGCTCGGTCGGCCACATCACGGGTGAAGTTCATTTCATGAGTGATGATAATCATGGTCATCCCAGTGCGTGCCAGCTCGCGCATGACATCCTGCACCTCGCAGACCTTTGGCAGAAGGCTTCGTGCAGCGGGCGTGACGCTGGAAGATCGGAAGGCGCTCTTGGGGCATAAGAATGGCAGCGTTACGAGCCACTATTCTACCGCAGAGCTGGAGCAGTTGATTACGGAGGCGAACAAAGTGTCGGCAACCGATTCGCGAGGACCGGCGCTCACCATCTTGAGGAGAAAAACGGGATGAACCCCCGCAAAAGTCCCTACGCATGAAAAAGCCCAACTCGCTAAAGCTGGGCTAAGTCATTGAAAAATATGGTCGGGACGGAGTGATTCGAACACTCGACCCCTAGCACCCCATGCTAGTGCGCTACCGGACTGCGCTACGCCCCGACTAGGCGTGAATCTTGTTCCGTTTCTCAACGGAACGCTCAAGAATATATCGCAAGCTTTTGAAAACTGGAAGATTTAAAAGCAGAAATTTATTTCTTGAGCACCACCAGCACATCTTCAAGCTCGGCGATCATCTGGCGGATCATCTGTTTGTACTGGGTTGTATCGTCTTTGGCCTCATCACCGGAGAGGCGCAGACGCGCGCCGCCGATGGTGAACCCCTGATCGTACAGCAACGCGCGGATCTGCCGGATCATCAGCACGTCTTGGCGCTGATAATACCGGCGGTTTCCGCGGCGCTTGACCGGGTTGAGTTGAGGAAACTCCTGCTCCCAATAGCGCAGCACGTGCGGTTTTACCGCACACAGCTCGCTGACTTCACCAATGGTGAAGTAGCGTTTGCCCGGGATGACGGGTAGTTCGTCGTTATGACTTGGTTCCAGCATAAGCCTCAACTCGGGCCTTCAACTTCTGCCCTGGACGAAAGGTGACCACACGGCGAGCCGTGATCGGGATTTCTTCTCCCGTTTTCGGATTGCGGCCAGGCCGCTGGCGTTTGTCCCGCAGGTCAAAATTGCCGAAACCGGACAATTTGACCTGTTCGTTGTCTTCCAGAGCGTGCCTGATTTCTTCGAAAAACAGTTCGACCAATTCTTTGGCCTCCCGTTTATTCAGGCCCAGCTCCTCATACAGACGTTCCGCCATCTCAGCTTTCGTCAGAGCCCCCATACGTCACTTCCTTAACGTGGCGTTCAACCTGGTTTCGAGCGAGGTGAGGATATTCTGCGTTGCGGTATTCACCTCATCGTCATTAAGAGTGCGCGATGGATGCTGCCAGGTCAAGCCGACTGCAAGGCTTTTTCTATGCGGATCAATGCCTTTACCCTGATACACGTCAAATAGCCTGAGGTCCGTCAGCCATTCGCCTGCATTTTCACGAATTACGTCCAGTACGGCACTGGAAGCAACGTCACGATCGGCCAGCAGTGCAAGGTCACGACGCACTTCAGGAAAGCGCGATAACTCCTGGAATTTCGGCATTTTCCCCAATGCCACTTCGGCCAGAACCAGCTCGAAAACGAAGACCGGACGATCAAGGCCTAGGGTTTTCGACAGTTCCGGGTGAATCGCACCGACATAGCCGACTTCACGCCCGTCTCGCTCGATGCGTGCGGTCTGCCCCGGGTGCAGCGCCGGATGCTTGCCCGGGACGAAAGTGAATGCGTCGAGCGCACCCGCGAAGCCCAGCACCGCTTCCACGTCAGCCTTGACGTCGAAGAAGTCGACGACATCGCGACCTTGCGCCCAGCCTTCTGGCAGGCGACTGCCGCAGACGACACCGGCCAGCATCGGTTCTTGCTTCAAGCCTTCCAGTTGACCGACAAAGCGCAGGCCGCTTTCGAACAGCCGCACACGATCCTGCTGGCGGTTCAGGTTGTGCTGGAGCGACTTGACCAGGCCCGGCCACAGGGACGAGCGCATGGCGGCCATGTCGTTGGAGATCGGGTTGGCCAGCAACAGCGGCTCGACACCCGGATTGAACAGTTCGAACTGGCGTGGATCGATGAAGCTGTAGGTGATCGCTTCCTGATACCCACGGGCCACCAGCAGGCGGCGCAGCTCCGGCAGGTCGCTTCGCGCTTCAGCCTTGGCCTGTGGAGCCAGGCGTGCTTGCGGGTAGCGAACCGGCAGGCGGTTGTAGCCGTACAAGCGGGCCAGTTCTTCGATCAGGTCGACTTCCAGGCTGATATCGAAGCGATGGCTTGGCACTTCGACGCGCCACTGCCCTGCCCCATCGGCGCTGATGTTCAGGCCCAGGGCGCTGAGCAGGCGTTCGACTTCGGCCGGGGCCATTTCCATGCCCAGCATCTGGGTGATGCGCTGGGCACGCAGGGTGACCGGGGCAATCTTGGGCAGGTGCTGTTCGCTGACAGTCTCGATGATCGGGCCGGCTTCACCGCCCGTGATGTCCAGCAGCAGGCCAGTGGCTCGCTCCATAGCTTCACGGGCCAGTTGCCAGTCCACACCACGCTCGTAACGGTGCGAGGCGTCGGTGTGCAGGCCATAGGAGCGGGCCTTGCCAGCGACGGCGATCTGGTCGAAGAACGCGCTTTCCAGGAATACATCGCGGGTCGTGGCGGATACACCACTGTGCTCGCCGCCCATCACGCCGGCAATCGCCAGGGCGCGGGCGTGGTCGGCAATCACCAGGGTGTCGCTGCGCAGCGTCACTTCCTGGCCGTCGAGCAGTACCAGCTTCTCACCCTCTTCGGCCATGCGTACGCGAATGCCACCGTTGATTTCGGCGAGATCGAACGCATGCAGCGGCTGACCCAGCTCCAGCATCACATAGTTGGTGATGTCGACGGCGGCGTCGATGCTGCGCACGTCGGCGCGACGCAGGCGCTCGACCATCCACAGTGGCGTCGGCTTGGACAGGTCGACGTTACGGATCACACGACCCAGGTAACGCGGGCACGCGGCCGGCGCGAGGACTTCAATCGAACGTACTTCGTCGTGCACGGCTGGCACATTCGCGACCACAGGACGCGTCACGGGAGCGGCATACAACGCGCCGACTTCACGGGCCAGGCCGGCCAGGGACAAGCAGTCGCCACGGTTCGGCGTCAGGTCGACCTCAATGCTCGCATCGTCCAGGCCCAGGTATTCACGGATGTCCTGGCCAACCGGCGCGTCAGCCGGAAGTTCCATCAGGCCATCGTTGCCTTCGCCAATCTGCAGCTCGGCCTGAGAGCACAACATGCCGTTGGACTCGACGCCGCGCAGCTTGGCTTTCTTGATCTTGAAGTCGCCCGGCAGTTCGGCACCGATCATGGCGAACGGGATCTTCAAGCCCGGGCGCACGTTGGGCGCGCCGCAGACCACCTGGAAGGTTTCCGTGCCATTGCTGACCTGGCAAACCCGCAGTTTGTCAGCGTCCGGGTGCTGCTCGGTGCCCAGCACCTCGCCCACTACCACACCGCTGAAATCACCGGCGGCCGGCGTGACGCTATCGACCTCAAGGCCGGCCATCGACAGGCGAGCAACCAGCTCGTCCCGGCTTACCTGCGGGCTTACCCAGCCGCGCAGCCATTGTTCACTGAATTTCATCCTGCTCTCCTAATAGATTCGTTACGGGCCGGCGACCTAGCGAAATTGCGCAAGGAACCGCAAGTCGTTGTCGAAGAACAGGCGCAAGTCATTCACACCGTAACGCAGCATGGCCAGGCGCTCGACGCCCATGCCGAAAGCAAAACCCGAGAATTCTTCCGGATCGATCCCGGACATACGCAGCACGTTCGGATGAACCATGCCGCAGCCCATGACTTCCAGCCAGCCAGTCTGCTTGCAGACGCGGCAGCCTTTACCGCTGCACATCACGCATTCCATGTCGACTTCAGCCGATGGCTCGGTGAATGGGAAGTACGAAGGGCGGAAACGCACGGCCAGTTCTTTTTCGAAGAACACCCGCAGGAACTCTTCGATCGTTCCTTTCAGGTCGGCGAAATTGATGTCGCGATCAACCAGCAGGCCTTCGACCTGGTGGAACATCGGCGAGTGGGTGATATCGGAGTCGCTGCGGTACACACGGCCTGGGCAGACGATGCGGATCGGCGGCTGTTGCGATTCCATGGTGCGGACCTGTACCGGCGAGGTATGGGTGCGCAACAGCATGTTCGCATTGAAATAGAAGGTGTCATGCATCGACCGGGCCGGGTGATGGCCTGGGATGTTGAGCGCTTCGAAGTTGTGGTAGTCGTCTTCGACCTCAGGGCCTTCGGCAATGCCGTAGCCGATGTGGGTGAAGAACTGCTCGATGCGTTCCAGGGTCCGGGTCACCGGATGCAGGCCACCGGAAGTCTGGCCACGGCCAGGCAGGGTCACGTCGATGGACTCGGCGGCGAGCTTGGCAGCCAGATCCGCCTCCTCGAACAACGCCTTGCGCGCATTGAGGACCTCTGTGACACGCTCCTTGGCAACGTTGATCAGCGCACCGACCTGCGGACGCTCTTCGGCTGGCAGGTTCCCCAGGGTCTTCATCACCTGAGTCAACTCGCCCTTCTTGCCAAGGTAGTGAACCCGGATTTGCTCCAGGGCATTGATATCTTCAGCGCTTTGCACAGCCTCTAGTGCTTGAGCGACCAGCGCGTCCAGGTTTTCCATGTACAGACTCCAGATACGAAATAGGGGAAGAGCTTTAAGGCTCTTCCCCTATTTATGACGTTTGACACCTGGGCCCACAGATGTAGGCCCCGGTGACTGCCGGGGGTACTTAAGCCAAGGTGGCTTTAGCTTTCTCGACAATCGCAGCAAACGCCGCTTTTTCGTTCACTGCCAGATCAGCCAGAACCTTACGGTCGATCTCGATGGACGCTTTTTTCAGGCCAGCGATGAAACGGCTGTAGGACAGACCGTTAACACGAGCACCAGCATTGATACGAGCGATCCACAGAGCGCGGAACTGACGTTTTTTCTGACGACGGTCACGGTAGGCGTATTGGCCTGCCTTGATTACCGCTTGCTTGGCAACACGGAATACGCGGGAACGCGCGCCGTAGTAGCCTTTAGCAAGTTTCAGAATTTTTTTGTGACGCTTACGGGCAATGACGCCACGCTTTACACGAGCCATGAGTTACTTCCTCTATTCTTGATCCAAAAATTAACGAAGGCGCAGCATGCGCTCGACTTTTGCCACGTCAGACGGATGCAGCAAGCTGCTACCGCGCAGTTGACGCTTACGCTTGGTCGACATTTTGGTCAGGATGTGGCTCTTGAAAGCGTGCTTGTGCTTGATACCGTTAGCAGTTTTCAGAAACCGCTTAGCAGCACCACTTTTAGTCTTCATCTTTGGCATGTTCGGATACTCCGCATTCAGTTGATAAACATAATCGCAAGGCCTGCCGTGCCCTGGTGATTACTTCTTCTTTTTCGGGGCGATGACCATGATCAGCTGGCGTCCTTCCATCTTAGGATGCTGTTCGACCGAACCGTACTCGAGCAGGTCTTGTTCAACCCGCTTGAGGAGTTCCATCCCCAGCTCCTGGTGGGCCATCTCACGGCCGCGGAATCGCAAGGATACCTTGGCCCTGTCCCCATCACTCAGGAAACGTACCAGGTTGCGCAGTTTTACCTGGTAATCCCCTTCCTCCGTCCCTGGACGAAACTTGATTTCTTTTACCTGAATCTGCTTCTGGTTTTTCTTCGCCGCGGCAACCTGTTTCTTCTTTTCGAAGATCGACTTGCCGTAGTCCATCACCCGGCATACGGGCGGGACTGCGTCTGCGGAGATTTCTACCAGATCAAGCTTGGCTTCTTCAGCAATACGAAGCGCTTCATCAATCGAGACGATGCCAATCTGCTCGCCGTCAGCGCCAATTAACCGAACCTCGCGTGCCGAGATATTCTCGTTGATCGGGGCTTTCGGTGCAGCTCGTTTATCTTGTCTCATTTCACGCTTAATAATAATTACTCCAAATCTGGGCGACCACGCCGGGAAACCGCTTGCGCGAGAAACTCAGCGAATTCGGCGACGGGCATCGAGCCCAGGTCAGCACCTTCACGAGTACGCACAGCGACAGTCTGCATCTCGACCTCCCGATCTCCAATAACCAAGAGAAAGGGAACCTTGAGCAAAGTATGCTCGCGGATTTTAAAGCCGATCTTTTCATTTCTCAAGTCGGACTTGGCACGAAATCCGCTTTGGTTGAGAGTTTTTTCGACTTCAGCGGCAAAATCTGCCTGTTTATCAGTGATATTCATGATCACTGCCTGGGTCGGCGCCAACCACGCGGGGAATGCCCCCTCGTAGTGTTCGATCAGGATACCGACGAAGCGCTCGAAGGAACCGAGGATCGCGCGGTGAAGCATGACCGGGTGCTTGCGACTGTTGTCTTCGGACACGTATTCGGCGCCCAGACGGATCGGCAGGTTAAAATCGAGCTGCAGGGTACCACACTGCCACACGCGACCAAGGCAATCTTTCAACGAGAACTCGATCTTCGGACCGTAGAAAGCCCCCTCGCCCGGTTGCAGGTCGTACGCAAGGCCCGCGCTATCGAGTGCAGCGGCCAGCGCCGCTTCGGCGCGATCCCACAATTCGTCGGAGCCCACGCGTTTTTCCGGACGAGTGGACAGCTTCATCTCGACCTCGGTGAAGCCGAAGTCCCGATAGACGTCCATGGTCAGCTTGATGAAGGCGGCGGATTCGGCCTGCATCTGCTCCTCGGTGCAGAAGATGTGCGCATCGTCCTGGGTAAACGCACGCACGCGCATGATGCCGTGCAGCGCACCCGACGGCTCGTTGCGGTGGCAGGCACCAAACTCGGCCAGGCGCATCGGCAACTCGCGGTAGCTCTTCAAGCCCTGGTTGAACACCTGCACGTGGCAAGGGCAGTTCATCGGCTTGATGGCGTAGTCGCGGTTTTCCGACTGAGTGGTGAACATGTTGTCGGCGTAGTTGGCCCAGTGCCCGGATTTCTCCCACAGGCTGCGGTCCACCACTTGCGGCGTCTTGATTTCCAGATAGCCGTTCTCACGCTGGACCTGGCGCATGTACTGCTCGAGCACCTGGTACAGGGTCCAGCCGTTCGGGTGCCAGAACACCATGCCCGGGGACTCTTCCTGGGTATGGAACAGGCCCAGGCGCTTGCCGATCTTGCGGTGATCGCGCTTCTCGGCTTCTTCAATACGCTGGATGTAGGCCGCCAGCTGCTTCTTGTCCGCCCAGGCCGTGCCATAGACGCGCTGCAACTGCTCGTTCTTGGCGTCGCCACGCCAGTAGGCGCCGGACAGCTTGGTCAGCTTGAAGGATTTCAGGAAACGCGTGTTCGGCACATGCGGGCCACGGCACATGTCGACGTATTCTTCGTGGTAGTACAGGCCCATGGCCTGTTCGTCCGGCATGTCTTCCACCAGACGCAGCTTGTAGTCCTCGCCACGGGCCTTGAAGACTTCGATGACTTCGGCGCGCGGGGTGACTTTCTTGATGACGTCGTAATCTTTCTCGATCAGCTGCTGCATGCGCTGCTCGATGGCAGCCATGTCGTCCGGCGTGAAAGGACGCTCGAAGGCGATGTCGTAATAGAAGCCTTCGTCGATGACCGGCCCGATGACCATCTTCGCGCTCGGGTACAGCTGCTTGACCGCATGGCCGACCAGGTGTGCGCAAGAGTGGCGAATGATCTCCAGCCCCTCTTCATCCTTTGGCGTGATGATTTGCAGCGTGGCGTCGCTGTCGATGACGTCACTGGCGTCGACCAGCTTGCCGTTGACCTTGCCGGCCAGGGTGGCCTTGGCCAGGCCCGCACCAATGGAGGCGGCGACCTCGGCTACGGAAACCGGGTGATCGAATGAACGTTGACTGCCGTCGGGAAGAGTAATAGTTGGCATGGCGCCTCCTCTCCTAGTGGTGACCCCTACCAAAGGTCACGTGGGTTGGGATGAGCCAGTACAAGATCCAGTCCAGGCCATTCAATGACGAACGCCTGCCTTACAGCGGCAGGAGCCTTGCGGCCAACCGGGAAAACCGAACCAGAGTGACTGGGATTCAAATCAGGGTTATTTCGAGCATTTGCCGCTGGGACGAGTTGTCGTCCACAGCCTGGAAATACCCGAGCCCGGCATGCTAGCACAGATGAACGGTCATCACCGTGCTGGAATTGAAGCAGGCGTAAATCCAGGGTTTTTATGCCAAAGTGCTGAACTGAACCGAGCGCAACGCCTCAGATATCAAGACATCGACCCGAAAGGAGCATCTTCGCATGCGTCTCAATACCTTGTTTGCAGTAGTCGCCCCCCTCGCCCTGCTGCTTCCTCTAACCGCCCATGCCGACTGGCCCAAAGGCGAGCGCGAAAAATACATGGCTCAATGCACGGAGGCGGCAACGCCCCAGATCGGCGCGGCCGCGGCCAAGGCTCATTGCGCCTGCGGCGCCGATGCGATCAAGTCCTATCCAGCCTCGGACATCCAGGCCCTGATGGACAACAAAGCCACCCCGGAACTGCAACAGAAGGCACTGGGCCAGATCGCAAAATGCAAGGCCGACAACAAAGCAAAAAAGTGAGAAAACAAGCCTCCTGAACGGGCCCGGCAGGGTTGAAAAACACTGATTTCGGGCTTTTTTTTACGATTTATTCAGGTTTTACAGCTTTTTTTATCGTCTTTACTTTCGGCTGAAAGCCTTTAAAACCGGGCCTTTCAGAGGATAAAGGCGGTAAAGTAAACACGACTGATTGGCAAACAGCGCGTCCGGGGGGCTCCCAAATCGAACATTTCGACTATGATACCCGGGTGTGCCCAGTTGGCCTGAGCAGCACAGTACACTGAAAATATATGTTTCTTGGAGATACACCATGTCTAATCGCCAAACCGGCACCGTTAAATGGTTCAACGATGAAAAAGGCTTCGGCTTCATCACTCCTCAAGGTGGCGGTGACGACCTGTTCGTACACTTCAAAGCTATCGAAAGCGACGGTTTCAAAAGCCTGAAAGAAGGCCAAACCGTTTCCTTCGTGGCTGAGAAAGGCCAAAAGGGTATGCAAGCTGCACAGGTTCGCCCAGAGTAATTTCTCGGCGCACTAAAAAAACCCCGTCCATGTGACGGGGTTTTTTATGGGCGCTTGAAAAGCGCCTGTCAGCCGCAGTTCACCCGGTTGACCACCAGGTTGGCATCGGTATTGAGGTTCAGGCGATCAGAGCGGTACTCAAGCGTCACCATGTCGTTAGGCTTGAGGATCCGGGCAATCTGCGCGCCAGCGCGAGTACGGGCCTGCTCCAGTAGTTGCGGCGAAGCCTGTTTACCGATGGCGAACTCGGCAGCCTTTGCTTCGCAGCGGCCGCTACCACTCTCCGCGGCCACGGGGTCAGGGGTCGATTCAGAGGTGCTGCTGCAACCGCTCAAGAACGCGGCGGCCAGCAAAGTACTCAATGACGCGAGCTTCCAAGGCATGAAGCCTCCTTTTTCGATAAATAAACAGAGAGCGTGCGACAGCCCAAACGGTACTTGGTTTCAAGACCATGGCTTCCAGCCTGCCCTCATCCGGAAAACCGGCAGTTTGCCTGACCCCAGCCGCCCTGGTCAGACATGAATCGTGACTGGATATGAACGACGTTCAGTAAACGTCAATGTAATCGAAGGGTGGATTTGGCCAGTTGTCTTTCAGTGCATTGTAGATCTGCATGACCCAGACCTCGTCGCTGGCAGCGACCCGTCCGACATAGCCCGAACCTTTGGCCCACGTCTCAAGCCGAAACAGCAAGCCATCGATGTCGACGCCGCCCACCACGCCCGAAGACAAATAGGCGATACCCCCCTTCGTCACGCGCAATTGGGTGTGCTCGTCATCACTCGCAGAGGCCAGTAACTGACGAACCGCGTCCAGGGTCAGCCCGTCAGGCGCGTTCAAATCGATCTGCACGGCAGGGCTCCTTCGGAAATCAAAAAAACAAGTGTCGCACAGCCCTCCCCCGATGCCTAAGTCGCAGTGCCAACCCGCAGCAAAAATGGTTTACTCAACCTACAGACCTCCCAACTCGCGAGCCCTGCCATGAGCACCGTCAGCATCGAAGCCACCATCAATGCCAAATGGTCAGAGGGCCACAGTTCCTATAGCCCGAGCAGCCCGGAGGAATTGGCAATCATCGGCATAGAACTGTTGGTCAGGGAGTTAGGGACGGAGGTTGCCCGCCACTTCATCCAGCAGGCATTCGAACGCTACCCGAGCGCCATTGACGCTGCGGACTGAAGCTCACGCTTACGCGCCCGCAGACCGAAGCCTGCGGGCGCACAGCCAGGCCGGTTACTTGAGACGCGCCAGGCGCTCGGTCAGCAGGTCGAAGAAGCCTTGGGCATCACCGTTTTCCACCCAGAACGCGTTCTTTGGCGCTTTCAGGCCGTCGTACCAATCAACGATGGTCTGCCCGAACGTCGGGCCCTCGCGACTGTCCACGACGACATTGACCGAACGGCCGGTGAACAGTTGCGGCTTGAGCAGGTAGGCAATCACCGTCGCGTCATGCACCGGCCCGCCCGTCATCCCGTAGTGCTCCATGTCGCCCTTGACGTATTCGTTGAGGATATCGCCCACCAGCTTGCTGGCATTGTTGTTCAGCGCCGCGATCTGCTTCAGGCGCGCTTCGCTGGTGAGGATTTTGTGGGTCACGTCCAGCGGCAGGTACGTCAGCTTCACGCCGCTCTTGGCCACCACCTCGGCCGCCTGCGGGTCGGCGAACAGATTGAATTCAGCCACCGGCGTGATATTGCCACCGTTGAAATGCGCACCGCCCATGATCACCACTTCCTTGATGCCCTGGACAATGTCCGGCTCCTGCACCAGCGCCAGGGCCAGGTTGGTCTGCGGGCCGAGCATGGCAATGGTGATGCTGTGGGGCTTGGCGGCCTTGAGCGTGTCGATCAAATAGTTGACGGCATTGCCTTCGGCCAACCCCTTCTTTGGCTCGTGCACGGTGACACCCGACAGGCCTTCCTTGCCATGGATGTTTTCCGCGTAGATCGGCGTGCGCATCAGCGGTTTCGGCGCCCCGGCATACACCGGCACGTCTTCGCGCCCCGCCCACTCGCGTGCCAGGCGCGCATTGCGAGAGGTCTTGTCCAGGCGCACATTGCCGGCGACGGTGGTCAGCGCACGGATATGCAGCTCCTCGGGTGACGCCAGGGCGAACAGCAGCGCCACCACGTCATCGGCCCCTGGGTCGGTGTCGATGATCAGGTCGATCTTTTCCGCCGCCTGGGCGCTTGTAGCGGTGATCAATGACAAAAGCAGCAGACTCCAGAACAGTTGATGCATCTTCTGAGCATAGCGGCGCATGGCGCACTCCTTGTGCAAGGTTGACAGATTAGAACGTGACTCCTGCGATCAGCACGATGTTGCAGTACGGAGAGCACTCGCCTGTGCGAATGATCGCCCGCGCCTGTCGGCTGATGATCTTGAATTGCTCATGGCTGACCAGCGCCCGTTCGCCCAACGCGCCCTCGGCATGCAGCGCCTCCAGCGTCATCAAGGCCGACGGTTGCTTATCGAGGATCTCCTCGGCCAGCACATGGCTTTCTACCTGCATCTCGCTGAGCACCACCTTCAAGGTGCTGACGAAATCAGGAATACCCTGGGTCAGGGCCAGGTCGATCAATTCGACCTGGGGCGGCACGGGCAGGCCGGCATCACCGATGACCACCTTGTCGCCATGGCCCAGGGAAGCGATCAGTCGTGACAGTGCCACATTCAACAACGGCGTCTTTTTCATGATTTGAAAGCCTGTACTTCCAGCAACGTGGGGATTGAAGGCTGCGCGCCCGCGCGGGTGACCGACAGCGCGGCAGCGGCCTGGCCGAAACGAATCGCGTCGACCTCGCTTTTGCCGCTGGCCAGGGCTGCCGCGAAGCCGCCGACAAAGGTGTCTCCGGCCGCAGTGGTGTCCACTGCCTTGACCCGCGGTGCCGGGAAGTGCTCGAAGCTGGCACCGTTGGCGAACATCAAGCCCTGGGCGCCCAGGGTCACAATCACCTTGCCGGCGCCGGCGGCGAGCAGATGCGCAGCGGCGGCTTCGGCGGTTTCCAGGGAATCCACCGCCAGCCCGCTCAAGATCGCCGCTTCGCTTTCATTGGGAATCAGGTAGTCGATGCAGGCGTACCAGTCGGCCGGCAATGTCCGGGAGGCCGGCGCCGGGTTGAGGATAACGATCTTGCCCAACTCCCGAGCGCGCTTGAGGGCATGGCCAACGGTGGCATCCGGCACTTCGAGCTGACAGATGATGACATCGGCGCTTTGCAGCACTTCATCGACACTGTCCAGGACCTCGGCAGTGAGCGCACCGTTGGCACCGGCGACGATCACGATCGCATTCTGGCTGTTGTCGTCGACGACAATCAGCGCCACACCGCTGGGCCCCTCCACCACGCTGACCGCCTGGCAGTCGATGCCCTCGGCCAACAGCCCGCCAAGCAATTGTTCGCCGTAGGCATCATTGCCCACGCAACCGACCATCGATACCTGCGCCCCCAGGCGCGCGGCGGCCACTGCCTGGTTGGCTCCCTTGCCGCCCGGGATGGTGGAGAAGGATTCGCCGATCAGTGTTTCACCACCACGCGGCAGACGCGGCGCCCGGGTCACCAGGTCCATGTTCAGGCTGCCTATTACCACTACTTTTGCTGGCATACATCACTACTCATCAATTCGGTTCAGCGGTATTGGGCGAATGCACCGGACAGCGGTGCAGTCGACTCTCGCAGGACAATACTCGGCGTCACGATCCGCTGCTCGGTGGCAAGGCCCGGCGTCGCGATACGTCGCAGCAGCACTTCGGCCGCCATCTCGCCGAGCTGCAGGATCGACTGCCCTACCGTGGTCAACGCCGGGTAGACATAACGGCTCATCTGGATGTCATCGAAACCGATGACCGACAGCTCGCTGGGCACGCGCACGTTGCGTTCAGCCGCAGCGCGCAGCACACCGATGCCGATCATGTCGTTGGCCGCAAAGATCGCGCTGGGCGGCAGTTGTTCAAGCAGTTGCGCGGCAGCGCGGTAACCGCCGGTACTGGTGAAATCGCTCTCGAGCATGCGCTCGACGGACAGCTCGATCCCGGCCTCTTTCAGCGCCCGGCAGTAACCGGCCAGGCGCATCTGCGCCACGCTGGTATCGGCCGGACCACCGATGAAGGC
Organism: Pseudomonas sp. St316; assembly: GCF_018325905.1. Classification (NCBI taxonomy): domain Bacteria; kingdom Pseudomonadati; phylum Pseudomonadota; class Gammaproteobacteria; order Pseudomonadales; family Pseudomonadaceae; genus Pseudomonas; species Pseudomonas sp. St316. The sequence goes on along the minus strand of NZ_AP021901.1, from coordinate 2,446,907 downwards.
GATGTCGTGGTGGCCAAGCTCCAGCAAGTGCCGGGTCGCCAGGTAGGCACCGTATTCATGGTCGATGCGCACCAGGTCGGCGTCGACACCATCAAGCCCCCGGTCGACGATCACCATGGGCGTGCGCACGTTGGTCAGCCCCTCGGCCAGGCCGACATCACCGCCGGCAGACGCGAAAATCAGGCCGTCGATGCGTTTTTCCAGCAGCACCCGCAGGTAGCTGCGCTGCTTGTCCGCGTTGTCGTCGGAATTGCACAGGATCACGCAATAGCCGTTGCGCTCACAGTAATCCTCGATACCCCGGGCCAGTTCGGCGAAGTAAGGGTTGAGGCTGTTGGGCACCAGCAGGCCGATGGTCGCCGTGGTCTTGGCCTTGAGCGACCGGGCCACGGCGCTGGGCACGTAGTCCAGGCGCTCGATGGCCGCCTCGACCTTGAGCCGCACTTCCTCGCTGACCGGCCGCGTCTTGTTCACCACGTGGGACACGGTGGTGTAGGAAATCCCGGCGAGCGCTGCTACATCCTTGATCGTCGCCATGGTTCAGCCCCGCCGACTGGCGCGCTGGCTGCGATAGGTATCAAGCACGACCGCGACCACGATCACCGCACCGGTAATGATGCGCTTGGTCGGTTCAGTGGCGCCGATTTGCGCCAGCCCCGCCGCCAGCACGGAGATGATCAACACGCCAAAAAAGGTGCTGATGACCGAACCGCGCCCACCCATCAGGCTGGTGCCACCGATGACCACGGCCGCGATGACTTGCAGCTCAAGCCCTGAACCGGCGTTCGGATCCGCCGCTTCCAGGCGCGAAATCTGGAACAGCGCGGCCACACCGGCCAGCAAGCCCATCAGGCTGAACACCAGGATCTTGTAGGGCTTTGGATTGATACCGGCCAGACGCACAGCTTCTTCATTGGTGCCGATGCCGATCAAGTAGCGACCGAACACGGTACGGGTCAACACCGCCTGGGCAATGAAGATCACCAGCAAGGCGATGATGAACGACGGTGAGATGCCAAAGGCAATGGGGTTGGACAGCCAGGCGAACGAGTCGCCGATGTAGGCCGTCCGGGAGCCGGTCATCTGGTACGCCAGGCCCCGGGCCATTTCCAGCACGCCGAGGGAGACGATGAACGATGGAATCCGCCACGCCACGGTGATCGAACCGGTGACCGTACCCGCCAGCGCCGCCACGGCCATGCCGAGCAAGGCCGATGGCCAGACGCTCCAGCCCCAACCGAGCACGGCCACGCTGACCGTCGATGCCGCAAGCGCCAGCACCGACCCCACCGACAGGTCGATACCACCGATGATCAAGATAAACGTCATGCCAACCGCCAGCACCATGAGGTCCGGAATCTGGTTGGCCAAGGTGCTGAAGGTGTCATAGGACAGGAAATGGCTGCTCAGCGCCGAGAACAGCGCGACCATGGCCAGCAGCGCGCCAGCCAGGCCCAGGTAGGTCCCGAGGCCATAGAAATTGCCACTCGATTTGCCGACGGCAGGTGCGGTTTTCATGAAAAATCCCTAGGCGCTGCTTCGTTGAGCAACGCATCACGTTTCTGGTAGCCGGCGAATGCGGCGGCAAGCAAGTCATCCTGGGTCCAGCTGTCGCGCTCGAAGGTGTCGATCAGGCGTCCGGCGGACAGCACGCCGATCCGGTCACAGATCAACATCAACTCCCGCAGGTCACTGGACACCACGACCAGCGCCTTGCCCTGGCGAGTCAGCTCGCCGAGCAACGCATAAATGTCGAATTTGGCGCCGACGTCGATGCCACGGGTCGGCTCATCGAACAACATGACCGCGCAATCGCGTTCGAGCCAACGCCCGATCACGACTTTCTGCTGGTTACCGCCCGACAGTTCGGACACCAACTGTGTCGGGCTGGAACTGCGGATGCGCATGGCATCGACCTGCCGCTGTGCCAAGGCCAGTTCGGCGCTGCCGTTGACCAGGCCGGCGCTGGAAATCTCTGGCATGTTGCCCAGGGCAATGTTGGCGGCGATGGATTGGGTCAGCAGCAGGCCTTCACCCTTGCGGTCTTCGGTGATCAATGCAATGCCATGGGCCACCGCATCGGACGGGGAGCGAATGCTCACGACCTGGGCCGGCGAACCCAGCGCCACCGTACCGCTGTCAGCGGTATCGGCACCAAAGATCAGCCGCAACAGTTCGGTGCGCCCTGCCCCGATCAGGCCGGAGATACCGAAGATCTCGCCACTGCGCACTTCGAAGGACACGTCGCGGACCTTGTCGGAGCGCGTCAGGCCTTTAACCGTGAGCGCCGGCGCGCCGATCTGGCGCGGGCCCAGGTCGATATGCTCGCCCAGCTCCCGGCCGACCATCAGGGTCACCAGTTGCTCGCTGTCGTAGTTGGCCATCGGCTCGACGCAGACCAGGTTGCCATCGCGCAGCACGGCAATGCGCTGGGCGACCCGCGCCAGTTCTTCGAGGCGATGGGAAATGTAGATGATCGACACGCCGCGAGCCTGCAGACGAGTGATCTGTTCAAAGAGCATCTCGACTTCACGGGCCGTCAGCATGGCCGTCGGCTCATCGAGAATCAGCACATGGCAATCGCCGATCAGGTTGCGGGCGATCTCGACCATCTGCTGGTGACCGATCCCCAGTTCGCCGACCAACGTGTCGGGATCGATTGCATCGAGTCCCACCTGGGCCATCGCCTCGATGGCCGCCTTGCGCAATTGCTTGCGACTGATCCAGCCGCCGTGGTTGGGCAGGTTGTCGAGAAACAGGTTTTCGGCCACGGAAAGGGTCGGCAGCAGGTTGAGCTCCTGCATGACCATGCGCACGCCCAGCTCTTCCGCCTGGGTACGGCTGCCAGGACGATAATCCTGACCTTGAAATTGCATCTGCCCGGTCGTCGGCGTCACCAGCCCGCCGATGATCTTGGACAAGGTACTTTTACCGGCGCCATTTTCGCCGGTCAGCGCCAGCACTTCACCGCGCATCAACGTCAAGTTGATATCGGTCAGTACCGGCTGGGCATAGGTCTTGCCGATACCGCTGACGCACAGGACAGCGTTCGGGTCGCGAACGGACATAACAAACTCTCCAATGCGCTCGCCCGGATGGGCGAGCACCGTTGTGTCGCCAGGATAACTACTTGGTCACCAGCTCGACCGGAGTTTCGATAACGCCGTTGGTACCGCTGTCGACTTTTTCGCCCTTGAGGATCTTCAGCGCCGTCTCGATGCCGAACACGGCCTGCTTGGCGGCAAACTGATCGGCCGTCGCCAGGACACGACCGTCCTTGAGCATCGGCTTGATGGCATTGATGTTGTCGTAGCCGACCACCTGCACCTTGCCCGCCTTGCCCGCCGCGCGCACGGCCGACACAGCGCCGACCGCCATGCTGTCATTGCCGGCCAGCAGCGCCTTGATGTTCGGGTATTCGCTGAGCATCGACGCGGCAACCTGGTTGCCCTTGTTGATTTCCCAGTCACCCGATTGCAGGGAAACGACCTTGACCTGCGCCGCCTCCATCGCGTCCTTGAAGCCTGCGGTACGTGCCTGGGCATTGGTGGTAGTGGACACGCCTTCGATGATGCCGACTTCATCACCGGCCTTGAGCTGCTTGGCCAGGTACTCACCCACCAAACGCGCCCCTTTGCGGTTGTCCGGGCCTACGAACGGTACGTTGATGTTCTTGCTCTTGACCACGGCCGGGTCGAGCTGGTTATCGATGTTGATCACCGTGATGCCAGCGTCGACGGCTTTCTTGATCACCGGCACCATGGCCTTGGAGTCCGCAGGCGCGATAATCAGGGCATCGACCTTGGACACGATCATCTGCTCGACGATACGGATCTGGTTGGCGGTGTCGGTTTCATCCTTGATCCCGTTGGAGATCAGGTCGAAATCGGCGGAGTGTTCCTTCTGATAAGCCTTGGCGCCGTCTTCCATGGTCAGGAAGAATTCATTGGCCAGGGATTTCATGACCAGGGCGACCTTGGGTTTTTCAGCGGTCTGGGCGAATGCCGAGGAGATAGGCAGCGCAGCGGATGCGGCCGCGAGCATGGCAACAGCGAGAAGGCGTCCAGCGAATGGCAACTTCATGGGTTCACTCCGATCTTATGATTATTGTGAGCAAATCAGTGCACGGAACGCCGCGCAAACGTTTGCGTGAAGTGAACTATGGTAAGGGTTCAGGGATTTGTCAACGTTGCGGTTTCAACCGCAACATCGTAGCTCAGGCTGTTGTATTGACCACCGTACCCGAACTGGCGCCCTTTGCCAGCTCCGTGACCAAGTGGCCGGTGACTTCCAGCAACGCGCCACTGGTGTCGGCGATCTGTCCCTGGATCGCCATGACCGCTGAAGCCTTGGCCTCCTCGGTGGGATAGTCGCGTGCCTGTGCGACGGCCAGTTGCTGCCGCTGCTCGCGCAGCCGCTGCTGAAGCTCCTGCATCCGCTTGAGCAATACCTGCACGGCAATGCTCTGGGTGCTGCCGCTCTCTTGCGCCTGATCGGTCGCTTGCGCGCCCGTACCCGTACGGACCTTGCCGGGCGTTTGCGTCTCGCCCCGGGCGTCATCGGCGGCCTCGGTACTCGCCTCGTTCAAGGCCTTCAGGGTAGCTGCGGACTGACCGCCGATGGTCACGGCCGCCGCATTGGGAAAGCCGACAGAAAACGACATGACAAAACTCCATGGATGGGATTCCTACGCAGGACATCGGCCGCCGAAGCCATTTCGTTAGCGCTCGCGCAAATCCGTCATAGGCCAAAGCGGTTGTTCCAGCTGTTTATGCCATCCAATAAAAAATTCCTTTCTCCCACACCAAAACGAAAAAAGTGCTGTCAGACGATTTTCTTGAATTTTAAGTAGTTGCGTAAACGCCTACGGTTAAATACTGTATGCACGTACAGCTTAATAAGGATAATCCTGTGGCCCCGCCCTCCGCTGCAACTACCCCCTTAGATTCCTATACACGACTCGGCCTGCGCGTCTCGAAAATCATCAACGCCCCCACCGCACAAAAAGCCAAGGCCGCCCTGATCTTCCGTCTTCCCGACGAGCCGGTGGATGAGTGGGAGCGCCTGCTGGAAGAAATCGACGAGAACGACAACGTGACCCTCGCCTATCGCGACGATGGTGGTGTGCAGGTTTTCTGGGTTGTGCCGAAGGAAGATTGAGCCTGATGAGTGTTCGCTGTTTAGCTTTTTTGCTTGTGTTTATCGCCATGGGCGCACAGGCCGGTGCTCCGCGCACCTTCAACGAAGCCAAGAAAGTCGCCTGGAAACTCTACGCACCACAATCCACCGAGTTTTACTGTGGCTGCAAATACACCGGAAATCGCGTGAACCTGGCCGCCTGCGGTTATGTACCACGCAAGAATGCCAGCCGCGCCGCTCGCATCGAGTGGGAGCATATTGTACCGGCGTGGCAGATCGGCCATCAGCGCCAATGCTGGCAGGAAGGCGGTCGCAAACAATGCACCCGCTATGACCCGGTCTATCAACGGGCCGAGGCCGACCTGCATAACCTGGTGCCGAGCATCGGGGAAGTGAATGGTGATCGCAGCAATTTCAGTTTCGGTTGGTTGCCGGTGCAAAAGGGCCAGTACGGTTCATGCCTGACCCAAGTGGACTTCAAGGCCAAGAAGGTCATGCCCCGCCCTTCTATCCGGGGCATGATCGCCCGGACCTATTTCTACATGAGCAAGCAATATGGCCTGCGCCTCTCCAAACAGGACCGGCGCCTGTACGAAGCCTGGGACAAGACCTACCCGGTCGAAAGCTGGGAGCGTCAGCGCAACCAGAGCGTGGCGTGCGTCATGGGCCGTGGCAACGAGTTCGTGGGGCCGGTGGACATGAAGGCCTGCGGCTGACCTGGCATTTGTGAACAGCACAAAACCCACTGTGGGAGCGAGCTTGCTGGCGATAGGGGCATGTCAGTCAACATCAACATTGGCTGATCCAGCGCTATCGCGAGCAAGCTCGCTCCCACAGGTCTTGTGGCTTGACTGACTTGTTTGCACTGCCCGATTACGGGGCCGTCGGGTAATCCACCACCAACGTCTCGATGTTGCGTTTTTTCGCCCGGACCAGGGCAGCCGTCACCTGTTCCTGCTTGGCCTCGGCCTCAGCCTTGGAGCTGAAAGGACCGACCAGGACGCGCTCCTTGCCGTTTTCCCGCACCACGTTCGACATGAAGCTGTGTTCGATGAGCCAGCCGGTCAGGTCGCTGACCGCCTGCGGTGTTTCGCCGCGAACCTCGACGGCCCACTGCGGCGCGGCAGCAGCGGCCGGTGCGGAGGTCGCTACGGGTTTGGGCTTCGGTGCTTCGACGTCACGCCCTTCACCGCATCCTGCCAGCGCCAATACCGCAATAACCCAAGCCAATTTGCGCACAACGTTTCCCCCGGAAGACATGAGGCACGGATTTTAGCACCCGTGCCCCCTCAAGATCGCCGCAAACAGTGCTCAAAACACGAGAATCCTGCCCGGCGTCTCTGTATAGTCGCACCCTGGGAATTAATGCTGCATCTGCACGTCAGAAAGAGGCACCCACATTGTGACACTTAGCACTAATCTATAAGCAGTACCGACATCTGCACTGTCTGAATCAGGTGCCCTATAAAGCAATCAAGGAGAACACCATGCTGATACTCACCCGCAAAGTCGGTGAAAGCATAAACATTGGTGACGACATCACGATCACCATTCTGGGCGTTAGCGGCCAACAGGTCCGGATCGGTATCAACGCCCCGAAAAACGTTGCGGTGCATCGCGAAGAGATTTACCAGCGCATTCAGGCGGGCCTCACTGCCCCCGACAAGCCGCAAACTCCCTGAGCCTTGCGCAGTCCGTAGCCAGCCCGTTTGCATCACCGCAATGGCTGGCTAAAGATTCCGATCGACCGTGCCTTACCCTGCCCACCCCACCTTTTCGTCCAGCCCGTTGAACCGATACTAATGACATGGCGCTTGGCATGGCTGTCAGACGTTTCGTTTTAATGATGACGAAGCAGGCGTTCGCCGCCGGTCAACCCAGGTTCACGCCGCGCGCCATGCCCGTGGCGGCGACCACCATCAAGATCAGCAACAAGGCTTCGATGTGGCTGATGCGTGCAAACCGGCCAGCTTTCGAAGGATCGATCGCAGCCCCTTTGCCCAGCGCCATCCGCCATTTGACCAGGGCGATCATTGGCGCGATCTCAAGCAACAGGATCAGCAGGAGCAACGTCATCTTCAGGTGAAACAGCGGTTGGTGCAGGTAATAATCCGTGCCTTTTTCGTACCCGCCAAACGCCCGCATCCCACCCGTCACCAGCAACACCAGCGCCGACAGGCCCCACAGGTTGTCAGCGATCAAGACACTGCGAACCGCATCCACGCCGCCCGCCAGGCGCCGCAGCGCCGTGCCGCGTGTCAGCACTGCCCAGAACCCGAGGGCGAACGCCAGCAGATGAATCGCCGCAAGCGACCAATGAGCCAACATGGAAGACTCCTGACAGAGGGAACGTCGAATCGACCTGACAGTACTAGCTCATAAAACAATGATTGCCAGGCGGGCCCAAAAAAAAGTGGGAGCGAGCTTGCTCGCGATGGCGGTGTATCCGTCGACAACAATGTTGCCTGACATTCCGCTATCGCGAGCAAGCTCGCCCCCACAGGGGTACGGCGAGCTTTGAAAGATTTTAGTCCGCCAGACGCCAGGTCGTGCCGCCCTTGCCATCTTCCAGCACCACGCCCATGGCGGTGAGCTGGTCGCGGATGCGGTCGGATTCGGCCCAATCCTTGTTCGCGCGCGCAGTCAGGCGCGCCTGGATCAACGCCTCTACTTCGGCGGCGTCCACCCGGCCTTCAGCACCGGCCTGCAGGAAGTCATCGGCTTGGAGCTGCAACACACCCAGCACGCTGGCCAGTTCTTTCAGGCGGGCCGCCAGACCCGCCGCCGCATTGAGATCGCTCTCGCGCAGGCGGTTGATCTCGCGCACCATCTCAAACAGCACCGCGCAGGCTTCCGGCGTGCCGAAGTCGTCGTTCATCACTTCGGTAAAACGTGCCACAAACGCTTCGCCACCGGCGGCAGGCACATTCGGCAGGCCTTTCAACGCGTGGTAGAAACGCTCCAGGGCGCCCTTGGCGTCCTTGAGGTTGTCTTCCGAGTAGTTGATGGCGCTGCGGTAGTGGCTCGACACCAGCAGGTAACGAATGACTTCCGGGTGGTACTTCTCCAGCACGTCGCGGATGGTGAAGAAGTTGTTCAAGGACTTGGACATCTTCTCGCCGTTGATCCGGATCATGCCGCAATGCATCCACGCATTGGCGTAGGTCTTGCCGGTGGCCGCCTCGCTCTGGGCGATTTCGTTTTCGTGGTGCGGGAACTCCAGGTCGCTGCCGCCGCCATGAATATCGAAGGTCTCGCCCAGGCAGCAGGTGGACATCACCGAGCATTCGATGTGCCAGCCCGGACGCCCGGCGCCCCATGGCGACTCCCAGCTCGGCTCACCCGGCTTGGCGGCTTTCCACAGCACGAAGTCCAGCGGGTCTTCTTTCGACTCGTCGACTTCGATGCGCGCGCCGATGCGCAGGTCTTCGATCTTCTTGCGCGACAGCTTGCCGTAGCCCATGAACTTGGCGACGCGGTAGTACACGTCGCCATTGCCCGGTGCGTAGGCGTAGCCCTTGTCGATCAAGGTCTGGATCATGCCCAGCATGCCAGGGATGTGGTCCGTGGCACGGGGTTCCAGGTCCGGCTTGAGGATATTGAGGCGCGCCTCGTCCTCGTGCATGGCCTTGATCATGCGCTCGGTCAGGGCATCGTAAGGCTCGCCGTTTTCGCGGGCACGGTTGATGATCTTGTCTTCGATGTCGGTGATGTTGCGCACGTAGGTCAGGTCATAACCGCTGAACCGCAACCAGCGGGTCACCAGGTCGAAGGCGACCATACTGCGACCGTGACCAATGTGGCAGTAGTCGTACACGGTCATGCCGCAGACGTACATGCGGACCTTGTTGCCATCCAGCGGCTTGAAGACTTCTTTGCTCTTGGTGAGCGTGTTGTAGATCGTAAGCACAGGGTTTCCCTTAAGACTTGATCACTGACCCCAGGAGTCGCGCAAGGTCACGGTACGGTTGAATACCGGAGCACCGGGTTTCGAGTCCTTGATATCCGCGCAGAAGTAACCTTCGCGCTCGAACTGGAAACGGTCCTCCGGCTGTGCGTTGCCCAGCGAAGGCTCGGCACGACAACCCGTGAGTACTTGCAGGGAGTCTGGGTTGATGTTGTCCAGGAAGCTGGCGCTGTCTTCGGCCTTCTCCGGGTTCGGCGAACGGAACAGGCGATCGTACAGGCGCACTTCGCACTCGACGCTGGCGGCGGCCGGCACCCAGTGGATCACGCCCTTGACCTTGCGACCTTCCGGGTTCTTGCCCAGGGTGTCGGGATCGTACGAGCAACGGAGTTCGACGATGTTGCCATCGGCATCCTTGATGGCCTCGTCGGCGCGGATCACGTAGCTGCCACGCAGGCGCACTTCACCGGCAGGCTCCAGGCGCTTGTAGCCTTTTGGCGGCTCTTCCATGAAGTCATCACGGTCGATGTAGATTTCCCGGGCGAACGGCAGGACGCGCACGCCCATGTCTTCTTTCGGGTGGCGCGGCAGTTCGAGGTTCTCGACCTGGCCTTCCGGGTAATTGGTGATCACCACTTTCAGCGGACGCAGCACGCACATGGCGCGCGGGGCGCTGTGGTCCAGGTCATCACGGATGCTGAACTCCAGCATGCCGAAGTCCACCACGCCGTCGGAACGGTTGGTGCCGACCATTTCGCAGAAATTGCGGATCGACTTGGGTGTATAGCCGCGACGACGGAAGCCCGACAGCGTCGACATGCGCGGGTCGTCCCAGCCGTTGACGTGCTTCTCGTCCACCAGTTGCTTGAGCTTGCGCTTGCTGGTGATGGTGTAGTTCAGGTTCAGGCGGCTGAACTCGTACTGGCGCGGATTGGCCGGCACGGGCAGGTGCTCGAGGAACCACTCGTACAGCGGACGATGGCTTTCGAACTCCAGGGTGCAGATCGAATGCGTGATGCCTTCGATGGCGTCCGACTGGCCGTGGGTGAAGTCATAGTTGGGGTAGATGCACCACTTGTCGCCGGTCTGGTGGTGATGGGCATGACGGATGCGGTACATGATCGGGTCGCGCAGGTTCATGTTCGGCGAAGCCATGTCGATCTTGGCGCGCAGCACCCGAGCGCCGTCCGGGAACTCACCGGCGCGCATGCGGGCGAACAGGTCCAGGTTCTCTTCCACGCTGCGGTCACGGAACGGGCTGTTCTTGCCAGGTTCAGTCAGGCTGCCACGGTATTCCTTGGCCTGCTCGGGAGTCAGGTCGCAGACGTAGGCGTTGCCGGCCTTGATCAGTTCCACTGCCCAGTCGTGCAACTGGTCGAAATATTGCGAGGCATAGCGCACCTCACCGGACCATTGGAAACCCAGCCACTTGACGTCGCTTTCGATCGCGTCGATGTATTCCTGGTCTTCCTTGGCCGGGTTGGTGTCGTCGAAACGCAAGTGCGTGACGCCGCCGAACTCCTGGGCCAGGCCGAAATTCACGCAGATCGACTTGGCATGGCCAATGTGCAGGTAGCCGTTGGGTTCTGGTGGGAAGCGAGTGACGATCTGTGTGTGCTTACCCGAGTCCAGGTCCGCCTGGATGATCGGGCGCAGGAAATTGACCGGCACGGCCGGGCCGGTCTTGGAATTCGAGGTAGGGTCGACAGTGGGCTTGCTCATAGGATCCTTGAACAGACAAGTGCGCGGCCGGGTGCGGCCTGATAAATCAAAGCCCGTATCATAGCCGATGCTGTCAAGCACCTGACAGGCCAGGCCGGCAAACGATTGAATTTAATCGACGACCCGATGAAAAACAGCCTCGAAATTCGTGCCCGGCACGCTAAACTGCCCAGCCTGGCCGATTACAGCCAGACCGGTTGCGGGCAGTGAAGCCCCGAAACCCACGAATTCATTGAAAGAGTACCGATCATGAGCAAAGTCAAACTGACCACCAACCACGGTGACATCGTCCTGGAACTGAACGCCGAGAAAGCGCCGCTGACCGTGGCCAACTTCATCGAATACGTCAACGCCGGCCATTACGAAAACACCGTGTTCCACCGCGTCATCGGTAACTTCATGATCCAGGGCGGCGGTTTCGAGCCAGGCATGAAGGAAAAGAAAGACAAGCGCCCAAGCATCCAGAACGAAGCGGACAACGGCCTGCCGAACGAAAAATACAGCGTCGCCATGGCCCGTACCATGGAGCCGCATTCGGCCTCGGCACAGTTCTTCATCAACGTGGCCGACAACAGCTTCCTGAACCACAGCAGCAAGACCACCCAGGGCTGGGGTTATGCAGTGTTTGGCAAAGTGGTTGAAGGCACCGACGTGGTCGACAAGATCAAAGGCGTTTCCACCACGTCCAAGGCTGGCCACCAGGACGTCCCGGCAGAAGACGTGATCATCGAGAAAGCCGAGATCGTTGAGTGATATTGCTGATTTCAGACTTGCATCTGGAAGAGGAGCGCCCGGACATTACCCGGGCGTTTCTGGATTTACTCGCCACACGCGCCCGCTCGGCGCAAGCGTTGTATATTCTGGGCGATTTTTTCGAAGCCTGGATCGGCGACGATGCCATGACGCCGTTCCAGCGTTCCATCTGCCAGGCCCTGCGCGAATTGAGCGACAGCGGCACGGCCATCTTCCTGATGCACGGCAATCGCGACTTCATGCTGGGGCAGGCCTTTTGCAAAGCGGCCGGTTGCACCCTGCTCAAGGATCCGAGTGTCGTGCAGTTCAACGGCGAACCCGTGCTGCTGATGCACGGCGACAGCCTCTGCACCCGCGACGAAGGCTACATGAAGCTGCGGCGCTGGCTGCGCAACCCGGTCACGCTGTTCGTCCTGCGGCATCTGCCACTGGGCAGTCGCCAGAAACTGGCGCGCAAACTGCGCAGCGAAAGCCGCACGCAGACGCGGATGAAAGCCAATGACATCGTCGACGTCACGCCCGAAGAGATCCCGCGGATCATGCAGCAATACGGCGTGAAGACCTTGATCCACGGCCACACCCATCGTCCCGCCATCCACAAGTTGCAACTGGGCGAACACGCAGCGAGACGCATCGTGCTGGGGGATTGGGACAAGCAAGGCTGGGCGTTGCAGGTGGATGAGCAGGGGTTTGCGTTGGCGCCGTTTGGGTTTGCCCCGCCGCCGCTACCGGCGCCCGATACCCTCTGCAACCCAACCTGAATTCCCCTGTGGGAGCGAGCTTGCTCGCGATAGCGGTGTATCAGTCGACATCAATACTGGCTGACCCGGCGCCATCGCGAGCAAGCTCGCTCCCACATTGGATTACCTTCAACCGTTGGATCAATGCCCCGCAGAAGCCGGCCCCGCCTTCGCCGCAAACGGCGGTTTGGCCAGCCACACCAGCACGATCAACCCCATGAACGCCCAACCCAGCAACGTGAAGTAATCCACGGTGGAGAGCATGTACGCCTGGCTGGTGAGGATCCGGTCGAGCTGGGCATAGGCCGGTGCACTCGCGCCGCCGAGCTGGTTGAGCGCTTCGCGGGTGGCGGGCTCGAAAGTGCTGATGCTTTCGCTCAGGTAGGCATGATGCTGATCGGCTCGACGGATCCAGATCCAGGTGGTCAACGACGCGGCAAAGCTGCCGCCCAGGGTCCGCAGGAACGTCGCCAGCCCCGCGCCGTCGGCAATCTGGTGCGGCGGCAGGTCCGACATCAGGATGCTCAGGGTCGGCATGAAGAACAGCGCCACGCCGATACCCATGAACAACTGCACCATCGCAATGTGCTGGAAATCCACCTCGTTGGTGAACCCGGCGCGCATGAAGCAGCTCAGGCCGATGGCCAGGAACGCCAGCCCGGCCAACAGGCGCAGGTCGAACTTGTGGGCGTACTTGCCGACGAAGGGCGACATCAGCACCGGCAGGATACCGATGGGCGCCACCGCCAGCCCGGCCCAGGTCGCGGTGTAGCCCATCTGGGTCTGCAACCACTGCGGCAGGATCAGGTTGATGCCGAAGAACCCGGCGTAACCGCCCACCAGCACAATGGTGCCGATGCGAAAATTGCGATAGGCGAACAACCGGAGATTGACCACCGGATGGCGGTCGGTCATTTCCCAGATCACGAACACAGCCAGGGCAACCACCGAAATCAACGCGCCGATGATAATGAAGTTCGATTCGAACCAGTCCAGGTCGTTGCCTTTGTCGAGGATCACCTGGAGCGCGCCGACGCCGATGATCAGCGTGATCAGCCCCACGTAATCCATCGGTTGATGGCTGGTGACCACCGGCCGCGCCTTGAGCTGCTGTTGCACCACCAGCGCCGCGAAGACGCCGATGGGCACGTTGATGAAGAAGATCCACGGCCAGCTGTAGCTGTCGGTGATCCAGCCACCGAGGATCGGCCCGGCAATCGGCGCCACCACCGTGACCATCGCCAGCAACGCCAGGGCCATGCCGCGCCTGGCCGGCGGGTACACGGCTATCAGCAAGGTCTGGGTCATCGGGTACAACGGCCCGGCCACCAGCCCCTGGAGTACGCGAAAGCCAATCAGCTCCGGCATCGAGGTGGAAATACCGCACAAGAACGAAGCGAGTACGAACAGCATCGTCGCCCACAAAAACAGCTTCACCTCGCCAAACCGTCGGCTCAGCCAGCCGGTGAGCGGCAAGGCGATGGCGTTGCTCACGGCGAACGAGGTGATCACCCAAGTGCCCTGCTCCGAGCTGACGCCCAGGTTGCCGGAAATGGTCGGCAAGGCGACGTTGGCGATGGTGGTGTCGAGCACTTGCATGAACGTCGCCAGCGACAGCCCGATGGTGCTGAGCAACAGGCTGGGCGGCGTGAAAGACGCGTTATTGCTCATTGCGAAATCCTATGAAGCGACGATGGTGAATCGCGGCCAAGCCTTGCTCCCACAGGTTCCAGGACTACCTGAACCATTGAACAAAACACAAAATCCGTGGGAGCCGAGCTTGCTCGCGATGGGGGCCCTTACGGCCAATATCTTTGTTGCCTGTCATGCCGCTATCGCGAGCAAGCTCGGCTCCCACAGGGTGATCAGCGCTGGGCAGTCTTGCTCGCCACGGCGCTGTTGTCGTGAATCAGGCGCGTGATCATCGCGTCGGCATCGGCCAGTTGCCGGTCGTAGACCTGGGTGCTGAACGAGGCTTTCTGCGGTGGCTGTTGGGCCAGTACCGGGCCGCTCTGGTCGTGCAGGTCGACGTTGACCAGGGTCGACAGGCCAATGCGCAGCGGATGCTTGGTCAGCTCCTGGGCATTGATATGAATGCGCACCGGCACCCGCTGGACGATCTTGATCCAGTTACCGGTGGCGTTCTGCGCCGGCAGCAAGGCAAACGCGCTGCCGGTCCCGGCGCCAAGGCTGTCGATGGTGCCGCTGTACTTCACATCGCTGCCGTACAGGTCGGCTTCGATGTCCACCGGCTGGCCGATGCGCATGTCGCGCAGTTGGGTTTCCTTGAAGTTGGCGTCGATCCACAGCTGATCCAGCGGGATCACCGCCATCAACGCTGCGCCAGGCTGCACCCGTTGGCCCAGTTGCACGGTGCGCTTGGCGACATACCCGGTGACCGGGGCGATCAAGGTACTGCGGGCGTTGGCCAGGAAGGCCTGGCGCAACTGTGCGGCGGCGGACTGCACGTCGGGATGGGACGACACCACGGTATCGTCCACCAGGGCGCTGGTGGTCTTGAGCTGTTGCCGGGCATTGGCCAAGGCGTTCTGCGCCGAGGTCAGGTCATCCCGGGCGTGAGACAGTTCCTCCTTGGAAATCGCCCCACCGTCCGCCAGGTTCTTGCGTCGGCTGTAGTTTTCCTGGGCCTTTTGCACTTCGGCCTCTTGCGCATTGACCTGCGCCCGCATGCCATCGACGTTGCTGTACAAGCCACGCACCTGGCGCACGGTCCGGGCCAGGTTGGCCTGGGCACTTTGCAGCCCGACTTCGGCGTCGTTCGGGTCGAACTGCACCAGCACCTGGCCTTCACGCACCAGGTCGCCGTCGTCGGCCCCGATGCTCACCACGGTGCCGGTGACCAGCGGCGTGATTTCCACCACGTTACCGTTCACATAGGCATCGTCGGTGCTTTCGTTCCAGCGGCCGTACAGTTCATGCCAACCCCACACACCCAGGCCCGCGAGAATGACGATCAGCGCCAGAGCCAACAGCATGACCTTGCGCTTGCGTGGATTACCGTTGTCTTGCGCTTGTTCGGATTGAGTCGTTTCGGCAGTCGCCATGACAAGTACCTCGAATCAGTTATTCGGCGTGGCTGGGGCCGGCGTGGCCGCCGCCAGGGTTTGGGCTTCGAAACCACCGCCCAGGGCCTGCATCAGTTGGATCGACAAATCGATCTGCTCGGCATTCAGGTTCGCCAGTTGACGCTGGGCCTGGAGCAATTGCTGCTCGATGCTCAGCACGTCCAGGTAATTACCGATGCCCGAGCCGTAGCGCTGGACCACCGTGTCGTAGGAGCTCTGTGCGATATCAGTGGCATGTTGCTGGGCGCCGATCTGGCGAGCGATGTCACGCAATTGGTTGATGGTGTCGCTGACATCCCCAAGGGCCGTGACCAGGCTCTTGTTGTATTGCGCCACCGCCAGGTCGTAATCGGCGTCCCGGGCATCCAGGTCCGCCCGCAAGCGGCCGCCATCGAAGATCGGCAGCGACACCGTCGGCGCCACGTTGAAGAAACGGCTGGGCGAGCCGAACATCGCATCGCCCAGTAGCGACCGTACCCCCGCCGCCGCGCTCAGGTTGAGGTTGGGGTAGAAATTGGTCTTGCCGGCCTCGATGTCCTTGCTCGCCGCCTCGACCCGCCAACGGGCTGCCACGAGGTCCGGACGACGGCCCAGCAACTCGGCCGGCAGGTTCGACGGCAAGGCAACCGCGCTCGACTGCAGCACGTTGGGCCGGGCGATTTCACTGCCACGGTCCGGGCCCTTGCCCAACAGCACCGCCAGGGCGATCTTGGCGCTTTGCAGGCGTTTTTCGGCGTCGATCAACGTTGCATCGGCGCTGGCTTCCAGGCTTTCGGTCTGCTGGAACTGGTACTCGCTGTCGATCCCGGCGCTGAGGCGGCGTTTGCTCAGGTCGAGCATTTGCCGGGTGCGCTTGAGGTCTTCCGCCGCCAGATCATGAATGATGTGGGCCTGGCCCAGGTCGCTGTAGGCCCGGGCCACGTCGGCGGCCAGGGTCAGTTGCGCGGCCTGGCGATCGATCTCGGCGGCGCGGGCCTGGCCCAGGGCGGCTTCCCAGGCGGCACGCTGGCCGCCCCAGAGGTCGAAGTTGTAATTGAAATTCACACCCAGCGTGCGCAGGGTGCTGTACGCCCCGCCCTGCCCTTGCGGGTCCTGGTCACGGGACAGGCGCGAACGGCTGGCGCCGCCGCTGGCATCGAGGGTCGGCAGGCGCGCCGCGTTGGCGGCATAGGCAGCGGCACTGGCCTGATGCACCCGGGCGCTGGCAATCTGCATGTCAGGGCTATCGCGCAAGGCTTCCCGGATCAGCCCATCGAGTTGCGGGTCGCCGAGGCTCTTCCACCAATCGCTTTTCGGCCACGCTGCCTGCGACAGCGTCACGCCGTTCAGGGATTGCCCGGCCTTGAGGCTTTGGGCCTCCAGGCTGACGCCTTCGGTCTTCAGGCCGCTGTAGCTGGCACAGCCCGCCAGGCTCATGGCCAGGACCACCAGGCTTAATCGGGTACGCAAGGTTTTACGCTTCACTTTTTTCCCCCATTCGCGACACGGTGATAGGGTCACCGGCGGCGAGCAGAATTTTCTTGAGGATCTGTTCGAGGGTTTGCAGCTCCTCGGGGCTGATGGCGCCGGCCAACTGGTTCATGGCCTCGGCACCGATAAACGGCAGGCGATCGGCGAGGGCCTGGCCGGCGTCGGTCAACACCAGGCGCACTTGCCGGCGATCCTGGGCGGAGCGTTCACGGGCCAGGAAACCTTTCTGCTCCAGGCGATCGAGCATCCGCGTCATCGAGCCGCTGTCCAAAGACAGGTAACGACACAGCTCGGCCGGCGTCTCGATGCCGTACTGGGCCATGATGATCAACACCTTGAACTGCGCGGCGGTGATGCCGACGGGTTCCATGTGGGTGTCGATGATCCGGTCCTTGAGCAGCGCGGTACGGCCGAGCAGCATGCCGAGATGGCAATTGCGAAAGTTGTCTGGGGTGAAATGCTTCATCTGACCACCGTTTGCTGCCTAGGCAGTGAATGTATGTCGAGATATTACTGCTTAGGCAGCAAATGTCAATCGAATAGTTAGCTTGCTATGCACATAGGTTGTGTGGGAGCTGGGCTTGCCCGCGATAGCATCACCCCGGTTCGACTGATAGACCGGGTTGCCTATATCGCGGGCAAGCCTTGCTCCCACACAGACTTAGCTCTCAGGGGATTCGGGGAAGGGGGGCTAGAAATCGCGCTTGTAGAAGATGTCCAGCGAGCTGGCGACGCCGCTGGCGGCTTCGAGGTAGACCTTCTTGCTGAGCTTGTAGCGCAGGGCGATGGTGTTGGCCGGTTCGAACACGCCGACGCCGTAGCGCAGGCTGAGTTTTTCCGACAGGTTGCCGCTGGCGACCACGCTGGTGGCGTTACCGCTGCCCTGGGTGTCGAGCTGGAAATCCTCGATCCCCAGGTTATTGGCCAGGCTGGTGGTCACGCCCGAACTGCCCATCAAGCCCAGGCCCAGCGCCGCCTGCGCGAGCATGTTGTTGTCCTCGCCGGTGGTGCTCAGCGGTCGGCCCAGCACCAGGTAGGACAAGGCCTGCTCCTGGCTCATGGCCGGTTCCGAGAAGATTTGCGTGGTCGGTTGCTCGGCGCTGCCGCTCAAGCGGATGCCGGCGATCACGTCATCGGTCTGGCGGATCGCTTCGATGTCCAGGTAGGGCTGGTCGATGGGCCCGGCGAACAGCAGCCGGGCCCGTCGCACCGTCAGCCGTTGCCCGTAGGCCCGATAGCGACCGTCGTTGAGCCAGAGCTCGCCGCGGGTGTCCATGTTGTCGCCGATGTGAACCTGGCCCTGCACGTTGGCGGTCAGACCGAAACCCGAGAACGCGAGTTTGTCCTGGCCAACGATCACGTCGACGTCCATCGCCATGGCCACCGGCGCCTTGCCCTCTTCGGTCTGGTGGCCGACGATCACCGTGTCATCCGAGACCTTGACCGTGGACGGCGGCAGCTCGCGGATGGTGATCTCGCCTTTGGGCACCAGGACCTTGCCGGCAATGGAAAGCCGCTCACCCTGCAGGGTGATGTTGAGGTCGGGCGCCACGTCGAGCACCGCATAAGGCTCGACGGTGACCGGCAGTTGCGAGCCCTTGAGGGCCAGGTTCATGGTCAGGGCATCGCCCCAGCCGATGTTGCCGTTCAGGCTGCCTTGCCCGTTCTTGCCACTTTTCCAATTGCCATTGAGCTGCACCGCTTCGCCGGTAATCGTTGCCCGCATCTGCAAGGCTTCGAGGCTGACCGGCAGTTCCGGGCCAGACACTTCGCCGTCGCTGAGCACCAGGTTGCCGTTGACCTGGGGCGCGAGCAAACCACCGGACAAGGTCCCGCTGCCGTTCAGATGACCGGTGAGGGTTTCCACCATCGGCACGAATGGCCGGGCCACGGACAGGTCCAGGCCGGTCAGGCGGAACGAGCCGCTCAAGGGTTTGCTGGCCGGTAGCGGGTTGATCTGCGCCTGCAGCATCAGTTCGCCGAGCTTGGCGCCGACGAAGTTCAGGTCGGTGTCGATGCGCTTGGGGGTCAGGCGACTGTTGAGCGTGAGGGTCTGGTAGGGAAAGTCCAGCCATTGCGCCTTATCGCCCTCCTTGTCCCGAACCCGCAAAGTACCGCCGCTGGCGTCCACCAGGACCCGGCCATTCGGGCCGCTGGCCGGCAGGTCCAGTTGCAGGTCCGCGTTGAGCCGACCCTGCCAGGCAAAATCCTTGGGCATCCACTGGGCCAGGCTTTCGATGGGGAATTGCTTGAGGTGATAGCGCAGCTTCGGCTCCGGCATCAGCCGTTGGTCTTCACCGCACAGGCTGGCATCAAAGGAACGCCAGCAATGAGCGCCGACATTAAGCGTGCCATCGGCCAGGCGCTCCAGTTTCGCCGGGGCTTGCAGGCGCCAGGCTTGACCGCCGGCCTGCACGTCGCCGGTGGCCAGGCGCCCGCGCCAATTGCCCTGGTCGAGCGCGCCATCGAGGGCCAGGGTCGTGTCGAGCTGCGGCCCTTGCAGGTCCAGGTTGATTTTTTGCTGCTTGATGTCGCCCTGCCCGCTGACGGTCAACACGCCCAGCGACGTTTCGCCGACGCGGATGCCGCTGGCCTTGAGGTCGAGCTTGCCGCGCTGGGCGCTGTCGAGGGTCGCGTCCAGGTTCAGGCTTTGCAGGCGGTTGTCCTGGAAGGCCAGTTGCGTACCTTGCAGGCCAAGCTTGCCTTGGGGGGCCTTGAGCGTGCCGGCCACATCGACACGGCCGACGACTTGGCCGCGCAATTGCGGCCAGAGCTGAGCCAGGCGGGCGAGCTTGATGTCGATCTGGCCGATCAGTTTCTCTTGCAGGCTGGCACTGCCGTTGATGCGGTTATCCCCCAGGCGAATATCCAGCGAGCTGAGCTTCCACTGCTCGCCAGCGCCGCTGGCCTTGGCCTGGAACACCGCGGGTTGGCCACGCAGTTTGCCCTTGAGGTCCAGGTCCGCGTCGAGCTCGAGGCGGTCGTTCTTCATCGCCCCTTGGCTGCGCAACGGCCCGGCGAGGGTCCCGGGCAGCTCGCCAAGCCAATACGCCGGGTTGATGGCCGACAGTTGCAGCGCCGTGTCCCAGGCAATGCCCTCGGCAAATTGCAGGCTCAGGTGCCCTTCGGCCTTGCCCTGCCCCGCCGCGAGCCTGAGCTGCGGTAAGTGGATTTGCGTCAGGTCGCCGCTGAACGGGCTCTCCAGGCTGAAGGCTCCGGCGGGTCCGTCCAGCGCAGCCTGGAAGTTACCCAGGTATTGGCCATCGGTGTAGGAGACTTCGCCGTTGAAGCTGCGCAACGTCACCTGTGGCTCGTCGATCAGCGGATAGAGGCGATGCCAGGGGAAATCCAGCCAGGCGACTTTCGCTTCGGCGTGCAGGCCTTCGCGCCAGTCCAATTGGCCGCTGAGTTTCAGGCTTTGCTGATCGCCGGCATCCAGATCCAGGCCGGCGATCTGAGCGCCATTGGCGTCCACCGTGCCTTGCAGCAACAACGCCACCGGCCCTTTTTCGGCGGGCAGCGTCGCCTTGCCGAGCAGTTGATAGCCGTTCTTCAGATCACCTTCGCCGGTCAATTCCAGCTGATTGAGCAACAACGTGTCGGGCAGCTCGGCACTGGCCTTGAAGCCGTCGGCGCTGATGCGCACCTTGGCGGGCAGGTTGTCCGCCAGCGGTTGCAGTTCACCGCTCAACTGGCCTTGCAGGTAACCACTGCTGTCGGCCTTGAGGTTGAGGGTCTTGAGCAGGTTGCCGTCGACTTTCAGGTCCAGCGCCCAGGGCGTGGCGCCCGGCGCCGGCAAGGTCAACCGGCCCTCGGCATTCAACGGCCAGTCGCCGCCCGGCTTCAGCAGGCCGGACAGTTTCAGGCTCAGCTCATCGCGCTGCAATTGCACCGAATCGATCTGCATGCCCTCGGCGGTCCAGTGGGCAACCAATTGCAGGCCCTTGAGCTGCTCGCTGCCGTTGAACGACAGGCTGCCGACCTGCACGTCGCCCAGTTCGATGGCGAATGGCAAATCCAGGTCCGGCAAGCTGATCGGGCCGCTGCTCGGTTCATCGGCAGAGGCTGGCAATTGCAAGGCGACCTGGTCGGCCTTGAGCTGTTCGATGCACAAGGTCATGCGTGCCAGGCACATTGGCGACCAGGCGAATATCAGCCGATCCACCTCCACCCGACTGGCGTCCTGCTGCCACAGCAGGCGATCGGCGCTCCACTGCCCGCCCAACCGGCCCTGGAAATTCTCCACGGTCAGCCCCGGCACCAGGCCGAGCGCCCAGCGACTGCCGAATCCCGTGCCCAGCACAACGCTCAAGGCCAGCACGACCGCCGCCAGCACCCCGGCGAACGCCAGCAGCGTTATCTTCAAACCACGCGTCACAGCTCAGGCCCCATGGAAAAGTGCAATCGGATGCCACCGTCGTCGTCCATCGCATGGGCCAGGTCGAGGCGGATCGGACCCACCGGCGAAACCCAGCGCACGCCGACGCCCACGCCGGTCTTGAGGCTCGGCAGCTCGAGGCGGTTAAACGAGTTGCCCTGGTCGATGAACGTCGCCACCCGCCATTTTTCCGCGATTGAATATTGATACTCGAGGCTGCCGGCGACCATGTAACGACCACCGATACGGTCGCCCTCGGCGTTCTCCGGTGACAGGCTCTGATAGTCATAGCCCCGCACGCTCTGGTCACCACCGGCAAAAAAACGCAGGGACGGCGGGACGGATTTGTAGCCATTGGTGGCGCTGCCGCCGATCTGCGCCCGCGCCAGCAAGCGATGCTTGTCGAACACCGTGGTCAGGCCCTTGACCATGGCGGTGCCATAGATAAGGTTGTTGTCCGAACCCAGCCCTTCCTTGGCAACCTTGGTGTCGAACTGCAAACGGTAGCCGTTGTGCGGGTCGATGCGGTTGTCGCTGCGCAGGTAGGAATAACTCACGCCCGGCATCAGCAGCGTGCTCAAGCCCGCATCATCACCGAGGCGGTACTCCTCGCGCTGCCATTTGAGCGACACCACCCGCTGCCAGCCGCTGGGCAACTTGCTGTGCCATTCCGGGCCCAGGGTGAGCAGTTTGCTGAGACTGTCGGTGCCGGCCAGTTCTTCATATTGATAACCACCGGCGTAGCGCATCTTGTCGGTCAGCGGCGGGTCCAGTGGCACGTCGTACCACAGGCCGACGTTCTGTCGAGGCGCCGACACTTCCGCTTCCCAGCCATAGCTGTGGCCCTGGGGGTTGACCCAGTGGCGCGTCCAGTTGGCTTTGGCCCTGGGCCCGACGTCGGTGGAAAAGCCCAGGCCCAGGCCCATGGTGCGCGGCTTGCGCGTATCGAGCTTGACCGCCACCGGGATCACGTTATCGGTGGCGGCGGTGGGTGCGGCATCCACGCGCACGCCTTCGAAATAGCCGCTCGATTGCAGGGCCTGGTTGAGCTCTGCAATGAGTTCGGAGTCGTACGCCGTGCCGGCCTTGAACGGCACCATGCGCTGCAGCAGGTCTTCGTCGAACGGCGTGTCGCCCTCAAAACTCACCGGGCCGAGGGCATAGCGCGGACCGCTGTCGTAGATCAGCTCGATGTCGGCGATGCCCGCCTGGGGGTCCACCAAGAGTTTCTGCCGGGTGAAATGCCCGCTGAAAAAACCATAGCGCGAGGCCTGGTTCTGGATGACTCGCTTGGCGTCTTCGTAGCGCCCATGATTGAGCACCGCGCCGGGCTTGAGGGCGGCGTTGCTGGGTACGCGAAAGGCTTTGAGCGATGCCGCCGGGCCATCAATGCGCACGGTGACGTTGCGCAAATGCACAGGCTCGCCGGGGTCGATGGTCAGCACCAGGCGTGGGTCCTTGCCGCCCTTGACCTCACTGTCGATCTGCGGCTGGTAGTAGCCCAGCGCCTGGGCAGCCTTGCGCGCCTGCTCCTCGGCGCCACGGCTGAAGCGCAGCAAGGCCTCCTCGTCACGATCCCCCACGCCACCGATGTAACCTTCTACGTTGGCCTTGAGTTCATCGTTGGACGGCTTGACCCGTACTTCCAATTCACTGTTTGCCAGCGCCACGCAGCTGAGGGACAGCAAGAGCGCGCCACTGGTCATTCTTCCTGAGAGGTTCATGGCGCGGATGCTATCACGAGCGTAGGTGCTTGATAGAGCCGGACATTTCGCAAAAGTTCGGCCGACTATGCCGTTGCGCTTTGCAGAACCTGCGGGTTGGCGTGGAAGAACACATGCTCGCGGATCGGTCCTACCGCCACTTCGCCGATTTCCTCGTAACCCTGGCGCTTATAAAACTCAAGGTAACGTGGGTTGCCGGTGTCCAGTACCACGCCTTGGGAGTGCTCATCCACCGCACACCAGTTATGCACCGCCTCAAGCAACTGTTCGCCAAAATGCTTGCCCTGAAACTGTGGGTGCACCCCCAGTAGAGGCAATACATGGACCGCATCCGACGGCAGGCAAGCCACCACCGCCGCGTGATAATCCAGGTAGCGCCGGGTGCAACGAAAACCAGTGCTCAAGACCATACGCAGGCGCCAGGCCCAGCTTTCGGTGATGCCCAGGCGCCGCTGCGGCGGGGCGATCAGGGCGATTCCGATCAGGCGGTCGTTGACCAGCAAGCCGATGGCCGGCAAATCCTGGAGAAAATGCTGCTTGACCAGCTCACGCACCGTGGCCCGTACCCGCTGTTCATAGCCGGGGCGCTCGGATTCGAACAGGTAGCTGAAGGTCGGCTCGTGGCGATAGGCCTGGTACAGCAACGAACGGGCTTCACGGGAATAACCACTGTCGAGCATATGGATGTCGGCGATGGCGGTGGCGGTTTCAGGCATGGCGTTGGTTCTCCTGGGGCGAGGCTCGGTGAGGCCCTGCTCTTATTGAGTACGAACCCGAGAGGGTCGTGATCGTTCCTACATGCAAAGGACATTAGCAGCGCATTTGTCCTACTGCCACGCTGGCTCCCTTCCCACATGTCAGCTAGCATCGCAGTTTTGCCAGGACAGTCGACCATGAAGATCGTCTCCTTCAACATCAACGGGCTGCGCGCTCGTCCCCATCAGTTGGCGGCGCTGATCGAAAAGCACCAGCCGGATGTGATCGGGCTGCAGGAAACCAAGGTCCACGACGAACAATTCCCCCTGGCCGAGGTGCAGGCCCTGGGTTACCACGTTCATTACCATGGGCAAAAAGGTCACTACGGCGTCGCCCTGCTCTCCCGCCAGGCGCCGCTGAGCCTGTACAAAGGCTTCGAAGGCGATGACGAAGACGCTCAGCGGCGCTTCATCTGGGGCACCTTCGCCGATGCCAACGGCGTGCCGGTGACCATCATGAACGGTTATTTCCCACAAGGTGAAAGCCGCGACCACCCGACCAAATTCCCGGCCAAGGAACGTTTCTACAGCGATTTGCAGCAACTGCTGGAAAGCCGCTTCAGTAACGATCAACCGGTGGTGGTAATGGGTGACGTGAACATTTCCCCGGAAGACTGCGACATCGGCATCGGCCCGGACAACATGAAGCGCTGGCTGAAAACCGGCAAATGCAGCTTCCTGCCGGAAGAACGCGAATGGATGGCCCGCCTGAAGAACTGGGGCCTGGTAGACAGCTTCCGTCACCTGAACCCGGACGTCACCGACCGCTTCAGCTGGTTCGACTACCGCAGTCGCGGTTTTGAAGACGAGCCCAAGCGCGGCCTGCGCATCGACCTGATCCTCACCTCCCACGGCCTGCTGCCACGGGTCAAGGATGCCGGGGTGGACTATGAGCTGCGCGGCATGGAAAAACCGTCGGACCATGCGCCGATCTGGTTGCAGTTGAGCTAAATCCGGGGCATCCACACCAACCCTGTGGGAGCAAAGCTTGCTCGCGATACAGACGCCCCGGTTTAACGGCGGGACCGTGTCATCGTTCATCGCGAGCAAGCTTTGCTCCCACAACACACTGCTCCCGCACCACTCTGCTGCGCCTGACAAGTCGCAACCCTGTCACCTTTCAGTAACCTGACTGACTTAATCTTCCGGCACTTCCTCGGGTTCAGAAGGTGCCGGCATGCGGCTGCGCGTTGTCTTTTTCATCGGCCTCTGGCTGCCGTTCATGGTATCGGCCGGCAGTTTGCCCGTTCCCGAACAGGGCCCGGCCCTGCGCCTCCAGGGCTCCAACACCATCGGCGCAGCGCTCGGGCCGGCCCTGGTCAGGGGCTTGATGGAAGATCAGGGGCTGCTCAGGGTCAGCAGCGAAATCACCGGTCGCGACAACGAGCAGCGCATCGTCGGCCAGACCGTAGACGGCCGGCGGGTGGAAGTGGACATCGCGGCCCACGGCTCCAGCACCGGTTTCGCCGCCCTCAAGCAGGGCAACGCCGACCTGGCCGCCTCTTCGCGACCAATCAAGGACAGCGAGCTGAAGGAACTGTCGTCCCTGGGCGACCTGAAAAGTCCTACCGCCGAGCAGGTCATCGCCATTGATGGCGTGGCGATTATTCTTCATCCGCAGAACCCGCTGCGTCAGCTTGATACCGTGCAACTGGCGCGAATATTCAGTGGCGAGGCGAAAACCTGGGAAACCGTGGGCAGTCTCGGCGGCCCCATTCATCTCTATGCCCGGGATGAACAATCCGGCACCTACGATACCTTCAAGGAACTGGTCCTCAGCCGACAGGGCAAACGGCTGGATCCTTCAGCACGGCGCTTCGAATCCAGCGAACAGTTGTCCGACGCGGTCAGCCAGGACCCTCAGGGCATCGGTTTCATCGGTTTGCCCTACATTCGCCAGGCCAAGGCACTGGCGATTGTCGACGGTGATTCCCAACCCATGTTGCCGTTGAACAACCTGATCGCCACCGAAGACTATCCCTTGTCTCGTCGGCTGTTCTTCTACTTGCCCCCTCGGGAAACCAACCCGTGGGCCACGGCGCTGGTTGAGTTCACCCAAAGCGACCAGGGCCAGGCCATCGTCGCGGCCAATGGGTTCATCGCCCAGACCGTCCAGGCCATGGCCGTCACGCCGAATGCACTGATGCCCGAGGGTTACCAGGCCTTGAGCCGCCACGCCCAACGCTTGACCGTGAACTTCCGCTTCGAAGAAGGCAGCGCCAGCCTGGACAACAAGGCCCACCAGGACCTGGGCCGCGTGCTCGACTATATAAAGCAGCACGGCAAAACCGACCGGCGCGTGACACTGGTGGGGTTTGGCGACGCCAAGGACGATCCGGCGCGGGCCGACCTTCTGTCCAAACTACGGGCCATGGCGGTGCGGCGTGAACTGGTCAGATACGGCGTGGCGCTGCGCGAAGTGCGAGGGTTCGGCGCGCTGATGCCGGTGGCGGCCAATAATGAAGACGAAGGGCGGATCCGGAATCGGCGGGTGGAGGTTTGGGTCTACTGAACCTGGTCAAGCGGCGCAACACAAATTCCTGTGGGAGCAAAGCTTGCTCGCGATGCAGGCACCTCAGTTCGCCAGGAGACCGCGTCATCTTCATCGCGGGCAAGCCTTGCTCCCACAGCGGGACGGTGCGGGAGCTTGCTCCCGCTGGGTGGCGAAGCCGCCCCAAAACGGATTGACCCGGTATTCCAGCGACACCGCAGCCGCCGGTTTTACGACTGCTGCGCAGCCGAGCGGGAGCAAGCTCCCTCGCCACACACCGAATCCCTGCTCGCCAACCTCAGCGAAACCCTGGCCTCGGCCAATGCCATGCCCAGCGACCTGGCTTTCGATCTGGAAGGCTCAAGGCGCCACATTGCGCTGGGTATCCAGCAATTGATCGAGTTGAGTGGGCAGATGGCAAACCGCGCGCTGGACAACGTCGAAGCGCGCTAGCTGGCTCACCCAAAAACCCTGTGGCGAGGGAGCTTGCTCCCGCTGGGCTGCGCAGCAGCCCCAAATGGGTTGACGCGCTCTTTCAGGCAGACCGCATCAGCCGGCTCTACGACTGCTGCGCAGCCGAGCGGGAGCAAGCTCCCTCGCCACAAGAGCCTGCGTATCCTTAAAGAACGGGCAGCGCGTTACCGCCCCGCCAACTCCATGATCATCCGCGACAACAGATAAATCCGCGGCACCACGCTCTCAACTTCGGCGTATTCCTCCGGCGTATGAATGTTGCCGCCAACAATGCCAAAGCCATCCAGCGTCGGTGTGCCCACCCCGGCCGACAGGCTGGCATCCGCCGCCCCACCGCTGCCTTCTTCGGTGAGTTTGCGCCCCAGTTCGCCGTAGATACCTTGGGCCATGGCCATCAACCGGTCCGACTCCGCCGTCTGCGGCATCGGCGGCAGGCCGCGCTTGAGGCTGGTGGTGACTTCGGTGTCGGCGATCAATTTGTCCTGCGACACCCGGGCCAGGTCTTTTTCGATGCGGTCGAATTCCTCCGGCACCGCCGCCCGCACGTCAGCCTTGGCGCTGGCCCGGTCGGGGATCACGTTGGTCCGGTCGCCCGCCTGGAGCACCGTGAAGTTGATGGTGGTTTTCTTTTGCGCGTCGCCGAGCTTGCCCAGTTGCAGAATCTGATGCGCCGCTTCCATCGCCGCATTGCGCCCCAGTTCCGGCGCGACACCGGCGTGGGATACCTTGCCCTTGACCTCCACCAACGCCGTGGCACTGCCCTTGCGCCACACCACCAAGCCATCGGCCGGGCGCCCCGGCTCGAGGTTGAGGGTCACGTCATGGGCCTTGGCGGTTCTCTTGATCAGGTCGGTGGCCAGGTCCGAGCCGGTTTCTTCGCTGGCATCGAGCAGGAAGGTGATCTGCGCGTAATTCTTGAAATCGAGGTTCTTGAGGATCTTCAACGCATAGATCCCGGCGACGATGCCACCCTTGTCGTCCATCACCCCCGGCCCATAAGCGCGACCGTCCTTGATGTGGAATGGACGCTCGGCGGCCGAGCCTTCCTTGAACACCGTGTCCATGTGGGCCATCAGCAGGATCTTCGCCTTGCCAGTGCCCTTGAGGGTCGCCAGGATGTGTTGGGTACCGTCTGAATTCGGCACCTTTTCAATGGTGGCGCCCAGCGTCTTCAATTCGTCGATGGCAATGTCACCGACCTGGGTCAGCCCCGCTACATAACCGGAACCGGAGTCGACATTCACCAGCCGTTCCAACAGTTTGAGGGCTTCGCCCTTGTATTGTTCGGCGTCGGTCAGGACTTGCTGGTGGGGCTGCGCAAAGGCCATGGGGGCGAAGGCGCCAAGGGCCAGGCTCAGGCCGAGACTGACGGCCAGGCGAGTGCGAAGAGCGGTCATCGTCATGATTTCATCCTTGTTCCGTATCGAAAGAGTGCCACAGGCACCCTACCCGACAATGAACCAAGGCTCTAGACAGCAGGTGGCCATCTCAGAGGGAAATGACGGCCTCCGCCGACACCTGCCGATGCCGGTGGCAAGTGACCCGGTTGCGTCCGGTGGTCTTGGCTGCGTACAGCGCCTGGTCCGCATCGCTAAGCCAGAGGCTCGCGTCGCCATAGGCCGGGTTGAACGCCGCCAGGCCAATGCTCAAGCTCACCTTCAGCGCCGGGTCCTGCTCGTAGCTGAGGGTCGCGAAACGCTCGCGCAAACCGTCCATGGCCTGCACGGCGTTGTGCAGCGTCAGGTCCGGCAGAATCACGCAGAACTCATCGCCACCATAACGCCCGACCACGTCGGCGGCGCGCAGGTTTTGCCTGAGCAGCTTGCCAAGCTGGCGCAGCACGACATCGCCGGCCCCATGGCCGTAGGTGTCATTGATGACCTTGAAATGGTCAATGTCGATCAGCGCAATCGCGCCATGGGGTAGCTGCTCCGGTGGCTGACGCAAGCAACGCTGGAACTCCTCGTCGAGGCGATCTTTCCAGGCGCCATGGTTCAGCAACCCGGTCAGGCTGTCGGTACGACTCAGGGCCAGCAACTCGCGCTTTTGCCGGCCCAGGGTGTAGGCCTGGCGAAAGCAAAACCAACCCAGTGCCATCGGATACAGGCACAGCAACGGCAAACAGGCGTAGATCTGCGCCGGGCTGGTCATGGGCACGCTGGTCAACGGGAAGATCAGCTCACCCACGACAATGCCTGCCACTTGGGCCAGCGCCCCGATAAGCAGGAAACGCAGGCCGCCGATGGCAACGTTGTTCATCGCCATCATCGCCAACGTGACGGCCGTGGGCAGCGGATTGAACTGCATCGCCGCGACCCAGAAGCCGCCAAGAAAAGCGTCGATCAACAAATTTCGGTATTCGGCGTGATACGGCACCGCGCATCGGCGAGCCCACCAATAAGACAGATGCGGCCAGAGCAGGCCGTTGAATAGCATGAAACCCCAGACCCACGGCGCCGGCTCGAGGGGAAAGACGGCAGCACTCACCAACAGCAACCCCAGCGTCAGGCCCAGAATGCGCGATATATACAGCCTCCTGGCCAACGTCCGTCCCTTTTTTCCCGTTTTTTGCATAGAAGCCTCTGCACTGCGGGTTTCCCAGGTCATTGGGACGGGGGGTCGCTTGGAGTCTATCAGGGCAGCATCAAATAGCCACCACTGAATGAAGGGGTATTTATTCTCTTCTAAATGTCGGGCCCTGCCGCGAATTTTGGCTATACATGAGTCATCCGGGGGCTGTCATAGCCAGTAGCAAAGCAAATGCGGCCATCTCATCGCGATGTGCTCGGGTTTCAGCTTCACTTAACGGTATCTGACCCATGGAGGGCAAAACATGCTGGTGTTGTGGGTAGTCCTTGCCGTGTTTATCGCCTGGAGCTGGTTGACGTATCCAGGCATCGGCCATGTGCTGTACGACATGGGCATGGCGCTGGAGGCACGTCTCTACCGGTTGCACAAGATCATCGTCCCCATCAGCGAGATGACCGTCTCGACCTGGCAAGGTGGGCCTTATGAAGCGTCCGGCAGCATCCTGATGCTGCATGGCTACAGCGCCGACAAGAATCTCTGGCTACGCTTTGCCCGGCATTTTGTCGGCGACTACCGGGTGGTGGTGCCCGACCTGGCCGGCCACGGCGAAACCGGCTTCAAGGCCGGTGGCGGCTATGACATCCCGACCCAGGCCCGGCGGGTCATCGAATTGCTCGACGCCTGTGGCCTGGACAAGGTCCATGTGATTGGCAATTCCATGGGCGGCTACCTCGCCGCATGGCTGGCGGCCACGTCGCCCGAGCGCGTGCTGACCCTGGCGCTGATCGATCCGGCCGGTGTCACCGCACCCCAGGCCAGCGACATGGAACGCCACCTGGCCGCCGGGCATAACC
Source organism: Pseudomonas sp. St316 (assembly GCF_018325905.1). Taxonomy (NCBI): domain Bacteria; kingdom Pseudomonadati; phylum Pseudomonadota; class Gammaproteobacteria; order Pseudomonadales; family Pseudomonadaceae; genus Pseudomonas; species Pseudomonas sp. St316. The sequence goes on along the minus strand of NZ_AP021901.1, from coordinate 2,416,885 downwards.
CGTTCCTCGTCGACTCGCGGGACGATTTCGCGCCGTTCTACGCAATGACCATGGCCTCCCCACCCTGGGTGCCCAGCGTGGTGCTGGCGGCCATGGCCGAACGTTACGAACAGCGCCGCGATGAACTGGCGGAGATCTTCGTCGATTTTCGCGCCAGTCCGCCGATGGAACCGCGCCTGGCCGACATCCGTGCCCCGTCGCTGCTACTCTGGGGGCGCAAGGACCGGCTGATCGACGTCAGCAGCGTGCCGGTGTGGAGCAAGGGCATCGCCGATTTGCGGGTGGAAATCTGGGACGGTATCGGCCATATGCCCATGGTCGAACGACCGGGAAAAACCGCGGCGCTGTACCGGGAATTTCTCAAGGGGTTGGGGCAGTGACGGCGATGCAAAAATAACAGAATGAACCCCCTGTGGGAGCGAGCTTGCTCGCGATAGGGATGACACATTCAACATGAATGCAAGCTGACACACCGCCATCGCGAGCAAGCTCGCTCCCACAGGGATTAGTGGCGGCAGAGGGGTATCGACTGCATGAACATCCTCTACGACGAACACCTCGACGGCCCCTTGCCCAAGGTGGACAAGCAGGTCCTGCTTCAAGCCTTGCAAGCACAGATTCCAGACCTGGACATCCTGCACCGCGAGGAAGACCTCAAGCCCTACGAATGCGACGGCTTGTCAGCCTATCGCACCACGCCCCTGCTGGTGGTATTGCCCAGGCGCGTCGAGCAGGCGCAAGCGTTGCTTAAGCTCTGCCACGGGCAGAATGTGCCGGTGGTCGCCAGGGGCGCCGGGACCGGTCTGTCCGGCGGCGCCCTGCCTCTGGCAAGCGGCGTGTTACTGGTGATGGCGCGGTTCAACCAGATCCTGCACATCGACCCCAACGCCCGCACCGCACGGCTTCAGCCAGGTGTGCGCAACCTGGCGATCTCCCAGGCGGCGGCGCCGTTCGGGCTGTATTACGCACCGGATCCGTCGTCGCAGATCGCCTGTTCCATCGGCGGCAATGTCGCGGAAAACGCCGGTGGCGTGCATTGCCTAAAGTACGGTCTGACCGTGCATAACCTGTTGCAGCTGGAAATCCTCACCGTCGAAGGCGAACGCCTGACCCTGGGCAGCGAAGCCCTGGATTCGCCGGGCCTGGACCTGCTGGCACTGTTCACCGGTTCCGAAGGCTTGCTGGGGGTGATCACCGAAGTGACGGTCAAACTGTTGCCCCGGCCCCAGGTCGCCAAGGTGCTGCTGGCCAGTTTCGATTCGGTGGACAAGGCCGGGCGGGCGGTGGCCGACATCATCGCCGCCGGGATCATCCCCGGCGGCCTGGAAATGATGGACAACCTGGCGATCCGTGCCGCCGAAGACTTCATCCACGCCGGCTATCCGGTGGACGCCGAAGCGATCCTGCTGTGTGAACTGGACGGAGTCGAAGCCGATGTCCATGACGATTGCGAACGGGTCCGCCAGGTGCTGCAACAGGCCGGTGCCACCGAGGTGCGCCAGGCGCGGGACGAGGCTGAACGGCTGCGGTTCTGGGCCGGGCGCAAGAACGCCTTCCCGGCGGTGGGGCGCCTGGCGCCGGATTATTACTGCATGGACGGCACCATCCCGCGACGCGCCTTGCCCGAGGTCCTGCAGCGCATCGCCAGCCTCGGTGCCGAGCATGGCCTGCGCGTCGCCAACGTCTTTCACGCCGGTGACGGCAACATGCACCCCCTGATCCTGTTCGATGCCAACCAGCCTGGCGAACTTGAGCGTGCCGAAACCCTGGGCGGGAAAATCCTCGAACTGTGCGTGCACGTGGGCGGTAGCATCACCGGCGAGCACGGCGTCGGCCGGGAAAAAATCAATCAGATGTGCACGCAGTTCAACAGCGACGAACTGAACCTGTTCCACGCGGTAAAAGCAGCGTTCGATCCCCGAGGCCTGCTCAACCCCGGCAAGAACATTCCCACCCTGCACCGCTGCGCCGAGTTCGGTGCCATGCACATCCATGGCGGGCAGTTGCCGTTTCCTGAACTGGAGCGTTTCTGATGAACCGCCAAGCCGACCAGGACGCCAGCGCCCTGCTGCTCGAACAGGTCAATCGCGCCCGGGCCGACGCCACGCCGCTGCGCATCCAGGGTTCTAACAGCAAGGCTTTCCTGGGGCACGAAGTGGCCGGCGAAGTGCTGGACACCCGCGTGCACCGTGGCATCGTCCACTACGACCCCACCGAATTGGTCATCACGGCCCGGGCCGGCACGCCATTGCGCGAGCTGCTCAGCGCCCTCGACGCCGCCGGGCAGCGGCTGCCCTGCGAACCGCCGGCGTTCGGCGACGACGCCACGGTCGGCGGCATGGTCGCTGCCGGACTATCGGGACCACGTCGCCCGTGGGCCGGCTCGGTGCGCGACTTCGTCCTGGGCACGCGCCTGATCAGCGGCCACGGCACGTTGCTGCGTTTCGGCGGCGAGGTGATGAAGAACGTCGCCGGCTACGACCTCTCGCGCCTGTTGACCGGCAGTTTCGGCTGCCTGGGGATGATCACCGAAGTCTCCTTGAAGGTCCTGCCCAAGCCCCGTCACAGCCTGAGCATTCGCCTGGAACTGGACAGCACTGAGGCGTTGGAGAAACTCGCCGAATGGGGCCGCCAGCCGTTGCCCATCAGCGCCGCCAGCCATGACGACGGCTGCCTGCACCTGCGCCTGGAGGGTGGCGAAGGCTCGGTCAGCGCCGCTCATCAACGTTTCGGTGGTGAGGTGATCGACGATCAGTACTGGACGGCACTCAATGAGCACCGGCTGGCATTCTTCGATGAAGGCTTGCCGCTGTGGCGCCTGTCATTGCCCAACCACACCGGCCCCCTCGCCCTGCCCGGCACGCAACTGATCGACTGGGGCGGCGCGCAACGCTGGTTGAAAACCGATGCCAATACCGTGCAAACCCTGGCCCATGAAGTGGGCGGCCATGCCACCTGCTATCGTCAGGGTGCCTGCGATACACCGTTCCAACCGCTGGCCCCGGCACTGCTGCGCTATCACCGGCAACTCAAGGCCCAGCTCGATCCCCTGGGGCTGTTCAACCCTGGGCGGATGTACCCGGAGCTTTAGTTCAGGACGCTAACTATGCAGACTCGGTTCAGTGAGGAAAGCAAAAATCTGCCCCGCGCCGAAGAAGCCGAGCGGATCCTGCGCAGTTGCGTGCATTGCGGTTTCTGCAATGCCACCTGCCCCACTTACCAATTGCTCGGCGATGAACTGGACGGCCCGCGCGGACGCATCTACCTGATCAAGCAAGTGCTCGAAGGCCAGCCGGCGACGGCCAGCACCCAACTGCACCTGGATCGCTGCCTGTCGTGTCGCAACTGCGAGACCACCTGTCCATCCGGCGTGGATTATCACAACCTGCTGGACATCGGCCGGGCGGTGGTCGATCGTGCCGTGCCGCGCCCCGCCGGCCAACGCGCGCTGCGCCTGGGGTTGCGCAGCCTGGCCGCCAGCCCCGAGCGGTTCAAGGCCCTGCTGCGTCTTGGGACGGTCTTGCGTCCGTTGCTGCCGGCGAACCTGATCGCCAAGTTGCCCCGCCCTTCCCCGCCTCACGGCGAGCGCCCGCCTCTGCGGCATCGGCGTACGGTGTTGATGCTCGAAGGTTGCGTGCAACCGGGCCTGTCGCCCAACACCAATACCTCGGCAGCGCGGGTACTGGATCGACTCGGCATCAGCGTGATCCCCTGTGCGCAAGCCGGATGCTGCGGCGCGCTGGATTATCACCTCGACGCCCAGGCCACCGGGCTGGACCGCGCCCGCCAGAACATCGACGCCTGGTGGCCACACCTGGAAAACGGCGCTGAAGCCATCGTCCAGACAGCCAGCGGCTGCGGCGCATTCATCAAGGACTACGGGCATCTGCTGGAACATGACCGTGCCTACGCCGCCAAGGCCAAACAGGTGAGTGAACGGGCACTGGACCTGGTGCAAGTGCTCGGCAAGGAACCGCTGGAACAGATCTGCGCAGCCAGGAACCAGCGTATCGCCGTGCATTGCCCCTGCACCTTGCAACACGCACAGAAACTCGGTGGCAGCATCGAAGCATTGTTGACGCGGCTGGGTTTCAACCTCACCGAGGTGCCCGACGGCCATTTGTGTTGCGGCTCGGCCGGCACCTATTCGCTGACCCAGCCGGCCCTGGCGCGGCAGCTACGCGACAACCGCCTAAACGCGCTGGAAAGTGGCCAGCCGGAGCTGATCGTCACCGCCAACGTCGGCTGCCAGAACCACCTCGACGGCGCTGGTCGCACGCCCGTGCGGCACTGGATCGAGCTAGTGGATCAGTCCCTGGCAGAATGAAGTCCTGAAGATTCTTCGTTTGCCGGGGCTGGCGAAGGCTGCGATCTTTCGTCCAACTTTCCCACAGCCCTCGCCAGGAATTCTTACGATGAGCTTCGTCAGCCCCGACCTGATCCGCCAACGCTTCTCCAGGGCGATGTCCGACATGTACCGCGACGAGGTGCCGCTGTATGGGACCCTGATGAAGCTGGTGGAACACACCAACGCCCAAGTGATGGCCGAAGATCCGGTCCTGGCCGCACACCTGCGCAGCACTGGCGAACTGGAGCGCCTGGACCTGGAACGCCACGGTGCGATCCGCGTCGGCACCGCCACCGAGCTGGCGACCCTGGGGCGTCTGTTCGCGGTCATGGGCATGCAGCCGGTGGGCTACTACGACCTCACGCCTGCCGGGGTGCCGGTGCATTCCACCGCCTTTCGCGCCGTGCACGAAAGCGCGCTGCAGATCAGCCCATTCCGGGTGTTTACCTCGCTGCTGCGCCTGGAGCTGATCGAGAACACCGAGCTTCGGGCCTTTGCCGAGGCTGTGTTGGACAAACGGCAGATCTTCACCCCCAGGGCCCTTGAGCTCATAGAGCTGGCCGAATACCAGGGTGGCCTGAGCGAGTCCCAGGCTGAGGACTTCGTCCTGCAGGCCCTGGAAACCTTTCGCTGGCACCACAGCGCCACCGTCACCGCCGAGCAGTACCGGCAACTGAGCACCCAACATCGCCTGATCGCCGATGTAGTGGCATTCAAGGGCCCGCACATCAATCACCTGACGCCACGCACCCTGGACATCGACATCGTCCAGGCCCGGATGCCCGTGCACGGTATTACCCCCAAAGCCGTGATCGAAGGCCCACCCCGTCGCCAATGCCCGATCCTGCTGCGCCAGACCAGCTTCAAGGCACTCGACGAACCTGTCGCCTTCACCGACCAGTCGCAGTCCCAAGGCAGCCACAGCGCCCGCTTCGGCGAAATCGAACAACGTGGCGCGGCCCTCACGCCCAGGGGCCGCGCGCTCTACGATCAATTGCTGAACGCGGCGCGCGACGCGCTGGGAGAGTTTCCCAACGAAGCCAACGCCGCACGCTACAACACGCTGATGAGCGAACACTTTGCCCAATTCCCTGACACCCACGAGGAACTGCGTAGACAGGCCCTGGCGTACTTCCGTTACTTCGTGACGCCAAAAGGCCTCGCCGCCAAGGGCACCGTCGAGCAAACGGCCTCGCTGGAACACTTGCTGGAGCAGCAATACCTGCGCGCCGAACCCTTGGTGTACGAAGATTTCCTACCGGTCAGCGCCGCCGGTATCTTCCAGTCGAACCTCGGCGATGCCGCCCAGAGTCACTATGCCGGGCAGTCCAATCGCCAGTCGTTTGAAGAAGCACTGGGACGGGCGACGATCGATGAGTTGGGCCTGTACGCCGAGACACAACAGCGCTCCATTGATGAATGCAGGGCTGAGATAGGTATGTAGGAAGTTGCTCTACGGACCTGCCGCCAAGCACAATGATCAAGCCGTTACAGCCGAGGGGCCGGTAGCGCGAGCCCGCTGCGCAAGAGAGTGCACGGCACTGGGCGGCGCCTTACACATATTCCGCTTCTCCCTCGGCAGGAACATTCAAAATAAAAACACAACCAATTGATATACATAGTTTTTTTATTAATGGCATAGCTCTTGATAGCCCTCAGGCCACCTCGGACAACTACTGTCCCAGGCCCTTGAGTTATCCAGGAAGGAGAGCATCCATTGGCTACCCCAGCGTACATGACCATCACCGGCATCAAGCAAGGTCTGATCACTAAAGGCGCGTTTACAGCCGACTCGGTTGGCAATATCTATCAGGAAGGTCGCGAAGACAGAATCATGGTCCAAGGCTTCCAACACCAAGTGAGCGTCCCGCGTGACCCCCAATCTGGCCAGCCAACTGGCCAACGCATTCATCACCCGCTCATCATCACCAAGGTATTCGATAAGTCCACGCCGCTGCTGCTGGGGGCCCTGACCAGCGCTGAGTGCATGGAAGAAGTGGTGATCCAATGGTTCCGGACATCGAGCGCAGGGATCCAGCAACACTACTTCACCACTACGCTGTGGGACGCGACCATCGTCGAAATCAAGGACTACATGTTCAACTGCCAGGACCCGGCAAACGCACACTTTACCCATCTGGAAGATGTGCACTTCTCGTATCGCAAGATCACCTGGACCCACGAAGTCAGCGGCACCTCGGGTTCCGATGACTGGCGCGTGCCTGTCGTCAGTTAATTCGAGAGCAAGCATCAATGCACCGGCCAGGTCTGCTGGCCGATGTGCATTTAAGCAAAAGGTTATGCTTGGCCCCGAGAGGTGTTCGCCCAGTGCGATGGCCTCGGCAATCCGTGCACTGGTAAAGAGCCTGACACTGGGCGAACGGGCATGATAATAATCGAACTTTTGGAATATGTCCGTGAGCCTGTTTAAATAATTGTTTATCTTTATTGTAACTGCCGACGACTGATCATTACTCACTTGTTCGAACGCTTTGAGGACTGCCCGCTTGCCACGGTGTCCGGATGGCACTCATGCGACAGTTGTACAAACAGTTATACAAAACATGGACAAGTACAAAAGTTGTCTGCATAAAAAACAAACAGTCATTAAAAAACTCTTTTAATACCCGTCGGGGTGTCGCACTTCAGCCCCTCCGAGCGGTTTTCTGCGCATCGGTATCCCCCGCATCAGAGTCGCCGTGCCGTTGTTTACGTTTGGCCGGGTCGTTGGGCCGCAAGGCATCGTTATCGCGCTCCACTTCACCGGGCAACGCCGGTTCGTCGGGGTTCTGCGGTGTTTGATCGGGACTGTGCTTCATGGCGAACTCCTTGAATCTTTCAGGCCTGGGATCAGGCGTCGGGGTCAGCGACTTCTTCAGCGACGTTGGCATCCGGGGAGCGCAGGTGCAGTTGTTCAGCCTTGGTTTTCAAGTCCTGCCACTGCGCCAGGTCGATAGCCCCCAGGCCAAATAAATCATTGGCGACCCGCATCAGTTCGGTGAAGTGAGCATCCGGTGACTGCTGCCAGTAGGCCTTGTCGTCGAACAATCGCTGCCAATCGGCCAGCGACGCAAGTTTGAGGTCATCGCTCATGACGGGCTCCTGCGAGACATTCATAAACTATGAGGGTCGGCGTTCGCAGGGAGTTCCGGCGACTTTCAGTAGCCGGTCATCTCCAGGTAACCGTTGCCGCCCTGGCTGCCACGCAGCTGCACCGGGCCTTCCCAATAGGGAATGCGCAGGTTCATCCAGGCATTGGGATTGAGCGCGTGGAGGGTGATGTCGAGTTGTTTGCTGGGGATCTTGATGGCCCAGCCTATCGGCATCGAGCGCCCGGCAACCTTGGTGGTGTCCTGGGGCACAAGGCTGATTTCCTCGGCGCGCAGGGTTTGCGCCCGGCCCTGGGCATCGATCCAAGTGCCCGTGAGATAAGGCGCGCCGTCCTTGCGGCGCATGCGGTAGAGCATCAGGTGCTCGCCGTTGTCCAGGTGCAGGGAAAACCAGTCCCAGCCGGTCTGGCTGGCGGTCAGGGGCTGGCTGCTCCATTCGCGGTCGAGCCAGGCCGGACCGCTGACCGCGTAACGCTGGCCATCGATTTCCAATTCACCGCTGGCCTGGAAGAACGGCTGGCTGTAGTAATACGACGCCTGCCCCTGTTCGGATTTTTGACTGAAACCTCGATCGCCCTGCAACACCAGCGGTCGGCTCGACGTCAGCCGCAATGCATAGCTGAAGCGTGGGTCGCGCGCCTTCAATTGCATCTCTGCCAACGGCTCGGTGCCTGAAGCCTGGGTATTGAATTGCCAGTCGTCGATCCAGGCATTGAAGGGCACCGCCTGCACCCCGGCCTGCCCCACCCCGCCTCGGGCATAACGCTCGGCAGCATGATGCACCGTGGCGGATGTGACCGCCGCGTGGCCGAGCCAGATCGTCTGGTTGCGCCAGCCGCTGGCCTGGGGCGCGGCATTCAAGGCGCTGCGAAACAGCGTCCATTGCACGCCGAACTCATGCCCCTGGGCATCCTTGAGATTGGCGGTGACGTACCACCACTCGATGCGAAAACCTTCATGAAGGCCATGGTCGGCGGGGAAACTGAACACCCGCCCAGGCACAACCGGTGTGAACGCGGCAGCCTGGTCGCCGAGGCCGGCAAAGCCCTTTTGCGTTGGGGCTGAGTCATCGCAACCACTGAGCAACGCCAGCAACAACACACCCACTTTAATTTTCATGGGCAAAGGTCCTCAGCAAATCCGCCGGCTGGGTGCGGTACAACGCATACAGCGGCCAGGCCGACGCCAGTAGCGTGGCGAGCATCGCCAGGGCCAGCAACTGCACCAGTTGCAACGGAAACACCCGCAACGGCAGGCGCCAACCGAAGGCCTGCACATTGATCACCGTGTCCAGGCACCAGGCCAGGGCGATGCCCAGCGGCAACGCCAGGACCAAGGTCAGCAGCGCCAACAGCCAGGTCTGGCCGAGGTTGAGCAACATCAACTGCCGGCGCGTCACGCCCAATGCCCACAGCGGCGCCAACTGGCCGAGGCGACTCTGGCTCTGGGTCAGCAGGCTGATGAACAACGCCACCCCGGCCACCGCCAGGGTCAGGCTGTTGAGGGCGGCGGTGGCGGCGAAGGTGCGTTCGAACACCTGGGTCGACCAACCCTTGAGCCGGGCCTGATCGACGATGCGGCTGTCGTCCAGGCTGAACCGGCCTTGCAACGCGGTCAGTAGCGCCGGGATTGCGGGCGGTTCGATGCGCAGGTTGAAACGGTTCGGCGTCAGGTTCGGCCAGTGCGCCAGCAAATGCTCGGCGTTGACCAGCACATGGCCCTTGGGATTGCCGTAGTCGGCGTAGATTCCAACGATACGCAGTGCCCATGGCCCCTTCGGCGTCGCCAGGGTCAACTGATCGCCGATGCTCACCTTGAGGCGCCGGGCCAGTTGTTCGCTGAGCATGAGGGTGTCGGCGGCGGCCAGTTGCTCCCACGGCTTGTCGCCGGCCGATTCCAGCAGCGGCCAATGCTGGCGATAGTGGGGGTGATCGATGATGCCGTGGATATCCGTCGGCCAGCCCTGCAACGGGACCGAGACTTGCCAAAGGGGAACGACGGCAGTGATCGCCGCTTGCTGCTTGAGCCAGGCGTACAGTTCGTCTGCCTGGGCCGGGGTTTGCGGGTTGATGTACAACTCGGCGGTCAGCCGTTGTTCGAGCCAGTTGCTGAAGGTCTGGCGGAAACCGGCGGTCATGCTGCCGGCGCCGATGTTCGCCGCCAGCGCCAGCAACAAGGCCATCAGCGCCAGGCTCAACGTTGGCAATTGCTGACGGCAATCGGCCAGAAACCACTGTCCGAGCACCGAGCGGCTGCGGCTCAACAGCCGCTTCAGCGCGCTGTTGAGCAGCACCGGCAAGGCCAGCGCCGCGCCCAGCAACAAGGCGGTCATCAGGACAAAACCGCTGGCCAGGCTGTCGCCCCAGATCAACGCCGATGTGGCAATCAACACCGCCACCGTCGCCACCCAACCCTGGCGCCGCAGCCATCGCGAATGGGCCTGATGCCAGGCTTGGGGGTTGGCCAGCGCCAGCAATGGCAGGCGCGCCGCCCGCAACAGACTGTCGGCGCCGGCCAGTAGCGCACCGAGCAGGCTAAGGCCGACGCCGCTGAGCCACCACCACGGGCTGAGGTTCAACTGCCCGGCCACTTCGGCGCCGTACAAACCCCGCAAACTCGCCGCGACATCGGGCAACAACAGGCTCGCCAGCCAATAACCGCTGAGCACCCCGGCGATCCCACCCAGCAAGGCCAACGCGCCCAATTCGAAGGTCAGGCTGGTGACCAGTACCCGCGCACTGACGCCACAGGCGCGCAGGGTTCGCAACAGACTGCGGCGTTGTTCCAGGGCCAGGCCGATGGCCGCGTGAACGATGAACAGCCCCACCACGAAGGATAAGAACCCCAAGGCATCGAGGTTCAGGTGAAAACTTTCGGTCAGGCGCGACAGGTTGTTTTCTTCATCGGCGTGCTTGAGTTGAAGCCGACCATTGAACGCCTCCGGCAACGCAGCGTTGAACGTGGCGGGCAACAGTAGCCGCGACAGTTGCTCCGGCAACCCGAGTACCTGTTGGGCAAAACCAATGTCCATCAACAACACGCCGGGCGCCATGTCCACCTGGGCATGCAGCGGCGGCAGGGATTGCCCATCGACTGTGCGAGGCCGGTCGCCCTCGGTCAGCCCCAGGGCCTGCAAGGTCTGCGCAGCGACCCAGGTGCGACCGGGGTCGGTAAAGAATTCCACCACCTCGCTCATCTCCCGCGCCTGCCCCGCCAGTGCCGCACCGGGCGGCAGCGACACCGGGTCGATGCCCATCAGTTGCAGGCGCTGATCCTCGTGGTCCTTGAGCAGCACCCGAGCCTGCAACACTGGCGACACCGGCCAGCCCTGGCGTCGCAGCTCGATAAACCATTGCTGGGGGAAGGTACCGCCACCGGGTGCACTAAGACTGGCCTGGGGTTGGCCGCCGATCAGTTGGCTGGCCCGGGCGTAGCTGTCCCGGGCCTGACTGTTTAGCGCCTGCACGCCAGTGAGCAGGCTGGTGGCCAGCCACAGGCCGGTCAGCACGCTGAAGAATTGCACCGGGTGTTGGCGCCAATGGCTGAGCAGGGCCTTGAGGGTCTGGCGAAAAATCATCACCCCTGGGCCACCTGCGCCAACTGTCCACCGTGCAACACCACGCGCTGGGCCAGGCGAGCCGCGACCCGTGGACTGTGGGTCACCATCAGCAGGCTGGTGGGGCTACCCTCCAGCAGTTCCAGCAGCAGTTGCAGCACTTCGTCGCTGGTGGCTTCGTCGAGGCTGCCGGTGGGTTCATCGGCCAGCAACAAAGGCGGCCGCGAGGCCAACGCCCGCCCCAGCGCCACCCGCTGTTGCTGGCCGCCGGAAAGCTGCTCGGGATAACGCCGCAGCAGCCCAGAAAGCCCGAGCCGCTGCACCAGGTGAGCTTGCCAGGCCACGTCATAGCGGCCACACAGACGCGCCTGGAACGCCAGGTTGTCCTCCACCGACAAGCTGCTGATGAGGTTGAACTGCTGGAACACCAAGCCGATTTCCGTGCGTCGCCAATTCGCCAACTGGCTTTCACTCATGCCATCGAGCCGAGACTCGCCACTGCGAATGCTGCCGCGGTCGACCTTGTCCAGCCCGGCGACCAGGTGCAGCAAGGTGCTCTTGCCACTGCCCGACTCCCCCATCAGCGCCAGGCTGCTGCCTGGCATCAGGGTCAGATCGACACCCTGCAACACCGGCAATGGGCCTTGGGGGTGGGATAGCTTTTGTAGACATCGCGGACTTCAAGCATGAAAAGGCTCAATGAATGAACGTGAGGCTCAGGATAGCGGAGTTGAGTGACGGCCCCACCCGGGATGAGCCTATGGAATGGATCTACCGTTTGTCACTTGCCAGATAAATTGGATCCAATAGTCTTGCTTGGCTTGGTTTTTCGTCTATCAATCAATAAGTCATACCCGCCGTTTCAGGCTGTCGGCGCAACCGTCATAAACGTGACGAACCTGGTTGCTTCCTATCAAAGGACGATCGCCGCCATGCCTAACACCCAATATCGCCCCGACATCGACGGGCTTCGCGCCGTTGCGGTCATCGCCGTGTTCATTCATCACCTCAACGCCAGTCTGTTGCCGGGCGGATTCGTGGGGGTCGACATTTTCTTCGTCATTTCTGGATTTCTCATCACTTCCCAGGTGTTTGCCGAGATCAGGCAGAACACCTTTTCACTGAAGCGTTTTTATCAGCGACGCATCAACCGCATCGTGCCGGCACTGACCACAGTCTTGCTGGCAAGCGTGGTCGCCGGCGCCTTCATTCTTTCCCCCGTCGACCTGATCCGGCTCAACATCAGCGCGCTGTTCTCGTTGCTGGGCGTTTCGAACTTCTACATCTGGGTGAAGTACGGCAACTACTTCGCGGCGGACGCCAGCGAAGCGCCGTTGTTGCATACCTGGTCACTGGGCATCGAAGAGCAGTTCTATGTGATCTGGCCGCTGCTCATCCTGGCGCTTTATCGCCTGCTGCCACGTTACCTGCTGCCCGTGCTGGGGGCCGGCATTGTCGCGGCAGTTGGGTTTTCGGAGTACGCCACGAACGTCTTCGCCACTGCCTCCTACTATTTGCTGCCCACGCGGTTTTTCGAGTTAATGCTGGGCGGTGCGCTGGGCATTTATCTCTATCAGCCACGCAGGCTCGGCCGCAGAGCGGCGTTGGGGTATGGGCTGGCGGGGGCCGGGCTGATTGGTTTTGCCATGTTTGCCTTGAGCCCGGCGGCGCCCTTCCCTGGCCTCAACGCCTTGATCCCCTGCCTGGGCGCGGCGCTGCTGATTCTGGCCGGCAGTGGCGAGGTTCGCTGGCGCCTGCTGACCAACCGGCCCATGGTGTTCATCGGCTTGATTTCGTATTCGCTTTATCTTTGGCACTGGCCCCTGATCGCTTTCCTGAATTACCTGGACATTGCCATTACGCCTGCCGTGGGAGCCTTGCTGGTGGCGGTGGCGATCGCGCTGTCCTGGTGGTCCTGGCGTTATGTCGAGGTCCCTTATCGACGGACCGGGAAGCAGTTGCCGTTTTCACGCGTGCTCCTGCGGCGATTCACCCTACCGGCCCTCGGGCTCGCCGTGCTGGCGGTGACCAGCCTGCAATCAGGCGGATTTTCCCAGCGCTTTGCGCCTGAAGTGGCGACGCTCGAAGCAATGACCCTGGCCGAGCCGAACAAACTTCGCAGCGGCTGCCACATGCCCAATGCCCGGTACAGCGCCGATCCCAACCCCGATTGCCGGCTTGGGGCGCGCAAGCAGCCAGTCGACGGGATCATGGTGGGTGATTCGTTCGCCAATCATTTCACGGGCATGGTCGACATCCTCGCCGAACCCAATGGCATCAGCTTGATGGACTACACCCTGGACGGTTGCCCGCCGATCTTCGACTACACCGGCGGGCTCTCGACGGTGTATGTCAGCCATTGTGGAAAACGTAATGAACGGGTGCTCGGGTTGATCGAACAGAACCACTACCCCTATGTCGTGCTGGCCGGGGCCTGGCCGAAGGATGCAGCGGCTGGGAACGCGATCGAAGCGAGCATCAAGCGCGTGGCGCAGAACACCGGCCAGGTCATCGTAATCCTGAGTAACCAGAACATCGATAAAGCCGCGACCTGTCCGGTGCGTCGCTTGATGTTCGCCACCCAGCGTCCCTGCTCCGCCCCACTGGACATCACGGCGCCCTATTGGGACGGCATACGCGCCAGGCTGCCCCAGGTACGCTTTATCGACCCCAACCAGGTAATCTGCCCGGCAGGGTTGTGCAGTCCGGTCATTGAAGGGCAGTTACTGTACCGCGATGACACACACTTGAATGACATCGGCTCGCGCTTCATTGGTCGTGCGTTGCGGAATCGGGGCTTTACGCTGCTGCACGACCCTGACCGACCTGAGCCGATCGTCACGACCCGGTAGGCGCCGCAGGGCCTTGGTATTTGCTCGTCGCGTGGGGTGTATTCCATTCTGCGGCAACGGCTACTTTCCCTGTGGGAGCGAGCTTGCTCGCGAAGGCGGTGTATCAGTCGTGGTGATGTTGAATGTGCCGACGCTATCGCGAGCAAGCTCGCTCCCACAATTGGATCGGCGTTCGGCCGCGGATTTGCAGGCGACAAAAAAACCTGTGGGAGCGAGCTTGCTCGCGAAGGCGGTGTGTCAGTCGCGGTGATGTTGGATGTGCCGACGCTATCGCGAGCAAGCTCGCTCCCACAATTTGATCGGCGTCCGGCCGCGGATTTGCAGGCGACAAAAAAACCTGTGGGAGCGAGCTTGCTCGCGAAGGCGGTGTATCAGTCGCGGTGATATTGGATGTGCCGACGCTATCGCGAGCAGGCTCGCTCCCACAATTGGATCGGCGTTCGGCCGCGGATTTGCAGGCGACAAAAAAACCTGTGGGAGCGAGCTTGCTCGCGAAAGCGGTGTATCTGAGCTGGTCTAATGACCCCGGACACCTCAATAGGTGAAACTACACCTATTGAGGAATATTTCATGACCAAGAAGTACAGAAAGTTCGACCCCGATTTCAAGCTGAAGGTCTGCAAGATGATTGTCGATCAAGGCCTCAGTGTGAATTCAGTTTGTACAGACTTAGGCTTGAGCGACACGGCCGTGCGCCGCTGGGTTCAGCAGTACCAAGCCGAGCAATTGGGCGGTGCAGGGATTGGTAAGCCATTGACCAGCGAGCAACAGCGTATTCGCCAGCTTGAACAGCAAGTCCGCGAGCTGAAGACGGACAATGAAATATTAAAAAAAGCTACGGCCTTCTTTGCCCGCGAGTTGAAGTGATCCATCGTCTGGTTCACCAAATACAATGCAAGGCCTACCCGGTGGCGCGTGTCTGCCGGGTGTTGCGGATTAGTCGTTCGGGCTTCTATGAAGCTCGTCAGCGGCGCCTGAAGCCAAAACCTGCCTGCTCGGTTGCGGCCCAGGTCAAGGCTGCATTCGTGTCCTATGAGCACTGTTACGGCAGCCGTCGTTTGGTGAAAGCACTGTGCGGCGATGGCGTGTCCATCGGACGACACAAGGTCCGTCGCCTGATGAAACAACAGGATTTGCGTCCGATCTGGAAGCGTAAGTTCGTTCATACCACCGACAGCAATCACAATTTTCCGGTGGCTGAGAACCTACTCAATCGCCAGTTCAACCCCGGGCGCATCAACCAGGCATGGGTCGCTGACATCACCTACATCCGCACCCGAAGTGGTTGGTTGTACTTGGCGGCCGTCATGGATTTGTACTCACGCAAGATCGTGGGCTGGGCCATGGCACCGCACATGCGGGCAGAGTTAGTGTGTAGTGCGATGCAACTGGCCATCGCGCAGAGACAACCTGAACCGGGTCTGACCGCGCATTCGGATCGAGGCAGCCAATATGCGGGCACTGCTTACCAGGACTTGCTGACGCGGCATGGAATGCGCTGCAGCATGAGTCGCCGGGGTAACTGCTGGGACAACGCGGTCATGGAGCGCTTCTTCTTGAATCTGAAGATGGAGCGTGTTTGGAGGAAGGATTACGCCAACCATGGCGAAGCGATCAAGGACATCACGGACTACATTGTGCGGTTCTATAACGAAAGGCGAATGCACTCATCCTTGGGCTATTTGCCGCCCAATCAGTATGAGCGGCAAGCAGCCTGAAAAACACCGATTGAGGTGTCCGGAAAAAGTTGACCACTACAATCAGTCGCGGTGATGTTGGATGTGCCGACGCTATCGCGAGCAGGCTCGCTCCCACAATTGGATCGGCGTTCGGCCGCGGATTTGCAGGCGACAAAAAAACCTGTGGGAGCGAGCTTGCTCGCGAAGGCGGTGTATCAGTCGCGGTGATGTTGGATGTGCCGACGCTATCGCGAGCAGGCTCGCTCCCACAATTGGATCGGCGTTCGGCCGCGGATTTGCAGGCGACAAAAAAACCTGTGGGAGCGAGCTTGCTCGCGAAGGCGGTGTATCAGTCGCGGTGATGTTGGATGTGCCGAAGCTATCGCGAGCAAGCTCGCTCCCACAAAAAGCTCAGCGCATAGGGACCGCCAATCAATGCCCCACCGCCATTTCAGCCTGGCCAGGCTGCGGTGTGACGATATGGTCCAGGTCAATGTGTTTCCACGCCGGTTTCGCCCCCAGCCGCGCGTTGAAGCGGTAGTTGAAGGTGAAGTCGTCATCGGTCGGTTGGTCCAGGGACTTGCCATAGATCGCTTCGACCCCAGCCGGCTCGTACCCCATCAGCTGCAACAGCGTAGGGAAGATGTTGTAGTGGCTTGAGCGGTCCTTGTTCCGAGCCCAGGCCTGGCGCCAATCGAGGCTGTGCAATTGGCTGCCCTGGATGATGACCAACGGCACCAACCCTTCTTCGGCCACCGGGTCACCGCCGCAATGGGTGTTGAGCCCGGGGTTGCCGCGCTCGTGCAGGTCCTGGCCGTGGTCGGAGGTGTAGATCAACACAGCATGGCTCAAATCGCCCTGCTGGAAGATTCGTTTGAAGAACTCGCCGACGTTCCACAGCAAGGTGTTCTGGTAAGCGTTGCGGTACAGCAACCAGTCATCTTTCTGGCCGTTGAAGCCGTCGCGGCTGCCGGTGTCGGATACTTCCTGGAACTGCCCTCGCGGCAATGCCGGGCGGTAGTTCATGAACTCGTCGGGGTATTTGTCGTGTACCGGGAAATGCGCCCCCACCTTGTTGATCACCACCAGTTCGGCCTGGTTGTCGCCCAGCAGTTCGATCAACTTCGCCGCCGCCGCCATGTCGCGGTCGCGCACGCTGGCGTGGTCGAATTGGATGAATTCGTCGATGTCCTGTTTTTCCAGATCGGTCATCAGGTTCTGCAGGTAGCCACCCGTGCGCTGGGCGTCGATGTAGACGGTACGCAAACCAGCCTTCTTGGCATATTGCCAGATCGACGGCCGGGTGCTGTTGATGCGCGTGTAGTCGGCGCGCGTGCCGCCATAGCGCAGGGTGACGTTGGTGTCGGAGCTGCAATTGGCGATGGAGGCCGCATAGCCGAAATTGACGATGTCCACGCCCTCGGGCGGCGCCTTCAGCCCGGTGTGGACGCCGAATGGCGCGTTGATATCCAGGTAATTACCGCCAACGCTTTCATCAATGATCAGCACAATATCCTGCTCGATCAAAGATGACCGTCGCACCAGGGTGACGGGCTCCCGAGGACCGATGGTGCTGTGCAAGGACTCGTAGGCAAACAGATTCAAATAGACCAACGGCGTGTACATCATCGGCAGGCCCCGCGCGCCCTCGCCCGCCCGCACGAACAACACGCCACTGAGCAACAACACCCCCAGCATGGGCGCCGCTATCGGCAGGTAACCGGGCAACCGCACCGCCCGCCGAGGCTTGAGGGCGATGCCGAACAACAGCAGCAAGCCGCTGATCGCCGCGCTGATAATCACGCCACGGTACTGATAGGCCGCCTCTTGGATAAATCCCCCGAGTACACCAGTGAAACGAACTGGCTATAGGTCAGGTAACTGTCCGTGACGCGGGTGTAGACCTCGAAAAACACCGCTGAAACAAACATCGCCAAGGCAAACATATGCCTCACCAGGGTCTGGCGTATGTAGGCAGTCATCCACAGCGCCAGCACCAGCACCGCGAACATGACGCCGAACAGCAACGTTGCGAACCCCAGGCCCAACGCGTTGAGACGGTCGAGGTAATAGTCGTACCCCTTGAACAGGTACAGAACCAGCAGCAGTTCCTTGAGGTAACGGACCATGTTTTCCTCGACCAGATCGCAGTGTCAAAAACGCTTCGTTCCTGCACGGTAGCAGCCGATTTTCAAAGCGCAAGAAATGCTTCATCCGAAGCACGCGTCAAAAAAAAGTTACCCCAAAAATGACACGAAATGCTGTCACAAAATGTAAAAACCTATGGATTACTACCGTTTATCGCTTTGTCAAATTCCCGTAATACCCAATAAAACAGCCACTTTACTAAGACAGTCAAGGACTTGATATCAAAAGGCCCGATTTCACTTGAATTGCCAACACTGACAACTGTCATTTTGCTGACACGCTTTCCTGAAGCTGCGCTATACCCCTCTAAACAGTTTCATCCGAGTTACATCATTCGGTCTGCGAGGCGCGCCAAAAATGGACGTGAGCGTATTTGGTACGGGGTATGTCGGATTGATCCAGGCGGCCGCAATGGCCGACGTCGGACACCGCGTTTTGTGCGTCGATATCGACCCGAACAAAATCCGGCAACTGCAACAGGCCGTACCGACCATCAGCGAGCCGGGGCTGTCCAGTTTGCTCGAAGACACTATCAAGGCCGGACGCCTGTCCTTCAGTTCCCAGGCCAGCGACGCGGTCAACCATGGCGAGCTGATTTTCATCGCCGTCGGTACTCCCGCCGATGAAGACGGCTCGGCAGACCTGAGCCATGTGCTGGCCGTCACCCGGCAAATCGCCGACTTCATGGACAGCGACCGCACCCTGGTCATCAAGTCCACGGTGCCGGTGGGCACGGCCGACAAAGTCGCCGAATGCGCCCGCCAGGCATTGGCGCGGCGGGGCCTGAAACAGTTGAACGTGCGGGTGGTGTCCAACCCCGAGTTTCTCAAGGAAGGCAGCGCGCTGGCCGATTGCATGCGCCCCGACCGGATCATCGTCGGCACCGCCGACCCGCTGGCCCGCGACCAGATGACGGAGCTCTACGCGCCCTTTTGCCGCAACCGTGAAAAACTGATGTTCATGGACAACCGCAGCGCCGAACTGACCAAGTACGCCGCCAATGCCATGCTCGCCACCCGCATCAGCTTCATGAACGAACTGGCCAACCTCACCGAGCGGCTGGGCGCCGACATCGAAGCGGTGCGCAAAGGCATCGGCTCGGACCCACGCATCGGTTACCACTTCATCTACCCCGGCTGCGGTTTTGGCGGCTCGTGCTTTCCCAAGGACCTGCGGGCCTTGCTGCACACCGCCGAACAAAACGGCATGCCACTGCGCTTGTTGCGCAGCGTCACCGACGTCAACGACAGCCAGCGGCACATCCTCTTCGAGAAACTGACGACGCAGTTCCAGGATGGCCTGGCCGGCAAATCGATTGCCATCTGGGGCCTGGCATTCAAGCCCAACACCGATGACATGCGCGAAGCCCCCAGCCGCTACCTGATGGAAGCGCTGTGGCGCGAAGGCGCCCGGGTGCAGGCCTATGACCCGGAAGCCATGTCCGAATGCCGGCGCCTTTACGGCTATCGCAAGGACCTGAACCTCTGCGCCACCCGCGACGACACCCTGGAAGACGCCGACGCCCTGGTGATCTGCACCGAGTGGAAGAATTTTCGCGTGGTGGACTTCGACCTGTTGGCCAGCAAGTTGCGCGCCCGGGTAATCATCGATGGCCGCAACCTGTACAACCCCGAACAGCTGGCCGCCGCCGGGCTGTTGTATCGCGGCATCGGTCTGCGGCACACCGTGCCGGGCACCCCGGCATCAGGGCCACAAGCGTGAACATCCTGGTCACCGGCGCGGCCGGCTTCATCGGCGCCCACGTCGTGCTGCGACTGCTGCGCGACGGCCATCGGGTGTGCGGGCTGGACAATTTCAACAACTACTACGACCCGCAGCTCAAGCACGACCGCGTGACCTGGGTGAACGACCAGGCCGGCGAATTTCCCCTCGCGCGGATCGATCTGGCCGACGCACCGGCCATCGACGAACTGTTCCAGGCCCGGCGTCCGGACGTCGTGATTCACCTTGCCGCCCAAGCGGGCGTGCGCTACTCCCTGGAAAACCCGCAGGCCTATGTCGACAGCAACATCACCGGGTTCCTGAACATCCTGGAAAACTGCCGACGCTATCCGGTCAAGCACCTGATCTACGCCTCCTCAAGCTCGGTATACGGCGCCAACGCGCGCACGCCTTATTCAGTGCAGGACAACGTCGACCATCCACTGTCGCTGTACGCGGCCAGCAAAAAAGCCAACGAACTGATGGCCCACAGCTACAGCCACCTGTTCGGCATTCCCAGCACCGGCCTGCGCTTCTTCACGGTGTACGGCCCTTGGGGCCGGCCAGACATGTCGCCGATCCAGTTTGCCCGCGCCATCGTCGAAGACCGTGTGCTGCAGCTGTTCAATCACGGCGAGCACCAACGCGATTTCACCTACATCGACGACATCGTCGAAAGCATCGCGCGCCTGATCGACCGTGCGCCCCAGGTCACGCCCCTGTTGGATCACGAACAACCGGACCCGGCCACCAGCCGCGCGCCCTGGCGGATCTACAACATCGGCGGGCAGCACCCGGTGGCGCTGCGCACCTATGTCGCACTTTTGGAAAAGCACCTGGGACAAACCGCCCGCATCGAACTGCTGCCCCTGCAAGCGGGGGATGTGCTCAACACCTGCGCCGATGCCAGCGACCTGGCACGGGCTACCGGTTTCAAGCCGGGTATCGAACTGGACGAAGGCCTGGGCCGCTTCATCCAGTGGTTCCTCGATTACTACGCACGGCCTGCCCACGCACCGCTCGCAACTGAACGCTTGCGGCCCAACCTCAGCGGAGGAATCCATGACCCGACATGAGCAAGTCATCGAGATCAACGCCCCTGGACGCGACAAGCGTGTAGATCCCGACCACCGCAGGCGCCTGGACGCGGCCATCCACCGCCAGGGCCGTGGCTGGTTGACCGGTCGCGACGGCGGCCGGCCCTGGACAGTCTCGCGCACCAATCGCGTAGTGGCCTGCCTCGGCGCACTGGCGATCCTGGTGGTGTTCTGCCCGCTGCTGCTGGGCCTGGCGCTGCTGGTCAAGTTCTCCAGCCCCGGTCCCGTGCTGTTCGTGCAGAAGCGCACCGGGTATCGCGGCCGAGTCTTCGGCATGTACAAGTTCCGCACCATGGTTGCTGACGCCGAGGCGCTCAAGGAGTCGCTGCGCCACCTCAACAAACACGGCGCCGATGCCATCGACTTCAAGATCGACAATGATCCGCGCATCACGCCTATCGGCCGGTTCCTGCGCCGCAGCAGCCTCGACGAACTGCCGAACCTGATCAATGTAGTGGCCGGCGACATGCGCCTGGTGGGCCCGCGGCCGACCTCGTTCAACGCCTATCGCTACAAGGACAACCATCTTGTGCGCCTGAGCATCTACCCCGGCATGACCGGCCTTTGGCAGATCTCCGGGCGCAGCAATATCGACTTCGACCAGCGCGTGGAATTGGACCTCAGCTATATCGCTGAACAGAGCCTGTGGCTGGATTTGAAGATCCTGATGATTACCCCCTTCAAAGTTTTCAGCGGCCACGGAGCGAGTTAAATGGACGGTTCGACGAATATCCTAAGCATCGCAAGCCCGAGCGAGACCAACCTGACCTCGACCGTGCTCGACCCTTCCCTGCGGATCCTGCTCTTGACGGCCGCCAACACTGGCACCGGAACCAGCACCAGCGCGATGGCGCTGGCCGCTCAACTGGCGCAGATGAGCAACGGTCGCGTACTGCTGGTGGATGCCAGCCAGTCACCGCGCAACCTCAGCCAACAACTGGCGTTGCACAAGGAGCGCGGTTTTACCGACCTGCTGTTCAACAGCCTCGCCCCGCCCCTGTTGCAGGACTGCGTGGTGCAGGCGTCCAGCCTGCCCTTCGACGTATTGCCCCATGGGCGCCTGGGCCACAACGCAGAACGCTTGAGCCCCGAGCGATTGCGCCCACTGTTCAAGCAACTGGCGGCGCAATACCGCTTTGTGGTGATCGACGCCGACGCGGTGTATTCGGCCAGCGACACGCTGGTGCTCAGTACCCAGGTAGACGGCGTGGTGCTGGTCGTGCGCGGTGAAGACACGCGCTGGGAAGTGGCCCAGGCCACACGCCAGCGCCTGGTCCAGGCCGGCGCGAAAGTGGTGGGCAGCGTGTTCAACCGCCGCAAGTACTACATGCCCAAGTGGCTCTACAACAACCTGTAAGCCTGCAAAAGGATGACGAGATGAACGCCAGAATGCTTGTCCTGCTGTTGCTGCCGCTTGCCGGTTGCTCCAGCACCAGTGATACCACCTCGATGCCGGTGCAGATCCTCACGGCTGAGCCGGCCAACGCCCAGGCCACCGACATGCCCAAGGTCGAACAGACCCTGCGGCCCCAGGACGTGCTCAATGTGATCTTCCACATCAGCACCACCGGTCCCCAAACCTATCGCGTGCAGCCGGGCGACCAGGTGGCCCTGAACTTCACCGCCGCCAGCCAGCTCAATGGCACGCAGCAAGTCATGCCGGATGGCAGCATCGAACTGCCGGGCGCCAACACCGCGGTCAAGGTCGGCGGCTTGACCACCGACGAAGCCCGGCTCGCGGTGCAACGGGCCTACGACCAGAAGATGCTCTTCCAGCCCAATCGCAACCAGTTGACGGTGCTGGTCACCAGCCCGCTGGCCGGCGAGAACAGCCTGCGCAACACCTTGAACCACCCCGGCACCGGCATGACCCGGGAAATCACCGTGGGCCGGGACGGCTACGCGAGTTTTCCGGAAATCGGCTCCGTGCCGCTGCAAGGCATGACGGTCACCCAGCTGGAAGCCTTCCTCAATGAGCGCTACACCCAATTGCCCGGGCACATGACCGTCGATGTGCTGCTCAAGTCCACCGCCGGCAACGAGATCTATGTCCTCGGTGAAGTGGCTCAACCCGGTTCCTACCCGATCCGCCGGCCGATCTCCGTTCTCGAGGCGCTAACCCTGGCCCGGGGCACGAACGTCAAGGCAAGGCTCGACTCGGTGGTCATCATGCGCCGCAACGGCAATATGGTCGAAGCTCGCCACTACGACGTGGAGAAGGCCTTGAGCGGCGACGCATCGCAGATCGCCTACCTGCAACCGGAAGACATGCTGTTCGTGCCCAAGACCAAGCTAGCCAGCGCCGGCGAACTGGCCAGGCAACTGGCCGACGTGGTGTTGTTCCAGGGCGTTGGCGTCAGCTTCGGCTACCGCCTCGACAACAAAAGCAGCAACAGCAACTGACCCAGGTGATCGATCATGAACCCCAAGGAAAACTATCTGCACGAGTTCTTCAGGATCTTCTTCGCCAACAAGCAGTGGGTGAAGCGCGTCTTTCTGATTTTCGCCGTGATCGCCCTGGTGCTGCCGTTGATGCTCAAGCAGAGCTTCGATATCACCGCCCAGGTGATCGTCCAGTCGAAAAAACTCTCCCAGGGCGACGCCACGACCTCGCTGAACCAGGAAAACGCGACGTTTGTTCCACCGTCGCTGGCGGACATGGAAACCGAGAGCAACATCCTGCGCTCGCCGGCGTTGATTCGCGAAACCATCAAGACCCTGCGCGAACAGGGCGAATACACCCCCAGTCCAGGCATTCTCAACAGATGGGTGAGCGAACCGTTCAAGCGCTACGTCACCCAGCCATTGCGCGAGTACGTCATCAACCCGGTGCGCGACAGCCTGGGACTTGAGGTCGATCCGATGCGCGACACCGTGCTCGATACGTTGACCGACGAAGCCATCGAAAACCTGAAGATCGAGACCCTGCCCGGCTCCAATGTCATCTCCATCGTCTACAGCTTCGGTGACCCGACCCAGGGCACCCGGTTCGTGGCGCAACTGCTGCAGAACTACCTCGGCAGCCGTCAGGACCTGCAATCGATCGAGCTGCCGCAGACGTTCTATGAGCAGAAAAAGCTTCAGTACCAGACGCGCCTCGATGGCTTGGAGGGCAACCGCCTGGCACTGCTTGAAGGCATCAGTTCGTCCGATCCCAAGGAGGAGATCACCTTCCGCCTGAACGCCATCAACACCGAAGAGCAGGCCTTGAACTTGTTTCAGGACCGTTTCCTGCAAAGCCAACGCTGGCTCGATTACCTGAAGACCAGTCTCGCGGCGGCGAACAGCACGCGGTTCAACGACTACACCTTCCCGTTCACCTTCACCACCACCGTGGACAACATTGCCTTCGAAGACCGGGAAATCAGGCAACTGGGCGAGCAACTGACCAGCCAGGTCAGCCGCTACATGAACGACCTGGCGATCTTCCAGCCCGGCAGCGAACCCATGCTGCTGGCCCGGGATCAGATCGTGCGCACCCGCCAGCAGTTCCTGAAAGTGGTGAACAACCGCATTCAAGAACGCACCACCGACCTGGCGGTGGTCAGCTCGGTGATCAATCAGAAGGTCGAGCGTATCGCCGCCTTCAAGGAGCGCATCCATCAGCTCCAGGAAACCCAGAGCAAGCTGCGGCAGATGGACACCGAGATCAATGCCCTGCATGCGGCGTTCTCCACCTATGCGCAGCGGTTCGCCGAAGCCAGCTCCGTCCGTTCACTGGACAACGACCTGTCCAACGCCCGCGTCTTGAGCCCGCCATACGAACCGACCGCCGCAGCGTTTCCCAAGCCGATGCTGATCATCGCGTTCGGTTTGTTCAGCGGCCTGCTGTTGGCGATCGCCCTGGTCTATGTACGTGAGTTCTTCGACCATCGCTTCAAGCATCCTGCGCAAATCAGCCACCAATTGGATCTGCCGGTGCTGCTGGTGATCAACGAGCAAACGCCCGATCAGATCAACCCGCATCGCAACTGGAGCGTGCCCAGTCTTGTTCATTGGGTGAAAAATTGAACGCGCCGTTCAGCCCGTCCCACCACAGCCCCCCCTGTCGATCATTCATCTGCTCGACAGCGGTGGCTTCTATGGAGCCGAGCGGATGCTGCTCGATCATTGTGTGGCGACGCCCGGCCAGCATCAGGTGCTGTTCCTGGCGGCGCCGCCGACCTTGATCACGCGGTTCCGTCAGGCCGGGGTCGACTGCCACCATTGCGCCAATTGGGCCGAACTGTTGCAGCATCTGCGGCAACGGCGCGCCGAGCGCCCGCTGATCAATACGCACAATTTCAAGGGCCTGTTGTTCGGCTGGGCCGCGGCCACCCTGTTGCACCTGCCGCTGGTGATCACCCAGCACGGCTTCACGCCACGCAGCCCCAAGCAACGCTTCTATACGTGGTTGAGCCTTCAACTGTGCCGCACCGCGCCGGTCAAGCGAGTGGTTTGCGTGGCCGAAAGCATCGCGGCGCTGCACCGCCAGGCCAGCGTGAAAGCGGAAAAGCTCGACGTAATCCCCAACGGCCTGCCCGCCATCACCACGCCGCTGCCCCATCGCGACGACAGGCAACACTGGCGGGTCGGCTACGTCGGTCGCTTGAGCAGCGAGAAAGGCCCGGATCTGTTCCTCGACGCCTTGATCCCACTGTGCCAGCGCCATGCATCGCTGCACGCGGTGATGCTCGGCGACGGCCCGGAACGCCAGCCCTTGCTCAAGCGCATCGCCGACGCCGGGTTACCCACGCGCATCGAACTGCCCGGTTATCAGACCGATATGAACGTCTGGTGGAGCCGCCTCGATGTCCTGGTGATCAGCTCACGCACCGAAGGCACGCCGATGATCCTGCTCGAAGCCATGCAGGCCGGCGTACCGGTGGTGGCGTTCGGCGTCGGTGGTATTCCCGATGTGCTGCAGGATCGTCACAACGGCCTGCTCGCCACGCCAACCGACGCCGATGAGTTGGCCCGCCAGATCGAAACGCTGTTCAGCGAACCGCCCCTGGCGCAGATCCTCGCCGACAACGCACGCCGCACCCAACGCGACCGCTACGACCTGCGCACGCTGGCCGAACGCTGGTCGCAGCTCTATATCCGCACCGCACGGGAGGCCCGGCCATGATCGTCCCGCTCTCGATCGTCAGTCTGCTGGGGCTGGTCTGCCTGGCATTGCTGGCCAGCCCTTATCCGTTCCTGGCACCGGGCGCGGTGCTCGGCCTGGTCGGCGTCGCCATGCTGTACCGCAAGCCCGCCTGGGGCCTGCTGGGCATTGCCGCGCTGGTGCCGTTCGAAGGCCTGTTCAAGGACAGCGCGTTTTCCGCCACCAAGTTCTTTGGCCTGGCGCTGATCCTGATCCTGATTTTGCAGTTGGCCCTGCGCCAGATTCCCGCGACACGCTTGCGCAGCAATATCTGGAAGCCCCTGATCGGCTTCATGATGCTGTATGGCCTGAGCTTGTTGATTTCGGAAAACATGGACCTGTCCCTGACGCAGCTGCGTGAACTCACAGTAGGGCTGATCCTGTTCGTGATCACGTTGCTGATCGGTCGCGAGCTGAACCTGGAGATATTCGCCCGGCTGATGACAGTGAGCGTCGCCACCACCTGCGTGCTCGCGATGTTTTCGGCCAAATACCAGGATCAAGGCCGCGCCTCAGGTTTGCTGGAAGACCCGAACGCCTTTGCGCTGTTGATTGCGTTTACCATACCGCTGGCATTGTTGTTGACCATACGCAGCCAAAACCTGCTGCACCGGTTGTTCTGGGGGGCGGTCTCATCCTGTTGCTGGGCGGCATGACCAAGACCGAATCGCGTTCAGGGCTGGTCGTGCTGGCGCTCAGTCTGATCATCGGGTTGTATCACTATCGGGCGCAGCTGCCACGCGTACGTCCTCGGCACCTGGGGTTCGCGATGCTCGGCCTGGCACTCATGGTCCCGGCGACATTCGCCTTGATGCCTGCTGGCTACGTGGCACGCATCCAGTCATTGAGCATCCTCAGTTCCGGCACCAACGCCCACCAGGACGGCTCCTTGGGTCGCCGCGCCTCGTACATTGTGGTGGGCAGCCAGATGATCCGCGAGAAACCGATACTCGGTTCAGGCCCCGGAACGTTTCCGGAGCACTACGCGCCCACCGGCTACGCCAAGGTATTCTCAGCCAATCGTAAACGCGGGGATCTGTACCGCCAGGCCCATAACACCTACCTGGAAATCTTCAGCGAAATCGGCGTGCCAGGCGGCTTGATGTTTGTCGGTACCATTGGGCTGGGCCTCTATAACCTGATGCGCGCGCGCAAACTCTGGCTCCAGCGCCGGGACTGGGCCCAAGCGGACCTGTTGACGCACCTGGGCATGAGTTTCCTGTCGCTGGCGTTGTTCCTGATGTTCCTCAGCGCGCCGAACCACAAATTGCTGTGGATCATGCTCGCCTTGACCAGCCTGTTGCGCTACGACGCCGAACAAGCCGAACCGCAGGAGGCCCGCTCATGAGCCGCCTGAGCGTCGTCATCCCGATGTACAACGAGGCCCGGCACATCGGCCGCACGCTGCGGGCGGCGCAGCAAGCCGCTCGGCAGGCGCAGCTGGACTGCGAGTTGATCGTGGTGGACAACGGTTCGGACGACCACGGCCCGCGCATCGCCAACGAGCTGGGCGCGCGAGTGCTGATCGTACCTGGCGTGCACATCGGCGCCCTGCGCAACCGAGGCGCGGCGCTCGCCAGTGGTGAATGGCTGGTGTTCATCGACGCCGACATCGAAATGCCCGCCGACGGGTTCAAGCGGCTGATCGAAATGCAAGGCAGCCAAGGCGATGTGCTGGGCCTCGACCTGGACACGCCCGGACCGGCGCCATGGTTCGCCCGCGCCTGGCAGCGCCGTAACCAACGTCCGGGTTCGCTCCCCTTGCACCGGGTGCAGTGGCTGCCCAGCGCCAACCTGCTGATGCGCCGTAGCTGGTTCGAACAGGTCGGCGGCTTCGACGAAACCCTGCGCACTGGCGAAGACAAGGATTTTTCCCTGCGCTTGCGTCAAGCCGGCGCGCAATTGTTGCTGGTCAACGAAAGCGTGGCCCTGCATTGGGGCTACGAAGCCAGCTGGCGCGAGTGGATGAGCAAGGAGCTGTGGCGCCAGGGCAGCCACTGGCAGTTGTTGCGCAGCCATGGGCCGAGCCTGCGCCTGTTGCGCTTCCCGGCGCTTTCAATTGGCGCCTGGGGCCTGGACGTCCTGGCGCTGATCGCCCTGCTCCAGGGTCAGGCACGCCTGGGCCTGACCCTGCTGTTGATCAGCACGTTGCCGGCCCTGGTTCAGAGCCTGCGCCAGAGCCAGCGCGACCCGCATTTGACCTTGCAGTTATGGGCCTTGCACGGGGTGCGCCTGCACCTGACGGGCGCCGCGCTGCTACTCAATCTTTTTCAATGGAATGTCAGGAGACCTGCCCGTGGCTGAGTTCTTTTACTGGTCCTGTCTATTGCTGCCGGTGTACGCCTACCTCGGCTACCCCGTGCTGTTGACCTTGCTCACCCCCCTGTTTCCGGTGAGGCGCTACACCACGGCAGTGCCTATGAACGTCAGCATTGTCATCGCCGCCCATAACGAGGCGCGGCACATCGAAGCGAAATTGCGCACGCTGCTGGCCCAGGATTACTCGGCACGCTCGCTGCAAATCATCCTCGCCAGCGACGGTTCCACCGATGATACGGTGGCCTGCGCGCGCAAAGTGATCGACCCGCGCGTCACCGTTTTCGACCTGCCACGCCAGGGCAAGGCGGCCGCCCTCAATACCGGCGTGGCCCACAGCACCGGGGAAATTCTGGTGTTCACCGACGCCGACAACCAATGGTTCCCGGACACGCTCGGCCATTTGCTGGCGCCGCTGGGAGATCCGGAAGTCGGTGCCTGCGCAGGCCATATGGAAATTCCCGTACCGGGCAAGGGCCTGAGCCTGGGAGACAGCCTGTATCGGCACTACGAAGGCTGGCTGCGCCGGGTCGAAAGTCGTACCGGCTGCATGGTCTCGGCTGACGGCGCCTTGCTGGCCTTGCGCCGGGCGTTGTTCCAACCGATACCGGCGCAAGTCAACGATGATTTTTTCCTCAGCACCTGCGCGCCGGCGGCTGGCAAGTCCATCGTCTATGCCCCCCGGGCGCGGGTGACCGACCAGGGCGTGGATGAAGCCGACAAGCAGTTTCGCCGTCGCCAGCGGGTCACCGTCGGCGGGTTGCAGAGCCTTGCCCAGCGCCGTGAGTTGCTCAACCCGCTGCGTCACGGGCTCTATGCCATCGGGCTGATCAGCCACAAGCTGATCCGCCGCCTGGCGCCGGTTTTATTGCTGCCGTTA
Source organism: Pseudomonas sp. St316 (assembly GCF_018325905.1). NCBI lineage: Bacteria > Pseudomonadati > Pseudomonadota > Gammaproteobacteria > Pseudomonadales > Pseudomonadaceae > Pseudomonas > Pseudomonas sp. St316. The sequence goes on along the minus strand of NZ_AP021901.1, from coordinate 2,388,049 downwards.
CTGCTGAGCAACGTTTGGTTGTGGAACGAGCAGGTGTTTTATCGCCTGAGCCTGATGGCGCAACTGCTCGGCTATGCCATGGCGCTGATCGGGTTGATGGACGCTGGCCACCGCCTGCCCCGACCGTTTCGCCTGGCCGCGTTCGTGCTGGTGACGCTGGCGGGCATGAGCATCGGGCTCTGGCAGTTTCTGCGAGGCCAGCGCTACAGCCAATGGAACCCCGAGCAGAATCGCTAAGGAGCACGGCTGATGTCGATCAAATACGTCTTCAAGCGCACCGGCGGTTGGCTGTACCTGAACACGTCCCTGGGTCGCCATCCCTTGCGTGGCGCCGGCGTCATCCTGATGCTGCACCGTGTGCTGAACAACGACCGCGCCGCCGAGCTGCCCCATCGCAACGAGTTGTGCGTGGGGCCCGAGGCATTCGAACACTTGTTGATCTGGCTGCAACGGTATTTTGAATGCGTGCCCCTGATGACCTTGTTGCTGGCCGATCCTGAAAGCGTTCCGAACCGTCCCCGGGTAGCCCTGACCTTCGACGATGGCTGGCGCGACAACGCCATGAACGCCTTTCCCCTGCTGCGCCAGTACCAGGTGCCCGCGAGCATTTTCCTGTCCACCGATTTCGTCGGCAGTCGCCAGCATTTCTGGTGGGAAAGCATCGGCGAAACCCTCTGGGGCAGCCATGGGCAGGTAGCACGGCACTCGCTGATCGAGCAGTTGCAGCACGTCGGTCGGCCGTTGCCGGTGTTGCTCGACGACATCGATGACGAGCGCCGCAGCCTGGCGCTGCTGCACTATCTGCAGAGTCTCAAGGCCCTCGACCCAAAAACCTTGAGCGACCTCACCAGTGCCTGCCCGCAAGGTTCCCAGCCCCAGGCGCTGGACTGGCCCCAGGTGCGCATGCTGGAAGATTCCGGCCTGGTCCGCTTCGGTCCCCATGGCGCCAGCCACGCGATCCTGACCAGGCTGGACGACCAGCGCCTGCATGAAGAACTGACCCGCAGTTGGACAGCCCTGGAAAATGGCTGCGCCCAACCCCTGCCGGTGTATTGCTACCCCAACGGCGACAATGACGTCCGTGTGCGCGAGCAGGTGGCGGCCCACGGTTTTGCGTTCGCACTGGGCACCGAGGCCGGACTGTATCGCCATGACGGCGACCCTCTGAACCTGCCACGTTTTGGCGTCAGCCAGCGCAACGCCTGTCACCCTGAATTGTTGGCCTGGCGCATTCGCCAAGGAGCCCGCTCATGAACCGCGCACATTATCTGAAGCTCTTGGCGTTGAGCATGGGCACGAGCCTGGCGATGATCGGTTTGCGCCTGTTGCGCAACGTGTTGCTGGCACGGATCCTGGGACCCAGCGAACGCGGGCTTCTGGCGCTACTCAGCACCCTGCCGGACCTGATCAGCGCCATCACCAGTGGCGGCCTGAATTCCGCCGTGGGTTATCAGGCGGCGCAGCACCGCTCGATGAGCTTGTTGCTCAGCCACGTGCTGGTCTTCGGTTGTCTGCTGGCGGGGTTGCTGACCCTGCTGGTGGTGGCGCTGGTGCGTGAGTTCGGCGCCGAACTGGACGTCACCACGCAACTGGGACTGCTGGCCTGGCTGCTGTTGCTGGCCGTGCCGCTGGCGGTGCTCAAGAGCGGCCTGCTGACGCTGCACAATGCATCCGGCGGTGTCGGCGCGTTCAACGCCTTGCGGCTGATGGAGTCCCTGGTCCCACTGCTGCTGTTCGTGGTGCTGTTCTGGATGTGGAAAGACGCGGCGCTGGAAGCGGCTCTGATCAGCTGGCTGGCGGGCCTGAGCCTGGTAGTACTGGCGGGCTGGATGTGGTTGCGCCGGGATCATGCGTTCACTCTGCGGTGGGATCGCACCGTCCAGAACGAACTGTTGCGTTATGGTGTCCGCAGTCATCCGGACCTGTTGTTCCAGCAACTGATGCTGCGCTCGGACTTCCTGTTCATCGGCGCACTGCTGGGCAGCACGGCGTTGGGGCACTACGCCATGGCCAGCGCGGCGGCCGAACTGCTGCATATCGTGCCGGAAGCGGTCACCACGCCGCTGATGAAACGCCTGCTGCAGCAAGACACAGATATGAAGCGCCTGACCCCGCTGGCCTTGCGCCTGACCTCCACGGCCATGCTGGGCGCCTGCCTGGGCATGGTACTGGTCGGCGAATGGCTGATCGTCACCCTGTTCGGCATCGCCTATCAACCGGCGTACCCGGCCCTGCTGGCGCTGCTGCCAGGGGTGTTCGGGTTGTGCTTTGCGAGCATCCTGCGCCTGGACCTGCTGGGCAAGAACCGCCCCGGCACTGTTTCGCTGCTGATGGGCGGGGGGGCGCTGTTGAACCTGGCGCTGAACCTGATTTTGATCCCGCACTACGGCATCGTCGGTGCTGCCGCCGCGTCCTCGATCGCCTACCTGGGTGTCACCCTGGCAATGCTTGTATTGTATTGCCGCCTCAGCGGCGTGGCGCTGTGGCAGACGCTGATCATCCTGCCCAGCGATTTGCTGCCAATGCGGCTGATGCTACTGGGGAAATCCGCTTGAATACCGTCGCCAGTCTGACCGCCATCGCGAGCAAGCTCGCTCCCACAGGGTCCGGTGTTGGACATGGCATCTGCATCCACCGCAGATCTACTGTGGGAGCGAGCTTGCTCGCGATGGGGCCAGTGCGGCGCATACTCAAAATGGGCGGCTGCCTGTGTTTCCTGCTCTTGGCAACCTCGGCCCAAGCAGCATCCATGCAATGGACCGGTATCCGTGACGGCAGCCTATATCTGCAAACCGACCGCCCGGACTCTGTCACCGTGCGCTGGGTGCCCGCCTGGATAGCCGAGGCCAATACCGAACACCTGTATCTGCTCGACGGCCAGGGACGATTGGCCGGAGAGCGCCTGGTCAAGGCGGATCAGACCCGTGGCGAACAGCAATGGCCGCTGCTGCCGGGGGCAGCCAGTTATCGGCTGGAAATTCCCGGCTACAGTTTTCGGCGCTATAGCGTTGAACACGACGCGCGCACCCGCGCCCTGTTTGCCCCGGCCAAGGTGCATTTCAGTGCTGAGACCCACGACGGCGATGAGCTGTATTTCAAAGTCGCAGCCGGCGAACGGGCCGTGCTGGCAGGCAAGTTCCACGGCGGCGTACGTGCGCTGCAAGCCCGGCGCGTCGACGACGCAAAGCAGTTGCAACTCAATCTCAAGCCATACCAGGCCTATTGGCAATTCGATCAGGTGGCCCTCCCGGTAGCGGACGTGGACCAAATCTGGCGTCTGCATCTGCAAGGCAACGGCAAGGCCGCGTTCTGGTTGGACGGCACCGCCAACCTGTTCGCCCAAGACCCCGCGCACCTGCAACCACTTCGCCAGGATCCGGGACAGACCCACCTGACGCTGTACCCCGAGGCGCTCGGCACGACCCCCAAGCTGGGCATATACCTGCCCTATGAGTTACTGCCGCCCTCCAGCTACGCGATGCTCGATGCCCTCAAACCCCAGGCAGCCAGCCTCTACAGCCTAGTCGATGTAATGGCGGCCAATGCCAATCATGAAGATGCCTTCCGAGGCTTGTACCGGGGTCGCTTCGGCATCAGCCAAGATATCACCCTGCTGGCCGCCAGCCAGCGCCGCGCGGATCTGCAGGCCGACCGAACCAGTCTCAGCGGCTTGCAAGCCTGGCTCAAGTCGACCCGGGCTTCGGGCAACAACGGCATCCATTACCTCAGTTTTGCCGATGAGCCAAACCGGAACTACCCAGACTTCGCCAGTTTCCAGCAACTGTTCCAGAGCATGGCTGCTCAGGTCCGCGCCGATCCCGCCAACGCACGCGCGGGTGTGCGCATCGCCATACCCGCCAGCTCCCAGTTCACCAACGGCCCCTTCGCCGAAAATGCGGCTGACAAGCGCGGGATCGATTGGGCACGGCGCCTGCTCGCGACGTCCGACGACCAGATCGATGCCCTCGCCTGGCATCAATGGATGATCCGCGATCTGCTGGCGACCCGGGTCTACCGCGACAGTGTCCGTCAGGCCGCCAACCTGGTTGGACTGGACCGCCAGGGCCGGCCCCGCAAAGCGTTGCTGTTGGACCAGACCAACATATCCAGCGGTTCGAGCCTGAGCCCTTACGATCAGGAAACCCACTACGCCGCCTTGTGGTGGACATCGGTGGCGATCAACGCCTCCGCGGATGGTTGGCTCGACATGCTCAACTGGTTCATGCTCGCCGACGAACCTGAATATCCCAAAGGCATGGTGCGGGTGCTGGACGATCAGCACTTCGAGCTCAAGCCCGTGGGCCTGGCTCAGCAGTTCATTCAACAGCACTGGCTGAATCAAGTACTGCGCCTGGACAACGATGCTTTTGAAGTCGATGTACTGGCGATGGCCACCGGCAAGCAACGCAATCTGCTGGGTGTAAACAAAAGCACGCGAGCCCATCAGGTCAGCCTCGACGGCACGGCCTGCCCTCAACCAGGCATGACCCTGGTGTATTTCGGCCCGGACAGCCGTAGCCAAAGCGCCGCATTTGATTGCAAGGCCGGTCAGGTCGGGTTTCTCCTGCCAGGGGAAACCGTGTTCGCCCTCAGTTGGACGGCTCCCCTTTCCCCCAGCCCTGCCACCCGTCAGGAGGCACCATGAACGCTCTGGAAAAATTGCGTGATCGCATTCAAAGAAAAGGTCTGCACGCCGTTCTAAAGCAGCTATGCAGACGCTACCTATTTTCCCATACCCGACTGGTGTGGCTGGAGCACGATGTGCGGATCCCGCTCCCCCCACATAACCTCAAACCCTACCCACCCATGCGCCTGGAACACATCACGGTCAGCAATGCCGATGCTTTTGCCCGGCACTTCGGCGACCGTGTCGAAACCATGCGCGAGCTGGCGGCCGAAGGCTACACAGGCTTGATGTACCTGGATGATCAGGGCGACACCGTCGGGTTCGCCTGGGCCAGTACACGGGACTATTTCGACCGTCATTTCTATCATTGCAACTTTGCGATCAAGCCTGGCGAGTACTTTCAGTTCGGTGGCGAGGCGATCCGTGAGTACTGGGGTTCCAGGATTTCGGCGGACATGCAGTTGGAGGTGTGGAAAGTCATGGCGGACCACGGTTGCAACACAATGGTCGATGTCTGCGACTTGCAAAACATCCAGGCGATCAAGATGCATATTCGCATGGGCTTCCAGGAGCGCGGGCAGATCACCCACCTGTACCGCTTGTTCGGTCGCTGGCGGTTTCTGCGCAATACGTCATACACCGGCACGGCACTGGAGGCCTTTCGTAAACCGGCCCAGCCGGCTGCCTCGACTTCGGCGACCTGACCCCCGTGGCGATCCGGTTCCAATGGTGTCGCTCCCTGGGCGCCGCGGACTTTCCTGTATCAGCTTATGAACAGCTGCGAACCCAGGTGGCCGACGCAACACCGTTCAACACCCTGGCCTGGCTGCAAGCGGCGGAATTCGCGCTGTTGCCCGAGCAGCAATTGCATGTGCTGCTGGGCTGGCAGGACCAGGCCTTGTGCCTTTGCCTGCCCCTGATATCAGGACTTGAACGTATCGGCGGGCTGCGGTTCCGGGTATTGCATCACTTGGGTTTTCCAATGGCCGACCGCATCGCCCTGCTGGCACGCCTGGACGCCGAAGGCATGGGCCAGGCGCTGACGCAGATCCGTCAACACTTGCCTCACGCGTTACTGCAATTGAATGAAGTGATCGAGCCGGTCGGTGAGCAAAGCGTCCTCAGCGCCTGGATGGCGCTGAGTTCCACCGGAGAGCGGCGAGTCAGTTGCCGGGTTCCGGTGCACCTGATCAGCGAGAGCGATCATCAAGAGATCTCCGGTGATCCCCGCTACAAGCTGCGTCGAGCACGCAAGCGAATCGCTGCTTGTGGTGCCGAGATCCGCCGCATAACCCCAGACGCCATCAGCATGGGGTCATTGTTGCGAGCCCTGGCCTATGTCGAGGACGCCAGCTGGAAAGGCGAGGAAGGTGTCGGCATCTTCACCACCCCCATTCGCCGGCAATGGATGACCCATGCCTTTACCGCCCTCGCTGCCCAAGGCATGGTGCGGGTGGTGATGCTGGAGCTGAACGGCGAATGCATCAGCTATCGCCTCGGCCTGCTGGACCAGGGACGGCTGTACGACTACAACCTGGCGTTCCTGCCGCAACATGCCGACCTGGGCAGCGGCCGGGTGTTGCTCGATGAGTGGATTCGCTGGGGGCTGGACGAGAACTGGCGCTGGATCGACGCATCACGGGTCAGCCTGGAGAACTCCAGCCATCAGTTACACGAACGCATGACCGGCCAACTGGAACACTGGCGCTGGAGTTTTTATTCATGGCAGCCCGGTGGCTTGCTCCTGGGGTTTGCCCTGCGACTATGGAAAAGCTTGAAGCCATGGTTTGGCAAACGCCGAAGCAAACCGACCGCGACGACGGCATCGTCCTCCCCCAAGAACCAGGAGAATACGAATGCCTCGTCAAGTGATCGTCAACGCTGACGACTTCGGGCTCAGCCTCAGTGAAAACGCGCTGATCCTGCGGGCCTTCGAGACCGGCGTGATCAGTTCGGCCACGGCCATGGCCAACATGCCGGGGTTCGAGCAGGCGTGTGAAATGGCCCGGCAACCGCTGCTCAACGGCCACGTTGGCCTGCATTTCAACCTTAGCTACGGCCCGCCGCTGGGCCAGGCGATCACCTCGCGACCGGTTTTTTGCGACGCCAATGGCCAGTTCGACCTGAACCTGTCGCGCTATTGCCTGCGCCTGGGTTCAAAGGATCTGGCGGCGGTGGAAGATGAACTGCAGGCGCAATGGCAACACTGCCTGGACCACGGCCTGCGACCCAGCCATCTCGATTCCCATCAACATGTGCACAACATCTGGCCCATCGGCGAACTGGTGGCCCGCTTCGCCGCCAGGCAAGGCGTGCCCATGCGCCTCGCGCGCAACCTGGGGGCGAACTTGAACCCGCCCAAGCGCATTTTCAAAACCCTGTTCAACCGGCGCATTCGCGGCCTGTGCGGTGCGACAGCGGACTACGTCTGCACCCCAGCCGACCTGGACTACGCCGCGCCACCGGCCTATGGCTCGCTTGAGGTCATCGTGCATCCGATGCAACTGGACGGGGATTTTGGCGATGCCAGCCTGAGGCCAGGCGAGTCGTTGACCCAAGTACTGCACAAACGCCTGGCGGGCGTGCCCAAGGTCGCGTACGGCCGGGCCGCGCAGGCATTGACGCCGGTTGAGTACGGGGATGTGCACTGACAGGGGCACGGTGTGTACCCATGGCGAGGGCGTTTGCTACCTCGCCACGGCCGTCCGAAATCCCTGCGTCGCTTGCGGAGAATCTGCTACAAGGCATCTTCCATTTCCAGTAGCGAACTGCACCGATGCCTTCACTCTTACTTTCTGGCCTGAAACGACGCTGGTTGGCCTGGCTGTGCATGAGCGCATTGGTGGTTGGCCTGCCCGTGGGCTGTGCAGTGCTGCAGCATAAGGAACGCGAGCTGGTCTTTCGCATCGAGCCGGGGACGGCGAGCTGGTTCAGTGGGCTTCCCAGCGGCGTGCAGGAATTCGATCTCAAACCCAAGAGCTTCAAGGCCGGGGAAAATATCCACGGCTGGTGGTGGCCGGCCGAACGCAAGAATGCGCCGGCCATCTTGTACTTGCACGGTGTGCGTTGGAATTTGACCGGCCAGTTGTTTCGTATCCAGCAACTGAGGGCGCTGGGCTATTCGGTGCTGGCTATCGACTACCGGGGTTTTGGCAAAAGCCGTGGGGATCTGCCGTCGGAAGCCAGCGTCTATGAAGATGCACGCATCGCTTGGGAACGCCTCAAGGTACTGCAACCGGACCCGGCCCTGCGGCTGATCTACGGTCATTCACTGGGCGGTGCCGTCGCGGTGGACCTTGCTGCGCAGTTGGGCCAGGAGGCGGCGAAGAATGGCGCTGCCCAGGTCCGAGGCCTGGTCATCGAATCCACGTTCACCTCCCTGGGCGACGTCGCCACCGCGATGGCGAATACGTCACTGCCGGTGCGCTGGTTGTTGTCGCAGAAATTCGACTCCATCGACAAAATCGGCGAGATCAACATGCCGCTGCTGGTGGTGCATGGCTCCGCCGATCGTTACGTCCCACCGCGCTTCAGCGAGCAACTGTTCAACGCAGCCCGCGAGCCCAAGCGCCTGCTGCTGGTGCCGGGGGCGACGCATAACAACAGCATGAGCCTGGCGGGCAAAAACTACCGGCAGGCATTGGATGCCCTGATGAAAAGCCCACCATCGCCCATGGCCGGAAACACCTTACCCAGCCCGGCCAAAGCGGGCTGATCACTCTCCCTTCAGATCACCACAATCCCCTGTGTGCGAGCCTGCTCGCGATAGCGTCAGCCCAGTCAGCTCGATGCAAGCTGATCCACCACTATCGCGAGCAAGCTCGCTCCCACAGAGGATTTCGTGGCGTATGCAAGGTCTGTGAGCGCCCCGAAAAAACTGTGGGAGCGAGCCTGCTCGCGATAGCGTCAGCCCAGTCAACTCGATGCAAGCTGACCCACCGTTATCGCGAGCAGGCTCGCTCCCACAGAGGATTTCGTGGCGTATGCAAGGTCTGTGAGCGCCCCGAAAAAACTGTGGGAGCGAGCCTGCTCGCGATAGCGTCAGCCCAGTCAACTCGATGCAAGCTGACCCACCACTATCGCGAGCAGGCTCGCTCCCACAGAGGATTTCGTGGCATATGCGAGGTCTGTGAACGACCCGGAAAACTGTGGGAGCGAGCTTGCTCGCGATAGCGGTACAAGCGCATACAAAAAAAACGGCACCTTTCGGTGCCGTTCGTTATCACGCTTGGGGGCTTTACTTGCGTGCCGCTTCCCATGATTTCAACAGCTCGGCGTAGCTCACTGTTTCACCTTTAGGCTTCTCGTTCGCCAGTTTCGGCTTCGGTGCGCCCGGTTGGTCGAACCAGTATTGCGCATCGCGCTCGGGGTTCATTTTCGGGGCACAGGTGGCTTGGGCCTTGGAGCGTTCCAGGCGAGTCATGATCGCGTCCTGGTCCTTGGCCAATCCATCAAGCGCCTGCTGAGGAGTCTTCTCGCCACTGGCGGCTTCGGCGATGTGGCTCCACCACAGCTGGGCCAGGCGCGGGTAGTCCGGCACGTTGGTCCCGGTCGGGGTCCATTGCACGCGGGCCGGGCTGCGGTAGAACTCCACCAGGCCACCGAGTTTCGGCGCCAGGTCGGTCATCGCCTGGGAGTTGATGTCCGACTCACGAATCGGTGTCAGGCCGACGATGGTCTTCTTCAACGACACGGTTTTCGACGTCACGAACTGCGCATAGAGCCAGGCGGCGAGTTTCTGCTTCTCAGGCGTGGATTTCATGAACGTCCAAGAGCCCACGTCCTGATAGCCCAGCTTCATGCCCTCTTCCCAATACGGACCGCGTGGCGACGGTGCCATGCGCCATTTCGGCGTGCCATCGGCGTTCACCACCGGCAGGCCCGGCTTGGTCATGTCGGCGGTGAAAGCGGTGTACCAGAAAATCTGCTGGGCGATGTTGCCCTGGGACGGCACCGGGCCGGACTCGGAGAAGGTCATGCCCGCCGCTTCCGGTGGCGCGTACTTCTTCAGCCAGTCCACGTATTTGGTGGTCGCGAACACAGCCGCCGGACCGTTGGTGTCGCCGCCACGGGTCACGCTGGAACCCACCGGATGGCAGTCCTCGACGCGGATGCCCCACTCGTCCACCGGCAAACCATTGGGCAACCCCTTGTCGCCGCCACCGGCCATGGAGAACCAGGCATCGGTGAAGCGCCAGCCCAGGGACGGGTCTTTCTTGCCGTAATCCATGTGGCCGTAGACGCGCTTGCCGTCGATTTCCTTGACGTCTTCGCTGAAGAACTTGGCGATGTCTTCATAGGCCGACCAGTTCACCGGTACGCCCAGCTCGTAACCGTACTTCTCCTTGAACTTGGCCTTCAGGTCCGCACGCTCGAACCAGTCGGCGCGGAACCAGTACAGGTTGGCGAACTGCTGGTCGGGCAACTGGTAGAGCTTGCCGTCCGGTGCGGTGGTGAAGGACGTCCCGATGAAATCCTTGAGGTCCAGGGTCGGCGAGGTGAAGTTCTTGCCTTCGTTGGCCATCAGGTCGGTGATCGATTCGGTCTTGCCGTAGCGAAAGTGCGTGCCGATCAGGTCCGAGTCGTTGACCCAGCCGTCGTAGATGTTCTTGTCGGACTGCATCACCGTCTGCATTTTCTCCACCACGTCCCCTTCTTGCAGAAGGTCATGGGTCAACTGGATCCCGGTGATTTCGGTGAAGGCCTTGGCCAGTACCTTGGACTCGTATTCGTGAGTGGTGAGGGTTTCCGACACCACGTTGATCTTCATACCGCGAAACGGCTCGGATGCCTTGATGAACCATTTGAGTTCTTCAAGTTGCTGGGCGTCCGTCAGGGTCGACGGCTTGAACTCACTGCCGATCCATTTTTTAGCGGCGTCTTCATAGGCGTCGGCCCAGGCCGCAGCACTCAACCCGCTGAGTGCCAGCATGGCTGCCAATGAAACGCTATGTCGCAGCTTATTGTTTTTATTGAACATAGAGACCTCCTGTTTGGGTTTAAGAGCCTGATCGTCGAACGCTCGCGACTAGCCCCACCGCATCACTGCCAACAGCCACACCAAAGACAACGCGAACGCTATCCAGATGCTCCAGTCAGTAGCACCGATCACCAGCATATGCAGGTAGGCGCTACCGAGAAGACCGATAAACAACCGATCGCCACGGGTGGTGGCAATCGGCAGGAAACCACGCCGAGGGATACTCGGCGAACGCAATTCCCACGTGGTCATGCCTACCAGCAGCACGGCAATGACCGCAAAGAACGCCGCCGTGGGGGCGGTCCAGTTCATCCATTCCATCATCGACTCCTCAGACCCGGCCCAGGGCAAAGCCCTTGGCCACGTGGTTGCGAACGAACCAGATCACCAGCATGCCCGGCAGGATGGTCAACACCCCCGCCGCCGCCAGCACGCCCCAATCGATGCCGGACGCCGACACGGTGCGGGTCATGACCGCCGCGATCGGCTTGGCATTCACCGAGGTGAGCGTGCGCGCCAGCAGCAGTTCGACCCAGGAAAACATGAAGCAGAAAAACGCCGTGACACCGATGCCCGAGCCAATCAACGGAATGAAAATCTTGACGAAGAACTTGGGGAAACTGTAGCCGTCAATGTAGGCGGTCTCGTCAATTTCTTTCGGCACCCCGGACATGAAGCCTTCGAGGATCCACACCGCCAGCGGCACGTTGAACAGGCAATGCGCCAAGGCCACGGCAATGTGGGTGTCGAACAAGCCGATGGACGAATACAGCTGGAAAAACGGCAACAGGAACACCGCCGGCGGTGCCATGCGGTTGGTCAGCAACCAGAAGAACAAGTGCTTGTCCCCGAGGAAGCGGTAGCGGGAAAACGCATAGGCCGCCGGCAGCGCGACGGTCAGGGAAATCACCGTGTTCAGGCTCACGTAGTACAGCGAGTTGAGGTAACCGGTGTACCAACTCGGGTCGGTGAAGATCACCTTGTAGTTATGGAAGGTAAAGTCCTGGGGCCACAGCGTCAGGCTGCCGAGGATCTCGGTGTTGCTCTTGAACGACATGTTCAGCAGCCAGTAGATCGGCACCAGCAGGAACAGGATGTAGATCAGCAGCGGTATCAGCTTTCTCTTGCTCATCGTGCGGGCCTCAACGGTTGGCGTCGGAGTGCGTCATGGCGGTATAGAACAGCCACGACACCAACAGAATGATCAGGAAGTACACCAGGGAAAACGCCGCCGCCGGGCCCAGGTCGAATTGGCCGATGGCCATTTGCGTCAGGGTCTGGCTGAGGAACGTGGTGGCGTTGCCCGGCCCGCCGCCGGTGAGCACGAACGGTTCGGTGTAGATCATGAAGCTGTCCATGAAACGCAGCATCACGGCGATCAGCAGCACGCTTTTCATCTTCGGCAACTGGATGTGCCGGAACACCGCCCAGTTGGAGGCCCGGTCGATCCGCGCGGCCTGGTAGTACACGTCGGGAATCGCCCGCAGCCCCGAATAGCACAGCAGCGCCACCAATGAAGTCCAGTGCCAGACGTCCATCACCAGCACGGTGACCCACGCGTCCATGGTGTTGGCCGCATAGTTATAGTTGATGCCCAGGCCGTTGAGGGTGGAGCCCAGCAAGCCGATGTCGGCCCGGCCGAAAATCTGCCAGATGGTGCCCACCACGTTCCACGGAATCAGCAGCGGAATCGCCAGGATGATCAGCACCAGGGACGACCATTTGCCCTTGGTCGGCATGGTCAGGGCGATGGCGATGCCCAGGGGAATTTCAATCAGCAGCACGCACGCCGAGTAGATAAACTGGCGCAGCAACGAGTCGTGCAGCCGTGGATCGAGCAGCACCTGCTTGTACCAGTCGGCGCCGACGAAGTAGCGGCTGGATTGGTCGAAGATGTCCTGCACCGAATAGTTGACCACGGTCATCATCGGGATCACGGCACTGAAGGCCACCAGCAGGAACACCGGCAACACCAGCCACCAGGCCTTGTTGTTCTGCACCTTGTTCATGGCTGCACCTCGCTTAATGGTTCCAGCAGGTATTCATCGGCATAGACCATCAGCCATTGGCCCGGAAAACTGATGTACGCAGTGCCTTCGGGCACGGGCTTGTCTTCGGCCAGGCGCACTTTCAGCGGTACGCCATCGAGGTTGAGGGTCAGGATCTTGTAGGTGCCCAGGTCTTCGACGTGAACCACGTCAGCCCGCATCGCGTCGTCGTAAGGGCCGTCCCAGACATGTACGAATTCAGGACGAATACCAACCTTCAGGGTTTTGCCCTGGGCCTGGGCAACGCGTTGTTGCAGGGTGTCGGACAGGGGCAAGTGGGTCGAGCCGAAGCCGACGCCACCGGGCTGCGCCGTGACCTCGATCAGGTTCATCCCCGGGCTGCCGATGAAGTAGCCGACAAAGGTGTGGCTGGGGCGCTCGAACAAATCCCGGGGCGTGCCGAACTGCACGATCTGGCCGCCATACATCACGGCGATCTTGTCGGCGAAAGTCGAGGCTTCCAACTGGTCGTGGGTGACGTAGACCATGGTGATGTTGAACTGCTCGTGGATCTGCTTGAGCTTGCGCCGCAGCTTCCATTTCAGGTGCGGGTCGATCACCGTCAGCGGCTCGTCGAACAGAATCGCCGACACGTCGTCGCGCACCAATCCGCGGCCCATGGAGACTTTCTGTTTTTCGTCGGCGGTGAGGTTGCGGGCCTTTTTGTCCAGCAGGTTCTGCAGGTCGAGGACCTCGGCGATTTCCTGCACCTTGGTGTGGACTCTCGCCTCGGCCATGCCCTGGTTACGCAGCGGGAACGCCAGGTTGTCGAACACGGTCATGGTGTCGTACACCACCGGGAACTGGAACACCTGGGCGATGTTGCGCCGCTCCGGGGTCAGCTCGTTGACGACTTTGCTGTCGAACATCACCTGCCCTTCGGAGGGGCTGAGCAAGCCGGAAATGATGTTGAGCAAGGTGGACTTGCCGCAGCCCGAAGGTCCGAGTAGCGCATAGGCACCACCCTGTTCCCAGATGTGGTTCATCTCGCGGATCGCGTAGTCCTCGGGGCCCGCCGGGGTGCTGGTGTAGCTGTGGGCGAGGTTCTGCAAACGAATTTCGGCCATCAGGCAACCCTCGCGATACGCTGCCCTGGGGCTTGGACCAGCTTGCCCTGGGCATCGAAGACAAACAGTTTATGGGTCGGAATATAGATGCGGATCGGCGCATCCACGTCGTACTCATGCACCCCCGACAAGTGCAGCACCAGCAGGAAATGTTCGTTGCGCACGTGCAGGAACGTCTCCGAGCCACTGATCTCGGCCACCTCGACGGTCACCGCCAGTTCGAGGTCGTCGTCGTTGCTCGGCACCAGGGAAATATGGCTGGGGCGTACGCCGAAACGGAACTCACCCTCGCCCACCGGGCGCAGGTCGACGTTCAGCGGGAAATGCACGAAATTGGCGAAGCTCACCTCGTTACCGACGATGCGCCCTGGCATGAGGTTGATCGGAGGTTCGGAGAACAATTCGGCGGCCAACACGGTTTGCGGCTGGTGATACACCGAGGACGATTTGCCGCTCTGGATTACCCGGCCCTCATGCAGGATCGTGGTGGTACCGCCCAAGGCCAACGCCTCGTTGGGCTCGGTGGTGGCGTAGACGGCGATGGTGTGGCGCGCCTGGAACAATTCGCGCATTTCCTGGCGAAGCTCTTCACGCAGTTTGTAGTCCAGGTTCACCAGCGGCTCGTCGAACAGAATCAGCTCGGCGTCCTTGACCAACGCCCGGGCCATGGCGGTGCGCTGCTGCTGACCGCCGGACAACTCCAGCGGATGACGTTTGAGGAATTTCTCGATCCGCAGCATTTTGGCGGTTTCCAGGACCTTGCCTTGGATGATCTCCTCGGACACGCCGGCCTGGCGCAATGGCGAAGCGATGTTTTCGAAAACGGTCATGGTCGGGTAGTTGATGAACTGCTGGTAAACCATCGACACGTTGCGCAGCCGCACCGGGCGCTTGGTGACGTCGACGCCGTTCATCAGGATGCGGCCGCTGTCGGGTTTGTCCAGACCGGCCATCAGCCGCATGAGGCTGGTCTTTCCGGACAGCGTGCGGCCCAACAGGACGTTGAAGGATCCGGGTTCGAAACTCAGATTGGCATCGTCGATCCAGGTCTGGCCTTCGACGGTGCGACAGATGTGCTCAAGCGTTAATGACATGGCTCGGCCTTTTTATTTTTGGAGTCAAGCGACCCGAGGCTAAAAGCGAAAGCCGTGCCAGAAATCACAAGCCTTTGATCCGCTTGAAATTTCTATTTATATGCAGGAAAAAGACGTTCGTTGATGAACACAAGTGAACAATCAGGAATGAACAACTGAACAACGAGCGGGTTGACAATGAACAATTTTGAACAACACTGAAAGAACGTTTTCGGCTAGCCCGGCCGTGCCTCCTGTGGGAGCGAGCTTGCTCGCGATTGCGGTGTGTCAGTCACATCAATGCTGCTGATCCACCGCTATCGCGAGCAAGTTCGCTCCCACAAGGGTGGCGTATTAAGTGATATTCAGGCTTGCCACGGCACAAGGAGTCTGTGCGAAACTCACCACAACAATAAAAACAGCTCCTGCGAGAGTGCCCCATGGCCGCACCTGCTCCAGCCTTGTCCCACGAGGCCATCATCCAGGCCTCCTGGTCCCGTTGCCGCGCCTTCGGTCTGAACCATCAAAGCGTGCCGGCCTTCGACCCGTTGCCCGCCCAAGGCATCGCCCAGTTGCTGGAGAGCCAGCATTCGCTGGTGCAGACCACCCACCAGGAAGTCTTGCCGTACTACGAAAACATCCTGAGCAACTCCAATTGCCTGATCATGCTGGCCGACAACCAGGGCCAAGTGCTGACCTCCTGGGGCACCCAGCGCTTTATCGAACCGAAACTGGCCCATGGCTTCAGCGCCGGGGCGAGCTGGATGGAACGCTGCACCGGCACCAACGCCATCGGCACCGCGCTGGCCTGCGAACAAGCGGTACACATCGAACACGATGAACACTTTCTCAAGGCCAATCGCTTCATGACCGGCTCCGCAGCGCCGATCTTCGATGCCGAGCGCAAGGTCATCGCGGTGCTGGACGTCTCCAGCGACAGCTATCTGCCGCCCTCCCACACACTGGGCATGGTCAAGATGATGAGCCAGACCGTGGAGAACCGGCTGATCCTCAACCTGTTTCGCGGTGAACACTTCCAACTGACCTTCAACACCGGCCTGAACAACCTCGACAGCCAATGGGCCGGGCTGCTGATTTTCGATGAGAGCGGCCAGGTCCTGTCCGCCAACCGCCGGGCCGACAACCTGCTGGGCCTGAGCCTGTCGCGGGTCAGCATCGAAAGCCTGTTCAAGGTCTCGCTGCTGGAACTGCTGAACCAACCCGACGGCTTGCCGTTCGCCCTACAAGCATCCGGCAGCAATCGTTTCCAGTGCTTGCTCAGGCGCCCGAGCCAAGTGTCGATCAAGGCTCGCGTGTTCACCGAAACAGCACCTGCGCCGGCCCTCGCCAGCAACGCTATCAGCCTCAATACCCTGCACTTCGGTGACAGCCGCGTGGAGAAAGCCGTGCGCCAGGCCGAGCGTTTGCTGGAGAAGGACATTCCACTGCTGATCCACGGCGAGACCGGCGTCGGCAAGGAAGTCTTCGTCAAAGCCCTGCACCAGGCCAGTTCGCGCTGCAAGCAGCCGTTCATTGCCGTCAACTGCGCAGCGATCCCCGCCGAATTGGTGGAGTCGGAACTGTTCGGTTATGAAAAAGGTGCCTTCACCGGCGCCAACCAGAAAGGCAGCATCGGCCTGATCCGCAAGGCCGACCGGGGCACGCTGTTCCTCGACGAGATCGGCGACATGCCCCTGCCAACCCAGGCCCGGTTGCTGAGGGTCTTGCAGGAACGTTGCGTACAGCCGGTGGGCAGCGCCGAGCTGTTCCCGGTGGACATCCGCATCATCTCCGCCACCAACCGCTCGCTGCGCGAGCAGGTGCAACTGGGGCGGTTTCGCGAAGACTTGTACTACCGCATCGGCGGCCTGACCCTGGAACTGCCACCGCTGCGCGAACGCAGCGACAAACAGGCCCTGTTCAAACGTCTCTGGGAACACCACCGCGAACCGACCCAATGGGCCGGCCTGAGCCGCGAGGTACTGGACCTGTTCGAACGCCATCCATGGCCAGGCAACCTGCGGCAGGTCAGCAGCGTGCTGCAAGTGGCCCTGGCGATGGCCGAGGAACAACCGATCCGCCCGGAACACCTGCCCGACGACTTCTTTGTCGACCTTGAAATGGAACCGGTGGAAACACCTGAGCCGCTGACGGTGGACCTGAACGATGCCGAGGACCTGAACCGTCAGTTGCAGGCGGTGGGCGGCAATATTTCACACCTGGCGCGACGGCTGGGGGTCAGCCGCAATACCTTGTACAAACGCCTGCGGCAACTTGAAAGCTGATACGAAACCTGTGGGAGCGAGCCTGCTCGCGAAGACGTCGGATCAGCCAACATCCATGTTGAATGACACACCACTATCGCGAGCAAGCTCGCTCCCACAGGGGGATTTGTGGCGAATGCGATACCCGAGAACAACTCGGAAAAAACTGTGGGAGCAACGCTTGCTCGCGATGCAGGCGACACGGTTCAACTGCAAGACCGAGTCATCGTTCATCGCGAGCAGGCTCGCTCCCACAGGGGGATTTTTGGTGAATGCGATACCGAGAACAACTCGGAAAAAACTGTGGGAGCAAAGCTTGCTCGCGATGCAGGCGACACGGTTCAACTGCAAGACCGAGTCATCGTTCATCGCGAGCAGGCTCGCTCCCACAGGGGGATTTTTGGCGAATGCGGTACCCGAGAACAACTCGGAAAAAACTGTGGGAGCAAAGCTTGCTCGCGATGCAGGCGACACGGTTCAACTGCAAGACCGAGTCATCGTTCATCGCGAGCAGGCTCGCTCCCACAGGGGGATTTTTGGTGAATGCGATACCGAGAACAACTCGGAAAAAACTGTGGGAGCAAAGCTTGCTCGCGATGCAGGCGACACGGTTCAACTGCAAGACCGAGTCATCGTTCATCGCGAGCAGGCTCGCTCCCACAGGGGGATTTTTGGCGAATGCGGTACCCGAGAACAACTCGGAAAAAACTGTGGGAGCAAAGCTTGCTCGCGATGCAGGCGACACGGTTCAACTGCAAGACCGAGTCATGGTTCATCGCGAGCAGGCTCGCTCCCACAGGGGGATTTTTGGTGAATGCGATACCGAGAACAACTCGGAAAAAACTGTGGGAGCAAAGCTTGCTCGCGATGCAGGCGACACGGTTCAACTGCAAGACCGAGTCATCGTTCATCGCGAGCAGGCTCGCTCCCACAGGGGGATTTTTGGCGAATGCGGTACCCGAGAACAACTCGGAAAAAACTGTGGGAGCGAGCTTGCTCGCGAAGACGTCGGATCAGCCAACATCCATGTTGAATGCCACACCGCTTTCGCGAGCAGCTCGCTCCCACGGCGTTTTGCTCAACTGACTGGCATTGCTCCGACTTAGTCGAACGCGCCATTGAGCACTTCATAGATGATGCCAGTGGCGATCGCCACCAGGATCAAGTCCGTGCCGACCTGTTGCCACTCATAACCGTCATAGTGCGGCAATCGCCCCAACAACCGACCGTCGAGCTTCTTGGCAATACCGGGTGGCAACGGCTTGCCCCGGGCAAGATTTTTCTGGATGCCTGGCGGCAACGCCGGGCCGGGGTTCCAATAATCGCGATAGCCGCCAATCACACCCAGGATGCCGCCGCGGTCGAGGCTCGGGCCGTTATGCCAATCGCCACCGCCACCTTGGTAGCCTTTGCCGCCCTGGTTGCCCTTGTTACCGGGATTTCCTTGACCACCCTTGTTGCCCTGTCCGCCTTTGCCTCCCTGCCCGTGGCCAGGGCCTTGATCGAATTGAGCATTTCCCTTGCCGTTACCCGGGTCCGCGACAACAATGCCTGGGCCAGCCGCCAGAGCGAAACAGGTCACTGCAGCAATCAACGAGCGCGACTTGAACATGGCAGTTCTCTCAAAAAAGGGATGGTCCCTGTAAAGATATAGAGACTAGCGGTGATATTAGTTCCATATCACGCTGCGCGTCGCTTGCCTGGACCGGATACCACCTGAACACGGCAATCAAGGAGCTTCATGCGCAAGGATTACCTGGCTTTTTTCGTCTCGATGTTCCTCTCCCGGTTGGCCGATCAGATTTTGCTGTTCATCGTCCCGTTGATTGTTTTCCAGACCACCAACAGCGTCTCCTGGGCAGGCCTGGCCTTCTTCGTCGAGTCCTTGCCACGTTACCTGTCGTTCCCGATCTGTGGCGCGCTGTGCGACAAGTTCTCGCCGATTCGCATCCTGCACATCAGCCAGGTCTACCGCGCCGTGGCCTGCGGGGTGGCAGTCGTGCTTTATGGCATCTTCGGCGGTATCTATTGGCTCGTCGTGCTCTCGGCCCTGTGCGGCGTGCTGACCACCCAGGGCATCATGGCCCGCGAAGTGCTGATGCCGTACATCTTCAAGCACTACACCTACACCAAGACCCTGTCCTACTCGCAAATCGCCGACCAGACCGGCTTGGTACTGGGCCCGCTGGTCGCTGCACTGCTGCTTGAGGCATGGGCATGGCATTGGGTGGTGCTGGCGATTGCCGGGCTGTTCCTGCTGGCGGACCTGGCGATGCTGTATTGGCAACGCATCAGTTCGGTCACCCTGGAAACCTTCGAGCAACATCACGACCTCTGGCTGAACCCGCTGCGCATTGCCTTCGGCCACATTCGCAGCCTGGCGGAACTGAAAAAGATCATCAGCCTGGCGGTGGGCGTCAACCTGATCATCGGCGTCACCCTCGCCACCTCGGCCGCCATGGTCATCGGCCACTACGGCGCCGGCAAAGATGACTACGCAGGCTTACAGGCGGTCGGCGCCGTGACCACCATCCTCATCTTGTTCCTCCTCGCGCGGGTGACCTTGCCCTTGAAGCTACTGGGCGCCCTCTCCTATACCCTGATTACCGTCGGCGCCTTCAGCACCGCATTCAGCCCGAACATTTGGGGCTATGTCGTCGGCTTTCTGCTGATCGTCGGTTTCGACAAGATGTTCAACGTGTACATGCGCAGCACCCGTCAACAAGTCATTCCCCCACAGGACTTCGGCAAGACTGTCGGCGTCATTACGCTGCTCAACAACTTGTCGCAACCGTTCGCGGGCCTGTTGGTCGCGGTGCTGGCCGCGCCTATTGGAACGCAGGCGGTGATCCTGCTGCTGGCGGTTGCCGCCAGTCTAATCGGAGCGGCAGTGGTCGTGGTGAACAGGCATTCAACACACGGGGCAAGCGTCTACCACACCGATACCGACTGACCCTGCCGGAGAGTCGGTTTGTATTATCAGTGACTTATTATTGAGGCATGGTTGAAACGTTGCCGATGTCGATGCACGTCTGCCCCACCATTCGTCACCTGTTAAAGGTCGGGGCCAACGGGCGATCATGCCTGGCTCAGGGTTTGCACTGGCCAGTCTCAGCAGCCCAGAACGACGTAATTCTGACGCGGCGGCAAATTAATCAATGCTTGGTCAGCAAACGGAGATGTACCGTGTCAACTCTCAACGAAATCGCAGCGAATCACGCGAGAATGGCAAAGTTAAAGGAAGAAGAGTCGATGCGGCTGAGCGCGCTTCAGGGTCAAGTGGTGGGGAGTTTTGAAATTCCACCCATCGAGGCGCCACAGGAGATGTCACTGCACTTTATGGCGGGGGTACAGGACCACTCGTTCGGGGAAGCGGCGGCGCTGAGTTTTTGACCCGGGTGCTGATGGAGTTCCGTCGTCCGCTTGCTCGCGGGCGACGAAACCTTCAGAACTGCCTGGCTAAAGCCGCTGCAAGTATGCCAGCCGCAATGGCCGGCAGCGGTTTTTTCAGTGTCAGCATGACGATTGCCGTGGCCAGCAAAGCCAGGCGTGCGCCGTTGTCACCTTTAACCGCCAGCGGAGCCAACACCGCCACCAACACCGAACCGGACATGGCCGTGATGAACTGCTGTACCCGATAGTTGATCGGCACGAACGACATCACGAAAACACCGCCCCACCGAGTCGCCAATGTCACCGCGGCCATGATCAATATGACCACCAAGGTGCCATAACCCGCCGTTTCAATACTCATTGTTTTTTCTCCATCCACAGCGCGCCCAGAATGCCCCCCGCCAAAGCGCCGACCACAACATGACTGTTCGCCGGCAAGTACCAGTAGGCCAACAGCGATGCGCAGGCCGCCACGGTCCAGATGATGAACATGCGCAGGTTTTTCTTCCCGCCCACGACCATCGCCAACAAGAAACAGCCCATCACCATATCGAGCCCGAAACTGACCGGGTTCTCGATGGCGCTGCCAAAATGAAGCCCCAGCCAACTGCCCAGGATCCACGCGACCCAGAGTGCAATGCCACCGCCGAACAAAAGCCCGAGCCCGGGCTTGCCACGACTCAACGCCTGCATCGCCATGGCCCAGTTCGCATCCGAAACAACCAGCATGACACCGTAGCGTTTGGCAACGGGCAGCTCCCGCAGCCACGGGTAAAGCGTCGCACCCATCAACAAGTGCCGGGCGTTGATGGCGAAGACGGTAATCATCAGCGGAACGACCGGCACTTGCTGTCCCCACAGATCCAGTGCGGCAAATTGAGACGCGCCGGCAAAAACCAGCGTGCTCATGAGCACGGCAGACGTATCACTCAAGCCCGTTTGCGCAGCCGCGAGGCCAAAAGCGACGCCGAACACGACGACGAAAAGAGAGATTGGGATCAGCTGTTTGAAACCGTCGTAGATGTGATTCAACGTCAGCGCGTGCAGGTGGGATTCAACATTCGACAAAACAGGGCCTCTTCTGAATATCTACGGTGCAAAAACCGAGAGTATGAGGCTGAATCTGCATGTCGAAAACTGTTTGGCGGGTCAATGGGCAACTCAACCCGCCGAGCCCTAGAGATTGCGCGTGGCAAAACCGCCAAAACTGGAAAACGTCAAATCCTTGCACAGCCCTTCCAGGTCGCCATAAACGAGCTTTGAACCAACATTCATCAGCAACAGCTCGGAAAACAGCGTTGCCACGCTCTGTTTCTTTATGATGATTTTGTGCGCCTCAGACGCTGGAAAACTGTCTTCTACCTCATAGCCGATGCTAAACAACCCGCTTTGAGACCGGAGCCGGTCATTCATATAGTTCGGTGTGTAAAAACAGAACCCGTCTTCACGAGCCTCGGGGACGGTCGAAAAAACGTCTTCCGGCAAGGCGTTGGTTTCCACCCAAGTATGCTCACCTCCTTGTCCGCGAGGTGTCACCACATACACCGCCACGTCATTTTCAACGACCCCAACCCTGTCATCCGTATCGACAGGAATCGTATCGTTTTCATTGTAATCAGCCATCAAGCCAACGCTTTCGATCAATGGAATCCGTTTGTACCTCACGCCGTCCAGTGCGAAGAAAAGCGCAACCAAGGGTGACAACGACCAATCCAGTAAGCGAGTGGGCATACCGTAGTGCTGCGCAAGCGCGAGCACATCCCAATCATTGTGGGAGGACAGTTGATGATAGGCGTGACGTTCAGCGTTGAATTTTCTGAAGGCCTTGGTGGCCCTGGAGATCAAATCCCCTGACCTGGTTTTGGGGCTGCGGGCCAGAGAAGTCATCAATCCCCAGTTCGCGTTGCCTTGGCCTCGATAAACCGAGCCGTGGACCGTACCGGATTCTTTATTGAGTTTCTTAACTGCGTCGATGTACTCCGTCAGACTCGACACAACAACCGTGGTTTTATACACAACACTTCACTCCCTGAATAAAAGTCAACCACTCACCTGCCAGAGGCAAATAATCGTAAAGCCCGCGCCAAACGCGTACCTTGGCCCATTTGCGATTCAAAACGGCGTCATTCAACCCGAAACAGCATCAAATTGCCACTACGCTACAGGTGAATGTCATGAGTACCCTTGAAAGAGCAATATCGATTTGCGCGCTGGCTCATGAAGGGCAAGTGGATAAGGGCGGCTCCCCTTATGTTTTGCACCCGCTGAAGGTCATGCTGCGCCTAACCCAAGACGAAGAGCGCATAGTGGCGGTGTTACATGACGTAGTCGAAGATACCGCGATCACCCTCACCGACCTGCGCAATGAGGGGTTCAGCGAGGCGGTGCTGGGCGCCGTCGACTCCCTCACCAAGCGCGAGGGTGAGACTTACCAGGCCTTCATCGAGCGTGCTGCGCGCGACCCGATAGCGCGTCGAGTGAAGCTGGCGGATCTTGCGGAAAACAGCGACTTATCTCGCATAAACGAACCAAGCCAGAAAGACCTGGACCGCATTGAAAAGTACCGCAAGGCGACTGACTATCTGACGGCCTTGGAGCAATAGGAACCCCATTGGAAAAATAGAGTGAAGCACGTCACAGACCAAGCGACCGCTCAAGCGGCCAGTGCGCAATGTTCCACACCAACGGCCATAAAACGGCAAAATAAGCACCTCGGGCGATTCACTCGCGCCCTTCGTCAAAGATCAAAGCAATCAATGCGCTAGAAACAGAGCACAGGATTTCTTGGAAGAAAGAAAAATTACTAATGGAAAGCAGGAGCCTTGCAAAATGAGCACAACTGAACAAGTACAAAGCACGGGTAAATACAGCGCCAAATGGCAGGAACGCTTCGACTTCTTTGACACCTACGGTGCACCAAACGACCCGCGCTACAAGGAAGCCGTCAAGACACTGCCTGGCGTCAAGAAGAAAATCCTGATCAACGCCAACGTGATTGCGTTTTTCTTCGGCCCTATCTACCTGTTCGTCTTGGGGCTCTGGAAGAAAAACCTCGCCCTACTGGGTATTTTCCTGGCGATCAATATCGCATTGAGCGTGATTTTCGCAATCATCGGCATGGAGTTTCCCCGGCCTTTGAGCACGGGCCTGAGCATCGCCTTGTCGATGATGTACGCACTCATGGCCAACTACGCCTACTACCTCAAGGAAGTGAAAGGCGAGCAAGGCTGGAACCCGTTCAAAGGCATGCGTCTCTGATTGCAGGCTTAGGTCATCAAGAGCCCGCACCTGATCATGAGTGTGCGGGCTTGTTGTTTCTGAGTCGTGGGAATTTGGATAACCCAGCCTACGGACCTGCGAAGTCTTCGGGCGGGTCCGATCAGTTCCGAGTCGGTTCTTCAGCAAACACGGTATACGGCAGCAATAGCGTATCGGCGACCAAGCTGAACGGCAGGTCAATCAACGCCAATGGCACCAAGGCACGAAACACTCCGGCGTTTTCATCCGTTGCGGCCTTGATCACTTCAATATCGGTGGAGGACCCGCAATACGGATGGGGACCACAACGTGGACGATCATCGAAGGTTTCAGAGAGCGTCGAACAACCTGCCAGCAGCACAACGGCCAATATGCCTAGGAACAATTTCATGCGATCACTCACGAATACGGGCCGGAAGAACAGAGATCCGCACTCTACTCCAAGCCCTGTGAAACGGGCGACATAAGTTACCTGTCTTGCATCAGTGCGCCGTACTCCCGTCAGAAACAACGACCCGAACGTCAGTCTCTCTGAGGATACTTACGCTGGAAGTAACGGCACCGATGCCTGACAGCAAGGGCATCGGTGTCTCTTGTCCGCTCTGGCAGTCCGTCGAGGGTCAACTCATCTCCATCACCCTGAGAATGGCCATCAGGGAGGCAGGTTCGGCAGACGTCTACAAAGAAACACCAGCCGAAGCTCAACTGCCTTAACGACCAGAATGTTGTTTTTTTACACCATTCTTAGTCTTTCGCTCAAAATAGGCATGAACAAACCACAGTGCCAGGGCAAAGCCGGCAAAGCCAAAGATGAAGAGCAACACCTCTATTGCAGTACCTTCATGAGAAAACATTGTATTCACCTCATCCTTAAGTGGGTTGATCGAAAATCGCCACGATTGAAACTTCTAGTAACAATCCAAACATTTTCAGGGTAGTCGCCAACAACCTGTGTGGCAACCCTTAGCCCGGCATAAAGCCCCGGTCTAGACGAGTCGAAGCCCCATGACCCCCTGCCCGGCGGGCCAATGTGTGGTTTCATAACGGTCGATCCAGCCCCTTCAAGGAGCGGTGGTGAACACCCAGGACGAATCAAGCACTGAAACAAGGGGGGATTTATTTCCCAGGCAGTCTCAACTGATCCAAGCAAAACCGCCCTCCCTTTCAGGAAAGCGTCAGCACAGCACTAGAATCCATCCCCTCTCGGTCTACGCATTCGATTGGAATCGGTTAATCACCATCGGGACCGCTAGTGCTGACGCTAGATACAACCCACGCCAGACGCAATGCAGAGGTTTATAAACTCTTCTGATCAATCCCACTCCATCCGAGCGATTGAGAAAACGTCTCGTCCAAGACGACTTCCTGGGTCGCAGACACGCTTTTATCGATACCAATCGTCCTGAATCTTAAAACGCTGCCCCTGAGCATCTGTTTAAGAATCGCCTTGGCTTTGTCCCCTCCAGTCACTGCGTAACCGCCCAATATTTTATGAATATTCAAACCCTGCGCCTGGGCTTGCCTTGTGAGCTCCGGACGTAGCCCCAACATATATTCCACAGATGGCTTCGCCAAGATCATGGGGGTCTCCTGAGACGAGATTGTCCATACCTCGTTCTGATCAATCCATATTTGAGCCGTTACGATCGGAATCCGAACATCTCCATTGGACATCAGTCCGACGTAGATCTCCTCGCCCTCTTTACGTACAACTGGAAATACGTTCAACGTATTAAGAAGCGAGTTACCCGCTGTGTAATTTCCAGTCGTGACGATCAAACTGGTTCTTTTGGGGACTACATCACTGTCACTGGATATCTTCCAGGCGGGCGCCGTCGTGCACCCGCTCAGAATCGCGATTGCGATCGCAACGATCACAGTCCATTTCATACGGTCCCCTAAACCCAATTGTCGTAGCGATTAAGCAAAATATTATCCATCTGCCTAAGGCTGATTTCCCGGCCAAGTTCTTCTTCAAACAGACTACGAACGCGTATGTAGAAATCTACGTAGGTCGCGTAGTTTTTTGACATGCCCGCCGTGGTCGGAGCAAAAACCAGCCCCTCCTCATCCGCAATCCACTTCAGCGCTTCCCTGGCTCGCGAATCAACCATTGGAAACAAAGTCGGATAGTGGAAGTGCAGGTACTTCGAAGCGAAGCTACTCGCGTCCTTGTTAGTGACGGCACTGATGGCCTCGCAGAGCCGGGAATGCACCTTATCCACGGCGGTACAGACAGATCCGGTAAGCCTTTCCCCGACTGGAAGAAGGGACGCTTCCAAACCTACATCTGAGCTGCAAATAGATTTAGCCAACCGCGAATAGAAGCCTCCTGTGGAGCCCTCATAGCCATCCTCCTCATCCTTGGTACGACGCTCGACCGATGCCGCCAGACTGCGACCAATGATCAGCGCCTTTGAAGCCACCTGCGCGTGATCGGTGTGGCTGGGATTTTCTTGCACGAAACTGTAGAGCGCTTTGTTGGCCGGTATGAATATGCCACACCCCTGCTCCGTGCCGATGAACTCGTCAGTCAGATAATGGCGTTTTTCCTTTTGTAAAAATTGCATGCGTCGCTCCTTAGGTGAGCGCTAATCATGCCATTTAATCGCCACTATCTGGGAGAGCTGCGGCCTTCGGTCGCGCTGTTTGCGTTCCTACCACTCGAACAGACCATCCAGAGGGAAATGCGCAAAAACCACAATTAAAGTTGACCTATAATCGTGGTCTGTTCAGGTTTGCCCTGTTCACGCCAATTTTCAATTGCAAACGCGTTGAGCTATTGATCTATTCAACGACCGAACGGCTATTGCGCCAGAACAGATACGCCAACCCCACCGGCGCTACGAAAATCGCGAACGACCAGCACATGGCCATGGTGAAAGCCTTCACCATCAGCATGAACAGCGCATTCACGAAAAAAACATTGTTGCCCATGATGTAGCCGACAACGCTTTCGTAGACGAACCGAGAGTACGGATAAAGCAATGTGTTGATGATCGCCAACACGATCAACCCAGGCTTCGCACCGATTCCTGCGGGGCTGTTAGCCGCCAGGGCGATGATCATCACTGTAAACACCAACCCAAAAAGAAACTGGCGGATGTAGTAACTGGTCGTAAGACCGCCAAAAGTCTTGGCGAAAAATGAGTGCATAAGAGATCCCTCTGGAATGCTGATTTAAACGAGGCGCCACCATACCAGCATCATTTATTCACGCAAGATCAAACAGGCTCGAACCAATGAGTAGACGCCTGATTCATGCAACTGATTCAACGGGCGTTGGATACAGAACCCTGATCGGCCTGCGCCGAAAGCGGAACATCAAACACCCGATCAAACACCCATTGAAAAACCAGCGCGTAAAAAAAGAAAAACACAAACAGCCCCAGGTTAGTCACCAGCGCCAGCCAGAGGCTGATGCCCAACCACGCCCCGATCACAGGGGTAAGAATCAGCGTCAAGCCGCCTTCAAATCCCAGGGAATGGAGCAGTCGTCGCTGCCAGTTGCGATGGCGACTGGGTTGGCGGCGCTCCCACCACTCGAACAGGCCGTTGAAAAGCATGTTCCAGGCCAGCGCGACAGCAGAAATCACCAGCGACAGTAGGGTTGAATAGCCCATACCCTGGCCGTAGGTCAGCGCCAGCGCCGGTGCCACGAACAGCACACCGCCAGCTTCGTAGAGGATGGCCTGAAGGATTTTACGGGGCGTGCCTTGCATCGCTGTGCTCCTGGGTTGGTATCGCAGACCACAGCCTGGCAAGTTGAGCGAGCGCGCACAATTGAGCTAAATTGAGCCACGCTCAACCTGAGTAACCTACCCGCCCATGTTCGCTAAACTGCCCCTCACCGCCCTGCGCGGCTTCGAGTCCGCCGCACGACTGGGCAGCTTCAAAGCGGCAGCCCAGGAACTGAACATCAGCCCGGCGGCCATCTCCCATCAAGTCAAAAGCCTTGAAGCCTTCCTTGGCGTGCTTCTGTTCGAACGCTCCAGCCAAAACGTGCGCCTGAGCGCCGACGGCGAGCGCCTTCACCCTTTCATGCACCGTGCCCTGCTTGATATCCAGCACGGCCTGCAGGTGTTGTCGCCGCCTTGTGCTGCGCAGTCGCTGGTGGTGAGTACTACGCCGGCGTTCGCCAGCCTGTGGTTGATACCTCGGCTCGGGGACTTTCATCGGTTGTACCCGGAGATCGGCGTCAGGCTGCATACCAGCAACGACGTGGTCGACCTGCAGCGAGACGCCAGCATCGACCTGGCGATCCGCGCCCTGTTCACGCCTGACCCACTGCTGTTCGAACAGCCTTTGCTGGACGAGTACTTTGGCGTTTATTGCCGTCCCGATTGGCAACCGCCCGCAGTAGGCTCGCCCATCGAACTGATCGACGTGCCGTGGCTGAGTAGCGCGAGCGTCGCGATTGACTGGCCTGCCTGGTGCGCCAAGGCCGGCACTCTGGGCTGGCTCGATAGCGCGCGATTCCGGCGTTATGACGAGGAGCAGCATGCACTGCAGGCAGCGGTTGCCGGGCACGGGCTGGTGCTCGCCAGCAATGTGCTGGTTGCTGAGGTTGTCGGGCGTGGGGAGCTGGTTGAGTATCGCCCTGAGATTCGCTTGGCGGGTGCGCGGTATACGGTGGTGTGTGTGCCGGGGCGGGAGCGGCAGGCGCTGGTACGGTGTTTTAGCGAGTGGTTGCTGGGACAGCGTCTTGGCTGAAAGGGTTCTGTCGACGTCCCGACGAATCGGGACACTTGCAGCCTTGGGTGCGTCGTTAGCCAGTGCACTGTTTAGACTCTGCGAGTCCAGACATTTGAATTTATCATCAATGTCGTCTACCCAGACTTTCCAGGACCCAAAAGCACTACGGCTGTAGAAAAAAATACTTATAAGGGGGTTCGACGATAAATCCTTTTCTTTTGTTGGCCCTCAAATTGCTGACGATCATATCATGCATATCCACTAGCACACGCGCCGAACTACCATACTTTGAATGCCCAAGCAGATCATCAACACCCCCCGCACGAGTGATATCAACAGAGTCTATTCCGGGAGAGAAAAAACCTTCAGAGCCACTAAAGCCAAGCATTTCCCGATCGGCAAGATAGGTGCCAGAGGATAACTTGAGCGCCTTATCTTCCGACGACATATAAATGGTTGCGCGACCAAATTTACTGAACGCGGCCTTATACTTCGAGATAAACGTCTCCCTGGGAAAATCAGGCGCAGCCAGTATAATATTACCCAGCTTCTTATCCAGTAGTTTTGAATGAGTAGTATAGAGCTTAGCCAGTGCAGGAATGACAACTTTTGACCCCATGCTATGCGCCAGGATATGAATTCTCTTTCCCTGCGTAGAGGCCATCAGCTTTAACATGAACTTTTCGAAGTCATCAACGGAGTCCAACGCCCTACCAAAATCGCGATTGTACTTTAACGGATCCCCAATAGAAGGCCAGCTGAACACCACCGGTTGCAAATCAGGATTAATATCATAAGAAACTTGAGCTGCACGCTTCACAGCGTCTTCAAATTTCACATTAAAGCCATGTACGAAAAGCAACACATCACCGCTTTTAAGATCTTTCGCTGACTTGAACTGCTTAAAAAAGTCAGCCTCTGACAACGTTATTGACTTAGCATTCAGCAAGGTAATGATGGGGTCATCCTGCTCTTCCACGAGCCCAAACTTCATTAATATTTTAAATGCGGAGTCATGTGAATCTTTAAAACTCCCCACCTCCCTTTTAGAAGGAATCAAAACGGTCTCCTGACCGTAAGACAGGGGGTCACCGGACACATTCAACTCAGGCAATAGACTGCCATCCGGCGCTTTCTTTCTATTTGTTGCATAGCTGACCTTCACTGGCGCAAAAATTTCAGCCCTCTGTGCCGCTTCAGTATATTCCGGCATGGGATAAGGTAACGGCTCAGAACTGGAAGTTGGAGTCGGATACGAAACTGAAGATGCACACCCGGCAAAAAACACGCTAAATGATAGAAGCCAGATACCACCCAACAAAGAAAACTTCATTATTTTTCCATCCTTTGATTTCATTTAACGCGAGCACCAAAACAGAAAGCAATCCACATTTTTTCAGTAAAAAAGACCGCCCACCTCAAACCTCACAAAACCCAATAGCGTCAATTTGCCATTAACCAAGTGATTTGGCGACTAATTTTCCAGGACTGGGGTCACGGTGCGGATGCGGTAACCGGCGGTTTCAAAAAGGAGTCTAAAGCACAAACCGCAAGAACGATCAAATCCTAGCCCCATCCATTTGATAACGTTGCTTCAGCATTCATGGAGATTCGTCATGCTGAGTATCGAAAGGGCCCTGTGGTATATCGAGCTGGAGCTGGGATCCCATCTCGATCTGGGACGTGTCGCGCGCCATTGCAACATGTCTCCCTTTGCCTTGGCCCGTTTGTTTGCGCTGTCGACGGGCTGGTCGGTGATGCGTTACATCCGCGCACGGCGTTTGAGCCAAGCGGCATTGACCTTGCGTCGAGGTGCGCCGGATATCCTGCAAGTAGCGCTGGATGCTGGCTACGGCTCCCATGAAGCCTTTACACGCGCCTTCTGTGATCTGTTTGGGTTCACTCCAAAGCAGGTGCGTGGGCACGAAGATGAACATCTCTCGCTGGTGGAACCTTTACGTATGAAAGAAAGGAAGCTCATAACACTCTCTGAACCTCGCTTTGAAACTAGAGCAGAGTTTTTCATCGCCGGTCTGGGGAATCGTTTTACCTTTGAGAAGAACGAAGGCATCGTCGGCTTGTGGCAAGCGTTCTCTCCCTACCTGGGACAGGTACCCAATCAGGTAAACAACGGGAGCTATGGCCTGTGCTGTAATCCTGAACCGGATGGTAGTTTTGAGTACATTGCCGGCACCGAGGTGTCCTGCGTAAAAGGTCTTCCTCCGGCTTTTCGGTACTTCAGGGTGCCGCAGCAAAACTATGTCGTGTTTCGGCACCAAGGCCACATCTCGACGATCCATCAGACTTTCTTCACCATTTTCAATCACTGGCTGCCTGAATCCGAATATGAGCTTGCCGACGCGCCTGAGTTCGAAGAGTACAGTCCTGATTTCGAACCCGCCCGAGGGAAGGGTTATGTGGAAGTGTGGATACCGCTTGCAAGACACCGGGCATCCCATGCCATCAATGTATAAATGAGACCACTAAGCATGGAGCCCACACCATGAGTTTTAATTGGCACAGTGATCAGCTCACAAGAAATACGACAGTTTGCAAGAATTACCGAAACACCCAAAACGTCCGCAGATTCATGGTGGAGCACTGCGGCGCGAACTTTAAGTTTGATAGAGGCTTTATGGCCTGGATACGTAATGGCGTACCTAAAACGCTCGGAGAAGCCGTCGATGAGTGGCTGCTGCGCAATCGCGATACCCACTGAACGTCCCATGGGCATCAGGCCAAGCACTCTGGACATTCAAATGGGCGTACACGTGTGCGGCAGGATTAGAACCGGGGATTGAATCGGGAACAGGCCACGATTTGAGCTCACCTGTAATCAACCCGTCTCACCATCGTGGTCTGTCTCTGTTTGCCCCTGACTCGTCTACCGGCGCAGTGGACGACTGAAATTGCGGAGTTGCAGTTTCATAAGTCGGCATCCGTTTAACTACGCAAGGCGTGCTTGCGGTACGCTTACCGAGGATCGCGAGGTGGAGCTACGATGCTGGACTCATTATTGGAATTCGTTCTCGAACCTGTGGTGCGGGCAATTTTTATCCAATCGGTTGGCCGATAGTCAAGCTCATCAGTTGGGGTCGCTACCCGAGTAAAGGTAAAGGTATGTGGTTCAAGGATACGCCCGAGTCGAACTGGACGATGGGATTAGGAATTGCTGCTGTGGTGATTGCGATCATGGTGGCGCTGCACCAGTTCTAAATCCGTAGCCGAGTGAAACCAGGGACAAGACCACGATTTTGGCCCCTTGTAATCGGCCCGTTTTATATCGTGGGTGTGCCCATGTATCCTCACGCCTCAATGAAGAACCCTGCGACTCTCCCCAATCCTGATCCTGTCGAGCGCCCTGTTTAAAGCATCCAAGGCATCGAGCAGGGCTTTCGCCTCAGCCTCCCGACCATCGCCCCAAAGGCGCTCAGCCATTTTGTTCAGTGCCTGGATGGAACGCTCAATGTCAGCAGCCGTCGCTGCTTTGCTTTCCTGAAGTTTCTTGGGCATTGATTAATTGTCCTCGGGCGCGTTGCTTCATCAGCTTCGACGCGAATACATCGCACGGCAGAACGCTATGCAGGGTTCCATACACCTTCCACTGTCGATGCCCCCCAATCCCTGATTTGCCATGTCACGATCATGTTGAATTCACTTGTAAGCTGACCGTTTCCTAACCGTAGCCTGTCCCCGTTTTCGTCCTCGACTACACTTCACATTTTTCGAAAGGAGTCGACTCAATGAATTTCAGAGACATTCTGTTGATACTCGTAGCGGCTGCAGCGTCGGGATGCGGAACGATCACTACAACCTTTCGGGACGATGCCGTGGCCAGCAATAAACTGGCTCGCTGGCACTCCCACTGTGACACGGTACCGCGGGTTTACAGCGGTGCCGTCTTTGATTACTGCACCCTGGACGCGGAACCACGCCAAAGCACAGGTTTTGACGGACACCCTGCTCCAACCCTAATCGTTCTGGACATGGGAGTCTCAGCGGCCACAGATACGCTTTTATTGCCTTACACCCTCTATTTGCAGAACAAGCATGGCGATATCAAGAAAGCCAGTTTCGAGTAATCCGGGGATAGGCCACGATTCTAAATTCATCTGACAGCAGCGTTCATTAGATCGCCCCCCTCGATCACCGACGCCGGTTAGCCGGATTGCATTACTTGGCCTTTGCGCTCTTGATGTCACTGATGATTTTCTGAGAAATAGCCTGAACCTGCTCTTGAGTCATAGCCGACATAACGCCTTCCCAAGCAGACGAGGAGGTGTCATAGGTGCGAGTTCCAATCAGGCGGCCTGATTTCAAATCTGAGTAATCTGCACTGGAATTGACCCACGCATTCCCTACCATGACCCCGGCTCCATAGCGTGCGCCGGGGGTCAGGTAACGGAAATTGGTCACGTTAATCTTGATACCGACACCGTCTTTGCCGTCGAGGCTTGATGCCTGAGCCTCTGTAAGGCTGTAGCCGGCGCGAGTCGCTTCGACTCGCAGGGCGTCATTCCACTCTTGCTTCAAGCGAGGCCAGTCCTCGTTTTGTTGAACCTTGCTATTGCCTTGAAAGTTTACGACCAGGTTTTGCTTGGCTGACTCCTGGATGGCGAGCGTTTCAGTCCCGCCGCTTTTTACAGAGGCAGCGCATCCGCTCAACATCAGAACAGCAATAGCGCAGGACAGCGCAATCGAAAGCTTGGAGGTGTTCATTGAATTTCCATATCCACAAAATCGGTTGAGAGAGGAGTTGCATATCCCCGTCGAGCCAGATGGGCCCAGACGCTGGACGCGCAGAATTTAGCACCATTACTTCGATGCGACGAGCCAAGGGTAGGTCAGCAAAGACTGGGGGCACACCACGATACTACGTACAACGACTTGGCAGTCTCATATTCGTTGGCGCGCAATCAGCCCTTTCAGAGGCGCCTACGGACAGGCGACAGCCTTTCGAGACTGCTTCTTGGTCCACAGAAGACGACCGTTGATTCTTCCCTCAGACCATGACTCGGTAACCAAGGAGCAATTGCCGTTCAGGTTCTCAACGAACGTCCTCGGATAGCCTTCAGGCTCATCTCCACCCAGACGCATCCAATTTGGATCTGGCGAGCTCACTGATTGATAAGGCATGCAAGCGACCAGTGTGACGAGCGAGAGTGCCAAAACCACCTTTTTCATATAAATCCCAATCAATTTGTAGGGGGTCGGCGGACACACTCGTAGATCTCCCATGCCGCGCGGACGGTGACAGAACCTAGGCTGTTCACTTTGGCAGCAGCGGGAAAGGCGGGAAAAGCGGACGGATTTATTTTCTAACACACATGGTTTGGCCATTCGCAGCCCCCGTTTCCCCTCTTCCGCATCAATAGGCGCCTGCATTCATTCCGTTAGCATCAGCGCTGTCGCGAGCTCTAAAGATAATTATCCTCTGCTGCGATGCTTCCTGTTTAGCCTTTGAAAAGCACATTGCACCGGGTACACCACCCATCAGCTGCGCTCCGGTTCATGGGAAAACGCAGGAGCGGATGACTTGTATCGGCAACCGTCAACACCAGTGAGAATTTCGTGTATTGACGCCGAATCTCGTCGGCTGGAACGCTCATGCCCGCCCCACCGATTATTTGAAAAACGCCGCCCGACACCCTGCGGTCGATCTGTAGCCACTCACACTGCCAGCCTGTTACCCACGTGAAGTCTCGAATTTGATATTCGCCGGTGGCGCTTTGGCATTGAGCGAGTTTTTTGCTGGAGAGGTCAAAGACAAAAAATATGGGATTTGGAAAACCGAGCAGTTGAGTATCATCAAGGCTCAGGCCTTCTTTTAGGTTGATGGAGGCTACAAGCGCTTTTGCTCGTCTCTTGCGCCGTATCAAGTGCCATATAGTAAGGAAAAAAATAGAAAAAGAAGCCAGGAAGAGCTGACGTCCTTCGACTGTAAACTTGTCGGGCCAAAACACTATCATGCCCCACAAGAATCCTATCGTCGCAAGCCCCGATACCCAAGCGGCGGGGATCACGATACTGTTAACGAGGCTAGCTCCGAGCGTCCTCAAACAGCTATTCATAACTGCATCCAAGACCATTTTGAGAAGAACTCGTAGGTTATCACTCACAGAGCGCTAACTTATAGGGCTTGGCCCGCAATGCGCGGGTACGCGCCATGAACAGGGCCTCGTTTGCTTGGTTGCACAGGGAACCTCATCGTTGGCCGGCTGATCTCTTCAGCCTTCCAGAGCCATCATCGACGTATGCAAATACGCCCAGAAACGCGGCTAGCTCGCGAGCGAGCTATTTCCGTTGGTTGACCCTTTTTTCGACGACACGACAGCGATTAACAAGCGCCCGTTTTCATACTCGACATAATTACCGGGAACCAGAAAAACACCACGACTCTGAGTTCACCTGTAATCGGCCCGTCTCACAATCGTGGTCTGTCCCGGTTTTTCCGCGCCTTATTCCACCGGGTTACCAAGCCCAGCCGCTGAATGTGCAGCGACATTCATAGCGTAACGCCACAAAAAACCTCCGGCGAGGGGCTTAGCAGAATAGTGATTTTGGTAGAATTTTCAGAACTTTCCTACACAAGGACTATAAG
The DNA here is from genome assembly GCF_018325905.1 of Pseudomonas sp. St316. Lineage (NCBI taxonomy): Bacteria > Pseudomonadati > Pseudomonadota > Gammaproteobacteria > Pseudomonadales > Pseudomonadaceae > Pseudomonas > Pseudomonas sp. St316. The sequence goes on along the minus strand of NZ_AP021901.1, from coordinate 2,353,043 downwards.
GACGGCTGAGGCATGGCATCGGAGCGTTCTACGTACCTTGATTTTAAACCCTGCCTCGGATGTCCCTATCTCGCTCAAGCTGTTTGAGCATCCAGCGTGGACAAAAATCCAGTATCGAGCGTAGCTAACAAGTAGTAGCGTTAAGCCTCTATTGGCCCATTCGGGAAAATGGCTACGGAGCTAGGAAATGGAATTTATAGAACGCTTGAACGCAATGTCGGCGAAGGTGAATCAGTTAGCATCAACAATCCAAACTGAGGAAGCAACTAAGACCGCTTTTGTAATGCCATTCATTCACACAGTGCTTGGCTATGACGTTTTCGACCCATCCGAAGTCGTGCCCGAATATATATGTGACATAGGTACAAAAAAAGGCGAAAAAATTGACTACGCCATCTTAAAGAATGGCCAGATTCAGATCCTTATCGAGACCAAAAAAATTGGAGAGTCGTTGAATATAAATCACGCTAGCCAGTTATTCAGATACTTCCATGTCACTACCGCCAGAATATCAATCTTAACTAACGGCAGATTCTACAGGTTCTTCACCGACTTAGATGCCCCCAACAAAATGGATGAAAAACCATTTTTGGAGATAGACCTTTTAGATATCGACGAACATGTGATACCAGAGCTGCAGAAGCTCACAAAATCAGCATTTGATGTTGAATCAATCATTAACGCAGCAGGTGAATTAAAGTACGTAGGGCAAATAAAAAGGGAAATGGCCTCTCAGTTCACCCAGCCCGACGACGACTTCGCACGTTTCTTTGCCTCTCGAATCTATGAAGGTGTGATCACTCAAAAAGTAAGAGAGCAGTTCGCGTTACTCACCAAAAAAGCCGCGTCTCAGTTCCTAAACGATCAAATTAACGACCGTTTGAAGTCCGCAATTAGCGGCGTTCCGCTACCGACTCCAGCTGAACGGGTTGTATCCGAGAGCCAGCCCGATACAAATGAAACGCCAGAGGATAGAGTCCTTACTACGATGGAAGAGTTAGAAGGCTTCCATATCATAAAGGCGATAGTGCGTACAGTAATCGACTCCAAACGAATCGCACACCGAGACACCCAGAGCTACTTTGGAATCTTATTAGACGATAACAATCGAAAGCCAATCGCAAGGCTTCACTTCAATAGAACCCAAAAATATCTGGGCGTTTTTGATAAAGACAAGAACGAAACTCGGCACCCTATCAGTTCGCTTGATGAAATTTATGAGTTCTCAGATTCCTTAAAAGAGACAATTACTTTTTATCATGGGCAGGTTTGAAATAAGTAAAACCGGGGAAAACCGGGGACAGACCACGATTATGGGATGCACTAATTTCAGATGAACCCATAATCGTGCTCCGCCCCCTGTTTCCTCGCCCAGAAACGCGGCTAGCTCGCGAGCGAGCTGTTTCCGTTGGTTGACCTTTTTTCGACGACACGACAGCGATTAACAAGTGCTCGTTTTCATACTCGACATAATTACCGGGAATAGAGAAACACCGCAATTCTGAGTTCACCTGTAATCGACCCGTCTCACAATCGTGGTCTGTCCCGGCTTTTCCTGTTTCGCTGCTGAAACAGTACAGGGCATCTAAAATTTATCGAGGCCCGCGAAACTGATGATTTGCATCCCCACTCACGATGGATAAAAAATACTCTTTGAATGCTTTTTCGAAAACACCTGAAACAGGAAATACACTTACAGAAATATCAACAAAGCTGAATTGATAAATTCTATTCAAAACATCACAGACTTTAATCATATATTTGGCAGGATGTTCCTCATCAAAACCCGTAGGAGTAAAACCGTCCAAATATATTTGCTTACAATCGCCTTGTAAATTACGCATCTGCATACTACCTGACAACTGCATAGCAGTTATGACCCACCGATGAATCCCTATTGAATTTTTATAACCCCCATGAGAAAAATCACCCAAAGCAACATAAGTACTCTCCCAAGAATGCAAGCACTCTCCAGTACCTATAATTGAGAATGGCTTAGTTAAATCTCTATTATTGGGAAAAATATCATCATAGAGCTTTGCACCATTATAGAAAACAACCCCCAAATCACGCTCAACCTGCTGAAGGAGCTCATCGAAGTGTTTTTTGTGGGAGGTCAACTCGTTAAATCTCGTCGCACTGCGGCTATGGATTGCTGCGTCCTTCGAAATTTTTGCACTTTGCCAAGCTGCTACCGCCGCAGCAAATGTTCCTATAGCAGAAACTATTCCCACAAAATCGGTCATACTTATTTTGCCAGGGATAATTTTAAAAAAAATACCTCCTGCTATAAACAGTCCAAAACTGACACACCACACTACCCAATCAGGTCCTCGCCGCATTCAATCCCCCTCATTCAAAAACTTTAAAAAGTAGTAACGAGAAAAAGGGACAGTGTATTTTTCTAGCCCGCTGCCAGTTGATCCAAGCAAATCCATTCGATGAAAACTCTCAGCGCAGCGAAGCAAAAATAAATCTATCCCCTTTTCCCTGCGCTCGACGACGTGCTGTGCTTAGTTAGTTCTTGCAGACCACCTGCGGAGCCGCAGCATGCGTCAGCTTTTGGGGAATCACAATCGAAGTGCCAGGCAAAGTGGTAAGTTCGAGAACCGCCAACATGCAAATTAGCGCTGGCTCGCCATCTTTGCTTGGTCTGCCATCCACCCCTACCACCGCTTCGTAGTCTTTCCCTGGTTCCAGCTTGTAAACCAGCGCCTGGCCACCACAGGTCCGATAAGAGCTGCCGTTGCCCGCAATGGTCGCGCCCCGGGTCGCAATCTGGAATGGCAGATCCGTCCTGACGCGATACTCGGTTACGACCTCTTGGTAAGCCCCTTCCCCCATCCGAATGGCAGGGATGTACTGGATAAGACTGGGCCAGACTCTTTTCGGTACGCCAATGCTCGCCGACTTCAGGGGATACTGCGGATAGTTGATGTTCGCTGTCCCGTCCCGCCCGAAACGTCCGGCTTCAGCCATCTTATGCCGGGTAGCAGGAGCACAACTGCCAACGATGCTATCGCCATACACATCGGAGTTCGTGATAACGCGAACACGCGCCATTCCCTCTGATTGAGCAGGCTCTTCGTATGGAACTGAAGGTATTCCAGAGCAACCAGCCAGTGCTATAGAAAGAAAAGTTAGGAAAGTGACAACCCGCATGACCATGTCCTTATGTGCGCAACAAAAAAGGGCCCACCTTTCGGTGAGCCCTTCTAGACCGCCCAGCAGAGCGGATTTTGTTTGGTAGGCGCGATTGGACTCGAACCAACGACCCCCACCATGTCAAGAGCCACCATGCTAGACGTAGAGCTAGGAAGCTCAAGGCCCTGAGAGAACGCCCATTCACATTATGAGGCGTCAACAATGGCTAACATCCGCTCCCTTCCCTCTGGTAACTGGAACGCTCAGGTACGTCTGAAAGGGAAACCTGCTCAGTCCAAAACCTTCCCTACTCAAGCACTGGCCCAAGCATGGGCTGACCAGCTTGAAGCCGTCACCAAGGAACACCAAACCCATACGCTCTACACCTTGGGCATGACCTACTGTGAAACCTTACTCAAGGGTAAGGGTAGCTATGACCATGCAATCAAGATTGTTGACCAGCTCTATGCTGCCTTCCCTCAGTCAATCCATGACATCACCCCTCAGCTAGTCAATGACTTCAAGCTGAAGCGTCTACAGACGGTCAAGCCTGCTACCTGTCGCATTCAGTTAGCGTTCATGTCCCGTTTCTTCAGGTTCGCTAAGCGTGGCCTGCTAATCGACATACACAACCCCGTAAGTGACATAGCCCTACCCAAGCCCGACAAGTCGAGTGACAAGGTAATCAGTGCTGGCGAGCTTAGACAATTGCTCAACAAGCTATCCCCTACCATGGCTCTCATCGTGGAGCTTGCCTATGAAACCGCTATGAGACGATCAGAAATACTCAAGCTCACAACTCACTGTCTTCACCTGGATGAACGAATTGCGGATGTGATTGATGGGAAGAACGGCACTAGATCTGTGCCCCTAACCATCAGAGCCATAGAGTTATTGAAAGAGGCTCAGCGTCTGGCATTAGCAGACCGAGCACATAAAGGAAGACTCTTCACTGTCACGCCTCATAGCGTCTCTCAGGCTGTCAGATTGGCAAGGAACAAAGCAGGCTTAGACAATAGCGTCAGGCTTCACCAGTTAAGACATACACGCATCACCAACGTAGCCAAGAAAGGATTTAACAATGCTCAGATAATGATTGTGTCGGGACATAGGGATACAAGGTCTGTCGCTAGATACTCTCATTTGAATGCTAAGGATGTGCTTCATCTTATTGATTAAAGGCCCTGCAAGCTCATTGGAGCGACGATACATAGCGAGTTCCCATCAACATAGCAATGCAGCCTAATAGCCCCTTCACAGGGGCTTATGGCGACAATGAGTAATGGGATGATGAGTAGCGAGAGTTACCCTTAGAAAATAATTTAGAGAACCGTTGTAGTCTTTCCTCTCAAAATTAAGTAGTAGTATATAGAGGCGTTAAATTTCCACCTGACAAACACCCACTTCTTGAGTCTGAGGGAATGGGCTGTGCTGTCTCTTGAAAAGTAATGCCACAACACGCAATCAATTGAGAGAAAACTATGACTATCACACTGGAAGAGATTATTGCTGTCCAGCACCAAGCATTAAATACGCTACCACGAAAGATTATCTATCTGATGATCCGTAATGGTGAAGACGCGACAGGATGGGCCACAATTTCTAGAGGTTCATTCTCTAGCGCAACTGCACTACCTCGCCGAAGCGTTGACTACGTAACAAAGCACCTAATGAGCGTTGGCCTAATTGAAAGACGCAAATCAGCAGAACATGTTAATGCCACCTACCAATATCGTGTAATCGAAGCTTAAGGAAACCCTATGAAAACCATCACTATGACAGACGTTAATGAGCTTGCTCGACGTACAGGCAACACTCCTATGGGAGTCCTCACAGAATTGATTGAGCAAGGCTATCAACTAACAGAGGAAGCCCCTCAAACAAAAGGTAAACCTCTTAGCTCTGCTAAAGACGCACTCTCACAATGGAAAGAGTCTAAGCAACGTGTAGCTCAGGAAATGTATGCGGGAGACCCTTTGGTTCGACAGCTAATGGACGCTGACAACGCGTCTAAAAGCTTCGCTCCTCAATCCCAGAAAAGCATCCTTCAGCGTGATGAACAAGGTAACGTGACAGGCACCTCTAAGAGCATGCTCACAGGCGCCACAATGAAAGAGCAAGCTGAGCTAATGGCCGCTATCCGTGCCACTTACAAACAAGGAGAGAACTAATGGGCAATACTTATCTAACAGAAGCTGAACAGCGAGCACTACAAGAACGACGCTCTGAGCTAGGAGCAATGGACTGTAGCATTGAACAGAAGAACCGACTCATCACAGGTATACGGGACTACAAGTTTGTCGAATATGGGATGAGCCAGTACGGCTACTATCAGGTTCTGAAAATCAAGGGAAACAAAATACCTCACGAGCTAACAGGTAATTTCACTCATCCGAGTTACATCATCAAACTAGTAGACAGCCTACTTAAAGAAGGAAAACTGATTGAGCCTAAGTGAGTCAAGGGTCATATACGTAGCAGAGGCCACACCGGGTACAGGCAAGACAGAACAATTCATCAGAGAGCTAGACTACGATCCCTACAAACGCTATCTCTATGCTGTACCTACCAAGGTACTGTCAAAAGATGTCGTTAAGCGTATCCAAGCAATTGGCATCAATCACATTTGCGTAATCAATAGTGACACCCACAAGCATGTCACTGACACCGTAGAATGTACGCTCCTAGAAGATGACCCCAAGGTTCTTATCATCACGCACAAGACCTTACTAGACCTTGATCCTTGCTACCTGCAAGATTGGATTGTGGTCATTGATGAAGTCCCATCTGTCGCTAACAATCTCACCCGAGATATTGGCGACCACGCCTATACAAACTTCCTAGAAAAATTCATTGAAATTGATAGCGTCTCGACAAAAGCATCTATCAAGCAAGGAATGACCAAGGAAGCACGAGCGATCTATTCAGATGTAATCGATGACAAGGGAATGTCAACAATCACCACTTGCTTAGGAGCATTGCTCAGGGGCAAAGCGGATGTATTCATTAAGGAATATCTGAGCAAGAAGGAAAGCAAGTGGAAGTGGCAAGTTAGAGTGATTGATTACTTTGACTTGAGTGGGATCTATGAGCACGCCTCTGAGACACACATCCTCGGAGCTAACGTTACAGGCACCCTTGCATATCAACATGCCCTCACCAAGGGCTATACCATTGCAGAGTCTAAATTCACACCAGAATACAGACGCTATAAATTTGAGAGCTACATCTACCCATTGATTGGGGGCAGCAAGGTTAGCAAGACCATGCTCCTTACGCTCCCTGATGGGGCTGTAGCTGAAGACTGGAGCGATAGTGTCTACGGGCATACGCTGTTACGTGATGCTATAGAGTTCGTGCAAGGCGAACCCATCCTTGTACAAGTTCATGAGTGGTGCAAGTACCCATTTGACGACCATCCTAATGTAATACGCATTCCCTTTGATGCAAGGGGTTTGAATGGCTATTCAGACGTACACCACACACTTTCGTTGATTCATGGTAACCCTAACCCTATTGATGACCAGAACAACTCTGAGATGCTGGAGAAGATGGATATCTCTTCGATTTTAGGTAAACAAGCCTTGCGTAATGAACGCTACAGAGAGCTGATATTTCAAGCTGCTACACGTAGCAGTATCAGGACCTTCAGCAACGATAGGCCTACAGTTCACTTTGTACCTACAGAGGAATCAGCACGACACCTAGCATTTGACCTTAGGGGTAACCATCTAATCCTAAAAGACCTTACTCGACCAGCTCCACTCACAAGTTCAAGAAGCAAGCAAGAAGACAACATTTTGATTGCTAAAGAATTGTCATCAGAAGGTTTATCAGCAAGGAAAATTGCTAGCTTAATGGGAGTCAGCAATAGAACCGTGAGCTTGTGGCTAAAGCAGACTGTGTAATTTTCCTTAAAGATACTCTAAGAGATTTTACACACTTTTAGCCTTAGAAGTTCAAGAGCAACGTCGGCACAGCCGACAAAGAGCACGCATTAAAGAGAGAATCAAAAGCAAAGCGCCTATTAGTGCATCGCTCTTGATCTTCTTTATGCGTATGCCACTACGTGGCGTGCTCTTGCTTTTGCTTCTGCTCCTGTCACGCAGTGACATTAAGACATACATTCCAATGGATAACAAGAATGTCAGATTTAGACACAATCAGAATACTTAGCTTCACCTCATTCGCAATCAAAAATATAGTTATTTCTAGAGGCTTAGCCAAAGAGATAGTTCATAATCGCAATGACCATCAAGCGCTATACAATATTTCTCTTAACAATCGCCTCACCTTACAAGCCGTAGGTTATATCTCGCGATGCGACCTAAAAGAAATTCAGGAAGCGCCAGCAATCAGACAGTGACTTACCTTCTAACCCTCCTGCTATGCCTTCAATACACTCAGCTATTAATCTTACAGATAATGCAAAACTACAGCATTCTAGCCATAGCCCTAAACATCATCTGCTATTCACTCACCTTAATAATCACAATCAAACACACAAGACAGAGAGCACCATGAACCTTACAGAGAAAGACAAGACCGAATACATTGAGACCAACTCACACTGTGACCTGGCTAAACGCTTAGGCGTAACCATGCTCACCTTAGATACTTACGCTGAAGAGCAGGGATGGAAAGAGGAACACCGTATTTACTGGCATGATAAGTCGATTGAGATATTAAAACAGGAACTTGTCAACGGGAATATAGCAGCGGTTAAGGAGATGCTTAAGGTAACTGGTAGCGCAAGACCAGTAGGACGCCCAAGGAAAACAGACGTAGAGCGTGAAGTAGCGATTAGCAAGCGGATTGCTGACGAGTATGAAGCTGACGTGCAAAGACTCAGTCTTGTGAGCGGCAAATAGAATAATTATTTATTAAAACAGAGGGGATGTAATGGTGCCCAACGCTACTGACCAGATTAGTGATACTTTCTAGCAAGGTAGAATCTTAGCAGCGCCATTATAATAAATCGGACAATCAAAGCTACAGCCACAAGAATCAAAGCACCTATGATCTTGCCCTTGAATACCGCTATACACAACGCAGAAATCAAGACAGAAGTCATGAGCACATTACATAGCAAACCAATGGGGTGATACAACGCAGTCATTTTTATCATTGAGGTCAAGCGTGACTGATCGCTATCCATTGCAGCCATCCATTTTGATATAGCTATGACATAGAGTGCCTTACGCTCGGTTCTAGGTACTCACCTAGTGCCCCTTAGGGGTGCTCAATGTGTTACCACATTGGCCGTTCTTCACAGGGGCTAGCGCCTTCTGTGCCTGATAGTTCAGCTACCAGTAATCTGCCCTCCTAACCACGCCAGAAGGGGTAAGCGCTCCACCTATGAGGGTGGCACCTCGGCCTGTCTACTAACCACCGGCTCGGTCTTCTGAGCGTTCACACCATCACTACACCATTGAAGGTTCGCTATGACGCTACTGACGTTGAAGCGTCTCACTCTCTGAGACGTACAGTTCAGCATCTACTAGGCCCGTTTGCCTAAGAGCATATTTATACGCTTGCCTATAACTGAAAGTCAAGACCTAGCCTCGCTGAACTTGACATGTCATAGCTGCCAACGCTCGTGTTGATGCCCCAGCATTCTTTGCTTGGGTTATATAGCCCGCTACACAATCACGAAACGGCATGCTAATAGCGTATGAGAGAATCAAAGCAGAAAAAACAATTGAAGCTGCAATCCATTTCATTTGAAATTTATCCCGCTCTGAGAATAAGTGAATTCGCACTCGCGACACACACGCTATTGCGGCAATCCAAGCTTATCTTTTGCCATTAGAATAAGTAGGTCTTTGACTATCTCAAATGTCAATACACCAGATTTTTCAACGCAGACAGACTTAGCTTTAGCCCAAACTTTATTATCTCTGGCAGCATCTAGAAACTCGTGCCCCTTCCAGGTCATGGAAAATGGATAGACCTTTATAACTCTAGTAGGTGTAGTGCTAGAGTAGGTTTTTTCGCAGCGCAGCAATCCAGCTTCGTCCATGAGCAATAAATGATAGTTAATTTTAGACTGAGCATGGCCGTCTAAAGATAGCTCCTTATCCATAGCGTCATTATCTTTTTCTTCGTAATGGATAAGAATTTCACGAACAAGATCTAGATCACGTTTCATAGGAACCTCTGCTATTTTCTAAATGGATAGCAGAAAGCCAGCATTTTTGCTAGAAATTGATGAGCCACATTGCATACATAAGCACCCCACCCCCAACCCCCTTCCCCACCCCGTTAAACAAACCCTTACAGGAATTCCTACAGGCCCATTCAAGGCGTTCATGATTCAACACATAGCGTTGGGGTGTAGAGCGTGGCCGATATGCGTCTATCGCCTCACAGCAGGCACGTAGCTCAGTTGGTTAGAAAGCCTGCCCTTGTGAGGGACGAACAACGGGCAAGGGAGTGAGCTTGCGAACGTACCACCACCTAGACAAGAAAGGGCTCAAGCCTTACGCATCAATAGGTTAGGTATGGTCATTCACGATTCTGAGTGTGAACAGAGGCAGGCATGAATCCACGTTCACATTGCCTTGTGTGAACGAAGCCTATAATTTGTGAACGTTTTCTTAGGCAAAGAAAAAGGGGAACCCTTTCGGATTCCCCCTCACACCGCCCAGCAGAGCGGATTTTGTTTGGTAGGCGCGATTGGACTCGAACCAACGACCCCCACCATGTCAAGGTGGTGCTCTAACCAACTGAGCTACGTGCCTGCTGTGAGGCGGCATTCTACGGAATTCCAAAGGGGTGTCAACACCTTTTTTTCACCTAACCCTATGAATATGCAAAATATTTAATTTCGCCAAGGCAACGAAGATTTGGGGGTGGCTGGCGGCCGATTTTTATCTCGGGTAGGATCGCTGCATTCGTAAAAAATATAAAACAGAGGTTGCAGAATGGCGAACACATCCTATCCAGCGTCCTATTACGCCGCGTCGGCCAACCCGGTTCCTCCGCGCCCTGCCCTGCAGGATGACGTCGAGACGGATGTTTGCGTGATCGGCGCTGGTTATACCGGCCTGTCCTCTGCGTTGTTTTTGCTGGAGAACGGTTTCAAGGTCACCGTGCTTGAGGCGGCGAAGGTCGGCTTTGGGGCTTCGGGTCGTAACGGCGGGCAGATCGTTAACAGTTATAGCCGCGACATTGATGTGATCGAGCGTAGCGTCGGCCCGCAGCAAGCGCAGTTGCTGGGCAACATGGCGTTCGAGGGTGGACGGATCATTCGCGAGCGGGTGGCGAAATATCAGATTCAATGTGATTTGAAGGACGGCGGTGTATTCGCCGCCCTCACCGCTAAACAGATGGGCCACCTGGAGTCGCAGAAGCGTTTATGGGAGCGTTTCGGGCATACCCAGTTGGAGTTGCTCGATCAGCGGCGTATTCGCGAGGTGGTGGCTTGCGATGAGTATGTGGGCGGCATGCTCGATATGAGCGGCGGGCATATTCATCCACTCAACCTGGCCTTGGGCGAAGCCGCGGCTGTGGAGTCCCTTGGCGGGGTGATTTATGAGCAGTCGCCGGCGGTACGCATCGAGCGTGGCGCCAGTCCCGTTGTGCATACGCCGCAAGGCAAGGTCAGGGCCAAGTTCATTATCGTCGCGGGCAATGCCTACCTGGGCAATCTGGTGCCGGAGTTGGCGGCCAAGTCGATGCCTTGCGGCACGCAGGTGATCGCCACCGCGCCGCTGGGCGATGAACTGGCTCATAGCCTGCTGCCTCAGGATTATTGCGTCGAAGACTGCAACTATCTGCTCGATTACTACCGGCTGACGGGTGACAAGCGCCTGATCTTCGGCGGCGGCGTGGTGTATGGCGCGAGGGATCCGGCGAACATTGAGGCGATCATTCGTCCGAAGATGCTCAAGGCCTTCCCGCAGCTCAAGGACGTGAAGATCGATTACGCCTGGACCGGAAATTTCCTGCTGACGCTGTCGCGGCTTCCGCAGGTCGGGCGGCTGGGGGATAACATTTATTATTCCCAGGGCTGCAGCGGCCATGGCGTGACGTATACGCACCTGGCGGGCAAGGTGCTGGCTGAGGCGCTGCGTGGCCAGGCAGAGCGTTTTGATGCGTTTGCCGACCTGCCCCACTACCCTTTCCCTGGCGGTCAGTTGTTGCGTACGCCGTTTGCGGCGATGGGGGCTTGGTATTACGGGTTGCGGGATAAATTGGGGTTCTGAAGCCGCCAACAACAAGGGCTGCTACGCAGCCCAGCGGGAGCAAGCTCCCTCGCCACGGACTTATTCCAATCCGAGACTTTCAACCCAGGCCTGAACAGCCTGATGATCAATCACGCGACCAGCACCAACATCGGCCAATGCTTCGCGGGTCAGACGACTCCGCTTCTCTTGAGTTTTGATGTCATCAGGGACTGTCTCGGCCAACTCGTCTCGATTCATCAGAAAAACTCCAAACCACAAAAACAAAAAACCCCGGTCTTTCGACCAGGGTTTTTGCTATCGACTAGAAGATAGCTTTTCAGCCTTCTTCCTAGCTTCAAGGCGTTCAGTGGGCCTCGAAGCAGATATGGCGCAGCGGACGGGACTCGAACCCGCGACCCCCGGCGTGACAGGCCGGTATTCTAACCGACTGAACTACCGCTGCGTATCGCTATGGACTTGCGTCCAGTTAACTCGTCTGATCAAAACCCTTGGGTTTGGATCTCGAACCAGGCGAACCTGTTTCGGAAAATATGGCGCAGCGGACGGGACTCGAACCCGCGACCCCCGGCGTGACAGGCCGGTATTCTAACCGACTGAACTACCGCTGCGCGTCGGTGGAGGCTTTTGACAGCTTCCGTCTTGCTTTCACAAGACTCTCGTAAAACATGGTGGGTGATGACGGGATCGAACCGCCGACATTCTGCTTGTAAGGCAGACGCTCTCCCAGCTGAGCTAATCACCCTTTGCTTCGTTGAGGCCGCGAAATTTACGCAGGTACCGAAGCTAAGTCAATAGCAGGGTTGAAGTTTTTTCAAAACAGTTTCAAACGGCACCCACAACTGCACTTACGTATAAATCATTTTCTTGGTCATGCCGCCGTCCACGACGAACTCCTGCCCCGTGACAAAACCGGCATTGCGCGACAACAGCCACGCCACCATCGCCGCCACGTCCTCTACCGTGCCTACCCTGCCCGCTGGATGCTGGGCATGATCGGCGTCGGTCAGCGGCTGCGCACGACGCTGGGAGGGATCGCGCGCGTCGATCCAGCCAGGGCTGACGGCGTTGACCCGGATCTCCGGCCCGAGGCTGATTGCCAGGGCATGAGTCAGGGCCAGCAAGCCGCCCTTGCTCGCAGCATAGGCTTCGGTGTCGGGTTCCGATTGCGCGGCGCGGGTCGAGGCCAGGTTGACGATGGCGCCGTTGTGGGCGCGCAGATACGGCGCGCAGTGCTTGGCCAGCAGCATCGGCCCACCCAGGTTCACCGCCAGGACCCGATTCCAATAAGCCAGGTCCAGGCTTTCCAGGGTGATGTTGTGCGGATCGGCGATGGCTGCGTTGCACACCAGCGCGTCGAGCCGCCCGAACTGCCCAAGCACCTCGGCAATACCGGTGGCGACCTGCGCCTCGTCCGCCACATCCATGGCGATGAACCAGGCATTGTCACCCAGGGTCTTCGCCACCTTGGAACCGCGTTCGCGGTCCAGATCGGTCAGCACCACCTGCCAGCCTTCACAGATCAACCAGGCAGCGATGCCCAGGCCGATACCCCGTGCGGCGCCCGTAACCAGGGCAACCCGGCCATGAGTGCCGCTCGGCGGCGTAGCCAGCTCGATCACAAGGCCGCCAACCCGCGGGCCAGGTCGGCTTGCAGATCGGCCACGTCTTCCAGCCCGACCGCAACGCGGATCAAGCTGTCACGAATACCCGCCGATTCACGCTCCTGGGGCGACAGGCGACCGTGGGACGTGGTGCTCGGATGGGTGATGGTGGTCTTGCTGTCGCCCAGGTTGGCGGTGATGGAAATCAACCGGGTCGCATCGATGAAGCGCCAGGCGCCCTCCTTGCCCCCCTTGACCTCAAAGCTCACCACCGCGCCGAAACCGCGCTGCTGACGCAAGGCCAGGTCATGTTGCGGATGGCTCTTGAGGCCGGCGTAATGCACCTTCTCGATGCCGTCCTGCTGCTCCAGCCACTCGGCCAGGGCTTGGGCATTGGCGCAATGGGCTTTCATGCGCAGGCCGAGGGTTTCCAGGCCCTTGAGGAAGATCCAGGCGTTGAACGGGCTGAGGGTGGGGCCCGCGGTGCGCAAAAAGCCCACCACTTCCTTCATCTGCTCGCTACGACCGGCTACCACGCCACCCATGCAACGGCCCTGGCCGTCGATGAACTTGGTCGCCGAATGCACCACCACATCCGCACCCAACTTCAGCGGTTGTTGCAGCGCCGGGGTGCAGAAGCAGTTATCGACCACCAGCATGGCGCCCTTGGCGTGGGCGATTTCCGCCAACGCGGCGATGTCCACCAGTTCGGCGAGCGGGTTAGAGGGAGATTCAACAAAGAGCAGCTTGGTATTGGCCTTGATGGCCGCATCCCAACCGGACAGGTCCGCCAGGGGTACGTAATCGACTTCCACGCCAAAGCGCTTGAAGTACTTTTCGAACAGGCTGATGGTCGAACCGAAGACGCTGCGTGACACCAGCACGTGGTCGCCAGCGCTGCACAGGCTCATCACCACGGCCATGATCGCGGCCATGCCGGTGGCGGTCGCCACGGCTTGTTCGGCGCCTTCCAGGGCGGCGATGCGCTCCTCGAAAGCCCGCACGGTCGGGTTGGTGTAGCGCGAGTACACGTTGCCCGGCACTTCACCGGCAAACCGTGCGGCTGCATCGGCAGCGGTGCGGAACACGTAACTGGAGGTAAAGAACATCGGATCACCGTGCTCGGCTTCCGGTGTACGGTGCTGACCCGCGCGAACCGCCAGGGTATCGAACGCTACGCCTTCAAGGTCGCTGTCCAGCCGACCGGCATCCCAATCCTGACTCATGCTGCCACTCCTGAAATCGGTTTAAACGCAAACCGGCCCCTCAGGGCCGGTTGGTTAATCAGTTGTTGTACAGATCGATGATCGCGCTGACCGCCTGGGTCTTGGCCTTGGACGCATCGTTACGTGCGTTCTCGATCCTGTTCAGGTAGGCCTCGTCGATGTCGCCGGTGACGTACTTGCCGTCGAATACCGCGCAATCGAAGTGCTCGATCTTGATCTTGCCGCCACCGACCGCTTCGATCAAGTCCGGCAGGTCCTGGTAGATCAACCAGTCGGCGCCGATCAGGTCCGCCACGTCCTGGGTGGTGCGGTTATGAGCGATCAGCTCGTGGGCACTCGGCATGTCGATGCCGTAGACGTTCGGGTAGCGCACGGCCGGGGCCGCGGAGCAGAAGTAGACGTTCTTGGCGCCAGCTTCACGGGCCATCTGGATGATCTGCTTGCACGTGGTGCCACGCACGATGGAATCGTCCACCAGCATCACGTTCTTGCCGCGGAACTCTAGTTCGATGGCGTTGAGCTTCTGGCGGACGGATTTTTTCCGTGCGGCCTGGCCCGGCATGATGAAGGTCCGGCCGATGTAGCGGTTCTTCACAAAGCCTTCGCGGAACTTGACGCCCAGGTGGTTCGCCAGTTCCAGAGCGGCGGTGCGGCTGGTGTCCGGGATCGGGATAACGACGTCGATGTCGTGTTCCGGACGCTCGCGCAGGATCTTGTCGGCCAGTTTCTCGCCCATGCGCAGACGGGCCTTGTAGACCGAGACGCCGTCGATGATCGAGTCCGGACGCGCCAGGTAGACGTGTTCGAAGATGCATGGCGTCAAGGACGGGTTGGTCGCGCACTGACGAGTGTGCAACTTGCCGTCTTCAGTGATGTAGACCGCTTCGCCCGGGGCCAGGTCGCGAATCAGGGTGAAGCCCAGTACGTCCAGGGACACGCTTTCGGAGGCGATCATGTACTCGACGCCTTCGTCGGTGTGGCGCTGGCCGAACACGATCGGACGGATCCCGTGGGGATCGCGGAAACCGACGATGCCGTAGCCGGTGATCATCGCCACTACCGCGTAGCCGCCCACGCAACGGTTGTGCACGTCGGTCACGGCGGCGAACACGTCTTCTTCGGTTGGCTGCAGCTTGCCGCGCTGGGCCAGCTCATGGGCGAACACGTTGAGCATCACTTCCGAGTCGGAACTGGTGTTGACGTGGCGCAAGTCAGATTCGTAGATCTCCTTGGCCAGTTGCTCGACGTTGGTCAAGTTGCCGTTGTGCGCCAGGGTGATGCCGTAAGGCGAGTTGACGTAGAACGGCTGGGCTTCAGCCGACGTCGAACTGCCCGCGGTCGGGTAGCGCACATGGCCAATACCCATGTGACCGACCAGGCGCTGCATGTGACGCTGATGGAACACATCACGCACCAGGCCGTTGTCCTTGCGCAGGAATAACCGGCCGTCATGGCTGGTCACGATACCGGCAGCGTCCTGGCCGCGGTGCTGGAGCACGGTTAGCGCGTCATACAGCGCCTGATTGACGTTCGACTTACCGACGATACCGACGATGCCACACATGCGACGCAACCCCTACTTAATGGATCTGAACTGAACAACACTCACTGCGGCGTTTTGGCCATCGGCAAGAGGTGTTCCTTGAACGGTATTTCAGCGGGTACGCTGATACCGCTGGCAAGCCACTGACTGCTCCAACCCAGGATCAGGTTTTTGGACCAGTCTGCGACCAATAGAAATTGTGGCACGAGCCGGGACTCCTGCCACCACGTATCCTGCTGTACCGGCCCCAGGCTCAAGAGCCCGACGGCCACGACCACCAGCAACGCGCCACGCGCCGCGCCAAAGGCCATGCCCAGGAACCGGTCCGTCCCGGAAAGCCCGGTGACGCGAATCAGTTCGCCGATCAGATAATTGATCATTGCGCCAACCAGCAAGGTGGCGATAAACAAGATGGCACAGCCCGCGATCACGCGAGCCGACGGAGTTTCGATGTATCCGGCGAGGTACTGGGACAGCGAACCACCAAACAGCCAGGCTACGACTCCCGCGATGATCCAGGTCAGCAGCGAGAGGGCTTCCTTGACGAAGCCGCGGCTCAGACTGATCAATGCGGAGATGGCGACGATCGCAACGATCGCCCAGTCAACCCAGGTAAATGGCACGGTGCAGCCTACAGACGGATAAGGCGGCGCATTTTAGCAGAGCGCAGGGCTGTCGGTAAGCTGCACGATTCAAATCAGCTAAATCGCTGTCAGCCGCGCTCTGGCTGGAAGCGCACCACAAAACCCTTGAGGTTCTGCTGGCGGCTGAGCAGATCACGCAAGCGGTCGGCTTCGGCACGCTCGATCAGCGGGCCGACAAACACCCGGTTCTTGCCATCGGCGGAGCGGATGTAGGCGTTGTAGCCCTGGCTGCGCAGGGTTTTCTGCAAGTTCTCGGCACTTTCGCGACTGGTCAGGCTGGCCAGTTGCACCGACCAGCTGACCGACAGGCCATTGGCATCCACGCGGCTTTGCGTGGTGTCAGGCTTGGTCGTGGCGGCGGTAATCGGCTGGCTTGGGGCCGGCTTGATCGCTGGAGCGGCCGGAACGGGAGCCGGAGCGACTGACGGCTTGCTCGGTGCGGCAGGCGCAGGCGGTGCGGGTGCTGGCGCAATCGGCATCGACGGCGCCGATTGCTCGGCCAACTCCTCGTCGCTTGGCACAGGCTCCTGAGGCAACACCTGGGGCTCGGGCACCGCCACCGGTTCGACTTGCACAGGCGGCACCGAAGGCGCCTGAGGCGCGGCCGGCGCGTCGACCGTGACCTGGCGCTGCTCGTCCTGACGGGAAAACAGCATCGGCAGGAAAATCACCGCCAGGGCCACCAACACCAGGGCCCCGACCATGCGCTGCTTGTACGCCTTATCCAGCAATGCCATCTGCAGCCTCCTCCGTGGAGCGCCGGGCCAACCATTGAAGGGCCTCGGCAACACAAAAAAATGATCCGAACAGCAGGATTTCATCATCGGCCGTCGCCAGGGCGCACTGCCCTTCCAGCGCGGCGGCCACGCTAGCGTAGGCTTGCACTGAAGCGCCACGGCGCTGCAAGGCTTCCTGCAACTGCGCCGCTGTACGCGAGCGCGGCGAATCCAGTGGCGTCACCGCCCAATGCTGGACACTAGCACCCAACGCCTCGACAACGCCATCCAGATCCTTGTCGGACAGCAGCCCGAACACCGCCAGGCGCCGCCCCACCACAGGCCGCCGCGCCAGGCGCTCGGCTAGGTACTGCGCCGCGTGGGGGTTATGGCCGACATCCAGCAACAGGTTCAGACGCTTGCCTTGCCAATCGAACTGACGACGATCGAGGCGCCCGACCACACGGGTCGCCTGCAACGCCTGGATGATTTGCCCGGCATCCCATGGCAAGCCCAGCAACAGATAGGCCTGGAGCGCCAGGGCGGCGTTTTCCATCGGCAGGTCCAGCAAGGGCAGATCGTGCAACTCCACCGGATTGCCCTGCAGGTCGCTGCCGCGCCACTGCCAATGCTGCTCGGTCATCGCCAGGTCGAAATCTCGCCCGCGCAGAAAGAACGGGCAGTTCAATTCGCGAACCTTGTCCAGCAACGGCTGGGGGGGATTGAGATCGCCGCAAAGCGCAGGCGCGCCCTGGCGAAAGATACCGGCTTTTTCGAAGGCCACGGATTCGCGGGTATCACCCAGGTAATCGGCATGGTCCACGCCAATGCTGGTGACCAGGGCAATGTCTGCGTCCACCAGGTTGACCGTATCCAGTCGTCCGCCCAGGCCGACTTCCAGCACCACCGCATCGAGACCGGCACGGGCAAACAACCAGAACGCCGCCAGGGTGCCCATCTCGAAATAAGTGAGGGTTGTATCGCCTCGCCCGGCTTCCACCGCGGCAAAGGCTTCGCAGAGCTGGGTGTCAGTGGCTTCGACGCCGTTCACTTGCACCCGCTCGTTGTAGCGCAGCA
Source organism: Pseudomonas sp. St316 (assembly GCF_018325905.1). Lineage (NCBI taxonomy): Bacteria > Pseudomonadati > Pseudomonadota > Gammaproteobacteria > Pseudomonadales > Pseudomonadaceae > Pseudomonas > Pseudomonas sp. St316. The sequence continues at coordinate 2,334,900 of NZ_AP021901.1, read as the reverse complement.
GGTGCGGCGAGCTGTAGACACCGACGCTCAGCCCCTGGGCCCGCAGCAGCGAAGCGACGAAGGCGCAGGTCGATCCCTTGCCGTTGGTGCCAGTGACGGTGATGACCCGGGGCGCCGGCTTGGCCAGTCCCATGCGGGACGCTACCGTTTGCGAGCGCTCCAGCCCCATGTCGATGGCCGATGGATGCAACTGCTCGAGGTAGGCAAGCCAGTCGCCCAGGGTGCGTTGGGTCATAGCCCGGCAGGCACTGGCGGAACCACGATCGGCTCGATCGGCGCGGCGACGAATTTCGGTGTCGGCAGACCCATCAGTTGCGCCAGCAGGTTGCCCAGGCGCGGACGCAGCTCCTGGCGATGGATGATCATGTCGATGGCGCCGTGCTCCAGCAGGAACTCACTGCGCTGGAAGCCTTCCGGCAGTTTTTCACGCACGGTCTGCTCGATCACGCGCGGGCCGGCAAAGCCGATCAGGGCTTTCGGCTCACCGACGATCACGTCGCCCAACATGGCCAGGCTGGCGGAAACGCCACCGTAGACCGGATCGGTCAGCACCGAGATGAACGGAATGCCTTCTTCGCGCAGACGCGCCAGCACCGCAGAGGTCTTGGCCATTTGCATCAGGGAGATCAGTGCCTCCTGCATCCGCGCACCGCCGGAAGCGGCGAAGCAGATCATCGGGCAACGGTTTTCCAGGGCATGGTTGGCAGCGCGAACGAAGCGCTCGCCAACGATGGCACCCATGGAACCGCCCATGAAGGAGAATTCGAAGGCCGAGACCACCACTGGCATGCCGAGCAAAGTGCCGCTCATGGACACCAAGGCGTCTTTTTCGCCGGTCTGCTTCTGGGCAGCGGTCAGGCGATCCTTGTATTTCTTGCCGTCGCGGAATTTCAGGCGGTCAACCGGCTCCAGGTCGGCGCCCAGCTCCACTCGGCCTTCAGCGTCCAGGAAAATATCGATACGGGCACGCGCGCCAATGCGCATGTGGTGGTTGCACTTGGGGCAAACGTCCAGGGTCTTTTCCAGCTCGGGGCGGTACAGCACCGCTTCGCAGGATGGACACTTGTGCCACAGACCTTCAGGCACCGAGCTTTTCTTCACCTCGGAACGCATGATCGAAGGGATCAGTTTGTCTACTAACCAGTTGCTCATGCTTTCTTTCTCCAGTACCGGCGGCCCGAACGCTTTGGTTCGCGGCCCCGCGTATGCCCTTGAGCTAAATTCATTGTGCGGCGAGGGTCGAACGGCCACCACGGTCAGCGCAAAACATGACCTGCGTGCAGCCCAACCTCCTCAGCCATCCCGGCAACCGCTGCACTGCGGTTACCACTACGTTATCGGCCCACCCGAAGGCGGTGCCTGCCTGCTTTGTACAGTGCAGGTATGGACGGCGGCAGTCTGCCAGCCGTCACATTGACGACTGGCCGCTGCGCACAGCGGCCATGAACGCGCGAATCTTTGCCGGATCCTTGATGCCCTTGCCCTGCTCCACCCCGCCGCTCACGTCCACCGCGTAAGGGCGAACCTGGCGAATGGCCGCAGCGACATTTTCCGCCGTCAGGCCACCTGCCAGGATAATCGGTTTATCCAAGCCTTGGGGCACCAGCGACCAATCGAACGCTTCGCCCGTCCCTCCGGGAACGCCTTCCACATAGGTGTCCAGCAAAATGCCGCTGGCACTGGCGAACGCTGCACAACTGGCGGCAATGTCATCCCCGGCCTTGACCCGCAACGCCTTGATGTACGGACGATGCCAGCCTTCGCAATCGGCTCGGGTCTCATCGCCATGGAACTGCAACAAGCCCAGCGGCACCGCGTCGAGTATTTCGCCCAACTCGCAACGACTGGCATTGACGAACAAGCCCACGGGCGTCACGAACGGCGGCAAGGCCTGGATGATCGCCCTGGCCTGCTGCACCGTCACCGCGCGCGGACTCTTGGCGTAAAACACCAGCCCGATGGCATCGGCCCCGGCCTCGACCGCCGCCAACGCGTCCTCGACGCGGGTGATCCCGCAAATCTTGCTGCGAACGACCGGCATGGTGGGTAAAACCTCAGGCAAATCCGTGAAAGTCCCGGATGGTAGCAAATGCTGCGCAGGGCGTCAGCCGTCGAGTTCCGAGAAGCCCGTGAGGAAATGTGGCCCGATGTAACGCTGCGGCAGTTCGAATTCATCGCGATATTCGACCTGCACCAGATACAAGCCAAACGGGTGCGCCGTGACGCCACCGGAGCGACGGACACGACTGTCGAGCACCTCCTTGATCCACTCCACCGGCCGCTCGCCAGCACCAATGGTCATCAGCACGCCGGCAATGTTGCGCACCATGTGATGCAGGAACGCACTGGCGCGGATGTCGAGCACAATCATCTTGCCGTGACGGGTCACGCGCAGGTGATGCAACTCCTTGATCGGCGACTTGGCCTGGCACTGACCGGCCCGGAAGGCGCTGAAATCATGGACGCCGACCAGGTATTGCGCGGCCTCGGCCATGCGCTCGACGTCCAGCGGGCGGTGATTCCAGGTGATTTCTTCATTCAGGTGCGCCGGGCGGATCTGATCGTTGTAGATCACGTAGCGATACCGCCGGGCGATGGCCTTGAAGCGGGCATGGAAATGCGCCGGCATCACCTTCGCCCAACTGACGCTGACATCGTGGGGCAAGTTGATGTTCGCGCCCATCACCCAGGCCTTCATCGAGCGCTCGACCTGGGTGTCGAAATGCACCACCTGGCCGCAGGCATGCACGCCGGCATCGGTGCGGCCGGCGCAATGCAGCGACACGGGCGAGTCGGCGACTTTGGACAGGGCGTTTTCAAGGGTTTCCTGCACCGTCAATACACCGGAAGCCTGGCGCTGCCAGCCACGATAGCGCGAGCCCTTGTATTCAACGCCCAAGGCGATGCGGAAAAAGCCGTCGGCCGCCATTTCGGCGGCCGGGTTGTCTATGTTTGCCAAGGAATTACAGCCTGCTGAGGTACGCAAAGGCGGGCATTATAAGGCCGATGGCTTGGGATGCCAGTCCGGCGGGTAATCCTGTGTTTAATGGGCTGGCGCCATCGCGAGCAAGCTCGCTCCCACAGGGGATACGCGGGCGGGCCATGAATGCTGAGCTCACCGCAGCACCCTTGTGGGAGCGAGCTTGCTCGCGATGAGGCCAGCCCAAACACCCGCTAATCCGGCCCCAAACAAAAACGGCAGCCTCATCGGCTGCCGTTTTCGTTTAATCGCTGACTCACGCCAAGCGCGTCAACATCTCCTGTGCTTCGCTCTTCTGCGTGGTGTTGCCTTCACTGAGGACTTCACCAAGGATGTCCCGAGCGCCGTCGTTGTCGCCCATGTCGATGTAGGCCTGGGCCAGATCGAGCTTGGTCGCCACTTCGTCGGTACCGCTAAGGAAGTCGAAGTCCGGTTCGTCTTCAGCACCAACCAAGGCATCTTCGGCGGTAAACGTCGGCTGGCCCAGACTGTCGGACAGGCGATCCAGTTCGGCGTTTACATCGTCCAACTCGGACTCGAAGGCATCCTTGGGCGCATCGTGCGCGTCCATTTCGTCAGACAGGGACAGATCGAAATCCGCCGGCAGTTCGAGATCGTCAGCTGGCGTATCGGCCAAGGCTGGCGCTTCGGTAGCCGGCAGGTCCAGCCCCTTGAGATCATCGCCCAGGTCCAGCAGGAAGTCTTCATCGTCGAGCGCCGGGACCGGGGTTGGCGCATCGGCGCCCAGGTCCAGGTCCAGGTCGAAATCCGACAGGTCGTCCAGGCTTTCGTTGGCCTCAGTCTGCTGCTTGAGCACCGACTCGAAACTCAGGTCATCGTCTTCAGGGAACGCGTCCAGCTCAGCGACAGGCTCTGGCGTCGGCGCGACCGGGGTCGTTTCCAGGTCATCCAGGCTCAGGTCGAAGGCGCTGTCGAGCTCCTCGTCGGTTGGCGAATTGTCTTCCAGCAGATCCTTGACGTACTGCGCGTCCAGTTCCGCTGCCACGGTCGCGGCGGCCAGGCCTGCGGCGGTGGCGACCACCATGGCCGGGAAACGGCTTTTCAGCTGTTCGACCTGGGCAAAGTTTTCGCCGTTGGCCACCAGTTGGCGTTCCTGGGCGACAAAGGCGTCGCGATCCCCCTGCTGACCGTAGACCTCCATCAGTTTCAGGCGCAAGTCGCTGCGCTGAGGCTCGGCCTTGATACCCTGCTCAAGCAGGTCGGCGGCCTGATTCAAGCGGCCGCGATCGATATGGGACTGGGCCTGGGGCAGCACGTCGTCGGAACGCTCGGCGGCTGGGGCCACCAATGGCGCGGCGATAGGCGGTGTGACCACTACAGGCGCGACCACCGGAGCCGGCTTGGGTACTGGCGCAGGAGCGGGCACGGGTTTTGGCTCAAGTTTTACGCTCGGTGGCGGAACGTCAATGCCCTCGAAGCTGCTCGGGGGCAGATCGAGCTCCGGGGAGAAGTCAGCCTCCTCCTCGAGGGCCCGGGCCATGCGCAAGTGTTTTTCCGCTTCCTGCTGGGCCTTGCGGCGACGGGCAAGCAACAACAGCAACAACAGCAGGAGCAGCGCGCCGCCGCCAATCAATCCCAGCAGGATCGGATTGGTCAGCAGATCGTTGTATTTTTGCTCGTTGGACGCGGCAGGCGTCGGCTCGACCGGAGCGGCAGGTGGCGTCGCTTCCGGGGCCGCCTCTGGCGCAGGTGCTGCCGTCGGGGCCTGTGTCGCTGGCGCGGGAGTCAGCTGCGCGGATATCGCCCCAGGTGCCTCGCCAGCAGGCGGAACAGCGGCGCCTTCGGCCTGCATCTTGGCCAGTTGGTTGTTCTTGAGCTCGATCAGGCGTTGCAGTTTGTCCAGTTGGCTTTGCAGGTCCGCCATGCGGCTTTTCAGTTCTTCGTTATCCCGGCGAGCCGAGTCGAGGCTTTCCTGGGTAACTGCAAGCTTGTTGGTAAGCGCCTGGGCATCGCCAGCAGCGCCCTTGCCCTTGCCGCCCGCCTTCGCTGAGTCAGCCGACACCAGGCTCAAGTTATCGCGACCGGCAGCCTGTGCCGGCGCGCCTTCGCCACGGCCACGCTTGGTGGCATCCAGCTGCTGCTTGCCAGCACCCGCCACGCCACGACGACCCGAGCGCCAGGCGGCGTTCTGCGCAGCCACTTCAGCGATAGCCTGGGGTTGCGGCAATGCAGTGCTTTGCACCGGGTCCGGCAGGCGCAACACCTGACCGGTCTTGAGCAGGTTGATGTTGCCGTTGATGAACGCGTTAGGGTTCAACGCCTGGATCGCCAGCATGGTTTGCTGGACCGACCCACCGTTGCGCACTTTGGCGGCGATTTCCCACAGGGTATCGCGCGGCGTGGTGGTGTATTGGGACGGCTTGGTGGCGCCGGTGACCGGCGTGGACACGACCTGGGGCGGTTTCGCCCGGGCGGCGTCGGCGGCCTGTGGCGAGAATTTGGAGGGGTCGAGCAATACGCTGTAGTCGCGCAGCAGACGGCCGTTGGGCCACATCACCTGGACCAGGAACTTGACCATGGGTTCGGACAACGGCCGGCTGGACGTTACCCGCAGGACGCTCTTGCCATTGGCGTTGATCACCGGGGTGAAGCTCAGGTCGTTGAGAAAGGCCTGGCGGTCGACACCGGCCTTGGCGAAGTCGTCGGGCGAGGCCAGGCTCGGCACGACTTCGGCAGCGGTCAGTTGCTGGACGTCGAGCAACTCGATCTCGGCGACCAGAGGCTGGTTCGGCGTCGACTTCAGGGTCAATTCCCCGAGCCCGAGCGCTTGCGCCATACCGGAGGACAGCGCCGAGGCGGCCGCTATTGCTAACACCAGTTTGCGAACTTGAACCATAGCCTCTTCCTTTGTTTGAACATTCCTCGGCCAGCGAGAAGGTATTGATGCCGCTGCCGTAAGGCATTGCGCGCAGCCCCGAAGCGACGGTGCGCGCGATCATTTCACTCATGCCCCGGGAAAGTCCCCCAGAGGGATGTTCGCCTTCAGCACTCCGGCCAAGCATAGCGCCCAGCTAGAATCATTCGACAAATTGATGCCAAGTATCTTTTACAGCAAGTCTTTTATCAACAACTCAGCCACCTGCACGGCATTGAGTGCCGCGCCCTTGCGCACGTTATCTGACGTCAGCCACATATTTAGTTCCGCCGGATCGTCGATCCCACCGCGCACACGACCAACGTAGACCACATCCTGCCCCACCGCATCGCCCACCGCCGTCGGGTAATCACCCGCTTCCACCAGCTCGATACCGGGCGCCGCTTCCAACGCCGCGTTGACCTTGGCCAGGTCGACGGGGCTCGCAGACTGCACAGTCACGCTAAAGCTATCGCCAAAAAACACCGGGGCTTGAATGCAAGTGACGGAAATCTTTAACAAAGGTTGATTCAGCACCTGGCGCAACTCGCGGACCAGGCGCTTTTCCAACTGCGTATGGCCTTGCTCGTCCGGGGCGCCGACCTGGGCCAGCAGGTTGAATGCCATCTGCCGATCAAAGAATTTCGGCTCCAGCGGACGGGCGTTGAGCAGCTCGGCGGTCTGGCGCGCCAACTCGCTCACGGCCACGCGGCCCTGGGCCGACACCGCGAGGCTGGCGGTCAGGCTGATGCGCTGCAAGTCCAGGCATTCGCGCAGCGGCGCCAGCACCACCGCCAAGGCCGTGGCCGAAGCGCTGGGGCTGCTGACCTGCAACGGCTTGCTCAAACCGGCGAGCATCTGGGCGTTGGCTTCCGGCACGATCTGCGGCGCCTGTTCGGGCGGCAAGGCGCCGGACAGGTCGATCAACGCACAGCCAGCCGCCGTGGCCCGCGAGGCGAAACTCAGGGTCACCGCCGGGCCGGCGGCGAAGAACACCAGTTGGACTTTGCTGAAATCGAACTCGTCGACTTCGCGCACCCGCACGTTTTTACCGCGAAACATCACCGAGCTACCTGCCGATTCGCTGCTGGCCAACAGATGCAGGTTGCCGACCGGGAAGTCCCGCTCTTCGAGAATCTGGACGAGGGTTTCGCCGACAGTACCGGTGGCGCCGATCACGGCAATATCAAAGGACTGGCTCATGGGTCTACCTCAGGTAAAACGTGGGGAGCGGCACTTTACCGGGTGCTGGGTAGGCAGGCAATTGGCCGGAGGGTTTGCAGTGCCTGGGCGGGCCTCATCGCGAGCGAGCTCGCTCCCACAGGTTTTGTGGTCACTGAAGCCCCCATGTGGGAGCGAGCTTGCTCGCGATGAGGTCAGCCCCGACACAACTGCCCCCAATAAAAAACCCGCACCTCTCACAAGGCACGGGTTCTTTCACAGCCGCAATCGATCAACGCTCGAGCAGGATCCGCAGCATGCGACGCAGCGGTTCGGCCGCGCCCCACAGCAGTTGGTCGCCGACGGTGAAGGCACCGACGAACTGCGAGCCCATGTTCAGTTTGCGCAGACGACCCACCGGTACATTCAGAGTGCCGGTGACCTTGGTCGGGCTCAGCTCCTGCATGCTGATTTCGCGGTTGTTCGGCACCAGCTTGACCCAAGGGTTGTGCTGACTGATCAGCCCTTCGATGTCGGCGATCGGCACGTCTTTATTCAACTTGATGGTCAGCGCCTGGCTGTGGCAGCGCATGGCGCCGATGCGCACGCAGATGCCGTCCACCGGGATCGGGCTCTTGAAGCGACCCAGGATCTTGTTGGTTTCGGCCTGGGCCTTCCACTCTTCGCGGCTCTGGCCGTTAGGCAGTTCCTTGTCGATCCAGGGGATCAGGCTGCCGGCCAGCGGCACACCGAAGTTCTCGGTCGGGTAGGCATCGCTGCGCATCGCTTCGGCGACCTTGCGGTCGATGTCCAGGATGGCGCTGGCCGGGTTGGCCAGGTCATCGGCGACAGCGGCATGGGTGGCACCCATCTGCTTGATCAATTCACGCATGTTCTGCGCGCCGGCACCGGAAGCGGCCTGGTAAGTCATGGCGCTCATCCATTCCACCAGACCGGCTTCGAACAGGCCGCCCAGGCCCATCAACATCAGGCTGACGGTGCAGTTGCCGCCGATGTAGTTCTTGGTGCCCGCGTCCAGCTGCTGGTCGATGACCTTGCGGTTTACCGGGTCGAGAACGATCACCGCGTCGTCCTGCATGCGCAGGCTGGAAGCGGCGTCGATCCAGTAACCCTGCCAGCCGGCTTCACGCAGCTTGGGGAAGACTTCGCTGGTGTAGTCGCCGCCCTGGCAGGTCAGGATCACGTCGAGGGTCTTGAGCTCTTCGATGCTGTAGGCATCCTTGAGCGCACCGGTGTCCTTGCCCACGGACGGGCCTTGGCCACCGACATTGGAAGTGGTGAAAAACACCGGCTCAATGAGATCGAAATCCTGCTCTTCCAGCATTCGCTGCATGAGCACGGAACCGACCATGCCGCGCCAACCGATCAGACCTACACGTTTCATCGCAACTACACCTATACAAAAGTGGGCCACCGTCGAAGCAGTGGGCCCGAAAGATTACAGATTCCGCAGCGCGGCGACTACTGCATCGCCCATTTGCTGCGTACCGACTTTGGTACAACCTTGCGACCAGATATCACCGGTGCGCAAGCCTTGGTCCAGGACCAGGCTGACGGCTTTTTCGATCGCGTCGGCGGCATCGTTCAAGTTGAAGCTGTAACGCAGCATCATCGACACCGACAGGATGGTCGCCAACGGGTTGGCAATGCCCTGCCCGGCGATGTCCGGCGCCGAACCGTGGCACGGCTCGTACATGCCCTTGTTGTTGGCGTCCAGGGAGGCCGACGGCAGCATGCCGATGGAACCGGTGAGCATCGACGCTTCGTCGGACAGGATGTCGCCAAACAGGTTGTCAGTGACGATCACGTCGAACTGCTTGGGCGCGCGCACCAGTTGCATGGCGGCGTTGTCGACGTACATGTGGCTCAGTTCGACGTCCGGGTAATCCTTGGCCACCTGCTCGACCACTTCGCGCCACAACTGGCTGGAAGCCAGCACGTTGGCCTTGTCCACCGAGCACAGCTTCTTGCCACGCACGCGGGCCATGTCGAAGCCGACCCGGGCGATACGGCGGATTTCGCTTTCGCTGTACGGCAGGGTGTCGTAGGCCTGGCGTTCGCCATTATCCAGCTCACGGGTGCCACGCGGGGCGCCGAAGTAGATGCCGCCGGTCAGCTCACGGACGATGAGGATGTCCAGGCCCGAGACGATTTCCGGCTTCAGGCTCGAGGCATCGGCCAGTTGCGGGTAAAGAATCGCCGGACGCAGGTTGCCGAACAGGCCCAGTTGCGCGCGAATTTTCAACAGGCCGCGCTCGGGGCGGATGTCGCGTTCGATCTTGTCCCATTTCGGTCCGCCTACGGCGCCCAACAGCACGGCATCGGCGGCACGGGCACGGTCCAGGGTCTCATCGGCCAGGGGTACGCCGTGCTTGTCGATGGCCGCGCCGCCGATCACGTCGTGACTGAGCTCGAAGTCCAGGCCGTATTTGTCGTTGGCCAGTTCCAGGACCTTGACCGCTTCGGCCATGATTTCCGGGCCAATACCGTCACCGGGGAGAATCAGAATCTGCTTGCTCATGCTTTCCTCGTTTGCTCTGTCGGCACACGCCTGGGCTTTGTACCCAACGCCTGGCCGGGAAAAATGCTATCGCTCGGCCCACAGCACCAGTACATCTGTACTGAACGAACCATCGGCCTCAATCTCAAAATACTCACGCACTTCATCGCCCATCGAACGCTGCAGCTCAAGGATCGCCCCGCGCATCACCTCGGGCGTGCGCATGCGTTCGACCCAAGAGTGGTATTCCAGGCGCAGGCGCTGGCGCGAGGTGCTGCGGATGTGCAACCCCGCTTCGCTGACCTGGCGCAACCACTCGCCGGCAGAATAATCGCGCACATGACTGGTGTCGCGCAGCACTTCGACGCTTTGCAGGTACGTGTCCAGCAACGGCATGCCAGGCGACAGGACGTCGATGAACGCCACCACGCCGCCCGGCTTGAGCACCCGGCGCACTTCGCGCAATGCTAGACCCAGGTCGCTCCAATGATGCGCCGAATAGCGGCTGAACAGGAAGTCGAACTCAGCGTCGGCGAACGGCAGGTGCTCCGCGGCGCCGCAGACCGTGCTGATATTGCCCAGGCCACGCTCGGCAGCCGCCGTGGCGACCACGTCGAGCATCTGCTGGGACAAATCATAAGCCACCACTTCACCGGCCAGCGGCGCCACGTGGAAACTCACATGGCCGGCGCCGCACCCCAGGTCCAAGACACGGGCATCGCCACGGCCAGCCAGCGCAGCCTGTAGCAGCGCAAACTCGGCGCCCTGGGCGTGCACGGCACTGCTCAGGTAGGCCGAGGCCTGCTCACCGAATTGCTTTTGTACAACCTGACTGTGGGCGGTGCTGGTCATGGGATGTCCTTAAGATTTGTATCGCTTGGGCGGCCCCCATCGCGAGCAAGCTCGCTCCCACAGGGTTTGTGGACGCCGCAAATCCAGTGTGGGAGCGAGCTTGCTCGCGATGAGGCCAGTACTGTCTGAATCTCAAATCAATCAAGCATCGCGAAACAACCAAGGCTGGCTCGCCCGGTGCTTGGCCTCGAACGTGGCAATCGCCTCGCCGTCCTGCAAGGTCAGGCCGATATCATCCAGGCCGTTGAGCAGGCAATGCTTGCGAAACGCGTCGATCTCGAAACCCAGCACCTTGCCGTCGGGACGGGTCACGGTCTGGGCCGCCAGGTCGACTTGCAGCTGGTAGCCAGGGTTCGCTTCGACCTGCTGGAACAGCTCATCCACGTCAGCATCGCTGAGGATGATCGGCAGCAAACCGTTCTTGAAGCTGTTGTTGAAGAAGATGTCGGCGTAGCTCGGCGCGATGATGCTGCGAAAACCGTACTCTTCCAGGGCCCATGGCGCGTGCTCGCGGCTCGAGCCGCAGCCGAAGTTCTCACGGGCCAGCAACACGCTGGCGCCTTGGTAACGCTCGGCGTTGAGCACAAAATCCTTGTTCAACGGCCGCTTGGAGTTGTCCTGGTACGGCTGGCCCACATCCAGGTAACGCCATTCGTCAAACAGGTTCGGGCCAAAACCGGTGCGCTTGATGGACTTCAAGAACTGCTTGGGAATGATCTGGTCAGTGTCGACGTTGGCACGATCCAAAGGCGCGACAAGACCGGTGTGCTGGGTAAAAGCTTTCATGCTGCGCTCCTTCAGATCAATTCGCGGACATCGACAAAACGGCCGTTGACAGCCGCCGCAGCGGCCATGGCCGGGCTCACCAGGTGCGTACGGCCACCGGCGCCCTGACGGCCTTCGAAGTTACGGTTGGAGGTGGAGGCGCAGTGCTCGCCCGACTCCAAACGGTCCGGGTTCATCGCCAGGCACATCGAGCACCCTGGCTCACGCCATTCGAAACCGGCCTCGAGGAAAATCTTGTCCAGCCCTTCCGCTTCAGCCTGGGCCTTCACCAGGCCCGAGCCCGGCACCACGATGGCCTGCTTGATGGTCGAAGCAACCTTGCGACCCTTGGCGATCACCGCCGCGGCGCGCAGGTCTTCGATCCGCGAGTTGGTGCAAGAGCCGATGAACACACGGTCAAGCTGAATGTCGGTGATCGCCTGGTTGGCGCTCAAGCCCATGTATTTCAAGGCACGGACGATGGAGTCGCGCTTGACCAGGTCCATTTCCTTGGCCGGATCCGGTACGTTCTGGTCCACCGCCAACACCATCTCAGGCGAAGTGCCCCAGCTGACTTGCGGCTTGATCTGCGTGGCGTCGAGTTCGACCACGGTATCGAACTTGGCATCGGCATCGGAGACCAGGTCTTTCCAGGCCTCGACCGCCATGTCCCATTCCGCGCCTTTTGGCGAGAACGGGCGACCCTTGACGTATTCCACGGTTTTTTCATCGGCGGCCACCAGGCCAACGCGGGCACCGGCCTCGATGGACATGTTGCAGATGGTCATGCGGCCTTCGACCGACAGGTCGCGGATCGCGCTGCCGGCGAACTCGATGGCATGGCCGTTACCGCCGGCGGTGCCAATCTTGCCGATCACCGCCAGGACGATGTCCTTGGCCGTCACGCCGAACGGCAACTTGCCCTCGACGCGCACCAACATGTTCTTCATTTTCTTGGCGACCAGGCACTGGGTGGCGAGCACATGCTCCACCTCGGAGGTGCCGATGCCGTGGGCCAGGGCCCCGAAAGCACCGTGGGTCGAGGTGTGCGAGTCGCCGCAGACCACGGTCATGCCAGGCAAGGTCGCGCCCTGCTCCGGGCCGATGACGTGGACGATGCCTTGGCGCACATCGTTCATCTTGAATTCAACGATGCCGTATTCGTCACAGTTATCGTCGAGGGTCTGGACCTGCAAGCGCGATACCTGGTCGGCAATGGCTTCGATGCCGCCCTTGCGCTCCGGCGTGGTCGGTACGTTATGGTCCGGGGTCGCGATGTTGGCATCGATACGCCAAGGCTTGCGCCCAGCCAGGCGCAGGCCTTCGAAGGCTTGCGGCGAAGTCACTTCATGAATGATGTGACGATCGATGTAGATCAGCGCCGAGCCATCGTCGCGCTGCTTGACCAAATGCGAATCCCAGAGCTTGTCGTAGAGCGTTTTGCCGGCCATCAGACGGTTCCTCATCAGCTTGTTTCTATGCCCCGGGCCTTGAACGAATCAATAACCCCTTGGCTTGTGAGGCTGATCCTATGGGGTTACATTAAATAACTCAAATTCATATTTTTCATACTTTGCATAACCAACTGGAATTCGACCGGAACCGCCATGGACCTTGCCAGCCTCAATGCCTTTATTGCCATCGCCGAGACGGGCAGTTTCTCCGGCGCCGGTGAACGCCTGCACCTGACCCAGCCCGCCATCAGCAAGCGCATTGCCGGCCTCGAGCAACAGCTCAAGGTGCGCCTGTTCGATCGCCTTGGCCGTGAAGTGGGCCTGACCGAGGCCGGTCGCGCCCTGCTGCCACGGGCCTATCAGATTCTCAACGTGCTGGACGACACCCGCCGCGCCCTGACCAACCTGAGCGGCGAAGTGACCGGGCGCCTGACGCTCGCCACCAGCCACCACATCGGCCTGCACCGCCTGCCACCGTTATTGCGGGAATTCACCCGACGCTACCCCCAGGTGGCGTTGGATATCCAGTTTCTGGATTCGGAAGTGGCCTACGAAGAAATCCTCCATGGCCGGGCGGAACTGGCCGTCATCACCCTCGCCCCCGAACCCCACACGCTGGTACGGGCCACGCCGGTGTGGGACGACCCGTTGGACTTCGTGGTCGCCCCCGAGCATGCGTTGCTGGAAAACGGTGCGGTCAGCCTGGCGGACATTGCCTTGCATCCCGCGGTTTTCCCGGGGGGCAACACGTTTACCCATCACATCGTGCAACGGTTGTTCGAGGCCCAGGGCCTGACGCCGAACATCGCCATGAGCACGAATTACCTGGAAACGATAAAAATGATGGTCTCCATCGGCCTGGCCTGGAGCGTTTTGCCGCGCACCATGCTCGACGAACAGGTAGCGCGCATTCCTTTGCCGGGCATACAGCTCAGTCGCCAGCTAGGCTATATCTTGCACACCGAACGGACGCTGTCGAACGCCGCACGGGCTTTCATGGCCTTACTGGACGCACAAATCGATTTGCCAGGGACAAGGGCATAGGTTGTGCCACGCCTGTAGGGCCTTGAATGCTTGTGCTTAATGCCCAAACCCGCTCAAGGCTCGCTAGATAATGCCCAAACCCGCTGACCACCTCCCGCCCTTGCCACGCATCCAGGCGCTCGACCCGAAACGGTCCGAGCAGAGCTGGGACAGTGCGCCGCAGTTGCTGGCCGCCCTGAACGGTGCGCGGCTGGGGGCATGGTCGTGGGACATCGACAGCGGGCAGATCAGTTGGTCCCGGGGCACCCAGGCGCTGTTTGGCTTCGATCCGCGCCAGCCATTGCCGGCGGATGTGGATTATCTGGACCTGTTACTACCCGAAGACCGGTCCCGGGCCATGCGCGCCTTTCACGCGGCAGTGGCCGGGGCGCCGCTGGAACAGGCCATGCACCACCGCATCGTCTGGCCCGACGGCAGCCTGCACTGGCTGGAGATCAGCGGCAGCGTGCTGCCCGACAAGCACGGTCGCCCGCGCATGATCGGGGTGATCCGCGAAATCACGCATCAGCGCGAGCGGGAACAGGCGCTGCGCAGCTCGGAAAAACGTTTTGCCACGCTGTTCCACCTGAGCCCGAACATGGTGCTGCTGACTCGCCAGGAAGACGGGATGATCAGCGAGGCCAACCAGTATTTCGAAAGCCTGTTCGGCTGGCCGCTGCACGATGTGATTGGCCGGACCACCCTGGAACTGGGCTTGTGGGTCGACCCCGGGCAACGGGCAAAACTGCTGGAAGCCATCAATGCCAAGGGCGAACTGGCGAGCATGGAAGTGGTACTGCGAGCCAGCAACAACCAGATCCACACCGGCCTGCTCAGCGCGCAGAAAGTCGAGCTGGAAGGCCAACCCTACCTGTTGAGCACCTTCCTCGACACCACCGAGCGCAAGCTCGCCGAGCAGGCCCTCAAGGACAGCCAGGAACGCCTGGACCTGGCCCTCGACTCGGCGCAACTGGGCACCTGGGACTGGCACATTCCCAGCGGCATGCTCTACGGCTCGGCCCGGGCCGCGCAGCTCCATGGCCTGGAGCCCAAACCGTTCCACGAATCGTTCGACGCGTTTTTCGAAGGAGTCCCCACGGAAGAACGCAACAACATGCGCAACGCCTATCGCAGCCTGCGCGAAGGCCCTGCGGGCAACTATCAGTTGACCTACCGCGTGCAACTGCCGGACGGCAGCTCGCGCTACCTGGAAAGCCGCGCCCGCCTCTACCGCAACGACGACGGCAGCCCTTTGCGCATGGCCGGCACCTTGCTCGACATCACCGACCAGGTGGAGCGCGAACAGAGTCTGGCCGCCTCGGAGGAAAAATTCGCCACGCTGTTCCAGGTCAGCCCCGATCCCATCTGCGTCACTCACCAGGACAGCGGCCGATTCCTTGAGATCAACTCCAGCTTCACCCAGACCTTCGGCTGGAGCGCCAGCGACGTGATTGGCCTCGACGCCGACGAAATCGGCCTCTGGGACGCCTCGGGCAGTAGCCTGCAACGCATCGAACGGGTCATCCGCGAAAAATCGCTGAACAATGTCGCCATCGTCGTTCACCATAAGAACGGCCAACCGCTGACCTGTGTGATTTCCAGCCGGCAAATCAACGTCGGCAACCAGCCCTGCGTCGTCACGACTTTGCGAGACATCACCCAGCAACAACGCTCCGAAGCCGCCCTCAAGGCCAGCGAAGAGAAATTCGCCAAGGCGTTTCATTCCAGCCCCGACGCCATCACCATCACCGAACACGAAAGTGGCCGCTACCTTGAAGTCAATGACGGCTTCTGCCGATTGACCGGCTACCGCGCCGACGAGGTGATCGGGCACACGGTCTACGAAGTGGGGATCTGGGCCGAAGAAAAACAGCGAGCGGCGCTGCTGGCCGAGCTGCAACTCAAGGGTCGCGTGCACCACCAGGAAATGCTCGGACGCAATAAACTGGGGGAAATCCTCACGCTGGAAGTCTCGGTGGAGCCCATCACGCTCAATGAAACGGCGTGCCTGCTGCTGACCGCCCGGGACGTGAGCCTGCTGCGCAATGCCGAAGCCCAGATCCGCCACCTGGCCTACCACGACCCGCTGACCAACCTGCCCAACCGCGCCTTGCTGATGGACCGGCTGAGCCAGCAGATCGCCCTGCTCAAACGCCACAACCTGCGCGGCGCCCTGCTGTTTCTCGACCTGGATCACTTCAAGCACATCAACGACTCCCTCGGTCACCCGGTGGGCGACACCGTGCTGAAGATCATCACCGCGCGCCTGGAAGCCAGCGTCCGCATGGAAGACACCGTCGCACGACTGGGCGGCGATGAATTCGTGGTGCTGCTCAGCGGCCTGGAAGGCTCGCGCAGCGAAGTCAGCAAGCAAGTGCAGACCCTGGCCGACACCCTGCGCGAACTGCTCTCGGAGCCGATGTTCCTCGATGGCCAGCGACTGCAGGTCACGCCGAGCATCGGTATAGCGCTGATTCCCGACCACGGCTCCACGCCCACCGACTTGCTCAAGCGCGCCGACATTGCGCTGTACCGCGCCAAGGACTCAGGGCGCAACACCTCGCAGATGTTTCACACCACCATGCAAAAAGCCGCCAGCGAACGGCTGCGCATGGAGACCGACCTACGCCTTGCCCTGGCCCGTGGCGAGTTCAGCGTGCATTTCCAGCCTCAGGTCGACGCCCGGGACAACCGCATCATCGGCGCCGAAGCCCTGGTGCGCTGGCATCACCCGGACCTGGGCGCCCAATCGCCCAATGAATTCATCAAAGTGCTGGAGGACAGCGGCCTGATCCTGGAAGTCGGGACCTGGATCCTCGATGAAGCCTGCGACGGCTTCAAGCAACTGATCGCCAAGGGCAAGATCGATCCCCAGCAATTCAGCCTGTGCGTGAACATCAGCCCACGGCAATTTCGCCAGAGCGACTTTGTCGAACGCATCGAAAATAGTCTCGTCACTCACGGCCTGCCCTTCTCCTTGCTGAAACTGGAGATCACCGAAGGCATCGTGATCCAGAACCTGGACGACACCATTGCCAAGATGCGCCGACTCAAGAAACTGGGGGTGAGCTTCGCCATGGACGATTTCGGCACCGGTTATTCGTCGCTGACCTACCTCAAGCGCCTGCCGGTGGACACGCTGAAAATCGACCAGTCATTCGTGCGCGACGCCACCAGCGACCCCAACGACGCCGAAATCATCCGTGCCATCGTCGCCATGGCCCGCAGCCTCAACCTGGTGATGATCGCCGAAGGGGTGGAGACCCTGGAGCAACTGCATTTCTTGCAAGGGCTCGATTGCCATTTATACCAAGGCTACCTGCACAGCCGACCGTTGCCGCTGGACGCGTTCGAGCGGTTGTTGCCATAGCCTGTCCAGCCAGGCAGAAAGCTTTTGTGGCGAGGGAGCTTGCTCCCGCTGGACTGCGTAGCAGTCCCAATCAATCGTCGAAGCGATTGGCGCCTTTAGGGCCGCTTCGCGCCCCAGCGGGAGCAAGCTCCCTCGCCACAGGTTCATCATGGCCCCGGACCAAACAGTTCCAAATACGAAAAAGGGCGCCATCTGGCGCCCTTCTTCAGTTGCGATGCATCAGTTCTGCAGCGCGGGTTGCTGCTGCGCACCGTTGATCGGGATGCGCTTGGCTTTCGCCTCCTCCGGGATCACCCGCAACAGGTCGATGCTCAACAGACCGTTGCTCAGGCCGGCGGATTTGATCTCGATATGATCGGCCAACCGGAAGGACAGCTTGAACGCACGCTGGGCGATGCCCTGGTGCAGATAGGTGACGCTGTCGTTGCTGGCCTCGCGCTTACCGCCGCTGATGGTCAGCACACCTTTTTCCACCTGCAGTTCCAGGTCTTCTTCCCGGAAACCCGCGGCGGCGACAACAATACGGTATTCATCATCACCGTATTTTTCCACGTTGTAAGGTGGATAGCTGCTACCCGGTTCGTTGCGCAGGGCGGTTTCGAACAGATCGTTGAAGCGATCGAAACCCACCGAGGAACGGAACAGAGGGGCCAGCGAAAATGCAGTACTCATGATTCAAATCTCCTGAAAAATTCAGCAAGTTTTTTTGTCTCCGCGACCCGAATTCGGCATCGCGTAACCCCTATCTAGGGGCCGCCAAAAACTTTTCAAGAGCTTTTTTTGAAATTTTTTTCAGGCCGCTTGGGTGCGCTGCACACCCAGCAAATGGCCCACCGCGTCCAGGTCGGTTTCCCGACGCAAAGCGGTAAACAGCGCCACCGCTTCAGGGTAATTGCGGGTCAGCATCGCCAGCCACTGCTTCAACCGGCCCGGGGCCTGGCGCGGTGTCAGTTGCTCGACCACTTGCACCCAGAAGTCCTGGAGCATCGGCTGCAGCTCGGCCCAGGACATCTCGACCACATCGTCACCGGCTCGGGCGGCGGCGATTTGCCGGGCCAGGTCAGGACGGGAAACGAGACCGCGACCGAGCATGATGTCTTCGACACCGCTGATTTCGCGGCAACGGCGCCAATCTTCCACGCTCCAGATATCACCATTGGCGAACACCGGCACCTTGACCACTTCCTGCACCCGGGGAATCCACTCCCAGTGAGCCGGAGGCTTGTAGCCATCGACCTTGGTCCGCGCGTGCACCACGATGTGCGCCGCACCGCCTTCGGCCAGCGCCGTGGCACACACCAGCGCACCGTCCGGACTATCGAAACCCAGGCGCATCTTGGCGGTGACCGGAATGTGTTTTGGCACCGCACGACGCACGTGCTCGACGATTTCGTTAAGCAGTTCCGGCTCCTTGAGCAACACCGCCCCACCCCGGGATTTGTTCACGGTCTTGGCCGGGCAACCGAAGTTCAAGTCGATAACCTGCGAGCCCAACTCACACGCCAACGCCGCGTTTTCCGCCAGGCACACCGGATCGGAACCGAGCAACTGCACCCGCAACGGCACGCCGGCAGCCGTCTGGGCACCGGCCAGCAACTCAGGGGCGAGCTTATGGAAATAGGCCGGCGTGAGCAGGCGGTCGTTGACACGGATGAACTCGGTGACACACCAGTCGATCCCACCAACACGGGTCAGGACATCCCGCAGGATGTTGTCGACCAACCCCTCCATGGGCGCCAGGGCAATTTGCATGGAAACACACACTCGAACGAAAAAACGTGCGGCAGTTTACCGGATTTTGCCCACGACATCGGAATTCACCACCAAACCCTGTGGGAGCGAGCTTGCTCGCGATGGCGGTGAATAAGCTTGCGCAAATGTTGAATGTAGCGCCGCTATCGCGAGCAAGCTCGCTCCCACAGTGGTTCTCGATCGTTCAAAAATCCTGTGCTCACCACAAATCCCTTGTGGGAGCGAGCTTGCTCGCGATGGCGGTGGGTCAATCGATGAGGATGCCGGATGGCTTCAACGCGGGACCATAACCCTCGATGAACTCCGGCGGCATGCGCTTGGGCCTGCCGGTGGACAATTCGATGCAGACGAAGGTGGTCTGGGCCCGCAACAGCGTGGTGTTGTCGCTGGGACGGACCAGTTGGAAATGCCGGGTCATTTTCAGACGCTGGTCCCAGTCGACGATCCAGGTCGCCAATTGCAGCTCGTCGCCTTCATAGGCGGCCGCCAGGTAATCAATTTCATGCCGCACCACCGCCATGGCTCGGTCGAGGCGCCGGTACTCCACCAGATCCAGGCCCAGGCGCTGGGAATGGCGCCAGGCGCAGCGCTCAAGCCAGGTAACGTACACCGCGTTGTTGGCGTGGCCCAACCCGTCGATGTCTTCGGCATTTACTTGAAGATCAATGATGAACGGCGTTGCCCGATCCCAGCCCATGCCCCTCTCCTGGTCGAATATGGATGGGGGCAGTGTAACGGATCCGAGCTCGACCGCCATCGCGGGCAAGCCTTGCTCGCTCAAGCCGATTGCCGCGCTTGCAGGCTTCTACCGGCCAGCAGTGATAACACCCCATCAATGACCCGTGGATCGGCCAGCACCCGTTGATGCCCGCCCTGTGGCAGTCGCAGCAAACGACTGTCGAACCAGGCTTCATGGATCAATTGCGACTCCCTGACCGAAACCGACGTGTCGTCCTCGGCATGGACAATCAACCCCGGCACGTCCAGCTGGTAATGCGCTACATCCATCTTCGAAGCGGGCATGCCCACATCGCTTTCCACCTGGCGAATGAACGCCGAACGCGCCTTGGGCGGCAGACCCATCATCCGGGAGAAACCACGCAGCACCCCAAGAATGCGAGCGGGTGCGGCGATGCTGACCAGCGTCTCGGTACGCAATCCCAACTGGATGGCCAACAGGGCACTGGCGCCGCCCATGGAATGCCCGATCACGGCCTGCAACGGCGGCAGCTCAGCAGCGGCTTCGAGCATGGCCCTGGCAAACAACAGGACATTCGCCTCGCGACCCGGTGAGCGACCATGGGCCGGACCGTCCAGCGCCACCACCGTATAACCAGCGTCCACCAAGGCCGTGATCAAGGCCGCGAACTGAGTCGGCCGCCCTTCCCAGCCATGCATCAGCAAGACTGCCGGGCCTTTGCCCCAGCGCAACGCCGAGAGACCGAAACGCAAGGTGATACGCTCGGAGGAGGCCAGCAGCGGCAGCTCCCAATCGCGCGGCGGCAAGTTTCGCGGGCGCATGAACAGCGAACGCATTTGTTTGGCCACGAGGCGCGGAGCCACCCAACCAAGCGTGCAATTGACGCTACGAATCCAGCTCAACCTGTTCATCGCTCATCTCCAGGGCTTGCGCCTTAGCTCATCGCACCGCTGACTTGGCGGCGCGCAGCAAACGATCCGATAACTCTCCAGGACCCAGCGCCCGCGCCAGGGCCAGGCCGCCCACCATCAAGGCGATGTCGGCCAGGGCCTTGTCGGCGTCCTCCGGGCTGGCCGCCAATTGCGCGACCATCAACTCGATATGCTCATCGAGCACTTCACGAAACGCATCCGGCAGCCGGCCGAGCTCGCCGACCGACGCGGGGATCGGGCAGGCGTGTTCGGTGGAGTCACGGTGCTTGCGCGACAGATAGAACGCCGCCACCAGAGCGCGCCGCTCTTCGCCTGTCAGCTCGCCATCCATGTCGGCGATCAGGCCGCGGCGCCGATTGAGCAATTGCTTGAATGCTTCCAGCATCAAGGCATCCTTGCTTTCGAAATGGGCATAAAAACCGCCCACCGTCAGCCCGGCCGCGCCCATCACCTCGCCCACGCTCGGCTCAGCCGGCCCACGCTGGATCAGCGCATCGCTGGCGGCCTTGAGAATGCGTTCACGGGTTTGTGCCTTTTTATCGCTCATCGTCGCCTCCGAATATTACGAATGAAATATTATTCCTATAATAATTTTCCGCAAGCGCTCATTTTGACCGCTGGTCAGAAGTCTCTTTCAAGGATAAGGGAATTGGCCAAACGCCAGACAAACAAAAGGGCCATTCAAGAATTGAATGACCCTTATAAAATCCCGCAGAGCGGGTAATCGTGGCGTCCCCTAGGGGACTCGAACCCCTGTTACCGCCGTGAAAGGGCGGTGTCCTAGGCCACTAGACGAAGGGGACACAAACCTTCTAACTTGATCAGCGCTGAGAACTGATCGATTCAAGGACGGTGTGGCCAGACCTTGAATCTGTAATTGGTGGAGCTAGACGGGATCGAACCGTCGACCTCTTGCATGCCATGCAAGCGCTCTCCCAGCTGAGCTATAGCCCCAGATTTTTCGCCTCGCGGCGGAGCGATATCTTGCAACATCGCTTCTGTAAAACTGGCGTCCCCTAGGGGACTCGAACCCCTGTTACCGCCGTGAAAGGGCGGTGTCCTAGGCCACTAGACGAAGGGGACGCAAACCCTTCTGTACAACTGATCAACGCTGAGTGCTGATCGCTTCAAGGCCAGTGTGGCCAGGCCTCGAAGTGTAAATTGGTGGAGCTAGACGGGATCGAACCGTCGACCTCTTGCATGCCATGCAAGCGCTCTCCCAGCTGAGCTATAGCCCCTCATCGCTGAGGACGGGGCGAATCTTAAGGGCGTATCGGAGGGCTGTCAAATTTATTTTCAACAAATTTGAAAGTTTTTTGCCGGGATAACAATCACTTACCGACAAACCCCGGAAAACCGGGGTATGCCCTGCCTCATCGACCGCTTAGGCGATCGCGCCCAACAGTTTTTCCCACTCCTTGTTTTCCTTCTTCGACACACCACCAAGCAGATCGATGGCCTGGCGCAGGCGGAAACGGGTCAGGTCCGGCCCGAGGATTTCCATCGCATCGAGCACCGACACCGAGCTGGCCTGGCCGGTAATGGCGGCGAACATCAGCGGCATGGCATCGCGCAGTTTCAACTCCAGCGACTCGACCACGGCCTGGATGGTCGCGGTGATGCTGTCTTTCTCCCACTGACGCAGGCTTTCGAGCTTCCACAGGATCAGCTGCATCAACTGGCGCACCTGGTCGCCCGAAAGCTTCTTGGATTCGAACAACTTGGCATCCGGCGTCACGCCACCGGCGAAGAAGAAGCCGGCCAGCGGGGCGATCTGGCTGAAGGTCTCTACCCTGCCCTGCACATGGGGAGCGATCTTCATCATGTACTCAGGGTTCAACGCCCACTTCTGCACCCGTGCAGCGAACTCTTCCACCGGCAGGTCCCGCAGCCACTGGCCGTTGAGCCACGACAGCTTCTCGACGTCGAAGATCGGCCCGCCCAGGGAGACGCGCGAAAGATCGAAATGCTCGACCATTTCCTGCAACGAGAACTTCTCGCGCTCGTCCGGCATCGACCAGCCCATGCGCCCCAGGTAGTTGAGCATCGCCTCGGGCATGAAGCCCATGCGCTCGTAGAACGTCACCGAAGTCGGGTTCTTGCGTTTGGACAGCTTGCTCTTGTCCGGGTTACGCAGCAGCGGCATGTAGCACAGCTGCGGCTGTTCCCAGCCGAAGTATTCGTAGAGCAGGATCAGTTTCGGCGCCGACGGCAGCCATTCTTCACCGCGCAACACGTGGGTGATACCCATCAGGTGATCGTCGACCACGTTCGCCAGGAAGTACGTCGGCAGGCCGTCGGTTTTCATCAGCACTTGCATGTCCATGCGATCCCATGGGATCTCGACATCGCCACGCAGCATGTCCGGCACCACGCAGACACCTTCGGACGGTACCTTCATGCGGATCACGTGGGGCTCGCCAGCGGCCAGGCGGCGGGCGACTTCTTCCTTGGACAGCAGCAGCGCCCGACCGTCGTAGCGCGGGGTTTCGCCACGGGCCATTTGCTCGGCGCGCATCTGGTCCAGCTCTTCGGCGGTGCAGAAACACGGGAACGCATGCCCCATGTCCACCAGTTGCTGGCAATACTGCTTGTAGATATCGCCGCGCTCGCTCTGGCGGTACGGACCGTGCGGGCCGCCGACGTCCGGGCCTTCGCTCCAGTCGATCCCCAACCAGCGCAGGGCGTCGAAGATCTGCTGTTCGGACTCGCGGGTCGAACGCAACTGGTCGGTGTCCTCGATCCGCAGGATGAACTCGCCGCCATGCTGCTTGGCAAAGCAATAGTTGAACAAAGCGATGTAGGCGGTGCCGACATGGGGATCGCCAGTGGGCGAAGGCGCGATGCGGGTGCGGACGGTGGTCATGGCATGTCTCGGAAAGAATATAAAAGCGAAGATCAAACAGGGGGCGAATGGTAACAGGCGATGGCGGGCGGGCTCCAGTGAGAGCGGGATTTGTGTGCTCAGCCGTTAGACCGAGCTGCCTTCAATCGCGAGCAGGCTCGCTCCCACAGTTTAATCGAGTCGTCCAATGATCCCCTGTGGGAGCGAGCTTGCTCGCGATGAGGCCCTCGACTTCACCACAAAATCTCAGACAGCCAGCAACCGCTCGCGCAACTTGCCAATCTCGTCGCGCAACTGCGCCGCCGCTTCGAACTCCAGGTCCCGGGCCAGTTGGTACATCTTCTCTTCCAACTGCCGGATACGCTTGGTGATTTCGCTCGGCGAGCGCAGTTCGGCTTCGTAGCGGGCACTCTCTTCGGCGGCCTTGGCCATGCCCTTGCGCTTCTTGCTGCGCGAGCCGGGCACGGTGGCGCCTTCCATGATGTCGGCGACGTCCTTGAACACCCCTTTTGGCGTGATCCCGTTGGCCAGGTTGAAGGCGATCTGCTTGTCGCGACGGCGCTCGGTCTCGCCGATGGCCCGCTCCATGGAGCCGGTGATGCGGTCGGCATACAGAATCGCCCGGCCATTGAGGTTACGCGCCGCGCGACCGATGGTCTGGATCAACGAACGCTCGGAACGCAGGAAACCTTCCTTGTCGGCGTCGAGAATCGCCACCAGCGACACTTCCGGCATATCCAGGCCCTCACGCAGCAGGTTGATGCCCACCAGCACATCAAAGGTGCCCAGACGCAGATCACGAATGATCTCAACCCGCTCCACCGTATCGATGTCCGAGTGCAGGTAGCGCACCCGCACGCCATGGTCCGCCAGGTAGTCGGTAAGGTCTTCGGACATGCGCTTGGTCAACGTGGTCACCAGCACCCGCTCTTCCAAGGCCACGCGCTTGGTGATCTCCGAGAGCAGGTCATCAACCTGGGTCAGCGCCGGGCGCACTTCGATCTGCGGGTCGACCAGCCCGGTTGGCCGCACCAATTGCTCGATCACCCGGCCGGCATGTTCGGCCTCATAGTTGCCTGGGGTGGCCGAGACAAAAATCGTCTGCGGGCTCACGCTCTCCCATTCGTCAAAACGCATCGGCCGGTTATCCAGGGCCGATGGCAGGCGGAAACCGTATTCCACCAGGGTTTCCTTGCGCGAACGGTCGCCTTTGTACATGGCGCCGACCTGGGGCACGCTGACGTGGGATTCGTCGATGACCAGCAAGGCATCGGCCGGCAGGTAGTCATACAAGGTGGGCGGCGGCGCGCCCGCCGGACGGCCCGACAGGTAGCGCGAGTAGTTTTCGATGCCGTTGCAGTAGCCCAGCTCCAGGATCATCTCCAGGTCGAAGCGGGTCCGCTGCTCCAGGCGCTGGGCTTCCACCAATTTGTTGTTCGAGCGCAGGTATTCCAGGCGCTCCTGCAACTCGACCTTGATCCCTTCGATGGCGTCCAGCAGGGTTTCCCGGGGCGTCACGTAGTGGCTCTTGGGGTAGAACGTGAAGCGTGGCAATTTGCGGATCACTTCACCGGTCAGCGGGTCGAACGCCGAGAGGCTCTCCACCTCGTCATCAAACAGTTCGATGCGGATCGCTTCCAGATCCGATTCCGCCGGGTAGATGTCGATCACATCGCCACGCACCCGAAAGGTGGCCCGGGCGAAATCCATGTCGTTGCGGGTGTACTGCAAATCCGCCAGGCGCCTGAGCAAGGCGCGCTGGTCGAGTTTGTCGCCACGATCCACATGCAGCACCATCTTCAGGTAGGTTTCCGGGCTGCCCAAGCCATAGATGCACGACACCGTGGTGACGATGATCGCGTCCTTGCGCTCGAGCAAAGCCTTGGTCGCCGACAGTCGCATCTGCTCGATGTGGTCGTTGATCGAGGCATCCTTCTCGATGAAGGTGTCCGACGATGGCACGTAGGCCTCGGGCTGGTAGTAGTCGTAGTAGGAAACGAAGTACTCCACGGCGTTATTCGGGAAAAACGCCTTGAACTCACCGTACAGCTGCGCCGCCAGGGTCTTGTTCGGCGCCAGCACCAGCGTCGGGCGCTGCACTTGGGCGATCACGTTGGCGATGCTGAAGGTCTTGCCCGAGCCGGTCACACCAAGCAAGGTCTGGTGCGCCAGACCGGCCTCGATGCCCTCAACCATCAGGCGGATGGCTTCCGGCTGGTCGCCGGCGGGCTGGAATCGGGTGACTAGCTGGAATTCAGACATGACAAAACCTCTGGGTTCATCCCTGTCGGCCAGCCGACAGGAACGAGAAAGACCGAAACGACTGATGTCGCCCGAGGAAAAAACTGGAATGCACACAATGTGGAGGTGAATGCCTTCGCTTTCAAGACGAACGTCCTACACACCTTGAAGACTTTGACGCGGAGAGAGGACTAACGGTCGAAAAAAATCGTAAAAACTTAACGTAAAAACCGAATCGCCTGTCGCCGCGCCGAGTGATGGCCTCTATACTAGCTCCCCGTTTGTGCACCGCTCTAGTGCATTCGGCTGGAGCGCCACATCTCCCCTCACTCTCCATTCAGAGCCGCGCAATAATGAGCCTGTTTTCCGCTGTCGAATTGGCACCCCGCGACCCCATCCTGGGCCTCAACGAAGCATTCAACGCCGACACCCGTACCAATAAGGTCAACTTGGGCGTGGGTGTTTACTGCAACGAGGAGGGGCGCATTCCACTCTTGCGCGCGGTTGTCGAGGCCGAGACGGCGCGCGTGGCTCAGCACGTTTCCCGTGGTTACCTGCCGATCGACGGCATTGCCGCCTACGACCAGGCCGTGCAGACCTTGCTGTTCGGCAAGGATTCGCCGCTGATCGCTTCCGGTCGCGTCATCACCACCCAGGCCGTGGGCGGCACCGGTGCGCTGAAGATCGGTGCCGACTTCCTCAAGCAACTGCTGCCTGACGCCGTCGTCGCCATCAGCGACCCAAGCTGGGAAAACCACCGCGCCCTGTTCGAAACCGCCGGCTTCCCGGTGCAGAACTACCGCTATTACGACGCCGCCACCCACGACGTGAACCGCAGTGGCCTGCTGGAAGACCTCAACGCCCTGCCCGACCGCTCGATCGTTGTGCTGCACGCCTGCTGCCACAACCCGACCGGCGTGGACCTGAGCCCGGAAGATTGGAAAAACGTGCTGGCCGTGGTCAAGGCCAAGAACCACGTTCCGTTCCTCGACATGGCCTACCAGGGCTTTGGCGCCGGCATCGACGAAGACGCGGCGGCCGTGCGCCTGTTCGCCGAATCGGGCCTGACGTTCTTTGCCTCCAGTTCGTTCTCCAAGTCGTTCTCGCTGTACGGCGAGCGCGTCGGCGCCCTGTCGATCGTCAGCGAATCGAAAGAAGAAAGTGCCCGCGTGCTGTCCCAGGTCAAGCGGGTGATTCGCACCAACTACTCCAACCCGCCGACTCACGGCGCCAGCATCGTCGCCGCCGTGCTCAACAGCCCTGAGCTGCGCGCCCAGTGGGAAGCCGAACTCGCCGAGATGCGCCTGCGCATTCGCGGCATGCGTATCCAGATGGTGGACATGCTGGCCAAGGCCGCCCCGCACCACGACTTCAGCTTCGTCGCACGCCAGAGCGGGATGTTCTCCTACTCCGGCCTGACCGTTGAACAAGTGACGCGCCTGCGCAACGAGTTCGGCATCTATGCCCTGGACACCGGCCGCATCTGCGTGGCCGCGCTGAACCAGAACAACATCGAGGCGGTGACCAAGGCCATCGTCCAGGTGATCTGACGCCTCGGCGCTGGATGAAAAAAGGGAAGCCATAGGGCTTCCCTTTTTTATGCCTTTTAGTCGCAAACCTGTGGCGAGGGGATTTATCCCCTCGCCACAAAGGCACCAGGCACAACACTTTCGTCGAGGCTACAGCTCCATCGCCCGCTGGCTCGCCGCATCGTCATAAACGACATACAACGACTCGGCCACCTGGCTCTTGATCGCCTTGGTGCTTTCCAGCCCCAGGACAAAGCCCTCGGCCTTGCCACCGGCACGGTTCAGTTCTTCGGCGGTGCTGGCCTGGGTGATGGCGTCGTACAGTTTCTCGGCATGAGGCCCCACGCCCTTGGGCAAGCTGATCTGGGCGGTACTCACAAGAGCACCTCGGCGCGGCAGGCTGTGTGAAGGGGTAACAGGTGGTTCATGGCGCGTACCTTAATGTCGGCGAATGGCCGGCAGCGCGTCCTGCCACTTCCGGGCAACCATGGTAGTCCTCTCCTGCTCTGGCGGTAACTGCCAATCGTTGATTGACCGTCAAAGGGCATCAGGAATGCACCGTCCGGCAATGGACGCTTGACTTCTCTTTTCCAATCAGTAACATACGCGCCATTCCGCGATAGCTCAGTTGGTAGAGCAAGTGACTGTTAATCACTGGGTCCCTGGTTCGAGTCCAGGTCGTGGAGCCATACAAGGCTCCAGAGAAGGCTTCCAAAATCTCTGCACCCCCCCGAAAAAACCGCCTTCTGGCGGTTTTTTTCGTTTTGGCGTTCCATCGGAGTCCGGTGGGCACCAACCGTTTAAAGGTAGAGTTTGGGATAAAGGTCAGTTCGATAAAAGGGAGCACCCTTATGTCGCGCACCACGGCTCCACTCTCCCACGCCGCTTGCCGCTCGGCCAAGCCCACAGACCGCGCCTACAAGCTTTTCGACGGCGACGGCCTTTACCTTCTAGTCCAACCCAATGGCCGCAAAGGCTGGCGTCTCAGATACGTCAAACCTGACGGCCGGAAGGACTGACCTCATTCGGCAACTACCCCATCGTTGGTCTCGCCGATGCGCGCCGCAAGCGCCTGGAGGGCAAGCGAACGCTGGCGGATGGTATTGATCCCATAGGAGCCAAGAACCAAGCAAAGACGCAAGCCCGGATCAAAGACCGCACCTTTGAAAGCGTTGCCCTCGACTGGCACACGGAAATGTCAGCCAAGTGGGCACCGGACTATTCCAAGACAGTGATGAGCCGCCTCAAAACTTACCTCTTCCCGCTGATCGGTGAGCTATCCGAGCCGGTACCGCCAAGACTGATCATTGCCGACCCCACCATTGAGGCTCTGGTCAAAAGCCTGTGCTAGGGCTTGCCCAGCATGGGCTTGCTCAATGATGTATGTGGCCAGTTCTTGGGCAGCAGCACCATGAGCAAAGAGCATCTGCTCAAGGCGATCACCACCTTGCCGACGCTGTGGGATGGCAGCCGGATCGACCGGACCCGCTGGATCGGCTGCTGCGCTGGTTGGTGCAGAAAGGCTGATATTGGTGGGGATCAACGCTGACTTAACACTTTACTCATGTACACTCGGCGCAACCCATTGACTTCAGCTCTGTGGGTTTCGACATACCCATAACGCAGATAAGTCTGGATATTTTCTATCATTAACTCATGGGTATAGAGTCTTATGGAGGAATAGTTGCAGTCGATCGCGACCATCTCAGAAAACTCCAGCATTATCCTGCCCAAGCCGCGCCCTTGGGCCTGTGGGGCAACCGCCACGTTCTCCAAAAGCAAACAATGCTCTTCGGGAACAAGTACCAACAAACCTTGAATGCTTTGTTGATACTCCAGAACATAAACATGACCATCAATAATGTGGCTGACATAATCTTCCAGCATAGGACCAGGTTTTCGTCCTATTCGGGGAACGTAATGAGCGTAAGCTGCAGCCACTATCTGATCGATAGCAGACTGATCGTCGATGAGGGCCTTGCGTGGCTTCAGATTCATGCTGGGATGGACACTCCGGAGGCTAAGCGTACAGATAACGCTTTTCCAAACCAAGGTCAACCCTGGAAAAGAAAACCCATTCTCAGAGTCTCCCTTCAGATATAAAAAAGCCGGCAAAATACCGGCTATTGCAGACAACAATCACGCAATAATGCTTGACGTATCGCTTCTAAAAAAATATTGCGCCAGTATTGCTTGAACTACTTCTCCCGCAGAAACTTTGGATGTGTCGAAGGATAGATCGGGATTTTCCGGCGGTTCATAGCGTGAATCAATACCGGTGAAGTCTCCAATTTTCCCGTTTAGTGCCTTCTCATAGAGTCCTTTGGGATCTCTGCTGACGAGAACATCAATTGGAGCGTGCAAATACACTTCCATAAAGTGGATCTCCCCCAACAGCTCTTTGACGCTCAAACGGTCCCGGGCAAATGGTGAGATAAGCGCGCTCAGTACAATCAGACCACTTTCCGCCATCAGTTTCGCCATCTCGCCGGCCCTTCTGACACTTTCGGCACGATCCTCATCGGCGAATGATAAATCCCGATTGATCCCTTTACGGAGTTGATCGCCGTCCAGAACACAAACATGGTGGCCACTCAGGTAGAATTTTTTTTGCAGCAAAGACGCTATCGTGGACTTACCCGCCCCGGATAATCCGGTAAACCAGATAACAGTAGGCTGCTGCCCTTTTTGTTGAGCGAGTAACTCCGAACTCAGGTATGAAACGTTCGCAGTCAGGTTTGAATCACTAGGACTAGAGCTGTTCATTTCATGTTACCTCAAAGCGATTCATCGACCTCGAAAGAGAATATGTCTGAATATTCCTCTCGCCGCCAACACAGTCGACTTTGGCCATGCGAAACTTCAGCGACAGGAGCTCGCTCCCGAATAAAATTCGTTGATCTAGAGACCGTATAGGCGCCGGTATCCTTTATGATCAGATAGTCCCCTACCTGAACATTCTCAGGCAGACAACAGTTATAACTGAATATATCCTGTTCGTAACACATCGGACCACCAAGCACAAATTTTTTGTCAGCGCCTTTATCCCGTCCCATCATCGCTTCGATTTCATGCACTTCGGCAGGACCAGCCGTGGGCATTAAATTGAGGCCACCGTCCACCACTAACCAGGAACCAAGTGCATTGTCCTTACGGTTAACCACTGAGGTTATAAGGCACATGGTGTCAGATACAATAACTCGACCTGGTTCGCAGGAAACACTGATATCTGAAAGATCGTAACGATCTATTAAGCCTTTCACGCTGGAAAAATATTCATCCAGGCTATACATTTCAGGCTCGACTTTGATCTGAGTGTTCGCCATATTGGCCAACAACGAATAGAGCGGACCAGACCGCGCGCGAACAATTCCGCCGACGGCAATCCCGCCGCCTAGGTTTAAATATCGGATTGCGAATTTTTTACGTAACTCACATACCGATAAAACAACCTTCTCAATTGCCGCTGATAGCGCCCCCAAAGACGTAATTTGCGAACCCAATTGACAATGAACACCTACCAGATTCAAATTCTCAAATCCGCCAAATGTAGATACCGCGTCATCAAGACATTCCGTGGGCCAGCCAAACTTTGACAGACGCGCTTTATGCTCCATATCCAGATTGAAGCTTACATCAGTACTGGGATATACATTGATATTAGGATTCAATCGAAGACCGACATCCAGCTTGATACCCTGAGCGCTCGCTATATTATTTAAGCGCTGCGCCTCAACCAAAGAGTCCAGATTTACAAAAACCCCTAACTTGACCGCCCGGATCAATTCAGCCTCGGTTTTCATAGGGCCATTAAATACTATATCCTCGGGGCGAAACCCACAATTCAACGCCAATTCCATTTCATACCCTGAAACCACGTCTGCTCCCCAACCTGCCTGGGCCAGACTGCGTACAATATCGGGCAAATAATTGGTCTTTACAGAATAGTAAGTTTTGAATCCGTTTAAAACTCTGGCTTTGGAGGTTAACAGTTCGGCATTACTTAGCAATCGATCCTTATTAAATATATGAATAGGCGTACCCCATTTATTAACAGCGGCACGAACCAAATCAGCTTGATCTTTATTGAACACTGGAGACCTCCTGCTTTGCACGCTCCTCAAACTCAGGTCCGTAACGGCGATTTGGCCAAGTGTTATAGGCAACAATCCAGAGATCACGATGACCACCGTCATCATTCAGTGCAACGATATCCGTAGCGTTATGCACCATCTCACCGTCTTCATAAATGAGAGCAGTCTGAGGCTCAAGAACTGTAGTGAAAAATGGATCTTCCTTGGTTCCATTATGGAATAGTTGCGTTTCCCCACCACTGATATTGTTCCTGCTAAAAACAGCCAGAAGACCATACTCATGACCGTCACGGTGCGGCCCCTCTGGAACAGATACACCCTTGATATCGTTGTTAGTAATAACTCTGCATTGGTGCACATTCACTTGGTAGGCGTTGGCCGTACTTAACCCAATTTGCAGCGCGCCACTGATAATTTGCTCGGACGGATCAAATCTTAACGGCTCCAAGTAGCGCGGGACGCCCCCGACAAACGCATTGTACTCTTTGGATTGTATAAAAGGTCTGTGAGGAAGGACGTTCAATACCCAATCGGTGCCATTGTGAAACAGCATATACTGGGAAAACCTGCGTGACCGTTGCCCATAACCGCAATAAGGGTCGCTCGGCAACTCATTAAATTCGCTGCTCGCCAATGGCGATATATTCGGGAGTTGAATAACATCAAATTTCTTGTTTTTAGACAGCATCGTGCTCACTCCTTTTTACAGTGTTTTTTTCGAAAGTGTGTCGTAGATATCAAGCGCTCGATCAAAGGCGCGATGCAGATGTTTGGGAATGGACACATCGACCTCATCCTGAAGAGCAGGTAATATTCCATTACTTGCTTCAAGTGCCTTATGCCAGACAGCTTGCGACTTCTCTTCTTCTTGGCTCCATGCACTTATGCGTCCCTCGGGCCACGAAAAAATATTGCCTTCCCATGTAAAACCCAACGCCGTGGCGTACCTATCAAATATGGGTTCGGGTTGCTGGCGGAACAGATCGCCTTCGACGACAGCGGGTAAATATCCCGCAAGATTACACACCTTCACATACGCTGCCATTAACGAGTCAAAACCAAACTCTTCATCAGTCGCATCCGGCTTCAGCTTGACAAGAGAGTTTAAAACTTTTTGAGGGTGTCGAATCATGAAACTATGCTTATAGTCAAGGAACTGTTGCTCGCTAATGTATGGCTCACCTTGAAATGCCAATTCCTTAATGAAGGTCATCCTTTCCGAGCGTGCTTGCCAAAGCTTGTTTTGGCTTAACTCCCGCTTGAGTTTTTCATCATCACCGTAACGTGAGGATTTTCGCGCCGGGCCGAAATAATAGTCATTAGTGAACGGCTCGTGAATAATATCAACACCTGGCACTTGGCTGACAACCTTCTCAAATACCGTTGACATACTGCGCGGAGTAGCCCAGTGAATAATCTTCATTTCTTCCATGAGAGACTCATTTATTGGAGATAATTATCGGACGTTTTTGATAAATGAATACTGCCTGATCTCGCTACACCCCCTGGATAGCTTGGTGGCGTCACTCCCGATGCCGTAGTGGATCCGGGTAGCGTCTTTAGAGTGTGCGAGTTCAATCATTTCATAAAACATCAACCCAAAATAAACAGGAAGCTCTTGCTTTTTTTCATAATCAATCCCCACCTGCCTGACAAAGACCTCTGCGCCGGATATAAAAAACACGACAAACCCGTACAACTCCCCCTTACAACACGCCGTTAGAATGCTAGCGGACTCAACGTTAGTGGCGATGCTTTTCAATATGGCCATCAACTGCTCTTGAGAGACGCTCACCCCGTGTTTCCTATACAGCTTGGCCTCCAACTCGCTAATCTGCAGAAGATCGGTTTTATCGAGTGAAAGAGCCTCATAGACGACGCCGGCGTTCTGGAGATTTCTGATCTCTCTTCTAATTTGTTCGCGCTTACGCTTCCCCTGAGACTCGATATACGCTGAGAGCCCCGTTAAAGGAACATCTAGATAAAAAGTGGAGTGAGTCACGCGTTTCTCATACCCGAATTCTTCCAAGGCATACATCAACCCCTTGTCAGATTCGGAAACATACAAAAAACCAACTCCACTCACTTGTCGGGACTTGCAAATCCCCTCAAGCTCCTTATCAATGGATCTCAAAATTTCTATCTCGTGATACGCAACAGTGTGACCAACCGTCGTTAAGCAGGGATTCCTGCCGCCACAAAATAATTGCACACCCTGCCAATTTTTCTGGTCATTAGAAGCCGTATCATTCCGCTGCGACTCCAAAGCGAACTCGAATCTGCAGAGTTTAAAAGGTGAGTCTTCCCTGAGAGCATAAACAGGTAACACCGAGACAACTTCATCACCGTCAACCACTGACAGGTAATAACAATCATCCTTATCCATCGTGCGCTGAGCATGCGTACACCACGAATGCTGACTAAAAAAACCGCCACTGTAAAAATGCTTATCCCACGCCAGTGCCGAAAAATTTTCGATATCCCTGCTGATGCGTAGCTGTGCCATTTTCAGACAATCTCGAATTTAATCTGATTGGCGGCCATATCCACCCATCGCCGGGCAAGTCCGCTGTGATCACTCTGAATAACAAGAGCACCGAGAATATCGTGATTAGACGAAGCCGCCGAAACTTCATCACCGACCGATACATACAACGTTTTTTTGACCAAGCCAGGAACATGGTCCAGTAACTCAATGCCAGATATGGCCCTGATTTCACCAGTTATTGAACTAGTCAAGTAAACTGAAGCTGCGGCCAGCGACTGCCGTGGCTGCCAGTCGGGGACATCACCCACATATTGATCTACAGCAATGACAAGCAAGTCTACGCCCGTGGCCAGCTCGATGATTTTCGTTATCTCATTACCCGGCACCCGTCCGTTGACTTCAACTATTTTCGGACCGACTTCAGTAATTTTTATTTCAACGTGTGCCACGCCAAAATCATGCCCTACTGCGTCCAAGGCCTCGCGACAGACATCAATACAGCGCTCGCAAAGATCTTTGGGCAAGAGGCTGGGAAATGTATCGCCGACTTCCACGAAGTAGGGATGCGCGCTCAACTGTTTATCAGTCACCCCGTAAAAGAACCTCTCTCCATTTACGTACACTGACTCAACGCTGACCTCAGGGCCGGACATATACTCTTCCAACAGCATGCCCTTGCGTTTCAATTGTCCTCTGATATTTATTGAGGATCGCATATGTTCTTTGAAACTACGTCGGACATCATCCGCACTCCAACTCAGCTTGACGTCTACACTGGCGGAATCGGTCATGGGTTTGGTAACAACCGGAAATCCAATCTGCTCAGCAAAGTTCACGGCTGCTTCTTCTGTCTCCGCATGCAGATAAGCCGGGATTGCAACCCCCTTGGCTTTGCAAGCTTCTCTCATCTTCAGTTTGTCTCGGCAGTTTTCAGCCGCTTGGATAGAAAGACCTGGCAAGCCCAGATAGTGACTGAGTTCAGCCACCACCGCCAGGCTATAATCGCAAATTGTCAAAACACCGTGTACATTATCAATATTACGTTTTTTCAGCTCTTCCAAAATAACAGATGAAGAGTTCGCATCGATTTCCAACACTTCGTCGACCGAACTTGAGAAAACCTTATCGAATGTTGGTATCTCCGAGTACCTAGCGAGCTTATTGGTAACGAATACTGTTTTATAGCCCTTGCGCTTGGCTTCTATTATTGGACGCAAACCAAAATCCGACACTTGACTCTCGACGATTACCACATATTTATTCATCTTATTATTTCTCTACTGGATTGCAATGGGACAATGGCTACCATCAACGCGAGGATTGCGAAAGCAGCTGGAATACTTAAAATCAGCAACAATGAATCAAGCACCGCTACCTGACCAACAACCCAAGCACCAAAAGCCGCTCCGAAAAAAATCGAGCTGCCTACGTAAGCGAACGCCACTTTGGTGGTATTCGTTCTATTCAACGAAGCAACGATCTGAAACTCGACGGTGCACATTGGGGCTATAAACAGCCCCAAAGCAGTTAACATCACCGCCCAGGTGATCAGTACAACTTGCACGCCCATGGTTGCTACTGACTCGAATAACAGGCTCAGAGGCAGCCCAAAGAACCCACAAATCAATACCATCAGTATCACTTTGTAGGTCCTCATAAAGTCGTAATCCCTCGTCATGAGCCCAAAGAAAACACCCCCTACCACACTGGTAAAAGAATGCAAACCCAAATAGAAACCCGTATAATTTTCGCCGCCAAAATTTTCCAAACCAAAAGTCAGGGCAAGTACCAACGATGTTGACATAGAGGATGTCAACCCGATGGATATTAAAATTCGTATCAACTCAGGCGTTAATATATTGGCATTTCCTGAGTTATCGATGCGCACCAGTGGCATATCAACCGGCCTGACCAAGCCAAATATCAATGTGCCCGACACCAATAACCCGAGCGCCACTTCAAACGTCATCTGCGATGAATAAAAAATCGCGATCAATGACGCCAAAAACGGCCCGACTATAAACAAGAACTCTGTCAACGTTGCTTCGAACGAAGAGGCGGTATGTAATAGCTGAGAATCGTTAGTTTGTTCCGACCATAGTGCCCGCATTGAGGGCCCCACCGGCGCTACACTTAGACCCAAAAGTAAGAAAGCTTGCGGACTGACGGCCCTATCAACGTCGGTGACCATTCGTAGCACAAAAAGTCCCACTGCAACACACGCAAGCGTACTTAGGCTGAACGCCCATTTTATGCTGGTTTTTTGGCTGATTACGCTAAGAATCGGGAAAGAAATGCCGACGCCCATAAAGAAAAAAGCGACGGCGGAGCCAGCAACATTCGGTGAGCTGTTTTTATCCAAAAGCATCAAAGTGATGGACAGAGGCAACATCGCCATCGCGAGGCGCGCAACCATGGCTGCCGACGAAACACCGAGAATTTTTCTTATTTCAAATAGCTTAACGTATTGATTTTTCATATCATTTCCTGTCTGACAGAGATTCTAATCAATGCTCAGAGGAAAAAAATTGCTTTCGCTTTAGGTGCTTGATAGATTTTTCGGAAGAATTTTCCTACAGGATGATGGAAATTGAAAAAAAACTCCGACGTGCTGGATGCAATCGACCTTGCGATACTCAATACAATGCAAAGAGACGCAAAAACAACGACTTCTCACTTGGCTAGCCAGTTGTGCATGACCGAAACGCCCTGTTGGAGGCGCCTGAAACGACTGGAAGAAGAAGGTTACATTTCCAGGTACGAGGCAATCCTCGACAAAGCTGCGTTAGGCTACAATGTCACAGCTTTTGTGCATCTTTCTGTGGATACTCACACCGAAGAGGCCAC
This sequence comes from Pseudomonas sp. St316, assembly GCF_018325905.1. Classification (NCBI taxonomy): domain Bacteria; kingdom Pseudomonadati; phylum Pseudomonadota; class Gammaproteobacteria; order Pseudomonadales; family Pseudomonadaceae; genus Pseudomonas; species Pseudomonas sp. St316. The sequence goes on along the minus strand of NZ_AP021901.1, from coordinate 2,298,471 downwards.
TCGGGAACTGGAAGAAAAGATCACCTCTCACCCCGGAGTCTACTCACTTCATAACGTGACTGGGGATTATGATTTCCTTGTGCACATTCACTGCAAAAGCATTGATGCGTATAACTTTTTTATTGAAAACACTCTTCGGGGCTTATCAGTCATTCGCAATATAAAAACATCAATCTCGCTGCGTGAAATAACCAGATCCAACCACTTGTATATTTAGTGCCATTGCGCCTATCAATTGAACGCGCAAAGGACGGTCTAAAAAAACCGATCCAAAAGAAGTGAGACTGCGAAATACGCAGCGTCTAGGCTTAAGTTTTTCTCCAAGGAAGTTACTTCTTCAGCCCCCCCAGAAAAGGTCTGTTTTTCGATGGGCTCGTGATTTCTGAACCTCAAGTAGCGAAGACATCACGAGTTGATTAGTATTTCAGGCTTTCCTAAAGATTACTAAATCGCCACAAACTGCTTGCCGTCATAAAGAAAATCCACGATCTACCTCGGTACCTTCGGCAAAACCCTCTATCCGGGGTTGCGGATGGGTTACATGGTGCTACCTTTCGAACTGGTCAAAGCCTTCACCTACGCGCGCAGCATCATGGACGGCCACACACCACAGGTCCTTCAGTTGCCCCTGGCACGCTTCATGGAAGACGGCCACTGCAACGCCCATGTCCGGGCCATGCGCAAACTCTCCGCCGGACGCCGTACCATCCTGCTCGATGCCATTGGCAAGCACCTGGACGGAATCGTTACCGCCTTGCGCCCACAAGGCGGGCTGCAAATTCCCTGCCTGCTGGTCGATGGCTGGTCGGAGGAAAGGACCCTCCTCCAAGCAGCCAGTGTGGGTGTGCAACTGCCCGGCCTTAGCCGGCTGTACGTCGGCGAAGAAAAGAAACAAGGTTGGCTATTGGGGTACTCGTCCTTGACCGCCCATAAAATCGAAGCGGCGATGCGGCAGCTGGCCAATGCGCTGAGCAAAAAATAGAACAACACATGGCGTTCGACACTCAAAACGCATCCCTTCTTGTGAATAAAAGCAGTTCGATGGCCATATATGCCTGGCCGAGGTCGCTGCCGGAACAGTAATCTGGCGCCAAAAAGGCATTATGGTCCGGATCCTGCTTTCTTTTTCCAACAACCCAAGCTGTCACGTGAGCGTCATGACAGGGCCGCAAACTGGTTCTGTCCGCCAACAACAGCTTCATAAGAACAAGGACGAAGGTATGCCCACGCAAAACCCCCATCGCATTGTCGGCCTGTGCACCTCCAGCAAGGTGTACAACGTGCTGACCGAACTCAAGCAACTGGAAGGCCACCGCAACGCCAAGTTCCTTTCCCTGCTGGCGGAAAACCTGGTGCGCAAAGGTCTGCTCAACGAGCAGGAAGTGGTGCACATGCTCGATCTGGTGGTCGATTGAGCGACATCGATTCCTACTATTGAGCCGGTTGATTTTTCCTCCCCCCCACTGAGCCGTAAGGTAACCCCATCGTTTGATGGAGGTTTCCCATGCCCAAGGTTCAAATCATGTCTGTCATTGGCAGCGCGGTCCCCGCCCCACTCCGGGAGCTTGGGTTGCTGGCCTGCTGGTATCTGGTGCAAGACGGCGTGACCATCAGTGGCCCGCTGACTTCACTGCCCGCCGCCCAGGCCCTGTCGCAACGCATCGGCCCGTATCTGCTGAGCGCCTAAGGCAACTGCACCCGCGGCGTGGTTTCGACGAACAGGGCCCAACTCGACATGAACAGCGCGGCGATCAGCGGTCCGATCACGAAGCCGTTCAGCCCGAACACCGCCAGGCCGCCCAATGTCGAGACCAGCACCATGTAGTCGGGCATCTTGGTGTCCTTGCCCACCAGGATCGGGCGCAGGAAATTGTCCACCAGGCCGATCACGAACACCCCGAACAACGTCAGCACTACGCCCTGCCAGATGGCCCCCGAGAGCAGGAAATATACCGCCACTGGCGCCCAGACGAGGCCCGCCCCTACCGCCGGCAGCAACGACAGGAACGCCATCAGCACTGCCCAGGGCAACACTGTCGGAATCCCCAGGATCCAGAAGATCAGCCCACCCAGCGCACCTTGGGTGATCGCCACCAGCAGGTTGCCTTTTACCGTCGCCCGCACCACCCGATTGAATTTCAATTGCAGGCGCCGCTTCTGGTGTTCGGCCAGCGGCACGGCGGCGCGCACCTTGCGCACCAGTTCCGGGCCATCGCGCAAAAAGAAGAACAGCAGGTAAAGCATCACGGAAAGGCTGACCAGGAACTGGAAAGTGCCCTGACCGAAGCTGAACGCCTGGGTGGCGAAGAACTCGCTGCCCTGCATGGCGCTCTTGACGATCTTCTCGCGCAAGCCACTGAGGTTGCCCAGGCCGAAGCGGTCCAGCAGGTGCTGGAAGTAAGGCGGCAGGGCATCCTTGAAGCGGGCCAGGTAATCGGCAATGTCCAGTTCCCCGCTTTCCAGGCTCTTGTACAGCGCCGCGCCTTCCTGGACCAACAACGTACTGATAATGATCACCGGCAGGATCGCGCAGACCACACAGACGCTCAACGTGAACAGCGAGGTGACATTGCGGTGCCAACCGAATTTCAACTGTAGGCGGCGCTGCATCGGCGCAAAGACGATGCCCAGGATCACCGCCCAGAACACCGCGCCGTAAAACGGCAGCAGAATCCAGATGAAGGCGACCGTGACCAGCACCAGGAGCAACATCTGGGCTTTGTTTTGTAGCATCTTTCGATTCATCAGCTTTCCATGTCCAAAGGCGGGATACACATTAGTCAGCCAGGACTCGTGGGAGTGCCTTCTCGTTTGCGCCGCGCCTTGATTCAGGTCAATAAGGCCTGGCCGGCCCTGACGTACCCTCGCCACTTTTTGCGACCTGACCCCACCATGACCCTCGCTGCCCCCGAACTACTGGCGCCCGCCGGCACCCTGAAAAACATGCGCTACGCCTTCGCCTACGGTGCCGATGCGGTGTATGCCGGCCAGCCGCGCTACAGCCTGCGGGTGCGCAACAACGAATTCGACCATGCGAACCTGGCCTTGGGTATTGCCGAGGCCCAGGCCATGGGCAAGCGCTTCTACGTGGTGGTGAACATTGCCCCGCACAACGCCAAGCTGCGCACCTTCCTCAAAGACCTCGAACCGGTGATCGCCATGGCGCCGGACGCACTGATCATGTCCGACCCGGGGCTGATCATGCTGGTGCGCCGGCATTTCCCCCAGATGCCGATTCACCTGTCGGTGCAGGCCAACACGGTGAACTGGGCGAGCGTCGAGTTCTGGCAGCAGCAGGGCTTGAGCCGGATCATCCTGTCCCGGGAACTGTCCCTGGAGGAAATCGCCGAGATCCGCGAGCAGGTGCCGGCGATGGAGCTGGAAGTGTTCGTCCACGGTGCGCTGTGCATGGCCTATTCAGGACGCTGCCTGCTGTCCGGCTATTTGAACAAGCGCGACGCCAACCAGGGCAGTTGCACCAATGCCTGTCGCTGGAAATATTCGGCACAACCGGCAGTGGAAAACGCCGTGGGCGACATTGTGCAGACCTATCAGCCCGAACCGACCCTGGGCCTCGGCGCGCCCACCGACCAGGTGTTTTTGCTTCAGGAAGCCAATCGCCCGGAAGAATCGATGCCGGCCTTCGAGGACGAGCACGGCACCTACATCATGAATGCCAAGGACCTGCGCGCCGTACAACACGTCGAGCGCCTGGCGCGCATGGGCGTGCATTCGCTGAAAATCGAAGGCCGGACCAAGTCGCACTTCTATTGCGCGCGCACCACCCAGGTGTATCGCCGGGCCATCGATGACGCGGTGGCCGGCCGGGAATTTGATCGTGGCCTGATGACTGACCTGGAGTCCCTGGCCCAGCGCGGCTACACCGAAGGTTTCCTGAGGCGCCACGTGCACGACGAATACCAGAACTACCAGAACGGCAGTTCGGTATCGGAGCGCCAGCAGTTCGTCGGCGAACTGACCGGCGAACGGCGCGAACGCTTGGCCGAGGTACGGGTGAAGAACCGCTTTGGCCTGGGTGACCACATGGAACTGATGACCCCAAAGGGCAACTTCCACTTCGACCTGCACCAGTTGCAGGACATCAAGGGCCAGGGTATCGAGGTTGCACCGGGGGATGGGCACGTGGTGTACGTGCCCATCCCGGATGCGGTGGATTTGCGGTTTGGGTTGTTGATGCGCGATGTGCGCGAGCCTTAGCCTGGGGCTCTGCAATCACCCCTGTGGGAACGAGCTTGCTCGCGATGGCGGCGTGTCAGTCAAATGAATATGGGCTGATCCGACGCCATCGCGAGCAAGCTCGCTCCCACAGGGTTTTATAGCGGTTTGCGCCAGTGAAGCCCGGCAGAAACTGCCGAAGGCTGCGATCCTCCGCTTCCGATAGGGCCTGGTAGCCCAGGCGAAAACATCTGGATCGAGAGCGAAAGATCGCAGCCTTCGGCAGCTCCTGCTGCGGTGCGTCAGATCCGGAACTGCCCCACCAGCTTGCCCAGGCGCTGGCCCAGGTCGGCCAGGCTTCGGGAGGTCTGGGCGCCGAGTTGGGTTTCGTCGGCGACGCTGTCCACGGCCACCGCGATCTGATGCACGCTGCGGTTGATTTCCTCGGCCACCGCGGTCTGCTCTTCGGCAGCGCTGGCGATCTGGGCGTTCATCGAGTTGATGGTGCCGATCAGTTGCGCCATGGTGTCCAGAGAGGCACCCGCCTCGTTGGCCCGTTCCGAAGTACCCTCGCCAGCCTCACTGGAACGGCGCATCGCTTCCACCGCCGCGTGGGTGCCGGATTGCAGGCGGTCGATCATGCCCTGGATTTCCTGGGTGCTCTGCTGGGTCCGGCTGGCCAGGGCCCGCACTTCATCGGCCACCACTGCAAACCCACGCCCTGCCTCGCCGGCACGCGCGGCCTCGATGGCGGCGTTGAGGGCCAGCAGGTTGGTTTGCTCGGCAATCGAACGAATCACCCCGAGCACACTGACAATCGAGGCCACGTCCTGTTGCAGGCTGTCCAGGGACACACCACTGCTGCGGATATCGCTCACCAACGCGTGAATCTGCTGGATGCTGCCGGCCACCACCCGCTTGGCGGACTGGCCTTCTTCGTCGGTCTGCTGGGCCGCGACGGCCGCGCCTTGGGCGCTGCGGGCGACTTCCTGGGCAGCCGAGGACATCTCGTTGATCGCCGTGGCAACCTGATCGGTTTCGTGGCGTTGGCGTTCCATGGCCTGCTCGGAGCGCTGGGCCTGCTCGGAAACTTGCGTCACCAGGCCGGTCAGTTGCGAAGTCATGTCGGTGATCTGCCGCACCAGGCCGTGGATCTTGTCGACGAAGCGGTTGAACGAACCGGCCAGTTGGCCGAGCTCGTCCTGGCTGGTGATCGTCAGGCGTCGGGTCAAGTCACCCTCGCCCGCGGCGATGTCGTCGAGGTTGTCCTTCATCAAGTGCAGGGGTCGCAGGATGGCGTTGGCGAGCAACAGGCCTACCACCGCAATCACCAGCAACACCACGGCGGCGATACCGACAATGCTCAGGATCACCCCCTGCACGCGCTCATGGACCTTGGCTTCCACCAGCGCCACCTGGCCTTCGATACCGTCCAGGTTGACCGAGCTGCCGACGGCCATGTCCCATTTGGGCAGGTATTCGGTGTAGCCGAGCTTGGGCACCAGGTCGTTGCTGCCAGGCAGCGGCGAGCTGTATTCCAGGTAATGCGTCCCCTCCTTGGCGACTTTCACCAGGTCACGGTTGACGTAGACACCGTTCGGGTCGCGGTTGTCCTTGAAACTCTTGCCCACGCCGTCGGGGCTGTTGGCCTTGAACAGGCGAATGGTCTCGGAATCGTAGCCGAAGAAATAGCCATCCTTGCCGTAGCTGATATTCGACATCAGCTTGATTGCCTGGGCGCGTGCCTCGTTATCGCCAGGCGCAGCGGCATCGTAGAGCGGCTTGATGGCGGTCAAGCCTACCGCCACGTAGTTCTGCAGCGTGGCCTTGGCCTCGCTGAGCAGGCGCTCGCGGGTCTGCTGGACCTCTTTGCCGGCTTGTTCCTGCAGAATGAACGCCGTGGTCAGGCTGATGATCACGGCGGACAGCAATACCGGCAGTATCGCAAGGGACAGGACTTTAGCCTTCAGGCTCAGGCGCATGCTGTTCACTCTTGTTGGTGTTAATGGCGTGGTTAGCTGTATTAACGGCAAGGCACGGCAAAACTGTAGGGCAAGGTGAACGGTCCGTCGGCAGAGTCGCTGGATTCAAGGGCCTCATCGCGAGCAAGCTCGCTCCCACAGGGATTCAGTGGTGTCCACAACACTTGTGTCCACCCCGATCCACTGTGGGAGCGAGCCTGCTCGCGATAAAGGCGACGCGGTCTCGGCTTACAACACCATCGCCGCCACCCAACCAAACACCAGCAGCGGCAGGTTGTAGTGGATGAAGGTCGGGACCACGGTGTCCCAGATGTGATGGTGCTGGCCGTCGATGTTCAGGCCGGAGGTCGGGCCCAGGGTCGAGTCCGAGGCTGGCGAGCCGGCATCGCCCAGGGCGCCGGCAGTGCCGACGATGCAAACGATTGCCAGTGGGCTGAAGCCCAGTTGCAGGCACAGCGGTACGAAAATCGTCGCCAGGATCGGCACCGTGGAAAACGACGAGCCGATGCCCATGGTCACCAGCAGTCCCACCAGCAACATGATCAGCGCGCCGACGCCCTTGTTGTGGCCGATCCAACCCGCCGAAGTTTCCACCAGGCTCTGGACTTCACCGGTAGCCTTCATCACTTCGGCGAAGCCTGAGGCGGCGATCATGATAAAACCGATCATCGCCATCATCTTCATGCCTTCGGTGAACAGGTCGTCGGTCTCGCGCCAGCGCACCACTCCCGAGAGCGAGAAAATCAGGAACCCGACCAGGGCGCCGATGATCATCGAGTCCACCAGCAGCTGCACCGCGAACGCCGCCGCCACCGCAAAACCGGCCACCATCAGGCTCAGTGGGTTGTAGCGCACCGCCACTTGCTCGACCCGGGCAATTTTCTTCAGGTCGTAGACGCGCTTTTTGCGGTAGGAGAACAACGACAGCAGCAGACCGAACACCATGCCCAACGCCGGAATGCCCATGGCATGGGTGACGTTGATGCCGCTGACGTCCACACCGCTGCGGGCGATGTTGGCCAGGAGGATTTCATTGAGGAAGATATTGCCGAAACCCACCGGCAGGAACATGTAGGGCGTGATCAGGCCGAAGGTCATGACGCAGGCGATCAGCCGGCGGTCCAACTGCAACTTGGTCAGCACGTAGAGCAGCGGCGGCACCAGCAGCGGGATGAAAGCGATATGGATCGGCAAAATGTTCTGGGAGGCGACCGCGACCGTTCCCAGCAGACCGATCAGCACCCATTTGACGCCTGTGCCGCCGGCGGCGTCCTGGCGCTCCACCAGGGCCAGGGCTTTGTCCGCCAGGGCGTGGGCCATGCCGGATTTGGCAATCGCCACGGCGAAGGCGCCGAGCAAGGCATAGGACAACGCCACCGTCGCGCCGCCACCCAGGCCAGCATTGAACGCCTTGAGCGTCGCCTCGATCCCCAGGCCACCCGTCAGGCCACCCACCAACGCGCCGATAATCAGCGCGATCACCACATGCACGCGGGACAGGCTGAGCACCAGCATGACGCCTACCGCCGCAATTACTGCATTTATCATCGTTACCTCAAAGCACAGCGATGGAAAGCCACCGGACAAAAAGGTCGCGACTTTGCAGCAAGCGGCGGCAAGCTGCAAGGGCCGTGGGGCGGGTTTTCAAGTCTCGCAATATTTGCAACCGCCACCTGCCCTGTGGGAGCGAGCTTGCTCGCGATAGCAGTCTGTCAGTCGACATCGATGTGGCTGACCCAACGCCATCGCGAGCAAGCTCGCTCCCACAGGGATTCAAGTCAGACGAAGGATCTGTGGTCCGGCGATAAAGGGTTAGCGCAGGCATCAGCGCCGGGGCAGTTCGATCACCACCTTCAACCCACCCCACTCACTGTCGTCCAGCGCCAGCAGGCCGCCCCAGGTGTCGACGATGTCCCGCACGATGCCCAGGCCCAGGCCGTGTCCATCGGTCTGCTCGTCCAGCCGCGTGCCCCGGCTGAACACCTGGTCGCGGCGGTCCGCTGGAATGCCCGGGCCATCGTCCTCCACGGCCAGGCTGAATCCCTCGGCCGTTTCGATCATGGTCAGGCGCACCTCGGCGTCGGCCCATTTGCAGGCGTTGTCCAGCAGGTTGCCCAGCAGTTCCAACAAATCTTCACGGTCCCAGGGCAGGTGCAAGCCTGGCGGGGCGACGTAGCTCAGGTGCAGGTGTTCGCCATGGATCATGTTCAGTGTGGCCAACAATCCCGGCAGCTCGGCGTCGCAGTCCAGGTGCGCACCGGGCAAGGCATCGCCGGACAGGCGGGCGCGGTTGAGTTCCCGGTTCAGGCGCTGGCGGACCTGCTCCAATTGATCGAGCAACAACTTGCGCAATTCGGGATACGGGTCGAGCTTCTCGTTCGACGCCAGGCTTTGCAGCACCGCCAGCGGGGTCTTCAAGGCATGGCCGAGGTTGCCCAAGGCGTTGCGCGAACGCTTGAGGCTGTCTTCGGTGTGGGCCAACAGATGGTTGATTTGCGTTACCAGCGGCTCCAGTTCCCGCGGCACCTGTTCGTCGAGTTGCGAACGCTGCCCGCGCTGCAACTGGGCAATCTGCTCCCGGGCCCGGTCCAGTGGACGCAAGGCGCGGCGCACGGTGATGCGTTGCAATAACAGAATCAGCAACAGCCCCGCCAACCCGAGCCCGAGGCCGACCTGTTGCATCCGGCGGAAGCTGTCACGCACGGGGGTGTAATCCTGGGCCACGCTGATGGAAATCGCCTGGCCCAGCCGCCGATAGTCAGTACGCAGCATCAGCAGCTTTTGGCCCTCAGGGCCCAGTTGCAAGTTACTGTGCAAGCCCGGATGGTCGAGCCGGGGCAGTTCCTGGTCCCACAGGGAACGGGAGCGCCAGTGCGCATCGGCAAAATCGATGCGGAAATAATGCCCGGAAAACGGCCGTTGATAGGCCGGCGACAAACGTCGTTCGTCCAGCTGCAAACCCTGCGGGCCGCGCACCAGGGCCACCAGCAGGTTTTCGCTGTCGTTGCGCAACCCGGCTTCCAGGTAACGCTGCAAGCCCAGCTCGAACAGCCACAGGCTGGTCTGCGCCAGGACCAGGCCGACCACCACCATCACACCGATCAGCCCCAGGCTCAGGCGCCGCTGGATGGATCTCACTGCGCCTGCCCGCCGAACAGGTAACCCTGGCCGCGACGAGTCTCGATCACGCTGCGCCCCAGTTTGCGGCGCAGGTGATTGACGTGGACTTCCAGCACGTTGGAATCGCGCTCGGTCTCACCGTCATACAGGTGTTCGGCGAGGTGGCTTTTGGAAAGGATCTGCTCGGGATGCAGCATGAAATAGCGCAACAGGCGGAACTCGGCCGCCGTGAGCTGGATGTCGGTGCCGTCGCGGACCACGCACTGACGACTCTCATCCAGGTGCAACCCGGCCGACTTCAGCGTCGGCTGGTTGACCTGGCCGTGGGAGCGGCGCAGCAACGCCTGGATCCGCAACTGCAGCTCCTCAGGATGAAACGGTTTGGTCAGGTAATCGTCGGCCCCGGCCTTGAGGCCTTCGATGCGCTCGGCCCAGGACCCGCGTGCGGTGAGGATCAGCACCGGCGTGCTCAGGCCACCGGCACGCCATTGGGCGAGCACCTCGAGCCCCGGCACACCCGGCAGCCCGAGGTCGAGGATGATCAGGTCGTAGGGCTCGCTGCTGCCCTGGTACACCGCGTCGCGACCGTCGGCGAGCCAGTCGACGGCGTAACCCTGTCGTGCAAGCCCGGCCATCAGTTCGTCGGCCAGGGGTACGTGATCTTCCACCAGAAGCAGGCGCATCAGTCTTCCTTATCTTTGAGCAAGCGGCCGGTCGCGGCTTCCAGATCCAATTCGCGCACGACGCCGTCAGTGTCCAGCAGCTCGACCTCATAAATATAGACGCCGTGTTTCTCCTCCAACTCGGCTTCCAGCAGTTTGGCGCCGGGGTGCAGGTCCAGCGCCTGTTGCAGCAGTTGCTCCAACGGCAAGATCACACCCTGCTGACGCAGTTGCAGGGCCTCGTCCTGATCCAGGTCCCGGGCCACGGCCAGCGAACAAAACGCCAGGAGCACCAGCGCCCATCGACTATGGGCGCGCAGATTAAGCTTCATTACGTATCCTGATGATTCTTGAGCACCTTGCCGTTGGTGGCGTCCAATTCCAGATCCCACTCAATGCCCTTCGTATCGCGCAGATCCACCTGGTAAATGTACTTGCCGTACTCTTCCTCCAGCTCGGTATCGGTCAAGGTGGCACCAGGGTGCTCGGCCAGGGCAGCGGCGTTGAGTTTTTCAAAGGACAGGATGGTACCAGCGTCTTGCAGTTTGCGGGCTTCGTCCGCGTTCAAGTCTCGGGCGTGAGCCAGGCTCGTACCGAGAGCCATGAGGGTTGCGATGAAAAAGGCAGTCAGGCGGTTCATGGGTTGTCTCCTTTTTATAATCTTCATCGGGGGGACTGTATCGGGGTGAACTTAACTGAAACTGAATGGCCATCATGGAACCCAGATCAAGGTGTCGCCCCTCCTGTGGGGGTTGTATCGTTATAATCCTTTGCTTGCTCAAAGCCCGAGACTGGTATGACCGCCATCCACATCAAGTTTCCCGCCCTCACCCTCAAGGCCGGCCCCCGTGCGTTCGAGCGGATTCGCCAGGCCGGCTTGAACGCCGCCGATGTCGGCATCCTGCCGGGCGCCGCCGGCGGCCCCAAGGCCTTGGGCATCCAGGGGCTGGACCTGGCGCTGTTCGGCCAATGGCTGCCGTCCGCGCCCCGGGAGCGCTCGCTGATCGGGGCCTCGGTGGGTGCCTGGCGCTTCGCCAGCGCCTGCCTGCCGGACGCCGCCGAGGGAATCCGGCGCCTGGGCACCTTGTACAACGAACAAAGCTTCGCCAAAGGCGTGACCATGGCCGGGGTCAGCCAGAGCTCGCAACGCATGCTCGATGACTTGCTCGACGGCCGCGACGCTTCGATCCTCGACAACCCGCAGTACCGGCTCAACATCATGGTGGTCAAGAGCCACGGCCTGCTGGCCCAGGATCATCGCGGCCGGCTGGGCCTGGGGTTGTCGTCGGTGATCGCCGACAACCTGCGAGGTCGGGCACGGTTGTCGCGACATTTCGAACGGCTGATCATCCATGACCCGCGCCTGGCCCCGCCCCTGCATCCTTTGAATGACTTTCCGTCGCGCTTCATTGCGCTGGCCACCGGCAACCTGCGCCAGGCCCTGCTGGCCTCGGGCTCGATCCCGATGGTCATGGAAGGCGTGCGCGACCTGCCGGGCGCCGGGGCTGGCACCTACCGCGACGGCGGCCTGCTGGACTACCACCTCGACCTGCCGTACAGCGGCGAGGACATCGTGCTGTACCCGCACTTCACCGACCGGGTCATTCCCGGCTGGTTCGACAAGGGCCTGCCGTGGCGCCGGGGCAACGTCGACCGCCTGCAAGACGTGCTGTTGCTGGCACCGTCCCGTGAATACCTGGCGCGCCTGCCCTACGGCAAACTGCCGGACCGCAACGACTTCAAGCGTTTCATGGGCGATGACCCGAGCCGCCGCCAGTACTGGCGCACGGCGATGGACGAGAGCCGCCGGCTCGGTGATGAGTTCCTGGAGCTGACGGCCAACGGCGGGCTGGGCGAGCGTTTGCTGACCCTTTAGTCAGCACGGTCGCGCAACGCCGTTATCAAACTGATAAACTGCGCCGCCTGCCTTGCGACCGCTATCTAAAGAGCCCGAACCTGTGGAAATTTTCAAAGAGTTTACCTTCGAATCCGCCCACCGCCTGCCCCACGTGCCGGACGGCCACAAGTGCGGCCGCCTGCACGGCCACTCGTTCAAGGTGGCGATCCACCTGAGCGGCGACATCGATCCGCACACGGGCTGGATTCGCGACTTTTCGGAGATCAAGGCGATCTTCAAGCCGCTCTACGAGCGCCTGGACCACAACTACCTCAACGACATCCCTGGCCTGGAAAATCCCACCAGCGAAGTCCTGGCCAAGTGGATCTGGAATGAATTGAAGCCATTGCTGCCGGAACTCAGCGCCATCCGCATCCACGAGACCTGCACCAGCGGTTGCATCTACCACGGCGAATAAAACCGGTGGGAGTCGCCTGTGGAAGCAAAGCTTGCTCGCGATGAAGATGACACAGTTCCTTTGGAACCGAGGCGCCTGCATCGCGGGCAAGCCTTGCTCCCACAAGACCTAGCTGCCCCACTGTGCTTTCCCTGACCCGCCTGCATTGGCCTATGATTCCCTGAGCCATTTTCAGGGGAGCATCGAGCATGACCGACTGGCCGCTGGATCAAACATACGACTACAACGGACACCCCATCCGCTACGCCATCCACGGCGACGGCCCACCGCTGGTGTTTGTCCACGGCACACCCTTCTCTTCCTACGTGTGGCACCGCATCGCCCCGCTGTTCTTCGCCACCCACACGGTGCATTACTTCGACCTGCTGGGGTATGGCCAGTCCGCGCAACCGGATGCCGATGTGTCCCTCGGCGTGCAGAACCCGTTGCTCGCACAACTGCTGGAGCATTGGCGCCTGGATTGCCCGGACGTGGTGGCCCATGACTTTGGCGGCGCCACGGCCCTGCGCACGCACCTGCTCAATGGCAAGGACTACCGCAGCCTGACCCTGATCGACCCGGTGGCTCTCTCGCCCTGGGGCTCACCCTTTGTCCAGCATGTGCGTCAGCATGAAGCGGCGTTCAGCGGCCTGCCCGACTACATCCAGCAAGTCATCGTGCCGGCCTATATCCGCGGCGCGATCAAGCGCGATATTCCGGACGCAGAGCTGGCACCTTATGTACAGCCGTGGCTGGGTGAAACGGGCCAGGCGGCGTTCTATCGGCAGATTGCGCAGATGGACGAGTGTTACACCCGCGAGGCCCAGGACCTGTATCCCAGCGTGCGCTGCCCGACGCAGATTCTTTGGGGCGAGGATGACCAGTGGATCCCCATCGAGCGTGGCCGGGCCTTGCACAAGCTGATTCCCGGCGCGCAGTTCCACCCGGTTCCGAACGCCGGGCACCTGGTCCAGGAAGATGCGCCGGAGGCTGTCGTCGCGGCGGTGTTGCGGTTCTTGACCTGAAGAAACCGTATCCCTTGTGGGAGCGAGCTTGCTCGCGATAGCGGCCTGTCCGTAGACATCGATAAAACTGACCCGACGCTATCGCGAGCAAGCTCGCTCCCACAGAATGCGCTTTCATGGGCAATGAGAGCTGTGTTCCAACTTGAACCACCGCTGCACCGCTTTCGCCCTCCTTCGCCCACCCAATCCCCAGGATTGTCTATAAATAACCTCGCGATCACTCGCTTGGCACGGCCGCTGCACGCTTGCGACATCCCTCATCCGCAAGGACCGCCACATGACTCAGAACGATCCGGGCAATGACTATCCCTTGAGCGAAGTCCCGATGCACGCTCGCAAGGGCCTGGCCTCCACAGCCATGGTGCTGCTGGGTTTCACCTTTTTCACCGCCACCATGTTTGCCGGCGGCAAGCTGGGAGTGGCGTTCGGTTTTGCCGAGATGCTCACGGTCATCGTCATCGGCAATCTGCTGCTGGGCCTCTACGCCGCAGGCCTGGGCTATATCGCCTTCAAGAGTGGGCTCAATTCGGTGCTGATGGGCCGTTTCTGTTTCGGCGAGGTGGGCAGCAAGCTCAGTGACCTGATCCTGGGGTTCACCCAGATCGGCTGGTACGCCTGGGGCACGGCGACCGCCGCGGTGGTGCTGGGCAAGTATTTCGAGTTGAGCGAGGGCACCGTACTCGGGTTGATGGTGCTGTTCGGCCTGGGGTTCTGTGCCACGGCCTATGTCGGTTATCGCGGGCTGGAAATCCTCTCGTACCTCGCCGTGCCGGCCATGATGTTGCTGCTGATGCTGTCGATGTGGGTCGCGACGGTGAAGGTCGGCGGCTTCGAGGGCTTGTTGGCGGTGGTGCCGACGGGCAGCCTCGACGTGTCCACCGCCATCACGTTGGTTTTCGGCACCTTCGTCAGCGGCGCGACCCAGGCGACCAACTGGACGCGGTTCTCCCGCTCGGCGAAGGTCGCGGTGCTGGCGAGCCTGATCGGCTTCTTCCTGGGTAACGGCCTGATGGTGCTGATCGGCGCCTACGGGGCCATCGTCTATCAACAACCGGACGTGGTCGAAGTGTTGCTGCTGCAGGGCTTCGCCATGGCGGCGATGGCCATGTTGCTGCTCAACATCTGGAGCACCCAGGACAACACCATCTACAACTTCGCCGTGGCCGGTTGCAACCTGCTGCGCACCCGCCGGCGCAAAACCGTGACCCTGGGCGGCGCGGTGATCGGCACGCTGCTGGCGCTGCTGGGCATGTACGACATGCTGGTGCCGTACCTGATCCTGCTGGGCACGGTGATCCCACCCATCGGCGGGGTGATCATGGCCGATTTCTTCTTCCGCTGGCGTGGTCGTTATCCGCGCCTGGCCGAGGCGCAACTGCCGGCGTTCAACTGGCCCGGGCTGTTGGCCTATGGGGTTGGCACCGTCGCGGCGTTCAATTCGCCATGGGTCGCGCCACTGGTAGGAATCGCTGCCGGCGCGCTAACGTATGTGCTATTGATCAGCGTAATGGGTACTCGCACCGCTGATGCGCCCCTACAAGACCTCTAAAGGATTCGCCTGATGCACATCATCAACGCCCGTCTGCGTAACCGTGAAGGCTTGCATGAACTGCACCTGGAAAACGGCCTGATCGCCAACATCGCCCGCCAGACCGAGGCACCCAGCCTCGGCCCGGAAGACCTCGATGCCGGTGGCAACCTGGTGGTCCCGCCCTTCGTCGAACCGCACATTCACCTGGACGCGACCCTCACCGCCGGCGAGCCGCGCTGGAACATGAGCGGCACGCTGTTCGAAGGCATCGAGTGCTGGGGCGAACGCAAGGCCACCATCACCGAGGAAGACACCAAGACCCGCGCCAAGAAAACCATCCAGGCCCTCGCCGCCCACGGTATCCAGCATGTGCGCACCCACGTCGACGTGACCGATCCGGAGCTCACGGCCCTCAAGGCGATGCTGCAAGTGCGCGAGGAAAGCCGTCACCTGATCGACATGCAAATCGTCGCGTTTCCCCAGGAAGGCATCGAGTCCTACCGCAACGGCCGCGAGCTGATGGAAGAAGCCATCCGCATGGGCGCCGACGTGGTGGGCGGCATTCCCCACTTCGAGTACACCCGCGACCAAGGCGTCAGCTCAGTGAAGTTCCTCATGGACCTGGCCGAGCGCACCGGCTGCCTGGTGGATGTGCATTGCGACGAAACCGATGACCCGCACTCACGTTTCCTCGAAGTGCTCGCCGAGGAAGCCCGCAGCCGCGACATGGGCGCGCGCGTCACCGCCAGCCACACCACGGCCATGGGCTCCTACGACAACGCCTACTGCGCCAAACTGTTCCGCCTGCTCGGGCACTCGGGCATCAGCTTTGTCTCTTGCCCGACCGAAAGCATTCACCTGCAAGGGCGCTTCGATACCTTCCCCAAACGCCGCGGCGTCACCCGGGTCAATGAGCTGCTCGAGGCCGGGATGAACGTGTGCTTCGGCCAGGACTCCATCGTCGACCCGTGGTACCCACTGGGCAACGGCAATATCCTGCGGGTACTGGAAGCCGGGCTGCATATCTGCCACATGCTCGGCTACCGCAACCTGCAAAGCGCCCTCGACCTGGTCACCGACAACAGCGCCAAGGCCATGGCCCTGGGCGAGCGCTACGGCCTGGAACCCGGGCGCCCGGCGAACCTGCTGATCCTGTCGGCGGACAGCGACTACGAAGTGATCCGCAGCCAGGGCTTGCCGCTCTATTCGATTCGCAACGGTAAAGTGCTGATGAAGCGGCAGATGCCGGTGGTCGAGTTCGGGCCGCAGCCAGAATGATTCCCCTCTGGGAGCGAGCCTGCTCGCGATGGCGGTCTACCCGTTGATATGGATGTGACTGACCCGCCGCTATCGCGAGCAAGCTCGCTCCCACAGTGGATATGTGTCGTACACAGATTTTGTACTCACTGAAGATCGAATGTGGGAGATGCCGGTGGTCGAGTTTGCGCAGCAGCCAGGCTGATTGCCCTGTGGGAGCGAGCCTGCTCGCGATGGCGGTCTACCCGTTGATATGGATGTAACTGACCCGCCGCTATCGCGAGCAAGCTCGCTCCCACAGTGGATATGTGTCATACACAGATTTTGTACTCACTGAAGATCGAATGTGGGAGATGCCGGTGGTCGAGTTTGCGCAGCAGCCAGGCTGATTCCCCTGTGGGAGCGGGCTTGCTCGCGATTGAGGTCTACCCGTTGATATGGATGTAACTGACCCGCCGCTATCGCGAGCAAGCTCGCTCCCACAGTGGATATGTGTCGTACACAGATTTGGTACTCACTGAAGATCAATGTGGGAGATGCCGGTGGTCGAGTTTGCGCAGCAGCCAGGCTGATTCCCCTGTGGGAGCGAGCTTGCTCGCGATGGCGGCATCAGCCACGCCACAAAACCTCCAGAAAACGCTAGGGCACAGACCGCGCCGTCCCAAACAACCTGACCCGCACCAACTCGCCAGCCTCTTCCTCCAACAAAATCGGCGCCGTACCGCCGGGCATCGCCACGCTCACGGGCCCCGCCTTCACCCAACCCACCCGCCACGCGGCACTGGCCACGGCGCTGGCGCTGGTGCCCGAGGAAGCCGTGGGCCCCTCGCCCCGCTCAAACACCCGGGCCGCGATTCGCCCTTCGGCTTCGCGCCAGGCCCATTGTAGGTTCACCCCCCTCGGGCACGGAACACCGGCCCCGCCGGGCGGCGCATAAGCAATTTGGGTCAGGCTTTGCGAGAGCGCCGCAGCACGCATCTGCCCATTGCTTGGCAACGCCTCGGCAGTGTCCACCAGCGTCACGCAATGCGGGTTGCCGATGTTCACGAACTGGCTGCTGCCCCATGCCGGGTTCAACCGCCCAAGCGCCGCCACGCGGCTGACATCGCATTGGTTGAACAGCACGCTCTCGACCTCATGGGCGCCGACAGCCTGGGGCCCGAACAGCGGTTTTCCCAGGTCCAGCCAGAAGCCTTGGGCCCCTTCGAATTCAGCGGCGCGAACCGAGGTTTGCAGCGGTGACAAACCGTCGGGTTTATCGTGATGAACCTGCAGCACACACTCACCCGCGCCCGGCATCAAGCCCTGCGCTTGCAAGGCCTGGGAGAAAATCGTCAGGCCATTGCCGCTGCGCTCGGCCAGGGTGCCGTCGGTGTTGACGATCAACAGATCAAAAGGCGGTTCGCTCTGGAACGGGCCGATCAGCAGGCCGTCACTGCGATGGGCCTTGGCGTCCGGCGGAGCTTCGTCCGGCGCCCAACTGCAAAAGGCATGCACGGTGGCCGTGGTCCAGGACTCGCGCCTCCGTGCCGCGGGGGCGGCTGACAAGGGCAGGTCGATACCGTGGTCACGCACCTGTTGCGGTGAAACGACGCCATAGATATTGCCGCGCGCATCATAAAACTGTGTCATGGACCAGACTCGAAACCAGCCAGCAAGGGCCGGTACTTTATGCCGGTACAGGCTGCGGGAGCAAAGCCTGTGCTTTGGCCGGCACCTTGGGGTCGCGGTGCGGTCAGTGGATATGCAAGCATAGCCCCCTGCCCGCCGCCCCACACCGCACGACAGCCAAGGACGTTTCATGACTGCCATTACGCCCCCGCCCACTTTTATCCCCGGACGCCTGGAGCAGATGTCCACCCGCATCGCCTATCTCATCGCCGGCATCGGCATCGCCGCCTGGGCGCCGCTGGTGCCTTACGCCAAGGTGCGGGCGAACCTGGATGAAGGCACCCTCGGGTTGCTGCTGTTGTGCCTGGGGGTCGGGTCGATCCTGGCGATGCCGATTTCCGGCGCGCTGGCGGCACGGTTCGGCTGCCGGCGGGTGCTTAGCGGCGGCACGATTCTGATCTGCCTGGCGTTGCCTTTACTGGCGACGATGACCTCCCTGCCCTGGCTGGTGGCCGCCTTGTTCCTGTTTGGCGCCGGGCTCGGCACCGTGGACTCGACCGTAAACCTGCAAGCGGTGATCGTCGAGCGAGCCAGTGGCAAAACCATGATGTCGGGCTTCCACGGCATGTTCAGCCTCGGCGGGATCATCGGCGCGGCCGGCGTGAGTGCGCTGCTGGGCCTGGGGCTTTCGCCGCTGGGGGCGACGCTGGTGGTCAATGGTGTGCTACTGGTGGCGCTGTTCAAAGCCGCGCCGCACCTGCTGCCCTACGGCAGTGAAAGCTCGGGCCCGGCGTTTGCCATTCCCCATGGCGTGGTGCTGTTTATCGGCATCCTGTGTTTCATCGTGTTCCTGGCCGAAGGCGCGGTGCTGGACTGGAGCGCCGTGTTCCTGACCACCGAACGCGCGGTGGATACCGCCTATGCCGGGCTGGGTTATGCCGCCTTCGCGCTGACCATGACCGTCGGCCGCCTGACGGGGGATTCAGTGGTGCATCGCCTGGGGGCCAAACGCGTGATCATTTACGGTGGCGCGATTGCGGCGGCCGGGTTCCTGCTGGCGACCCTCGCGCCGATGTGGCAAGCGGCGCTGTTGGGTTATGCGTTGGTGGGGGCCGGGTGTTCGAACATCGTGCCGGTGCTGTACACCGCCGTCGGCAAACAGACCCTGATGCCTGAAGCCATCGCCGTACCGGCCATTACCACCATCGGCTATGCCGGCATCCTCGCCGGCCCGGCGCTGATCGGCTTTGTCGCCCATGGCAGCAGCTTGAGTTTTGCGTTTGGGTTGATTGCGCTGTCGCTGGTGGCGGTGGCAGTCAGCGGCAAGGTGCTGAAGGTTTGAGGCCTCGCACCACTCTCTGTGGAAAGGAGATTCCCTGTGGCAAGGGTGAACCTCAGCCAGGGGTCTTGCTCAGAATCCCACACTCGCCTGTACAAAGAACGTACGCGGTGCGCCGACGTAAATGCCCGAGTTGTTGTCGCTGGAACGGGTGTAGTACGGGTGATCGAACAGGTTTTTCACCCCGGCGCCACGGACTCAAGCACCCGCACGAAGGTGCCGTGAGCCAGGTCCTCGGCCTGCTGCCGATTGCGCAGGCGCCGGGTCCAGGTGCCGATCAACTCTTCGTAATGCTCGAAAAAGCCGGGTCTGCTGGCAGCTTGGGGGGCATAACGGCGCGCTGTGGGAACGGCGCGCGAATAGTCATGCTTCCTATTAACCTGAAGCAAACCTATAGCGGTGCCTGTCATCCGAAGCTTCAAGATGAGGATTAAATTCAGGTGGGAGCAAAGCTTGCTCGCGATAGCGGTCCAACAGTCCATGCACCATTGACTGACACACTGTCATCGCGAGCAAGCTTTGCTCCCACAGGCTTACTTCCACAGGTGTTTTTTCTCCTGACTACGCCTCAGGCATCTTGCGAAAGCCCACTGCCAAGCGGTTCCAGCCATTGATGGCGTTGATCGCCACGGTCAGGTCGACCATTTCCTTGGGGCTGAAATGCTCGCTCAACAGCGCGTAGTCAGCGTCCGGGGCGTGGGTTTCGCTGATGCGTGTCAGCGCTTCGGTCCAGGCCAGCGCGGCGCGCTCACGGCCGGTGAAGAACGGTGCTTCACGCCAGGCGGTCACCGCGTACAGCCGACGTTCGGTCTCGCCGTCCTTGCGGGCATCGGCGGTGTGCATGTCGATGCAGAAGGCGCAGCCGTTGATTTGCGAAGAGCGCAGCTTGACCAGTTCCAGCAGGGACTTCTCCAGGCCCAGCTTCGAGACGGCGGTTTCCAGGGCCAGCATGGCTTTGAAAGCGTCAGGGGAAGCGGTGTAGAAATCGATACGCGGTTGCATGGTGAACTCCAGAACAATTGGGTGTAGCGCTACGTTAGCCGTGCAGTGGCGCGGTACAAATAGCCAATTGTTGGGAAGTTCGGGTGGCCAATGGGGCGCATGTCGGGGGTTCACCTGAAGGCAGGCTAGCGGCTCTTGTGGCGAGGGAGCTTGCTCCCTCGCCACAAGGTCTGTGGGTATTTCAAAATGTGCTTCAGGCCCGGCTGCGCAACCATTGCAGGAAGCGTTTCTTGGCGATGGGCTTGGGGACTTCGCGGGTCAGGTTCTGGGCGAGGTGCATGCGTACGTCCAGCAGGTTTTTCATCGCGTCGTTGATGTCGCGACGGGCCTCCAGGCATGGCTTGAGGTAGCTGTTCTCGATGCGGTACAGGGTGCAGAAGGTCTTGGCGGAAAAATTCGCCAGGGCCGCCTGCTCGGCGACGATCCCGGCTTCGCCAATCACTTCTCCCGGCCCCATGCGCCCGCCCTCCAGTGGCTGGCCGTTGCGCATGAGGGTCACGCTGACCACCCCGGACTCGATGATGAACAGATGATCGCTGACCTCCCCGGCCGCCAGGATCACATCGCCCGCGCGGAAGGTCTGCAGAGTCATGTTCTGGCTGAAGGTCTCTTTCTCGTCCTGACGCAAGGTAGAGAAAATGTTCGAGCTTTCCAGCAACGCCCGGGGCCGCGACACCACCGGGGGCGTGGCGCTCTCACTGGTGGACAGCAGGCTCACGCCCGACGCCTGCA
Source organism: Pseudomonas sp. St316 (assembly GCF_018325905.1). Lineage (NCBI taxonomy): Bacteria > Pseudomonadati > Pseudomonadota > Gammaproteobacteria > Pseudomonadales > Pseudomonadaceae > Pseudomonas > Pseudomonas sp. St316. The sequence continues at coordinate 2,277,740 of NZ_AP021901.1, read as the reverse complement.
AATGCCGGAACGCCAGGTCGAACAACTGGTTGCGTACCGTGCGTTTCTGGGCCATGGAGGCGACAAACCCGCTGATCTCGTACTCCGCGCCGCCACTGCCGCTGCTTTTGAGGGCGACGCTGGATGCCGGGCTGGCGAGCAGGGAACGACAGCCGATCATGGCCCGCTCCAACGCATCGATCACGGTTTGTGGCCGCGCGTGAGGGCTGACCTGGATGCTGATGGACAAGCCATGGACGTCGCTGGGTCGGCTGAAGTTGATGACCTTGGCCTTGGCCGCCAACGAGTTGGGAATCACCGCCATGCTGCCCTGGGCGGTCTGCAAGCGCGTGGCGCGCCAGTCGATGTCAGTGACCCGGCCTTCGGTACCGTCGATGGAAATCCAGTCATCGAGCTGATAGGGCTTGGTGGTGTTGAGCACGATCCCGGAGAACACGTCGCTGAGGGTGCTCTGCAAGGCCAGGCCGACGATGATCGCCATCGCACCGGACGTCGCCAGCACGCCCTTGACCGGCAGATCCAGTACATAGGCCAATGCCGCGATGACCGCAATCAGGAAAATCACCGCACCGAGCAAATCCTGCAACAACCGCCCGGTGTGGCCGACCCGTTTGATCATCGCCGCCACGATCAGCGCCGTCAGGGTTCGCGCAGCAAACAGCCACCAAGTAATCTGCAAACCGGTAGCCGCCAGGTGCCGCGGCACATCGTCTACCCACTGGGCCGGGACCATGGGGTTGAGCCCCTCGTTGAACAGCAGCACGCTGAACAACGAAAAAATCACCAGCCTTGCGCCGACTTTCCAATAGATCCGATCCGCACTGACCAAATGCCACATCAGTATGTCGAGCACCAGCAGCGCCAGGGCACAGAGCAACGGGTGCTCAGAGATCAGAGACAGCATCGGGACAGCTCCAGGAAGGCGATTGGCGAAGATTGGCACAGAATGAACGCGCTGTAGAGGTCCCCGCAGATCCCCATTGTGGGAGCGAGCTTGCTCGCGATAGCGGTCTGACAGTCAACCATCATTGAATGTCCTACCGCTATCGCGAGCAAGCTCGCTCCCACAGGGGTTCAGGACGGTTGCGCTTCGCGCTCAGTCATCCATCCGGCCAAAACGCCCGGAGTGGAAATCGTTGAAGGCCTGGTGAATTTCCTGCTCGCTGTTCATCACGAACGGACCATGGCCGACGATGGGTTCGTCGATCGGCTCGCCACTGAGCAGCAGTACCACGGCATCGTTATTGGCTTGCAGGCTCAATTGGTCGCCAGCCCGGTCGAACAGGGCCATCTGCCCGGCCTCGACCCGTTCGCGGCCATTGACCTGGACCGAGCCTCGCAATACCACCAAGGCGGTGTTGTGGCCTTCGTGCAGGTCAAGGGTGAGGTTTTTCCCGGCATTCAAGCGAATGTCCCAGACATCGATAGGCGTGAAGGTCCTGGCGGGGCCTTGATGCCCGTCGAAGTGCCCGGCGATCAGGCGCAGGCTGCCGGCGTTGTCTTTCAGGGCGATGTTCGGAATGTCGCCCTTGAGGATCGTCTGGTAGCCGGCCGGGGCCATCTTGTCCTTGGCGGGCAGGTTGACCCATAGCTGGACCATCTCCATGAAGCCGCCCTGTTGGGCGAAGGCTTCGGAGTGGAACTCTTCATGGATGATGCCGGACGCGGCGGTCATCCATTGCACATCGCCGGGACCGATCTTGCCGCCGCTGCCGGTGGAATCACGGTGCTCCAGTTCGCCCTGGTAGACGATGGTCACGGTTTCGAAACCGCGATGCGGGTGCTGGCCGACGCCACGACGCTCGGTGGTGGGCATGAATTCAGTCGGGGCGGCGTGGTCCAGCAGCAGGAACGGGCTGACGTGCTTGCCCAGGTTGTCATAGGAAAACAGCGTGCGAACCTGGAAGCCATCGCCGACCCAATGGGGCCGTGGGCTGGTGTAGAGGCCGATGATGTTTTTCATGCTGTGTCTCCAAAATCAGGTACTGCGATTCGATGGACACAGCTTAAAACCGCCACCCTTGAAGCACTAGACGGCAAAAATCGGCCTTAGCGTTCTATCCAGAGAACGATCAACCACCCTGTAGGAGCGAGCTTGCTCGCGATAGCGCCCTGCTAGTCAATGATGCATCGACTATCAGACCGCGATCGCGAGCAAGCTCGCTCCCACATTTTTTGCTGCAGTTCAGTTAGAGGTGATTGCGCTTGGCGAACTCCGACAACCCCACCAGGGATTGCAAGCCGAGTTTTTCCAACAGGCGAGTCTTGTAGGTGCTGACGGTTTTTGGGCTCAGGAACAGGTTTTCGGCGATGTCCTTGCCGCGCATGCCCATGGCCAGCATGCGCAGGATGGACAACTCACGGGTGGAGAGGCTTTCCAGCGCCTGCTGTTCGCTGCGCTGCTGAAAATCCAGCCTGACGGACATCTGTGGAAAATAGGCATAACCGGACTTCAAGGCCTGGATGGCCTTGGTCAGTTCCTTGAGATCGCTTTTCTTGGTCACAAAGCCCCGCGCCCCGGCCGAAATGCAGCGGTTGCAGAAATGCTGCGCATCCTGGGAGGTGAACACCAGCACGCTGCACTCAGGGAACTGGGCCATGATCCAGACCAGCAGGTCCAGGCCATCGAAACCATTCATCACCAGGTCCAGGATCACCAGGTCTGGCGCAGCCTCCTTGATGAGGGTCCTGGCATCGGACACGCCGCTGGCGTCCCTGATGTGGGTGAACGCCTCATTCTGGCAAACAAGCCGCAACGCCCCTCGTATCACAGGGTGGTCGTCCACGATCAACACGTCTTTCAAGGCAATTCCCCAGGTCATTACAAACGGCACCGGTGCCATGACTGCACCGGACTCTTGCACAAGCGCCAGACCCTGACACCTGTCAGATCCAACAGTGCAGACCAGCGGTCTTTCTCAGCATCCACGGCCCTGCCTGAGGGCGCGCGTCCACGGTTGCGGCGACTCGTTGGCTTGAGGGTCGACCTGCTCCATCAGGCGCCGCAGGGAGGCAAGGTCAGGCAGTGGCGCCTGGCTCAGGTGCATGCTCGATCGGCGCGCGACCGGCACCGACGACAGACTGGCCGGTTGCGCGTTGTAAATCATCCCGTGACGAACCTGTGGGTTATAGATAACAAAATCGTGCAAGTCCAACGCCCCGCTTGCCAGCCCGGCATTGACGACAATCAGGTCGAAGGGCTCGCTGCCGTACTCCACCAGCGTCAGCAACTCCTGCACATGGCTCACGGGAACAATCCGGAAATAGCCCTGTTGATTGAACAGGCGCTCCAGCACGATTCGATGAGCATGGTGTGGGTCGGCAATCAGGATACGGAGGGCTTTGTTCGGCATGGCAAGCGTTCCAATAGCAATGCGCCAGGTAGAAACCGGCTCAAGAACATTAAGGGCCGTCAGGCTAGAGGAAGCGTTTGAAAGACGATGTAGGACTATTCCTAAAATGAAGCCAGACGAAGCCCTTGTAGTGAGGGAATTTATTCCGCAGGAAAGATTCAGAAGGGTCCGCTTCGCGGCCCAGCGGAAGCCAGCGCCCTCGCCACATCGGTTTCCAGTCGTTGCGCCAGGTTTTCCATGGCTTGGCGAAGATCTTCCACGGCGTCGCCGAGCAGCAACGTGTCGTCTCCCCGACAAGCCCTTTCCAGCGCCTCGCAAGCGGCGATCAGGCGTTGCGCCTGGATGATCCGCGCCCCGCCCTTGATCCGGTGCGCCAGGTCCGCAAGGCCCGGCAAGTCTTGTCGGGTGGACAGGTGCTGCAGTCGCGCTGCATCTTCGGCATTGCTGCTGACCAGTTCTTCCAGCAGTGCCTTGATGGCAGCCACGTCGCCGCCGGTCAGTTGGTCCAGGCTGGTCAAGTCGATGCTATCGCTGGGCAGGGGCGCCAGCGCATCCGGCGTGACCGAAGCCAGGCACGCGTTGAGCGCCCGAAGACTGATGGGTTTGAACAAGCAATCGTCCATCCCGGCCTCGGCGCAGCGGTCCTTTTCCTCAGGCTGGGCATTGGCCGTGAATCCCAGGATCACCCCAGGCGACAGATTTTGCGCACGCTCTTCGTCGCGAATGGCCCGCGCAAGTTCGTAGCCGCTCATCAAGGGCATGTTGCAGTCGGTAATGACCACATCGAAGTGTTCGCTGCGCCAGGTGTGCAGACCTTCGACACCGTTCTGCGCCTCCTGGACACGATGGCCCAGGTAGCCCAGTTGCTGGGACAGCAGCAAGCGATTGGCCGGGTAGTCGTCAACCACCAGAATACTCAGCTCCCGCACCGGCACCAGCGCCTCGACCTCGACAGATGGCGCTGCCGGCAAGGCGTCGAGCACGGGCAGGTCCAGCAGAATCTCGACCTGCGTGCCCTCCCCCACCACGCTGCACAAGGTCAGGGTGCCGCCCATCATTTCGCATAACGTGCGGCTAATGACCAACCCCAGCCCGGAACCGCTGCGGGCCGACTGGGCGTTATGGCCGGCCTGGGTAAAGGGGCTGAACAGGCGGCGCTGGTCATCGGGCGAAATCCCGCAGCCGGTGTCCTCGACTCGCAGGCAAATGCCCAGGCGCCCGTGTTCAACGTCCGGCTCGCCGTGCACACTCAGGCGCACCTCGCCCTGGTCGGTAAACTTGATGGCGTTGCTCAACAGGTTCGAGACGATCTGCTTGAAGCGCAACGGGTCGATCAACACGTCACGGTTGACCTCGGCGTCCAGCACCCGTTGCAGACGCAGCTGTTTCTGTCGGGCCAGGCCTTCGAAAATCCGCACAACCGACTCGATCAACTCGTACAAATTGGCCCGTTGTGGCGCCAGCGACAGCCGGCCCGACTCGATGCGGGCAATGTCGAGGATGTCGCCGATCAGATCCAGCAGGCCATGGGCGGCCCCCGACGCAACCTCAATGGCGTGCCGATCGACGACACCCTGGTCGGCTTTTTTCAGGGCCAGTTCCAGCAAGCCAATCACCGCATTCATCGGCGTGCGGATCTCATGGCTCATGGTCGCCACGAAGGTGGTCTTGGCCCGATTGGCGTCGTCGGCGCTTTCCTTGGCGACGCGCAATTGCTCCAGCAGACGCCGCAAGTAAATGACCCAGCCCAAGGTCACCAGCAACAGCAGCGCAGCGACGGTGAACCCCTGGAGAATCGTGGTGCGGTTGCGCAGCCAATAGCTGTCGTCGATCACCACCTCACTGCGCCAGCGGTTGGTCAGCTCGTCCATCTCTTCGGGAGAAATGCTCAACAGCGCTTTATCGAGAATCGAATAAAGCTCCAACGCGCCCCGGTTCGTGGCCAACGCAACGCGCGCGGGCAAGGTGCCGACGGTACTGGTGACCTGCAGCTTGTCACGGTACTGGCGAGAGATCATGTAGCGGGCGCTGATCAGTGGATTGATCGCCGCGTCCGCCGTACCGGCGGCGACCATGGCCATGGCGTCGGCGGTGTTTTGCGCCGTCACCAACTGCACGCGGGGGAACTGCTCCAGCAGGAACTCGCGCAACACGTTGCCACGCACCAGCGCCAGGCGCTTGCCAGCCATCTGGTCCAGGGTCAGCGGGCCCTTGGCCCGAGCAGGCACCACCAGCACGAACGGGTTCGTCAGGTACGGTCGGGTAAAGCGCAACTCGTCTTCGAGTTCGGTGCTGGGTATGGCGGTCGCCAGGACGTCGGCCTTGCCACTCTTGATCTGCCCGATCAAATCGTCAACCGAGCCGCCACGCTGCACATCGAATTTCAAACCGGTACGTAAGCTGATCCGGGCCAGCACATCGGCGCCGATGCCGCGCAAATGCTCCTGTTCATCGAAGAACGTCAGTGGCAGGAAGTTCTCGTTGACTGCCACCTTGATTCGCGGATGGGCATCCAACCAGCGCTGCTCATTGACGCTGAAATGTAGCGCCTGCTGACCCGGCATGCTCGCGCCGCCGGCACTCCAGCGGCGCAGGATGCTCATGCGTTCGCTGGCGGGAATGGCTTGCAACGCGGCATTGACGATGCGCAACAAGCGCACGTTGTCGCGGCTGACGGCAAAGGCGAACGGCTGCACTTCCATGCGCGAGAAATCGGCCAGTTGAACATTGTTCAGGTAATTCTTGCTGATCAGGTAATTGGAACTGATTGAATCCCCCAGATAGACGTCGGCCTGGCCAAACGCTACGGCGCCGATGGCGCTCAAGGTCGAGGGGAACAACTGCAGCGAAGCATCGGGATAAAACGCCTCGACCGTCTCCGGCGGCAAGTAGTGATACAGCATCGCCACCCGTTTGCCCGCCAGATCCGTGGGCAAGTCCTGGCTGTCGTCGATGCGGGCTACGAGGGTGGGCAGGTCATCGGCATAGGCCTGGGACATCGCCAGGTCCGGGTCGCTGGCTTCAAAACCGTTGGCCGTGCCGAGCAGGTCAACCTCACCGCTGCGCAGGGCCTGGAGCGATTCGGCACGGGACGGATAACGCTGTACCTGCACGCTGACGTGCAGCAACTGCCCAAGCAACTGGGCATAGTCGGCGGTCAGGCCTTCATAGTCGCGGCCATTGCCAGTGATGCCAAAAGGTGGATCATCCGGCGCCGAGGCGCCCAGCAACAACGTGCCCTTTTGACGCAGCCAGGTCCAATCGGCTTCGTCCAGGGACACCGAATAGTCGCTCGCATGGGAACGCCCGAGCACCTGCAACGTCTCGGGTGCCGCACCAGCCTGTGGCGCCACACTCAATGAGCCCAGCAACAGCGCCGCCAGGCCTGTGCGTAAAAGCAGCTTCATCGGGGTCAGGTTGTATCCGCTTGGCGAAGTCTGCCCGGAACGCCACCGACTTCAGTTCAAGTCAGGGTACCCGGCTGATGGGTTCAGACTGCCAATACGGGAGAACAGCGAACCGTCCGTGGGCCTGTCAAACGGCGGCAGGCGTGGACTGAGTGTAGGAAATTTCTGAGGAATTGCTCCCAACTTCCTTGTGGGAGCGAGCTTGCTCGCGATGGCGGTGCGTCATCCAACATAGAGGTTGGCTGAACTGACGCTATCGCGGGCAAGCCCGCTCCCACAGGGTGGTGCGATGAACACAGCGGCTGTCTATGCCGTCGCCAGGTGCAGATCGGGCACTGCGCGCGCTTGCCCACGATGCTTGCCATGCTCATACAACGAGCCGGCGATTTCATCGGCGCGCACCGGCAGGATCGACAGCAAGGTGTCGCTCAGGCCATGGCTGGCCTGGCAGAAGCCCTGCATGTAGATCGCCGCCTTGCAGCGCTCGTCGGTGATCAGCTTGTAGTTGCGATCCACCTCGAAATCCCCCAGGTACTGGGTCAGTGGCTCCAACAGCGTGCGGTGCATCTGCCGCTCGTAACCGGTGGCCAGCACCACGGCGTCATAGCAACGCACCGTCAGCTCACCGGTGGCGTTGTTGCGCACCGCCAGTTCCACGCCGGCGTCGGTGGCCGTGGCTTTCTCCACCGTGGTGAGGGTGCGGAACGCATGGCGGGCGATGCCGGAGACTTTCTGGCGATAGAAAATCCCGTAGATGCGCTCGATCAGGTCGATGTCCACCACCGAATAGTTGGTGTTGTGGTACTCGTTGACCAGGCGCTCGCGCTCGCTGTGGGGTTGCTGGAACACCAGGTCGGTGAACTCCGGCGAGAACACTTCGTTGACGAACGGGCTGTCGTCCGCCGGTTTGAGGGCCGAGCCGCGCAGGATCATGTCGACCTGCACCGAAGGGAAGCTGTCGTTGAGGTCGATGAAGGCCTCTGCCGCGCTCTGCCCGCCACCGATGATGGCGATGTTCATCGGCTGGCCGCTCACGCACGGCTGGCCCGCCATGCGCTCCAGGTACTGGGAATGGTGGAACACCCGCCCATCATCCTTGAAAGCCTTGAACACGTCGGGAATGCGCGGCGTACCGCCGGCACTGACCACCAGCGAACGGGTGGTGCGTACGAACTCTTCGCCCTGGGCTGTGCGGGAAATTACCCGCAGCGCCTCGACCTGCTGGTTGTGCAGCACCGGCTCGATGCGCAGCACTTCTTCGCCATAGCGGCTCTGTTGGGGGAAGTGCCCGGCCACCCAACGCAGGTAGTCATTGAACTCCATGCGGCACGGGTAGAAGGTGCCGAGGTTGATGAAGTCCACCAGGCGGCCATGGTGCTTGAGGTAGTTGACGAATGAATAAGGGCTGGTGGGGTTGCGCAGGGTCACCAGGTCCTTGAGGAAGGAAATCTGCAACTCGCTCTGGGTCACCAGGGTGTTGCCGTGCCAGCGGTAGTCGGCCTGCTTGTCGAGGAACAGCACGTCCAGTTCACCCTGGACCGGCCCCCGCTCCCGCAGCGCGATGGCCAACGCCAGGTTCGAAGGGCCGAAGCCAATGCCGATCAAATCATGAACGATGGGCGATGCAATTGCCTGAGTCATGTCCAGTGTCCTCTGGAAAAGCCCCTCAACAGGGCACGAAAAGCCTGGGGAACCTGACCGGCGTTCGGGCGCCGACAAGTCGTCTGTTGAGAGGAACGAGGACAATGAAAAAAAATTTACCGCGAGGCGACCGGCGTGGGCAGATTAATGCGCGTCCCACTGCCGCACACGAACGCGGCAGTGCTTCATGGCATTGACGATGTGTTTTTCCACCAGTGCCCGGGAAATGCCCAGGCGCTCGGCGATTTGCGGGTGGGACAGACCTTCGAGCTTGCGCAGCAGGAAGCTCTCGCGGCACAGCGGCGGCAGCTCGGCCAGGGCACGCTGGAGCATGTCCAGGCGCTGGCCGTGGTCGAGGCTGGAATGGGGCGACGGCGTGAAGAAACGCTCTTCGCTGTCCAGCACCTCCAGGGATTCGACCTGGCGCAGGGTGTTGCGCCGATGCCTGTCGATCACCAGGTTCAATGCCGTGCGATAGAGGAACGCGCGGGGCTGCTCGATGGGGGTGTCGCTGGCGCGCTCCAGCACCCGCACATAGGCGTCATGCACCACATCCTCGGCCGCCTGGCGGTTGCCTAGCCTGGCGTTCAGGAAACACACCAGCTCGCGATAGTAGTTTTCCAACATGACTCCCGTGCGCAATGGTTGCGACCGCTATCCCTGTGCCCACTCTGCATGCCTGGAACAGGCAATGGCACGATGGTGGCAGATTCAATCGCGTAATTTATAGTAATTCTCATATAGATTTAAAGCTTTGGTTTGTATCCGGGCTGATTCATTCAGATCAATGAGGCGCCAGGGCCGCTTTTGTGGCGAGGGAGCTTGCTCCCGCTGGCCTGCTCAGCAGGCCCAAGGCCGGCGACATTATTGAATCTGACATAACCGGGATGCAGGTTTTAGGGTCGCTTCGCGCCCCAGCGGGAGCAAGCTCCCTCGCCACAGGAGGTTGTGACGCTTCAACTGATCTTTTCAACCTGCTACCAAGTGTTTCACACAGTAAATTCCCGCCCGGAACGCTCGTTTACCAGAACAGCCTCCCGTCCCTGCCCATCATGGAACGGGCCCGACACCTCCGGCCGGAACCCTGCATGAAACGTCCCCGCCCTACCCGACGCGCCTGGCTTCTCACCTTCGCCCTGCTTCCGGCCGTGGCTTTCGCCGCCTGGCAAGCGGTCGCGCCAAGCCACGCGCCCCTGGTCACCGCGCCCGTCACCCGTGGCGATATCGAAAACAGCGTCACCGCCCTGGGCACCCTGCAACCGCGGCGTTATGTCGACGTGGGTGCCCAGGCGTCCGGGCAGATCCAGAAGATTCATGTGGAAGCCGGCGACGAGGTGCGCGAAGGCCAGCTGCTGGTCGAAATCGACCCGTCCACACAAAAAGCCCGGCTCGACGCCGGGCGTTTTTCAATCGAGAACCTCAAGGCCCAGCTCCAGGAACAGCGTGCCCAGCACGACCTGGCGCAGCAGAAATCCCGCCGCCAACAGCAACTCAAGGCCGGCGGCGCCACCCGCGAGGAAGACGTGCAGACTGCCCAGGCCGAAGTGCGGGCGACCCAGGCGCGCATCGACATGTTCCAGGCCCAGATCCGCCAGGCCCAGGCCAGCCTGCGCAGCGACGAGGCCGAGTTGGGCTACACGCGCATCTATGCGCCAATGAGCGGCACCGTGGTCGCCGTCGGCGCCCGGGAAGGCCAGACTCTCAACGCCCAGCAGCAAACCCCGTTGATCCTGCGCATCGCCCGCCTGTCGCCGATGACCGTCTGGGCCGAAGTCTCGGAAGCCGACATCGGCCACGTCAAACCGGGCATGACCGCCTACTTCACGACCCTGGCCGGCGGCAGCCGACGCTGGAGCAGCACCGTTCGCCAGATCCTCCCGGTGCCGCCACGTCCGCTGGAAGCCAGCCAGGGTGGCAGCCCCAGCGGTGGGCGCAGCGGCAGCGAACGGGTGGTGCTCTACACCGTGCTGCTCGACGTCGACAACGCCGACCGCGCGCTGATGACCGACATGACTGCCCAGGTGTTTTTCGTCGCCGCCCAAGCCAAGGACGTGCTGACCGTGCCCAGCGCCGCCTTGCAGGACGCCGGCCAGGTGCGGGTATTGGCCGACAATGGCGATGTCCAGCCACGCACCGTTCGCACTGGCGTCAGCGATCGGCTGCGTACCGAGATTGTCGACGGCCTGAGCGAAGGCGATCGGGTGCTGATCGGCCCGGCTACCGGCAGCGGAGGCTGAATGAGCACACCCCTGATCGAACTGCGGGACATTCGCAAGGCCTACGGCGGTGGCGACAGCCCTCGGGTGGAAGTGCTGCGCGGCATCGACTTGTCCATTCACGCGGGGGAATTCCTGGCGATTGTCGGCGCGTCCGGTTCCGGCAAATCGACCTTGATGAACATCCTCGGTTGCCTCGACCGCCCCACCCACGGCGAGTACCGTTTTGCCGGCGAAGACGTCGCCCATCTGGGCAGCGATGAATTAGCCTGGCTGCGGCGCGAAGCGTTCGGCTTCGTGTTCCAGGGCTATCACCTGATCCCCTCCGGCACCGCCCAGGAAAACGTCGAGATGCCGGCCATCTACGCCGGGACCTCGGCCGCCGAGCGCCACGCCCGAGCAAGCGCCCTGCTCGAACGCCTGGGCCTGGCCAGCCGCACCGGCAACCGTCCCCATCAACTGTCCGGCGGCCAGCAGCAGCGGGTGTCGATTGCCCGGGCCTTGATGAACGGCGGTCACATCATCCTCGCCGACGAACCCACCGGCGCCCTCGACAGCCAGAGCGGCATCGAGGTCATGGCCTTGCTCGACGAACTGGCGAGCCAGGGCCATGTGGTGATCCTGATCACCCACGACCGCGAAGTGGCGGCCCGGGCAAAGCGCATCATCGAGATCCGCGACGGACTGATCATCAGCGACAGCACCAGCGCTTTGCCGAGCGACGTGCCAGCCAACCCAAAGGCCCTGCAGGCCGTCGACCTGCGCCAGCGCCTGAGTGCCGGCAGCGAACACACCGGCGCCTGGAAAGGCGAGTTGCTCGACGCGGTGCAGGCGGCGTGGCGGGTGATGTGGATCAACCGTTTCCGCACCGCCCTGACCTTGCTCGGCATCATCATCGGCGTGGCCTCGGTGGTGGTGATGCTGGCCGTGGGCGAAGGCAGCAAGCGCCAGGTCATGGCCCAGATGGGCGCCTTCGGCTCGAACATCATCTACCTCAACGGCACCGCGCCCAACCCGCGCGCCACCAAAGGCATCATCAGCGAACAAGACCTGGCCGCCCTCGCCGCCCTGCCCGAGGTGCAGCGGATCATGCCGGTCAACGGCGCCGAAGCCAGCGTGCGCTTCGGCAACCTCGACCACACCAGCTACGTGGGCGGCAACGATACGAACTTCCCGCTCATTTTCAATTGGCCAGTGGTCCAGGGCCATTACTTCAGCGAGGCCGATGAGCGTAGCGCGGCGGCAGTCGCAGTGATCGGTCACAAGGTCCGGCAGAAACTGTTCAAGGATGTCGCCGATCCCATCGGTCGCTACATCCTGATCGAGAACGTGCCGTTCCAAGTGGTCGGCGTATTGGCCGAGAAAGGCGCCAGCTCCGGGGACTCCGACGCCGACAACCGTGTCGCGGTGCCCTACTCCGCCGCCAGCGTACGGCTGTTCGGCAGCCGTCATCCCGAGTACGTAGTGATCGCCGCCAAGGACGCGGGCAAGGTCAAGCAAGCCGAGCAAGCCGTCTCCCGAACGCTGTTGCGCCTGCACAACGGCAAGCAGGATTTCGAACTGACCAACAACGCCGCGATGATCCAGGCCGAGGCGCGCACCCAGGGCACGCTGTCGCTGATGCTCGGCGCCATCGCGGCGATTTCGTTGTTGGTGGGCGGCATCGGGGTGATGAACATCATGCTCATGACCGTGCGCGAACGCACCCGCGAGATCGGTATCCGCATGGCCACCGGCGCCCGGCAGCGCGACATCCTGCGCCAATTTCTCACCGAAGCAGTGATGCTCTCGGTGGTCGGCGGGCTCGCTGGCATCGGCCTGGCCCTGCTGGTGGGCGGTGCCTTGTTGCTGGGCAAGATCGCCGTGGCGTTCGAATGGCTGGCGGTGTTCGGTGCCTTTGGTTGCGCCCTGGTCACGGGCGTGGTCTTCGGTTTCATGCCAGCCCGCAAGGCGGCCCGCCTCGACCCGGTCGCGGCCCTTACCAGTGAATGAATTCCAACCTATGAAAGCGCACCTGACCCTCTTGGCCGCCGGTCTTTTACTGGCGGCCTGCGGTACCCCGTTGTCGGCACCAGACAGCGGCCTCCAACCGCCACCGGCCTGGCAAAGCCTCGACACACCTGGCACCCGAGCGGATAACCAGCAATGGTGGACGCACTTCGGCAGCCCACAATTGAACCGTTTGATCGAGCAAGCGCGCCTGGACAGCCACGACCTCGCCGCCGCCATGGCCCGGGTGCGCCAGGCCCAGGCCAGTGCCGTCATTGCCGGTGCGCCACTGCTGCCGGAAATCAGGGCCGGGCTCAACGGCAATCGCCAGGAGTTGCTGCGTGGCAAGGGCTACAGCCAGCTGGACGTCGACCGGGACAACCGCACCATCGACTACTACGACGCCAACCTCAGCGCCACGTATGAGCTGGATTTCTGGGGTGGCAAACGGGCGGCCCGGGACAGTGCGCTGAAGACGCTGTCGGCCAGCCAGTTCGACCGCGCGACCGTGGAATTGACCCTGCTCAGCGGCGTTGCCAACAGCTACACCCAGGCCTTGTCCCTGCGCGAGCAACAGCGCATCGCCGAACACAACCTGGACAACGCCCAACGGGTGCTCGACCTGGTGCAGACCCGTTACGACGCCGGCAGCGCCACGGCCCTGGAACTGTCCCAGCAAAAAAGCCTGGTGGCAGCCCAGCAACGCCGCGTGCCCCAGGTGCAGCAACAAGCCCGGGACGCCTTGATCACCCTGGCGGCGCTGCTGGGGCAACCGGTGCAATCGGTGAGGCTAGATGCTGAAAATTTCGACCGTTTGCACTGGCCGTCCATCGACGCCGGAGTCCCCAGCGACCTGCTGCGCCGTCGCCCAGACATCGCCGCCGCCGAAGCCCGCCTCGCCGCCGCCCAGGCCGACATCACCGTGGCCCGCGCCGCCATGCTGCCCACCCTGACCCTGGGCTTGAGCCTGGGCACTGGCGCCGACATCGCCGACCAGTTGCTGCGCAACAACGTCTACAACCTCAGCGCCGGCCTCGCCGCACCGATCTTCAACAACGGCCGCCTGAAGGCCGAACGAGACAGGGTCACCGCCCGCCAGGAGGAACTGCTGGCGCTCTATCGCACCGCCATCATCAACGGCTTCGCCGACGTCGAAAAAGCCCTGAACGGCATCCACGGCCTGGATCAGCAACAGCAGTGGCAAAGCGAAGAACTGCACCAGGCCCAGACCGCCTTCGACATCGCCCAACGCCGCTACCAGGCCGGCGCCGAAGATTTGCTCACGGTGCTGGAAACCCAACGCACGCTGTATGCCGCCCAGGATATGAACGTGCAACTGAGATTGGCGCGGGTGCAGGCGAGCGTGGCGTTGTACAGGGCGTTGGGTGGGGGTTGGCGGGTGATGTAGGCCATGCCAGCGCCCTCAGCCAAGTAATACAGTGTGGCTAGGGTTATCTCCTGTGGGAGCAAGGCTTGCCCGCGATGCAGGCGACACGGTTTCAGGAAGACCGAGGTGTCTGCATCGCGGGCAAGCCTTGCTCCCACAGATCAATCTCCTAGCCACACATTCTGTGTTCGGCTTTGGTTCTGTTTATCCGGCCATGTAGGACTCTCGAGCGAGGCTACGTTGCCTTGCGCCGTTACCTACAACTGCGCCAGAATCCGCCGGCTTGTGCGCTTGGCTCGTGGCTTTTACTGTTCCCAGGTCGCTGATTCCAGCGATCGGGTTTGGTAGCCCGCGAGTCAACTAGGCGCAAGCGCCACCTTCTACAGATGCTCTCTCGCACCTGTGTCATGGTGGCCGTGCGCAGGGCGTCTTCGGGCGCGCCGGGTTCCTAGTGCTCCGGTCTACCAACCCGCGTACGGCCGCCACCCAATCGTTTGGTAGCGATGGTGTCGGCTCCTGAAAATGAATACTAGGAGTTACACCATGTTCAAGATCACCCCCAATCCCCCGAAGACGATTCCAAAAAACTCGACGAAGCCGCCGACCGCGCCCTTGCCTTTTACCTCGATCCCAAACCTGAAAAACCCAATCCACCGCCGGGCCAATTGTTCACCGTTGTAGAAGGCGCGGACATGGAGTGCCTGCTGGCCAACCTCAGCGAAACCCTTGCCTCGGTCAACGTCATGGCCAACGAACTGGCATTTGATCTGGAAGGCGCTCGGCGGAGTTTTGCCCTGGGGATCCAGCAGATGGTCGAGCTGAGTGAGCTACTGGCAAACCGCGCCCTGGACATCGCCGCGCCGCGCTGACACTCCCTCAGAGTCAAGCGACACCATTGTGGCGAGGGAGCTTGCTCCCTCGCCACAATGGTGTCGGCCTCAGTTTTATTGATGCTCTGCGATGTGGGGATGCCTGCTGACTAGCATGGTAATTTTTCCTGGGGGACCAGCACGAGCCCCGCCCTAGGCATCGCTGCGTAGCGATGAAAACTCCACAACAAACCTCAAGCCAAGCGACACCCGTGGCGAGGGAGCTTGCTCCCGCTGGGCTGCGCAGCAGCCCCTATGGCCGGCACCTCGGTGGGTCAGACAGTTTGAGGAGGCTGGTTTTGGGGCCGCTTCGCAGCCCAGCGGGAGCAAGCTCCCTCGCCACAAAAGCAGTCATTCACAACCCTGGTTCGGCCAGTCCAAGCCAGCGTTCACACCGGCTTGGATTTGAGGTTCCGTGCATACCACGGTCGTTGCGGCACGCGGCGAAACAGCTCGGAAAGCTTTTTGTCATCGCTGCCAAAGGTGATGCGCAGCGCCAGTTTCATGGTTTCCGGGTCCATTTCCACCGAGCGTCCAACCTGCAACCCAGGCGTGGTGCTGCAACCGTGGGTGTCCGGGCCCAGCCAAGGGTCGGCGATTTCCACCCAGCGGCCCGGGGCGAACCAGGGCACGCCGTTGACTTCAAGCCGACTCACCTCGCCCGGGTGGAAGCGTTCGTGGGCACGAAACCAATCTTCGAGACGGTCGTCGATCCAACCGTGGAAGGCCCAGAACACCGGGCTCACATGGGAGGAAAACGGATCGCCGAGGAAGTCGTTTTCCGGTGCGTACCAGCGCGCGGCGAAGTCGTCCGGGTCGCGGGCGAACGGCACTGGATGGCCGTTGGATGGGTCGCGCGGCACCGAGGCCCAGCGCATGTGCAGCCAGTCGTGCAGGCCCAGTTCCACTTCCGAACCAAACTGGCCGAGGGTCAATTTCGCCAGGTAGCGCGGGTCGCGGTAGCGCGATTCCCAGACCTGGAAATTGCTGTGGTAGGTCTCGGCGGTCTTGATGTCGCTGACCCACCGGGCGTATTGCTCGTCGCCGTCGGCCAACCAAGTAGGCGGCAAGGCGGTGCCGTCGTGGTTATCGAAATAGCGGGCGAACCCCTGGTGATCACGCTCCAGTTCCGGTTGCGGCAGCGGGAAGCGCGACCACGACGGCAGCGGCTGGATCGAACGCGCCGTGCCGAGCATGTGCCGGTGCATGAAAAAGAAGTCGATGCCTGAACCGTTGCGATCCTTGCGCGGGCCACGGGCGTCACGTTCCTGGTCCCTGGGACCGGGCTGCCAGCCGATACCGCGCAGTGCGTTGCGCTTGTCCTCGTCCAGGGTGTGCCATTTGTCCCGGGTGGCGTGCCAGAGCTGGTGGAACAGCCGATGCTCGGGTGACACCAGCCAGGCCAGCAGTGCCGGGCTCAACGGCGTGCGCTCCCGGGCCTCGGGGAAACGCTGTTTGAGGGCGATGAAATGATTGTCCTGTTCAGGCAGCGCCAAGAGTCGGTCCAGGCGCCACACACGACCACTGAGGGTGGCGCTGCCGGCATTGCCGAAACCGGCCCAGACTTCGTCCAGGGTCATGGTGAATTCGTAGTCCGGCGCGCCCTGTCGAGCACTCATCAGCCGCCAGCTCAGTTGCTTCGGGTCGGTTCCGGCCAGGTCGCCCAACACCCGATAACGCGGCTCATCGGTGCCGCGCAAGCGCTCGGCGGTATCGAGGTAGCCCACCAGACCACGACCCCTTTGGCCGATATCGAGGAATAGTTGCAGATCGTCCCGGGGCAAGCCGTCGAGGCCAGCGTCGCGGCCGGTGAAACGGATCGTCCAGATGCCCCGCAATGTATCGGCCCGACGCTGGCCCGCTACGTCGGCCACGTCGAACGAGGCCTCGCCGGGAGTGATGGTCGGGTCCGGCCGGGTCAGTTCGCGATGCCCGTAATACACCGCAGGCACGGCGGCACCGGTCAGCGCCAGGCCTGCCATGAACCATCGTCGAGAAATCGTCATTGCCTTACCTGTGTTCGGCCCTGGGGCGGGCTTTATCCAAGCTAGAACGATGGGGGGGCTGACAAATTTACAGGGGCTGTTGGGGCCTCATCGCGAGCAGGCTCGCTCCCACAATGGAACTGAGTACATTCGCAAGAGATGGGTGGGTTTTAAGGCCGCTATCGCGAGCAAGCTCGCTCCCACAGGGGATCTGGGTACGTTCAGGAGAAACAGGTCAACTGTAAGGCCGCCTCGCGAGCAAGCTTTGCTCCCACAGCGCAATTGCGATGCGGTCACCTGTGGGAGCAAAGCTTGCTCGCGATGGCGGCCTTGAGAACGCCTAAATTTCCCCACCGATCACTCGTTCTCCCCAGATAGAAAAGGCCCCCGCGCCTGTCCTTCCAAGGCGAACCTGACTGAGATCGGCAATGACAAAACCACGTTCGAAAAAGGCTCTTTTCATCGGCGTGCCCCTGGCCCTGGCGCTGGCCGTGGGTGGCGGCCTGGCGGCCTGGGACTATGGGTGGCGGGACAACCCCGGCTACCCGGTCAAGGTGATGAAAGAGGCCAAGGAGCTGCACGAGCGCCTGCTGTCCTTCGACAGCCACATCACCGTGCCGCTGGACTTCGGCACCGCCGGCAACGAAGCCGACAAGGACGGCAGCGGCCAGTTCGACCTGGTGAAAGCCAATCGCGGGCAGCTATCCGGCGCAGCGCTGACCGTGTTCGGCTGGCCCGAGATCTGGAACGGCCTCAACGCCCCGCACAAGCCCACCGCCGGCTTCGTCGAAGAGGCGCGCAACCAGCAGGAAGTGCGCTACAAGATCATCACCGGCCTGGTCCGCGACTTCCCCAACCAGGTCGCCATCGCCTACACCCCGGATGATTTCCGGCGCCTGCATGGCGAAGGCAAGTTCGCGATCTTCATCAGCATGCTCAACGCCTATCCCCTCGGCCATGACCTGAGCCTGCTGGACCTGTGGACGGAGCGGGGGATGCGCATGTTCGGTTTCAGCTACATTGGCAACAACGACTGGGCCGACTCCTCCCGTCCGCTGCCGTTCTTCAACGACTCACCCGACGCCCTCGGCGGCCTCTCGGAGATCGGCAAGCAGGCGGTCACGCGTCTGAACGACCTGGGCGTGATCATCGACGTGTCGCAAATGTCGTCCCAGGCCCTGGAGCAAGTCGCGCAACTGAGCCGCACGCCGCTGGTGGCCTCTCATTCGGCGCCACGGGCCATGGTGGATATCCCGCGCAACCTCAGCGACAAGGAACTGCAGCTGATCAAGGCCAGCGGCGGCGTGGTGCAGATCGTCGGTTTCTCCCAGTACCTGCGCCCACTGACGCAAAAGACCCAGGACAAACTCAACGCCCTGCGCGAACGCTTCGGCCTGCCGCCACTGCCCAACCTGGCGATGGCGCTGATGCCCGGCGACCCGATCATCGCCGCTTGGCCGGAACAGAAATTCGGCGAATACGCCGGCCAGCTCTACGCCATCCTCGAAGACGAACCCAAGGCCAGCCTCAAGGACCTGGGCGATGCCATCGACTACACGGTGCGCAAGATCGGCATCGACCACGTCGGCATCAGCTCGGACTTCAACGAAGGCGGTGGAGTGAAGGGATGGGAGAACGTCGGCGACATCCGCAACGTCACCGCCGAACTGCTGACACGCGGCTACTCCGAAGCCGACATTGCCAAGCTGTGGGGCGGCAATTTCCTGCGGGTCTGGGATCAGGTCCAGCAAGCCGCAAAACCCTCATTGGCCTCGAACCAGAAGGCCGTCCAGCCATGAATGAACGTCGCACTTTCCTGAAGCAGGCCGGGATCCTCGCCGCCGGCCTGCCCCTCGCCGCCAGCCTGCCCGCCGCGGCCAGCGCCGATCCTCTGCCGCCGCTGCCGAAGAACAAATGGGCACAACTGCGCTCGCTGTTCAACCAGGACCCGGACTATCTGCACTTCTCCAATTTCCTGGTCACCACCCACCCGCGCCCGGTGCGCGAGGCCATCGACAAGCACCGCGCGGCCCTGGATAAAAACCCGGGGCTGCTGATGGACTGGGACCTGGGCGTCACCGAAGAGCGCGAGGAGAACGTGCGCACCTGGGCTGGCCGCTACCTGCAAGCGAACCCGAAGCAGATCGCCCTCACCGGCAGCACCACCGAAGGCCTGGCGATGATCTACGGCGGCGTCCATGTGGCGGCCGATCAGGAGATCCTCAGCACCGCCCACGAACATTACGCCACCCACACCATTCTTGAGCTGCGCACCCAACGGGAAGGCACCCGGGTGCGCAAAATCAAGCTGTTCGACAACGCCCACAACGCCACCCACGAGGAAATCCTCACCGCCATCGAGCGCAACATCCGCCCCGAGACTCGGGTGCTGGGCATGACCTGGGTGCATTCGGGCAGCGGCGTGAAGCTGCCCATCGACAAGATCGGCGCCCTGGTTGACAAGCACAACCAAGGCCGCAGCGATGAGCAACGCATCCTTTACGTGGTGGACGGCGTGCACGGCTTCGGCGTTGAAGACCTGAGCTTCCCGGCGATGAATTGCGACTTTTTCATCGCCGGCACGCACAAATGGATGTTCGGCCCGCGAGGCACCGGCCTGGTGTGCAGCCGCAGCGAAGAGGTCAAGTACGTCACGCCGATCATTCCGACCTTCTCCGAAGCCACGACGTTCTCCACCACCATGACGCCCGGCGGTTACCACGCCTTCGAGCATCGCTGGGCGGCGGACGAAGCATTCAAGCTGCACCTGCAACTGGGCAAGGCCGAGGTGCAGGCGCGCATTCATGCCCTCAACAGTTACTTGAAAAAACAGCTGGTGGCACTGCCGCAGATCGAACTGGTCACGCCACTGAGCCCAGACCTGTCCGCCGGCTTCACCTTCTTCCGGGTCAAGGGCCGCGACAGCGATGCGATCGCCGGCTACCTGATGAAGAACCGCGTGATTGCCGACGCCGTGCATCGCGACGCGGGTCCGGTAATCCGCACCGCGCCAGGTCTGCTCAACACCGAAGCCGAGATCGACCGCTTCATGGGCTTGCTGAGCAAGACACTCTGAACCTGACCTTATCGAGAGAGATGGATGAACAGTTTTTCCTTGAAGCTACTCCCGGCACTGGCCCTGGTCGCCCTGCTGCCCTCCGGCGCCCAGGCCTCGCAACCAGGCCAGGTTTTTCGTGACTGCAAGGACTGCCCGGAAATGGTCGTGCTGCCCACCGGCACCTTCCAGATGGGCACCCCGGACGACGAAGTGGGCCGCGAGCCCGACGAGGGGCCGATGCACCCGGTGACGTTCGCCAAGCCGCTGGCGATCAGTCGTTTCCAGGTGCTCAAGGGTGAATGGTTCGCCTACCTGCGCGACACCGGCTACACGATGCCCGACGGCGACAAGCGTCCCGGCCGCGCCTGCAAGGCCGGTATCCCGGATTACCAGGGCAGCGATCCGCGCAAGCAATACACCGACCGCCACCCGGCGGTGTGCATGGATTTCGCCGAGGCCAATGCCTACGTGGCGTGGCTGTCGAAAAAGACCGGTAAGCAATACCGGCTGGTCAGCGAATCCCTGCGCGAGTACGCCGCACGCGGCGGCAGCACCGGCCCGTTTCCCTTCCCGTTCGACGAGGGCAAGGAGTACAGCATCGCCCAACACGCCAACACCTACGGCGCGGCCGACGGCTACAACTTCACCGCACCGGCCGGCAGCTTCGCGCCCAATGCCTTCGGCGTGTACGACATGCATGGCAACGTCTACGAGTGGACCGCCGACTGCTACAACGAAAACTATGTGGGCGCCCCCAGCGACGGCATCGCCTGGCTGACCGGCAAGTGCGAGTTCAAGCGCATCCGCGGCAACGACTGGGGCGAAGCACCGGTGTTCTCCCGCTCCGGCAACCGCAACGCCCTGGTGCCGAGTGATCGCGGCGACTGGATCGGTTTTCGGGTGGCGCGGGATATGTAAATCAACCTGCCGGACACAGACAGGCTTTTGTGGCGAGGGAGCTTGCTCCCGCTCGGTTGCGCAGCGACCGCAAAATCTTGGGGCTGCTTCGCACCCCAGCGGGAGCAAGCTCCCTCGCCACAATGATGTGCGTCAGGCGGCTCCTCGCTAAATCCCCTCCCCCTCCAATCGTTCTACAGGTGTCGCAACCCGGTGTGCCGCCGCTCTCCAGCCCATGCGGCGACCGCCCGCGATGGCCTTCGACCTTTTCATCAAGCAGGGAAACCGCCATGAGCCAACCAACACGCGGGGTGATCAGTGAACTGTTCAGCCTGCTCAAACCCTTCCGGCTGATTGTCGTAGGTTCCATCCTCTTGGGCATGCTGGGCGGCCTGAGCATTACCGCCCTGCTGGCAACCATCAACGACGCCCTGAACGCCGCCACAACGCCCACGCCCCAGGTGCTGGCGACGTTCGCCGGGCTTTGCGCGGCGGCGCTGCTGACTTCGATTCTTTCCGACATCGGCACCAACCATGTCGGCCAGAACATCATCGCCGAGCTGCGTAAATCCCTGGGCAAGAAAGTCCTGCTGGCGCCCATCGAACAGATCGAACGCTATCGCAGTCACCGGCTCATCCCGGTGTTGACCCACGACGTCAACACCGTCAGCGACTTTGCCTTTTCTTTCGCCCCGCTGGCCATTGCCTTCACGGTCACCCTCGGTTGCCTGGGTTACCTGGCCTATCTGTCACTGCCGATGTTTTTGCTGCTGCTGGTGGCGCTGGTGATCGGCACGGTCGTGCAATACCTGGCTCGGGCCCGGGGTATCAGGGGTTTCGAAGCCGCCCGCGAGGCCGAGGACGCGCTGCAAAAACACTACGGCGCCATTGCCGCCGGGGCCAAGGAACTGCGCATTCACCGCCCACGTCGCCAGCGCATGTTCAGCCAGCGCATCGAAGCGACCGCCGATTACATCTGCGACACCAACATCCGTTCGGTCAACACCTTCGTGGTGGCCAAGACCTTCGGTTCGATGCTGTTTTTTGTGGTCATTGGCCTGGTCCTGGCCCTGCAATCGCTGTGGCTGGGCACGGACAAGGTCGTGCTCAGCGGTTTCGTGCTGGTGCTGCTGTACATGAAGGGCCCGCTGGAATACCTGGTGATGACCTTGCCGGTGATCAGCCGGGCAAACATTGCCTTCAAGCGCATTGCCGAGCTTGACGCGCAGTTTTCCTCACCGGAGCCGCACCTGCTGCTAGACGACAAGAGCGTTTCCAAGCCGACGCTCCGGCAGCTTGAATTGCGTGATGTGCACTACGCCTTTCCAGTGGTCGAAGGCAGCCAACCCTTCGCCTTGGGACCGGTCAACCTGTCCATCGCCCAGGGTGACATTGTGTTCATCGTCGGCGAGAACGGTGGCGGCAAGACCACGCTGATCAAACTGTTGCTGGGTCTCTACTTCCCCCAGGGCGGCGAAATTCTCCTGGACGGCGCGCCGGTAGGGGCCGCGCAACGGGACGATTATCGCCAGTTGTTCACCACGATTTTTGCCGACTACTACCTGTTCGATGAGCTGGTCCAGGGCGATCAACAGGTGCCCAAAGACGCCAACCGCTATTTGGAGCGCCTGGAAATCGCCCATAAGGTCAGCATTCAGGACGGCGCCTTCAGCACCACCGATCTCTCCACCGGCCAGCGCAAACGCCTGGCGCTGCTCAACGCCTGGCTGGAGGAGCGCCCAGTGCTGGTGTTCGACGAATGGGCCGCCGACCAGGATCCGCTATTCCGTCGCGTGTTCTACACCGAACTGCTGCCGGAACTGAAGGCGCTGGGCAAAACCATCATCGTCATTTCCCACGACGACCGCTATTTCGACATCGCCGATCAACTGGTCCGGATGCAGGCCGGTCGGGTCATCAGTGAAAAAGCCCCCGCAGCCTTTGCCTGAACCTGCTTGACGCCATGCTATTTGCCGCGAGAACACCATGAACGAACTGCTAGATGATGATCTGCTGACGCTGCTGCTGGAGGATGTCGCTCGCGACGGGCAAACCCGATCCGGCAGCCGGCTGGACCGCGCGCCCTTATCCTTCGCCCAGCAACGCCTGTGGCTGGAACACCAGCGTGACCCGGCCCGTTCGGCCTACAACCTGCCACGCGCGCTGCGCCTGACGGGTGAACTCAATGCCGATGCCCTGGAACAGGCGCTCAATCGAGTCATCGACCGACACGACATCCTGCGCAGCGCATTCAATGACATCGACGCTGCGCCGGTCCAGGTGGTCGAGCGCAACGCCTGCCTCACCCTGCACCGGGAGGACCTCGGCGCTCTCGCCCCCCAGGCGCGTGCCATGGCACTCTCACAACGCATCGAGCTGCACGCCCGGCAACCGTTCGATCTCACCTGCGCGCCGCTGATGCGGGCAACGCTGCTCAGGCTGGACAGCGACGAACATGTGCTGTTGCTCAACATGCATCACATCGTCTCCGATGCCTGGTCCAACACGATCCTGATGCAGGACATGACCCAGGCCTATGCACAGGCCTTGCTCGGCGATCCGTCACCGCTGCCGCCGTTGCCCATGCAATACGCCGACTACGCCACCCACCAACGAGGCGAGTATTTGCAAAGCCCGCAATGCCGGCGCAGCGGCGAATACTGGCGTCACTACCTGGGCCACGACCTGCCCACGTTGGAGTTGCCCCTGGATTTCCCCCGCGCCACGAGCCAGCAACACCGGGCCGGACGCGTGCACGTGACGCTTGCCACCGCAGAGACCCAGGCCCTCGACGCGTTCTGCCAACGCCAGGGACTTACGCCTTTCGTGGTGGCGCTGGGAGCCTGGCAACTGCTGCTGGGCCGCTACAGCAACCAGGACGATTTCACCGTCGGCGTGCCCAACGCCAACCGCAACAGCCATGAAAGCCAGGATCTGGTGGGGTTCTTCGTCAGCAGCCAGGTGTATCGGGCGCGGATCGACTCGACCCACAGCGCGTTGGATTTTCTGCGCTGTTTGCGCGCCCAGTCCCTCGCCGCCCTGGAACACGCCGACTACCCGCTGGAACTGATCCTCGATCAGCTGCAACGCCCCGGCGCACAGGGCTTGTTCCAGGTCTTGTTCAACTGGCGCACCGGCGCACCGGCCCAGCCGATCTCGCCCAAAGGCGAACTGACCCTGGCGTTTCTCGACACAGGCGAAAGCCAGGCGAAGTTCGACTTGGCGCTGGATGTCGACTATTCACAGCAGCAGATACTGGCGACGTTCGAATACAGCCGTGATCTCTACCGCACTGAAACCATCGAGCGCATGGCCGGCCACTGGCAAAACCTGATGCGGGGCCTGATCGAGACGCCTGAACGCGCCCTCGGCGAACTGCACTTGCTCAGTGCTGATGAACGCCAGCACACCCTGCACGACTGGAACCGTCAGCCGACCCAACTGCCCCGTGAACACTGCTTGCACCAGTTGATCGAAACCCATGCCGCCGCGACCGGTGAGGCCATCGCCCTGACCTTTGCAGGGCAGCACATGAGCTATGCCGAGCTCAACCGACAGGCCAATCGACTGGCCCATCGGCTGATCGAGCAAGGCGTCGGGCCCGACGTGCTGGTCGGAATCGCCGCCGAACGTACGCCGCAGATGATCATCGGCCTGCTGGCGATTCTCAAGGCCGGTGGCGCCTACGTGCCGCTGGACCCGGCCTACCCGGCTGATCGCCTGGCGTACATGATCGAGGACAGCGGCGTGACGCAGATCCTGATCCAAGCTCACCTGCGTGAATCCCTGGCGCTGCCCGCCGACCTCAACTGTCTGCTGCTCGAACCAGCCGAGGTCGACGGCGACTATCCCGAGCACAACCCGGATGTGCCGATGCACCCGGATAACCTGGCGTATGTGATTTACACCTCAGGCTCGACCGGCCAGCCCAAAGGCGCCCTGCTGGCGCACCACAACGTCAGCCGATTGTTCCAGGCCAGTGATCACTGGTTCGGCTTCGATCACCAGGACGTCTGGTGCCTGTTCCATTCCTATGCCTTCGACTTTTCCGTGTGGGAGATTTTCGGCGCGCTGCTGCACGGCGGCCGGCTGGTCATCGTGCCCCACGCCGTGAGCCGTTCACCGCAGGAGTTCTACGCCCTGCTTTGCCAGGAAAACATCACGGTGCTCAACCAGACGCCTTCGGCGTTCAAGGCGTTGCTGCAGGTCGCCTGCGCGCCTGATCAGCCGCTTGGCCACCGGTTGCGCCAGGTCATTTTTGGCGGCGAAGCGATTGATGTGCAAAGCTTGCGCCCCTGGTTCGAACGCTTCGGCGACCAGTCGCCGCAATTGATCAATATGTATGGCATCACCGAAACGACGGTCCATGTCACCTGGCGGCCGCTGTCGATCGCTGACTTGCACAGCGAGGCCGCGAGCCCTATCGGCCAGCCGATCGTCGACCTGTCCTGGTATTTACTCGACACCCATCTGAACCCCGTGCCCAAGGGTTGCATCGGTGAGCTGTATGTCGGCCGGGCCGGTCTGGCCCGTGGTTACCACCGGCGCGCCGACCTGACCGCCAGCCGCTTTATCCCCGACCCGTTCGATCCACTGCCGGGTGGCCGCCTGTATCGCACCGGCGACCTGGCCCGCTACCGCGGCGACGGCAGCATCGAATACATCGGGCGCCTGGATCATCAAGTCAAGATTCGCGGCTTCCGCATCGAACTGGGCGAAATCCAGGCACGTTTGCAAACGCTACCAGCGGTTCAGGATGGCGTCGTATTGACCCATGAAGGCCCAGCCGGCTTGCAACTGGTCGCTTACGTGATTGCCGCGCACGCGTCCACGGCCGAGTTACGCGAAGGTCTGTTGGCCGCCCTCAAAGCGCAGTTGCCGGACTACATGGTGCCCAGCCACCTGCTGTTCATCGATCACTGGCCGCTCAATGCCAATGGCAAGCTCGACCGCAAGGCCTTGCCGGAACCTGATGCCGCTCTGCGGCATACCGATTACGTGGCCCCTCGCACACCCTTGGAACAGGCGCTGACGCAGCTCTGGCAACAATCCCTCAGGGTTGAGCGCGTGGGCATCAACGACAGCTTCTTTGAACTGGGCGGGCATTCGATCCTGGCGATCGAGCTGATTGCCAACCTCAAGGCACGCCTGAACATCAGCGTGCGCCTGCAAGCGTTGCTGGCCAACCCGAGCGTCGCGCAGCTGGCGCTGTTCATTGCGCAAAATCATCGGGAGCAAAGCCAATGCCTGGTCCCCTTGAACACCGCCCCCACCAGTGCGCCACAGTTGTTTTGCCTGCACCCCAGCGGTGGCATCGTGTTCTGTTACCAGCCCTTGGCGCGCAAACTCAATCACCGGGCACGCGTCATCGGCGTCATGCACCGAGGCTTCAGCGAACCCCATGCAAGCCCTGAGGCCTGGGCCGAGATGATTGCCGATTACAGCCGGGAAATCGTCACGGCCCAGCCCCAAGGCCCGTATTACCTGATGGGCTGGTCGTTGGGCGGAACCATTGCGCTGGACATCGCCGCGACGCTGGAAAACCAGGGCCACACCGTCAGCTTCCTCGGTCTGGTGGACAGCACGATTCCTGAACACCTGTACCCGGCCACCTTTTCGCGTCAGCGGCATTTGCCAGGCGACGAAGCCGCTGATCCGGCCTCCCAGGATCTGCTTGAAGCCATCGAATATTTCGACTTGCTGTTCCCAACCCTCACAGAACGCACAGCGGCTTACCGGCAAGAACACCCCGCCAGCACGGTCCAGGCCTTCCATGAATGGGCCACCCGCCAGATTGAGCCGGGGCGAGGCGACTTGCTGTCAATCGTGCAAAGCGTCAAGGATGAAGTCATGAGCGCCCAGGCGTTTTCGGTACATGACCGTTTGCTGGAAGCCTTTGACGGGTTCACCTTCAAACCGGTACGGGTGCGCCCTAGTTGCTGGTGGACCCAGGCGGAAAAAACGCCGGAAGAATTGGCATTCTGCGAGGGCTTGATCAAGGGATATAGCCTGACCGGGGAGCTGCAATGTTCGGTGCGCTCGCCGTTGCGTCATCGCAGTATGATCTTTGATGACGGGGTGCTTGATTCGCTGCTTGAGGTTTTTTTGGGCAGTACGATAGTAGGGGAAAAGCGCTTGGGGTCGGTGTGAATATCCGTTGCTGCGGTAACGGCGACTGGCGGTTCCGCCCTTACGGCGGGTCACTTTTGGAAGAGCGCCAAAAGTAACCAAAAACGCTCTGCCCCACCACTCGGCACCTCGCCTAGGCTCGGTGTGCCCGAACGCAGGCATTGCTCCGTGGGCCCGCCGCGAAGGACCATCCATGGTCCAGCGCGGCTATCCCGGCATCCATGCCGGGATGCCCACTGCGCAATACCTGCGTTCGGCCAGCGTGGTTTAACGGGGCGTCGAGATCAAAGTCCAAAGCAAAGCAAAGCAAGAACAGTAGATGTCCAGCATCTATGCAGCTGAACCACCGCTATCGCGAGCAAGCTCGCTCCCACAGGGGTTTTGCGAGTGTTCACAACATCTGTAAACGACACAAAGCCCACTCCCACAATTGGATTGAGTACACCCGCAAGAGCCATGTCGGCTATAAGGCCGCATCGCGAGCAAGCTTTGCTCCCACAGCTAATGCTCAAACAGGTCCGATGGGTGTACACCCATAAGAGCCAGGCCGGCTGTCAGGCCGCCTCGCGGCGGACGTTGATCTCGGCGCCCCGTTAACCACGCTGGCCGAACGCAGGTGTTGCGCAGTGGGCACCTCGGCATGGATGCCGAGGTAGCCGCGCTGGGCCATGGATGGCCCTTCGCGGCGGCCCACGGAGCAATGCCTGCGTTCGGGCATGCCGAGCCTAGGCGAGGCACCGAGTGGTGGGGCAAAAGCGCTTTGGTTACTTTCGCGCTTTTCGAAAGTGACCCGCTGTAAGAGCGGAACCATAAGTGGCCGTTACCGCAGCAACGGATATACCCCCAATCCAATCCAACCCAACCCAAAAGAAAACGGCGCTTCCCCTACCCGGAAAAAGCGCCGTTTCCTTAAACAAACAACATTACGCACAAGACAGCATCTATCTCATTCACGCAAGAATCAGAACTCCGGGGTGTACTTCACGCTGAACATCAAGTTACGCGGATCACCAAAATTGTTGTTGCCATTGAGCTGGTTGTAAGCCGACGTTAGGTACGTCTTGTCGAACAGGTTGTTGGCGTTGACCGCCAAGGCGATTTCAGGCGTCAACTGGTAGCCGACACGAGCATTCCACACGGTGTAACCCGGGATTTCACGATCATAGTCGTAAACCATCGTATGGCTTTGGGTGGTGAAGCCCAGACCGGTGCTGACACGACTCCAGTCCCCGGTGAACTGGTAGTTGCCCCACACGCGCAGCATGTGTTTCGGCGTCCAGGTACTGTAGACACGACCTTCATTATCCGGGTCCTCCAGGTACTTGGTGGTGTTGTAGGTGTAGCCCGCGAACAACTGCAGGTTGTCTATCACTTCACCACTGATTTCGGCATCGAACCCCTGGCTGCGCACTTTCCCCGAGGCAGAGGAGCAGTTCACGTCAGTACAACCGGGGATGGAGACGGCACGATTCTCATGGTCGTAACGGAAGACAGCCAGGGAGGTATTGACCCGACCGTCCATCAGCTCACCCTTGAGGCCGACTTCGTAGTTAGTACCGACGATGGGCTTGAGCACCGAGCCGCTGGGATCGACCTCGGTCTGGGGCTGGAATACATCCGTGTAGCTGGCGTACACCGCCCACTCACGACTCAGGTCATAGATGATACCGCCGTACGGCGTGACCACCCCGGTTTCAGTTGCGATGCTTGGGTCGTTGGGCGTGATTCCATTGGCCGCCGTTTCGGTTTTCGACTTGTAGCTGAAATCATACCAACTGACTCGGGAACCCAGTACCAACGTCAGGTCGTCAACCGGTTTGACGCGCCAAGTGCCGTACACGCCCTTCTGGCGGATATCGTATTTGCTGAGGGTGCCCCGCCCGCCAGGGCTGTTGATCAGGCCTTCGTAGCTGATGTCCGGACGATCGTTGTTCAGGTCAAAGATCGTGTCGGTGCTGCTATTGTTGAAGGTGCGGGCAAATTTATCATCCGTCTCCAACTGCGAGAAGTTGCCACCCAACATGACTTCCTGCTGCATCGACAGGGCTTCGAACTTGCCAGTCAGGTTCATGTCCAGACCGGCCTTCGTGGACTGGAAATCCGTCACGAAGTCGGCATATTGCACACCGCTACCATCGGGGTTGAGGCCGACATTGCCATTTTGCGTCCGCTGGTTTTTCGCCTGGTTGTCTTCGGTCATGTATATGCCCCCGACCTTGAACGCCCAGTCCTCGTTGAAGCGATGCTCCAGATCGGCATAGTAGGTGGTGACATCGATCTCGGAACGGTTCCAGCGCGCGCCCGTGTAGGTCGAACGCGACACGTCCGGCATCGAACCGTCAGCGTAGCGTGGCAGCCCACGGATATTGCCGCGCGACTCGCCATTGGATTGGCTGACTGCCAGGCCCAGGGTGGTGTCTTCACTCAGGTCGATGTCCAGTGCACCGTACAGCGAGTGGGTCTTGTTCCACGCATGGTCGACGAAGGAATTGCTCTGGTCTTCATCGGCGACGATACGGCCGCGGATGTTGCCGGCCTCGTTCAGCGGACCGCCAGCATCCAGTTGCAGGCCGTAGTGATCCCAGGAGCCCGCCTTGCCGGTCAGGGTCACGGTCGGTGCGCTCTGGCCGCGCTTGCGCACCAGGTTGACGGCACCACCGGGGCTGCCAGTGCCTTGCAGCAGGCCGGAGGCGCCGCGCATGATTTCCAGGCGGTCGAAGAAGATCAGGTCCTGGGTCGCCCAATTGCCCAGCGAATAGTTGTTACGCAGGATCGGCACACCATCGTATTGCCAATCGTCGATCTGGAAACCGCGTGACGACAGGATCATGCCTTGGCCGACGCCCTGCAGGCCGACGATGCCGGTGGTCTGGTTGACGGCGTCCTTGAGGCTGACCAGGTTCTGGTCATCCATCTGCTTGCGCGTCATCACCGTGATCGACTGGGGAATTTCCTTGAGGGTGTGGGTGCCCTTGCCAATGGTCACGGCGTTACTGGTGTAGGCGTTGCTGCCTTCGGTGGTCGCGTCCAGCGCTTGGGCACTGATGGTGGTCGCGCCCAGTTCGAGGCCTTCACCGGCAGAACCGCGCACCAGCATCAGGGTATTGCCCTCGACGCTGTAGCGCACGCCAGTGCCTTTGAGCAATTCGGCGATGGCCGCCTGCGGACTCATCTTGCCGCTGACGCGGTTGCTTTTCAGACCGGCCATCTCGTCGGCGTTGTAGATCACTTGCTGGTTGGTCTGCTGACCGAACGCTTGCAGTGCCTGCGGCAGCGGTTGCGCAGCAATGTTGATGCTGACGTCTTCAGCCATCACCTGAGCGCTGAGGGGCAGTACGCAGACCAACCCCAGCCCGGTCAACACCCGCCGCGAACGCAGGCCGCGGGACATGACGAGTGCCTTGAACAGAGGTTTCAACTCATGAATGGATGACATCGTGCTCTCTATTATTGGTAGAAGTAAAAGTCCATGGGGCCGAAGGGCCCGCCGCTCGCCAGCACACGTGAACCCGCACGGTCGATTGCCTCGGGGCAACGTGTCAGTGCGTGGCCGACCGGCCCCTCCCCGGCGCGGTCATTCGGCTGGACGACGGCGAAGTCTTTACTGAACAAACCCGGTGCCTGGACGTCCTGCCCGACCCGATTTGCCCACATACCTAAGTAAGACGCAGCACTTGCCAAAAACCGGAATGAGTTTATTTATCATTTACAAAAATAATAAAAAAAAGGCCGTCGCTGTTAGGCGACGGCCTTTTTAATACCAGGCTTTCATGAACACGGCCGACACCAGAGCCGCGAACACCATTGTGGCGAGGGAGCTTGCTCCCGCTGGGCTGCGCAGCGGCCCCCAAAAGCGATTGCACGGTGAGCCAGACAAATGGCAACAGCCAGTTTCAGGACTGCTGCGCAGTCCAGCGGGAGCAAGCTCCCTCGCCACGATGGCCCTGCTTAGCACTTAAGAGCTGAGCAGCCCCTAAAGCAGCCCAACGCCGCAATGGCATCCCTCGTCAGCTGCCTTGCTCAGCCTTGGCGGCTTGCAGCTGCAGCGCCTGTTCGGTCAGCAGTGCCTTTTCCTCGGGGCTCATCGCTTCCATGCGCAGGCGCACCTGGGCGATTTTTTCCAGTTGCCCCGGGCTGCTCTCCACCGCCCGCAAGGCCAGTGCCAACGACGCCACGGTCGGATGATCGAAGACCAGCCCCGGATGAATTTCGCACTGCAACAACTTGCGAATACCTGCCACCAACTTGATCACCAGCAACGAATGCCCACCGGCGGCGAAGAAGTCGCGGTCGATGCCCAATCGCTCCAACCCAAGCAATTGCGCCATGCGTGCGGCGAGCAATTGCTCCAGCGCATCGCGCGGTGCGGCGTCTTGGTCATCCGCCGCCACATCCGCCCTCTGCTGCAGCGCCTTGCGATCAATCTTGCCGTTGGCCAGGCGCGGGAACTGTTCGATCAGTTGCAGGCGCTGTGGAACCATCACGCTGGGCAGGCGTGCGCTCAGCTCAGCACGCACAACGTCCAGCAAGCCCGCCGACAGCCCCTGCTGTGCCACGACAAAGGCCAACAACCCCTGCTCGGCGGACGCCGCCGGCAGCACCAGCGCTTCGACCACCTGCGGCAGGCGCAGAAGCTCGGCCTCGATCTCTGCCAGTTCAATGCGGAAACCGCGCACCTTGACCTGCTGATCACGCCGACCGTGCAACTGGATCGCCCCATCCGCGCGATAACGCGCCAGGTCGCCGCTGCGATATAGACGCTGCGCCGGATCGAACGGACTCTGGATGAACATCTGCTCGTCGGCCTGGGCATTCAGATAACCCCGACTTAACTGCGCACCGCCCAGGTACAGCTCGCCCAGCACACCCACCGGCGCCAAACGCAGATCGGCATCCAGCACGTAGACCTGGTTGTTGCCCAACACCTGGGTCAGCGCCGAACAATCGTCGGCAGCGCCGTGCAGTGACAACGGATGAATCATCACCCCGACCGTGGCTTCGGTCGGCCCGTAGTGGTTGAACACCCGACAATCACCGCGCAACCGGGCGATGCGCTCGATCAAGGTCGGCGCAATCGATTCGCCGCCCAGCACCAGGGTACGCGGCAGTGTCGCCCGCCCGCTGTCGAGCAGCGCCGCAAGGTGCGACGGCACGATCTTCAGGCAGTCGATCTGCTGCTGTTGCAGGTACTGGGCAAACAACGCGCCGTCCTGCATCTGCTCATCGCTGGCCACATGCAGGGTCGCGCCATTGAACAACCCGCCAAACAACGTGGTGTTGCCCAGGTCCGCCGCTACGGTGGAACTGAAACCGACGTTTTTGCACTGCGCAAGGCCCAGTGCCTGACTGGCTTGGGCGGTGTAGTTGAGCAATTGCCGATGCTCGATCACCACACCTTTGGGCACACCCGTGGAGCCCGATGTAAACAATACATAAGCGATGTCGTTGCCTTGGGTGGCGAGCGCTGGCAACGGCGCCGGCGACTGACGCAACTGCGCCGCCGTCAGGGCTTCATACGGCTGGTCCTGCCAGGCTGGCAGATGCGCCGCATCAGTCAGCAACAGCGCCGCGCCGGCCTGGTCCAGCATCAACGCCTGACGCGCCTGGGGCCACTGCACATCCAGGGGCAGATACGCCGCCCCCAAACGCCAGCTCGCCAGCATTGCAATCACCAGCTGCGCCGAGCGCGGCAACGCCAGCGCGACAATCGAACCGGCGCCCACGCCTTGGTGCTTGAGCCCCAGCGCCAGACTGTCGACCTGGGCTTGCAACTGGCTGTAGCTCAATTGCAGATGAGCGTCGGTCAGGGCGATGGCGTCCGGTATATGCAGCGCCAGATCGGCGATGCGCTGCGGCAGATAACGGCCATCCGCCAAAGCCTGCATCGGCGGATTGATCGCCAACAAGCGCTGCTCCTGAGCGCGACTGAGCAGGCTGAGCTGCGCGAGTGCACGGTGGGGCGCGGCCAGGATCGAGGCCAACAGCACGCCGTACTGTTCCAGTACCGCGTTGGCCGAGGCTGACGAATAACGCGAACGGGCGTAATGCAGATTGAGCGTGGTGTGGCGCTCGTTCAATTGAACCTGCATCAGCAACTCGAACGGTTCTGCCGGCACATGCACGGACTCTGCGACGGTCCAGTGCAGACCGCCACTGTGCCCGCTAGCGCTCGCCTGCCCCAGCGTAAAGCCGTAGGCCGGGCGCGCCGCGTCAGGCGCCAGTTCCGGCGCCCAGTATTCCTGCCAGGTGCGATGGGCTTCAAGGCGCGCCGCCAGCTCGTCCAACCACTCGCTGAACGACACCGTGGCAGGCAACGAAACGCACAGTGGCAGGGTTTTCTCGAACACGCCCACGGCATTGGCGAAGTATTCATAGTCGTCGCGGCTGTCATGGCGCACGCCGACCAGCGCCTGTTCAAGCCCGCTCAAACGTCCCAGCAACACCCACCACGCGCCCTGCAGCAGCGTGGCCAGCGGCTGGCCAAGCTGCTCGGCCAGGCAGTGCAAAGCCTCACGTTGAGCCGGCTCCAGGCTCAGCGATACGTGGCTGTCGGCGGTACCTGTCTCAGCGCTGGTGCTGCGCGCCGCCAGCCATGGCGTAGCGATGTCCGCCTGCATCCCTTGCAAGTGTTGCTGCCAGTAAGCTCGTGCGCTGGCGGCGTCTTCATCCAGCACCACTTCACTGCGCCATTCCAGGTACTGGGCAAACTCGCCCGGCGCTTCGTCATCCTCTGCATGAGCCCCGGCGCAGGCTTGCTGGAGGTGTTCAAGCAGCAGATTCAGCGACTGCGCATCGGCACTGTAGCGGGCGATGCCCAGCACCAATTGCCATTGCCGTGGCGCCAGACGATAGAGCACGGCCTGGAGGCTGTCCGATTCACCGATCACAAAAACGCGCCCCATCAAGTCCTCGATCTGCGCCTGGATGTCCTCGGCCCGTTGCTCGCCGGCCTGTACCGTCAGCGGGAAGCGAGCGGCGCTGGCGACGGCCTGACGCCAACCGTGGAAACCGGCGACTTTGCCCAGCCGCGCCAACAGCATCGGCTGCTGCGCCAGCAGCGTATCGAACGCGACCTGCAAGCGCTGCGGATCGAGATCACCGTCGATCATCACATTCAGCCAGCGCAACGCCTCGCCACAGGTCACCGTGCCGGGCCGTTGTTCGAGCTGCGTTTGTTGCTCGGGGGTCAGGGCGAACCCTGAACTGTGCGCGTCCATCGTGACCTCGTTCATGCTCCGGCTTCCTCGGTGTTGAGTGCGCCCCGGGCGGTTTGCCCGGCGGCCGACGGACTCCCAAGGCTGCTGTGGTCGTACATATCGCCCATGGCCACCACGATTTTGCGCGGCCCCTCGAACGGATCGCGGGCGTGGGCCACCAGCATGTTGTCCAGCAGGATCACATCGCCTTTTTGCCAGTCGAAACGCACCGCGCAGGCTTCATACAGCTCACCGATACGCGCCATCACCTCATCTTCAATCGGTGTGCCGTCGCCGTAGTACACATGCCGGGGCATGCGCTCCAGGCCGAACATCGACAGCAGGTCTTCCCGCACATCCGGGTCCAGCCAATAGATGTGATGCAATTGCACCTGATTGAAGAACGACTTCGCTCCAGTGATCGGGTGCGTGATGATCGCGGGCCCCGGTGTGCGGGTCTGCAACTCGTCGTTATCGAGCCAGCGCCATTGGATGCCGCCCGCCCGACAGCGGGCCTCCACTTCAAGGCGGTTTTCGGTCTTGAAGAAGTGCTGCCACGACACGTCGAGTTTGTCGGTGAAGGTGCGCACGTAGAGCAGGCCTTTGTCTTCGAACTTCTCGCGAAGGTCCGCCGGCAGTTGTTCATACATCAAGCGGCAATCCACCACCGGGGTCGCCCCGCCCACAGGCGCGGCTTGCTCGCAATAGAACATCTGCTTGCGCGGCCAGCGATCCTGATGGGAGCTTTCGTTGTGGAACAGGATCATCTTGCGCTCGGGGTACGGCGTGGAACGGTAGGTGTTCTTGCCGCCTTCTTTCTTGGGCAGGTCGCCGTACTGACCATAAAGCCCTGGCTGTACTGCTTCGGCAAACGCTTCAAAACCCTGGATACCGTCCAGCTCGAAACCGCGGAACAGAATGCCCGCATGCTCAGCGAGCTTTTGCTCGATCAGCGGCCGGTTCTGGTGAATCCACTCGATGACATCCAGATGGGGCTCGCCCGGTTCCAGCATCAAGGGAAAGCACTGCGGTGCAGCCACCAGTGATTCACGCACCCGCGCCGCACGAGGCTTGGCGAGCGGTGTCACGGAGCGCTTGAGAAACTTGCCCAATTTGTCGGCCTTGGGCCCCGGGACGGTGGCAGGCGTGACGGCCGTCGCCGTGTTGTCGACTGGCATGCTGATAGCTCCCAATTGAATGTCCTGATCAGCGACGATCTGTTCCAACAGGGCTGTCCAGGCCTGAATCAGGTGCTGAATGCGCTCATGTCCGAACAAGGTTGTGGCGAATTGCCAATTACCGCGCAATTGCCCTTCTTCTTCGTCAACGAACAACGCCATGTCGAATTTAGAATGGGTCTCCAGCGCCGGCAGGAACTCCATGCTCAATCCCGCCATGGACCGTGGACGCACCGGCACGTTGTTCATCACGAACAACACCTGGAGCAACGGGTTCATGCCCTTGTGTCGCGCTACGCCCGAGGCTTCGACAATCTGGTCGAATGGCAGATCCTGATGCTCCAGCGCGTCGAGCAGATTGTCCTGGGTGCGCGCCAGGAAGCTGGCGAACGTGGCCTCGGCGTCCAAGTGCGAACGCAGGGGCAACACGTTGACGAAGAAACCGATCAGCCGCTCCAGCTCCGGCTGTTCACGACCGGCCACGTCGGCGCCGAGCACCATGTCTTGCGCACCGCTGAGCCGATGCAACAACACCTGGAAAGACGCCAGCAGCGTGCTGTACAGCGTGACCCCGGCCTCGCTGGATAACCGCCGCAATGCCCCGGTCAAGCCGCTGGAAAGCTGGAATTGCAACGCATCGCCGTCATAGGACGCGGTCTGGCCCCGAGGGTTGTCCAGCGGCAGGTTCAGGCGTCCCTCGTAGCCGCTGAGGCGGTGCTTCCAGTACTCGGCCTGACGCGCCAGAACACCCTGCTCTTCCAGCGCCTGCTGCCACAGCGCGAAGTCCTGGTACTGAACCTCCAGGGGCGCCAGCGGCATCGGTTTGCCGGTGAGCGATGCCTCATAGGCCTGCACCAGTTCGTCGACCAACAGCCCCATCGACCAGCCATCGAAGATGATGTGATGCATGGCGTACAACAACACATGTTCGCTCGGCCCCAAGCGCAGGATCCGCCCGCGCAACAGCGGTGCCTGCTCCAGGTCGATAGGAGTGCGGGCGTTCTCCAGCGTCGCCTGGACCACCTGCTCCTGCTGGGCGCCGGGCGAGAGGTCGGACAGGTCGATCAGCGGGAAGTCCAACTGCACCTCGTCGGCAATCAGCGCCAGCGGATCGCCTTCTTCGTCTTGCACATATGCGGTACGGAGCACGTCATGGCGGCGCACCACTTCGGCAAAGCTGCTCATCAGGTGTTCCACCGACAACCCACCGCACAGGCGCAGCGCCATGGGCATACCATAGGCCGACGTGCCGCCGGACAGTTGTTCGGCGATCCACAAACGCCGCTGCACCAACGACAGCGGTGCCGAACGTCGCGGCCCATGAGCCTTGAGCCGAACCCCTCGGGAATCACCCGCGCGAACCTGCCCCTCCACGTTTCCGGCCATCAGCGCCGCCAGCGCCTTGAGCTGCGGATGATTGAACAGGTCACGCAGACTCAGCGGATAGTCCGTCAAGTTGCGCAAACGTGAGACGACCTGGGTCGCCAGCAACGAGTGGCCGCCGCGTTCGAAGAAATGATCGTTGCGACCGACCTGCTCCAGCTCCAGCACCTCTTGCCAGACACCGGCAATTTGTTGCTCCAGTTCGCTGACGGGGGCCTCGTAGCCGCTTTGCGACAACCCGGTCTCCACGGCTGGCAATGCCTTGCGGTCGAGCTTGCCGTTGGGCGTCAGCGGCAATTGATCGAGGAACAGCAGGTGCGCCGGGATCATGTAGTCGGGCAGGTGTTCCCTGAGGCTTGCCTTGAGCTGAGCACGCAGGGCGCTTTCGTCCGGTTGCAACGCCGAAGTCACCCCAGAAGCCACCACGTAAGCCACCACGTAAGCCACCAGTTGCTGGCCACCCGCTGCGTCCTGAGCCAGGACCGCCACGTCCCGCACCTGGGGTTGTTGCAGCAGCCGCGCTTCGATTTCCCCCAGCTCGATACGGAAACCGCGGATCTTCACCTGATGGTCGATGCGGCCCTGATATTCGAGCACGCCATCGGCGCGATAACGGCACAGGTCGCCCGTGCGGTACAGCCGTTCGCCGCTTGCGGAGAACGGGTTGGGCACGTACTTCTCGGCGGTCATCGCCGCTCGGCCAAGGTAGCCACGGGTGATGCCCGCGCCGCTCAGGTACAGCTGCGCCGAAACGCCTTGGGGCACGGGTTGCAGGTCGGCGTCGAGCAGGTAGCTGGCGGTGTGCTTGAGAGGGCGACCGATGTTCGCCGTGCCGCCGGCGGTGCGGCGGCTCCAGGTGGAATAGGTGGTGTCTTCCGATGGCCCATAAAGATCGTAGACATGCTCTATCCCCTGCTCTATCCCCTGTGGGAGCGAGCTTGTGGGAGCAAAGCTTGCTCGCGATGGCTGTGGGTCAGTCGCATAGGGGCCAGCTGACAGGACGCTGTCGCGAGCAAGCTTTGCTCCCACAGGTCCTGCCCCCACTGGTTTTGTTTCTACTGGTCCTGCTTGCACAGGCCCACTCCCACAGGTGGGGTGTTGGTACAGGGCATCTACCAGGCTCTGCTTCAACGGTTCGCCCGCCAGGTTGATGATGCGCACGCTGGCCGGGATCTCACCGCTGCGCTGCAACGCGGCAATCGCCGAGGGCACGGTGTTGATCAGCCGCACCTGGTCGCGAGCCGGCAGGTGCGGCAGTTCCAGGGCATTGCGGGCGATGATCAGCGAGCCGCCGTTGGCCAGGGTCACGAACAGCTCCCACACCGACAGATCGAAGCACACCGACGTCGAGGCCAACACACCCTGGATGTCGTCGCGGCTGTAGACGGACTTGGACCAGTCGATCAGCGCCAGCACGTTGCGATGGGCAATCGCCACGCCCTTGGGCTTGCCGGTGGAGCCGGAGGTGTAGATCACGTAGGCCAAATTGTCTGGCGTGACCGCGGTGTGTGGCGCACTGAGTGGGTAACTCGCCAAGTCGAGGTGATCCAACATCAGCACGGCGGTTTCACTCGGTACGTCCAGCGTCGCCGCCACCGCTTGCTCAGTCAGCAACACCCGGGCACGGCTGTCGTCGAGCATGTAGGCCACCCGCTCGGCCGGGTAGTCCGGGTCCAGCGGCACGTAGGCGCCACCGGCCTTGAGCACCGCCAGCAAGGCGATCAGCAACTGCTCGGAGCGAGGCATTGCCACGCCTACTCGCACTTCCGGGCCCACGCCCAGCTCGATGAGCTTATGGGCCAGGCGATTGGCCTGGGTGTCCAGTTCGCCATAGCTCAGGCGAGTGTTGGCGAAAGTCACCGCCAGGGCCTCTGGCATGGCCTGGGCCTGGCGAGCAATCATCTGGTGAATGCACAGCGCTTGCTCGAACGGCGCGTCCACCGGGTTCCAGTCGTGGACCTGACGCTGATGCTCATCGAACGCCAGCATCGACAGTTCACCCAGGCAACGCTCGCTGCCATCGGCCATCTGTCCCAACAACCGAGCCAGATGGGCCGTCAGCCGTTGCACCGTGTCCGCCGAGAAACTCGCCAGCTGGTAGCTCATGTGCACCGACAGTTGCCGGTCCAATTCCACCAACAGCGTCAACGGGTAGCTGGTCTGCTCCTGGGTGATCGGCGGACCAAAGCGCAAACCGTCTGGCGCGCCCTGTTCCAACGCCTGAGCAATCGGATAGTTTTCGAACACCAACAGGCTGTCGAACAGCGCTTCACCGCCCTGCCCGGCCCAGCGCTGGATATCCAGCAACGCGGTGTGCTCGAACTCGCGCAGCATCAGGTTTTGCGCCTGCACCGCTTGCAGCCAGCTGTCCAGGGATTGCCCGGCCTGCGGGCTGGCGATCACCGGCAAGGTGTTGATGAACAGACCGATCTGCTGCTCGATGCCCGGCAGATCCGCCGGACGACCGGCCACGGTAGCGCCAAAAGCCACGGTGTCTTTGCCGGTGTAACGCTGCAACAGCAGCAGCCACGCGGCCTGCACCAGCGTGTTGACGGTCACTTTCGAGGCGCGGGCGAAGGCTTCCAGGCGTCGGGTCAGCGCTTCGTCCAAGACCTGCACGTGGTCGCCATAACCGGCGCTGGCCTGGGCCGGTGGTGCAATGGCATCGGCCAGCCGTGTCGGCGTCTCCAAGCGTTGCAGCAAGGGCATCCAGAACGCTTCGCTGGCCGCCGCATCCTGGCGTTGCAACCAGGCGATGTAATCCCGGTAGCGGCTGCCCGATGCGACGAAGGGTTGGCCGCCGTAGCGTTGCAACACTTCGCCGAGCAACTGCGAGTTGCTCCAGCCGTCCATCAGGATGTGATGGCTGGTGTAGATCAGGTGATAGCGCTCCTCTGCCACGCGCACCACCAGCAAGCGCAACAGCGGCGCTGCATCCAGCTCGAAACCCTGCTGGCGCTGCGCCAACGCCAGGGCGTCCAGGTCCTGGGATGGGTTCGCTGCGGCGCATCCATCGTGGAACAGGAACGCAACCTCCATCTGCTTGTGTACAACCTGCAGCGCCCGCTTGAAATCCCCCTCCCAGACGAAACTGCTGCGCAGCACTTCATGGGCATCCACGGCCGCCTGCCAGGCCTGGCGGAAGCGCTCGACGTCCAGCCCTTCGACATCAACCCGCAGTTGGTTGATGTAGTGACCGGCCTGTTGCTCATACAGCGAATGGAACAACATGCCTTGCTGCATCGGCGATAACGGGTAGATGTCTTCGACGTCTCGCGGCGCCAGCGGCAATGCGTCCAGCTGGGCCTGGTTCAAACCTGCCAGCGGGAAGTCCGACGGCGTGAAGCCCTGATGCCGGGTCTGGCAGCAGTAGTCGATCAAGCCCTGCAACTCCTGAGCGTATTCCAGGGCCAGCCGCTGGATCGTCGACTCATCGAACATGTGCCTGCTGAAGGTCCAGTCGATGCTCAACTCACCCGCATAGACGCTACCGTTGAGCGTCAGCCAGTTGTCCAGCGGCGCCAGCGGGCTCTGTGGCGTGCCCGCCGGCTCGCTGGCGGGGATAAACAACCCGTCGGCGGCATCGCTGAATCCGCTGTCGAACTGCCCCAGGTAGTTAAAGGTGATGCGAGGCATGGGCAACGCCGCGAGGGTGCGACGAGTCTGCTCATCGCCCAGGTAGCGCAACACGCCGAAGCCGAGCCCTTTGTCGGGTATTGCGCGCAGTTGCTCCTTGATCGCCTTGAGCGAATCCTCGAGGGTCGCCGCTGGGGTCAAGCGCACCGGGAACAGGCTGGTGAACCAACCGACGCTGCGGCTCAGGTCCAGGTCATCGAACAGCGCCTCACGGCCATGCCCCTCCAGTTGAATCAAGGTCGAAGCCTCGCCGGTCCAACGACCGATCACCCGAGACAGGGCCGTCAACAACAGATCGTTGACCTGGGTGCGATAGGCCGACGGCGCTTGCTGCAAGAGTCGTTGGGTCTGGTGCTTGTCCAGGCGCGTCTGCACCTGCGCCTCGTGACACCTGCGCAATTCACCCTCAGGCCGGTCACAGGGCAAATCGTTGCGAACACCCGCAAGCTGCCCTTGCCAATAAGCCATCTGGGCCTGTAGCGCCGCGCTGCCAGCATGGGTTTTCAAGCGTTGTGCCCAGGCCTGGGTGGCACTGGTCTTGGCCGGCAGTTTCGGGGCCTGGCCAGCTTGCAGTTGTTCATAAGCCTGTTGCAGGTCTTCCAGCAAAATCCGCCAGGACACACCGTCCACCACCAGGTGATGAATCACCAGCAACAGCCGTTGGCTGCCATCGGCCAGGCTTGCCAATACCCCACGCAACAAAGCGCCGCTTTCCAGTTCCAGGCTACGCTGGGCTTGTTCGGCCAGGCGCTCCAGCGCCGGGGCATCGGCCACCTCGGCGGCCCACAACAGCGCTGAGCGCTGCCAAACCGCGTCTTGCTCTGTGAGGGTCTGATGGCGGGCGGTCCAGGCGTCGTTCTCGCGCACGAAGGCCAGGCGCAAGGCATCGTGGTGGCTAACCACGGCCTGCAACGCCTGCTCCAGATGCTC
Organism: Pseudomonas sp. St316; assembly: GCF_018325905.1. Lineage (NCBI taxonomy): Bacteria > Pseudomonadati > Pseudomonadota > Gammaproteobacteria > Pseudomonadales > Pseudomonadaceae > Pseudomonas > Pseudomonas sp. St316. Next base: position 2,236,486 of record NZ_AP021901.1, on the reverse strand, counting down.
GGCATGTACAGGTCGCAGCCCCTTGAGCAGCACCGACTGGTTCCAGTGATGGGGCTCGGCCATGTCCTGTTCGAAGAACAATTGCTGGAACGGCAGCAACACCGCGTTCCCCGTCACCGGGCCTTGGTCAAAGCCCGGACCGCTGGCGCCCAAGGTGGCCACGCTGGCGAGCCCCTGGATGGTCTGGTGGACGAACAAATCCTTGGGGCTGAAATGGATCCCGGCCTGCCGGGCCCGGCTGACCACCTGGATGGAAATGATCGAATCGCCCCCCAGCTCGAAGAAGTTGTCACTGACACCCACTTGCTCGCGGCCGAGCACGCTTTGCCAGATAGCGGCCAGTGCCTGTTCGAGGGCGGTATTGGGCGCGATGTAAGCCTTGGGGCTGACGCTGATATTGGCTTTGGGCAGCGCCTTGCGCTCCAGTTTGCCGTTGGGGCTGACGGGCAGCTGTTCCAGCCACACCCAGTGTTGCGGCACCATGTAGTCGGGCAAGGACTGGCTCAAGTGGCCCTTGAGGCGGCCTTGCAACGCCTGGCGAATCGCGTCATCGGCGTTCAGCCGTTCAGCGCCTGCCGGCACCACGTAGGCCACCAGCAAGGTGCCGTCCTGAGCGACGACGACGGTTTCGCGCACCTCATCATGCTCAGCCAGGCGCGCCTCGATTTCACCCAGTTCGATGCGCAGGCCACGGATTTTCACCTGATGGTCCATCCGCCCGGCGTATTCGATCACGCCATCGCTGCGGTAGCGCGCCAGGTCACCGGTGCGATACAGCCGCTGGCCGTGGCCGAAGGGGCCGGTCACGAAGCGTTCGGCCGTCAGCGCTGCGCGCCGATGGTAACCACGCGCCAAGCCTTCCCCCGCCAGGTACAACTCGCCAATCACCCCCACCGGCACCGGCGCCAGTTCATCATCGAAAATGTAGGTGCCCAGGTTGGCAATCGGCTGACCAATCGGCACGCTGTCGCGACCTTCCTCGACACAGGTCCAGTGGGTCACGTCAATGGCCGCCTCGGTCGGGCCGTAGAGGTTGTAGAGGCTGGCGTTCGGCAGTTTGGCGAACACCTGCTGCTGGGCATCCACCGGCAGGGCTTCACCGCTGCAGACGATGCGCGTCAGGCTGGTACATTCGGCCACCCGTGGGTCTTGCACGAATGCCTGCAACATCGACGGCACGAAGTGCAGCGTGGTGATGCGCTGCGCGGTGATCAACTCGATCAGCTGTGTCGGGTCACGATGAGCGCCCGGCGCGGCCACCACCAGGGTCGCACCGGTCAGCAGCGGCCAGAAGAATTCCCACACCGACACGTCGAAACTCAAAGGGGTTTTTTGCAGCACGCTGTCCGTGGCATCGAGCCGATAGGCCTGCTGCATCCAGCACAACCGGTTGACCAGGGCCGAATGGCGATTGCCGGCACCCTTGGGCTTGCCGGTGGAACCGGAGGTGTAGATCACATACGCGAGGTTTTCAGCGTGGACCTCGACGTCCGGATTGCTCTCGCGGCCCGTGTGCAGCCCAGCGTCCGGCAGGTCCAGCGCCAGGCTGCGCAGCCCGTCCGGGATCGGCAACTGCGCCAACAGATGCTGCTGGGTCAGCAGCAAACCGATGCCACTGTCGTCAAACATATAGGCCAGGCGATCCTGTGGATATTCAGGGTCCAGCGGCACATAGGCACCGCCGGCCTTGAGAATCGCCAACAGCCCCAGGACCATTTCCACCGAACGTTCCACGGCGATGCCCACCAGCACATCCGGGCCCACGCCATGCTCGATCAGTGTGTGAGCCAAGCGATTGGCCCGGGCGTTGAGCTCGGCGTAGCTCAGGCGTTGTTCGCCGAACACCAGCGCCGGAGCGTCCGGGGTCCTGCGCACCTGATCTTCGATCAGCCCCTGGACACTGCGATCGAGCGGGTAGGAGACCGCCGTCGCATTCCAGTCGACGAGCAGGTGCCGCCGCTCGTCATCGCCCAGTAACGTCCACTGCGCAACGGGACGATGCAGATCCTGCACCATGCCTTGCAGCAGGTTAAGCCAATGCTGGCCCATGCGCGCGAGGGTGGCTGGCTCGAACAGGTCCGTGGCGTAGATCAGCGCGGCGTGCAGGCCTTCTGGGCTGTCGGTGGTCTCCAGGCTCAGGTCGAACTGCGCGGTGCGCTGCTCCCAGCCAAGGGGTTCGACCGCCAGGCCCGGCAAGGCGCTTTCAAAGGCCGAGGCGGTTTCGTTGCGATGGTTGAACATGGCCTGGAACAGCGGGCTGTGGCTCAAGTTACGCTGCGGCTGCAAGGCATCGACCAATTGCTCGAACGGCAGGTCTTGATGCATCTGCGCCGCCATGGCCGTCTGCTTGAGCTGTTGCAGCAAACCGGCGCCCGTCAGATCGCCGTGGAACTCAGCGCGCAGCACCTGGGTATTGACGAAAAAGCCGATCAACCGCTCGGTTTCCAGGCGCTGGCGGTTGGCAATCGGCACGCCGACGCGGATGTCGGCTTGACCGCTGTAGCGGTGTAACAAGGCTTGGAAGGAGCCCAGCAGCAGCACAAACAGCGTGACGTTTTCCCGTCGAGCCAAGGCCTTGAGGGCATCACTCAGCGCGCGATCCAGCACAATCGGCAAACGCGCGCCGCGCAGGCTCTGCTGCGCCGGGCGCGGATGGTCCGTGGGCAGTTCCAGCAGCGGCTGTTCACCGCCCAGTTGCCCGGTCCAGTAGGCCAGTTGGCGCTCCCGTTCACCGGCCGCCATCCATTGGCGCTGCCAGACCGCATAGTCAGCGTATTGCACCGCCAGCGCGGGCAGCAGCGCGGGCTGCCCCAGCGTGAAGGCTGAATACAGGCTCATCAGGTCGTCGACCATCACCTGCAACGACCAGGCGTCGGACACGATGTGATGCAGGGCCAGGACCAGAATGTGCTCCTGCTCGCCCAATTCCAGCAACACCACGCGCAGCAGCGCATCGTTCAAGAGGTCGAACGGGGCTTGCATCTGCTGTTCGATGAAGGCCTGGACCCTGGCCTCATCCTCGCCGGCCAGGCGTCGTTCAACGAAGTCGACCTGCCCTTGCGCACGGATCACCTGGCAGGTGCCGCCATCGCTCTCCACGAACCGGGTGCGCAAGCTTTCGTGACGCGCTACCAGTGCTTCAAAACTGCGGCGCAGGGCGATTTTGTCCAGTGCGCCGCGCAGCCGCAGCGCGGTGGGAATGTTGTAGGCGGCGCTGTCGGGGTCCATTTTCCACAGGAACCACTGGCGCTCCTGGGCAAACGACAACGGCAGCGGCTGGTCACGGGGCACCGACACCATCGCCAATGGTTGTTCAGCTTGGCCGAGGTCGAAGGCACTGACGAAATCGCGCAACGTGCCGTGTTCGAACAGGCTACGCAGTGGCACCTCAATCCCCAACGTCCGACGGATTCGCGAGACCACCTGGGTGACCAACAGCGAGTGCCCGCCCAATTCGAAAAAGTTGTCCTCCAGCCCTACCCGCTCGAGCTTGAGCACTTCCTGCCAAATCGCTGCCACCTGTTGCTCATGCTGACTGCGCGGCGCCACGTAGGTCTGTTGCAGATCGCCGGCATCAGGGGCTGGCAGCGCCTTGCGATCGACCTTGCCGTTGGGTGTCAATGGCAGTTGCGCCAAGAACAGCAAATGCGCCGGGACCATGTACTCGGGCAATTGCGCCTTGAGCGCTGCTTTGAGCGAAGCGCGTAACAAAGACTCGTCCGCTACTTCACCGCTCGCGGGCACCACGTAACCCACCAGTTGCGCACCGGTCGGGCCTTCATGGGCCACCACCACGGTTTCACGCACGCTGTCCCGGGCCAGCAGCGCCGCTTCGATTTCCCCCAGCTCGATGCGCAAGCCGCGGATCTTGACCTGATGGTCGATGCGACCGAGGTACTCGACCACGCCTTCGGCCCGATAGCGGGTCAGGTCGCCGGTGCGGTACAGCCGCTCGCCGGTGGTGGAAAACGGGTCCGGCACAAAGCGTTCGGCGGTCAGGGCCGGGCGTTGGAAGTAACCGCGCGCCAGGCCATCGCCACCGATCAGCAGCTCACCCGGCGCGCCGGGCGGGTTGAGCGTCAGGTCGCTGCCGACGACGTACAACGCGGTGTTGTCCAGGGGCTTGCCCAGGTAGGGACGGCTGCTTTCCAGGCTCAATGGATGCAGCGCCGACCAGATCGTGGTTTCGGTCGGACCGTAAAGATTCCAGACCTTCGGCGACAGCGCCAGTAGCCGTTGCGCCAACTCCAGGGGCAACGCCTCGCCGCCACACAGGAAAGTGCGCCCAGACAACAGCGCAGCGTGCTCATGATCCAACAGCATGCGCCAGCTCGACGGGGTGGCTTGCAGCACGGTCACGTCGTGACGCTCGATCAGCGCCAGCACTGCTTGCGGATCCTGGTGGACGTTCTGGCCGGTCAGCACGATGCTGGCGCCAGCCGACAGAGGCCCGTAGATCTCCAGGCCAAAAATATCGAAGGAAAACGTCGTCAGCGACAGCATGCGATCACTGGCCGCCAGGCCCGGTTGGGCAATCATGCTGGTGACGAAATTGCTCAGCGCGCCATGGCGCACCATCACGCCCTTGGGTCTGCCGGTGGAACCGGAGGTGTAGATCACGTAGGCCAGGTGTTCGGCGCTCAACGCCACCACCGGACAGGTGCGCGGTGCGTCTTGCAACGCGGCGTCGGGCTGGTCCAGCAACAGGGTTTGCAGGGTTGCCGGAATCGGTAATACCGCCTGCAAACGGGCCTGGGTCAGCAGCAGTTCGATGCCGCTGTCCTCAATCATGTAGGCCAGGCGATCCTCGGGGTACGCCGGGTCCAGCGGCACGTAGGCGCCGCCGGACTTGAGGATCGCCAGCAGGCCGACAATCATCTCGACGCTGCGCTCCACGGCGATGCCCACGCTCTGGTCGGGCGTCACGCCCAAGGCCAGCAAACGGTGGGCGAGCTGGTTGGCCCGCGCGTCCAGTTGCCCGTAGGTCAGGGCCTGCCCATCGATGGTCAGCGCCAATGCATCGGGGGCAATGCGGGCCTGTTCGGCGATGCGCTGGTGCACGCACGTCGCTGGGCCATGAGCAACCTCACGGCGCCAGTCTTGCTGCGTCAGACGCTGTTGGGCGCTGTCGAGCAACGGCAACTCGCCGATCCGTTGCTGCGGCGCAGCGACGATACCTTGCAGCAGGTTCTGCCAGTGATGGGCCAGGCGTTCGATGGTCTGCGGCTCGAACAGGTCGGTGGCGTAGGTCAGCTCCGCGGCGATGCCCTGCTCGGTTTCATAAGTGCCCAGGGTCAAATCGAACTGGGCGGTGCGCCCTTCCCACACCAGGTCCTGGATGCCCAGCTGCGGCAAGTGCATCTGCCGGGCTTGGGCAGCGCCCGTGGTCTGATGGTTGAACATGACCTGGAAGATCGGACTGTGGCTGAGGCTGCGCTCCGGTTGCAGGGCCTGGATCAACTGCTCGAACGGCAAGTCCTGATGTGCCTGGGCCGCCATGGCCGATTGTTTGACCTGATCGAGCAAGCGCTCGAACGGCAGTTGCCCATCGACATGGGCGTTGAGCACCTGGGTGTTGACGAAAAAGCCGATCAAGCCCTCGGTCTCGACCCGGTTGCGGTTGGCCACCGGCACGCCGACGCGGATCTGCGGCTGGCCGCTGTAGTGGTGCAACAACGCCTGGAACGAGGCCAGCAGCACCATGAACAGGCTGGCGCCTTGGCGCTGGGCCAGTTGCTTGAGCGCTGCCCCCAGTGGCGGCGGCAGATTCAAATCCAGCCGCGCACCGCGAAAACTTTGCACGGGCGGGCGCGGATGATCGAACGGCAACTCCAGCACCGGCTGTTCGCCGCCCAGGGTCTGGACCCAATAGCCCAACTGGCGCTCACGCTCGCCGGCCTCGAGCCAGTGGCGCTGCCAGATCGCATAGTCGGCGTATTGCACAGGCAATTGCGGCAACGCCAGCGATTCGCCGGCCGTGTCGGCGGCGTAATGACGGACCAGTTCATCCACCAGCACCTGCATCGACCAGCCATCGGCAACGATGTGGTGCTGGATCAGCACCAGCACATGATCGTCCTCAGCGATTTTCAACAGCGAAACCCGCAGCAACGGCCCTTGGCGCAAATCGAACGGGCGGGCGATTTCGCGCTCGACGAACACCTTGAGGCTGTCGTCCTGGCTGGCCGGCGAACCGGCGGGCAATGCCTCGAGCGCAATACACAGAGGCATCTGCGGGTGGATGACCTGCACGGCTTGCTCACCGCGCTCAATGAACGTGGTGCGCAAGCTCTCGTGACGCTCGACCAACGCGTTGAAGCTGCGCTCCAGGGCCGGCACGTCCAACGGACCTTTGAGGCGCAAGGCACTGGGAATGTGATAAGCCGAGCTGTGCGGATCCATCTGCCATAGGAACCACTGGCGTTCCTGGGCGTAGGAAAGCGGGAGGTCTTCGAACCCGCCACGGACCTCGGGAATGGGCAAGTTGGCCGGCGAGACGCCCTCTTCGAGCATCTTCTCCAGGTACAGCCTGCGTTTGTCCAGCGGCAGAGTGATAAAGCGCTTGGCAATCCTCAAAGCAACACTCTTGTCCATCAGACTTCCTCCATTTCATCAAGCAGGGCTTGCAGCTTGTTCAGTTTCTGTTCATTGATTGGCCCGTCCCCAGTGTCCAGTTGCGCGACAAAATCCTTCAGGACGGGGTGCTGGAAAATCAGCTGTGGGGTCAGCGTCAGCCCCAGTTCGAGCGCCAGGCGCGAGACGGCATTGACCGCCAGCAGCGAATGGCCGCCCAGCTCGAAGAAGTGATCGTTCAAGCCCACGCGCTCCACCGTGAGCACCTCGGCCCAGATCGCCGCGACCTGCTGTTCAAGCGCACTGGCCGGCGCGACATAACCGGTCTGCAACAGGCCGCTCTCCACACCTGGCAGCGCCTTGCGGTCGAGCTTGCCGTTGGGCGTCAGCGGCAATTGATCGAGGAACAGCAGGTGCGCCGGGATCATGTAGTCGGGTAAATGCTCCCTGAGGCCGGCCTTGAGTTGATCGCGCAGTGCACGTTGGGCTTGGGTGGCATCCAGGGTCAGCGCTGGGGCGACCACGTAGGCCACCAATTGCTGGCCGCCCGCTGCGTCCTGAGCCAGGACCGCCACGTCCCGCACCTGGGGTTGTTGCAGCAGCCGCGCTTCGATTTCCCCCAGCTCGATACGGAAGCCGCGAATCTTCACCTGATGGTCGATGCGGCCCTGGTATTCGAGCACGCCATCGGTGCGATAACGGCTCAGGTCGCCGGTGCGGTACAGGCGTTCGCCGGATGTGGAGAACGGGTTGGGTACGTACTTCTCGGCGGTCATCGCCGCACGGCCGAGGTAGCCACGGGTGATGCCCGCGCCGCTCAGGTACAGCTCCGCGGAGACGCCTTGGGGCACGGGTTGCAGGTCGGCGTCGAGCAGGTAGCTGGCGGTGTGCTTGAGCGGCCGGCCGATGTTCGCCGTGCCGCCGGCGGTGCGGCGGGTCCAGGTGGAATAGGTGGTGTCTTCCGAAGGGCCGTAGAGGTCGTAGACATGCTCAACCCCACCCCCCACCTGTGGGAGCGAGCTTGTGGGAGCAAAGCTTGCTCGCGATGGCTGTGGGTCAGTCGCATAGGGGCCAGCTGACAGGACGCTGTCGCGAGCAAGCTTTGCTCCCACAGGTCCTGCTCCCACTGGTTTTGTTTCTACTGGTCCTGCTTGCACAGGCCCACTCCCCCAGGTGGGGTGTTGGTACAGGGCATCTACCAGACTCTGCTTCAACGGTTCGCCCGCCAGGTTGATGATGCGCACACTGGCGGGGATCTCACCGCTGCGTAGCAACGCGGCAATCGCCGAGGGCACGGTGTTGATCAGGCGCACCTGGTCGCGAGCCGGTAAGTGCGGCAACTCCAGGGCGTTGCGGGCGATGATCAGCGAACCACCGTTGGCCAGGGTCACGAACAGTTCCCACACCGACAGATCGAAACACACCGACGTCGAGGCCAACACACCCTGGATGTCGTCGCGGCTGTAGACGGACTTGGACCAGTCGATCAGCGCCAGCACGTTGCGATGGGCAATCGCAACGCCCTTGGGCTTGCCGGTGGAGCCGGAGGTGTAGATCACGTAGGCGAGGTTGTCCGGGCTGACCTGGGTGTGCGGTGCGCTCAGTGGGTAGTGCGTCAAGTCGAGCTGATCGAGCCTCAACACAACGGTCTCGGCCGGAACGCTCAGCGTCGCCGCCACCGCTTGCTCAGTCAGCAACACCCGCGCACGGCTGTCGTCGAGCATGTAGGCCACCCGCTCGGCCGGGTAGTCCGGGTCCAGCGGCACGTAGGCGCCACCGGCCTTGAGCACCGCCAGCAAGGCGATCAGCAACTGCTCGGAGCGAGGCATTGCCACGCCTACTCGCACTTCCGGCCCCACACCCAGCTCGATGAGCTTATGGGCGAGGCGATTGGCGCGAGCGTCAAGTTCGTTGTAGCTCAGTTGGGTGTTGGCGAAAGTCACCGCCAGGGCCTCTGGCGTGGCTTGAACCTGACGCGCAATCATCTGGTGAATGCACAGCGCTTGCTCGAACGGTGCGTCAACCGGGTTCCAGTCATGGGTCAGGCGCTGATGCTCATCGAACTCAAGCATCGACAGCTCACTGAGGCAGCGCTCGCCGTCGGCGGTCATCTGTCCTAGCAGTTGAACCAGATGCGCCGCCAGGCGCGCCACGCTGGCGGGCGCAAAACTGGCTCGCTGGTAGCTCATGTGCACTGACAGCTGCCGATCCAGGCTCACCAACAGCGTCAACGGGTAGTGGGTCTGCTCCTGGGTGGCCACCGGGCCGAAGCGCAGGCCGTCCGGCGCGCCCTGTTCCAGGGCCTGGGCAATCGGGTAGTTCTCGAACACCAGCAGGCTGTCGAACAGCGCTTCACCGCCCTGCCCGGCCCAGCGCTGGATATCCAGCAACGCAGTGTGCTCGAACTCCCGCAGCGCCAGGTTCAGCCCTTGCACCGCTTGCAACCAACTGTCCAGGGACTGCTCGGCCCGCGGGTTGGCGATCACCGGCAAGGTGTTGATGAACAGGCCGATCTGCTGCTCGATGCCCGGCAGATCCGCCGGACGACCGGCCACGGTTGCGCCAAAAGCCACGGTGTCTTTGCCGGTGTAACGCTGCAACAGCAGGAGCCACGCGGCCTGCACCAGCGTGTTGACGGTCACTTTCGAGGCCCGGGCGAAAGCCTCCAGGCGGCGCGTCAGCGCTTCGTCCAGCACCTGCAGGTGATCGCCATAACCGGCATCGGCCTGCGCCGGCTTCGGCATGACGTCGGCCAGGTGTGTGGGGGTCTCCAGGCGCTGCAGCGCAGGCGCCCAGAACGCTTCGCTGGCGGCCGCGTCCTGGCGTTGCAGCCAGGCAATGTAATCGCGATAACGACCAACCGGACGGGCCACGCTGTCGCCCCGGTAATGCTGCAGCACTTCACCGAGCAACTGCGCGCTGCTCCAGCCGTCCATCAGGATGTGATGGTTGGTGTAGATCAAGTGATGACGATCAGTGCCGGTGCGCACCAGCACCAGGCGCATCAGCGGCGCCTGGGTCAGGTCCACGCCTTGGGCACGTTCTTCATCGGCGAGGGTTTGCAGGGCGCTATCAAGGTCGGCATGCCCGTTCCAGTCGAGCACTCGGAACGGCACCTCGACCCGGCGCTGCACGATCTGCACCGGCTGCGCCAGATCGCCCTGCCAGAAGAAGCCGCTGCGCAGGATGTCATGGGCATCGACCACCGCTTGCCAGGCTGCCCGGAAGCGTTGCGGATCGACGCCCTCGACGTCCAGGCGTAGCTGGTTGATGTAGTCGCCGCCCTGTTCGAGCAAGGTATGAAACAGCATACCCTGCTGCATCGGCGACAGCGGGTAGAGGTCGTCGATGGCCTGGGGATGTGGGACCAGTGCGTCCAGTTGTGCCTGGGTCAGCCGCGCCAGGGGGAAATCCGACGGCGTCACGCCACCGCTGTGGTGGTCGCAGCAATGGGCAATGAGCGCCGTGAGTTCTTGCACATAGTCATCGGCCAGGCGCTGGATGGTCGCGGCGTTGAACAGGTCGCCGCTGAAGGTCCAGCTCAAGTCCAACTCACCGCCGAACACTTGGCCGTCGAGGGCCAACGGGCTGCCCAGCGGGCCTTGCATGTTCACTTCTTCGCCGCCGCGCTCGGTGGTGGGCACGAACAAGGCATCCTCGACGCCATCGAAACTGCCGTCGAACTGACCGAGGTAGTTGAAGGTGAGCTGCGGTTTCGCCAAGCCTTGCAGGGTTTGACGCGCATGCTCATCGCCCAGGTGCGCCAAGGCGCCGAAGCCAATGCCCTTGTTGGGGATGGCGCGCAGTTGTTCCTTGATCTGCTTGAGCGAGGCGCCGAGATCGGCTGCCGGGGTCAGTTTCGCGGGGAACAGGCTGGTGAACCAGCCGACGGTACGGCTCAGGTCGACCTGGGCGAACAGATCTTCACGGCCGTGACCTTCGAGTTGCACCCACACACTGTCCGCGCCGGTCCAGCGCACCATTACCCGCGCCAGAGCAGTCAGCAGCAGGTCGTTGACCTGGGTGCGATAGGCCGCCGGGGCTTGCTGCAACAGTTGTCGGGTGAGGGTTTTATCCAATGCCGTGCGGATCGTCACGGCTTGGCTATGCTGCTGGCCTCCCTGGGGATTGTCACATGGCAACCCCGCCGCGGCGCCTTGCAACTGTTGCTGCCAAAAACCCAGCTCGGCCTGCAAGGGTGCGCTGGCGGCATAGTCTTGCAACGCTGCGGTCCAGGCTTTGACCGCGCTGGTCTTGGCCGGCAGTTGCACCGCCGTGCCCGCCAGGGTCTGGCGATAAGCACTTTGCAGGTCTTCGAACAGAATCCGCCAGGACACGCCGTCCACCACCAGGTGATGGACGATCAGCAGCAGCCGCTGCGTGCCGTCGGCGAGGTTCGCCAGCAGCCCACGGATCAGCGACCCGCCGTCCAGTTGCAGGCTGCGCTGGGCCTGATTACCCAGCACTTCCAGCTCGGCGAGATCGGCGACGTCGGCTTGCCACAGCAGCGTGCCGGCGGCCTGTGCCGCGATGTCGCGATAACGCGCGGTCCAGCCTTCGCCTTGCTCGATAAAGTCCAGGCGCAAACTGTCATGGTGCACGATCAGCGCGCCCAAGGCTCGTTCAAGCGCCTGGGCATCCAGCGCCTGGGTCGGCTTGAGCATCACCGACTGGTTCCAGTGATGACGGTCAGGGATCGGCTGGGCGAAGAACCACTGATGAATCGGCAGCAGCGCGGTTTCGCCAGTCACCGGTTGCTGGTCGATCACTTGCAGCGGCGCGCCGGTCTGCGCCACGGCAGCCAGGGCCTCGATGGTCTGGTGCTGGAACAGATCCTTCGGCGTGAAGTGAATGCCGACCAGCCGGGCACGACTGACCACCTGGATCGAGACGATGGAGTCACCGCCCAGTTCGAAGAAGTTATCCCGCAGGCCGACTTGCCCGAGCTTGAGCACGTCCCGCCAGATCGACGCCAGTTGCTGCTCCAGTTGGCTGCGCGGCGCCACGTAGGTGTGCTGCAAATGGCTGACGTCGGGCTTGGGCAGGTTCTTGCGGTCGAGCTTGCCGTTGGGGGTCAGCGGCAAGCGTTCAAGCAGCAGCAGATTGGCCGGGACCATGTGCGCCGGCAGGGTCGCCTTGAGCTGCTCGCGCAGGTGCTCGGCGAAATCCTTGCCCACGGGTGCATCGGCCACCACATAGGCGACCAGGCGCTTGCCGCTGCCAGCAGCGCCTTCCTGGGCCACCACCACGGCTTCGCGCACACCCTCGAGGGCTTGCAGGCTGGCCTCGACTTCACCCAGCTCGATGCGAAAGCCACGGATCTTCACTTGGTTGTCGATGCGATCGAGGTAATCGAAGGTGCCATCGGCGCGCTGGCGCACCAAGTCGCCAGTGCGGTACAGCAAACCGCCGTCAGCGCTGAACGGATCCGTGACAAAACGCTCGGCCGTCAGGCCCGGACGGTTCAGGTAACCCCGGGCCAGCCCAGTGCCGCCCAGGTACAGCTCGCCAGCCAAGCCTTGGGGCAGCAGGTTCAGGTCAGCATCCAACACGTAGGCACTGCGGTCGCCAATGCGGCTGCCGATGGGCGCGTACGCGGCGCCACACGCCACCTCGCGACCGGCCTTCCAAATCAATGGGGTGACCACGGTTTCGGTCGGGCCGTAGCCGTTGATGATGAAGTCCGGATCCAGGGCGCGCTTGACCCGGTCGAAGCTGGCGCTGGGCACCGCGTCACCGCCGAAGCAGTAGATGCGCACCTTCGGCGGGTTGCCCTCGCGCTCGGCGTGTTCGGCCAGTTGTTGCAGGTACACCGGCGGGAACGCCACCACCGTCACGCCGTGCTCGCGCATCGCGTTGTAGGTCTGTTCCGGGGTCCACAGGCTGTCATCGCGAATCAGCAGCGAGGCGCCGTGGGTCAGGCTGGTGAGCCAGCGCTCATGGGCGCCGTCGAAGGCGAAGGACATGAAATGAAATTCGCAATCGCTGCTCTGCATTTCATAACGTTCGCCGATGGCCTGGCAGTGCATCGCCAACGGACCATGGGCCACGCTCACGCCCTTGGGATTGCCGGTGGAACCGGAGGTGTAGATCACGTAGGCGAGGTTCTGCGGATCGACGGTGACCGAAGGTGCGTCCGCCGATTGCAGGCTCAGGTCCAGGCAATCGAGTTCCAGCACCTGGGCAGCGGCTTCCAGGGGAAGTTGCGCCGACACCCGGGAATCGGTGAGCAACAGGGCCAACCCCGAATCCTCGATCAGGTACGCCAGGCGTTCACGGGGGTAACTGGTGTCCAACGGCACGTAGGCAGCGCCGGCCTTGAGCACCGCCAGCAGCGCGACAATCACCCCTTCGCTGCGCGGCAGGGCCACGCCGACCCGGGTTTCCGGGCCCACGCCACGGGCAATCAGCGCGTGAGCCAGTTGGTTGGCCCGGCGGTCGATCTCGCCATAGCTGAAGCGCTGGCCGTCGAAGATCACCGCCGTGCTGTGCGGGTTTAGCGCCGCCAGATGGGCGATGCGCTGGTGTACGGCGATGTCGGTCGGGTAGGGCTGCGGGTGGTTGGCAGCCTGTTGCGCCCTGTGCTCCTCGTCATCGGCCAGGGCAATCTCGCCGAGGCGACGCTCGGCGGAGTCGGCAAACCGCTCCAGCAGGTGCAGCAGTTGCGCACTCAGGCGCTCAATGGTTGCGACGCTGAAATGCGCCTGATCGAAACTCATGTGCAGCGCCAGCGTCTCGCCCAAGGTCACGCCCAGGGTCAGCGGGTAGTGCGTCTGATCCTGGTTGGCGACTTCGCCGAACACCACACCTTGGGCGGTGCCGCGTTGCAAAGCGGCGGAGATCGGGAAGTTCTCGAACACCAGCAAGCTGTCGAACAGCGCGCCCCCGCCCTGCCCGGCCCAGCGCTGGATACTCGCCAGCGGCGTGTGCTCGAACTCGCGCAGGCTCAGGTTCTGAGCCTGCACGGCGGCCAGCCAGGCCGCGACCGTCTGGTCCGGACGCGAGCCTGCAATCACCGGCAAGGTGTTGATGAATAGGCCGACTTGTTGCTCGATGCCCACCAGCGCTGCCGGCCGCCCGGCCACGGTGGTGCCGAACGCCACACAGTCGCTGCCGGTGTAACGCTGCAACAGCAGCAGCCACGCCGCTTGCACCAGGGTGTTGACGGTGACTTTCTGCTGACGGGCGAACGCATTGAGCCGGCCGGTGCGCGACGCATCCAGCGTGTAATGCTTGAGCGCATGACCGCTTTCGCTGCGCACTTCAGCACTCGCCGCGGCGGCGTTTGCCAGCACGGTCGGCTCCTGGAGATCGGCCAGTTGCTCCAGCCAGAACGCTTCGCTGAGGGCGGCGTCCTGACGCTGCAACCACTGGATGTAATCGGCATAGCGGCTGACCGGGCGCGGCGGCTGTTGACCGGCGTAGCGCTGCAGGACTTCGCCGAGCATCTGCGCGCTGCTCCAGCCGTCCATCAGGATATGGTGGTTGGTGAAGATCAGGTGATGACGCTCATCGGTCAGCTGAATCAGCGTGACCCGCAGCAACCCGGCCTGGGTCAGGTCGAAGCCCCGTGCCAAGTCTGCGGCAATGAAATCCTTGAGGGCCTGGGCGGCGTCATGGCGTGCGCGCCAATCGAGCACGGTGTAGGGCAGCGCCAGACGACGGTGGATGATCTGCAATTGCTCGTGCAACTCGCCCTGCCAGAGGAAACCGCTGCGCAGGATCTCATGGGCGTCCACGGTTGCCTGCCACGCCGCGCGGAAACGCTCGGGGTCCAGGCCATCGACATCCACGCACAACTGGTTGATGTAGGTGCCGGTGCCCTGCTCGTACAAGGTGTGAAACAACATGCCCTGCTGCATCGGTGACAGGGGATAGATGTCTTCGATAGCGGCCGCCGGCACGGCGATCGCGTCCAACTGCGCCTGGGTGATGCGCGCCAGCGGGAAGTCCGACGGCGTGGCGCCCATGGCATCGGCCGAGCAGCAATGGCCGATCAGCGCTTGCAGTTCGCGGGCATAGTCATCGGCCAGACGGGCGATGGTCGCCTCGTTGAATTGCTGATCGCTGAACGTCCAGCGCAAGTCGAGCTCGCCGTCGTAGACCTGGCCCTCGACGCCCAGCCAGTTGTCCAGCGGCGCATCAAGGCTCTGCTCCAGCCCAGCGCTTTCGCCCGCAGGGCTGAACAGCGCCCCTTCCCGGGCATCGAAACTGCCGTCGAACTGGCCGAGGTAGTTGAAGGTGATGCACGGCAATGGCAAGGCCTTGAGACGGGCCTGTGAAGTGTCGTCGCCGAGGTAGCGCAACACACCGAAACCGATGCCCTTGTTCGGGATCGCCCGCAGTTGTTCCTTGATCTGCTTGATCGCGGCCCCCACGCCATCGGCCGGGGTCAGCCGCACCGGGAATAGGCTGGTGAACCAGCCGACCGTGCGGGTCAGATCGACGTCGCTGAACAACTCTTCGCGGCCATGGCCTTCCAGTTGGATCAGGGTGTCGGCATGCCCGGTCCAGCGGCAGATCACCCGCGCCAGGGCGGTCAGCAGCAAGTCGTTGACCTGGGTGCGATACGCCGCGGGCGCCTGTTGCAGCAGTTGCTGGGTGAGGGTTTTGTCGAGACGGCTGTGCAGCACTTTGGCGTAACGGCTTTGCCGGCTGCCTTGGGGGTTATCCCAGGGCAGATCGACCACGGCGCCTTGCAGTTGCTGCTGCCAGAACGTCAATTCGGCTTGCACGCTTTCGCTGCTGGCGTAGGCCTGCAGATGTTCGCCCCAGGCCTTGTAGGCGCTGGTCTTGGCCGGCAACTTGAGGGCGCCGCCGGCACACGCCTGTTGATAGGCCCGTTGCAGATCTTCCAACAGGATGCGCCACGACACACCGTCCACGGCCAGGTGGTGCACGGCCAATAGCAGACGCTGGCTGCCATCAGCGACAGTTGCCAGCACCGCCCGCAGCAGCGGGCCATTTTGCAGATCCAGGCTGCGCTGTGCCTTGGCACAGAGGTCTTCCAGCTCGGTGGTGCTCAGATTATCTGCCGTCCACAGCAGCTCAGGCTCGACCGCGACCGGCGCCACCTCGGCACGCCAGCCCGCCGGGGTTTCGACGAAGCGTGAACGCAAGGCATCGTGATGCGCCAGCAGTGCGTTGAGGGCCTGTAGCAGCGCCGGTGCCTGCAACGGCAGATGACTGCGCAACAGGACAGCCTGGTTCCAGTGGTGACGCTGGGCAATGGCGTCCTCGAAAAACACCTGTTGGATGGGCAGCAACGGCAGCTCACCAATGACCGCTCCCTGATCAATGACCAGCCCACTGCCGCCCTGCTGCGCGACGCTCGCCAGGCCTTGCACGGTTTGATGCTGGAACAGGTCACGGGGGGTGAAATGGATCCCCGCCTGCCGCGAGCGGCTGACCACCTGGATCGAGATGATCGAGTCGCCGCCCAGTTCGAAAAAGTTGTCGGTCATGCCGACCTGCTCAAGCTTGAGCACGTCCTGCCAGATGGCCGCGATGCCGCGTTCCAGTTCGCTGCGGGGCGCGATAAAGGCCTGCTGCAACTGGCTGGCATCGACCGAAGGCAAGGCCTTGCGGTCAAGCTTGCCGTTGGGGCTCAGCGGCAATTGCGCAAGGAACAGCAGCTGGGTTGGCACCATGTAATCCGGCAGGCGCTCCTTGAGTTGCGCCTTGAGGGTTTCCCGCGCCGCGCCCTGTTCCTCGGCCGAGGCCGACACCAGCGCTGCGTCCTGGGGCACCACATACCCCACCAGTTGCAGGCTGCTGCCGCCCTGCACCGCCAGCACGACGGTTTCGCTGACCGCGTCCAGTTCCAGCAGGCGTGCTTCGACTTCGCCCAACTCGATGCGCAAACCACGGATCTTCACTTGATGGTCAACACGACCGACGTATTCGATCTGGCCCGAGGTGTTGAAACGCGCCAAATCGCCGGTGCGATACAGGCGCGCGCCGCTGGTGGAAAACGGATCAGGGATGAACCGTTCGGCGGTCAACGCCGGGCGCTGGAAGTAACCGCGCGCCAGCAACTCGCCGCCAATCAGCAGCTCGCCAATCACCCCCACCGGAGTGGATTCAAGGTGTGCATCGAGCAGATAGGTGTGGCGGCCTGGAAGCGGCTGACCAATGGGCAAGGTCAGCGGCAGTGGCCGGCGATTGAAGACGTAATCGCTGCAATCAAGGGTGGTGGCGGTGACTGTAGCTTCGGTCGGGCCGTAGGTATTGAGCAGTTTGACCTGCTCCAGCCCGGCCCGGCGCCAGGCCTGCACGCCTTCGGGCGGCATCGCCTCGCCACCGCTGTGCACCTGGCGCAGCGCCGCATAGTCACGCGGGCCGGCAGCGGCAAACTCCTTGGCGATCATGTTCCAGTAGGCGGTGGTCAGGTCCATGACCGTGATGCCCTGCTCGACGATCTGGCGGTACAGGGTTTCGCTGTCCCACACCTCGTTGCCACGCAGCAGCACCGAGGCGCCGCAGGTCAGCGGACCAAACAGCTGCTCGCCAAAGGCATCGAAGTTGAACGTGGCGAATTGCAGCACGCAATCGGCACTGCTCAAACCGTAATAGTGCTGCGAGGCGAACGCATGCTTGCTCAGCGCGCCGTGGCTGATGCCGACGCCTTTCGGCCGCCCGGTCGAGCCGGAGGTGAACATCACGTAGGCCAGGCTGTCGGCCCACACCTGGCGTTGCAGATTGCCGGGCTCAGCGTTCTCCCAGGGCTCGGCCTGATCCAGGCACAGGCAACGTACGCCATCGGGCACGGGCAGGCGTTCAAGCCAATGGCTTTGGCTCAGGAGCAAACGGCTGGCGCTGTCTTCGATCATGAACCGCAGGCGATCAGCCGGGTACTGGGGGTCCAGCGGCACGTACGCACCGCCGGCCTTGAGTACGGCAAGAATGGCGACCACCAGCTCCAGGCTCCGGTCGACAGCAATGCCCACCAGCACGTCAGGACCGACACCCGCCGCCACCAACGTGCGCGCCAGACGATTGGATCGGGCGTTGAGCTGGCCGTAGGTCAATCGTTGTCCGTCGCAGATCAAGGCAATGGCGTCCGGGCTGCGCTCAGCTTGCGCCTCGAACAGTTCATGCACCGGGCGCCCGCTCGGCCAGGTCGTGTCGTGGCGCGCCCACTCGGTGACCAACTGCCGATATTCGGCCGGCGCCAACAACGCCAGTTCACCGACACGCTGCTGCGGGTCGTTGACGATGTTGCGCAACAACAGCGTCCAGTGCCGGGCCATGCGTTCGATGGTATCGGGGTTGAACAGGTCACTGGCGTAGGTGAACGCCGCGTGCAAGTGCCCACCCTTTTCGTAGGTGTCCAGGCTCAAGTCGAACTGGGTACTGCGCGACTCCCACTCGATGACGCCCAACTCCAGGCCGCTGCCGACTTTCAGCGTGGTGACGTCGGCCACTTCCGGCTGGTGGTTGTACATCACCTGGAACAACGGGTTGTAGCTCAGGCTGCGCTCAAGTTTCAGCGCCTCGACCAGCCGTTCGAAGGGCAGATCCTGGTGGGCCTGGGCACCGAGGGCAGTTTCCTTGATGTCCCGCAGCAGGTCGCCGAGGCGGGCCTGGCCGTCCAGTTGCACCCGCAACACCTGGGTGTTGACGAAGAAACCAATCAGCCCTTCGATTTCCCGGCGGTTGCGGTTGGCGATCGGCACGCCGACCCGCAGGTCGTCTTGTCCGGTGTAACGGTGCAGCAGGATATTGAAAGTCCCCAGCAGCAGCATGAACAAGGTCACCCCGTGCTGCCGGGCAACACCGCGCAGTTGCTCGACCAGCGCGGCGTCCACCACATGCTCCAGGCGACGACCGCGATAGCTCGGCAGCACCGGGCGTGGATAGTCGATAGGCAGCTCCAACACCGGGTGCTCGTCACCCAGCTGTGCTTGCCAGTAGTCGAGTTGACGCTGCAGCTCACCGGCCTCCAACCAGCGCCGCTGCCACAGGGCATAGTCGCTGTACTGGATCGGCAAATCGGCCAGCTGCGGGGCAACGCCCGCTTCATGGGCGTCGTAGAAACGGATGAATTCGTCGATCAGCACGTTCATCGACCAACCATCGGAGACGATGTGGTGCAAGGTCAGCAGCAGCACATGCTCCTGGTCATCGAGCTTGAGCAGTTCAACCCGCAGCAAGGGGCCGCTGGACAGGTCGAAGGGCCGCAGCGATTGTTCCTCGGCGGCCCGGCGCACCGCCTGCTCGCGCTCGGCAGCCGGCAAGTGGCTAAAGTCGGTTTTGCCGATCTCCAGGGGGGCTCGGGTCGGCACCTGTACCAGGCTGTCGTCGGCCTGGCGCTGGAACACCGTACGCAGGGTTTCATGGCGCGCGACCAGATCGGCGAAAGCCTGTTCCAACGCTGGCAGGCTCAATGACCCCTTGAGCCGCACTGCTCCCGGCAGGTTGTAGGCGCCGCTGTCGGGCTCCAGTTGCCAGAGGAACCACATGCGCTGCTGGGCATAGGACAAGGCCTGGCGATCCTCGGCCTCGACGCCCTGAGGGATGGGAAAACCGCTGAACTCCACGCCCTCCTTGTCCAATGCGGCCAGGAACATCCGGCGCTTTTGCAGGGGCAACCCGATAAACCGGCGAGCAAGTTTCAAGGCGTCTTCAGCATTCATTTCTGGGGTATCCGGAATCAGTGGGCACAAGGCACAAAGGCAAGTCGTGCCTATAAAACGAATGCAGACCGGAAAAATTAGCGTTTGAGAATTTGTATCAGGAAGAGAGGTAGAACGAGGATTTTCAGAAGGGTGCAGCCCCTGAATGTGGGAGCGAGCTTGCTCGCGATGGCGTCGTGTCAGTCAACGAACAGCAAGCTGACCCACCGCCATCGCGAGCAAGCTCGCTCCCACAATGGGATGTATCACCCCTATCCACTGCGGGGCTGTATTTGAATGAGCCTGGGAATCAAATCAAGCGCTGATCGCCAACCCATGCCGCCGCTGATGCACACTCAACTGATCCTTGATCAGCCGCAGCACCTTGGCCTCGTGCTCATGAATAAAGAAGTGCCCGCCCGCCAGCATGTCTACCGAAAAACTGCCCGACGTCTCGCGGCGCCAGCCGATCAACTGCTCCGTGGTGGCCTTGTCGGCGGTGCCGCCAAGAACGTGCACCGGGCAGTTGAGCGGTGGTCGCTGCCGCGGCTGGAAGCGTCCGCACAGCAAGAAATCCGCCCGCAGGATCGGCAAGGTCAGGGTCATCAGCTCTTCATTGGCCAAGATCTCCTCGCTCGTACCGTTGAGGGTGCGCAATTGTTCGATCAGTTCAGCGTCGGTTTTCGGCTCGGCGAAACCACGGTCGTAGTCGGCCCGCATCGTCGGCGCCGCGGTGCCGGATGCAAACAGCGCCACCGGCTCCGGGCCACCGAGTTCACGCAAGGCATGAGCGATTTCACACGCCAGCAACGCGCCCAGGCTGTGGCCGAACAAGGCATAAGGGGCCTGTAGCGACGGGAGCAGTTCCCGGGCCAGTTGCATCGCCAACGCGCCCATGTCGGTGTGCAACGGCTCCCCGAAACGCGCCCCGCGCCCCGGCAGTTCCACCGGTTGCACCAGCAGCCATGCCGGCAACTTGCGCCGCCAGCGGCTGTACACCATCGCGCTGGCGCCGGAATAAGGCAGGCACAGCAGGGTCAGTTGGGTCACTGCGGTTTTCTCCGATCGGTCGTGTAAGGAAGATAACGAAATCGTAACCCACCGATTTAGTCAAAACCGTGACGTTCGCTACAAGATGACGGCACCTTGTGGGAGCAAGGCTCGCCCGCGATGAACGATAACGCGGTTCATCTTCCCACCCGACCTTATACTGGCGATACCTCGACTCACTCCACCACACAGGAGAACGCCATGAGCTGGTCCGCCAAGCAATACGTCAGCTTCGAACAGGAACGCACCCGCCCAGCCCGGGACCTGCTGGCCGCCATCCCTCCCGCACAGGCGCGCTCGGTGATCGACCTGGGTTGCGGCCCGGGAAATTCCACCGAATTGCTGGTGGCGCATTTCAGCGATGCCACGGTGCGCGGCCTGGACAGTTCCAGCGACATGGTCGACGCCGCGCGCAAACGCCTGCCCGCCGTGGCGTTCGACACCGCCGACATCGGCCAATGGGATGAACCCGGGCCCTTCGACGTGATCTTCGCCAACGCCGTGCTCCAATGGCTGCCCGACCACGCCACCCTACTGCCCTCGCTGGTGGACAAACTCGCCCCCGGTGGCAGCCTGGCGATCCAGATGCCCGACACCCTGCACCAACCCTCCCACCGTCTGATGCGGGAAATCGCCGCCAACGGCCCGTGGGCCAGCCAACTGGCCGGGGCGGCTGATTCACGGACCGAGGTGGAAGACGCCAGCACCTATTACGCGATCCTCAAGCCCCACTGCCGCCGCGTCGATGTGTGGCGCACCACCTACCATCACCCCCTGGCCGGTGGCGCCGCCGGCGTAGTGGAATGGTTCAAGGGCAGCGGCTTGCGCCCGTTTCTCGACCCGCTGGATGAGGCGCAACGCGAGCAGTACCTGGCGCTCTATCTCCAGGCGATCGAACAGGCTTATCCCGCCCTGGACGATGGAACCGTACTGCTGCCGTTTCCCCGGGTGTTCATGGTCGCGACGCGCTAGGGCGACGGTCGATGACGCGACGACGGGGCTAAATTTCTGCTCCAGGCCCTCGTTACCTGCTAAGACCAAAAACCCGCAAGAGTGACCGCCGTGGACCTGCAAACCATCCTGGGCAAGCTGTTCGCCAATGCCGGCGCCGTTGGTATCGAAGGCGTCTTCCAATTCGTGTTCGGCCCGCACCAGGCGTACTGGTCCGAGGTCAAGGCCAGCAGCCACACCCAGGCCGGTCGCCACACCAGCCCTGATGTCACCATTGAAGTGGCGGAAAAGGATTTCCTCGGGATCATGGCCGGCCTGGCCAATGTCGAGGAACTGTTCGCCAGCGGGCGCCTGAAGATCGGCGGCAACATGGGCCTGGCGACGTTGCTGCCGCAGATCATCGACCATGCCCGGCATGGCGGCGGCGTGGTGGAAAAGGTCGACATGAACAAGCGCTACCCCACCCCGTCGCGCTTCAGCGAAACACTCACCGCCAGCCTGCCGACCCAACGAAGCGTGGAGCGTCGGCCTCGCAGCGAGCTGTCGGTGCAGGCGTTTCAAGCGCGCTATTTACCCCACGGTATTCCAGTGGTCATCAGCGATGCCTTGCAGGACTGGCCGTTGTTCAAGCTCAGCCGCGAAGAGTCCCTGGTGCATTTTGCCGAGCTGCAAGGCATCACCCGCCACGGCGACTACGTGAAGAAAACCTTCTCCACCGAGCGGGATTTCCGCTCCACGTCCATGGCCGACTTCATCGCCTCCCTCGACAGCGCGGCGACCAAGGGCGCGGACGGCGAACCACCGGCCTACATGGGCAACAACATCCTGCCGGCGCAATTGATGGAGCAGATCAAGTACCCGCCCTACTTCGACCCCTCGCTGTTCATCCCGCCGCGCATCTGGATCGGCCCCAAGGGCACCCTCACACCGCTGCACCGCGACGACACCGACAACCTGTTCGCCCAGGTCTGGGGCCAGAAAACCTTCACCCTCGCCGCGCCGCACCACCGCGAAGCCCTGGGCACCTGGTCCACGGCGCCCCAAGGCGGGCTGGACGGCTGTGATTTCAACCCGGACGCGCCGGACTACCAGCGCTTCCCCCACGCCCGCGACGTGACCTTCATGCGCGTGACATTGGAGGCTGGGGATTTGCTGTTTTTGCCGGAAGGTTGGTTTCATCAGGTGGAGTCGGTGTCTACGTCGTTGTCGGTGAATTTCTGGGTGAATTCGGGGCGGGGTTGGTAAGGGCCGGCCTGAAGCAAGATTCTTTGTGGCGGGACGATAGTGGGAGCCAGCTATGCTCCCACAGTCCCCTTGCCACAGGTTTGTGTTTGAACCTGGAATATGAAGACTGCTTCACCCAACTGAACTCTGCACACCTCACACCAGTCAGCAGGTTAGGCCCTCCGTTCAAGGTGCTAGACCATGCAGATATCCCTCGCCCGACAGGTTGCCCTGGTCACCGGCGCCAGCTCCGGCATTGGCGCAGGCGCGGCCAAGGCATTGGCGCACGCCGGCGCCGCGGTGGTGCTCAACTACCACTCCAGCGCCGGCCTGGCACAAGACCTGGCCCGTGAAATCAACGCCAACGGCGGTCGCGCCATCGCCGTCGGTGCCGATGTATCCAAGGAGCATGACGTCGAGCGACTGTTCGCCCAGACCCTCGAAGCCTTTGGCGCGCTGGACATCCTGGTGGCCAACTCTGGCCTGCAAAAAGACGCCGCCGCCGTCGACATGCGCCTGGAAGACTGGAACACCGTGATCGGCACCAACCTCACCGGACAGTTCCTCTGCGCTCGCGCCGCCCTGCGGATTTTCACCCGCCAGGGCATTCGCCAGGGCGTGTCCCGGGCCGCCGGCAAAATCATCCATATGAGTTCGGTGCACCAGCGCATTCCCTGGGCCGGCCACGTCAATTACGCCGCGTCCAAGGGCGGTGTCGATCTGCTGATGCAGAGCCTGGCCCAGGAAACCAGCCACCAACGCATCCGCATCAACAGCATCGCCCCTGGTGCCATCCGCACGGCCATCAACCGCGACGCCACCGAAGGCGAGCAGGAGCAGAAACTGCTGGAGCTGATTCCTTATGGTCGCGTCGGCGATGTGGAAGACGTCGCCAACGCGGTGGTCTGGCTGGCCTCGGACTTGTCCGATTATGTGGTGGGCACCACGCTGTTCATCGATGGCGGGATGAGCCTTTATCCGGGGTTTCGCGGCAATGGCTGATCATGACGAACCGCAAAGCCCCATCGAGAACCACGGCATCATCGGCGACATGCGCACTGCTGCGTTGGTCAATGACCGCGGCAGTGTCGACTTTTTCTGCTGGCCGGAATTCGACAGCCCATCGATTTTTTGTTCGCTGCTGGATACCCCCGAAGCGGGCATTTTCCAACTGGCCCCGGACCTGCCGAATGCCCGTCGCCAGCAGATCTACCTGCCCGACACCAACGTACTGCAAACCCGTTGGCTGAGCGATGGCGCCGTGGTGGAAGTTACCGACCTGCTGCCCATCGGCGACACCGAGGATGATTTGCCGGTGCTGATGCGCAGGGTGCACATGACCGTCGGTAGCGCGACGTTTCGCATGCGCTGCGCGGTGCGGCATGACTACGCCAGAGCCGCGACGGTGGCGTGCCAGGACGGTCGCCATGTCTGTTTTACCGCGCCAGGACAACCGAGCCTGCGCTTGCGTGCCGACCCACCCATAACGCTGGACGGTAACGCGGCGGTGGCCGAGTTCACCCTGGAACAAGGTCAGAGCGCCGAATTCCTGCTGGGTGGCATCGACGACCCGCGCCTTCAGGACGACGTCAGCGCGATTTGCCTGGAACGCACCCTGGCCTTCTGGCGTGGCTGGATCGGCCAATCGAATTATCGTGGACGCTGGCGCGAAGTGGTCAACCGCTCGGCCCTGGCGCTGAAGCTGCTGACCTCGCGCAAACACGGCGCGATCCTCGCCGCCGCTACCTTCGGCCTGCCCGAAACCCGCGGCGGCGAACGCAACTGGGACTACCGCTACACCTGGATCCGCGACGCCTCGTTCACGGTTTACGCGTTCATGCGCCTGGGTTTCGTCGAAGAGGCGAACGCCTACATGCGCTGGCTGCGCGGGCGGGTCAGCGACTGCTGTGACCAACCGACCAAACTCAACATCCTGTACGGCCTGGACGGCAGGCTGGAACTGCCGGAAACCGAGCTGCCGCACCTGAGCGGCTTCGGCAATGCACAACCGGTACGCATCGGCAACCTGGCCTACCAGCAGGTGCAGTTGGACATTTTCGGTGAGCTGATGGACGCGGTGTATCTGGTCAACAAGTACGGCGAAGCCATCTCCCATCAAGGCTGGAAACACACCGTCGAGGTGATCGACCAAGTGTGCAAGGTCTGGCAGGACAAAGACGTGGGTATCTGGGAAATGCGTGGCGACAAGCAACACTTTTTGCATTCGCGGCTGATGTGCTGGGTCGCCGTCGATCGCGCCATCCGCCTGGCCGAAAAACGCTCCCTGCCCGCCCCGTTCGTCCGCTGGGACGAGACGCGCCAGGCCATCTACCAAGACATCTGGACAAACTTCTGGAACGACGAACACCAGCACTTCATCCAACGCCTGGGCAGCACGGCCCTCGATGGTTCGATGCTGTTGATGCCGCTGGTGCGCTTCGTCAGCGCCCGCGACCCGCGCTGGCTCTCGACACTCGATGCCATCGAAAAAAGTCTGGTGCGCGACGGCATGGTCTATCGCTACCGCAACGACGACAGCCCCATCGACGGCATCGAAGGCATCGAAGGCTCATTCGCGGCCTGCTCGTTCTGGTACGTCGAATGCCTGGCCCGCGCCGGCCGCGTGGAAAAAGCCCAGCTGGAGTTCGAACAACTGCTGCGCTACGCCAATCCGCTGGGGCTGTACGCCGAAGAATTCGACAGCCACGGCTACCACCTGGGCAACACTCCCCAGGCCCTGACCCACTTGGCGCTGATCAGCGCGGCGAGCTTCCTGGACCGCAAGTTGAGCGGGGAGAAGAATCATTGGCAGCCGTGAGCTGATTTGCCCTTCAGCCAGAACACGGCCCCTGTGGTGAGCCGGCCAACTCAATGTCATCCAACGCACGGTTGGCCAGCAACCTGGCCAGCTCGATCAACTGCTGGATCCCCAACGCAACATACCGCCGGGAACCTTCCAACTCGAACCCCAGGTCACTGACCAGCGCATCGGCCGAGGCCAGGGTTTCGCTGAGGGTGGTTAGCACCGATTCGGTGTTGAGACCTGGGACCACTGAAAAGACCTGGCCGTCCTGGGTGTCGGGTTTGGCTGGTGTGGGGGACAAATGGATGTTCAGCGCCCGGTCGGCGGCCTCGCGGAGTTTTTTTGTGTCGAGGGTGGTGTAGGCGGACAGGTCTTCGGCGCGCGGGGGATTGGGGGTGATTTTGACCATGATGAATCTCCATTCGAAAGTGGAGTTCGCCATTTCCGCGACCAAGCAGAGGGGTGGCGAACTGTACGCAGGTTGGTCGACCAGGGAATGGAAACCCGGCAGGGCCCGAAGCCCTCCCACGCACAGTCAGCCATAAAGCAGACAGCCGCTCGCGCGGCATTGTGCGCCATTCTAAACCCGGGCGACCAAACCCGGCCGCTGATTTTGCAGCGACGAATAAAGCCTATCCCCGCCTCTTCCGAACCGGCAACCGACGCGACTCGTCAGAAAATTCCGGTTCACCTATTTTTTTGTAGGAACACCGCACCACTGTAATAGGGAATTCAACCCGCTGGACTGCGCCCGTAGGAGCTGCCGAAGGCTGCGATCTTTTGATCTTTCACTTGAGACTCAAGTGTCTGGGGAAAGATCGCAGCCTCGCTGCACTCGTCAGCTCCTACGGCCCATTTATCGTCACGCCCCCTTTCGAGTTGCCAGTCCCCCAAACCCCTCCTAAGATCGATGCTCTCACGGGTGCAGCGGAGCTGCCCGATAAAACCCGACTCAAGGATCTGACATGGCCCACATCAAACGCCCCATCACCACCCCACCCCGAACAGGCCTGACCCGCGAAGACCTCTGGGAGGGCCAGGACCGAGGCCTGATCAAATGCTGGGAAATCGGCCGCGACCGGGCGATGAAGTTTCCGGAACTGGCGCAACGCTGCCTGGCCGGTGAATTGCCGGTACTGGGCTGGAAAGGTGGCGTCAGCCGCAGCCTGAAGAAAAACGAAAAATTCGGTTGTCTCAAGTACCTCGCCCAATGGCAGGGCCTACGCGGTGAAGACCTGGACATCGACCTGACCCAGGAGCGCACCCTGACCTGCTCCAGCACGAACATGATCGTGACGTTCACGCCGGACCGGGCCAAATACGTGAACCAGGAACCCGCCTGATCGCAACAGGGCATACCGGAGGCCAACATGAACCTCAATCCCAAGGTCAACTTCGCCGTGACGCCGCTGTTGCGCATCGCCTACGAAGAACACGGTCCCGCCAGCGGTGAACCCATCATTCTGCTGCACGGTTTTCCTTACGACCCGAGAGCCTTCGATGACGTCGCGCCCGCCTTGGCCCAGCGTGGCTACCGGGTCATCGTGCCCTACCTGCGCGGCTACGGCCCGACCCGCTTCAACAGCCCGGCCATCCTGCGCTCCGGTCAGCAAGCGGCCCTGGCCCAAGACCTGCTGGATCTGATGCACGCACTCTCCATCCCCCAAACGGCGCTGTGCGGCTACGACTGGGGTGGGCGAGCGGCGTGTATCGTCGCGGCGCTGTGGCCCGAGCGCGTGCGCTGCCTGGTGACCGGCGACGGCTACAACCTGCAGGACATTCCCCGTTCCACGCAACCACTGGACCCGCAAACCGAACATCGGTTGTGGTACCAGTACTATTTCCACACGACACGGGGTGTCGAAGGCCTGACGCAAAACCGCCGTGAACTGTGTGAATGGCTCTGGCGCCTGTGGTCCCCCACCTGGAAGCGCGGCGCCGAACTGTATCCCCTCAGCGCCCCGTCGTTCGACAACCCGGACTTCGTCGACGTAGTGATTCATTCCTACCGCCATCGCTTCATGTACGCGCCAGGCGACCCGACGCTGGAGTGGATGGAGGAGCGGCTGGCGGCACAACCGGCCATCAGCGTGCCGAGCATTTCCCTGTGCGGGGCCGACGATGGCGTGGGGCCCGTCCCGGAACACGATGAAGACCTCGAGCATTTCACGGGGTTTTATGAGCGCCGCGTGCTCGCGGGGGTCGGCCATAATATTCCCCAGGAAGCCCCCGAGGCCACGCTCAAGGCATTGCTGGATCTGCTTGAGGGCTGACGGCGAACCGCTCGCGATAAGCTTGAGGGGTTACGCCCATGGCCCGCAGGAAACTTCGGCGCAGGGTTTCTTCGCTGCCGAAGCCACATTGCACCGCCACCCGCTTGATTGACACGGCGGTGTCGGACAACAGACGGCGAGCGGTTTCCACGCGAATCAACTCCACCGCCCGCGCCGGGGTCTGGCCGGTATCGGCGCGGTAATGACGGACAAAGCTGCGCTCGCTCATGCCCACCTCGGCGGCCAGGTTCGACAGGCCCAGGTCACAGGTCAGGTTTTCGGCAATCCAGGCATGCAGGTCATCAAACCGACTGCCCTGTTTTTGCAGGGACAAGGTCACGCTGAACTGTGATTGCCCCCCAGGACGCTTGAGGAACACCACCAGTTGCCGAGCGACTTCCAGCGCCACCGCGCGGCCCAGGTCTTCCTCCACCAACGCCAGGGCCAGGTCGATACCGGCCGTGACGCCTGCCGAGGTCCAGACCGGACCGTCGTTGATAAAGATCGGGTTGGGCTCGACCCGCAGTTGCGGATGCTGCTCGGCCAGTTGTTCGCAGCGAGTCCAGTGTGTCACCACGCGTCGTCCGTCCAGCCAACCGCTGGCGGCCAGCAAGAACGCCCCAGTGCACACCGACGCCACCCGCCGCGAACGCTGGCCGTGATCCTTGACCCAGGCCACCAACGCCGAGTCCTTCGCTGCCTCGTACACACCCCAGCCACCGGCGATCAACAGTGTATCGCTGCCTTCGGCCGGCAGCGGCTCTGCCATCAGCGCCAACCCCGCCGAGGACATGACGGCCCCGCCCCCCACGGCGATGACCGTCGGCGCATAGGGCAACGGCAGGCCTTGCTGGCGGGCCAGGTCGTTGGCCGAGGCAAACACCTGCAAGGGCCCGGTGACGTCCAGCACTTGCACGTTGGTGAAGGCCAGTACGTGAACGGTTTTCGGTGAGTTGGGCATATTGGCGTGATTCGTGGGTTTATTGGCGTATACGCCAGAGCCTACGGATCTAAAGTCAAACCGTCCACCCCTCGGGCAATCATCCAAAGGAGAACGCGACATGACGTTGCAGATCGGTTTGCTGTTATTCCCCCAAGTCCAGCAGTTGGACCTGACCGGCCCATACGACGTATTGGCCTCGTTGCCAGACGTGAAGGTCCACCTGATCTGGAAGGACCTGGCTCCGGTCACCGCCAGCACCGGGTTGGTGTTGTTGCCCACCACCACGTTCGAGGACTGCCCGAAGCTCGACGTGATCTGCGTCCCCGGCGGGACCGGCGTCGGCCCCCTGATGGAAGACGAGCAAACACTGGCCTTCATCAAGCGGCAAGCCGCCGATGCGAAATACATCACTTCCGTGTGCACCGGTTCGCTGGTGCTCGGTGCGGCAGGCCTGTTGCAGGGCAAGCGCGCCACAACCCATTGGGCCTATCACAGCTTGCTGCAAACCCTGGGCGCGACACCGATCAAGGATCGCGTAGTCCGCGATGGCAACCTGCTCACTGGTGGCGGCATCACGGCCGGGATCGATTTTGCCTTGACCCTGGCGGCCGAACTGTTCGATCAGGACACCGCCGAACTGGTCCAACTGCAACTCGAATACGCCCCTGCCCCGCCGTTCAACGCAGGCAGCCCGGACACCGCACCGACGCGCGTCCTGGAAGAAGCCCACCGGCGTATCGCAGAGTCGTTCCGGGTGCGCTCGCAGATCGCCCAGCGTGCTGCGGCGCGGTTGGAACGATAGACACCAGCCAGACATAAGCCGCTGACTGGAGATAGGGTTAAACCTGTGGCGAGGGGATTTATCCCCTCGCCACAGAAGCCTGACCCCTCATGGCGATACCACTCGCTCATGAGGGTTTTCCTGTAGGTCAACTCGATTCAAAACGGGCTGGCGGTGGGTCGCACGATCAGTTCGCTGACGTCTACGTCCGCCGGTTGTTCGATCGCGTAGGCGATTGCCCGGGCGATGGCTTCGGCCGCAATGGATATCTTGCGGAACTCGCGCATTTCGGCACGGCCACCTTCATCGGAAATGCTCTCGGCCAATTCCGATTCGGTCACGCCGGGGGAAATCACCGTCACGCGCACATCCCCCCCGACTTCCTGGCGCAAGCCCTCGGAAATCGCCCGTACGGCAAACTTGGTGGCGCAATACACGGCGGCAGTCGGGCTGACGGCGTAGGCACCGATGGACGCGATGTTGATGAACTGCCCGCTGCGCTGGCGCTGCATCAGCGGCAGGCCGGCGGCGATGCCGTGGAGCACGCCACGGATGTTGACGTCGATCATGCGGTCCCACTCCTCGACTTTCAGCGCCTCGAGCTTGGAGAGCGGCATGACCCCGGCATTGTTGATGATCACGTCGACCCGACCGAATCGCTCGACAGCAAAGTCGATCATCTGCTGGACATCCTCGCGACGGGTCACATCCACGGCTTTGCAGACCGCCTGCTGGCCGATGGCTTCGAGTTCTTGCACCAGTGCTTGCAAACGATCGATGCGCCGGGCGCCAAGCACCACACGGGCACCACGGGCAGCAAGCAATCGCGCCGTGGCTTCACCAATCCCGCTGCTGGCGCCAGTGATGACCACTACTTTGTTTTGAATATCGGACATGATGGTTTCCTCGTCTGGATGTGCTGGCCCCCGGTGGGAGCGATTTGACACGTCCAGATTAGGGAACCGATCCAGGCGCGGGTTAGCCGGATCCTCCTGCGCACTTGCACGATCCTGTAGTGATAAAACCGACTCTGGCCGACAGCCGCGCAATCGGCTTTACTAGCGCGGTCCACTCAATTTGGCCTGGGAGATTGATCGGCATG
This sequence comes from Pseudomonas sp. St316, assembly GCF_018325905.1. Classification (NCBI taxonomy): domain Bacteria; kingdom Pseudomonadati; phylum Pseudomonadota; class Gammaproteobacteria; order Pseudomonadales; family Pseudomonadaceae; genus Pseudomonas; species Pseudomonas sp. St316. Next base: position 2,206,169 of record NZ_AP021901.1, on the reverse strand, counting down.
TCGGTATCCACGTCCCTCCACATTGCGCCAGAAGACGGTGTCAGCCAGCGCCGCGCCGAACTGGCGAGCCTGATGAAGCGCTTTGCGCCGGAATACGGCGTCCACCCTACGGCCATCGAGGCCTTGCACCTGATCCGTAGCGACCAGCCAACCGAAGCCCTGCACACCGTGCACAAGCCTGGTTTATGCGTGATTATCGAGGGGCGCAAGGAAGTGCGCCTGGCAGACGAATGCTACGTGTATGACCCGCTCAACTACCTAGTCGTCTCGGTGACCCTACCGTTGTCCGGTCAGGTGATTGAAGCCAGTCCCGAGCGTCCCTACCTGTGCATCCGCCTCGACATCGATCCGGCACAGATATGCCGCCTGATTGCCGACGCCAGCCCTATCGGCGTGCCGGCCGAAAGAACCGGACGCGGGTTGTTCCTGGACCGTATCGATGCGCCATTACTCGACGCGGTGTTGCGCTTGCTGCGGCTGTTGGACAGCCCTGACGATATTCCGACCCTGGCGCCGTTGGCCCAACAGGAGATTTTCTACCGACTGCTGCGTGGCACCCAAGGCCAGCGCTTGCACGAAATCGCCATTCCCGACACCCAGACCCATCGCATCAGCCGTGCCATCGAATGGCTCAATACCCATTACGCCGAACCGCTGAGCATCGACAGCCTGGCACAAATGATCAATCTCAGCGCTTCGGCGCTGCACCACCGCTTCAAAGCCGTGACCGCCATGAGCCCGCTGCAATACCAGAAACAACTGCGCCTGCAGGAAGCACGACGGTTGTTGTTGGCGCAGAACAGCGACGTTTCGTCAATCGGCTACAAGATGGGGTATGAAAGCCCTTCGCAGTTCAGCCGTGAATACAGCCGTCTATTTGGCGCCTCCCCGAGCAAGGACATCGCTCGCTTGCGCGCTCAGGCGTTGCAAGCCAGTAGCGCCTGACCTGCACGCAGACAGGATCAGGCAAAACCAGGACGGTATCCATGATCATGGGACTTTTTCACAGACGAAAAAAAACCCGCCTAGGCGGGTTTTTTGAGGACCAACTTGACTCCCTGTCCGGCATTCCATGCCTGGTCCAATCATCCATGACCCCGAGCACTCCCTGTACTCAGTGGATGAACATAGATTAGGTCCATCGGCATCTTGGAAAAAGACGAGAAAGCAGCAACGGCGTGTAAGCGTTTCGCTATAGCGACCTTCCCAGATTTTTACGGGCGAAAAAAAACCCGCCGAAGCGGGTTTTTCCAAGACCATTACGACTCCCTGTCGATAGCTTTCCTTGCAAGGTCGATCGTCCCTGATCCTGAGCACTTCCTGTGCCTCAGTGGATAAGTCCAGATTACGCCTCGGATCCAAAATGAAATAGACGACATAGCTACCATCTCGTGTAAGACATTCGCTATACCAACCCATCCGAAAACCCTTAGCCCCTAAACAGTTCCGATCAAGACTGGCTCAGAAAGGCTTCAATATTGACCATCTGCTCGTCCCAGCCACGGCTGTCCATACGAAAAGCCTTGAGCCGGCGAGCCTCGGGAATGTTGTTGAAACCCGACTCCACGACTTTGAGCAAGGTACCGCCATCCATGTCTTCGAGTTCGAACTGCACCCGGGTTTCGGACTCTTGAGAGTAATCCACCTGCGGCTCGACAGCGTAAGGATGCCAGCGAAACGAGAACACCCGCTCGGGCTCCACCCGCTCCACCGCCACATCCCAGATGAGATGTTCGTAACCTGGATAAGTGATTTGCCCCTGGGTACGCTCCCCTGCCACGAACCGTTTCCCCTCAAGGGCGACACCGAACCATTGGCCGAAAGCCTCGGCATTGGCAAGGGCTCGCCAGACATGAGAGCGCGGAGCCTTGAGCAGGATCTTTCTTTCAATGCGGTCGGATGAATGCATGAGTCACCTCCTGTGTTTCAACAGTAGGCTTGTAAGACCACAAGGCCAACCAGAAAGTTGTATCAGGATCGCCTTCTTTAAAACTGCATGGTGCGATGTAAACTCATCCGGTGTTTTCACCCCCTCAAGGAGAGACCAAACATGTCCCCGCGCCTGCTTCTGGCCCTGATGCCGCTGCTTTTCGTCACCGTTGCCAAGGCCGACGACTGCGCCGACGCCACCACTCAAGGCGAAATGAACCAATGCGCAGCCAAAGAAAACAAGGCCGCCGACAACGAGCTGAACAGCTTGTACAAGCAGATCACGGCACGTTTGAAGGACAACCCGGAGGCCAAACAAATGCTGGTCAAGGCGCAGCGTGCCTGGATAGGCTTCCGTGACGCCGAGTGCAATTTCTCCGCCTCCGGGGTCGAAGGCGGTAGCGTCTACCCGCTGATCTACAGCAACTGCATCACCGGCCAGACTAAAGCCCGGGTCGAGGCATTCAAGACCTATCTCAAGTGCAAGGAAGGGGATCTGAGCTGCCCAGTACCCGAGACTTAAGGGCCGGATGCAAAAAAGGATGACCTCTACAGGTCATTCTTTTTTGGCCAAAGCTTTTTATTTCAGGCAAAAACAAAACCCCAATTGCTTTCGCAATTGGGGTTTCGGAATTTAATCTTGACGATGACCTACTCTCACATGGGGAAACCCCACACTACCATCGGCGATGCATCGTTTCACTGCTGAGTTCGGGATGGGATCAGGTGGTTCCAATGCTCTATGGTCGTCAAGAAATTCGGTAGCCGGTGCGTGCCTTGCGGTCACGTGCCAGCGAATGGGTATGCGATAGATTTGTGTGTTGCTGTCGAGTCTCTCGAACTTTCGGTTCGTTTCGTCTTCACACACCGCAATCTGGCCTCTTTCGAGTTCACAAATTGCTTGGGTGTTATATGGTCAAGCCTCACGGGCAATTAGTACAGGTTAGCTCAACGCCTCACAGCGCTTACACACCCTGCCTATCAACGTCGTAGTCTTCGACGGCCCTTCAGGGGACTCAAGGTCCCAGTGAGATCTCATCTTGAGGCAAGTTTCCCGCTTAGATGCTTTCAGCGGTTATCTTTCCCGAACATAGCTACCCGGCAATGCCACTGGCGTGACAACCGGAACACCAGAGGTTCGTCCACTCCGGTCCTCTCGTACTAGGAGCAGCCCCTCTCAAATCTCAAACGTCCACGGCAGATAGGGACCGAACTGTCTCACGACGTTCTAAACCCAGCTCGCGTACCACTTTAAATGGCGAACAGCCATACCCTTGGGACCGGCTTCAGCCCCAGGATGTGATGAGCCGACATCGAGGTGCCAAACACCGCCGTCGATATGAACTCTTGGGCGGTATCAGCCTGTTATCCCCGGAGTACCTTTTATCCGTTGAGCGATGGCCCTTCCATACAGAACCACCGGATCACTAAGACCTACTTTCGTACCTGCTCGACGTGTCTGTCTCGCAGTCAAGCGCGCTTTTGCCTTTATACTCTACGACCGATTTCCGACCGGTCTGAGCGCACCTTCGTACTCCTCCGTTACTCTTTAGGAGGAGACCGCCCCAGTCAAACTACCCACCATACACTGTCCTCGATCCGGATAACGGACCTGAGTTAGAACCTCAAAGTTGCCAGGGTGGTATTTCAAGGTTGGCTCCACGCGAACTGGCGTCCACGCTTCAAAGCCTCCCACCTATCCTACACAAGCAAATTCAAAGTCCAGTGCAAAGCTATAGTAAAGGTTCACGGGGTCTTTCCGTCTAGCCGCGGATACACTGCATCTTCACAGCGATTTCAATTTCACTGAGTCTCGGGTGGAGACAGCGCCGCCATCGTTACGCCATTCGTGCAGGTCGGAACTTACCCGACAAGGAATTTCGCTACCTTAGGACCGTTATAGTTACGGCCGCCGTTTACCGGGGCTTCGATCAAGAGCTTCGCGTTAGCTAACCCCATCAATTAACCTTCCGGCACCGGGCAGGCGTCACACCCTATACGTCCACTTTCGTGTTTGCAGAGTGCTGTGTTTTTAATAAACAGTCGCAGCGGCCTGGTATCTTCGACCGGCGTGGGCTTACGCAGCAAGTGCTTCACCCTCACCGGCGCACCTTCTCCCGAAGTTACGGTGCCATTTTGCCTAGTTCCTTCACCCGAGTTCTCTCAAGCGCCTTGGTATTCTCTACCCAACCACCTGTGTCGGTTTGGGGTACGGTTCCTGGTTACCTGAAGCTTAGAAGCTTTTCTTGGAAGCATGGCATCAACCACTTCGTCACCCAAAGGGTAACTCGTCATCAGCTCTCGGCCTTAGAATCCCGGATTTACCTAAGATTCCAGCCTACCACCTTAAACTTGGACAACCAACGCCAAGCTGGCCTAGCCTTCTCCGTCCCTCCATCGCAATAACCAGAAGTACAGGAATATTAACCTGTTTTCCATCGACTACGCTTTTCAGCCTCGCCTTAGGGACCGACTAACCCTGCGTCGATTAACGTTGCGCAGGAAACCTTGGTCTTTCGGCGTGGGTGTTTTTCACACCCATTGTCGTTACTCATGTCAGCATTCGCACTTCTGATACCTCCAGCAAGCTTCTCAACTCACCTTCACAGGCTTACAGAACGCTCCTCTACCGCATCACTTACGTGATACCCGTAGCTTCGGTGTATGGTTTGAGCCCCGTTACATCTTCCGCGCAGGCCGACTCGACTAGTGAGCTATTACGCTTTCTTTAAAGGGTGGCTGCTTCTAAGCCAACCTCCTAGCTGTCTAAGCCTTCCCACATCGTTTCCCACTTAACCATAACTTTGGGACCTTAGCTGACGGTCTGGGTTGTTTCCCTTTTCACGACGGACGTTAGCACCCGCCGTGTGTCTCCCATGCTCGGCACTTGTAGGTATTCGGAGTTTGCATCGGTTTGGTAAGTCTGGATGACCCCCTAGCCGAAACAGTGCTCTACCCCCTACAGTGATACATGAGGCGCTACCTAAATAGCTTTCGAGGAGAACCAGCTATCTCCGAGCTTGATTAGCCTTTCACTCCGATCCACAGGTCATCCGCTAACTTTTCAACGGTAGTCGGTTCGGTCCTCCAGTTAGTGTTACCCAACCTTCAACCTGCCCATGGATAGATCGCCCGGTTTCGGGTCTATTCCCAGCGACTAGACGCCCTATTAAGACTCGCTTTCGCTACGCCTCCCCTATTCGGTTAAGCTCGCCACTGAAAATAAGTCGCTGACCCATTATACAAAAGGTACGCAGTCACCCAACAAAGTGGGCTCCCACTGCTTGTACGCATACGGTTTCAGGATCTATTTCACTCCCCTCTCCGGGGTTCTTTTCGCCTTTCCCTCACGGTACTAGTTCACTATCGGTCAGTCAGTAGTATTTAGCCTTGGAGGATGGTCCCCCCATATTCAGACAAAGTTTCTCGTGCTCCGTCCTACTCGATTTCACTTCTAAGATCCTTTCGCGTACAGGGCTATCACCCACTATGGCCGCACTTTCCAGAGCGTTCCGCTAAAATCAAAGAAGCTTAAGGGCTAGTCCCCGTTCGCTCGCCACTACTAAGGGAATCTCGGTTGATTTCTTTTCCTCAGGGTACTTAGATGTTTCAGTTCCCCTGGTTCGCCTCTTGCACCTATGTATTCAGTACAAGATAACCATCTTATGATGGCTGGGTTCCCCCATTCAGACATCTCCGGATCAAAGTCTGTTTGCCGACTCCCCGAAGCTTTTCGCAGGCTACCACGTCTTTCATCGCCTCTGACTGCCAAGGCATCCACCGTATGCGCTTCTTCACTTGACCATATAACCCCAAGCAATCTGGTTATACTGTGAAGACGACATTCGCCGAAAATTCGATCACGCTCATTGAGCCACTCACAAATTTTACCTTAGCCTGATCCGTTACCAGTGAAAGTAACGTCCAGTCTATCTTTCTATCACATACCCAAATTTTTAAAGAACGATCTAATCAAAAGACTAGAAATCAATATTCACAGCGGAATACTCATTTCTAAACTTTCAGAAGCAGTTATATGGTGGAGCCAAACGGGATCGAACCGTTGACCTCCTGCGTGCAAGGCAGGCGCTCTCCCAGCTGAGCTATGGCCCCATAACAAAATTGGTGGGTCTGGGCAGATTCGAACTGCCGACCTCACCCTTATCAGGGGTGCGCTCTAACCAACTGAGCTACAGACCCAATTTCGAGCGCGCAACTGTTAGCTTGGAGCTATCAGCTTGGAGCTTAAAGCTGCTTCTATCGTCTTCTTCAATGAATCAAGCAATTCGTGTGGGAGCTCATGAAGCAGCTGCGGTCGTCGATTAAGGAGGTGATCCAGCCGCAGGTTCCCCTACGGCTACCTTGTTACGACTTCACCCCAGTCATGAATCACACCGTGGTAACCGTCCCCCCGAAGGTTAGACTAGCTACTTCTGGTGCAACCCACTCCCATGGTGTGACGGGCGGTGTGTACAAGGCCCGGGAACGTATTCACCGCGACATTCTGATTCGCGATTACTAGCGATTCCGACTTCACGCAGTCGAGTTGCAGACTGCGATCCGGACTACGATCGGTTTTGTGGGATTAGCTCCACCTCGCGGCTTGGCAACCCTCTGTACCGACCATTGTAGCACGTGTGTAGCCCAGGCCGTAAGGGCCATGATGACTTGACGTCATCCCCACCTTCCTCCGGTTTGTCACCGGCAGTCTCCTTAGAGTGCCCACCATAACGTGCTGGTAACTAAGGACAAGGGTTGCGCTCGTTACGGGACTTAACCCAACATCTCACGACACGAGCTGACGACAGCCATGCAGCACCTGTCTCAATGTTCCCGAAGGCACCAATCCATCTCTGGAAAGTTCATTGGATGTCAAGGCCTGGTAAGGTTCTTCGCGTTGCTTCGAATTAAACCACATGCTCCACCGCTTGTGCGGGCCCCCGTCAATTCATTTGAGTTTTAACCTTGCGGCCGTACTCCCCAGGCGGTCAACTTAATGCGTTAGCTGCGCCACTAAGAGCTCAAGGCTCCCAACGGCTAGTTGACATCGTTTACGGCGTGGACTACCAGGGTATCTAATCCTGTTTGCTCCCCACGCTTTCGCACCTCAGTGTCAGTATCAGTCCAGGTGGTCGCCTTCGCCACTGGTGTTCCTTCCTATATCTACGCATTTCACCGCTACACAGGAAATTCCACCACCCTCTACCATACTCTAGCTCGACAGTTTTGAATGCAGTTCCCAGGTTGAGCCCGGGGATTTCACATCCAACTTAACGAACCACCTACGCGCGCTTTACGCCCAGTAATTCCGATTAACGCTTGCACCCTCTGTATTACCGCGGCTGCTGGCACAGAGTTAGCCGGTGCTTATTCTGTCGGTAACGTCAAAACACTAACGTATTAGGTTAATGCCCTTCCTCCCAACTTAAAGTGCTTTACAATCCGAAGACCTTCTTCACACACGCGGCATGGCTGGATCAGGCTTTCGCCCATTGTCCAATATTCCCCACTGCTGCCTCCCGTAGGAGTCTGGACCGTGTCTCAGTTCCAGTGTGACTGATCATCCTCTCAGACCAGTTACGGATCGTCGCCTTGGTGAGCCATTACCCCACCAACTAGCTAATCCGACCTAGGCTCATCTGATAGCGCAAGGCCCGAAGGTCCCCTGCTTTCTCCCGTAGGACGTATGCGGTATTAGCGTCCGTTTCCGAGCGTTATCCCCCACTACCAGGCAGATTCCTAGGCATTACTCACCCGTCCGCCGCTCTCAAGAGGTGCAAGCACCTCTCTACCGCTCGACTTGCATGTGTTAGGCCTGCCGCCAGCGTTCAATCTGAGCCATGATCAAACTCTTCAGTTCAAACATCTTTGGGTTTTGAGAAAACCCTAAACTTGGCTCAGCAATCGTTGGTTACATCTTTGATTTCTCGCGGAGTAACTTGTGATGCTGATAATCTGTTGACTAGCAGTCTGACTCCACAAGCACCCACACGAATTGCTTGATTCAGTTGTTAAAGAGCGGTTGGTTGAGTCTTTCGTCTCAACCGAGGCGCGCATTCTACAGCGCCCCGTGTATCTGTCAAGCGGTTATTTTCAGAAGTTTTCAAAGTTTCCTTTTCAACTTCAACCACTTGCGCTTTCGATCTCTCGTTAGCGGGAGGCGAATTCTACAGCGTTACTCGCTGCTGTCAACACCTCTTTTTCACCGCTTTCGACCGAGAAGATCGAACCGCCGATAGAGCCAAACAACACCGCTCTACCTGCTCCTTCCGGGCTTCGATGACCTGAAGCCCAACACCCTCGAAACCTACTTAACTCATTGAATCTCAAGGAGTTTTCCGTTTCGACTGCGCCGGAAGTGGGGCGAATTATAGACTTCCAGAATCTGCCGTCAACCCCTAATTTGATTTTTCTATCTTTAGTCCGACACGACACTAAATTTGCCCGGTATATAGACGGAATCGCCGCATGTGCGCAATATACTGCTCAAAGCAGCCTCCCCGCCTTTATTCTGGACGACACTTCGTAATGACACCCCCTCCACATCGCAGCCTGGCCTCCACCCTGTATCCGGTTGCCCTGCTATTAATAGCCATGGCCTCCATCCAATCGGGAGCCTCTCTCGCCAAAAGCATGTTTCCGATAGTGGGTGCACAGGGCACAACGACGCTGCGACTCATCTTTGCCAGCCTCATCATGGTGTTATTGCTACGCCCCTGGCGCGCCAAGCTCACCGCTCAATCCCTGCGCACCGTGATCGTCTATGGGATGGCATTGGGCGGGATGAACTTTCTCTTCTATATGTCGGTTCGTACCGTTCCACTGGGCATTGCCGTGGCACTGGAGTTCACAGGGCCTCTGGCAGTCGCCATTTACGCCTCACGCCGGGCAATCGACTTTCTCTGGATCGCCCTGGCAGTCGCGGGCCTGCTTCTGCTTATACCGACCGGAGCGACCAATGCAGGTATTGATCTGCTTGGAGCCGGCTATGCGCTGGGCGCGGGTTTCTGCTGGGCGTTGTACATCCTGTTTGGCCAGAAGGCTGGCGCGGACAATGGTGTGCAAACCGCCGCATTGGGGGTGATGATCGCCGCCCTGTTCGTCGCACCGATTGGTATCGTGCACGCGGGCGCCGCACTGCTCACACCGAGCTTGATTCCAATCGCCATCGGCGTCGCCATTCTGTCTACGGCCCTGCCCTACACCCTGGAAATGATCTCACTGACCCGAATGCCAGCCCGCACTTTCGGCACTCTGATGAGCGTCGAACCGGCAATCGCGGCCCTGTCGGGACTGATCTTTCTGCAGGAGTACTTGTCCTTGACCCAGTGGTTAGCCATTACCTGCATCATCCTCGCGTCGGTCGGCGCAACGATGACCATGGCCAACACTGCGAAGCCTGCCGTCGCGGCAGATTGAAACAGGATTTAACGAAGGTCTGGTATTTGCAACGCATTTAGGCCATGTTTAGACCGGTAACCCAATGTCAGACATGGATTTTTTCATACAGGACGTCATGAACGCTTCAAGCAAGAGCGAACACAATCGTACGTGGCCACAAGATCCACGACGATTATAAGGACAGGAATGAAACGAATTTTGATACTGATCGCCGTACTTGCAGTAGCGGGCTGTGCGGCAACGTCGAAAACTGAAGTCAAGCGCGGTAAAAAAGGCCTGCACATCAATTGCTCCGGCCTGTCCTCATCCTGGGACCAGTGTGCCGCCAGCGCTGCCAATTCATGTGCTCCCAAGGGTTACAAGGTCATTGCCAAGTCCGGAGACGCCGTCGAGGAGCCCGGGGATTACCCCTTCGGGCTCAACCCCGCTGGCTATACCAGCCGCAGCATGATCGTCATCTGTAAATAAGCCACGTCAGTCGAGCCCTTGCTCGGCCATTCGGCGCCTAATCTCCTCATGGCTGGACCTGAGGACATCACGCTGGACCTGTGGCGTGACCAGCATCCGCGCAACGACCAATGCTCCCACGCATTGAGACAGGATGGCCCAGGCCAGACTGTCGCTTCCCAATATCCGCGCCCAGCTTTCGTGCAAACGACAGATCCACGTTTGCGCCGTCTCCCTCACCTGGACATCCGATCGCGCGATCTCGGCACCCAGCACCGGCAACGCACACCCCGCTTCGGGTTGCTCAACGTGGCTCATGCTCAGATACTGCTTGAGGCAGCGCTCCAGCTTCATTGAGTCCATGGCGCCGTCGCCACTCAGACGATCCAGGCTTTGGGCCAACTCTCGCTCAACAATGGCCTTGAAAAGCTCATCCTTGGATGAGAAGTGGCTATAAAAAGCACCGCCACTCAATCCGATCGCTTTCATCAAGCCATCGACACCGACCGTGGAGAAACCCGACTTCTTGGCGGAGACGGCACTGCTGGCGAGCAGTTTCTCGCGGGTTTCCATTTTGTGATTGGCTGAATATCGCATGGTCCTGTCCCCTGATTACTCACCTTGACGCTTGCCGAATCTTAGCATAACGTCCGTTTAGTTAACGATCGTTCACCAATGAGGCAAACCATGAATAACAAGAAGGTCGCACTGGTTGTTGGCGCGGGCGATGCCACCGGCGGAGCAATTGCCAAACGCTTTGCGCAGGAAGGTTTTATTGCCTGTGTTACCCGTCGCAGCGCCGACAAACTCCAACCACTGGTGGACGCAATCCGCGCCCAGGGCGGCGAAGCCCAAGGGTTTGCCTGTGATGCGCGCAAAGAAGACGACGTGATCGCTCTCATCGAACAAATCGAGAACCAGATCGGCCCGATCGAAGCCTTTGTGTTCAACATCGGCGCCAACGTTCCTTGCAGCATTCTCGAAGAAACCGCACGCAAGTACTTCAAGATCTGGGAGATGGCCTGCTTCTCAGGCTTTCTCAACGCACGGGAAGTGGCCAAGCGCATGGTCAAGCGCCAGCGCGGGACGATCCTGTTTACCGGGGCAACGGCGGGACTGCGCGGTGCTTCGGGGTTCGCCGCATTCGCAGGCGCCAAGCATGGCATCCGGGCATTGGCTCAGAGCATGGCCCGTGAGCTGGGGCCGCTGAATATTCATGTAGCTCATGTTGTGGTGGACGGTGCCATCGACACCGACTTCATCCGCGATAACTTCCCGGAGAAATATGCCACCAAGGATGAGGACGGCATCCTGAACCCTGAACACATCGCCGAGAATTACTGGTACTTGCACAGCCAACCCCGCGACGCCTGGACCTTCGAGCTGGACCTGCGGCCCTGGAGCGAACGCTGGTAAACCCTCCCCTCACAACAACAAGAGAGCAGATCCCATGAGCAAATCGGTGGAGTTTTACTTCGATTTCGGCAGCCCGACCACGTACCTGGCCTACACCCAGTTGCCGACGCTGTGCGCACAGACCAACAGCCAGTTGATCTATCGTCCGATGCTATTAGGCGGCGTCTTCAAGGCAACCGGCAATGCATCACCGGCGACAGTGCCGGCCAAGAACCCTTACCTGTTCAGGGATCTGAATCGCTTCGCCAAGCGCTACGGCGTTGCCTTCCAGTTCAATCCGCACTTCCCCATCAATACACTGCAACTGATGCGCGCGGTGACTGGCATGCAGTTGCGCCAACCTGAACGCTTCGAGGCCTTCGTCAATTGCCTGTTCCGTGCCTTTTGGGTCGATGGCCGCAACCTCAACGACCCTGCGACTGTCGCAGCGGTCCTGAACGAGGGTGGTTTCGACGCCAACTACGTACTGACCCTGACGAACGACGAACAGGTCAAGCAAGCACTCAAGACCAACACCGAGGAAGCCATCGCACGGGGCGTGTTCGGCGCCCCGAGCATGTTTGTCGGCAACGAGTTGTTCTTTGGCCAGGATCGATTGGACTTCGTCCGTGAAGCCCTCGCCTGATCCTCTACTTCAAATTGCCATTGTTCGCGTGTTGAGCCATTGCAGTGCGTCACCTTCCAGCAATGGGCTCAAGCGACGCTGAACCTCGGCGTGGTAGGCGTTGAACCAGTCTTTTTCGTCTTGGGTCAGCAGCGAAGGTTCCAGGCAGCGAGTGTCGATCGGACACAGGGTCAGGGTTTCGAACTCAAGGAACTCGCCGAACTCGCTGCTTCCGGCTTCACGGTTCAACACCAGGTTCTCGATGCGCACACCCCAGCGACCAGGACGATATGTACCCGGTTCGATGGAGGTGATCATGCCAGCCTGCATCGCCGTTTGCGGCGCGGCAGCAGCTTGATAGGCAATCACCTGCGGGCCTTCGTGGACATTGAGGAAATAGCCGACGCCATGGCCGGTGCCGTGGCCGTAATCCACCTGCTCCGCCCAGATGGGTGCACGAGCGATGGCATCCAGTAACGGCGAGAGAATTCCCCGAGGGAATTTGGCCCGGGACAGGGCAATCACGCCCTTGAGTACGCGCGTGCAATCACGTTTCTGCTCAGCGGTGGGTGTGCCGACCGGCACCATGCGAGTGATGTCGGTGGTGCCTCCCAAGTACTGGCCGCCGGAATCGATCAGCAACAGGCCATCACCTTCGATGACCGCATGGGCTTCTTCCGTGGCGTGGTAATGAGGCATCGCGCCGTTGGCGTTAAAGGCGGCAATGGTGTTGAAACTCAGGGAGACGAAGTCCGGCCGGCGCGTGCGGGCGGCGGTCAGGTGCTCGTCGATGGTCAACTCGGTGATGCGCTCGCGCCCCCAGGCCCCTTCCAGCCAGGCGAAGAACTCACAGAGCGCCGCGCCATCGTGCTCCATGGCCCGGCGGATGTGCTCGGCGTCGGCCAGGCTTTTGCGAGACTTGGCCAGCGTCGTTGGATTCAGACCTTCGATCAGTTTCACGCCGCTGCCCAGGTTATCCAGCAAGCCGACCGTCACCCGCGCCGGATCGATCTGCAGGCTCGCGCCGTCCGGCACTTCACGCAACGCGGCAGCGGCTTCGCTGTAATCGCGCAGGGTCACGCCGTCCTGTTCAAGAACGGCACGTAGCGCAGCGTCAACCTTGTCCAGGGCCACGAACAGCGTTGCCTGTTGCTGGCTGATCAAGGCGAAGGAGACGAACACGGGGTTGAACGACACATCCGCGCCGCGCAGGTTGAACAACCAGGCGATGTCATCCAGCGTGGCGATGAAATGCCAGTCGGCACCACGCTCCTTGAGGGATTCGCGCAGCTTGGCGAGTTTCTCGATCCGGCTGACGGTCGCCTGGGGAGGCAAATGGGCATAGACCGGCTGATCCGGTAAGCCAGGGCGATCGCTCCAGGCCTCGTTGAGCAGATCGATGTCAGTGCGCAACCGCGCGCCGCGTTCCGCAAGCTTGCCGCCCAGGGTGCGAGCCGATGCCACGGCCATGACCGCGCCGTCAACAGCAACCACCCCACCCTCAGGTGTTTGGTCCGCCAGCCAGTCCAAGGGGCCGGGCTGGCCGGGAATGAGCTTGACCAGCTCGATACCACTGCCCTCCAGCTCCTTGGTGGCCTGCTCCCAATAACGGCTGTCGGCCCAGACGCCGGCGAAACTGCCGGTCACGATCAAGGTACCCACCGAGCCGTGGAACCCCGACAGCCATTGCCGCCCTTGCCAATAGCCCGGCAAGTATTCAGACAGATGCGGGTCGGCCGATGGCACCAGCAGTGCATGAATACCCTCTCGGCTCATCAGTTGGCGAATTTGGGCCAGGCGCTGGGGAACCAGTCCATGGGGCAAAGGCTCGGTGCTCATTGTTTCTCCTGCTCGTTGATATTGTTGTTCGATGCCGAAGACGGCTTATGGGGTCGTGGCCCAGAACGCCGGCGCTGTCGCGCACGCCGCTTTGATCAGCCGAACCGCCTCGTCGATATCTTGCTCAGTGGTAAAACGGCCCAGACTCAAGCGAATGGTCCGCCCGGCCGCACGCGCATCGTGCCCCAAGGCCAGCAGCACGTGGGACGGGGTGTTCTGCGCCGAATTGCAGGCCGAGGTCGCGGAAAATGCAATCGATACGCCCAACGTCGCCGGGTTGAACTCACCTTCGTTGAAGGTCAGGCTCAGTGTGTGGGGAATCCGGCGGCTCACACTGCCGTTTATACGCACACCGGGCAAGGCCAGCAGCGGCTCAAGCAAACGATTGCGCAACCGGGCGATTTTAGCGAGTTCTTCGTCGAATGCCTCGGCCGCGAGTTCGAATGCGGCGCCCATGGCTGCGATCTGGTGGGTCGCCAGGGTCCCGGAGCGCAAACCGCCTTCATGCCCACCGCCGTGAATCTGCGCTGACAGCCGTGGCCGGGCACGGTCGCCGACGTAGAGCGCACCGATGCCCTTGGGGCCGTAGATCTTGTGCGCGGAAAAAGACATCAGGTCCACCGGCCAACGAGACAGGTCGATCTGCACCTTGCCGGCGCCCTGGGCTGCGTCCACATGAAACAGCGCACCGTGCTTGCGAACGATCTCGCCGATGGCGATGACATCATTGAGGGTGCCCAACTCGTTGTTCACCAGCATCAGCGACACCAGGAACGTGTCTTCGCGCAACGCGTCGCGAACCGCTTGCGGACTGATCAGGCCCTCGGCGTCCGGCGCCAGCCAGGTCACCGCGACGCCGCTCTCTTCAAGCTGGCGCGCCGTGTCGAGAATCGCCTTGTGTTCGATCAGACTGGTGATGACATGGCCGGCGGAACCACCGCGCGCCTGGGCTACCCCTTTGAGGGCCAGGTTGTTGGACTCGGTAGCGCCGGACGTCCAAACGATCTGTTCGGGCTGGGCCCCCACCAATTGCGCCACCTGCTGGCGGGCACGCTCCACCGAGCGCCGGGCCTCCTGGCCGAAGGCATGGGAACTGGAAGCCGGGTTGCCAAAGTTGCCGTCAAAGCCCAGACACTCGACCATGACCCGGATAACCCGCTCATCCACCGGCGTGGTGGCGGCGTAGTCGAAATACAACGGACGTTTATTCATAGGAAACTCGCAGAGCCTGCTCCGGGATCAGGCGCCCTCGTTGGGTTCGAGACTAGCAATACCTGATCAAAGACCTTAAAGAAGTCGGACTTCGTTTAAAAGTGCGTAGGAACGCTCCTGAACAGCGAGCTTAGCAGGCATCGCCGCGAAGCTCAGCCCTCAACTGATGCTTTCGAGCAACAATGGATACAGCGAAGCGACCAACAGCAGCGCCATGCCCCAGTTGAACAGGCGCAACCAGCGACGATCACCCAACAGGTTGCGCAACAGGCTACCGCACACCACCCACAAGCTCACGCTTGGCAGGTTGATCAGGGCAAACACCGCCGCAATCACCAACACGTTGAAGAAGTAACCCTGAAGTGGCGTGTAGGTACTGATGGCACCGATGGCCATGATCCAGGCCTTGGGATTGACCCATTGGAACGCCGCGGCGCCCCAGTAGCTCATCGGCGTAGTGTCCCCCGCCTGGCTTTCCGAAACCGGACCGGAGTGGGCTATTTTCCAAGCCAGGTACACCAGGTACGCCGCGCCGATGTAGCGCAGCGCCGTATAGAGCAGTGGATAAGTCTGGAACACCGCGCCCAGGCCAAGGCCCACCGCCAGCACCAGGGAAAAGAAGCCGCAGGTAATACCCAGCATGTGAGGAATGGTGCGGTTGAAACCGAAATTGACACCCGAGGCCAACAACATGGTGTTGTTAGGGCCAGGCGTGATCGAGGTCACCAGGGCAAACAGGGCGAAGCCCAGCAGCAGGTCAAGCGAAAGGGTCATTTCAAGTCAGTCCATCAGGGCGGTCAGTCATGTCATGACCCTACCCCACGCCTTGGCGCAAACCCACGGACAGTTGGGCAAAACTTTAAGCAGTACAGTCCCTCAGCTTGACCGGCCTGGCTGTTGCACGACCCGCTCGGCACTCATCTGGCCCTGATCGTCGAAACCCACGTTTTTCTGCGACGAGCCGAGCAACTCGGCTTTTTTCGCGTGGTATTCATCGAACGAGAGGCCTCGACGATTCAAGGCTTCAAGGGCCAGTTCGCGGGTCTCGTCGGCAGTGTAGGGACGCAGCTCCGGGGAAGAACTGGCACAACCGCCCAGGAGGGTGGCGGTCAACAGCAGCAAAACAGCAAAGGTACGGTTCATGGCAAGTGTCCGGTGTTCTGGAGTTGGGCGATGAACAAAGGCTACCCGCCAGCCCTGCGCGGCAGAAATCAACCCTCTCGATAGTGGCTATTGCCTTCGCGGATCAGCCGCTGCATTCAGTCGACCAACTGGCAATGCAGCGCGTTGTCCAGACTGCGCTCGATGTTGCGCAGCACCTGGAACGAGCCAAATGTCACGGCTTTGGCTCGATGAGCCTGGATCAGCCGCCAGAAATCCTGTTCGCCACTTTCGAAGCCTCGAAGCGCCGCCTCGCCTGCCTCACGGGTTTGCCACTGCAAATAGTTGAGCACCCGCCGACCATCCTCGCTGGCCTGGATACTTGCACTCAGGAACCCCTGGTGGTCCCGAGCCAGGCGCTCGGTTTGTTCCGACAAGGCGGTTACCAGCGCCTGCTGCCATTGAGGCTCGATATCGAATTCCATCAACTGGGTGAAACTGCGATTGTTCCTTGGTGATTGCATGAAAGGTCCCCTCTGCACGTAAGGCGGATCTTGCGATCCGAACGCGTGCAGGGTAAAACCTCAAGTTAACTTGAGGTCAAGCAGTGAATTGAAGCGATGACGCAGATCGATGTTCACAAGGAACTCACCGTAGGCCAAGTGGCCGCCCGCAGCGGCGTGGCGGTCACGGCCCTGCACTTCTATGAATCCAAGGGGCTGATCCAAAGCACGCGCAACCAGGGCAACCAACGTCGCTACTCACGGGCAGTATTGCGTCGCGTGGCGCTGATCAAGGTTGCCCAGCGCCTGGGCATTCCCTTGGCGGAAATCGGCGCGGCGTTGAAAAACCTGCCGGACAACCGTGCGCCAACGGCCGCCGACTGGCAAACCTTGTCGGCGCAGTGGAGCCGGGACCTGGACGAGCGCATCAACCAATTGATGACGCTGCGCGATCGACTCAACGGTTGCATCGGCTGTGGATGCCTGTCGATGGAGGCTTGTCCGCTGCGCAATCAGGGCGACGTGCTGGGCAAACACGGGCCAGGGGCTCACCTGCTGGAGCAGCCGTGAAGCGTTCGTCGGGACATGAGCCCGCCCACGGCGACTGACCTATAGTGGATGGGCAAATCGACGAAGACCCTCTTCGCCTCCCATAACAAAAAGGAGAACCGTCATGGGCGTCAAAGCCATTCCCGAAGGTTTCCATAACATCACGCCCTACCTGGGCATTCAGAAAGCTGCCGAAGCCATCGACTTCTACAAAAAAGCCTTCAATGCCACCGAGGTCATGCGCCTGGCCATGCCCGACGGCGGCATCGGGCATGCCGAACTGCGGATCAACGGTTTTCCGATGATGCTCGGCACGCCTTGCGACCAAGGCCCATTGAGCAACCCGGACCAATCGCCATCGGTCGGCCTGCATATCTATGTCGAGGACGTGGACAGCGCGTTTGCCCAGGCCATTGCCGCCGGTGGCACCGTGATTTCCGAGGTCAAGGACCAGTTCTACGGCGATCGTACCGGCACCTTGAAAGATCCCTATGGGCATCTGTGGTTCCTGGCGACGCACAAGGAAGATCTGAGCCAGGAACAGATCGAGCAACGGGCCAGGGAGATGTTCCAACAGCAAGGCTGACTTGCCCTTGCTCCCGCAGGGTTACCCCCTGTAGGAGCTGTCGAGTGCAATGAGGCTGCGATCTTTCCCCTGACACTTGAGTCTCAAGCGAAAGATCAAAAGATCAAAAGATCGCAGCCTTCGGCAGCTCCTACCACGCGAAACATTTTCTTTCATCTTCCCCTTCAGGATTTCATTTGCTGGTTCGTCTTAATTAGATGCAGCAGGCCGCGTCGGCAAAAGCCACGGTTTGCTTTTTTACGGTTCACGGTATTGCGAAGCCCGTAATACCGAACCTTTCATCGAATCAAGACGTTCAATCATGTCGAAGAAGTCCCGCTCCAAACTCTGGTTCCTGGTCCACAGCTGGCTGGCATTGCCCATCTGGTTTTTCGTACTGATCGTTTGCGTCACTGGCACCCTCGCGGTGGTCAGCCAGGAGCTTGTCTGGCTGGTCAACCCTGAGATGCGCGCCAGCAAGCCCTCGGACGATGCCCAACTGCTCAGCTATGACCAAGTCATCACCGCCATCAAGCAAGCCCAGCCGCTTACCCAGGTGCAAGGCATCGTCCGCCCGGACGAGTCGCATTTCGCGCTGGAGGTGAGCGTGACTTACCCAGACGGACGCCCCGACAAGGTCTACGTCAACCCCTACAGCGGCGTCATCCAAGGCTCGGCGCCGACATTCAACTTCAGGGGGTTTACCCGTGCCCTGCATGGCTGGTGGCTGGTGCCGTTCACCAACGGCTACAGCTGGGGCTGGTACCTGGTGTCCTTGTTGGGGCTGCCATTGCTGGCCTCGCTGGTGACCGGGCTGGTGGTCTACAAGCGTTTCTGGAAAGGCTTTTTCCGTCCGACGTTGCGGATCCGCCACGGCGCCCGAATTTTCTGGGGGGATTTGCACCGACTCAGTGGTATCTGGTCGATCTGGTTCATCGCGGTGATTTCCGTTACGGGCACCTGGTTCCTGATCGAAGCCTTGCTATCCGACAACCAGATATCCATTTCCAGCGAACCGGTCATCCCCGTGGTGGCGCGTGAAAGCGTTCCGCTGTCAGCTGATGGCCTTGCACCGCCGCAATTGAACCTGGACCGGGCCATTGAAATCGCCCAGCAACGCATCCCGGGCCTGGAAGCGAGTTTCGTCAGCCTGCCCGGCAATGCCTACAGCCATCTGGAAATCGGCGGCCGCGGTTGGTATCCACTGATGTTCCAGACCGCCACCATCAATCCCTACAACGGTGACGTCGCCGCCTCACGACTGCTGGCCGACCGCACGACGCTGGAGTTCGTCACCGAATCCATGCGCCCGTTGCACACCGGCGACTTCGGTGGCCTATGGATCAAGCTCATCTGGTTTTTCTTCGGCCTGGTCCTGAGCATGATGGTGCTCAGCGGGCTGCTGATCTGGACCAAACGCACAGCCCTGGCCACCGCCAATGCCCTCAAGCGTAGCCAGAAACCCTCCCGTGAAACCCGCCTCGCGCAGGCATTGCAGCCGTCGGTCCACCGTGAGTCGTCGGAGGGCAGCCTGTGAACCCGTCCAATACCACTTCATCACCGTCACGCCTGAGCCTGTTCTGGCATAAATGGCGCTTTCACCTCAACGTGCTGTTGTTGCTGATCCCCTTGGGGTTCATGCCCAAGTATCTATCCGAAGCCGCGCTGTTTCGCGGAGATGCCGGGCTTGGTGAGCGAGAAGTCGGCGAAGTCCAGGTCGGCCCCTGGAGCCTGCGCCTGGCGGAATTTCGCAACGAAGCCCCACGCCCCCAAGGGCCGGCGGGGCCCATGAAGCACTTCAACGCGGCCCTGTGCGAACGCTGTATCGGCCAGGTCAAGGCCACCTATCTGCGCATCGGCAAACCCCGCAGCCTGCGGGCCGCCGGGGTGATTTTCTTCGGCTCGCCCTATCGCATGGGCGCCTTGTTGCCGGTCCCGCCAAAGACCCAGCCCGATGCCGAACTGTGGATAACCCTCGAGGGCTGGGACGGTTCGATGCACCAGGCCTCCATTCCCCTGCGCCAGGCCTCCCCGGCCACCGTTGCCTGGCTGAAGAACCAAGGACCCAAACCATGACCCTTCGCGCCTTATCCAACGGCCTGGCGTTGCTGTTCTGCGCAGGTGCAAGCAGCAGCGCACTGGCGCACAACCCGATGTGCGAATGCAAGGCGATCGACGCCGAGCAGATCCAATGCACCGGCGGTTTTTCCGACGGCAGCGGCGCACCCGGAGTGACCCTGGACGTAATCGGCTACGACGAAACCATCCTCGTCCCGGGCAAGCTCGGTGCCGATTCGAAGCTGACCTTCAAGAAGCCGGACGCTGAGTTCTACGTGCTCTTCGACGCCGGCCCCGGCCACGTTGTGGAAATCGACCAAGCCGACATCGAGGCCCCATGACCAACACCACAACTCAAGTCATCCGCCCCGCTGGCGCGGGCCACGAAACCCTGTATGTGTTGCTGCTGTGCCTGGTCATCGTGCTGGTCGCCGGGTCTGTGGTGGCCTGGCATGGCGAAGCCGAAGACACCACGCACCTGGCCTCGAACCAACTCGACGCCCGCCGCGACCTCAGCGCCGCCGAGCAGGGCATCTACGCCGACCTGCGGGTGACCCTGGATGAAATCCGCTTGCTGCGCGAAGACCAATCCACCCTACCCGGCCCGCAGACCCTGGCCGAAGAAGGCTTCGCGCCGTTCGCCCAGGACGCCAGCGCTGTCAGCCGGGGCGGCCACGCCTGGCAACAGCTGCAGGACCAGGCCTACTTCGGCGCCAGTGCCAATTCTTCCGTCGCAGGTTCCTTCCTGATGCGCATCGGCGAAGCGTCCGACGCTGCGTCGGACATCTGGCTCAACCGCAGCAATGGCCTCGCGACACCTGCTGCGCTGGACGACGCTGCTTTGTCCGCCGCCGGCTGGCAACAGATCGTCGCGCAATTCGATGCCGGCGTAACCCGCCAACACCGGCACTGACCCCACGCCTTCATTCGAGAGAAGACCGTTTGCCCATGCCTATTGCATCCCAACGCCGCCCCTTGCTGCGCCTGCTGCTGATCGGCCTGCTGGCCTGCCTGTTCACCTCGCAGGCGTACGCCGAAACAGCCAAGCGCCTGCGCATCGGCATCACCCTGCATCCTTATTACAGCTATGTGGCCAACATCGTCGGCGACAAGGCCGAGGTCGTGCCGCTGATCCCGGCCGGTTTCAACCCCCATGCCTATGAACCTCGGGCCGAGGACATCAAGCGCATCAGCGGCCTCGACGTGATCGTGCTCAACGGCGTGGGGCACGACGACTTCGCCGACCGCATGATCGCCGCCAGCGAAACCCCGAACGTGAAAGTGATCGAGGCCAATGAAAACGTGCCCCTGCTGGCTGCCACCGGCACGGCGGCCCGTGGCGCGGGCAAGGTCGTGAACCCGCACACGTTCCTGTCCATCAGCGCCTCCATTGCCCAGGTCAATAACATCGCCCGGGAGTTGGGCAAACTCGACCCGGACAACGCCAAGGCCTACACCCAGAACGCCCGCGCCTACGGCAAGCGCCTGCGGCAGATGCGCGCCGCCGCCCTGGCGAAACTGACCCAGGCCCCCAATGCCGAGTTGCGGGTCGCCACGGTGCATGCCGCCTACGACTACCTGTTGCGCGAGTTCGGCCTGGAAGTGACCGCCGTGGTCGAGCCGGCCCATGGCATCGAACCGAGCCCCAGCCAGTTGAAGAAAACCATCGACCAACTGCGCGAACTGGACGTGAAGGTGATCTTCTCGGAGATGGATTTCCCGTCCACCTACGTCGACACCATCCAGCGTGAATCGGGCGTGAAGCTGTACCCGCTCTCACACATTTCCTACGGCGACTACAGCCCCGAGAAGTACGAAAAGGAAATGGCCGGCAACCTCGACACCGTGGTCCGGGCCATCCAGGAGTCTGGCGCATGACCGTTCAGGAAACCCTCATCCTGCACCCCGTCGGTCCCTTGATTGAGTTCGCCGACGTCAGCCTGAACCTGGGCCGTACGACCATCCTCGACAGCGTGGCATTTCAGGTGGAGCCCGGCAGCATCCATGCCTTGGTCGGCCCCAATGGTGGCGGCAAGAGTTCGCTGATCAAGACTTTGCTCGGGCAGATGCCGCACCAGGGCCGCTTGAGCCTGCAATGGCCGGGCGAGCCCGGTGTGATCGGCTACGTGCCCCAGGCGCTGGAGTTCGACCGGGGTCTGCCCATGACGGTGGACGATTTCATGGCGGCGATGTGTCAGCGGCGGCCGGCCTTTCTCGGCTTGAGCAAGCACTACGCCGGCGCCATGGAACAGGCCCTGGAGCGAGTCGGCATGCAGGACAAGCGCAAGCGGCGCATGGGCGCGCTGTCCGGCGGCGAGCGCCAACGGGTCTTGCTGGCCCAGGGATTGATCCCCACGCCACAATTGCTGGTGCTGGATGAACCGATGTCGGCCCTGGACGAGGCCGGCATCCAGGTGTTCGAACGGTTGCTGCAGGACTGGCGCCAAGCCGGAATCACCGTGCTGTGGATCGAACATGACCTGGAAGCCGTCGGGCGCCTGGCCGACCGTGTCACCGGCCTGAACCGCCGGGTGCTGTTCGACGGCCCACCCCGCCAGGCCCTGACCCCGGAACGCTTGCTGACGTTGTTTTCCACCCATCCACGCACGAACGGGAGCGCCGCCAGATGAGTTACGAAGCCTTTCGTTTGATGGTCCAGGGCTGGGCCTCGGCCGGTTACCTGCCCGAAGCGCTGGCCTACGGATTCGTGGTCAATGCGTTGCTGGCCGGGCTGCTGATCGGCCCGGTGCTGGGCGGCCTCGGCACGCTGGTGGTGGTCAAGCGTTTCGCGTTTTTCTCCGAGGCGGTGGGTCATGCGGCGCTGACCGGCGTGGCCATCGGCATCCTGCTCGGCGAACCCTACACCGGGCCTTACGGCAGCCTGTTCGGCTACTGCCTGTTGTTCGGCATCCTGCTCAATTACCTGCGCAACCGCACCGGCCTGGCGCCGGACACGCTGATCGGCGTCTTCCTGTCGGTGTCCCTGGCCCTGGGTGCCAGCCTGCTGCTGATCCTGGCGGGCAAGATCAACGTGCACATCCTGGAGAACGTACTGTTTGGTTCGGTGCTGACGGTCAATGGCAACGACCTGCTGGTGCTGGCGGTGGTCGGCTCATTGGTGATGGCCCTGGCCTTGCCGCTCTATAACCGCATCATGCTCGCCAGCTTCAACCCGCAACTGGCGGCAGTACGCGGGGTGGCGGTCAAGCCCCTGGACTACTTGTTCGTGGTCCTGGTGACGCTGATCACCGTGGCGGCGGTAAAAGTCATCGGCGCCATTCTGGTGGGCGCGTTGCTGGTAATCCCGGCAGCGGCGGCACGCCTGCTCAGCCAATCATTGAAGGGCTTTTTCTGGTGTTCAGTGCTGATCGCCACCGCCAGCACCTTATGCGGAATTCTCGCGCCCATTGTGTTCGACCTGCCGATCCCGTCCGGTGCCGCGATCATCCTGGTGGCCGGCATCGCCTTCGCTCTGTCCGCCATCGCCCGCGGTGTTGTCCCCAGCCTCAAAGGGAATCTTGGATAAATGGTTTTTTCATTGCGACAACTGACCCTGGCCGTCGCGTTGTGCGGCGTGGCCGTCACCTCATCATTTGCCAGCGAAAAAGTGCGTCTGCTGGCATCGTTGCCGGTCACCTACGGATTGGGCGAGGCCTTGCTCAAGGGCACTGAGGTCAGCCTGGAGCGGGCCGCGCCCGCCAATCTTCCCGGCACCCGGCAGAGCGCCTACTTCAGCGGCCGTGGCGCGCCGGCCTTGAGCAAACTGGCCAGCGATGCTGACGGGGTGATTGGCCTGCGCTCGCTGTGGCCGGACGATCCGCTGTACCCCATGGCACGACGCGGCAATATCCGCATCGTCGAAATCGATGCCGCGCGCCCGGTGGACGGTGCCCTGCCCGGTATCGCCGTGCAGCCGGGCATGACCGACGGCCTGGCGAGCCAGCCGTGGATGGCCAGCCACAACCTGGGGCGCATGGCCGACGTGATC
The DNA here is from genome assembly GCF_018325905.1 of Pseudomonas sp. St316. NCBI lineage: Bacteria > Pseudomonadati > Pseudomonadota > Gammaproteobacteria > Pseudomonadales > Pseudomonadaceae > Pseudomonas > Pseudomonas sp. St316. Next base: position 2,182,557 of record NZ_AP021901.1, on the reverse strand, counting down.
GCCGCCGACCTGGTGCGCCTGGCCCCGGCGGACAAAGCGAAGATCGACGCCAACCTGGCGGCCCTCAAGCAGCGCCTGCTCAAACTCAGCGCCGACAGCGAAAAACGCCTCGCCAGCGCCGACAACCTGAGCGTGGTCAGCCTGAGCGAGCATTTCGGCTACTTGATCAGCGGGCTCAACCTGGACGCAATCAGCACCGATGCCCGACCCGATGCCGACTGGACAGCCGAAGCCCTCAAGCAATTGTCCACCACGTTGAAAGACAATGACGTGGCGCTGGTGCTGCATCATCGCCAGCCGTCGGAGGCGCTGAAGGCTGCCATCAGTGAGGGCGGCAGCCAGTTGCTGATATTGAGCACCGATACCACCGATCCGGTTGCGGAACTGGAAAGCAATGTGGGATTGGTTGTCGCGGCACTGACCGCGGACTGATGGCGCAAGCACGACCAACCTGTGGGAGCGAGCTTGCTCGCGAAGAGGCCGGCGCATTCAACATCGATGTCGGCTGACACACCGCCATCGCGAGCAAGCTCGCTCCCACAGGTTTTGTGTCGTTCCTGAAGTATCGAGTTAGAAGACATCCCCCGGCACCCGCACAACCCCCTCCATCAACACCCGCGCGCTGCGGCTCATGATGGCTTTTTTCACGGTCCATTCGCCGTTGACCTGGCTGGCCTCGGCGCCGACGCGCAGGGTGCCGGACGGATGGCCGAAACGCACCGCGTTGCGCTCGATGCCGCCAGCCGCGAGGTTGACCACGGTGCCGGAAATCGCCGCGGCGGTGCCGATGGCGACCGCTGCGGTGCCCATCATGGCGTGGTGCAGTTTGCCCATCGACAGGGCACGTACCAGCAGATCGACATCCCCGGCCGCCACGGCTTTTCCACTGGATGAAATGTAATCCGCCGGTGGCGCGACAAACGCCACTTTCGGCGTGTGCTGACGCTGGGCGGCTTCGTCCAGGTGTTTGATCAAACCCATGCGCAAGGCGCCGTGAGCGCGGATGGTTTCGAACATGGCCAACGCCTTGGGATCGCCGTTGATGGCGCCCTGCAATTCGGTGCCGGTGTAGCCGACGTCCCGGGCGTTGATGAAAATCGTCGGGATCCCGGCGTTGATCAGTGTCGCCTTGAAGGTGCCAACACCGGGCACTTCCAAATCGTCCACCCGATTGCCGGTGGGAAACATCGCGCCACCACCGCCCTCTTCTTCGGCCGCCGGGTCCATGAATTCCAATTGCACTTCGGCCGCCGGAAAGGTCACGCCGTCGAGTTCGAAGTCACCGGTTTCCTGCACCGCGCCGTCAGTGATCGGCACATGGGCGATGATAGTCTTGCCGATGTTGGCCTGCCAGATCCGCACCACGGCCACGCCGTTCTGCGGGATACGGCTGGCCTCCACCAAACCACTGCTGATAGCGAATGAACCGACCGCCGCCGAGAGGTTGCCGCAATTGCCGCTCCAATCCACGAACGGCTTGTCGATGGAAACCTGGCCGAACAGGTAATCGACATCGTGGTCGGCCCGGGTGCTCTTGGCCAGGATCACAGTCTTGCTGGTGCTGGACGTCGCGCCACCCATGCCGTCGATCTGTTTCTCGTACGGGTCGGGGCTGCCGATCACCCGCAGCAACAAGGCATCCCGGGCCGGGCCAGGGACGCGGGCCGCTTCGGGCAGGTCTTGCAGGCTGAAGAACACGCCTTTGCTGGTGCCGCCACGCATATAGGTAGCGGGTATTCTGATTTGCGGTGCGTGAGCCATGATGCTCCTCAAGCGGACACGCCAGGTGTCCGCAGCTGTGGTTTAGACGGCAACCGCCGACTCAAGGAAGTCCTGGGCAAAGCGTTGCAGCACGCCACCGGCTTCATAGATCGACACTTCTTCAGCGGTATCGAGGCGGCAGGTCACCGGCACTTCGACGCGCTCGCCGTTCTTGCGCGTGATGACCAACGTCAGCGTCGCACGCGGGGTGCGCTCGCCGATCACGTCATAGATTTCACTGCCGTCGATGCCCAGGGTCTTGCGATCGGTACCGGGCTTGAATTCCAGCGGCAACACGCCCATGCCCACCAGGTTGGTGCGGTGGATACGCTCGAAACCTTCGGCAGCGATTGCCTCGACACCGGCCAGGCGCACGCCCTTGGCCGCCCAGTCCCGGGACGAACCTTGGCCGTAGTCGGCGCCGGCAATGATGATCAGCGGTTGCTTGCGCTCCATGTAGGTCTCGATGGCTTCCCACATGCGCATGACCTTGCCTTGCGGCTCGACCCGGGCCAGGGAGCCCTGCTTGACCTTGCCGTTTTCCTGGACCATTTCGTTGAACAGTTTCGGGTTGGCGAAGGTGGCACGTTGTGCGGTCAGGTGGTCACCGCGGTGGGTCGCGTAGGAGTTGAAGTCCTCTTCCGGCAGGCCCATTTTCGCCAGGTATTCACCGGCGGCGCTGTCCAGCATGATGGCGTTGGACGGCGACAAGTGGTCGGTGGTGATGTTGTCCGGCAGCACCGCCAGCGGGCGCATGCCCTTGAGCGGCCGCGCGCCGGCCAGCGCGCCTTCCCAATACGGCGGACGGCGGATGTAGGTGCTTTGCGGGCGCCAGTCGTACAACGGCGTGACTTTCGGCCCGGTGTCTTCCTGGATGGCGAACATCGGGATGTACACCTGACGGAACTGCTCCGGCTTCACCGAGGCCTTGACCACCGCGTCGATTTCTTCGTCGCTCGGCCAAATGTCCTTGAGGCGGATTTCCCGACCGTCCACCACGCCCAGCACATCTTTCTCGATGTCGAAGCGAATGGTCCCGGCGATGGCATAAGCGACCACCAGCGGCGGCGAAGCAAGGAACGCCTGCTTGGCATATGGGTGGATGCGTCCGTCGAAGTTGCGGTTACCCGACAACACGGCGGTGGCGTACAGGTCGCGATCGATGATTTCCTGTTGGATCACCGGGTCCAGTGCGCCGGACATGCCGTTGCAGGTGGTGCAGGCGAACGCCACCACGCCGAATCCCAGTTGCTCCAGCTCTTTGGTCAGGCCCGCCTCATCCAGGTACAGCGCCACGGTTTTCGAACCCGGCGCCAGGGACGATTTGACCCACGGCTTGCGGACCAGGCCCAGGCGGTTGGCGTTGCGCGCCAACAGGCCGGCGGCGATCACGTTGCGCGGGTTGCTGGTGTTGGTGCAACTGGTGATGGCGGCGATGATCACCGCACCGTCAGGCATCTGCCCCGGCACATCGTCCCACTGCCCGGAAATGCCTTTGGCAGCCAGATCCGACACCGCGACGCGGGCGTGCGGGTTGCTAGGCCCTGCCATGTTGCGCACCACCGAGGACAGGTCGAAGGTCAGGCCACGCTCGTATTGCGCGCCCTTGAGCTTGTCGGCCCACAGGCCGGCCTGTTTGGCGTAGGTCTCGACCAGTCGCACCTGGTCGTCTTCGCGCCCGGTGAGCTTCAAGTAATCGATGGTTTGCTGGTCGATGTAGAACATCGCTGCCGTGGCGCCGTATTCCGGGGCCATGTTGGAAATGGTCGCGCGGTCGCCCAAGGTCAGGGCACTGGCGCCTTCGCCGAAAAACTCCAGCCACGCCCCGACGACTTTTTGCTTGCGCAGGAACTCAGTCAGCGCCAGCACCATGTCGGTGGCGGTGATGCCCGGTTGCAGCTTGCCGGTCAGCTCGACGCCAATGATTTCCGGCAGGCGCATCCACGAGGCGCGGCCGAGCATGACGCTTTCGGCCTCCAGGCCACCGACGCCGATGGCGATCACGCCCAGGGCATCGACGTGGGGCGTGTGGCTGTCGGTGCCCACGCAGGTGTCGGGGAACGCCACGCCATCACGCTGCTGGATCACCGGCGACATTTTTTCCAGGTTGATCTGATGCATGATGCCGTTGCCCGGTGGAATCACGTCGACGTTCTTGAAGGCCTTCTTGGTCCAATTGATGAAGTGGAAGCGGTCTTCGTTGCGCCGGTCTTCGATGGCGCGGTTCTTGGCGAAGGCCTGGGGATCGGAACCGCCGCTTTCCACCGCCAGGGAGTGGTCGACGATCAATTGGGTCGGCACTACCGGGTTGACCTGCGCCGGGTCACCGCCCTGCAAGGCGATGGCGTCGCGCAGGCCCGCCAGGTCCACCAACGCGGTCTGGCCGAGAATGTCATGGCACACCACGCGGGCCGGGAACCACGGGAAGTCCAGGTCGCGCTTGCGCTCGATCAGCTGCAACAGCGATTCACGTAGCGTGGCCGGATCGCAGCGACGCACCAGGTTTTCCGCCAGCACGCGGGAAGTGTATGGCAGGCCGTCGTAGGCGCCGGGGCGAATGGTATCCACGGCCTCGCGAACGTCGAAATAATCCAGCGAAGTGCCGGGCAGCGGTTTGCGAAATTCTGTGTTCATCGTCAGGACTCGGGTCACGGTGGTTTCAGAAGGGTTGGTACCGGACTTGAAGCAACCCCGGCCACTGTGGGAGCGAGCTTGCTCGCGATAGCGGTATAACAGTCGACATCGATGTTGAATGTCAGTGCGCAATCGCGAGCAAGCTCGCTCCCACAAGGTTTCGGGGTTACTCAGTTCCGGCGGCTAGAACCCTCCAGCTCAGCGTTGTTCGATTGGCACGAACTTGCGCTGTTCGACGCCGGTGTATTCGGCGCTCGGTCGGATGATGCGGTTGTTGGCGCGTTGTTCGAACACGTGGGCGGCCCAGCCGGTCAGGCGCGAGCAGACGAAAATCGGCGTGAACAGCTTGGTCGGGATGCCCATGAAATGGTAGGCCGATGCATGGTAGAAATCGGCGTTGGGAAACAGTTTCTTCTGTTCCCACATGGTCTTGTCGATGGCTTCGGAGACCGGGAACAGCACCGTGTCGCCCACTTCGTCGGCGAGTTTTTTCGACCAGCCCTTGATCACCTCGTTGCGCGGATCGTTGTCCTTATAGATCGCATGACCGAAGCCCATGATCTTGTCCTTGCGCGCCAGCATGCCGAGGGTGCCTTCGATGGCGTCCTGGGGTGAGCTGAACCGCTCGATCATTTCCATTGCCGCTTCATTGGCGCCGCCGTGCAGCGGGCCGCGCAACGAGCCGATGGCAGCGGTGATGCAGGAGAACAGGTCCGACAGCGTGGAGGCGCAGACCCGGGCGGTGAAGGTCGAGGCGTTGAATTCGTGCTCGGCGTAGAGGATCAGCGACACGTTCATCACCTTGACGTGCAGCTCGCTCGGTTTCTTGCCGTGCAACAGGTGCAGGAAATGGCCGCCGATGGAGGGCTCGTCGCTCACGCATTCGATGCGTTGGCCCTGGTGGCTGAAGCGGTACCAGTAGCACATGATCGCCGGGAACGCGCCCAGCAGGCGGTCGGTCTTGTCATGTTGCTGGGAAAAATCCAGCTCAGGCTCCAGGTTACCCAGGAACGAGCAACCGGTGCGCATCACGTCCATCGGGTGGGCGTCGGCGGGAATGCGCTCCAGCACCTCTTTCAAGGCTTGGGGCAAGTCCCGCAATTGGCGCAGCTTACCGGTGTAGGCATCGAGTTGTGCCCGGGTCGGCAGCTCACCGTACAGCAGCAGGTAGGCCACTTCTTCAAATTGCGCGTCCGCCGCCAGGTCGCGAACGTCGTAGCCGCGATAGGTCAGGCCGGCGCCAGACTGGCCTACGGTGGACAATGCGGTTTGCCCGGCCACCTGGCCACGGAGCCCGGCGCCACTGAGTACTTTTGCTTCGGCCATTTGCTGTCTCCATTTTCTTGAATTTGTAGGGGGAGTCGCGCCTTACTTCTTCGCTGCGAACAACGCATCGAGCTTCTGCTCGAAGGTGTGGTAGTCGATGCGATCGTAAAGCTCCATGCGCGTTTGCATGGTGTCGATGACATTCTGTTGCGTGCCGTCGCGGCGGATCGCGGTGTAGACGTTCTCGGCGGCCTTGTTCATGGCCCGGAAGGCCGACAGCGGGTACAGCACCAGCGACACATCGGCACCGGCCAGCTGTTCGGTGGTGTACAGCGGTGTCGCGCCGAATTCGGTGATGTTGGCCAGGATCGGCGCTTTCACGCGGCTGGCGAACAGCTTGTACATCTCAAGCTCGGTGATGGCCTCCGGGAAAATCATGTCGGCACCGGCCTCGATGCAGGCCGCGGCGCGGTCCAGAGCCGACTCCAAGCCTTCCACCGCCAGGGCATCGGTACGGGCCATGATCACGAAGCTGTCATCGGTACGGGCATCGACGGCGGCCTTGATGCGGTCGACCATCTCTTGCTGCGAGACGATTTCCTTGTTCGGACGATGGCCGCAACGCTTGGCGCCGACCTGGTCCTCGATATGGATGGCCGCCGCGCCGAACTTGATCATCGACTTGACCGTGCGCGCCACGTTGAACGCCGAGGAACCGAAACCGGTGTCCACGTCCACCAGCAGCGGCAGATCGCACACGTCGGTGATACGGCGCACATCGGTCAGCACGTCATCCAGGCCGGTAATGCCCAGGTCTGGCACGCCGAGAGAGCCGGCCGCCACACCGCCGCCCGACAGGTAGATCGCCTTGAAACCGGCGCGCTTGGCCAACAACGCGTGGTTGGCATTGATCGTGCCCACCACTTGCAGCGGATGCTCGGTGGCGACCGCATCGCGGAAACGCTGGCCTGGCGTGCTCTTGCTGGAACTCATGACTCACCTCGTTCAGTGGCGGCGCTGTCCTGGAAATGACGCGCGATATTGCGTTTGGAGGCGCCGATGTGCCGGCGCATCAGTAATTCAGCCAGTTCGCCGTCACGGTCGGCGATAGCATCGAGAATTCGATGGTGCTCGGCAAAGGCCTGGCGCGGACGGTTGGGCGTGGTGGAAAACTGGATGCGATACATGCGCACCAGTTGGTACAACTCGCCGCAGAGCATTTGTGTCAGGGTGCGGTTGCCGCTGCCCTGGATGATCCGGTAATGAAAGTCGAAATCGCCTTCCTGCTGGTAATAGCCAACACCGGCCTGGAACGCCGCATCGCGTTCGTGGGTTTCCAGCACGCGGCGCAGCTCGTCGATTTCTTCCAAAGTCATGCGTTCGGCCGCCAGGCGGCAGGCCATGCCTTCGAGGGATTCGCGAATTTCGTAGAGTTCCAGCAGCTCGGCGTGGCTCAGCGACACCACCCGGGCACCGACGTGGGGCACGCGAACCAGCAGTCGCTGGCCTTCCAGGCGATGGATGGCCTCGCGCAGCGGCCCGCGGCTGATGCCGTAGGTACGCGCCAGCTCGGGCTCGGAGATCTTGCTGCCGGGGGCGATCTCGCCTTTGACGATGGCGGCCTGGATACGTCGGAAGACGTTCTCGGACAGGGTCTCCGAGTCGTCCTGAGCCATCACCGGGGTTTCGAGCTGATCGAGCATATTGTCGACACCTTGCAAATCAATACGGCAAAAACTACCCAATACCAGCGTTAACGTCAAAGAGAAAATCAACATTGTCGACAATCGTCTAATAAGCCCACTCGACATAACCACTCGTTTGAATGCGTCGTAGCGTCCGGCCAGCGGTGGCGTCAGAAAACCACCGTGCTAGAATGCCGCGCGATTTGCCGCTCTCCTTTTATAGGGAAGGCTGCCCAGGGAGCTTGTGCAGTAATGCCAGGGCCTGAACCGATAAACGGAACGCTGCGCACCAGGATCTATGACACTCAAGCCCTTCACCGCTGTTCTTTATTTCATGTGCCTGCCAGGGCTTGCCGTGGCGGGTGAAAAAACCGTGTACGGCCTCAACGAATACGCCGCCCTGCAGGGCATCGACCTGGAGGTCGCCGCCAAGCTGGACACCGGCGCCAAGACCGCGTCCCTCAGCGCCCGGGACATCAAGCGCTTCAAGCGCAATGGCGAATCCTGGGTGCGCTTTTACCTGGCCATCGACGCGGCCCACTCGCACCCCATCGAACGTCCGCTGGCCCGGGTCAGCAAGATCAAGCGCCGCGCCGGTGACTACGACCCGGAAGAAGGCAAGAAATACACGGCCCGACCGGTCATCGAACTGGACATCTGCATGGGCTCGGCCCTGCGCAGCATCGAAGTGAACCTGACCGACCGTAGCGCCTTCCAATACCCGTTGCTGATCGGTTCCGAGGCGCTCAAGCGCTTCGACGCGCTGGTCGACCCCAGTCTTAAATACGCTGCCGGCAAACCCGCCTGCGCCAATGCCGCTCAAACCGCAGAGTAATTCCAATGCGCTCCCTTACCCTCCATCTGAAAATGCTGATCGCCATCCTGGTGGTGCTGGGCCTGTCGGTGACGGCCTATCAGATTTTCGTGCTCGGCATCCCGGTCACTGAAGACGCCACCGACGACTTGTGGAACATCGACGCCAAGGTCGAGTTCGTGCCCAATGCCAAGGATCCGGTCAAGATCCAGATGTTCGTGCCGCCCCTGAGCCGCGACTACGTGAGCCTCAACGAGAGTTTCATTTCCAATAATTACGGCGTGGCGGTGAACCGGGTCGACGGTAACCGCAAGGTGACGTGGTCGGCCCGTCGCGCCAAGGGCAACCAGACCCTTTATTACCGCCTGGTGCTGACCAAGCGCTACAGCGCCGAGAAAACCAAGGTCAAGGGCCCGACCTTCCGTGACAGCATCGCCGTCGAAGGCCCGGAAAAACTCGCCGCCGAAGCCCTGCTAGCGCCGATCCGCCAGCACTCGGCCGACGTCGAGACCTTCATCAGCGAAGCCATCAAGCGGGTCAACAACCTCAACGACGACAACGTCAAGCTGCTGCTGGCCGGTGATCCCTCGTCGAGCAACAAGGCGCGCATCGTCGAACTGGTGCTGTCCATCGCCCACGTCCCGGTGGAAAAAGTCCACACCATCCGCCTGGTGGCCGAGCAGCCGCAGACACCTGAACTGTGGCTGCGCAGCTTCAACGGCACCGACTGGCTGTATTTCAACCCGGACACCGGCGAACAGGGCCTGCCCACCGACCGCCTGCTGTGGTGGACCGGCGATGAAAACCTGATCACCGTCGATGGCGGCAAGAAAGCCACCGTCACCTTCAGCATGAACAACAGCGAAATGAACGCCATTCGCCTGGCCAAGCTGACGGACGAGAACACCGACGCCAATTTCCTCGAATACTCGCTCTATGGCCTGCCCCTGCAGACCCAGCAGACGTTCATGATCATGGTAATGATCCCCATCGGCGTGCTGGTGATCCTGGTGCTGCGCAACCTGATCGGCCTGCAGACCCTGGGGACGTTCACCCCGGTGCTGATCGCCCTGGCCTTCCGGGAAACCCAACTGGGCTTCGGCATCATCCTGTTCACGGTGATCACTGCACTGGGGCTGTCGCTGCGCTCGTACCTGGAACACCTCAAGCTGCAAATGTTGCCAAGGCTCTCGGTGGTGTTGACCTTCGTGGTGGTGCTGATCGCCGCCATCAGCCTGTTCAGCCACAAGCTGGGCCTGGAGCGTGGCCTGTCGGTGGCGCTGTTCCCGATGGTGATCCTGACCATGACCATCGAACGTCTGTCCATCACCTGGGAAGAACGCGGCGCCGGCCACGCGATGAAAGTCGCCATCGGTACCTTGTTCGCCGCGTCCCTGGCGCACCTGATCATGAGCGTGCCGGAACTGGTGTACTTCGTGTTCACTTTCCCGGCGATCCTCCTGATCCTGGTGGGCTTCATGCTGGCCATGGGTCGTTATCGCGGCTACCGCCTGACCGAGCTGGTGCGGTTCAAGGCCTTCCTCAAGGCTGACTCCTGATGTTCGGCTTCTGGAAGACCTGGAAGGCCCTGGAAGCTCGGGGCATCATGGGCATCAACCGGCGTAACGCCGACTACGTGCTCAAGTACAACAAGCGCAGCCTGTACCCCATCGTCGATGACAAGATCATCACCAAGGAACGGGCCATCGCCGCCGGCATTCATGTGCCGCAGCTGTATGGGGTGATCTCCACCGAGAAGGAAATCGACAAGCTCGACGAGATCATCGGCGGGCGCACCGACTTCGTAATCAAGCCGGCCCAGGGTGCTGGCGGCGACGGCATCATCGTCATCGCCGACCGCTTCGAAGGCCGCTATCGCACGGTGTCCGGCAAGATCATCAGCCATGAGGAAATCGAGCACCACGTCTCCAGCATCCTCACCGGCCTGTACTCCTTGGGTGGGCACCGTGACCGGGCGCTGATCGAGTATCGGGTCGTGCCGGACCAGATCTTCAAGAGCATCAGCTATGAAGGCGTGCCGGACATCCGCATCATCGTGCTGATGGGCTATCCCGTGATGGCCATGCTGCGCTTGCCGACCCGTCAGTCCGGCGGCAAGGCCAACCTGCACCAGGGCGCTATCGGCGTGGGCGTCGACCTCGCCACCGGCCTGACCCTGCGCGGCACCTGGCTGAACAACATCATCACCAAGCACCCCGACACCACCAACGCGGTGGACGGCGTGCAACTGCCCTACTGGGACGGTTTCATGAAGCTGGCCGCCGGTTGCCATGAACTGTGCGGGCTGGGCTACATCGGCGTCGATATGGTACTGGACCAGGAAAAAGGCCCGTTGATCCTGGAGCTGAACGCCCGGCCGGGGCTGAACATCCAGATCGCCAACGACTGCGGCCTGACCTTGCGCACCCACGCGGTGGAAGCCCACCTGGAAGAACTCAAGGCACGGGGCGTCGTTGAAACCGTGCAAGAGCGCGTGGCGTTTGCCCAGGAGTTGTTTGGGCATATTCCGCCGGTTGAGGGTTGAACAACCTCTTGTGTGGACTGGGGACAGGGTACTTCCTGTGGCGAGGGGATTTATCCCCTCGCCACAAGGTGTTCACATTCCAAGATTTTCGACGGCCCCATACTTACCCATCTCCGACATCCCTCTAGGAGCAAATCCTACAGAGGGATTACAATCGCCACCCCGCCTCAACGGCCGACCCGCCTCGCCCATGCCAACCTGCTCCGTACACCCGTTGCCCTACCGCGCCAACCCTGCCGAGTATTTCGCGGCGATCCGTCATGCCCCCGGCAGCGTGCTGCTCGACAGCGGCCGGCCGAGTGCCGAACGCGGGCGTTACGACCTGCTCAGCGCCTGGCCGCTGGCGCAACTGGCGGTGTTGCCGGACGAAAGCGGTAGCGATTTCCTGCAACGCCTGCGTGTTCAGCTGACGCAGCTAGGTGACGCGGAACTACCGACCACGGTGCAACTGCCCTTTGCCGGCGGCTTGATCGGCTACTTGAGCTATGACTTCGGCCGACATCTCGAAACCTTGCCGTCCCACGCCAAGGACGACCTGCAACTGCCCGACGCGCGTTTTGGCGTATACGACTGGGCTTTGGTCAGCGATCATCAGGCGGGCACCAGCCAACTGGTGTTCCACCCCCATTGTGGCGAAGGCGAACGCCAGCGCCTGATCGCACTGTTCAACCAGCCGCCCCCGGCGCCCGTTCCCCCGTTCAGCCTTGAAGGCCCCATGACGCCGGATCTCAGCGCCGAGGCCTATCGACAAGCGTTCGAACGTATCCAGGCGTACATCCAGGCCGGCGACTGCTACCAGGTCAACTTTGCCCAACGTTTTCGCGCGCCCTGCCAGGGCGATGCCTGGGCCGCTTACCAGGCACTGCGGGCAGCGTGCCCGACGCCCTTTTCCGGTTTCCAGAGCCTGCCGGAGGGCGGCGCGGTGCTGAGCCTGTCCCCGGAGCGCTTCGTCAAGGTCAGCGAAGGCCAGGTGGAAACCCGGCCGATCAAGGGCACCCGGCCCCGTGGTACAACGCCCAGCGAAGACGCGGCCCACGCCGCCGAGCTATTGGCCAGCCCCAAGGACCGGGCCGAAAACCTGATGATCGTCGACCTGCTGCGCAACGACCTGGGCCGCACGTGCCGCATTGGCTCGGTGCGGGTGCCGGAGTTGTTCAGCCTGGAAAGCTACCCGAACGTGCATCACCTGGTCAGCAGCGTGACCGGCGAACTGGCTGCGGATAAGGACGCCCTGGACCTGATCGCCGGCAGTTTTCCCGGCGGCTCGATCACCGGCGCGCCGAAAATCCGCGCCATGCAAATCATCGACGAACTCGAACCGACCCGGCGCGGCCTGTATTGCGGCTCGTTACTGTACCTGGACGTGCGCGGAGAGATGGACAGCTCCATCGCCATCCGCAGTTTGCTGGTCAAGGATGGGCAGGTGTGCTGCTGGGGCGGCGGCGGGATTGTCGCGGACTCGGACTGGCAGGCCGAGTATCAGGAGTCGATTACCAAGGTTCGGGTGTTGCTGGAAACCTTGCAGAGCCTCTAAAAGCATCGCGGGCAAGCCTTGCTCCCACAGGGGGTGCAGTCCAGTCTGTGGGAGCAAGGCTTGCCCGCGATGACTGTGTATTAGTCGACATCAATGCCGGCTGGACCACCGCCATCGCGAGCAAGCTCGCTCCCACAGAGTTTTACTTACAGGCTGAGATTGCGATTCGAGGCCTTGAGGAATTCCTGCTTCAACTCGGCAAACGTGTGCACTGCCGGGAACTGCGGGAATTCACGGATCACGTTCTCAGGCGCATGGAACAATATCCCGGCGTCGGCTTCGCCCAGCATCGTGGTGTCGTTGTAGGAATCCCCCGCTGCAATCACCCGGTAGTACAGGCTCTTGAACGCCAGGACCGATTGGCGCTTGGGATCTTTCTGACGCAACTGGTAGCCCGTCACCCGGCCAGTGTCATCGGTAATCAGCCGATGGCAGAGCAACGTCGGAAACCCCAGCTGGCGCATCAACGGCTGGGAAAATTCGTAGAACGTGTCGGAAAGAATCACCACCTGGAAGCGCTCGCGCAGCCAGTCGACGAATTCGATGGCGCCGTCCAGTGGTTTGAGGGTGGCGATGACTTCCTGGATGTCGGAAAGCTTGAGGCCGTGTTCATCGAGGATGCGCAACCGTTGCTTCATCAGCACATCGTAGTCGGGAATGTCCCGAGTGGTTGCCCTGAGGGCGTCAATCCCGGTTTTTTCAGCGAAGGCGATCCAGATCTCCGGGACCAGTACACCTTCCAGGTCGAGACAGGCAATTTCCACAAGACACTCCCATTTTTTTTGATGTTTATCGGTTGAGCGAACAAAAGGCTTGCCGACTCTAGCCATTCGTCCAAGCCCGCGCAACGCACAGGAACGCGCCAGCCCCGACAGCTTTTGTTACCATCAGCCCCATATAGAGCGCCCAGCGCCACCGACCTGTAGGAAACCGCCCTGATGAGCCCATCGTTTGACGTCGTGGAACTCGCCACGACCTATGCCAACAAGTCCCCGCAGGACATCCTCAAACTGGCCTTCGCCGAATTTGGCGACGAGCTGTGGATATCTTTCAGCGGCGCCGAAGACGTGGTGCTGGTGGACATGGCCTGGAAACTGAACAAGAACGTCAAGGTATTCAGCCTCGACACCGGCCGCCTGCACCCGGAAACCTATCGCTTCATCGATCAGGTGCGCGAGCACTACAAGATCGACATCGAGCTGGTTTCGCCGGACTACACGAAACTTGAACCCTTCGTGAAGGAAAAAGGCCTGTTCAGCTTCTACAAGGACGGTCACGGCGAGTGCTGCGGCATCCGCAAGATCGAACCCCTGCGCCGCAAACTGACCGATGTGCGCGCCTGGGCCACCGGCCAGCGCCGCGACCAGAGCCCCGGCACTCGTAGCCAGGTGGCAGTGTTGGAAATCGACACGGCGTTTTCCACTCCGCAGCGCACCCTGTACAAGTTCAACCCCCTGTCGCAGATGACCAGCGAAGAAGTCTGGGGTTATATCCGCATGTTGGAACTGCCTTACAACAGCCTGCATGAACGCGGTTTCATCAGCATCGGCTGCGAGCCCTGCACCCGCCCGGTGCTGCCAAACCAGCACGAGCGCGAAGGCCGTTGGTGGTGGGAAGAAGCCACGCAGAAAGAATGCGGGCTGCACGCCGGGAACATCATCGCCAAATCCAAGACCGTCTAAACGTCCGCCGCACCTGTACACAAAAATGTCACTACAAGTGGCATTTTTGTGTGCACTTACTACGTTACTGCCCCCAAAGGTTACACACACCTTCGCCCCTCGCCTGCCCTTCTCATACCAATGACGCTCGCCAAAAAATAAATACCTGTTTAAACGGTCAGTTTTAAATCACGGTATTTCAGTTACTTAATAAAACATCATAACGAAACGAAATTAGCGCTTGCTCGAATAGATCCGTGAGTGGCATAGATCTGGCTTAAGTCGAAACATGTTTTGTATACAACTTATATAAAACATACACACACTTTAGATCCGCAAGCCTGAAGCGCCCTATCCCGTACAGGCTGCAGATGCCCCGTAATCAATGATGCTCGCCCGCCGCGACGAAGATTTGTCGAGCCCTGCGCTCATGCACAGTCATCGCTGCGCCGAGAATCAGGAGCCTGCCGGAATGCGTACAAGTCTCTCCAATAACATCGCGCTGGATCTGCCCTCCACCACCACGACCGTCGACAACGCTGCCGCGTCCCTGGCACTGAGCCCGAGGCTGCACAACAACGACCTGGCGCCGACCAAGGCCGAAGGTCGACGCTGGGGTCGCTACAGCATCTTTGCGCTGTGGACCAACGACGTGCATAACATCGCCAACTACTCCTTCGCCATCGGCCTCTATGCCCTGGGCCTGGGTGGCTGGCAGATCTTGCTGTCCCTCGGGATAGGCGCGGCGCTGGTATATGGCTTCATGAACCTGTCCGGCTACATGGGCCAGAAAACCGGGGTGCCGTTCCCAGTGATCAGCCGGATCAGCTTCGGGATCCATGGCGCGCAGATTCCGGCCTTGATCAGGGCGGTCATCGCCATTGCCTGGTTCGGTATCCAGACCTACCTGGCGTCGGTGGTGTTGCGCGTGTTGCTGGTGGCGATCCACCCCGGTTTCGCCGCCTACGACCACGACTCGATCCTCGGCTTGTCGAGCCTGGGCTGGGTGTGTTTCGTGGCTATCTGGTTCGTGCAACTGGTGATCCTGGCCTACGGCATGGAAACGGTGCGCCGCTACGAAGGTTTTGCCGGGCCGGTGATCCTGGTGACCGTCGCGGCCCTGGCCGGTTGGATGTACACCCAGGCCGACGCCACCATTGCCTGGTCGATCCGCGAACCGCTGACCGGTGGCGAGATGTGGCGCAATATCTTTGCCGGTGGTGCACTGTGGCTGTCGATCTACGGCACCTTGATTCTCAATTTCTGTGACTTCGCCCGCTCCTCGCCTTGCCGCCGAACCATCATCGTCGGCAATTTCTGGGGCCTGCCGGTGAACATCCTGGTGTTTGCCGGGATTACCATCCTGCTCTGCGGTGCGCAGTTCCAGATCAATGGGCAAATCATTGAAAGCCCAACCCAGGTGATTGCCTCGATCCCCAACACCTTCTTCCTCGTATTGGGCTGCCTGGCTTTCCTGATTGTCACCGTGGCAGTGAACATCATGGCCAACTTCGTCGCCCCGGCCTTTGTGCTCAGCAACCTGGCGCCCAAGTACCTGACCTTCCGCCGCGCCGGGTTGATCAGCGCCGCCATTGCCGTGCTGATCCTGCCGTGGAACCTCTACAACAGCCCGCTGGTGATCGTGTATTTCCTGTCCGGCCTTGGCGCCCTGCTCGGGCCGCTGTACGGCGTGATCATGGTCGACTACTGGCTGCTGCGAAAAGGCTGCATCAACGTGCCGCAACTGTATAGCGAGGACCCAAATGGGGCGTATTTCTACAGCAATGGGGTCAACCTGCGTGCGGTGGCGGCGTTCATTCCGGCGGCGCTGATCGCAATCATCCTGGCGCTGGTGCCGGGTTTTGACAGCGTTTCACCGTTTTCCTGGCTGATTGGCGCTTCGATTGCAGGGCTGCTGTACCTGATCATCGCCAAGCGCCAACCGTATTACGAGGACGTCAGCGGCGAGTCCATCGCTGTGGATAACGTCAATCATTGATCGCTCAAACGGCCCGCCAGGTTCGGGCCGCTCACTTTTATCTATCAAGGAGGACAGCTCATGCGAATTCTCGTGGTCAACGTCAACACCACCGAATCCATCACCCAGGCCATCGCCCGGCAGGCCCAGGCCGTTGCCGCGCCGGGCACCGAGATCGTCGGGCTCACGCCGCATTTCGGTGCCGACTCCATCGAAGGCAATTTTGAAAGCTACCTGGCGGCCATCGCTGTGATGGACCGGGTGATGTCCTACGACCAGCCGTTCGACGCGGTGATCCAGGCCGGCTATGGCGAACACGGTCGTGAAGGCTTGCAGGAACTGCTCAACGTGCCAGTGGTGGACATCACCGATGCCGGCGCCAGCACCGCCATGTTCCTCGGCCACGCTTACTCGGTAGTCACCACCTTGGACCGCACCGTGCCGCTGATCGAAGATCGGCTCAAGCTGTCCGGCCTGTTCGACCGCTGCGCCTCGGTAAGGGCCAGCGGCCTGGCGGTGCTGGAACTGGAGCAGGATCCGCAACGGGCGGTTGAAGCCATCGTGCAGCAGGCCGAACTGGCAGTGAGCCAGGACAAGGCCGAAGTGATCTGCCTGGGCTGCGGTGGCATGGCCGGGCTCGACGAGCAGATCCGCCAACGCACCGGCGTGCCGGTGGTCGATGGGGTGACTGCCGCGGTGACCATTGCCGAAGCGCTGGTGCGGCTGGGTTTGTCGACGTCGAAAGTGCGCACCTACGCGACGCCTCGGCCCAAGACCATCATTGGCTGGCCGGGGCGGTTTGGGCGGTGAGTTCACGGCTTTAGACCGAGTTGGCCGCAATCGCGAGCAGGCTCGCTCCCACACTTGACTGGTGGTGATCAGACCTTTTGTGAACACTACTAACCCTGTGGGAGCGAGCTTGCTCGCGATTAGGGTCAACTCAATACCAGACCTGTCTCAAACCGCACTGAACCGCCGCGCCAACCCCTGCTCGGCAAATTGCTCGATGATGAAATCCACGAACGCCCGGGTCTTGCCCGGCAACAGCTTGTGTTCGGCGTAGTAGATGGAGATGTTGCCATCGTCGACATACCAGTCCGGCAGCACCCGCTGCAGCGCCCCGGTTTCCAGAAAGGGAACGGCGATCGGCATGCTCACCAGGCCGATGCCCAGCCCTTGGGCGGCGGCGGCGCAGTCGGCTTCCGAATCGCTCATGGTCATGCGCGTCTTGAGCGTCAGCGGGCTGTGTTCCCGATTGCGGCTGGTCAGTTGCCAGGAACGGACCCGCCCGGTTTGTGGCGAGCGAATCAGAATGCCCTGGTGCTGCGAAAGATCTTCCGGCTCTGTCACCACGGCATGGGTTTGCAGGTAGTCGGTGGAGGCAACCAGCACCCGATGAGCCACCGTCAATTTGCGCGCCACTACCCCCTGCGGCAGCTCGAAACCACCGCCGATGGCGGCATCGAAGCCTTGGCCAATCAGGTCCACCTGGCGGTTATCGAAATGCCAGTCCGGGTTGATCGCCGGGTAGCGTTGCAGAAACGCCCCCAGCAACGGCACGACATACAATCGACCGAACGCCGTGCCCATGCTCACCTTCAGCGTTCCCGCCGGTTGCCCTCCGGCGCTGGCCAGGTTGGCGACGGCGTTCTGGATGGTGTTGAAGCTGCTGCCGACTTCCCCCAGGAACAACTGGCCGGCTTCGGTCAGCCTCAGGCTACGGGTGCTGCGCTGAAACAGGCGTACGCCCATCCGCGCCTCCAGCTTGGCGACGCTTTTACCCACTGCGGCAGGGGTCACGCTCAAACGTCGCGCCGCCTCGGCAAAGCTGCCGACTTCGGCGCTGCGCACGAAGCATTCGATACTGTTGAAGGTCTCCATGAGCCTCACTCTAAACTTTTGGTTTAGACAGACTATAGCAATGGCGGTCTACACAGCCCACCGCACCTTCTTGATACTCGCTCCATCACCGCGGCATCTCGCCCCGGCACTTTTTGGAGATCATCATGAGTAACCCAACACTGAGCGGTAAAGTCGCCCTGATCCAGGGCGGTTCTCGCGGCATCGGCGCCGCCATCGTCAAACGCCTGGCAGCAGAAGGCGCCGCCGTGGCCTTCACCTACGTCAGCTCTGGCGCAAAATCTGAAGAACTGCAGAACAGCATCACCGCAGCAGGCGGCAAGGCCCTGGCGATCAAGGCCGACAGTGCCGACGCCGAGGCCATCCGTAACGCCGTCGCGGCCACCGTCGAGGCTTTTGGCCGGTTGGATATCCTGGTCAACAATGCTGGCGTGCTGGCGATGGGGCCGCTGGATGAATTCAAACTCGAAGATTTCGACCAGACCCTGGCCATCAACGTGCGCAGCGTATTCATCGCCACCCAGGCCGCTGCGCGGCACATGGGCGAAGGGGGTCGGGTCATCAACATCGGCAGCACCAACGCCGACCGCATGCCCTTCGCCGGCGGCGGACCATACGCCATGAGCAAGGCTGCGCTGGTGGGCCTGACCAAAGGCCTGGCCCGTGACCTCGGCCCGCGCGGCATCACCGTCAACAACGTGCAGCCCGGCCCGGTGGACACCGACATGAACCCGGCCGACAGCGACTTCGCCTCCAGCCTGTTGTCGCTGATGGCCGTCGGGCGCTACGGCAACGTCGATGAAATCGCCAGCTTCGTCGCTTACCTGGCAGGGCCGGAAGCCGGCTATATCACCGGCGCCAGCCTGACCATCGACGGTGGTTTTGGCGCCTGATACAGGCATGAAAAAACGCCGGTCATGGCTTTAACCATGAACGGCGTTTTGCTGTGTAGCGCGACAGTGTCAGGCCCACTCCAACTCCGGCAGACCACAAAGGCTGGGCTGGAACATTTTCAAGGAGCGAATGATCCCGTCGGCGTGAGCGTACTTTTCATCCGCCATGGCCGAATCCGGAATGGCAATGGCGGTCATGCCGGCGGCTTTCGCGGCCGTCACGCCGAACGGCGAATCCTCAAACACGAGGCAGTCACGCGGCTCGACACCCAGGCGCCGGGCAGCCGTGAGGAAGATATCCGGCGCCGGTTTCGCCGCACCGACTTCAGGGTCATCTGCCGTCACGATAAAGTCGAACAGCGCGAACCAGTCCCGGTGCAAGGTGGTTTTCAGTGCAAACGTAGGGCTCGACGAACTGGTGCCCACCGCAATCGGAACGTTGTGGGCTTTGAGATGCCGCACCAGTTCCTCGGCACCGGGCATCCCCAGGGCATGAGGAAAGCGCTCGCGCATCAAGGGCTCGCGGATGACCAGGAACTCTTCGGGGGTGATCGGCAATTCCAGCGCCTGGACCACATAATTGGCCAGGTCCGTGGCGCCGCGCCCGATGATGTTCTGCTTGACGCTCCAATCGAACGTGCGCCCGTAGCGCTCGGCGATGATGGACGTGACCTCGGTGTAGATCCCCTCGGTATCCAGCAACAGCCCATCCATGTCGAAAATCACAGCCTTGATCGGGCCAAACTCTTTCAGGGGTGCATTCATCGCATCTGATCCGTTATCAACACAACATTCCAGGGATGGCTCAGGTGCGGCCAGGGTCGCGTGTTCGCCTTAAAGGATTCAGCAGGATAACGAAGGGGGCTTGGAACCGGCAATGGGAAATCCATGGCCGGGGTCCGTGGCCAGAGAGCTTGCTACCGCTCGGTTCTGTAGGCGCTGGCGAAGGCTGCGATCTTTTGATCTTTTCGCTTGGGACTCAAGTGGCTTGGGGAAGATCGCAGCCACGTTGCACTCGACAGCTCCTACACAGCGCCTACACAGCGCCTACGCAACACAGCGGGAGCAAGGTTCCTCGCCACAAAAGCGGAGGGTGTGAAGGGACAGTTATTGACCTGAGCTGCCGGAGCCGCCCGCCCCCGAGCCACTGCCGCCCGAGCTGTCGCCGCTGTCGCTGGTACCGGTTCCTCCGTTGCTCCCACCGCCGGCGTCGGCACCGCCCATCGTGCTGCCTCCGCTCATCGAACCGCTGCCCGTACCGGGGCTGGTAGTGCTGCCGCTGGCATCGCCGCCATTGCCGCCGCTCACCGAGCCCGGGGGCAAGGCGTTACCGCTGGCACCGGAAGTGGAGCCGGCCTCCATTTCCGAAGAAGGTGGCATGCCGCCCTTGTCCACGGGGGGCGTGTCGTTCGAAGATTGTGCGAAAGCGGCCAGTGAACCGATCGAAAGAATCCCGGCGAGTGTCAGCGCGGTCATGTTGGACTTCATCATGGTGAGTCTCCTTTTCAAGATACTTACCTGATATGTGGCACGCGTGGCGGAACGATGGTGCCGCTGAATCGACAGGCGGGCCTGCGATCAGCTCGGCGTGCCGGAGGCGTCGTCACCGGCAATGTCCGGATCATCCGGGGTCGCCTCGACATCCTCATCGTCACTGGGTACTTGCTCGACGCCCGCATCGTCATCGGGTGGACGCTGGTCGCGGCTCAGGGAGTTGGTGGGCGAAG
This sequence comes from Pseudomonas sp. St316, assembly GCF_018325905.1. Taxonomy (NCBI): domain Bacteria; kingdom Pseudomonadati; phylum Pseudomonadota; class Gammaproteobacteria; order Pseudomonadales; family Pseudomonadaceae; genus Pseudomonas; species Pseudomonas sp. St316. The sequence continues at coordinate 2,162,199 of NZ_AP021901.1, read as the reverse complement.
GCAGCGGGTATTCCGGGGTTTCATCCTCGATCAAGGGAACCTGGGCGTCATCCATCAGGGAACCGGGGTCTTCATTGCCCGGGTCATTGACGACAGGCGCACCCGAGGAATCGTTCTCTTCCTTGCCTTGCGTTTGCGGCGTCATGGCATACCTCGCAATTGCTGATGGATGTATGAATTCGAGGCGGGCGAACGCCAATCGTTCCAGAGATTTTGATTTGCCGTTTTTAGGGGGGTTCAGGGTTGGAGTGACATAGATGTTGGATGTGCCGGCCTCATCGCGAGCAAGCTCGCTCCCACAGGTTTTTGTGTCGTGTGCAAATGCTGTGAACACCCGCCCCCCATGTGGGAGCGAGCTTGCTCGCGATAGCGATGGTGCAGTTGCATAGGGACTGGACCTGTCTGTGGCTCCTGCCTTGGGTACTTGATCTCGACAGCCCTTGAACCAAAAAAAGCGCAAAAAAACGGCGCTTCCCATTTCTGAAAGAAGCGCCGTTTTTCTAAGTGAACAGGCTTACGGCAAAAGGCCGGATCTGTTCATCCAAGCATCCGCTTAACGATGCCTTCTCTTGTGCTTGTACTTCTTGCCACCGGAGTGACGGTCGTTGTCATTGGACAGATTGCTGCCCAACGCGCCGCCGGCCGCGCCGCCAATGCCTGCGCCGATGGTGGAGCCAGTGGAGCCGCCCAAACGGTTACCGACAATCGAACCACCGGCCGAACCCAAGCCACCGCCAATGGCCGCTTCGGTACGGCTACCCTTGCGAGCGCCCACCGCACTGCCGGCTGCGCCGCCAACGCCCGCGCCGATCGCGGCGCCAGTGCTGCCGCCCATCTGCTGGCCGACCACGTTGCCCAACACACCGCCCAGACCACCGCCGACCGCGGCGGTACCGTCGCCGGCAGCCATCGCGCCCTGGGCAACCACCAACCCCAGTACCAAGGTGGACAAAGTCAAACGCATGATAGAAACCTCAAGAATGCCGCATCGGGGAGAAATGGCCGCTGCACGCGGGCGCGAGTTTACGCCAGATAGCGTCAGCCATGACGGTTGGACAACGAAACGGTGATTTATTTTATGACAGGCAAAAAAAAGCCCGCTGGGGAAACGGGCAGGTACTGCTTTCTAACGGATGAGCTCAGGCTACGTACCTGCTTGTGAAAGAAACGTGAAAGAAAACGCCAGTTGAAAAAAGATGAAAAATATTTACGCAAAAACCGAGATGCCGTGGCCAGATATTGCTCCCGCCGGGCTACGCCCTGTAGGTGCTGTCGAGTGCAACGAGGCGGCGATGTCTCCCCTGCCAATTGAATCCAAAGCGAAAGATCTAAAAATCGCAACCTTCGGCAGCTCCTGCCGGGTGTAGCCCGGCGAAGCAAACGCTGACCATTATCCGCCGTCACTTTCTGACCGGGACCTTGGGCAAGAACTTGGCTTTCTCCCCTCGCTGCACTTTGGCCACCTTCGTCCTGATGGACTTGATTGGCTCATCACCGAAGTCCGCATGATAGGCCGACTGGCCACACTGCAACCCTTCGTTGATCGGATACGCAGCTGTATTCTCCTCGCTATACGGTGCTCCCATGTCTTTCCCCTTCATCGAGGCCCATACCGGCAACATCCGGTTGCCTGACAATATCGACCTTCACGACAATGAGACTAGCCGGTCATCAACAGACTGTTGATTCAACAAAGCCCCTGGCCGACGAATGGAACTCACTGTTTCAAAAAGGAAACACTCATTCAGCCCCCAGTATCGTCCGGTTTAAAACCCGGGAAACCTGATCGGCCGAATAGGGTTTGGACAAGAACTCAAAGCCCTCATGACCACTGTGGGCCAACTCTTCGCTGTAACCGGAAGTGAGCACCACAGGCAGATCCGGGCGACGCTGGCGCAGCTCCCGGGCCAAGGCAATACCGCTGATACCCGGCATCACCACGTCAGAAAATATCGCGTCGAATGCCATCGCATCCGGGCCGACCATTTCCAGCGCTTGCTCGGCGTTGGTCGCCCAGGCGGTTTCGTAGCCCAGGTCCTGGAGGATCTGGTTGGCAAAACGCCCCACCTCCAGGTTGTCTTCCACGATCAGCACCCGACGCTTGCCCTTTTCCGGCAGCAGATGCGTGTGCTCTTCCCGGACAGGCTCATGGTTCTTCTCGGGCGCCACTTCCGGCAGGTACAAGGTGAACACCGTGCCCTCGCCCACCACGGTCGAAACATCGACGTTGCCGCCAGACTGCTTGGCAAAGCCAAACACCTGGGACAAGCCCAGCCCCGTGCCCTTGCCCACTTCCTTGGTGGTAAAGAAGGGTTCGAAGATATGCTCGAGCACCGGCGAGTCAATACCGGTACCGGTGTCCGCCAGGGCAATGGCAGCAAAGGACTGCTCCGCCCCGGCATGACCACGGATCGGCGGCATGCCAGCGCCACAACTGAGCCGAAGCCACAACGTGCCCTGGCCATTCATGGCATCCCGGGCATTGAGGGCCATGTTGATCAGCGCCGTCTCGAACTGGCTCAGATCCGCCCGGATGTAACAAGACCGATCGCACAACTCGACGTGGACCTGGATCCGGGCCCCGGTAACGGTTTGCAGCATGTCCCCCAGGCTCTGCACTTGCTTGCCCACATCGATGACTTGCGGCTTCAACGGCTGGCGCCGGGCAAACGCGAGCAACTGGCTGGTCAACTTGGAGGCGCGCTCCACGGTTTCGGACACCGCCGTCATGTAGCGTTGCCGGCGCTCCTCGGACAGGCTGGGCATGCGCAGGAAGTCGACCGAAGAACGAATGATGGTCAACAGGTTGTTGAAGTCATGGGCCACGCCGCCGGTGAGCTGGCCGATGGCTTCGAGCTTTTGCGATTGGCGCAGCGCCGCTTCGGTCTGTTTCAAACGCGTGGTGCGCTCCTCGACCCGCTCTTCCAGCGTCGCGTTCAATTCGGCAAGGGCCGCCAGGCCTTCGCGCACGGCAGCGTCGGCACGGGCGCGCTCGATGTGGGCCCAGGATCGCTCGGTGACTTCCATCAGCAGCGCCAAGTCGTTGGATGACCAGGCGCGCGGGGTTTTATCGTGGATCGCCATCAGCGCGGTCAGTCGCCCGCCCTTGATCAACGGCACGCAGATGGTGGCCGCGATGCCAATGGCCTGGAACGTCGCCGCTTCCTCCGGCTCCAGTTCCTTGAGGTTATCGTTGATCACCAGCGGCTTGCCGGCCCGCAGGTTAGCGACCGCCAGTCGGCCAAAATCAGCCAGTCGATAATGCCCAAGGATATGGGGCGAACCCACCCTGGCCCAATCACCACGAATGGTGAAGCCGTCTTCGTCCTCATCCATGTCCGCGTAGGCACAATTGGACAGGTTCAAATGCGCCGCCAGGATCCGTGAGGTGGCTGCCATGATGCTCTGCGGGTCGGTGGCGTTCGCCACGGCATTGCCGATGGCATCGAGCACCGCCAGCCGCTGGGTCATGAACACCGTGGAAGTGGTCTCGGTAACCGTATCCAGCATACCCACGACCTTGCCGAACTGGTCACGAATGGGGCTGTAGCAGAACGTGAAATAAGCCTGCTCAGGACCGCCGCCACGCTCGATGATCAAGGGAAAGTTCTCTATATAAGTCGCTTGCCCATCGAAGGCAGCACGCGCAATCGGCTCGATATCGCTCCAGACCTCCTGCCACACCTCATCGAACCGCCGGCCCAGCGCCTCAGGCTTGTTGCCAAGGATCGGCAGGAACGCATCGTTGTACAGCGTGATCAGGTCCGGCCCCCATACGATGGCCTGGGGAAAATGCGAGGCGAGGCTCAGCGCCACGGTGGTCTTCAATACATCAGGCCACTGCGCAGGCGGACCGAGCGGCGTGTCCTCCCAAGGATGGCGGCGAACCCGTTCAGCCATATCTCCATAGCTCTGGAGCCAATCTGTCATAGCGTTCGATCCTTCTGATCCGCCAATACCAACGAGGGGGAAAAGCTTGTGACTGTGACCCCAAGCAGGCCCGTATTATCCCGCGCCGGGTGGGAATGCGCGATTGGATTGTGGGATGCGTCGGGGGGGCAAATGGGGGTAACGGGCAGATAATGGCGGTAAGGCTACAGAAATTTCCTACATGTCGTTACCTTCAAGATCTGGCACAACGCTGCTGCATCCCGCTGCGTGATGGGTGCGACGTGATGGATGTGATTGCGCGAAGATCAGATGCGGCACCGGCTGGCTCCACGCTACAAGCCTGCCAACCGACAACCTGCGGCGAGGGAGCTTGCTCCCGCTTGAAACTGCGTTGTAGGGACTGGTGGTCCCACTTTGGTTTGCATACTAGCCTTCCAAAGGTCCGAACAAGGAAGTCGAAAAAAACCATGGCTAACCGCAAACAACTCCATCGAGACGGCTACGCCCTGCTCCGTCAAGCGATCCCGACCGAGTGGCTGGCTGACCTGCGCGCCGTGTTCGATGCGGGTGTGCGGCCGTCGGATCAATGGCCAGTGCCCCGTGGCATGGACTGGCGCCATTCGATGTTGGATGACGATTCAAAAATTCAGACCGTGTGCCGTCTACCCCAGTTACTGGCGGTGGCCGGTGAATTGATCGGCGAACGGTTCTTCCTCTCCCAAGTGGAAGGCCGCGAGCCCCTGGCCGATGGCGGCCACCAACAACTGCATCGCGATTTATCAGCCCAACGGCCAGGCGACATCGCCATCGCCCTGGCCTTCTTCGACGATTACGGCCCCGAAAACGGCGCGACACGGATCGTCCCCGGCAGCCACCGCCCCGAGCCGGACGCCCCACCCTTCGACTTCACTGACGAGTCACGTTGCGTACAGCTTTCAGGCGGCGCCGGTGACATCCTGGTGTTCGATGTCGATCTGGTGCACGCGGGCAGCCTGAACGTGATCGGCACACGCCGCCGCTCCATCCTGATCAGCTATTTCTCGGAATCGCTCTACGCCTCACACCTGCAAACCATGGCGCTGCGCAATATTCGTATGGACACCCGCGACCGATTCGCACCGTCGGAGTTTGCTTTCGGGAACTAGTTTCCCGGGTTGATGAAAGTGATGCGCAGCGATTCGAATCTGGGCTTTAATGCCCGTGCTTATCGACAACCCCTTCGTCTAATCAAGGAAGAAACGACATTGAGAACAGCTTTCGGCACCCTGTTGTTGGCCTGCCTGACGACCACCGCATTGGCTGACGAAAACCCCGTCGGTTTCCAATCTTCCACCCTGCCGGATCCGCACAATGGCCGCGCACTGGAGATGGTTGTCTGGTACCCCGGCGCAACCACCGCAACCGCAGAACTGATCGCCGACAATGCGGTGTTTGTCGGCGCGTCTGCCGTGCGTAACGCGCCGCCCACTGCTGGTGAACATCCATTGGTGGTGCTCTCCCACGGCTACCGGGGCAATTGGAGCAATCAGATCTGGCTTGCCAGCGCGCTGGCCCGCAAGGGTTACATCGTCGCTGCCATCAACCACCCCGGCAGCACCACCCATGACCGCAGCCCCCAAGCAGCAGCGCAGTTATGGCAGCGGCCTGTTGACCTGCGTCGAGCCATTGATGCGGTCACGACCCAACCTGAAAAGTTTGGCCGGGTCGCCAATGGCCGAATTGCAGCCGTGGGCCATTCACTCGGCGGCTGGACCGCCCTGGAGATCGCCGGCGCTCGCTTCGATCCAGAGCGCTTTGCCCAAGACTGTAAAAGCCACTCGCAGCTAGCCAGCTGCACCGTTTACCAGCAGATGAACCCCGCCAGCACCTCGCAAGCAAAGACCGAACTGGCCGCCGATTGGCGCGATAAACGCGTTACTGCGGTGGTGACATTGGACCTGGGCCTTTCACGGGGCATGACCGATCAAAGCTTGGCCGCGCTGCCTGTCCCCACCCTGGTGATCGCTGCTGGCGTACCGTCGCGAGAGCTTCCTGCTGAGTTGGAGTCTGCCAACCTGGCCAAGCGACTTTCACCCGCGACAAGCCGTTACGTCGAGATCAAAGACGCAAGCCATTTCAGCTTCATGTCGATGTGTAAACCTGGTGCGCAGGGGATGCTCGAAGAGGACGTCCCGGGGGATGGCATTATTTGTCGAGACGGGGATGGCGGCCGTGATCGGGGGTGATTCAGGAGCAGGTTGCATCGCTGATCGCGGAGTTTCTGGCGCAATCACCTGCTGCCAAAAAAGACAGTTTGTAACGAGTGGTACTGACTTGCTGCGGCTTAACGAAAATGCCGTGGCAGTCATTTGGCATTCATGGAGGATTCTGACTGATGGCACGCGTGGGTTTGATACTGACCCCCGGTTTTGCGGACTGGGAATATGCTTTCATCGCTGGAACTGCGTCCCCTTTTTACGGGATCGACGTCCGGTTTTTCGCTCCTGCTACGGGGCCGTTCCGTTCACAGGGTGGATTGGCCGTAACGGTTGATAGCAGTTTGCAAGAATGCCTGGGGTGGAAACCGGACGTTGTCGTCGTTATTGGTGGAATGGCCTGGGAACGTGCAGAAGCGCCCGATATTCGCGATTTTCTTCAGGCGAGTCGATCACGTGGCGCGACCATTGCCGGTATCTGCGGGGGAACGCTGGCACTTGCCAGGGCCGGGCTTCTCGACACGGTTCCTCATACCTCGAACAGCGCCGACTTCTTGCAAAACAATGCCGTGGGTTATGAAGGAAATGAGTTTTATCGAAGCAGCCCAGTAGCAGTGGCTGCGGACAGCGTCATCACTGCTCCAGGCACTGCACCCGTTAGCTTCACCTGCGCAGTGTTCGAAGGTGCCGGGTTATCTTCAGAGATCATTGCTCAGTTCAGGTCGATGTTGGCAGCGGAGCATGGGTAAGCGCTTCGCCCTACCTGAGCGTCTGTCAAAGTCACGTGCCCTACCCGGTCGGATTTGTTTTATGGAAGTAAAAGTAATCCCCTATTCCATCTCTTTTCCCACCGGCACGCTCGGCACATCAAGCCCGACTTTCACACGGTCCAGCGCCACGATTGTCTTGAACCAGGTCACGTTGGAATTTTCGGCAAACAATCGCCGCGCCAACGCCTGGTATTCGTTCATGCTGGCAACGGTTAGCACCAGGACGAAATCCACTTCGCCGGTGACGTAGTAGCACTGCTGAACTTCGGGCACCGCGAAGTGTGCCTTCATCGCCTCCAGTGCCTCGATGCTCGTGCGCTCTGCCATCACCTCGACAATGATCGTGATCGGCCGCCCTACGGCGGTGGGATCCACGATGGCTACGTTGCCCGTGATGACGCCCCCCGCTTCCATCCGCTTGATACGGCGCTGAACGGCGGCCGTGGAAAGATTGACCTGCTCGGCCATGAGGCGCAGCGGCATCGTGTTGTCGCGCTGGACGAGGTCCAGGATGGCACGGTCGAATTTGTCCAACGATTCAAGTGCAGCGTCGTTTTTTGCCATGGTAAGCCTGTGAGAAATTTTCTCGAAAACTAACAGAAAACCGCACCCCTTTATCTAGCCAAGAGAAATATTATCTTGCCAGCAGTCTGCGTACGCAGCCTTAGTCGGGAACACACACAGGATATTATTGGCATGCTCGCACTGTTCCATCTTTCCCCTGTCCTGTTGGTTACAGCCATGCTCGTCGGGCTGCGCCGGCCACCCATGCACGCCGCCATTGCAGGCACTGCATTAGTCTTGGTGCTCTGGCTCGCCGGCGCTGCCGACGCGTGGCGCCTGGGCAGCATGGTGGCCGCTGCTCAAGATACGGCTGTGCTGTTTGCAAGTACGGCTTTCGTGATCGTTCCAGGCCTGGTCTTCGTGATTTTTATCGAGCGCATGGGGGTCAACCTGGCGCTTAGCCAATGGGTGCGGTCACTGGGGCTTGGACGCGGCGATCAAGTCGTGTTCATCGTTCTTGGACTGGCACCGTTGCTCGAAGCGATGACCGGCTTCGGCGTGTCGTTGATCGCCACGGTGCCCCTGCTTCTCAGTCTCTTCGAACGTCGGGTCGCGCTACGAATAGCACTGACCGGCATGGCAATCATGCCTTGGGGAACGCTGGGCCTGGCATCGGTCATTGGTGCTTCGTTGGTTCACCTGGACGCACCCGCGCTGGCATCGACGTCGGCACTGACCAGCGCACCGGTTTTCTTGGCACTTGGCGCAATCGCACTCTCTCTTGCAGGCGTTCGTGACTCGCGGGAATGGAGGGCGCTGGGCGCTTTCTGGCTGCTGTTTGTGGGCGTGCTTTACAGTGCCAGTCGGTGGCTGGGGCCGGAAGTGGCCGGCGTTGCCGCGGGCCTGGTGACGGCCGCAGCGATACTCTCTGTTGGGCTGTGGCGCCTGCGCAGCAACGATAGCGAGCGCGGTGCGGTGCAATGGCCGCGTCAGGCCTGGCCGTATCTGGTGCTGATTGTTTGCATTGTCGCGTTGAAGACGGTGTGGGCGATCACCGCTTGGCAGGATCACTGGGTTGTACAGGGCGCCCAAGTCACCTGGAAGCCACTCGCCTCACCAGGCCTGGCACTGGTTCTGGTGTTGATCGGGCTAGGGTTTCACACACGCCACACACAACGCCAGACAGCACTCGACATAAGCATGCCTGCTGCGCTGGTGGCGCGGGCGAAGCGACCACTGTTGACCATTTTCTTCTTCCTCGCGATGTCGCAGATGATGGTGAAGGCCGGCTTCCTCGCGGGTTTGATGCAAATGCTGGCAGGCCTGTCGCCCACCGCCGCGACGTCGCTGGTGGCCCTGTTTGGCGCGCTGTCAGGCTACATGACCGGGTCGAATGTTGGCGGCAATGCGATCTTCATGCCGGCCATCGCGATGTTGCCGGAATCCTCTCGCCTGTTGTTGGCTGCCGTCCAGAACAGCTCGGCAGGACATGCAGCGCTGGGCTCTCTGTCGGTTGTCATGCTGATCCTGGGACTTGCCAAGACCCAGGCCAAGGAGGAAGGCGAACTGGTAAGGTTCGGCTTCACGCTGGTCTGTCTCAATACCGCGTTAGTCGCATTGGGCGCAGCGTTGCTGAGTGGATGGTTTGGATAGCGGGGTATTGGCAGATGGGCACTCCCTTTCCGCACTTTTTCCAGCCGCTTTTTCCATGTTTCGTTCCCAATAATTTCTGACTTAACTATCCTACGCCCCTACCCCAAACGGATTCGCCACGATGTATCTGCGTTCAAGCGTGTTGTGCCTGTGCCTTTTCAGCAGCCTGAGCCAGGCGGCTGTTAACTGTTCTGCCCTGGCGGAAAAGCTCTCTGGAACAGTGCCTGAGTTTCATCCGTCGGTGCAAGGCAAGGTCATTGGCACCGGGCGCCTGCATTTCCACGAAGCGCCGGACGAAGCCTGTGCCAATAAGAAAATTTTCGTCATACCCGGTGACTCCCTCACCGTTTACTCCAGCCTTGAAGACGAATCATGGTTGGAAGTGAACTTCATCGCCAAGAGCGGCGACGACTATACCGGTTGGGTAAAGGCTGATCGGGTCGAGATTGGCGTACCTTACGGAGCGCCGCCGGAAGGTGCCGACGATGCGCCGGCGGCTGATACCCAATAATCCAAAGGGGAAGGAAAAACAATGACGGGTTCGCCAGAAGAGAACGGTCTATTCCCGGCCAACACGCCCGGCGACCTGGACGTGGCTGATGACACGGGTTTCGCCGCCTGGGCTCGCGTCTGGGCGGAGTTTGGCGTCGGATGCGCGTCACCAGAGACGTACGAAGACCTCATTCGACACTACTGCGAGCCGCACCGCGCCTACCACAACCTCCAGCACCTGAAGGAATGCCTTCAAGTGCGCCGATTCGTCAACGCGGCCTGCCAGGCCCCTGCCGAAGTCGACCTCGCGCTATGGTTCCATGATGCGATCTACGACCCTCTTCGCAGCGACAACGAGCTGCGCAGCGCGCAATGGTTGGACGAGGTGGCACGCGATAGCGGCCTGGGCGATGAAACGCGACGCAGGCTTTACGACCTGATCATGGTGACGCGACACGACGGCGCCCCGGCGTCGGCAGACGAAGCGGTGTTGGTGGACACGGATCTGGCGATCCTTGGAGCGTCGTTCGAACGGTTCGAGGAATACGACCAACAAATTCGCTGCGAGTATCAGTTTGTGCCGCTGCCTTTGTACCGCCAAAAGCGGCGCCAGGTCCTTGAAGGCTTCCTGGCGCGCGGGCGGCTCTATACGACACCAGCGTACTTCGACGCATTCGAGCAGCAGGCACGCGCCAATCTTGCACGCGCCATCGACCGCCTCGACTGAGGACTGGCGTCAGTCGGGAAATAGGGGTTCAGCCTTCAGATCAACCGATCCAAAACCCTCGCATTCCACAAATCCCGGTATCTATCCCGCCACCCCGGACTCCCCTTATCCAACCACTCCAACGTCGCCGCAATACTCTCAGGGCTGATCATGAAGTGATTGATATGCTCCTCGATCCGCTCTTGCGATAGATGCAGCGAGTCCAGATAACCATTGAAAGAATCCGCCAGCACCACGTACTCATCGCCCTGCTGGCGGCGGCCAGTCCAAGCGGGCAAGCCCGCCACCATCGCCGCCACGTCCTGGCGCCCTTCCCGCAGGTCCAGCAGCAAGATACTCGCGCCACCGTCGCGACCGATCGGCAACAATCCCGTTGCAGGGAACCCGGGTTGCGCCCGCAGTTGCTCCAGCTCGAAGGGGTTGGATTCATATTCTTGGTCCGGATCCAGCCCGTATAGCGAGAAACTGAGCAATTCCTCATCACCATTGGCGAGCGTGGCCAGCACGTCGTATTCCACGTAGGCGCCGTTGCAGGTCTTGAGGAACTGGCGATAGTCGTCCGGCAGTCGAGCACCCAGGCTGGCTTCCAGCTGCGCGATAGCACCGTCGGTGGCGCCTTCGCGGGTGTCTTCGAGGATCAGTCCGCGGTAGTCAGTCATTGATACCTCGAAAGGGTATTGGGTGGGGTTTGAATCATTCGTCACTCCTTAAACGCTGCATCCGCGGCCAATATTCGCACAGCACAGGACGATGTTCTTGCTCCTCGGAAGATGTAAGGGGCGGGTCTGCCGAGTTGTAGGACGCGGAGTTCGGACGCTTACGACCACCGCAATGTCCTACCTATGATTGGGAATCCCCTTCCCTATCAATCCCTTGCGTATTTTTTGCTGCGGCGTCTATAGTCTTGGCGTCGCCCAGATGGCGACCGGGTTTGGCGACTCGATTGACACAAGTGCAACGGTGCTTTCTGCTGTGGCAGAAGCACCCTTGTGCTCACAGAAACTGCTTTATGGCAGCTGTGCGCGGGAGACCTTCGGGTCTGCCGGCTCCTTGTGTCTCCGGTTCGCCAACCTGCGTACAGCTGTCACCCTTTGTTTGGCGACAAAGCGTGACAGTTCATTCATGACACAAGGAATTGATATGAACCGATATATGGGCCTCACCAGCAACGCCGACGACCAACCCCTCTACGTCGATACCACCGCCCCGCTACACATCCTGCTCGATGCAGCAGCCTATCGAATCCGTGCCGCTACCCAGTTCCTGGAGAATTTGGCGATGCGCGATGAACAGCCCCTCGATCCCGCGACCCTGCAAGACCTGGCGCAGCTTTGCTGCATCCCGCTGCGCGATGGGTGCGACGTGATGGATGTGATTGCACGACGACTGGATGCAGCGCCAGCAGGTTCCACTTTATAAGCCTGCCAATCGACAACCCCGTGGCGAGGGAGCTTGCTCCCGCTGGGCTGCGTAGCGGCCCTTTTTGTGAGCGCTTCGCACTCAAGCGGGAGCAAGCTCCCTCGCCACAGGTTCATCGTGTTCTTAAGTGCGCATTAGGCTGTTTGTTCGCTATCCGAAAGCGCTTGCCCCCGCACAATCAGTCCGACATATTTCCGCTCACTCGCTGGCCAGATGTTTCTCGATCAGCCTCGCCACCTCATCTGCGTGAGTAAAGCCCAGGCTGTGATCGGCGCCAGGGAAAACGTGCAGTTCAGCGCGGGGCAACAGTTGGGCAAGGTACTGGCCGACGCGAACGGGGCTGATCGGATCAGCGTCGCCCCAGAGCAGCAGGACCGGCATGCGCAACTCGATCAAACGGGGTGTGAGGTCGGTGCGGTCGTCGAGAAACCAACTCGGCAGCATCGGGTTGGCGGCCGCAAAATCCGGGCGCCAGTCGTGCGCGCCCAGCGCCGACATGTCTACCCCACCCGAGGTGGCGGTCAGCGCCAGGTGGGTGATCAGCTCAGGGCGTTCAAGCGCTGCAAGCACAGCGACGATACCGCCCATGGATTGCGCCACAAGCGCTGTGGGTCGGTCGATCTGGGCCAGTACACGCGCCACTAGGTCATTCATGCCGGTCACGCTCGGCATGGGCGGTGTGTCTCCAAAGCCGGGCCAGCCGATGTGCACTTGCTGCGCCGGGTTTGCCAAGCGCTCCGCGACCGGATGCCAGAATTGGGTGTTGCCTGAGGCGCCGGGCAGGAAGATGAGTTTGCCGGGGGATGCGGTCACGGGTTCGTCCTTGAAGATGGGGTTGAAAGAGTCAGCAGGAGGCCAAAGGGATACCGCCAGGTTCGACGACCGGCTCCAGCCTCACACCACACTCGCCCGATGCAGGCTGCTCATATGCCCAACACCCGCCGCCTTCAAACGACTCACCAGATCCTCCCGCGCCGCTCGCCCGCCGGAACGGACGTACTCCAGCTCCGCTGCCGTGATCAAGACCACCGGTACTAATCTGACCGGAGACAAGGGCATGTCATCCAGTTGAGTAGGGAAATCCGGCTCCGGGGCACCGAGCAGAACGCCGGTGGAGTCGTCATCGGTCACGAAGAGTTTGGGCAGTTGATCGCTCATGTGGTGCGATTGGCTGAGCCCGGGAAGTTCAAGCGACAGCGCCCCGTGCTGGTCGAGTTGGTGGGTGATGCCGCCAGCGTCGGCCACCGTTTTGGCGACATGCTCCAGCAACTCGAATGCCCAACTGCGCTTGAAAGGATCGACCTCCCCCACGGGGGCATAGGCGTGCTCGGGTATATCTGCGGTTTCGACGAACAATTCCATCTCGAAGCCGTTGCCCATTCCTTCCGCGTCATCGAATGGATCGGACAGGCCTTCAGTGGCGAGAATGATCGTGTCGCCACGGCGAACCACGCGGTAGGCCTGGCGGGTCGAGGGCCAGTACGGGCCGCCGGAAAGGCTCGGGCTGATCAGGTAGGCAAGGACATCCCGCTCGACCGTGCCGACAGAACGCCAATGACGATCCAGGCACGCTTGGCCGGCCTCCCGGACGGCCAGATTGGCTGCTTCAGCCTCGCTCAGGTCGCCAAGCTCGTGGGTTTGCGGCGCGGGCTGGTCGTCTTGAGTTGCTGGGCCTTTCAATGAACCGAGAAGCTTCTTGAAGAAATTCATGGGCGTTCCTTGCTGGATTTTCTCTGAGCCTCGCCCGTGTCAGCACTCGCTGATCCGATGGCAGGCGTTGGGCGCATTGTGGCGTGTTGGCGTTGATATGAAAACGTGGGCAGGCACTTGCGAGCGGTGTCGATGAAAGGCGTGACAATCAGGCTGTACACCGTCAGGTAACGCTGGAAGTCCTGTTTGCGAGTAGAAGGTTTTACGATCCCCAGGAATGAGCCGACCGATTTTTATTTAACCGTTGAGTACACACCTTGGAAAGGGGGCCCAAAAAAGACTGTGTATTCCGAAAAAATCCCACTTAGTAAACAGGGCTGATACTGCGTAACGACTGCGACCCAGCGTGCCACCCTGCACGTCGTTGCATAGTAATCCCGGCCAAGCTTGAACTCACTCCAGGAGCGAAGCCGACTTGAGCAAATCGTAAAGCCCCTCAGGTACCAGAGGTGATATAGCCGTGAAACTGGCACTGGAGCACCACGTTGCTCTGAACGATGCACCGTTGCTTTCAAAGCCTTCCAACCAGGGTTTTTCGTAGAGATCAGCGTCGTCAAACCTTGCATCGTAGACTTGGACGATCTCGTGCCCAGGCTTGCCGGCGTAGGTAAAAATGCTTTCCAAAGTGCCAATCAGTCGAAGGTCACTGATCGAGGCACCCAGCTCCTCTTGCACTTCTCGGACGATGGCATCATGGCTCCTTTCGCCGAACTCAATGCCGCCCCCGACAGGACGAAAAAACGTCTGTTTTTTGATGGCATCGTAAAACTGGTTGACCAGTATTTTTCCCTGATGATGAAAGACACAAAGAGCGAGGGGGCGAATGCGTTGCTCCGACATGAATAAAACCTCCTTTTGATTTAATGATGCATAACGTCCTGAAAATCCCTGCTCCAGGGATTGAAACACCTACCGACTCAGCCTTGACTCATCGTCCCCGAAAAGCTCGTTTTCACCGGCCCGATAAGAAAGACCGGCCCCACGCCATCCCACTGCACCGTCACGCTTCCGCCATCACATTCAACCTCGACGGCGCTGCCCAATAAACCACGACGAATCCCATTAACAACCGCGCCACACGAGCAAGAACCTGAACCCTGCGCAATACCTGCCCCGCGCTCCCAGATGCGCAACCGAATATGCGTGCGATCAATGATCTGGACGAAATGAACGTTGGTCTTGAGCGGGAACAGCGCGTTGGTTTCGATGGCCGGGCCGATCGTCGCGATATCAACGTTAGCCAGATCATCGACAAAATAGGTGCAGTGGGGATTTCCCATGCTGCAGGCGGCGGGACTGCCGGCAAGTGGCAGGACAGCGGAGTCCAATGCTTGCGCCAAGGGAATGTCTGACCAGCCGAAAATCGGCACGCCCATGTCGACGCAAATGTCGCCGGTTGGGGTACGTTCGCACGTGAGCAGACCACGGTGAGTGCGCAGCACTACCGAAGCAACATTTGCTTCGCGCATCAGCAGATCCGCGGCCCCCCGCGTCGCACTGCCACAAACGTCCAGCGCAGAGCCATCTGCGTTCCAGAACATCACACGCGCATCGGCATCGTCGCAATCGAGCAGCACCGCGAGTTGGTTGAAGCCTACGCCCCGGTTCCGATCCCCCATTCGCTGGACGATGGCGCTTGTCACCAGACTGGCCGAGTTTCGCGAATCGACAATGACGAAGTCATCGCCATTGGCATGCATCTTATGAAAGCTCAGTGGCATGCAAACGCTCTGCTGGAAATGGAAATGGAATTGCCGTCAGGGTCTTTCGCATTGGCGAAAGAGTAGTCGTCCGCCTTATGGGTCGCGCCAAACTTCAGGCCTTGAGCCAGGCACTTTTCCTTGAAGCCCTCGACATCCCGAATATCGAAGACAAGCTTTACGGTGACTTGCCCTGTTTTAACGGCCTTCCCTGCCGGGTGGACCATCAGGATCGCGCCACCGTTTGCAGGGCTCAATTCGGTGACGCGGTCACCGACTCTTCTTTCATGGGTAAAACTGAAATGACGCTCGTAAAAATCACAGGTCGCTTGAACGTCCCGGACATACAGCATGATTCGATTGAGTGACGGTTGCATGTGGTCTTCCTTGATCGCTGCTGAAGATGAAGTGCTTTGCACGTAGCATGATTGCCCCAGAGCCTTGGCATCACGAGGCACTCCAGCGCTTCAAACCGCTCGATCATAACCGCAGAGAACGATTACAGCTCAAGGCCAATCAACCAGCACCGCTTTCGGATCCCCCAAGCGCATCTGGGCCAGTTCAGCATCCGCCTTGGCTTGTGTCGCGTGACAGAACTCGAAAGCGTTCTGTGTCTTGCCGGTCGGTCCCTTGGCCTCAGCCATGCATACAACAGCGCCGGGCGCACAAACGTCGCTGTTAAGTTTGAAATCCCCCCAAACGCCGGGCTGTTGCAGCTTCACCTTGGCGATGTAGTTCTTGAGCGAAGGTTGCATGTCGCTCGCAGCTCCAGCGATCAATTTGACCGGGCTGACGGCAGCGCCGTAAGTGTGTTGGGTGGACAGCACTGCCGTGCAATACATTGCACCTGCCGGGACCGCAGACGCAGCCGTTACACCGTTCGCCATCGCCGTTGGGGTCACAGATACTTGAGTCCCGCCGGGCCCCACCAGAACGGGAACGATGCTAAACGCGTTGCCTCGCCATACTTTCAGATTCACCCGCGAGCCGATTGAAGCTTTTGCGACGGCTACCCTGAAATCGATTGAGTCGGCGATAGGCCGATCGTCAACGGCCACGATCACGTCCTGAGGCACTATCCCGGCCTGTTGAGCACCGCTACCCGGAACGGCCGCCAACACAACAACACCGGCAGGGGGTTGTGACAAAGCCATCGCCCGCTTTGGATCGATGGTGTCGATACTGGCACCGATCCGACCGCGAGGTAGATTGGCTGGCTGGCAACCTTTCTCAAGCCATACCTGGCTGGCCGCTTCCTTTCGAGCGGTGCCAACCTGCTTCATGACCGGCTCAGCGCTCGCCTGGTACATCGGCACTTCGCTGAGGGACATTTCGATGTACTCACAGGATTTGGAGCGATACCGGTCAGGCGTTTCCCGAGTCACCAGCTTTTGCAGGTCAATGGGAGGAAGGCCTTGGGGCGCGGCAACGGTGGAGGTCGCGGGAGAGACGCTGGCAGAGTCCGCACTTGCGACCGAGGAAACCACATAGGCGCCGGCCGCCAAGCCTACGGCACTGGTCATAACGCTGGTGTCGACGCCACCCGGCATGGGAAGAAGCATCGCACCGACTACCGCCGCCTCACCGAGACCGCCGTCAGAGGCACAGCCGGACAGGGCTGCGAGTGACAGGGCAACGGCGAGCCTGGTACTTGATTTGAAGGCGGGAGCAGACATTTCGCTTCTCAGTGATTGATTCGAATGGATCGTGCCGCATCATGGCAAAGTGCTTTTAAGTTGTATATCAAGTGCACGTTTGCCCGGATGCCGCTCGTCTCAATCATCACGGCAACGAAGTGCTTGGTTTGAGGTTGGACAGGATGATGGCCAAATAGTACCTTGCCTGGACCTGCCTGCACGCCAAGACCTCAGAGAAGCCCATGTCGACAAAGTGCCTTGCCGCAATGCTGCTCTCCCCTCTTCTGGCGTCTTGCGTCAACCCCATGTACAGCGCCGCCGAGCGAGCCGAAACAGCGCAATACCTGAGCAAGGTCAGAGACCCGGCGACCTACTACGCCATGGATTGTGAGACTTTCCTGGCAACCAAACGGGGTGGGAGCAATATCCCAGCATGGCGGCCGACCCCGTCAACCTGGTAATCCAACAGGTCGCCACACAACGCGACTGTTCAGCCGGCAGCGTTCCTGCGCCCAGTGCGCCCCCGGTGCCTGTGCCATCAGCGGTGATGCCCGTATCCGTGCCCAATCAGACAGGGGTCTTGGGCCTGCACATCACCAGCGTTACACCAACGGTGGCCCGGCAATTCGGATTAGCCGCGGTCAGCGGCGTATTGGTCCTGGGGCCGGTGCCAGGGAGTGGCGCTGAAAAAGCAGGCATGTTGGCCGGCGATATCGTTTTGCAAATTGCCGGGACCTCGGTCAATAGCCCGGCCGAGCTGACCGCTGTCGCCAGCCGCATCCGACCTGGATTCACGGCGCCGTTGAAGGTGTGGCGTTACCGGGCACCCATCGACGTGCTGGTGGAAATAGGTGACTCATCGGGCTTGGCCCCCTCTGCAGCGCCTGCGCCTCAGCCTCCGGCAGTCGCCGCGACGACGCTTCCCGTGGCCGCTCCCGTCACTCCCCCAGCGAGCAATAATGCAGCAAACATTTCGTTCTGTTTTGCCCTGTTCGAGGCCAGGCAAGTCCAAGGGCTGAGCGACTATCCATCAAGGGGTCTTATCACCCCCGTCTGGCAAGGTCCGGCACTGAGCGGCACACCGGCTCGTCTTGCCATGCCAGAGTTCCAGGCATTCACTCGGGCCCAAGGCTACGACGTGAAAATGCAACCGATGTTCTGCCAACCCATCGGCGCCAGCGAGCAGTGCCAGACGCTGGGCTCGGAGAGTTTCATGCTGACCGAGCGCAGCTTTACCGCGGTGGTCAATTGCGCTGAAACCTTGCAGGGCGTTGAAACAACGCGCGGTCTACTGCTCAAACAGTGGCCCTATCTACAAGCCACCGCGTGGCGTCCCTCGGCGGGTCAATAACGACCTCGATGGGTTGCTATGGGCTTCAGGTGCTTGATAAGGCTTTGGCTTTAAGCCACGCCTCACGCGTCATCTCCCAAACCTCCTTGAGCAATGTCCCGCAGACAAAGTCTCCCTGCTGCGTCCCGATCAGGCGCATGCCTTCATGCTCCGATACCCTGCGCGAAGCAAGGTTGCCCACCGCCTTGGGGACTTGCATGACGGGACGTTCCAGGGTTTCAAACCAATAGGCGTTGATCGCTTCACAAGCCTCGCGCATGTAACCCTGCCGCTGCCATTGCGGCGCCAACCAGAACCCTCGGTGGTTGCCGGGCTGATCGTAGAGGCTGATGCTGCCGATGCTCTGTGCCGGATCTTCGGCAATACGGATCATCCAATGCCACTCGCGTCCGGCTGCAATCGCGCGAAGCGCATGGTCGCGCACGTACGTCAGAGCGCCGTCATCCGGGTAAGGCCAGGGCACGCGACTGTCCAGGAAACGGACCACTTCCCAGTGTGGGAATAACCGTTGAATCGCCGGCGCGTCCGTCAGTTCAAGGGGGGTTAGGATGAGGCGGCGGGTGTGGAACGTGGGGATGGGGCCCATTGATGAAACTCCTTTTTCAATCCTTAAGACGTCCAGGGAAATGTCCCTATCAGGAATTATTCGTCGGCCTGCAACGCGGTCGTGCTGCTCTGGCTATTGCCCTATCCTTGGTCCGGCCCTTTGACTGGCTTTCTGCGGCCCTTCGAAGTCACCGTTTTGTATTCACCGGCGCCGGCCTCTTTCACTGAATGTGTAGCCATAGAGTCGCTGCGAAAACGCTCATAGGTTGAGGTTTTCCTGAGGGGAAGACGAACAGTTTCGATATGAGCCGCCTCTGCCGGGCTGGTGGTCAAGAAAGCACTCGGCTCCATCGCAAACCGCTGAGCCAGCGCATACGCCATCTTGTGACTGATAGGCCGATCACCACTGAGTACCTTGGACACCGCCGTTTTATCACCGATTTCAGGGAGCTCTGAACCGGTCAGTCCGAGCGTCTCCATCAGGTCCTTGATCAATTGCACAGGCGTGCAGGTCGCCTCAAAAGCGGCAGTCGACTCGCGGAACTGATCGGAGTCGCGCTGGTAGGCCAGGATTTCATCCTCGAGCTCAACGAGAATTCTCTCCTCGGTCTTGCTCAGCTGGCGCCCATCGGTGAGTACATCAAGCAAGTCCGTCGCACGCTCATAGTCGGCAGAGGTCTTGATGCCATGCACAAACTCACCGCGCAGGCGATCCAGTACGGCGTGTAGCTCGCCAAGCGCTGCGATCACGGTTTGAAAGTCGTTCCGGGCTACGCTCATCGTCTTACCCCTTTGTTTCTTGCATACCAGACATTGGCAACGTCGTAATCGGCATGCGTGTAGATGTGTTTGACGTAGAACTTCTGCCGGGCGTAGTTGACTCCGCCTATCACCCTGAGATTATTGCCACCTACGTCGATCACCACCCAATCCATTGCGGCTCTGGGCTTGAACAAGTCCACACCGTGCCTACCGAAAAGTTTTTGCAGATCCGCGAACCCCTTGGGGCGAGCCATCCTCAAAATGCGCAGGCACCGATCAAGCCCGGCCTTGTCGTTCGGGTACAAAATCGCAGCGTCGTCAAAACGTGAGGGCGTGAGTATATCCATGGGCGTCCTTGTCTTTGAGCCGATGGTACTCTGGTTGTGTTTTTTCACAACCTCGGTTTACTGGCAGCAGCCAGACTTGTACGGTGGCAAGCAGGCGATTGGCCGGCAGCATTGGGCCAAATGGGTTATCACCTACATATCCCGAGACAAAAACATGAACCCTGTCGACGCGAACCGCCTGAAAACCTGGCAAGCCCTTTCCTCGCTCTTCCTGGATACCGAGATCGACGAATTGACCTACGAATACATCGCTCGTGTCGTCCTTGAAACCGGTTACTCACCCAGTGAAATGCACAGCATCCTGTGGAATGAAGTATTCCCGGTGCTTGAAGCGAATCTCAGGTCAGTTGCGGGTGAATGGGCAGGATGGACGGATGAGTGGCTGCTGGAGCACCTCATTGCAAGCGATGGGCTTGAGCCCAGGAAAGGCCGCGGCAGCGTTGCCGGGGAGATCACCAGGTGTTGGAGCCAGGTCGTGACGCGGCTCCCACCCGGATACGACTGACGCATTGCATCGCCACTTCAAGCTGCCCTGAAGTGACCAACCTTCAACCCGTCACACACCCCTGCGGCACCCTCCCCGCGAAACTATCCACCAAACTCGCCACCACCATCTCCCCCATCCGCGTGCGGGTCTGCAACGTCGCACTCGCGCGGTGAGGTTGCAGCACCACCTGCTCATTGCCGAACAATGCCTCAGGCACATGTGGCTCATCGACAAACACATCCAGCGCCGCACCGGCGATTTCCCCGGCAGTCAGCGCCGCCACCAGGTCGGTCTCATCGACCAGTTTGCCGCGGGCCACGTTGATCAGGAACCCGCCCTGGCCCAAGGCGCGCAGCACCTCGGCGTCGATGATGGCTTCAGCCTTGTCGGCGGCGGCCGCGAGGATCAGGGCGTCGCTGTCGCGGGCCAGTTGCTTGAGGTCGGCGACGAAGGTGTGGTTCACGTCGCCCATGGGTCGCAGGTCGGTGTAGCTGATCGGGCAACCGAACGCGGCGGCGCGGGTGGCCACGGCGCGACCGACCCGGCCCATGCCGACAATGCCAATGCGCATGCCGGACACCTGCCGGGCCAAGGGCAGCGGGGCCAATGGCGTCGGGCTCTGGGGCCATTGGCCGGAGCGTACGTAACGGTCACCGGTGCACAGCCCGCGACACACGGCAATCAAGAGGCCGATCGCCAGGTCGGCGACATCTTCGGTGAGCGCGCCGATAGTGGCCGTCACGCGGATTCCGCGATCCCTGGCGTAGGCCAAGTCCACCGCATCGGTGCCCACGCCGTTGACCGCCACCACTTCCAGCTTGGGCAGTTGTGCCATGAGCGCCTGGCTGATGCCGGTATGCCCTCCGGTGATCACGCCGCGAATATTGGCACCGTGCTCTTGCAGATAAGCTTGTTTGTCGGCCTGTTCGAAATAGCGCCGTATCGTGAACAGCTCGCTGAGCCGGGCATTGATTTCAGGGATCAGAATCGGGCTGAGTTGCAAGACTTCTGGCTTCATGTAGACCTCGTATCGAAATAGGAAAAAACTGATTCAAGCGCAATCAAGGCGTGCTCGAATCAGTGTGGCGAGGGAGCTTGCTCCCGCTGGGCTGCGCAGCGGCCCCAGTCTTTTCATGAGCGCTTCGCACTCAAGCGGGAGCAAGCTCCCTCGCCACGGATGCATGTCCCCAAAATGAACAGCACGCAGGCTCAACCGCGACCGGCAAACGGCATGGCCGTGGCCATGACAGTCATGTTCAAGACGTTGGCCGACAACGGCAAACCGGCGATGTAGCGCACCGCATCGGCGACATGCTTGACGTCCACCATCGGCTCCACCGCAATGCTGCCGTTGGCCTGGCGTACGCCTTTGGTCATGCGTACGGACATTTCGGTGAGGGCATTGCCGATGTCGATCTGGCTGCTGGCGATGTTGTATTCACGCCCGTCCAAGGCCAAGGATTTGGTCAACCCCAGCACCGCGTGTTTACTGGCGGTGTAGGCGCTGCTGAACGGTCGCGGGGTGTGGGCCGAGATCGAACCATTGTTGATGATGCGTCCGCCCTGGGGCTGTTGCCGGCGCATCAGGCCGAAGGCACCGCGGGCGCAGAGGAAGACACCGTTGAGGTTGGTGTCGATCACGTTTCGCCACTGCTCGAACGTCAGTTCATCCAGTGGCACGGCGGGCGCGTTGACCCCGGCGTTGTTGAACACCACATCGAGGCGTCCGTACACCTCGGCGATGGTTGCAAACAACCCGTCGACACTGGTCGGGTCGCGCACATCGGTGGGCACCGCCAAGGCTTCGTGGCCCTGGCTGGCTGCCAATTCGACCAATGCTTGCAAGGGCTCTGGACGGCGGCCGGCCAACACCAATGTGTAGCCGTCTTCCATAAGGCCCAGGGCCACCGCACGGCCAATCCCGCTGCCGGCGCCAGTTACCAAAGCCACTTTCAATATGTAGGACATGTGGGTTCTCCTTTCTCGAATTCACTCAGACAAACGCGGACCGACGCGCATTTCCAGTTGGCCGATGCCATCGATGCCAGCCGTGATCACATCACCCGGCTGCAACACATCAACACCTGCAGGACTGCCGGTCATGATCAGATCGCCGGCCCGTAGCGCCACCGTTTGCGAGATACGCGCGATCACTTCACTGACCGACCAGATCTGGCTGTCGAGGCTGTCGCGCTGGCGCTCCTGGCCGTTCACGTTCAACCACAACTCGCCATCGGGGTGCCCCACCCGGGAGACCGGCACGATGGCGGTCATTGGCGCGGCGCCGTCGAACACCTTGGCGCCCTCCCACGGCAGACCGTTGCGCTTGGCCATGCGCTGGACATCACGCCGGGTCAAATCCAAACCCGCCGCGTAGCCCCACACATAAGCCAACGCCTGGCCCTCGGGGATGTTGGCGCCGCCCTCACCGATGGCTACGACCAATTCGATTTCGTGGGCAAACTCCTCGGTCACCGATGGAAATGCCACCTCACCCACCGCTTCCACCACGCAACTGGCAGGCTTCATGAAAAACACCGGTGGCACTCGGGATTCACCCTGGGTATCAGGCCAGGGATAGTTGCGACCAACGCAAAAGACCCGGCCGACGGGAAAACGCTGCGGGGTACCGACAACCGGCAAGGTCACTGGCAGGTCCGGGGTAAAGACATACTCGGGCATGTTCATCCTGATAAAAGTCCTGTTGGAAGGGTCAGCGTACGGCGGCAATCCCTGGCGAAGTTGGAGGAATGCCGCCTCGTGTTGGAGAAAAACGGTTTTTTCCGGGCTCAGCGTGCCTTCAGTTCAATGCGATACAAACGGCCGAGCAGCAACGAATAGGACAAGGTGCCGATCAACGCCACGCCGCCGATGAACCAGAAGGCCAAGGCGAATGAGCCAGTCTTGTGGACGATGGCGCCAATCACGATGGGGGTGACAATCCCGCCGATGTTGGCCGCCAAGCTGGTGATCCCGCCGGTCAGTCCGATCAGTTCCTTGGGCGCCACTTCCGATACCGCCGCCCACGAGGACGACGCAATGCCCTGGGCGAAGAAGGCAACCGTCAGCACGGCGATGCAGATCACGTTCGAGTCGGTGAAATTCACCAAGACGATGGACATGCCCAGCATCGAGCCGACCACCAGCGGCAACTTGCGGGCAAACGACAGCGAATAGCCGCGACGGATCAACAGGTCGGAGACGATCCCGGCAAGCAGGATGCCCACCGTCGCGCCCACGAACGGCAGGACAGCGAAGATCCCGGCCTTGATCATGGTCAACTGACGTTCTTCGATCAGGTACGTGGGGAACCAAGTGAGGAAGAAGTACAGCGCCGACGTGCTGGCGAACTTGCCGATGCAAATCGCCCAGATCTGCCGATAGCTGAACAGCTCGGCGATCTGGCGCCAGTTGAACCGGGTGCGCTCTTGACTGCTCTTGACCAGCCCGCCCCCGGCTTCGATGTACTTGAGTTCTTCCTTGCTGACCTTCTTGCAGTTCATCGGGTCGCGATACAGGAACAGCCAGGCCACACCGAAGACGATGCCGAGTGCGCCGGTGCTATAGAACACATGGCGCCAATCGTAGGTGGTCGCCAGCCAAAGCAGCGCGCCGGTAAACAGCGCCGTGCCCAGGTACTGACCGCAGACGTAAATGCTGCTGGCCAGGCCCCGCTCACGCGCCGGGAACCACACCGTGACCGCCCGGCTGTTGGCCGGAAATGCCGGCGCCTCCATCGCGCCGACTGCCAGGCGCAGACCGAACAACGAAGCGAAGCCCGTGGCCAGGCCCTGGCACACGGTAACGGTCGACCAACTGATCAGCGACACCCCGTAGGTGAACCGGGAACCGAAGCGATCGGCGATAAAGCCGGCGGGCACCAGTGCAATCGCGTACGTCCAGGCAAACGCGGAAAAAATCAGGCCCATCTCGATCTTGTCCAGGCCCAGGTCCTTGGCGAGGAACGGCGCGGCAATCGAGATATTCACCCGGTCGATGTAATTGATGATCGTGGCGATCAGCAGCAACGACAGCATGAACCAACGCCGCCGCGACGGCAGACGCTCTGGCACTGCGGCGTCCCGGGCGCCGGCAACCACCGGTGCTGCAGCGGTCTGGGAGGTGTGGGAATTCGACATGAGTGGACCTCGTTATTGTTAGAAGCGTCGAAATGTTTACGAGCAGCCGAAATCAATGCCCTCGATGTCGGGGCAGAACAATCGCTACTGGAATGAGGGGTGCGAACAGCCGGTGTCAGGCGTCCGAAGAGGCCTTGCAACAGGATCTGTCGGGGGAGCAGTCAGGCGGGTCAGGGTGAATCAGGAAAAGCTTCATGATGTGCGCACCTTTTGATTGTTTTTGGAGGGAGGGTCGGGTTGCGTGGCCCAACAGTGGTCGTACAACCATCCAAAATCAACTGAGCTGTTAGATCATTTTTCCCGGCTAAAACCGCGTCAAAGGAACCTGTCCAAAAAAATCAGATCGATTATTTTTTTGAGATGACTTTTAGAACAAACTTAAATATCTGTTTTAAAAGAGAAAATAAAAAAACTAAAACTTATCGTTTTTGGACAAGCGCCTTCCTTTTTCGAGAGCCATAAAATTCACGCCAGCAGCCTTGTTATCGTATGACTTCTTGAAAATCATCCAGATACACCGTCACAATCGTCATCATCATGACCGCAAAGGATTCCCAGGAGATGTCATCACCGAGCCGAGTCCCCACCTACGTCATGCAGCAACGCAGCGAATTGACGGATTTCTACATTCGCGACAAAAAGGGCCGACGCGCCGAAACCAGCCCGCACCGCCACGAGTACTTCCAGATCCAGATCAACCTTGGCGGCGACACCGTGCAACACATTGGCAACGTCGAACGTCCGTTTCCGCGCAACACCCTGGCCTTCATCCTGCCCCACCGCGTGCACGTGATTCCGCACCCGGCCGAGAGCAATTTCATGGTGATCAATTTTTCCCAGACGTTCCTCCTGCCGCATCTGCAGTGCGACCCCATGGACCTGGAAGAGGTCTCGATCCTGCTGGCACCGGAACTGTCGCCGTTCCGTTTCCAGGAACATCTGGATTTCATTCTGGAGGATGAGGATTTCGCCAAGGTCTGCGCCTTGATCGAACAGATGCGTGGCCTGGACCAGAACCGTCAATTCGGCACTCGCGAGATGCTCAAGGGCCTGTTGTTGCAGCTGATCGGCAGCGTCTGCGCCTTGTACGCCGAGCCGCTCAAGCGCTTGGCCGAAGAGAACGCCGCCGAAGTCAGCCGACGCGATGCGCTGGGCCGGATGTCCGAGTACCTGCGCAAGAACATCGCCGACCCCGACCTCAACCTGATCAAGGTGGCCGCGGCGACGTACTTGTCACCAACGTACCTGACCCACTGGTTGCGCAAGGAAATCGGCAAGACCTTCACCGAACTGGTGCTTGAACGTCGGATGCATGCAGCGCGCAATTACCTGCTTAATGGCACACGGCCGGTGGGCGAAGTGGCGAGGTTGTGCGGGTTTGCCGACGAGGCATATTTCTCCCGGCGTTTTCGCCAGATACATGGCCAGCCGCCGGGGCAGTTCAGGCGCCAGCAGTTGAATCCGGACAGTCCGCAGTTGCCGTTGAACAATGGCTAGAGACATCCGACACCATGAGCCGGCATCGTCAGGTTATCTATACTGGCTTTCCGGATGAAAATCAGAGTGTGAACAATGGCCCTCTCCCCCCATCAAAACCCTCCAATCATTTTAGTCCCCGCTCAACAAAGCGACTCGGACGCTCTGGTGGATATTCGAATCGAGGCCATGCGCGAAAGTCTGGAGCGTGTGGGGCGATTTGATCCGGTGCGGGCACGCGAGCGGTTTCTGGGAGGTTTTGAACCTCGCTATACACGCCACATCGAGGTATCGGGAAAGAGGGTTGGGTTCGTTGTGGTCAAGCCTCTCAACAATGAGCTCTTGCTTGACCACTTGTATGTCAGGCCCTGCGTGCAGGGCTCAAGAATAGGCGCTGCTGTTCTCGATCATATTTTCAAGGAAGCGGATGCCGCCGCGCTCCCGGTCAGGGTTGGCGCACTTAAAGAAAGCGACTCGAATCGCTTTTACATCCGCCACGGTTTCCAATTCGTCGAAAGCAGTGAGTTCGACAATTATTATGTTCGGCAGAGCGCTTGCACGGCGGACCCGGCTCGCTAGCTGGCTATCGACGCAGTTACCGTAGAATCAACACCGCCGCCACCGCAATCACGGCCACCACGCCAAAGACCATCCGCGCGATCCAGGGCGCGGTGAGCCAGACGCCGGTCACCCCGGCAATCTGCCCCACGTTCTTCTCGGTCAGGCGGAAACTCGGCTCCCGGAAAGGATTGCCACAATGAGGACAGGCGTAGGCCTTGTCGGAAATTCGCGAAGCGCATTCAGGGCAATCGATCAGACTCATTGTGCGACCTCAGGATGAGTGGAATTTCGGCTCTTCAAAAGACTGCTTGTATGCAGTTTTTGTTCGGGATCAAGCTTAGCCTTTGATTAGCGCTATGCGAAAAAACGAACGGCGTCACAAAAAATCACAGCCGTGGGCACTCGAACACCAATCGAACCCCTCGCAATACCATGGGTCTGCTCCTGTATGACCTCTTCGGAATCTGCTCCCATGTCCCCACACCAAAGCCTCGTTTTACTGGCACGAGGCGGCTATGCCGCTCGGGGCGTTATCTATCTGATCATTGGTATCTTCGCTTTGCTGGCGGCTCAAGACTCGAGCAAATCGAAGGATAGCCACAGCAGCCTGGAGGCATTGTTAAGCCAGCCATTCGGCCATGCTTTAGTCGGCCTGGTGGTGATGGGTTTACTTGCTTTCGCCGGATGGCGCGTACTGCAAGCAACGCGCGATGTAGACCATCACGGTAAAGAGCTTAAAGGCTTGGTCATTCGGGCAGGTTTGCTGGCAGGCGGCTTGGTCAACGCCGCACTGGCGTTTTTTGCGTTGGGTTTGCTACTCAGCGGTCTTAAAAGCTCAGGCGATTCCGGAGGGGGGCAGACTCAGGATTTACTTGCGCGCCTATTATCCTGGGATCATTCGAATGTGTTGGTTTACGTCATCGCGCTGATACCGCTTGGCGTGGGCATCGCTCACCTCATCAAGGGCTGGAAAGCCTCGTTCGAGAAATACTTTGAAGCGGACGAAGACGTCATGCGGTATGTGCGCCCAGTGTCTCGGTTCGGCCTTATCGCCCGGGGCGTCGTTTTCATTGAAATCGCCCTGCTGCTGATCATCAGTGGCTCGACCTATAAAGCCATGGATCCACCCGGTATGAAAGACGCCCTCGATGTACTGCAAAACCTGCCGGCCGGCGGTGTGGTTTTAATGGTGATGGCGTTGGGGCTCATCGCGTTTTCGGTCTACAGCTTTTCCGAAGCGGCCTGGCGCAAGATCAACATGGATGTGCCCGGAATGTCGGACGCATAGCGCTTACTTAGGTGTTGTCGTAGGGTTTGCGATCCAGGGCCGTGGCTTTCCCACTCCATAGAACGACCACAACGTCGTCCTCGGCAATAATGCTTTGGACGGTAGGGGAAACCGCAGTCGCCAGCCGAGCCGTAATGGGCCGTACGGCCTGTTCCAATAAATCTTCCTTGCTGTTATACACACTCGATACGGGGCTTGATCCGGTCACGGTCCATACGGGATTGGGCGCCAGCAAATCGAACGCTGTGCCTTTGCCCTGCTGCCAGTTCGTGAACGCTTGGTGCACGCGATGCACATTGGCGTCTTGAGTCACCGTATCCAAAGCCCAGACCGGGCTCGCTGAAAGTGCCCAGTACAGAGCGACAGTCTGAAGGCGCGAAGCCAAACTCATCCGTGCGGTCATGATGGTTTCTCACAATAATGCAGTTGATAGGAAGCGTTTGGAGAGGAACCTTAGCGGCATGCACCTGGACGCTGTTGCTCGATACTGTTGCGCGTTTGCCTGATGCTGTCTGGTAATAAGTCGCTGGCGCGATTAGAGGGTACGAGTCACACGAAATGCCTACTTTCAATGAGGCACATTTGTGGATGTGCTTCATTCCGAGAGGGATACAGGTTTCCAGAATCGCCCGGCCAGCCAGCGACTAACACTCAAGGCCCAGGCAAACAGAGCGATCAATCCGACACTGAGCAGCATCCCGTTCACGCCCATGCTGCTGATAAGCTTGCCGGCGACAAAGGGAAACCCGAATACGCCAATGAAGTAGGACAGGCTGAAAGGCAGCAGTGCTTGTGCGGTCAGTCCAGGTGGCGCCTCGTTGGCAGCCAAGCCATTAATGACCGAATAGTTGAGACCATAACCGACCCCAAGCAAGGCAGCGGTCAACCCATAACTCAGACTGTCATGGACCCACACACCGAACCCCGTCACGGCGACCAACATCAGCGTGGTCAACAGGCAAGAAGTCGCGAAAGGGTCACGGCTGACCACCCACCCGGCAATCAGCAACCGACAAGCGATGGCCGCCCCCATGAAACCGACGAAAAACAGAGAGTAGTCAAGCCCCTGACTGGCTGCATAACTGGTCTGGAAACTGCCCAGGCCGCCGAAGATCGCGCCTCCCAGTCCCACCATCAAAATGGACAACGCTGAACGTGAGCGCAGCACATCCGTCGCCGATCTCAGCCCCATCCGAGCCTTATCGCCAGACCGGCGCTCCAACTCGGCGAAGCCCGTTCTCAACCACCAAAAATACAAACCACCCAGCAATGCCGCGACGCCAGCACAGAAAAAAGCCGTCTGTATCGGTAGCCCAACGGAGCTGGCCAATTTGCCAGCGAGAGGGCCGCTGCCGATCCCCGTCAACATGCTGCCCGACAAAAGCGCGAAGCAATGAGTCCGCCTGGCTGGCTCGACCATCGCTGCGACCATGATGGGCCCAACCGTGTAAAACAGTCCCCACCCGATCCCCAGCATCAAACCGCAGGCCAACAAACCAATACCCAGGCCCGATAGCAGCGCAAACCCCATGGATGCAATGACCAGGAACACAGCGCCAAGGGCCATGCACAGCGCAGCGCCTATACGCTGCATCAAATGCCCCGAGGCGACCACCGCGACCAGGGTACTGGTCATGGCAACGGCAAAGACTTGCCCTGCATCACGCTCAGTTCCCCCAAGGAGGACACCAGCAGCGAGACCAGGAAAGTGGCGCCATAAGAAATGGACAGAAGGAAGCTGGCGAAGCAAAACAGGCCGAATCGATTGGAGGGTCTGCCATTGGAGAGCGGTGACATCAGTGTTTTTCCACGGGTTGAACGGGCCTTTTTGTAGCATGGCTACATGTGGGCAAAGTCATGTTGGTGGAGGAGTCAAGGTTAGGAAATTCGCACCTTTAGCGCTGGCCGCGTATCACCTGATTCGTCGCTCACCCGAACGGATGGGATGAGATGAGTTTTGCGTCGGACTGGATGCGGCCAACCTTGCGGAGGCTTCGGGTGCCCGGAAACGCTGTGGGTACGAGGTCGCGGAGTGGGTTGGGTAAGGTTGCCAAGGATGCAAACAGTGTAGCCAAACGATATACGCGTATAGACAATAGCTATACGCTGATGTAGCGTTAACCGCGAAGCCGACTTAGATCGTTCCACGACTGATCACATTAAGCGAAGCACTGAGGCATTCCAAGGCGGAATCAACATGACCGTAACTATCGAAAAAATCGAAAAATCCAAGCCCGTTCCCATCAACATGAGGGCGGATGAAAAAAAGCGGAACCTGATCGATCTGGCCGCTGCCATGTCCGGTCGTGATCGGACCAGCTTTATCTTGGAAGCTGCTTGTCAGAGAGCAGAGGAAGTCATCCTTGATAAGCGGCTGTTCCTTCTCGACGACGCAGCATTTGACGCATTTGAGCAGGCCATGGAAGCCAATCCGATCCGAGGTAACAAATGCCTACTTCAACTTCTCGAAAGGCCCAAACCGTGGAGCTGAGGGCTCCAGAAAAGCTGAACGACGACCATATCCTGGACGAATTCGATTCAGGCACGGCATCGATCAACGATTATCTTCAAAAAACAGCACGTAAAGCACAAGCCGCCAAGCAAGCCGTTGTGTACGTTGTCTGTCGCAAGGACACAATGGTCGTCATGGGCTATTACACCCTATCGAGTGGATCGATCGCTCGGGAGAATGTCGTTCCGAAAAGCCGTCAGCGTAATTCCCCAATTGTGCACCCAGTGACCTTGTTGGGGCGCATGGGCATCACTGAGGCAGCACAGGGCCGGGGCTTCGCTATCGGTTTGCTTCAAGATGCGGTTGAACGAACAATTATCGCGTCTGAAACCATCGGCTCTACTGCAATGATTGTCCACCCACTCGACCAGCGTCTGTCGGATTTTTACGCCAAGCACGCAGGATTTATACCCTGCCCAGGGCTTTCACCTATTACGCTGATGTTGCCACTTCGATAGCCTTAGGATGGAAACGCCCCGTCCCGAGGACCGCAGCAGATCGACGCCGCAGCCTAGCAAGGTAAGCCTGACCTGCAGGACGTAGAGTTCAGACCAATTACATTAACCCCGAAGGCATCTGAATTCCCATCTTGGTCCCATATCACCCTTTTCCAGACACCAAAAACCACAAACCCCCGACTTTCTCTAGGAAAATCAGGGGTTTGTGTTTGCAAAATGTGGCGGTGAAGGAGAGATTCGAACTCTCGATACAGTTTCCTGTATACACACTTTCCAGGCGTGCTCCTTAAGCCACTCGGACACTTCACCGTATCTCGACAAACTGTTCAGTCTGTCGAGGCGCGCTAATGTAGTCGAAAGCTTTTCCGATGGCAAAGGTTTTTTTCAGAATTTTCATGCGGTTAAGCTTGGTTGGGCATTTCAAACGCACCCGGGCATGGCAAACCGGCCAATCTTCGGGGCTATGCGGGCGCTGCTCTATCGATGAAGGCGAAGCGGGATGGGCGGGTCAGGCTGTTTACAGGGCCTGGGGCTGACCGGTGAGTCAGTCACGGCGCTTTACCTGGCCTGCGGCGGTGGGTAACGTCTGCGTCACTTCTCTTACAAGGAATAGCGTCATGAGCGACTTGATTGCCTACCATCTCGAAGACGGTATCGCGACCCTGACCTTGAACAACGGTAAGGTCAATGCCATCTCGCCGGATGTGATTGCCGCGTTCAACGCTGCGCTGGACCAGGCGACGGCGGATCGGGCGGTGGTGATCATTACCGGGCAACCGGGGATTTTGTCAGGAGGTTACGATCTGAAGGTGATGACCGCCGGTCCCAAGGAAGCAGTGAGCCTTGTCACAGCTGGCTCGACCCTGGCCCGTCGCCTGTTGTCGCACCCCTTCCCTGTCGTTGTCGCTTGTCCAGGGCATGCGGTGGCCAAGGGTGCGTTCCTGCTGCTCTCGGCGGACTATCGCATTGGTGTGGAAGGGCCGTTCAGCATCGGCCTGAACGAAGTGCAGATCGGCATGACCATGCACCACGCCGGTATCGAACTTGCCCGTGATCGCCTGCGCAAGTCGGCGTTTCATCGCTCGGTGATCAATGCCGAGATGTTCAATCCACAGGGCGCGGTGGATGCCGGTTTCCTCGACAAGGTGGTGTCGGCCGAAGAACTGCAGGGCGCGGCCCTGGAAGCGGCGCGTCAGTTGAAGAAAATCAACATGTCCGCCCACAAGAACACCAAGCTGAAAGTGCGCAAGGCCCTGCTGGAAACGCTGGACAGTGCGATTCTGCTGGATCAGGAGCACTTGGGCTAAGGCTTGTAGGAGCTGTCGAGCGGAGCGAGGCTGCGATCTTTTGATCTTTCGCTCCAGACCCAATGGGTAATGGAAAGATCGCAGCCTCGCGCCGCTCGACAGCTCCTACGGCCCAGCCGGAGCAAGCTCCCTCGCCACAGATGCAGCCCTCCCCCGAGCTGGGCTTTTTCCTACGCGCGTCGTTTAAAAATCCACAACCGCTCTACGCCGCTTCTGTCGCGTTATTTCGCAACATGCGCTTAAACATCGTCCATATCCCACATCTATAGGGGCAATTGCCGAAAACAGTGCACATCCGTACACTGCGCCACCTTTTGTCCCGATGGGGCCTGTAGATGCTGTTCGTATTGCGTATGTTGTTGATGGGCCTGCATTTTGTATTGGCTGGCGTGCTCGGGGTGATTCTGGGCCTGTGCCGGCCGTTCAACCCGGACAATAGCCGTTTATGCGCACGGTTTTACGCACTGCCGGCGATGTGCATTTTGCGCCTGCGGGTACGGACGCAAGTCGACACGCTGGTGAATAAGCCCAACGGCTGCGTCATCATCGCCAACCACCAATCCAACTATGACCTGTTCATGTTCGGCAACGTGGTGCCGCGCCGTACCGTGTGCATCGGCAAGAAGAGCCTGAAATGGGTGCCGCTGTTCGGGCAATTGTTCTGGCTGGCGGGCAACGTGTTGATCGACCGCGGCAACGCGATCAAGGCACGAAAGTCGATGCTGACCACCACCCATACCTTGCAGCACGAGGAGACCTCGATCTGGGTTTTCCCGGAGGGCACGCGTAATCTGGGTGAGGACCTGCTGCCGTTCAAGAAAGGCGCCTTCCAGATGGCAATAGCCGCCGGGGTGCCGATTGTTCCGGTGTGCGTGAGCAGCTACATCAAGCACATGCGCCTCAATCGCTGGCGCAGCGGTGACATTCTCATACGTTCATTGCCGGCGATTCCTACGGCCGGATTGAGCATGGAGGATATGCCCCGGCTCATTGCCCAATGCCGTGAACAGATGCGCGAGTGCATCGCGACAATGGACCGCCAGCTACAAGCCGCTTGAATGGCAAACCCGCCCCTCGGCGGGTTTTCTTTTACCGCCGAACTCCGCAGATTTTGCTGACTCTCAAGCTACAGGGCGCGCTAAGCTGGACGTTGCCTTGCCACTGCCATTTTCCAATAAGAAGTGAACCACCACTATGGGTAGAGTCGTTGCTGCTGCGGTCTACAGCGCCGGTAAGAAAGTCACCAATATCACCCTCGACGAAGGCAGCGCCTGGGCTGCCAAACCTGGTCATTTTGTGTGGATCGGTCTCGAAGAGCCCAGCGCCCTGGAGCTGACCAACCTGCAGCGTCAATTCAACCTGCACGAATTGGCGATCGAAGACGCCATGGAGAAACACAGCCGCCCCAAGCTGGAGACCTTTGGCGATGCGCTGTTTATCGTCACGTATTCACCGATACGCAAGGACGGCAAGCTGCAGTTCATCGAAACCCATATCTTTGCTGGCAAGGGCTACATCATCACGGCTCGCAACGGCCACTCAGCGTCCTACGCCCACGTCCGGCAACGCTGTGAGGCGCGTCCGCTTTTGCTGAAACACGGGGAAGATTTCGTCCTCTACGCCATCCTTGATTTCGTGATTGAAAACTACCAACCCATGGGGGAAGCCATTCACACCGAAATCGATGAGCTGGAGCGCAACGTCCTGTGCAGCTCCCTGAACGAGCGGGATATCCAGAACCTGCACAGCTTGCGCCGCGACGTGTTGCGCCTGCGTCGCTATGCGGCACCGATGGTGGAGATCAGCGAAGAATTGCAGCGGCTCGACTTCCCCTTCATCGACAAGAACATGAGCCCGTATTTCCGCGATGTGCAGATTCATGTCACGCGGCAAATGGAAGACCTCGCGACCCTGGCCGACATCGCCAGCCAGACCATCGAAGTCGGCGTGCTGCTCGAAGCGTCGCGCCAGAGCGTGGTGCAGCGCAAGTTCGCGGCCTGGGCGGCGATCCTGGCGTTTCCCACGGCCGTGGCCGGGATCTATGGGATGAACTTCCAGGACATGCCGGAGTTGAGTTGGCAATACGGGTATTTCGCGGTGCTGGGGGTTATTGCGGTGGGATGCTCGTCGCTGTGGTTGAGCTTCAAGCGATCGGGGTGGTTGTAGACGGGCGTTCTTCGCTGGGGTTTGTGTGGTATTCATCGCGAGCAAGCTCGCTCCCACAGGGGCTCGTAAACCCCAATCCGAAATAACTGTGGGAGCAAGCTCGCTCCCACATGAGTGGTGATCTTCAGCCTTGGGTGGCTTCGGCCTGCGGCTTGTGAGCAACGAAACGCATCATCCACTCCGCCACCGTGGTGCCGTGGTGCTCGTGGGCAAGGCTCGCCACGCCCTGGCTATAGATCTGCTCGCCGAGGTGCTGCTGGCGAATCTCCAGCAAGGCCCGGGAATAATCATGGATGAATTCCGGGTGGCCCTGGAAGCACAGCACCTGGTCGTTGATGTGGTAGGCGGCAAACGGGCAGAAATCGCTGGAGGCGATGACGGTCGCGCTTTCGGGCAGTTCAGTGACCTGGTCCTGATGACTGATCAGCAAGGTCAGCTCTTCCATCACCGGGCTCATCCAAGGTGCCTTGGCGGCGAGTGTGTAGCGATGGGTGCCGACGCCCCAGCCTTGGGTGGCACGCTCGGTCTTACCACCCAGCAACAACGCCAACAGTTGGTGACCAAAGCACACACCGAGCAATTTATCGCCGCGCTGGTAACGCTCCAGCAGGTAGGTCTTGAGGGTTTGAATCCAAGGGTCGGTACCGAAGGAATCCGCCTTGCTGCCGGTCACCAGATAAGCGTCGAACTGCTCGTCATCGCTGGGGTAATGCCCCTCCATCACGTTGTAAACGACGAATTCGGCCGCGATGGGCTGCTGCGAAAACAGGCGCTGGAACATCTGCCCGTAACCCTGATATTGGTCGACCAGTTCCGGACGCAGGATATCGGTTTCCAGAATGCAGATGCGTAGCGACATAAAAAATACCTGACACGATGATGGGAATACTGCACACACCAGAGCCTGCCCTGAAACACGGTCCCAAGGCAAGCCCCTTCCCGGGTCTGTCAGAACAGTTCGTGGCGGGAGGCTTTCCCCAACAACAAGGCCGGTGGTGAGAAACGCTCGCCGTATTGCTCGGCCAGATACTGGGCGCGACCGACAAAGTCTTGCAGGCCATATTGATTGATGAACTGCAGCGCACCACCAGTCCAGGCGGCGAAGCCGATTCCGAAGATCGAGCCGACGTTGGCGTCAGCCGTCGAAGTCAGCACCCCCTCCTCCACGCAGCGCACGGTTTCCAGGGCCTGGATGAACAGCAGGCGATCACGGATATCCTGCGGGGAAATCTGCCCGTCGGCTTTCTCGAAGCGGCTTTTGAGCGACGGCCACAGGTACTTTTGCCCATTGGCCGGGTATTCATAGAAACCGGCGCCAACGGCCTTGCCCGGTCGCTTGTATTCGTTGAGCAGCAAGTCGATCACGGCGAACGCCGGGTGCTCAATCGGCGTTTTCCCTTCTGCGCGCAGGTCCTTGGCAGTTTGCGCGCGGACATGGTTCATCAGGCTGAGGGAAACTTCGTCGGAGATCGCCAAAGGCCCGACCGGCATCCCGGCCTTGCGCGCTTCGGTCTCGATCATTGGTGCACTCACGCCCTCGCCGAGCATGGCGATGCCCTCATTGGTAAAGCTGGCAAAGACCCGGGACGTAAAGAAACCGCGACTGTCGTTGACCACAATCGGCGTCTTGTTGATCTGCAGGACAAAATCAAAACCCCGGGCCAGGGTCGCGTCACTGGTGCGCGCGCCCTTGATGATCTCCACCAGGGGCATTTTTTCCACCGGGCTGAAGAAGTGCAGGCCGATGAACTTCGTCGGGTCCGGCACAGCCATGGCCAGGCCGGTGATGGGCAAAGTCGAGGTGTTGGAAGCGATCACCGCATCAACGCCCACCACCGCCTGGGCGGCGGCCGACACGCTGGCTTTCAGGGCGCGATCTTCAAACACCGCTTCGATGATCAGGTCGCAGCCGGCCAGGTCCGCGTTGCTGTCGGTGGGGTGAATTCGCGCCAGCGTGGCTTCGCGCTGCTCGGCGCTGAGTTGGCCGCGGGCGACCTTTTTATCCAGCAACGCCGCCGAACGGGCCTTGCCCTTCTCGGCCGCAGCCAGATCGACATCCTTGAGTACCACGGCAATGCCAGCCAAGGCGCTGACATAGGCGATACCCGACCCCATCATGCCCGCGCCGAGCACGCCGACTTTTTTCGTCAGATAAGGCGCAAAGCCTTGTGGGCGAGAGCCTCCAGCCTTGATCTCGTTGAGCTGGAACCAGAAGGTGCCGATCAGGTTCTTCGCCACCTGGCCGGTGGTCAATTCGGTGAAGTAGCGGGTTTCGATCAGGTGCGCGGTGTCGAAATCAACCTGGGCGCCCTCCACCGCTGCGCAGAGGATTTTCTCCGGTGCTGGCAGGCAACCCTGGGTCTTGTTTCGCAGGATCGAAGGGGCGATTGCCAGCATTTGCGCAACTTTCGGGTCGGACGGCGTGCCGCCCGGCAGTCGATAGCCCTTTGCATCCCAGGGTTGGATGACGCTGGGGTTGGCAAGAATCCAGGCTCGGGATTTGGCCAGCAGTTCGTCACGATCCTTCGCCAGCTCATCAATCAAACCGGCCTGCAGCGCTTGTTGCGCATTGACCTTCTTGCCCTCGAGCAGATACGGCAAGGCCTTTTCCAAACCGAGCAGGCGTACCATCCGCACCACCCCACCACCACCTGGCAACAGGCCGAGCGTGACCTCCGGCAAACCGAGCTGCACCGACGGCAAGTCCAGGGCCACGCGATGATGGCAGGCCAGGCAGATTTCCCAACCACCGCCGAGGGCCGCGCCATTGATAGCCGCCACCACGGGCTTGCCCAAGGTCTCCAAGGCACGCAGTTGGGCCTTGAGCAGCAGGACCATGTCGTAGAAAGCCTTGGCCTCGGGCTTGCCGACCGTGATCAATTCATTGAGGTCACCGCCCGCGAAGAAGGTGTGCTTGGCCGAGGTGATGATCACACCGGCAATCGAGTCCTTTTCGGCCTGCAAACGGGCGACGCAGGCGGCCATGGCCTCACGGTACACCGCGTTCATGGTGTTGGCGCTCTGGCCCGGCATGTCCAGGGTCAGGACGACGATCCGGTCCTGGCCGGTTTCGTAACGAATGGCATCGGTCATGAAAACGTGTTCCTTGAAGTCGAGGCTCAGAGGCGTTCGATAACGGTGGCAATGCCCATGCCGCCGCCGACACAGAGGGTTGCCAGGCCATAGCGCAGGCGACGCACCTCCAATTCGTCGAGCAACGTGCCAAGGATTGCGCACCCCGTGGCGCCCAAGGGATGTCCCATGGCGATAGAGCCACCGTTGACGTTGACCTTGGCGGGGTCTATAGCCATGTCCTTGATGAATTTGAGCACCACCGAGGCGAAGGCTTCGTTGACTTCGAACAGGTCGATGTCCTCCACCCGCAACCCGGCCTTGGCCAGGGCCTTGCGGGTAGCCGGCGCCGGGCCGGTGAGCATGATGGTCGGGTCGGTACTGGTGACAGCGGTGGCGACGATTCGCGCCCGGGGTTGCAGGCCCATGGCGCGCCCCTTGGCTTCGGAACCGATCAACATCAGCGCCGCACCGTCGACGATGCCGGAACTGTTGCCCGGCGTGTGCACGTGATGGATTCGTTCGACATGGCTGTAGACGCTCAACGCCGTGCCATCGAAGCCCATCTGGCCCATGGCTTCGAAACTCGGCTTGAGCTTGCCCAGGCCTTCGAGCGTGGAGTCGGCGCGGATGAATTCGTCGTGGTCAAGCAGCACGATGCCATTCTGGTCCCGCACCGCGACCAGGGATTTATTGAACGAACCGTCAGCCCGGGCGCGCGCCGCTTTTTGCTGGGAATGCAGCGCATAACCGTCGACATCCTCACGGCTGAAGCCTTCCAGCGTGGCGATCAGATCGGCGCCGATGCCCTGGGGAACGAAGTGACCGTGCAGGTTGGATTGCGGGTCCAGCGCCCAAGCACCGCCATCGCTGCCCATGGGCACCCGGGACATGGACTCGACGCCGCCGGCCACCACCAGGTCTTCGAACCCGGAACGCACCTTCATGGCCGCCAGGTTCACCGCCTCCAGGCCCGAGGCGCAAAACCGATTGAGCTGCACGCCCGCCACGCTGACATCCCAGTTGGCCACCAGCGCAGCGGTCTTGGCGATATCGGCCCCCTGTTCACCCACCGGGGTCACGCAACCGAGCACGATGTCATCGACCTGGCGGGTGTCCAGGTCCATGCGCTGCTGCAAGGCGCTGAGCAAACCACCCATCAGGTTCACCGGCTTGACGCTGTGCAAGGCGCCATCGGCCTTGCCCTTGCCACGGGGCGTGCGTACTGCGTCGAAAATCAAAGCTTGGGTCATGACGTCCTCGAAAGCACGGAGTAATGCGATGCCTTCAACCATAAGCCCAGCGGCACCGGATTCAATGACCACAGCGCTCAATGGTGTTGACGGCCACGCTCAGACGAACGGTAGCGAGCTATCGGGTTAACCGATTCAGGAGGGCAAGCTGTCTAGCAAAAGGGCCGGCAGGAAGATGGCAATAGGCCTCATAGCTTTTTTAGAGCAACCTGCACCCAGCTGATATGAATTGGATCTAAGCCAAGGCCGCCGCGGCCCCTAATGTAATCCTTGTACAAGAAAGTCGTCGGGTTTTGCCGAGGCGCTTGTCGAACAGGAAGTGCAACGCCAGCCGCCATGGATATGCAGGCTGGCTTCTAGGAAATAACAATAAAGGCGGGTCAGCCATGTTCAAACATTCGAAAGTTCGCCAAGCCGGACTCATTCTCTTTGCCACGACGCTGCTGTTGATTTTGCCGAATATCACCAAGGTGATTGGCTGAGTCCTGCGCGAGGGCATCCGCATCATTCATGAGTTGTGTCGCCAAAAAATGTGACGGGTTCTCTGTTCGAGCCGCGATGGCTGTGCCAACCTTTGCCGCACCCCTCGACATGGAAGGCGATCGACTTGAAAGCTCTTATTGTGTTCGGGGCGCTGCTGCTCAGCACGCCCCTTTACGCCGCGCAACTGGTGCTGGAGTTGGGCGCGAGCACGCGCACCTGGCAAACCGAAGAACTGCTCAAGCACCCGGACGCTCAAACGGTCCGGATCGCTGATGACGTTTCCTACAAGAAACCGATGAGCTATCGAGCCGTACCGCTGACGGCACTGTTGACGGGCGTCCAAGCGGACGACCATCTACAAGCCGTTGCCCTGGATGGCTTCGCTGCCGAAATGCCCGCGGCACCGTTACTCAACAAGAGTGGGGCCCGGGCCTGGCTGGCGATCGAGGACCCGGCCAAGCCCTGGCCGTCGCTGGGGGAAGGCAAGCACAGCGCCGGGCCTTTCTACCTGGTCTGGACCGATCCGCAGGCGGGTCACATCAGCCCGGAGCAATGGCCCTACGCAGTGGCGACCATCAAGCGTCTTCCGGCCGTGGCCGAACGTTTCCCGGCGCTGCTCCCGGCGCCCAACCTGGCCAAGGACGACCCGGTCAATAAAGGTTTCGAGCTGTTCCAGAAAAACTGCCTGGCGTGTCATCGGCTCAATGGCGCAGGCGACGCTCAGTTCGGCCCTGACCTGAACATTCCTTTCAACCCGACCGAATACTTCTCCGGGGATTTCCTCAAGCGCTACATTCGCGACCCGCAAGCGATGCGTCACTGGCCCCAGGGCAAGATGCCCGGGTTCTCGGCAGCGGTGCTGCCGGATTCGGAGCTGGATTTGCTGGTGGGTTACTTGAAGCATATGGCCGGACGTAAAACACCGCAGGGCCAGTAGGCCTGCGTATGCGGCACATATGACCTCTGTGAGGGGATAAATCCCCTCGCCACATTGAATGAGTCGCCAGTTATTGTTGTTGCACCGTGATTACCGGCGCCGGTGTCACGACCAGCTTGGCATGCATCTGCTCGCAACCGCCGCCGCGGCGCATGCCACGCACCGGGCAGGCATCCAGGTAATCCAGGCCCACAGCCAGCTTCAGGTGTCGCTCCGGACGGGCCAGTTGGTTGGTCACGTCAAAGCTGTACCAGGCGTCGTCAAGCCAGGCCTCCGCCCAGGCATGGCTTGCCAGGTGTTCGCTCTCTTCGCTGAACAGATACCCCGAGACATACCGCGCCGGCACCCCCAGGCTGCGGGCGCAGGCGAGGAAGGCGTGGGTGTGATCCTGGCACACCCCGCTACGACCGGCGAAAGCCTGGGCCGCACTGGTCTCCACCTCAGTGGTGCCGGGGGTGTAGATCATGTGCTGGTTCAGCCCGTGCATCAGGTCGATCAGCGCCGTGCGATCGCGACGCTGCTGGCACTGCTGCGCGGCGAAGGTTCGAAGGGCCTCGTCCGCCTCGGTCAACCGGGTGAAGCGCAGGAACGGCAGCGCTGACTGGCTCTCGTGCTCGGCTTCACGCGACGGATCGATATCCACCTGTCCGCGGGCGCCGATGATGACCGTTTCGTGGGGTTCGTCCAGGGTCAGTACGTGAAGGATGTTGCCGAACGGGTCCAGCTGCGCCCGCACCGGCCGTGGCAAATCCAGCTGCCAGCTCAGCACATGCTGGCGTTCGCTGTCGTGGGGCGTCAGGCGCAGGTACTGGATGCTGGCGCGCACCTGATCTTCATAGTGGTAGGCCGTTTCATGGCTGATCGAGAGTCTCATATGACCTCCAGGTAGGAACTGTGAATGGCATTGCCCAGTTCACGGACCAGTGGGATGAATTCGGTGAGCCAGGCATGCAGGCCCCCGTCGAGGATTTCATTGATGCCGGTGTAGCGCAGGCGTGCGTCCATTTCCGCCGCCAACCGTTGTGCCTGCCGACCGTTGGTGCCCGGCAGGCTCGCGAGGATCTGGTTGATTTCTTCGGTACAGGCGCGCAGCGAACGCGGCACATCGGCGCGCAACAGCAGCAACTCAGCCACATGGCGAGAGCCCGGGGCGTCACGGTAGATCTCGGTGTAGGCCTCGAAGGACGACAAGGCCCGCAACAAGGCGCTCCATTGGTAATACGCGTGGGCCGTGCCATCGCTGACCGTGTCGGCCTGGTCACCGGCCATTTCGTAGCGGGCGTCGAGCAAGCGCAGGGTGTTGTCGGCCCTTTCGATGAAGGTCCCCAGGCGAATGAAGCGGAACGCGTCGTTGCGCATGATGGTGCCGTAGGTTGCACCGCGAAACAGGTGGGATCGCTCCTTGATCCACTCACAGAAACGGCTCATGCCGTAGCGATTCAAGCCTTGCTCGGCGATACCGCGAATTTCCAGCCAGGTGGCGTTGATGTTCTCCCACATGTCGGCGGTGATTCGCCCACGTACCGCGTGGGCACTGGCTCGCGCGGCGCCGAGGCAGCTGTAGATACTGGCCGGGTTGGCTGCTTCCAGGGCAAAGAAATGCAGCAGGCGTTCGGCGTGCAGCTCACCGTGTCGCTCCAGGTAATCATCCAGCGTGCCGGTGATCAGCAATGGCATGGCCAGCTCGTGCAGGCCGTCGCCACGCCCGTCCTGGGGCATCAGTGACAACGAATAGCTGACGTCGAGCATCCGTGCGAGGTTTTCCGCGCGCTCCAGGTAGCGCGACATCCAGTACAGGTCCGAGGCGGTTCTACTCAGCATGGCAGCTCCTCAATCCTCAACGACCCAAGTGTCCTTGGTCCCACCGCCCTGGGATGAATTCACCACCAGGGAGCCTTCGCGCAGCGCCACCCGCGTCAGCCCGCCAGGCACCACGCGGGTCTCGCGCCCCGACAGCACAAACGGCCGCAGGTCGATGTGGCGCGGGGCGATACCGTTTTCGACAAAGGTCGGGCAGGTCGAGAGCGACAGCGTCGGCTGAGCGATGTAGGCGTGCGGCTTGGCCTTGATCCGCTCGCGAAAGGCATCGATCTGCGCCGTCGTCGCGGCCGGCCCCACCAGCATTCCATAACCGCCGGAGCCCTGGGTTTCCTTGACCACCAGGTCGGGAAGATTCGCCAATACGTGGGACAGCTCGGCAGGATTACGACATTGCCATGTCGGGACGTTCTTCAGGATCGGCTCTTCGTCCAGGTAAAAACGGATCATGTCGGTGACGAACGGGTACACCGACTTGTCGTCCGCCACACCCGTGCCGATGGCATTGGCCAGCACCACGTTGCCGGAACGGTAGGAGGACAACAGGCCCGGCACCCCGAGCATCGAGTCCGGATTGAAGGCCAGTGGGTCAAGGAACGCGTCGTCGAGGCGACGGTAGATCACATCCACCGCTTTTGGGCCGTCGGTGGTGCGCATGAACACCTTGTCATCGCGCACGAACAGGTCGGCGCCTTCCACCAACTCCACGCCCATCTCCCGGGCCAGGAACGCGTGCTCGAAGAACGCGCTGTTGAAACGCCCCGGCGTGAGCACCACGACACTGGGATCGTCCAGCGGGCTGGAGCTTTTCAGGGTGTCGAGCAGCAGGTTCGGATAATGGTCGATGGGGGCGATGCGCTGGGCGGCGAACAGTTCGGGGAACAGGCGCATCATCATCTTGCGGTCTTCGAGTATGTAGCTGACGCCGCTGGGCGTACGAAGATTGTCTTCGAGCACGTAGTACGTGCCGTCACCGTCGCGAACCAGATCGACACCGCAAATGTGGGCATAGATGTCACGGTGCAGATCAAGCCCCTGCATCGCCAGTTGGTACTGCTCGTTGGCCAGCACCTGTTCGGCGGGGATGATCCCGGCCCGGATGATCCGTTGTTCATGGTAGAGGTCGGCCAGGAACATGTTCAGCGCCTTGACCCGCTGGA
Source organism: Pseudomonas sp. St316 (assembly GCF_018325905.1). Taxonomy (NCBI): domain Bacteria; kingdom Pseudomonadati; phylum Pseudomonadota; class Gammaproteobacteria; order Pseudomonadales; family Pseudomonadaceae; genus Pseudomonas; species Pseudomonas sp. St316. The sequence continues at coordinate 2,119,378 of NZ_AP021901.1, read as the reverse complement.
TGCAGCCGCGTTCGACCACCCGCCATTCACTGGCCGGAATGCTGCGCGGGATCGTGTCGAAAGGGATCAGGCGCTCGGTCCCTTGCTCGTCCCCGTAGAGCGTGAACGTAATGCCAGCACGATGAAACAACAGGTCGGCTTCGCGCCTGCGTTGCGCCAGCAGCTCGTCAGGCGTTTCAGCCAGCCAGCGGGCAAACGCCTGGTAATGCGGGCGGACCTGGCCGCTGGCATCGTACATTTCATCAAAACCGCTGCGGATCATGCCGTACTCCTTGTCACCCTGGCAGCAAGGCTTCGCAAGCCCCGTGCCATCGGCATAAACGCTTTATGATCAACGGGTTGGATTCTCCTCCAACAGGCCGTGCACTTTTGTAGTGCAGCAAATGCCCGCGCCCCGCTGCCCCCCGCTTCATTGCGACGCAGGGGCGTCGCTCTGCTGAGCATAGTCACGGAAAAACGACGCAGCTTGATCTGGATACAGTTAGGTACAAAACCTGGGGAAGTGATTGCGGTGTGTCAGCGGGGAATAAGGGTGGCAGTGCAGCCGCCATCGCGAGCAAGCTCGGCTCCCACCGGGATTCCCGGTGAGCTCACAGACATGAAAACGGCCGACACAAAGGTCAGCCGTTGCTGTGGTTGCGGTGAGTAACTGTCAGGCCTGCAGGCGTCGGATCTCTTGCTTGACACCCCAGCCCTCGATCACACCACCCAAGGGTTCGACGACTGCCTCAAAGTCTTGCTCGAAGTCGCCAATGTCATCGTAAGTGGCGTACATCACCCGGCTCAGTTCCAATGACCAAGCCCCGTCGTCCCGTGCACTGATCTGCGCGTTCAACGACTCTCCCCGAAAATGACCTGCCGCCCTGCGCGCCCGCTCCTCGTCCGGGAAAATGGCGTAGAACTCAATGGGATGGAATCGGGAAAAATCGAAACCGCCTTCTTTCATGCGGCGCAATACGCTGGTGCTGATGTCTTCTTGATAGGCTGTGCTCATGAAACGTCCTCCTAGAACCGATGGATAGACTTTCCGTCTTCCCGTGCGTGAAGCCTCAAGGCTGCAAGCGATACGGCATCAAATGACCGTCGGGACACAAGCATGTAGCTGACAAGACCGGACCTTGGCGATCCTTTCGCTGATCTCAGTTGCAGAGTAGCCGCAAGTGGTGGCCACTGCCAAGCGAGACCAGCCACCGTTTCATGAAATCGGTGTAATGCTGATGATTTCGATACTGTGCTGGGACTTGAGGTTCTTGACGGTGGGATCTTCAGTGCGACCTTCCAGGTCGTTGAGGTCCAGTTGGGCGGAAACGGGCAGCAATTTTTCGCGAATCAGTTGTGCAGCCTGCTCCATCGTAGGCTCCTGCTCGTAGTCGAACTGCTCGGCGATGGCTTCGCCATGATCATCCACGAAAGTGATTTCCCACTTTTGCATCGGTGTCTCCTTGATCAATTCAGGGCCTGGCTTACCTTTATCTCGACATTGAGGGCCGGACAATCGTTCCCCCGGGCGTCTGGACGGCACACATGAAAAGACCGCCTCAGGGGCGGTCTCCAGGTATGAAGCCGTGGCCGATCAGTTTTCGGCGCGTTCCTTCAGGGCTTTCAAGGTGTTGAACGGCGCATCCACCACGAACTTGTTCGCCAGCCAGGACGGTACGTCCCCCCCTGGTTCGGTGTGGACCTGGTAGGTCACTTCGATCTGGTCAGCGCCCTTTGGCGTGAACTTCCAGAAACCGTCAACCTGGGTCACTCGCACGAACCCTTGCTCTTCAGGCAGGTATTTCGGCACGCCCTTGAGCTTGCGGGTCAGGCTGCCATCGGCGCCCTCCTCGGTGGTGACTTCCAGCACCGAGTCCCGAGCCGTCACCGGCCATGGCGTGTTGAACCGGGTGTAGGTCCAGCTCTGATTACCTTCGTGCTTGAGCAGTTTCTGGCTCTTGCATTCATGAATCCAGGCGCAGGCGCCGGGAACGTCTTCCTGCAGGGCCCGCAGCTTGGCCATGGTGGTTTTCATCACCGTCACGCCACGGTAGGCCTTGTATTTGGAGCCCGTCACCTCACTGAGGGAAACCTTGATACCGTCCTTTTCCTTGGCAACCTGCCAATCCTCTGCCTGAGCGGTGGCCGTTGCCAGCAATACGGTCAACCCACACAACACAGCCATACGATGCAGCGAACCCATAGTTCTTTTCCTTATTGTCCAAGTTCGTTCAGTTAGGATCCGTTCATTGACTCATTACGCTGCCGTGATTTGTTCCCACCAACCGATCAGCCGGATGGCCTCTTCACTGCTGCTGCCGCAAACCTCGATATCGGCCTCGAACGCCGAGCACACTGCCGGACGCTCCGGCTGGCCGAAGATCCGGCACAGGTTATCGACCGACAATTGCGCGCAACGTTCTCCCGCCGGTTTGCCTTGGGGCATGCCAGGGATAGGTGAGCTGATGGAGGGGGCGATGCAACAGGCGCCACAGCCTTCACGGCATTTCACGACGACAACATCCTCACGACAGGTAATGGTTAGTAACAGAACACAGAGTAACGGCTAAAACACTCGTTTTAAATTACCGTCTGCGTGTTTTTTTGCCCAAGGTGGGATGACCGAATGGTCAGCGACGAACTGCAGGCCTGCCGAAGGTTTATTGCTTGAATTCGAAGTCCAGCGCCGCGCCTTCCACCTCATTGCGCTCCTGATTGCGCAGTGGCAGCTGCATTTCATTGCTCAACAAACGGCCATTGAGCTGAAACGGCCCGGGTTTCTCGCCGAACATCGACGGCAAGAGCGGCTCACGCTTGGACTGCACCACCTTCCCCGGTGGTTGCAGTTTCTCGACCATCTCCTGAGGCAGGCTCAAATCCAGCTTGGCCGGCGGCAATGGGGTCTTGGCGACCTCGTGGGCGGATTTGCTCTTGGAGGCGATGGGCGCGCGTTTCTTCTTCGCGGGTGCCGCCTTCTTGGCAGAAGGCTTCTTGGCCACTGCGTTTTTTTTCGGCGCATCCTTCGTGGCGCTGGCGGTCGGTTTTTCCTGCGCTGGGGCTGCCGCGACGACGCCCCCCATGTGGAAGGCGCTTAACAGGCCGATCAAAACCCAGGCAGCAGGAACAATGGCTTTCATAGAAACAACGGCAGTAACGGCAAGGACCCCCATGCTCGCCTGATAATGAGGCGCTGACAAGCACATCGAGCTAAGCCGCTGATGCCTAAAGAAATCCGTTGGCCGTCTCTTGGCACAATTGAGTGGCCAATAGCCCCAGCGTCATCAAGGCCCGCTCCGCCTCACGGTTCCAGGGAGTGCCGCAGTTCAAGCGAATGCAGTGGTTGAACTGCTCGGTGTTACTGAAAATCAGCCCTGGCGCGATACTGATGCCTTGTTGCAACGCCCGCACATGCAACTCCTGGGTATTGACCCGCCCCGGCAGGCTGACCCACAGGATGAAGCCCCCAGTGGGACGGCTCATCTGCGTGCCTTCGGGGAAGTACTGCTGCACCGCCAACTGAAAGGCGCTGAGGTTCTTGCGGTACTCCTGACGGATATAGCGCAAGTGCCGGTCGTAGCCGCCGTTTTCCAGGTACGCGGCAATCCCCATCTGCGTGACGCTGCACGCCGAATGAGTGCTGAAGGTCTGGAGCCGCTGGATTTCCTGCTGGAATTTCCCCGCGATCATCCAGCCGATGCGCACCCCCGGCGACAACGTCTTGGAAAAACTCGAACAGTAGATGACCCGATCCAACCGGTCGTAGGCCTTGAGGGCCTTGGTACGCCCCTGCTCGAACATCAACTCGCCATAGATATCGTCTTCGACGATCTGGATGTCGAAGTCCGACGCCAGGCGCAGCAGTTGCTTTTGCCGCTCCTCCGGCATGGTGCCGCCCAGAGGATTGCTCAGGCGCGTGGTCAGCACCAGCGCCTTGATCGACCACTGGTTGGCCGCCAGCTGCAAGGCCTCCAGGCTCATGCCGGTGACCGGGTCGCTGGGGATCTCGATGACCTTGAGACCCAACAGGTCCGCCAGTTGCAGCAAGCCGTAATAGGTCGGCGACTCGGCGGCGATCAAGTCCCCCGGCCGCGTCAGCACCCGCAAGGACATCTGCAGCGCATCGACGCAGCCGTGGGTGATCACCACCTCGGAGGGGTCCACCACGACGCCGGCATCGCGCATGCGAATCGCCACTTGGCGGCGCAACGGCTCGAAGCCCGGGCTGAACATGTAGCTGAACGCCCGCGGGCTGTGGAAGCGCGTGACCTTGGCCAATTGCTGATGCAAGGCCCGGACAGGCAGATAGTCGACACTTGGCACCGCCGCCCCCAGGGGAAACACCCCTTCACGGCGCGACTCGACCAATACCTGTTGGATGATGCTGCTGCGCGTCACCAGCCCCGGACGCTCTACCCGGGCGATGTCCGGCGTCGGCGCCGTCAGGGCCGGCGTCTGGTGCACGTAGTAGCCCGACTGCGGCCGCGCGCGGATCAGCCCCTGGTCTTCAAGGTTGGCGTAGGCCTGCAGCACCGTGGCATGGCTGACGTTGAGCTGCGAGCTCATCTTGCGCACCGACGGCACGCGCTCACCGGGCTGATACACACCGCGCCGGATGTCTTCAGCCAGTTGTTGAGCAATACGTTGATAGAGCAGAAGGTTGGTCATGACGCAGCACTCGATTTCACGGGCATTTTATTCTTGTCGGAAACGATACCGGAACAGTTTAGAAGTGTACTGGGACAGTTGCCAGATTACTCGACAGTACAGTGGAGTGACAGCCCTAACTGTACCCATCGTGCATCGATTGCAGGGCCAAAAAAACCCGGCGCCTTTTACAGGGGCCGGGCTTTCCAGTGACGCAACCCTCAGCGGGCGGCGCCGAGCTGGCCTTTTTCGTCGGAGAACACAATTTCAACGCGACGATTCTGTGCCCGGCCACGCTCGGAAGCATTGACGTCCACCGGGTATTGATCGCCGTAGCCCTCGACCTGGATGCGCTTTTCGTCTATCCCCAGGTCCACCAGCACATCCGCCACCGCTTGCGCGCGGTCGCGAGACAGCTTGAGGTTTTCCTGCTTGCCGCCGGTGCTGTCGGTGTACCCCTCGATCCGGGCCACGCGTTTGGGGTTGAGCTGCAGGAACTGCACGATCTTGAGCACGACCCGGTTGGCCGAGTTCTTCAGTTCCGCTTCGCCGGTGTCGAACAGCACGTCACCCAGGGTCATCACCAGACCGCGATCGGTTTGTGTGGTCGCCATCGCCATGATTTGCTCTTCGAGCCATTTGCCCTGCTGCTGCACGCTCAGCAACTTGGATTCACGCAGGGCCAATTGCAGGCGCTGGCGTTCCAGTTCGAGCTTCGCGGCGTGTTCTTCGTTGAGCACCTGGTTGCTGTGCTCCCGGGCGATCGCACTGTAGCGCTGGCTCAGGTAGGCGTAATGCTGCACATCCTCACCGCTGCCCCAGTAGCTGGACAGACGATCGGCACGGGCCAGGGATTCACCAGCGCGGATCACGTCCCGGGGTGCGGCACGCAATACGTTGGCGTCTTCCTTGACCTTCTGGAAGTCGGTGCTGGCCTGCTCGAGCGCCGCTTCGCTACGCTGGCCGGCGCAGCCATACAAGCTGGCCAGGCAGGCGAGGACCAGGCCGCCCAATACGTGGGAGTGCTTCATTGGGCATCCTCCCTCAACTGTTTGCGCAAGCGCTTGATGCGGGTGTCGAGCACGTTCAGTTGCTCCTGGCTCTTGAGGGTCAGCACCTTCGCTTCGGCCAGGCGGGCGTCCAGTTCGGCCTGTTCGGCCCGCATGCGCGCCTTTTTGTAGGATTCGTCGGCCATGTTGGATTTGGCGCGGGCGAACTTTTCTTCAGCCAGTTTCAATTCAGGCACTTCGTCGGCAGTGGCACCAACGGCCCGGGCTTGCTCCAGTGCCTGTTCGGTCAGGCGGATCTGTTCATTCGGCGCCGGATCGGCTGCGCAGCCCGCCAGAGCCAGAACGGCCAGGGCAGCGAAAAGAGGTCGAATAGTCACTAATGTTCCCTACTGTTTTGGGGCACTGACAGGTGGCTGCAACTGTGTTCTCCAACGCTCGAGATTGCGCTGCAACACAGCCTCCGTCAGGCCGGACGCGGCCAATTCTGTCATCTTTTGCGCCAGCTGTCCGCGTAACCATGGGTCATTGCAGGCGGAGTTATGGGAAATCGCCAGGAACAGCCCGGGTTTATCCACCGGTTGCGGTGCGGCTTGCAGGTCGTTGGCCATCCCCAGTGTCTGCGCCATTGCCAGGCCCGAGTAGCGCCCCGCCAGGACATATTCCACCTCGCCCAGAAGAAGTTTCTGAAAGGCCTGGGTCAGGTTGGGCGTGCGCACCAGGGACAATTTCTGCTCGGCAAAGACGCCAAATCCCTGGGTCATGCGGGACTTTTCCGACAAGGCCCCGGGATGACCGTGAAGGTCTGCGGGCTGATTGATGACCAGCGTCGAGTCCTTGCGAGTCCAGATCAAATAGTCATTCTCCAGCAACGGCGGATGGACATAATCCATCATCTCGAGTCCGGTACTGGTCAGGGGAGCATCAGTCAGCAGGTCCATGCGTCCGCTGCGCACTTCGTCCAGCGCCTGGGCACGCTTGCCAGCGTAAAGCAGCTCGACCTTGATCCCCAGCTCGGCCGCCACTTGCTTCAACAGGTCGGCACCGGCGCCAATCAGGTGTTTGGGATCCTGCGGATCCTGCCAGAGGTAAGGCGGCGCGTCCGGGCTGCCGGTAGCGATAAGCCGCTCGCACTTGCCGGCCGCGGCAACCAGGCCGGGCACGCTCGCCAATGCACACAGCAACCACAGGCCGGCCAAACGGCGAAGATCCATGGCGATACGCTCCTCTGAGGCAGAAAATAAAAAGCCCGGCCAAAGGGCCGGGCTCTTTATAAGTGAAGACGCCGGATTAGACCAGCTTCTCCAGCTCAGGGATGGCTTCGAACAAGTCCGCGACCAGGCCATAGTCGGCCACCTGGAAGATCGGTGCTTCTTCGTCCTTGTTGATCGCGACGATCACCTTGGAGTCTTTCATGCCGGCCAGGTGCTGGATCGCGCCGGAGATACCGACGGCGATGTACAGCTGTGGCGCAACGATCTTGCCGGTCTGGCCGACCTGCATGTCGTTGGGCACGAAACCAGCGTCGACCGCGGCGCGCGAAGCACCGACGGCAGCGCCGAGCTTGTCGGCCAAGGCGTACAGGTGCTTGAAGTTGTCACCGTTCTGCATGCCTCGGCCACCGGAAACGACGATCTTGGCAGCGGTCAGTTCAGGACGATCGGACTTGGCCAGTTCTTCGTTGACGAAGCTGGAGATGCCGGCGTCGTGGGCAGCGCCTACGGCTTCAACGGCAGCCGAACCACCTTCGGCGGCAACCGGGTCGAAACCGGTGGCGCGGACGGTGATGACCTTGACCGCAGCGTTCGATTGCACAGTGGCAATGGCGTTGCCGGCGTAGATCGGACGCTTGAAGGTGTCAGCGCTTTCCACCGAGATGATTTCGGAGATCTGGTCGACGTCCAGTGCAGCGGCCACGCGTGGCAGGATGTTCTTGCCGTTGGAGGTGGCGGCAGCCAGGATGTGGCTGTAGCCCTTGCCGAGCTCGGCAACCAGCGGCGCAACGTTTTCCGGCAGTTGGTGCGCGTAGGCGGCGTTGTCAGCCGACAGCACTTTGGCCACGCCAGCGATTTTCGCAGCGGCTTCAGCCACGGCGCCGACGCCCTGGCCAGCCACCAGGACGTGAACGTCGCCACCGATTTTAGCGGCGGCAGCAACGGTGTTCAGCGTGGCCGGAGCCAGCGCCTTGTTATCGTGTTCGGCGATTACGAGGATAGTCATGATCAGATCACCTTCGCTTCGTTTTTCAGTTTCTCGACCAGTTCAGCCACCGACTTGACCTTGATGCCCGCGCTGCGTGCAGCCGGCGCTTCGACCTTGAGGGTCTTGTTGGTGGAGGCGGTGGAAACGCCCAAAGCGTCCGGCGTCAGCACTTCAAGCGGCTTCTTCTTGGCTTTCATGATGTTTGGCAGCGACGCATAGCGCGGCTCGTTCAAACGCAGGTCGGTGGTGACGATCGCTGGCAGTTTCAGGGAAACGGTCTGCGCGCCGCCGTCGATCTCGCGGGTCACGGCAACGCTGTCGCCGGACACTTCGACCTTGGACGCGAAGGTGCCCTGACCGTAGCCGCTCAATGCCGCGAGCATCTGGCCGGTCTGGTTGTTGTCGCTGTCGATGGCCTGCTTGCCGAGGATCACCAGCGATGGCTGTTCCTTGTCGACAACGGCCTTGAGCAGCTTGGCCACGGCCAGGGAGGTCAGGTCTTCGGCGGATTCGACGAGGATGGCGCGATCGGCACCCAGTGCCAGCGCGGTGCGCAGTTGTTCCTGGGCGGTGGTCGGGCCGATGGAGACGACGACGATCTCAGTCGCCACGCCTTTTTCCTTAAGGCGTACGGCTTCTTCTACGGCGATTTCGCAGAAGGGGTTCATCGACATCTTGACGTTGGCGAGGTCGACGCCGGAGTTGTCCGCTTTGACGCGAACCTTGACGTTATAGTCGACCACACGTTTGACAGCTACAAGAACCTTCATGGATTCCTCGTTACTCTCCGGTGAAAAAAAGTCGCCTAGGCGAACCTGGCGGTTGATGCTCATGGGCGCAAGGGCACCTCTAAAAACGCCGGCATGAACCACACATGACCCAGCTCACGGAGTGAAGACCATTCGTCAGTGATGACTGATGAGTCATTCATTATCGCGGCGTGTAAACTGCGCGTCAGAACCACGCAATGCGTCACTTTGTGCTGCCTTCGCCCTGTCTTTAGAGGTGCTCTTGAAACCAACAGTCAGCCTACGGCGAGCGCAAAACCGCCCGTATCTTGACCGGAACGCCTATTCCGGTCAATACGGCAAAATGGTCAGTCATAAGCCGTACGTCAGTGATTTATCTGGGCTGCGGCAATTTCAAACAAACGTTTGTATTGGACCGTGAGAGTGGTGTAGATATAATGCGCCGCTTAAGAGAGACACGCGTTTCATCCATTGTCGCTTTCATCGCTTTTGGCGAAGGAAACAACGGATGCAACGCCAAACCTCCAATTAGAAAAAACTGTGAGCCTTGAGTAGGAGATAGCCCTGTGGAACGCGAATACATGGAATTCGACGTGGTCATCGTCGGCGCCGGCCCCGCTGGCCTGTCTGCCGCTTGCCGACTGAAACAGAAGGCCGCCGAAGCCGGTAAGGAAATCAGCGTCTGCGTGGTCGAAAAAGGCTCCGAGGTCGGTGCGCACATCCTCTCCGGTGCGGTGTTCGAGCCCCGCGCCCTGAACGAACTGTTCCCGGACTGGAAAGAACTCGGCGCCCCGTTGAACACGCCCGTGGTGCGCGATGACATTTATGTCCTGAGAAACGCCGAGGCCGCGAGCAAAATCCCTGACTTCTTCGTGCCCAAGACCATGCACAACGAAGGCAACTATATTATTTCCCTGGGCAACCTGTGCCGCTGGCTGGCCCAGCAGGCCGAGAACCTGGGCGTGGAAATCTACCCAGGCTTCGCCGCCCAGGAAGCGCTGTTCGACGAGAACGGCGTGGTGCGCGGGATCATCACTGGCGATTTGGGCGTCGACCGTGAAGGTCATCCGAAAGAAGGCCTCTACACCCCCGGCATGGAATTGCGCGGCAAATACACACTGTTCGCCGAAGGCTGCCGTGGCCACATCGGCAAGCAATTGATCAAGCGCTTCAACCTGGACAGCGATGCCGACGCCCAGCACTACGGCATCGGCCTCAAGGAAATCTGGGAAATCGACCCAGCCAAGCATCAACCGGGCCTGGTGGTGCATACCGCCGGCTGGCCGCTGGACATCATGGGCACCGAGAACACCGGCGGCTCCTTCCTCTATCACCTGGAAAATAATCAGGTGGTGGTCGGCCTGATCGTCGACTTGTCCTACAGCAACACCTTCCTGTCGCCATTCGACGAGTTCCAGCGTCTCAAGCATCACCCGGTGCTCAAGCAGTACCTGGAAGGCGGCAAGCGCGTCAGCTACGGTGCTCGTGCCATCTGCAAGGGTGGCCTGAATTCGCTGCCGAAAATGGTCTTCAAGGGCGGCGCGCTGATCGGTTGCGACCTCGGTACCCTGAACTTCGCCAAGATCAAGGGCAGCCACACCGCCATGAAGTCCGGCATGCTTGCCGCCGACGCCGTAGCCGATCGCCTGTTCGCCGAATCCGAAGGCGGTGATGAACTGACCGCCTACGTCGACAGCTTCAAGAACAGCTGGCTATATGAAGAACTGTTCGCCAGTCGCAACTTCGGCCCGGCGATCCACAAATACGGCGCGATCATTGGTGGCGGCTTCAACTGGTTCGACCAGAACATCCTCGGCGGCAAAATGCCGTTCACCCTGCACGATACCAAACCCGACTACGCCTGCCTCAAGCTCGCGGCCGATTGCAAGAAGATCGACTACCCGAAACCGGACGGCAAGATCAGCTTCGACAAACTCAGCTCGGTGTTCATCTCCGGTACCAACCATGAAGAAGAACAGCCTTGCCACCTGAAGCTGACCGACCCGAGCATCCCGATCAGCAAGAACCTGCCGCTGTACGACGAACCGGCCCAACGCTACTGCCCGGCCGGCGTGTACGAAGTGGTGACCAAGGAAGATGGCGAGAAGCGCTTCCAGATCAACGCCCAGAACTGCGTACACTGCAAGACCTGTGACATCAAGGACCCTTCGCAGAACATCACCTGGGTATCGCCGGAAGGCGCTGGCGGTCCGACTTACCCGAACATGTAAGCCGTTTCGCTGAACATCGAGGCTCCCGCAATGGGGGCCTTTTTGTTGCCTGCCATCGAAGAAGCACCGCAGCCCGATGTGGGAGCGAGCTTGCTCGCGATAGCGATTGTTCATTCAACACAGATGTCGACTGACACACCGCTATCGCGAGCAAGCTCGCTCCCACAGGGTGACATCAGTGGATCAAGCGGCGCGCTCTTCCCCGGGGTTGCGCTCGAAGTAGCGCTTGTACTCCCGACTGAACTGCGACGAGCTCTGATACCCCACCTGGTGCGCGACCTGGGCCACGCCCATGCCCTCGGTGAGCAGCAGTCGCTGGGCCTTGAGCAAGCGCAAGCGCTTGAGGTACTGCACGGGCGACAGCAAGGTGCTGCGTTTGAAATGCTCGTGGAAGGTCGAAGCGCTCATGTTTGCGCAACTGGCCAAGGTCTCGACGTTCAGCGGCTCGGTGAAGTGCGCGTGCAGATGGCTCAGGGAGGCCGCGATCCGGGCAAACTGCCCTTGCTGTTCTACCAGCGCCCGCAACACATCCGCCTGCGGCCCACGCAGCGCAACGAACAACAACTCCCGCAACCGCGCCTGGCCCATGACCTGGCATTCCAGTGGATCGTGCAAGCAGTGCAACAAGCGCTCGACACACCCACGCATGGCGTCATCGAGTACGGCGCAGGTCATCGATTCCGGCGTCTGCGGCGCCAGGTTCCGCCCCGGCACAAGTCCCATGGCCAGTACCAACTCCCCCAGCATCGCCCGATCGATCGCGACGGAAACGCCAAGCAGTGGAGCATTGGGCATGGCGTAGGTTTCGCATTCGAACGGCACCGGCAATGCCTGGATCAGATAATGCCCGGCGCCATATTCCAGCGTGCGAGGTCCCAGGTACGCCAGCTTGCTGCCCTGGGCAATGATCACAAGGCTAGGCTCGTAGAGCTGCGGGCCACGCCCGATGTCCTGGCTGGCCCGAAGCGCATGTACCCCGGGCAATGGCGTCGGGACGAAACCGTCGCGGGTCGCCAAGGGTTCTATCAATGAAACCAGCGTAGCGTTGGCATCGAGATGGCGGGTCAACAACATGGGCGAAAACTTCACGAAAAAAGGGATGAAACCATCATCGCAGGTCTGGCGTCACATAGGATCAAATCCTGGCCAAGACCGGAGGATTAGGCATGACAGGCGGAGGAATCGCCATCGCCGTCAGCTGCCAGGACTCCCAGAATGAAACCCTCACCGTTCATTGCTTAGCGAGGTCCATCATGTACACAGCCATCGGATATGCCGCCCAGTCGGCCACCACTCCCCTCGCCCCCATGAAGTTCGAGCGTCGCAGCCCGCGAGCCGACGACGTGGCAATCGAGATTCTCTACTGCGGCGTCTGTCATTCCGACATCCACCAGGCCCGCAATGAGTGGGGCATCGCCGTTTACCCGCTGATGCCCGGCCATGAGATTGTCGGCAAAGTCACCGCCGTCGGTGCGAATGTGACCCGCTACAAGGTCGGCGACCTGGTCGGCGTGGGCTGCATGGTCGATTCCTGCCGCGAGTGCGAAGCGTGCCGTGCCGACCTGGAGCAATACTGCTACCAGGGCATGACCCAGACCTACGCCAGCCCGGACCCTATCAGCGGCGGCCACACCATGGGTGGTTACTCCAACAGCATCGTGGTCAGCGAGCACTTTGTGCTGCGTATTCCGGCAGCACTCGACCCGGCCGGCGCCGCGCCGCTTCTCTGCGCTGGCATCACCACCTACTCGCCCCTCAAGCACTATGGCGTGAAGGCTGGCGACAAGGTTGGCGTGCTGGGCATGGGAGGCCTGGGCCACATGGGCATCAAGTTCGCCAAGGCCATGGGCGCCGAAGTGACGTTGTTCACCCGCTCGGCCAGCAAGGCCGAAGAAGCCCGTCGCCAGGGTGCGGACCATGTGATCGTATCCACCGACGCCGAACAGATGGCCGCCGCAGCCGGACGATTCCACTTCCTGCTGGACACCATTCCGGTGCAACACGACCTCAACCCCTATCTCTCCACCCTGCGCTTCGACGGCGTGCATATCCTGGTAGGCCTGGTCGAGCCAATCGATCCGCCGGTCCATGCGGCAAACCTGATCATGGGCCGTCGCGTCCTGGCCGGTTCGTTGATCGGCGGCATTGCCGAAACCCAGGAAGTGCTGGAGTTCTGCGCCGAACACAACATCAGCTGCGACATTGAAATGCTCGACATCCGCCAGATCAACGAGGCCTACAGCCGCATGATCGCCGGGGATGTGAAATACCGCTTTGTCATCGACATGGCGACACTCAAGGCCTGACGCTCGTCAAACCTTGGCGCCCAGCTCCGCCGACAACCGGGCTGTGACCCCTTTGACCAGGGGAATCAGCTCGGCCATCTTTTCCAGCGGCATGTACGGCACGGTGCTGGCGATGCTGATACCGGCGACAATGCGCTTGCCAGCGTCGCGAATCGGCGCCGCCACACAGCGAATCGACGGTTCGTTGTCTTCCAGGTCGAAGGCATAGCCCCCGCCACATACTCCACCATCCGTTGCTGGAATTGTTCCCAGGATTGTTCCTGATGCTGGGGCCAGAATTGATTCTTCCCACCGGCTGGCAGGCTGATTTCATACAGCCGCTTCCATTGTTCCTGCGAGTCATCGAGCATCAGTGCCTTGCCGATGCCGGTGCGCGCCAACGGCATGCGATGGCCTACGCGCGAGCGCATTTCCGGCCCGTTGCGTCCCGGATTCTTCAGCAGGTACAACACTTCGTCACCCTCGCGAATCGCCAGGTGAACAGTGTCCCCAGTGAGCGCCGACAGCTCGTCCAGATACGGCCCCGCCAGGCTCACCAGTGGCAACTCTTCCCGGGCCTGAAAGCCCAGCTCGATCAATTTCGGCCCCAGCAGGTAACCCACTTGCGGCACCACGCGCAGGTAACGCTCATCCACCAGGCAACTGGCCAGGCGATGGGTGGTGCTGCGGGTGGTGCCGATCAGCCGGGCGATTTCCTTCAAGTCACGGGCGCCGCTGGCGACCGCCTGGACCACGCCCAGGCCACGCAGCAATGTCTGCGTGCCTGTAGGCGCGGCGTCCTTGGTGATTTTTGGATCGTCTTGCTGCATAGCCGGCCTTCAACAGTGAGCGGGGAACGGGCGGCATTATGGTCGCCCGCCCCGTCGGACTACAACTCGATGCGCTCGACCTTCCCGACCAGCAGGATGTAGGACAGCGCGCCAGCCAGTGCCAGGACCGAGATATAGGTAATGGCCGGGGCAAACGAATCGCCGCTGGCGAGGAAGCCAATGACAATTGGCGTGGCGATGGCCGCCAGGTTACCGATGAAGTTGAACACGCCACCGGTCAACCCGAGCAGTCGCGCCGGCGCCAGCGTGGAGACCAGCGACCAGGTGATCGACGCCAGGCCATTGCCGAAGAACGCCAGGGCCAGGAAGGCGATCACCAGCGGCGTCGACTCGACGAAGTTGGCGCCGATGATCGAGGTAGAGATCAGCAACCCGCCAATGATCGGTAGCTTGCGCGCAAACCCCACGGTGGCGCCGCGGCGAATCAGCCAGTCGGAGAAGAATCCGGAGCACAGCACACCCACAAACGCCGCGAGGAACGGCAGCGACGCCAGCAGGCCGGACTTGATGAAGTCCATGCCACGATATTTCACCAGGTAGGTCGGGAACCACGTCAGGAAAAACCACAGCGTGGAGTTGAGGCAGAACTGCCCCAGGTAAATGCCCCACAACTTGCGTTGGGTCAGGACAATCCCCAGGTCGGTCCAGCTGAATTTGGCCTTGACCTTGGCGGTATCGGCCTGGATATCCACCAACCCGCCGCCTTCACGAATCAGTTCGATTTCGGCGGCGTTGGCGCCTTTGAAATCCCGTGGCTCGCGATACACCGCGTACCAGATCGCCGCCCAGAGAATGCCCACCGCGCCGGTGGCGACAAACACCATGTGCCAACCGAAGGCGTGTTGCAGCCAGGCCAATACCGGGGTCAGGAAAGCCAGCCCGACAAACTGCCCGGAGGTGTAGAAACCGATGGCCGTGGCCCGCTCGCGCTCGGGAAACCAGGTGGTGACCACGCGGCTGTTGATCGGATAAGCCGGCGCTTCCAGGGCACCGACCGCCATGCGCAACACGAACAGCGCAATGAAACTGGCGGCAAAACCCAGCATTACCGTGGCCACCGACCACAACAGCAATGCCACGCTATACAGAATGCGCGGCGGCACCCGGTCCACCAGCCAGCCACCGGGGATCTGCATGGCCGCGTAGGTCCAGCCGAACGCCGAGAAAATCAGCCCGACGTGGATCGGATCGATACCCAGGTCGCTGGTCAATGCGGGGGCGGCGATCGAGAGGTTGCTGCGGTCCAGGTAATTGATCACCACGGTGATGAACAGCAGGACCATGATGAAAAAACGCTTGCGGCTGGGCGTCACCAACGACGCCTGCGCGCTCAGGGTGTGCGCTTGCATGTGAGGTGCCTCTTTTTATATTTGTCGAATACGGCAAGGATTGAGCAAGACCCTGTGGGAGCAAGGCTTGCCCGCGATGCAGGCGATGCGTATTACAGTCGGACCGCGTCATCGTTCATCGCGGGCAAGCCTTGCTCCCACAAGACGCCTTTGCTCCTACGCAGTGACTAGGAGTGACTCACCACTCGGCAAAACTGCCATCGGCATGGCGCCAGATCGGGTTGCGCCAGCGGTGGCCGATGGCCGCGCGCTCGATGACGTATTCCTCATTGATCTCGATGCCCAGGCCCGGGCCGTTGGGGATCTTCACGAAGCCTTTGTCGTAGTCGAACACCTGCGGATCCTTGATGTAATCCAGCAGGTCGTTGCTCTCGTTGTAGTGGATGCCCAGGCTCTGTTCCTGGATGAAGGCGTTGTAGCAGACCGCATCCAGTTGCAGGCACGCCGCCAGGGCAATCGGGCCCAGCGGACAGTGCAGCGCCAGCGCCACGTCGTAGGCCTCGGCCATGTTGGCGATCTTGCGGGTTTCGGTGATGCCACCGGCGTGGGACGCATCAGGCTGGATGATGTCCACGTAGCCTTCGCTGAGTACACGCTTGAAGTCCCAGCGCGAGAACAACCGCTCACCCAGGGCAATCGGGGTGCTGGTCAGCGGTGCCAATTCCTTGAGGGCTTCGTAGTTTTCGCTGAGCACCGGCTCTTCAATGAACATCAGCTTGTAGGGATCGAGTTCCTTCATCAACACCTTGGCCATTGGCTTGTGCACCCGGCCGTGGAAGTCCACGCCAATGCCGACGTTCGGCCCTACCGCATCGCGTACCGCCGCAACGTTGGCCAGGGCCAGGTCGACTTTTTCAAAGGTGTCGAGAAACTGCAGCTCCTCGGTGCCGTTCATCTTCACGGCGGTGAAGCCCCGCGCCACGGCTTCTTTCGCCGCGCGTGCGGTGTCGGCCGGTCGGTCACCGCCGATCCACGAATACACGCGAATCTTGTCGCGCACCTGCCCACCCAGCAAATCGCTGACCGACACACCCAGGGCCTTGCCCTTGATGTCCCACAGCGCCTGGTCGATACCCGCGAGGGCACTCATGTGAATGGCACCGCCGCGGTAGAAGCCACCGCGATACAGCACGGTCCAGATGTCTTCGATGTTGCGTGGGTCTTTGCCGATCAGGTAGTCGGACAATTCCTCAACCGCCGCCGCCACCGTGTGGGCACGGCCTTCGACCACGGGCTCGCCCCAGCCAGTGACGCCCTCGTCGGTTTCGACCTTGAGGAAGCACCAGCGCGGCGGAACGATAAACGTGGTCAGCTTGGTGATTTTCATCTTGTTGTCTCTCTTATCAGATGCAGCGCACGGGGCGCTGGAAAAGTCTTCAGTTCAAGGCGTTCCATGCGGCCACGTAGGCCTTGGCGCGCACCGCTACGTCATCCGCTGTCAGGCCCGGCTTGAACAGCCCGGAACCGAGGCCGAAACCCTTGACACCGGCTTCGACGAACACCGCCATGTTGTCCGGCGTAATCCCGCCCACCGGCACCAGCACGGTCCCGGCCGGCAGTACCGCAAGCCAGGCCTTGACCACCGCCGGGCCCATTTGCTCGGCGGGGAACATCTTCAGCACGTGGGCGCCTTCGGCCAGCGCGGCAAAGGCTTCGGTGGGCGTGGCGACGCCGGGGGACAAGTACAGCCCTGCCGCTTTCGCTGCCCGCAACACCTTCGGATCGCTGTGGGGCATGACGATCACTTGGCCGCCAGCGGCTTTCACTTGTTCCACCTGTTCCGGCGTGAGCACGGTACCGGCACCGATCAGGCAATCGGCGGGCAAGCTGCTGCGCAGAATGCGGATACTTTCGTAAGGCTCGGGGGAATTGAGCGGTACTTCGATGACGCGAAATCCAGCGCTGTACAGGACTTCGCCGATGGCCGCCGCCTCTTCGGGACGCAGACCACGCAGGATCGCGATCAGCCCGTTGTGCGCCAGTGCTTGTGTGAGCATGTCAGACCTCCAGTCAGGTTCAGGGGGCGGTGGAATCGAGCAACCCGGCCGCCACGGCCAGTTGCCACAAACCGCGTTCGGTGGCCTGTTCGGCCAGGACCACCCGGGCGAAGCCGCAGGCGTCGAGGGCCCGTTGATAACGGCCACAGAGTTGGGAGTTGCCGATCAGCACCACCGTCGGCAGGTGGAGGCTGTCGCGTCGCCGGCGCTGTACTTCGGCCAGCGCTGTCAGTTCATGGCCGATCAACAGGCCCGAAAGGTAATCCGCCTGGGCGCTCGCCCCCAATTCGCCGGTCAAGCCCAGGCTGCGAGCGCTGAACACCGTGGACAACGGCCCGATCTGGCCGTCCACCGACAACGCCACCTGTACACCGCGATCAAAGGCCACGCCATCGAAGGTCGTACTCCGTTGCTGGGTGCGGCCGAGAATGCTGTGGTCACTGAGCACGGCGAAGATCTCGCCAGTCATGAAGGTGTCGAAATGCACGATGCAGCCATCGGCCACTTCCACCCATTTCGAATGACTGCCGGGCAAGCCGATCAGCACTGCTTCGTCCGGCAGGCTGTGCAACGCGCCGAGCACCTGGGTTTCTTCGCCGCGCATGACATTGGGCAAGCGTGAACGCTGGATCACGCCCGGCACGATGTGCACATCGACACCGCGAAGGCTGCGAACGATTTGTAGGGAATGTCCGAGATTGGCGACGTTGGCAGGTGTGGCGCAGTACGGCGCTTCACGCCAGCCCTGGGCGCTGCCGACCATGCCGCAGGCAATGACCGGCAAGCCAGGCTGTGCATCGAGCCAGTCGCCACAGGCCTCGTCGAAGGCCAATTCAAACCCGTCGATGCACACCTGGCCGGCCACGGTTCGCGGCCCGGAGGGCAACTGCATGATTCCCGATGACAGCGAACGCTGCTCGAGCACCTCGCCACCGGCTGCGAGTTTGTAAGCCCGTAATGAGGTGGTCCCCCAATCGAGCGCGATCAATTGCGCCTGCATCCGCTTCACCTGTTCTGTTTTTTGGCAGTGAGTGAGGCGGACTATAAACCTGGGCGCAATAAAATCTCAATATATAAATATCACTCCCATATATTGGGATACAGCAATATCGCCTGCAAAGCTAATCGCCATTCACCCAGGACCCTGCTACGTTTTCTGCCGGACGCCAAACAACTCAGGAAAAAAGTGATGGGACAACTGCTGAAAATCCTCGGCCGCACTTCCTCGATCAACGTCAGAAAAGTGTTGTGGACCTGCCAGGAGCTGGAAATCGCCTACGAGCGCGAAGACTGGGGCATTGGTTTTTCTTCAACCCGAGAACCGGCGTTCCTGGGCTTGAACCCCAATGCCCAAGTGCCGGTGATCATTGATGAGAACGGCGTGCTCTGGGAATCCAATACCATTTGCCGTTACCTGGTGGGCAAGCATGGACCCAGCGACCTGCTGCCTGTCGAGCCCGCCGCCCGGGCGCGAATCGAACAGTGGATGGATTGGCAAGCCACAGAACTCAACCCGTCATGGGGCTACGCCTTCCACGCCCTGGTGCGCAAGCATCCGGACTTCCAGGACCCGCAGCGCATCGCCGCGGGCATCAAAGGCTGGAACGAGAAGATGGGTTTGCTGGAGCAGCAACTGAACCGCACCGGCGCCTACGTGGCCGGTACGGCGTTTTCCCTGGCGGATGTGCTCATCGGCCTGTCCGTACACCGCTGGCGCCAGGCGCCCATGGAGCGTCCGGATTATCCAGCGGTGGCCGCCTACTGCAAGCGGCTGGAACAGCGCCCCGGATTTGCTGAGTACGCATCCAACGCATACTCATGAGTTTCAATTGCCGTTCGCGAAATCCCGTAGCACCTTACCGTCCATTCGGTAGCGCACCCATTCTTCCTGGGGTTGCGCGCCGAGGGACTTGTAGAACTCGATGGCCGGCGTATTCCAGTCCAGCACGCTCCATTCGAAACGGCCGCAATCGTTGTCACAGGCAATTTTAGCCAAATGCCGCAGCAAGGTCTTGCCCGCCCCGCCGCCACGCTGCTCAGGCGTGATGTACAGGTCTTCGAGGTACAGGCAATTGCTGCCCAGCCAGGTGGAATAACTGAAGAAAAACACCGCGAAGCCAATCGGCACGCCATCACGCAGGCAGATCAACCCGTGGGCGGTTGCGCCCTCGCTGAACAGGCTGCGCTCGATGTCAGCCACACTGGCGATGACTTCGTGGCGGGCCTTCTCGTAATCGGCCAACTCGGTGATGAAGGCAAGGATTTGAGGCGCATCGCTGGGTTGCGCAGGACGGATCTCGATGGACATGAACAGGCCTTGTAGCCAATTGAAAGCGCCATACTAAGCCGCTACGTGCCGCTCGTCACATATGAAAATGAACATCATCCACGAACCCTTGAAGTACTGACATACAAAGGATCTGTCATGACCGCTGCCGCCTTTGCACCTTTTCAAACCGTCGCTGCGCAGTTGCTGCCTCATGCACTGGAGCCCTCGGAGGATGGCGCTCACGATCTGTCACACCTGCAACGGGTCTGGCACAACGTACGCTTGCTCCACCGTGATGAAGGCGGTGACCTGCTTATCCTGCTGGCGGCAACGTTGCTGCATGATTGCGTGGCGGTGGAAAAAAATTCACCGCTGCGCGCCGGGGCCTCTCGCTTGGCAGCGGATAAGGCATCGACGCTGTTGTCGACATTGAACTGGCCAAACGAAAAGATCAGCGCCGTTGCCCATGCCATTGAGGCTCACAGTTTTTCGGCCAATATCGCAGCGATCACACTTGAGGCCAAAATTCTCCAGGACGCCGACCGCCTCGACTCATTGGGCCTGCTCGGCGTGGCCCGCACATTCTATGTGGCCGGACGCATGGGCAGTGCGCTCTATGACCCTCAGGATCCGCAGGCCAAGTCCCGGGATTACGATGATCGACGTTTCTGCCTCGATCATTTCCAGACCAAATTGTTGCACCTGGCCGACGGTTTCCAGACCGCCACCGGGCAACACATGGCGCAGATCCGTCATGAAAAACTAAAAAACTTCATGGAGCAATTCATGGAAGAAGCCGGACTCGTCGGCTAGACCATTCGTCGCGCCCCAGGCACCAACCCAAATCCAGCGAGGCCCAAGATCAGGTAAGCATTCTGAAAATGGAGGCGACACCCATGATCACTTCAAGGCTGACTGCATTGACCCTTGCCACGCTGCTGTCCTCGGCGGCGTTCGCGGCGACCACTTCCGGCACCGGGCCGACCGATCCGGTGCAGGCGCCCAACTCCCCGGCCACGCAAGGCCTGCCCAAGTTGAACACCGACGGCACCGGCGGCGGCACCTTGAACAATGGTCAACCACCGGCGACCGGTACCGATCCGCGCGTGCAGGGCAATGACACGGGGCGCCAGGGCGGGATGAACACCCCGGACTCGACAGCACCTGATAACGCCGAGACCGGGGTGGGCTCGAAAACCACGACCGGTGGTTCGGGTTCCGAAGGCGGCGGCGCCAGCCAGTAACCTCTGCTCACACACAAGAGGAGGAAGGTCCCATGCCTCGTGGAAGCAAAGACAAGTACACCGCCGAGCAAAAGCGCAAGGCCGAGCACATCGAGGAAAGCTACGAGAAGAAAGGCTTGTCCGAAGATAAGGCCGAGGCCCGCGCCTGGGCGACGGTGAACAAGCAATCGGGCGGCGGCGAACGCGCCGGCGGTTCGGGAAAGGCCAAGCCGGCGACGCAAAAGAAAACCGACCGCAAGGAATCCGCCCGCCGCGCCGCCAAGACCCGTGAAGGCCACCCGCGCACCAGCAAGGCCTCCCATGGAATCCAGACCGTGGACAGCCTGATGAAAGAGGCCCGGGCGAAAAACATTCCCGGCCGCTCGAAAATGCGCAAGCAGGAGCTAGTCGAAGCGTTGCGCAAGGCAGGGTGATGTAGGCGTCAGGGTAGACGCCATCGCGAGCAGGCTCGCTCCCACACTGGGCCTGCGCTGTGCCGAGGTGATAAGCCTGGCGCAAAAAACTGTGGGCGCGAGCCTGCTCGCGAAAGCGGTGGGTCAGCCAGGGAAGTGTTGAATGTGATGACGCCGTCGCGAGCAGGCTCGCTCCCACACTGGGCCTGCGCTGTGCCGGGGTGATAAGCCTGGCGCAAAAAACTGTGGGAGCGAGCCTGCTCGCGATAGCGGTGGGTCAGCCAGGGAAGGTTGAATGTGATGACGCCATCGCGAGCAAGCTCGCTCCCACACTGGGCCTGCGCTGTGCCGGGGTGATAAGCCTGGCGCAAAAAACTGTGGGCGCGAGCTTGCTCGCGAAAGCGGTGGGTCAGCCTGGGAAGTGTTGAATGTGATGACGCCGTCGCGAGCAGGCTCGCTCCCACACTGGGCCTGCGCTGTGCCGGGGTGATCAGCCTGGCGCAAAAAACTGTGGGAGCGAGCCTGCTCGCGATAGCGGTGGGTCAGCCAGGGAAGTATTGAATGTAATGACGCCATCGCGAGCAAGCTCGCTCCCACACTGGGTCTTCGCTACGCCGGGGTGATAGGCCTGGCGCAAAAAACTGTGGGAGCGAGCTTGCTCGCGATGGCGGTCGATCAACCGCCAGCGATCTCTGACTCTCAGCGCTGTTTCAGGCGGTCGATCACCACCGCCAGCAGCAGGATCGAGCCGCGAATGACGTATTGGTAGAAGGTGTCGATGTTCTTCAGGTTCATCGCGTTTTCAATGATCGCCAAAATCAGCACGCCGGCAATGACGTGGCGAATCATGCCGATGCCACCGCTCAACGATACCCCACCCAACACGCAGGCCGAGATCACGGTCAGTTCGAAGCCTTGGCCGATCATCGGCTGGCCCGAGGTCATGCGCGACGCCAGGATGACCCCGGCCAGGGCGCCGATCAAGCCATGCACGGCGAAGATGATGATCTTGGTGCGATCAACGTTCACCCCCGCCAACAACGCCGCTTCCTGGTTGCCACCGATGGCCATGGTGTTGCGCCCATAAGTGGTGTAGTTCAGCAGCCAGCCGAAAAACAGGAAGCAGGCAATGGTGATCAGGATCGGCACCGGTACGCCGAACAATTGGCCGTTGCCGAACACGAAGAACGACTCCTGCGACACACCCACCGCTTTGCCGTTGGCAAAGATGTAGGCCAGGCCACGGACGATCTGCATCGTCGCCAGGGTGGTGATCAACGCATTGACTCGCAGCTTGGCGATGACGACGCCGTTGATCAGGCCGACGATCAGCCCCATCACCAGCGCCGCGCTGACGCCGAGGAACACGCTGTTGGTGTCGCGCATCACCACCGCCGCGACTACGCCGGCACAGGCAATCACCGAACCGACCGACAAGTCGAAGTGCCCGGACGCCAGGCAATACAACATGGTGCACGCCGCAATGCCGGTGGTGGAAATCGCCAGGCCCAGGCCGCGCATGTTCAGCGGCGACAGGAAGTTGTCGATCATCAGGGTGCAGAGCACGAAGATACCGATGGCCGCCAGCAGCATGACCCAGTCGTCCAGGAAACGGCGCAGGTCCAGGGGTTTGCGTGCCGTTGGCAGTGCATTGTTTTGAATGGTCATGATTTACCTCTCAGTTCGCCGCGTCGGCAACGCGTTGGCGCGGCAGCGCCAGTTGCAGCAGGTTGGATTCGTTGGCCTGGTCACGCGGCAGCTCGCCGCGCATGGCCCCTTCGCACAGCACCAGGATTCGGTCGGATATGCCCATCACTTCCATCAGGTCGCTGGACACCACAATCACCGCGATACCATCGGCCGCCAGGTTGTGGATAATCTGGTAGATCTCCGCCTTGGCACCGATGTCGATGCCGCGAGTAGGCTCGTCCAGCAGCAGGACTTTCATCGGCATCGACAACCAGCGACCCAGAATCGCCTTCTGCTGGTTGCCGCCGGACAGGTACATGATTTTCTGGCTGGCCGCCGGCGTCTTCACTTTCAGCGACTTGATCTGCTTGTCGGCGTTGCCCCGCTCCCAGTCGCCACGCAACAGGCAGCCCAGCGCGGAATGAGCCGGGCGCGCGCTGATGTTGATGTTCTCGCCCACGCTACCCAACGGGATGATGCCTTCCTTCTTGCGATCCTCCGGGCAGAGCAGCACGCCAGCGGCGATGGCATCCCTGGGTGAACGCAGTTTCAGTTCCTTGCCGTGCAGGACGAGACTTCCCTCGCGCTGACGCTCCAAGCCACTGAGCAAGCGCAGCAGCTCGGTACGACCGGCGCCAACCAGCCCGAACAAGCCGAGGATCTCGCCCTTGTGCACCTGGAAACTCACCGGTTCGCGCAAGCCCGGCCCCAACAGGCCCTTCACTTGCAGCGCCACATCGCCGCGCTCCCGGGAACGGTAGTCATAGATGTCCTGGATATCGCGACCGACCATGCACGTGACGAGTTGATCATGGGTCAGCTCGCTCATGTTTTCGAAGGTGCGCACGTAGCGACCATCCTTGAACACCGTCACCGCGTTACAGATACGGAACACCTCCTCCATGCGGTGGCTGACGTACAGCACCACTTTGCCCTCGTCCCGCAGGCGGACGATGATCGCCATCAAACGGTCGATTTCCCGGGCCGACAGGCTACTGGTCGGTTCGTCGAAAGCAATGACGTGGGCGCCACGGGACAAGGCCTTGGCGATTTCCACCAACTGGCGCTGACCGAGGGACAGGCGACCGACTTTTTCCTGCGGGTCGATTTCGTCGGCCAGGCCTTTGAGCAACGTCAGCGCCTGCTGGCGCAGCACGCCACGATTGACCAGGCCAAAACGCGCCGGCAAATGGCCAAGAAACAGGTTTTCTGCGACGGTCATTTCCGGCACCAGGTGCAGCTCCTGGTGAATCACCGCCACCCCGCTGGCGATGCTGTCGGCAGTGCCCTTGAAGGCCATTGTCTGCTCGCCGATCTGCAAGTCGCCGCTGCTCGGGATGTAGGCGCCGCCGAGGATCTTCAGCAACGTGGACTTGCCCGCGCCGTTCTCGCCCATCAAGGCATGCACCTGCCCCGGATGCGCGACGAAACTGATATTGGCCAGCGCCTGCACCCCGGGAAAGGATTTGCCGATCCCGTTGAACCGCAAGCTGCCGCCGATGTTGTGTTGCTGTGTCGCTGTTTGCGCTTGCATAACCACCTCGAACTTACAGAGATCAAGCGACCCCGCCACTCATGTGGCCAGGGCCGCTTTTGAATCAACCGGCCGTCAGTTCCACAGGCCGATCTTTTCCAGCTCCTGCTTGAAGTTCTCCCGGGTGATCAGCGTCACCTCGTCCATGGCGGTGTACTTCGGCGGTTCCTTGCCGGTGGTGATCCACTCGTACATCATTTCGGCGGTCTTGTAGCCTTCGATGTGCGGGCTTGGCAGCATCGAACCGAAGAAGCCGCTGTCAGGTTTCTTCAACTCGCCGATGGCGTCGGTACCGTTGATGCCGATGCCGATCACGTTGGCCGCCTTGAAGCCGGCAGCTTCGGTGGCGCGCACGCCGCCCAGCACGGTGTTGTCGTTCATGCCGCCGATGATCAGGTTCTTCGCACCGCTTGGCAGCTTCACCAACGCTGAGTTGGTGGAGTCCATGCTGCCGGGTACGTCGAGGGTCTTGAGGGCCGAATAGAGGATATGGTCTGCCGGCATGCCGGCTTTCTTCAGGGCATCGACCGAACCGTCGGTGCGCTTCTTGCCGGTGTCCAGCTCGTTGAAGGTGTTGACCACCGCGTAGGTCTCTTTCCAGTCCCAGTTGCGCTTTTTGGCTTCGGCAGCCATCGCGGCGCCCTGCTTCTGGCCCACCTCGAACGCGGCCATGCCCAGGTACGGCACGTCTTCCATGAACTTGCCATCGGAACCGACGAAGCGGTCGTCGACGGCGATTACTTTCATGTCATTGAGCTTGGCCTTGGCCACGATGGCCGGGCCGAGGGAGACGTCCGGCGGGCAGATCACGAAACCCTTGGCACCGTTGGCGGCCAGGCTGTCGATGGCCGAGAGAGTCTTCTCGCCGTCAGGCACGGCGATCTTGATCAACTCGAAGCCTTTGTCCTTGCTCGCCTTCTCGGCGAAGGCCCATTCGGTCTGGAACCAGGGCTCCTCGGCCTGCTTGACCAGGAAACCGATTTTTACAGGATCAGCCGCCAGCAAACTGCTGCTGAGGCTGACCGCGGTAACCGCCAGGGCGGCGCGACACAGGGAACGGATCCCACGACGATGATTCATAGTTGACTCCTTGTTTTTTTTATTGAAAGCCAAACGTCCAGGTTTCTGCTCCACCATCGGTGGACATGCGCAGGCTGGGCGGTTACAGCAAGTTGCTACACAGCATAGGTCTAAATAGTCATATCGTATGATGATTGGATTACAGGCGAAGTTTCCGACCGCAACCCAAGAATATTCAGTCGTGGTACATGACCGAACGTCCACCATCGATGGTGATGCATGAGGCATTGATAAACGGTGCTTCGTCACTGGCCAGGAACACGGCCGTCATGGCCACTTCGATCGGTTGCCCGACGCGCCGTGGCGGGTGCAGATCCAGCGCACGCTGGCGTTCGGCATGGGGATCGGCAAAGCCGTTCCAGTAGTCGACGTTCAGTTGGGTTTCGATATAACCCGGTGCGATGGCGTTGACGCGTACCCCTTTGGGCGCGTATTCGATGCCCAGGGCGCGAGTCAGGCCGAGCAAGCCATGCTTGGCCACCGGGTAAGGGAAACAGCCGGGAATGATGTGGGACGAATGGACCGACGCAATGTTGATAATGCTGCCCACGCCCTGCTCGATCATCTTTGGCAACACCGCCTTGCAACCGTACCAGGCGCCATCCAGATCGATGGCGAAACAGCGACGCCAGTCTTCTTCGGTCATCTCCAGCGGGTCACGGAAGACATTGACGCCAGCGCAGTTAACCAACACATCGATGCGCCCGTGCAGCTCGACGGCGCGCCGGGCCATGGCCTGCAAGTCCTGCGGCTTCGACACATCGGCCTGCAGCGCTTGCACATCGGCCCCGCGTTCACGCCAGTGGGCGGCCACCGCCTCGACCTTCTGCGCCTGGATATCACTGATCACCAGCCGAGCCTGTTGCGACGCGAACGCCGCGACGATGGCCTCGCCAATGCCTTGGGCGGCACCGGTCAACAGCACGACCTTGTCTTTCAGGCGCTCGCCCTTCGTTGGCTCCGGCACGGGTGGCAATACCAAGGGCTCAGCCATGGTTCAAGCCTCCTGCGCGCGGGCACGACAAAAACCGGGCATTCACGGATGACCGGCGCAAAAACGCTTGAAAGAACAGTGGCCGGCGTACGCCACCGGGGCGTACGGGGAAAGATCGTTGCATCACTTCACCTGTTTTGTTTTTTTAGTGTGAGTGCGTATTGCCGATGGAGCCGACTATAAACCCGGCCGCCAAATAATCTCAATATATATATTTACATCCCATATTTTGGGATTCAACCTGCGAACCTTGTACACACCACGCCAGGCACATCGACACGCATCGACAGCACGGCACCGTCCAGCGGATGACCCAATGGGCTCGCCGCGCTGGTGATGTACAACGTCTTGAGGTCTTCGCCGCCGAAGACACAACTGGTCGGGCGGCTGACGGGCAACTCGATCACCCGATCGACCTGCCCGTCCGGGTTCAGCCGCAGCAGGCAACTGCCGTCCCAGCGGGCGTTCCAGATATAACCTCGGGCGTCCATCGCCGAGCCATCCGGGCCGCCACGTGGGTGCGGGCCGAACCAGACCTCGGCAGGCGCCAGGTTGCCTTCCGGATAGATAAAGTGCCGATACAAGGTGCCATCCAGGCTGTCGCCGAAATACACCGTGGTGCCATCGGGGCTCCAGAGCAACGTGTTCGGAATGCCAAGCCCACGCAACAAGGGCATGACCCGACCATCACCCGCGACGCGAAACAGCCCGCCGGAGCGCCGCTCGATCGGCAAATCCTCGCCTTCGTCACCAATATTGTTCTGCATGGTTCCGAGCCAGAGTTGCCCCAGGGCGTCGCAACGGGCCTCGTTGGGACGATTGCCTGGCTGGGGGTCGGCCATGCACAGCAGTGTCAGGCGCGGTTCCAGGCCCGGAGAATCAAGATCGAGGCGGTAGACACCGCTGCTCAGGGTCACCAAGGCGTCGCCACTCTGGGTCGGAATGAAAGCAGACACATGCTCGGGCATCTGCCAGATCTGTACGTTGGCGCCGATCAGCCGCAGTGCCTGTTTGCCGGCGATATCGACCCAATACAGCGCCTGGGTCGGCTCGTCCCAGAAGGGCCCCTCGCCCAACTTCGCCCGGTGTTCCGTCACAGCCGTCCACTTCATTGAAACCTCCCGTTCCCAGCTTGCCCGGCGGCGTCTGTTCGACCGGCCATGACATTGGGGTAAAAGCGTTTGATGGCCAGGTCAGCGTTATCGATCAAGGTCATGCAGGCCCAGACACCCCGCGTGGCGTCACGGGCGGCGATGGCGTCGGCGATGTCCTTGTGGATGGGCAAGGTGCGGCGCAGTTCATCCGGGTCGGCCGCCGACACCTCGAACGACACCGCCAGCAGCGCACCCAGGGCCGGGACCATTTGTTCGATGAATTGATTATGGCTGGCGGCAAGAATGCACTCATGGAAAAACTGGTCGGCGCGGTTGTAATCCGCGCCGCTGTCCACCGCTCGCTCCAGCGCATGGTAGGCCAGGCGGATCGCCTGCACCTGATCGGCCGTGGCCCGCTCGCAGGCCCAGCGCACCGCCATCGGCTCGATGGTGCGCCGCAGGTCCAACAAGTCATCGACAAAATTTTCCGGTAGGCCGCTGCGTGACAGCCAGCCCACCACTTGGGGGTCGAACAGGTTCCAGCGTCGCACCGGCAACACCCGCGTGCCGACTTTCGGCCCGACCTCCAGCATGCCTTTGGCCACCAGGGTCTTGATCGCCTCGCGAATCACCGTGCGACTGACGCCCAGTTGTTCGCCCAAGTCCGCCTCGACCTTGATGGTTTGCCCAGGCTTGACCTGGCCGGCGGCTATCCAGCCCCCCAGCCAATCGACGGTCGATGCATGAAAACTGCTGGACATGAAAACCCCGCGGGCCACTCTTATTGGAGGCCCACGCTAATCATCATATGATTGGGTGTCAATTTGAATTTTACGCAAACCACCCGTGGGAGCGAGCTTGCTCGCGATAGCGGTCTCCCAGCCGACACCGATATTGGATCAACCATCGCCATCGCGAGCAAGCTCGCTCCCACAGGGGCTAGGGTTCCAGGCCGATGGGGAAAAACTCGCCGCCGCTCCACACGCCCAACCAGCGCTGCCCGTCGATCTCGCGGCTGACCGCCAGCTCCACCAGTTGGTAGAACACATTGCGATGGACCAGCGCTTCGAGATTGCTGCGCACATGCACGTAGGGCGCGGGTTCCTGGGTCTGGGTATCGATCACCACCCGCAGCGGATGCTCGGCACAGGCCTCGGTGGTTTCCTCGACATTGGTGGTAAAGCGCAACACCTGACCTTCCCCCTGCCCTTCAACCTCAAGGGTCACCGCCACGAACGGCGCATCATCGACCTTGATGCCGACTTTTTCCACAGGAGTAATCAGGAAGTAATCATCGCCGTCGCGGCGGATGATGGTGGAGAACAGCTTGACCATCGGCTTTCGCCCGATGGGCGTACCCAGGTAGTACCAGGTGCCATCCCGGGCGATGCGCATGTCGATGTCGCCGCAGAAGTCGGGGTTCCACAAGTGGACCGGCGGCAGGCCTTTGGTCTTGGGGATCTGCCCCAGCAAGTCATTGGCTTTTTGCGGTCCGCTCATGGTGACTCCTGATTATTTATTCGTCGCTCATCCCCAGCAGGCTGCGGGCATATTCACGCAAAGGCGTGGCGATGAGGTCTTGTGGCTGCTTGTCGTGCAACGTCAGTAAACCGCCACGACTCTTGATACGTGCAGTATCAATCAAATACTGGGTGCTGGTCTCGATCAACATGATTTGAATCACGCTGGTATCGACACCCAGGCGATCCACGGCTTCTTCATCCTGCCATTCGTCAGTGTTGCCGATGCGGTTGTCAGCCTTGGCGAAGCGGGTGTACAGCAAATAATGAGCACCGGCGGAACGGGCTTCGCCCATGGCCTGGTCGAGGCCTTCGGGAACGCGGGCGCGACGGACCATGGGGAAATATTCGATGAAGCCATTGAAGGCTTCTTCGGCCACGACGTTGGGACGCGGATAAGCACCGCCTGGTGGAGCGAAGGCACCCTGGGCAATGTAGATGAACGAGTCTGGCTGAATACGCAGGTTGCTCACACGACGGCTGTCGCTATGGTCCAGCAGGCCGGCGTCGCTCATGTGATAACGAACGCCCTCTCCCATGTCACTGACATTCATGCAACCGCCAAGCGCCATAACGGCCAGCAGCAAAACCAGGCTACGCATCCTACCCTCCAAAAACCGGTGTCGGAAAACCGGCGAATGGTCGTGGGATGCAGCTTTTGCGCCAGCTCATCGAGATGGAGGCCAGATGTACCCAGGTGAATGGGAAATTGCTATCGCGGGCAAGCCTTGCTCCCACATGGTAAGCGTCGTACTTGTGGGAGCAAGGCTTGCCCGCGATAGCGATAGATCAGCCGCCGATGATTTTCATGATGGTAGCACCGCCCGAGAATGCGACTTCCTGCTTGTCCCCCAACGCCTTGACCAGCAAGCGCTGAAGCGCCGGCAATGCCTGGTGGCGAGGCTTGTCCAACAGGTCGCCGACGAAGTGACGGTTACTCGACGACAGGCAGCCATGCAGCCAACCCGTGGAAGACAACCGCAGGCGCGAACAGGTACGGCAAAAAGGCACGCTTTCGTTGGCAATCACGCCAAAGTGACCCAACCCCGGTATCTCATAGCGCACCGCCGTGGCATCCACCGGGGCGTCAGCTTGCAGGTACTCGTATTGATCGCCAATCAGGCTGAGCAATTGCTGGAGGCTGACGAACTGCTGCAGGAAAGCGTTGGAGTCGCTGGCCAGGTGCCCCATGCGCATCAACTCGATGAAACGCAACTCATAGCCACGTTCCAGGCAGTACTCAAGCAAAGGCATCACCTGGTCCAGGTTCTGCCCGCGCAACGGCACCATGTTGACCTTGATCTTCAGTCCGGCGGCCCGGGCCTGCTCCATGCCGTCGAGCACGGTCGCCAGGTCGCCACCACGGGCGATACTGCGAAACGCGGCGGGGTCCAGGGTGTCGAGGGAAACGTTGATGCGGCGAATACCAGCATCCACCAACAAGGGCAGTTTTTTCGCCAGCAACTGGCCGTTGGTGGTCAGGCTGATGTCTTCCAGGCCCATCTGCCCGACCGCCGTCATGAAACGCTCGAGCTTGGGGCTGACCAACGGTTCACCCCCAGTGATGCGCAGCCGCTCGATGCCGGCGGCCTCGATCAAATAGGCCACGCCACGCGCCATGGCCTCGGCCGACAGTTCATCCTGCGCAGCCACCAACCGCTTGCCGTCAGGCACGCAATAGGTACAGGCGTAATTGCAGGCTGAGGTCAGGCTTATCCGCAGATTACGGAAACGCCTGCCTTGACGGTCAACGATCATGGATCACTCCGGCACGAGAAAAATCGGACTCACGAAAACTGACCTAGAAATCAAGATTTCGCAAGACCCAAGCCTGAGTATATTACTGGGGCACTGCGCCATGTAAGCGGACATGGCGCAATAAGACAGCTGAATGTCTTGGCCTGTGCGGCCTTAGCTGCTCGGGACGTCGGTATCGCGCTTGCGCTTGTTGCCCATGCGCACGCCAATGTCCATCAGGAACTGGAAGAAACCTTCCTGATCTTCCAGCACGTTGCTCCAGAACGGCGAGTGATACAGCGCCACCGCGCCATGCACCAACGCCCAAGCGGCGCAGTAATGGAAATAAGGCGGCACGTCTTCAAGCTTGCCTTCAGTGATCCGGCCCTTGATCAGCAGGGTCAGGCGTTCGAAGTTCGAGGCGCGGATCTTGTGCAGCTCCTCGACCATCTCCGGCACTTGGTTGCCCTTGACCACCTTCTCTTCCAGGCGATCGAACAAGCGGTAGCGCTGCGGGTCGCGCATGCGGAATTCGAAGTAGGCCCGGGACAGGGCCTCCTTGTCCTTGTCCACGTCGGCCGAATGCAGCAGCTCGTTCAAATCGCGCTCGTAGTCGAGCATCAGGCGCAGGTAGATCTCCGCCTTGGATTTGAAATGTTTATAAATCGTGCCTTTGCCGATACCCACGGCATCCGCAATCATCTCGACGGTGACACTGTCTTCACCCTGGTCGAGGAACAACTTGAGCGCGGTGTCGAGAATTTCCTGCTCGCGGCGGCGAAACTCACGGACCTTACGGGGTTCTTTGTGCATAAGAAAAAGGTCTGAAGGGTCAAAATTCGAAGCCGGGTATTATGCCTAACTTACGCAAAAATGCACGGATCATCCGTTCTCGGCCACTGTTCTTCACAAAACCGTACACACCCGGCTCGCCGTTTCTCACCCCAATGCGCCGCGTCTGCGAGCTTTGGCGGCAGTGAGAACTTATCCGAAGCGAGCGTATTCCAAATTTGTTTAAAAACCGCACCGGCCAGACTGGACGGGTTGGCATACTGATCAATACTTGAACTGTCAGCGCGACATCTCCCCCAAGTGACGCGCTGATAAAGGTACCAACGGACCGCGTGCCTTTGTTTTACTCCTAATGGTCTTAACCCGGATTCACCCCCCAGAACCCGGGTTTTTTTTGCATGGAATTCAGGTTCGCACCGAACGAACGTGAGCCAGCGGAAACAATTGCTTAAAATTTTCCGTCGTCTGCTCGGCAAACCGCTCGTAGGACTCACCACGCAGCATCGCCAGAAACTCTGCCACTTCCCGTACGTATTGCGGAAGGTTTGGCTTGCCACGATAGGGAATGGGCGCCAGGTAAGGCGAATCGGTCTCCACCAACAGTCGATCAGCCGGTACTTTGCTGGCAACGTCGCGCAATGCATCGGCATTACGGAACGTGACAATCCCGGACAAGGAAATGTAGTAACCCATGTCCAGGGCGGCCTTGGCCATGTCCCAGTCTTCGGTGAAGCAATGCAGCACCCCGGCCTGGGGCAGCGCGGCGTCACGCAGCAAGGCCAGGGTGTCGGCCCTGGCGCCACGGGTGTGGATGATCACCGGCTTGCCGGTTTGCCGGGCGGCCTCCAGGTGCAGGCGGAACGACGCCTGCTGCACGTCGGCGGCTTCCGGTTCGTAGTGATAGTCCAGGCCGGTTTCGCCGATGGCGACTACCCGCGGATGGTCCAGCTCACGCAACAGCCAATCGAGCGCTGGCGCGGCGCCGGGCTGGACATCCAGCGGGTGGACACCGACCGAGCAATCGACATCGGCATAACGTTCGGCCAGGGCCTTGACGTCGGCGGCGTTGTCGACGCTGACGCCGATGCACAGGAAATGACCGACCCCCCGCTCACGGGCCGCGTCCAGCGCAGCATCCAGGGAGCCGCCATGGGCAGCGAGGTCGAGACGGTCAAGGTGACAATGGGAATCTACAAGCATAAAAAGCCGGACTACATCGTATGGGTGGGACGGTCGGACTTCAGGGAGCCGGCCAAGTGGGTTTCGATCTGATTGCGAGCGGAATTGTCGCCGTCGCTGAATTGCACACCGACGCCGGCGGCCCGGTTGCCCTGGGCGCCTTTGGGCGTCATCCAGATTACCTTGCCGGCAACCGGGATCTTTTCCGACTCATCCATCAGGCTCAAGAGCATGAACACTTCATCGCCCAAGCGATAACTCTTGTTGGTCGGAATGAACAGGCCGCCGTTCTTGATGAAGGGCATGTAGGCGGCGTAGAGCACCGACTTGTCCTTGATGGTCAGGGACAGGATGCCGTTGCGTGGCCCGGGACTGACAGGTTCGTTCATGCTGATCTCCGCTGCGATTGAGCTGAGTCTAGGCGCTAGCTGTCAGTTTCGACCAGGCAAACTCGCCCATTGCACCAACAGCGCCTCGAGCAACAGCACCCGATTGAGGTTCGCTTTGCCCAGCACCTTCTGACGTTGGGCAAGAATCCAGTCCTGAATGTTCAAGATTTTATCCTGGCTGCTTTTTTGCGCCAGGTACTGGATCACCTTGCGCATGTCCGCCAAGCCCAGGCCGGCCTCGTCCTCGGTCAGTTGGTAACGCAGGATCAGGCTTGACCAGTCGCAGAACCAGTCAAACAGCAAGAGCAACGGGATCGCATTCCAGCCCTCGGCCAGTTGCGTGGGGGACTGTTGCTGCTTGAGCAGTTTCTTGACCCCGTCCACCACCAAGGCCCGCTGTTCACGCACGCCTTGGGCCTGAAGGCTGACAGCCGCCAGGGGCGAGCCGGCCGCCAGGGTCAGCAACTCGACACGCTCTTCGTCGCTGCTGTCGGGCAAGGCTTGGGCCAGCCACTGCAAGCTCATCGCCTCGCTCGGCAACGGACAGGCCTGTTGCACACAGCGACTCTTGATGGTCGGCAGCAAGCGACTCGGCTGGTGGCTGACCAGCAACAGCACGGTGTCGCCGGAAGGTTCTTCAAGACTTTTGAGCAAGGCGTTGGCGGCGTTGATGTTCATCGACTCGACGGGTTCGATCAGCACCACCTTGCGCCCGCCCATCTGTGAGGTCTGGACCACGAAGCTGACCAGGTCCCGGACCTGGTCGACCTTGATCGCCTTGTCCGCCTCTTCCGGCTCCAACACGTAATTGTCGGGATGGCTGCCAGCCTTGAGCAGCAGGCAGGACTTGCATTCACCGCAGGCGTTCGAGACACCCGGACGCAGGCACAGCAGGCTGGCCATCAGGCGCTCGGCCAGCGCTCGCTTGCCGATTCCGGCCGGGCCATGCAACAGATAGGCATGGGCATGCTGGGAACGACCGGCCAGTTGCTGCCAGAGGCCGTCTTGCCACGGATAGGCTTCAGCCACGGACACGCTCCAGCAAACGCGGTAGCAAGCCGTCCAGGGACTGTTGGACCTGGGCCAGCGGTTGCGCGGCATCGATCAACAGGTAACGCGCCGGATCGGCCTTGGCGCGACTCAGGAAGGCATTGCGCACCGCGTTGAAAAAAGCCTGGCCCTCGAGTTCGAAACGATCCAGCCGGCCACGGGCGCTGGCGCGAGCCAGGCCGATTTCCACCGGCAAATCGAACACCAGGGTCAGGTCTGGCCGCAGGTCACCCTGGACGAAGGCTTCCAACGCGGCGATGCGCTCCACGGACAAACCGCGACCGCCGCCCTGGTAGGCATAGGTCGAATCGGTAAAACGATCGCAGAGCACCACGGCGCCACGGGCCAACGCCGGACGAATCACCTCGGCCAGATGCTGCGCCCTGGCCGCGAACACCAACAACAGCTCGGTGTCGGGGTTCATGATTTCTTCAAGGGGCGTCAGCAGCACCTCGCGAATTCGCTCGGCCAGCGGCGTACCGCCCGGCTCACGGGTCAACACCACCTCGATGCCCGCGGCCCGCAGGCGTTCGGCCAGGTATTCGCGGTTAGTGCTCTTGCCGGCGCCTTCCGGACCTTCCAGCGTTATAAACAAGCCAGTCACAGGCGATCCTTAATCAAAGTCATTGCGGGCTCGGCGGCTCGCTGGCATCCGGTTCGGGAGCAGGCACTTGGGGCGGCACCTGGGGTACAGCTTCGGGCGCCGTGTCGGGTGATGCCGCGGGAATGGGTGCCTGTTCGTCCGGTGTTGCCGGGGCCGGACTGGAGCGGTAGTCGGCACGGCGCTTGAGCTGGAATTCGCGCACCGCGGCGTTATGCGACTCCAGGTCATCGGAGAACACATGGCTGCCATCACCGCGCGCGACGAAGTAAAGGCTATTGCCCGACGCCGGGTTCAATGCCGCATGAATCGCCTCGCGTCCCACCATTGCGATCGGCGTTGGCGGCAGGCCCGAATTCAAATAGGTGTTGTACGGATTGTCTTCTTTGAGATGGGCACGGGTGAGCTTGCCAGTGTAGCGCTCGCCCAGGCCGTAGATCACCGTAGGGTCGGTTTGCAGCAGCATGCCCAGGTGCATGCGCCGCACAAAGACGCCGGCAATCTGCCCGCGTTCCTGGGGCACGCCGGTTTCCTTCTCCACCAGGGAGGCCATGATCAGCGCCTGGTACGGCTGGGTATAAGGCACATCGGCGGCACGCTGTGCCCACTCCTTGGCAAGCACGTCTTCCAAGCGGTCGTAGGCTTTTTTCAGCAGGTCGATATCCGAGGTGCCACGCACGAAGCGATAGGTGTCCGGAAAGAACCGACCTTCGGGAAATACTCCGGAGTGACCCAGACGGTCCATGACCTGGCTATCACTCAGGTCGGTGAGGGTCTGTTGGAGTTTTTCATCCTTGGCCAGCGCGGCACGCACCTGACGGAAATTCCAGCCCTCCACCAGCGTCACGCTGTACTGCACCACTTCGCCGCGTTTCCAGACGGCGATCAGGCCTTCCATGGTCATGCCCGGCACCATCCGATATTCACCGGAATGCAGTGGCTGGTCGGCGAGATTGAAGCGCCAATAGATCCGCAGCCAGAAAGCGTCCTTGATCAAGCCATCGGCTTCGAGGCGCTTGAGGGTTCCGGTCGGAGTGGTCCCGTTGGGCACGTCCAGCAATTCTTCCTGGGTGATGTTCAGCGGCTGTTGCAGCGCCGAATGGATCTTCCAGGCCGAAGCACCCAACAACAGCCCTGCCAGAACCAGTCCGGTCTCCAGCAGCAGCAAGAATTTACGTCTCACGAATCAAACATCCAATAGCGCACGGGCAAGGGTCTGCAGTTTACGGGTGAGCGGGCCAACCGACCAGCGCGCCGAACCGCATCCGAGTACCGGCCACACGCCATAAACGCTGTTGCAGACGAAGACTTCATCAGCCTGGTGCAGCTCTTCGAGACTGATATCCGTGATTTGCGTGGCGATGCCGTGGGACTTGGCTTGAAACAATAATTCTGCGCGCATCACGCCGGCCACCCCGCAACGGCTCAGGTCCGCGGTGAACAACACGCCATCGCGCACCAGGAACAGGTTGCTGAACACACCTTCGATCACCCGCCCGGACGTATCCAGCATCAAGCCTTCGGCGTACTGCCCGTCACTCCACTCGGCACGAGCCAGCACCTGTTCCAGGCGATTGAGATGCTTGAGGCCGGCGAGCAAAGGCTGCTCGGACAACCGCACGCTGCAGGGAAACAGAAGAACGCCTTGTTCGGCATGGGCGAGGGAATAAGCCGCTGGTGGGCTCCCTTGCAAGATACGGCGGGCCGGGGTCGAGGGATCTGCGGCATAACCGCGCAGACTGTCGCCACGGGTCACGATCAGCTTCAGCACGCCGACGCCCAGGCTCCGGGCATAAGTATTGAGCTCGGTGCTCAACGCGCTCATGTCGACGTTGAGCGCCAACCGCCGGCAACCGGTTTCCAGGCGTTGCAGGTGACGCTCCAGCAACACCGGCCTGCCATCGTGCACGGCAAGGGTCTCGAACAACCCATCGCCGTAAGCCAGGCCGCGATCTTTCAGCGACAGGACGTCGGCCGGCTGACCGTCGACCCAGCTTTTCATCAACCGGCGAACCGGCGGAACACCAGAGAACCGTTGGTCCCGCCAAAGCCGAAGGAATTGGACAGCACCACATCAATGTCCATGCTGCGGGCAGTGTGCGGCACGAAGTCCAGGTCGCAACCTTCGTCCGGCTCATCGAGGTTGATGGTCGGTGGCGCTGTCTGGCTGTTGATCGCCAGGACGCTGAAGATCGCTTCCACCGCCCCTGCCGCACCCAGCAGGTGACCGGTCATGGACTTGGTCGAGCTGACCGCCAGCTTGTACGCGTGCTCGCCGAACACGGTTTTGATGGCCTGGGCTTCGGCCAGATCGCCGGCCGGGGTCGAAGTGCCATGGGCGTTGATGTACTGCACCTGCTCGCCGTTGAGTTTCGCATCACGCAAGGCGTTGGCGATGCAACGGGCAGCACCGGCGCCATCGGC
The DNA here is from genome assembly GCF_018325905.1 of Pseudomonas sp. St316. Taxonomy (NCBI): domain Bacteria; kingdom Pseudomonadati; phylum Pseudomonadota; class Gammaproteobacteria; order Pseudomonadales; family Pseudomonadaceae; genus Pseudomonas; species Pseudomonas sp. St316. Next base: position 2,082,096 of record NZ_AP021901.1, on the reverse strand, counting down.
CGGTGGCGACGTCATGTGGTACGCATCGCCACTGGTGCCAAAGCCGATCAGCTCGGCATAGATGGTCGCGCCGCGCGCCTTGGCGTGCTCCAGTTCCTCAAGCACCAGCGCACCGGCACCATCGGACAGCACGAAGCCATCGCGGCCCTTGTCCCATGGCCGGCTCGCGCGGGCGGGCTCGTCGTTGCGGGTCGACAGCGCACGGGAAGCGCCAAAGCCACCCATGCCCAGGCCGCAAGCCGCCATCTCAGCGCCACCGGCAATCATCACGTCGGCTTCGTCGTACATGATGTTGCGCGCGGCCATGCCGATGCAGTGGGTACCGGTGGTGCACGCCGTAGCAATGGCGTAGTTGGGTCCCTGGGCACCCAGGTGGATGGACAGGAAACCGGAAATCATGTTGATGATCGAGCCCGGCACGAAGAACGGAGAAATCCGTCGCGGCCCCGATTCGTGCAGCGTGCGGCTGGTTTCTTCGATATTGGTCAAGCCGCCAATACCCGAACCCATGGCCACGCCGATGCGTTCACGGTTGGCGTCGGTGACTTCCAGCCCTGAGTTACGCACAGCCTGGAAACCGGCTGCCAGGCCGTATTGAATGAACAGGTCAAGCTTGCGAGCTTCCTTGACCGACAGGTATTCCTCGACATTGAAGCCCTTTACCGAGCCGCCAAAACGGGTGGAATAGGCAGAAAGGTCGGTGTGTTCGATCAGACCAATGCCACTGCGGCCAGCCAGAATGCCCTGCCAACTGCTCGGCACATCCGTGCCCAGTGGCGACAACATACCCATACCGGTGACTACGACGCGTCTACGCGACACAGCACTCTCCTTTTTCTAATGACGACTTTGCATCAGGCCTAAAGAAAAAACCGCACGCCGTGATGGCAGTGCGGTTTTTCCATGACAGCTAGCGACGACTAAAGACGATTACGCCTGATGGTTGGTAACGTAGTCGATAGCAGCTTGTACAGTAGTGATCTTCTCAGCTTCTTCGTCAGGGATTTCGGTCTCGAATTCCTCTTCCAGAGCCATCACCAGCTCAACAGTGTCAAGGGAGTCGGCACCCAGGTCTTCAACGAAGGAAGCGGTGTTCACAACTTCTTCTTCTTTAACGCCCAGTTGCTCGGCAACGATTTTCTTGACGCGCTCTTCGATGGTGCTCATACCTTGTTTTCACTCCTAATGGACAAATTCAGGCAGCTGGCCGGGGGGTAAGTGTATAGAAGAACTTTTCGGTTTTTCAACCGAAAGCTTCACTCCTCAAACCCTGCGGCCCGCCGTCTATAAATTGATTGCAGCTTTATAACGGATTTTAGACAGCTCGTATGACATTTTTTTGAAGCAATCCGTCACATTTAACTCATGTACATCCCGCCGTTTACCGGGATTGTAGCCCCGGTCACGTATGCCGCACCGTCCGACGCAAGAAAAGCGACCACGGACGCGATTTCTTGAGCTTGCCCCAGACGACCCAGCGGAATCTGGGTCAACAAGGCTTCACGCTGTGCTTCTGGCAGTTCGCGGGTCATGTCGGTGTCGATGAAACCCGGTGCAACCGAGTTTACCGTAATCGAGCGCGAACCCACTTCACGCGCCAGCGCACGGCTGAAACCTTCCAGACCGGCCTTCGCCGCAGCATAGTTTACTTGGCCTGCGTTGCCCATGGCACCCACAACCGAACCGATACTGATAATTCGACCCCAGCGAGCCTTGGTCATGCCACGCAAAACGCCCTTGGACAGCCGGTACAGACTGTTCAGGTTGGTGTCGACGACGTCGAACCATTCGTCATCTTTCATGCGCATCATCAGGTTATCGCGGGTGATACCGGCATTATTGACCAGGATCGCCGGCGCACCGAACTGCGCCTGAATGCTTGCCAGCACCGCCGCAACGGATTCGTCGCTGGTGACGTTCAGCTCAAGGCCGGTGCCTTGAATGTCGTTTTCCTTCAGGGTTGCAGCGATACGCTCGGCACCCGAAGCGGAAGTCGCGGTGCCGATAACGATGGCGCCTTGACGGCCCAGTTCCAGGGCGATGGCCTGGCCGATGCCACGGCTTGCACCGGTCACCAGTGCAACTTTACCTTGCAGACTCATGCAAGCTTCTCCTGTTCAGGCCTGCGCTGCACGGGCGGCAACGAAGGCGTCTGGGGTGTTGAGGTTGGAAGTCGATACGCCTTCGGCGCAGCGTTTGTTCAGGCCTGCCAGCACTTTGCCTGGGCCGCATTCGACCAGCTCGGTCGCGCCCTTGGCCGCCAGGGCCTGCACCGATTCGACCCAGCGAACCGGCTTGTAGAGTTGCTCCAGCAGATCACGCTTGAGGGTCTCGAGATCCGGCGCCACGTTGGCGCTGACGTTCTGCACCACGGGAATCTGCGGGGCCTGCCAGTCGATGGCGGCGATGGATTCGGCAAAGCGCTCGGCAGCCGGACGCATCAGCTCGCAGTGCGACGGCACGCTGACCGGCAGCGGCATGGCGCGCTTGGCACCACGAGCCTTGCAGCCCTCGATGGCGCGCTCGACAGCAGCCTTGGCACCGGCGATGACCACTTGGCCCGGGGAGTTGAAGTTCACCGCACTGACCACATCGCCTTGCGCCGCTTCGGCACAGGCGGCCAGCACATCGGCGTCTTCCAGGCCGAGGATCGCGGCCATGCCGCCCTGCCCGGCCGGAACCGCTTCCTGCATCAACTGGCCACGACGCTCCACCAGTTTCACCGCGTCGCCCAGGCTCAGGCTGCCAGCGGCTACGAGGGCGCTGTATTCGCCCAGACTATGGCCGGCGACGAATGCCGGGCGCGCGCCGCCTTCAGCCAGCCACAGGCGCCACAGGGCGATCGAGGCAGTCAGGATGGCGGGTTGGGTTTTATCCGTTTGATTGAGGCGCTCTTCCGGCCCTTGCTGGGTCAGTGCCCAGAGGTCATAGCCGAGCGCATCGGAAGCTTCTTTGAATGTTTCGAGGATCAGCGGGTATTGCGCGCCCAGCTCGGCCAGCATGCCGAGGGACTGCGAGCCCTGTCCTGGAAAGACGAATGCGAGGGAAGCAGACATGAAAACAAAGCCCCTAATGATCTTGTCGTCAAAAATTGACGCCCCTGGGGGCGCTAGGAAACTGAGAGTTGGATGGCGGGTTGAACCGACCAGTCACATTTAAGCATTGTCGGACGAAAACGCCTAAGTTAACAAATCCTCGAGGCGACCGCGCAAGCGCTCCGGCAGGTTTTCCTGGACCTCGATCACTGCCCGGTTGATCGCACTCTGAAAACCCTGCACGCCCGCCGAACCGTGGCTCTTGATCACAATTCCCTGCAGCCCGAGAAAACTCGCACCGTTGTGCCGCGCCGGCGCCAGGTCGGCCTGCAACCGACGCATCAACGGCAGCGCCAGGGCACCCACTACCCGCGAGGCGAAGCTCTGCTTGAACAAGGCCTCGATGCGCTGGCCGATCATGGTCGCCAGGCCTTCGCTGGACTTGAGCAAGATATTGCCGACGAAGCCATCGCACACCACCACATCGGCCTCGCCACGGTACAAGCCATCGCCTTCGACGAAGCCGATGTAGTTGATGCCGCGCGCGCCCTGCAGCAGCGTGGCCGCCAGCTTGACCTGCTGGTTGCCCTTGATGTCTTCGGTGCCGATGTTCAGCAATGCCACACGAGGGCGCACGATACCCAGGGTTTGCGCCGCGACCGAGCCCATCACCGCAAATTGCAGCAAATGCTCGGCACTGCAATCGACGTTGGCCCCCAGATCGAGCAATTGACAAAACCCACGCTGAGTCGGGATCGCCGCCACCATCGCGGGTCGGTCGATACCCGGCAAGGTCTTGAGCACGTAGCGTGACAGCGCCATCAGCGCACCGGTATTGCCCGCACTGACGCATGCCTGGACCTTGCCATCGCGCAGCAGCTCAAGGGCTACCCGCATCGAGGCGTCAGGCTTGCTGCGCAGGGCCTGGGCGGGCTTTTCGTCCATGGTGATGATTTCGGACGCTGGGGCAATCGTCAGGCGCGCGCGATCGACAGCCGATTGGCCGCTGAGCATGTCTTCCAGGAGGGAGGGTTGACCGACGAGGGTCAGGTGCAGCGAGGGTGTAGCATTCAGACAAGCAAGGCTGGCCTGAACAATGCTGCGGGGACCGAAGTCCCCGCCCATTGCGTCAATCGCGATGACTTGAGCGGACAAGTGATTACTCGTCGGCGCCCTTGTCGATCACTTTACGACCACGGTATACGCCTTCTGGCGATACGTGGTGACGCAGGTGAACTTCACCCGTGGTTTTTTCTACGGACAGGGTGCTAGCCTCGAGAGCGTCGTGCGAACGACGCATGTCACGGGCAGAGCGGGATTTTTTGTTCTGCTGAACAGCCATAATTGATTAACTCCTAAACGTTTGGGTCACGCTTTAACTGCGCCAATACACTGAACGGGTTGGACCGCGTTACCTCGTCCTCGCTCGGTTCGGGCTCATGTGCTCCCGCCGGCTGCTGGCATTCTTCCGGATGATGAGCAGGCACAATGGGCAAGGCGAGCAGAAGCTCCTCCTCGATCAGTGACTGCAGATCCAATGGATCTTCGCCCAGTTCCAGCACGTCATAACCTTTCGGCAACGACTGGGTATTCGCACCCTCCTTCACCACGGCGTAACTGCATTCGCTGTGGATCGGCAGGGTGACCAGCTCAAGACAACGCTGGCAAACCATTTTGACTTCGGTGTCGATAAAGCTGTGGATAACCACAGATTTACGTTCATCTCGTTCAAAAACGAATTTGGCCTGGACCGTACCGACATCGTCGGAAAGCGGGTCGCAGAGTCTCTTCAAATCGGCCAGCAGCAGTTCACCTTGAAGGGTGGTGCCACGGTCAGCCAATTTGCGCGGGTCAACGTGAGGTGGAATCGGGTCATTCAACATAGGCGCAGCATTATAGGGATGCCCCCGGCCATGTCAAAGGAAATTCAGCCCTGTCCGTCACTTGCGCGCCCCGCTAGAATTCGCCCCTGCCTCCTGGAGCCGCCCATGCTGCCTTTATTACTTGCCTCAAGCTCGGTCTATCGCCGGGAATTGCTTGCCCGCCTGGGCCTGCCGTTCGTCTGCAGCTCACCCGACATCGACGAAAGCCATCGCCCCGGCGAGCCCGCCGCAGAACTGGTCAAGCGCCTGGCCCGGGAAAAAGCCCTGGCACTGGCCGACAGCCACCCGGCGCACCTGATCATCGGTTCAGACCAGGTCGCCGTGCTCGGCGAACGCATCCTGGGCAAGCCTCACACCTTCGAGAACGCTCGCGAACAACTGCTGGCCGCCAGCGGCGCCAAGGTCACGTTCCTGACCGGCCTGGCACTGCTCAACAGCCAGACCGGCGCCTGCCAGGTCGACTGCATTGCGTTTGCCGTCACCCTGCGCACCTTGGACCCAGAGCGCGTCGAACGCTACCTACGGGCCGAGCAACCTTACGACTGCGCCGGCAGCTTCAAGGCCGAAGGACTTGGCGTGAGCCTGTTCCAGGGCACCGAAGGGCCGGACGCCACCAGCTTGATCGGCCTGCCGTTGATTCGCCTTGTGGATATGTTGCTGGCCGAGGGCGTGCAGGTTCCCTGATCGACCATACAACGTGCAGCAAGAGGATTCTTTTGTGGGAGCAAGGCTTGCCCGCGATACAGGCGCCGCGACGATACAGGCCAGCCGAGCTATCGTTCATCGCGAGCAAGCTTTGCTCCCACAGCAATCTCCTCACCACAGAAGATCGCGGGAAACGAGGCGCTAGCGCAACGCTGGCCCCTGGAAACCCATCCACATCGCCAGATGCTCGGCGATGCTTGCCCCCAGCTTTTTCGAGAAGCGATCAAACGGCGACTCTTCAATCGTGAAGTCCACCAGGTCCTTCTGACCGATCACATCCCGCGCCACCGAACTGGCACTGCCCAAGCCGTCGATCAGGCCCAGCGGCAATGCCTGCTCCCCCGACCAGACCAGCCCGGAGAACAGCTCCGGATGCTCCTTGTCCTTCAGGCGCTCGCCCCGGCCCTTCTTGACGCTGGCAATGAATTGCCTGTGGGTAGTGTCGAGCACGCCCTGCCAAAAAGCAGTTTCTTCAGGCTTTTGCGGCTGGAACGGATCAAGGAAGGATTTATGCTCGCCGGAGGTATACACCCGACGCTCCACGCCCAGCTTCTCCATGGTCCCGACAAAGCCATAACCGGCCGCTGTCACACCAATGGAGCCCACCAGGCTGGCCTTGTCGGCATAGATCTGGTCCGCCGCACTGGCAATGTAATAGGCACCGGAAGCACCGAGATCGGAAATGACCGCATACACCTTGGTATCCGGATGCAATGCGCGCAACCGCACGATCTCGTCGTAAACGTACCCCGATTGCACCGGGCTACCACCGGGACTGTTGATGCGCAGCACCACGCCCTTGACCTTCGAGTCCTCGAAGGCGGCCCGCAGGCTACCGACAATGTTGTCGGCGCTGGCAGGTTCTTTGTCGGCGATCATGCCCTCGATATTGATCAAGGCGGTGTACGCCGAACCGGCGACAGCGCTTTTCTCCATATTCATCAGCGGCGTGAACAGCGCCAGCGCACCAAAGAGATAAATAAAGGTCAGCAACTTGAAGAAGATGCCCCAGCGACGGGAGCGACGCTGCTCCTGCACACTGGCGAGCAGGGTTTTCTCCAACAGCTTCCAGCTTTTGTCATCAGCGCCCTCGGCGCTCGCCTTGACAGGTGCTTTCCATTCATCGGTCATGCGTGAATCCCCAGCAAAACTTAGAGAGCCCGCTGGCTCAGCCAGGCGTGCAGCTCAGGAAAATGATCAATGGCCAGTCGCGGCTCGAATGCCCGTAGCGCCTCGATCGTTTGAGCGCCGTAGCTGACCGCCACCGACCCCATGCCGGCGTTGCGCGCCATCTGCAGGTCGAATGACGAATCCCCCACCATCAGCGCCTGCTCCGGCCGCACGTTGCAGTGCGTCAGGATCTGCTCGAGCATCAACGGATGCGGCTTGCTGGCGGTTTCGTCCGCGGCACGGGTGATATCAAAATAATCCTCCCAACCATGAGCCTTGAGCACTCGATCCAGTCCGCGACGAGCCTTGCCGGTCGCGACAGCCAGGTGATAGCCCTCGGTCCGCAGGGCCTCCAGCGTACCCGCCACGCCATCGAACAACGGTGAAGGCTCGGCGTCCAGTGCGATGTAGTGATCGGCGTAATGCTGGCGAAAAACCACCAACTCACTGTCGTCAATTTCCGGATACAAACTGCGAATGGCTTCCGGCAATCCGAGACCGATGATGCCTTTCACCGCCAAGTCGTCGCACCGGGCAAACGCCATGCGGTCCGAGGCGACATGCATCGCCTCCACGATCCGACCGATGGAGTTGGCCAGAGTGCCGTCCCAATCGAAGATCAGCAGCTTGTAGTCAGGATGCACTCAACCGCTCCACGGTCTTGGCCCACATGTCATCCACCGGGGCCTGCAATTTCAGCTCGCCACCATCGGGCAGCGGTACGGTCAGCATGTAAGCATGGAGAAACAGGCGCTTGCCGCCCAGATCGCGGATTTCCTTGGTGAAATCGTCATCGCCGTATTTGCTGTCACCGGCAATGCAATGCCCAGCATGCAGGGTATGGACACGGATCTGGTGAGTACGCCCGGTCACCGGCTTGGCCTCGACCAGGGTGGCGAAATCATCGAAACGGCGCAGCACCTTGAACACCGTCAGCGCTTCCTTGCCCTCCTCGTTGACTTCGACCATGCGCTCGCCAGAGCGCAGGTTACTCTTGAGCAACGGCGCCCGGACTTGCTTGATGGAGGTTTCCCAGCGGCCACGCACCAGCGCCATGTAGCGTTTGTCGATGCCGTCACCGCGCAATTGCTCATGCAGGTGGCGCAACATGCTGCGTTTCTTGGCGATCATCAGCAGGCCGGAGGTGTCGCGGTCGAGACGATGAACCAGCTCCAGTTCCTTGGTGTCCGGACGCAACTGACGAAAGGCTTCGATCACACCGAAATTCAGGCCGCTGCCGCCGTGAACCGCAATGCCCGCGGGCTTGTTGATCACGATCAGGGCCTTGTCTTCATAGATAATCGAGGCCTCAAGGCGCTGCAGCAGCCCCTGGGCCAGGGGCACCGGCTCATCGCGTTCAGGCACGCGAACCGGTGGCACGCGCACGACATCGCCGGCCTGGAGCTTGTACTCGGGCTTGATCCGACCTTTGTTCACCCGCACTTCGCCTTTGCGCAAAATGCGGTAGATCAAGGTCTTGGGCACGCCTTTGAGCCGGGCCAGCAGGAAATTATCGATTCGTTGGCCGGCATATTCCGGCGAGACCTCGAGCAGTTGAACGCCAGGGGTCGAAGGGGCAGTAGTTGTCATGGCGGCGATCATAACAATTTTTTATGGAATTGAAGCACTTAATCATTGCTGCTATAGTCGCGAACGCCGCCAAAAGTGGCTGGACAGTGGACCAGCGGTCAAAAACCGGCCCTGACCAACGCAATTCACGAGGACGAGAGGCCGTCCTACGGGGCTTTCGCTACGTAACGGTAGAGTTTTCAGGTGTAACGAGCGCAGGTGACATGAGGCCTGAAATACGCCGCAAAGCAGAGTTTTGACTCGCCTTGCGCGCCACATTCACGGCCAGTTCACAAAGTGCAGTCAGCTGCGAACGACCCCGAGCGAGAGCTTCGGAAACAACGCCTAAATGAGCCATGATGCGTGACCTCCCCTTCCGGAGCTCACGGTAAATGCCAACCCGCTGCGGATTCTGCGCGCGGCAGCACCCGAATTATCAGGGATACGTGTAGGGTGGAGATGTACAACCGTCGGACTGTGTAGCACTAGGCTTATATTTAGACGCTTCATCTCGTCCACAGACGCCGGTTGATTCCTCCTCCTGACTGAGTGCTTGAGTACCAGCAAGCAGGACGCGTCCGTCGCGACTTCGCCATCATTGGGCCGAACTCGCTGGACACTGGAGTGGCCCCGCCATCTCCAGGACGCACCTGACACCGACCGTGAGAAGTCGTGTGTGCCGAACGCCGTTTCCGGCAGCCCGGAAACCGACGGTACTACATGAAAAGAATGCTGATTAACGCAACTCAACCCGAAGAGTTGCGTGTTGCACTGGTAGACGGCCAGCGCCTCTACGACCTGGATATCGAATCCGGTGCACGCGAGCAGAAGAAGGCCAACATCTATAAAGGCCGGATTACTCGCATCGAACCAAGCCTTGAGGCTGCCTTTGTCGATTTCGGCTCCGAGCGCCACGGCTTCCTGCCCCTCAAAGAAATCTCCCGCGAATATTTCAAGAAGGCCCCTGAAGGCCGCGTCAATATCAAGGACGTCCTGAGCGAAGGCCAGGAAGTCATCGTTCAGGTCGAAAAAGAAGAACGTGGCAACAAGGGCGCCGCCCTGACCACCTTCATCAGCCTGGCCGGCCGTTACCTGGTCCTGATGCCGAACAACCCTCGCGCCGGTGGCATCTCCCGCCGCATCGAAGGCGAAGAGCGTAACGAACTGCGTGAAGCCCTGAACGGCCTGGTTGCCCCGGCTGACATGGGCCTGATCGTTCGCACTGCTGGCCTTGGCCGCAGCAGCGAAGAAATGCAGTGGGACCTCGACTACCTGCTGCAACTGTGGACCGCCATCAAAGAAGCCTCGCTGGATCGCTCCGCGCCGTTCCTGATCTACCAGGAAAGCAACGTGATCATCCGCGCCATCCGCGATTACCTGCGCCAGGACATCGGCGAAGTGCTGATCGACAGCGTCGAAGCCCAGGATGAAGCCCTGACCTTCATTCGCCAGGTGATGCCGCAGTACGCCAGCAAGATCAAGCTCTACGAAGACAGCGTTCCGCTGTTCAACCGTTTCCAGATCGAAAGCCAGATCGAGACCGCCTTCCAGCGTGTCGTCGAACTGCCGTCCGGCGGCTCCATCGTCATCGACCCGACCGAAGCCCTGGTGTCCATCGACATCAACTCGGCCCGCGCCACCAAAGGCAGCGACATCGAAGAAACCGCCCTGCAGACCAACCTTGAAGCCGCCGAAGAAATTGCCCGTCAGTTGCGCCTGCGCGACATCGGCGGCCTGATCGTCATCGACTTCATCGACATGACCCCGGCCAAGAACCAGCGCGCCGTGGAAGAAAAGGTCCGTGAATGCCTGGAAGCCGACCGCGCTCGCGTACAGGTCGGCCGCATCTCGCGCTTCGGCCTGCTGGAAATGTCCCGTCAGCGCCTGCGTCCGTCCCTGGGCGAAAGCAGCGGCATCGTTTGCCCGCGTTGCAACGGCACCGGCATCATCCGTGACGTCGAGTCGCTGTCCCTGGCGATCCTGCGCCTGATCGAAGAAGAAGCCCTGAAAGACCGCACCGCCGAAGTTCGCGCCCAGGTGCCGATCCCGGTGGCCGCGTTCCTGCTCAACGAAAAACGCAACTCGATCACCAAGATCGAACTGCGCACCCGCGCTCGTATCGTCATCCTGCCGAACGATCACCTCGAGACGCCGCACTTCGAAGTGCAGCGCCTGCGCGATGACAGCCCGGAAGCCCACACCAACCAGTCCAGCTACGAAATCGCCGCAGCCGCTGCCGAAGTGGAAGAAGTCCAGCCGGCCGCCGCCACTCGCACCCTGGTTCGCCAGGAAGCAGCGGTCAAGACCGCTCCGGCCCGCGCCAACGCTCCGGTTCCGACCGAAGTGGCCGCTCCGGTTGCCGCCCCGGCCGCCGCACCAGAACCTAGCCTGTTCAAAGGCCTGGTGAAGTCGCTGGTCAGCCTGTTCGCCACCAAGGAAGAACCTGCTGCCCCAGCCGTCGTCGCCAAGCCCGCCGCGACCGAGCGTCCTGCCCGCAACGAGGAACGCCGTAACGGTCGCCAGCAGACCCGCAACCGCAACGGTCGTCGTGACGAAGAACGCAAACCTCGCGAAGAGCGTGCACCGCGTGAAGAACGTGCGCCACGCGAGCCGCGTGAAGAGCGTCAGCCGCGCGAAGCCCGTGAGGAAGCGCCAGCCGTAGCCCGCGAAGAGCGTGCACCGCGTCCGCCGCGTGAAGAACGCCAGCCGCGCGCACCGCGTGAAGATCGCAAGCCACGTGGCGAGCGTGAAGAGCGTGTTCGCGAACTGCGCGAGCCACTGGATGCCGCCCCGGCCGTTGCAGCCGCCACCGCTGAAGAGCGTCCGGCCCGCCAGCCTCGTGAAGAACGCGCACCACGCCCTCCACGTGAAGAGCGTCAGCCACGTGCCGAGCAGGCAGCCGCCGCCGCCAGCGAAGAAGAAGAGCTGAACACCGAAGAGCAGTTGCAGGAAGACGGCCAGGACACCGCCGAAGGCGATCGTCCACGTCGCCGCTCCCGTGGCCAGCGTCGTCGCAGCAACCGTCGTGAGCGTCAGCGCGACGCTAACGGCAACGTGATCGAAGGCTCGGAAGAGTCCGAGTCCACCGAGAACACTGAAGCGCCAAGCGCTGCCGACCTGGCTGCCGGCCTGGCCGTGACCGCGGCCGTTGCCAGCAGCGCAATCAGCGCCCCGGCCGAAGCCCAGGCTCACGAACAAGCCGAACGCGCTACCGCTGCGGTGGAAAGCGCGCCAGTTGCCGAAGCTCCGGTGGTAGAAGCCACTACCCCGGTAGAAGCCACTGCTTCGCCAGAAGTGGAAGTCGCCCCGGCCCATGAAGCCCAGGTTGCTGAAACTGAAGTGGTCGCCGAGCCTGCACCGGTCGTCGAGCAGCCAGTGGTAGCCGCTGAGCCGGCCTTCGAAACACCGGCCGAGGAAAAGGCACCAGAGCCTGCCCGCGAGGAGCAGACTGCGTTCAACTGGACCGCCGAGCCAGCGGCACCGGCACCTGTTGTCGAGCCAGAACCGACACCAGAGCCTGTGAAAGCAGTCGAGCCAGAAGTGGTCGAGCCTGCTCCAGTGGTCGAAGCACCCGTGGTTGTCGAAGCACCTGCCCCGGTTGAAGAGCCAGCACCTGCCAGCGCCCTGACCGCGAATGGCCGCGCGCCGAACGATCCGCGTGAAGTGCGTCGTCGCAAGCGTGAAGCCGAGCGTCTGCAGAAGGAAGCCGAACAAGCTGCCGCTGCCGCCGCTCAAGCGCCTGCTGCCGAGCCAGCTCCAGCCGTGGAAGAAGTCGCCGAGGCAGCCCCTGCTCCGGTCGCCGAGACCCCGACTGAATCGGCTCCGACATTCGACGAACCTCAGCACACCGCTGAAGAAGTCGTGCCGCGTCATACTGAAGCCCTGGAAAAAGAGCACGAGCCTAAACCTCACGCCTGATCCCACCGCCCAGTAAAAAGCCCCGCCTGGTCATGCCAGGCGGGGCTTTTTTATGCCTTCAAACTTATCCACTGTGGGTCTGGAACCATGAAGACTTATACCCACAGGGGGCCGGGCCAGACACAAGACTCATGCCCACCTGAAAATCCAATGTGAGAGCCGAGCTTGCTCGCGATGGCGTCGGATCAGCTTGCATCAATACTGAATGCCAGACCGCTTTCGCGAGCAAGCTCGCTCCCACAGGGGGGTGGGGCCAGGCACAAGACTTGTGCCCACAGAGGGTCTGGGACCAGACACAAGACTCATGCCCACCTGAAAATCCAATGTGAGAGCCGAGCTTGCTCGCGATGGCGTCGGATCAGCTTGCATCAATACTGAATGCCAGACCGCTATCGCGAGCAAGCTCGCTCCCACAGGGGGGTGGGGCCAGGCACAAGACTTGTGCCCACAGAGCGTCTGGGACCAGACACAAGACTCATGCCCACCTGAAAATCCAATGTGGGAGCCGAGCTTGCTCGCGATGGCGTCGGATCAGCTTGCATCAATACTGAATGCCAGACCGCTATCGCGAGCAAGCTCGCTCCCACAGGGGGGTGGGGCCAGGCACAAGACTTGTGCCCACAGAGGGTCTGGGACCAGACACAAGACTCATGCCCACCTGAAAATCCAATGTGGGAGCCGAGCTTGCTCGCGATGGCGTCGGGTCAGCTTGCATCAATACTGAATGCCAGACCGCTTTCGCGAGCAAGCTCGCTCCCACAGGGGGCTGGGGCCAGGCACAAGACTTGTGCCACAGAGGGTCTGGGACCAGACACAAGACTCATGCCCACCTGAAAATCCAATGTGGGAGCCGAGCTTGCTCGCGATGGCGTCGGATCAGCTTGCATCAATACTGAATGCCAGACCGCTATCGCGAGCAAGCTCGCTCCCACAGGGGGGTGGGGCCAGGCACAAGACTTGTGCCCACAGAGGGTCTGGGACCAGACACAAGACTCATGCCCACCTGAAAATCCAATGTGGGAGCCGAGCTTGCTCGCGATGGCGTCGGGTCAGCTTGCATCAAGGCTGAATGCCAGACCGCTATCGCGAGCAAGCTCGCTCCCACAGGGGGGTGGGGCCAGGCACAAGACTTGTGCCCACAGAGGGTCTGGGACCAGACACAAGACTCATGCCCACCTGAAAATCCAATGTGGGAGCCGAGCTTGCTCGCGATGGCGTCGGGTCAGCTTGCATCAAGGCTGAATGCCAGACCGCTATCGCGAGCAAGCTCGCTCCCACTGGATTCTGCGTCGCCTGTTATTTGAAGGCCAGTGCCTCTGGCACATCGACATCCCACGTCACGCCGGGGTCATCCACCGGCACTTCGACCACTTGCGCCCCGGCAAACAATGCCTTAGCCCCCCGTTCGCCGGTCAATGCCATCAGTTTCGGCCCAAACCCGCGGCCGAATCCCACCGGGTGCCCGTACTCACCTGCAAGCACCGGCACACTGATGCCGTCCGCGCGGATCCCCGCCACCACCTGTTCGATGCTCGACGGCAAGATGAAGGGCATGTCACCCAGGACCATCAGCCAGCCATCAAGCTCCGGACAGGCCCGGACACCGGCGGCAATGCTGTCGCCCAGGCCGGGGGAGTCCAGCTCCACGAAATCGCAACCATAGGCCTGGGCCATGCGAATGGCTTGCGGCCGCTCCTTGCTCGTCACCAGCAGGCGTTTTTCCAGGGAGGCAGGCAGGTTCACCAGAACCTGCTCGATCACCGACCGCACGGCACCGTCACGCCCGGTGCAGTCAGCCAGCAATTTATCCTTGTCCGGGCCTGCAATGCGGCGAAAACGGCTGCCCGATCCGGCCGCCAGAATGATCACGCCAATCGACTCGCTCATACGCCCTCCTCACCCACGGCTTACAGCGACTTTTTCTGCCGTAGTTCTACGCCATTCTTGATGGCCACGATTTCGGCCAGCAGCGACAAGGCGATTTCCGCCGGGGTGTGACTGCCGATGTGCAAGCCGATGGGTCCATGCAAGCGTTCAATGGCCTCTGCTGACAAGCCTAGCTGAGCCAGATTATCCCGGCGCTTCTGGCTGTTGACCCGCGAGCCCAGCGCGCCGACATAAAAAGCCTTGGAGTCCAGGGCCGTGAGCAACGCCATGTCGTCCAGGCGTGGGTCATGGGTCAAGGCCACAATGGCGGTGCGCTCGTCGGTCTGGATGCTCAACACCGCTTCATCGGGCATCCCCGAGACGAAGCGGCCGTGCTGCTCTTCCCAACCATAGACAAACTCCTTGCGCGGATCGCAAATCAGCACTTCGAAGTCCAGCAGTCGGGCCATTTGCGCCACGTAGCGCGACAGTTGCCCCGCGCCGATCAGCAGCAGCCGCCAACGTGGACCGTATATGGCCCGCAGGACCTGCCCATCGAATACCAGGACGTCGGTCTTGCTGGCCGGGGTCAGGATCACGTTGCCACTGGCGACTGCCAGCTCACGGGCGACGATTTCATGGGCCTCGCAGCGTTCCAGCAATTGCGCGACCCAGTGTGGGTCGCCCACCCGCTCTTCGGTCAGGCGCAGGGTGCCGCCACACGGCAGGCCGAAACGCGCCGCTTCTTCGCGGGTGACGCCATAGGTGATCAGTTGCACCGGCGGACCGTCCGCCGGAATGCGACCGTCGTGCAGCCGGGCGATCAGATCATCCTCGACACAACCGCCCGACACCGAACCAATCACCACGCCATCTTCGCGCAGGGCCAGCATCGCCCCCGGCGGCCTTGGCGCGGTGCCCCAGGTCTGGACCACAGTGAACAACACCACCCGCTGCCCGGCGCGGCGCCACTCAAGCACGCTGCGCAGGACATTCAGATCAACGCTGTCCATCAGGCCTTCGCCTGCTGCCAGCCTTGCAGCTGATAGCGCACGGGCAGGCTACGAATACGCTTGCCGGTGGCAGCGAAAATCGCGTTGCACAGCGCTGGCGCAATCGGCGGCACGCCCGGCTCGCCAACACCGCCCAACGGCACCTCACCCGGCGGCGTGACCAGATGCACCGCCACTTCCTTGGGCGCCAGGGACATGCGCGCCACTTCGTACATATGGAAATTGTCCTGCTGCACCTTGCCGTCCTTGAAGCTGATTTCGCCTACCATGGCATTGCCCAGGCCCATGACGCAGGCGCCTTCGAACTGTGAGCGGATGCGTTCAGGGTTGATCTGCGGACCGCAATCCACGGCGATGTCCGCCTTGTGCACGATCACCGTGCCATCGTCCTTGACCTCCACCTCGATCACCGCCGCCACGTAAGTGACGAAGCTGTAGTGCACCGCCAGCCCAAGGCCACGGCCCTTGGGCAGTTCCCGGCCCCAACCGGCGGCCTTCGCGGCGGTTTCCAGCACCGTGCGGATCCGCGCCGTATCTATCGGATAACGCTCGGGGGACTCGCCATAGTTCCATTCTTCGCTCAACGTACGTGGATCGATCTTACGGTCCGGCCCGAGCAGTTTGACCTGGTACTTCAGTGGATCCTGACCGGCCTTGTGGGCCAATTCGTCGATGAAACTCTGGATCGCAAATCCGTGGGGAATGTTCGACACCGAGCGATACCAGCCAACCCGGGTGTGGGCCACCGCTTCAGGATTTTCCAGGCGCAGGTTGGGAATGGCGTAGGCCATGTTGGTCACGCCCATGCCTATTTCGAACGGCGCCTCGTGGGTCATGCCCGGCGCAAACAGTGCGGTGATGCTCGGAGCCACGGTGCGATGCAGCCAGCCGGACGGCATACCGTCCTGATTCAGGCCGGCCTTGAGGTATTCGGCCGATACCGTGTGGAAATACGAGTGATGGATGTCGTCCTCGCGGGTCCATTGCACCCGTACTGCCTGACCGGGAAATTCTTTGGCCAGCACCGCTGCCTCGACGACAAAGTCGGGTTTGGACTTGCGTCCGAAACCGCCGCCCAGCAACGTGATGTTCACCGTGACCTTCTCAAAAGGGATGCCCAGGCGCTCAGCGACACGTTCGCGGGTCACCTGCGGTGCCTGGCTCGGTGCCCAGGCCTCGCATTGGCCGTCCTTGAACCGGGCAACGGCAACCATCGGCTCCATCGGTGATTGGGACAGGTGAGGCAAGTAATACGCTGCTTCCAGGGTCGAGTCGGCCTTGGCCAGCGCGTCGTCGAGGTCGCCACTGCTGCGCACGACTTTTCCGGGCTTGAGGGCCGCCGCTTCCAGCTCCTTGCGATAGGCAATGGAGTCATAACCGGCATTCGGGCCGTCGTCCCACTGGATTTTCAGCGCTTCGCGGCCCTTGATCGCCGCCCAGGTGTTCTTCGCCACCACCGCCACGCCGCCCAACGGCTGGAACTCCGAGGGTAGCGGGCGCCCTTCGATCTGCACCACCTTGAGCACGCCCGGTACTTTCAGCGCCGCGCTGCTGTCCACGCTCTTGACCTTGCCACCATAGACCGGCGGACGCGCGATGACGGCGTAGAGCATGCCGTCCAAATGCACATCGGCACCAAATACGGCACGACCGTTGACGATGTCCGCGCCATCGATGGCCCGGCTCGCGTCCTTGCCGATATAACGAAACTCCGATGGCTGCTTGAGACGCAAGCTTTCACGGGCCGGCACTGGCAAGGCACTGGCGGCGGCGGCCAATTCGCCATAACCCAGTTCACGCCCCGAAGGCTGATGCAGCACTTTGTGCAGTTGCGCATGGCACTCACCCACCGGCACCTTCCACTGTGCGGCAGCGGCCAGCTCCAGCATCGTCCGGGCGGCGGCACCGCAACGGCGCATCGGCTCGTACCAGTGACGCATGCTGCGCGAGCCATCGGTGTCCTGGTTGCCGAAACGCGCCTCATCGGCCGGCGCCTGCTGTACCTTGACGCGCGCCCAGTCCGCGTCCAGCTCATCAGCCACGACCATGCTCAGGCTGGTGCGCACACCCTGGCCCATTTCCGAACGGTTACAGATCACGGTCACACTGCCATCGGCGGCAATGCTGACGTACACCTTCGGGTCATCGACCGCGCCATGGGGCATGCCCTCGGCGCCGAATTTCTTCTCCTCGGCAAAGGCCTCCGGCAAGCCCCACGTGGCCGCCAGCACCAGCACACCGGTGGCGCTCGCGCCCTTGAGGAAACCACGGCGGCTGAGGTTGCTCAGCACGAAATCATCGGGCAAGCGGCTCATGCCTTGGCCTCCTTCAGGTGAGTGGAAGCCTGGCGGATCGCGGTCTTGATCCGGTTGTAGGTACCACAGCGGCAGATGTTGCCGACCATGGCTTCTTCGATCTGCTCATCGCTCGGGTTGGGATTGGTCTTGAGCAACGCGGTGGCGGACATGATCTGCCCACCCTGGCAGTAACCGCACTGGGCCACGGCGGTCTCCAGCCAAGCCTTCTGGACGATTTGCCCGACCGGGTCGGCGTGAAGCCCGTCGATGGTGCTGACGTCCTGCCCTTTCACCGAGCCGATGGGCGTGATGCAGCTGCGCGCCGGGGCGCCGTCGATGTGGATGGTGCAGGCGCCACACAGGCCCATGCCGCAACCGAATTTGGTGCCGTTGTAACCGGCCACATCCCGAATAGCCCACAGCAGCGGCATGTCCTCGGTCACATCCAGTTGATGGTCTTTTCCATTGAGTTTCAGGGTAATCATGGGCACGCCCGCACAGTTATCGAATGATGGGGTCGAGCAATCTGCCGCTAGGGTAACGGTTCGGTTGTCGCAGACTGGCTCAGGCTGATCGGGCTCTCTTATGCATGCGCACGCAGGCGTCTGCATCGGGCCTTTAGGATGCAATGGTCGCATCGTTAGGACGCTAAATTAACCCAGGATCACGCAAAACGCCCTGCACAATCCTGCACAAATGCTTGTGTGCGGGGTGTGCAGGGCGTTTTTCAGGCGCTTGCGTGAGAGTGACTCAGTACCGATTGGGTTCCATTTCCAGTTCGACCTGGAAACGTTCGGCAATGTCCTTCTGGATGCGCAGCGCCAGGTCCAGCAGTTGCGGGCCCGTAGCATTGCCGTAGTTGACCAGCACCAACGCCTGCAACTTATGCACCCCGGCATCACCTTCGCGAAAGCCCTTCCAGCCGGCGTGCTCGATCAACCAGCCAGCGGCGATTTTCATCTGCCCTTCAGGTTGTGGATAAGCCACCAGGTCCGGGTATTTCACCTTCAGGTGAGCCACGTGCGTGGCCGGCACCAGCGGGTTCTTGAAGAAACTGCCAGCGTTACCCAGTACGGTCGGGTCCGGAAGTTTTTCACTGCGAATGCTGCAAATGGCCCGGCTCACATCGGAGGGGGTTGCCTGCTCGATGCCCTGCTCAGTTAATCGCTGACGCACCGGGCCGTATTCCAGATGCAAGTGCGCGGCGCGGCTGAGGGCAAAACGCACCCGCAGGATCAACCAGCGCCCCACCTGCTGCTTGAACAGGCTGTCGCGGTAGGCGAAACGGCACTCTTCCAGGGTGAACTCGCGCAGTTCACCGGTCTGGCGATCCAGCGCGGTGAGGCCGGCGAAGACGTCCTTGATCTCTACGCCGTAGGCGCCAATGTTTTGCATCGGCGCCGCCCCCACCGTACCGGGAATCAGGCTGAGGTTTTCCAATCCCGCCCAACCCTGCGCCAGCGTGTGCTGGACGAACGGATGCCAGGGCTCACCTGCTTCGGCCTCGACTATCACACGTTCGCCGTCATCGCTGAGCAAACGAATCCCCCGGCTGGCCATGCGCAACACCAAGGCGTCGATGTCACCGGTCAGCAGCAGGTTGCTACCGCCGCCGATCACCAGCAGCGGCACGGCATGCTCGCTGGCATACGCCAACGCCTGGCGAACATCGCCATCGCTGTGGGCTTCGGCGAACAGCCGGGCGGTGACGTCAACCCCGAAACTGTTGAAGGGCTTGAGGCTGACGCCCGCCCGCACCTGCAAGGTCATAACCGCCCCTTCAATTCGATCACCAGGCGATCGGTCGCGCGCTCGATCAGGTCCAGCACTTGCTCGAAGCCTTGTTCGCCGTCGTAGTACGGATCCGGCACATCGTCGAGTTCAGCTTCGTAGCGCCGCAGGAACAGATCCAGCTCGGCCCTGCCATTGGCCGGTTGCAGGGCCCTGAGGTTGCGCAGGTTGCTGCTGTCCATCGCCAGGATCAGGTCATAGGCGGCGAAATCAGCGCGGGTCACCTGTTGCGCGCGTTGGGCCGACAAGTCGTAGCCACGCCTCAGGGCCGCCGCCTGGCTGCGCTTGTCCGGCGCTTTGCCGACATGCCAGTCACCGGTGCCGGCGGAAGCGACTTCCACCTGCCCGGCCAGCCCGGCCTCACGCAACTTGTGGCGCAGGATGCCTTCGGCGGTGGGCGAGCGGCAGATATTGCCGAGGCAGACGAACAGGACCCGCATCAAGCCTCCAGCAGGCGACGAACGCGCTCGAGGTCTTCGGCGGTGTCGACACCCGTCGGCGGGGCGATCAGCGCATCGGCGACATGGATCCGCACGCCATGCCACAGGGCACGCAACTGTTCCAGGGACTCAGTGTTTTCCAGCCAGCACGGCCCCCAGGCGACGAAGTCCTGGAGAAAGCCAGCGCGGTAAGCATAGATGCCGATGTGACGGCGGTACGGCACGCCTTCCGGCATCACGTCACGGCTTTGGGCGAATGCGTCCCGCGCCCAGGGCAACGGCGCGCGGCTGAAGGTCAACGCCAGGCCATTGAGGTCGCTGACCACCTTGACCACGTTGGGGTTGAACAGCGTCTGCACATCCTCGATCGGCTCGGCCAGGGTGGCCATGCGCGCCTCGGTGTGGGCCGCGAGGTTGGCGGCGACCTGATCGATCACGCTCGGCGGGATCAACGGCTCGTCACCTTGCACATTGACGACGATTGCGTCAGCGCCAAGACCGAGTTTTGCCGCGACTTCCGCCAGGCGATCGGTGCCGGAATTATGGTCTTCACGCGTCAGCACGACCTCGGCGCCAAAACCTTTGCAGGCCTCGACGATGCGCGCATCGTCGGTCGCCACCACCACGCGCTGGGCGCTGCTTTTGCAGGCCTGTTCCCACACGTGCTGGATCATCGGCTTGCCGGCAATCGACAGCAACGGTTTGCCGGGCAGGCGCGTCGAGGCGAAGCGCGACGGGATGACAACGGTAAAGGCTGCGGTCATTTATCCAGGCGCTCGTCGGTGGTCAGGGTGCGGGCTTCGCTTTCGAGCATCACCGGGATGCCGTCGCGAATCGGGTAGGCCAGGCCGGCACCCTTGCTGATCAGTTCGGTCTTGTCGGCGCTGAGCTTGAGCGGGCCTTTGCAGACCGGGCAGGCCAGAATGTCGAGCAGTTTGGTGTCCATGGAATTCCCCTGGATAAAAGGTTTTAAGGCAAAAGCCGATCCGGCAACAGGCGCATCAACTGCGTATCGAACCAGGTCGCGAAGGCCGGCGACGGTGCGGCGTCAACCGCCAGGTACCACCAGTCAGGTGCGGCGAAGGCACGGCATTTGACTGCGTCCTTTTCCGTCATGACCACCGGCAGCGATGGCGTGAAACTCAAGGCCTGGGCGTTGTATTCGGCATGGTCGGCAAACCCATGCGGTATTGGCCGCCAGTGTAGCGTTTCGAGGGTCTTGAAGAAACGCTGGGGGTTGCCGATGCCGGCCACGGCATGCAGGGCCTGGCCGGATGGAAAATGGTCGAGAGGACGGCGTTCGCCACTGGCCAGGTTCACCAGTTCGGTGGGACGCAATTGAAAGGCAAAGCCGTCGTCGCGGTCGGCACTGGCGCCGTTGTACAGCACGGCGTCGACCGATTGCAGGCGTTCGACCGGCTCGCGCAATGGCCCGGCGGGCAGGCAACGCCGGTTGCCCAGGCCCCGGGCGTTGTCGATCAGCACCAGCTCAAGGTCCCGGGCCATCCGATAATGCTGCATGCCGTCGTCAGACAGGATCAGGTCCAGCGATTCGGCCTCCAGCAGCGCCTGGATGGCGCGACTGCGATCAGGGTCGATCATCAACGGCACACCGGTGCGCTGGACGATCAACAGCGGCTCGTCACCCGCGACGTCGGCGCCCTGCTCGGCCGTTACCCGCCAAGGCAGGTGCGGCGGCTTGGCGCCGTAACCCCGGCTGACCACCCCGACGCGCAGGCCACTGCGCTGGCAGTGCTGGATCATCCACAGGATCAACGGCGTCTTGCCGGTGCCGCCGACCGTGATATTGCCGACCACCAGCAACGGCACAGGGGGCTGGTAGATCGGGCCTTCGCCCGCCAGAAAGCGCTCGCGCTTGCCCACGACCACCCGCCGGTACAGCCACTCCAGTGGCCGCAGCAGCGCCAGGGCCGGATGCCCCCGGTACCACGCGGCAAGCAATCGATCGGACATGGCCATCAGGGTGCGGGCGCCGCCTCGACCGTGGTCATGCGCAACTGGCTGAAGCCGAGCTTGCCGGCCGCGTCCATGGCGGTGATCACCGATTGATGGGGGGTCTTGCCGTCGGCGCTGATGGACAGCGGCAGGTGGGTGTCGCCGCCCGACTCTTTCTGCAGGGCTTCGATCAGGCTCGCCAGGTCGCTCTTGGGCAGCAATTGGTTATTCACCGAGAACGCCCCTTCGGCGCTGATGGTAATTTCCAGGTTCTTCAGTTGCTGGTCTTCGGCCGGCGAGCCGCTGACAGCCTCCGGCAATTCAACTTTGAGCTGGGTTTCCCGGGTGAACGTGGTGGTCACGACGAAAAACAGCAGCAGGATGAACACCACGTCGATCAGCGACGCGAGGTTGATCTCGATGTTTTCCCGTGGCTTGCGGCGGAATTTCACTTCTTGCCCCCAGCCAGGTCCACATCGCGGTCACCTTGCACCACCTCGACCAGCTTGATCGCTTCTTGCTCCATGCCGACCACCAACTCGTCGACGCGCCGTTGCAGGAAGCGGTGGAAGAACACGGATGGAATACCCACCATCAGGCCGGCGGCGGTGGTGATCAGGGCCTTGGAAATGCCCCCCGCCAGCACGGCGGCATTGGTGCTCATGCCGGAGCCGGTAAACGCGCTGAAGATGTCGATCATGCCCAGCACGGTACCCAGCAGGCCCAGCAGCGGGGACATGGCGGCGATGGTCCCCAGGGTATTGATGTAGCGCTCCAGTTCATGGATGACCCGGGCGGCGGCTTCCTCGATGCACTCCTTCATGATCTCGCGACCATGCTTGGAGTTCGCCAGGCCGGCGGCGAGGACTTCCCCCAGCGGCGAACTGGCCCGCAGTTCCTTGAGCTTGTCCTTGTTCAGTTGCTTGTCCTTGATCCAGACCCAGACCTGCCCGAGCAAATGCTCCGGGGTCACGCGGCTGGCCCGCAGGGTCCACAGGCGTTCGGCAACGATACCCAATGCCGCGATGGAACTCAGAATGATCGGCAACATCATCCAGCCGCCGGATTTGACCAATTCCCACACAGTGACTGCCCCCTCGAAAAAGTGCGCCACTTTATCACACAGACTCGCCTTGCAGACCCGCCCCGCCGATAAGCACATCAGCCAATTGCGCTGGATCAATATTGCCCCGGTGGCCCGACGCCTGGCGGATCACGCCAGTAGCGGCGGTGCCCGGCCTCGGAGCGCGGCAGCTCGAAAGCCCCCAGTTGCAGACGAATGGCGCCCTGCTCGGCACTGTCGTAGATCGCCAGGCCCGAGCGTCGATAGCGGGCCATCACTTGGGGATGGGGGTGGCCGAACGCGTTGCCCTGGCCTCGGGAAATCAACACCGAATGCGGTTGCAGCCGTGACAGCAACGCCATCGACGACGAACTGCGACTGCCATGATGCGGCGCGGCCAGCCACTGGACCGGTAGCGCCAGGGGCTCGTCGAGCAAGGCGCGTTCGGCGTGGGCGTCGATATCGCCGGTCAGGAGCAGGCGTTCACCGCCGGCCTCCACCAGCAGGACACAGGATTTCTGGTTGCTTTCAACGGCAGAGGCCCACCGCCACAGCTCGAACCCGACGCCGTCCCATTCCCAGCGCCGGCCACTGTCGCAAGGCCCGGCCAGCAGCTCAGCGGGCAGCGCGTCGGGATCGCCACTGATCACCTCCATCGTCGGTAGCCCATTGCGCACGGCGCGGGCACCGCCAGCGTGATCGGCGTCGGCATGGCTGAGCAACATCAGGTCCAAGCCACGCACACCCAGTTTGCGCAAGGTTGGCAGGACGACCCGCTCGCCCACATCGGCCTCGCCAAAGCGCGGCCCGGCGTCATATAGCAGGGTGTGCCGGCGGGTCCGCACCAGCACCGCCAACCCTTGGCCCACGTCCAGTTGCCAGACCTCGGCTCGCCCTGGTGGCAGGTGTTCTTGCGGTGGATAAACCATCAGCAACACCATTGGCCACCCCAGTACACGTAGTGGCAGACCTTTGGGCAACAACAGTAAAAAAGCACCGAAGGCAGCGATACCCAAGGCCCAGGTCGGGACTGCGGCCGGAACCCAGGCAGGCATTCGTCCGGCTACCAGCGTCAGCCCCTTGAACAACAGATCGAGCAGTCCGCCGGCAATCCACAGCAAGCCTTCGCCAATGAGCGGCACCGGCAACAACGCCGTGCCAAGCAGCGCTGTCGGCAATACCAACAGGCTGATCCAGGGCACCGCGAGCAGGTTCACCAGCGGCCCGCTGAGGCTGACTGGCAAGCCCACGATCAACAACAACGGACACAGGCCGAGCGCAACCAGCCACTGGGCGCGGGTCCAGGTTTGCCACCAGCGCCAAGGCCCCAGGCGAGCGCCAAAGGTGAACATCAATATGGCGACAGCGGCAAACGACAACCAGAACCCCGGTCGCAAGCTGGCGAGCGGATCGAACACCAGCACCCCGGAAAAGGCCAGCAGCCATGCCCACCACGGATCCGGCTGTTTGAAACGCAGGCGCCACAGCAACACCAGACCGATCATCGCGCAGGCCCGTCGCACCGGCACCTCGAAGCCGGCGAGCAAGCCGTAGCCCAGGGCGGCACAGAAGGCCAGCCCACAGGCCCAAGGCAACCAGGCCAGACCCACCGGCCACAGGCCATAACGGGCCGCACCGGCCACCAACAGGTAAACCAGGCCGGCGAGCAGGCCGATGTGTTGCCCGGAGATCACCAGCAAGTGGACAGTGCCGGTGTCTTGCAGCACCTGCCAATCCTCGCGACTCAGCCCGCCGCCGTCGCCCAGCACCAGCGCCGCCAGCGCACCGGAGCGGCCGTGGGCATCGACCTGTGCCAGCGCCTGGCGCACCTCGTCGCGCCAGGCACCCCGGGCCGCTTGCAGGAGACGGCCATCCTTGATCGTACCGGTCGCGCCGATGCCGCGGCTCAGCAACCAGGCGGCATAGTCAAAGCCGTGTGGGTTCAGCAGCCCGCTGGGCCGCTTGAGCTTCACGGCCAATCGCCATCGCTCGCCGCTGTTGACCGGCGGACCACCGAACCAGGCGAGGCGCATCGCCGTCGGTAGCCGGGTACGGCGTGAATGGACATCGGCCAGTTCGAAGCGCACCACGCCTTCGCCCTGTTGCGGCAAACCGACCACTCGCCCCTCGACCCAGCGGGTTTCGCCGTCGAGGGCGATGGGTAACCGATCGTCCAGCGCAAACTGCGCCGACAGACAGGCCCAGGCCAACCCGAACAGGAAGAAACCCAGCGGATAGGTTCGAAACGGCAACGCCATCAGCGCCAGTACCGGCATGGCTGCAATCAGCCACAACGGCGGCAGTGCCGGCAAAAAAATCGGGGCCAACAGCCCCAGTGCAAGCGCGACTAACCCTGTGCGCATAACCCGTCCTTGAGAGTGCCCTCTCCAGGCATAGACGGTCTGCGGCACCGTCGGCGTTATCAATTGTCACAAAGTCTGAATCTGCCAGCCGTAGAATCCGGACATACTTGCGGCCTTATTGCGTTGAACCGACCGAGAAGCCTTATGCCCCGGCGCCTATTCAAACGTTACATGCCAGACCCAGAGAGCATTCGGGAACATAAATCCTTACGCTTTCTCGGCACCCTGCTGCACGATCCCAACCTTTGGCACCTCAATCGGCACTCGGTCGCCCGGGCGATGGCTGTTGGCCTGTTTGCCGCATTCTTGCCGATCCCGTTGCAGATGTTGCTGGCCGCCGCACTGGCCATCACGGTGCGCGGCAACATGCCGATTGCGGTGAGCCTGGTGTGGCTGACCAACCCCATCACCATGCCGGCGGTGTTTTTCTGCACTTACCAGACCGGCGCCTGGCTGATGGACGTGCCCGCCCGGACGCTGCCCGAAGCGCTGACCTGGGAATGGATCAGCGGCCAGTTATCCACCTTGTGGCAGCCGTTCCTGCTCGGCTCGGTGGTGACCGGCCTGGTACTCGGCGCCCTCGCCTACTTCGTCACCATGAGTTACTGGCGCTGGTGGGTGGCCCGACAGTGGAAACGGCGCAAGAAAAGCCGGATGTGAGATGCAAAAAGGCCTCCTGGAAATGGAGGCCTTTTTTGTGGTGCTTGTACTGGCGCCATCGCGAGCAAGCTCGCTCCCACAGGGGAATGCATTTCAATGTGGGAGCGAGCTTGCTCGCGATAGCGGTGTGTCAGCCAGCAAATGACCGAATGACCCGACGCCATCGCGAGCAGGCTCGCTCCCACACGGGATCAGGTACGCATCCCGCGCCCGCTGACCAGCAACCGCGCGCAACCGATGTAGAGCACCACGGTCGCCACCAGCATGAAGGTGATCGCGATGCTGATCTTGATGTCCGACACCCCGAGAATGCCATAGCGAAAGGCATTGACCATGTGCAGCACCGGGTTGGCCAGGGACACGGTCTGCCAGAACGGCGGCAGCAGGGAAATCGAGTAGAACACCCCACCCAGGTAGGTCAGCGGCGTGAGCACGAACGTCGGGATGATCGAAATGTCATCGAAGTTGCGCGCAAACACGGCATTGATGAAACCCAGCAGCGAAAAGATCGTGGCCGTAAGCACCACCACCAATATCGTCACCCCCAGGTGATGCACCTGCAAATCGGTGAAGAACAACGACAGCAGGGTCACGATCAGGCCCACCGCCAGGCCGCGCAGCACACCACCCAGGGTGTAGCCGATGAGGATCGTATGGGGCGACACCGGCGAGACCATCAGTTCTTCGATCGAACGCTGGAACTTGCTGCCGAAGAAACTCGACACCACGTTACCGTAGGAGTTGGTGATCACCGACATCATGATCAGCCCCGGCACGATGTATTCCATGTACGTGAAGCCGCCCATGTCGCCGATCTGCCGGCCGATCAGGTTACCGAAGATCACGAAGTACAAGACCATGGTGATGGCGGGCGGCAGCAGGGTCTGCGGCCAGATCCGCATGAAGCGCCGGACTTCACGGTACACGATGGTATTGAGGGCGATGAGGTTGGGGCGCAGTTCGGAACTCACACTCATACCGCCACCTTCGCCAGATTTTTCTCCACCAGGGACACGAACAACTCCTCAAGGCGATTGGTTTTATTGCGCAGGCTCTGCACTTCAATGTTTTGCAGGGCCAGTTGGGCGAACAGCCCGGTGATACCCACGGCTTTGTCCACCTGGACTTCCAGGGTGTGGCTGTCCACCAGGCGGGCCGGATAGCCGACAAGCTGGGGCGCGGTCTTCAGGTCGTTTTTCAGGTCCAGCAGGAAGGTTTCCACATGCAGCTGGCTGAGCAACTGGCGCATGCTGGTGTTCTCGACGATGGTGCCGTGGTCGATGATGCCGATGTTGCGGCACAACTGTTCAGCCTCTTCCAGATAGTGGGTGGTGAGGATGATGGTGATGCCTTTCTGGTTCAGCTCGGTGAGGAAGCTCCACATCGAACGACGCAACTCGATGTCCACGCCAGCGGTCGGTTCGTCGAGGATCAGCAGGCGCGGCTCATGCACCAGCGCGCGAGCAATCATCAAGCGCCGCTTCATGCCGCCGGACAGCGAACGGGACGGCACATCACGCTTATCCCACAGGCCCAGTTGGGTCAGGTACTGCTCGGCGCGCTCGTTGGCGATCTTCGGCGGGATACCGTAGTAACCGGCCTGGGTCACGACGATGTCGAAGGTCTTCTCGAACTGGTTGAAGTTGAATTCCTGGGGCACCACGCCGATGCAACGCTTGAGGGCGGCGGGGTCGCGGTCCAGGTCATGACCAAAGACGTTCACCGTGCCACTGGTCTTGTTCACCAGGGTGGAAAGAATGCCGATGGTGGTGGATTTGCCGGCACCGTTAGGGCCGAGCAAGGCGAAGAAATCACCTTCGGCGACGTCCAGATCGATACCACTCAAGGCCTGGAAACCGTTGCCGTAGGTTTTGGTTAGCTGCCGGATGGACAGAGCGGAACTCATATCGGATTACGCACCAAGAAGGGAGGGAGGAAAAGAATAGATAAGGGCGGGCGGCGAGCAATGCAACCACGGCGCACGAAGGCAATGGTGCTTGGCGTCGCCGCACAAGTACAGTCAAGTGTGTCGATAGTAAGTATTAAGTCAACGCAGTCATGACAGCCTTGCGGTAGGCCGGACGCTGCTGCAACCGTGCGTACCAGGCCCGCACGCCAGGCAGCTCGGCGCGCTGGATGGGCATCTCGAACCAGGCATAAATGAAACTGCCCAGGGGAATGTCACCCATGCCGATTTCAGCACCCGACAGGTAGGGTTGCTCACTCAGGGTCTGCTCGACCATCGCCAGCAAGTCGTCGCACTCCTTGATCGCCGCGTTGATGGCCGCCCAGTCCTGTTGCTCGGCCGGGGTGCGCAAGACGCCCCAGAACACCGTGCGAAACGGTGCAGCAAAGCTGGAGGTGGTCCAGTCCATCCATTTTTCAGCCTGGGCCCGGGCCTGTATGTCAGCGGGATACCAGGTCGAACCCGACGCATGACGAGCAGCCAGGTAACGCACGATGGTGTTGGATTCCCAGAGCACGAAGCCGTCGTCCTCGATCATCGGCACGCGGCCGTTGGGGTTTTTCGCACGGTACTCGGGCGTGTCCACCACACCGAATGCCCCGCCCGCATCAATGGCCTCGTAGGCCAGCCCCAACTCTTCCGCGCACCACAACGCCTTGCGCACATTCGATGAATTTTTCCGGCCCCATATCTTCAGCATCACGGCGTCCTCGATGAATAAGTGCCGCCGCAGCATACGCCGGATCAGGCGTGACTCAAATCACCCTGCATGTCGCCAAGCAAGAGCGGCACCTGCGCGCCGAACAGGTGCGGGTAACATTTCTCAAGGTGTTCGAAGAAGAACGCTTCGGGCACATCGGCGAACGGGCCGTGGTCGATGACATATTCCATCAGCTTCGCCCCTTGCCGATTGAACGGGTGGAAAACGCTGTCGTGGCGACCGTCGAATTCCAGCGGGGCCACGTCGAACAATTCGCACAACCCCTGGTTGAATGCCGGCGTGGCCTTGACCCAGCGGTCGTTCAGGTACAGCTCGGTATAACCGTGCATGGCGAACACGTCGCTCCTGAGCAATTCCAGCAAGCGCGGTGTAGACAAATGATTGCGGACATCCGCCAGGCCGATGCGCGCCGGGATACCGCAATGCCGGGCGCAGCCGGCCAGCAAGGTAGCCTTGGGCACGCAATAGCTTTCGCCGGCAGCCAGCGCGTAACTGCCACGCAGCGTCGCCGGGTCGCGACTGAAGGTATAGGGGTTGTAGCGCACTGCCTCGCGCACGGCGTAATACAGACTGACCGCTTGCGCCAGCGGGTCGCGTTCGGCACCGCGGTGGGTTTCGGTGAAGTCGATGACCGCGGGGTGATCGCTGTCGATGAACGGGCCGGGGTTCAGGTATTGCTGCATAAAAGGAAGACCTCTCAAAAAACATCACAACCTGTAGGAGCTGACGAGTGCAACGAGGCTGCGATCTTTGCCCAGACAACTGAATCCCGAGCGAAACACCGACAGATCAAGATCAAAAGATCGCAGCCTTCGGCAGCTCCTACGGGAGGACTTGCCTCGAGTTTATCCACAGTTCCCTACCCGCGATAACGGCATTCCGGCCAAACAATGGCGTTTTCTCACCTTGTTAACGAACGATTTCCCACGGCTGTTGCCAACCAGACTGGCGCAATGCACCCAGGGTTTCCCACGAAATCAATCACATCGCGCTGACCGCCGGTTTTGCAGATGCCGTCTAAGCTCTGAAGGTCGGTTTTGCCTTGGTTCACGGAGGATTACATATGCTGTTGTTGTGGATACTGGTCCTGGTCGTCGGGATCGCCTGGCTGACGCATCGGCGCAGCGCCCCGCTGCCCGCGCTGGGTATCGTCGCGGTCTATCTGTTGGCCATGGGCATTTTCAGTCATGCGCCCGGCTGGCTGCTGCTGATCCTCTGGGTGGTCCTCGCCGCTGTCGCGGCCCCGCTGCTGCTACCGGACCTGCGCCGTCGGTATTTCAGTGCGCCGATGTTCGACTGGTTCCAGAAAACCCTGCCGCCCATGTCCGAGACCGAGCGCGACGCCATCGACGCCGGCACGGTGTGGTGGGACGGTGAACTGTTCAGCGGCCGCCCGGACTGGGACTTGCTGCTGGCCTACCCCAAGGTGCAACTGACCGAGGAGGAGCAGGCGTTCCTCGATGGCCCCACCGAAGCCCTCTGCGCGATGGTCAGCGACTGGCAGATCGGCCAGGCCATGGACCTGCCGCCTGAAGCCTGGGCCCATATCAAGGAGCACGGGTTCTTCGCGCTGATCATTCCGAAGGAATACGGCGGCAAGGGGTTCTCTGCCTATGCCCACTCCCAGGTAGCGATGAAACTGGCCACGCGCAGCGGCGACCTGGCCTCCACCGTGATGGTCCCCAACTCCCTCGGCCCGGCGGAACTGCTGCTGCACTACGGCACCGATGAACAACGCGACCATTACCTGCCGCGACTGGCCCGTGGCGACGACATTCCCTGCTTCGCCCTGACCGGGCCGCTGGCCGGCTCCGACGCCGGGGCAATGCCCGACACCGGCATCATCTGCAAGGGTGAATGGGAGGGCCAGGAAACATTGGGCCTGCGCCTGAACTGGGAAAAACGCTACATCACCCTCGGCCCGGTGGCCACCCTCCTGGGCCTGGCCTTCAAGGCGTATGACCCAGACCACCTGCTGGGAGAGGAAGAAGACCTGGGCATCAGTCTCGCCCTGATTCCCACCGATACCCCTGGCGTGCATATCGGCCGCCGTCACCTGCCCCTTGGCGCCGCGTTCATGAATGGGCCGAACTGGGGCAAGGACGTATTCATCCCGCTGGACTTCCTCATTGGCGGCCAGGACATGCTCGGCAAGGGCTGGATGATGCTGATGAACTGCCTGTCGGTGGGGCGCTCGATTTCCCTGCCAGCGGTGGGCACCGGTGCTGCGAAGTTCACCAGCCTGGTGACGGGCCAGTACGCCCAGGTGCGCGAACAATTCAATGTACCGTTGTCGGCGTTCGAAGGTATTCAGGAAGCCATGGCGCGCATCGGTGGCAACGCCTGGATGATGGATGCTGCGCGCATGCTGACCGCCAACGCCGTGGACCTGGGGGAAAAGCCTTCGGTGCTGTCGGCCATTCTCAAGTACCACCTGACCGAACGCGGTCGCGAGTGCATCAGCCACGCCATGGACGTGCATGGCGGCAAGGGCATCATCATGGGCCCGAACAATTACCTGGGTCGCAGTTGGCAAGGTGCGCCGATCTTCATCACGGTCGAAGGCGCGAACATCCTGTCGCGCAACCTGATGATCTTTGGCCAGGGCGCCATTCGCTGCCATCCGTTCGTACTCAAGGAAATGGCCCTGGCAAGCCGTGAAGACAAAGACCAAGCGTTGATCGAGTTTGACGCCTTGTTGCTCAAGCACATTGGTTTTGCCGTGAGTAACGCAGCCAGTACCCTGGTGCTCAACCTCGGCCTGGGGCATTTCGAGAAGGCCCCAGGCAATGCCTTGAGCCAAGGTTATTTCCGCGCCCTCAACCGACAGGCCGCGGCATTCGCCCTGCTGGCGGACCTGAGCATGATGCTGCTGGGGGGTGAACTCAAACGCCGCGAACGCTTGTCGGCCCGCCTGGGCGACGTATTGAGCAACCTGTACCTGGCGTCCGCCGCGCTCAAGCGCTATCACGACCTGGACTCGCCGGACCACATGACACCGCTGTTCACCTGGGCCATGGAGGAAAGCCTGGGCCAGTCGGAGCGTGCGCTGGATGAACTGCTGGGCAACTTCCCGAACCGGGTGCTGGGTTGCCTGTTGCGCCTGGTGGTGTTCCCCTTCGGTCGTCGTCACAAGGGCCCGAGCGACAGGCTCGACGCCGAGGTGGCGGCGGTCATCGGCCGACCCAAGGGTGACCCGACCCTCGAAGAGTTGCTGCAGGGCTGCTATCGCCCGCAATCGACCGACGATCCGGTGGGCGCCCTGCAACACGCCGCCGACCTGCTGGCCGCCGCCCATCCGCTGCACAAGAAGCTGCACGTCGCGCTCAAGCAGGGTCAGCTCAACCCAGCGCCGGGCGAATCTCTCATCGACGCCGCCCTGGAGGCGGGTGTGCTGCAAGCCGGTGAAGCGCAGACCTTGCGCGCGGCCGAGGCGGCGAGGCGCAAGGTCATCGATGTGGATGACTTCGATAAGGACGAGTTGACGCTGGCGCAAGACAAGGTCCGTTGATACTGACGGCCAGGTACGCCGTCACCTACAGCTCTTAACCTACAGCTCTTAACCTACAGCTCTTAACCTATAAAAGCGGGCGCAAGGGCTTTATACTCCTGCGCCCGTTTTGCTCTTGAGGACTTATCTCGTGTCCAATGTCGTTGCCGATCACCTTATCTTGCTTGACCACTTGCGCAGCATCCTGGTCGCCGTGGGTGAGGCCGAACAGGTGCCCGAAGAAAGCCATGCCCTGTTTCTGGAGCGCTTCGACGAGTTGCGCGCGCAACTGCCCGTCGACCCAATCGAAAGCCAGTACCTGGGCCAGGACCTCCTGTGCCAAGTGATCGTCCGCTATCCACAGATCGCCCACCTGGTGCCTCGCGACCTGCTCTGGTACTTCGCCGGCGACTGCCTGCACTACATGCCCGACGAAGAAATCGCCCTGTACCAGGCCCTGGAGGAGCGTCGTTTCGAAGCTGAGCAAAATGACGAGCCTTTCGACTGGAACCAGGAAAAGCAATTGCTGGCGATGTCGGACCAGGACAGCAAGCACTGATTGCGATCCGTCATGCAAAGGCCCGCACGGTTAACCCTGCGGGCTTTTTTTATAGTATTGACCTGGAGGCCGCCATCGCGAGCAAGCTCGCTCCCACACCGAGTTGTGGTTGGTCATAACCCTCCCTGTGGAACACTGACTTGTGGTTGGTCATAAAACCTTGCGTGGGAGCGAGCTTGCTCGCGATGAGGCCAGTCAAAACAACCCATCACTCTCCGGTAGCTCATAGTGCGCCGCGACCTTGCTGGAACGACTCGCCCTGCCCGCTTTGTTCAAGGTCGGTTCTTTCTCCAGGCAAGCCACCAGATAATCAATGAACACCCGCAGCTTGGGCGGCAGGTAGCGGGTCGGTGAATGCAGCAACCACAAGCCACCGTGGTAGGAAGCCAGGAACGTCCAGTCGGCCAATACCTGCACAATCAAGCCTTGCTCCAAGGCATGACGGGCGGTGAAGTACGGCAGGCTGCCAATGCCGATGTGCTGCAAGACGGCACCCAACCGCACACCCGTGTGATTGGCCGCGTAGCGTCCGCGCACGCCGACGGTGACGGACTTGCTGCCTTTCTTGAATTTCCAGCGTGCATCGTTCGGGGTTGCCCCCAGATAAATGCAGCTGTGCTCCAACAGGTCATGAGGATGCGTGGGCGTACCGTGTTCAGCCAGGTATTGCGGTGTGGCGCAGAGCAGGTGATCGATGGTCAGCAACTGACGTCCTACCAGCCCGACCGGAGGTTGATCGGTAATCCGAATGGCCAGGTCGACGTGATCGTCGATCAGGTCAACCTGCCGATCCTCCAGGAGCAACTCCACATCGATCTTGGGATAGCGACGCAGGAATTCGGGCATGTGCGGATGAATCACGAAACGCCCCACCGCCTTGGGCACGCTGACGCGGATGCGGCCTTCAGCCTCCTGGGTGAACTGCCCACTGATTTCCATCACCGACCGAGCGGCGGCGACCATTTCCTGACAGCGCTTGAACACCTCTTCCCCACCATCGCTCAAACGCAACTTGCGGGTGGTGCGTTGCAGCAAGCGAATCGCCAGGGCTTTCTCCAGGCGAGAAATACTGCGGCTGATGGCCGACGGTGATGAGCCCGACTGGCGGGCCGCCTCGGAGAAACTGCCGGTCTCCACGACCTTGACGAAGATGGCCATTTCAGCCAGCAACGGCAACGGTAGATTTGTGCTCATGGCGCAACAGTCCTTTGAAATTTGAACGGATTATCACTCTTTTACGCCCTACCTATAATCCCGTGACAATTTCTGATGTGGGTATGGCACATGACGCTTCGCCTCTTTTTCCATAGCGATGATCTCAAGGCCAATGTGGAAGTCCTGGATTGCAGCCCCCGGGAACATGAATTTGCCGTGGTGCTGCACGCCACGCTGTTCCATCCCCAGGGTGGCGGTCAGCCCTGTGATACCGGATGGATCGGTGAAAGCCAGGTGCTGCGCGTGGTCCAGGAAGAACCACAGATCGTCCATTACGTCGACCGCCCGGTGGCCTTGGGCACGGCTGCGATCCGCGTGGATGAGCAGCGTCGGCTGTTGAATGCGCGCCTGCACTCGGCTGGGCACCTGATCGGCCATTTCGCCGAGATCCGTGGCTGGACGCCGATCAAGGCCCATCATTGGCCCGGCGAAAGCCGCGTGCAGTTCCAACCAGGGGAAAACCCTCAGGAGCTGGACATCTCGATCATTCAGCAAGGCATCGACGAATGGATTGCCAACGACCTGCCGCGCCAGATCACGTTGCGCGAAGGTCTGCGCGAAGTCGGTTTCGGTGAACTGGCCGCCTACGGTTGTGGCGGTACGCACGTGCAGCGCCTGCAGGAACTGGGAACAGTCACCATCGCCTCGCTTTCGCAAAAGAAAGGAACACTGTCAGTGCACTACCACGTGGCCTGATATCCGCCAGCCCCTGCGACCAGGAATGGCTCGCAGGCCTCGCCTCCCGCAGACGGACTTGCGCCTGCGAATCCCCCTTCAAAACATAAAAAGACAGATTATTGACGCACGCTTGCGCGAGTTTTTCCCTTCCGTCACTTTTTAGTCATTTTTTTTGATTCGGCGCGTGGCGCTTTGCCATGCTTGAACTACCGTCAAACAGAAGCGATGACAGGCTCGGCAGAACGCTCCTGAAGCGACCTGATCGATACCGTCGTTGCCTTCGAAGATCCCGGAGTCCGGGTACAGAAAAGTTGTTTGTGAGCTGCCTGTCGTTCAGTCAGGCCGGAGAAATGCGCCCGTTTGCTTATAGCGACGCGGCCTGAACCCGGAATCAATGAACATACGGGCGAGATGGAAGGGGTAGCCCCGGACCTCTTAAGTGATCCGAGGCAAACAGTTAAGCCTAAGGATGTTCTCCTTATCGAGGATCACTTCATGACCCATCGCACTGCTCCCGTTCTAAAACATTTCATTCATGGCCTGTTCTGGATGGGTCTTGGCTTGGATGCGGCCCAGGCCGCCGCGACAAACTGTTCGCAACTGGACAATTTGCCGGCGACCTTCGAGGTCGGGCAAGGGCTCCAGAGCGAACTGCGCATCCTCGCCCCCGTGACGAAGCTGGCAGTCGGCGACCCGAAAATTGCCGATGTGCAGCCCAGCGGCAGCGATGCCTTCATTCTCACGGGCCTGGCGCCCGGCGCCACCAGCCTGATGGTCTGGACGGACTGTTCGAAAATACCGCGCCAGAGCATGGTCTTTGTCAGAGGCAGGGCCACTGAGGCATTGACGGCCGCTGCGAGCATACCTTCCGAAGACCCGATGCTGCTTGCCCAGGTGCAAACCGACATTCGTTTCGTCGAGGTCAGCCGGACCAAGCTCAAGGAAGCCTCGACGTCGATTTTCGGCAGCCGTGGCAACTTCCTGTTCGGCTCGCCGAGGACCTTGCCCACCGTCGGCGGTATTGTCCGGCCTTCGTTGCCGGTCAATAACGACATGTTCAACCTGTCTTTCGCCACCGGTAAGACGCTGTTGATGATCAACGCGCTGGAAGGCAGCGGTTTCGCCTATACCCTGGCGCGACCAAGCCTTGTGGCCCTCAGCGGGCAGAGCGCGAGCTTCCTGGCCGGCGGTGAAGTGCCGATTCCGGTGCCCAGTGCCGGCAGCGACAACGTGTCCATCGAGTACAAGGAGTTCGGTATTCGCCTGACCCTGACCCCCACCGTCATCGGCAAGAATCGCATCGCATTGAAGGTGGCGCCGGAAGTCAGTGAGCTGGACTTCACCAACGCGGTGAACATCGCCGGGACACTGGTGCCAGCACTCACGGTACGTCGTACCGACACCAGCATCGCCCTGGCCGATGGCGAGAGCTTCGTCATCAGCGGCCTGATCAGCACCCGCAACAGCTCCCAGGTGAACAAGTTTCCAGGGCTGGGCGATATACCGATTCTCGGCGCGTTCTTTCGCGACAACTCCATCAACCGCGAAGAGCGCGAGCTGCTGATGATCGTCACGCCGCACCTGGTCCAACCATTGGCCGCCGACGCGCAACTGCCAACCTTGCCGGGCGAACAACTGCGCAATTACGACCCGAACTTCTACCGCATGTACTTCCTTGAACATGGCGAGTTCGACAACCGCAGCGGGCTTTCCCAATGAGCCGGCACCTGATGGACAAGGCATCCGATATGCAACGGGTTGCCAAGGGGCATTCAATGAAAGCAGTGATCGCAATAGCGGCGAGCTTGATGCTTGCCGGCTGTGCCAGCAACAACGTTGTGGCTTCACGCTCAGCCGACTGCGCCAAGCCCGGATCCGATCAGGAACTGGCCCTGAACATGGCGGAAGACATGGCCAACGAGGGCCGTTTGTACGCCAGCCTGGCGAACCTCGAACGCTTGCCCGAAGACTTGGTCCAGGTCCGCCTGCGCAAGGCTCGGGTCCTGCGCCTGATGGGGCGCAACGAGGCCGAACCGTTGTACAAAAGCCTGCTCGGGACTTGCTTGGCCGCCGACGGTGAACATGGTCTTGGTCAGCTGGCGGCTGCCAGAAATGACAATGCGACCGCTATGCAATACCTCGAACGCGCAGCAAAAATGGCCCCGACCGAAGGCAAGATCCGCAATGACCTGGGGGTTGTCTACCTCAATCAACGACGCATTTCAGAAGCTCGCTTCGAGTTCATGACCGCCATGGAGCTCCAGCAGTCAGACACGCTGGCAGCGCTCAACATGGTGACCCTGCTGATCTACCAGGACAACTGGAAACAGGCCGCCGAGCTCGCGAACATGGCCAAGCTGAGCCCCCAGCAAGTCGCAGCTGCCCAAGCCCGTGCGGAAAAAATCAGGGGTTCGGCCACTAACGCAGTGACGTCACCCGCCAACCGCCCCGCCGAGATCGTCGATGCCTCAACCGGCGCGGTCAAGTAGAGCGTTACGAGGAGTCCAAGAAATGATGACCAAACAATTGATGATCGCATGCCTGGTGGGCCTCTCCAGCACCGCCTGGGCCATTGAACCAGGCCCCTCTTCGCCCGCACAGCAAGGCACCGAGAGCTGGATGCAACTGCAGATTCGCGGCGTGGTGGCCTCCACCAACCTGCAAACCGCCTCTGCCGCCGAACGCGAGATGGCCATGCAGCGTTGGCTCAACAGCTTCAACTACCCGATCCCGGAGTTCTTTGACCAGGACTCGGGCGGAGAAATCACCAGTAGCAAATGACACACGCAGCAAACGAAAAGACCGCAGCCCCCGGCAGCGCCTACATTTGATCCGATGTAGGCACTGCCGGGGGCTGCGGTCTTTTGGTTGACCGCCGGAAAAACCTGGGGGAAGCAAGTCTGCTCGCGATGTCGGTCGCACACTCAACACCATCATTGACTGTCACACCGCTATCGCGAGCAAGCTCGCTCCCACAATGGAGCCTGTGGTGAACACAAGACTCATGGACACCCAAGATCACCGGTGGGAGCTCACTGCTCGCGAAGGCGGACTGACACCCAACACCTTCATTGACTGTCACACCGCTATCGCGAGCAAGCTCGCTCCCACAATGGAGCCTGTGGTGAATACAAGACTCATGGACACCCAAGATCACCGGTGGGAGCGAGCTTGCTCGCGAAGGGGCCTTCATATCCAACATCCATGCAAACTGACCCACCGCTTTCGCGAGCAGGCTCGCTCCCACATTAATTGGATCGGGGTACGGCCGGGAGAGCCAGGCCGGCTGTCATGAGCTGGTCTAATGACCCCGGACACCTCAATAGGTGAAACTACACCTATTGAGGAATACTCCATGACCAAGAAGTACAGAAAGTTCGACCCCGATTTCAAGCTGAAGGTCTGCAAGATGATTGTTGATCAAGGCCTCAGTGTGAATTCAGTTTGTACAGACTTAGGCTTGAGCGACACGGCCGTGCGCCGCTGGGTTCAGCAGTACCAGACCGAGCAATTGGGCGGTGCAGGGATTGGCAAGCCATTGACCAGCGAGCAACAGCGTATTCGCCAGCTTGAACAGCAAGTCCGCGAGCTGAAGACGGACAATGAAATATTAAAAAAAGCTACGGCCTTCTTTGCCCGCGAATTGAAGTGATCCACCGCTTGGTTCACCAAATACAATGCAAGGCCTATCCGGTGGCGCGTATCTGCCGGGTGTTGCGGATTAGTCGTTCGGGCTTCTATGAAGCTCGTCAGCGGCGCCTGAAGCCAAAACCTGCCTGCTCGGTTGCGGCCCAGGTCAAGGCTGCATTCGTGTCCTATGAGCACTGTTACGGCAGCCGTCGTTTGGTGAAAGCACTGTGCGGCGATGGCGTGTCCATCGGACGACACAAGGTCCGTCGCCTGATGAAACAACAGGATTTGCGCCCGATCTGGAAGCGTAAGTTCGTTCATACCACCGACAGCAATCACAATTTTCCGGTGGCTGAGAACCTACTCAATCGCCAGTTCGACCCCGAGCGCATCAACCAGGCATGGGTCGCTGACATCACCTACATCCGCACCCGAAGTGGTTGGTTGTACTTGGCGGCCGTCATGGATTTGTACTCACGCAAGATCGTGGGCTGGGCCATGGCACCGCACATGCGGGCAGAATTAGCGTGTAGTGCGATGCAACTGGCCATCGCGCAGAGACAACCTGAACCGGGTCTGACCGCGCATTCGGATCGAGGCAGCCAATATGCGGGCACTGCTTACCAGGACTTGCTGACGCGGCATGGAATGCGCTGCAGCATGAGTCGCCGGGGTAACTGCTGGGACAACGCGGTCATGGAGCGCTTCTTCTTGAATCTGAAGATGGAGCGTGTTTGGAGAAAGGATTACGCCAACCATGGCGAAGCGATCAAGGACATCACGGACTACATTGTGCGGTTCTATAACGAAAGGCGAATGCACTCATCCTTGGGCTATTTGCCGCCCAATCAGTATGAGCGGCAAGCAGCCTGAAAAACACCGATTGAGGTGTCCGGAAAAAGTTGACCACTACATCAGGCCGCCTCGCGAGCAAGCTTTGCTCCCACAACAGCTCTGATGGGTGCACGACCGTGAGAACCAGGTCGGCTGTCAGGCCGCCTCGCGAGCAAGCTTTGCTCCCACAACAGCTCTGATGGGTGCACGACCGGGAGAGCCAGGTCGGCTGTCAGGCCGCCTCGCGAGCAAGCTTTGCTCCCACAACAGCTCTGATGGGTATACGACCGTGAGAACCAGGTCGGCTGTCAGGCCGCCTCGCGAGCAAGCTTTGCTCCCACAACAGCTCTGACGGGTGTACGACCGGGAGAACCAGGTCGGCTATAAGGCCGCCTCGCGAGCAAGCTTTGCTCCCACAACAGCTCTGATGGGTGCACGACCGTGAGAACCAGGTCGGCTGTCAGGCCGCCTCGCGGTAGACGTTGATCTCGGGCGCCCCGTTAACCACGATGGCCGAACGCAGGCATTGTGGAGTGGGCATCCCGGCATGGATGCCGGGATAGCCGCGCTGGGCCATGGAT
Source organism: Pseudomonas sp. St316 (assembly GCF_018325905.1). NCBI lineage: Bacteria > Pseudomonadati > Pseudomonadota > Gammaproteobacteria > Pseudomonadales > Pseudomonadaceae > Pseudomonas > Pseudomonas sp. St316. Next base: position 2,042,693 of record NZ_AP021901.1, on the reverse strand, counting down.
GGCCCTTCGCGGCGGGCCCACGTAACAATGCCGGAGTGAGGGCATGCCGAGCCTAAGCGAGGCACCGAGTGGTGGGGCATATAGCGTTTTGCTTACTTTTGCGCTTCTCAAAAGTGAGCCGCTGTAAGAGCGGAACCCTAAGTAGCCGTTACCGCAGCAATGGATATGTACTCAGTCAACAACATCCTGGCCTGCTCCCACAATGAGACGGTGGCGAACACAAGACTCATGAACACCCACCGATCTACATATTCCCGAAAGCCCTGAACACACCGATCATGGCCGGACCAATGGCAACCAGGAAGAAGCTCGGCCACAAGCAGAAAATCAGCGGAAAGATCAGCTTGGTGCCAATCTTGGCCCCCATTTCTTCTGCAGCCTGAGTACGCCGGTCGCGAAACTCATCGGCGTAGATCCGCAGGGTGTCGGCCACGCTGGTGCCGAAACGGATACTTTGCGCCAGCAAGCTGACCAGCCCCTGGATATCCTCCAGGCCGGTGCGCACGGCCAGTTGCTTGAGGGCCTCGGTGCTGGTGATGCCGGCTCGGATCTGTGCATTGACCAGCGCCAGCTCCTCGGCCAACTCAACCTGGCTGACCGACATTTCTTCAGCCACCCGCTCAATCGTCGTGGGCAAGGCCAGGCCCGACTCGACGCAGACCACCATCAGGTCCAGCGCATCCGGAAACGCGGCGCGCAGCCGGCCTTGCCGTGCCTGCTTGCGTTTGCCGACGTAGATCGCCGGCAGCAACCAGCCGATGCCCGCCACGAGCGTCACCGCCAGCAGACCGATGACCACTGAAACCTTGACCATCGGCAATAGCAATAACGCCACGCCGACCAGCAACAGCGGCAGCATCAGGCGCACGGCCCAATACATCTGCACTGCCGAGGCAGAGCGGTAACCGGCATGGGTCAGCAAAGTCTGGGTAGCGGACGTGTGGGCCTGGTCGGTCGAGGCAAAGCGCTGGCCGACGCGCTCCAGCAAGAGTTGCAGGTTACCCGGCGCATCCTGCCCTGCACTGCCCGCGTAACCGCGCTTGATCAGCGCCAGGCGCCGCTGCACCGGATCCTGCAGGCCCAGCAACAATAGCAGGAGCGCGGCGGCCGCCAGCACTGCGCTCAGGCCAATCGTGGCAATGAATAACAGGCGTGCCAGTTCTTCGTTGCCGGTGAACCGACTCAACAATCCGAGCAAAAAGTCCATGACTGAAACCTCTCGGCGCGACAGCGCTTAAACCTGGATCCGGATGATCTTTCTTATCCAGAAAATCCCGATCAACATGGCGCAGAACGCACCGATGATCAGCTTGTGTCCTATGGGGTCATTGATCAGCACCGGCATGTAGCTGGGGCTGGTGAGCACGATGGCGATCGCCAGCACGAACGGGATCGCCACCAGCACCCAGGCCGACATGCGCCCTTCCGCCGACAGCGTCCTGATCTTGCGCTGGAAACGAAACCGACCACGAATCAAGCGGCTCAGGCGCTCCAGCACTTCGGTCAGGTTGCCGCCGGTTTCGCGGTGGATGAGGATCGAGGTCACCAGCATCATCACCGTCATGCTCGGCATCCGCTCCAGCAACCCGAGCATCGCCCGGCGCACATCGTTGCCGTAGTTGATGTCGGCAAAGGTCATACCGAACTCCTGGGCGACCGGTCCTTTGTGCTCCTCGGCGACCAGACGCAGGGTTTCGTTGAACGGGTGGCCGGCGCGCAAGGCCCGGCACATGGCGTCCAGCGCATCCGGCAAGCCCTCCTCGAACGCGGCGAAACGCTTGCTGCGGTCACGCAGGATTTTCAACACCGGTACCCAGGTCACCGCAAAGGCCGCCACCAGCGCCATCCACCAGACCGGCGAAACCATCAGCACCAGGGCACCGGCCGCCACGCCCAGGATCAGACCGAGCAGCATGACCCGATAAGCCCGGTATTCATGCCCGGCCTGCTCGATCAGTTGCGTCAAGTTGGCCATGAACGGCAGTTGTTCCAGGCGGGCTTCCAGGGGTGACAGGCGCGTCAGGTATTTCTGCCGCAACACGGTCTGCATGTTGGGCAAGTGGTTGGCCTTTTCCAGCACATGCAGGCGCCCGCGAATGCGCTTGCGCATTTTGCCGGCCTCGCCGAACACCGGCACCACCACGCCCTGGGACAGCAGGAACACGGCAATGAACACCATGCCAAGGAAAATCAGGATGAACTCACTGGGAATATTGCTCATGACGGCCGGCCCTCCATCCACTCAGGGCGAAACAAGGTCAGCGGCAACTCGATGCCACGCTTGGCCAGCACATCGCGGAAAGCCGGGATCATGCCGCTGGGCCGATACTCCCCGAGCACCTCGCCGTGCTCGCCGATGCCCTGGCGCACGAAGGAGAAAATTTCGGTCATGGTGATGACCTCCCCTTCCATCCCGTTGATCTCTTGCATGCTCACCACGCGTCGCTTGCCGTCTTCTTGACGCTCCAGTTGAATCACCACATCAATGGCCGAGGCAATTTGTTGACGCATGGCCTTGATCGGAAAAGTCGCCCCGGTCATCGACACCATGTTCTCGACTCGCCCCAGGGCATCGCGTGCGGTGTTGGCGTGAATGGTGGTCAGCGAACCATCGTGGCCGGTGTTCATCGCCGTGAGCATGTCCAGCGCCTCGGCACCGCGCACCTCGCCGATGACAATGCGGTCCGGGCGCATCCGCAGGCTGTTGCGCACCAACTCGCGCTGGCTCACCTCGCCGCGCCCCTCGATGTTCGACGGCCGGGTCTCCAGGCGTACCACGTGGGGCTGTTGCAGTTGCAGCTCGGCCGAGTCTTCGATGGTGACGATACGTTCGTTATGGGGAATGAAGCTCGACAGCACGTTGAGCATGGTGGTCTTGCCGCTGCCGGTCCCGCCGGAGATCAGCACGTTCAGGCGTCCGCGCACGATGGCCTTGAGCAACAAGGCGATGGCCGGGGTCATGGTGCCGACCTGGATCAGGCTGTCGGTGTTGAGCAGGTCCACGGCGAAACGCCGGATCGACATGCTCGGACCGTCGATGGCCAGCGGTGGAATGATCGCGTTGACCCGCGAACCGTCCTTGAGCCGGGCGTCCACCAACGGTGAGGACTCGTCGATACGCCGCCCCAGGCTGGACACGATGCGGTCGATGATGTTCAGCAGATGCTGGTCATCGCGAAAACGCACGTCGGTGCGTTGCAGCTTGCCGAAGCGTTCGACATAGACCGAGGCAAAGCCGTTGACCAGGATGTCGGACACGCTATGGTCGGCCAACAGCGGTTCCAGCGGCCCGAGGCCGAGCACCTCGTCGGTGATCTGCTTGATGATCAACTGCCGGCTGGCCGTACTCACCGGTGCCGAATGTTCCTCGAGCAGGCGCTGGCAGATATCGCGTATCTGCCGCGTGGCCTCGACTTGTTCGAGGGCATCGAGCAACGACAGGTCCATGACCTTGAGCAATTGCTGGTAGATCTTTTCCCGCCATTCGGCTTCCACCGGGGTGACCTGGCTGCGGGTTTCGTAGAGCACATCCGGGATGGCCTGCTCCCAGGCCATCAACGCCTCTGTCGGGTCCGGCAGGCCGTCGCCGGGCTGGGTGCCCACTGAAGCGCCAGGTTTGGCGGGCTGTTTGCGCAAGCGGTTACGAAAGTCGCTGATCATGGGTCATCCCCCGAAAAAACGGTTGAAGGCACGTTTAAGCAAGCCCTTGTCTGTGGCCATCTGGTGACCGACCAGGTCTTCGGTCAAATCGCGCAGGGCGGCGGTGATGGCCGCCTTCGGCGCATGCAGCCCCAACGGCACGCCAGTGTTCTGACTCTGGCTGACCAGGTTGAAGTCATTGGGCAATTTCGACAGGTTCGTGCAACGCAGGGCCTCGCCGATGTCCTTGAGGCTGACAGCAGCGTTTTTGTCATAGCGGTTGATCACGATCTGCAACTGATCCCCGCGCACGCCCAGGTCTTCACGCAGGATGCGCACCAGGGCACTGGCGTCGCGCAGGTGGCTGACGCTCTGCTGCACCACCACGTACACCCGGTCCACCTGTTCCAGCACGGAACCTGTGAGGTGATCGATCTGCCGCGGCAGGTCCACTATCACCCAGTCATAACTGGCACGGGCCAGTTGCAACAGGGCATCGAGCTGTTCGGGTTGGGCGTCCTGGGGCAGGCACAATTCGCCCGCCCGGCCACCGAGCACATGCAGGGTCGGGCTGAAGTGGCTGCAAAACCCCCGCAGCGCGACGCTGTCCATGTCATCGATCTGCTGCAGCACTTCCAGATGGCTGTGGGACTGCGCCACATCCAGGTAATGGGTCACGCTGCCAAATTGCAGGTCCATGTCCAGCAGCAAGGTATTGCCGACCCGGGCACTGAGCTGCTGGGCCAGGTTGCACGCCACCAGGGTCCCGCCGGAGCCGCCCTTGGCGCCGATCACAGCGACCAACTTGCCCTCGTTGCCACTGCCCAGGCGCACGTCCGCGACCAGGCGATTGAGCGCAGCGACCAATTCGGTATCGGCGATGGGTTCGGGCAACACGTCACGAGCACCGGCCTGCATCGCCAGGCGCATGCTTTCCTGCTCACTCAGCAAACCGCACACCAACAGGGGGGGCGCTCATGGGCCGGACGTTGCAGCAAGGCTGACAATTCTTCGCGCCACAGGTGGCTGACGCGCAACAACAGCAGGTCGGGCATGCGGTCCAGGCCGTAGAGTGGATCGACGTGCCCGTTGCTCACCAGGCGCGTGCTCACTTCAAGGCCCGGCATGCGCTGGCAGACACATTGCAGGTCGCGCAGCGACGTGGCGTCGCGGCTGCTGATCAGCAGCCGCAGCCCGGCCTTGCCGGTGACGCTCGCAAGCGGAGTTTCCCGAGTATTCAGCATGGTGTGATCTCCCCTGAATCGGTATGACGCCCAAGGCTTTCGCGCGGCTGGATGGCCTTGAATGCGGGCAAGGTGATGGACACGCCCAACCCGGGAATGAACAGGTTGAAAACGAAGCCCCGTACGCTCAACTGGACGTAGCGGATGGCACGAAACCCAGTGACGCCGGACGTATCGGCGGGGTTGGCTACCACGGCGCCATTGACGTCCAGATAGGTCAGCGCCAGGTTCGTGGTCGCCAGGCTGCTGATCAACTGACTGGTGCCTGAATCCGTCGCCGCGTTGAAGATGGCCCGACGCAACACCACCGGGTCGCTGATATTGCACACCGCCGCCAGGCGCGCACCGCGCCGCGCGGCTTCATCCAGCGCATTGACGGTGAAATACAACCGGCCCATCTCCACCACGCCGAACAACAGCGTGAACACCAACAGCCCAACGAAGGCGAACTCCACGACGTAAGTGCCGCGCATGTGCTTATTGTTCATCAGAGTGCCCTCATGACGGTGGTCGCCACCAACTGGATACCCAGCGGAATGGCGTTGCCGAAAAAACCGGGGATCGACCCATTACAGTTGCCCGTACCAATCACCGGGCAGAAGGTGTAGGTAATGGTCACGCGCACATGATCGGTGCCCACGGCGGCGACCTGCACGTTAGCCGTGGTCAACCCAGACACCACGGCGCTACCGGCAGCGCTGGGCACGCCATACACCGCAACGTTTTTCGTCTGGGTCTGGAGCGTGCCGCTCAAAGCGACGGCGCCCAGGGTCGAGTTCCACGCCTGGCTGGCGACGAAGCGGTCGGCATCGCGACTGGCCTGCAACAACACGTTGTACTGGTAGAGCATGCGGCCGAACTCGCCGAAGGCCAGCAGCAACAACAGCAGCAACGGCAGCACCAGGGTGAATTCCACCAGGGCCACACCTTGCTGGACATGCGCTGGTTTGAACTGAGAAAGTCCCATGACGCCTCCTACGAGTCGGTGCTCGGAGTGCCGCTGCCGTTGAGATAGGTTTTGTAGAGCTGGATGATCTGTGGGCCCGAATCGGTGGACGGCGTCGGACCGGGTACGTTGTCGCCCTCGCACTCCCGGACGAACTGGCCAAAGATGATGGAGTCCGAACCACCGCCATTCACCGGCTGCAGGACGAAGTAACAACCGAACCCCAAGACGGGAATCGAGGTGGAGCCGCCTTGCTTACCGGTGCAGTTGCCGATCACGATTTTCAGCATCCGGCGCTCGAAAACCCCGTTGCTTTCGCAACCGCTGGCGCCCCCTGCCACACAAGCGGCGACCTTGGCTCGCCAGTCGTTGTAATCCTGTATCGCCTCGCCACCCGCCGAGAGATTGCCGTTGCTCGACGTGACGGGTTTACCTTTGTATTGCGCCTGGGAGAGCGCATCGTTGTAGGTGATCGCCGGGGAGCCTGAGGCCGTGACCAGGTCCGGTGGGTAGTCCGAAGAACTGACCGGGCCGTTGTAGATACCAAAGCGCGTATTCAAGCCTTGGGAGGTTGGGCCGGCTTTATTGCCGGGCGCAGTCTGGACGTTGTCGCCGACACTGCGGCAAACCGAGCCACCGCCGGCCAGGTCTTCACGGACGGCACTGCCGCCTGAGCCGAAATCCAGCAATTGGAAGTTGCCAGGGCCGATGGGCGAGGTGTTCCCCGCAGCGGTTTTCAGGACGTTCAGGTCGCCAAACTGATACCCCCAGAAGTTGCCGGCGGCCGGGTTGTACTGAGTGGGATTGCCACAGACCATCAACGGCGCCAGGTCACAAGGAGAGGTCGGACTGGGCCCCGCAGTGGCAATCGCCGCCACGCGTTTGTTACCCAAGCCGGCACTGCCCATCGTTTGCACGAAGCTCCAGAAAAACCCGCTCAATTGATAGCTGGACACCGACACCCGTACGTACTTGGCATCGGCAGGTCCTGGGTAGGAGAACGGGCCGTAGACGCTGCTGGACAATTCCACCACGGCAAACGCGCCCGGGTTGCCGGCAATTGCGGTGGCCAACTCGGTGTTGCCGGCGGCGGTGGCGTTTCTGTTGAGCGTGTCCAGGGCCGCCGCGCGGGTGGTGCTGGCCATGTTGATGCCGCCACTGACCTGGCTCAGGGTCTTGGCGCCGCCCAAGGCGGCGGCATCCACCGCATTTTGCAGGCGCGTCTTGTTCAGCAGCATGTGCCCGCCATCCAGCGCCAACGCCGCCATCATGGAAATCGCCACCAGCGCGATCACCATCAGTACACTCACCGCCCCTCCCTGGCGCCGGATATTGGCATTCATCATCGAGCCCTCATTACAACGTTTGAGGATCGGCATCGCCACGGCCCGTAACGGCCTGGCATGGAGGCGTTAGTCAGCGAACATTGATCACGCTGCTTTCAATCCCGCGGATCAGCGTGATCGACCCGCCTTGCGGCTTGGCACTGCGCTGCACCATTAGTTTTGGCGGCGCAGCGGCAGCCACCGCCATCGCCGGCGCAGGGGCTGGCGGCGCAACGGCCACGGCCTTCTTCTCCAGGTTCAACGGGTTGCGCAAGGCCAATTGCAGCTTGCCCTCGGTCTGCGCCGTGACCAGCAATTCCGCTTCGGTGGCGGACATTTCCAGCGTCACGGCCCGCACCACTACGGGTTGGGTTTTGTCCGTGCCTGCGGTCTGGTCCACGGCCAGCACCCGCAGGTTTTCCAGGAGGGTCCGGGACGTCGCGCTGTTGCTGCCGGCGCTGGTACTCTTGGTTGCCAACACATCGACCCGGTTGCCCGGCAAGAGGAAGCCGCCCACGCCGACCACATCATCCACGCGTACCGATATGGCCCGCTTGTCCGGTGCAATCAGCGAAGCCAGGGTGCTGCCGCCCAAGTGCTCGCTCAAACGCGCGCCCCGCACGATGTCGCCGCGCAGGATGTCGAAGGTGGCGATCTTGCCCACGGCCTGCTCGCTGGAATCGAAGGCGTCGTCCGGGATCGTGTCCATGGGCATGCGCACGGTGGTGACTTGCTGGGCCTCGACCATTTGCCCGAAGGGGATTTCCACCGTGGCGACCACCACGCTTCGCAAGTGGTCATCGGGGGTCGCGTTGAGTCGTGCGCTCAGCCAGGAGTCGGCCATCCACGCGGCACCAAGGCCCATTACCAGGGAAACGCCTATCAGCGGAAGCGTACGAGAGCTCATGTCGGTATCTCCAGATCAAAGGAAGTCGAGCTGAACGAAGTAGTTGTGCCAGGCCCATTCCAGCTCTTGCGGCAACAGGGGCCCGGAACCGCCCAGGTAACGCTGGCGGTCGAGCGCCATGTTCAACAGGTCACGGGGATGGCAAGGCACCAGCGGCATGCCTTCGCCTGCATACAGCCGCTGCAGGACATAGCGCACCAGCAGCGGGTCATAGGGGATGCCCAGGCGTTCGCACTCCTGGCGCCAGATGCGTTCGTACTCTTCGGGCTTGAGATAGCCGAACTGCACCTTGTAGCCAATGCGCCGCAGGAAGGCCTCATCGGCCAATTCGAGGGGGTTGAGGTTGGTGGAAAACACCAGCACCAGGTCGAACGGCAATTCGCAATGCCGGCCGCCGCCCAGGTTGATGAAGTCGCGCTTCTCCTCCATCGGCACGATCCAGCGGTTGAGCAACTCGGCCGGGGCCATGCGCTGGCGGCCCATGTCATCGATGATGAACAGGCCGTTGCTGGCCTTGAGCTGCAACGCCGCCTGGTATTGCCGGGTGAACGGGTCGTAGCGCACGTCCAACTGTTCCATGTTCAGCTCGCCGCCGGTGATGACGATCGGGCGTTTACAGCACAGCAGCCGACGGTCGATGCCTTCGTTGAGCATCAGGTTGTTCGATTGGCCGTTGTCATCCAGGCGCTGGTGCACCTGCGGGTCGTAGATCTCGATCACCGACTCGTTGATGACGATGGCATGGGGCACCCAGATCGCCTCGGCGAACAGCCGGATCAATCGGCTGCTGACGTAGGTTTTGCCCGTGCCCGCCGGGCCGTAGATCATGATCGCCCGCCCGGAGTTCAGGGCGACGCCCAACTGGTCGAGCATGCCTTGGCTCAGCACCAGGCCGGCCAGGGCCTGGTGCATGTCCTTGGCGGTGATGCGGCCATGGTGAATGGTCTGGATCTTGATCAGCGAGCGATAGGTGCTCACCGGGAACGGCGCCGCGCCGATGTAGCCGCTGCGGGCCAGAGCGTCACGGGCCGAACTGCGGCCGCGCTCAGTCAGGCCGTAACGTAGCGTCTGCCCGCCCGTTTGCCCCAACTGGCCCAGCACTTCGACACGACCGTCCTTGCGCAGGAACGCCAGGACTTCCTCCAGTACCGCGCCGGTCAGGGCCAGGCGCTCCACCAGCCGCGTCATGTCCAGCACCCCGGCATCGTGCAGATGCTTGCACACCAGCTCACCCAGGAAACTGTCGGTCAGGCCGGTGTCGCGAATGGTGCAGGGCTGTGGCGCCAGGCGTTGCACTGCTTCCCGTTCGCTGGGATAGGCATCGCTATCGTTGATGACGTGCATGACTAGACTCCCCAGCCGCCGGCAACCAGTTGCCAGTAAACGCTGTTCAAAGTACCGATCAGGATCGCAATCGAATAAGGAAAGGGTTTGCCGGCCACTTCATCGGAAGTCGGTGCCAGATAGGCCTGGGCCCTCACAATCAACCAGTAGCGCCCCAGGGTCTGGAGCAGTTGGCCGCGGGCCAGGACGATCAGGAAGCCGCACACACCGCCGGCGATCAGGCTGAACAGCGCCGCCCACAGTGCGTAATGAAAAGGCAGGAAGCTGCCGACCATGGTCATCAGCTTGACGTCACCGGCGGCCATGCCTCCGACGGCGTACATGGGCAGGAACAGCCCGAAACAGATCAGCATGCCCAGCAGGCTGTCGCCCAAGCCGCCGATCCCGCCGGTATACACCTGGCCGGCCAATCCCAGGGCAAGGCCCAACAGCACCAGTGTGTTGGGAATGCGGTGGCGAAGCAGATCGCTCACCACCGCCACACCCAGCAGTCCTAGCAGCACTACCGTCGACACCAGCAGTTCCATGGACATGATGCGTCTCCCTAGGGTGATTTTCGTTAGCAGGCGACGTTGCTATTGACGACCTGGCACAGCGCCCGGATCTTGGTATCCACGGCGCCACCCAGAAGGACGAATGCTGCCGCTACCAACACCGTGATCAAGCCCCCCGCCACCGCGTATTCAACGATGGTCAGGCCGTCTTCATCTTTGGCGAACTTGCTGATCGAAGTGCTTATCGTATGGAAAGTCATGGCATGAACCTCACGCTCGTAAGTGGTACTGCTACGAACTTAAGTTGGAGGGGACAGCGCCAAGTCCATTTGATTTATTCGTTGTACTCACTGCAAAAGAGTCGCAAGCGTTATTCCTTGAGAGTTGCCGTGTCCCCGTCACCGCAAGTTGCCGCTGTCAGCAGGCAACGTTGCCGTTGACCGCTTGGCACAGTGCACGGATCTTGGTATTGACGGCACCACCCAGAAGCACAAAGGCTGCGGCCACCAACACGGTGATCAACCCACCCGCCACGGCGTATTCCACAATGGTCAAGCCATCTTCATCTTTGGCGAACTTCAGTACCGAAGCCTTGATTGTTTGAAGAGTCATTTCGCACACCTCATCGGGGTTGTTTTCTCAAGGGGCAGTACATTGCGAACTGCCTGATGCAACCCTAGTCAGCAGGTGGTGATAGCCGTTAGGAGGATTTTGCACATCGCTAGGATTTTTTTGCGGGGTATGGGAAACGGTCCAGGATCGGAAAATCCATCCGGGCCGCAGCGCAAACAGGGCTCGCCAGCATCCGGTGACAGGGGCTGGCGCTAAAAGATCGAGTTTTTATAAAAATTTATTCGGCGAAGTGATAGCACAGTGACAATACTGCTAGCTAAAGGGCAGGAAGAACCGCTGGGTAGTCGTCCTATGACGTCAAATCTGACTGGCAAGCCAAAGCTGTTATGGTTCGATCTGACTCATGATCGGTCCAGCAAGGAACTCATCTCCCAGTTCCTGGACACGTGCGATTGCACATTGGCAAAAAACGCCATGCTGCCCAGCGGGGAACAGGTCGACATGATCTGCATCCACTTCGATCGCCCGGACACGCCGGGCCTGCGGCGCCTGTTGGAGATCAAGCGGACCGTCCCGGCCATCCCCATCACCATGTTCACCGTGCAGCACTCCGAGGAACTGGCGGTGTGGGCCATGCGCTCCAGCGTCTGGGAATACATGGTGCTGCCCCTGTCTGGCACCGAAAAAAAGCGCTACCTGACGGCCGTGGTGCAACTGTGCGAGCTGCGCCGCCATGCCAATGGCCGGGCAAAGACCTCGCAGATCGACCACTCCCCTACCCTGCCGGACAGTATCCGCCTGACCGCCGGGCACCAGAAGCACCATGCCCTCAGCCACATCATGCTGTACATCGACCAGCATTTTCGCGACAGCATCGATCAGCGCGATCTGGCCAAGCGCTGTGGCATGACGACCTTTCGCTTCAGCCGTGTGTTCAAGGAAGCCAACGGGCTCGGCTTCACCGACTACGTACTGAACAAACGCATGAGCTTTGCCAAGGAATTGCTCGACAACAGCCAGATGCCCATCACCAGCATCGGTTATGAGGCCGGCTTCAAGGACCCCTCCTACTTCGCCCGCGCCTTCAAGCAATACGCCGGTTGCACCCCCAGTGAATACCGTCTTGCGTACCAGATGCGCAGCGCAAGTGCTGCACCGCCGCTTCAGGATGACGCCCTGGACGCTATCGAAAACCTGGTGCACAGCCTTGAGGGGTGAGCCCTATTTGTTCAGCAAAGCACGTAGTCAGTAAGCGGCGCCCTGACTCACGGGGCGAGTTTTCTTCTCTCGATAGGAATGGACAGGACAATGCTGGTACGCGTCTCTCCGTACGCGTTGATTTTCGCAATGATGTCCTCGATCTCAGCCATGGATCTGGCGTAGATCCGGATCAGGTAGGAGTCGTTTCCCGTGATGTGCAAGCACTCGACGACTTCGGGTATGTCGGTGAGTGTCGCGATCAATTTGGCTTTCGCCGGCTTGAGTGTGGTGATGCCGACGACAGCTGATATGCCGTACCCCAGTTTGGTTGGATCTAACTGAGCGCAATAACCCTTGATCACCCCTGAATCTTCAAGTTTACGCAACCTGTCATTGGTGGCAGGAATAGAAAGGCCTGCATGCTTGGAAAGCTCTGTGATGGAAATGCGACCACAGTCCTGTACCTTACCCAGGATTTTGACGTCTATACGATCCATGTGCGTTTTCCCCGGTTAAAAGTATAAATTTTAATGAAAAGCCCGCGTTTTTCATTAAAAAAAGCATGCACCAAAATAAAGCATAGCGCTAGTCTATTCCCAGCCTGAAGCCTGAGAGCAATCAATAGCCCTGCTCTTTAGCGTGACGCACTCATAATAAAATATTCTCTCCAGGGATGGTGTTCGCATGGAAGATGAAAAGATAAAGTGTGGAAAAAAGTCATACTCTTTCACCCAGCATATTGGTACGCAAGTCCTAAATCTTCGCCGTTTCAAGAAGGACCAGATCCTGATGTACTTGACGGGTGTCGGTTTCTTTTCGCTGGGCGCCAAGTGCTTCATCATCAGTCAACTGGGTACTGACCCATTAGACGTCCTGATCATCTCGATCGATAAGATACTTATGCTTGGCATGGGCGTTTGCTCGGCTATCGTGTCCCTCTTTTTCCTGACATGGTGGATGCTCTGGAACAAGAAATACCCGCCGATAAGTCCCTTTATTACAACAACATTGACCGGTCTGCTGATTGACCTCTGGTCATGGTTGGGGCTCGGAGAGTATTTGATCGCCAGAATGAATGAGTACACGTTATTGGCGGCGGGGCTGATGTTATGTGCCTACTCCTCGGCATTGATCATCATGAGCGGTATTGGAATCAGAATCATGGACCTCGTGGTACTGACCATGGTTTCCAAGTGGGGCTGGTCATTCACCAAAGCCAAAATGATCATTGAAATTGGCATCTTTTCGAGCGGATGGCTTTTAGGCGGCCCGTTCGGCGTGGGAACGATTGCATTCCTGTTAGTTATCGGCCCGCTTATTCAACCTTTCATGAACATGAATGCCAAGCGCTTTTCCCTCAAGAACTATGGATTGATTCGCGCTTCATCCGCTTACTAATCCCCATAAAGATGACTGCCATCCATGGCAGCGGGATCGTTTCGCCTCGATTTTTTTCAACCGATGATATTGATAGCAACTTCCGTGATGAGGACTGAGAAAGATGGACACTACAAAAAATAAAAACTGGACCTTGGAAAGCAGCCCGGCAAAACTGGAAGAAATACTCCCAGGGGGCGTCGTCAAGTGTCATCTTTCCCCGCGAAACTGTGTCATACAGGAGGGCAAGGTAGGTTTTTGCAAAGTGCGCGGAAACCGAGGCGGCAGACTCGTCACATTGAACTATGGCAAAGGCGTTCACAGCACAGAAGAAACGATCGAGACCGAAGCCGTTTTCCACTTTGCCCCTGGAGAACGGATCCTGTCCCTGGGCAATATCGGCTGCATGCTCAACTGCGGTTATTGTCACAACTGGAAGACCTCGCAAGCCAAGTACGTCACCGACAAAGACGTTTACTACTACACCCCCGAGCAAGTTGTGGAAACCGCGCTCAAGCACGGAATACGCGTCATTTCCTGGACGTATAACGATCCCGTTGTCTGGCATGAATTCATTCTCGACACAGCAAAGCTGGCCAAGGAAGCGGGCCTGATCAACCTGTATAAATCGGCGTTCTTTATCAGCGAAGAGGCCATTGATGAATTGTTGCCGGTCATCGATATTTTCTCGATTTCACTGAAATCGATTTCCCCGGAATACTACCGCAAGGTCACCACCGGCTGGGTAGAGCCAGTCCTGGCGGGTATCAAGAAGGTCTATGACGCCGGCAAATATGTTGAGGTCAGCACCTTGATGGTGACCGACATCAGCGACGACGAGGAAACAGCCCGGAAAATCAGCCAGTGGGTATTGGATGAGCTGGGCCCGAATGTGCCGCTGCACTTCGTCAGGTTCCACCCCGATTACAAAATGAGCAACAGCATCCGCACCCCTGTGGACCGGCTGCTGAAAGCTCGGGACGTTGCTCGAAGCATGGGCGTTGAGCATGTCTACCTGGGCAACGTGAATGACGTCGAGGGGACCAATACCAGTTGCAACAACTGCAACGCCCTGCTCGTCACTCGCTACGGTTTGAACGCTGAAATCATCGGGCTGGACAGCAAGGGTTGCTGCTCTGAATGCGGGCACGATGCGCATTTCAAATTGCTGGGCGAACACCAGGCGAACGCGCCTGTTGAGCTGCGAGAGGACGCGCTGAGCGCTTACGAGAAACGCAAGTTCGAGTGGCATGGGGATATCGTGTCGCTGCACGCCCAAGTGCTCAATACCGAAGATTTCGAACAGACCGTCTACCTGCGGCGCAATTATACGGACGGACACAACAGCGATTGGAAATCACTGACGCTACGGCCACATGAAAGCTATCGATTCATTATTGCCAAGGCACGCATCGATGAAACCGGTCCTGAGGTCTGGCTCCCCAACGGGGTGAATTCGAACCTTCATGAAGTATTCGACAGGGCTCACTTCCCAACGGAATCGATTGAAGAGATTGGTATTTCACAAAACGACATTACCCCGACCGTTGGTTACGAGGGCAAGCAGAACATGTATGAACAGGTCATCAAACTGGTCAGCCAAGCATGAAAGTGTCTACTGAAATACTTCATATCAAGGTCGATGACCGGGACGCGCGTCCTTCGGTAACGCCTATTTATCAGTGCAGCGCCTTCAGCGCTGACTCGGCCTTCTTCTACTCAAGGAAGGCCAATCCCAATGTGAGTGAGCTGGAACAGGTTGTCGCGTCCCTGGAGGGCAGCGAATATGCCCTGGCCTACAGCACCGGGATGAGCGCCATCTACATGGTGTTGGAACTGTTGAAACCGGGTGCTTCGCTGGTCATCAACAAATACATCTATGGCTGCTCTTATAAATTGTTCCAGCGGTATGCGGCACGCATCGGCGCGCACCTGACCATCCTGGATCTCACCACGGCAGAGGGGTTGAAGGCCTTGCCGGCGAACGTCGACATGGTCATTTTCGAAACACCGACCAACCCCTTCCTGAAAGACATTGATATTCATGCGGTCAGCCGGGCCGTCAAGCAAAACAACCCGCAGGCACTGGTGGTGGTTGACAATACCTGGGCCACGCCGATATTTCAGAAGCCGTTGAACTTTGGCGCCGACATTTCGCTGTACAGCGCAACCAAGTACTTCTCCGGGCATAGCGATGTCATGGGCGGCCTGGTTCTGGTCAACAGTGAAATGATTTACAACCGCCTGCTTGAGGGGCGCTTTTATTCAGGCACGATATTAACCCCCAACAGCGCATGGTTGCTGCGCAGAAGCATGCAGACGTTCAACCTGCGCATGGAGAAACACAGCCAGACGACATCCAGCATGCTCAACTATCTGCGCGAGCTGCCTTTTATTGAGCATGTCTATTACCCACGCGTCGATGGCAAACAACTGACCGGTTATGGCGGCATTGTGTTTGTTGATATTCGACCCGACCTGGTTCCCTTCTACAAAACGTTCACCAGCACGCTCAAATGGTTTGGCACGGGCACTGGAATGGCCTGTGTGACATCAATGGTTGCCCAGCCCTTCAGTGGCAGCCATGCCTCGATGACAGACCAGGAAAAAGCGGACATGGGCATTGAGAAAGGCTTGGTCCGATTGTGCTTTGGCCTGGAGGACCTGGATGACCTCAAGGCAGACTTGCTGCAGGCATTCAAAGCCATGGAGAGCAAGGTCGATCAAGAACACTCACTCGATCCTGCGTAGCGGGTGTTGATCATGAGCAACGGGCCTTCAATGGCTCGTTGCTTTTTTATGGAGAAACGAATTGTCCAGCGCATTCGACAACACGATATTCGACGACCCCATCCTGAACGTCATCCACCTCCTGAACTCCATTGCCCAGGAAAACCCGGAGGCCATTTCACTGGCCTCCGGTCGACCCGATGATGAGCAGTGCGACCCGTCGCTCATCGACAGGGGCCTGGCCCAATACAAAGATCACGTTG
Organism: Pseudomonas sp. St316; assembly: GCF_018325905.1. Lineage (NCBI taxonomy): Bacteria > Pseudomonadati > Pseudomonadota > Gammaproteobacteria > Pseudomonadales > Pseudomonadaceae > Pseudomonas > Pseudomonas sp. St316. Next base: position 2,026,651 of record NZ_AP021901.1, on the reverse strand, counting down.
CCGGCACCGAACAGTCACTTGCGACGCTGCTGTGCCAATATGGAAAAACCGCTGGAATCATCAATGAAATAATCGCCAGTCATTTGCAGGTGGATGAAGCGATCAACGTTTCCAACCCTGAAAGCATTGTGGTGTGCATGGGCTTTCAAGAAGCCTGCACCTTGACGCTCCTGTCCATTTTTGATGGCGGCGGGGTTTTATTGGTACCTGACCCGGTATTTTCCGGGATAACCGGTATCGCAAAGCTGCTGGGAATAAAAATAGTCCCCGTTCCCATGACGGTCTTTCTTGATCCGATCGCCCTGCGCAAGCTCATTGAAGCGCTGGAATCCAGAGGTGAAAGAATCAAGGCACTCTATGCGATTGCGGACTTTAGCAATCCTACCGCCGATAGCCTTTCCCATGACGACAGAAGAGCCATGCTTTCCTTGGCCAATGAAAAGGACTTTTTCATCCTCGAAGACACTGCCTACCGTTACTTCAGGTACGAAGGCGATGCCATTGCGTCCATGAAGTCCATCGACAGCCGTCGGGTGTTCTTGCTGGGCTCGTTTGCCAAATCGATTTTCCCGGGCTTGCGCATGGGCTATGTGGTCGCCCCGGAGGGCGCTGGGGTCATGTCCTTCAGCGGTCGATTGTGCAAGGCCAAAAGCCTGATCACAGTGAATACCCCTGCCCTGTGCCAAGCGGTTGTCGCAGGTTTGCTGATCGAGCACAACTACTCGCTCAAAGGGCTGAACCAACCCAGGGTGTTGTCTTATACAAAGAAAAGAAATCACATGCTGGAATGCCTTGAGCGCGAATTTCCACTCAAGGTCGGCGCTCAAAGCGCGGTCAGCTGGAATCATCCGGCAGGCGGCTTCTTCATCAATCTGCAGCTGCCTTTCGTCTTTGGATATTCTGAAATGCGTGAATGCGCCAGGCTGTTCAAGGTGATTGTGTTTCCCACCACCTTGTTTTCGCTGATGAATGAGGCGGCCACCCAGGTCAGGCTGTCGTTCAGCAATGCAACCACCTCACAAATCACCCAAGCGATAGGCCGTTTCAGGGCGTACGTCGAGTTCAGGCTGCAGTAAACGTCCTGCGTGCATAGAAGGGAGACACCAGCTTATGCCTCGCTCAGCGCGGCATAAGCTCCGGGTCAGGTTGCCGTGGCCAGCATGACGCCAGTGGCGACCTGATAGGCCCCCAGGATGGTGATGGTTGCCCCTGAAAAGTAGTTGATCAGCCTTAGCTTTGATTCGGCAATCCGCGCCTTGAAAATGGAGGAGAACCCACTCAACCCCAGCCACCAGGCAGCCGAGCCCAGGAAGATACCGGTCACCATTGGCAGCAAGGCGTGCTGGCCGCCTTGGTCACTGGCCATACCATCACTCAACGCGGCAAATATCGCGATAAACGACAAGATGGTCATGGGGTTGGACAGCGTCAGGAACAGCGTGGTCGAGTAGGCTTTGAACATGTTGGCCCGCTCACCCGCCATGGCCGCCGCGCCGCCCTTCGATCGTATTGTCTGATAGCCAATGTAGGCGAGGAACAGCCCACCAAAAATACACAACCAAGGTTTAAAGCTGATGAGCGTCGCAATGATGGCCGTGACACCCAGGGCACCGATGAACCCATAGATCGAATCGGCTGTGGCCGCGCCCAATCCCGTCGCGAAACCGGCTCTCCACCCAAGCATCAGACTTCGCTGTATGCACAACAGCCCAATCGGTCCTACAGGGGCTGCAATGCACAACCCTATGACCATCGATTTAACGAAAATCAGCATAAATGCATCTCCAGAAGGGGTACTGGAAGGTTAGGAGAAGTGCATTTTTTTAGGAATGAACTATTAATCTTCCTCAGCGTTTTCGCTTAAGTTTTGCAGGAAGTACTCTCACCTCCCCTTCAATATTAAGGAAAATCGTTGCCACGCCCCTCACACAAGACAAGTCGCTCGTTAAAACCCCTTGAGCGCCGGATGCATAACCTTGGGCATTGAAATGGCTTTTTTGCGCGCATAAAAAAACGCCGCTCAAATGAGCGGCGTTTTTTTGAATTTGGAGCGGGAAACGAGACTCGCATCTGGCGACCGACCCATTGAAAAATAAGGGTTTTCTTTTCTTGCCGAAGCAGGAAAAGACTTAATTCTGGACTCGTTTTTGGGGAGTATCAAGGGCCAAGAAGGGGTGACTCCGGGCTGTGCCATTTCCTTCTATCCATAGCCAACCGGACCGGAAGCGTCCGGTCTGGACAGTTAGGCGATGGTTTACGAGATGACGATGACGCGTCGGTCCGTGAAGGACGGCAGGCTCATCTCTTCACGAGCGAGCACGCACCGACCGAGTCGATGATGCCCTTTCAGCACCAGCGTAACACGCCCGCCATGTGGACTGCTTGTGCCCAAAATTCTCTGAAATTTAACATCCGCTCCGACCGAGTTGACCTAAACTCGCGATAGATTGGGATGGCAGACTGCATGTACACATTAGTGACCTTCACCATTGCGGAACTGTTCGAAAAGGTATGGGAAACGCCGATGGTCAAATTGGCTCAGGACATCGGTGTGTCTGACGTTGCTGTCGCCAAGGCTTGCCGCAAAGCCGGCATCCCTCTCCCTGGCCGTGGCTACTGGGCGAAGCAGGAAAAGCAGCGACCACGCAAACCCAAGCCTCCTGCTATTGAGGGCGTGATCCAATTCCAAGTTCTCGACCATGCCCCCCTACCCGCTGCGAATAATGCGGAGACAAACTCACCTACAGTCCAGCGGATGATTGAAGTCCCGTCTCAATTGACCGAGCCCCACGCTCTGGTGAGTCAGTGGTTAAAAAGCGCAAAGGCAGCAAAGCTCAAAGATGGCTACCTCGATTACGCAGGCAAGCGTGTCTTGAATGCAATGATCTCCTCGTCATTGATCGAACGCTGCGCAATCCTGTTCGATGCACTAATCAATGAAGGTGAAGCTGAAGGTTATGCATGGAAGATCAATGCTGAAGGAAAAACCATTGTCACTGTTAACGACGAGCCCATAGCCATGCGACTCGTGGAACGCTTAGACAAACATCCGATACCGCCCCCGCCTCCCCCAAGCGCCGCCCCGGTGCTCCTTGGGAACCTGATTTTATGTCTCTGCGAAGGCCACAGTTTGAGTGGACCTCAACGGGTGAGCTGACCTTTCAGATTGAAGCGCGGATGGATTATGGGGAGCGGAAAAATTGGAAGGACACCAAGACCGCACCGCTCGAGAAAAAACTACCTAGCATTTTGTCCGGCCTCACGTCCGCCTCAATCTCCATCAAGGCGCTTCGAGAGAAAGAGGAGGCAAGAAATCGTGAATGGGCTGAAAATGAGAAACGTCGCCTTGAACGTGTCCGAGAAGCAGAAACACAGCGTCGTCTCAGGCGGTCACTCGTTAAGCATACGGAGTGCTGGGAACGCGCCGAGCGCTTACGGGCGTTCATAAAGAGTGTTGAAGACAGCCTTAGATCTGCCTCTCTAGCAGACCCCGAAATGGCCCAGAGATGGATTGATTGGGCTCACAAGCAAGCTAACCTCTTAGATCCACTCCAGGAAAATCTCGCACAGATCACCAATTTGGACGTGCAGCTGGAAAGCTGGTTCAGTGGTTCACACTACGGCCAAGTGGAAAAAAGTTGGTGGTCCGAATAAGCGCTGAAAGGAGCATTCCATACCTACCTGCCTGGCTTAAATTCGTCGATTCGCCCGTCTCCCAGGATATGGTCCCTTACATCTCAACTTGCGTAGCAAGCTTTATCACCCGGTTTAACGGCAGCTTGAATACTTCAGGTTGCTGTTGGCATTCTTCAGCAAAAACGCAAACAGGTTTTCGCGCCACCGAGCCATGCCAATGCGCTTGGTTGGGATCACCGTCTCACGGCTGAGAAAGTAAGTGGTTCGCATAGGACTGAAATCGAGTTGCTCGAGATGGCACTGACTCAACGCCAGCGGCACGTCAGGCTCCTCCATGAAACCGAAATGGAGGCTGACGCGGAAGAACCCTTCGCCGTGGGCCTCAACCTCAAAGCGACGGCCTGCGCAAACGCGAGGACTGTCCTCGGAAACCACGGTCAGCAATACCGCCTGTTCATGGAGCACTTGGTTATGCAGCAGGTTGTGCAATAACGCGTGCGGAACGGCATCGGCCCGCGCCGTGAGAAAAACCGCCGTACCTTGCACACGTTGGGGTGGCTGTAAACGGACGCTGGCGATAAACAAAGGCAAGGGAAGCGCAGTTTCGTCGAGCCGCTCGACGATGACTCCCCCGAAGCGTGCCGAAGTATCAAATTATCCGCGCGGTGCCCGACGACACGGTGAGAGCTTCTAACGATCCCCAACGGCAGTTCACTACCCCCGCTCTCATCGCCAACGAGCGAGATTCGTCCCCAAAGAGCGGAAACAGTGTCTAAGAAATAACGCCGACTTAGCACCGGCCTTTGAACTGGTCAAGTAATTCTGGACACGAGTTAAGGTTTCACGCCGCCATTTTCTCCATAGCTACTGGCGACCGATAGCCGTTGTAGCTATGGAGCCTGACGTTGTTGTAACGCATCACATAACGCTGTACATCCACCCGAGCTTCGTGTTCCGAGCTATAGCCGTCTTCCGGCACCCATTCTGACTTCAGACTACCGAAGAAACGCTCCATCGGGGCGTTGTCCCAGCACTCACCTTTGCGACTCATGCTTTGCAGGAGTCCATGCTTGCGCATCTCATTCCTGAATTTGTGGCTGGTGTATTGGCAACCTTGATCGGAATGAAACAGCACCTCTTTTGGACGGCCTCGAAATTGAACTGCCATTCGCAACGCTTCGCAGGTCAGCGTGGCATCGGAAATCATGGAAAACGACCAGCCCACGATCCTGCGTGCAAACAAGTCCAGTACCGCTGCGAAATACATCCAGCGATTACCCACCTTGATGTACGTCACATCGCCACACCACACCTGATTGATCGCCGTGACATCAAACTTGCGCTTGAGCACATGCGGCGCCACCAGGGCCTCCACACCGGAAGATTTGTACTTGTGCCGACGTCGCTGATGACTGGCAACACCGGCTTCGCGCATTAAGCTGCGAGCCATATGCCGCCCGACGCGATGCCCCTTTGCTTGCAGCTCCTTGGAAAGGGTGCGAGCCCCCGCGGACGCTCTGGACTCCTTGTGATGCTCGACCAGCATGGCTTTCAGTTTCTCCCGCTCAGGCTTCACCTTGCCTTGGCGCTGACGCCAGGCGTAAAAGCTGCTGCGGTTGACTCCAAACGCCCGACAGCAATTGTTGACGCCGTACTGCTCGTCCAGCTCATTGATCAACGAGAATGATCTTTGGAGTCCAAAAGCAGGAGAGCACTGGCCTTCCTAAGAAACACCCTCCAGTGGTTGCAGCGTAAAACCAAACTCAGCCGCGCGTCGGTGTAGGCCTTTGACGACTCGCTCGCGATATTTTTGCTCATAGTGATCTGCTCCAGGGTCTTGATAATTCATGCCGAAACGCATGGCGTTGTAGAACAGGATCGCGATCTTTCGAGCGGTAGCCGTGACCGCCTTGGCTTTGCCGATTCGCGCCGCGAGCCGCCGATAAAACGCCCCCAATGCGGTATTGGTTCTGCCGACCGTCACTGCGGCTAAGCGCAGATGGGCGGTCACTCGATTTTTGGTCTTGCGGGTATGGGCCGAAAGTACCTTGCCGCCACTGATGCGACAGCCGGGTGCAAGGGTGAGCCAGGAAGTGAAATGGTGACAAGTCCGCCATCGACTCAGATCCGTGCCACACTCGGCGACCAGCCGAAGAGCCAGGTAGGGGCCGATGCCGTGGATCTGGGTCAGATCAACACCGACCAGTTGATAGAGCAAGGTACGTACATCGAAATTGAGCGCGTTGGGTTGCCGAGTGTTATGCCGTGGTTTTGGCAGCGGCTCAGCGGGCAATGTCTTTTCCTGCGAGAGCTTAATCAACGTTTGTGCAATCTGCTGGTCGCAAACCAGTAGCTGCGCTTGATAAGCGTCATACATGGACAGCGCCTGCGTCAAAGCGAAAACGTGCTCGGGCTGGTAGTTGCCGACCAGCGATGCCTCAATCACATCAACACCTGCCTTGCAGCGCTTGTCACTCAGCGCCGCTAACGAGGAGGGGTTGCGCTCGCCTGCGACGATGGCGCGAATTATCCGCATCCCCGACAAGCCGGTGATATCGGCGACGACGTGATGCAATTGCAGGTTCATGTGCGTGAGAGCTTTTTGCATGTGCTGAATATGCGCCGCGGCATAATCGAGATGACGCTCCCGCAGCCGCAAATAGCTGCGCAAAGCCGAAATCTCACGATCAGGGTGAAAGCTGGCTCGAAGCAGCCCACATGCATGGAGTCGTTGAATCCACTGTGCATCATTCACATCGGTTTTGCGCCCTGGCACCGCACGGGCATCACGCGCATTGGCGAGTACGACCTGAAGGCCGTGCGCTTCCAGTATTTCGTAAACCGGAATCCAGTAAACGCCAGTTGATTCCATGGCGACCGTCGTTATCCCAAGACTTACCAGCCAGTTGGCCATGCGCTCGAGATCGGCAGTGAAGGCCTGGAAAGTTTGAACGGATTCTTTGGCCAGGTCTGCAGGAACGGCCACCACATGAAAGCGTGAGCCAATATCAATGCCGGCTGCGTAATCATGAATAACCGGTAACCCACGCTGCTTCAGATCATGCTTTTTCATGAGCACCTCCAGTCAAGTTGAACTGGACGGGGACTCGGATCAAATCACCTTCCTAAACGGGGTCACGGAACGTGCCACCACTAACGGGTCCGCAGCTTCCCCTGGGTCAAGTTTTTTGACGGGGACTAAGCCTCCAAAAAGCCAGCGACCACTGTCCAGTAAGATCAGTGTAGAACGCAGTGTTTCTAATCCAATGGGCCGCGGAGCGCCGGGGAGGCGGTTTTTTAGGATTTCAATGTCCAGGTCTTTTTGTCTGAGCAAGGCTTTGAGCTGCTGGATCTCTCGCTGATCAGCGGTAATCGCCTTGGCCCCTTCCGGGGTCGACCCCAAGCGCTCTTTTCGAACCTGATCGACCCAACGGCGCAAGGCCGTAGGGCCAATATCCAGGCTGGCACAGACCTCAGGGACCGACTGTCCCTCGTCCAGCACCATGCTGGCAGCTTTGAGCTTGAACTCACTGGAATAAGATTTACGCATATCCAAACACCTCAGATTTGGGCGCCATCATAGCGCCCGATTGAAGTGTCCAGAATCATTAGGCCAGTTCACCTTCTTGTACTCATGTCGGGTTGATATGTACGTACGACTCGTGGAGCGGTTAGATAAACACCCGATACTACCCCCGCCTCCCCGCCTCTCCCCAAACGCCGACCAGCGGCTTCATAGGAACCTAGCTTTAGACACTAGAGAAGCGAGCTCAAGGATTGGTGGGTCATATTTTGATCCTCCCACAACGATAGCGACAGCAGCCCGACCCGCAGATCAAGCACAGCTTCGTAGGCGCTGAATGCTCGGTAAGCCTGCTTGTGTTGGATGAAGCACAGCAGAAGCGCGGTCATCTAATAAAACCACAAGGCCATCCGATTCCTTTCGCGAGGAGCGCAGAACAGCCAGCCCGTCACAATGCAGTCGACATCTAGCAGGATTGATTGCCAGTGATCTAAGAACGAAGCCTGTCCAACGTAGGCGTTCGAGTTCATCAACCTGATCATGAAATTCGCCCCACTCGGCGCGTTCGGCTCGGAGGCGTACGCGATCGGCAGCAACTGGTCGGCGGTGCTGATGGTGCTGATCAACCTAGTGCTGGTGCTACCCACCGGTCATGCTTCAACCTAGACGGCATGTCCATTTACATGTCGCTGTAGTGCTGTTCATCGTCAACGCCTACGGCGTGCCGATGAGCTGGGAACAACGCCTGGGCACCATCGCCATCATGCTGGTCACCTCCAAAGGGGCGGCGACGGTGTTCGGTGGCAGCTTCGTGGTGTTTGCCGCAACGGTCACGGCGATCGGCCTGTTGCCGGTGGAAAGTCTGGCGCTGCTGTTCGGCGTCTACCGCTTCATGGTCGATGGCGATCGCCACCTGCAACACCATCGACAACAGCGTGGCAAACGTGGTGGTGTCGAAGTGGTCAGGCGAGTTCACTGAACAGACCGCCAGGGCTGAATACCACCGAGTGTTTGGCCGCAGCCCAGAGGCAGCGCTCTAGTCGCTCATCGGTGTGCAGCAGTTGTCCTGAAGACCGTTCATGACGAAGGGCCGGCAAAGGGCCCTTTTTTGTATTCTCTCCAAAATCACTTGATCAGCTAAGTCTCAAGCATTGGGCGTCCTTCTAACCGAATTGGCCTGCGTGACGTATCCGACCGCGAGAGCTCAAACATTCGTGGTTGTTGATGAAAAGGCACATCTGCATGGGGGTAACGTCTCAGTCGTTGACCTTGAGGGGTTTGTACTCACACTTTTGTCGAGAAAAGTCGGTAGGTATCACCACAGATGCTTCAAAGAAGGTGCCAAAGTCAAAATCCTCTAGAGCAAAAGGCGCGACCAATACGGACTCCTGTGTGTTCCCAAGAAAAACGACCGGCTTGGAGGCTTTCACGTTGGCGCACTCATGCGAGTAATTGAAATCAAGTGCATGGGCCATCAGGTAGATTTTCTCTGAAATTCTTGAGTCATTCAGTTCTTCCTTCGACCAGCCCGAACCAAAAAGCAAAATCACACTGGACACACATATGAACAATAACGAAAACAGCGGCGGTAGTTCTACATCGCGGTCCGTCCACTTGGCTTTAACCCAGGTCAAAATAATCAGAAAATGAGCCAAGGCAGTTATCGTTGCCAAAGCCAATACAAAGGGGATCAACAACTTAAAGAGCACGAGCCCTGTAGTCAGTACCAATGTGACAGTGAATGCCGATGCGTCAACATGAAAAACACTGTTAACTAAACCTGCCGCTCGACCTCGAGCATAAAATATGACGCCCGACAAGATAATCGACACGATAAATTTTGTGATGTAAAAACCCCATAGCGATTTGACTAAGGCCGATCGTTCCAGCGATACACCAACAAAAATCGTACACAGCGTCACGCCCCACAATTGCAGCGTTAATCGGTGGTGCTCTATCCACTCAATATCACTGTTTCCCCATTGACCGATGGCCAAGAGTACACCGACTATACCGATCCCCCCCATGGCCCAACTGAGATTATAACGATGCTTGTGCTGCTCCCGTTCTTGCGCGATTAGAAACTCCGTCAAACGATGACTGATGCTACGCACATAGTATTTTAACGATTTTACAGAATTGCTAGACAGATCTCGCTCGTCTCCTTTCAACTGGCGATGGATTTCCTCGAGACTCCGTTCAATTTCTTTTGTCATTTTCAGTCCATTTGCTGTGTGGATCCTGCTTGTTTTTTATAGAGTATTTGAGCGCCCCGCGATAGTGAGCAATGATCCAGTTGCAGAGATTCGCGACTCAATATTCGGGAGCTGAAACTAACTTGTCAGAGTGTCGAGCTCGTTACTTGCCCAGACTCTCGAATTGGGTACTGACTTTTGAGCCTGGTGATTGATGCCGCTCAGCGGCACTTTCAATTTGGCCGGCCACGTGGCGGTGGCACCCTACTTGAACGAACCTATACCCGTTCCCAGTCTCGAGGATCATCCGGTAGTCCGAGGGTGGATGTGTCCACCAGTTCAAACGTTTCTGGATGGAGTACGGAGCTGGTGGCGTCGTTTAACAAGTCATCAATGGCGTGCAGGATGCTCTGATAACTACCTAGACTCTCGTGATCGAACATTGGATGAAATCTGCCATCTACCGCTTGAGCAATGTAGAACGTGCCGACCCGTGTCCTGTATTTCAAAATCGTGCGCATGTGCTGGCTTGCCCGCGTTGTCGGTTGAAATGGAACTGATCCAGAACAAAATTAGCAAAACGCCACTATGGCGTCCACCCTCCGATCTGCGCGGCGGAAACGGTGCGAGGCTGCTCCGGGGAAGAAAGTGAACGCCTCAAACCGCGAGCCCGCTAATCATTGTTACTTTCGATACACAGCCACCTGGCAGGACGGTATTGAGAAACAATCAGACATGAAAACGACTGCAGGTAGCAGCGAATCCGTTGCCCCTGCGAAACATTATCCAAGCGCGACGTTTTTTGACTGACGGATTATCGCTGAGCTATATGAAATCCGAGCCGCTGAAGTGTGGTTCGCTCTGCGGCTTTCAATTTCTTGACTGCCCAGACCAGGAGATTTCTGGGCCTCGAACTCGCCACATAGGCGAGCCTTGCCGCTTCTAAATTCTTATCACCAATCCAATCCGCCCAATGTGACTGATCCCCTCGCCTGGAAGCTGAGACCAGCATTGTCGCTTCGTGGGTTTCGCCTTTGATCTCATGAATTGTTGCCAACCGAATGCTGCTCTGCTGCAACGCCACCAACGATAGTCTCTGAGTGACCAATTGCTCACCGAGCCCCGCTGGGGAGCGCAATCCAAGTGCTACCAGTGGTGCAATTGCTACGGCAATATCGGCGATGACAAAGGCCTGCTTTGGCAGTTCATTAAGACGAGCTTTGGCGACCCTGCACCACCCGCGCCAGTGCTGACCTGCGACCAAGGCGCCTGTGCTTGTGACAAATGCCAACGCCTGATGAAGAAATAAACGCCACTCCAACTCGGACTCGACATCCACAGGGCAGTGGAAGGAATTGGGTTTTACTGAATACTCCAACTTGCTGGCCAGCCACCCTCCAAACAGCGCAAGCGACTTCTGGATGGCGAATGCCGAATCATTACCTGCCAAGGCGCAGGCCAGTGCCAAACGCTCGGTATCGTTCAGGTCATTGGCACCGCTGCAAAACCGGCTCAGTGTCGAATGACCGCGCGAGACGATCACCCGGTTCGCGTAGCTGTCACTGAGGCTCATAAACAGCGGCATCGCTTCCGAGGGACAATCGTCATACTCGACAATCACTGGCGCAGCCGATTGAATCGTTGGATTGCCGTGAATTTTGCTCCCCGGTACTAGTTCGGAGCAGAGGTCGACAATGGCCTGAGAACTGCGAAAATTCTGACACAACTGCAGACCGGTGAATCCATGAGCTCGAATGAAATGCATGACACGTGCGGGATCTGCATGGCGAAATCCATAGATCGACTGGTTGAGATCCCCCACGATGTGCATTTTCACGCCCAGCCCGAGCAAACCCTCCAAGATGGTTAACTGCTCTACCGAAAGGTCCTGACACTCGTCGATCACCAGAAATGGATATCGCAGGGCCAGTCGTGCGCAAAAGGCGGACAACTTTGCCTCGTGCAAGATCTGGATGGCGAGATGTTCAACATCCCTATATGTGGAAAAACCTGCCGCCTTGAAACGTGTCTTGGCCTCCCTAAGGTCACGCAATTGCCAATCGGCCAATACAACGGCGTTCAGCTTGCGGTCCAGTCCAGGCTCCCCCGTTCGGAAGACAAACTTACCCGTTGCTAGATCCAAGTCGTACTGATTGGCGGAAACGCGGATGTGTTCGATGGCGTATTTGGTTTTGAAGTACACCGTTGACGAGGCGTCGACCAACCTCAGCCGGAAGTCGCCGTTTTTGCCAGCATATCCGGTGAGCCGATGGGCCACGGGCGCCACGACACAATTGAGGATGAAGCTGTCAATCGTCGACACCCAGTGCGGGTAGGCCAACGGAGCCCGTTGCCGATGAGCGATTAACCGGCTCTTCAGTTCATTGGCCGCGCTGTTGGCAAACGACAGCAGTGCGATTCCTCCCGGATAGCCCTGCCAATCCTCGATTTCGCGTGCCACCTTCGCGGCAATTACCTCGGTTTTCCCGCTCCCTGGACAAGCCTCCAAGTAAATATTATCGTCAATGGAGGAGCCGAGATATGCCCGTTGCTCGTCGCTCGGAAAGATCATTCAGATCCCTCCTCAGCAATAGCGCACGCCCAACAGATGGCCTGCTTGATATAGCGCGGTACGGCAAAGACGCAGTCACCCTGCTCGAGCTTGTCGGCCAGTAGCTGGGCGTAGAGCCCCTTTCCCATGCTGGTAGAATCAATACGCTCCAGAAGCTCGTAGGCATATTCGGCTTTCTGCACCTCGGTCAGGGCCACAAAGTCGGCCGCGAGCATCTCCTTGAACGCGGCCTTGACGGAGCCATCGGTGGGCCAGTTGTCATACGCCACCTGCAGCATCAATTGCAGATTGCCTGCCGTCATCGCCAAGTCATACTCAAAAGTTTTAAGGACGCCACTAAACAAGCGCCCGTATTGGGATGTCGCAATGGTCGGAATCAGGCCCAGCGCGGGATTTGTTCCTGCGGCCAAATTCCCTGGATACGGTTTGATAGCCACGTCGACCAACTGCTCCTGCACCCGCACCTTGTGGGTTTTGGCCGGATCGTTGTCGGTGAGACCTGAGCAGGGAATAGGCAGGTTACGGCTTCGTAACTGCCCATCGACCTCACAAAACAGCTGCATGAAATGGGCGAAATAGATGCCGTTGAGATTGATGACGGACACCCCGTAGTCTTCCAGGGTGTTCAGTCCTTGGCCGCGATTAGCAAGCACGATTTTCGCCAGCTCCGGCAGTGCAATGGCCTCTGCCACGCCCTCGACAAGGATGACGCCTTTCGAGAAAAGCAGGTTGGATTTGGTGACATCCAGCCAGCGGTCGATAAATCGCCGACTCGGTTCCGCTAGGCCGCAAAAACGCGCAGGAACGGCGAGTGGTTCGGCTCCGCCGTTGATATGGATAATGTTGTTGATGGAGACGGCCGACGAAATAACAGTAGAGTGGGTAGTGATTACTACTTGAATATTCTTGTTGAGGGCCACCTCCTGCAGGTGTTTTAACAGCCTGATCTGCAGTTGCGGATGCAGGTGAGCTTCCGGCTCCTCAATCAACAGCAGCTTATGCAGTGTGCGCTCCCCCGGCCCCTCGCCATCCTCGACGACCAACTCGGCGAGAATGGAGGCGATGTAGAGCAGATTGTTGTAGCCAAGGCTGTTTTCATCCAGCGAGCGGAACTGCGACAGTTCGGCGGATGACGCGTTCGGAAAGTACAGCAAACGCAAGCCTTCGACGATCCTGGTGAAGTTGGATTCCGAAAACTGGATCGTGGTGTTTTGCGACAACCTTTCTCCGAGGGCGGCGCGTAGACTACTGGAGATCAGGTCATTCGCCCGTTTAATGTCTTGTTCAGCCGCTAGCTGGGAATTGAAGTCGGCGACTTTTACTTCAAGCGGATGCAACGTTCTGGTTTTAGCACATGCCTGTAGCTGGTCTTTGCACAATGCCTTCATCAGCCGGGATAATCTGGACTGTCGCCCCTCTCGCAGCTTCTGCTCCGCATCACGCAACGGTGGCAAATAGATGCAGTGAATTAGCTCTAGCGTCTGTTGATTGAAGCCCCCCGTCCTGATTGCGCCCCCCAGAGCTCCTGGCTGTAGCGACCGCGCAACTCGCGGTTGAGCACGGTCAGATTGAGCACCGCTTCGTCCTGCTCACCACACCAGGAGTCGAGAGCTACTTTCTCGAAAACACTGAGATCGCCAAACGTCGCCGTGATGGCGAAACTGGGGGCGGGCACCGCGTCTAGCTCGAACGACTTGTGAAAATCGCGCTCGTTGATCGAGCGTTTACCCGACTCCGAATCCTGGAACAGCTGACGCAACGCGTTAATCACGCCCGTTTTGCCCGCCCCATTTTCCCCAACCAATACGTTCAACCCTTCATGAAACTCAACCGTGAAACGCCTGCCGAAACTCTTGAAGCCCTCAATCTCTAGCTTTCTCAAGTACATTAAATCTCATCCCTTCAACTTAACGTTTGGCAGGTGTGCTGGGGTGCGCTCACCTGGTGGTAATTGCCAATGTCGCCAATTGCCAAGGGGATGTCCATAGGCCATTAGTCGCTAAGTTGTGACTAGACTATTTAGGGCACTCCAAAGTGCCCCCCCAGAGTTGATGTCATATCAACCCCTGGCCGTGACGTTTAGACGAAATTTTCCAACAACATCCTGATTCACAAGTTGAAGTCAGGGACGGTCACTCACTCAAGTGCCTGATGAAACCCCATGGGCATCCATGGCTGGTTATTCCCCGTCCTTCTTTAGAGGCGGCGGAATGAAGTAATAATTCGTGTTACTCGACATCGGTCAACAGTCCGTCGCCTCCCGGCTCGTTGCTTCCATCGTTTGTCGGAACTTGCAGCAGCAGTCCACCGCGCAGTACCACGCGGATGGCGTTGACCTCCCTAGTACCTTGCAGGTAACAATCAAATTCAAGGCCAAAACACGTAGAGCCGACAGCCAATGTCTGCATTTGACCGGTTCCTGCCTTTCGCGACCAGCTACAATCGACCCAAAGCTGGCGATGGCGACAGGTAGAAATCGGCCAGTATGAGACATTCTTTGCTTTTAAAAGCCGGAGGTCCGGAAAGTTGTCTTCTGCAACCGACACTTCTTCCGAGCCTAGCCAAGAGGTGGAGCAAAGCGTTCCCCTGACAAAGTGGACTTGCCCCTACAAAACCGGACACCAACTCCCTGTTAAATTGATGCTGCCGCCAAGCGCCTGAACTCCCTCGGCGAGCGATATTTCAAAGCGCTGTGCGGATGCTGCTCGTTGTAATGTTCGAAGGCAATTGCCAGGTTACGCAACGCCGTTTCCCGATCCGGTTTGGGCATGTGCGCCACGTAGTCACGCTTGATCGTCTTCACGAAGCTCTCCGCCATCCCGTTGCTCTGCGGGCTGCGAACTGGCGTGGTCACCGGCTGCAAACCGATCTGCCGAGCAAACAGGCGTGTCTGTTCGGCGGTGTACGCCGAGCCGTTGTCGCTTAGCCATTGCACCGGCGTGGTGGGCAATTGATCACCGAAGCGCTTCTCCACGCTTTCCAGCATCAAATCGCGGATATCATCGCCGCTGTACCCGGTCGGGCTTGCCACCCAGCCGATGGCTTCGCGATCACAGCAATCGAGGGCGAAGGTCACGCTCAGTTTGGCGCCGTCCTCGCAGCGGAACTCAAAGCCGTCCGAGCACCAACGCGTATTGCTGGTTTTCACGGCAATACGGCCTTCGTGCCGACGCGGCACGCCGGGCTGTTTGAGTCGACGCTCCAGCAGCAAGTTGTGATCACGCATGACCCGGTAAACCCGCTTCACATTGATCGCCGGCAGCGAATGGGTTTCACGTTCCCGACGCAGTAATCCCCAGACACGACGGTAGCCATAGCTGGGCAACTCGCTGACCTGCTGTTGGATTTCAACCACCAACTCAGCGTCGTCCACAGGTCTGCTTCGCCGTGTCTTGGGCGATACCGATTGCTTGATTCGAACCGTTAATTGCGAGCGCGCCACACCGAGACATTCGCTGACCAGCTTCACTGGTCGTCCCCCGGCAACAAGGGTGAGTGCGCAATCCATTTTCGCGACCGGGCGATCTCCACGGCCTCTTTGAGGATTTCGGCTTCCATCGTTTTCTTGCCCAGAATCCGTTGCAGTTCACGGATCTGCTTGAGCGCATCGCTCAGCTCGGAGGCCGGCACCACGGCTTCGCCAGCACTGACCGCCGACAGGCTGCCGTCCTGATACAGCTTGCGCCACAGGAATAACTGGTTGGCATTGATGCCGTTGCGTCGAGCGACGACCGACACACTTTGCCCTGGCTCAAGGCTCTCGCGAACCATGGCCAGCTTTTGCTCTGGACTCCAGCGGCGTCGCCGCTCCTGGCCCAAAAGCTCCCCACTCTTATCGTTGCTATTAGTCATAAACATAACCGTTTGCCTATCCCTTATCGTAAGGGGGAAACGGTGTCCTGTCTTTCATGGGGCTCGTTCACAAAGCTACGCCCCCTAACTCCATTGGCTGCAACACTTGTGGAACCGTCATTCCAGCATGAACACAGCAGATAAAACGCACGCGAAGGCTCTACAGGACGCCCTTTTAGCCCTCGATCCTTCAGGCCCAGAAGGATTTGAAGGGTTACTCGGAGTCGTACTGGGTCAAATTACAGGACAATCTTTCCGTCTCGCAAAGTCAGGTACACAGCGAGGACGAGACGGCGATTCGGCGTTCGATGGCGGGGCCACATATTTCGAGGGCAAACGCTACAAAGAAGGCCTTTCGAAGAACGATATTTCGACGAAGCTTTTCGACGTTGCGAACGACGACACCGGGGTGGTGGATCTCTGGATACTCGGAGCAACATGCGAGGTGGCATCCCAAACAGTCGAAGACGGGCGGAAATTTTCGGCCAAGAACGGCTTCGGCTTCACGGTATTGGACTGGTCAAATAACGATCTCGGGGCACTGCTCGTAGCCACTGTTGCGGCAGGTTTAAAATCCAAAGCATTTATCGAACAAGGACTTACCGGAAAACTTGGCTCGGTCCTTATCGCACCCGCTATCAAAGCAATCGACCACTTTGAAAGACACGGGGATTATCCCTCAAGGCTGAGTGCGCTCAGAAAATCACTCGCCACAGACGTTGGGTTGGGCCACGCCAAGACGCTCAACCAAGAATGGCTGGGCCGGTTGTTCACAGACAAAGTGCAGGCGCGCGCCGAGCTCGGCCAACCACTCTCCCCATTTGATCCGTCCGGCCCTTCGGCACTCGACCGACCTGAGCGTGCGCTTCTTACAAAGGCATTCTCCGGAGCTCCAGAAAGCGAAATCTACGCAATTGTCGGTGAAGAGGGAGTCGGAAAATCCTGGCTGGCTGTCCAGAGCTGGAATCTGTCCCATCCCAAATCACTTCTCGTTCTGTGTCCTGCTGACGATTTGACCGGAGATGATGCAGAAGACTTTGATGACTTCCTAATTCGCAAACTGATCTATCAGACAGATGGAAATGTTACGCCGCAAGTGATCGCGCGCTGGCGGCGCCGTTTTAAAGACTGGCGCACGAACACTCCGGCAAGCTCCGTCCGCGTAGCCCTCATAGCGGACGGGCTCAACCAGCCGCTCAAGTCGAATTGGGGGCGTTGGCTCGATCGCGCCGCGCTACGCTTAAAGGAACTGGGCGGCTGCCTGGTAGTCACCACCCGTACGCCGCACTGGGCGTATCTCAAAAAAACGCTGTTTTGTGCAGTAAGGACGATCACGCTGGCCGAGTGGTCCATCAATGACGTGAAACAGATATTGGGAAGTCGCGGCATCGACTTCTCCAACACCAGAATTGAGGTTCTCGAATCCGTTCGGAATCCCAGACTTCTTGGTATCGCTATTGAGCTGATAGAAGCCAAGGCCATCGAGCTTTTGGATGAGCTAAGCGTCGGGCGGCTGCTCTTTGAGCATATGCGCAGAATGGAGCAGCACGGAGCGGCTACAGTTTCGGCGCCCGCATTCGCCGACCTTTTGAAAGACCTCGCAGCTAAGGTAGTGGCTCGAGCGAATGCGCAGAATACGGATGATCTTAGGCTGTTCGATGCCGTCCAAGAAGCCCAACTCGAAGCTGTTGCATCGAGCCGGTTCTTCTCCTCGGTGAAAGGAAGCGCATCACAGTATGAGATAAAACTCGATGGTCTAAACCTGGCACTCGCGCTCTACCTCGTCGGCCAACTCGAACTCGAGTTGCGCAACGAACGCGACCCGCGAGAAAAGCTAGCGACAATACTGGAACCGATCAGCGCACTTGATGAAACGGCCAAGGTTATCTTGCTCGCAACGCAGATCGCTTGCCTTGAAGATGAAACGAGCCCCGAGATACGCTCCGCGCTGATCGAAAAATTCGTATCACTGCAGAATCTTCCGAACAGCCAGGCCGACGCCTTCGCCGTGCTAGCAAAATCGGCCCCGCTCGCTTTCCTGCAAGCCGCTGAAAATGTATACCTGTCTCAAGAACACATCGCCAGCAAAGAGTGGCTGCTTTACGCGCTACTCAACCGGCGCGACGAGCCGGGAATTTGGCAGCACATTTTGGAATCTACGAAGCGTTGGCTTTCCTTCTATTCGCTTGCACCAGAACGAGGGATGCACCGGACGTCGGGCCATGGATCTGTCACTCATACTGACGAAGAGCGCAATAAAGTCTTGGCTAACATTCAAGTACGTCAGGCTGCCCTCACTGAAGCCGAGCGATCCTTCATGACTAGGAACCTCGTAATCGCTCCGCACCCTAGGTTCGATGGTATAAGTCGCTTCGCTCTCTATCTTCTGGCTGGTATGCCGCTAGAAGAGATCGCAACCTATCTTGTCCGTTGGCGGTTTTCTGCCGCACTCAATTCATCAACGTCGGTGCCCTATGCAGAATTCGAGCAGCTTCTTCACTACAACCGCGCCGATTGGGAGGAGACTCGATCAGCAATCCTGAAGGGATTGGAGGCGCTGCTGGCGGAACACTCGTCCAGCGTGGGGGCGTGGACACGCGTTGGCATCCTGTACGGCACCGGGGATGTCGGCGACGCCGAAGAGGGGGCCCGTATCCGCGGTGAACTCACACGCGACCAAGAACGCTTTGAAGGCTGGTCTATAAAAGAAAAATACAGCGCTGTTGATCCCTGCAATCCCGATACCGTTGAACCAGAGAACGTTATCGCGACAGCCCAAAACTATCGACAGATTGACCCAGAAAAAATTGCCATGAGCCGGGGAATGGCCCAAGAGGAACATTACTTCCGCGGCGCTCGGGCCGGTGTCGCACGCTTCGTACCTGCTGACGCGATACACACGCACCGAGCACTCGCGAGCGAAGTGCTCGGCCGTAGCGGGCATGCGCG
Source organism: Pseudomonas sp. St316 (assembly GCF_018325905.1). NCBI lineage: Bacteria > Pseudomonadati > Pseudomonadota > Gammaproteobacteria > Pseudomonadales > Pseudomonadaceae > Pseudomonas > Pseudomonas sp. St316. The sequence continues at coordinate 2,007,924 of NZ_AP021901.1, read as the reverse complement.
ACTTCAGGGCGTATTGATGCTTTTACGGCATAGTGCGGCCCTCACAAAAGACCTTGCCCAGCGCTTCCTTTCGGCCAGTGTAGCTAGCACCGCGTCGCATAAAGACGGGCAAGACGATCGGGACGAATTCCTTACGGCACAGTTTTCCGCGATCATCGCATTGCCGCATTTTACCGCCGACGAGCAGCTCGACGCGATCATAAAAATGCAGGGCGAGACCCTCCTACTGGAGCTGCTCTCATGCGTGCGCAGCGCCAAACCGGAAAAAGTGGAACAGGTGCTGGAGGGTGTTCAGCAGAGCGGAAATCAGCATGCGCAGACAGCGGTTCTTGCCTCAATCCACTATTCTAAATCGCCGCTCACACCGCGCGCTGTCGGTATTGTCAAAGGCTTCATCCGATCTCCACTAAAAAATCTCCGGCATGAAGCGCTCGCCCTCGCCGCATCGAGCGGTGACACCTCATTACTACAGGAAGTCATAGATAGTGGATGGAGCGCTGAAAAGCCGAACAAGCGCGACAGCAGCTTCGAGGAGTGGCACGGGTCCACCGCGATATTGAAAGCGTTGGAAGCGGGCCTGATAGAGACGGAGTCCGCGCTTGATCGAATGAACGTGTCCCACTACGGGTTCGCCGCCGAAACGCTACCTGCCGAACAGAATGATGCCATCGCCGCTCGCATCGAAGCCGCGCTTGTGAAAGCATTGGACTATGAGGGGGATGTGGAGTTGCCGGAGATTGAGGCTGGGGCGCCGACAGTGTCCGACCTCGCGCCTCCCCTAGTTTCGTTAGCGGAACGGGCTCCATCGGAAAACGACTTCGCATCCCAGATGAATCGGCTTTCGGAAACGGAAGAACAGTTCGACGAGCGCCAACGCCGCATGAACAATGCCTATGAACGCTTTGTCGGTGAGCTTACGGCTGTTGAAGCAGACCTAATACTCTCCGACCTCACGTTCGACGGCATCAAATCGATCATCGGACAGGATGCTGATCGCGATCAGCGCTGGCTCCGGATGTTGGTCGCCACCTCCGATCGAAAGCTCCGTCATCTTCACCACGTCGCCCTGCAGGTAGCGGTCGCACTCGGCACCAGCGGCAATCTCTTAGCACCTGAGTTCATTACCCGAATTTTGGCATTGGGCCCGACCATACGTCGTGTCACCGGCGCTGCAAAAATCCCTGTAGAGACCATTGTCCTATGGAGCAACACTGCTAACGCGGCGATGGTGGACATATGCAAAAGGCGCCTACGAACACCGCAAAGCGACAGCGACATCGCGCGCGAGGTCATCGCAGCCCATCTCTGCGGAAAGGTGGCAATTCTACAGACCTATATTGATGAACTTCTTGCCACGGACCGGCCGTACGAGACAGCACTTGCGCTCATGATTGCAGGCTTTTGCGACGATAGCGTCCACGCTGAGGCGGTTCTGTCTCGCTTCGACGGCACCGAGGGTTTCATTGGCAAGGCCCACTCAACTGCGAGCGATTCGTATGCAAGGAATCTTTGGGCAAAGACTTGGTATGAAAAGATGCTAAATGCCCAACGGCAGGAGGATTTCTGGAGCGCGTCCATTCTGTTTATGAAGATCGTCGATGGCCGTTTTGACATATGGTCCGAAGCCTCGATAGCACCAACAGCCATCTTCACGGCCTTTATGCCGACGATAAGTCGGGAGATCAGCAACAGAGCAATTAAGGTCCAGAAAAAGCGCCAAGAGAAGCTGTTCGGTGAAAAAGCTCCCTCATCTGTAATGTTGAGTTTTGAATAATGAAGTGCGAAGGCAGAGGCGAAAGCGTGGCCGCTTTCGTCGGTAGGTATCGACTTTGCGAGTGGCCGAGATAAGAGCGCAAAGCCCTGCCTCATCGGCATATTTCACGCGTCTTAGGCCAGTACTGGCAACGGCCCCATGCCATAGATATCATCGCCAGCTATTCCCGAAAGTGTGAGCTGATGCCGATTTTGCAAAACCATCGGAAGTCTATGGCACGTCTGTTGATGCGTTGCCTGGTGGACCGCCAGCTGGCACGTCGCGACCTTGCCCAACCCCTGCATATCGTGCTTCCCCGCTGGGACGCCAAACTGGGCGACGCGATCGTTTCTTCATTCTTCTTTCGCGAAGCGCAGAAGCTCGGTGCCCGGCTCACTGTGCTCACCGTACCGGAGCTGGTCGCCCTGCATCGGCTCGACTTCGGCGTCGACCGGGTCATCCCCGTCACTTGCCCATCCACGTTGACCGGGATGGGCCAACTGGTACGCGAATTGGGATCGGTAGATGTGTTGGTCCACCTAGTTGGCCGTATCCAGCCCCTCGAGATACTGTTCATCCGCTTGCTTAAACCTGCCCGGGTTTACTCGCTGGACGATGCTTTACACTGCGTCAGCGGCAAACTGGGTGAAGCCACCGCCCAGCTTAACGTGGTCGAGCGCTACGCCCGGGTCCTGCTCGATCTCGGGGCGACCCGGATCAACCGCGACTATATCGTCCCGCTTCCCGAACGACAGGACGGCAACACCGTCGCGCACATCCTGGTCAATCCCTATGCCAGCCGACCTGACAAAAGCCTTGGGTTCGCCAGAGCGCTCTCGCTGGTCCGTGCACTGGCGGATGCCTGGCCGCAGCACCATATTGGCATTCTGTGCAGTCCCGCCAGCCGTGCCGAGGCACTGCAACTCGAGCACGCCATCGCCCGCAGCAACGTCCGGACACTGTTCGAACTGGATACGCCCCGCGCGGTCGCGGGTGCCATCCAGCGGGCCGGGGTGGTTGTCAGCGTCGATACCGCCATTGTCCATATGGCCGTCGGACTTAAAGCGGCATTGGTCGCGATCTATCCAGCCAGTAACTTTTTCAATCCCTGGCTGCCGCCGCTTTCCCCCCGTACCCGGGTTGTCTTCAGCCGCCAGGAACCACGTCAGTACCCGCATACCGGCAGGAAAAACTTGAACGAATTCACTGATGTCGACGTGATTCAACCCGTCACCGAACTGCTCCAAGAGTCGATCGATGCGGCCCTCGCAGTGGATGCGCATATCGTTTCAGGCCTGGGCGTGGCCAATGGCACGCTGGCCCGCCAGCTGCCCTTGATCAGCCAGTCTTTTCCTGAAGTCGCCGATTGCCATCCGGGCACGCTGAACCTGCAACTGTCACGACCGCTGCGTTTGATCCATCCTCATCACCGCAGCGCTCCGCTGGCTTGGACACCGAGCGGACGTACCAGTGAGGTGTTCGACTTGCTGCGCATCGAGCTGGAATTCGACCACCTTGCCCACCGCGTGCCGGCCTGGCTGTACGTCGCCCACGGCTCGCCACACCGGCAGACCCCGACGGTGCACGAGGTGATCGCGACTCGCCTGGAGCTAAACGGGGCCCAACGTTGCCGCGTGCACCTGCCGGCGCATGCGGTGGAACTGGCCTGAACACCCTCAGCCGCAGCGTTCGATCAAGCGCTCACTCTCCCCCAGCCAATAGCCACGATCGGGTTGGATATGCAGGAAGATGCGTGACAGCAGGGTACCCTCGTCAAGGAATTCCGCCACCGACTCGTCGCGTGTCACTGTCCGCTTGAACCAGGTGTTGTACAGCTTCAGCAGGCTTACGTCATGGAGCAGGAAATCACTCACTGCAATGTCCGTGCGCCTCATCACCGCGCAACTGTCGAAGTTGTAAACCGGTCGATAACCCGGGTCGCATACCGAGGGCGAAATTGGCACCAGCTGATGCGGCGACCTGGCGACAAGCTCCTTGATCCCTCCCGGGTTGCCCCAGGCATGTGTCTCGACCGCGAGCCCGGTCGCCAGTGCCTCAGCGAGATCGGCGTTTCCCGGCAGTGAGGCGAACAGGCATTCGCTGTGCCAGTGCAGTCGCTCGTCGAGTCCCGTCGGGAACAACAGGGAGGTCGGGTCGCGCAGCAGGATGCTGTCCGCGTCGATCCAGGCCCCGCCATGGCGATGAACGTAAGCCATGCGGATGAAGTCGCTCCTGGCGACGATCGCCTCGATCCCCTTGTCCATGCTGAAGGTAAGCGGCTCGAAGCGCCAATCCTTGCCGAGGATAGAAGCATCTATGCAATGCTCCAGGCTGTCCGGGGTTAGCAGGGTGAAATGATCCCCCAGCGCACGCTGCATGGAGACCAGAGCCAAGGCGATCCACGGCGGCATGCACTGCCCCGCCGCCGTTTCCCAGTAGCTCACGTAGTTCACACGCACAACGGGGCCCTCTCTGCCGTCACGCCGCTACTGCCCAGCAGCCCGAGGTTCTCCAGGTAATGCCGCAGCAGCGTCAGCGAGGGTATGCATTCGGCCTGGCGCAGGAACTCGTTTCCCAGGGCCGCCTTGTACAGCCGCAACCAATTGGCCGCCGGCACCCGCGCCAGGAATGCCGGCAAGGCTTGGTAGTTGTCCGTCGAAAACAGTAGACGCAACGTGCGCAGGATCGGTTGGTAATCCGCGGCCCCAAGCAGTTTGGCCAATGTGTCGTCCAGCTGATGGCTGATTTCCACCATGTTCAGGCGCTCCTCGACGGTGGCATCCGCCAGGGCGACCCGCGGATCGATGGCAACCGGGTAGATCGCCTGGAACGAGCGGGCACCGGCTAGCAGGGACTCACGCAACACCTTGTCGGCAGTCGACCCCGTCACCAGTACATCGTCGCCGAAGATGACGTGCACACCGCTCCAGCGATAGAAGTTCTCCGCGGGTATCACATGGTCCTGGACAAGATTGACCCGCTCGCGTTCTTCAGCACTCAGGCTCGCGTAGTTCTCGCAAGGAGGGGCGATGCGCGGCAGCTTGACGTTGATCAGGGTGGGGAGGCCCATATGGGCGAGCTTGATGTTTATCTCCTCAACCACGATGTCGTAGAGCACGTTGGCCGTCGAAGGCACGTTGCGCCAGCCAGTGGTCATCAGCACCACATTGTCGTTGAGCTCCCGCGCGCTGGTGAACAGCCGTGCCCAGTGCGATGCCGGGTCATCCAGCTGCCGCTCCAGATAGTTGATCACCAGGCCGGCTAGAAAACGGATGTCCTTCTGGCTGCCGTACTTGGCACGGCTGTAGATGGATGTCAGCGCGGAGGCGCTTGCGCCATTGCTCATGTCGCGGAATCCGTTGGTGCAGTCGGGCGTCAGACAGTTCAGGGCATGACCACCGAGCACCGCGACATAGCTGTCCATATCGATCAGGTCTTGCGCAAGCAAGCCGCAAGCGAATGCGCGCAGACCTCCTTTTACGTCCTCCGCCTGCGGCCGGGCCACGGCCTCGCGAAAGCGCGCCAGCTGTTCGTCGACAGGCGCCTTGGCGAGTAGTTTCCAGTCAATCGATCGGGAGTTCACGGGACAATCCTTGTATCGGTGCCGGACGACAGGCTGAAGAAGTCTAGGGGCATGTCGATGCGTCGACGCCCTTCGAAGTAGCTGATCCGGTCCAGGCCCAGCGGTTGCAGTTCGTCGACCAAAGTGCGGATACCTGCCCCCGCGTCCAGCGGATCGTGGGCGTCTGAACCTATGGTGAAGGCCGCGCCGTGGGCGATCAGTTGGGGCAGCAGGGTGCGTGATGGATAGCTCCAGACACCCTGAACCTCACGAGTCGAACCGGGCAACAGGCTCGACTTGCGAATGCCCGAGGCATTCAGTTCGTAGGCCACACCATTGCGGGCGAACAGCGGCAGCAGCGGTTCCATCCGGCGCAGCACTACGTCTTCCGCCACGCCGCGCAGCAGCGTGTCGGCGTGCCCGACTGCGTCGAACAGCCCGCACTCCAGCAAGGCTTGCAGATGGGCGAAATAACGGTCGAGAAAGGCCGGGGCGGACAACCGGGCCAACTCCCAAACCTTAGCCATGGTCTCGCCCGGCAACTCGACGTAGTGGATCGAGCCGATGGCGAAATCCAGCTCGTACCGGGCCAGCATCTCGCGGTTGTAGGCATCCACACCCGGCATGTAGTCGAACTCCAGTCCGCGCAGGATCTTGATCTGCCCCTGGTGCTCCTGTCGTGCCCGCTCAATATCGGCGAAATAGCGCTCCAGTTCCGCCTCCAACAGGCGATTGTCGCTGTCCACCGGGAACGGCGCGTGGTCGGTGATGGTGAGGATCTTCACTCCGGCCGCGATTGACGCCCGCACCAACTCATCCACCGTACCGACGGCATGCTTGGAATAAAAGGTATGGCTGTGGGAGTCGATCATGCCGGCACCATTCGTTCTAACAGACCATCGTGATTAGCCAGTTCCTTGACCAGCCAGTAGGGGTTATTCGCCTTGCGCAGGATCTTGTGCACCAGTTCGAGGTCGTCGAGACGCGCCAGCAGGTCCCTCAGCGGTTGGCTGTAAAGGGCGCGGACCAGGGGCGTGTCGCGTACATGGCTGGCCAGTCGCTCCCAGCAAATCCGGTCAAAGTGGATATTGCCCAGGCGCTGGTGCTCGATGCCGTACAGATAGACGTCACCATTAGGTTTCACCGTCAGGTCGATGCCGTTGGCGTGGGGAGGCGGGTTGAGGCTGCCGAGGGTGAAGCGCTTGTTGACCCGGGCTTCGATCGCGTCGATGTAGCCATGCAGGTCCAGGTAACCTGGTGGCGTGTCGGCCGCCGGGTGGACAAGGTTCTTGTAGTCGATACCGAACCGTTCCTCGCCGACCACCAGCGTATCTTCCAGGGCGTTGCCCGGGACTATCTCGGCGTCGAGGCCCCAGCGCGCCAGTTCCTCCCGTAAGTAGTCGCGGGTGAACTCCCGATCAGTGTCGATCGAGCGGAACGAGAAGCTCAGCCCGGCCGGTCTGTTTCGTCGCAGGTAATCCAGACTGAAGCCATGAGCCCGCCATTTCACCTTGTCGATATGGTGGCTATCCGAGCTCAGGCGGATATTGCAGGTGTCGCCGCGGCTGACCACGATGCGATTGGTGGTGTCATAGAACTCCGCCATCTTCTCGTGGGGAAAGAAGCCGCTTGTGATGAACTCGAAACGCTTGCCGCCTTGGGAAAGCTCGAGAATCTCGTGGAAGACCCTGGCGTTGTTGAGGGGTTCGCCCTCTCCGCTGATGGAGATGCGCTTGACGTCGGGGGCGTTGATCAGCGCCGTCAGGTTCTCCCGGGCGAGGCTCGATAACTCCATGCTCATCCCCGTCTTGTGCTTGTCGGCGTACATGCAGAACGTGCAACCGATGCCGCAGATTTGGGTGATATCGATGTACAGCAGGTGGCCTTTCAGATCCATCTTTCTTGACTCGTTGCTAGCCTGTACAAGCGCACAGGCGTGGGTTGCACATGACCGGTAGGCACCGGTCACGTGGGGCATCAGTAAGGCTGCAATACCTGCAGTTGCGGGATCTGCACGGAGTCGCGATGGACCACTGTATGCAGTACCCGATCCTCTCGGACCGCAGCCATGTCCGGGTAATCGCTGTAGTGGTCGTTGCTGATCACATAGGTCTCGACATCGAACTCCGCGGCGACCAGCACCGGATGGTCGGCGGTGAGGGTGGGCGGCATAACCAGTACCCGGGCCTGCGGAAACATCGCTTGGAGTGCGTTGTCGCTCATATCGAGCTGGCGGCGGATGCCCGGATCAAAGACCAAGGTCACGCCATAAGTCGCAGCCAGGTGAGGCACAAGTGTCTTGAGCACCTCCAGACCGATGAAGCGCCGTTTTCCGCCCGCTTCGTTCAGGTAGCAAAGATTATTGCCATCTACCACCAAGTTGCGGATTTCGTTTTCTAGCAGGCGAATGGTGTCGCGCAGGCGCCGCTTGCGTTTTTCCTCTTCCCGTTCCAGTTTGCGCTGGTGGAATTGCCGGTCCTTCAACACTCTATCCGGACCGCGCTGCCCGGCACCAAAACGAGCTTCGCAATCGTCATGGACCATCTTTCTATCGAATGGGCTTTGCGCGTTGTCCAACTGGTTGATGAAGCACTGGGCATCGATGATGTCCCGCTCCGTCGCCCGCAACTGGTCATGAGTAGTTTTCCAATTGCGATACACCTCTCCGGCCACAGCCTCCCAGTGGGCGCTGGCCTTTCTGACTTCGTCGGCGACGCCCTGCAGGCGTTGCACGTCGTTGTCCAGTTGCGTGATGGTGGCCTTGGCCTGCAATGAATCGAAGCCCCGGTAACGCCGCGAATTGGCGCTCAGGCACAGCTCCTCCCGCTGGCTTTCGCCGAGGCCGGATACCAAGCCCTCTAGCCGACTCTTGAACTGCGACAGCCGCTCCTGCAGGGTGCTGACCTGGCGCTCAGCCACGCGCCGTTCACTGGAAAACCAGTGCAACGGCGACCAGCCCGCCTCGGCAACGCCCTTGGCGCTGTTCAGCTCAGCGCGGCTGGCCTTGATGCTCTGTTCCACCCTTGCAAGCTGCTCCCGCGCGGCGAGAGTTTCCCGTTGCAACTGAGCGAGCCTGCTATGGTTGCTCTCCTGGTCGAATCGCTCGAACCATTCGAGGTCGGCACGCAGATTCTGGATGTCTGCATTGATCTTTATGATTTCCCCTTTGAGGGATACCAGTCGCTTGGCGTGATGGTTGCTGTACACGGTTCTCGCTCCTACTCAATCCGTTGGTTCAGGTGGCGCTCTGCGCGGCGCGTTTGCCGGAGGCATGCACGGCTTTCGCCGCAAGGTTCAGCGCGACCACCGTGGCCGCGCCAGCGGCGAAGCAGATGACGTTGGTCAGGAGAAATTCGAGAGGGGAAATCACAGGGTTCATTGACTCACTCCTTGGTCGTCTAAAGTGAGCATCAGGCGCCCAGTCGTATCCCGCATTTGCCACAGAAGTTGGCGCCGACCGCGACTATCGCGTGGCAACCGGGACAGGTGGGTTTGAGCAACATCTTCTGGCGCATATGGCCGATCTGGATGACGCAGGGCACGGTGACCCGGTACGCCGGGCTTGCTAGGTCGAATGCCGTCCAGATCCCGGTGATGGCCCAGCCCACCGGGCCAGCCAGCACTGCTAGACCACGACCCAGGGTGCTCGAACCCGCCAGCACCACGCCACGCCCTACCAGGCTGCTCATGGTCGCGCTGGCGACCACCGCCGCCACGTTGTAGGAAGCCAACCCGGAACTACCGAGTGAAGCCAGCAAAGCCGCCAATGCCCCTGGCCCCATGCCGGGTCGGTACGCCAGTCCGCCCAGGGATTCGAACAGTGTTTTGCGGTCTTCCTCGCTCATCCGCGCCAGGGACTGGGCGAATACCTTGGTGATGATCGCCATTTCCATCTCGGCGCAGCTGGCGCTCGCCTTGTTCTTCGCGCCGACGTGCCCGGCCACATCAGCCAACAGCTCGCGGTACGGCACACCACTGCCACCGCGGAACAGGTTGACCAGTGAGTTGCCGCCAAAGCGGGTCAGCTCCTCGGCGAAAATAGCCCGGGTCGACTCGCCGACACCCTTGTCCTTGTCGGACATCAACTGACGACAGACTGAAGATGACAGGGAGATGCGGCCCTTGCCGTTGTCGGTGATCACATCTATCAACAGGCCCACGTCGTCGGCGCTGGCACTCATCAATACATCGGCAAGATCGGGGTCGTGAATGATCGGCATCCCGGCACTCCTTATTGTTCGCTAGAAGAAGGATCGTGTGGCGTGGTCTGGCTGACCCAGGCGCCCGCTATCGCGGCCAACCACTTGCGTGGGCCGGATTTTGAAATCTCGCGCAGCATCAGCGCATCGAGCTTGAGACATGCGCGTCTACGCCACTCATCGCGGGCATTGGCCCGGGCAACTTCCGGCGAGGCACCCACAATACTGGGGCGCCGATCCGGATGGACCTTGCATTCGCGCAAGACCTTTTCCACCGGATTAATCTCTTGAAGCCGCTCATCGGCCTCCAACTTGTGAGCTGCAACCAAGTAATCGCCACTGTTGCCGATCGCGCTGGCCAGCAGTGCCCAGTCCTGGGGCCGCATCAACAGAAAAGCAGGTGGTACCCCAGAGCCTGGGCAAGACGCTCGATAGTGCTCAGGTCCGGGTTGGCATCGCTACCTTGCGCTGGTGATTTCAGGGCCCGCAGCGTGCTACGAGCGATGCCGGTTCGCTGCTGGATCTTCACTGCGGACAAGGGCCCGGGGCCGTCGGCATCGTGTTGCGTTTCCCGCTGCGCACCTGCGACAGCGAGAACGGAGGATAGGTTGCGGCTAAACCATTGGCCGAGCGAAACCTGAATGGGTTGAGGCGTGAGGATATTCATTGCCATCATCTCGCTATTAGATGGTGGCACTTTAGTAATATTTTTAGCGTAGCAACAGGCCTAACTGGAGCGCTGTCACTCCATTCTTAAGATATCCCGATGGTGACTGGAGCGTTGTCACTCCATTATTCTGTGCGTTGTCAGGGCGAAGACAACAACGGAGCTCTGTGAATCCAACGCTACGCTTTTCCCGAACGCCGGGCGTTTGCCTTTCTGAGCATTTCATCCAACTGCGCTATGAGTTCATTCGGGTCCAATTCGGTCCAGTTGCCACAATCCGCGGCCACAATCATTTCGGCGAACTCCGGGCTGTACTCAGGTACCCGGTCAGCGACCACGTCGTCGATGAAAGAAGTGAAAAACCAAGCGCCCTCCGCCTCTTCACCAACAAGCCGGCCTTCGACTTGCAAGGTGGCCAATTCCCCCAAGTAAGCACCATCGTTCAGGTGTGGGTGAACGCATAGGACAGCAGATTTGAGCGCCGACGAACTAATACCGCTTTTCGCCAACTCGACAATCATGAGTTGCAGCGAGGTCATCTCGGCCATTGGGGCCTCCGATTTAAGTTAGTGGGGGCGCAAGGGCGCAGGACGCCCCCTCGCCTCCTCCAGCAGGGTGACTTGTGAGATCGTTTCACCAAAGCAATGGTGGTCAGTCGTTCACCGGCAAGTCATACCCAATACTGAACAGAGCCTGTTCGATGCTGCGAAGTGTTTGTTGGGTTGTTTTACCGACTCGGAAAGGACTCTCAGCACAGAGAGGATGTTTTGCCACTTGGCTGAGCACGTAGCTGGCGTGCATGTTCCAACGTGCGTGATGCGACCCTGAGCGCAGGCGTTTGAACTGTAGACTTCCGATACTTGGGTTACGGCGTTTAGGTGCGAGAGCAGTGGTCGACCCTTTCGCCCCGGCCCAAGGGAAATTAAGCGCCGGCGGAACTTTCGTCAGGCATTTGACATTGCAGTATTTGACCACCAGCAATCCCAATGCAGCGGCTACCCGGCTGTCGTAGATGATGAAATCAGGGCAAAGCAACGAATAGATTTTGGTCATTCCCGAATTGAAGCGCAGCGATTGATTACGAAGAATCGGGGCGTCGGGATCATTGTCTACCAATGCTGTAGCGACATCCGAAATCATCTTTGCAAGGCCAGTCTTGTTGGCTTTCAACCATTCGTTGTTGCGGGAGGTGACACCTCCCCAGGCCATGACGTCGAGGGACGCCTGAAGGATCAACGCATCGCTGCTGCCAGCAGCGATCAAGTCTGCGCGCAGTGCGGACAGCGCCATTTCGTTGCTGGCAGCGCTAACCCCTGGGTTGAACGCGAGGCGGGTATTACCCGGATGATTCCAGCAATACGAGGTAAACGCGCCGTACAGGCTGTTACACGACCACCGTACTCCCGAGCGACGATCAACGTACTCATGCGTGATGAGCGTGTCCGAATCAAGATGACCCGCCAACCAGTCGATGAATTCGGGGACGTGATCAAGCTTAGCGTAGGGGTGTTTAGTGTTCATGAATGCTCCTGTGGGCTGGCATATTCAACGCCCAATTGCGTGCCAGCGGGGCTATGATGCAGTCCTACTAGACACTAGTTTGTCCGAGTTGAAAAATTATGCGAATTATTTCAGATGAAACTGAACACCGAGAAAAGCGGCGCAAATATTTGCGCAAGATTCTCCAACGTGCAGGCCGCGCTTTGTCGACCGAGGAGTTGCATCAAGAGATGCTCGAATGGGCGGACGGTACCGCCAATCCGAGGACAACTCGGCGTGACCTGTTTGAGTTGAAGGCGGAAGGGTTTGTAGAAAAAGTACCCGAAGAATCAGGACAGCGACGCAGAGCGCATCGCTGGAAATTGGGCAAGGGCAGTTTTGACTTGGCGCTTTCGCCGCAAGAATCGATGACCCTTAGCGCTATTTTCCAACATGCTGAACGCTTCGGTTTCTGGATGGACACGAAAGAGCTTACAAAGCTGCGCGAGTACGCGGCCTGGGAGCTGAAGTCTCGATCAGCCCGGCATTTAGTCGCCGAGGGTCGCATCATCACTGGCACGCGGTTCACGGTGCTGGAGCATGGGCAACATGACCATGAGCACCTCAAGCTCATACAAGGTGCAATGATCGACGATCATAGCCTGACCGTGCGTTATAGACCTCGAGATGCCAACGGCGTGGAGTGCTCCTACCTTCTGAAACCGCTCGCGCTCGCGTACCAGGACAGCAACATCTACCTGTCAGCATTTGTAGCAAAGGAGACCTGGCATGGAGAGGCGCCCGATCCTGGCTTGCCAAGAGGAAAGTACAGCAGCAACGGGATTGGTAAAACCTGTGCGCTGATGTTGCATCGGATGGTGGACGTGCGGGTGGCGAGGGATGCTATCCAAGAACCTGAAGGCTATGACGTTCGCTCCATCGAGGTTCAGCGAGACCTAATTTCTGTCCACGCGAACGAGACGATAGAGTTGGTGTTGCGGTTGAAGGAGAACCTTCACAATCGCCTTACGGAAAACGCGCTTGCGGCGAATCAACGGGTCGAAAGAGATGGCAACGGATGGTTGCTGCGTTGTGAATTGCTCGACACTCAGGGGCTTAGATTATTCCTGATGAGCAATGCCGCAGACGTCGAAGTCGTGTCGCCCGAGTACCTTCGCTGTCATGTCCGCGAGCAACTCGAAACAGCGCTATCGCAGTACACGTGCTGAAATCCACTGGAAAGGCTCCCGGCACCTGGGGCAGATTTTGTACATCCATCGCCCCACGCCGCCCTCCCCTCAAATGTGCAAAGAAATGAAATCCACAAAACAGCGCAGCGTGGGCGTGATAAAGCGATTCGGCGGCCACAGCACGCTAAAGTGAATTGTGCGGGTTACCTCCTGGGTAAGCACGGCCCGCAATTCTCCAGACTCAAGGGCCTCCTTGACGGAAAATTCCTGCAGGCAGGCAATGCCCGCTTCCATGGCGGCGTTGAAAAGCATGTCGATGTTGTTGCAGACCAGCATGGCCCGGCTCGGTGGTCGTCAATGAAATTGCCGGTGGTATCGATTTCAGGATGATACAGCGTTCGCTGTGCCACCATGGGGACAGCGAAGCTCGACTGATCGTGCACCTCCAACCGTCACAGGCTGCTCCCACCAGTCCCGCCTCAAGCCCCCACGACCGTCAGCCATGAAGGGTACACACGCATCCTGCATAGGCTTTAAGGCAAACCGTCACGCCGCTTCATTCACCACTTGATATCACTATGCCATTGAGGCAGCCTCTACCGAGGAGAAAGGGTTCAACTCAGGAGACGCGATGAACCAGGAACAGGCTCGAGCTTTGTTAGCGCAAGCTCAACAGCATCGACAACCCACCTACGAGCCCAGCATCTTTGCTCTTGGCGGAAGGGGCTATTACGAAAATCCTACGAGTGATTTGCTGGCATTCTTCCTCGATCCCACTCAGATACATGGCTTTGGCGATTGCTTCCTTCGAGTCTTGCTGAGTTGTATAGGCCAGGAACCATTGCCCTCTACTGCGCTTCGTTCTCCGCCCGAGCGAGAGGTAATGACCAGCAATGGCAACCGGATCGATCTACTCCTTCAGGGGAAGGAATGGATCTTGGTTCTGGAAAACAAGATATTCCATGGCCAAGTCAATCCGTTTGCCGATTATGAGCTCCACGCTAAAGCGCTTGCGTACGGAAGTTCTAGCCATCCTATTCTCGTCGTGCTGTCTCCATCAGGACGCAGCCCAGACGTTAACTGGATTGGCTTGAGCTACGTGTTATTTATCAATAAGTTACGTGAAGAACTATCTTGTTACTCCCTACTTGAGCCAATGGATAAATGGCGAGTACTGGTGGGAGAGTTCGTGTTGCACTTAGAAAATCTTACTATTGAGCAGGCTATGGACACGGACAGCGTTGGATTTATCTTTGATCACCTCCCCCAAATTAACGCCTTGAACAAGCTGCGCGATAAGGCCCTGGAAGCGTTGAACAGCAAGATCCTCGGCAATCTCCAAGCCGAAATCCCTGACTACGTACCTTATACGCGACGGCAAAACTGGGTTGATGGCCCGGTTCTGCGCTACGCCTGCAATGATTGGGAGAACTGGTCGGACGTTCTCCTCTACCTGGATTGCAGTCAATCAACGTTAAAACCCTTCATACGTGTTTATTTATGCGATGCCGACACAAACCTCATGGAGCAGGCACGCAAGCATTTCATACGCCCCAGCCGGCAACCATGGACCGAAGGCAAGTCTGTCATCGGATTCGAATGGCAACTGGAGACGTTCGATGAGCAGACGATTATCGAAGTGATCACTGAAAAGATGAAGCTGCTGATGCGATTTGAGAATGACGATCGCCGAGATGAAGACAAGTTAGCGTCATCAACCACGTAGGCAACTGACTGAGAACCAATAAACTCGCCCTATTGATTTTTGCACGCTCCCGCGTCTCATCGGAGCTGATTGAAAATCTATCCCCTTATCAATTTTCGGTATTCCATCATGGACGAAAGTGTCATCTGGCTGAACAGGCTACTCAAAGCATCCACGGATCGTCAGCTTGATAAAGATATGACAAAATTGGATTTTCAGGAACTGCTGCTTTATTGGCTCGCCGTTCACATGGTGGATTGGAACAACGACAAATGGCGTCACGAACGAGCGAATAGGTCTTGGGCGGCTGACCGCGATCTGGACGATCGCGCGCAAATGCTGATGGACTACTGTGACCGCGGTGACGAACTGTCGGCTCGACATAGCAGTATTCACGAACATCTATCGCATTTGATAACAGATGCGCTAATAGGACTACACCCAGATGAACACCTCGCGCTCTTCGATACCTTGTTCTATCGCATCATCGCCCAAGCCGGTGTCGACCGCAGACACGCAGAAATCAGCGCAGCCTTGGCCAGCGGCCTGGCCCATAACCAGGATTTGATCGAGCTGCAAGGGTACAGCGGTGAACCTTTTATCGTTCACTCACACCTGGAAAAAGTTCCTCGACCATACCGCTACACCTCGGCCCAAAATCGCCGCCAGGACCTAATGCGACTCAGGCTGGCGGTGCATCAGATTAACGCCCAGCTGCTCGGGTACGGCCTGGATGACTTCGAAAGTGAACACCTGACTCTACTTGATCTTTCCACAACTCAAGCGGCGCCACTCCAGGCAGTGCACCAGCACCTCCAGTCCGGTAAGTTGACAGGGCGTTTGCTGGTGCTGTTCAAACCCAGCGGCGGGTCAGAGCGTGAGACGCCAAACGAGCTCAAAGACATACTGCGGGATGACGATCTTCTGGAGGCCGTTTTTTCATTCACCAGCTACAACGTAAAAGGCAAACCTGCTCCGCTTCGCGCCTGGCTATTGAACAGCGACAAGCATCACGGCACGAAAACGCTATGCATCGATACGCGAAAACTGCTTGACCATTTCCCCGGTATCACAGCAGAACAACTTGCATGGTTTGCGTCCGCAACGTACCAACTCTGGGCCGCCCGCAAGAAATTTCGCATCGGTCAATTTCCTCACGCACGTCTAGGGTTGCTTCAAGGTCTTTTCAGCCAATACTTTCAAAGCGATTACCGAGACGTAGAAGGTTTCTGCGTCGTTCACGGCTCAAGATATGTGCTAAACACTCCCTGGAATCGACTGATCCCACCCGCCAGCTCAGTCGATGTGAAATTTTCTCTATTGGACAAGCACCGGGTTGTAGACGCACTGGAGCGGGTAGGCCAAGGGCCATTTTGCGCCTATATCATCGGCGACAACGGGGCAGGTAAAAGTTTATTGCTGACCGCCTTGGCTGCCCATCTGCAAAATAAGCAAACGGGCTGTGCCGTGATTGCCAGTGGAAGCACGGATCGCTTCCCCCTGACCGGCGACAAAAATACCTACCGCTACATGGGCGACAGAACGACGAAAGGCAGTTCCATACAAAATACCGAAAAAAAACTGCTCGCTTTCCTAAAAGAGACTTTTGCTCTCCACGACCGTATTCAGCTATTCGAAAAAGCATTGGAACTCCTGGGTCTGAAAGGCCGGGTCTACCTCGCCCCAATCGAGCTTTTCAACAAATTTCTAGTCCCCGACTATGTGATCGATCGTGTTATGCCTCTGGCGGAAGCGTTTCAGGCCTCCGCGCCAACTAACCACGACACGCTCGCCTTGTCCCGGCAAGGCAGTTCCCATTTGGTGAAATTCAACGAGCTGAGCTCCGGGGAACAACAAGTCTTGCTGTTGCTCGGAAAGATCATGGCGGGCGCCGGCCCTGGAAAGGTTCTACTCATCGACGAACCAGAAATCAGTCTGCACGTCCGATGGCAGCAATTGCTGCCGGCATGTTTCAGCCTGATTGCACGGGAAACGGAAACACGAATGGTCATCGCGACGCACTCGCCCACACTGATTGCCAATGCCCAGGACGACATCAGTGCTTGTTTCCTCGCCAAAAACCAGCAGCTTCACCCGGTTCCGCCTGAGCAGCGCCATTCAGTGGAGACCATACTACTGGAGGGATTCGAGACCTATACGCCACACAATCGCGAAATCGCCGAACGTTGTGCCGCCCTTGTCGCAAAAGCAATTAGAGCAATTAATCACAGCCAAGGTATCGACGCCAGCCAGCAACAAAATCTGGTGGATGAGCTAAATGACATGGAGGAGATCATGACGAACTCCGGCAATCGCGAAGACAAGCGATATGAGCAGGACCGGCAATTGATCATTCAAGCTCGTCAAGCGATTGCCGAGACATTTCGCTTCGCCCAAGAGGAGTTGCCTGAATGACGGGTAAAGCGGCCGAAGCCACAGACCTCAAACCTTCCCGAGCCGAAAAGCGCTTGAGCCTTCGACAGGACCGTCTGACCCTCCTGCGTGAATTGCGGATCGCGGCAAAAGGTGGCGATATCCATGTCTG
This sequence comes from Pseudomonas sp. St316, assembly GCF_018325905.1. Lineage (NCBI taxonomy): Bacteria > Pseudomonadati > Pseudomonadota > Gammaproteobacteria > Pseudomonadales > Pseudomonadaceae > Pseudomonas > Pseudomonas sp. St316. Next base: position 1,990,824 of record NZ_AP021901.1, on the reverse strand, counting down.
GACTCGCCTGGGCGATACTAAAAATGCTCCGAGCAAGGATCTCAAGGCCCTGCTTCGTAAAAGCCTGAAGGCTCGCCAAGAGCCACGTTGCTGCTATTGCAAGCGTTGGCTATTAAACAATGCACATGCGAGCCCCATAGAACATATTCTGCCACGCAAGCACTATCCAGAATTTGCGCTCCGTGCGCGCAACCTCGCGATTGCCTGCAATGATTGCAATTCATTGAAATCCGACGCTGATTGGGGAAATTTCACTGGATCGCCTAAAGCTTACCCTTCCCCTGCGACCATGCATTTTTTTCATCCCCGCTACCATTTTTATGATGAACATATCCGCTACCTACGCATGGAAACAAATCGACAGGAATTCGTCACTTACCATGGACTCACCCCCCAAGGACAACACCTGTGTACAAAGCTGCTAAGCAGGGTAGTCGGTAAGCGTAACCTGAAAAAAAGTTATCCTCAGTTAGCCGGCTGGCTGCGTACGCTTGAGGAATTTGATACCGAGCCTCAATCAACGTCTCGCCCTGCCTTGCAAGCATTCCGTGATGCGATGGACAAGGCGATAGCCGAGCGCCTCGATGACGGCGACAACGTCAGTGCACTATGGATAGTGCCTGACGAATCTTAATCTACTTCGCCGTAATCACTGATAACTTGCTGATCCCCGCCGGTCAATAGACGCCATGGCCCGAGCCACCTCGCCATAATTCACCCCGTTGTCCGCCTGCAGCTGCACGCGGACGTCAGATTTTTTCGCCTTGGCGGCTTTAAGGTTCAACTCCAGCAAATCTGCTGGATCTCGTCCTTATTGATGAAGACCTTGCCCTTGTCATCAATGCTCACCACCAACGGTCTTTCTGCTCCACTGGTACCGACTCGGTCTTGGGCAGGTTGACGGAGATGGCGTTTGTCAGCAGCGACGCGGTGACGATGAACACCACCAGCAGCAGCAATATGACATCCCCCAAGGGCGTGACGTTGATCTCGCTGAGCACTTCATCGCTGTCTCGTGCCGAGAAGGCCATGTCAGGACGCCTCCCTGACGTGTTACACGGCGACGGTCGCGCCAGGCTTGTTCAGCCCCCGGGTGCAACAACACGCGGAAGGCATCTTTCTGCGCCAGGCTGTAGAAGTCGTAGGCGAAATCGACCAAGTCTGCGGCAGTCAGCTTCAAATCGGCGCAGGAAATCTGGCTTAAAATAGACTCTGCTATAGACCCGATTTAGCGTTTTACCTTCCAGGCCGATTACTGTCGCTCGATATCAACAGGTACGCGCTTCCCTCGTCCGCCCTTTTGTTTCCGCCCCTTCCGCTGCTACGCTCTTGAGTCCTCGATTGGAGCCAAAACAATGCCCAGCGAATATTCACTTTCTGATGTTCTTGAGCGGCTGTACCAAAATCAGCTCGCCTTGGAGGCCGCGGTGATGGAGCTGACCTTGAAGGTAGAAGACCAAGGTGCAACGGAGATTGGTGCTAACGTCCGAGGTGCACTTCACACCATCGGAGAGAACGCCGGACACATCAAGCAGGGCTTGGCTAAGCTGAGAACCCAAGGTCACTGATTTAACCGCCCATGCGATGGCGAGCTTGGCGATTTTTCGCGCAAAGGACAAAGACTGACATGACGGATGTGCAGATTTCCCGCGCGCTGCGCGGCGACATCGTGAAGATAGGGATCCTCTCAGCCTCGCGTTATGAAAAGGTGGCGCACCTTGATAATCCTGCCCGAAGCGACCTTATGCTTGGGCTTGGCCATCCGAATAACCGTGTGCGGACCATCGGCCGTTGTTTCAACGAGCATGCCATCTCTGATTTCCATCACGCTGAGTCCGGCCGCCAGCGTATTGATATAAGCAGCTTTGATCGCGCCTTTCACCATGGCTGGAATTTTTTCTTCCAGCCGGCTCACCAGTTCATCATTCATCGGTTGGTTGGCGATCATAACGAGCTCCGCGTAAGGCCAGCACGGAGCCAGCCATCGTTGTTGCTGCGCTCCGTGGCAAGCCCCCCTTCCTTGGGAGGTAGGCGAGACGTGTCTGGCCGTCGACACCACGTAAAACTTGTACGGAAATCACCATTAATGCCCCCCATAAAAACTCGCCGTCTTCGGCAAGATCTAATGACTGGTGGCAACTCCAGCCTCAGAGAGAGGATCCCAGGGGCCACTGTTCGGCCATTTTGACTCAGCTTTTTCCCGGGATGATAACGACCCCAATCCGCTCTGCCAGATTGAGCACCGTGTCGAACACAGTCGAATCGCCGGACAAGCTGCGCGACGCCCCCTGCGGGTGGAGTGCGCCGTCAGGAATACGGTCACCGAAGAGCACCACCGCACGCGCCGAATCATCCTGTCGCGACACCCAAGTCAGCCCTTGGGCATCTGGACACTGACGGTGGATTGCCTCGGCCCATTTGCGCGTCGCAGGATATTGATCTTTCTCAGTGTCGATCAATTGTTTGCGCGTGATGCCCAGTTTCCGCAGGGGCACGCTGGACAGATCAACCAGGCGCAGCGGTTGGCTAACCTGGACGGCAGAATGCACCTGTCCAGTTAGCTTGCCTTTGTCGAAGCTCTTAAACCCAGCCGTATGGGGAACGTCGTGGAAGACGGTCTCCATCAAGGCGCAATCGACTGTCGTGCCGCCATACAAGGTGGGAATCGCCCGCCCCTGATTATCCTGGATCGGGCTGAAGCGTGCGTTGCCGTGCACACCAGGATTGAATTGATCAGGCTGATACTTATCCTGGTGCACACGGTGAAACACATCGCCTTTGGCGATCACGGTGAAAGTGACGTGCAACGTAGCCGCAGGCACTGGGGTAACGGACGCCGCCAAATCCGTGGGAGGCGTCGCCCTACCCTCACTGGACTCGGTACGCTGCTTAGCCATGGACAATACCTTGGATTTCATCCAGTGCTGCAGCAATCACCCGATCAGGCGCCGATGCCAACAAGTCCTGAGGTCTTTTGCCTCCCAGAAAACTATTATCGGAGCGAAACCAGTAAGCCATCCCCCAGCCGTCCTTGTGGCCAGCGAAAGCCTCAATGATTTTGGCCAGCGCCTTGAACGGCCGATAGCCCGCGTCCGGGTCCAAGCCGTAGCCAGGGAAATAATCGACCCCACCGTGACTGATGGCAAAGATCTGCCCCTGCTTTTTCCATTTGTTGGGCTGGGCACTCGGGTTTCGTGTACTCAACTGTGCCACTTGGGCGATGTCTGCGGCGGTCAGCCAGTCACCGCTTTCCAACACCGCTTTGCGGGCCTGTACCAGCATTGCCGCTTCCTTGAGCAAGCGAGGCGAAGGCGGCTTACGCGTCACAAACACCTCGGCCAGTCGCTCTAGCGACTTCGGGTCCTGACGCTCCTGCAGCACCTCGTACATCGAAGAAGCCACATTGGCGAAGTTTTCCGCCAACACCTCAAATACGCTGAGGTTGACCTGATCGAAGGACACGACCAGCACTCGGTCCGCATGCGAGCGGCTCAAGCTGGCCCGAGCCTCCTTAGGCGTACCGATCAAGGTGGAGACGCCCGACTGCTCTGTAACGCTCATGGAAATCTCCTCTCCAGTTATCTACGTTATCTAATTCTAGCATAGTCGTGATAACCCTAGCTCTAGCCTAAGCTCCATTCATCTGGATGCATAGGTAAGTTTGAGTGGAGTACGCCATGCCGTCGATCAGCGCATGGCGCTGGGGTGAGAAGCCTAAGGACACGATCTTGGCATTCAGGTGCTGCGAGCGGACTCGTTCAAGACATGCGTTGGAAACCGCAAGAAGTCGCGTAGCATAGTGGCGCTGTGAGCAGACTACGATCTCAATTTAATTACAGTTCGGTCACCGTCGTCGGTGATATCGATAATTCGTCGAGCATGCGCCGGGGCGAGTTGGGCTCTGCTCCTCCATGAATCACGGCGTCGGTGGCGGTAGGCACTGAGCAGCCGTCGACTGAATTCTCGAGGAGGACTGACAGCTGCCGGCCAGAAGTGGCAAGGCGGTCACGTAGACGAGCCTGATTCGTTGTGCATCGCTCAGTTCCTTAATGGGTCTGTTCGTTGGCCGACAGACGCTGCTCCAGTTCCAGGCGCCTTCCAGCTCGGGGCCCGCCGCTCCACATGGCCTAAGTAATCTACAGGGCTACATTGAGGAATTTTAGGCATCAAGCCTTGCGATAAATACCCAGTCGAGCCGTAGATGGAAGGGGTAACAGCTTCGTCGACGTGAGAGTCATTGCCCTCCCTACACCGAACGCTAGCGCTGTACTCATCGACTCCCCCGGCCGCTCCTTGTAGTACTCCTCAAAAAGCATCGAACCTTCTCCGTCGTAGGCACCAACAAACAATTGAACCGCCCCGGTGCGGGAAGTCCGCACCTGCACATCAATCTGCCCACCGTCTGAGAGCAAGCCATCGTGACAACGATTGTGAAGCTCGCTATCGGACCATTCCCAAAACACTCGCCTTCGTTGTTTTAAATACATCTGTCGTGGCCTTGGGGATTATTTGTATCTTTTACTCCTTATTTTATTAGGAAAGTAAGGAAATCGAACTTTTTATTGAACTATAATCGCACTGCACGGTATTAGCGCGCCCGCACCTCTTCTTACCTGCCTGCCGGTGAACCGCGGGCGAGAAATTCTTATGCCCGATAAAAATCTGCTGCGCGATGCTGCGATTGGCACCAAGTTCGGCCTTAGAGAGCGAATTCAAGGGGCGCTGCTCGGTCATTTTGGCTCAGTTTTTCCCGCGATGATGACGACCGATCAGGTCCGCCAAATCTAGCACCGTGTCGAACACAGCCGAATCCTCAGTCAAGCTGCGTGACGCCCCCCTGCGGATGGAACGCACCCTCAGAAATCCGGTCACCGAAAAGCACCACCGCACGTGCCGAGTCATCTTGTCCCGACACCCACGACAGCCATTGCACATCAGGGTATTGACGGAGGGTCGCCTCTGCCCATTTGCGCGACGCGGGGCATTGATCTTTCTCAGTGTCGATCAATTGCTTGCTGGTGACGCCCAACCTACGCAGGGGCACGCTGGACAAATCAACCAGGTGTAGTGGCTGGCTAACCTGGACGGCAGAATGCACCTGTCCGACCCTTCACTCATCCCGAGGCATAAATAGGGTTAAGAGGCACGCCTTCGGATGATGCCGCGCCCCTCCCTCAAGGACCGAGGATTTGCAACACATCAACGCTAAAACGATGCTCAGGAGGCGCTTTGCAGGTCAACAGCTTGGCATTGCGCTCAAGGCGTCGCTGATCGCGGGGATCGATACCCTTCGCGATCAGCGCCCTGGCGATATCACGCAGAACGCGAGCATCGCGTAGACCTATTTCAGGATAAGTACCGAGCGAAATACGAGGCTGTTTGCCCGCCCAAGAAAAACGGAAGTGCCAGCTCTTGGTGCCCTTCGTATTCACGAAAAGCGCAAGGCCGTCAAAGTCAGAAAGGGTGTAGTTTTTTGCGCTAGGTTTGGCGTGCCGGACCGCCGTATCGGTAAGAACCATTGTACTAACTCCACTCATATGAATGAAGGAGTGTTGTACAGCCATCAGAGTGCCAAGCAGCTCTAAAAACTGATTTACCAAGCGTCGAATTGATGTACTAAAAAATGTACTAAAAAATCGCGGATGCCAATGTAACAGAATAGACTTTACTGGAACTAAAAAAGAGACCTAAGCCTCTTTTTTTGATCTCTACATACTTCAATGGAAGTCTATAGCAAAATAATTGGAGCGGGAAACGAGACTCGTATCTGGCGTCCGACCCATTGAAATATAAGGGGTTTCTTTTCTTGCCGGAGCAGGAAAAGACTTAATTTTGGACTTGTTTTTAAAGTACTTCAACGGTCAAAAAGGGGTTTATTCCAAGCTGCGCTACTGGATTACATCCGTAGCCAATTGGACGAACGCGCGCCGCCGTTACGAACGGTGAGCCTACCAGAACGGTAAATAACATGATGCAACGCCTGACCGCGCCCAACCTCAATACATTCCCAAAACCAGTGGGCGCGGCTCGTGTTCGATGAGTACACAGAACTTTATGGCGCTGCGCTGGCTCAACGATTGAGGAATTGAGCGGCTAGGGTGATGATGAAACTCGGAACCCACCGAACCAAACAAGAACCTGCTGCTCCATCCGCGCCTTCTGCCACCCCCGGCACGAAACGCAACCCGTTCGGCCTAGCCTAGGCCTAGAACTGTGCTCTCCTGTTTTCGAAGGCTGACGAGGCCCACATCAAGCGGTACAGCTGCATTTTGCTCGGGAACTCTTGATAGTAAACCATGCCAACGCAGGTCAAGGCCGGTTGCATGATATACAAGTCGCGATCACACAAGTCCGGCTTTTGTTCGGCAAGACGGTCTAACGTCAATTACTCAAAGCCGATCTGGCGATTGCAGACTTGACGTCGATAATAAGTCTAGGAAGAACAAAACACTCAGCGCGATTGGTCGATCCGGGTGAGCCCTGCCAATTTTATTTACAACGAGAGTTGCCGTAGTAATGTAAAGGCCTGCTTCATTTGGTCTTCACTGACGACAAACGCCCGCAGCTGCCCTGCCATGTCCAGCCCTTTGGCTACCAGCCCCTGTGCCTCAAGGTTGATCTGCCATTGCAAGTCCTTCCGGTTGGTTTCTCCGGCCAGGTGCAGCGGCATTTCCGGGGTCTTGATCTTCACCAGCATCGCCGGGAACTTCACTTGCTCATCGCCACCCAGCACATTACTCGCCAGGGTCATGGCGCTTAACTGAATGGGTTGTAGAAACGGCAGCAGCTTGCCCTGGATTTGCGCGCAATCGCCAACGGCAAATATGTGTGGGTCAGAGGTGCACATGCGTTCATCAACTTCAATGCCACGATCAACCCGTAGGCCAGCCTGCGCCGCTAACGTCGTATCAGGTTTCAATCCGATTGAGGCAATGATCACATCGGTGGTGATTTGCCGGCCATTGGACAAAGTCGCCAACAGGCTATCGTCTCTCTTTTCAATGGATTCCAAAGCCTGGTTGAACACCATTTCCACCCCCATCTGGCATAACCGATGCTGCAAGCGGCTACTCACCTCAACAGGCAGCAACGATGCCAGCAGGCTGCAGGACTTATCCATCAGTACCACTTGCTTTCCGGCACGATTGACATCCATTGCCAGTTCACTGCCAATCAAGCCGGCTCCCAGAATCAGTACGCGCTCTGCCGCTCTCAGAGCGTGTTGTGCATGACGGTATTCTTGCTGACTATTCAAAGTCACCATCCACTCCCGTCCGGGAATTGGCGGAACGATGGCTTGCGCACCCGTGGCAAGAATCAGTTTGTCGTAGCTGAACGCCTCACTGCCGGCGCTGACACGCTTGTTTTCACGATCAATTGCAGTCAGCTGGCAACCAGCATTCAGGGTTAACCGATACATCTCGGCAAACTCCGCCGCAGACTGACGAGTCATGTCGTCCGCTGTCTGATTGAGACTGATGACGTGACTCAGGTCGGGCTTGTTGTACTCATCGCAACTGTCTGCAGCAATCAGCCGAATGGGCACCGCTGCATCGAGCCTGCGCAAGTTCTTGACCACCTGACGAGCAGCGAAGCCGGAGCCCACAATGACGATTTCCTTGTTCATTTCGCCTCCGAAGCAAGCTCATCGAATACCGATTTACCCAGTGAACATTCCGGGCACAGGAAGTAATCAGGCACATCACACCAGGCCGTATCGGCCTGCACATCCTGCATTGGTTCCCCGATCGCCGGGTCGTAAATCCATTGGCAGACACTGCACTGCATGCGCGGGCCGTTGTCCGCGATTGGTTCTGCCTGGGCAGTTGTGGCTGCGGCAGATCGTGCGACTTGTGCTTGCGTCGATGGTTGCAGCGCCCATTGCCGAGCGATTTCACGGCCATGAGCTCGGCAAACCTCAAGCGAGTCACCGTCTGGCCGCCACTTGGCTTTGAGCGTCAATGTGGTTTCAAAACCAGCGTCCATCAAGCGTGTCTGAATGCGGTCTACCGCCCCACCATTCCAGCCGTAACTGCCAAACGCCGAAGCCTTTTTGTTACGAAAACGCAGCCCGGTTATTTCCTCCAGCAGGGCGGCGACTTTCGGCATCATGACGTTGTTCATGGTGGACGAGCCCACCAGAACACCTTTTGAGCGGAACACGTTGGTCAGAATCTCATTCTTGTCGTGGCGCGAGACGTTGAAAATCTTCACCGCCACACCCGGATCAACTTCGTGAATGCCTTGTGCGATGGCATCGGCCATCATGCGGGTGTTATTCGACATGGTGTCGTAGAACAATGTGATGCGGTCCTCCTGATAGTCCGCCGCCCATTCCAGATAGCGGTGCACAATCTGCGTCGGATTATCACGCCACACCACGCCATGAGCGGTGGCAATCATATCGACCGGCAGATTGAAACCGAGGATCTCGGTAATCTTAGGAATGACCAGACGACTGAATGGCGTGAGGATATTGGCGTAGTAACGTTGGCACTGATCGAACAGTTCGTTTTGATCCACTTCATCATTAAACAGGTGTTCGTCGCAGTAATGTTGGCCAAAGGCGTCGTTACTGAACAGTACGGCATCGCCGGTTATGTACGTCATCATGCTGTCTGGCCAATGCAGCATCGGAGTTTCCACGAAAACCAGCTGTTTGCCATTGCCGACATTTAGGGTATCGCCGGTATGTACGACGTGGAAATCCCACTCTGGATGATGGTGATGACCGTTGATCGAGTCCACGCCATTGGCGGTGCAATAGATCGGCGTATTCGGGATCAGCGACATCAGTTCTGTCAGCGCCCCTGCATGGTCCTCTTCGGCATGATTGATGACGATATAGTCCAGCGTGTTCAGGTCGATTTCCATCGCCAGGTTCTGTATGAACTCCCGGCTGAACCTGTGATCAACCGTATCAATCAGCACGGTCTTTTCTTCACGGATCAGATAGCTGTTGTAACTGCTACCTTTGTGGCATTTGTATTCTGTGCCATGAAAGTCCCGCACTTCCCAATCGCGCTGACCGACCCAATGGATGTTGTTCTTGACGAGAATTGACATAACCTACCTCGGTAAAAAATGATTTCTACACCGAAGATGGCAATGTTCGTGCCAGATAATAAGACATTGATTTTAAACGACAAATAAAAAAATATTGTCAATATGACATTACCCGTTTACTGTCTTTATGACTAATCATTGTCAAAGTGACAAAACATGAGTCTGTCCGTTGAATCCTTGGCGCGCATCGCTATTCAGTTGCAAAGCGGCATTTCCCATCAGGATCGCTTTCAACGTCTAATCAATACCTTGCGCCAATTGCTGGGTTGCGACGCTTCTGCCTTGTTGCGTTATGAACAGCGACAGTTCCGTCCGCTGGCGATTGACGGCCTGGCACCGGATGTTCTGGGGCGTCGCTTCAGCCTTGATGCACATCCGCGACTGGAAGCCATCGCTCGCGCCGGTGACGTGGTGCGCTTTCCGGCAGAGAGTCATTTGCCTGATCCCTATGACGGACTGATACCGAACCGGCAGGACCTCAAAGTGCATGCCTGCATCGGATTGCCGTTGTTCGCGGACCAGACACTGATTGGTGCGTTGACGATCGATGGCATGGACCCGGCACAGTTTGATCACTTCAGCGACGAAGAGCTGCGACTTGTGGGAGCCCTCGCTTCTGCTGCCTTGGCCAATGCATTGCTGGTGGAGCAACTGGAAAGTCAGACAATTACGCCTCTCTCCATCAGCAATATCCCGGCGGGCAAACCCGGCACCGAAATGGTCGGGCTCAGCGAAGTCATGCGACAGTTGAAGAGAGAGATCGAAATGGTGGCAGGTTCCGACCTGAACGTCTTGATCACTGGAGAAACCGGAGTCGGCAAAGAACTGGTCGCCAAGGCCATACATGAAGGTTCATCGCGCGCCGGTCAGTCTGTGGTTTATCTGAACTGCGCTGCGCTACCGGAATCAGTGGCTGAAAGTGAGTTGTTCGGCCATGTCAAAGGGGCTTTTACCGGTGCAATCCATCATCGCACCGGCAAGTTCGAAATGGCTGATAACGGCACACTGTTTCTCGACGAAATCGGTGAACTGTCATTGAATCTGCAAGCAAAACTGTTGCGGGTACTGCAATACGGCGACCTGCAACGGGTTGGTGACGATAACGTCTTGCGGGTCAACGTACGGGTGCTTGCCGCGACCAATCGTGATCTGAAGCAGGAGGTGTTGAACAATCGGTTCCGTGCAGACCTGTTCCACCGTTTAAGCGTATTCCCTGTGCATGTACCACCACTGCGTGAGCGTGATCAGGACATCACGTTGCTAGCGGGTTTTTTCTGCGAGCAGAGCCGGGAACGCATGGGATTGAAACGGGTGGCTTTGGCTGCCAACTGTCTGTCGTTGCTCAAGCAGTACACGTGGCCAGGAAACGTTCGCGAACTGGAGCACGCTGTTTATCGGGCGACGATCATTGCTCGCGCGACCCAGCAAAGTGACGAGCTGCTGCTTGAAGCACAGCATTTCAATCAAGTACCCGAGCAGATGGTAGCGCCGCCTGTTGCTCTGGATGTATCTTTCCTCGGCGTTGAACAGGGCCTGCGGGATGCGACGGATGACTTCCAGCGTCAGCTGATTGATAACACGCTGAATAATTGCGCAAGGAAATGGTCTGCCTGTGCTCGAATGCTGGATATGGACGTAGCTAACCTGCACCGACTGGCGAAGCGGCTTGGTTTGAAATAACACTCACGGCCGATCAGGGCTCAATTCAACCAGAACCAAGCATTGATCGACTGGCCGATTGCAGTCAGTCAAGGCCGTCGGTCCCGCCGCCAAGCCATCCAGCATTAAAGGACTGTCTGGAGATCATGGGATCTCGGGGGGCAGGCAGGCTCCCAAAGCTTGGGAAGACGGTTTTTGAATCCGCAGGGGTAGAGAAGAAAACCCGCTAGCAGGGAAAAACGCGTTCACTGGTTCCTTATCCATCGCTAGTGCAATCCGACTGGTGCGGCCCAGCAGCTCTTCCATCACGATCCGTAGTTCCAGTCTTGCAAGCGGTGCACCGGGGCAGACATGAATGCCGGCACCATAGAGCAGGTTCAGCTCGGGATCGCGATCGAGGCGCATTTCATCGGGATCTCCAAAAACCGCTTCGTCCCGATTGGCCGACGCCCAGTTGAGGGCGATACGCGCCCCCTTTGCCTGCGTGCGCCCGCCCAGCATGACCTGTTTCGTAGTCACCCGACGGTTCATAATCAGCGGTGCATGAATACGCAGTATTTCATCGATGGCGGCAGGTAGCAGAGCGGGTTGTTCGCGTAATTGCTGCTGCCATTCGGAGTTGATGGCCAAATAATGCGCGAGAATGCCGACTGAAGCGGAAATGGTTCCGAGTTCGCCGACCGTCCAGTTGCGTAAAATGCTGACGATTTCATCGTCTGTCAGAGTCCTTCCCAAGGACTGATCGCGTAGCAAGATGGTCGTGATGTCATTCGGCGCAGCAGCGCCGGCCGTACGGCGCACCTCCAGCAAATCCTTGATATAACCGTCAAACTCGAGGGCCACGGCGGCCAGGTCAGCGTCGTCTCTGGCCAGCGTGGCCGCGTGATTCTTCAGTGTCCACAGGCGCAGCGGTTCATGAAGATCAGCCGGCCAGCCCAGCCAGGCACACTGGATCCGCAACGCAAAGATTTGAGCAAATTCCCCTATCAGTTCCGAAGGGCCTTCATCCGGTAACGCCCGCACCAAACGAACAGCTATATCCCGGCACACCGGGGCAAAAGCATCCATATGCTCCGGGCTGAAATAAGGCTCGATGAGGTTCCGGTACACCGTATGCTCGGGCGGATCCATGCCATTGGGAACAGAGGGAAAACGCGAGACCGCATTACTGAAGGATTCATGATCCTTAAGTACGCGCAGCACATCCTCATGCCTGAACAAGGACGTATAGCCATATTGACTGTATGCGACCGGGCAACGGCGGCGCATGTCGTCGTAGGCTGTCGTCTGATCCTTTAACACAGCTTCTGACCTCGGATCCCAATCAGGTAGTGATTTCTCGTCCATCGTTTACTCCATAAACCCGTCCAAGTGAATCTGGAAAAGGTAGCAAGGTTAGTCGAACTAGCCGCACTCGGTCGGGACATGTCCGAAAAGCCCGCTAGACTGAAACCATGCACGACGTCCATTACGTCGGCATCATCCGGGTGAAGTCTGCACGGGCTTGTAGGGAAAATCGGGTCACTAGCTGGCCAGGGAGACGTGATGAGTAAGCTTCAGCACAGGTTAAACTCGCAGGGTAGCACTGCGTTGTGGGTGGTGTTCTGGCTCTACGGCGTAGTGCTCAGCAATGTACTATTTGGCCTGATCCTGGTCGCCTTCAACAAGGTTGCCCCCTCCCTGTTTGGTCTGATGCTGCTGGGTTTCGTGGCCTACGCCGCTTGCATGCTCAATGCTGTATGGCGCAATGCGGATAATGTCCGTGACCCCATCTGGGGTCAGATCGCTCGTTTCCTCACAGTGGCGTGGTCGATCAACGCGGTATTGGTTTCGGGTTTTCTCTTCCTAGGTCATCTTAATGCCATTGCCTACCCCCTGCTGCTCCCTTTTTAACCCCAAATGACCAGGGCCCTCAATCCTACGGGAGGAATAGGGTGGCAGGTGGGTGGTGATACGATTGACTCCGAGCTCCTCATCGTCAGAACATCAATCATTTCAGCAAAGCCATACCTCAATGATGTTTTCTTTCTTTCGAGAAGCTATTTTAATTCAATCACCGCGGATATAGTGCCGAGCGTACACAGGGCTTTGCTGACGTCCAGCATACCCTCCACGCCCTATTTTAATTCAATATATTTTAGCGACTTACACAACACAACTTAAAGGAAGAGCCATGAAGATAAATAATCAGCGCTCAACCCCGGGAGTTGCGAACACGACACACTTAGCAAGCATCAGTTAATTATCCACGGGCGGCAATTAACCACACGGGACCGGCCAACGACCACCCTTCGGTCGGCCTTGACCCCTTTGTATTTGGCATCGAAGGCATGAAGCTTTTCCACGGGAATGCCGATCAGCAAAATCGGCTCATGGTGCTCCAGCACGTAGGCATCCTGGATGACGCCGTGGGTATCGAGGATGACCTGCATGTTGATCGGTTGCCCGAGTAAGCCGGAATATCTACCACGTTCTGACTCTGAAACACGTAACCGAGCACCTCTTTGCCGGTGCGCATGGTGCGAACCTTAAACTCGCCGTCAGGCTCGGAAAGTCCATCGCTACCGGGAAATATGGTTTCTACACGCTGCTGCTCGAACCCGCCATAGTCCTTCGCCTGTAATCCGAAAAAACCATCGAACACCAAGCACAACAAAATAATCAGCCCATAGTGAAATGGCCGCCGGACACCGGGCATTGGGAGTTTGGAAGCACGCATGGGTTCGCTGAGCGATCGACCTCTGAAAAAACACCCGTCGAGTAACGGTTATGCTCAATCGCTCTTAACTGAATTATGTGATCAACACTCCCCCTTACTCACGAAAATAGCAATCATATTCTATAAACGGGTCAAGCCAATTATCAGCACCCGTGGTTCAATATTTATTTAAGAGATTATCCAGTAGATAAATAGTCATCTTCCAACAGGTCGATATATTTTTCGTCATTGCACGAAAACCTCTCCTGACAGGTATTCATGCCTGATTTTATCGCCTTTCGTCTAAAATACAGATTTGAATAAATTATTTATTGACCATGACCGAAATTTCCGCGCCAACCCCCCGATGTTCATTGTCATAGTTAGCACTTTTGGTATTGTTGGACCGAGGCAATATTCAAGTTGCAGCAACTTACATATCCGAACCGCGCCCACACTAATGGACTCTGGATCAGATAACGTTTTCATAACTATGGCGACCATGCATCGTCCGAAGAATTTGAACAGGCTTTTTTGCGTTTGCAAGAACTCAGTCAGGACCAGCGATGCGATCCTATGTGGGAGGCCGTCTGGTGGCGTTGTCATCGCAGAATCGTAGCGGACTACCCTCTCTTTGATTACTAGCTTTTTCCAAGGCAAGAGCTCGGCTTTGAAGGCAGACTGATTCGGCACCCGACAACTCTGGAATCTCGGTAGCCGCCATGATTGCAGTTCTACTGCTGCTCCCTTGTTGCCCGCGCCGATGCGTCGCACCTTCTCAGGAGGTGGATTGTCTATTAGCGGCGCTTCACCGTCTGTCCCGTAAGCTGGCGCCGAATAAGCCACCAGTCGAGAAGTCATATTGACTATTGTTTTGTCATTATGACCCTTTCCGGACTAGGTCGTAATGACCATTCAAATACTTAACTAATTGATATTGTTGAATAAAATTCTTGGCCCGTTTTGTGTATTGAGTATTGAACTTAACGCAAACCCCAAAGGGACAATGTCATGACTCGTTCAATCGCGCTCAGTTTTACCCTGTGTACTCTACTGTCTCCGCTATGCCTGGCAGACCAGATAATCCGTGAAGTCCCCGACACAACTGCCGGCAAGGGTTTCGGCGCCTTGACCGGAATGATGGTTGGCGCGGTAGGGGGGCCGATTGGTGCATTAGTCGGCGCAGCTGGCGGTTTTTTCGCAGGCAGTGCGGTGCAAACAGGGATTGGTAAATCTGAAACCGCTTATCAAGTAAAAAACACACAAGGTGAGACTAGTACAGTGCGCTCACCCAATGCCAGATTTGAAGTCGGGCAGCAGGTCACGCGTAAAGGTGCGCGACTGGTGGCAGTTGAGGAGTAAGAAGCCGGAACAGTTTCATGCGACTAATAGCCCCCCTTTTTAGGCCCGCTTGTGGGCCTTTTTAAGTCGTTTTTGATATCTATCATTAACGATTCGATGTTTGATCAGATTCCTAAATGGATTCCCACCGTTCGGACTTTTTCGAGCTGCGCCGCCCTTGATTACTCGATCGACTCTATCTAGATCGGAAATTTGAATCCCGGATCATGAAAAGAGACGAAATACCGATCTCAAAATATCATGAAGCCATCGAGCTTACGGTTGACCATGACTGAATGCCATGCGCCTCCGCCCTCAATAGAGATATGCTGATCATTTGCTTCACCTGATTATTTCAATTTCTTCTATGTATCCGTCACTACGACTTGTTAAAATTTCATAGAATTTCTTGACAGCCATGCAAAGCCTACTACCCTCAAGATCATTCATTCTCACAACTTGAACCACCACACTCAAATATGCAGCGCTTGGTATCGTTAATAATACCCAACCGGCAGAGCGCTTTTCCAAGAACTTTCCAACTGCACTTTCTACTCGGGATGCAGCCGTGCAAAAAGCTTTGAAGATAGTCAGCTATGCCGTGCTCGTGCTGATGGCCAGCGCGGTCGTTTATGCCAGCGTTATCGGCATCACCTATTGGACGGGTATCGGCGTCTAGGGAGTTCGCAATGAACAAACGCCAGACACGCTCGTTCGCGCTGATATCGACGGCCATCGCCGCCATTGTGTTTCTTGGCATGACGGTTGATAGTCACCGGCAGTTTCCAAAATTGACCAACGCTCAACAGATCACGCCAGAAGTCACTCGCGGCAAGGATGTATGGCATGAATACAATTGCATCAATTGCCATACGTTGTTTGGTGAAGGCGCGTATTACGCTCCGGACCTTACGAAAATCACCCAGCAGCGCGGCACCCCCTATCTCACCGCGTTCCTCAAAGACCCCTCAAAGTTTTATGACGAGCAACGTCATCGCCGGTTGATGCCGAACCTAAAACTCAACGACGAAGAAATCGCGGCGTTGATCGCCTTTATGGATTGGGTGAGCAAGGTCGACAATCAAGGCTGGCCGCCGCGGCCGATCCTGGTGACCGGCACGTCGATTCCCGGCATGGACCTCACCGTTGCGCAACAGAATGTCGCCGGTGGCAACCAGCCACCCGCCGCACGCCCGGTGTCCGACAAGGAAGACCCGATCGCCCTGGGCGAGGCGCTGTTTCGAACCACGGCCACACCGGTGTGCAGCGCTTGTCATTCGATTGCACCGGGAGTCAATCTCGCCGGACCGACACTGGCCGGGTTGGCTGCTCGGGCCAAACAGGTCATTGCCTCGCCTGACTACAAGGGCAAGGCCAAGGACGTCGAAGGCTTCATCCGCGAATCCATCGTCACGCCAAGCGCGTACCTGCATCCGGGCGACATGTATTCCGCCAATGGCATGTCTTTCATGCCGGACACCTTCGCCAAATCGCTAACGCCCGAACAGATCGATCAACTGGTCGCCTATCTGGCGTCGTTCCAGTAATCAAAGGGGATGACCATGCGTTACAGATCTCAATCCGTCGCTTACTGGTACTTCGCCGTCGCCATGGCGCTATTCGGTCTGCAACTGGTATTCGGCTTGCTCTCGGCGGCTAAATACCTCGGACCGGATCCCCTGCTGGACGTGTTGCCCTTTGATGTCACCAAGGCGATACACACCAATCTGTTGATCGTCTGGGTGCTGACCGGGTTCATGGGGGCAACCTACTGGATGGTGCCGGACGAGTCCCGTGGCGAGTTGCACAGCACCAAACTGGCGTATATCCAGCTCGGGTTGTGGACGGCCATGGGCGTCACCGCCGTGCTGGGCTATCTGTTCGGTTATGGCACCGGGAACAAATTGCTCGAACAACCGCTGCCGCACAAGATCGTGATCGTGATCTGCATGCTGATGTTTCTCTACAACATCGGCATGACCATCAAGAAAGCCGGGCGCTTCACTGCCACCGAAGGCGTTCTTTTGTTGGGGCTGGCCAGTGCCGCCGTGCTTTATCTGCCGGCGCTGCTGCACTATGAAAACTACGTGGTATCGATCTACTACCGCTGGTGGACGATTCACCTGTGGGTCGAAGGTGTCTGGGAAATGATCCAGGGCGGCTTTCTGGCCTATCTGCTGATCAGACTGTCCGGTGCTGATCGCGAGGTCATGGAGAAGTGGCTGTACGTGATTGTCGGCCTGGTGTTCATTGCCGGTATCCTTGGCACCGCCCACCATTATTACTGGATCGGCGTCCCCCATTACTGGCTTCCATTGGGCGGTTTCTTCAGTGCACTTGAGCCTATGGCGCTGGTCGGTATGGCGATCTACGCTTACAACGCAATGCGCCGCTCCGGCCTCTCTCATCCCAATAAACTGGCCTTGCACTGGACCATGGGCAGCGCCCTGTTCACCATGTTTGGCGCTGGCCTCCTCGGTCTGGCTCATACCTTCCCCGACGTCAACAAATGGACCCATGGCACCCTGATTACCGCAATGCACGGCCATGCGGCCTTCTATGGGGCCTATGCCATGATAGTCCTGGCGATGATCACCTACGCACTTCCAGGCATGACCCGTCGTCCCGTGGAAGAAAGCAGTATCGGTTATTGGGCATTTTGGCTGCAGTTGGGAGGGATGTTCGGCATGACCCTGTCATTTGCCACTGCGGGCATTGCTCAGGTGTACCTGGAACGCATTCTTGGCATGGGCTATCTGGATGTGCAGTTGAAGATTCAGGTGCATTTCCTGATGCTGGTGGCGACGGCGTCGATGTTCAGCCTGGGTGTCGGGCTGTTTATCTTCGATTTTTTCCGCCATGCGCCGCAATTCAATGTCGATGAATCCGATCCGGTTCTGGTGCCTCGTGCGTCGGGCGCAGCGTTGTGATTGATCGTTCACGAATGCAGCAGAACCTGTCGGCCGCAGAACCCGCATCGCCGCAAGCTGAACCCTATTACCAGCCCAGCGGCGACGAGGTGGCGATCTTCGATCAATGCCATGCACAGCAGCTGGCTGTCATGCTCAAAGGACCCACCGGGTGTGGCAAGACCCGTTTTGTCGAACACATGGCCTGGCGTCTCAAGCGCCCGCTGATCACTATTTCCTGCCATGACGACTTGAGTGCCAGCGACCTGGTCGGGCGTTTCCTGATCGGTCACCAAGGTACCCATTGGACGGAAGGCCCGCTGACCCGGGCGGTGCGCGAAGGCGCTATCTGTTACTTGGATGAGGTGGTCGAAGCGCGGCAAGACACCATTGTCGTCCTGCACCCGCTGACCGACCACCGACGCATTCTGCCCCTGGACAAAATTGGCGAAATCGTTGAAGCCTCGCCACACTTTCAATTGGTGGTGTCCTACAACCCCGGCTACCAACGAATACTCAAGGATTTGAAGCCGAGCACTCGACAGCGCTTTGTGGCGCTGGATTTCGATTTCCCGCCGGCCGAGCGCGAAATCGCCATTGTCATCCATGAAGGTGGAACCGACTACGCCATCGCCCACGCGCTGGTCACCCTCGCCCAGCGACTACGCGCCCTGCAGGACCGGGGCCTGGCGGAAGTCCCCAGTACCCGTCTGTTGATTGCCACTGCGCGACTGATTACCAGCGGCATTGCTGCGCCCATCGCCTGTCGGGTCGCATTGATCTCGCCGCTGTCCGACGACGCGGTACTGGTCGCTGCCATGCGCGACCTCGTCGACCTGACATTTATCTAAATGGCCGAAGCCGAGGACCTCATTACCGATGTTGCACGCCACGCGACGGTGTATGCACAGGCGTTGTGGCGTCGTCACCGCCCCCCCTCGGAAACTGAAAAAATCGTCACCCTCGGGGATGTCGCACAACACCTCGACTTGCTGATCAAGGCAGTGTTCAACACCCACTATTCGCTGCGCGTCGCGCAACCGCCCTCGCCCCCTACGCTGCTGAAGAAGCTTTTTGTGCGTCACGAAAAGCCGTGTCAGCAAAGCGCCGTCCCAGCGACCGATGGCGTGACTATATGGCTACCGCAGGATTTGGGAAGCAGCGAGAATCCGCTCACCCTGGAGTGCTATAGAGCCCTGGCCTTGCAACAGGCGATGCGCGCCCAACGAGGCAGCGCCAATGCCCTGTCAGCCCTCGACAACCCGATGCAGCGCAGCGTCTATCTACTTCTCGAAGCTTGGGCGGCTGATGCGGATTTGATACGCCTGTTGCCGGGATTGGCGCCCTCGATCCATGACTTGCGCCAGCATGCCCTGGCGACCCGCCCACCGCTTCACGCCTTTCCCAGCCAGCGACACCCCCTGGAAAACTTCCTGCGTTTACTGCTGAACAGTGAATGCGGCGCGCCTCTGGAAGAGTTGGCGCCCCCCACCCACACCGCCGATTCGCTGCAACTGTCAGAAGCACTCGCGCAACGTCTCCTCCTCTGCGAAGAATCTCACGGGCTCGGCGCAGACAGGCTTCTCCTTGATGCCTGGACCGGCGACCTGCGCGAACCGTCGGCCGGTGAGGAAGTGTCGCCCTCGCCCGGTGAAATCGACACCGACGATGCCCTGCCACGCAGTGCCCGCCTCACACGTCAGCCCACTGCGCGCGAGGCCTGTGCCGATGAGGACGATCAGGAACAAGGCCTATGGATGGTGCAACCCGCCGAACCGCTGGAAAAAGCCGAAGACCCCATGGGCATGCAGCGCCCGACCGACCGGGATACCGATACCCCTGCGGCTGATTTCGCTGAGTCTTTGTCCGAACTCAACGAAGCCCGGCTGGTGGTGACGGCAGGTCGCCCGAAAGAAGTGCTGCTGTCCCTCGACCCGCCACGGACCCGATTTCAGCACCGTGCACAGGACCTCGCAACCCACACGATCAGCTATCCCGAGTGGGATTATCA
Source organism: Pseudomonas sp. St316 (assembly GCF_018325905.1). NCBI lineage: Bacteria > Pseudomonadati > Pseudomonadota > Gammaproteobacteria > Pseudomonadales > Pseudomonadaceae > Pseudomonas > Pseudomonas sp. St316. Next base: position 1,971,140 of record NZ_AP021901.1, on the reverse strand, counting down.
CCACCAGGTGTACCGTGATCCGGGGGCGACCCTGCAACTGAGTCCTGTTCGGGAAGGTCCGCAGCAATGGGTTGAGCGAACCCTTGATGCTCATCGTCCGGTGCTGGATGCCATCCGTCGGCAATTCGAAAGTCTGCGGGCCCAACGCGTCAGGCTACGCAAACAATGGGACGGCGACGAAATCGATCTGGAAGCGTATATCGACGCTTGCGCCGAGGCCCGCGCTGGCCTGAGCATGCCGCAAGCGGTGTATCTGACCCAGCGTCGTGGCCGTCGCAACATGGCGATCATGTTGCTGATCGACGTCAGCGGCTCCACCGACAGCTGGCTGTCCTGCCATCGTCGGGTCATTGATGTCGAGCGCGAAGCGTTGCTGCTGGTCTGCCTGGCGCTAGAGAGCCTGGGCGAGCCCTATAGTGTGATGGCGTTTTCCGGCGAAGGGCCGCAGCGGGTCACGATCCGAACTCTGAAAACCTTCGATGAGCGTTACAGCCTTGAAGTCGGTCGGCGCATCGCGGCTCTCGAACCGGAACGCTACACCCGGGCCGGCGCCGCCCTGCGCCACGCCAGCACGTTGCTGATGCGCGAAGCTGCCACGCACCGTCTCTTATTGCTGATCTCCGATGGCAAGCCCAACGATGTTGACCAGTATGAAGGCCGCTACGGCGTCGAAGACATGCGTCAGGCCGTAACCGAAGCCAAGCTCCAAGGCATCTATCCCTTCTGTTTGACTATCGATCGCCAGGCGGCGAACTACCTGCCAGCGGTATTCGGCTCGCGGCAATATGCCTTGTTGCACAGACCCGAGTTGCTACCCAGGGTGCTGCTGGACTGGATCAAACGACTGGTATCAGCGTGAACGAGAGACGCCCGCCAAGGTTTTTCATGGCAGGCGGTTTTCGGCTCATGACTGAGTTTCCCGTCAGTGGGGAGATGACTTCATGACTGCGCCTTTCCTGATTCCATTGGTGACGCACACAATAACTTCTAAACCTAATCTTTGAATGCAGGGCAAGCTTTGTCGCGCAGGCCAGGCCGCTCAGTGCTCATATTTCCGACAGCTTTCGAAATCTCACTGCACGGTCGACGCTGTTGACCATTTGGGATGCGGCATGAATCGTCAAAGGGTGCTGGGTAAAACCCGGTCTAGGCCTAATGTAGCCAGCCATTTCCCGGGCGACCGTAAGCTGTTGATCCGTCCCTTGGGCGAGCAACGCGATAACCAGATTTTCCAGAGCAATCACACGAACACGAAGGTGAACCAACTCGGTATTTGATAATTCGGGAAGCTCATGAGTGCCTTGGGTGGGAAAAGCTTTTGATGTGTCTTCAGCGTCCCATCTCGAAAGCGTCATCTGAAGTTGTTGTGCAACAACCGACGATGGGGTCTTGTCTCTAGGCATAAAAGGATTCTCCAAAGAGAAGGCGAATTGTGGAAGCTCAAGCCATCACCAGCCTTTTGATCCACTTCAGCAACACGCCGGGCAACAACTCGGGTCTGGGCAATAAGGCGTATTGACGCGCCAAATACCGCAGGCGGATAGTTTGCTGCTTGCCTGTCGATAGTCAAACAGAAGGAATAGATGCCTTGCAAATCAGCTTCGGTGACTGCCTGGCGCATGTCTTCTACACCATAACGACCCTCATATCGATCGATATCATAGGTTTGCCATCGGAAATCAACAATAGCAGACTATTCCTGCTGGCTTCGCGCATCAGTAAGGTGCTGGCGTGGCGTATGGCGGCCCCTGCCGTCTTCGACCATGATAGTCGGTCCGCCATCCAGCACCCAGGAAAACCAGCGTGGCAATCACCAGATCGGCTTCGAAAAATAACAATAGATCATCTCGGCTAATTGAGCCTAGCGTATACCACCGCCATGCATTTCTCCTTCAGTTAATTCAGATGGCGTGAAAAAAAAAAAACAGTTGGGTTCAATGGGAGAACTCCTATCAGCAATTGATCACTCCTGTCATTACACCAGCCATTGAATTCAACACCCTGCGCTCGCCTGGATTTTAGCTCCTTAAATAAAAAACAGCTGCAAAATTGGAATTTATACCATACGCCATTGATTACAACCTTTTGAACAACTCCGAACTTTCAGCGCAAAATTCGAAGCGAAATTCGAGTTACGCTAGCATCCAAGCCACTGAATTATAAGCATATTTTTCTGAAAAAGCCCAGATCCTGGATGGTGAATTTGGGCGGCATTTACAATACTAACAAATCGTACCGAACATCGAGTTTCGCTAAAATGTCACATATCTGAACGACCAATTGCAGCGATCACACCATAAATACTTCAGTGAATGCCGCAGTCGATATCTCAGAAAATCCCGACAGAAGTTTTTGAAAATCTCGGAACCTCAACTACACTTTCCACTGCATCCGAAGCTTACCGGCGCGAATGCTGTATTGATTGATAAAAAACGGAACAGATTACTGACAAGCGGTACTAGCAAAGCACACCCAGATGAGGAAATAAAAAATGAAGAAAAAACTTATGCATCTTTTTATCTTCGGCACTTTGCTGAACCTTCAACCAGCCCAAGCCGTTGATGGTGAAGCACTGTTCAAGAGCAAACCCTGCGTAGGCTGCCACATGATCGAAGCGAGACTAGTCGGGCCTAGTTATAAGGAGATCGCAGCTAAATATGCCGGACAAGCTGATGCCTCGGCCACCCTGGTAAAAAGCATCAAGGAAGGTAGCTCCGGAAAATGGGGCGCCGCGCCAATGCCGGCCAACCAAGTAACAGACGAAGAAGCGAAAACGTTGGCGGACTGGATCTTGACGCTCAAATAATTTTTGCTAAAGCAAGGTACCGCAATCCGACCGCCAATAAAATCGCAGAAGTGGGTCCAGCTCTCTTCTGCGAGTCGGTTCGGTAAGTTCCTCAGACAGCCCTACTCAGGGAAGCGGCTCAGTTACAGCGCAGGCGTTTGCTGTAAAAGCGTTAAATCGATGTCTTCAAATCGCAATACTCTGCCGCCCTGCTCGCTGGCCAGCTTGCGCGCGGCGGCCTCCTCGGAAAATGACGCAAGGACCACGCCCATGGAACCTTTGAGCCGGGTCCCGACGACGTAGTAGGCTTGGGTGGCATCAATCAAGTAATGGTCGTCGGGTTTCTCCCAGGCACTTTTACCCATGTCGTGCACATACAGTTTCGCCTCAGTGAGGTGATTCTCTGGCTGAAGCCACCATCCAAGCATTTCTGCGGTGGAACAGAACTTCTTGACTGAACCTTTTGCCACGACTTCACCCTTGGGGCCCGGGAAGTCGGCGATCACCATGCCGCAGACATGACACTCGTCGCTCTGATGGAAAGCCACCGGCGCAAGGGTTTGCTTTTCTTCTGCGCGATCATTACAAGCCGCCAACCCCAAACAGATAATGATGACCAGGGCACGGGTTCCGATCAGGTACAGAGTGTTCATCGCAATAGCCTCGAGCGTAATGAATCAAGTCAGCCGACGGCGAAACATCCAATAAGCCAGCAACAGCAAAGCGCCGACCCAGAGCAACAAGCAGAGCCAGAGCACCGAAATCGACACCGGTAAATCACTGCTCAATGCCATGAGACCGATGGCATTACCGCTGCCCTCGAAACCAGAGAGATTGATCAGGCGATAGATATCGGTGGGGTTGAGCAGCAGAAGCCACGGTAAGAGGTCCGGGTTGAACCGGCCCTTGCTGAGCACGAGCAACGCCAACAGTGCCAGGTCGAATACCAATACGAAGAGAAACCACACGCCCAATGCCATCCCGGCGGCGCTGGATTTCTCGCTGGCCTTGCTGCTCAAGACATAAGCCAGCGCCACGAAGACCCAACCCAGTAGCGTGGAAGACACCATGAAGCGACCGAACGCCCAGAGCAGCAGCCCCAACTCGACGTCATCGACCAGCAAGGCGATGGCCACTGCGGCGCAACCAAATCCAATCAGGGTGGCCAAGGCCAGAATCAGGCCATGACCGACAAACTTGCCCAACAGGATCTGGCCACGACCCAGCGGGTAGGTCAGCAGCAGCATCAGCGTGCCACCCTCCTCCTCCCCGACAATGGCATCGTAGGCCAGCAGCAGCGCAATCAATGGCATCAGGAACGTCGCCAGGCTGGCGAGGCTGGCAATGGTTGCCGGAATCGAGGTAAAGCCCACTTGCCCGGAGGCCGCCGCGCCAAGCCAGGCGATCCCCACCGCCAGAACGGCGAACAACAGACTGATTGCCAGCAGCCAGCGGTTACGCAGGCCGTCGCTGAACTCCTTGGCGGCGATATTCCAAATCTGCGTCATGAATGAGTGCCTTCAGTGGCGGCGCTTGCATGGCTCATGTAATAGCCGTAAAGGTCCTCAAGGGACGGTTGCAGTATCTCGATGTCCTGCGGTTGATCCTCGTGGAACAACTGGCGCAGTAGATCAACTTTGTAGCCATTGACGGCCATCACCTCGATCCCGTTGCCGCCCACCGCTGTGGCGGTGTGCCCGGCGGCATTCCAGCGCTGCAACCATTGCTCGCGTCGGCAAAGACCACTGGCCCGGATTCGCGCCGGCAAGTCGGCGTCTTCTCGCAGTCTGGACAGACTCCCGATCGCCTGTAAGCAGCCATTGGCCAGGATGGCCGCACGGTTGATATGCACTTCGACACCTGCCAACACATGGGAACAGAGGATGATGCTCGCGCCCTGTTGGCGCAGACGGTCGATCAACAGGTAAAGTTCTTGGGTGGCGATAGGGTCAAGACCCACCGTGGGTTCGTCCAACAGCAACAGGCGAGGTTCACCGAGAACCGCCTGGGCCAGCCCTAGACGCTGGCGCATGCCTTTGGAGTAGGTTTTCACCCGACGGTCTGCGGCGCCGGCAAGACCGACCTGCTCCAGTAGCTCGTCCACTTGTGTCAACGCGGCGCCCTTGAGGCGGGCGAAATAGCGCAGGGTCTCGCGACCACTGAGTTGTGGGTAGAACGTCACGTTTTCCGGCAGGTAACCGAGTTGGCGACGCACGTCGGCTTGTGCGGGTCGGCAGCCCAGTACGTGCACCTGGCCGGCGCTGGCCTTGAGCAGGCCAAGGATCAATTTCATCACCGTGGTCTTGCCCGCACCGTTGTGGCCAAACAAGCCCAGCACCTCGCCTTCGCCCAGACTCAGGGTCAGATCGTGCAGCACGGTCATGCTGCCGTAGCGCTGGCTAACCCCTTCAATGTCGACTGCGTTCATAAGTTCGGCTGCTGTGTCTGGGGCATGGTCGGAAGATTCATCAACGGATAGCTGTCCTTGACCCCTGGCGACTTGGTCACCGGGAAACTTTGCTGCACCCAGCGCAGCAGTTGAATGCTCGGGCTATTCATCAGCAGACGGACCTGCGGGTACAACCAGAGCAGGCGGTCCACATTGTCATTGGGCTCATAGATCACGTCGCCAATCGCATCGTTATTGCGATCCCAGCCCAGGTAATCACTCCAGTAATTGCCGTGACCGTCGGCCGACCACTCCTGCAAGCGGGTGGCAACGTATTTGACCTGCTGCTGGTTGTCGACGAAGGCGTTGTCGGCGATACGGTTGTCTTCGGAGCCTGCGGTGAGGTGAATGCCCACGGCACTGCGCTCGAAGTGGTTGTGTTCGATGACATTGAACAGCGAGTTGTAGATGAACAGCGCCTTGCCTTCGGCACCGCTGACCATACCGCCATCGGCGGAACCACTGCGCACGTCGCTGACGAAGTTGTCGCGCAGCTCGGAATAGGTGATGTAGTTCATGAGGATGCCATAGCCTTCGTCCTGCTCGGAGCGATTGCCAATCACCGTCAGCTTGCGGCTCTGCATCAAGGCATAACCGGTGCGTGTGCGGCGGGTGGTATTGCCCAGCAACTGGTTGTCGTTGGCGTACATGTAGTGCACGCCATAGCGCAGGTCTTCCAAAGTATTGCCCTGCAGCAGGTTGCCATTCGAGGTATCGATGTAGATCCCGTCCCGGGTCTGTCGCACGTGATTACCGATAACCTTGGCGCCGTGCACGGCATACAGATGAATCCCATTGCCGCGGTCTTGGGAGCGAATGCTCGGGTCGCCTTCAATATCGTTGTCAATCAGGCTAACGTCATGCGCCCTATCCACCCATATACCAAATCCCGGCCCGTTCATTGTATTGTTGCGTATCATCGCGCCTGTCGCTTGAGGGCCGATGAAAATCGCAGCGTTCATCGCTGTCATATCGCGCCCCCAGTTAAGCAAAGTACAGCCTTCGACGCGCACATCGGGCGCACTGATAAAAAGCGCGTTCCCAGCACCTTCAGCGTCAAAGACCGCACCTTTATCACAAACTATCTGCATAGATTGCTCAATAGTAAATTGGCCTTTGTATTCTCCTAAAGGAAGTCTCCAGCGGTTGGCGCCCTCTGCATGCATTAACAATTCAGTGATGGGCCGAGGCGACGAATATGCGAGGGACGTTAACATCAATGAAAATAGAGTTAACGCCCATCGCATCTTGAACAAGAGATGCCTAGACACTGCATTTTCCTTCTTGGCAGCGCGGGGGGCCGTTAAACTCGCTCGACTTTCATACGCCCAACCATTTCCATGTGCAGTGCATGACAGAACCAACTGCAGTAGTACCAATGCAGACCGGGCTTGTCAGCAATGAAAGTTATCGACGATGTTTGTTGCGGGCTAATCTCCATACTTACACCATGATTAGTCATGACAAAGCCGTGAGAGACATCCTCAATCTTATCGATATTAGTTATCGTCACAGTAACCTCATCGCCTTGTTTTACGGTAAATTCTTGCATTCCATAGGCAGGGGCCATAGAAGTCATATAGACACGAACTTTCGTGCCCTCTCGGACAACCTTGTTATCAGTCTCCAGTTTAATTCCGTCCTTCGCAGCGATAGCCACGGTTTCTGCAAAAAACGGATCGTTGCGGTCCCAGATCTTTTTAGTCTTGATCTGATCTCGACGGGCCATGACGCAGTCATGTGGTTCAGCGAAGGCCGGGCCGTCGTGCACCAGCTTCATCTCGTCACCGGAAATATCGATCAACTGGTCGTTTTCCGGGTGCAGCGGACCGGTCGACAGAAAGCGATCCTTGGAAAACTTGCTGAGTACCACCAGCCACTGGCCGTCGGCCTCACGGGTTTCGGTCAGCGACGCGTGGTTATGTCCGGGTTGGTACTGCACGTCGAGTTTTTGCTTAATGTAGTTGACCTTCTCTCCCTTGTAGGCGCGGATCGCCTCTTCCATGTTCCATTTCACTACCTGGCTATCGATAAACAAGGTGGTATAGGCGTTACCGCGGCCGTCGAAGGTGGTGTGCAACGGCCCCAGTCCCAGTTCAGGCTCACCGACTACCACGTCCCGTGGGTCTTTGAGCTTGTCATCAAATAAATCGTCGAGCTTGGCAGTTGCAATGATTGTGCATGTAGGCGAGAGCTTGCCGTTGGCGATGAAATATTTGCCGTCAGGCGAGGTATTGAGCCCATGAGGATTTTTCGGCACAGGGATATAGCGGGTAAATTCAGAATCCTTGCCGTCGCTTTTGCGCCCATCCACCACAGGGACCTTAGAACCGTCCAGGGTGATGAACTTGCCGGCCTTGATCGCCGCTTCGATGCGAGGGATGTTGAACACCACCACCCAGTCGCGCTCGTTGCGCATCATACCGCCCAGGTCGTAGGCCTTCTCGGAGTTGTAGCAGGTGCTGGCGGCGTATTTGCCGGTGTAGTCAGCGTCGGTGTTGTCCAGGTTGCCGTCGACGATCACCTGGAAGGCCATCTCCATTTTCTCGGCATCGACAGCGTTGAACATTGTGAAGCTGTTCTTATCCTGCAAGTCGAAGGTGCTACCGTCGTTGGGATGCGGAATAACGAACTCAGCGTTGGCGAACACATACTGAGTATGGGGCACCTTTTGCAGCCGTAGGCCATGGATCGCCTGTACGTTGGGCACAGTAAGCATCTTGTCGCACTTCATAATGTCTAGGCGAATGCGCGCGATCCGGGAGTTGGCCTTGTCATTGATGAACAGGTACTTGCCGTCGTACTTACCGTCAGTCATGGACAAGTGTGGATGGTGGCAATCGCCATTCATGAATCTTGCGCTATCACCCAGTATCCGCTTGCTTTCGTTGGTCAGCCCCCAACCGGTGGCAGAGTCGACGTTGAATACCGGTATGCGTAACAACTCGCGCATCGATGGAACCCCCATGATCCGCACTTCGCCCTGATGGCCGCCGCTCCAGAAACCGTAATACTGGTCCAGTTCACCCGGCGCCACGTGAATTTTCGACTGCGCATCCTTAGCCGCAGCCGCCCAGGATTCGCGGGTGAAGACCACGCTGCCAAGTGCCGATGCACCGGCTAGCGAAGCGCTGGCAAGCGCACTGGTACCGAGAAAACCGCGACGGCTAAGGCCGGGCGATTTAAATTCCTGCGTTGCCTCCTTAGGTTCATGATCAGCATTCGTTTTGTTGTCAGTCATGGTTGCTGCTCCATTGGATGCGGGTGAAAAAACAAGAATCGCAATGTTTCGTCCAGCTTAGATATTCATGGCTTGAATACCTGCACCACCGGAATCAACTCAGTGTGTTCTGGCACCGGCGCCGGTTTGTCCCGCGTCTTGCGCTTATTCTTGAGCACCAACGGCGGGCATTTGTTTTCGTTGTGGTAAGTCATCTGGCAATCCAGACAGTAATGACACTCGTTGACGTTGATATGACCGTCCGGGTGAATCGCCTGGATTTCACATTCCTTGGCGCATAGTTGGCAGGGCGAGCCGCATTCCTTGCGTCGTTTAAGCCAGTCGAACAGACGCAGCTTGCTAGGAATGGCCAATGCAGCGCCCAACGGGCAGACGTAGCGGCAATAGATCTTGCGGGTAAAAATGTTGATGATCAGCAGCCCCCCTGCGTAAGCCACAAACCACCATTGGCGGTCGAACTTTAGGGTGATGGCGGTCTTGAACGGCTCCACCTCAGCAAATTGCTCGGCGGTAGTCATCGACTCAAGCGAGATGCCGAACAGCACTAACAAAACGATGTACTTCACCGCCCATAGGCGCTCATGTAATGCAAAAGGCAGCTCATATTGGGGAATCTTCAGCTTGCGGGAGGCTTCGTTGATCAACTCTTGCAACGCGCCGAAGGGACACAACCAACCACAGAAAACTCCTCTTCCCCACAGCAGAATACTGGCGGCGGTGAACGTCCAAAGAATGAACACAATCGGGTCGGTAAGAAACAATTCCCAACGGAAGTTATCGAACAGAGCATGGGCGAAGGTCAGTACATTAACCACAGAAATCTGCCCCAGTGCATACCAGCCGATGAACACGACGGTGAACATCAGGTAAGCCCGACGCAACCAGTGGAGAAAACGCGGGTACTTGGTGAAGGTATCTTGCAGGAACAAGATAATCATCAATACAGCCAGAGCCGTGCAAAGAACCCCGATCTGAAAGGCTTTCTGATACCAGATATTGACCCATGTCGGTCTATTGGCAACCTCGATAGCCTCCAGCTCTTGAGCGGTGGGTGGCGGACGCAAAAGGTATTGTTCTGGCAATTGGTAAGGCAGTTCGAAGCTGCTGAAGGTACCACCGACAGCGCCGGTCTGGCGACGCACCAGCAATTCCAAGGTCCAGGGCGATCCTGGATCGAACCGGACGGGCTCACGAACAATGAAAATGGACATTTCATTGAACTCGGGCATGCCCGTTGCGAACACGTCGGACAAACGTTGATGGTCCATGTCGCGAAAGCTGATGATGTTGCCGAACTGACGCAATTGCACCCTATCGAAAATTCCTCCTCGCACATAACCGGAGCCCTTGTAGGAATAGAGGCCACGACCTAGCACTACGATGGCGTGCTCACCTGGCTTGAGGTCTTGCATCAAGAAGCGATATTGATTATCGCCCAGCAGGTTTCGACCAATGGCGGGTGGGTTCAGATCGGCGGTGTATAGTTCTATGAAAGTATCGTCTTCCTGTCCGGGCGGAGCATTGTCAACCCCCTCGGCCTCAGTACCCTTGAATGCAGCGTCGACTTGACCGCGGGTTAGGCTTAACCGGCGGATTGCGCCGTTGCCGGTCAGTTGCTCCCAGGTGGCAGGCTTAAAAAAATCTTCACGCACGGCAGCAGGTTTCTGCTTAACGCCGCTGTTGTCCTCGATCAGTTGCAACGACACCGCCACTTTATGTGCCGCACGCATGATGATTTCATTCACCACCATGGCGGTTACTGTGGCTCCGGCGATCCCGTCAACTGTCACCGTCTCTGGATCGCTGGAACGACCCACGACTACCCGTCGATCAGCTTTGATGCCCTTGTATTTATCGTCAAATGCGTGGAGCTTCGCCACTGGAATTCCGATTAACAGAATTGGTTCATGGTGCTCCAATACATATGCATCCAGTATTACGCCTTGAGTGTCAAGAATGACCTGCATATTAATGGGTTTACCCGAATATGCGGGTATATCTACGACATCTTGGCTTTGGAATACGTAACCTTTGATTTTTCCTTCAGACTTTACGACGCGCACCTTAAACTCATCCACCGGCGCGGAAATATCTACATTACCTGCAAACACTTCGCTGATGCGCTGCTGCTCCATCCCACCGTAATCCTTAGCTTGCAAGGTAACAAAACTAATGCATAGCAATATGCACATAAGCACGGCAAAACGACTGAAAAGCAAGACGAATTTGGAGACGAATTTTTTATAATTATCCATGCGACAACGGCGCCATCCAATTTGCATTAAGTATAAAACACGCTTTTCCACCGCACTATTCTACTCTAGTTTTTCTTGACCTTAGACTAGAGACATGAACATTTCAAGTTTGTTGCTTAATAAACAACGCATTATCAGCGCTCCCCTAAAAATATAAAAAAAATATTTACAAAACAATAGGTTACCCACGCAAGATGCGTCATCCGTCAAAGAAGCACCTATAGCCCCCGCGACAGTCACTTTCGTACGACAACACGCGAGTACTCAAAAGCACTAATTCGAACATTTTTTATCGCATTTTTGACTAAGGCGGTAAATAAACCCTTCTTGCGGTTCGTTCCTACAAGCTATTAGCCGCTCAATTGCAGTGCGCAAGAAATTCGTAGATGGACACTATGCCGAAAATAGCGAATCAGACCGATATTCAGACGATTAGGAAATAACTCATTGCCAGTCAAAGCTGACGGATCAAAACCGATGATGTTCGTGGCGAAACCAAACCTGCCCCATGCACGCTAAGCATTTTGTGGCATGGAAGCTAACGACACGCTCACATTCCCGGCGTTTTTCAAGGTAGTTGTCGCGTCACCGTCTAATTATGCAGCTCTTTTCTCAGCTGGCTGCTCCCGGTCTGGGTTCAGCAGCACCGTGCCTATCGGCTCCCAGTTGCGTGTCTGGCCAGGCCAGCGCTCCGGATTTTTCTCCCTCGCCTGCTTGTACACTACATGACGCCGCGCCAGGATCTTTCGGTCCAACCCTTGGTGGCGTTCGGCCGGGGTCACGAATCGGATTCGGCTAAGCCGGCGGTTGTGGCTGGCTAACCTGGACGGCAGAATGCACCTCTCCGGCCCTCCACTCATCCCGATGCATAGATAGGGTTAAGGGAGCACGCGGTGCCATCGGTCAGTGCAATGGCGTAGAGGTGTGAGTCTATGGGCACAAAGTTAGCATTCAGATGTGTTACGGGCGATCGTTCTCAAGCCCGGCGACGGTAGACCGACGGTGTTGGCATAACCCGATTCAGCATTGCTTGAACCCCAGCGCACGACGGCAACATCTTCGGGTGGTGCCGCGCCCCTCTCCCAAGGGCCGAGGATCTGCAGCACATCAACGCTATTACGACGCTCAGGAGGTGTTTTGCGGTTCAACAGCTTGGCATTGCGCTCAAGGCACCGCTGATCGCGGGGATCGATACCCTTCGCGACCAGCGCCCTTGCTATATCACGCAGAGCGCGAGCATCGCCTACCGCTCGCTTATTCAACCGCACTTTGTTTCCACCCCTTCCGCTGCTACGCTCTTGAGTCCTCGATTGGAGCCAAAACGATGCCCAGCGAATATTCACTTTCTGATGTTCTTGAGCGGCTATATCAAAATAAGCTAGCCCTGGAGGCTGCGGTGATGGAACTGACCTTGAAGGTAGAAAACCAAAGTACAACAGATATTGGCGCCAACGTCCGAGGGGCACTTCACACGATCGGCGAGAACGCCGGACACATCAAACAGGCTTGGCTAAGCTGAGAGCCCAGGCACTGATTAGCGGACCCAACGCACCGGCGAGCTTGGCGGTTATCCTGCTCAGCAGGAAGGCTGGACTTGCCGAAGTGTCAGACTTCCCGCGTGTTGCACGGCGACATCGTGAAGATACGGGCCCTCTCAATCTTTCGTTATCAAAAGCGGCGCACCTTGATAATCCTGCCCGAAGCTATCTTATGCTTGGGCTTGGCCACTCGAATAACCTTGTGCTGACCATCGGCCGTTGTATCAACGAGCACGCCATTCATGACTTCCATCACACTGAGTCCGGCCGCCAGCGTATTGATATAGGCCGCATTAATCGTGCCTTTCGCCATCGCTGGAATTTTCTCCTCCAGCCGGCTCACCAGTTCATCACACAACGGTTGGTTGTCATTTATAATGAGAACCACATCCAAGGCCAGCAAGGAGCCAGCCATCGTGTCATTTCTGCGTTCCGGGACAAGTGCCGCCCTTCCTTGGGATGCACGCAAGGCGTTTGGCCGTCGACGCCGCATAAACCTTCTACGGAACCACCGACACCCCACAGAAGCCCGCCCTCCTCAGCAAGTCCTAATGAATGGCGATTTAAGCCATAGAGAGCGGATTCCAGGGACCACTGTTCTGGCATCGACTGTACGTCTTTGAAGCAGGCCTGGCGCTGTGCAGTCTCGCCGCCGTCGTCGTTCTCAAACTGCCTCCGGGAGAGCGGATCAAAATCTTTGAATCGCTGGACTTCGTAACCTTCGCGCTACTTGCTCCGGGGCTGGCATTGATAGCTGCGGTGCTGGCCCAGGGCCGCGTGCAATGGTGGAACAGCCAGCTATGGATGGGGTATGCGCTGCTCGCATCGGTCATTTTGCTGACCGCTGCCTTCATCATCGAGTACAACCGCAAGAACCCATTGCTGCAAACTCGCTGGCTGGGATCATTGGAGACTTTGCGTTTCGCCATGGGCGCAATGATGTTGCGCTTCATCCTCTCAGAACAGAACTTCGGCGCCGTCGGACTACTACAGACACTTGGTATGGGCGCAGACCAACTGCATTCGTTGTATGCAGTCATGCTTGCAGGTTTGCTGGGAGGTATGTGCACCAGCGCTCTGACGTTCAGTCAGAAGGCGGTGATTCCGCAGATCCTGACGTCCATCGTCCTGATAGGCCTGGGTAGCTTCATGGACGCCGACGCAACCAATCTGACGCGTCCACACGATATGTTCCTCAGCCAGGGACTGCTCTCGTTTGCAGCCGGGATGTTCATGGGGCCGCTGATGCTGATTGGCGTAATGAGCGCCTTGAAAAACGGGCCGCAGTACATGGTCAGTTTTGCCGTGCTGTTCTCTCTCACCCAAAGCATAGGTGGGTTGGCGGGCCCCGCTGCTTTCGGCTCTTTCCAGGTGATGCGCGAAAAATTCCATTCGAGCCAGATCAATGGCCATCTCGACCCGACCAATCCTGTGGTGGCTCAGCGGTTGCAGATCCAGAACCAGATCTACAGCGCGACCCAGACCGACCCTGTTCTACGTCAGGCCCAGGGCATCTCGCAACTGAGCCAGGCAGCCAGCCGTGAAGCCAATGTGCTGGCATTCAATGACGTCTTTCGTGTTATCGGCTTGCTGACCATCAGCTTCTTGAGTTGGTCGCTATTCCACACCGTGCGTGCCGCACGGGCGGCAAAGAAGGCCGAACAGCCCAAGCCCGACATTACCCATCCTGTGACTGTGTGACCCTCTTATGACCCGAAATGACAAAGCCGGAAACGGACAGCCCAACCCGCAGAATCCAGCGACGCAAGACTCCATCTCGGTGGCAGATACTGGCAGTGCGGCCCAGGACCCGCCAAAAATCATAAAGCCCCGACGGGGTACGGTTTTCATAATGATTGGTGTGGCTTTGGCGGGTATTCTGGCGATTCTTTACGCTTGGCAATTCTGGCCTTTCAACAGCGCCATCACCACCACTGAAAACGCCTATGTCCGGGGACAGATAACGGTCATGGCACCTCAGGTCAACGGTTATGTCGCAAAGGTATTGGTGCGCGACTTCGAGGCTGTGCGTCGAGGCCAGACCCTGTTGCAAATCGATGATCGGATTTATCGCCAGCGAGTCGAGCAAGCACAGGCCGACCTTGACGCCCGGAAGGCAGAACTGGACAACTCTGTGCAAACCCAGGCGTCAGACCAGGCGACACTCACCTCTCGAGGGGCGGAACTCTATTCGGCGCAAGCAGAATATGCCCGTGCGCAGGCCGACGAACTGCGGGTCAACGAGTTGGCCTCTCGTGGGTCGGTCTCTGTACGTGAACGCGACCAGATTCGCGCGACCGCTCGGGCCGCCAGTGCGAACGTCAAAAAAGCGCGAGCCGCCATCAACATTGCAGAAGAGACCGTCAAGTCCACCCGTGTTTCACGAGGGGTGCTCCAGGCGCAGGTCAGAACCGCACAAGCGGCTCTTCATCTGGCTGAGATCGATTTGGACAATACACAGATCAGGGCGCCGCGCGACGGCGTTCTCAGCGAGGTATCGGTGCGTCTTGGCCAATATGTATCGGCGGGCTCGCAACTGCTCTACCTGGTGCCGGAACAACTGTGGGTGATCGCCAATTATAAGGAAACCCAGATTCACCATATGCTAGTGGGCCAACCTGTCAGCCTTGATGTGGACGCACTGGACGGCGCACGTCTGACGGGGCGACTCGAACGTTTGGCCCCAGCCACCGGCTCGGAATTCAGCGTCCTGCGTCCGGACAACGCAACAGGCAACTTTACTAAAGTCGCACAACGTATTCCCGTTCGAATAGTCCTGGATCCAGAGCAACCCTTGTTGCACCGGCTGCGTCCAGGCATGTCGGTGATCACCAATGTCGATACCAGCGACACCTCGAAGCGGAGTTCGGCGCCATGAATATCAAAGCGTATGGTGCCCTGCAGTGGATGTCGTTAGGCGCCGCATTCGGCTTGATTGCTTGCGCCCCGGTCAAAACAGCCTCACCCCAGGAGGCCAAAGTATTTGCCCCGACGGCCTGGCGCGCACCCATCGGAGTCCCCGCACCGATATCCGGCACGTGGTGGCAAACGTTCGATGAACCAGCGATTAATGACCTGGTTGAGGCTGCTCTGGCCCATAACACTGACATTCTAGAGGCCATATCCAGAGTTGAAGAAGCCCGACAGCAGATCAGGCTGTCCCACTCAGCGCTGTTGCCGACTCTGGACGGTTCGGTCGGCGGACAAACCAATCGCAGTTTGGGGACTACCGGCATCACCCATACGCGGTCCATACAACCGGAGCTGCAGGCGTCTTATGAACTGGACCTCTGGGGCCGCCTGCGCACCTTGGAAAACGCGGCGCAGATGAGTTATCAGGCAAGCCAGTCTGACAGGGATAACATTCGCCTGTCTGTGGCCAGTACCACCGTGCGGGCCTACATTTCACTGGTGTCCCTGGACACCCAGCTAAAGGTTACCCGAGATACCGCACAATCACGCCGTGACGCATTGCGTGTCGCTGAGGATCGAGCAAACGAAGGCTACACCTCGCAACTGGAACTTACCCAGGCGCAGTCTGAGTACGAATCTGCCGCACAGATGATCCCCGAACTTGAGCAGGCTATCCGTCAGCAAGAGAACGCCATTCGTTTATTAACCGGCACGCTGCCGGGCGATCTACACCGGGGACGAGAGCTTCAAACCCTTACACCGCCCACGGTGCCAGGACTCTTGCCCGCGCAATTGCTGCGCAGGCGCCCTGATATACAGCAGGCCGAACAGTTGGTCGCCGCTGCTGACCTGAAGCTGGATGCACGGCGTGACGAATTCCTCCCCCAAGTGCAACTGTCGAGTGGCATAGGACGGCTTTATGTAAATGCCTTGGATTTCGATCCAGTCAAAGTTTGGGATCTGGGGGCGAGCGTCTTGGCACCGATCTATAGCGCTGGTCGACTCGAAGCCCAAGTCGGGGTCGCCACCGCCCAACGCAATCAAGCGGCTTATTCGTACAGGGCCACTGCGCTCAAAGCTTTTGGTGAAGTTGAAAATTCATTATCTGGCGTCAAACGCCTCGAGGAGCAGATAACGCGAGTGCATGCTCGCCGGGTTACCTTGGCTCGCTCACTGGAAATCGCCAGGGATCGTTACCAAGGGGGCTACTCTTCGTACCTTGAAGTACTGGACGCTCAGCGCAATCTGTTTAACACCGAATTGTCAGCCATTCAGATTCGGGAGAACCAGCTTAAGAACGTGATTTCTCTGTATCAGGCGCTTGGAGGGGGATGGGTGCCGGAAAAATGAACAGGGTCCCAGCAATGAACCCCGCGGTCGAACAGGTCCCATCACCATGAAGCAAATCCCCCTCACCTCTTGTCTCATTCTGATACTGACACCCTTCGCCCTAGCAGAACTGACAGTTGTTGAGGGTCTGCCCGGCGACTTCGCTCAAACCGATCTTCGAGTATTCGATGCTCAGATGAATGGAGGGACACCTAACGGACTTTTCCGTGCCGAGGTCTCCCTGCTATCTGATGAGGCCTGGATGCTACCCATCAGCAGTTCTCGGTTGAGCCCAGGCAAGATCACACCTCGAACCCTGGACATGCCTGGCCTGCCGCCCTTCTTTCTGGTGGGGGACGATCCCAAGTCACTGGCTTGGCTTCAGGAGCGGGGCACAGTCCTGCGCGAGCTGGGTACAGTTGGCCTGGCTGTCGAAGTGGCTGATTTAAAAGCTCTGGCTCGGATTCGCGCAGCCGCTCCCGGGATCACCATTCTCCCGCTCAATGGCAACAGCATCGCAACACGCTTGCAGATCAAGCATTACCCAGTCCTGGTCACTGCCACCTCGCTGGAACAGTGAATCGAGGAAATGGCCTTCGAAACAGAACACCCTGCGAAAGTTTAGATTTTACAGGGGTGACTATCTCATCAAGCGCCCTGCTTTTCTATTGCCTCAAGGTATGCAACCAAGGCGCGTGGCGCCTCGTTTAGAATAAGCAAACTTTTAAAATTATCATTTTCAAATGCTGCGCGACAAAGACCAGCAGGTAACGCCAACATTGCAACCGCATACACTTCACACATTTCGGTACTGACATTAGGAATGCGTAACATAACAACATGACTATAAATTTCTTTGAGCTGTACCTGTAAATCAGAAGCCTGAAGCTGGCCAGCAGAGAAATTCGGGCTGATCATATGCAGAAAATCAGGATTTTTCTCAACATACTCCAGCAATGGAAGCACTAAATGTTTAACTGTATCCGCCGTACTAAATCCAATCCAGGTGGCGGGTTCAATAAGAAGAAGCTCACTGGCAATTTTGCCTAGCGCATCAATATGGCGACGGCCCAATGCGCTCAGGACCTCCTCCTTATCCCTAAAAAAATGATAAAGCGACCCAATGGAAGTACCCGCTTCCTTGGCAATACCATGCATGGTCAGACTGAGCACACCTTTCCCCACCATGAGGCGTGCACAAGCATCCAGAATCATCTCGACACGCTCATGGCCACGCATCTGTTGTGGACGACGTTTGTATCTCGGGGAGGCGGGTGCCTGTGAGTCTGTCATGATCTTCAAAATCGAGAGGGCTTTCCATTATGGCATGGCGTCCAGTCGATCACATCGTCGGCCAGGCAGGCCGCGAACAGGAAGCCTGTGGATCGCTGCGCTCTCAGAGCGTCGAAGGGCTTACTTGCGCATCAGTCATGTCAAACAGAGGGACGCCATTAAGCAAGCCGTATCAATCGCGTATGCGGCCCTTCCGCCAACATAGGCAGAGCGCCACTAGAAACCCGCCTGCTGACATCAGTGCAGCACAGAGAAATATCGCAGCATAGCCAAAACCTGAGGCAACCAGGCCCATCACCGGGCCGGCGATCCCCACTGCAATATCAAAAAATATTGAAAGGGCACTGAGCGCCGAGTTACGGTTCGCGGCCGGAGTGCTCGCCAATGTCTCCACGCCTAGCCCCGGATAGACCCATGACACCCCTATCCCGGTCAACGCCCCGCCGGCAATGGCCAGCGCAGGAGACGGCGCGAGCCATATCAGCAGCATGCCCAAGGTCTGTACAAGCAGGCACCCACCCACCACCTTGTACCCTCTGAATCGCTGCAGTATTCCCGGCGACGACAATCGGGCAACGATAAAACCTGCCCCGAAGCCACTTAGACAGTAGGCGGCGTGATCCCAGCCCAGACTGTCGAAGAACAGTGCGACGAACGCCGTCAGCCCGCCAAACCCCACCGAACTGCAAACCAGGACCAGGCCATTTGGCATGACGGCGAACAGGACTCGATAAAATGCCAGACGGGCGCCTGTCACTAATGGAGCTGACCGCTTGCCCAGAGCCAAAAGCAGGAACATCAGGCCAAGCAACACGGTGCTCAACCCCACACTGGCGATACCCAACGAATTGTGCAGCAGCACACCCAGTGGCGCGCCAACAGCCGTGCCGCCGTAAGCCGCTATTCCGTTCCACGACATGACCTGTGCTGCCCGAGGGGCACCGCATAACCCGATGGCCCAGGTGCAGCAGGGCGTGGAAATCATGGCTGTGGACGCCCCCAACACCAACCTCCCCAGCAGTAATAGTGTCAGGGTCAACCAGGGTTGGGTGTGCAGGAAAATGGCGAGCGCAGTCAGGGTGCCGCTCAACATCAAGCCACTGAACCCACACACCACCGCGTATTTGGCACCCAGGCGATCGGCCACGCCACCAGCCAAGGGGCGGGTCAGGAGCGTCGCCAGGTACTGCGAGCTGATCACCACACCCGCGAAAACCGAGGGCAGGCCCAGGTCATTGAGGACGTAGCCCGGCAACACAGCAAGCGGCAAGCCACTGCATACGTACGAGATAAAGTTGAAGCTGATAATGGACAGAATCATCCAATGGCTACGGGTCGCCTTGTCGCTGCCATGGCTCAAAACACCGATATCACCCATCATTGATCACTTGATTGCATAGCAGCCCACGGCGACGATGTACCCGTTCACCCGCTGCAGAAAAGTCCTCTTGTATTCGTTCTGCCCGGTCATAGGGTTGCGCCACAGATAGGCGATCTCCCCTGTTTCATGGGCGCTCATCTGCTTGAGAATATCCTCGCCAATAGGCTTGCCGTCGGTTGAGCGCAATGACTTGAAGTCGGTGCCGATCAACCGGGGCGAAAAACCGTGAGCGACAAACCGCTGGGTTTTCAGGTCCACCACAAAGGCATAAAGATCATCCCGGGTGAGCTGCTTATCGTGCTGATTAATGAGGCTGAAGGTGGTTTTAGCGTCGTTGGCAACTTGCCCCGAGATTTGGCGCAGCAGTTGTTGTGCCTGTTCCGGGCTCGACCGTGGCATGTAGTAACCCACGGAGATCACCCGATCCTGCACACGCTGATAGAACACCCGTTTGCGCTCGACCTTGGCGTGTTGCCAGTTCCACCAGCGGTATTCGGCGCTATGCACAACGCCGTCATCTGGCTGTGAAATGGCTTGCTGGAATACAGCTTTGAGGTCGTCGTCCAGGAAGCTGACCACCGGTTTGCCGACCAGTGAAACTGAAGGCCCGCCGCTCGCAAGCATTACACCGGAGGTATCTACCACGTAGATGTACAGCTCACCATCGACATAGGCCCCCTGCCGGCTGAACTCGGCTAACGCTGTGTCGCCCTTGGCTTTGTACTCGGCGACAGCTTTTGCCAGCAAGGCTTTGGCACGCTGGGTGTCGGCACCATAGGCATCCGCTGGGGCTTGCTGAGCAACGCCGACTAGAGAGACAAAACACAGGCAAAGCGCAGCGAATGCTCGATAAAGGCCCACTGTCGTTTCCTTTGGTGATCTTTCTGTTTTCACGATGGACTGAGGCCCCCCTTGGGACTGTGTGGTGATGCATTCCGTGATGGTTAATTCAGTCACCCAGGCGAAGATCCACCGTCAAATTATCGATGAGTCGCGTTTTACCGATGCGCGCCGCCACCAGGATCACAAAATGAGTATCAGTGCTTGTCACAGGATTTAAATTCTGGGCATTCCTGACCTCAAAGTACTCCAGCTGAAAACCGGCGTCGCTTATACGTCGACGACATTCCATCAACTGGCCCTCAGCCACCCGACCCTCAACCTGGATAGACGCCGCCATTTGTTGCAGGCATGCATAAAGCACTGGAGCAATGGCACGCTCTCTATCGGTCAGATAACCGTTGCGGGAAGATAACGCCAACCCATCCGGGGCTCGAATGGTCGGAGCAGCGACAATGTCGACTGTCATATTGAGATCCCTGGCCATTGAACGAATGACCGCCAACTGCTGATAGTCCTTCTCCCCGAAAACCGCGACGCTCGGCTGAACGATATTCAGCAATTTGACAACGACCGTAGCCATGCCATCGAAGTGTCCTGGGCGCGCTGCACCGCACAAACCTTCGGAGACGTTCGGCACACTAACAATGGCCTGGTTAAGCATTCCTTCGGGATAGATCTGTTCGACAGCCGGGACAAATAGCGCATCACAGCCAGCGTCGACCAGTTTCTCTCGATCCGCCTCCGGCGTCCGAGGATAGCCGGCCAGATCCTCACTCGCCCCGAACTGGAGTGGATTGACGAAGATACTCGCGACCACATAATCAGCCCGCTGCCTGGCCCAATGAACCAGGGCTATATGACCCTCATGTAAATTGCCCATGGTTGCCACCAGAGCGACTTTCTTGTTTTCACTGCGCGCGCGGGTTACCAACGCGCGAAGTGCACTCACTGTGTCGACCGTCTGCACGCCTAAGCCTCTTTGGCCAACTGTGTATTTATCGCGTCAAGCAACCGAGGGTCATCCGCCGTAACGTCCGGAGCGAAACGCGCAACCACCGCGCCGTGGCGGTCGATCAAAAATTTCTCGAAATTCCACAGCACGTCCGTGGTGTTGGCCGACTCGATGCCATATCCCTTCAACCGCTCACGGAACGGACCGTCACCGATGGCTTCAGGTTGCGAGCCAGTCAGTTGAGTGTAGAGAGGGTGCTGATCCGCGCCGACCACCGAGATTTTCGAGAACAACGGAAAGTGGACGTCATAGTTGACCGAACAGAACTCGACGATTTCCGCGTCGCTCCCCGGCTCCTGTTCCCTGAAGTTATTGGCCGGGAAACCCAACACCTCAAACCCCTGGTCTTTTTTACTTTGGTACAGCTTTTCCAACCCCTCGTATTGCGGGGTCAGGCCGCATTTTGAAGCGACGTTGACCACCAGCAGAACTTTGCCCTGGTAGTCGCCCAGGCGGCTGGCACTGCCATCGTTTTTTTTCAAAGGAATGTCATAAAGGGAGTTATTCATCTGATTGCCTCCTGCGGCAGTACTTCAAAGGGTACGGCCGATAATTTCTTTCATGATTTCCGAGGTGCCGCCGTAGATCCGAGCAACGCGAGCATCTACCCAGGCACGGCTGATCTTGTATTCGCTCATGAAGCCATAACCACCGTGCAATTGCAGGAACTCGTCGAGCAGCTTGCCCTGCATTTCCGACCCCAGTAGCTTGGCCATCGCGGCGATTTCAGGCGTCAACTCACCGCGCATCACCTTGGTCAGGCAGTCGTCAACGAACACCCGCAACATGGTGGCCTGGGCCTTGGCTTCAGCGAGTTTGAAACGGGTGTTCTGGAAGTCGAGCACCGGTTTGCCGAAGACCTTGCGCTCACGGGTATAACCAATGGTTTCCTCCAGCAGCGTGTCGATCGATTGCGCGGCACGGATCGCGATAATCAGGCGCTCCCAGGCCAGTTGATGGGTCAGGTATTTGAACCCCATGCCCTCCTCGCCCAAACGATTGCCGACAGGCACCCGGACTTCATCAAAAAACAGTTCGGCGGTGTCTTGCCCTTTCAGGCCGATCTTTTCCAGCAGGCGTCCCTTGGCGAAGCCGGCACGGTCTTCTTCGACGCAGATCAAGGTCAACTCTTTGGCCGCGGGGTCAATCTTGGTGGCAGTGACCACCAGGCCAGCATTCCCACCGTTGGTGATAAAGGTCTTCTGGCCACTGACAATGTAGTCGTCACCGTCGCGCCGCGCCGAGGTGCGCATGGCCCTCAGGTCACTGCCGATCCCCGGTTCGCTCATGGCGATCACGCCAATCAATTCACCACTGACCATACGCGGCAGCCATTGCTGCTTCTGCTCTTCGCTGCCGTAGGCCACGATATAAGGCGTTACGATTTCCGAGTGGGTGGTGAAACCCACGGCAGTGGCGTTGGCTCGCGCCAGCTCTTCGATCATCACCGCCGAATGACCGAAGTCACCTCCGGGGCCGCCATATTCTTCTGGCACCGTGGAGCACAGCAATCCGTTCTCGCCGGCCTTGAGCCAAACCTCCTTGGGAACGATGCCGTTCTTTTCCCACTCATGCAGGTAAGGCACGATTTCGCGGTCGACGAAGCGGCGGGCCTGATCACGGAACATGTTGTGGTCTTCTCGAAATACGCCACGCATTTTGCTTACTCCAGATCGATTCTTGTTGTGGGCAATGGGTGATCAGCGGTCCTGATAATCGGGATCGCGCTTGTCGACAAAAGCCGCCACCGCCTCTTGATGGTCTTCGGTGTGATGCGCCAGCGCCTGATACGCCGCGGACAATTCCAGCAGCGAATCCAGGCGCATATGTTGGCCTTCACGCAGCAGGCGCTTGCACAGGCGCAACGCATGCCCCGGATTACTGGCGATTCGTCGCGCCAGCGCCTGAGCTTCCGTCTGGAGCGTTTCGTGCGTGCAGACTTGCTCCACCAGGCCCCATTCCAGCGCCTTTGCGGCATCGATGGCATCGCCGGTAAACGCCATGAGACTGGCTTTGGGAATGCCGATGATGCGCGGCAACAGCCAGGCACCGCCGTCCCCGGGAACAATGCCCAGGCGCACGAAACTCTCGGCGAAGATCGCCTTGGGCGCCGCCAGGCGGATGTCGCACATGCACGCCAGATCGAGACCCGCGCCAATCGCCGGGCCGTTTACCGCCGCGATGACTGGAATATCCAGCTCGTAAATCGCCAGGGGAATGCGTTGAATGCCATCGCGGTAGGTATTGCGCAACTCATAGGGCGAACCGGCGAAGATACCGCCACGCTCGTGCATATCCTTGACGTTACCGCCGGCACAGAACGCGCTGCCATTGCCCGTGAGCACCATCACCCGCGCCGACTTGTCGCGCCGCAGTTCCGCACACAGGTCGACAAACTCCTGAATCTGCTCGGGCGTCGTCAGCGCATTGCGGGTATCGGGATGGTTCATGCGCACAGTGACGATGCCGTCCTCGCGCTCGATCTGAAGAAAGTTGCTCATGCCGGGTTACTCGCAGGGCAGATTAAGGATTGCTGGCCGTGGCTGGTCAGCAACGGCCAGTATCCATCGCTGCCTCCCTGGCATATTTGAGCGCCGAAACGTTGACTCCAAACGCTGGCCGATCCGAATTCGCTGCGCCACGCCCACAACCGCCGCGTGAGCAAATGCAGGGGGTACTCCTCGGTAAACCCGATAGCCCCATGCACGGAATGCGCAATGCCGGCGCCAACACTGGCCGCTTCTGCCGTGCTGATTTTCGCGGCAGCAATGGTCAGCGCGGCCAGGCCCCAACGGGACTCTGCAAAGGCGGCCTCGGCGGCAATGCCGGCGGCAGCAGCCTGTTCGGCGAATACCGCCAATTGCTGTTGAATGGCCTGGAACGAACCAATGGCCTTCCCGAACTGTTTGCGTTCGCCGGCGTAGTTGGCGGTCATGTCCAATAGCGCGTGCAAAGCCCCGGCGGTCTGCGCCGCACGCAGCATCGCACCGCCCAGTTCCAGGACATCGGCGTCGAGCCCGGCGGGTAGCGGCGCTTGCGCCAGTACCTGGGCACTGGTGAACCCCAGGTCATCCCGTGGCTCGCCCGCCACATTCAAGCTCGGCGTGAGTTCGCTGGCAGCACTGCGCTCAAGCAACACCACATGTGGGACACCGGTTACGCTATTGGCAATCGCTACCAGCGCTTCGACATTGCGCCCCCAAGGGACCGAATAGGCAGCGCCATGAACGCGCTCGCCATCGAGCACCAGATCAGCGCTGGCCGCCATGCTCAGGGCGCCTGCCCTGCCCTCCAGGCCGGCCTTGCTCAGTAGCCAGTTGGCGAGCAGGGCCTCACCCAATGGCGCGGGCACCGAAAAGCGCCCGGCGGCACGGACCAGCACATACATATCGGCCCAACTGGCTTCAGCACCTCCCAGCGCTTCGGTGACACCCGCCTGGGTAAAGCCCGACTCGTCCAGCGCGGCCCATAATTCGGCCGGCCATTCGCCGCCTTCACAACCCATCACATAAGCCGGCGTCGCCACATCGGCAAACAGGCGTTCAATCGTCGTTTCAAATATCTCGCGCATTATCGCAACCCCAACCCGCGGGCAATGATGCCGCGTAGAATTTCGCGCGTGCCCCCGCGCAGTGAGAATGAGGGCGCCATCTGAGTCAGGTAGGCCAGCACCCGTGCATGTTCGCTGCCGCCGTCTTGCCGTGGTTCGGTTTCCAGTAACAGCTGGGCAACCTCGGGAATTTCCTGCTCAAAGGCATTGCCCAAGTCCTTCACGCAGGAAGCCGCCCAGGCCGGATGCTCACCCGCTGCCAGCTGTGCCGTGACCGACAACGACATATTGCGCAGTGTCAGCAACTTGGCCGAAAGCCGCCCGATCTCCCGCGCCTGTAGCGCATTGGGTGTCTTACCCACCGCGTCAATCAGCGTTTTCAACAAGGCCATGCAACTGAGGAACCGCTCAGGGCCGCTGCGCTCGAAGGCCAGTTCAGCGGTGACCTGGTCCCACCCTTTGCCTTCAGTGCCGATCAAGGCGTCGGCGGGCAGCCGCACATTGTCGAAAAACACTTCGTTGAAGTGCTCGCCACCGGCCAGGTCGCGAATCGGTCGGATGGTGATGCCGGGCAGGCTCAGATCGACGATGAATTGCGACATGCCCTCATGCCTGGCGGCCTGTTTCTCACCGGTACGCACCAGGGCAATCATGTAGTGCGAATGGTGGGCGTTGGTGGTCCAGACCTTCTGGCCATTGACCAGCCAATCATCGCCCTCACGCACCGCAGTGCTTTTGATCGACGCCAGGTCCGAACCGGAATTGGGCTCGCTCATGCCAATGCAGAAGTAGCTTTCACCCCGGCAAATGGCCGGCAGGTAATGCTGTTTTTGCTGCTCGGTGCCGAAACGATTGATCAGCGGCCCGCTTTGCCGGTCGGCGATCCAATGAGCCGATACCGGCGCACCGGCAGCCAGCAACTCTTCGATAATCACATAGCGGGCAAACGGGCTCGCCTGTGCACCGCCGTAGGCGTTGGGCAAGGCCATGCCGACCCAGCCCCTGGCGCCGAGTTTCTTGCTGAACTCGGCGTCGAACCCCATCCAGGACCGCGCACTCAGGGTGGGAGGATAATCGGCCAGCGTGTCGTGAATGAACGCTCGCACCTCTGGGCGAAGCGCTTCCGCCTCGGGAGGAATACTGCTGTAGGAAAATTGACTGATGGCCATATGCGCTCTCTCACGCTCAACACAGGCGCAATCGCTTCGAACGAAGCGACCACAGAACGGCAACCGCTCCACAGCCGCCATTGGCCGGCGACTGTGGGAGCAGCGACAACTTACAACGCGGTTTGCGCGTCAGCCTGGGCGAACATCGCATTGATGTCGCCGGAGGTGACCGGCTTGTTGTCATGGCGACCATGATCGGCGCCGCCCAGGCCCAGGGCAGGCTCGATGCTGACGTGCGTGGCCTGAGCCCGTAGCGCGCCGACCGTGCAGTTTTCCCGGCCATGGATGGAGAACGGATCGAAGGAAAACTCACGCATGGCATTCAAGTGAGTGACCTTGTCGATCATCTCCTTGGGCAGGTGCTGCAACCCTTCCCAGGCGGTTTCCGGCGAGTTTGGCCAGGTGCAGTCGGAGTGCGGGTAATCGCTTTCCCAGGTGACCATCTCGGCGTTCAAGTAATCGAGGTTTTTCAGGCCGAAATTATCTTCGATGAAGCACGTGATGAAGTGCTTGTTGAAAATGTCACTGGGCATTTTTCCGTCGAAATTGGAGTTGGTCCAGGCGTTGTGATGACGGTGGGTGAAGTCAGCCCGCTCCAGCAGGTAAGGAATCCAACCGATACCGCCTTCGGAAAGCGCCATGCGCAGGTCCGGGAATTTTTTCCACATGGGCGCCCAGATCCAGTCGGCGGCGGAGTTGGCGATGGAAATCGGCATGGAGGTAATCCAGGCATCGATGGGTGACAAATCCGATGCGTGGTTGGCTTTTACGCCGGTACCGATGTGACAGCAGATCACCACCTTGTTATCGCTGCAGGCCTTCCACAACGGGTCCCAGTAATCGCTGTGAATCGACGGGTAACCGTGAATGGCCGGGTTATCCGACAGCGATAGCGCGTGCACCCCCTGCTTGGCCAGGCGCTCGACCTCGGCGGCAGCGGCCTTCATGTCCCACCACGGCACGATCATCAGCGGGATGAAACGGCCTGGCGCTGCATTGCACCAGTCATGCAAATGCCAGTCGTTGTAAGCCTGGATGGCCGCCATCGACACGTCACGGTCAGCGTGCACCTGGAAACGTTGCCCGGCAAAACCCGGGAAGGTAGGAAAGCACAATGAACCGAGCACGCCGTTGGCGTTCATATCGTCGACGCGGTCCTTGATACTCCAGGTGCCACGACGCATCTGCTCGTAGCCCAGCGGCTCCATGCCGTATTCCTCTTTGGGTCGGCCGACCACGGAGTTGAGGCCCATGTAGCCAGTGGCCTGCTCCTCGAACACCCAAACATCGCGATCGCCTTTCTTGATCACATGCGGCTCGCGCCCCTTGAAACGGGCAGGCATGTGACGAGCAAAGGCATTTGGCGGCTCGATCGCGTGGTCATCGACACTGACGAGAATCAGATCTTCAACTTTCATTGTTTTCCCCTTCGCATTCGGGCTTGTTGTTGTGCCTGAATCATAGTGCACATCTTGATTTAATTAAACACATTTTTTATTTGTGTTCATATTAAATCAGACCCAAGCGCCCATCAGTCCCACTGCACATGCAGGTAGTGCGGGCCGCGCAGCTGCGCGCCGACGATTTGCGGGCCGGGTTTGCTCGGGTCGAGGCGAATGTTGGGCATGAGGTCGAGGATGGCATTCAGCGCACAGTTGATCTCGGTTTTGGCAACGAACTGACCGATACACATGTGCGGACCGAAGCCGAAGCCGAACGAGGGTTTGGGTTTTCGGTCGATGTCGAATTGATCGGCATTTTCGAACGCCTCTTCATCGCGGTTGGCGGAAGTGACAATGCATTGCACCATCGCCCCCTTAGGGATGGGCACGCCACGAATCTCCAGGTCTTTAGCGGCCTGACGCACCTTGAAAGTAGCCACCGGTTCAAAGCGCACCGCTTCATCGATGGCCTTGTTCACGAGGCTGCGGTCATTGCGCACCCGCTCCAGTACGTCCGGATTTTGCAGAAGCAAGGACATCAAGGTGCCGAAGGTTCGGGTTGTGGTTTCACTGGCAGCCGGAAGCAGCGAACGCACAAAGGTGGCAATCTCATGATCGTCCAGGGAGCGACCCTGGTATTCGGCGTTAATCAGCCGGCTGATCAGATCATCGCCCGATGCCCCGCTTGCGCGACGCTCGGCCACGACTACTTTCACCACATCATACAAGGACTGCGCCGCTTGCATGGCGGCGCCCCGGGCAGCCGCGGCTTTTTCCGGGTCGACTTGCGGACCCGCCAGAATGGCCAGGGCCCAGGCAGCGTATTGCTCGATCTGCTCGGGACGGTCCTCGGGGAAGCCGATCAACGAGTAAATTACCCGGATGGGGAAATACAGCGCGAAATCCATCAGGTCCGCGCCTTTGGCCTGCACCATCGGCTTGAGGTATTCCTCGCGAATCACCCGGTCGATCTTGGTTTCTTTCCAGCGATTCACCGTCTCCGGCATGAAGACCGGCTGCAACAGGTTACGGATGTTCTTGTGGGCATCCCCGTCCATTGCCGTGAGGATCAAGCCATCGAAAAACGCACCCAGCCCTTCCGCGATGAAACCACTCGTGAAGGTGCCGGCGTCACGCATGACAGCCATGACATCGTCGTACTTGAACAATGTGAAGGTCGGTCGACTGGCATCCAGCCCGGCAATCGAGGGCACGCCCAGCCGGGCCATGAAATTGTCTTGCAGCACCGGCGAGTTGGCGCGCATGTCGCGGTAGACCGCGTGCAAGTCGATATCGCTGGTGCCGCGATAATTACTGGCTACGTCAGTAAAAACCTTGACCAGGTCACTCTGTGCGGGTGTGGACATGATCGTCTCCGTAATTTTTGTCATTATTTTTCAAGAAAGCTCGCTTAAGGCCATACTTTACGGCCAATCATAGGCCTTGCCCGAACACTATTGGACACTTATTAAAAAATAGATCATATATACCTCGACATCGAAGGTATCAATAGGCCTGCTGCACCAGGGTCATACGACCTCCAGCCAACATCAGCGCGCAATACAGCCCAAGCTCTACCACTTGGGCCGTGGAGAAGAAGTCCCCAAGCTGGAGGAAATCGGTGTCGTCAATTGCCAGGTAGTCGCCGGCAAACAACTCGGCATAACGCAGCGCAGCGCGCTCGGCTGGCGTGAAGGACGCGCTGTCCGTTGCCATGCACGCAATATCTTCCTCAGTGACCGCATCGGACTTACGCGCCAGTTGGCAGGCCTTGCAGGTGGTGATGCTGGCAATCTTCAGCCGCACCAGCTCGCGCAAGCGCTCATCGAGCACACTGTCGTTGTGCAAGCTCTCCATCAAGCCCAGCCAAGCCAGCGCTACCGCCGGTCGATGCGCCCAGACCTGAACCGGCGTCGTGGAACTGAGCATGCGGCTGTACCGACCACGCTCGACTGCGTCCTGCAACGCAACCGGCATGGCCTCCAGCGAAACCAGCGGTAGGCGCGCCATCTCAATCGAGCCGTTCGATGATGGTCGCCGTGCCCATGCCGCCAGCGCAGCAAATGGCTTGCAGGCCAAAACGACCACCACGGCGTTCGAGCTCGTTCAACAAAGTCGTCATCAATCGCGCACCGCTGGCACCCAACGGATGACCGAGGGCGATGGCGCCACCGTTGACGTTCAACTTATCGTGAGGCACACCGGTTTCCCGCATCCACGCCAGCGGCACGGAGGCAAACGCCTCATTGACTTCGAACAGGTCGATGTCGTTGATGCTCAGCCC
This sequence comes from Pseudomonas sp. St316, assembly GCF_018325905.1. Taxonomy (NCBI): domain Bacteria; kingdom Pseudomonadati; phylum Pseudomonadota; class Gammaproteobacteria; order Pseudomonadales; family Pseudomonadaceae; genus Pseudomonas; species Pseudomonas sp. St316. Next base: position 1,941,656 of record NZ_AP021901.1, on the reverse strand, counting down.
GGCCTTGCTCAATACCTTCCAGGTGGCATCGATGGGGCCTGTGAGCATCAACGTCGGATCGGAACCGACCGTGGTGAAGGCCACAACCCGCGCGCGCGCCCTGAGCCCGAGTTTTTTCGCGGTTTCGGCACTCATCAACAATAAAGCCGCAGCACCATCGGAGATCTGCGACGAGTTGCCAGCCGTAATGCGTCCAGTGTCCGGACGAAAACTGGTCTTAAGCGTCGACAGCTTTTCCCGCGACGTGTCACGACGAATGGTTTCATCCTGACGCAACACAGCGGCCGGCGCCGCCAGCACCCGCTCAGACAACTCCTCGACCGCAACCGGCACGATTTCATGATCGAAATAACCGGCATCGGACGCCGAGGCGGCGCGCTGATGACTGGCGAACGCAAAATCATCCAGGGCATCACGGCTGAGCCCCCATTTGTCGGCGATACGCTCGGCTGCCTCGCCTTGACCAGTCAGTTCATAACGCTGCGCCACCATCCAGCCAAACGCCTCGCCGTGAATTTCGCGATTGCTGCCCATGGGCACGCGGCTCATGTTTTCCGCGCCCCCCGCCACCACGACATCAGCGGCGCCAGCAGCAATAGCGCCAGCAGCCACATGCACCGCCACTTCACCCGAACCACATTTGCGGTCGATGGTCAGCCCCGGAACAGTCACTGGCCATCCGGCACCGAGCAAGGCTGTGCGGGCGATGTTGGCGGACTGCTCACCGATTTGCGTGACGCAACCGAAGATCACATCATCGACCAGATTCGGCGACACATCGACCCGCTCCAGCAAGCGGTTGAGCACCAGCGACCCAAGATGATCGGCGCGCACGCTGGCAAGGCCGCCACGGAACTTGCCGATTGGCGTACGTACGGCATCAACGATGACGATGTCTTTCATAGCGCGCTCGCCTTGAGCCCCGAACCCGGAACTTGTTTACCCTCTTCATAGCGGTAGACCCCCTGCCCCGACTTGCGACCCAGCCGCCCGGCGGCAACCATTTTGATGATCAGCGGGCAAGGCCGGAATTTTTCGCCCAGGGTCTGGTGCAAATAGCGCAGCACCGACAACCGCGTATCCCAACCAGTCAGGTCACCCAGCTCCAATGGTCCCATCGGATGGTTGAAGCCCAGGCGCAACGCCGTGTCGATGTCTTCGGCGGTCGCCGTACCCTCCTGGAGCATCCACATCGCCTCGTTACCCAAGAGCGCAGACATGCGGCTGGTGGTCAGTCCTGGCGATTCATTGACGACGATAGAGGTTTTGCCGATCTGCTCACACAGGGTGCGCGTACGCGCCACGACTTCATCGCGAGTGGCCAACCCTCGCACCAGCTCCACCAGCTTCATCTTGTGCACGGGGTTGAAGAAGTGCATGCCGATCACGCGATCCGAACAGTCCACCGACGCAGCAATTTCGGTCACGCTGAGGGCCGAAGTATTGGTCGCGATAATCGCGTCCGGTGCCAGCAGTGGCGCCGCCTGAGCGATAACGGTTTTCTTCACCGCCAACTGCTCGGACACCGTCTCCACCAACCAATTTGCGCCACTCGCGGCTTCGCTCAGGTCGCTGCAGGTCAGCAGGTTGGCCAGGGACTGCTGGGCTTTTTCGTCACTGACTTTGCCCAGGCGCACACCATCGGCAAGGATCTTTTCGATGCTCGCCCTGGCATTTGTCAATGAGGCGGCATTGGTATCGACCAGCAACGTGTTGAACCCGGAGCTGGCGAACGCATGTGCAATACCGGTACCCATCAAGCCAGCACCGACGACGACTACTTTTTCTTTATTGGCGTTCATGTTTGGCTCTCGATTAGGCGCAGTTCTTTTTACTGACCACATTGCGCAACGTGCCAATGCCCTCGACGCTGGCTTCGACCACGTCGCCTTCCTTGAGGAACACACCGGTGCCCATCCCCACCCCCGCTGGCGAACCGGTGAATAGCACGTCGCCACCGGCGAAACTCGAACGCTGCTGCACGAAGCGGATCAGTTGACCGACATCCCAGGTCATTTCCGCTGTCGATCCGTCCTGACGTACTTCACCGTTCACCTTCAAGGTCAGGCGCAGCCGCGGCGAACCTTCCGGGAACTCGTCCTTGGTGACGATCCAGGGCCCGAGGCCGGTGGTCTGGTCCTGGCTTTTCGCCGCGAACAGGTCCATGCCAATCCCCGCAGGCCCGCTGCGTTGCAGGTCTCGGGCACTGACGTCGTTGCCGACCGTGTAACCGAGCACGCAAGCCAGCGGGTTTTCCAGGTCGATCTCATCGGTGCCAATGACCGCGACCAACTCGACTTCGTGATCGAGCTCCTCAGTCAACGGAGGAAAGCGGATAGGGTCATTGGCGCCAATCAACGCGCCATAGGCCTTGAGGAATGCAACCGGCTGCGCCGGCGCCTGCAAGCCGAACTCCACCAGATGCTTGGCGTAATTGGCTCCCGCCACCACCACTCGGTTGACAGGCTCAATAGGCGGCAGCAAACGTACTTTGGAGAGCGGCAACGAGGGCCCGGCGAAACGTACCGAACTGATACCGCGCCCGGCCGCCACCGCGGGTGCCCAGTCTTTGAACTCTCCGCAAATGGGTGTCACCTGATTCTGAGCGACATCAACCACCGCCCAAAAAACCCCAGTATCAAAATACTCACAACGCGCCAGTTTCATCAGGCACCTACCTTGCCCAACTTGGCGGGATCCAAGTGCAGCAGGCGGCATGCGTTTTCATAGCGAATCTTGCGCAGGTCCGCGTCGGACAACTTCAAACCATGGGTCAGGTCGTGACGCACGGCATCGCTGCCGCCGAAGTTGCTGCCGTACAGCACGTGGTCTGCCCCAATGATATCGACCAGAGCCTGGCGCATCGGCACTTCATGCAGCTCGACGTCGAAGTAGAAGTTCTTCATGTACTCGAGCAGCGGCTTTTTGTTGTATTTGACGTCGAGGTTTTCGTTGGTCTTGGCCAGGCGACCGAGCTGGTACGGGACATAACCACCTCCATGGGTGATGTACACCTTCAAATCGGGAAAACGATCCAGCACACCGCCGCAAATCAGGTTCCAGAAACAGCGGCTTTCGTCGTACTGCATGCCTACGATGGCAGTGGTTTCGTAACGGTCATCATTGGCGTTCTTACCCCACGTGACCGACTGGTTGTAGCCGTGGATGAACATCGGCAGATCCAGGTCGCAGAGGGTTCTCCATACCACGTCGAGCTCCGGCGAATCGAACTCCAGGCCGCCGAAGTTGGCCCCTCCGGCGACCAAGCCCTTGGCGCCCAGCTCGGTGCAGGCGTAGCGCAATTCAGCCGCCGCCGCTTCGGGAGCATTGAGCGGTACATGGGCCCAGAACATCAGGCGATCAGGGGCGGCGGAGCAGTATTGCGCCAGCGTCTCATTGACGGTGCGGGCGAACGGTACGGCAAATTCGGCTTCGGTCCAGTACATGTAGCAATGGGATGGGACAGAAACCACCTGCAAATTCTGTCCCGCGGCATCCATGCCGGCCAGACGCGTTTTCGGGTCAGCCCAGCGAGCAAAATACTCCTCAAGCTTGGGACCGTTGCCCGAGCGCACGGCCGCCTTACGCTCGGGCGACCCAAGCCCGAGAATCCAATCACCTACACGCAGCTTGATATCGCCGTCGGCATGTTGTTCGAAGAACGGCCCCCAGTGAGGGTGCTGGTTGTAATAGCCAGGGTGTGGTGCGTGGGCGTGTAGATCGATAAGCATGTCTGGTACCTCGAGGTTGGCACTTTTTGTTGGTTTATTAGCGCGGCGCCTTCACATGGACAGGATCGACCCGTCACGAAAAGACTTACTACCAGGACCAGAGCTTAAATTTAAATTGAGCAGAAATCAAAATACTGTTCAATTTATTTTGAAAAATCGCCAGGAAGCCTGACGCAGGGCCTTCGACCTAAGTCTTGAAACGCATCGAGGGATTGGAAAGCACGAGCCAAGCTCGAAAAATGAGGAGTGCAGCGGCGAAAAAACTAGCGCCCGGAAACGCGAAGCCCTCGATATGCGAGGGCTTTAGTCAAGCGATGGGTGATTTGTCGAAGGTCAGCGGCGGGTACGGGATGTGGAACCCATGATCAGCGCACCCAGCAGTTTTTTCATCCGCACCGGGAACAAGCGTCGCCCCGCGGCTTCCGGCACCAGGATTTCGCTCAACACATAACGAATGATCATTTCGCAGATCAACTCACGGTCAAGACGTACCCCCAGGCGCTCGTCCCAATCGTCGAAAACAATGCCCAAGCCATCCTGAAAACGCACGATCGAATCGTGGAAAATCCGCCGGAAAAAACCCAACGCATAATCAGGGGCAACCACCAGAAGGCGCCGCGCCCGACTTTGCTCAAGGTAATTGTCGAGATAAGCGAACAGCGCATTCAGACGCGCTTCCGGATCACTGATATGCCCCAGCTCCTGGGACAGCGAGCTGTGGAAACTTTCGCGTTTGTGCCGCGAAAAAGTGTCCAGCAGATCTTCTTGGGAGGCGAAATAGCGGTAGAAGGTCCCCCGCGAAACACCCGCGACCTGACACACATCCAGGATCGAAATACGATCGGCACCGGACATCAACACCACTTCTTCAGTGGCCTTGAGGATATTGGCGATTGTCTCTTCCGAACGTCGGTTCGGCTTCACCTTGATCCCTGCCCCTCCATTGGCAGCGATACGTCGCTCGACCGGTTTAACCTGGCTCGCCCCTGTATCAGGCAACGCCTTTTTCTTCGTTCTGGAGGCCGGCGTAGGCGCTTCTGTTTTCAGGGATGCGGCTTTTGGCATGGATCGATGCGCTCAAGGAAAGTAAAGATGGCGCAACGTTACCACAGGATCTGGGCATAAATAACAGGATATGTTCAACTTATTGCTAAAGACATTTTCACATTTTCTATTTAGAATCTCATTCTCTCTTCAAAATAAAATCAGGCAACCCTTACCAACGTGGGCGCCTAAAAGGAGAAAACTGATGGGCAGCAGTGGAAATCCAGAGACGTGGGCAGTGGGAGAACGAGACACTGTTATCGATGCGTTAGATCGGGCGGTAGCAAGGCATCCAGACAAGATACTGCTGGATTTCAGCGGAGAGTTATACACATATTCACAGATTGACTCACTCTCAACAAAAATGGCGCATGCCTTGATCTCGCTGGGCGTCAAGACCGGTGACACGGTGCTGACAATGCTCGATAACAACATCGACGCAGTCACCACTTGGCTGGCCATTAACAAGCTCTGCGCCGTGAGCGTGCCAATCAACACCGCCCTCAAAGGGGAGTTCCTGCGCCATCAGATCGCCGATACCGGCACCTCGGTGGTGATCTGCGAAGCAGCCTACCTGCCGCGCATAACGCCACTGGCCGGACAACTGCACGACGTACAGCACATTCTCCATCGCGGCGCACTGGAGACAGTCCCCGATTGCCCGATTCATATTGCGCCATTGGATGCATGGCGCGGACATGACACGACCCCGCTGGTCAAGAAACCACAGCCTTCAGACCTGGCTTGCCTGATCTACACCTCAGGCACCACCGGCCCCTCAAAGGGCTGCATGATCAGCTACAACTTCATGTGCAATCTGGCGCGCCTGCAATTGCGTGCCGGTCCAGCCAGTGCCGATGACGTGACCATCACCCCGCTGCCGCTGTTCCACATGAATGCACTGTGCGTATCGATCATCGCCAGCATTCTGGTGGGCGCGCGCGCCGCCATTCTCCCGCGTTTCTCGGTCTCGAATTTCTGGCCTGAAGTGGAGCGCTCGGGCGCAACCATCGCCTCGATCCTGGGCGGCATGGGCGGCCTTCTCGCTCAAGCGCCTGACAATGAAGCGATGCTGCGCTGCGTCGGGCAGATTCATACCGCACGTGGCAACCCTTACACCGAAGAGACCAAGAAAATCTGGCGCGAGCGTTTCGGCACCCAACGGGTAGGCGGCAACGGCTATGGCCTGACCGAAGCCTGTGTCGTCACCTCGCTGGCGGCCGGGGAATACGCCGCGCCCGGCTCGTCGGGAAAACGCATCGCGGATTTTGACGTACGGATCGTCGATGACCTGGATCAGGAAGTACAACCCAACTGCGTGGGCGAAATCGTCGTACGCCCGCTACGTCCGGACATCATGTTCCAGGGCTACTGGCGTCGTCCGGAGGACACCCTTAAATTGATGCGCAATATGTGGTTCCACACCGGCGACATTGGCCGATTCGATGACGACGGCTTCTTCTACTTCGTCGACCGCAAGAAGGACTACATGCGCCGCCGGGGTGAAAACATTTCCAGCTTTGAAATGGAAGCCGCTTTTGCTGTTCACCCGGCACTGGCAGAAGTGGCGGTACATGCCGTCCCGTCAGAGCGGGGTGAGGACGATGTGAAGGTCACTGCCGTACTGCATGAAGGCGTAACGCTTGAACCGGAGCAATTGTTCCATTGGGCCACCGATTCGGTGCCCTACTACGCCCTGCCGCGCTACATCGAGTTTCGCAGCAGCTTGCCAAAAAACCCGCAGGGTCGGGTGTTGAAGTATCTATTGCGCGATGAAGGAAAAACCGAAACCACTTGGGATCTGGAAACCACATCGATCGTAGTGTCCAAAAATTAGCGGCCTCTTGCTTGGTACGCGCCAACACAGAAAGCCCGCTTTGAAGCGGGCTTTCGCGTTTTTTGGGTCTGGCGCCGTATCCGGTCACAGGAGCGAGCAAGCTCGCCCCCACATTTACGGGCTCAATCAGTACTCCCGCACGGGAACACCTTTCGGGCGGGAGTTGTAGCCGGGAAGGTGCAAGCCACCATCGACGTGAATAGTCTCGCCCGTGATAAACCGCGACATCTCCGACGCGAGGAACACCACCACCGGACCAATGTCGGCCTCAGGCTCGCCACAACGACCCAACGGCCGCATCGAAGCGGACATTTCGGCAAAGCCGGGGTTTTCCGCGGCGAGTTTGTGGAAGGTGGCCCCCATCGCGGTAGGGGCAATGGCATTGGTGCGGATGTTGAAGCGCCCCCACTCAGAGGCCGCGCTGCGGGTCAGTCCGACGATCGCTGACTTCGCTGTGTTGTAGTCGCCGTGCAGCCAGGCGCCGATCTCGATATCGATGGAATAGAAGTTGATGATTTTGCCGCCGCCCCGCGCCTTCATATGGGGCAGCGCGGCTTTCATTGCCCACCAGGCAGCCCATACCGTAGAGCCGAGGGTCTGCTCGAGCATGGCATCGGTTTTTTCTTCCAGAAGGACATTGGGCGTGGGAGCGAAGGCGTTATTGACCAGGATGTCCAGGCCACCAAACTGATCGACGGCCAATTGCACGGCGGCTTCGATATCGGTCTTGCTGCACACATCGGTCTTGATGAATACCGCCTGGGCGCCCAGCGCTTTCAACTCGGCGACTACAGCCTCGCCACTGGAAACATCCAGCTCGGCGACCACCACGGCAGCACCTTCTTTGGCAAAACTCAGTGCAATGCCGCGACCGATTCCGCCACCTGCACCGGTAATCAGCGCAACCTGTTCGTTTAGCAATGCCATAGCCACTCCAATTCTTGTTATTCAGTGAACATTTTTGTTTATAGTGTTCAACTATAGCTGATTTCTTCTGACCGAACAGTAGCGGAACAAGGATATCGAGAATGGCTGTATTTCGTCGCCGCGTGGACATCGTTGCTCATCATGCCCAGGCCACGGGGGAAGTCCGTGCCGCTCTGGAAGACGACTTCCACCACTTCCGCGTCTGGGTTCGTCACCATGAAGGTGAAGTCACCGCCATAGGCGGTGAAGCGTTGCGCTACCCCTATTCTCTGTGCCCACAGGCTTGCGATCAGTTACAGCAGTTGCTGGGCATGACATTGAATCGGATTGCCCACTCCGTCACCCGGCAGACCGACGCCAGCCATCAATGCACCCATTTGTTCGACCTGGCGGGCCTGGCCATTGCCGCCGCCGCGCGCGGTACTCACCAACGTCGCTACGAAATCAATATCGGCCGGCGCATCGACAACCGTACCCGCGCCATCTTGATACGCGATGGTAATCAAGACCTGACCTGGGACGTGAACGGCACCCTGATCGAAGGACCTGCGCCCTATGCCGGCATCAACCTTCGCGAAGGCATGGCCCGCTGGGCCCTCAACACCCTCAGTGAGGAAGCCGCCGAGGCAGCCCTGCTACTTCGCCGCTGCACGCTAATTTCGATGGGACGGGCCTACAACCTCGACGAACAGATTCACGCCTCGAGCACCGCCCGGTGCTACAGCCAACAACCCGAGCGCGCCGAACGGGCACTGCGAATGAAGGGCTCGACCCTGGACTTCAGCTATCAAGCATCAGCGCTGTGTGACCAGGACCAGGCGTGGCTCAGGCAGAAACGCTAGCCGCGCGACACTGGCGTAAAGACCGGTGCGGCCGATACCTCCAAGGGTTGGCGATCCGGACGCGAGCCGGATCGCCGATACCACCCTAGAGGAAAACAGCCAGGTTGGGCGTCCCGAGCACCGCCTGATCGATAATGACTTCGCGCCGTGCCAGCTTGAAGCCCGCCCCGCCGAGACGCAGCACGTCACGCCGTTCACCACTGATGATATCGACGTGGTGGTCTTTGAAACGGCTGCGGGTCAGCAGCAGGTAACTGGTCACCACGAACTCATCGGGCTTGTCGGTTTCTTCGACAAACACGTTGGTCACCAGACGCCGGGTACGCGAGGGAGGGTCTTCCGCCCAGGCGCTTTTGCCGGACAGGCGCAAAATGCGGCCCATGATCGAGCGGTAATCGTCGTGGTAATGCTGAACGCTGCGCACGATGGTGGTTTTCAGTTCCGCCGCCAGGCGCGTCTGGCGCAGCGGCACGGTGTACACCAGGTCGGTGTCCAGGCGCTCGGCCCATTCCTGTAGGCGGATCTGGTCGAGCAGCGTGGCTTCCTCGTACAAAAAGGTCACCACGTCGTTGTATATCGGCGACCCCACCGGCACCCGCTTGGTACCGACTGGGGAACCCGGCTGGATATCTTCCACGCCGCGCTGTTGAACCTGAGCCATGAGTCATTCCCTCACTGTTATTCTTGTTAATGCTGTTACCGCCGACGGCGGCCCGAGGACCGCAGTCGAACCTGGCCTGACAGCGGGCGTTACTGGTCATCCGATGCCGTCATCAGCTCATGCCAGTACAACCACCAGTGCCACTGGGTATCGTCCTTGGTGAAGCCTTCATTGACGATGCCGGGGCCAGGCCAGCCTTCAGGTGCGCCGGTTTCAAAGCAGGCCTGGTATTTCAGCGTGCTCTTGCGGCCCATTGCCCCTTTGGCGGCCAGGGTCATGTGCGGCCAGGTGTCGGAGTCATCCTGCTCAACCATGCCAGAGGTGCCGAACAGCTGGATGGTTTGCTTGAGCATCTTGTCGCGCAGTTCCGGGGAGGCGTCTTTCTCGGCAAACACCCAGTTGACGAACTCGAGCTTGTCCGGGCCTTGCGGTACGTAAGCATGCAGGGTCATCGAGCCAACGACAGAGCCATCTGGCTGCGGAATGTAGACAAAGCCGAAAAGAATGTTCGGGAACATCCCACCGACCTGGGGCGGCATGCTGGTGAGCACGTTCAATTGATCTTCGGTCAGATTGCGTGCCAACTGCTCGACCATGTCGGCCGTCATGCCGGCCGGCGGCAATGCTTCAAGTTTCTGCTGCACAGTCAACTCCGCCGGATCGAGGCCGGTCAGGCGCTTGATCTTGCGCGCCAGGTCGATGCAGCGCAGTGCATGACCGTGCGGCGAGCTGATTTCCACGCCAATCATTTCCGGGCTGAGGTCGGCTGTCTCGCCCTCGCCTTTCTTGGCGTAATTACCCACCTCACCCAACCAACGGTGCAGGGTCAGCGTGTGGAAACCGTCCGCCGCCGATTGCTCGCCCGCCGTTTTCCAGTTGGCGTTGACGATAAAGCGCTGCGGTGGGCCGAGGACTTCCATGCCCTTGTCGGAGCGACAGAACAGCATGTCGTAATACCACTTGGCATCGCCCAGGAACTCGTCGAACGAGGGCCCATCGATATTCCAGGTGGCAAATACCAGGCCGCCATACAGCGTGACCCGCGCCTTCTTCAGGCCCAGTTCTTCCTTGGGCAACATCTTGCCGTGCATGCATTCACGTTCGACGGGCGAGCCGATGAAATCGCCATTGGGGCGGAACGCCCAGCCGTGATAGATGCATTTATGAATTTGCGTATTGCCGCAGTCGGCGGTGCTGATGCGCATCCCGCGGTGCGGGCACACATTAAGGGTCACGAACACCTCGCCCTGCTTGCCACGGGCCACAATGACGGAATCGGACCCCAGGTCTCGGACCATGAAGTCTCCGGAGTTGGGAATTTCCGACTCGTGCCCCAGGAGTACCCAGATCTTGCCGAAGATCTTTTCCATCTCCAGTTCGTAAATTTCGCGGTCAGACAACACGCGCATTTGCACTTCACGGCTAGAGGGGTAGATGAGGTCCGAGACCTTGGTTCCATCGGACAATACGGGGCTTGTTTTTGTTAGCATGATTGCCTCCTGATCAGAGCGTTACACGGTTGGTCGCCACAAAATATAAGACACTTTCTATATTTCTGTACATTTAATTCGCGAGCGGTGAATGTCTCCGTCCTCGCATCATAGTCATTCCCTGTCGGGCGCCTTGCCCACTTGAGTCCGCAGCACGCCAATGCCATCGATCTCCAGCTCAACCACGTCGCCGGGTTTCAAATAACGCAATTGCTCCAGGCCACAGCCGTTGCCGACCGTGCCGGAACCAAGAAACTCACCGGGGTACAAGGTTTCCGAACGGGACACGTGGGCAATCACGTCTTCAAAACTCCAGCGCATATCACGGGTATTGCCGCGCCCCCACTCCTCCCCATTGACCCGGGCAACCATATTCAGATCGTGGGGATCACCCAGTTCATCGGCGGTCACCAGGCATGGCCCCATGATGTTGGCGGTGTCGAAATCCTTGCTCTTGGCCGGACCGAGCATGCCGGGCATTTCCAGGGCCTGCGCGTCGCGCGCACTCATGTCGTTGAAGATGGTGTAACCGACGATATGCCCACGGGCTGCTTCACGGCTGATGTCCTTGCCGCGCTTGCCGATGTAGCAACCGAACTCCAGTTCGAAATCCATCGCCCGGCTAAAGCTCGGCCATTGGAATTCATCGTCGATGCCAATCACCGCGAAACGGTTGCCCTTGTAGTAGATGGGCTGCTGGTTGAAGGTCTCGATCACCCGGTCGTCGGCACGAGTGTTCATCGCTTTCAAAGTAGCTTCCGGATCTTCGGTACTTAGCGCACGGGCGCGACGGGCCGCAGCGAAGCTCTGGCGCAGATGCAATTCGAAGCACGAACAGTCGCGCATCTGTGGGGGTGGCTGAATCGGTGCGCGCAGTTTCACATTGGCACGTTCCAGCACCGCCGCCGAGGGTGCCTTGGCCACCAGCGAACGGGCCAATTCCAGCGCCGGCTCACCGCCCTCCACCAAGGCCAGAATGCTGCTCAGTGCCACACTGTCGCGACTTTCCAGCAAGCGGTAAGCCCTTTGCAGGTCGAGCACCTGCTGGTCCTGGTTGAGCAAGGCTCCTGCGCGGTCAAAGCCTTCGGCGTCGGTATAGGTCACCAGTCTCATACGCGACCACTCACGGGCAACAGCGCACCGGTTACAGCGGCAGCATCATCCGACAGCAGAAAGGCCACCACCGCCGACAACGCTTCTGGCGTCACCCAGCGGCTGCTGTCGGCATCCGGCATGTCGGCACGGTTGGCTGGGGTATCGATGATGCTTGGCAGCACGGCGTTCACCGTCACGCCACGCTCCTTCAACTCTTCGGCCAGGGCTTCGGTCAACCGGGCCACACCAGCCTTGGAGGCCGCATAAGCCCCCATCCCCGTTTCGGCCTTGACCGACGCCAGCGCACCGATATTGACGATGCGTCCCGCGTTGGAGACCAACAGGTGCGTCAGCGCCGATTGAGAACTGATGACCGCGGTACGCACGTTTATCTGATAGAGGCGATCCCAAGTCTCCAGGCTGCCGCCTTCGACGGTCTCCCAGGCAAAACCGCCCGCGACATTGACTAAACCATCGATGCCGCCCCACTGCGCCGCGACCTGCTCGAACGCCGCGCTGGCCGACTCGGTCGAGGTCAGGTCGACACCGCCCAGGCACAGCAGATTCTTTGTATCCAGCAAGGCGGCTGGCGCCTGGCTACGGTCCAGCAAAGCGACCCGGGCGCCGCGCGCCAGCAGGCATTTGCCAAGTGTGCTGCCAAGGGCACCAAACCCGCCGGTAACGACTACCCTCTTGTCCAGTAATGACTGGGACATCGCAAAATCCTCTTGTTGTTGTTTTACGGCGCGAACGGTCGATTCGTGCCTTCGTCGGAACAAATATATGACACTTTTAGAAAATATGTACAAATGATACCGTATGACTTCCAGTCAAATACTCACCTGCGGAGCGCTGATGCCCAGAAAACTACCTGCACTCAACGCCGACAACCGCGCCTTCTGGCAAGGTGGCGAACGGGGCGAACTGCTCGTTCATCGTTGCGCGGCCTGCAGCCGGTACTTCCATCCACCGGCCCCGCTCTGCCCGCATTGTGCAAGCTTTGACGTGGCACCGCAGGCGGTGTCAGGCAAGGGAAAAGTGCTCAGTTACACCATCAACCACCAGCCTTGGGCTCCTGACCTGGAGGTGCCCTATGTGGTGGCAATCATCGAGCTGGTCGAACAGTCCGGATTGCAGTTCGTAAGCAACATCGTGGGCATGCCGGTCACGGATGTGCATATCGACATGCCGGTACGGGTCAGCTTCCTCAATGTCGAGGATGTGTGGTTACCTCTGTTCGAGAAGGATCAGTGATGTTCGATCATCGTTATGAAAAAGACGTCGCCATCACCGGCGTCGGCCAATCGGAAGTCGGGCGCCCCTCGAACAAGTCGGCGATGCGCCTGACGCTGGATGCCTGCCTGGAAGCGATTGCCGACGCTGGCCTGCAACGCAGCGATATCGACGGCGTGGCCTGCTGGCCGGGCGACAACAATAACGGTGACCCGTTCTCCCCGGTCGGCCCCAGCGCACTGAAAAGTGCCCTTGGGCTCAACGTCAACTGGTTCGGCGGCGGTTATGAAGGACCTGGCCCACTCACTGGCGTGATCAATGGCGCCATGGCGATTGCGGCGGGCCTGTGTAATCACGTACTGGTGTTTCGTACTATCACCGAAGCGTCGGCTCGCAGGGTCAACAAACAAGCGGGCGCTCTCACCAACAAGACTCAAGGTCGCGACAGCAGCTACGCCTGGCAGTGGTTTACCCCTTTCAATGTGCAATCGGGCATCAACCTGATGGCGCTGTATGCCCAACGTCACTTCCATGAGTACGGCACCCGGCCAGAGCAACTGGCGCAAATCGCCCTGACGTGTCGCCAGAACGCCATGCGCAACCCCAAAGCGCTGTACCGAACGCCCATGAGCATGGACGACTACATGGCGTCGCGGATGATTTCCTCTCCTCTGCGCATGTTCGACTGCGACGTGCATTGCGATGCATCCACCGCCATCATCCTGTCGCGTCGCGATATCGCGCGGGATCTGTCGAACGCACCGATCCGCATCGAGGCCATGGGCGCGGCGTTGAACCAGCCATGGTCGTGGGACCAGATTTCCCTGACCAGGATGGCCGCCTTCGATGTCGGCCAGATGATGTGGGCACGCACCGACTACACTCCGCAGGACGTTGGCTCTGCGCAGTTGTATGACGGTTTTTCGATTTTGACCCTTATCTGGCTGGAAGCCCTGGGGTTGTGCCCGACCGGGGAAAGTGGCGGGTTTGTCGAGGGTGGCACGCGCATTGCGCTGGAGAGCAGCTTGCCCATCAACACCAATGGCGGGCAACTGTCTGGCGGGCGCACCCACGGCCTGGGTTATGTGCACGAAGCCTGCCTGCAATTGTGGGGGCGTGCCGAAGGCCGACAAACCCGCGAACACCGCGTCAGTGCGGTGGCCGCCGGCGGCGGTCCGCTGGGAGGCAGCCTGCTGTTGGTGCGCGAGTGACCGCGCGCCTCAGTAGAGAACGCCAGCCACTTCGTTACAGAACTCGATCAGCGCCTTGCCCAGTTCGGCAAGGCCCGCTTCATCCCGTTGTCCACGGAACATCACCGCTGAAACGGTGAAGTCGATGCTGTTGGTCGGTGAGTAGACCGGCGCCGCAATGGCAAGAATCCCCCCGAGAAATGGCCATCATCCACCGCCCAACCACGCTCGGCAGCTTGTCTCACTTCCTTGCGGTAAACCTCCAGCGACAGCGGTTGAGCCCAGCGGATGGTCTCGAAACTGCTTTGTACCTCGGGGTCGTCAAGGTCGATCTGCGTGGCGAACAGACGGCCACTGGCACCCATCAGAATCGGCAGGCGCTGACCTTCGGCCATGTCGATGCGCACATCGGTCGGGCTGGCCGCGGAGCTGACAATGACGATGCGATCAGGGCTCATCTTGCGCCACAGGGTGATGGTCACTCGCAGGCGTGCAGCCAGGTTCTGCAACAGGGGTTTGGCCATCTGTACGCGGTGGCCCTGGGTGACCAATTGCTCGACTAAACGCGCCAGCCCCAGGCCCACGGAGTAACGCTTGGACATGGGACTGAAATCAACCACTTCCTCCTGGACCAGGGTGCGCAGGATATTGAAGCAGGTGCTGGGATTGATCTTCAGTTGCCGGGCGATATCCACCGAACGTTCCGGTGTGCCCACCTGACTGAGGTAGCGCAGGATGCGAATGGCGTTGGAAACGGGCTTGACGAGGGTTACGCCGGCCGATTTGGTGCTGTCATTGACGTCAGTGAATTCCATGCCCGATCCCGTCACTTTAAAGTGCCGGCATTCTAGCCTGAGAATGAACGACAACGTGAAAGTTTTATCTGGGAATTAGTCGAACACTTGAGACGGAGTATTTCTCTAACGGCTGGTAAATCAGCCGGCGGGTTTGCAGGTTCTCTCGACGAAAACGCTCAATGAGACACTCCTGGGCATGGTCAGCCTGGGTCACCCGCATCTGCTGGCGCAGATACTCCAGCCAGGACTCGACAATAAAGCGCTCACTGTAGAGTTGCGGGTCCGCCATGTCGCGGTAAAGGCACCAGTTTTGCGCACCGTTGCGCCGTCGCGCCTTACCTACAGCGTACACGGCGATCAAATTCATCGCGCTCTGGCGCCGTCACTTGGTACAGGATCTTTCACTTATCCAGCGGCAGGCCCAGTCGCCCGACCGCACGGGCGGGGCTGAGCGGGCGTGGCGCAGCAATGGTATTGCGCAGTCGGCCGATGCCTTCGATTTCGGCCTCGACGCGGTCACCCGGGCGCAAAAAGCGCCCGCTTTCCAGCCCCACGCCGTGGGTGGAACCGGTAAACACCAGGTCACCCGGGCGCAGGCTGATGCGCGCATCCAAATAATTGAGCAACTCGTCCAAGGGAAAAATCATCTGCCGGGTATTGTCCTGCTGGCGCAACTCATCGTTGACGCTCAGGCGCATCTCCAGAGCCGGTTGCCCCCTGACGGCCACTTCGTCCGTGGTCACGATCCAGGGACCTACCGGCGTGGTGCGATCCATGGCTTTCTGCGTCAACAGGTCCAGGCGACCAATCTGCTTGCCGGCATCCCGAGCACTGATGTCATTGCCCACCGTGTACCCCAGCAGGCAATCGCTGGCATGGGGTTCATCCAGCAACGGTCGGCCCACCACGGCGACCAGTTCGACCTCATAGTCAAGTTGGGCGGTTAAGGGTGAGTAGTCGATATCGTCATCGGCACCGACCAGCGCCGACCCAGGCTTCATGTAGGCCAGCGGGTGCGCCGGCGCATCACTGCCCAGGCGCTTGAGATGACTGAGGTAGTTGAGGCCCACACCAAAGACGCGGCTGCCCGGCTCCAAGGGCGCGAGCAGGCGCGCGGCTGACAACGGCAACCATTGGCCTGCCAGGTCCAGGGCGTCTATCGCAAGATCCGCGCACAGCCCGACCCAGTGGGAAAACGGCGCGTTAATCCGCCGCAAATGCTCGGTTTGCCCATCCAACAGTGCCCAGAACGCCTGCCCAGCGACTTCGACCCGCGCCAGACGCATATCAGCGCTTGGCCAGGTACGTCGTCAGGTACTCGGCATCGAGCACTTCTTCCGGCGTCTTGACGCTGGGACCGAGAATCGGGCCAACCATTTCGTGGCCCCACAGGCTGAGTTTTTCCGGGTTCAACTCATAGGGATCGCCTTGCCATGGCTCGATTTCAGCAATGGTCTCGAAGGCAAAACCGGACGGATTGAAATGGTAGAACGACAGGTGCGGGTCCTGGGCATGTTGGCCGAGGGTCATCATCATCGGCAGCCCACGCTGGCGCACGATGTCGTAGGTTTCCCCGACATCCCGCACATTGCGCACGAACAGCCCGACATGCTGCACCCCCATGCGTCCCGGCCCATGGCCATAGGCAATATCATGGCTGGTGTGATGGTTGAGTTTGGAGCGGAAGAAACCGGTTCGCCCTTTGCCCGCACCCGCGCCATACCAACTGAAGCCCATCACGTTGAGCAGAAAGTCTTCCAGTTCCGGGGTGTAGTCCGGGGTGATCAGCACCACATGGCCCGCGCCCCGTTCGTCAGCCAGGAAACCACTGTGGGGACGCCCTGGCTGGAACGAGCGCGGCAGCCATTTCTGCCCGTAAAACAGTTCGTGCTGATACCCCACGGGGTCGCGGAAGCGCACCAATTCGCGCACACCGCGCTTTTCACACAATTGGGCGTCGCCACGGCTGTAGTCGACATTCGCCGCCGCCAGCTTCCTGATGCCCTCTTCGAACGCCATGCGCCCCACCGCTTCCCAGCCGATGTAGGCAATTCGGTCTACCTTGCCTGGATGAAAAGCGAAGCGATGGCGTCGATCGTCGATTTTGAAGTACAGCGACTCCGGGTCACTCTCGGGATTCTTGCCGATACCAAAGCCCATTACCTGCGGGCCGTACTCACGCCACGCCTCGAGATTGGGGGTTTCGAAGCCCATGTAACCGATACCGATGATGTCCACGTTATTCACCTTTTTATTGTTCGAGATGAAAGGTGCCTGCGGCACCCGCCCTGACGCCGCGCTAGACAGCCAGCAACCCACCGTCGATGACGAAGTCTGAACCGGTGATGAATGAGGCCTCATCCGAAGCGACAAATACCGCCATGGCCACCACTTCCTCAGGCTCGCCGGGGCGATCCATCAATACGCCGTCCAGCAGCATGGCGCGAATCTTCGGGTCTTCCAGAAACGGCCGGGTACCCGGGGTGGCGACAAATCCCGGACTCAAGCTGACCGCACGGATGCCGAACGGGGCGCCCTCCACCGCCAGCTGGCGAGTGAACGACACCACGGCCCCCTTTGCTGCCGAGTGGGCGCTGATGCCGGCGACTTTCGAGCCGCCCCAGGCTGCGGTGGACGATACGTTGATGATCACCCCGCGCTGCTCGGCCAGGTGGGGCCAGGCATACTTTGTGGTATAGAACAGCAGGTCGATTTCATTGCGCATGGTGTACTGCCAATCCTCGATCGACAGTTCGCTGACCAGTCCGAAACGAGCGGCGGAAGCATTGTTGTAGAGAATGTCGATGCGCCCATGTTCGGCGACGGCGGCATCGATCCAGGCCTGGGCCTGTTCATGATCGCCCAGGTCCACAGGCGCCGAGCCATACAGGGTATGGCCCTCGGCCCGCAGCAAGGCCGCCGTCTCCTCATGACCTTCGGCAACCACGTCGCAACCAACCACGATTGCGCCTTCGCGGGCAAAACGCAGCGCCGCCGCCCGGCCCTGGCCACCACCGGTACCGGTGATCAACGCCACTTTGTCTTGTAAACGTCCCATCAGCACACCCTCACCTCTGTGGTTATCACATTGCGGCAAACGTTCATGCCGTCAAACGGCTTCGTTTTCCGAGGTGATGGGTTCAAGCCAGATCGCCTCGGCGGGACAGGCGGCAGCGCCCTCACGGGCCTCCTCCTCCAACTCCGGGGGGATATGGGCGTCGTCGAAATACACCAGGCCATCGGCATCGAGCTTGTACAGGCTGGGGCAAATCGCGGCACATAAACCATAACCACAGCAGCGGCTACGGTCTACCACGGCTTTGAATTGCGCTTTTTCTGAACTCATTTTTTTCTCCTTATCAGGTTCAGCCTCGGCAAATTATGAACACTATTTTATTTTATGTGCAATTAATATTTGGCACGGCTATGCTGGCAGTCACCTGGGACGATCGCCGTGCCAGACAAAGATCCATGTGGGCGAACTTGCTCGCTCCCAGAGGCCCAGATTGGTCCGAAGGAGGCCCCCACGCAGGGAATTCGTTTGTCTATAAGTCAGATGGTTGGGCTGGACAAAGCGGAATTTTTGATTTTATTCTGAATAAAAAACCAGATTCTGTTCAAAGAATCTGCTGAGGGTGGATTCATTTCCCCCTTGTAGCAATGCTTGGCTCAACAAAACCTATAAGGAAGCCAACCCCATGCACCCGTCTACAAACCAAGCCGCAATCGATCCGCGCGAATTTCGACAGAGCTGGAAAATTCTCATTTTGTCCGTCGCCGGTGTTGCCATCAGCATCAATGCCGCCCTGCTCTATGGCTTCGGCACATTGGTCGTGCCGCTCGGCGATGCCTTTGGCTGGAGCAGAAGCGAGCTGCAGGCCTGCATCACCTTTCTGTTTGGCGGCGCCGTGGTGTCACTGCAACTGGTGGGTTGGTTCAACCTGCGCTATGGCATGAAGCGCGTCACGGTCATTTCCCTGCTGTTGTTGTCACTCGGCTACCTGGCGACAACCCAACTGACCCAATCGATCTGGTCGATGTACATCGCCTTTGCAGTGCTGCCGATCGTGGGCATGGGCGCACTGGCGGTGACCTGGACACAACTGTTGAGCCTTTGGTTTGACCGCAATCGCGGCCTGGCATTGGCCATCGGCCTGTCCGGCACCGGTCTCACCGCCGCCACTATTCCCCGGTTGATGGCATGGGGGATCGAACAATGGGACTGGCGCGCGGCCTTCGTGATTCTCGCCCTGCTCAACCTGCTGGTTTTGTTGCCTCTGATTCTGCTGTGGTTCAAGCTGCCCGCTGCGGCGGGTAGCCAAGACGACGGCCATGCACTGGAGCGATTGCCCGGCATGGGCTTTCGTGAGGGTATGGGCTCGCTGAAGTTCTGGACCTGCAACCTGGCGCTCAGCCTGGTGATTTCTTCGATCGTTGGCATGGTCACGAGCACCGTGCCCATGCTGCAATCCAGGGGGTTGTCCGCTGCGGATGCCGCCACCATTTTCAGCGGTTTTGGTATTTCGCTGATCTTCGGCCGGATGTTGATCGGCTATCTGCTCGATCGCCTGTGGCCACCGGCGGTGTCCGCGCTCAGCCTGGTGTTGCCCGCCGTCGGTTGTTTTATCTACCTGAGCCCCACCGCTGAATTTGCGCCGCTGATGCTGGCTGCCGTACTGATCGGCTTTGGCGCCGGGGCAGAATTCGATATTGCCGCCTTTTTGATTGCCCGCTACTTCGGCCTGCGCGAGTACGGTCGTCTGTTTGGCGTCCATCAGGGCTTGAATACCGTGGCTTCGGCGCTGGCGCCATTGCTTTTCGCCTACCTGCTGGCACGTACTGGTTCGTACACGGCAATGCTGGTGTACAGCGCCGCCTGTTGCCTGGTCGGTCCGCTGCTTTTACTGACCCTGGGACGCGTACCACGCTTCAATGCGCAACCACTTCCCAGCCAATCCTGAGCCCTCCCCCCACAACAAGAACCGGAGCAGAACATGCCCACATTGACGTTTATCGAACACAACGGCACCACCCATCAGGTCAAGGGCGACATCGGCCAATCGGTGATGCAAGCCGCGACCTTCGCCTCGGTGCCCGGTATTTCCGCCGACTGCGGTGGCGCCTGCAGTTGCGCTACTTGCCATACCTACGTGGACGAGGCCTGGCTGGGCAAGGTGCAAGCACCGCAAGGCATGGAAAGCGACATGCTCGAGTACGCCTTCGAACGCCGCGACAACAGCCGCTTGAGCTGCCAGTTGATCATCAGCCAAGAAATGGACGGCATGGTGCTGCACCTGCCGTCGTCGCAATTCTGAATGCACTTGAAGGAGCTCTCATGACCCTCGCCTCAGTCGTTATCGTCGGTGCCGGCCAGGCCGGCTTTCAGGTCGCTGCCTCCCTGCGTCAGGAAGGCTATGACGGGCGCATTACCCTGATCGGCGATGAACCAGGCCTGCCCTATCAGCGACCGCCGCTGTCCAAGGCCTATCTGCTCGGCAAAATCCAGGCGACCAATCTGCTGTTTCGCCCGGCGGACTTTTACGCCACCCAGCGTATTGAACTGCTACATGACCAGGTCAGCGCCATTGACCGCCAGAACCAACGGGTGATCCTGGCCTCGGGTGCGGCTGTCAGTTATGACCATCTGGTGTTGGCCACCGGTGCGCACAACCGTCCCCTGCCGGTTCCCGGCGCAGAGTTGGCGCAAGTGTTCGGTATCAAGACCAAAGCCGATGCCGATGCCCTGGCGCCGCTCGCGAAAGCAGCGCGCAACGTGGTGGTGATTGGGGCCGGGTTTATCGGCCTGGAGTTCGCGGCAGTGGCCGCTGCCTTGGGCGCCAGCGTGCACGTGTTGGAGCTGGGTGAGCGCCCCATGGCCCGTGCCGTGTCGCGGGAGATGTCTGCAGTGTTTCGCCAGGCCCATGAAGCCTGGGGCGTGCATTTTGACTTCCGCCAGGGCTTGAGCCGCATCGATGGCGACAACGGCAAGGTGTGCGCGGTGCAAACCGGTGACGGACGTGTCCTGCCCGCTGACCTGGTGGTCTTTGGTATCGGCGTGATCCCCAACGCGCAACTGGCGACCGAAGCAGGCCTGGACATCGAGAACGGCATCAAGGTAGACGCCAGCCTCCTGACTTCTGACCCGCGAATCTCCGCGGTGGGCGACGTCGCCAGTTTCCCTTGCCAGCAGAACGATGAACAACATACCCGCCTCGAGTCGGTGCAGAACGCCGTCGACCAGGCCCGCGCGGTCGTCGCGCGCTTGATGGGCAAGCCGGCGCCTTACAGCGCCCTGCCCTGGTTCTGGACCGATCAGGGGGACTTGAAGCTGCAGATTGCCGGGCTCTCCAATGGCTACGACAGCACCGTTGTCCTCGGCTCCGTCGACGAGAAACAAGTCTCTGTGCTGTGTTTCCGCAATGACCGCCTGGTGGCCGTGGAGTCTTGCAACCGCATGGGTGATCACATGGCCGCGCGCAAGATCCTCGCCCGCGCGCCCAAGCTGACGGCTGTCGAAGCCGCCGCTGACGGTTTCGACCTGAAGGCCTGGGAAGTGGCCAATCGCGACTGAGCACTGCGGACCTGTAAACCCGCAGCCGCGCCCGCCCCAAAGCTGACGCGGCTTTTTTTTGCACAATGCCTGGAGCGATGCGATGAACAAAGTCTGGTTTATTACCGGTGCGGCCCGAGGCCTGGGTGCCGCCATTGCCAAGGCCGCGCTGACCGACGGCGACCGTGTGGTGGTCAGCGGCAGGCGCACCGACGCGCTGGAAAATGTCTTCGCCGAGTATGGCGAGCGCGTGCTGGCAGTGGCCCTGGATGTGACCGATGAAGCCCAGGCGCTTGCCGCCGCAGAGAAGGCCGTTGCGCGTTTTGGCCGAATTGATGTGCTGGTCAACAATGCCGGCTACGGGCAACTGGGGCCCTTTGAAGACAATTTCGCCAGCGACGCCGACAAGCAGTTCGCGACCAACGTGTTTGGTGTGTTCAACGTCTGCCGTGCCGTCTTACCCATCATGCGCCAGCAACGCAGCGGCCATATATTCAATCTGTCCTCGATGGGCGGCCTGGTGGGCATGGGCGGTGCGGCGCTGTATTGCGCGTCGAAATTTGCCGTGGAAGGTTTTTCCGAATCACTGGCCCTGGAGGTGGCGCCGTTCGGTATCAAGGTCACGCTGGTGGAACCCGGCGTTTTCCGTACCGACTTTCTCGACGCCAGTTCAGCGGTCTTCGGTGCAGGTGGGCTAGAGGATTACGCAACATTCACCGCCAAGGTCAAAAGCGCTTCGGCCGCCTACAACCACCGGCAAACCGGCAGCCCGACGAAACTGGGCAGCGCGCTGGTACAGCTGGCCAACAGTGCGCAGCCACCGTTGCGTTACCTGGCAGGCTCCGACGCTTATCAGCAAGTCCGCGACAAGCTCGACAAGATGCTCGCGCAAATCGAGCAGTGGCGGCCGCTGACCTGCTCCACCGATGGCGAATAACCGCAGGTGCGCATAGCCTTTCTTGACAAAAGCTGCACGCACCAGGGCGTCCACGGTTACTGGTTGATGAAATAACGCACAGACAACTTGCCGTCTTCGAATCGGTACAACTCGATCGTCTCGATGCCACCTTGCTGCTCGCGAAAGGCGTTCAGGTGATGACAGGCCGCCTCATTGCCATTGACGATGCACTGGCGCACCTCCACGCGAATCTTCGGCTGCTGTAGCGCCCACATGCCTTCCAACACCTGCCAGGCATCATGCAGGGGTTTGCCGACATATTCGATACTCAAGCCATTGGCCGAGACGCTGCGGTAATGGGCGAAAAAACCCTCTTTGTCGCCTTTATTCCAGCAGTCGATCTGGCCGTGCAGGAAGTGCTCGATTGCTTGTTTGTCCATGCTCATATCAGGTTCATCCTCAGGTGGGGTCAGGCGTGTTGTCCTTGCTGCGGGTTTTGTTGACGGGCCAGGAATGCCGGCTCCATCTTCAACCACAACAGAATGATCGGACCGATGATGGCGCAACAGAAACAGCACACCAGCACCGCCGAATAACTGCCGTACACGTCATAAAGATGACCGAACAGCATGGGCACCAGCCCGGAGACGATGGTAATCAGGCACAGGTGCAAACCAAAGATTCGCGCGTAGTCCTTCAGGCCGAAATAGCGGGCCATCAGGAAGGCCGCCAGATCGAATTCAGCCCCGGCACTGGCGCCAATGCACAGGGTGGCAAGGACCAGCAACGAGGTGTTCTGCGCCCCGCCCAAGAGGAAGATCGCACAACCCAGCGCCGGTAGCGCCAGGCTCACGGCCGCGACCACCGAAGGTGAATAGCGATCCAGCAGATAGCCCACCAACAAACGTCCGCCGATGATGGAAATACCAAAGCTGCTGAAAATCTGACTGGCCTGCTGGGGGCTCAAGCCCTTGCTTTGCAGCATCGGCACGAGGTTGGTGACCATGCCGACGGTCAACGACACCGACAATATCAACGCGACGTTGAAGCCCCAGTACATCCCTGAGCGCAAGGCTTGTCTGAACGACATGCCAGTCAGTTGCGCAAGCGCTTTCTGAGGCGTGGCATCAGCACTGGCGAGCGGTGCCGGCATGCGTAACCACATCAATGACAAAGGCAGGGTAAACAGCATCGGCATCGCCGCCAACGCAATGAACCCGGCCTGCCAGCCGTAGGCGGCAATCAACCGCGACAACAGCGGCGGCAGAATCATCGCCATCAAGCCGGTGCCACACAGGATCACGGCCAGCGCCAACCCACGATTACGCTCGAACCACAGGTTGACCAGTTGTGTCCAGGTAATCGCAATGGTGCCGGCGCAGATGATCGGCATGATGAAGAATGCCAGGTACAACCAGCCAATCGAGCCCTGGATCCGGGTGATGGCCAGGTAACCGACGATCTGCAGCACCATCGAAACAATCGCCACTCGGCGCAATCCGTAACGGCGATACAACCCACCCACCAACTGCGTGGAAATCGCCACACCAGCAAACAGAAAGGTGATCGAGGCCTGCAAGTCGCCACGACTCCAGCCGAACGCCTGCTCCAGCGGAATCACCAGGGTGCCGAAGGAATACAGCAACGCAGCGGAAATGCTCGTGCAGATGCCAAACAACCCCAGCAGGACAATGTGCCAGCCACGCTTGAACTCGGAGAAATCATTGCCGGCGTGGGCCGAGGTGGTGCTGTTGCGTGTATTTGTAGTCATGACCTGACTCCCAGCGCGGCCCGCCATTGCGGACGCGCGACATGATTAGTGGCCCTTGAGGATTTCTTCGACTTTGGGCAGCGCGACCATGGTGGCGCCTCCATCCACCAGCAGCGAGGTGCCAGTGATGTAGGAGGCCTCGTTGGAGGTCAGAAACAGTACGGCATTGGCAATGTCGGCGGACTCACCCAAACGCCCCACGGGAAAATGTGCCGCGAGTTTATGCGGCAGTTCATTGCCCAGGGTTTCCAGCATATGGTCAGTGCCGATCAGCCCGGGCTCGACAACATTGACCAGAATATTCATGGCGCCGAACTCCACCGCCAAGCCACGAGCGAAGGCGTTCATAAAGGCTTTGCTGGAGCTATAGGCAATCAGTCGAGGCGTATATTTGCGGTTGGCTTCGCCGGAGGAGATGAATATCAACCGGCCTTTATCGACCGCCCGGGACAGGTAAAAGGCGCTGTCCTTGGCCAGCCAGAACAACGACTGGATGTTGCTGCGCACGATGTGATCGAAGGTGTCATCGGCCATGTCGGCGATCAATCCGTGGCTCGTATCGGCCGCGCAATGCACCACGATATCCAGGCCGCCAAAACGCTCCACGCCACCTTCCACCATCGACTTGATCGCCTCGCGGTCGGCGATGTCGCCACCGACCAGACAGGCCTCACCGCCCAGGGCCTTGATCTGGCTGATCGTTTCTTCGCCGTATCGAGCGGTGCGTGCCGATACGACCACCTTGGCGCCCTCGCGGGCATAGGCCAGGGCAATGGCACGGCCCATGCCTCGACCGGCACCGGTGACCAGCACGACTTTGTCACGGAATTTCATTGCGGTTCCTCATTGTTGTTATTAGAAGAGGCTTTTGACGCAGCGCGCGCGCCGGGTAACCCATCGCAACCCGGCGCACCCGACCGACTACAGGTCCTTGCCTGGAACGTTACGGGCCGAGCCGTTACGTCGGTCCGATTCGCCCCAGCCCAGCCAGTGCGAAGGCTCACGGGTATCGCCCACCCGACGCCAGCGTCCTTCCTGCTGCGCCGTGATCGGGAAGCCACCGACGAAGTCGATCATCTCCCCCTTCTCGTCGGGCAGGAACTCCCACTCTTCCTGGCCTTCCAGGACAATTTTGGCCGACTTCAGGAAGTAACTGCCGTCCTTGTGCACGGTTTGCCCTTCGATATCGGTGGTGACCCGTACCTCGCCCTTTTCATTGTTGAAAATGGCGTAGCCCAAGTGGTCGTGACCGACCATGAAGGAACCGGTGTCCCAGCTGCCGTCTTTGTAAACGGTGACAAAGGACCACCAGATCACGTGCTTGTTGTTGTTCACCACCAGGTCTTTCTTGAAGTGAATAGCGCCGCCTTCGGCCATGTAGAACTGGTCCAGCGCCATGGCACCTTTCACCGCCCGCCCCTCGCAGACACCGGCGATGTCCCACAACTGCGAAACGTAGAAGGTGCCCCAGTCCACACCCGGCAAGTACCACTGCAGTCCCGGGCCGAGCAGACGCCCTTCCAGGTGAAACAGGCCTTCTTCCTTCCAGGTCAGGCGCTCGCTGCTGGCCGTGATTTCCCAACCATTACCGGGCTCACCCGGTTGGCTGGCCCAGCGTGCGACATCGCCTTCCAGGCTGTGCACGGGCAACGGCGTCAGGGCCTGCCGGGCCATTTTTTCGTGGTCCATGCGCAGGTTGACGTTGTCGACGTGGTTGTTCAGGTAGAAGAACTTGGTCGGGTTCGGGGTGCCATTGGGCGCCATCAGCGAACGCACGAATGAATAGATGTTGCCTTGTTCATCGCGCACCGACCCGAACGGGGAACTCTTGCTCAGGTGCAGCCCGAAGAAACCGCGTTCGGCGGACATCGAAGCCCCCGTGACCTTGTGCGGCCCGACCAGTTGTTGAAAGCCAAAATCACCGCGTTCCGGAATGGTCTTGAACGTTCTCATAATGCCCTCTGTTGTTTTTGTTGAGGCCTGGAGATGGCTCTTAGGCGTGGTTAGTCCCAGATCACCGGAAGCTTGGACACGCCGCGCAGTTGCGCCCCGCCGATCTGCGGGACAGGCTCGCTCGGGTCGAGGCGCAAATTGGGGAATAGATCGAGGATCGCGTTGACCGCGCAGCTGATTTCCACCTTGGCTACGAATTGACCGATGCACATGTGCGGGCCAAAGCCAAAACCAAAGGAGGGTTTTGGCTTGCGATCGATGTCGAATACATCGGGGTTTTCAAAAGCGTCTTCGTCGCGGTTGGCGGACACCACCATGCACTGGACAAACGAACCCTTGGGAATCTTCACGCCGTGAAACTCCACTTCTTTGGCGGTTTCACGCACCTTGAAGGTGGCGACCGGCTCGAAGCGGGTGGTTTCGTCCATCAGTTTACCGATCAGCGAGCGGTCGGCCTTGACGCGCTCCAGCAGGCCGGGCGTGGTCAGTAGCAAGGTCATCACCGAGCCGAACATGCGCGTGGTGGTTTCGCCAGCGGCCGGCAACAACGAGCGGGTGAAGGTGATCACTTCATGGTCATCCAGCGTGCGCCCTTCGTATTCGGCACGCAGCAAACGCCCGATCACATCATCGCCCTGGCTACCCTCGGCACGGCGTTGCACCACGACCTCGGCCAGCGCGTCGTACAGCCCTTTGACGGCGATGCCGGCCTGGCGGCGCGCTTCAGCCATTTTGCTCGGGTCAATCTGGTTGCCGCCGACAATGGCCAAGGCCCAGGCGGCGTATTGCTTGTACTTGGAGGGGTCATCCGAAGGGAAGCCCATCAAGGCGTACATGATGCGAATCGGCAGTTCGAGGCCGAACTTCATCAAGTCGGCCTTCTTCGCTGGCAGCATCGGCCGGATGTATTCTTCGCGAATCACTTGATCGATCTGCGGGCGCCATTTGTTCACGGTCTCCGGCATGAATGCCGGTTGCAGCAAGGCGCGGACCTTGCGGTGTTCGTCACCGTCCATGGCAAGAATGATCAGGCCATCGAAGAACGCGCCCAGACCTTCGGCAATGAATCCACTGGTGTAGGTCGCACCGTCGCGCAGGACGGTCATCACATCCTGGTACTTGAACAAGGCGAAGGTCGGGCGAGTGCCCTGCTGGGTCCCGGCATTGGTCGGAACGCCGAACTGGGTGATGAAGTCGCCTTCATAGATGGGCGATTTCAGCCGTTGCTCGCGGCACACCGCGTGAATATCCAGGTCGGTGCCGCGGTACATTTGCGATACGGCAGAATAAGCGGTTGCCAGGTCCAGTGCCGCGCTGTCGTTGTTCATCAGGGTCTCCCGTCTTGTTTTTATGGCTCTTGCACACCAAGATTGCCCGGCTGCTAACCTATGGTATGCGCTTGCATCCATACCGGTGGCCGGCTTCGTTTGACTTAGGGTCAAACGAAGGCCCACGGGAAAATGCTTCAAAGTATCAATAGCCTGCCCCATGCAGGCATGAGGAGTACGAGGTGGCGGTGAAGGCAGGAGAAGGTGGCGAACAGGGCAAGCGCAATACGATGAATCGCCTGCTCGCTGCTGCGCGCATGGAGTTCGCCAAAAAGGGCCTGGCCGGTGCGCGAGTGGAAGAAATTGCCCGGGATGCGGGCGTCACCAAGCAGTTGGTCTACCACTACTACAAGTCCAAGGAAGGGCTGTTTGTAGCGGTACTGGATGAGTCTTCGGACAACATCATGTCCGAGCTGGTCAACCTCAATGTCGAAGCGCTTCCACCACCGGAAGCGATGCGCGTCGTGCTCAACCATTTCTTCGATCAGTACCGCCTGGACCCCTTCCTTGGCAGCCTGGCGCTGGAGGGCATCCGCTACCACGATACCCACGAAACACCCCGTAACCATTTCCTGGAAATGGCGCCGAAACTGATCGCCAAACTCGACGCGATTCTGCTGCGCGGCGCTGCCAATGGTGATTTCCGTGGGGGTATCAACCCGCGCCTTTTGCTGGCCAGTGCATCTTTGGTGACCACTGGCTGGTTCACCAACCGCTATTCGATGTCGGCACTCGCCGGGTTGGACACCGACTCGGCCCAAGGCATGGCCATCTGGCGTCAGTACTCGGCGGACTTTGTCCTGGCGAGTATTTCACTGGGGGCAGAAAAGAACGCCGACAGCGTTTAAGGCTGTCGGCGCGTTTTCGCGAGCAGGCTCGCTCCCACAGGTTTACCCGCGTTACCTGAACATGATCTCTTTGTGGGAGCGAGCCTGCTCGCGAAGGGGCAAGCACTTGCACCATCATCGCCGCCTGACACACCACCTTCGCGAGCAGGCTCGCTCCCACAGGTTTATCTGTCGACGGTTCAGTTGCCTTTTTTACTCAGGTACTTGCTCACCCGCCTGGCCGCCAGCCGGCCGGCCATGCCATTGACTCCGCCGCCCGGGTGAATGCCGGCACTGCCCAAATACAATCCCGCCACCGGCAAGGTATCGCCTCCCAAGCCGTATGCCGGGCGCATGGTACTCGAGCGCATCGAGGTGGTGTCGATATGCACCACGCAGCCATTCACGGTGTTCAGGCGTTCGGTAAAGTCCGGGGCGGCCTCGATGCGTCGGCCAATCACTTGCCCTTCGATACCCTCGATATAGTCGTACAACTGTTCCTGCACCTGGTCGGCCACTCGCTCACGCAACGCGTCCCAGCCTTCGTTGGGGTTCACCGGCATCACGGGCGGGTAGATGTACAACACATCCTGGCCGGCTGGCGCCTGGGAGGGATCCGCGGCGCTTGGTGCGGCCACGGTGATATAGGGCAATTTGGGGACCTCGCCACGGGCGCAGGCGGCGAAGTTTTCCAGCACGGCCTCTTCGGTGCCGATCAACATCACGGTCTTGCGCAGATCCACACCGTCGCCGCGCGCGGCAGCGAAACGTGGCAGGGAAATCTGCCCACGCAAGGCGACATCCACTTTGAGCGGTCCCGAGCCCTTGCCGTTGGCCGGCGCCATGGCGATGCGGGTCAGCAGGTGTTGCGGGATCTCGCCGCGGGTGACCATGTCCAGCGCTGGCTTGGGATGACAACCGGCAATGACTGCACGGGCCGTGAACTCGCGACCGTCGGCCAGCTTCACGCCTTTGACCTGACCTTGCCTGGCGACGATTTCACTGACGCTGGCCGATACCAGCACCTGGCCGCCCAACTCTTCCAATCGAGCCTGCATGGCATTGCTCAACTGCTGCATACCCCCCATCACCCGGCCCACGCCAAAACGATGGAGGAAACCGAGCAAGGCGTAATAGATGCCACCGCCATCGGCGCTGATATCGCCCGCCAGGCCGGTGAGTGCGCACATCGCAGAAAGGGTCACCGGATGCTCGAAGCGCTCACGGGCCGCCTGCAACGCAGAGCCCGTCATCAGCGCCATCAGCTCGGGTTTCAAGGCTTTGTGCTTAAGCGCGGTGCCGAGCATTTTCAGCTTCACGCCCAGGTTGGTTTTCGCCGGGTCGACCCGCATCATCGGCAGCGCGATATCGAGGAACATGTCGATGACCTTCATGAACTGAAGAAACGCCTCGGCGTCCTTGCTGCTGAAGCGGCGTATCTCGGCAGCGGTTTTCTCACGGTCACGCCAGAAAATCAGCGACTGCCCATCCGGGTGGAGGTAGACATACCCCGGCGCGAGCTCCACCGATTTGAAGCCGTGGCGCTCCAGTCCCAATTCCAGCGGCACATGGGAATGCACACGCATCGACATCATGTCCAAGGCACAGGGGTGTACCAGATGCTGCGGCGCTTCGGGTATCAGGTAGCCAGACGAGGCCATCCCGCCAACCTTGTCCAACGCCTCAAGGACCAACACTTTTTTGCCTTCCATGCCCAAGTAACAGCCCGCTGACAGGCCGTTGGTACCCCCACCGACCACGATTACATCGAAATCAGTGTTTCTCTCAATTTGGTTCTGGTTCATTTCAGGCTTCCAATGTCGAAATACAAGCACGGCGGCTGTAGCGGCGAAGATCAGCCTCGGCGCACTGCGTAGAGGGCGCCGAGGCAAGCGTTACATGCCGGTGCGGCCCATCTGCGCAAAGAGCGCGCGCATCGCCACCAGGGATGGCGTGTGGCTGCTGAAACCACCGTCGGCGACCAGTGTGGTGCCGGTGACAAAGGCGGATTCATCACTGGCCAGGAATGCCACGACATCGGCGATCTGCCGGGGTGTGCCCAGCTCGGCGGTGCAGTGGTTGTCGCGCAGAATGTCGAGCACCGGTTCAGGCATGGCGTGCTCCGAAGGCGCCAGGCCGATCTGCACGGCGTTACCACGAATACCTTGCTTGCCGTACTGCGAAGCCACCATGCGCGGCAGCATCATCAGCCCCGCCTTGGAGGTGGCGTAGCCGGTCAGGGACATATCGCCCTGCATGCCCAGGCCTGAAGTGGCAAAGATAATCGAGCCCTTGCCGTTCTCCAGCATGACCGGGATCACATGCTTGGTGCACAGCACCGCGCCCCGCAAGTTGACGGCGATGGCGCGATCCCAGGCCTGCATATCGAGGTTGACGAAGTCACGGTCCAACTGACGTTGCTCGGCATTCAGGATCGCCGCGTTGTTGTGCAGGATGTCGACACGGCCAAAACGCTGTTTCACCTGGGCGACCATCGCCCGCACGTCGTCTTCCGAGGACACGTCCGTAGCGATCGCCAAGGCTTGATGACCCGCAGCCAGCAGCGACTCGGCAACGGCCGTCGCGCCCTCGAAGTTGATATCGACCACTGCGATACTTGCACCATGCGACGCCAGTACCCGGGCGCACTCAGCGCCCAGGCCGCCACCGGAACCGGTAATAATGGCCACTCGCCCTGCCAGTTTTCCTGTGCTCATGTCCTGTTCCTTATTGTTTTTTGGGTGACGCTTTACTCGCCGGTAAAGCGCGGTTCGCGCCGCTCGCTGAACGCCTGGGCCGCTTCGCGGGCATCCTTGGTCGGGGCCAGCAAGGCGAACAGATCGAGCTCCAAGTCCAGGCCGCGCTTGAGATCCATGTCCAGCGCCGCCCGGGCCGCCTGTTTGACAAAGGCCGACGCGGTGGGTGGTTTGCTGGCGATGCGCTGAGCAAAGGCCCGTACTTCGTCCAGCAGGCTGGCGTTGTCACTGGCCAGGCGGCTGACCAGGCCAATGCGCTGCGCGTGTTCGGCACCCACCCGGTCACCGGTAAGCAACATGTCCAATGCCTGACCCGGCGCCACCACACGGGAAAGTCGTTGCGTGCCGCCGCCACCGGGAATCAGGCCCAGGCCGGTTTCCGGCAGGGCGAACACGGCATCGGGCGCGGCGAAACGGATGTCACACGCCAATACCAGCTCCAGCCCACCGCCCATGCAGTAGCCATGGATGGCGGCAATCACGGGTTTGCCGATGCCATCCAGCGCTTCGATCCAGCGCACCTTTTCCATGCGCTGGCGCACTTGCAGGCTCGACTCCGGACCGCGACGTTCCTTGATATCGGCGCCCGCACAAAAGCCTCGCTCGCCTTCCCCGCGAATCACGATCACACGAATTTCCGGGTCTTGTTGCAACAACGCCAATGCTTGCGGCACGCCCTGGCGAATGTCGTCGTTGATGGCGTTGATCTGCCGGGGCCGGGTCAGTACCACCCAGCCCACCATGGCCTCCCGCTCCAGGCGCACGGCATCGTTGATCAGCACGCAAGACGGCTGGTTCTGCGCCGGGCTCATGCAGAGCACTCCTCGAACTCGAAGACTTGGCCATCGAGTTCCTGCGGATCGACCTTGATCAACGCACGGCCACCCACGGCCGCCGAGGATTCGATCCACTGGAACCGAGTGCCGCGCGCTCGCAAGTCCTCGGCTTTGGCGGCCAGGTCGTTGACACCGATGCGGATGTAGTACGGACCCGGGCCCCAATTATTGACGTAGTGGCCGGCGTCGGTGTTCCAGTAGGTAGCCTCGAGCACATCGAGGGTGGCGCTGTTGGGCACTGTGAAGCCCATCCGCGCACGGCGGTAACCTTCACTACCGATGGTCTCTACCGGGCCGCTCGGCTCCCAGTCGAGGTTGGTCGATACCTTGCGCAGGGTTTCATCGAGGTCGCGTATCAGGAAGCCACGGGCGGTGACGCGCACCATGTCGCCGGGCTTGAGATCGCGCGGTTGCATCGGTGGCAGCTGGTAGGTTTCCGGCGGCATCTGCAAAGGCTCGGTCGGCATGATTTCAATGCACAAGCCGCCGTCCACGGAGGGTTGGTAATACGGTTGCTCGGGGGTCGCCCCCAGCCATAGGCGATCGAACGGCATTTCCGGGGTGCGCTGCGCCATGCGGAATGGCAAGCGACGACGCATCAGTTTGTCCACCAGCGCGTCGAACTTGTCCCCATGCAGCGCCAGCACGATGGAGTGGGTAAGCATGGGCCGGTGGTGGCCCTGGAAATCCTTGAGGCTTTCCAGGAAATCATGAAACAGCGGGTCACCGGGGTTCGGCCGATCCAGGTGCCACTGCGGTTCGATGCGCGTCGGCGACACCGCCAGGGATTTGTGTACCCGCAGAAAATGCGCGATGTACGGGTGATTATCGAACGCCTGGCGCCAGCGCTCGTGTTTGTAGATCCCGAGCTTGTCGACCAACATTTGCGTCATGCCGTCCGGGTCTGGAACCATCATGTCGGCACTCATCAATAACTCGAACATCTTTATCTCCTTGCAATTGCCAGCCAGGGCCTGGGCCCGGCCATTAGTCAGCGGGCACGCCGGGGTAAGGCGAGCTCAGTCAATGAGTGTGTTGGTGCACTGGTCGCGGCCTTACGCGGTTCCTGCTGCGCGCGGGCGTCTTCAAGGTCAAGCGTCACTCCGGCCTTGGAGTTGCCCTTGGGGTTGAGCAGGTAATGTGACAGGGCCGGGATCAACACCAGCGCACCGAGCATGTTCCACAGGAACATGAAGGTCAGCAGAATGCCCATGTCCGCCTGGAACTTGATCGGCGACCAGGCCCAGGTAATCACCCCCGCGGCCATGGTCAGGCCCACCAGGGCGACGACACGGCCAGTGAAATCCAGCGAGCGGCGATAAGCGACAGCCAGGCTGCCACCTCGCGCCTGCACCGCCAGTTGCACGCTCAGCAGGTACAACGCGTAATCGACACCGACCCCGACACCCACGGCGATGACCGGCAAGGTGGCCACTTTCAGGCCGATGCCCAACCAGACCATTAGCGCCTTGCAGATGATCGTGGTCATCAGCAGCGGAATCAGCGCCACCAGCGTTGCACGCCAACTGCGGAACGTCAGCAGGCAGAGCAAGGCCGTGGCGCCATACACAGCCAGGTACATCGTGATGATGCCCTTCTCAACCTCGATGTTGGTGGCGGCCTCGATGCCGGCGTTACCCGCGGCCAGCAGGAATTCCACCGGCTGCTCGGCGCCGGCGGCGGTGTTGTTTTCCTTGGCGAACGCCTCGGAGACCTTCAATACCCGGCTCAGGGTATCGGCCTTGTGGTCTGCCAGGTAGGCAATCAATGGCGTCACCGAGCATTGCTGGTTGGTGATGCCGGGGGCGGAAATCATCGCCGCGTCCACCGCCGAGTTGGTGATCGCCTGGTCACGGCTGATGCTCAACCATTTCGGGCTGCCTTCGGCCATGCCGGAGCTGATCATCCGCACGGTTTCGGCCAGCGATTGGGTGGTTTGCACGCCCGGCGTCTGGCGCAGGCGCCAGGCCAGTTTGTCCATGCTTTGCAGCGACTGGTACAGACGGCAGCTGTCTTCGTTGGTCTTCATGATGACCACGAACTGGTCACTGGAAAGTCCGTAATGGCTGGTGATGTAGGCGTTGTCACGGTTATAGCGTGAGTCCGCGCGCAACTCGGGTGCACCGGGGTCCAGGTCGCCCACCTTGAGATGCATCATCACCACGCTGCCCAGCAGGGTCACCAACAGCGACAAGGCAATGACTGCCGTGGCCGCCGGCCGTTCGGTGAAGCGGTCGAGACCACGCCAGATATGCCCAAGCAAACCTCGGCTGGCTTCATCGGCCTGGTCTTTGGCGATGGCGATACGCGCGGCTTTTTCACTCACACCCAGGTATGACAGCGCCACCGGAATCAGCAGCAGCTTGGTGAAAATCAACACCGCCACACCGATGCTGGTGGTCAGGGCCAGGTCGCGGATCACCGGGATATCAATGATCACCAGCACGGCAAAACCGACGATATTGGTCAGTAGCGCGGTAAGGCCGGTGAGGAACAAACGGCGGAAGGTGTATCGCGCGGCCACATACTTATGAGTGCCCCGGCCAATATCCTGGAGGATGCCGTTCATCTTCTGCGTGCCATGGGAAATGCCGATGGCAAAAATCAGGAACGGCACCAGAATCGAATACGGATCCAGCTCGTAGCCGAGGATCTGCATCAAACCCAACAGCCACACCACACCGGCCACCGCCACGCTCACCAGCAACAGGGTGCTGCGCAGGCAGCGGGTATAGCAGTAGACGAACAGGCCGGCGATCACCACCGAGGTGCCAAAGAACAGCATCACCGAATACAGGCCGTCGATCAGGTCACCGACCAGCTTGCTGAAACCGACAATGTGAATGCCCACCTTGTCGCTTTCCAGCGAGCGAATCTGTGCTTCCAGTTGCTTGGAAAAATCACCGTAGTCCAGGGGTTTCCCGGTCTGCGGATGAGTATCGAGCAGTGGCGCGACAATCATGCTCGACCGGCCGTCGTTGGCCACCAGGTTGCCGATAATGCCGGCGCGCATGATGTTGCGGCGCAGCGCCTTTATCGACTTGTCGCTGCCGTCGTAATCGGCTGGCATCACCGCACCGCCATCGATGCCCTCCTCCGTCACTTCTTTCCAGCGAACGATGGGCATCCACAGCGACTTCATCCAGGAACGGTCGATACCCGGAATCAGGTACAGGGTGTCGTTGACCTTCTGCAGGGCCAGCAAGTAGTCAGCGTCGTAGATGTCACCGGTCTTGTTTTCCACCACCACGCGAATGCTGTTGCCCAGGCCTGGTAACTGGTTTTTATAGGCCAGGTAATTCTTGATGTACGGGCTGGAGCTGGGAATCATTTTCTCGAAGCTGGCATTCACCTGCAGCTGGGTAGCAAAGAAGCCCAGCACGACCGTGGCGAGCAAGCAGGCAACGATGACGACCATGCGATGACGGAAAATGACCCGTTCAAACCAGCCACCGGAGTGCTTGTCAAAGTCCTCCAGGTTGGCAATCACTGGCATCCCGCTGTTGAATTTTTGCTCGACCATTTTTTCTTTCTCGTAGGGGAATCGTGCCGGCGGCGTTAGTTGGCCGGGGCGATATCGATGACCTTCGCGCCGCTGAAGCGCGTGACGACCAGGCTCCCAGCCTGTTTGGTGGCGGTGGCTGCATACACCTCGCCTACCCGCGCATCGGTCAACGGGCTGACCTGCAAACTCTGCCGATCGACACTGACCAATTGCCCCCCCTGGCTTACGACGATCAAGGCGTTGCCCTGCTCGACGATACTGACCAGGCTGCTATTGAGCCGGGTCTCCACGGGCTGCCACTGCTGGCCGTCATCACGGCTGGCCAACAGATTGCCGCGCAGTCCGTAAGCCAGCAGTAGATGATCGAAGGCACGAACGCCAAAGTAGGTACCGGTATAGGGCGTATCGATTTTCACGAAACGCTGTTGCTGACCGTCCAGGCGCAACAACAGGCCCTGTTCACCCGCGATATAAAAAGCGCCAGCGTGCTGCGCCAGGCCATACAGGTGCATGCGTCGATCGTTGTCGCTGCGCTCGATCCATGGTTCCCAGCTCTGGCCGTTATCAGCGCTGTGCAACAACATGCCGAAGGCCCCCACGACAAACCCGCTGCCGTGTTCATTGAACATCACATCCAGAAACGGTGCGGCCAACACGTCCGGCGTCGCCGAAGTGCTGGCGGCCATGGCAACCTCCCTGAGCACCAGGGCTGCGGCTTCATCGCCTTTTTCGGCCCGCGGGCCGTAGTAGGCGTTGAGCAACGTCAACAGGCGGCGCCCGTCAAGTTGCACCTGCCAGCTGTCGCCGCCATCGGTGGTGCGCATGACCAAGGCATCGTGACCGACGACCCAGCCATTGCGCTCATCGCGAAAGCGTACTTGCACCAGATCGCTGGAAACCGGGCTGTCGACCTGCCGCCAGGTCCGGCCGTCATCGGTGGAACGCTGGATCAGCCCGTGCAGACCGACGCCGATCATCGCGTTGCCAGCCCTGGCGACCGACAGCAAGGGTGCGGGCAGACGTTCATCCACCCGCTGCGCCGGCACGTCCAGCGAGTCGGCGGAGGACGCGACCGCGCTATAGGCAGGCGTCGTCACCCACGGACTCGCACCGACGATCAGCGCGACAGCCAGCAGCAGGCGCGTCGTGGAGCGGAAAAAAGAAGCAGGGCAAGGGCCAGTCATTATTTTTATTCCTTAACCATCCCACGTGGCGAACCCACCCGCTCTGCCTGCCAGGCTTGATGCGCAAACCGGCACGCAGAACAGGCGAGATCACGTCAGCGCTGAGTCACCCGGGCCACAATGGCTTCAGGGTTCATGTCACGCTCGGAAAGTGGTTTGTCGACGAATTTGTAGCCGCCCTTCAAACCATCGTTGAGCAACGCATACATGCCTTTGTTGAAGTCATAAACGACGTTCTTCACGTTGTAGGGGATGTTCTTGTCGTAGAGCTGGACACCGCTGAGGAAGATCGAGCGATACAAGGCGCCGCTCTTGTCCCAGGCGTCATACAGGCCTACGCCGAAGGTATCTTCATCCAGATAGTAGGTGCGCTTGCTGTAGACGTGACGCATGCCCGGCTTCAACGTCGCCTCGACGACCCAGACCCGATGCAGTTCCCAACGCTCGTTCGCCGGATTGGCGTGGTGCGGCATGAACTGATCTTCCTGCTTGCCAACGCCGAAATAGAACTTGTAGGCGTTGTAAGGGATGTACATCTCCTTGCGGCCGACCAGTTTGTAGTCGAACCGGTCCTGGCTGCCGGAGAACATTTGCAGCTCGTCGAACAGCGTCACACCGCCCTGGCTGGCGACCGGCGTGTCGAAGGCGAATTCCGGCGCCAGTTTTACCCGGCGCTGGCCTGGGGAATAACTGAACGAACGACGCGCCTTGGCCAACGGATCGAGGAAGTCGGTCAGTACCACCACTTCACCAGAACGTCGCGCCGGATAGTCATTGCGCGAGAACACCCGGGCATACATCAATGGGTCGCGATCCTGCTGAGTCACCTGGTAATAAGGGGTTTCCTCGAAGGTCGCCTGTTCAGCGGTCTTGGTAATCGAGCCGTTCGCATCGACTACCCAGCTATTGGAAGAAGACGTGGTCGAGTAGCCGGTGCCGATCTTGTAACGCACCTGCTGGTTCCACATCACTTCGTTGCCGGTTTTCGGAATCGGGAACGGCAAGCCGCCACGGCAGGCCGGATCGACTGCCAACCCGTCCTTTTGGATCTGACAGCTGGTGGCGTTGCGCATGGTGGCGTCAAGTACCGCCTGAGGATAGGCCGCCGTACGGTGGCTTGGGTAAACGTCGATGTAGTAGGTCGGGTATTTCTTGATCAGGGCCTTTTGCCCTTCACTGAGCTTGTCCCCGTACTGGTCAACGTTTTTGGCATCAATGCGAAACAGTGGTTTCTCGTCCTTGAACGGGTCGACCCAGAACCCGCTATCCGCTACGAAGCCGGCCGGTGCCTTGGTCAAGCCGCCATCATAGGCAGGAATCGTACCTTCGGCGTTACCTGCCTTGATCGCCCCGAACGGGGTAAGGCTTTTGCCCAGTTCCGAGGCGTCACCGCCTGCCGCCAGGGTGTAGGTCGCCATGCTCATCAGGGCAATGGATAGGGCAAGTTGTCGTTTCATGAACACATTCTCCGATTCTTGTTGTATTTGTCAGAAGGAGGTCTTGAAGGTAAACGCCAGCCAGCCGCGGTCGGTGCCGCCCACGGGCCCGTTACCCGCCACGGTCCCGTTCGCCAGGTGCTTGGGTTGAGCCCGGGTGTCGGCATAGCGCAACCCGAACTCATAGAGTTGCGCGTAAGTTGCCTTCAGCCCGATCGAATAGGACAGCGCTCCCTCGTTCCCACCACCGGCAGTCGGTGCGTTGCCATGCAGACCGTAGTTGACGGTCAATGGAACATCCAGATCCCAGGACGGAAAGATGGAAATGTACTGTGGCGTATAGTTGACGGCGACGGCGTAGTAGTTCTTCGACGAACAGCCATCGGCTTCGCTGCCCGAATCAGGAATGCCGGGAGTCCTGGCATTGGTACAGGCCGCCGTACCGACGCCCTTGTACAGTTCTTCGTGTTCGGTCACCCGTTGCAAATGACTGTAGGCGAACTCACCGACCAGCGTGGCGTTGTCCGAAATGAAGTTACGCGGTACGCCGTAGACAGCGTTGGCGATGAAGTGGATCGTATCGCCGCGAGGGCCTTCATCATCCAGGGCACTGACACCGGTGGCATTCAACGCGCCGCCCATGCGATAGGACAACTCGGTCCCTACCGCCACGGTGTTGAAGACCCGGGCAAAACTGACACCAGCGAGTTTCACGCCGCGTGGGTAGACCACCCGATAGGAGCCCGATGCCGCTTTGACCTGCGGTGCCAGCCAAGGCTGGTAGTCATCGAACTGACGATAGTAGGCGCCAAAGGTCGATTCGATTTCTTCGACGTTGAGCTTACCCATCACGCCCCAGTTCTTGCCGTCACGCCCGAAGCGCGAATCCTGACGCTGCAACGTTGCCCCATTGGCAGCCACCGGCAATTGGTCCGGACCTTCGAACAGAGGGTCGGCGCCACCGAAATAGGTGCCGCCGAATGGAATCCGGGTCGGTTCCCATTCATAGAAGTACTGAGCGGCAAGGGAGAGTCGGTCGGTGACCTGCGCTTTGGCCGACACTTGTCCGACGGGCAGGAACACTTCCTTGGTTTCGATACCTGGGCTGGTTGACGCCTTCACGCCATCGCTCGGGGCTTGCGAGTAAGACACGGAGTGGGCGCCGAAGAGCAGGCCCTCGCCCCAATAGTTGGTATGGCGACCGACTTTCACGTTGACTGGCGTGTCGCCGATGTTGAAGTTGCGCCAGACGAACGCATCGAGGATCTCGCCCGACGGTCCGTTCATGTAGCGATCCACTTCATCGCTGTACTTATTGTTGTGATAGCTGGTCGCGTAGCCGGGAATGTTACTGGTCACCGAGTCGTCGTGATAAGCCTGGTCAAACCAGGCGGCGGCACTGAGTCGCCCTCCCCATTCGTTGAGGTAGGAAAGGTCGAACTCACTCAACAGATCGAGGCGATTTGTCACGATATCGCCTTTATCGAACTTGCCGTCCGACTCGTCGTAGTTCGGCGTGTTCATGATGTGGCTGTCTTGACTGTCGGTGCGCATCCCGAGGTTGTAACGGACCGTATTGTCCCAACGCACACGGTAGTCCGGGTTCGACATGTCGAACGAGGCCGCCATCGAAACCTGTGCGCCGCCAACCATCAACAGTGTCAGCGCACCTTGAGTCAGCACCCGCCGACCCTGTTTGGTCTTCTCTTTCATACACACTACCTTTTATTTTTATTTTCAGTCGTTTAGTGCGTTCAAACAGTCCTTCCAACAATCTGCGAAACCTCACAGGATCGTTGCAAGTCCTGCCTGGACAGTCCGCTCACGGAGGCCTGGCACGCTCCAGGACCGCTTCCCTCCTCAGCTGAAGTTACCGTAACGGATAAGAACCAAAAATTCCACATAAAGATTTCAATTCTATATACAGAATTATCGATCGACTTCCTTGGGATACCGATTTCAGCCACAGGCGATGCCAGGAATAATACTGCACACAAAATCTATAAACGTTCAAATAGTCTTTGACGCTTTTCCTCTTTCAGCTTTCAATAGCTCCGGAAAACCCAGTGAATTTGGGATGTTCCCCAGCAAAAAACGGCCATCGCAGCGGCAGATAAAAACAAGAGGAGCCACCATGAACATTGATTTGAGTGCCAAACGCGTGATCATCACGGGCGCTTCGCGGGGCATTGGCCTGGCCATTGCCCGGGCTTTCGCGGCCGAAGGCGCACGGGTAGCGATTTGTGCCCGCAGCGAGACTGCCGTCCACGAAGCCGCAAAGGAGCTCTCGCAACACGCCCAAGCGGTCATTGCCCGGGCTGTCGACGTGACCGACAGCGAGGGGGTCAAAGCATTCGTGGCTGAAGTTGCACAGGCCTGGGGCGGTGTCGATGTGCTGGTGAACAACGCCGGTCAAGGGCGTGGCGGCAATCTAGAGACCCTGACGCCGGAAGCCATCCTCGAACATGCCAACATTCTGCAGATGGGGCATTTCCGGTTCGTTCAGGCCGTGGTGCCGTTCATGCGTGAACAGCGCTGGGGGCGGATCATTGAGATCAATGCCCTGGCCGGCGCGATTCCGACGCCCGACGGAATTCCCTCGGTGATCAACCGCGCCTCGTGCATCGCCCTCTCCCGCTCCTTGGGCATGTCCCTGCCCAAGGACAATATCCTGGTCAACAGCCTGAACATGGGCTGGATCGATACCGGTCAGTGGGATCGCCACTACAAGGAAATGGGCCCGGGCGTCAGTCGCGAGGAATTCGACGCCATGGTGATGAAAGTCGTACCGCTCGGGCGTTACGGCAAACCTGAAGACGTGGCCGGCATGGCGCTGTTCCTGGCCAGTGAATATGCCAGCTTCATCAGCGCCGCCTCGATCGACATTGCCGGTGGCATGGGCGGACAGATTGCCTACTTCCCAACCCTCAAGCGCGATTTTGCCGCTGCCATCGCGGCGCGTAACGCTGCCAGCGAATAACACAGGCATGGCCGCCTGGCGGCCATGCCTGGCAGGCTATTCCATCACGGCGTCAATATCCGGTCAGTGCTGGCCGGCACCGTCAGCTTGAGCAGTTCAATCGCGTTACCACTGCGAATCCGCTCGCGGTCCTCAGTGGATAAGCCGATGCCTTCGGTCAGATCGCCATGGTCGTAGGCACCGCCGAAGTTGGTGCCGTACAACAGACGCTGCGCGCCCACCACTTCGGCGACACCACGACGCAAGCCCGGAGCATGAACGTCGAGATCGAAGTAAAAGTTCGGCAGGTAATCCATCAATGGCCGCTGGTTGCGCGAGTCCGGCGCCATGGCCCGGTTCAGTTCGCTCAGGCGCCCCAACTGGAACACCGCCATACCGCCGGCATGGGTGATGTAGGTTTTCAGGGTCGGAAACACATCCAGCGCGCCGCCGCAGATCAGGTACCAGAAAAACAGTGTTTCATCGACACAGTCGCCCACGATCGACGTCGTTTCGAATTTGTCTTGCGTATGTTTCTCGCCCCAATAGATCGACTGGTTGAAGCCGTGCACCATAATCGGCACATCCAGCTGGGTCAGCTTTTCCCAGACAGGAAACAAGCGCTCATCGTGAGCCTCCAAACCATTGAAATTAGCCCCACCCACGCAGACACCCTTGGCGCCTAGCTGAGTCACGGCGCGCTCGATCTCCTTGGCCGCGTTTTGCGGGTCCGCCAGGTTGGCATGGCACCAGAAATCGAAATGGTCGGGGTCGGCCCGGCAAAACGCGGATAATTCATCGTTGCAGATGCTTGCGTACTCATTGGCGAAGTCCCCCGCCCAGTACATGAAGCAGTGGGACGGCGTGGACATCACCAGTTTGTCGACACCCCGCTCGTCCATCAGCTTTCG
Source organism: Pseudomonas sp. St316 (assembly GCF_018325905.1). NCBI lineage: Bacteria > Pseudomonadati > Pseudomonadota > Gammaproteobacteria > Pseudomonadales > Pseudomonadaceae > Pseudomonas > Pseudomonas sp. St316. The sequence goes on along the minus strand of NZ_AP021901.1, from coordinate 1,899,895 downwards.
ACGGCTGGCGTGGGTCATGCGCGCCAGGAGATTGGCCTGCGCTTCGGCATCCGTAGCCGCTTTGGCCGGTTGTTTGGTACCGAGGGAAAAATGCCCCACGGTCAGCCCCTGGACCTTCATGAACGGCCCCCAGAACTCATGGCGGTTCAACATGCCCTCGGTCAGCAAGTGGGCGTGGACATCAATCAGCATGGCGTTCTCCTTGTTGTAATGAGCCAGCAGACCGAACGCCCCATTGGCAGGGGCTCCGGATCGATTTGAGGGTATAAATGCATCGCCAACTATATAGACACATTTTAATTAAGTGTTCATTTAATTATTGAGTGAACGACTAGAACAGCCACCTGCCGGTAGCGGCTACGAGGCGCAGGCCATGATCAGGAACTGCCGGAACGCCTGGGCCGGCGCCGACAACCGGTTATCCGGCAGCCAGATCAGCCCCAGTTCCATGGGTGGAATCACATCCACCAGCGGCCGGATCTCAATTTTCTTGCCTTCCAGTGACCAGGCCCGGTAGAGCATGTCCGAGAGAATGGTCACACCGAAGCCATGCGCCACCAACCCGCGCAACGCCTCCATGGAAGAGGTGCGAAAAGCTACCTTGGGGGCCAGCCCACGGGATTCCCAATAGCGCAAGGTCGACGCCTCTCCCTCATCCACCGTGGGGAGGATATAGGCATGCCCGGCGACGTCCTCGAGATTGATCGAGGTGGCAGCCATCAACGGGTGCTGGCTGGCCAACCAGAGTTGGCGGCGGGAACGGACCAGCACATGGTGAGCAAATCCGTCGAGGTTCGGTGTGTTGGAGACGATCGTCAGGCCGAGATCGAGGTCGCCATTGCCCAGGGCCTCCTCAATGCTCTGGCGGTTCATATCGATCAGGTCGATCTCGACCTGAGGGTAGCTACGCTTGAAGCGTGCCAGCAGCGCAGGCAGAAAGTAACCCAGCACCGTGTAGGAGGCGCCGATGCGCACGGTCCCCTGCATGGTGTGGCCGAGAAACAGCGGTTCACTGAGGGCATCCTGCAAGGTGTCGAGGATGTGCCGCGCATGCTGGGCAAACTTGTTGCCCTCAGCGGTCAGTGTCACGCCATGAGGTAAACGGTCGAACAGGCTGACGCCCATGGACTGCTCCAGGTGCAGCACCGCCGCAGTAATCGCCGACTGCGAGACATGCGCCTTGAGCGCCGCTTGGGAAAACTGGCCCGCGTCGGCGGCGGCAACGAAATAGCGCAGTTGACGCATGGAAATATCTTTGCCTTTCGTCATCGGATTTTCTGATACCTGTCACCTGAATATGTGAAACAGCTCGGCTCACGCGCTGGGTACACTCAAAGCCGGGTAACTCCCTGACGTATCGTTATCTTTCGAATTTCAGCGCCAATAATAAAAATGGCTGAAGGTTGAACCATGAACGCGATCCACTACAGCGAGTACGACTGCGAAGCGTCGGGTAATTTCCTGACTGAAGCTTCATTGGCCAGACAAGGCTTCGACATCCGGGTTGAACACGCGCAGTGGTCCAACACGGGCACCGCCTTGATCGAAACCGGCGACAGTTGCCTGTTACGCCTGATGCTGCCGACCAGTGCCCAGACCAAGCCTAACTTCGGCAGTTTCCCCAGCCACGGCGCGCATCGATTCCACCCCCTGGGTAATCTATTATTCATTCCCCGCGGCACCGAATTTCACCTGCGTCACGCGGCCAGCGAGCAAAAAGCGCTGGTCTGCCTGTTCGATCCCTCCTCCCTCGGCGTCCTGGGCAGCTATCGCTGGAATTGGCAAGACGGCGTCAGCGAAGCCATGCTCAACCTGCAAAGCGGTTACCTGCACGCCTCCCTGCAGCGTCTGGCCGAAGAGGTGGCCCACCCCGGTTTTGCCAGCGAACTGCAAACCGAGTGCCTGCTCACCAGCATCGCCCTGGACCTGCGTCGCGAGTTCATCGACGCGGACGACGATGCCGTCCACTCCTCGCACAGCGCGGAAAAACTCAGCCCTCGTCAACTCAACATTCTGCGCGAGCTGCTCGACAGCGCCAGCGATGAGGGCCGCTCCCTCGGCCACCTGGCGCAGGCCTGCCAACTGCCGCTGCGAACGCTGTCCAGTCGCTGCAAAAACACCACCGGCATGACCTTGCGTCAGTACGCCGCGCAAAGTCGCCTGCAAAAAGCCGTGGTGCTATTGGCCGACTCACGACTGCTGATCAAACAGGTTGCCTATCAGGCCGGCTTCAACAATGCCGCCGCCTTCAGTGCCGCATTCCGTAAAGAACTCGGTGTCACACCCGAGGAGTTTCGCCACCAGCGCCAGCGCTGACAGGCGCCCTGACAAGGACGCCCTTTTCGCGCTCATGGCTTCAGCGATGAATCTTGGCGGTGATTTTGGCGTGTGGCCCATTGACCTGCGCGGCCCAGGCTTCAGCCGCCTGGTCGAGGGTGTAATCAAGGTAATCCACCTGGATCTGCTGCTCTTTGGCGATCTTCAGCAGTCGGAGCCAGATCTGCTCACGGTCTGCGGGCGGGCGTTGACCCGTGCCAATGCACGACAAGTTGCGAAACAACAGATCGGCAATATCCAGATTGAGCTGGCGACCGGCTCCCGTGCCAATGGTCATGATCCGCGCCCCCCAATTGGTGGCTTTCAGGGAGGTCAACATGGGTTGACCGCACACGAGGTCAAGCACCACATCAAATCCGCCATCGGCCGCATCCTTCAGTGCAGCCACATCATCGCTGCCACCCAGCGTCACCACAGCGTCGGCCAGGCCCCGCGACTTCAAACGGCCCAGCGCTTCGCCCGACCGTGCAGCACCGACCACTTTGCCAGCCCCCATGCCACGCGCCAATTGCAGGGCAATCTGGCCGAGGGTGCCGGTGGCGCCCAGTATCAGGACCTTTTCACCTTTCTGGATCGCGGCTTTTTCCAGCGGCACGATGGCACCGGTAGCGGCGATGCCCATGCTGATCGCGGTTTTATCGTCGACGTCGTCCGGCACATTCCATACCTCGGCTTGCGGCACCAGGGTGCGCTCTGCCCAGGCACCAAACGGCAACACCGAGCGCTCGCCGAAATACACCCGGCGACCATCCGGTGCCCGGCCCACGCCTTCGCCGCGAATGACACAGGGGTATTCAACCCCGAGTCGGTACGCGCCGAGGACATCCCAGCCGCCCAGGCCGGCGGTATCGACATCGATCAGGACTGCGCCGTCTTGCGATTGCGGCTCACGAAACTCACCGACGACTGGCGGTGCATTGCGCTCGGAAATGATTGCGGCACGCATGGCATTCTCCTTGTCTGTTTTATTGTCAGGCTGCACCCGAGCAATAATTGAACATTTTTCTATTATCTGTCCATATTTACTTAAGCGCCGCGTTTAACTGCTCCTCAATGGCTCGACCTGATAACGCGGGTACCCACCCAGCGTCAGGAGTAGCAAGGGCCCGACGACAAAGCAGATGGAACTCAACAGCAGCATGGCCGAGTAGCCACCGGTGAGCTTGAACAACCCCGCGAACAGTAACGGTGAGATCGCGGCACCGGCGGTAATCAGGCCCAGGTGGGCACCAAACAAGCGGCCGTAGTCACGCATACCGAAATAGCGGGCGATCAGGAATGCCGCGATATCGAACTCGGCACCCGCCCCCACGCCCACCAGCAACGTGGCGAGGATGTACAGCGCAATACTGGAATCCCCATAGGCGAAAATGCCGCAGGCAAATGCCGGCATCAGCAGCGCCAAAGAGGCGACGCCGGGCGCCCACAACCGGTCAATCAGGTAGCCCACCAGCAGCCGGCCAAGAATCAGCGACACGCCAAAACTGCTGAAAACCTGGCTGGCCTGCAAGGCGCTCAGGCCTCTGTCCTGCAGCAACGGCACGATATTGGTGACCATGCCCACCACGCAGGAAACCACCAAGGTCATCGACAGGTTGCAAACCCAGAACCGCCATGAACGCAGCGCCTCCCGCAGTAACAGCCCTCCAGCTTGTCCGTTGGCGGCTGGGAGTTGTGTGGTGTTGTGGCTGACATTGGCCGTCGGTAATAACCACCGCAGTGCCAAGGGCAACGCCAGCAGCACCGGCAATACGCCCAGCGCCAGGAAACCGGCCTGCCAATTCCAGCGGCCGATCGCCCAGGCGGTAACCAGCGGCAGCATGATGGCGGCCAGCCCGGAGCCGCTGAGGATGATCGCCAGCGCCAGGCCACGGTTTTCCTCGAACCACAAGTTGACCAGGTGCGACCAGGTCACCTGCAATGTACCCAGCCCGGCTAGCGGCACCAGGAAAAACCCCAGGTAGAGGGTCCAGATCGAACCGTTGATACAGGTCAGGGTGAAGACACTCAGGGACAGCGCCAGCAGCGACAGCAACGTGACCCGGCGCAGGCCATATCGCAAGTTCAGCCAGCCCGCCAACTGCGACGCGACAATGGTGCCCAGCGACAGCGCGGTGATCGCTGCCTGCAACTCTGCCCTGCCCCAGCCCATGGCCTGTTCCAGAGGAATGACCATGGAACTGAAGCTGTACAGCAGCAACGAACTGGAACTGGTCGCGACGCCGATCAGGGCCAGGATCAGCACTTGCCACCCGCGTTTGAATTCTGCGTTATCAAAACCTTTCATGGGGGTGACCTCAGTCGTTGCCGATAAACACAGCCGCTTGCGCGCTCTTGCCCAGCACATGGGCACGACGTGCCGCACCGGGTGTATCCGCGCCCTGGGCGAGGATGTCTTCGGGATGGATCAGCGTCGGGCCATTGCCCAGTTCCTCAAGCGCCAGGAGCGCCAGGTCTTCAGCCTGGGGCAAGGTCATGGTCAGAGCGTCGGGAATGTTCAACTTGACCATGGCATCACGCATGGTCGGTGTGTCGACGGTGCCGATGAGCAGGTTGAGCACATCCACGCCACGGTCTTTCCACTCGGCCCATAACGACTCGCCGAGATTCAATGCGAACCCCTTGGTGGCGGCGTACATCGCCAGTTTGCGAATACCGCCCAATGCAGCCTGGGAACCCACCAGCAGCAATCCGCCCTGTCCGCGCGCCAGCATGGCGGCACCAAAGGCATGGCTGCATTGCATCACGGTCGAGCAATTGAGGCGCAGCAAGGCGCCCCAGTCCTCAACCGAGGTGTCGAGGAAGCGTGTGATGTAAGGGTCACCGCCAGCGTTGTAAATGAACAGACCGACTTGCCGTTCACCCACAGCCGCCATCAATTGCTCGCAGGCATTCGGATGAGCAAGGTCTTGGGTCACCACCAGCACATCGATGGCGTACCGTTGCTCCAATTCGCTTTTCAATTGCGCCAGCGCGTTACCACGGCGCGCCACCAGCACGCAGTTGAGGCCACGCTCGGCCAGTGAACGGGCGAACGCGGCGCCCAAGCCATGGGAGGCGCCGGCAATCACGGCCCATGGGCCATACCGATGCGCGAAGGCATTATTAGGAACAGGCATAGGGACTCCCAAAACGAGGGTCCGGTGACCGATCACCGGACGAGGAAGGTTTCAGCGCGTCAGATGACAGGCGGCAGGTCGATGTGGCTGGCGGAGGCGCCAATGGCGGTGCTGCCATAGACCAGGACGCGGCGCTCGATTTGCGCCATGAACAGGCGCAGCAAGGGCTCGTCGTATTCGGGCCCGGCGCTTTTGACAAAGGCCTCCAGCGCTGCATCGATCTCGTTGTAGCCACTGAAGGTGCGGTCCAGCAGGTCTTGCGCTTCTTGTTGTTCCAGCTCGCGCAAGTGCAACTCCATGGCATCACCACGACCCAGGTATTCCACCAATTTGCTCACTGCGCGCAGTTTAGTCTTCTGGAAGTCACTGCTCACTTCCACCTGTGCCAGGGCATCGGCGAGCATGGTCAGCAACGCTGCATTCGGGCCACTGCTGACAATGTCCAGTGTCGGCGTTTGCAGAGCGACCCCCATGGCTTCGGCCAGCGCATGCACCACCACCCGGCGCAGGGCGAGGTCAAACTCGGCGTAGGTGTCATGGGGGTCACCCGGTTGTGGCGTAGCCACCGACGCCGAGAACTGCATCGTGCTGACGGTGGCAAACAGGGCGGTGTGATAACGCACGACATCGGGGTCCGCCGGTTCACCGGTCACTTGCTGGTAGTAGCGATACAGGGCCGCGAAACTGTCCCCGAGCGGCTCATAATTGTCGCGCATGCGCGCCGAAGCCAGGTCGGCCAGGGGATCGCCGATCATGGCGAATTCAAAATCATAGAGGCCAAGCACCTGGCCGTTCTCGAACAGGAATTGCCCCGAGTCATACTGAACGAAAGCAGGCCGGGTGCGGTGCCGTGGCACGTTGCGGCGCAGCCAACCGAGGGCGAATTCGGCCAGCGGTTGCGGCTTGGTTTTATTACGCGCGTACAGCGGGTAATAGGCCTCCAGGCCTGCCAAGGTCATGTCCTCGGCACCTGTTGGGAGATCAATACCCTGCTCGACAAAGGGTTGCAGCGGCAATTGATGCATGCGTGCCATGGCGTCGACCCACTGGCGTGCGACCCCATGGCGTTCGGCATCGCTCTGCGCGGTGCTGACATCACGACTCCCCGGCACCCACTGCATCACGATGGCCTGCGGATCTTCGCAGAAACCGTAGATACGCGGTACCGGCACGCCTTGCTGATCGAGCACAGTGAGAATATCCGCTTCCCGGCGTAGCTCCGGAAATGGACTGACATCCCCCCGCGCTCGCCACGAATGTGCAGTTGAAGGGTTTCGCCCTCGCGTTGCAGTTCAAGGTTCCAGGCCGGGCGCCAGCGCGGCAGGCGTTGCATGGCAGTGACTTTCCCACCCAGCAGCCCTTCGACAAAGGTACGCAGCTTTTCTTCGAGCGGATCACAGGTCGCATTTATTGTTGTTGACATACAAGGTCCTCATCAGGCGCTGATGACCAGCGCCGTTTTCAATGGGTGTCGGTCACTCCAGCGCCAGGCCCGCCCACCTGTTCCAGCGGCACGCCTTTTTTCCTGGCAAGGTCGGCGGTGTCCAGGTACTCGCGCCAGGCACAGATGAGCCCGTTTTCATCCAGCTCATACACCGCCACCATCGAGTGCGGCATGGGGATGCCATTGCTGACGCAGTAATCGTCGCGCTCGGTCATCACCACGCGCTCGGAAGAGACAATGTGGCGCGTGGTGCAGCGGTTATGCGTGACATAACTCATCTGCCGCTCGATCTCGCGACGCAACGCAGCATGCCCGCGGATCACCGGGCCACCCGGCACCCACAGTTGCCAGACGGCGTTGTCGGCGAAGGTGGCCATGATGCGGTCGATATCGGGGCGGCTGCCGTCGCTGCCATCGCCCCAGGCGGCCAGCATGTCGAGGATGAAGCGTTCCTGTTCGAGTGCCATGAAACGGGCTCCAGTGCAGTGAATGGATCGGCATCAGACCGAGGCTTTGGGCAGCAGGAAATTACGCACCACCGGCACCATCGGCGTGCCGCAGCTCATGCCGCCGTCCACGCGCATCAGCGTGCCGTTGACATAGGCCGCGTCGTCGCTGGCGAGGAAAGCAGCCATGGCGGCGATATCTTCCGGCTCGCCCAGTTGCGGTACGTTTTGCAGATCGAGAAAGGCGGCCTTCATGGCCTCGTTGGCCCAGCTTTCCATGGCAGGCGTGCGAATCACCCCCGGTAAAATGCCATTGCAACGAATGCCGCGCTTACCGAAGGTGGCGGCAATGCTTTGCACGTACCAGTTGAGCGCGGCCTTGGAGGCGCCGTAGCTGAACTGGGATATCTCACCGGCAATCGAGCTGGTGGACGAGGTGAACAAAATCGAGCCACTGCCCTGGGCGAGCATGTGCGGCAAGGCGTATTTGCACGCCAGCACACCGCCCAGCACGTTGACACGCATGCAGTTGTGGAACAGCTCGGTGTTGAAGTTGATGAAGTCGATATCGCGCGTGGTGGCCGGGTTTCGGTACACGGCGTTGTTGAACAGCACGTCGATCCAACCGAAGGTCTGGACGGTCTGCTCAATCATCTGCCGCAAGGCGTCTTCATCACCGACGTCCACCTGCAAGGCCAGGGCGTTGGCACCGATTTCCGCTGCCACGGCCTGCGCCGATTCAGCGTAAAGATCGGTGACCACCACCGTGGCGCCTTCCCTGGCAAAACGCAGTGCCGAGGCACGGCCAATGCCGCTGCCTGCGCCGGTGATCACACAGATTTTGCCGGCTAGACGTTTCAGGATCTCGCTCATAAAGGAATCTCGGGACGGATAAAAAAAATCGGCGCCCGTGGCGAACGCCGAAAAGGAGCATGACGTCAGCGGGTCTGCCCCCCGGCGATGGTCTGCGGGTTGGCTTCACGCTCAGCCACCGGTGCCTTTCGGTAGCGCGTCGGGCCATTGCCGAACATGCCGTATTGGTCACGGGTGAAGTCGTACAGCGAGTAGGAATCCTGTTGCGGATTGTTGGGAATGCCGTAGGCCTCGATGTTGTACTGAGAGCCGGTGCGGAACAGCGCACCGCTGTCGTCCCAGGCGTCGTAGACCGCAGCGCCGTAGGTGTCCTCGTCGATGTAGTAGCGACGTTTCTTTTGCGCGTGGCGCACCCCGTCCTTGCGGGTCGCTTCCACCACCCAGACGCGGTGCAGCTCCCAACGCTCACAAGCGGGGTTGATGTGTTTGGGCATGAGCTTCTTGTCCATGTCGCAACCCCATTTCAGCGTGTAGTTGCTGTAGGGAATGAACATTTCCTTCTTGCCCACCAGCTTCCAGTCGAAGCGGTCCATCTTCCCGGAGAACAGGAAGATTTCGTCGTAGAACGCCACCCCGCCGAACGCCGAGTTGGGGGTGTCGTAATTGAACTCCGGGGCCTTGCGCACACGGCGCTGGCCGGTGCTGTAGCTCCAGGCGTATCGGGCGTCGGCGACCGGGTCGAGGTAATCCCAATACCCGGATGCCTGCCCGGCGGTGCGAGCCGGCGCGACAATGCGCGACCAGATACGCTGGGCGATTTTCGGATCGCGCCCTGGCACCTCCAATTGGTAGAAAGGTTTTTCGCCGGTGGACTGGTTGGTGTTGGTCAGCGTCGCATGGCCTTCGTTGACCACGTAGGCACTGTGGTTCCAGTCCCAGCCATTCACGCCCTGGTAGTTGAGGATGTAATTCCACATCAACTCCCGACCGTCACGCGGCAACGGGAATGGCAGGCCGCCACGGCAGCCTTCGCTGATCGACAGACCGTCGTTTTCGGTTTTGCATTCCTTGCGGCTGGCGTTGCGCTGGGTGGCGGCCAGAAAGTCAGCCGGAAAGGCCGCCGTCCGGTGCGTGGGGTACACCTCGAGATAATAGGTGTCGGGGTTCTGCTTGAGCAGTTGCAATTGCCCGGCCGCCAATTGGTCGGCGTACTGATCGGCGTTGGCCGCCGTGATGCGCAAGCGTGGTTTTTCATTGGCGAACGGGTTGGGCCAGTTCCCATCGCCGGGCACCAGGCCTGCAGGCACTTTCAAACCACCGTCGTACGCCGGGATCGTGCCCGCGGCGTTGCCCGCGACTATCGCGCCAAACGGCGTGAGCTTGCCGCCCAGGTCGGCCGGGGTGAAGCTGTCATCGGCCAACGCCGAACCCGCCAACGCGATGACCACCAGGCCTATCGCATGAAAATCAACCATCATGACATTCTCCGATCAGAGGGGGGTGATCACCGAACCCGGCGATCACTGCATTGCATTCAGAGGCTGTTCAGAACGCGGTGCTGAGGGTCAAGGACACCCAGTTACGGTCGGTCAGACCAACATCGCCGGAACCGCCAACCACCGTTTTGCCGACACCGGCGACGTCCGCGTAGTGGCGCTCACTGCCGTAGCCGATGTACGACAGGGTCACGTCAACGCGCTCGTCGTAAGTGCCCTTGATGCCAGCCTTCCAGGTGTATTTCCCTTCGTTGCCACCGCCCGTTGCGGCATTGCCGTTGACGCCGTAATCCACACTCATGGGCGTGGAAATATTCCAGCCGGGGAACACCCCAAGCCATTGCGGCGCAAAGCTGACGGCGAGGCCGACATAGTTCTTGGTGGCGCAGCCGTAGTGCTTGTCCTGGCCCGCCGGGCAGCCGCCATAGCCTTCGCCCTTGAACAGTTCTTCATGCTGGGTCACCCGTGCCACATGGCTGAAAGCCATTTCGGCAATCAGGCTGCCGGTGTCGAAATAATCGGTGCGCGGCAGCAACCACAAGCCGTTGACCACCATGTGCCACGTATCACCCCGGGCACCTTGGTTGTCGACGGTGCTGATATTGCTGGAGACCAGCGAGGTGTTCTGGCGATACGACAGGTCTACTCCCAGGGAGCCACCACCCAGTACCGGGCCAGCGGAATAACCCAGGCCATAGAGCTTGACGTTCTCGGCGTACACATACCGGGCGAAGGTGGGCGCCACCTGCAGGCCCCACGGGTTGTAATCGTCGAACTGGCGATAGAACAGGCTGACCTCCGAGTGCAGGAAGTCGAAGCTGTAAGTGCCCATCACCCCCCAGTTGCCCCGGTCCTTGGGCTTGACCGGATCGATCAACGGCCGTGATACACCACTGAACAGCGGCAAGCGGTCCGGCCCCTCCAGGGCGACGTCGGCAGACGCCAGATAAGTGCCGCCTTCCGGTGCCCGAGTGGTGTCCCATTCGAAGAAATACTGCGCCGCCACCGATAACTTGTCGGTGACCTGTGCCTGGGTGGAAAGCTGCGTCAATGGCAGGAAAATTTCGCGAGTCTCGGTACCGGGGTTGCTCACGGCCTTGCGCCCATCCAGCGGTGCTTGCGAATAGGAGACCGCATGCCCGGCAATCAGCAGGCCATTGCCCCAGTACACGGTGTGTCGACCGGCACGTACGCTGACCGGAATGTCACCGAGTTCGAAGCGGGTAAAGGCGAAGGCGTCCAGCAACTCACCGCTGGGGCCGCGGTGGTAGCGCTTGGTAAAGCCCGAGTAATGGCCGTTGGTGTAGCTCGACGTGCTGGTACCGGGAAACGCGCCGGGGTAGTAGACATTGCCAGGGCTGGTTTCGACATCGGTGTCCGCATATGCCTGGTCGTACCAGGCGGCGCCGCTGATGCGAAAGCCGTTGTACTGCTTGTAAGCCACCTCCATTTCACTCATCCAATCGATGCGATTGGTCACCACATCGCCTCGATCGAACTTGGAATCGGACTCGTCGTAGCTGGCATTGTTGGCCAACGCGGAGTCGCGTCCCTCGGCCCGTATCCCGAGGTTGTAACGTACGGTGTTGTCCCAGCGCGCGGTCAGGTCGGGATTGCCGGTATCAAACTCGGCAGCCTGACCAGGGCTGACGATGAAGGCACACCCGGTCACGCTGAACCAGACGGCCAGGCTTAACGGCTTTAACTTTGCATCGATCATCAACACTCCCCCTACATTCTTGTTGTTATTGGCAGCCGAGGCCTTGGGCCGTTTGGGCCGCGCGATAAGCGCCGGCCCGACGGCATTCGGTATGGCCTGAAGTAGACGGGAGGGGGAGGTTCGGGCACAACGGTTGGGAGCATTGCTCAAATGCATTTTGGTATTGATCAAATGCTCAGGCCCACGGAGGGCGTGCAACACGCAAGCTGTGTCAGCAAGGACCGCTGGACGACTGAGCGGTATTTGAATAACCAATACCGACCCGTCGTTTTTGTGATTTTACGATGACAGAAGCACTCCCTAGACTCCGGCCAATAACTAGGCAACGCCGCTCTCCTGGCGCCGCCATGACAATAAAGCCTGGAGGATGAACATGAGTGCGCCCCCGTCCCTGGATGACAAATACGTCCAGCACAGTGGAAACGTTTTGCTCAGCGGGATTCAGGCGCTGGTGCGCCTGCCGCTGATGCAGCGCCAACGCGACCTGGCCAATGGCCTGAACACCGCCGGGTTTATTTCCGGGTATCGGGGCTCGCCGCTGGGTGGTTTCGACCAGGCATTGTGGAAGGCGCGCGACTATCTCAAGGCGCACCACACAGTGTTCCATCCAGGCATGAACGAAGACCTCGCCGCCACCTCGATCTGGGGTACGCAGCAGGTCAACCTCTTCGAAGGCGCCACCTACGATGGCGTGTTTGGCATGTGGTACGGCAAGGGTCCGGGCGTCGACCGCTGCGGCGATGTGTTCCGTCACGCCAACGCCGCCGGCACCTCGCCGTTCGGCGGTGTACTGGCCATTGCCGGTGATGACCATGGCGCGCGTTCCTCCTCGCTGCCTCACCAGACCGAGCACATCTTCAAAGCAGTCATGATGCCGGTACTGGCACCATCGGGCGTGCAGGAATACCTCGACTACGGCATGCACGGCTGGGCCATGTCACGTTATTCCGGGTGCTGGGTTGCGCTCAAGGCAGTGGCCGATACCGTGGAGAGCGCGGCCATTGTCGATATCGACATTCATCGCGTGCAGCCGATCATTCCCGATATCCCGCTGCCCGAAGGCGGCTTGAATATTCGCTGGCCAGACCCGCCCCTGGCGCAGGAACAACGCCTGCTGGAACACAAGCTGTATGCCGCCCTCGCCTACGCCCGCGCCAATCGCCTCGACCGGATCGTGATGGACTCGCCGAAGGCGCGGATCGGTATCATCACGTCCGGCAAATCCTACCTCGACGTGTGCCAGGCACTGAAAATCCTCGGTATCGATGAAGCCCTGGCGCAGCAGATCGGCTTGCGCGTGTACAAGGTCGGCATGGTCTGGCCGCTGGAGGCTGAAGGCGTGCGGCAGTTCGCCGAGGGCCTGGAAGAAATCGTGGTGGTCGAAGAAAAACGCCACATGATCGAATACCAGTTGAAGGAAGAACTCTACAACTGGCGCGAAGATGTCCGCCCGCGCATCGTCGGCAAGTTTGACGACAAAGGTGAATGGAGCCTGCCGCACACCGATTGGTTGCTGCCCGCCATCAACGACCTGACCCCGGCGATGATCGCCCGTGCGCTGGCCAAGCGTATGTTGCGGGTACATCAAAGTGGCCCGCTGCAAGTGCGCCTGGCCGTGCTGGATGCGCAGCTGGCCAGCAAAGGCCAGTTCAGCAACCTGATGGACCGCGTCCCCCATTACTGCTCCGGTTGCCCGCACAACACCTCGACCAAAGTGCCCCAGGGCAGCCGGGCACTGGCCGGCATCGGTTGCCATTACATGGCCGCGTGGATCTACCCCCAGACCCAGACTTTCAGCCAGATGGGTGGCGAAGGCGTGGCGTGGATCGGCCAGGCGCCCTTCACCACCACCCAACATGTTTTCGCCAATCTGGGTGACGGTACCTATTTCCACTCCGGCATTCTCGCGATCCGGGCTGCCGTCGCGGCAAATGTGCAGATCACCTACAAGATTCTCTACAACGATGCCGTAGCCATGACCGGTGGGCAACCGGTGGACGGCAGCCTCAGCGTGGCGCAGATCAGCCGACAGCTCGCCGCCGAAGGCGTACAGCGCGTGGTGGTGGTCAGCGACGATGTCGAGAAATACCAGCATATCCATGATCTGGCTGATGGCGTGCCGGTGCTGCGTCGCGACAAGATGGACGAGGTGCAGGAACAGCTGCGTCAATTCCAGGGTGTGTCTGCAATCATTTATGACCAGACCTGCGCCGCGGAAAAACGTCGGCGTCGCAAGCGCGGCAAGTTCCCCGATCCGGCCCGCCGGGTAGTGATCAACGAAGCGGTGTGTGAAGGCTGCGGTGATTGCAGCAGCAAATCCAACTGCATGTCGGTGGTGACAGTGGAAACCGAGTACGGCCACAAGCGGGAAATCGACCAGTCCTCGTGCAACAAAGACTTCACCTGCCTCAACGGCTTCTGCCCGAGTTTCGTCACGGTCGAAGGTGGCGCTTTGCGCAAACCCAAGGCGCTGGCGGCTACGGCGGATGACGTCTGGGAACTGCCAACCCCTGCGACCGTTACCCTGGATGAGCCCTACAGCATTCTGGTGACCGGCGTAGGAGGCACCGGCGTGGTGACCATCGGCGCACTGCTGGGAATGGCAGCGTTTATCGAAGGTAAAGGCACACTCAACCTGGACATGGCGGGCATGGCGCAAAAAGGCGGCGCGGTGTGGTCGCATATCCGCATCGCCGCGCATCAGGATCAGTTGTTCGCGCCCCGGATTGCCGAAGGTGAAGCAGCGCTGCTGCTGGGCTGCGACCTGGTGGTCAGCGCCAACACCGAAACCCTGTCCAAGCTGCGCCAGGGCGTTACCCATGCGTTGATCAACAGTGAAGAAAGTATTACCAGCGCCTTTGTGCGCACCTTTGCCCAACAGGCCGAAAGCGGCGATTTGCAGAAACACCCGGACCCGACATTCCAGACCCAAAGCATGTCGGCACAAATCGCCGAAGCGGTTGGCCAGGCCCAGGCCGACTTCGTCGACGCGAGCAAAATCGCCACGGCATTGATGGGCGATTCGATTGCCACCAATACCTTCATGCTCGGCTATGCCTACCAGAAAGGCTGGTTGCCCGTGGGCGAAGCGGCGCTGCTACAGGCCATCGAATTGAATGGCACTGCGGTCCCCTTCAACCTTTCAGCCTTTGCATGGGGCCGGCGCAGTGCCGAAGATTTGCCACGGGTCTTGCGCAAGCTGGAAGCCGGCAACGTGCAGAACGCAGATCGCCGGCTGTCGCAAAGCCTGGAGGAAACGCTGGAACGCCGCGTGGCATTTCTCACGGCGTACCAGAACAAGGCGTATGCCCAACGTTACCGACAACGGGTCGAGCAAGTCATGGCAGCGGAAACGGCACTGCTCGGGCAGCCGGGCAAGCTGTCGGCAAGCGTCGCCCGTTACTACTTCAAAGTGCTGGCGATCAAGGATGAATACGAAGTGGCACGTCTGTTTACCGATGGTCAATTCCTGGAAAAAATCCAGGCGGGCTTCGAGGGCGACTACCGCCTGCGCTTCCACCTGGCGCCACCGCTGCTCAATGATAACGGTACCGGTCGTGAGCCGAAAAAGCGCAGCTTCGGCCCGTGGATGCTGCAAGGCTTCAAGCTGCTGGCCAAGCTCAGGTTCCTGCGCAACACCTGGCTCGATCCATTCGGTCGCACCCACGAGCGCAAGGTGGAACGTAACTGGCTGGCCAACTATGAAAGCATCCTCGACGAAGTGTTGAGTGATTTGACTGCGGACAAGCTGGGCCTGGCTCAGGATCTGGCGCAGTTGCCAGACAGCGTCCGCGGTTATGGTCCGGTTAAAGAACGCTTCCTCGCCCACGCCCGAGAGCGCCAGGCACTTTTGCTTGAGCAGTGGCGCAACGGCACGGGGGCAGCGTTTCACGATGCCAGTCGAACCACAGGAAAAATCACCGTCACCCAACTTTAAGTTCGACACCCCGGCGCTGCGGCGTCGGGGTGTACGTTTTTTTGCCACGTGGCAGGGTATGACGTTCTCTTCTTTTTCAACCTGACAACAAGGTCGACTAATGGACGAAAAGCTGGCGAAAAACTACCGGGAAATACTCCAAGGCGTGGGCGAGGATCCGCAGCGAGAAGGCTTGCTGAATACGCCAGAACGCGCGGCCAAGGCCATGCATTACCTCTGCCATGGCTATCGGCAAACGCTCGAAGAGATCGTCAACGGTGCACTGTTCGAGTCGGACAACGATGAGATGGTCATCGTCCGGAATATCGAACTTTACTCGCTGTGTGAACATCACATGCTGCCGTTTATTGGTAAGGCGCATGTTGCTTACATGCCGACGGGCAAAGTGCTTGGTCTGTCAAAGGTGGCGCGTATTGTCGATATGTTTGCCCGCCGCCTGCAAATTCAGGAAAACCTCACCCGTCAAATTGCCGAAGCTATTGCCCAGATCACCCGTGCCGCCGGCGTGGCGGTGGTAATCGAGGCGAAACACATGTGCATGATGATGCGCGGCGTTGAAAAGCAGAACTCTGTAATGAGCACTTCGGTAATGCTCGGTACTTTTCGCGAGTCGTACAACACGCGCCAGGAGTTCTTGCAGTTGATCCGCAGCCGCTAGGCGATGCACCTGATTCGCCCAGGCATGGCGGCATTCAGTTCAAACATTGACTTGAGGTGCCTAATGACAACTGAATCTACCCTCAGCTTAGTTCTCCATGACGTTGCCCGTTTGATGCGAAAACGTTTCGAGCGATTGACTCGTGCAGCCGGCCTAACGCGCGCTCAATGGCAAGTTCTATCCAAACTGTCCATGCATGAGGGCATTTACCAAAAAGGTCTGGCCGATCTGCTGGAAGTCGAGCCTGTCACTCTGGTACGCCTGCTGGACAAAATGCAGGCGCGCGGTTTGATTGAGCGTCGCAACCACCCCACTGACCGTCGTTTTTTCTTGTTGTTCCTAACCCCGAGTGCCCACCCGCTGCTGCAGTTCATGCGCTCCATTGGCGAGCAGACGCGACTGGAGGCCATGGCAGACTTCTCCCCTCAGGAGTATGACCAATTGCAGCAGTACCTAGAGCGTATGCGTGAACATTTGCTGACGGCTTGCAGCCTGCCCCCGGACGAAGCCACAGCAGGCTAGGTGCAACGGGAATCCACCAAGCACCCATCCGTAGGCGCCCTGGATCGGTCGGTCATATTTCAAAGCGAAAACGTCCTACCGCCAGATTCAGCTCATCGGACAGCTCCCGCAAAGAAACCACGGCTCCGGAGACTTGATGAGTGATCGCATCGCCCTCGCCGGCCATGCGCGCGATGTGCTCGACGTTCGCAGTGATGCCCCGCCCACCCTCGCTCTGCACACTCGCCGCGTCCGCAATCTGGTCCACCCCGCGCGTGGAATCACCGACCAGTTCCGCTGCCTGTTGTAGCGTACTTTCCAACTCAGTCAACAATCGGCCGCTATCATCCAACGCCACCGTGCCGGCGCGCAGGGCTTCGTCGACAACCTCAGACTGACTCTCCAGCTTCACGGTCAGTTCGTTGATCGAATTAGCGGCCGTCGCAGAGCGTTGTGCCAAGTTGCGCACCTCGTCGGCCACCACACTGAAACCGCGTCCGCTCTCTCCTGCCCGCGCCGCCTCGATCGCCGCATTGAGGGCCAACATACTGGTCTGTGCGGAAAGATCCTTGACCTGAGCGATGCTCGTAGTGATCGCCGTCGTGCTCTCGACGAAGTCGCCCACCGAGCCGCGGATCGCTGAGAACGCAAGGCGCACGCTGTCGATCTTCTGAAGCAGTCGTGCCAGTGCCAGGTGTCCATCTTGCGCACCACGCAAACTGGCTTCGGCACAACTGCGCAGGCTCTCTGCATGACGGGAGATTGCTGCAATCCCGTCGCTCATCTGCTCGATGGTCATCGAAACCGCACCCACCGCACCGGCCTGTGCGGTAGAGCTTTCGGCCACCCGAGCAGAGGTTTCCACAAGTTCCTCCGCCGACGCGCCAACCGATGCCGCAACGCCGGCTACCTTGCGCATGGCCTGCTGGAAGCTATCAATGAGCTCGTTGAATGCCTGGGCGGTATGGGCAACCTCATCTCGCCCCATGACCCGCACACGTCGGGTCAGGTCGCCGTCGCGCAAGTCGATCGACGCCTGCTCGATTTCCCGGATGGGCCGGATGATCTGTGAACGCAATAACAGACTGACCACCACAGCCAGTATGCTGGCGACCAGCAATACCACGACCAGCATCTGCGATACCTGTCGTTGCGTGGCACCGGCCTCGGCAAAGGCGCCAGAGGTCAGCTCCGCCTGCAGCCCCAGAAGGCGGCTGAATTGGCCTTGTAGCCCATTGTTATCGGCGCGCGCCCTTCCGAGCAGCGAAGCAGCCTGTATCTGATCGCTCAGGGCGGTGCGCTTGAAATCGGCAAGGCCCTCGCCAACGACCGCGGCCTGTTCCTGCACGGCCTGGTAGAGGGCTTTCTCCTCGTCACCCAGGCGCGTCTCACGGGCTACCTTGTCCAGCCCCACGCGCATATCGTCGACACTGGCCTGCATGTCTTCCAGATAGGACTCAAGGTCTTCAGCAGAAGCTTGCCCGTTGGATTCGAGAATTCGCGCGCCTGCCGCATAAGCGCCGACCATCGCCGCCTGCGAGGCGGCCGAGGTTTCCAATACCTGGCGATACTGCTGAAAGCGCAACTGGTCTATTTCCTCAATCACCGCTTGCTGCTTGGCAAGCCCCCGGTAGGCCAGACCGGAGACAACCAGGAGAGCGAGCATGAATAACCCGGGCAACACGAGGAGTTTGCCGCCGATAGAAAGGCCTTTGAGAAGTGACATGATGGGTACCGTTTTTGTTTTTATAGGGACATGACTGGGCAGGCAACTCTCCCGCCTAATTCTTTATACAGTATTTAATTCTTCTTTCAGAATAAAAATAACTATTTGCCCCCCATCAATGACCGGTTCCAGCGAGCGCGCACGCGCATCGACGCCTCATCACCTCACATGCCGGCCAAGGCGCATGGCTCATTCAGAACGAACCCGAAACCGCGCCCGATATCGCCCCGGACTCTCCCCCGTCCACTTCTTGAACGCCCGATGAAACGCACTCGACTCCTGAAATCCCAACTGCTCGGCAATCTCGCTGATGTTCGCCTTGCTCTGGCGCAACCATTCAAACGCCAGCGCGCGCCGCACTTCATCTTTGATTTCCTGATACGAACAACCTTCACGTCCTAACTTCCGGCGAAACGTGCTGGGACTCAGGTGCTGCTCCAGGGCGAAGGCCTGCAAGGTCGGCCATTCGCTGTAATGGCTGTGGCGCAGGCGTTGATGAACCTGCGACGCCAGCCCATGTTGGTTGCGAAAGCGGATCACCAGCCATTGCGGTGCGGTGCGCAAAAAAACTTTCAGCGAGGCAAGGTCTTGGACTACGGGCAAGCGCAGGTAATGACTGGCGAACTCGATTTCGGTGCGCTCGGCACCAAAGGTCAAGTTGGCTCCCCAAAGCAACGCATCATCACGCAACGACAAGCGCTGATGACGAAAGTCTGCCCGATCGATAGGAATGCGTCGCCCGCCCAGCCAGCACAGCAGACTGATCATCAACACCAGGAACGTTTCTTCTCCCAACCGGCTGACCTCACTGTCCTGCGAACCGCTCTGCAAGCTGATCACCGCACGTTTGCCACGCACAGTTAGCGTGCCGCGATAATCACCTAGGAACAGGGCAAAATTGGCCAGGCACTGACGCATGGCTTTCTCCAACGTCGGCTCCTGAATCAATGCCCTACATATCAAGGCAAAACTGCCCGGCGGCATGCCATGGGCGTCCAATTGAAAAAACTCGTCGTTCAGCTCACGAATCTGCACCAGCCACAACGCGGCGAAGGCCTTGGCCGGTACCCGTGCTGTCGGTTGACCCAGCAATGCCGGATCGATGCCCACCTGTTCCAGTATTGAACGCAGACGCTGCGGTTTCTCACGCAGCGCATGGATCATGGGGAACATGAAGTAAGCCGCCACCGAATCCGTTTCCCGCATTTGAATGCCTCTCTCACATCTGAATATGGCAAAAAACGCCATCACCCTTGAACAGTTCTGGCATAGGCCAGTGGCGCTGCTGATTCTAAACTCGTGTCCAACATAAAAGACCTGCTTAGAGGGCAACATTGCGGATTCCACGGGCATCCGGCCACCCATTCCATGAACATCCGGCCACTGATTCCACGATGATCCGGCCACCCATTCCACGGCCATCCGGCCACCCACAAGGCAGGCAGCAACGCAGGATTAATTCACTACCATCGACCTCTTTTATCGAAGCAGAGAGGTCGTCGTGGAGCGGTTATCCATGCGTAAAATTAAGGAAGTGCTACGTCTCAAGTTTGAGGTCGGCCTATCTGCTCGCCAGATCGCTGTCAGCTTGCAGGTGGGTCGCGCAACTATCGGTGAGTACCTCAATCGCTTTGCTGCCAGCGGGCTGACTTGGCCGTGTGCGGCGAGCGAGGCGCAGTTGCAGCAGCGTCTTTTTCCGCCACCACCCGACGTCCCCAGCGATCAACGTCCGATGCCGGACTGGACTCATGTCCACGCAGAGTTGCGCCGCCCCGGCGTAACCCTGGCCCTGCTTTGGCAAGAATATCGACTGGCGCACCCGCAAGGCTTCCAGTACAGCTGGTTCTGCGAGCACTACCGGCTCTGGGCCGCCAAGGTCGACGTGGTCATGCGCCAGGAACATCGCGCCGGCGAAAAGCTGTTCGTCGATTACGCGGGTCAGACCGTGCCGATCATCGACCGGCGAACCGGAGAGATCCGCCAGGCCCAGATATTCGTCGCCGTCCTCGGCGCCTCCAGCTACACCTTCGCCGAGGCGACCTGGTCGCAGAAACTGCCCGACTGGCTGGGCTCGCACGCCCGCTGTTTTGCTTTTTTCGGCGGCACCGCACAGATCCTGGTGCCCGACAATCTGCGCAGTGGCGTGACCAAGGCGCATCGCTACGAGCCGGATATCAACCCCAGTTACCGCGATCTCGCCGAGCATTACGGCGTAGCCGTGCTGCCCGCGCGCTCGCGTAAACCCAGGGACAAAGCCAAGGTTGAAGTCGGCGTACAGGTCGTCGAGCGGTGGATACTGGCGGTGCTGCGCAACCGCCAGTTCTTCTCCTTGGGCGAACTCAACACAGCCATCGCGTTGCTGCTGGATCGCCTCAATCAGAAGCCCTTCAAGAAACTGCCCGGCTCACGCCGCTCGGCCTTCGAGACCATCGACCAACCCGCGCTGCAACCGCTACCAGAACATCCATATGTCTACGCCGAATGGAAAAAGGTGCGAGTCCACATCGACTACCACGTCGAAGTCGACGGCCATTTTTACTCCGTGCCGTACCAACTGGTGAAACACCAACTCGAAGTACGCCTGACCGCGCAGACCGTCGAGTGCTTCCACGCCAACCAGCGCGTGGCCAGCCATCTGCGCTCGCCGCACAAAGGCCGCCACACTACCCACACCGAGCACATGCCCAAAAGTCACCGCGAACACGCCGAGTGGACGCCCCAGCGGCTGATCCGCTGGGCTGAGCAGACGGGCCCGAATACGGCCGGTGTCATCGCCTACATCCTCGAACGCCGAATCCATCCGCAGCATGGCTTCCGCGCCTGCCTGGGCATCCTGCGCTTGAGCAAACAGCACGGCGAAGAGCGGCTGGAAGCCGCTTGCCAACGTGCGCTGGCCCTAGGCGCATGCAGTTACAAGAGCCTCGAATCGATCCTGCGCCAAGGCCTGGAACGGCTACCTCTTGCCCAGCAAAACCTGCCGTTACTGCCCGATGAACATATCAATCTGCGCGGCCCTGGCTACTACCACTGACTGAAAAAGGAGCACGAACATGCTGCCTAACCCGACCCTCGACAAGCTGCAAATCCTACGCCTGCACGGCATGATCAAGGCGCTTGGCGAACAACACGCAACGCCCGACATCAACGATCTCAGCTTCGACGAACGCCTCGGCCTGATGGTCGACCGCGAGCTGACCGAGCGCGAAGACGCCCGCCTGACGACTCGCCTCAAAGCCGCACGACTGCGCCATAACGCCTGCCTGGAAGACATCGATTACCGCAGCCCTCGTGGCCTGGACAAGGCGCTGATCCTGCAACTGGGTAGCGGTCAGTGGCTGCGCGATGGCCTGAACCTGATCATCGGCGGGCCGACGGGCGTAGGCAAAACCTGGCTCGCCTGCGCGCTGGCTCATAAAGCTTGCCGCGACGGTTACAGCGTGCGCTATCTGCGCCTGCCGCGCTTGATGGAAGAACTGGGCCTGGCACACGGCGACGGCCGCTTCGCCAAGCTAATGGCCGGCTACGCCAAGACCGACCTGCTGATCCTGGATGACTGGGGCTTGGCGCCGTTTACCGCTGCTCAGCGGCGCGACATGCTTGAACTGCTGGACGACCGCTACGGCAACCGCTCGACGCTGGTGACTAGCCAGATGCCGGTGGACAAATGGCACGCACTGATCGGCGATCCGACCTTGGGCGATGCGATCCTCGACCGGCTGGTACATAACGCTTATCGGATCGAACTGAAGGGCGAATCGATGCGCAGGCGCGCAACGAAATTGACGGCGACAGAGACTTCAGACTAACAATGCAAACCTGCGTCGCTGCGCTCCGACTGCCCGGCCGGATGAGCGTGGAATAGGTGGCCGGATGTTGGTGGGCTGGGTGGCCGGATGGCGTGGAATGCGCAGGCAACATGAAGCATTCCGATATTTTTGTCGTGAGCGCCGTCCGTTCTGCCATTGGCAGCTTTGGCGGCTCGCTCAAGGACGTGCCGCCTATTGACTTGGCAACCGAGGTTTCCCGCGCCGCTATCGAACGGTCAGGCCTGGCGCCCGAACACATCGGCCATGCGGTGATGGGACATGTGATCCCGACCGAGGCACGTGATGCCTACATCTCTCGGGCTGTCGCAATGAATGCCGGCCTGACGAAAGAAACCCCCGCCTTCAACGTCAACCGCCTTTGCGGTTCGGGTCTCCAGGCCATTGTCAGTGCCGCGCAAAGCTTGATGCTCGGAGACGCGGGTGCTGCGCTGGCCGGTGGCGTCGAGTCCATGAGCCGGGGGGCGTATTTGTTGCCGCAGGCGCGCTGGGGGGCACGAATGGGCAACGTGCTGGCCATCGACTATATGCTTGGGGTATTACAGGACCCATTTGCCGGTTTCCATATGGGTATCACTGCTGAAAATATCGCCGAGCACTATGGCATCACGCGTCAGACCCAGGATGAACTGGCGCTTCTGAGCCAGCAGCGGGCTGCCCGGGCGATTGCCGAAGGGCGTTTTTCCGGGCAAATCGTGCCGATCGAAGTCGCGACCCGCAAAGGGCCTGTTTCGTTTGCGACGGATGAGCACGTACGGGCCGAGGTCGACGCCGAGCAATTGAGTCGCATGAAGCCGGCCTTCAAGAAGGATGGCAGCGTCACCGCTGGCAACGCGTCTGGCCTCAATGATGGTGCCGGCGCACTGATCCTGGCCACGGGCCAGACTGTTCACGAACAAGGCCTCAAGCCCCTGGCGCGACTGGTAGGTTATGCCCACGCCGGCGTTGAACCTTCGATGATGGGGTTGGGACCGATTCCCGCCACCCGCCTGGTGCTCGAACGTGCCGGCCTGAGCGTCGCCGACCTCGATGTAATCGAGGCCAACGAAGCCTTTGCCGCCCAGGCCTGTGCCGTAGCGCAAGAACTGGGCTTCGATCCGCAGAAGGTCAACCCCAACGGGTCGGGCATCTCGCTGGGCCATCCTGTGGGCGCCACTGGCGCGATCATTGCCACCAAAGCCATTCACGAACTGCATCGCTGTCAAGGCCGTTATGCCCTGGCGACCATGTGTATTGGCGGCGGCCAAGGCATCGCCGTGTTGTTCGAACGGGTTTGATAAGGAAATACGCATGACTCTTCAGAATATAGGCGTCATCGGCGCCGGCACCATGGGCAATGGCATCGCGCAGGTCTGCGCCCTGGCTGGTTTCAATGTGACCTTGATTGACATATCCGAGGGTGCCTTGCAAAAGGCAGTCGCAACCGTCAATAAAAACCTTGATCGACAGGTTTCCAAAAACACCCTGACACATGAGCAAAAGCTCGCGGCTCTCGACAGGATACGCACCAGTACTGAATACCACAGCCTGCAAAACGCGCAACTGGTGATCGAGGCCGCCACCGAAAACCTCGACCTGAAACTGCGCGTGCTACAACAAATCGCCGCGCAGGTCAGCGCCGAATGTGTAATCGCCTCCAATACCTCATCGCTGTCCATTACCCAATTAGCTGCCAGTGTGAGCCGGCCTGAACGCTTCATCGGCCTGCACTTTTTTAACCCAGTGCCGGTAATGGGCCTGATCGAAGTGATACGCGGTCTGCAAACCAGCGATGCTACCCGTGCCCTGGCGCTGGAAATGGCATCCACGCTCGGCAAGACCGCGATCACCGCTGCCAACCGTCCGGGTTTCGTGGTCAACCGGATCCTGGTGCCAATGATCAATGAAGCAATCCTGGTGCTTCAGGAAGGCTTGGCCAGCGCCGAAGATATCGACGTGGGCATGCGCCTGGGCTGCAACCAGCCAATCGGCCCGCTGGCGCTGGCGGACCTGATCGGCCTGGATACCCTACTCGCTATCCTTGAAGCGTTCTACGATGGTTTCAACGACAGCAAATACCGCCCCGCGCCACTGCTCAAGGAGATGGTTGCCGCCGGTTACCTGGGACGCAAAACAGGGCGTGGCTTCCATGCCTATGCCTGAGCGTTGCTCGCGCTTCGCCGAGTATCGGGACAAGGTGCTGGAGCTTTTTGCCAGCAAAGGGTTCGGTCAGGTCGGCATGCGAGAGCTTGCCACGTGCCTGGGGCTGTCCCCAGGCTCGCTGTATCACCACTACCCCAGCAAACAACACTTGCTGCTCGACCTGATCGAAGAATTTTACGAAGAGCTGCTGGCAACCCTGGCGCGCATCAAGCAAACGGCTACGACAAAACGCGACAGGCTCAAGCCATTGATCCGCGCCCACCAGGATCTACATCGGGAGATGCCTTGGCATTTTCGCCTGGTGGAGCGTGACAGCGGTTGTTTGAATGAAGAACAGCAAGAACGGGTCCGACAACTTCGCGAACAGTACGAACGCCAACTGCTAATGATGCTCGGTGTCCGCTCCCGACTCAGTGAACAGGGCCGAGCCGTCGGTCATGCCATTGCCACGCTGCTTAACAGCGCGCCCGGTTGGCTGACGCACTATTCGCTGGAGGAACGAGAGCACGATAGTCTGATAGAAAACCTGGTGAGTGGCGCCATCGAGAGGTCGCTGGCATCTGGCAATAAGCCTGGCCTTGGTTTCAAAAAACACCCCCAGGAAACTCATACCCCCGCCGCAGTCCAGAAAACTTATTCGGAGCTCCACTGCAGGAAGACATCGTAGCAGAGGGCAGTTGTTGGGAGCAGGCGCGGCTCCTGTGAACACTGCCCTAGTCTGCACTCGTTTCAAAAACTCCCCTCGATACTAGCAGGCGCAGATCCCCGATGCCCCCTCTCCCAAACATGTGAATCAATTGATCGGCGTAACGAACCGATATTTGAATCCGAACGGCTCGCGCCGCGGAAACGCCTAGCGAAACACTTTTGCTACTTACAGTGGGGTGGTTATGCCCGCAAATCTGCTAAAAGAACAACCGAACGTTGCGTACCGAGCTATGGGCGAAGACTATATTCATCGAACGTATGTAGCTCAACGCTGCAAGAAAGCCAACTGGCTATGATCAGGTAACAAACGCATCAATCGTTACCAACATCAATAGTTGAAATTCTTACTATTTTTTTCTCATGCCCCCATGATGGTCCGAACACTACAATAGTGGCCAGGAACGGACCGTACGTACCTGGGGATAGTATAAAGTTTTTAATCTATTGACACCGGGGCTGGACGAAAGAAAAATGATGGATTCGACGTATAATTTATTCTAGGAGTCCATGATTTACAGGAATAGGAGGTTCCTTCGGTGTACATATCTCAAAGCTGTAACCCACTGGCACAGGTATTCTATCGCCCCATCGATGCAGCAATACGTTGGTGCAACTTAATGGCCTACGAGACGCAGATTCTCGAGGTAGCCTGGCGATCACCTACCATGCTCAGGTCTGCCTTCCCACAATGGCCATGTCTGTACGCAAACACTGAGAAAATTTTCGATGCTATTCGTCATGGAGAACTTCCCTACGGCTGCCTCGGCATACAGGTAGCCATTGGGACTCGCGTCGAGTGCACTCAAGTAACCATCCGCCACACTGATCTTAAACTTTGGATGTCTCGCTTTCACCCTGAACAAAAGCCAGCTTTCCTTTTCGATCAACCATTGAACCAGAACGGAACAATCAGCATTGGTACCTACTTGGCTCTACAAGCCGATCGTGATGCTTTGCAACTACAGGTGAGGAGTACAGAAACAGCTTATCAACAACTGTTGAGTGAACTTGAAGCTGTCGGTTTGGAAAAGGAGAACATCGAGCATCTCATCAAAATTAACGGCAAAGTAAGCGACCGAAGTGAGGCCACTTACCTCCACATCATCGGAGCGATGCTCAGTCTACTGCTCGGTCACTCTCCCTCAGGAAAACCTCATTCAGTTTTCCGTTCCCAAGCCGCCATTGTCGACGCACTGACCGCCCATTATGACAAGCTGCCAGGCATATCCAAGCGAAATCTGGATGAGAAATTTGCTGCTGCCAAACGCAGCCTCTCGGAGCGCTAGGGCAGATTGCGCTGCAATCGCTGTAGTTGCAGCGCAATGACGCCAACCCGTTTCAACGATTCAATTCAGGTCACGTCTTATCACGCGCCAATCGACGCCAGGAGTGACCATTATGTCCAGCCAGTCCTTCCCCATCGCTAAGCATCAACCACAAGTCGAACGCCATATTATGCGGCGTGAAGAGGTGGAGCAAAAAACCGGCTTCAAGCGCGCGCACATTTACAGCTTGATGAAGGAGGGCAAATTCCCACAAGCCAAGCGCATTGGATTGCGTGCTGTGGGATGGGACTCAATGGAGATCGAGCGATGGGTCACCGATCGCTTGGCGCAGCAGCGCTGATGTTACGCGCGAGGTGTCGGTGGCTTCCACTAAAGGTGGAACAGGTAAACCCACGGTTGCCGTCAACCTCGATAGCCACGTGTGAGGAGGCTCAATGAAACGAATTACCAAGCGGGTGTTTCTCGCCCGGCCATATTGTTTGACCGGCCTCGACGCCAATAGCATTGGCAAGGATCTCTTCGATGTTAGATAAACTACCCATCGTCGTTCAGCCATCCGATTGGCTGCCCCCTCCGCCGTCCGAAGAGTATTGCACCGTGGTATTTCACCTGCAGGGCGGACGCTCTACCATGGGATCGTTCCTAACAGAACTTTCCAGTCACTTCGAAGATGCGCGGACTCTCAAGATCGTCAAATTCGAGGTCGGTGACCATTTGCGCAACCGGCGCTAACTGAGACTATTCAAATGAAGAAGCTCAGTCAGGAGGAGGTCGCCGACAAACTGCACCAGAACCATTTTCCTCGAGGTCCAGAACTGGAGCGACTCTCCGATCCGGTCGTCGACACTCCCATGCTGGTCACACTGGAGCAGTTACGACCCTACGAACACAACCCACGCTTCATCCGTAATCCGCTTTTTGACGATATTAAAGCCTCCATCCGTGAACGCGGGCTGGATCAACCACCGCCGATTACCCGCCGCCCGGGTGGGACCTATTTCATTATCCGCAACGGCGGTAATACGCGGTTGGCAATTCTCGGCGAGCTGTGGCAGGAAACCCGCGACGAGCGCTTCTTTCGCATTCATTGTCTGTTTCGGCCTTGGAGCAATGAAGTCACCACCCTGCTCGGCCATCTGGCCGAAAGCGATCTGCACGGTCAACTCACCTTCATCGAACGGGCTCTGGCGGTGGCCAAACTCAAAACCATGATCGAATCAGACGGAGCGACACTCTCGCAACGTGAGCTGGCGCGACGTATTGCCGCTGGGGGTTACCCAATTTCACAGTCGCACATCAGCCGGATGCTCGACACCCTCGAACATCTCCTGCCCGCCATTCCACAGACCCTGTATGCCGGATTGGGTAAACCCAAAATTGAACGCTTGATCGCTCTGCGTAGCCAGGCTGAACGAACCTGGAATCGTTACCCAACCGACATCATTTCGTTCCCCGAGTTTTGGCTCGACACCTTGGGGCAATTTGATGCCGATCCCGAATCTTTCCACCTTGAGCAAATCAAGGATGAACTGCTCGAACGCATGAGCCGCCTACTCGGCCAGTCCTACCGCATGTTGGCCTTGGAGTTGAGCTCCACACAACGGCCTGGCGTTGTCAGCACTTCCTTAGAGAACAGCCATCTGCCAAGCATTGATGAAGCCGCAGCAGGACCTCCCTCCTCCGAGTCCCGCCCCCCATCAACTGAAACCGGAACCCGGGCCGAAACAGCGCCAGAGGAGCAGCTCACGCTGCCCGAAACGAATGTCGCATCAGCAGTCAGCCCTCGGTCACGTGTCCAACAAATTCGCGAACAGATTGAACGCGACACTGCCCCCGAACCAGCACCGACCGTCGAAACCTGCATGATCGACGACCTCTGGATCATCGCACCAACACTGGATACCCCCGAGCAGCTGCGTTTAGCCATTGCTGGGCTGGCTCGGGAACTGGCGACCTATGCCGGGTATCCCGAGAGCGTCAGCGATCAGCAGCGCGACTTGGGCTTCGCCCTGAACATCGACCAACTTGATCTTGCAGCGCCCCGCGCGACCGGCGTTCACCTATTGCTCTTGGCCCTGCTGCGTGCACAAGACGAAGTGAACTGGGAGGATCGCAAGCAATTGCCCTCAGCCCTTTTCGGGCAACTGCTATTGGGGGTCTATCAACTCCCGCTGGCCGATCGTCCCGCCGTGGACGTAGGACTGGAGCGACTGCCCGACTATCTGTTAATCAAACTGTATCGCCTCATTCGCTTAGCCCGGCGCCTGATCGACTTGACGCTTA
The DNA here is from genome assembly GCF_018325905.1 of Pseudomonas sp. St316. Lineage (NCBI taxonomy): Bacteria > Pseudomonadati > Pseudomonadota > Gammaproteobacteria > Pseudomonadales > Pseudomonadaceae > Pseudomonas > Pseudomonas sp. St316. The sequence continues at coordinate 1,871,455 of NZ_AP021901.1, read as the reverse complement.
CTCCTGAAGACGATTCACCAAGGGAGCTGCCATGAACCTGTCCTTCAATGTGCTCAACCAGGCCATGCTGACTCAAGTCCTTCACGAGTTGCGCCTGGGTAATCTGCAACGCTGCAAAGCACTCGGACTGGGTGAAGACGACATCTACCTGTTGCAATCCTTACCGCCCAGCACACTGTCACGTCTGGCCCATGCCACCGTCCCCTGGGTTGAGGTCAAGATTGATTCGCCGGTGCTGCATCGATTGATCGACCAGGCCGAACGCGACGAACAGAACGAGCGCCTGATCAACCGAGCGCTCAAGCTCGGTGCCAGCAGTACCATCATGTATCAGCACTTCGGCTTGGCGCATTCGGAAACCGCCCTGCGCCGACGTCTGCTCAAGATAGAAACCCGTAAGGGCCGTCCTCAGAACTTGAGCGAAGCGCAGGAACATGCGCTCTGGCAGCGTTGGTGCCAACTACGGGCTGAGGACGGTGCTGAGGATCAGCTCGACGCCATGATGATGTTGGCAGAGGAGCAACAGATCAGCTTGACCATCGTTTGGCAGCAGATCGACCATTACAGCAACGGAACATGAACACTGCCCCTTCCAGTCGCTGGCAGCGTGTTCTGCAGCAATGCACCCAGCAATTAAGTGAACGTTGGCCCTCACGCCCAACCACTGAGCATCCTTCCAACCAGGCCCTGCAGGCGGGCTTTTTGTTCAGTGGCCAATCTCTCGAAGTCGTGCCGCGTCGACTGCTGCTGGATAGTCGGCTAACGCCATTGGAACGGAATGCCTGGCAAGTATTTCGACTCATGCTGCAAGGCCAGGGCGTGGTCACGCCGCGCTATGAAGATCTGCAACCTTACTTGTCGAGCGTGCCCTACGGTGCGTCAGCCTCTCGTGAAACCATCGCTCGCGTTTTGACGATGCTCCGGCTGACCCGCTGGCTCAGCTTGGTAAGTCATGGCCGCGATCAGCTCAGCGGGCGCCTACAAGGTTCTCTGTACATCCTGCACGATGAACCGTTAACCCCCGCCGAAGCCATGGAGCTGGATCAGGATTACCTGGAGCTGGTCGGACACGCCCTCGATCATGCAACCAAGGCTGTGCGAATTGTCGCTCGGCATGTTTTGGAAGAAATTCGTCAGGACACCGATATCGATTTGGGTCGGCTCCCCACCCGGCTCGACAGTTGGGGCGACCATTGGACAAAACAAGGATTGGATAAGGCGCCCGATGAAGCGCTGCACGATTCCGAACTGGGTGGCGACCACCTCGTTCGGAATCGTGCGGGACCCGGTTCGGATTCCGAACCGGGTCCGAGCGCCAATGTTTCCGGCAGCGTTCGGAATCCGAACGCTGCCTGTACTGTATTAAAAGAAAGTATTAGTACGGTACCGCGCGCGACCCCAGCGGTGGATAACCTGCACTGGCCTGATCCGCTGCACCTCAGTCCGAGCGAGCGACAGGCCGTCACCGTGGCGCTGAACAAGCTTAAGCCAGCGGATCGGCAGGCAGTGCTCAACGAAGCGGGCGCGCGATGTGCGGCAGGCAGCGTCCGCAAACCGGCGGCGTATCTGATGGGTCTTATTCAGCGAGCGCTGAAAGGCGATTTCCGCCCTTGGGCAGGTCAGGCTGAATCGTTACCCATTGCAGAACCGCCACCCGCTCCCCCGCGCCAACTTAGGAAAAAGGGCGAACCCGCCTCTGCCCTCGCCCAAGCGTGCCTGGATGAACTGCGCCAGCTGCGTAGCAAACGCGGTGGACGTCAGTAGATTTGATGCCACTGGCATCACTGACGAGCGTCTCGAAATCAACCGTCTCGAACCAAATCGAACAGACCGAATACAGCTTTTCGGATGTACTTGACCTTCTTCTGTCGCAACGTTCCCGTCCAAGCCTATGCGAGGACGACACCGTGGCCGATCACTATCAGCTCAACCTGGGCTCATTGCGCAGCAGCATCACCCTGACACTGCATACCCACCACGCCGCCCGAATCTGGCAAGGCCGAACCGCACGCGAAGGCGTCCACTCGATCATGGGTATGGCGGGCTACATCAGCGTCACCAACCTGATCAAACAAGCCGCAGCGCAGGACGATCCTTATGCCGACTGGGCGATCGTGCAGCTCGAAGAAAAATTGATGCAGGCCAAGGCTGGGATGCTGGAACTGACCCAGCAGTTGGACCGGATCAGACAGGACCTGCCGACACAGATCGACATGAGCGACAATATCAACATCCATCCCGTTACTTTGCCGTTGTACATCGGCAGCCAGCTGGGCTTCCTCGCCGTCTACCTGCTGACTGACTACGACACCTTGGTGCGTCATACCCTGTTGGCCCATCACACCGCCTTGATCGGTCGCCGAGACATGGAAGCCTGGATCGACGACGGCGCCCATCTGCTGCGCAGCCTATTCGGTCAGGCGCAGCGCTATCGGCATGCTGGCGTCACCCGTGACGACATGGCGGCAAATAACGCTCGTGCTCTGGCGGCCATGGAGAAGTTTGGGCTCCCCCCTACGGACATCCTTGAGGGGCATCGCCGCTCCCAGTTCGCGCCCCCGATCATTCGTCGTGGTGCTGTGGCGGTGGATGACGCTGAAGCGTTGGAGGAGAACGCGATAGAGCCATCTGCGACAGTCGATGAGCCGGAGGACGAAGTATGAACCCCGTGATCCCGACTCAACCAATGCCCCTCGAAACACTCACACCGGATGCCTATCGACAGCTCGAACACGCTGCCTCCCTAAAAGGCCTTTTAAAACCATTTAAGGGTAAGGGGGAGCTAGAACACCTGGCGCAGGTGGCGAGGGGAATCGAGGCGCAGTTACGTCGCCTGATGGAGGCTGTGGCGCAGCACGCCGAACAACCTCCTTACTCACTGTTGGATATTCGATTGGTGCTGCAGAACACCAGTGCGCGCAGCACCTTTTTGCGATGGCGCACCCGCGACTTCGCCCGTATGGGCGTTGCGGTCTGGGAACGCCAGGTCTCCAACAAGGCTTTGCCGCAAGCCGTACGCGAGGGACTGCACCGTTTCGAATGCGAGCGTATCGCACTGAACTTGCAGATGAGCGTGGTGCATTCGCTCTACCGTCAGGCTTCAACCTGCGCGATCAAAATGGCCAGCGCCGAACGGCTGCTGCGCCAGTTCACACCAGCAGCGGAGATATCACAATGAGTACCTTTTTCGTCGGCGAAGGCAACATCGGTAGTGCGCCAGAGTTCCAGGAGTTCCCGTCAGGCAATGACGAGCCACGGCGCTTGCTGCGCCTGAATGTGTATTTTGACAACCCCGTGCCACGCGACGGCAGCTATGAAGATCGAGGCGGCTATTGGGCGCCGGTTGAGCTCTGGCACCGCGACGCTGAACACTGGAGCACGCTGTATCAGAAAGGTATGCGTGTAATGGTCGAAGGCCGCACCGTGCGCGATGAGTGGGAGGACAGCGAAGACAATGCGCGGGTGACCTTCAAGATCGAGGCCCGTCGAGTCGGGATCCTGCCTCACCGCGTGCAGAACGTGCTCATGCGGGAGCGCACAAGTGAATCAGCATCGTTTGCGGCTCCCGTCGGGCAGGCTACAGACCAGGCCAGCTCGCCTGCGTCGAAGTCCAAAAAGCGCAGAGGGCAGCCACCATCGGCATGACTGACATGAGGCATAAAAATTGCGCGTTTGCGCGAAGTTCCTGGCCTGTCATTACTCGCTGCTCGTGAAGCACTGTCGTCCACATGACTGCAACCTAGCAGCCTCTCCCCCATTCAAGACTGCCCTCACCGACTAATGTGAGAGACCTGCCATTCAGGTTTCTCATAGCTCGCCACTGCTGTTTCCAACAACGCTGCTCCGAACTCAACCCGGAGCAGTTCTATGCGTCTTTTTCTCTGCGAGAAACCCTCCCAAGGTCGTGACATCGCCAAGGTTCTCGGAGCCAGCCGACGTGGCGATGGTTGCTTGATTGGTCCCGAGACAACTGTCACCTGGTGTATCGGTCACCTGCTGGAAACGGCCCAACCTGAAGCCTATGGCGATCAGTACAAAACCTGGTCGTTGGATCATCTACCGATCATTCCCGCGCAGTGGAGAGTTGAGGTCAAACCCAAGACTGGCGCGCAGTTCAAAATCATCAAACAGCTGCTCAGCGAAGCTACCACCGTCGTCATCGCCACCGACGCCGATCGCGAAGGTGAAATGATTGCCCGCGAGTTACTGGAGCTCTGCAACTATCGTGGTTCTGTTGAGCGCCTCTGGTTATCGGCACTCAACGAGGCGTCGATTCGCAAAGCGCTGTCCTCGCTGAAGTCTAGTCAGGAGACCTTCCCGCTCTATCACTCAGCCCTCGCCCGCAGCCGCGCCGATTGGCTGATTGGTATGAACCTCAGTCGTTTATTTACCCTCCTAGGACGGCGGGCGGGCTATGACGGCGTGCTGTCGGTTGGACGCGTCCAAACACCCACTTTGCGCTTGGTGGTTGAACGAGACCGCGCGATTGCCAGCTTCGTCTCTGTGCCGTACTGGGTGGTGGATGTGCACCTGTCTTCAATGGGGCAACCCTTCATCGCGTCGTGGATACCGCCAAGCTCAGGACGTGACGAAGCCGGTCGCTGCCTGCAGCAGGCGCTCGCCAGTCAAGCCGTCCAAGCGCTTTCTGGCAGCAAGACCGCCACCGTAGTCTCGCTGCAGACTGAGCATTTGCGCGAAGCGCCACCCCTGCCCTTCGACCTGAGCACACTGCAAGAAGTCTGTTCACGCAAGTTGGGACTCGGCGCTCAGGAAACACTGAACATCGCCCAAGCCTTGTATGAAACCCACAAAGCCACCAGCTATCCGCGCAGCGATTGCCGTTATTTGCCAGAGAGCATGTTCAACGAGGTCGCCGCAGTATTCGATGCCCTACTCAGAATGGATCCTGCGTTACGCCCAGCGCTCGCAAGCGTCGATCGATCATTGCGCTCACGAGCATGGAACGATGGCAAGGTCACTGCGCACCACGCCATTATCCCCAACACCGAGCCGGCGAATCTCACGCGGATGTCCGAACAAGAGCGCCAAGTCTACGAGCTAATTCGTAGCCACTACCTCGCGCAATTTCTGCCGCATCACGAGTTTGATCGAACCGAGGTCGAACTGGAGTGCGGCGCCGAGCGTTTGACTGCTGTTGGCAAACGGATCCTCGTCCAAGGCTGGAAAGGCTTGCTCTCCGACAGCGCCGAAGACGATGAACCCAATCAAAAGTCCCAGGCGTTGCCCGCTCTACAACAGGGTGTGAAGTGCGCAGTGGACGACGTCGACCTCAAGTCCATGCGCACCGCTGCTCCCAAACCGCTCACCGAGGGTGATCTGATCAGGGCGATGAAAAATGTGGCCAAGCTGGTCAACGACCCGCGTCTGAAACAGAAACTTCGGGACACCACCGGTATCGGCACCGAAGCCACGCGAGCCGGCATCATCAAGGGGTTGATTGATCGCGGCTATTTGCTGAAGAAAAAACGAGCTTTGATGGCCTCCGCAGCGGCCCATACCCTGATCGAAGCGGTACCCGCAGCAGTCGCGGATCCGGGTATGACAGCGATCTGGGAGCAGGCTCTGGATGAAATCGAAGCGGGACGTCTGACCTTGGATGCATTCGTTGCCAAGCAGGCGCACTGGATTACGCAGCTGATCGCAAACTGCGGAGCGCTTAACTTGTCGGTACCGGCCGAAGCCGGGCCGATTTGCCCCATTTGCAACGCCTCAATGCTCAGGCGGAAGGGAAAATCAGGACCGTTCTGGTCATGTTCCCACTACCCGGACTGCAAAGGCACTGTGCCGATCAGCAAAGGTATACGTCGTCCATGAGGCACCATTGGCGTTCACATGACCTCGGGGGTGTTGTCAGTGCATCATCAACGGCGCCTGATCCTTCTCCAAGTCGTCTAGCGGTTGTCCGATTTCACGGGCCAAGGCGATGCCTGTCGCGATCCATATCTGCCCCAGTTCGTTGAACGCTTTCAGGTGAGCAGGATCTTCGTTTAGCCAATGAACGAGGCTCTCGAGATGTTCAGGGCTATCAGGGCAGTCATGGATCTTGATGAACAGCTCCAGTGTTCGATCCCAGATCAGGTCCATGACGTTCTCGCGCGGCTCATCCATGCTCAACCTTACCTCCCTTTGGCCCTATCAGACCGCTCAGTCTCGCTGGTCACTTCGGCCTCTGATTCCTGGAGGAATAGATGTCACGTCGCGACAAACAGCTATTTCAGTCAATATAACAACCTTCTAAGTCGATACTCAACCGTTAAGGATGTTCATGTCAATGGGTCTTTGCTCAACCATTCGGGTTGAATTGGAGAGCTCATCACTTGGCACATAAACATCCAACCCAAGCCCAAATTGGGCGCATGATCGCGAAGCACCGCACTCAGCGTAATCTGACCCAGGAAGAGGTGGCTGAACGCCTGGGGATCGGCAGCGAAGCCATTTCGCGCCTTGAGCGGGGTGTGGTGGAGCTTTCCGTGGTCAAGCTGATGCAACTGGCGGACATCTTCGACTGCCGGATGGATGAACTGCTGACGGAGTCGAGCAGTCGCCCCAACGACCAGGGCCAGATGATCGCGGGCCTGCTGAGCGGCCTTCAAGAAAGCGACCGTGCCTTTATCCTGACGACCGTCGAACAGCTGGCCGCTCATCTCAGTAGCAAATAACCTCTTCGCCCACTGGCTTGACGTCGCCACACCCATTCTGCTGTAGTGCCTCAGGATCATCGCTACGGCGACCCAAGACCGATTCGCTCCGGGCAGCTCGGTTGGACTCCCTGAGTTCGGAGCCTTCTCTTCTGCGGAATTTCATTCCCGCTTTGTGCTCGACCGGATCAATGTGGCGGATGACCACTGTTGCCTCTGCCAGGCATCAGCGGTCATCCGCTACGGCGATCACATTCAATCCCGGAGCCCGCCGGGGAAACACTGGGCACCCTTTGTGCGCGGATGCGTGCCAGCGTATTCCGACCCAGGCCACGATAAGGGTCGGTTGGCGAATCATGGCGCAGTTAATAAAGTTTTGCGAGGAGCTTGTCGACTGCGTCAGACCGCCTAAGGTGGCTTTTTTTATTCCTCGCCTGGCACCCCGCCAGGCCTACTCTTCACTTTCTTCCGTCCAGTGATTGCCACTGAATTCCGGCCATAAAAAACGGGTTGCGGCGCCTTGACGCGCCCCTGTGACAGGCTTATATAAAGGGTGTGGTTCGCTGTCGTTGACAGCCCAGCCCAGGTAGCTTGAACCTTCAAGGCTACGCCACGCTTGTGGTGGTTTACCCAAGTGCGATCAGCATTCGGAGGCTCGCACGATTACCGCTTCAGCGGTGATGAATGCCCACTACCCTAGGTCCGCAGATATGCTGCGGATTTCTCCTCTGCTGCCCCCCTATTCTCCAGGCGCATCGATCTGATGGTCATCGGCTTGCCGGTGACGAGTCGTTCATCGTTCGCCTTCACCTAACCCACCCTGACGGGGACTCACTTCCCCGTCAGGGGCTGTGCGTCGCCGTTTTCCCTTGAAACAGGAGAACCACCATGGCCCACGCCAACCAATCCCAAGAAGCAACTACTTACTTCAATCTGCACACCGTCGGTATCGGCTACCTCAACCGTGTCCGTGAAGTACAAGTCCGCCGCGGCCAGCCGTTCATGGCCTGCGATATCGCCGCTCTGCATGGTGCCACTGATGCAGTGGAATACACCCGTTTCGACTGCAAAGTCGCAGGAGGCGAAGCTGAACGTTTGATTCGCCTCTATATGGACGCCGTCAAAGCCGAGAAAAAGGTCTTGCTGTCGTTCCGTATCGGCGACCTGTGGATTGACCCATTTCTCTATGAGAAAGGCGATAAACAAGGCCAACCGGGCGCCAGCCTGAAAGGTCGTCTGCTGTACATCGACTGGATCAAGGTCAACGGCACGTTCGAGTACAAAGCGCCTGCCAGGCAGGAAGCAACAGCACCTGCTGAGCAAACGCCAAACAGTGAGCCATCCCCAACGTCGGCTGATGCCGATGCCGAGGATACCGACACCCCAGCGAAGTCCAGGGCTGAACCTGAATCTGCACCCACTCCCCGCACGGCCCGCCGTGTCGCTACACGTACTGTTCAGTCCGCCTGAACAATTCACGATGTTTACATCAAGGCGCTCAATCGAGCGCCTTTCTTCAATCTGCACAGGAGAACCCATATGGAATCCTTCTGGCTTTGCGACGATTGCCTGTTCGCTGCGGCTTACGAGGACTACAGCACGTTATCGCTCTACTACACGACAGATGAGATCGCAAAACGCATTGCTGACCTCCATCTTGGGCTGGTTCGGCTAATGCCCATCAGTGCCGACTTCGACCCCGAAACTGGCCAGGGTATAAGAACTGCCTCTCCATTGCCCTGCGACGGTTGTGATTCACACCTGCACGGACAACGCCACCGATTCACTCGGCTGTAAACAGCGCGTCATCGGGCAATGCCCGTCACTCTATATCCACCTCGGGGACAACACTCCCCTCAGGTGTGTACCCCCGGATTGTTCCCTTCGGAGGTACGCCATGAGCACCCCACTCACCCTGATTGAAACCTCGGATGTCGAGGCTGATCGTATCGCCCAGGAAAACCAGCTAATCGACGAAGCGCTGCACATTCTGGATCGTCGGCTGTTCACCCGCGGCCCCAACCTGACGTCACCTGACGCCGTGGCCTCATATCTGAAACTTCATCTTGCGCAACAAGAGCATGAAGTTTTTGGTGTGATTTTTCTCGATGCCCGCCATCGCGTTCTGGCATTCGAGATCCTCTTTCACGGCAGCATCGATGGCGCCAGTGTTTATCCCCGCCAAGTTGTCAAGCGCTCCCTCGCACATAACGCAGCAGCGGCCATTGTCTGCCACAACCACCCCTCCGGTTGCACGGAACCCAGCCTGGCGGATCGCGCCTTGACCGCACGGTTGAAAGCGGCGTTGGATTTGATCGAAGTGCGCGTACTGGATCACTTCATCGTGGGTGAAGGTCGCCCACTTTCTCTTGCCGAATACGGCTGGCTTTAACCCTTACAGGCGCCTTCGGGCGCCTTGTTCATTTTCATCCTGGAGAAATACTCATGAACTCCACTACCCAAGCCCCAGCCATGCTGGGGGCCTCAAACCCATTCGTTCGCGGCTATGACAATCTATTTATTGAACGGCTGCTGCAAATCACCTACGCGAACGACTGCCCTCCCTGCTTTCGCTCCATACACGACTCACAAGCTCATCTACCCAACGATGCGCTGGAACTGTTCGCCTGCCTGTTCAACGACGACTTCGCTCTGATCAGCGAGGGTCAGGCCATTCCGGATGAATTGGATGAACACTTCCAGTCCACCGGGCTGGTGCGGGAAGTGATCTATGCCGTGACTGGCGAGATGCTCAACGAACGACATCATGTCGGTGACCTTTACTCCCAGGAAGAAGCCCAAGCCATGGTCCACCGTTTGAGCTTCGACACAGGACACTACAGTCGAGCCTGGGAGATCAGTACCGCACACCTCACTGAAGAGGCGTTGCGCTACTTGGAACGCCGGGCTAGCAATTTCAACTCCGGACCAACCGGTCTGCTGTTTGAACCCTTCGCCCTGCCAGACGGCAATGGCCTCGGGTGTAAGCTGGTCGGCACGCCCTGGACCGACGAAAATCTGATGAAGATTGAGGGCAGTCCTTACACATCGCTGAGGCAGGAGCAGCTCGACGCTGGCACACCGGAAGCCCTGGTCAACGTACTGTATCTGGCGGCATTGGCGGATGTGAGGTTGTTGATTTTCGACCCCGACGCTGCCGTCTTGGATGGGCTCGCCATTTATGACGAATAGCAACGCGTTCAACTTAAACACGACCCGTCTTGAATCAACTTACTCACTGAATCGCTCCTTCACCTCATGTCAGGTTCTGCACTGAATCTGACATGAGGTTTTTTCCATGGAGCGTTTTTTCACGCCTGTCTGCCTGCTGGGTTTATTGAGCGCCTGCACGGCGCAGATCCCCACCCATTTGCCGACTAGTCCAGAGAATGCCGGTGGTTCCAATCGGGCCCAGCTTTCGAGGAGTACAGCCGAAGAGAGTCATCCGACAGAGCTCCGCTATGGCCGCTATACGCTGGTCAGCACCGAGCCCACCCCGGAACAACGTGATCTTCTCGCTCAAATTGTTGACGTGAGCATTCCGTCCAACCTGAATCCTTCGGTACAGGAAGCGATGCACTACGTGCTGCAGCGCTCAGGTTATTCGCTCTGCCCTGCTGCCGAACCAGTAAAAATACTGTTTACCCGGCCTCTGCCTGCCGCCCATTACCGGCTCGGCCCGATCTCACTACGCAACGCGCTACAAGTACTGGCTGGCCCCGCCTGGCAACTCACGATCGATGAGGTTAGCCGTTCGGTCTGCTTCGAACGGCAAAAAAATGATGCTGCCGTCGTGCGGCTCGCACCCAGCGCGGCCCATCAGCCGGAGGCACGCCCATGAAAGCCACGACGTTTCAAACCCTCATTGTCGGCTCACTTTGCCTGGCGGTCTCCGGGCTGAGTGGTGGTTTGTATAACCAGTATCAACGCGTGACCGAGCTGGAAAATGCGAACGCCCAACGCCTACAGACCCTGGATACCCTGCAACGTGACTCAAGCACCCTCATGGATGCACAGGAGAAGCTGCAGTACGCACTGAAAGACCTGAAGCAGATGGTCGATTCCGGTGAGCAACAGGCCAATACCCTCGATCCGATGTTGGATCAATGGGCGCAGGAGATACAGGAACTGCGCGATGGTCTGGCAGCCCGTGCTACCGAAGCCGACATGATCGCGCTACGCGCACGACTTGAGCACGTCGAGCAGCAACTCCTGGACCTCAAAAGTCAGCCACCACTCCCACCACCGACGCCTTCCTCGGCCAAGCCGAAAAAAACCGCTCAGCCCAAGCCTGCCCCGCTCCTGCCGCCATTTTCAGTGTTGAGCGTTGAGTACCGCGGTGGCGAGCGCTTTCTGGCGGTCGCACCTCCTACCAGTCGCTCGCTCAATGATATCCAGTTGCTGCACAACGGCGAGCAGTTCGGCACATGGCAACTGAAGGTGCTGGAGCCGAACGCGGCTATCTTCGCGGTGACCGCTCACCCAGACCAGACCGTGCACCTCCCTTGAGAAGCGATCATGAACAGAGCTCCGCTGAGCCCCATCGTCTGTTTCATTTCATTGCTGAGCACGGGCGCTGCGCTGGGCAACCCCGTCACGACACCGTCACGGACCCAGGACACGCAGTCTACTCCGCTGGAGCGTTCGCACTCTGAACAGGCGGCAAGCTGGGGTCTGACGGAGCAGGAGTGGACACGCTTCGAACAGATCCAAGCCGGCCCGCGTGGTTACTGGAGCCCGAATCTCGATCCGCTGACTGCACTCGGCGTCGAAGCAGAGAACGACCAAGAGCGTCAGCGCTATGCCGAATTGCAGGTAGCGCTGGAAGCCAAACGTGCCGAGCGCGAGTTGGCTTACCAAAACGCCTACACCGCAGCTTGGGCCAAGCTGTTTCCTGGACTGTTGCCGATTCAGGGTATGGCCTCCCCGCCCGCTGCTAGCTCACCGGTAGAGCCGCGCCGTGCTCTGTTTGTCGAAGACCATTGCCCAGCGTGCACCGCTGAAGCGCAGCGTCTGCAAAGTAGTGATACAGCGTTCGATATCTACTTGGTGGGCAGCCAAGGTGAGGACGAACATGTCCGTGGCTGGGCGCGGCAAGCAGGCATTGATGCGAGCAAGGTCCAACACCGGAAAATCACGCTGAACCATGATCGCGGGCGCTGGTTCAGCCTGGGAGCCCCGAGACCGCTACCCGTCACATTTCAGCAGGTGAACGGACAATGGCAACGTCTCGATTGATTGCTATTGCGCTCCTGCTGACGGTGCACGCCGTCCGGGCAGACGAACTTCCGCCTCCGGCTTATCAACTGGCAGCGCATGACGCCAACGTCCCTTCCACGGTGTTGTTCGCGACTGCCCTGCAGGAGAGTGGTATGCGCGTCCGTGATCAACTGCTGCCCTGGCCCTGGACCTTGAACGTCGCCGGAATACCTTACCGTTTCGCCAATCGTCAGACCGCCTGTCACGCCTTGCTTCAGGCGCTTGCTCGGTATGACGCCAAGCGGATCGATGCCGGGCTTGGGCAAATCAACCTGGGTTATCACGGACAGCATTTTTCCAGTCCCTGCGAAGCCCTTGAACCCTACCGCAATCTGGCCGTAACTGCCGCGCTGCTGCAAGAGCATCACGCCGTCACCGGTGATTGGGTGTCCGCTGCCGGACGCTATCACCGCCCGGCAGGGGGAACGCCGGCCGCGCGTTACCGCGCCGGCTTTTCTCAACAACTCGAACGACTGCAGGTTTCCTTTAAACAGGGCACACCACCATGAAGCGAATTCCCAGTGCGTATTACTTCGCCGTGCTCTTGGCTGCGCTCGCCCAGCCAGGACTGTCGTTTGCAGAAGTTCAGCCTGGCGGTTTCACCCGCCCCCAGTTTGAAGCTTCCAGGCCGCCAATAAACAACAAGACCCAGCCTGCTCGGGCCATACATGCAGACCTCTCTGCATTTGCCGATGAAACCTGGATACTGCCCGTGCGCAGCTCTCACTTGAGCCCAGGCCAAATCACAATTCGCACCCTGGACATGCCGGGCTTGCAGCCATTTTTCCTTGTCGGGGAGGATCCCCAATCGTTGGCTTGGCTGCATCAGCGTGCGACTGAACTGCAAGAAATGGGGGCGGTCGGCCTCGCCGTCGAAGTGACCGATACTCAAGCCCTGGCCCGAATTCGAGCAGCCGCGCCGGGCATCACCATCCTGCCGGTCAACGGCAACGACATCGCCTCTCGCCTGAAAATTGAGCACTACCCTGTCTTAATCACAGCCACCTCACTGGAACAGTGAGTCTGGGTCATGGCCGAGCATGCGATGGAGTCCAAACTCCGGCCCGCAGTCGAGCTGTATACCGTGGCGATCTGCGTCGCCGCGGCGGTGTTATGCGTGTATTCGCCCTGGGCCGTGGCCCTATCACCCGAGATCGGTCTGATTGCGGCTCTGGCCTATGCCCTGTTCGGTTTGATCCGCCTCCGACAAGCCTGGGTGGTGTTGCGCTATCGGCGCAATATCCGCCGGCTGCCTCGCTACGAGCTGACCAGCCGGCAGATTCCGGTGAGCCGCAAACGTCTGTTCATGGGCCGAGGCTTTCGCTGGACCCGCCTGCACGCCCAGCGCTTAGTCGAGGCCCAGGATCCGGCCGTCGCTCACTACGTCGACCAACCGACCCGTTACCGCCTGGCACGTGGACTCGAACGTCGCCTAGAACATGCACCATTTCCGCTCTCGACATTGGCCCGTGTCACCGCCTGGGACAGCGCCTTTAATCCGTTGCGCCCTTTGCCTCCGGTAGGAGGCTCGCCACTGCTGCATGGGGTTGAGCCAGATGAAACAGAGGTCAGCCTGCCGCTTGGCGAACGGGTGGGTCACACGCTGGTGCTTGGTACTACCCGTGTCGGCAAAACCCGGCTCGCGGAGGTGTACATCACCCAGGACATTCATCGTATCGAACACGAGGTCGTCATTGTCTTCGATCCGAAGGGCGATGCAGACCTGCTCAAACGCATGTACGTCGAAGCCAAACGCGCCGGTCGGGAGAAGGAGTTTTATGTCTTCCATCTGGGCTGGCCGGAGATCTCCGCCCGCTACAACGCCGTGGGACGTTTCGGGCGCATCTCGGAAGTGGCGTCGCGCATCGCCGGGCAGCTCAGTGGTGAAGGCAACTCGGCGGCATTTCGCGAGTTCGCCTGGCGTTTCGTCAACATCATCGCCCGCGCCCTGATCGAGTTGGGCCGACGTCCAGACTACCTGCAAATCCAACGGCATGTGGTCAACATCGACGCATTGTTCATTGAGTATGCCCAGCAATTTTTCGCCAGAACCGATCCGAAAGCGTGGGAAGTGATCGTCCAGCTTGAAGGCAAGCTCACCGAAAAAAACATTCCCCGGCATATGGTGGGACGCGAAAAACGCGTGGTGGCCATCGAGCAGTATCTGGCGGTGAAGCGGGTATTTGATCCCGTAATGGACGGGCTGCGTTCGGCGGTGCGCTACGACCGTACTTACTTCGACAAAATCGTTGCCTCGCTACTGCCGCTGCTGGAGAAACTCACCACCGGCAAGACCGCCCAGTTACTGGCCCCCGACTACACCGATTTAGATGACCCGCGGCCGATCTTCGACTGGATGCAGATCATCCGAAAACACGGCATCGTTTACGTCGGCCTGGATGCACTGACCGATGCCGAGGTGGCTGCCGCCGTCGGCAATTCCATGTTCGCCGACTTGGTCTCGGTCGCGGGCCACATCTACAAACATGGCATTGACCACGGCCTGCCTGCATCGAGCAGCAGCAGTGACAAGCTGGCGATCAACCTGCATGCCGATGAGTTCAACGAGTTGATGGGCGATGAGTTCATTCCGCTAATCAACAAGGGCGGTGGCGCCGGCATCCAGGTGACGGCTTACACCCAGACACTCAGTGATATCGAAGCACGCATCGGCAACCGCGCCAAAGCTGGCCAGGTGATTGGTAACTTCAACACCCTGCAAATCCTCCGGGTGCGCGAAACTGCTACGGCTGAACTACTAACCCAGCAGTTGCCCAAGGTTAACGTGCTGACCAAGACCCTGGTGTCGGGTGCGACCGACACCTCCGATCCGGAGGCCAACACGGACTTCACTTCGTCCTCGCAGGATCGCGTCAGCACCACCAGCGTGCCGCTGATTGAGCCAGCGCATATCGTCAGTTTGCCCAAGGGGCAAATGTTTTCCTTTCAGGCCGGTGGCCAGCTCTGGAAAGTCCGCATGCCTTTGCCTAAGCCCTCCAACTACGATGCAATGCCCCAGGACCTGCAGGAGCTTACCCAGAGGATGCGGGCCACTTACAACGAACAGGTGGGCCAATGGTGGAGTGCGAGCGGCGGCCGCCCGACAACCAACTTCGATCTGGATCAGGTTGGGTAGCCCGCCCCGCGACAGGTTTTGATTCAGCAAACACGTATTCGGCAGGTGCCGTGGCAGCAACTTAACGGTGCGCAATGGAGTAAAGGATGGCGACTTCGGTACAGAACACGCCGCCACAACCGATCCAGCGCCCGGGATTGATCGTCTCGGTTATTGGCTTGGTCTTACGCATTATCGGTTTGCTGATCGCCTCGTTGCTGTTCTCAATCCTCATCGAGTTCGCCGGTCTACTGCTGTTCTGGAGCGACCAAGGTTGGCGACACAGCCAAGCGATGTTGAATAGCGAATTGGGATGGCTCAGCGAGCACTTCAAAGCTTCACTCATGCTCCAACAACCCGGACTGATGATTGTCCAGTGGCTGGATTTCCTCGATCAGTGGCTGTTGGTCAAGACTGGCTTTTCGGATTACGCCCGGCAAGCACGGGTGTCGAGCCAGGGCAACGGTTTATGGAGTTGGGCCAATCAGTTCTACGTGAGCATCGAAGATTTCGTGATTGCTGCAGTGTATGTGACCTTCACATTTGTGGTGCGCCTGACCATTCTGGTTCTGGCGACACCCTTGTTTCTGTTGGCCATGTTCACTGGTTTTGTAGATGGTTTGATGCGCCGTGACCTGCGCAAATTTGGCGCGGGGCGTGAAAGCAGTTTTGTCTATCACCGCGCCAAGCGCGCAGTGATACCACTGCTGATCGTGCCCTGGATCATTTACCTGTCACTGCCCTTTTCAATCAATCCCATGATCGTTTTTCTGCCTTGCGCTGTGATGCTTGCGGTGACGATAACTATAACAACAGCAACATTCAAAAAGTACATCTGAGATTTAATCTACGAGCTTCTAATGACGAGCGCACTGTTGGGGAGCACAGCCTGATTCTCTGCCAGCGCGACGACTTACTTCTGGAGTAAGTCCTCGATTTTATTTTTCCACATAGTCCAGCTGCTGACTTCGGTCGCCAACTCTTGCAATTGACTCACCGAGATACCACGTTTAGACGCTTCGCGAACCTGCTCTCTTATAATATTCGGGTTGTGGTAATTACAACGATTCCTAATTGTGCCAATCAGATAGGCAACCTCGTTTGCCCCCGTATCGACGCGCTGTGCCAGAATTTTTGCGAGGGCCGTCAGTGCCAGATCTGGCTTACTTTCATGAGCAAATGCTTCGGCCATAACATCAATCACCTTTGAGTACCCGTGACGTTTGGCCAAGCTAAGTATTTGGCTTTCTCCTTTAAGAGCCAGCTTCGCGCTACGGAGGCATCCATTCCAAGACTCGATAACTAAGTGATTCCCGGCCGCCGGAGGCATTGAACTATCAATATCTTTGTAACGTTGGCCAAGCCAGATCTGAAGAGTGAGGATCTGAGCCGGACTGAGCGAGACAAGTGATTGGTCAATGGCCTCCATGGCAGAGTAAAGACTAGCCGGCAACGGTGACGGGATCGGACGTACAACCTGCTCGCCATCGAAATCCAGATGGAGTTGCGTTGCAGCAAGTCGCTGCAATTTTGCTCTAACTTCGGGACGAATTTTTTGTATTCGCTCTACCTCGTGAAGCTTAGAGTCGATCTCAACCGCCTTCTCGAACGCTGCCAGCAGGGCGTAGCTATCTGTGTTGGTACCGACCCAACCATAAGCGAATACCACATCTCTACTTGGCTCAAGATTTAGACGCTCCAGCGATGCAAGCGCCCCCTGATAGTCACCTAGATTGGCCTGTCGGAAAATATACTCAATACCGTATCGAGTCGGAGCAAGCTCGGTGAGCTCAGCTAACCAACCAAGGTAGGTATTGCTGCTGTCCCCATCACAATTGATCTTCGCAATATTTCTTTTAGCAAAAGCGAACAGCATCGATAACACTCGGAGTCGATTCGTTGCTGCAACTTTTCTGAGCTGCGCTTTAGCACCAAAAAATAAGGGGCCGAATTTCAAATCAACGTCATCCCACTCAGACAAGATCTCCAGAGCCGCGACGTCCTCTCCGTCCTCGAACTGATACTCTTCCAGATAGTCGATCATCAAGGCCCCAAGAGTCTTCAGGTCCTTAGTAGAAAACTCGCTGAGCAACTCAGCAACCTCGTAGGACGGAGCGTCAGTCCAAAGCTGTCGGACACAATTAGTAAACGCCTCTCCAAAGGCATACTGAGCGTCATTTAGCAGCAGAAGGCGAAAACGGTTTGAGGACTCGGTGTTAGGCAGGCGACGAAACAATTCTAGCTCAAATCCGTCCACTGGCTGGAGTATCGACGGCCAAGAATCATATGGACCCTCAGAAAGAAAGCGTGTGTAACCTTCAACCATACATGGTGATTGGTAACAGATTAGGGTATCGACATTCGTACGCTCCAAGACGACCGCAGCACGCTCGAATTGTCCGTTCGAGGCACAGGAAAAAAGTTCTATAAGAGGATCGGATAAAAAATCATGGGCATGCTCATTAGGAATGTTGTCGAGCAAATCCACCTGGTTGCTCATAATCGCGGCGCTCACCAGCGCCCTGTACATTTGCGGGCCCAATTTGCTGTAGCGAGCGACAAAGACTCTCGCGGCCCGTTGTGCAGTTTCTTTTTTGTTGACGAAGTTGGCTGCACGGCAAACGGTGGCCATATTAGGGGCCGTGTCAAAATCGACTGCCTCCAAAAGGGTCAAAACAGTATCGCGATTTCGATCGGCTAGGGCATCCAACAACTCTGAATGCCACTTACCATGTATGGTCAGCGTGGGGTAAACAACTCTCTGCAGGTCAACGAAAGCCTGATGTCCACGGCGGCTGTGCATGCTGGCCCCATACCAAGACATCAATACTAGGCGGCCTGCGTATGGATTAGAGTCCACATGGTCCTTGATCCATCTGGTCAGACGAATTAATTCCTTCGGTTTTTCATACTCATCGGGCTCGAGGTCAGAATCCCACAGCTGATGGATTCGGTGTATGGCCTCTACCTGGAGCTCCAGCCCCATCTGAGAGCTAGAACTCAAGTCATCACCTATCAGATCACCGTCATTACTACCAGCGCTGCCAATGCAGAGCTTGGCGAAGTAGATTTTCTCGCGCAAAAAGCGACCCGGCGATTCAATCTGCCGATAGAGGTCCAGCGCTTCCTGATACTGATCGGCTAGCAAGCACCCGTCGCCCTGCCCCTCGATCATGGCTACATTCGGTTCTGGTTTCTCTTTGAAGCGAAATAACTGATCCAGGTTAAGCATGAATGTCCCTTTATGAATTCGGGTAAGGCCGTATCAGGGAGTCAATAATGTCACAGCCAGTGTGTGTCTCTGGCATACATTTTTGACAGAACTCAATCCGTAGCGAGGTTAACCCAGGCTGTGAAGAGTATCCGCTCCCACCCATAGTGAACGTATGGTTGGACTTCGCCACCTAATGAGTACCTAGCTACCTCCGATAATGAACGCTGGCCATTTACGCTAGTCTCCGAAGCAGGCAAGGATGACTATTCACTAGCGTCAAAGGAAGGCCAGTTGTCCGTAGTCTCAGCAGCGCTCCGCCAGAAAAAACGATTCATTACACCTCATATTTCCTACTGAATAACTCGACCGCTGACTTGATTCTGTCCTCAGATCCATACGAGCCAGCATCATGCCAACTACCGTCTTTCGCTATTTACTGCTCTCGCTGGCTATCGTTGGTGGCAGCAGCTATGCCGCATCTGGTCATGAGCAGGATCAGCTCAGGCTAGTCCAGCAGCAACTCGACATCATCGAACGTCTTGCGACACGAGCTGAGGCAGCCAATCCGTCGGAATCAATCGAGCGTTATCGCTTCGACTATCCCCGCCTAATCCAAGACATCCAACGCATGCGCCAAGGCGTGCAGAGCTATCTATCCCCATCCCGCGCTCAACCACGCGATCCCACTGAATTGGTCGGCGATTATCGTCTCGACACTCCGCCAGCGGAGCCTTTGCCATGAGCATGACTGACGCTCAGACCACGGCCTTCCAAAATGCCTCAGGCTTTTCGGCACAGAGCAGTTCGACGCTCTGGCTGTCCTTGGTTCTCGTCCTGGCTTTGCTGTGGTGTGCCTGGGTGATGTGGACGGCTTACCGGGGTTGGGCCGCCGGCAGTGTGCGCTTTGGAGCCTTTGGCGGCAGCGCCGTGCGCGTCTTGCTCGCCCTGCTCGTACTGATGTTCTTCACCCTGTCCTAATCCAGGAGATCGTCGCCATGCTCAAGTGCATTCCCCCCCTAAAAAACAATCTCCGTGATGGTGCAAGCCAGCGCTTGATCGGTCTGCTGCTAGTACTTGGTCCAAGCCTGGCTTTTGCCGAACTCCCGACCATGGAGGCTCCGTCACGTGGCGAAGGTTCCGGGTTGATCGAGACGATCAAAAACTACGCCTACGACGGCGGCATTCTCCTCGGCCTGCTGATCGCCCTGCTCGCTTTTCTCGGCGTAGCTTGGCACTCGCTGACCGTCTATGCCGACGTTCAGAACCAGCGCAAGACCTGGAAGGACTTGGGTGCGGTGGTCGGCATTGGAGCGCTGCTGGTGGTGATCATCATCTGGTTCCTGACCAAGGCAGCCGCGATTCTATGAGGTCGACATGAACGACACTATTGAACGTCTTGCCGACGGCACCTTGATCTTTCTGCCTGAGCGACTCAATCGTGACCCTGCTGTATTACGCGGTTTGACCAATGATGAGATGTGGGTAGCGCTCGGTGCCGGCGCAGTCATTGGCCTGGTGCTGGGTGTTCCTCTGGCGATTGCCACCTCCTCCATTGCCGTGGCGCCAACCAGCATGATCGCAGGCATGGCGGTAGTGTTATTGGCCGGTGGGGCGCTACTGCGTCGGGCCAAACGAGCCCGCCCCGAGACCTGGTTATACCGCAAAATCGAATGGGTCCTCGCCAGCCGTTGGCGCCTGGGTCGCGGAAGTTTGATCCTTCACTCCGGCGCCTGGACGGTTCGCCGCTCGCGTCGGCTGCGCCCTGCTCTGTCCCGGTGGCAGCGATGAGCCGCTTTCGAAACAAGGTCGATGCCCAACAGGCGCATATCTTCAGCCTGCGTTTGGCGGTAATGATCCTTGCCCTGGTCTGTGCCGGGCTCTGGTACGGCTGGCGTTCGGCACCGACCGATCTGACCGTGCATGTACCACCAGATCTGCGCTCGGGCAGCACTCGCAAGTGGTGGGATATCCCCTCAGAAAATATCTATGCCTTTGCCCTGTATATCTTTGGTCAGCTAAACCGCTGGCCCTCGGATGGCGAGCAGGATTATCGCCGCGCCATCTATGGCTTGCAGTCCTACCTGACACCTGCCTGCAAAGCCTTCCTCGACGGCGACTACGAATACCGCAAGGCCGCCGGTGAACTGCGCCAGCGAGTGCGCGGGGTCTACGAAATTCTGGGCCGCGGTTACAGCGAAGATCCGGAACTCAGGGTCAAGCAACTCGACCGCGACAGCTGGCTGGTCACCCTCGACCTCAACGCTGATGAATATTACGCCGCGGAACCGGTGAAACGGGTGGTGGTGCGCTATCCACTACGCGTGGTGCGGTTCGACCTCGATCCCGAACACAACAAGTGGGGACTGGCGCTGGATTGTTATCAAGGCACGCCACAAAAAATCGCTCTGCCTGGAGGTGATTCATGAAGCGGATTTCTACCCCGGCGCTCACCATCGCATTGATGCTATGGGGAGTTGCAGCGCAGGCCGTCGAGTTGATGCGCTGGGAACGCCTCCCTCTCGCGGTCCCACTGGTGATCAATCAGGAGCGGGTGGTCTTTGTCGATGAGGCTGTTCGCGTCGGAGTGCCCTCAACCCTGACGGGCAAGCTGCGCGTGCAATCAACTGGCGGCACGCTGTACCTGCGGGCGTCGGAGGCCATCGCCCCGACCCGCCTACAGCTGC
Source organism: Pseudomonas sp. St316 (assembly GCF_018325905.1). Lineage (NCBI taxonomy): Bacteria > Pseudomonadati > Pseudomonadota > Gammaproteobacteria > Pseudomonadales > Pseudomonadaceae > Pseudomonas > Pseudomonas sp. St316. Next base: position 1,850,524 of record NZ_AP021901.1, on the reverse strand, counting down.
AATCTGTCGCGACGGGAGAGATCATCCTCTTGGACATTGCGGCCACGCCTGGCGATCAACCGCTGGAACCCGTGCGTATTCTTAAGAATGCTCAGGAGCAGCCTACCGAGGCTGAATCCAGCACCGTCCCTGTTCCAGAACGTACGCCAATCCCAGTCGCTTTGACACGCTACGCCGCGCAAAGCCTGTATGCGCCGCTACGCACCGTGGAGTCCCTGCCCGGCGTACGCCGCGTCCCGCTCAAGCTGCGCACCGAACTGCCAACCCTGCTGCCGATCGAACACGTGTCCAGCACGCCCATCGCCGCCTGGCGACTCGGTGATTACTGGGTGACGGCCGTGAAGCTGCGCAATCGTGGTTCAGAGACGGTGCAACTCGATCCACGTCGACTCCAGGCCAAGCTATTCGCCGCGGCTTTCCAGCATGCTTTCCTCGGACCTGTCGGCAGCGCTGAAGACACCACGATCGCCTACCTTGTCACCCGCAGTGTCGGCCTTGAGCAAGCCGTGCTGTTCCCGGCCGTTTCGCGAGGTGCTGGCGATGAAAGCTAACGCCTTGCTCAAATGGCTGGTACCGGCTGCGCTGCTGGGCGTGGTGTTGATTATCCTGAAAACTTGGGTCGGGGGTGGCAGCAGTTCCTCTCCAGAGAAGTCGGTTGATCAAGGCAATCTTCAGCTATCCGCCGAGCAAGCCAAGTCGCTCGGTATTGCGGGCGATACCCCCCGCGATACGGTCGCCACCCTGGTCGGCCAGGTGAAGGCCATGCGCAGCGACATGCTCGGTTTGAAGAAACACAACGATTCGCTGCAGACGGAAAACAACCGCCTGCGCGAGCGGGAAAACAATGTTGATTCGCGTATCCAGACGGCGCTTGGCAGCGTGACTCAACAGGTCGACGAAGGTCGACGACAAGCCAACGAGGCTCGACTCAAAGCGGAACAAGACAGTCGCCAGGCCCGTGGTCTGCTGACGCAATTGCAGGAGCAGCTGTCAGGGCTGACCGGCAAAGACAAGGATATGCCTATCGGACTGGGGCTTGAGCCGGGCGACGGCTCCCAGTTCGAACGGCAGCATCCTGCCAATGATGCACTGCTGTGGATTGAGCCCTCGGATGCTCTGTCCACCGCCCCCCAGGGCAGAACCAAGACCGCGCCCACCCTGAGTCTGCCTACTGCCTTCAACACACTGGAGGGTTTGAAGGACAATGCCATCGACCGCAGCCAGAAGCAGTTACACGAGGTCACCAAGGGTGAACATGACCTGACACGCTCCGCTGATCGTACCGAAGGCGCGAAGCCGGTCTACACCATTCCCGAAAACGCAACATTGATGGGTTCGGTCGCCATGACCGCGCTGATCGGCCGAGTCCCAGTCGACGGCACCGTGAATGATCCCTATCCCTTCAAAGTACTGGTGGGCCCCGAGAACCTGACCGCCAACGGCATCGAGCTGCCGGACGTCGCGGGGGCCGTTATGAGCGGCACGGCATCCGGTGACTGGACCCTGTCGTGCGTACGCGGACAGGTCGAGTCAATCACCTTTGTGTTTACTGACGGCACCATCCGCACGATGCCTCCGCCGAAGGCAGTGGCCAGCCGCAATGCCTCCACCACCCAGAGCTCGAACACCGACAAGATTCGTGGCGGACTCGGTTACCTATCCGATCCATATGGCATCCCGTGCATTGCCGGCGAACGCCGCTCAAACGCTCAACAGTACCTCGGCAGCCAGAGTTTGATCACTGCCGCCGGCGCCAGTGTCGCCGCCTTGCTCGGGGATGAGCAGAACAACAGCAGCGTCATCAGTTCGGGCGGCAGTACGCTTGGGGTCACCAGCAGCAGTGGCAATAGCGCGCTGAATTCAATTCTCAGTGGTGGGGTCAGCGACATCCGCGGGTGGATCAACAAATTGTATGGCGAGACCTTTGCTGCCGTGTACGTGCCACCGGCCGCCCAAGTCGCGCTGCACCTCGACCATGAAATCACCATCGACTACGAGCCCAAGGGCCGGAGCGTACGCCATGAAAAAATCCACGTTTCCCTGCCTGACCTGGATTAGCGTGTTTTCCTTGGTCCTCACAGGGTGCTCCACCGACAAGGAGACGCTGCTGCCCCATGGCGAGCAAACCATGATGGATATCTGGAATGGCGCCGGTTCGCAAGGCACTCAGCAGCAACTGCTGGATGCTCGGCAGCAGCTACGCCGTCCGCTGGCTCAGGCAGATTCCTCCGCGTCTCTTCAAGAACCGTATACGCGCACCGCGGCGAACGAGATCCACAATCTGTTCCCTCGCCTGCCCAATCCCGATCTGGTGCTGTACGTGTATCCGCATTTGAGTGGTACCGAGCAGGCACCGGTCCCGGGGTACTCAACCATCTTTCCGTTCTACCAACGGGTGCAGTACGCATTACCGGGTGAACGTCAGGAAGACTTATAGTGCCTACCGGTGACTCGGGTGAGGGCTCTTCTGCGTGGAAAGCCTGGCGCCACCCATTGCGCCCTCGTGCCACCTTGGCCGATGAGGCCGCATTGTATGCGCACCACCCCAGCTTCACCGATCACCTGCCATGGGTCGAATACCTCGACACCGAACAGTGTTTTCTGCTGGATGACAATCGCTCGGTGGGTGCGGTGTTCGAGTTGCTGCCCATCGGCACCGAAGGGCGCGAACCTGATTGGCTGATGGCGGCCCGCGATGCCCTTGAAGACGCCCTACAGGATAGCTTTGACGAGCTGGATCAAGCGCCTTGGGTGGCGCAGTTTTTCTGCCAGGACGATAACGACTTCACCCCCTACCTGACCCGGCTCACCGATTATATTCAGGACAGCGCACGAGGCACCGTCTTCACCCAGGCGTATTTGGCGCTCAGCCGCCATCATCTGAAGGCCATCGTCAAGCCCGGTGGTTTGTTTGAGGATAAGGTGGTGACGCGCCTGCCCTGGCGTGGCAATAACCGACGGGTGCGCCTGGTGGTCTATCGCTGGTTTGAGTCTGACGCTGATGAGACGGGACTCACCCCAGTGCAATCCCTGCAACAGGCTTGCGAACGTATCAGTGCTTCCTTGCAGGCGTGCGGCGTGCAATCGACACGAGTCGATGGCCGAGGTTTGTATGCCTGGTTGTTGCCCTGGTTCAATCCGGCACCCAAGCTCACCGATGAAGCGCCCGAAGAATTCTACCGCCGCGTGGCCTATCCAGAGTCGAGCGAAGATGAGTCACTGGAACTGCCCTTCGATCACGACTTTGCCGAGCGGCTGTTCTTCAACGAACCGCGTTCGGATGTGCAGCACGGACTCTGGTTTTTCGACGATCAGCCCCACCGGGTGATGGTGGTGGACAAACTGCGGCGGGCACCGTCGATTGGTCAACTCACCGGGGAAGCCCGCAAGGGTGACGCGGTGAATGCGCTGTTTGACCAGTTGCCTGAAGGCACAGTGATGAGCCTGACTCTAGTGATCAAGCCGCAGGACATGCTCGAGGAGCAGTTAAACCGCCTAGCGCGCAAATCCATAGGAGAAAACCTGGCCTCAACCCAGACCCGCCAGGATGTTGAAGAGGCTCGCGCGATCATTGGCCGCCAGCACAAGCTGTACCGGGGCACACTGGCGTTTTACGTGCGCGGTCACGATGAGCAGCAATTGCATCAGCGCTCGGTCAGCCTGGCCAGCGCACTGCTGGGTGCGGGGCTGCAACCGGTAGGCGAAGGCGATGAGGTCGCCGCCTGCAACAGTTACCTGCGTTGGCTACCAATGGCTTACAACCCGGCCCGCGACACGCGCAACTGGTACACGCGCCTGATGTTTGCCCAGCACCTGGCGAATCTGCTCCCGGTATGGGGCCGCAGTACAGGTACCGGCCACCCGGGCATCACCCTGTTCAATCGTGGTGGCTCGCCGTTGAGCTTTGATCCATTGTCACGCCTAGATCGGGCCATGAACGGCCATCTGCTGTTGTTCGGCCCCACCGGCGCCGGCAAGTCGGCCACCCTGGTCACCCTACTGATGCAGGTCATGGCCGTGTACCGCCCTCGCCTGTTTATCGTCGAGGCCGGCAACTCATTCGGCTTGCAGGGTGATTACTTCGCAACTCAGGGCTTGTCGGTCAATAAGGTCCAATTAAAACCTGGCGCCTCGGTCAGTCTCGCCCCGTTCGCCGATGCCTGGCGCCTGGTCGAGCAACCGGATCAGGTGGCGAGTCTGTCGATTGATGAGCTGGACGATGAGGCGGCAGCAAGTCGAGAAGACCAACGCGATGTTCTTGGCGAACTGGAAATCACCGCCCGGCTGATGATCACCGGCGGCGAGGCTAAGGAAGAGGCGCGCCTGAGTCGAGCCGATCGCAGCTTAATCCGCGAGTGCATTCTCGATGCGGCACAGACCTGTGTCGCGTCGTGTCGACAGGTATTGACCCACGATGTGCGCGACGCGTTGCTGCGCGTCGCCGCCGACACGCACTTGCCGGAGAAGCGTCGTGAGCGTGCCCAGGAAATGGGTGAATCCATCGACCTGTTTTGCCAGGGTTTCGAGGGTGAACTGTTCGATCGCGAAGGCACACCTTGGCCCGAAAGCGATGTGACCATTGTCGATCTCGCCACTTACGCTCGCGAAGGCTACGAGGCCCAGATGTCCATCAGCTACATCAGCCTGATGAACACCGTGAACAACCTGGCCGAGCGCGACCAGTACCTGGGCCGACCAATCATCATGGTCACTGACGAGGGCCATATCATCACCAAAAACCCGCTGCTGGCGCCATTCGTGGTCAAGGGAACCAAGATGTGGCGCAAGCTCGGAGCCTGGTTCTGGCTGGCGACGCAAAACCTTGCCGACTTTCCTTCCGCCGCGCAGACCATGCTGAACATGATCGAATGGTGGATTTGTTTGAACATGCCGCCCGCGGAAAGCGAAGAAATAGCACGCTTCAAGAAGCTCACGCCTGCACAGAAATCTTTGTTGCTCTCAGCTAGCAAAGAACCGGGGAAATATACCGAGGGAGTAGTGCTGTCGAAAAAGCTCGAAACGCTGTTTCGAGCAGTGCCGCCCAGCCTTTACCTCGCCCTGGCCATGACGGAACCCGAGGAAAAAGCAGAGCGCTGGACATTGATGCAGAACATTGGCTGCTCGGAGTTGGAAGCCGCTTACCGGGTAGCTGAACGGATCGATAGAGCGCGAGGCATAGAATCCGCATAGGGAAATCTACTCAAATATCGCGCTCTAAAGCAAGCGGCCGGTTACTGCGATGCGCCTCGAAGCCGCTGCTGAATCCTCAACAAGAATCCGGCTTCAAAAGCATCTTGGCAGTCACCGATAGGAAAGGTCTTGCGTGTTTGGGCCAGCTCCCACCACAGTGGAGTCTCGCCGGGAGTACCGAGCCAAGCCTGGGCGCATTGCACGCCGCGTTCGATCATAGGCGCAAATTCGCTGCCCCACGGCGTCAGAAGGCTCGGGCAACCATCCGCCGCCGGAATTGAAACGTAATTTTCGTCCATAGACACCTTAGCTTTCGATTATTTATTAATGCTCGGTCTGTTCCAAGCAGCATAGAAACAAAACTGACACTCGGCTTAAGCATCAAAAAGCCTGAATCAGAGCAAATGTAGACTATATCCCGTGGATTGAGAGTCCCTCAAGGCGCAGTTTGCGCGCATGACTCAAGACTACGAACAGCTCCGTCTGCAACTCGCGGAAAACATCCGCTCGATGCGACGCGTGAAGAACCTTACCCAGGAGCAATTGGCGCTCATGGCCGAGGTGGATCGTACCTACGTGAGCCAAATCGAGCGAGGGGTAGGCAACCCGTCGTTATTGGTCCTCTGCAAACTCGCCAACATTTTCGAGATCAAAACGGATCAGCTGCTCATCGAGTCTGACGCGCTTGCTCGTACGCTGAGCGCTGAATGACCCTCTGCTCATCTAGAAGGTCGCTGTAAACCGACTATCCTGCTTTCGGCTTTCTCACTGACACCCTTCTTTCGATCATTGAACCTGTCCAGGCCATACACCCAGAGCCTGGATCATGTCTGCTGCCTGCCCGTATATTTCGCCCCAGAAGTTACATCCTTTGTTGCTGAGCATTCTGCTGGCATCCGGGTCAAGCGTGGCGCTGGAAACGGGCAGCATTACCGCCTCCGTGCTTTCTCCAGACTGCCTCGAGTACAGGGTCGTCGGCATCTGCTTCTGGTTGCTCTGCACCCCTTTTGGCTGCACGGTTAAAACCTCAACCAAGGTTCGTCACTTCATTCCTGAACTGGTGGTCTCGAGCTATACCACCACCGGCAGCAATCCGTGGACCGAGATGGCCGCTCTCTCCTACCCCATCAGCGGTGCGGAAGGTGGCGGTAACCTGATCACGCCGAACACTCAGCGCGATAACCTGCCTCGTTTCAAAAATGTTGATGGCATTGGCCATCCCGGCGGCTGGGCCGCCACGCAACTTGCCTCGCAATCCGGCTACGCCTGCGCCAGCGGCGCCACTGCGTTCGTGCCCTACTATCTGAGCACTTTGGACTCACTGGCCTGGCGTCATGGCATCCCAGAAAGCTTTTACCCCGAGTCGCTCGCGCCCGGGATCCGTGAAATCGGTCGTCAGCTCGCAGGAAACATGTGGGGCAGCGTCTATCCCCGGCAAGGATTTTTGGTGCAACCCGACGACTTCAAAGCCGCTGCGGTGATGGCGCAGCGAGCGGGTGACGTCATTACCCGCAACTGGCAACCGCACGTGTATGTCCCGCTCACACCCGTACCACGCGATGGTTATTGGCCGCCTGGCCCAATCGTTGAAAACGACGCTTCGACCCACAAATGGCAATTGCTCTCCCCCGTGGTTCAACCCACATGCGCCATCTTCCCCAACGATCCGGTGCAGAGCGCGGATGGCGGCTATGCCTGGTCGCTGTGGCGTCCCTATAGCTGCTGCAAGCGTGAGGGACAGACCTTCCTGTTCAGCATCGACTTCGAAGGTGGTGCTTCATGAGTCGGCTTCTTGCAGAATCATGGTTAAGCCCGATGACTTTGTTGCTCTGCGGACTGCTCGCAATAGCCACGCATGCCCACGCCGCCGAGGACGATTACCGCTTAAGCACCCAAGGCGAAGTGCTCGACGATCGGGTGATGTACACCATCGGTGGCGGCTCGGCAGCGGGCTCGCCGAGCTCGCTCTATCGCCCCAACGGGCTCGGTGTCGGCGGATCCTGGCAGGCGAACATGATGTGCGGAAACATGAGCCTCACCAACACCCTGCAAAACCAGTTGAACGGCGTCACCGAAGGGTTCCAGCAGATCATGGGCAGCATTGTGCAGAACGCGACCCAAGCAGTAATGTCGCTGCCGGCGTTGATCATCCAGCGTGCCAACCCGGGTCTCTATGAGTTGTTGAGCAACGGAGTGATGCAGGGGCGTATCGACTTCGACCGTTCCAAGCTGACCTGCCAGGCCATGGCTGAGAAGATGGCGGACAAGGTCGGTCAAGCCGGCTGGGGCGCATTGGCCAAGAACCAGGAAATGCAGGGCAACCTCGAACAAACCGACGGTGATGCGGTGGCTGCGGTGAAAAACACCGAGGCCCGTAACGGCAACAATGGGGTGTCTTGGGTCGGCGGGCAGAAGGCTGGAGGTAGCGGACAAACACCCATCCGGGCAACCTCCGATGTGGTGCGCGCGGGTTATAACCTGCTGCATAACCGCGCAGTGGATGACAACACCTCGATCAGTAACAGTGATTGCCTGGGCGGCGCTATTTGCCAGGCATGGACCTCACCGCAAGAGGAGTCCGAATGGGCTGTTCGCGTGTTGGGCGAGACCGAAGTCGCGACCTGCGACACCTGCGAGACTCTGCGGGCTACCGCAGGCAGCGGACTGACGCCGCTGATCCAGGAGGCCTACAGTGAACACCTCAAAACCCTGCAAGGCTTACTGTCCGGATCTCTGCCGCCGAACCCTGACAATCTGAGCAAAGCCTCCAGCCCGATGCTGCCGGTGACTCGTGGTGTGATCGAAGCCCTGCGCGACGATCCTGATCAGGAACTCCTGGCGCGGCGCCTGGCCAGTGAGACGGCCCTGTCCAGCGTACTCGACAAAGCGCTCCTGCTATTGCGCACGCTGCTGGCAGGCAGCCACGAACCTAACATCGCTTCCGCCGAACCGGCCCAAACGGCCTTGACGAAAAACATCGACACACTGGAGCGCGAGATACGCCTGCTACAAACCGAGTTGCAGGTCCGGCAGATGCTCACAACCAATACCGCCAGCCTAGTGCTCGATCGACATGCCGGAGGTGCCGATGCGTCGCGCACCGTCGAGCAAGGCGACCCCGAACCTGGCCGACTCAACGACGCTGATGCCAGGCGCAAGTGAGCCATGAAACGCTCACTGCTATTCACTTTGCTTTCCAGTCTAGGGATCGCCGCAGGGATGATCCTGACCGCCGCACTGATCGCCTGGATCGGCTGCACTGCGCTGGGCAGTTTCGGGGGCTGGCAGCAAGCCTTGGAATCGATACGGCCTTATCTGCGGTGGTGGCGTGTCCTGCTCTACGGCGTCCTCTTTGCACTCTGGTGGGACCTGCTGAGGCGCTACCGACATCGACCACAGGACCGACTGCGCGTGAAACGCGCCGGGACATTAGGGCTCTTGCTCTTTACCTGCGTCGAGCTCACTCGATTGTGAGGTCACCACCATGCTCATGAGCACTAACAGCTACCTGGAGTTTTACCTCTCCCTGCTGGCATGGATCATCAACAACGGTATCTGGAACGTCCTGTCCGATACTGGCCTGTTCGCAGCTCCCTTTGGTGCAATCATCTTGCAAGAATGGTTGTCGGCCCGTCAGCAAGGCGCGGATGAAGGCAACAAAGGATTGCTCTCGGTACCTCGAATCGAGAACCGGCTTTGGTTGGCCTACATCGTCGTATTGTTCGGCTGTGCGCCGGTCTTTCCGCTAAACCTCGCGTCTATGGCGTTCGATGATGCGGCGAGTCAGCGCTGCGGCATCAGTGTGGCCAAACCGACGGAAACCGCCTGGGGGACGACCTTCAATACTATCGGCGAACGCTCCGCCAACGTACCGATCTGGTGGTTTCTGGTACACGCCTTGAGCAAAGGCGTGACCGCAGCGGCCACCGCCTCCATCCCCTGCGCACCGGACATCCGACAGATGCGCATGGAGATCGACAGTTCGCGCATTGATAACCAAGTGTTGTTACAGGAAGTCGCCGATTTTACTCGCGACTGTTACGGCTATTCCCGCTCTCGGCTCTTCACCAATCGTCCACAGCTGGACAAGGCTCAAAGTCATGATGCGTCTTGGATCGGCTCAAGCTATTTTCTCGACGCTCCGGGCTACTACGACACAGATCACTCACGGACACCACGAGTCAGCTGGCCCTATGATGAAACCCGCGATATTACCTTGCCACGGTTGGAGAATGGCGCGGGCTACCCCACTTGCAAACAATGGTGGAGTGACAGCGGTATCGGGTTGCGAGCACGATTGGTCGAGCAAGTTGACCCTTCGCTGCTGACTCAGCTGAAAGGCTGGTTGACTGGTCGCTCAAGCAACGAGATCGAGGATGCCACACTGCGCGAACTGGTCAGCCCGCGCCAACAATCGATGTCCATGTCGCCCGGACAGGTGTTCCAGGACTATGGCTCCAGTGCTCGCGGTGGGTCGATCAATCAGGGGCTCAATAACCTGGCCACCAACACTGGGCTGGCCCTTGGCTCGTTCAGCAACTTCCCGGCAATAAATGCACTACGCGCTGCCCTGCCGATGGTGCAGGCTTTCCTGATCATGGGTGTCATCATCAGCTTGCCGCTGATCCTTCTGGTCAGTACCTACCAATTGAAGACCGTCATGACGGCGACGTTCGCGCTGTTCACGCTGCACATGCTGACCTTCTGGTGGGAGTTGGCCCGCTGGGTCGACTCCAGCATGCTCGATACCTTGTACAACCAAGTCTCGGCGTCCAATCAGGTGCTGTTGTCGCTGCCGACATCCGGTTTTATGGATGGAACCGTCACGGCACAAGTGATTGAGTATGTGATGGGGGCGATGTTCATCGTACTGCCGATGGTCTTTCTAGCCGCAATGAGCTGGGCTGGGTATAGCGTAGGTTCAGGTGTAGAAGGAATGCTCAGCCGGGGAACCCAGGCTGCGCAGACAGCGAGTTCTAACGGGACCTCTCAGTTGATGAGCGGAGCAAGAATAGTTTCAGGTAAATCGGGCTCAAAATAACCAGGGAGGTTACTTCAGTGAACCCCATTTATCGTACCGCTCAGGCCAAGACGCTCTGTGAATTGGATCATTGATATCATCAATATCTGGAGTGTCTGAATCTTGAACTGAGATAGCCGCTAATGCGACGAATGTGCACACCAGCAGAAACAACCAAAAGCTAACAAAAAGAAGTGCACCGAACAGGGCCACCTGGGCAAGCAGAAAGATCCCGCGAATGAGTAAATTACCCGCAGGCAAACCTGCCGTCACTGCACGCTTGGCCACACGAGACTCAAACCCTTTCAAGCTGCGATAACCACGTTTGGCGAACATACCGCATGCATATGCCCAGCGGTGTGTGCGGGAGATTTGAAGTGGCTGCTGAGCCGGCATGATTGCGCCCTCTTCTGAGCGTACTCCTGTGGAAATCGAGATTACAGCCTACTACTGAAAACCGCCCATGCTTAACCGTTTATCAGCTTATTCGGTCGAAAACTCTTCACTGGAAGACAGAAGACGCACCTCGTACAACAGCGCCTCTAAGGCCGTTGACCCATCCAAATCATCCAGCTACATAGAGGATACGGATCGCTGTTATCGACAGCACCTTCCCAGGTAGCCAGAGTCTTTGAGGCTACGTCACTCCAGTGATGGTTCCCCCAAGTGCGATTAGCGTTCGGTGGCTCGCACGGTCACGTTTCACGGTGATGAACGCCTACTGCTCTCCCGAGCGTCTTTCAAGCTCGGCTCGTCCTAACCCCTCTTATTTTTCTTCAACCCACCGCGGGGAATTCTTTCCCCTATGGGACAGGTTTCTTCGCGCTATCAACGGAGGCATACCATGTCCGACTCACTCACACCCGAAGCACTGAACAATCTGCACTTGCCCGTTGTGTTCACTCCAGACGCGTGGCAACGCGCAGTACTGCTCGACGGTTCAAATCATCCTGAAAAACTGCAATTCGATAGGCTGAGCAACGTGGTACGCGCAGCCTTCAAAGCTCACTTGGCCGATCCAAACGCGCCCTACGTGGTGTTCGAGGTAGCCAAAATTGGCTCAACACGTGACGCAAACCATGAACCGTTGCTGCAACTGAGCCTCAGCCTGCTTCAGGCACCGGAGCAGCCTGACGCCTTATTGATAGCGCTTGCGGGAGAGCAGCAACGCTGAACGCATACACACTCAGACTGCGCGCAGTCCTGCATCAATCCAACCCAACACCCACCGGGGAACCCCTCCCCGACGGGCAAGGCGTTCCTCCGTTTTCTCTCGAGGAAAATGCCATGCGTAATATCTACCAAGACGTGACTAACAAAATCGTTGCCGCGTTAGACCAAGGCGTAATCCCCTGGATCAGGCCCTGGTCCTCAAGTGGTTCAACTGACGTCGGTCATCACCAACCCTATCCCATTAACGCCATCACGCAGCGTCCCTATTCAGGCATTAATTTACCGTTGCTCTGGGCCGAGGCCAGGTTGCAGGGGTTCACTCAAGATCGCTGGCTGACCTTCAACCAAGCCAAAAAAGCCGGCGGACACATCCGTAAGGGTGAGCACAGCATTCTGGCAGTGCTCTACAAGCCGATGGAGCGCGAGGAACAGACCGAATCAGGCCACCCCGTACTTGATGAAAACGGTCAGCCCAAGGTCGCTCACTTTGGCATTCTCAGGACGCACTTTCTGTTCAACATCGAGCAAACGGAGGGGCTCGAAACGCACAACGAAACTTTGCTCCAGACGGAACCGAGCGATCCCTTCTTCCCCAACGCTGCTGCGGAAAGTTTGTTGCTAAGTTCGGGCGCAAATATCATTCATCGATTTGCCGACGAAGCCTTTTACCACCCGATCAGGGATCTCATCCAACTGCCGACAAAATCGCAATTCCACGATCAAGGTGGATACTACGCCACTGCACTTCACGAGCTGACGCACTGGACCGGACATCACTCTCGATTGCAGCGCGAAGGCGTGACCTCTCCGTGTCCATTTGGCTCGCCAGGCTATGCATTTGAAGAGTTGATCGCCGAAATGGGCGCCGCTTTTTTATGTGCCTACGCCGGTATACGGGGAGAGCTTCGGCACGAGGGCTATATCGACTCCTGGCTCGGCCTGCTCAAGGCTGACAACCGCGCGATTTTCCGCGCCAGTGGCCAGGCCCGATGCGCTTCGGAGTATGTGCTCAACCTGGAGCAGCAACGGAAGCAGACGGTAATGGATGACTCGCGATGCATGAAAGATGGAGCTTGATCGTCACCTCACCGCTGCAAACGCTTCATAGGGTCCAACACGAGTTGGACCCTTTTTCTATGCCCAGAAAAATCCCCACAGTGCGGAGTTCTGACGCAAAGAACATGAGGTAATCCCGTAACCCCAGTTCGCCGTTACGTATCCAGATTCTCAGCCAGGTAATCCACCAGCTCAAGTGGACTTCGGCTATCGATCACCTTGTAGATCAGATCACGTTTGCTGCGCGGTAGCTTCTTGACCACGCTCTTCGCCGAGGCCCTGACGGCTTCGTCTGTTCCATGGATACGTGCCGCGAGCAGCAGTATGAGCGTTGCGTCCGTGAGGTTCATGGCAAGACCCGATAAAATTCGCACCGCAGTGTACCGACACTTTCCTTTTTCGTACCAGCATGCGCATCCAACAAAACGGCACCAGGACAAATCAATATTCCGATTGCCGCACAAAGGGAAACGCGTCAAAAGGGCCGGTAAGGATTGGAAGGGAATGGGGAGTCAAGGGTAAGAGCCCTATCCGAAAAGGCTAAAAGGCCACTGACTCTGCCAGTTCCCGGGAGGACCATGATGCTCAGTCTGTTTCGGCACAAAAGGCAAAAGCCTCCTCCGCCACCAACCGTAAACGTCGCCGATGGGTACCGGTTCATCGAATCGTCCCAGAGCTTGTTAGCAGCCGAGCATCGCCGCCAATTGCTTGATCGCATTTGGCAGTACACCGCCCTCTCCCATCCGCAATTCAGCCAGCTCTATTTAAATCCGATCCATCGATACGCCGAGCTGGTCCAGCAGCTTCCAGCCAGCGAGACGCACCACCATGCTTATCTTGGCGGCATGCTAGACCATGGGTTGGAACTGGTCGCTTGTAGTTTGAAATTACGTCAGTCGTATCTGCTTCCCACCGGCGCCGCACCTGAAGACCAAGCCGCCCAGACTGACGCTTGGTCCGCTGGCATCGCCTATGGCGCGTTGCTCCATGACATCGGCAAGATCGCCGTGGACCTGCTGGTTGAGCGCCAAGATGGCCGTGTCTGGCATCCTTGGCAGGGATCCCTGGATCAGCCCTACCGTTTCCGTTATATCAAGGGTCGTGACTACCACCTGCACGGCGCGGCTGCAGGATTGCTCTACACCCGAATTCTCGACCGCACAATCCTCGATTGGCTCAGTGGATTTCCATCGCTCTGGGCCAGTCTGCTTTATGTCCTGGCGGGCCAGTACGAACGTGCCGGCGTGCTCGGTGAGTTGGTGATGCAGGCCGACCGCGTTTCTACTGCGCAGAATATCGGTGGTAATCCGAGCAAGGCACTGCAGGCACCGACTCATTCGCTGCAACATCACTTAATCAGCGGACTGCGTCATCTGGTTCAGCACGAACTGAAACTCAACCAGCCAGGTGCCGCGGGATGGCTGACCCAGGACGCACTCTGGCTCGTCAGTAAGACGGTCACGGACAGGCTACGAGCCTATCTGCTGTCGCAATCGATTGAGGGCATTCCCTCGTCCAATCTCGCGGTGTTTGACGAGCTGCAATCGCATGGATTGGTGGAGTCCACACCGGAAGGCAAAGCCATCTGGACCGCGCTTGTGGCACAGGGAAATTGGCAGCAGAGTTTCACCTTTCTGCGCCTTCAACCGGCGCTGATTTGGGGGAACGAAGACCGGCCCGAGGCTTTCAGCGGAACGGTGAGCATTGCAGCCCATGACCACTCAACTGACACCCAGATACCAACACCAGCGCCTGAGACAGCCAGTGCAGGATCAGCTCAAAGCCAACCGCAGCCGGATCCCATGGTACTAAAGGATGGCGATTACCTCGGCACGCTGCTGGACATGTTCGAGTTGGAAAAGCCTGAGGCCAGTGACGCACTGCCAGAAAGTGCTATCGAAATTTCAACGCTTCAATCGGATAACCCAGGCCAGGCATTCCTGAATTGGGTCAAGGAAGGCATTCTGAGCCACAAACTGATCATCAACGACAGCAAGGCCAAAATCCACACGGTGGATGGCAGCGTATTTCTGGTCACGCCTGGTCTCTTCCAACGCTATGCGCAGGAGTTTCCAGGCGTTTCGCAGGGTTCAGATCAGGAGATTGAGGCATGGCGCTGGGTGCAAAAGCAGTTCGAGAAGCTGAGGGTTCATAGGAAGCGAGACAATGGTCTAAACATCTGGACATGCCACGTGCAAGGTCCAAGGAAGAAAACCGTCCTCAAGGGATATCTGATTGAGGAACCGAAGCTACTTTTTGAATTAATTCCGCCCGACAATCCCTTCCTTAAAATCGAAAAAAACTGAACATCCTGCCCATTGATGGGTTCGAAACGCAGAGTTGGCCCCTGGAGAACCCTCGCTGCTTGATCGCCCCATTATCCGTCCTAGCGGGCTTTGCGTCCAATGATGGATTGGAACTGCTAACTCTACAGGCCTTGTAATACGAGCCCTGTAGAGCATCATAAAAAACCCCGTACCACTTTCGTACCATCATCTTTCACCACATTTAGGCCCTGCCCTTTTCGCCGGCTGTAGCGGCTCCACGACGGAGTTCGATTTTTTTGCCTTTTGATCCTATCTAAACATTCGTCTACCGGATTTAATCGGGCTACGCTTCTGACTGCTCCATAGCAGATTTTAAGCTATCGCTTTGTGGTTTCTCTTACCGGCACTGCCGTTGCTATGCTTGAGTTTTCTGAAAAAGGGGGTGATCAATGTCAGGGAGCTACTCGCTGCCGGATGTGCTGGATAGGATCTATCACAATCAGCTAGCCTTGGAGGCTGCCGTAATGGACCTTACGTTGTGGGTGGAGCAGCAAGGCTGCTCGGTTGTAGGCAATAATGTTCGTGGGGCACTCGAGGAGATTGGCGAAAATGCAGGCCATATCAAACAAGGCTTGGCACGGCTTAAGAGTAAAGGTCTTGGCTAGGTTTCAGTGAACAGGGCGGGAACTGACTATCGCCTCTCCTACCGATAGGGGCCCTTATGCTTGATATTCTGGCTTGGGGGCATTGGCCTTGACTCGGCCAAGCTTTGTGAATGATATTCAGGTATCGTCTGGCTTCGAATAGGCTGGACATTTCTAACCGTTCAAAGGATTGAATATTGAAAATGTATAGACCGAAATTTTATAGAGACTCGATAGGTTATACATCTCGAAAGAGTTCGAAAGCCATGTATGACTAGTTAAATATACAACTAAGTCAAAACCTTAATATAATCGTTATTCATCTGTCAATACAGGTCATAAACCTTGAGCCACGTCAACTCCTTCGGCGTTCGAAATCTTAGAAGCTTCGGCGCAGAAACCCAACTGATCCCGATAAAAAAAATCAATATTTTTGTTGGTCGAAACAGTTGTGGAAAAAGTACGTTTTTACGAACATATCCTCTACTCCGCCAATCTGTAGAATCAAACACTAGATCACCGATATTGTGGTATGGATCTTATGTAGACTTTGGAGATTTAACTACGGCAGTCCACGACGGCTCCACCAAGATCTATTTTGATTTCAACTGCGAGCTTGACATTGAAACAAATTATTCTGACAAATACTTGTATGAATCACAATTCTTCAACGCACTTACATCACTCACAAAAGAGACCTTACAAGTTAATACGGACATCTCGATAGGACTCGATCTTAGAACAGACAAACAGGTTCAATCTAACTCTGTAATAACAATCAACAATACTGAGATCGTTGTAAACTATTGCGCGGGACAGGTTCAGGACATGGTATGTACACAATACAGCCAAGACTCTGAAAAAAAACAACTTAACCAGCTGGCATTTTCTAATTTATATATAACATCAAAAGGCAGTATTCTCCCAACAAACATATACGGAATAAAAGATTCCACCGATGCACAAGGCAATATGGTGAAACAGCTGGACGAAGAAACCATTAAAAAAGGTGCCCAACAAGCGCTTTTAAGCTATCTAAAAAAATACACTTCTACAACAAAATCTCTCTCGCAAAAGCTCGAACAAATTAAGCTAGTAGAAATAAGAAAACTTGGAAGGGAACTGACTAAAATATTCCCCGCCGATAAAAAATTTCACATGCATTTGAAAGAACTACCTAACGAAATCCCAGAAACAGTTTTCTTCTATCTAATAATTCGCAACTTTCCTAGAATCCTAACCGCCGCAGATAAATCCTTTAAAGGACTATTCAGCGGAGTCAGATATTTAGGTCCAGTTCGTGCGTCCGCTGAGAGATTTTATAGACATCAAGATCTCGAAATTGGGGAAGTTGATCACAAAGGAGAAAATCTCCCGATGGTGATTAATTCGTTAGACGCTCGAATGAAGAAAAATCTGAGCAAATGGATTTCTGATAATTTCGGCTTTGAATTGGAACTTGAAGCGTCCGGCCTACATTATGAATTAAAAATAAAAGAAGAGCATGACGCAAAATTTCATAACATAAGCGATATGGGTTTTGGCTATTCTCAAATATTGCCAGTCATTGTATCCATATGGCTAGAAACGGTGGGAGCAGTGCCAAGACGGCACCTAGGCTTCACCGATGCAAACTCTCGAACCCTTGTGATTGAACAACCTGAGCTCCACCTGCACCCTGCTCTCCAATATCGATTCGGCCTAGCCATAGCGAAGGTAGTTAGCTTAGCTACAAATTTTGGTTTTAGAATCGTTATAGAAACCCATAGCAGTCAAATGATTGAAGCTATAGGAGAAAGCATCAGACGTGGAGTAATAGAAGATTCCGACATCAGCATCGCGCTCTTTGAAAAAAATAAAAATGACTGCACCGAGATAACAATGTCAGGTTTTGACGACGAAGGTTATCTGATGAATTGGCCTGCTGGTTTCCTGTCTGCCTAATATGATTATTATAATAGAAAAAATAGATGAAATAGAAAAACTTAACCATTCACAGGAGTCAGCATTAGAATGTTTACTCTGGGCCTATGGTCGTGGAAACCAAGTACTATGGATGCCAATAGATTTAATCGAAGCCCTCCTCAAAAAAACGTGTTTTAGTGATTACGCAAAGCGCGCGCTCGTGGATTTGAAGACGTTTTCAAGATTCTCGAAAAACCTGCTGATAACCGAATTCGATTTTCGAGTGGTCGTTGACTTCTCGAACAAACATAAACTCTTAAGTACCGAAAAACAATTGACCGTCGGATATGAAATCATTCTAGACGAAAAATTCTTGCTAGAGCCTGTGTTACTTACCGAAAATGAAATTGATGCAAAGGTCTATACTCTATTTGCTAAGGCAATTTTCTCCTCCCGGAAAAATCTGAACCTTGTATATGAGATAAATATTGAGCCACATGGGGGTGGAGGGTCCGACACAATTAAAACTTTTGAGCGGTTGCTAAGCGAAAGCAGGCTTTTCGTTTGCTTATTAGACAGTGACATAAAGCATCCAAAAGGACCACTAGGCGAAACAGCCAAACATTTCGCCCTCTACCCTAAGGGCCCGAATAGAAATTCCCGTTTAGAAATATTAAATGCACATGAAATTGAAAACTTAATACCTATCCCCATAATCGAACACTTATTTGCCAAGGAGTATCTTGGGCATTTATTTAAACATGCGAACCCTATAAAATTCAAAAAATACCCTGATCACAAAAATGGTTTCTTAGTGGAACAGGCAAAAAAACAAGACATGCATCATGGTGATACTTTCTGGAAAGATTTTTATCATCTAGGAGATCACACTTACATCTGCGCTAAGTTAAATAGCCTCACTGAGCAAACTAAGCAATTTCTTGAAAATACTTCCACGTATAAAATACAAGAGTTTCTGGACAAGGACGCGAACGAAGAGCTCTTCACGATATCGAATATCATTGCTAGTTGGGGTGTCAAACTCAGACGCCGATTATCCTAGGCCTCAAGTCTTCGGCTTTATGCCTACTCCTTACCTCGTTATCTGCTTCGCGGCTGATAACGAGGGCTCGGCTCCCTCTATTCGCTCCCCATTTCCAGGCTCACAGCGTGCCGATATGACGTGCGCGGGCTGGCGACTACTACCGAATGCTGTTGGTGACTGTGCACCAGGTTGTGTGCAAGAACTTGGACGCACCAAAGCTAGCGCCTTCCCCTTTACGCTTTTTGCGCTTTTAATGTTGACCCACGGGAAAGAGGTTAGGAGGGTAAGTTTTTTGCTAGGTGCTCTGGAAGGCTTGTTTGTTATGGCTTTTCAAAGGGTTGGCAAGGTTAGCTTTTTGGTTAGGTCTGGTTATTTACTAACCTTTATTAGTGTTAAATATTCAATAAATTAATCCCTTCAAAAATAGTAACTTATGAGTTACTAACCTTTAACCTAACCTAATCTAACCCCTCAAAGTTAGGTCTCAAGCCCAACAAACACGGGCCTACCAAGTCACATCACCCCCCCTTAAAAAAAACTAACCTTTTTCCCGAGGCACCTCTGAATTCAGCTATCTGTGCGTTCTTCTAAGCGTTGCGAAAAACATACACCTTCGCAGGGTTTCGCAGGTTTTTGCCCCCTCTAAAACGCCAAGCAAACGCCCGGCCTGCGCCGTCGTAAGCGGCCCGCAAGTCCGCGGAAAAAATGACCCATTTAGGCCGCAGGCGAGGTGGGGGGACGACGGCGCGCGCCAGGTGTGAAGCACGCCATTGCCAGCGCATTTCGCCCCATTTCGGTGCGCTTCCTTCGGGCGAAAAAAGCCGCCTCAATGGGCGGCTGGTGCAGGCATCAGTTCACCTACAGTGCACCTGCCAAAGCTGGTCCAGCTTGGTGGTGTAGCTCTGGCTCATCATGTCTCGTCGCATTCCCCAGTCCGGGTTGAGGGGCACACTGGCTGAGCGAAGCGTCCCCCTACCCCATCGACCGTTGACCTGGTCCAACACCGCCATCAGCTTCGTGGCGTCGGCAGGTTGGGAAGTGGCAAATAGATCGTCGGTGTACTCCCCCTGTTGACAGAGATTCATCAATAACACCTCGGCCTTGCTGTACTTGAAACCTGGCCGGAACACTCGGTCGAGCGCGTCCACCGCCGCCTTGGTCAGCAGCCGTACATCATCGGTGGGATACGGGAGGTCAATCAGTACACCATTGGCGTACTTCGCCTCCTCGGGGTTGAACATGCCGGTGCGGATGCTGACGCGGATCTTCTTGCACAGCGACTTCTGTGCCCTGAGCTTTTCCGAGGCGCGCATCATGTAGGTGGCCACCGCCTCCTTGATGGGTGCCAGCTCCGTGAGCCGCTTGCCAAACATCCGGCTACAGCAAATCTCCTGCTTCGGCGGGTCCGGCTCGTCCAGCTCCAGGCACGGCGTACCGCTCAGCTCCCGGGCGGTCTTCTCGATCACCACGCTGAACTTCTTGCGTAGCGTCCATGGGTCGGCCTTCGCCAGGTCCATCGCGGTCTTGATCCCCATGGCGTCCAGGTGAAGTTTCATCTTGCGACCGACGCCCCAGACCTCGGACACGTCGGTGTTGCGCAGAACCCAGTCACGCTTGAACGGGTCGCAGATATCGACCACACCGCCGGTTGCCACCTGAAGCCGTTTGGCGGTGTGATTTGCCAGCTTTGCCAGGGTTTTGGTGTGGGCGATCCCCACCCCAACAGGGATGCCTGTGCAGCGCAGTACCAGGCTGCGGATCTTCCGACCGAGGGCATCCCGGCCGTCGATGCCGGTCAGGTCTGCAAAGGCTTCGTCGATGCTGTAGACCTCGACGGCAGGCACCAATGATTCAATGAGCGTCATGACCCGCTCGCTCATGTCGCCATAGAGCGCATAGTTCGAAGAGAACGGGATGATGCCGTGCTTATGCAGCTTGTGCTTGATCTGGAAATACGGCTCGCCCATCTTCACATAGGGCTTGGCATCGTAGCTGCGGGCGATCACGCAGCCGTCGTTATTGCTCAACACCACGATGGGCACGCGGGCCAGGTCGGGTCGAAACACGCGCTCGCAACTGGCGTAGAAGCTGTTGCAGTCGATCAGGGCGAAAACTGGCTGGGGTTTAGACATGGCTGCGCACGCTGCATGTGATGACGCCCCAAATCACCAGCTCGTCGCCCTCAAGCACGTACCTCGGTGGGTACTTTGGGTTCTCCGAAAGGAGAATCACCTCCCTGCCGCGAATGCAAAGGCGTTTGCATACGGGCTCGTTGTTGAGCAATGCCACGACGATGTGGCCGTGCGCAGGCTCCAGAGCGCGGTCCACCACCGCGAGATCACCTTCAAAAATCCCGGCGCCTTGCATGCTCTCCCCGGCGATTGAGACCAGGTAGACATGCGGGGCGCGAATGTTCAGAACCTCATCCAATGAGATGTGCGCTTCGATGTGGTCCGCCGCCGGAGATGGAAACCCGGCGGGCACTCGAAACGAACACAAGGGCAGCTTCAAGCCACCCTCGGCAATAGGGCCCAAAATCGAAAAGCTCATGACGGATCACTTCCAGAAACCTGTACAGATATACAGTTAACGTTGTACAAGTTTTGCGGTCAATTTCTTGTAAGAATATTCGGACAGATGGCTGAGCAGGCCCACGCTGATACAGGTCACGGTCGTGCGCCGCTCACCTGTGCTTCGTAGACGGATCGCCCGCTGGACTACGCTGACGTTAACCAGAGGGCTGAACATCGCGGACGACTCTCCCAGTACACCGGAAGCCATGAGCTCACCCGCGTGCTGAGCATGCCGAATGCCATGGTCAGTACCGTGGGCGATCAGCCCTTGGGACGCTATAACGGCGCACCCTCGAATCAGTTCGCACTCTTCCATCAGGGGGGTGACGTTCTAAACGCCGATATGGTGCGTTGGGGCTCGAAGCTGCATTGGGCGAAGGATAGAACCCCGGTGAATGCTAGGGTCGAGAAAGTTGCGCACGGTCCTTACTACAAGTCGATCTGGCCGCACCGAGCACTGGCTCCAATCAACAGTTGGTTGGAATGGGTGGATGAAGGCGGGCCAAAAAAGCAGCCGTATTTGATCCGCCGAAAGGACCTAGCGCCGATTTTGTGCGCTGCCATCGGTCAGTACCCGACGGGAGCCTGGGAGCCGCTGGAGCATGACGGCTTCGTGATCATCACCGCTGACAGCCAGGGAGGCATCGTGAAAATCCATGATCGCTGCCCTGTGGCGCTGAATGCGGAACTGGCGCAGGAATGGATCGACCCCGCCACACCCACAGAGCGCCCCAAACAAATTGTGCTGCTGCAGGGCGAACCTAGCGAGGTCTTCGAGTGGTTCGGGGTTGACCAGGCCGTGGGGAATGTTCGCAATCAGGGGGCAGCCCTGATCCAATCGGTTTCCTTATTCGATCCACAGAAATAGTGTTATTTACACTTTTCGTGTAACACCTGCCCTGCGAAACTTATTCCTACACATAGGCTACCGCACCCAATAAAATCGGGCACTTCAACAAAATTATAATTTCGTGGAACAACATAGTACGAAATCTTAAGCGAAAAATAGAGCAGGAGATCTACACGTAAAGTGTTGTTAACAGCTTATGAAACTACACTATTGAATCTCCTCTACCACCGGACATCTTTGCCACTAGGGCTAAAGGCGTATATACCCTCACACCACCGCAGCCGCCCTGCTTTAGGAGGGCTTAAGGTGTATGTCGTCGTCTCATTTAATTATTTCTTAAAACATCCGTTGACGACCGAGCCGATAAACATTTAGTTTATTAACAGCCCTACCCAACGTCCACAAACACCGCGCTTATCAGCGTGGCGAGTTTCTTTGCGAGAAGAAGAAATGAACATAGTTATTTTATTGACGGCGACTGTTGTATTGCTTATCAGGATCTCTGAGCTGCTGGAACGATGGGGCATTGGTTGCCCAGGCTTCTTTTTTTGATTTCAAACCGGGGAGCTGACAGTCTGCTCCCCTAGACTTGAGCGGGTCAGCCCGGGCGATCAGGAAATGAGCCGTTGCTGAGGAGCATCTCCCATCAAAACAACCTTCCTAGTGCTTCCGGTTTCCCAGTTCATTATCACCAGTTCACCGCTGAGCTAGGCCTTGCCGGGCTTTTTTTTCCAGCTGCTGACCGTATTGCCAGCCTTGGACCATCCAGGCGATGGCCGCCGAAGCGGCGACTAAAACGCATGGTAGAAGGCCGGCGACCAACACGCGGTATTGCAGCGGAATCAGGTCGACTAGACGCATAACACCGTCGGCAGGCCTCGACTACAGTTCCGTGCCAAGCAGTACTCAAGCAAGCGGTGACGCCCATTTGTCACCGCGCTAGGACAGCAACTCAGCTTGGGCTCAGGGCGCTGCAAACGATCCGCACAGTCGCGTCGAAATTCTCCGGAGTGAGCACATCGATTGGCGCACGCCTCTTAAGTCGCTCATGAGGCTCACAGACCGCCCGATAAAGCCTCCACGCACCGGTATCCGGAAACCTCGCTAACGCAGCAAGTACCAACTTGTGCCGCAGTGGATCAAGCTGCCAATCCGGAATGCGCTGACCACGATTCCCCAGGCTGAGGGACAGCAGACGCCGAGCCTTAATATCACGATTGATCTGATCTCGGGATTTACCAGCCAATTTAGCGAAAACAATTAACGGTAAATTACTAGCGGCCTCATAGATGGCAAGCATCTCGGCGCGTTCGCGCTGGATGTCAGACACGTGAGATTTATGCGGCATTTCAGTCGGGACCGAAAGAGGTACGACAGGCGACTGGTGCGGCACGATAAGAGCTGGTTCGCCGCTAACCGAAGCCTTGGGCACCGAGACGGTTGTCATTGGAAAGATGCCGTTGAACTGAATGGAGTTTGCGCTCGCGCTTTCCAGCGACGGCAGCGAAGCAGCACCCTCCAACCGGATGGTAAGCGGAGAGCTAGCCGCTTTCAGCTGGCCCTGCCCCCAAAGATCAAGACGGTTCGCCCAGTCCTGCATCATGGTCCGGCGCTGCTCCACGTATCCCGCGTGATTGTAGGCCGCGCTCACCTTGTCCGGATCAGCATGAGAAAGCTGAGCATCCACCCAAACCTTTGGATACCCGATCTCGTTCAGCGCCGTCGAGATCGTCGCCCTCATCCCATGACCGGTGAGTTGATCGGCATACCCCATCCGACGCAACGCGCCATTCAGCGTGTTCTCGCTGATGCGCTTGCTCAGGTCGCTTCGATGCGCAAACAAGTAGCGCTGTGCGGGGACAACCTGGTCCAGCAAGTGACGCACGATCTCCAGCGCCTGAACCGACAGCGGCACTATATAAGGCGGTACATTTTGAGTCTGCTTACCTGGCTTCCGCATCGCTAGCTGGAGTTGTTTCACCACTTCCGCCGGTATGACCCACAAGCGCTTCTCCAGATCGAACTGGTCGGGTGTCGCCAACCGCAATTCGCCCGTGCGGACACCGGTCAGCAACAACAACCGAAGGCCAAGCCGAGTTTGGTTGGCGCCACCGTAGTTTCGAAGAGCAGCCATCAATGCCGGAAGCTCGTCCATTCGGAGAAACGGATTGTGCGTCACTGGAGGCTTGGGAAATGCGACCACATCAAGATCTGAAGCTGGGTTGTGTTCCAGCCCCTCGATCTTCACCAACGCATAGCGGAACAACTGGTTGAACCAGGTCCGGCATTTTTCGGCGGTCGTTAACGCCTTGCGCTGCTCAATCCTGCTCAGCAAATCCAGCAGATCGTGACGATTGATATCGTAAATGGACCGCCCGCCCAGCATGGGCAAGACGTCTTTACTGAAGATTCTCAAGATCTGCGAGAGCGTGCTCTGGCGTCCTTCCTTCAGGCTTAGCCTGCGGAACTCCACCCACTGATTAAACACCGCTTCGAAGGTGTGCTCCTTCGCAGCATGAACAGCTAGTCGCTGTTGTTTACGATGCTCGTAGGGGTTGATGCCCTGGGCAACCAAGGCGCGCGCCTCATCACGTCGGACACGGGCTTCTTTAAGGCTGATTTGCGGATAACTACCGAGAGACATGCGTTTCTGCACGCCCGCCCAGTAATAACGGAAGAGCCAGACTTTTCCGCCTCTGGCCGTCACATTGAGAGTGAGACCATCACTGTCACCGAGGGTGTAGTCATTACCGGTGATTCGGGCATGCCGAACTGCCATTTCTGAGAGTGCCATCGCGAGCTCCTGAACAGAGTCAGGGCCAGATGCTCATCTCGCTACACAATCTGCTCCAGCATTAAACCGATTCAGTGCTCGTCAGAATCCTGGACTCAATTCTGGACTTAAACGCACCGGATAGTGCTGGATTTCAGTGGTTCCCGCTGGAACGAAAAAAGGGCCTAAAGGCCCTGATTTCAATCACTTACAGAATTCAGTGGAACTCTGTAGCGCAATATTTGGAGCGGGAAACGAGACTCGAACTCGCGACCCCGACCTTGGCAAGGTCGTGCTCTACCAACTGAGCTATTCCCGCAAATGGCGTCCCCTAGGGGACTCGAACCCCTGTTACCGCCGTGAAAGGGCGGTGTCCTAGGCCACTAGACGAAGGGGACACGCTGCCCGGAACACATGGTGTGTGTTCCAGTGCCCAGACCCGCCTCCGAAGACTTGGTTCTGGTTTCACTCAGCCCTGCCCGAAAGCAACGCTGTTTAAAATTGGAGCGGGAAACGAGACTCGAACTCGCGACCCCGACCTTGGCAAGGTCGTGCTCTACCAACTGAGCTATTCCCGCATTGGCGTCCCCTAGGGGACTCGAACCCCTGTTACCGCCGTGAAAGGGCGGTGTCCTAGGCCACTAGACGAAGGGGACACACGTACAACATTCACTGCTTATAGCGTTTGGCTGAGTGCTTTACGCTGTAAGTGGCGCGCATTCTATGGATGGATTGAAGGGTCGTCAACCCCCAGATATAAATTTATTTAAATCAATGACTTCGCCCGGTTTGGGGGCGATCCGGACATTTTGCCCACCCGGTCTCTGACGCCTATATTCTGTCACCCGCCGAGACGCTATAGTCGCGCCCGGCAAATGATGGCAATGTGCACTCACCCGGTTATGCTTCCTATAAACAGCACGACGCCCGTCTAATCGCGTCGCTCGGGCCTATGCGCTTAAAAGCCAAGCCACTACACTCATGACATGCGTACCACAATAAAGAGGTCTTACCGGTGACACCACTCATGATCACCCTGCTCGTCGTAGCCGGGATCGCCCTGTTGATCGCCATTGGCTACATGAACCACGTGGTGGAAAACAACAAGCTGGAAAAGGTTCGCACCAAGGTAGAACTCAACGACCGGATGCGGCGCTGTGGCGAACTCACCGAAACCTTCCCCGGGCAGTTGATGACCCCTGCCCTGAAGTTGTTGATGACGCGCCTTGAGATGAACGCCTGCCAGCGCTTGCTGAACCTGGACAAGACCAACTCCGCGGTCAAGGCACGCCTGGACGAGTTGAGCGCACTGGCCGCCCAGGGTGAATCGATCCCGGTGAACAATCCACCGGCACCCATCCAGACCGAAGCCAAGGCCAAGGACGTACGGTTTCTGCTCGAGGCCTTGCACGGCCAGATCACCCGCGCCGCCCAGGACGGTTTCCTGCCGCCTAACGAAGCCAAGCGCTGGATTCGCGAAGTGCGACACATCTTGGTGCTGCTGCACATCGAGTTCTTCAACAACCTTGGTCAGCAAGCCCTGCAGCAAGAACAACCCGGGCAGGCCCGCCTGGCCTTCGAGCGCGGCGTGCAGTACCTGCGCAAGCAACAGGACCCCCAGGTCTACGCCGAACAACTGGCCTACCTGGAGAAACTCCTGGCCCGCGCCAATGCCCAGGTCCTGGCCAGCACCCAGCCGGTCGAAGGTGAGGTCAACCAGTTGACCGAAGGGCTGAAGGAAGCCGAAGTCAGCGACGAGTGGAAGAAGAAGAAGGTTTACGACTGATACCTGGGCCAACCTGTGGCGAGGGGATTTATTCCCTTGCCACAAGGCTGGCGTCGTCTTTGTCACAACCTGAAATGCCCCACCATCCCTTTCAGCTCAACCCCCAACTGCGCCAGCTCGATGCTGGAAGCGGCATTGCCGCGCATTGCCAGGGACGACTGATCGGCGCTGGCGCGAATGCTGGTGACACTGCGATTGATCTCCTCGGCCACCGAACTCTGCTGCTCGGCCGCCGCCGCGATCTGTTGGTTCATCTGCTGGATCAGCGATACCGCCGCCGCAATACTGCCCAAGGCGCTTTCGGTCTGCAGTGCATCGCTGACCGCCATCTTCACCAACTCGCCGCTGCTCTGGATCTGCTGCACGGAAGCCTGGGCCGCTGAACGCAAGGCGCTCACCAATCGCTCGATTTCCTCGGTGGACTGTTGCGTGCGCCTGGCCAACGCCCGTACCTCATCGGCCACGACCGCAAAGCCCCGGCCCTGCTCCCCGGCCCTGGCCGCCTCGATAGCGGCATTGAGTGCCAACAGGTTGGTTTGCTCGGCCACGCTCTTGATCACACTCAGCACCGTGCCGATGTTCTGGATCTCGGCGCTGAGGCTTTCGATGCTGGAACTGGCCGACGTGGCCGAATCGGCCAGCTGCTCGATGCGCACCATGCTCTGACGCACCACCTGCTGGCCGCTTTCGACCTTGTCGTCGGCAGTCTGGGCCGCTTGTGCGGCTTCTTCGGCGTTACGTGCCACATCATGCACAGTCGCCGTCATCTGGTTCATCGCCGTGGCGACCTGCTCGGTTTCCTCTTTCTGGCTGCTGACTTCCAGGTTGGTCTGTTCAGTCACGGCCGACAACGATTGGGCCGAATTGGCCAACTGCTCGATACCGGCCTGCAGGCCGCTGACGATACTGCTCAGCCCCGCGCCCATCTGTTGCATCGCCTGCATCAACTGACCGATTTCGTCCCGGCGCGTCACTTCGACCGTGGCGCTCAAGTCACCCGACGCAATCTGCTGGGCCACGCGAATGACACTGCGCAGCGGTGTCACGATCAACCGGGTTATGACCCATGCCGCGATCAATCCCACCAGCAACGCCAAGGCCGACGAACCGATGATCAGCAGCGAGTTTTTCTTCAGTTCGGTCTGCATGGCCTGGTCTTCGGCACTGAAGGCCTGGTCAACCCGCGCCACCACTTGATCGGCCCGTTCGTGCAGTTGTTGGTAGACGACTTTTTCCTTCGCCAGCAGGCCGGTGTATTCGGCCAGTTGTTCATTGAACCCGGCGATATGCCCGGCCACTTCATTGAGCACGGTCTGGTAACCCGGGTCCTTGACGGTGGTCTTGAGCACTTCGGCCTGTTTCATCGCCTGCTCGGCCTGTTCGATGCTGCCTTCTGCGGCGCCCTCGACACTGCCTTTGCGGCTCTGGTCCAGGCGGACCCGCGCTTCGTTCATGGCCTGCAACATCAAGCGGGATACTTCGCTGACCTGATTGGCCTGCTCGATGAACTCGGCCCCCTCCTTGCCCTCGGAATCTTTCAAGGTATAGGCGCCGTCATCCGCCAGCCCGGCCTGCAACACATCCAGGTTATTGGCGACGCTGGACACCGACCAACTGGCCATTTCCAGCGCTAGGTCCTTGCTCTGGCTCAACCCGACAAATTCGTCGAACGCCTTGCGATACGCCGCCAGCGCCTGCTCCACGTCGTTCATCACCGGCACGTTGGCAGCCGACTGCACCTTGAGTTCGTCCGCCTGGGCCACCAGCCCATCGACGCCCTGGCGCAGGGCATCGGCCGTCTTGGGGTCGGAGCGCGAGGCGTATTCCTGCTCCAGCAGCCGGACCTTGAGCAACCCGCTGTTGAGGGAGGACATCTGTTTCAGGCCATCGAAGCGATAGCTGATGGTCTGCAGGGACCAGACGCCGATGGCCGCGACCACTGCGGTCAGCAACAGCACCAGGACAAATCCGATACCCAGTTTCTTTGCCATACCCAGGTTGGCAAAACGTCCTTGCACGGCCGAAATCATTGCGCTCAGTCCTCTGCCAGTGTGTGTTGATTGCAGATTCGCAACGAGACGCCCTGCAACACAAGATGCTGGCGTCGGAATAATGGCAAAAAGCTACAGCCGCGTCGTTTTCAGGATACTTGAGGTCGATCCAGAGCCGCGACCCGGAAGAACGCCAGCGCCCTGGGATCACGAGCATAGGCCACGTTGATCCGTAACCAGTCGCTGTCGGCGCCCGAAGGGCTGAATGCTGTACGCGAAGACAGCAGCACGCCGAAGCGCTTGGCCAGACGCTGCACTTCAGCGTAGTCACACAACGGCGGTCTTGCCCAGAGGAAAAGCCCGCCGGCCGGTTTACCAAAGACCTCCCAGTCGGCGTCCTCCAATACCTGCAACAACACCGCCATGTCGGCGCCCAGACGCTGGCGCTGGCGCTGGACCAGCTTGCGATAGGCGCCATTGGCCAGGAGACAGGCAAGCACCGACTCACAAAACCGCGACCCACCCATGCTGGTAATGCCCTTGACCTCGCTCAGCCGCGCGATGATGGAAGGCCCGGCCACCACGAAACCGACGCGTAACGAACTGCTCAGGGTTTTCGAGAAACTGCCCACGTAGATCACATCGGGATCCAGCGCCGCCAGCCGGGTCCGGGCCGAGCTCTGGAAGTCGCCATAGGCATCGTCTTCGATCACCAGTACGCCGTGTTCCTTCGTCAATTGCAGCAGCCGTTGGGCAACGGCCGGAGCCAGGCTGCTGCCGGTCGGGTTATGGCAGGCGCTGTTGACGAACAGCGCGGTAGGCCGATGCATCGCCAGCAGGTCTTGCAGCGCATCGACGTCCGGGCCGCGCGGTGTCCTGGGCAGTTCGATCATGTCGATGTCGTGCAACCTGAGCAGGTCGAACAGGCTTGAATAGCCTGGGCTCTCCACGACCACGCAGGAACCCGGCGGCAACAGTGTCCGTACGATCAGGTCCAACCCATGGGTCGCCCCGGTGGTGGTCAGGATCAGATCTTTACCGGCCTCGATATTGAGTTGTTTCAGGCGCCTGGACAGTTGTTCACGCAGGGCGGGCAGCCCCAACGACGTGCTGTAGTTGAACAATCCTGCCATGTCGGTGCGAGTGACCTGACGGATCGCATAGCCCAGGTCATCGCTTTCACGCCAGCTCTCGGGCAGCCCGCCACACCCCAGCTTCAATTCCCATTGCGAGCTGTCGCCCCCGGCGGCGAACGTGTCCTGCTCTCGATTATGATCGGTGGGCTCGGGTTCGGGTGAAGGGGGTGCGACAAAAAAACTGGAACCATGGCGCGACGCCAACAGGCCTTGGGCGACCAGACGTTCACACGCTTCATTGACGCTGGACTGGCTGAGCAGGTTATCCCGCGCCAGTTGGCGGACAGATGGCAGCCGAGTTCCCGGTTGCACCGCATCCTGTCGGATCCAGCCGATCAGCGCGTCAACGATTTGCTGCACGACAGGCACCAGGGCCTGTCGGTCGATTCTCAACTCCATGAGTAACCAAACTCCTAAGCGTTTGTTTTATTTCCGGAAACAGTTAAGCACAGGCTGCTACGGGACGATGTACGACAACGTCGCCAAAACCGTCGATTCTCACCCTTTGAAACACATTGAGGGGCCGTTCCGAGGATTTTTCGAACGCTCACGAAAAAGCCCGCAACCAGTGCGGGCTTTTTCCTACAAGCTGAAGGGCACGTCCTCAGAACGCCGTGACGCCGCCATCCACCGCCAGGGAATGACCCGTGGTAAAGGCCGCGCCGTCGCTGCACAAATACAGCACGGCGCTGGCGATTTCCTCAACTTTGCCAATACGCCCTACCGGGTGCATGGCATTGGCGAACTCACCTTTTTTCGGGTCCGCCTCATAGGCACGACGGAACATGTCGGTGTCGATCACCGCCGGACAAACCGCATTCACGCGGATTTTCTTCTTGGCGTATTCGATGGCGGCCGATTTGGTCAGGCCGATCACGGCATGCTTGGACGCTGCATAGATGCTCATCTTCGGCGCCGCGCCCAGGCCCGCCACCGAGGCCGTATTGACGATCGCACCGCCGCCCTGGGCCAGCAGCAATGGCAACTGGTACTTCATGCACAGCCAGACGCCCTTCACATTAACCCCCATGATCGCGTCGAACTCATCAAGGGTACCGTCGGCCAACTTGCCCTTCTCGATCTCGATCCCGGCGTTGTTGAAGGCGTAGTCAAGACGACCGTAGGTCTTGATTACCTCGTCCATCAGCTGCTGCACATCGTTTTCCAGCGTCACGTTGCAGCGCACGAACACCGCTTCGCCGCCCGAATCACGAATCGACTGCACCGTGCCCTCGCCGCCCGCCACGTCCAGGTCGGCCACCACCACTTTCAGGCCCTCTGCCGCGAACGCCAAGGCAGTGGCCCGGCCGATGCCAGCGGCAGCACCGGTAACCACCGCGACCTGTCCGGAAAACGTCATGCTCATTGTTCTGTTCCTCGAAGAATGCGGGAGATGCCGCCAGTCTAGTCACAGGTCCCGAGGACACGGCAGCACTATCCAATTGCCGTTTGAGCATTCATGGGCGCCAGTGATAAGGCCCCCGGTTGAACTATCACTGTGTTGGATCGAACTGCATTCGCTATGTCAGCAAACCTTGCGGCAAATGCTTCGAAGGTCTATCAACAAGGCTTCATTCATCTTGAGTGCCCGCCATGACTGCCCAGACCAATCGCCAGTTCCTGCTCGCCAAACGCCCGGTAGGTGCGGCGACCCGCGAGACTTTCACCTATCAGCAAGTACCGGTCGGCGAACCGGCAGCCGGCCAGATCCTGGTGAAAAACGAATACCTGTCCCTGGACCCAGCCATGCGCGGCTGGATGAACGAGGGCAAGTCCTATATCCCGCCGGTCGGCATCGGCGAGGTGATGCGGGCATTGGGTGTCGGCCAGGTCATGGCCTCGAACAACCCGGGGTTCGCGGTCGGGGACTACGTAAACGGTGCGTTGGGGGTGCAGGATTATTTCCTTGGCGAGCCAAGAGGTTTCTACAAGGTCGACCCGAAACTGGCACCGCTGCCACGTTATTTGTCCGCGCTGGGCATGACGGGCATGACGGCCTATTTCGCCCTGCTGGACGTCGGCGCGCCCAAGGCTGGCGAGACTGTGGTGCTCTCCGGTGCCGCCGGTGCGGTGGGCAGCATCGCCGGGCAGATCGCCAAGATCAAAGGCTGTCGCGTGGTGGGCATCGCTGGCGGGGCCGACAAATGCAAGTTCCTGGTCGATGAACTGGGTTTCGACGGCGCCATCGACTACAAGAACGAAGACGTCCACGCCGGCCTCAAGCGCGAATGCCCCAAGGGCGTGGATGTGTATTTCGACAACGTCGGGGGCGACATCCTCGATGCCGTGCTCAGCCGCTTGAACCTCAAGGCCCGCGTGGTGATCTGCGGCGCTATCAGCCAGTACAACAACAAGGACGCAGTGAAGGGGCCCGCCAACTACCTGTCGCTGCTGGTCAACCGGGCGCGCATGGAAGGCTTCGTGGTCATGGATTATGCCGCGCAGTTCGCCGCCGCCGGGCAGGAAATGGCCGGCTGGATGGCCAAGGGGCAGCTCAAGAGCAAGGAAGACATTGTCGAAGGTCTGGAGACATTCCCCGAGACGTTGACCAAATTGTTCAGTGGGGAAAACTTCGGCAAGCTCGTCCTCAAGGTCTGATGTGAAGACGACTGTGGGAGCGAGCTTGCTCGCGATAGCGGTGTATCAGTCAACCCGTTAGGGGCTGATAGGCCGCTATCGCGAGCAAGCTCGCTCCCACAGAGGGTTTCTCACATAGGCTTCAGGGATTGCTCAGGCCAGCTCGGCCACGACCGCCGCCAGCGCCTTGGCCGGATCGGCGGCCTGGCTGATCGGACGGCCGATCACCAGGTAATCGGAACCGGCGTCCAGCGCCTGACGCGGGGTCAGGATGCGACGCTGGTCGTCCTGGACGCTGCCCGCCGGACGAATCCCCGGGGTCACCAGTTGCAGCGACGGGTGAGCCGCCTTCAGGGCGCCAGCTTCCAAGGCCGAACAAACCAGACCGTCCAGGCCTGCCTTCTGCGCCAGCGCGGCCAACCGCAGCACCTGCGTCTGGGGCTCGACGTCCAGGCCGATCCCGGCCAGGTCCTCGCGCTCCATGCTGGTCAGCACGGTCACGCCGATCAGCAACGGTTTCGGGCCGCTGCGCTGATCCAGCACTTCACGGCAGGCCGCCATCATGCGCAGGCCACCGGAGCAATGCACGTTGACCATCCACACGCCCATCTGCGCAGCCGCCTTGACGGCCATGGCGGTGGTGTTGGGAATGTCGTGGAACTTCAGGTCCAGGAACACTTCGAACCCCTTGTCGCGCAGGGTCCCGACAATTTCCGAAGCACAACTGGTGAACAGTTCCTTGCCGACTTTGACCCGGCAGAGCTTGGGGTCCAACTGGTCGGCCAGCTTCAGGGCGGCGTCACGGGTGGGGAAATCCAGGGCGACGATAATGGGCGTCTGGCAGGCGGACATGAGCGGGCTCTCAGGCAAGTCGAAATCGGCGCGCATTGTAGCGGAACCAACGCCCGTGCGGGACCCGATGATCGGTAAAATCCTCATCGCGTCCAGAGCAGCATGGACGACACCGACCTTTGTGTCGAAGCCGATACACTCATGACATGCGTACAACACGTCGACACGCTACCGTCCGCCGCCGCAACCCAGCCTTTCAGCGCTTCACGCCTCCCGGCACGAAGCCTATGCTGAGGGCTCAACCTTGCCGCCTTCTTTGCGGTTGGCAGCCTACCTGGCAGATGATGCATTCATGCAGAACACCCCTGTTGCAAATTCTGACGATCAAAAAGTGCCCGCCGATGACAAGCGTTGGAACACCCACGCGCTGATCGTCGATGACGATGTGCCGATCCGCGAGTTGCTGATCGATTACCTGGCCCGCTTCGGCATACGGGCCAGCGGCGTGACCGATGGCGCGGCCATGCGCCAGGCAATGCAGGCCGAGCACTTCGACGTGGTCGTGCTCGACCTGATGCTGCCGGGTGAAGATGGCTTGCAATTGTGCCGCTGGCTGCGCGCCGAATCGGACATCCCGATCCTGATGCTCACCGCCCGCTGCGAGCCCACCGACCGCATCATCGGCCTGGAGCTGGGCGCCGATGACTACATGGCCAAGCCGTTCGAACCCAGGGAGCTGGTAGCGCGTATCCAGACCATCCTGCGCCGGGTGCGCGACGACCGCACCGAGCCTCGGGCCAATATCCGTTTCGACAACTGGCGGCTCAACAGCGTACTGCGCCAACTGATCTCGGCCGACGGGCTGGTGGTGCCGCTGTCCAATGCCGAGTTCCGCCTGTTGTGGGTCTTCATCGAACGGCCGCGCCGGGTACTCAGCCGCGAACAACTGCTGGACGCCGCTCGCGGGCGCTCCATCGAGGCGTTCGACCGCAGCATCGACCTGCTTGTATCACGCCTGCGCCAGAAGCTGGGCGACGACCCCAAGGCCCCGCAACTGATCAAGACCGTGCGCGGTGAGGGCTACTTGTTCGACGCACGGGACGTCGGTTGATGCAACTGCGCCTCGACTCCCTGTTCGGCCGCCTGTTTGGCGTGCTGTTGCTGGCGATTGTCCTGGCGCATCTGTTGGCCTTTGCCTGGTTCTCCGTCTACGACAAGCCACCACCTCCCGGGTCACCGCCCGGTTTTTCCCAGCATGGCGACGCACCCCCGCCCTTCGGTCCACCGCCCGGGCGTGCGAAACGCCCGTGGTTCGGCGGCCCGTTGGTGCCGCTGACCTTTCAATTCGTGTTCCTGATCGTCGCGGCCTGGTACGGCGCCAAGCTGCTGACCCGCCCCATCCAGCGCCTGAGCGATGCGGCCGAGCGCCTGAGCGAAAACCTCGACAGCCCGCCGCTGGATGAAAACGGCCCCCGTGAAGCGCGACAGGCGGCCCATACGTTCAACCTGATGCAGCAACGGATTCGCGAGCAGGTGCAGCAGCGTTCCCGCATGCTCGGCGCGGTGTCCCATGACCTGCGCACGCCGCTTTCGCGGCTCAAGCTGCGCCTGGAGCAGATCGATGACATCAAGCTGCAAGGCCAGATGCGCCAGGACCTGGACGATATGATCGGCATGCTCGATGCCACCCTCACCTACTTGCACGAACAGCGCACCAGTGAAGCGCTGCAATGGATGGACGTGCAGGCCTTGGTGGAATCGTTGAGCGAAAACGCCCAGGACCAGGGCGCCGATGTGCAGGTCAGCGGTACCTGCGCGCCGCTGCAGGTGCAACCGATGGCGCTGCGTTCGTGCCTCAACAACCTCATCGACAACGCCCTGCGCTACGCCGGCCATGCCTTGATCAGCCTGGAGGACCAACATAAGCAGGTGCTGATTCGAGTCATCGACCATGGTCCCGGTATTGCGACGGACAAACGCGAGGCGGTGTTCGAACCGTTCTTTCGCCTGGAAGGCTCGCGCAACCGCAACTCCGGCGGCGTCGGCCTGGGCATGACCATCGCCCGGGAAGCCACCGAACGCCTGGGCGGGCAATTGACCCTGGAAGAGACATCAGGGGGTGGGTTGACGGCGGTGATCAGCCTGCCTCGTGCCTGAGAACACGCCTATCACCTGTGGGAGCGAGCTTGCTCGCGATGGCGTCAGCACCTTCAACAGGCTTGCAAGCTGACCCGCCGCTATCGCGAGCAAGCTCGCTCCCACAGGGGCCAGCGTCGATCTGGCCGTTTTGTACAGCCACCGGCTATCCCAGCCCAAGGAGAGCGTCCATGATTGGTCGCGTCAGCAGTTACTCGACCTAAGCTATCGCGCCTGGCTTTTGCTCCAGTCCGTCAACAGGCTATACGCCACCGCCAGCAGGGTCGGGCCGATAAACAGGCCGATGAAACCGAAGGCGATCAACCCGCCGAACACCCCCAGCAGCACGATGACCAGGGGCAGGTTTCCGCCACGGCTGATCAGGTAGGGCTTGAGCACGTTGTCCACGCCGCTGATGATGAACGTGCCCCAAATGCCGAGGAACACCGCCATCCCGTACTCACCCTTCCACGCCAGCCACGCCGTGGCAGGAATCCACACCAGCGGTGGTCCCATGGGTATCAGGCTCAACAGGAAGGTGACGATACCCAGTACCAGCGCCCCCGGGACCCCGGCGATCAGAAAGCCAATCAGCGCCAGCACGGCCTGGGCCGCCGCGGTGCCAATCACGCCGTTGACCACCCGTTGCACCGTACCGGCCACCAGCTCGATGTAGTAACCGGCACGGTCGCCGATCAGACGCTCCAGCAATCCGTGGACGAACACCGCCAGGCGCGGGCCGTCGCGATAGAAAAAGAACACGAACACGATGCTCAGGGTCAGTTCGACTATGCCACCGCCAATCTGCGCACTGCGCGCCAACAGCCAGTTGCCGACTTGCCCCAGGTACGGCTTGATCGACGCCATCATTGCCGCACCCTGTTGGTCGATGCTGTTCCAGATGCCGACCAGTCGCCCGCCCACCAGTGGCACCCCGGCCAGCCAATCGGGCGCTTCGGGAAGGCCGTCGACCTGCACGTCCTTGATGAACGCCGTGGCATCGCGTACATGGTCGGCCAGATTGAAACCCAGCCACACCAGCGGCACCGCCACCAGCAGCATCCAGCCCACCGTCAGCAACGCCGCCGCCAGGGATTCGCGGCCATTGACCCAGCGGGTCAGCAGGCGCATCAGCGGCCAACTGGCGAAAGCCAGCACCGCCCCCCAGAACAGCGCCGACCAGAACGGCGCCATGACCCAGAGGCTTGCGCCGAACAACACCAGGAGCAGGATCTGCACCAACAGCCGATCGTTATTGAGCATGTAGGGTCTCGAAAAAATGAACAGGTGCGAGGCAGCGGCGAAAACCCGCTGCCCCGAGACAGCTTAGCGCAGCAACTCCAGGTGCAAACCCGCCGCCTCGCCGCTGGCGGCCTCCATGCGCGCCGCCCGGACGCCCTGGCCCGCCAGCGCCTCAAGCCAGTCCTCGGCCCGGGGCCCGGCGATACTGACCCGCAGGCCCGTGTCCAGGTTCAGTGCCCGGGACAACAGGCGCAACCAGGTGTCGTCCGGCTCACCGGCAACACGCGGTAAATCCAGGACCCCAGTGTCCTTGAGCTGGCGCAGCAGCGTGGCCGACGTCGGCAGCAGGTCGCCCAGCGGTGCGTTCGCCTCGAACTGCTCGACATGCAGGTAGGCCTTGCGATTGCCACGGGTGATGGCATACAGCGCAATCAGTGTGTTGTCCGCCGGTGGCGCCAGGCGCAGCAGCAGGAAGGCCTGGCCGTTGTCGGCACCATAGAGCTTGGCGTTGCCGAAGACGTCGTTGGCCCACAGGCTGCTTTCGCCGCAATCGCGGGCCTGGCACCAGAACAACAGCTCGGCACCCTGTTTCTGCAACGCTTCGCGCGCCGCGGTAAAGGCCTGGGTGGCGGCATGTTCCGGCGGCAGTTCGTAGGTGACCGACGTGACGTTCCCACGGGCATCGACCTGGCCGTCGAAGCGCAGTTGGCCGCTGATCTTGCGGATCGAGCCCATGGGGTAGACACGTTCCAGGTCGCTGGTCTGCCGGTAATCGACAATCTGCGCGTCAGGCATGCGCGGCACCCGCTCCAGGTCGCGACTGCCTGGCACGTCGACGGCGAACGACGCCGGGCTGAAGCAGGCCAGCACCAGCAGGACGAGTGAGTGAACGGATAATTTCATCGGATCGGCTTGGCCTGGGACGCTTGGACGCAACGGGTGTCATCGATGCACCGCGAGGCGGATAAACAGAGGTCTGTCATGGTTGTCTCCCTTTCAACCCGCCCAGCCTCGACAGTTGCCCGGCGCAAGTCAAGGAACGGTGAAGAACCGATTGAAACAGTCTGCTACAAGCGCGGCACCGACCTCGTCGTTCAGGTGCAGATGATGGCCGCCGGGCAACTGCTCATGACTGAAGGGTAGACGCTCCAGCAACTCCGGGTGTTGGGCAAGCATGCCGTCCGCCGCCACCACCAGATGCGCCGGACAACCGACCCGCGCAACGAACGCCATGGCCTGTTCATCGGTCAGGCGCAAAGGCGATGGCAAGGTCAGGCGGTTGTCGGTGCGCCAGGTATAGCCCCCGGGCACCGGCATCAGGCCGCGCTGGGCCAGCAATTCGGCGGCCTCGCGATTGACCGCCACCAGCCCTTTCATCCGTGCTTCGATGGCCCGCTCCAGGGTTTTGTAGACCGGCTTGCGTTTTTGTTGCAAATCCAACTGGGCTTGCAGGGCCATGCCCATGCGCTCGGCCGCGTTATCGCCTTTGGCTGTAGGAGGAATCACCCCGTCGATCAACCCCAGGTGCGTCACCCGCTCCGGCAGGGAACCGGCCAGCACCAGTGAAACAATGGCACCCATGGAATGTCCCAACAGGGCGAAACGCTTCAAGCCCAGTTGTTCGGCGACTTGCAGCACATCGTGGGCGTAGTCCCAGAGGGCATAACCGGCACCGGGCGGCCGATGCCCGGAGTGACCGTGGCCGGCCATGTCCAGGGCAATCACCCGCAGACCTTCGAGCCTGGGCGCCAGGCGAGCGAAGCTGTTGGCGTTGTCCAGCCAACCATGCAGGGCAATCACCGGTAGCCCATCTTCCGGCCCGAACAGGTGGGCCGCCAGTTCGATGTGCGGCAGGCTCAGGCGGACCTCCTCGACCATACTCATGCGCTGCGCCCTTCCCAACGCTGGAAGAGGTTCTTGAGCAGGTTGGCCGTGTCCTGTGGACGTTCGAGGGGAAACATATGGCCGCCGGGCATGCTCAGGGATTCGCCATGAAGCATACGCCCCACCGAACGGGTGTGATGACGCATCACCACGCGACTCTGCCGGCCACGCACCACCGCCAGCGGCACCTTGAGCTTGCGCGGACGCCCTGGGCTGGTGTGCGGCACGCCGCGGTAAATGCTGATTTCGGTGGCCGGGTCGAAGCGCAGCCGCAGCCGGTCGCCGACTTGTTGCAGGCCGTGTTGCAGGTAGGCGTCGAAGCAATCCGGGTCAAAACCGCGGAACAATGTCTTGCCGGCAAAATACTGCCGGGCCGACGCCAGGTCGGCGAACTCCTCACGCCGTCCCAGGGTCCGCCCCGCCGGGGTCAGGCGGTCGATGAACCCCAAGCGCTTGGCGGCCAGGATCACCCACTGGTCGGTACGGGTCAGCACCGGTGAATCGAGCATGACCACGCCGCGATACAACTCGGGGCAGCGCAACGCCGCGTGCAGGTGCAGCACGCCGCCCAGGGAGTGACCCACGCCCCACACCGGCGCCGGTTGCTGCTCCAGGTGATGGATCAGTTCATCCACCAGGTTGTGCCAGTTATCGTCCACCGGGAAACGTGGGTCATGGCCGTGCAATTCCAGATGCGCCACCTGGTACTGCGGCGCCAGCGCGGCGAACAGCTTGCCGTAGGTGGCCGAGGGAAAACCATTGGCGTGGGCGAAAAAAATCTGTTGCGACATGACAGCCGATCCATTGGGGAACTGGGGCTGATTGTCCGCAGAACCCGAGCGCGCGGCAATGACCGTAACTGACAGCAATGATGACAGTCGGGCTTGGGCTATGGGGTCATGAGGCGGTGAGCACTGTCCCCTATGGTGAGGAAATTGGTGGGAGCAAGGCTTGCCCGCGACACAGGCGGCTCGATTTCTGAAAGACCGCATCGCCACCATCGCGGGCAAGCCTTGCTCCCACAGGAAATCTCCTCACCACAGGATTTCGTCCAGCTAGAGCATCAACGCGCCGGCGGTTGCTCGCCCACCGGCACCACGGCCATGGTCAGGCGCGACACGCAGTTGACCTTGCCCTCGTCATTGACCAGGCGAATGTCCCAGACCTGGGTGGTGCGGCCCAGGTGGACCATCCGGGCCGTGGCGGTGACCCGTCCGCTGCGCACACCGCGCAGATGGTTGGCATTGATTTCCAGGCCCACGCAATAGAACTTGCTGGCATCGACACAGAGATAGGCCGCCATGGACCCGACCGTTTCGGCCAGTACCACCGAAGCACCGCCATGCAGCAGGCCGAACGGCTGGTGGGTGCGATGATCGACCACCATGCTGGCGGTCAGGGATTCGTCGTCGAAAGACTCGAAACGAATGTCCAGCACTTCGCTGATGGTGTTTTTACCGGCAGCGTTCAATTGCTCGATGTTGGGGGTGGTGCGCCACAGACTCATCGTTGCCCTTCCTGTGTGATTGTTGTTTTGCCCAGTCCTGCAACCGACCGGTTCAGGGATGCCTGATCCCTTTGAGCTTCATCGCCCCGGCCAGCAGGAGGTCGCCTTCCAGCTCGGCCAGGCCAGCGGTTTGCACTTGCTCGGGCTGTTGCAGGTGACCATGCTGCAGAAAGCCCAGCAGGCTGCCCACCAAGGGGTTATGGCTGACCAACAGCACATCGTCCTGGTCCTCCAGATGTCTGAGCACCTCGCTCGGCCGGGTCTCTGGCGTGAGCCAATCGACGGTGATCAGTTCAGCTTCCATGCCCAGTGCTTCACGCACCAGTTGAGCGGTCTGCTGGGCACGCACATAGGGGCTGGCGTAGATGGCCCGCAACGGCTCGCCCATCAACCGACCGGCACTGCGCAACACTTCCTCACGACCGTGAACCGTCAGGGCCCGCTCCGGATCGGGACGGGCACCGTACGGCTCAGCCTCACCATGGCGCAATACCCACAATTTCATAGCTTCGGTTCCTCGTCCCGGACGGGATGCGGGGCCGGCGGCACGGTGTGCGGGGCTTCACCTTCAGGGGTGCGTGGGGTCGGCCAGTCCGCGAACGGCCAGGGTTTCTGATCGCTGTGAAAGGTGCCGAAACGGCCAATCTGGGCCAGGAACTGGCTCAGGCTGTCGCCGAAATTCATCAGGCTGGCACTGGGTGCGCCGTAGATCAGCCGATAGATCAACTGCACCAGCACCACGGCGCCGAGAATGAATTGCGCCACCTGCCAGACCAGCAGGTAAATCACCATCCACAGCACACGCAGCAGGATGGATTCGTATTGGGGTTGCCCTTGAGGATCGTTCATGGCTCGCTCCTGCTTGCGGTCAATATAAGGTTCAGTTGAAACCGCTGGTGGAAATGAAATCGACATCGGTCTTAGGTTCGCCACGCATCAACAGCTCGATCACCTGTTCAAGCGTGCGC
This sequence comes from Pseudomonas sp. St316, assembly GCF_018325905.1. Lineage (NCBI taxonomy): Bacteria > Pseudomonadati > Pseudomonadota > Gammaproteobacteria > Pseudomonadales > Pseudomonadaceae > Pseudomonas > Pseudomonas sp. St316. Next base: position 1,810,009 of record NZ_AP021901.1, on the reverse strand, counting down.
CCTTCGAACAGGATCGCGTGCAGCCCCGCGACCAGTGGCATGTACACCCCCGCCTCCTGGGACTTGGCCTTGAGCACCTTGAGGGTATTGACCCCTTCGGCCACTTCACCCAGGCGCGACACGGCCTCGTCGAGGCTCAAGCCTTGGCCGAGGGCAAAACCGACCTGGTAGTTGCGGCTCTTGGGCGAGGAACAGGTGACGATCAGGTCGCCCACGCCGGCCAACCCCAGGAAGGTCATCGGATTGGCGCCCTGGCTGACGGCAAAGCGGGTCATTTCCGCCAGCGCACGGGTGATCAACATGCTCTTGGTGTTCTCGCCCATGCCCAGCGCCACCGCCATGCCGGCGATGATGGCATAGACGTTCTTCAACGCCCCGCCCAGCTCCACACCAAAACGGTCGGCACTGGCGTAGACCCGAAAGGTACGGCCATGCAGTGCCGCCTGGACCCGCTGGCACAGCGCCTCATCCTCACTGGCGACCACCGTGGCGGTCAGCGCATGCTCGGCGATTTCCCGCGCCAGGTTCGGTCCGGAGATCACACCGATCCGAGCCTTGGGCGCGATTTCTTCGAGAATCTCGCTCATCAGCTTGAAGGTCTTGGCTTCAATGCCCTTGGTCAGGCTCACCAACAGCTTGCCGCTCAAGCGTTCTGCGTAGGGCGCCAGCACCGAACGCAAGGCGCTGGACGGCAAGGCGACGAAGAACAGGTCGCTGCCCTCCAGGGTGGCCTGCAAGTCAGTCACCGGTTCCACTTCCGGGCGGATCTTGATGCCCTTGAGGTAACGCGGGTTCTCGCGGTTGACCCGGATGGCCTCGGCCTGCTCCGGGTCACGCATCCACTGGCGCACCGGGTGACCATTCTCGGCCAGCAGGTTAGCCACGGCGGTGCCGAAACTCCCGCCCCCCAGGACCGCAATCGGGCGCTGTTCAGTCATATGCAATCCGTTCATCCATACCAAGTGGCAATGCGGGGCATTATACGGAGCGGCCAGAGCGCGACCAGCCCCGGCAACAATTACCACCAGACGTAGGAAGCTGACCATCAGTTCCTAGGAAAATGCTGTCAACGCGAATGGAAAAGTCGTTCAGCTCGGTTAACATGCCCGCCATCCCCCCTTCTCAAAGGCTGTACCGTGTCCGTTGGCCCTTCCCGTCCAGGCTCGTCCCTGCTATTGGCACTGATCATCAGTCCGCCAGTGCTGGGCGACGACCTGTTCGTGGACAGCCAGCCCCTGCCGCAGGTGCTGACGGCCACGCGCCTCAAGCAATCGCCAGCGGCAGTGCCAGGCAGCATGACCGTGCTCGACAGCGAGTTGATCAAGGCCAGCGGCGCCCGCGATATCAGCGAACTGCTGCGCCTGGTGCCGGGCATGATGGTCGGCAACCTCAGCGGCAACCAGGCTGCCGTGAACTACCATGGCACCAACGCCAGCGAAGCCCGCCGCATGCAAGTGCTGATCGACGGCCGCTCGGTGTACCGCGCCGGCCTGGCCACGGTGGACTGGAGCGATATTCCGGTGGCCATGGAAGACATCGAGCGGATCGAAGTCTTTCGCGGCCCCAACACCGTCAGTTATGGCGCCAACGCGCTGATGGCGGTGGTCAACATCATCACCCGCGCCCCGGCCGACAGCCACGGCACCCGGCTGAAAATCACCCGTGGTCAGCGCGGCATCAGCGACTGGTACGCCAGCCAGGGCAGCGGTTGGGACGGCGGCGATCTGCGGCTGTCGCTGTCCGGCCAGGAAGACGATGGCTTTGACAGCGACCGCAACGGCGCCGATTACCGCGACAGCCGCCGCCTGAACCGCTTCAACCTGTCCGTCAGCCAGACCCTGGACGAGCGGCAGAGCATCGACTGGCAATTGAACGCCAAGGATGGGACCAACCAGCGGCCTTATACCTACCGTCCCGTGTTTGCCGGGATTACCGCCGCTGGGGATAACTCCGACGTCATCGCCAAGGACTACGCCGGTTCGCTGCGCTGGAACCTGGACCTGGACCCCAACCACAGTCTTTATGTACAGGGCTCGATCCAGCACTGGGACCGCCAGCAGACCTGGCGCGCCTGCGACGCCGAGGTGTCCTTCAGCCCGCAATTGACCGACCTGTGGCAGCTCAACCCCTACTATGCCGAGAAGCTGGCACGCAATATCCCCAGCTACGTCAGCAGCGGCGCGCCAGCCGGCACGCCACAGGAGCAGGCGTTGGCCAATCAGGTGCTCGACCAGTGGCGCAACGGCGCCTCGCAAACCCTGTGCGGCGACATCGACCAGAGTGCCCGGGAATCGCGCTACGATCTGGAGATCCAGGACACCCTGAGCCTGTCCGACAGTCTGCGACTGGTCACCGGCGCCAACTATCGCTACGACCGGGCCGACTCGCAGACATACTTCAACGGCACCCTGGACGACACCACCTGGCGCCTGTTCGGCCAGCTCGAATGGCGGGCCACCGAGCATTGGTTGTTGCAGGGCGGTGCGATGTTCGAAGACGCCCGCCTGACCGGCAGTTCGCTGACCCCACGGGTCGCGGTCAACTACCTGATCACCCCGCGCCACGGCCTGCGGGCGGTGTACTCCGAAGCCGTGCGTTCTCCGGACATGTTCGAGAACAACGTCAACTGGAGCTATCAGGTCACCAACCTGCAACCCGCCGCCTTCGGCCAGAACAGTGCCCGTTACTTCGTCCGGACCCGCGGCCCAGGCAACCTGGAACAAGAGCACATGCGCTCCCGGGAACTGGGCTACAACGGTTATTTCGTGGACCTGGGGCTGGCGGTCGACGTGAAACTGTTCCATGACGAAATCACCGGCATGATCAGTGAACCGTTGCGCAACAATCAGTACATCGCCAGCAACAGCAACCAATCGCAATTCTCCGGGGCTGAAACCCAGTTCGACTGGCGCGTGACCAGCACCGACCGCCTGCGCCTGACCTATGCCTATGTCGACGCCCAGGCCAGCAACCCCCTCGACGAACAACTGACCGCCCGCAACAGCGGTTCGGCCGGCTGGCTACGGGACTGGGGCCAAGGCTGGAACAGCGCGCTGCTCTATTACGCGGCCGACGCCCTCAATGGCTATCGCTACGAACGGGTGGACACCCGCCTCGCCCGGCGCATTCCCCTGGGCAAGGCCAGCCTGGAACTGGCGGGAGTCCTGCAGCAGCGCCTGGACAACCAGCCCACTACCTTTATCGACAACCGCTACGACTCCCGCCATGTCGTGTATTTCAGCGCGGAGTTGTCTTTCTAGATGTCCCGACGCCCAGCCCGCAAGACGCCATTTCATGGCCGCCTGACGCTAGCGTTATGCCTGGTGTTTGCCGGTTGGCTGGCGACCCTCGAGGCCCGGGGCGCCGAGATCCTGCTGACCGGCGCCGAGGACAGCCCCGGCGTGCAATCTTTCACCCAGGCCCTGAAAACCCTGCGCCCTGAAGACAGCGTGCAGTTTACGCCGCTGGCCAACCTGCCGGCGCCAGACAAGCTGCCAGGCAATGTCCGCCTGGTCCTGCTTGACCTGCCCAGCCTCGACTGGCGCCTGCAAGACGCCCAGGGGCCGGCCACCCTGGTGCTGCGCATCAGCCGCCAGCAAGCCCGCGATCGCCTGGGCGAAGCAACGCCTGCGCACCTGAGTCTGCTGTGGAGCGATCCACCGATGGCGCGGCAATTGCGACTGATCCGCACCATCTTGCCGCAAGTGCGACGGGTCGGCGTGCTTTACGACACCCACAGTGAATTCCTGCTCAAGGACATTCACCAGGCCGCGGCACCGCTGGGCCTGACCATCGTCAGCGAACGCTGGGACGACACCAACGACAGCCGGCCCCTGCAAAATCTGCTGGGCCAGAGCGACGTGCTGCTGGGTCTGGATGACCCCGACTTGTACAACCCCAAGACCGTGAAGAATCTGTTGCTCAGCAGCTACGCCCGGCAACGCGCCCTGATCGGGCCCAGCGCCGCGTTCGTCAAGGCTGGCAGCCTGGCCAGCACCTATAGCGACCAAGAAGACTGGCTGGCGATTCTCGACGAGTTGCTCGACCGTCCCGCCACCACCTGGCCGCGCACGCTGTATCCGGACCGTTTCAAGGTCCTGGGCAACCGGCAGGTCTCCCGCTCACTGGGGATCGAACCGATTGACGCCGAATCCGTCGCGGCAACGCTGGCCGAAGGAGAACACCGCCCATGACCTTGCGTCGCCGTTGGGATATCAACACCCGAACCCAGCTCATCGCCCTCGGCCCGGCATTGTTGCTGACCGTGCTGCTGATCAGTTTCTTTACCTTCGTGCGGATCCAGGATTTGCGCCAGGAACTCAATCACACCGGGCAACTGATCGCCAACCAACTGGCGCCTGCCACGGAATACGGGGTGATTTCCGGCAACAAAGAAGTGTTGGAAAGCCTGCTCACCGCGACCCTGGCAACCCCACACGTGCGTTTTCTGGAGATCCAGGACAGCACCGACAAGGTCCTGGTGTACGTCGAACAACCCGAGCAAACCCGCAGCCGCGCCCAGCAGATCGAAGTCTTCCAGGCCCCGGTGCGCCTGCAGCGCATCGCCCTGAACAATGACTTCCTGCAGGGCAACAGCCCATCCGGCGAAGCGGCTGGCGAAGATTACCTGGGCCGCGTGATCGTCGGCATGTCCAGTGACGCCTTCAGTCAGCGGCAGCAGGAAATCCTGTTCAAGGCCGCGATCCTGGCGCTGTTCGCCCTGCTGTTCACCTTCCTGGTGGCGCGCCGGCTGGCGACCAACCTGTCCCGGCCGATCCGCGACATCGGCAACGCAGTCAAGGCCATCCAGCAAGGCGACTACAGCACCCCGCTGCCCATCGTCGATGACGCCGAGCTGGGGGCCTTGTCGCGGCACATCAACAACCTGGCCGATGGTCTGGGACAAGCCAGCCGCGAACAGCACCAAGCCATGACGCAGTTGATCAAGACCCGCGAAGAAGCGGAAAAAGCCAACAGTGCCAAGTCCGAATTCCTGGCGATGATGAGCCATGAACTGCGCACGCCCATGAACGGCGTACTGGGCATGCTGCAGTTGTTGGAAACCACCCACATGACCGACGAGCAGCACGAGTACACGGCGCTGGCGTCGGAATCCACCGAACACCTGCTCAAGGTGATCAACGACATCCTCGATTTCTCGCGCATCGAACGCTCGGCCCTGGAGCTGGAGCACATCCCGTTCAACCTGGCAGAGCTGGTGAGCAGTTGCGCGCAGTCGTTCCAGCACAGTGCCGCACAGCGCAAGCTGGGCCTGGACCTGCTGGTCCCGGATGACATGCTGGCCTTGCAGGTCCAGGGCGACCCGACGCGGATACGGCAGATCCTGGTCAACCTGATCGGCAATGCACTGAAATTCACCGAGCAAGGCCGTGTCACCGTGCAATGCCAGTGGCAGGCCCTGGACCACGAACTGCTGTGGTTCACCTGCACCGTGCGCGACAGTGGCATCGGAATCCCGGCCGAGAGCCTGGAACGCATGTTCGACGCCTTCCAGCAGGCCGACAATTCGATCTCCCGGCGCTACGGCGGCACCGGCCTGGGCCTGCCGATCGCCCGTACCCTGGCCGAGCGCATGGGCGGGACGCTGCGGGCCCAGAGCGAAGAAGGCCAGGGCTCGGTGTTCACCCTCGAAATCCCGCTGGCCCTGTCGCGCCAGACGCCACCGACCCTGGCGCCGCGCCTGCCCACCGGCAGCGGCGATGGCGAAGGCCGCAACGTATTGCTGGTGGAAGACAATCCGGTCAACCAGACGGTGGTCGAAGCCATGCTGCGCAGCCTGGGCTTCTCCGTCAGCATCGCCACCGATGGCGCCCAAGCTGTACGCAGCGCCGAAAGCCTGATTTTCGAAGCGATCCTCATGGATTGCCGATTGCCCATCATCGATGGCTACGAAGCCACGCGGCAGATCCGTCAGTTGCCGGGCTGCGGCGAGGTGCCGATCATCGCCCTGACGGCCAACGCCTTGCAGGGTGACCGCGAAGCCTGCCTCGCGGCGGGCATGAACGATTACCTGGCCAAGCCGTTCAAAAGGAACGACCTGCAGCAGATTCTGCAGCGCTGGGTGAATTAGAACAGGTCACTGGACCATCTGTGACTGGCGTGAAAGGCGAAAGTGCGGCAGTCTTAGGCACCCGAACAAGCCTCGATTGGGGCTTGAATAAAAATTTCAGTGCACAGGTGTACATTCATTTCCCGTGTGCTGTGACTTTCACTACAACGCAATAGTCTATGAGTAGGCTGTCGACTCGAGGCATGAACGCTTCGGTTGGCCGGGAAGATTTGCCCCACCCTGCCGCATGGGACTATTGAGGAGCTCGCATGACCAAACAAAACGCCTTTACCCGGGAAGATCTGCTGCGCTGCAGTCGCGGTGAGCTGTTCGGCCCAGGTAACGCGCAACTGCCCGCCCCGAACATGCTGATGGTGGATCGCATCACCCATATCAGCGAAGAGGGTGGCAAGTACGGCAAAGGTGAATTGGTCGCCGAGCTGGATATCACTCCGGACCTGTGGTTCTTCGCCTGCCACTTCGAAGGTGATCCGGTCATGCCGGGCTGCCTGGGCCTGGACGCCATGTGGCAACTGGTCGGCTTCTTCCTCGGCTGGCAAGGCCTGCCGGGTCGCGGTCGCGCCCTGGGTTCGGGCGAAGTGAAGTTCTTTGGTCAGGTCCTGCCGACCGCCAAGAAAATTACCTATAACATTCATATCAAACGCGTCCTCAAGGGCAAGCTGAACATGGCCATTGCCGATGGTTCGGTTGCCGTGGATGGTCGCGAGATCTACACCGCCGAAGGCCTCCGGGTCGGCGTTTTCACCTCCACTGACAACTTCTAAGGGTTATCCGCATGCGCCGCGTCGTTATCACTGGTCTGGGCATCGTTTCGTGCCTGGGCAATGACAAAGAGACCGTCTCCGCTAACCTGCGTGCAAGTCGCCCTGGCATCCGGTTCAACCCGGAATATGCCGAAATGGGTCTGCGTAGCCAGGTTTCCGGCTCCATTGACCTTCCCCTCGAAGAGTTGATCGATCGCAAGATCTACCGTTTCGTCGGCCATGCGGCGGCTTACGCCTACCTGGCCATGAAGGACGCCATCGCTGACTCCGGGCTGACCGACGAGCAGGTTTCCAACGTACGTACCGGCCTGATCGCCGGTTCCGGCGGCGCGTCGACACTGAACCAGATGGAAGCGCTGGACATTCTGCGCGAGAAAGGCGTCAAGCGCGTTGGCCCGTACCGCGTCACGCGGACCATGGGCAGTACCGTTTCGGCCTGCCTGGCCACGCCGTTCAAGATCAAAGGCGTGAACTACTCCATCTCCTCTGCCTGCGCCACAAGCGCACACTGCATCGGCACGGCGGTCGAGCAGATCCAGATGGGCAAGCAGGACATCGTGTTCGCCGGCGGCGGTGAAGAAGAACATTGGAGCCAATCGTTCCTGTTCGACGCCATGGGCGCCCTGTCCAGCAAGCGCAACGACACACCGGAAAAAGCTTCCCGCGCCTACGATGCCGACCGTGATGGTTTCGTCATCGCTGGCGGCGGCGGCATGGTGGTGGTCGAGGAGCTGGAACACGCCCTGGCCCGTGGCGCCAAGATCTACGCGGAAATCGTCGGCTACGGCGCCACTTCCGATGGCTACGACATGGTCGCACCGAGCGGTGAAGGCGCCGTGCGTTGCATGCAGATGGCCATGTCCACCGTCGATACACCGATCGACTACCTGAACACCCACGGCACCTCGACTCCGGTTGGCGACGTCGCGGAAATGAAAGGTGTGCGCGAAGTGTTCGGCGACAAGGCCCCGGCCATCAGCTCCACCAAGAGCCTGTCGGGTCACTCCCTGGGCGCCGCCGGCGTTCACGAAGCGATCTACTGCATGCTGATGATGGAAGGCAACTTCATGGCCGGTTCCGCCAACATCGACGAGCTGGATCCGGAAGTGGCCGACCTGCCAATCCTGACCAAGACTCGCGAGAACGCCACCATCAATACCGTGATGAGCAACAGCTTCGGCTTCGGCGGCACCAACGCCACCCTGGTACTGAAGCGCTGGCAGGGTAAGTAAGCCCCGCCGCAACGCCACACACAAAAACGCCCCGACTGGTTCGGGGCGTTTTTTTGCCTGTTCTATACACCACAAAGTCCCTGAGGAATTGCCCTGGTGGGAGCGAGCTTGCTCGCGATAGCGGTAGGCCAGTCAACTTATCTGCTGCATGACACACCGCAATCGCGAGCAAGCTCGCTCCCACATGGGGTCTGTGTTGGAACTCAGCGCACGACGAACCGCTGCTGCGTCAGCAACCGATCCCCCTGGAACACCATGAACCGCCACTCCCCCGGCACCACTTCGTGGCTTTCGGTGAATTCGTAGGCCATGACATCCTGGGGCGCGCCGGGTACCAGTTTCTGGATGACTTCGAATTTATCGTGGCGCACGCCATCGGGGGTGCGGATGCCAGGTGTGAAGTACAACAGGGTCAACGGCTGGTCATCCGCCACCTTGCCGGCCAACTGGTAGCGCATGCCGAACTTGGTGCCCAGCTTCGCCGGCACGCTTTCGGTCTGGCGGATCTGCTCGTTGCTGCGCCGCAGGACCCGCTCTCCCGATTGCAGCTCGGCTTGCGGCCCTTCGAAAACACCGTACTCCACCGGGCCTTCGACACGAACTTCGGCCTGGGCCAGGCCGCAGGTCAACAACAGCGCGACCAGTGCGCTTGAACGGGTGAGGTGCATAGTGCGCTCCTTGATTGAGATGAGCGCGAGGGTATGACGCCGGGGTGACAGGCTGATGACACAACGGTGTTTGTCTGTGGGAGCAAAGCTTGCTCGCGATGCAGGCACCTCAGTCTCCAAGACCGCGTGATCTTCATCGCGGGCAAGCCTTGCTCCCACACAACACCGCCAGGAAATTATCCCGCGCAACCTTGCGCGCCACCTCCTCCGGCAAGGCATCCAGGAAAGGATCGAAGCCGTGCAATTCCTTACCGAGCTTGTTGAATCGCCCAACCACATCCGACCCGACCATAAAGCGCTCGGGGAAGCGCTCCACCAGTTTTACCCACGCCTGGCGAGGCTTACCCGCCTCGTCCAGCAGATAGGGCGTGAGCACACTCCAGGACAGGTCTATGTACAAATTGGGGTAGGACTCGAGCATGCGGGTCACGGTCGGCAAGAGAAAATCCAGCTGGGTCTGGTGGCGATGGATTTCCTTGCTGGTGCCAGCGTGGGCCCAGATGAAGCGCGTGTGCGGGTGATTGCGCAACGGCCCCTCGATTTCCGCCAGGTACAGCGGATTTTTCTCTCGCTTGGAAGTGATGTTGGAATGCAGCATCACCGGCAGGTCGTTCTCGGCCGCCAGGTGATAGATCCGCGTCATGGCTTCGTTGTTGGCCCGCGGCGTGTCGCCCGCGGTCAATGCCGTGAGGTCGTCATGACGGGTGAACACTTCGCCGATGCCTTCCCACAGCCCCGGGTACAGGTCGAGCATGCGCTGGATATGGGCGTCGGAATTCTTGTCGTTCGGGTTGAAGCCCGACAGGAACGGATGGAAGTGCTGGCGTTGCTCGACAGTCAGCTTGCTCAACGCCGCGGCCACGATCACATCGGTGGCGCTGTACCAGTAGGCGTCCGCATCGTCGCCGGCGTAATAGCGTGGACGCTTGGGCTCGTCTTCGTGCCATTTCTTGGCCACCGGAACGCCAGAAATCATCACATGCTCAATGCGATTGTCGGCCATCGCCTGGAGCAGCTTGGGCATGCCGGCGGTTTCCTGAAAGAAATCGACGTAATGCAGGTGCGCGTCGCTGTAGGCATATTCGCGGGCCATGGCACCGCTGCTCGATACGACCCACAGCAAGGCGAAGATCAAACGGGACAAAGGCACGGGAATCTCCAGAAGCCATGAGCAACATAGACCCTCACCGTCCCGCTCGGGTTCAAGGTGCATGTGCCGCGTGTGCCGGCGGCGGGTTATGCTTCGCGCAACCGTTGTTCAACCTGGAAGACAACATGAGCACTCCCCTGACCGTTCGCCCCCGCGCCGAAGACGTCGAAGGCCAGCCGATCCTGCGCCCGCTGCCGTCCGCCAAATGTCGCAGCATCGGGCCTTTCGTGTTTTTCGATCACATGCTGCAGACCACCTACCCGGCCGGCAAAGGCATGAACATCCGCCAGCATCCGCATATCGGCCTGTCCACCCTCACCTACCTGTTCGAAGGCAAACTCCAGCACAAGGACAGCCTGGGCTCCGACCAGGTGGTGGATGCCGGGGATGTCAGCTGGATGACCGCCGGCAGTGCCATCGCCCACGTCGAACGCACCCCCGAGTCTTTGCTGGGCAGCCCTTTCGTCATGCACGGGTTGCAAGTCTGGCTGGCCTCGCCCAAGGCCCACGAACAGGGCCCGGGGCACTACAGTCATCATCCGGCACACAGCCTGCCCGTCAGCGAGAACCTGGGGGTCAGCATCCGGATGATCGCCGGCTCAGGCTTTTGCCTGGAATCGCCGGTGCCGGTGCTGTCGCCGACGCTGTATGCCGAATTGAACCTGCAAACCGCGACGACCTTGCTGATTCCCACCGAACACGAGGAACGAGCACTGTATGTGTTGAGCGGTGAAGCGCTGCTGGACGGCGAGCCGTTGGAAGCCCATTCGCTGGTGATCCTGCCGGTCGGAGAAGAGATGGCCTTGTTTGCGGACAGCGACTGCCATGCCGTGCTGTTTGGCGGCGCGCCCCTGGATGGGCCGCGACGGATGAACTGGAACTTTGTCTCCAGCGACCCAGCCCGGATCGATGAAGCCCGCCGGCGCTGGGCGGCTGGAGACTGGCCGACTGTGCCGGGGGAAAGCGAGCGGATCGAGTTGCCCTGAGTTCAGTGGTGCCTGATAGGCCGCCATCGCGAGCAAGCTCGCTCCCACACTGGAGCGAGGTGCTCGCGGCATTGTGAACGACAAAGATCCACTGTGAGAGCGAGCTTGCTCACGATGGCTTCGTATCAGACCACAGAGGCCCAAGCCCCCGACCTCAGCCCTTGAACACTTCATCCAACAGATTGTGCATCGACCGGAACGCCCGCCCGGCGACCTTGGGGTTGTACATCATCTTGCCTGGCACATTGGCCTGCGGATCGGTGAACGAATGCACCGCACCGCCGTAGCTCAGCAGTTGCCAATCCACCCCGGCGGCGTTCATTTCATCTTCGAAGGCCGGTAGCTGCTCTTTCGGCACCAGCGGGTCCGAGGCGCCATGCATCACCAGCACCGCACCCTTGATGTTGTGCGCGTCCGCCGGGGTCGGTGTATCCAAGGAGCCATGGAACGAGATCGCGGCCTTGAGCGGCGCACCGCTGCGGGCCAGTTCCAGGGCGCAACAGCCACCGAAGCAGAAGCCGAACACTGCCAACCTGGACGTGTCGACCTGCGCCTCGCCCTGGCTTTGCAACTGCTCGAGCGCCGCTTGCATGCGCTTGCGCAGCAGAGCCCGATCGTTCTTGAGGGGCATCATCGCCGCCCCGGCCTCGTCGGTATTGCTCGGGCGGACCGTCTGCCCGTACAGGTCGGCGACCAACACGACATAACCGTTGGCCGCCACCGACCTGGCGATGTCCTCGGCCCCCGCCCCTACGCCCATCCAATTCGGCGCCATCAGCAACCCCGGGCGCGAGCCCTGTTGGCTGACGTCGAAGGCCAGGCGGCCTTCATAGGTTTGACCTTCGATCTGATAGACCAGCGAACGAACCGTAACCTGACTCATGACGGACTCCTCTTGTTGGACGCTTGAATGCAACTGTGGGAGCGACCCCGATCGCGATGACGGTCAGACCGCCATCGCGAGCAAGCTCGCTCCCACACTTGTTTTTCCGACGTCGGATTAAGCGGACAGTTCAACCAACAGCTTGTTCAGGCGACGCACATACGCCGCCGGGTCCTTCAGGCTGTCGCCAGCCGCCAGGGCCGCTTGGTCGAACAGGATGTGCGACAGATCGCCGAAACGCTCTTCGCTCTGCTCGTTGTCGAGTTTTTCCACCAGCGGGTGGGCCGGGTTGAATTCGAAGATCGGCTTGGAGTCCGGGACTTTCTGGCCGCTGGCTTCGAGGATCTGGCGCATTTGCAGGCCCAGGTCCTGCTCACCGATGGCCAAAATCGCCGGGGAGTCGGTCAAGCGGTGCGAGACACGCACTTCGCTGACAGCATCGCCCAAAGCCGTCTTGATCCGCTCGACCAGGCCTTCCTTGCTCTTGGCGACTTCTTCAGCGGCTTTCTTGTCTTCTTCCGAATCCAGGTTGCCGAGGTCCAGGTCACCACGGGCCACGTCGACAAAGCTCTTGCCGTCGAATTCGCTGAGGTAGCTCATCAGCCACTCGTCGATGCGGTCGGTCAGCAGCAGCACTTCGATGCCTTTCTTGCGGAAAACTTCCAGGTGCGGGCTGTTCTTGACCTGTGCATAAGTTTCACCGGTCAGGTAGTAGATCTTGTCCTGGCCTTCCTTGGCGCGGGCCAGGTAATCGGCCAGGCCGACGATCTGATCGCCATCGTCACCCTGGGTCGAGGCAAAACGCAGCAGGCCGGCGATTTTTTCTTTGTTGGCGAAGTCCTCGGCCGGGCCCTCTTTCATGACCTGACCGAAGTTTTTCCAGAAGCTCTTGTACTGCTCGGGCTCGTTCTTCGCCAGTTTTTCCAGCATGTCCAATACACGCTTGGTCAGTGCCGACTTCATGGAATCGATGATCGGGTCTTTCTGCAGAATTTCCCGCGAAACGTTCAGCGACAAATCGTTGGAATCCACCACGCCCTTGATGAAGCGCAGGTACAGCGGCAGGAACGATTCGGCCTGGTCCATCACGAACACGCGCTGCACGTACAGCTTCAGGCCGCGTGGGGCTTCGCGCTGGTACAGGTCGAAAGGCGCACGGGCCGGCACGTACAACAGCGAGCTGTATTCCAGCTTGCCTTCGACCTTGTTATGGCTCCAGCTCAGCGGGTTCTCGTAATCGTGGGCGATGTGCTTGTAGAACTCCTGGTATTCCTCGTCCTTCACCTCGGTGCGTGGACGGGTCCACAGGGCACTGGCGCGGTTGACGGTTTCCCATTCCACTTCAGGCTTCTCTTCGCCTTCGGCAGCGGTGACTTCCTTCGGCAGCTCGATCGGCAGCGCGATATGGTCGGAGTACTTCTTGATGATGTTGCGCAGGCGCCAGCCATCGGCGAACTCGTCTTCGCCGGACTTGAGGTGAAGCACAATGCGGGTGCCGCGATCAGCCTTGTCGACGGTGGCGACTTCAAACTCGCCCTCGCCCTTGGACGACCAGTGCACGCCTTCGCTCGCAGCGAGGCCGGCACGGCGGCTGAACACTTCGACCTGGTCGGCAACGATGAACGCGGAATAGAAACCGACGCCGAACTGACCGATCAGGTGGGAATCTTTCTTCTGATCGCCAGACAGGTTTTTCATGAAGTCGGCGGTGCCGGACTTGGCGATGGTGCCCAGGTGCGTGATCACCTCTTCGCGGCTCATGCCGATACCGTTGTCTTCGAGGGTGACGGTTTTCGCGTCCTTGTCGAAGCTCACACGGATTTTCAGCTCAGCGCCGCCTTCCAGCAGTTCAGGCTTGGACAGGGCTTCGAAACGTAATTTGTCGACAGCGTCAGAGGCGTTCGAAATCAACTCGCGAAGGAAAATTTCCTTATTGGAATACAGCGAGTGAATCATCAGGTGCAGCAGTTGCTTCACCTCGGTCTGGAAGCCCAGGGTTTCCTTTTGAGTTTCCACGCTCATGGTCATCAAACTCCAAGTGGATGGTGGTGTCCGCCTCGCTGAGATTGGCGGCGGGATGTCCACAAGGTGGGGGCAATGGAGATGATTTCAAGGGCTCGCGGGTTTTGACGGCTCCTGGATCTTGAAATGCGCCCGGGCAGTGGCGATGGGTTCGGCCTCGGCGCCTTGCCAGGCGGTGATCGCGACGTTGGCGACCCGCCGGCCCTGGCGCCAGACCTGGCATTTGGCGTAGGTGTCGCGAAACTGCCCGGTGCGCAGGTAATCCAGGGAGAAATCGATGATTTTCGGTATGCCTGGCGTGCCGGTGGCGATCAACAGATGCACTGCAGCGGCCAGTTCCATGAAACCGGCGATGACTCCGCCATGGATGGCCGGCAGTAAAGGGTTACCAATGTTGTCTTTGTTGGCCGGCAGGCGAAATAACAGGTCGTCGCCCTGGCGCGTGCATTCGACGCCGATGAGTTGGGCATAGGGAATCGAGGCGAGCAGCAACGCGTAGTCGCCCTGCTCGCAGGCGCGGCGCAGGTGTTCCTGAGTGATATCGGTCATGGCTGGCCCACGGTGGTCATCGGGACGCCCTTCCCCATTCCCCTGGCATGCTGGCCCAGGCGCATGAAGGTGCCCACCACATGGGCGATGGGTTGCTCGGGGTCGTCCTGGTAGGCAAAACCCCGGGTGAAGATCACGTCCGGGGTGACTCGGTAGCATTGCGCGAAGCCGTAGACGTCCTTGTGGGGCTCGGCGGCGTGCATGTAGTCGATGCGCAGGTCGAGGGTGGGGCAGACTTCGAATTGCGGCAGCACACATAAGGTCGACATGCCGCACGCGGTGTCCATCAATGAGGTCAATGCCCCGCCGTGGATGATGCCCGTCAGGGGATTGCCGACGATTTGCGGGCTGAACGGCAGGATGACCGTCAGCCCGTCACAACTGGCACTGTGCAGCTTCAAGCCCAGCACCTGGCAATGCCTGAGTGCGGATAAAAAGCGTGTCGCACGCTCAAAAACGGGGTCTACGGCCATTCGATCAACGCTCCAATGAGTGACGAGACCTGACAACAGGCGCACTTCACAAAGTTCCATTGCAATGCAAAGTTATATATCTGTTACGCAACAGGAACTTAATCCGAGGGGCGGCGTTCAAAAGGCCAGTAGTTACTTCCATAAGGAGAAACACCCCATGCGTAAGACTTTAGCTATTGCCTTGATGTTGGCCGCTTCCCTCGGCCTCGCTGCCTGCGATAAAAAATCCGAGGACAAAGCTCAAGATGCCCAACAACACGCTGAGCAAGCTCAGAAAGACATGAACAAAGCACAGGATAAAGTGAACGACGCGGCAAAAGAAAACGCCGAAGCCGCCAAAGCTCAGTCTGAATCGAACAGCGCCGCGCAACAGGAACAAGCCCCTGCTACCGCGCCTAAAACCAACTGATACGGTTTTAGCAGTAAAAGAAAACCCGCCTGGTGCGGGTTTTCTTTTGCCTGCGATCTGGCGGCAACGCCTGTCAGGCCGCCTCCTTGCCGACCTCGGACACTGGCGCTTCGGTGGGGGTATACACCATCACGTCCAACACATCGGAGTGAAACTCGCGCTGATACAGCACGAACACCACGCCCGCACTCATCAACATGAATAACCAGGGGCTGACGAACCACGCCAACATGGTCATGCCAAAGTAATAGGCACGCAGGCCGAAGTTGAACTGGTTGGCAGCCATGGAGATCACTCGCGCGGCCCTTAGAGCAAAGGCCTTGCGCTCCTGCTCCGATACATGGCGCTCACCGATCATCGGCGCCGAGCCAACCAGGACGGCCGCGAAGTTGTATTGGCGCATGCACCAACTGAACGTGAAGAACGCATACACGAACACCAATGCCAGGCACAGCAACTTGACCTCCGCCATGCCCTGGGACGCCTGCTGCACCATGGGTATGTCCGCCAGCAACGACACCGCCCGATCAGAGGCCCCGAGTACGGTCAGGATACCGGCCAGGATGATCAGTGTACTGGAGGCGAAGAATGATGCGTTGCGCTCCAGGTTGCCGATCACACTGGCATCGGCGATACGGTTCTCACGCAACAGCATGCGGCGCATCCAGTCTTCGCGGTACAGGTGCATCACACTGGCCAGGCAGGCCGTGTCGCGTGCCTTCCAGGTGGCATAACGGGTGTAGCCCGCCCAGCAGATGATGAACCAGGCGGCGGCAAGCAGGTGGATCAGGTTGGCTTGGATGAATGACATTCGATTTCCTGTATGTCTAAAAACATGACGTCTAAAGCCAGACTTGCCTTGAAATCCAGACCTGTGGGAGCGAGCTTGCTCGCGATTTCGGTCCAACACTCAACAGATGCGTTGGCTGGTCTACCGTCATCGCGAGCAAGCTCGCTCCCACAAGGTTGCGTGCAGGCCTTCAAGACATTGGTTCGACGTTAGCCCACGGAAAAAGACACGGCACTGAAAAAAAATGCCCCGTATCGATTGATACGGGGCATTTCGTCGTAGCCGGAAGAACCGCGCTTAAGCCAACGCTTCGCTGCGCTTGCCCAGCAGGCGATCGCACACCACCGCGACCGCCAGGGTCATCACCGAAGGCACCAGCCAGGCCAGGCCTTGCTCACTCAGCGGCAGGTGGGCCAGTTGCGTCGGCATCCAGTCCGCCAGGCCGGCACCCTTGAGCGCATCGATCAGGCCAAACAGGAACGACACCAGCATCACCGGACCAACGATGCGCCGCTGCTCGTGCCAGAAGTCCTTGCAGAAGCTCAGGGCCACCAGGGCGATGCACGGCGGATAGATCGCGGTGAGGACAGGAATCGAGAACGCAATCAGCTTGGTCAGGCCCAGGTTGGACACCAGCAGCGAAAAGGTAGCCAGGATCACGACCAAGGTCTTGTAGGACAGCGGCAGCACTCGGCTGAAGTACTCGGCACAGGCGCAGGTCAGGCCGACCGCGGTCACCAGGCACGCCAGGGAAATGAGGACGGCGAGGAAACCGCTGCCCAGGCTGCCGAACGTGTGTTGCACGTAGGCATGCAGCACAGCAGCGCCGTTGGTTGCGCCCACGGCCACTTCATGACTGCCCGAACCCAGGCGGAACAGGCTGACGTAGACCAGCGCCAAGCCCACCCCGGCGATCAGCCCGGCGATGATCGCATAGCGGGTGATCAAGACCGGCGACTCGACGCCCCGGGAACGGATCGCGTTGACGATGACGATGCCGAACACCAAGGCGCCCAAGGTATCCATGGTCAGGTAGCCATTGATGAACCCTTGGGAGAACGGCGCGGCCACGTACTCGGGGGTCGCCACGCCGATATCGCCGGCAGGCAAGGCAAACGCGGCGATGCCGAGCACGGCCAGGGCGATGATCTTCAATGGCGCGAGGAAGCGTCCGACGGTGTCCAGCAGGCGGCCCGGATAGAGCGAGATGAAAAACACCACCAGGAAATACGCTGCGCTATAGAGGAACAGCGCCAGCGGGCTTTCACCGGTCAACGGCGCCAGGCCGACTTCGAACGAAACGGTAGCGGTACGCGGCGTGGCGAACAACGGCCCAACGGCCAAGTAGCACACAGCCGCCAGTACACCACCGGCGAGCTTGCCGATGGGACTGCTCAAGGCGTCCATCGCACCGCCCACCTTGGCCAGTGCAACGACCGTGATGACCGGCAGCCCGACCGCCGTGATCAAAAAGCCCAGCGCCGCCATCCAGACATGAGGCCCGGACTGCAAACCGACGATAGGCGGGAAGATGATGTTGCCGGCCCCGACGAACAGGGCAAATGTCATGAAACCAAGCGCCAGGATGTCCTGGCCTTTCAACACTTTCATTAAGGAAACCACACTACTGAATCGGAATTTAGAGAGGGATTTCCCCGAGGATAGAGGGAAATGCTGCCGATCCGTATGGGACCGACCCGTTTAGCGCGGCGCTTCCTTGTGGGCAGCGGTCGCAAAATGGCTGCTAGCCTAACGAATTTAGCGAGAAAACGCACTGTTAAGGGGCAAACTATCCGATGCGCGACGTCCCAGCGTCGCGTTTACGTACCTATTTTTCCTACGCAGCCCCTGCGGTAAGGGCATTTATCTGTGGGAGCAAGGCTTGCCCGCGATGCAGGCGACTCAGTTCTATCTGTCAGTTCACGCTGACGCCATCGCGGGCAAGCCTTGCTCCCACAGGGCCCGCCCCACCAAAGCCTTGCTCCCACAGGGCCAGAAACGACAAAGGCCACCCGAAGGTGGCCTTTGTTGCTGGAACAAAAAAGTCAGCCGAAGCTTACTTCTTCATTTCCCAGCCAGTCAGCTCGGCCAGGGCCTTGCCGATGTCTGCCAGCGAACGCACGGTTTTCACGCCTGCGTCTTGCAGTGCAGCGAATTTCTCGTCTGCAGTGCCTTTGCCGCCAGAGATGATTGCGCCCGCATGGCCCATGCGCTTGCCCGGAGGAGCAGTCACACCAGCGATGTAGGAAACAACCGGCTTGGTCACGTTGGCCTTGATGTAGGCAGCCGCTTCTTCTTCAGCCGAACCGCCGATCTCACCGATCATGACGATCGCTTCGGTCTTCGGGTCTTCCTGGAACAGTTTCAGGATGTCGATGAAGTTCGAGCCTGGGATCGGGTCACCGCCGATGCCGACGCAAGTCGACTGACCGAAACCGGCGTCAGTGGTCTGCTTCACAGCTTCGTAGGTCAGGGTGCCGGAACGGGAAACGATACCGACCTTGCCTGGCAAGTGAATGTGACCTGGCATGATGCCGATCTTGCATTCGCCTGGAGTGATCACGCCTGGGCAGTTAGGGCCGATCAGGGTGATACCCAGCTCGTCGCACTTGACCTTGGCTTCCAGCATGTCGATGGTCGGGATGCCTTCGGTGATGCAGACGATCAGCTTGATGCCGCCGAACGCTGCTTCAAGGATGGAATCCTTGCAGAAAGGAGCTGGAACGTAGATCACGCTGGCGGTGGCGCCAGTGGCAGCTACAGCGTCTTTCACAGTGTTGAAGACAGGCAGGCCCAGGTGCTCGGTGCCGCCTTTGCCAGGCGTTACGCCGCCAACCATCTTGGTGCCGTATTCGATGGCTTGCTGGGTGTGGAAACTACCTTGCGAACCGGTAATACCCTGGCAGATAACCTTGGTGTCTTTATTGATCAGGACGCTCATTATTTGCCCTCCGCAGCTTTAACGACTTGTTGAGCAGCGTCGGTCAGGCTGGTAGCAGCGATGATGTTCAAACCGCTTTCTGCCAGTACTTTAGCGCCCAGCTCAGCGTTGTTGCCTTCGAGGCGAACAACAACCGGGATTTTCACGCCGACTTCTTTCACGGCGCCGATGATGCCTTCGGCAATCATGTCGCAACGAACGATGCCGCCGAAGATGTTGACCAGTACTGCAGCGACGTTAGTGTCGGACAGGATGATCTTGAACGCTTCGGTTACGCGTTCCTTGGTAGCACCGCCGCCCACGTCGAGGAAGTTGGCTGGCTTGCCGCCATGCAGGTTGACGATGTCCATGGTACCCATGGCCAGGCCAGCACCGTTGACCATGCAGCCGATGTTGCCTTCCAGGGCTACGTAGTTCAGTTCGAACTTGGCAGCGTGCGCTTCGCGCGGATCGTCTTGCGACGGATCGTGGAAAGTCTTCAGCTTAGGCTGACGGTACATGGCGTTGGCGTCGATGTTGATCTTGGCATCGAGGCAGTGCAGGTCGCCGTCGGCCTTGATCACCAGCGGGTTCACTTCCAGCAGCGCCAGGTCGTGATCCTTGAACAGTTTGGCCAGACCTACGAAGATCTTGGCGAACTGAGCAACTTGCTTGCCTTCCAGGCCCAGCTGGAAGGCCAGCTCGCGACCCTGGAATGGCTGTGCGCCAACCAGTGGATCGATGGTGGCCTTGAGGATTTTCTCAGGGGTATCGTGAGCGATTTTCTCGATGTCCACGCCACCTTCGGTGGATGCCATGAACACGATGCGGCGGCTCGAACGGTCAACGACAGCGCCCAGGTACAGCTCTTTAGCGATATCAGTGCACGACTCAACCAGGATCTTGGTGACTGGCTGACCGTTGGCGTCAGTCTGGTAAGTCACCAGACGCTTGCCCAGCCATTGCTGTGCGAAGGCTTTGGCGTCTTCTTTGCTGCGAACCAGCTTGACGCCGCCCGCTTTACCGCGACCACCGGCGTGAACCTGGGCTTTGACAACCCATTCGCTGCCGCCGATTTTGTCGCAAGCTTCTGCTGCCGCTTCCGGGGTGTCTACCGCGTAACCGGTGGATACTGGCAGGCCGTACTCAGCGAACAGCTGCTTACCCTGATACTCGTGAAGATTCATGCTTATTACCGTCTTCGTTAGGTACTGCGCATTCGGTGCTGCACCGTTTTGGTGCCGCACCACCTGTGACTGCTGCTTGCGTAGCCTTCCGGTCAACCGGTTCGGCTACGCAAGGCTGCGTCCAGCGGATATTCCGCGGTGAGTCTTGCTCGCAAGGCTCACGACGGGCCATACCGCCGTGGTTTCTTATTGTCTATTAACGCTTCTTGCGGTTGGCCACGTGGATGGCGCCGCCATTTACGGCCAGGGCCGCTTCGTGCAAGGCTTCGGACAGGGTCGGATGGGAGAAGACCATCATGCCCAGATCTTCAGCGCTGGTGCCGAATTCCATGCCGATCGCGCCTTGCTGTACCAGCTCGGCAGCGCTTGGGCCAATGACGTGAACGCCCAATACGCGATCCGTCTTGGCATCGGCGATGACTTTCACGAAACCACCGGTATCGTTGGCTGCCATGGCACGGCCGGAGGCTGCGAACGGGAAGGTGCCGACGTTAACTTCAACGCCTTCGGCTTTCAAGGCCTGCTCGGTTTTACCGACCCATGCGATTTCCGGGTGGGTGTAGATAACCGATGGGATCAGGTCGTAGTTCATCTGGGCTTTGTGGCCCTTGATGCGCTCGACAACCATGATGCCTTCTTCGGAGGCCTTGTGTGCCAGCATCATGCCGCGAACCACGTCACCGATGGCGAAGACGCCCGGGACGGTAGTGGCGCAGTAATCGTCAACTTTGATGAAGCCGCGCTCATCCAGGGACACTTCGCAATCGGCAGCCAGCAGGTCAGTGGTCACTGGGCGACGGCCGACCGCTACGATCAGCTTGTCGAAGGTGATGGTCTGTTCGCCGTTGGCGTCGATGTAGGTGACCACAACTTCTTCGCCATTGACCTTGGAACCGGTCACGCGAGCGCCCAACTTGATGTCCAGGCCTTGCTTGGTCAGGGTTTTCAGCGCTTCCTTGGAAACCGCGGTGTCAGCGGCCATCAGGAAGGTGTCGAGGGCTTCGAGCACGGTCACTTGCGCACCCAGGCGCGACCATACCGAACCCAGCTCGAGGCCGATCACGCCAGCGCCGATCACGCCCAGGCGTTTTGGCACGGCCTGGAATTCCAGGGCACCGGTGGAATCGACGATCACGTTCTGGTCAACTGGCGCCGGCGGGATGTCGATCGGACGCGAGCCTGGTGCCAGGATGACGTTCTCGGCTTCGATCACTTCAACCGAACCGTCTGGCTTGGTGACTTCGACTTTCTTGCCGGCCAGCAGCTTGCCGTGGCCCTGGATCGAAGTCACGCCGTTGGCCTTGAACAGGGTGGCAACACCGCTGGTCAGGTTCTTGACGATGCCAGCCTTACGGCCAACCATCGCGGCGACGTCCATCTTCACTTCACCGGTGGAAATACCGTGAACGTTGAAGCTTTCTTTCGCTTCCTTGTATTTCCAAGAGCTGTCCAGCAGCGCCTTGGATGGAATGCAACCGACGTTCAGGCAGGTACCGCCCAGGGCCAGCTTGCCCTCGCCATCGGTGTATTTCTCGATGCAGGCAGTGGTAAGGCCCAGTTGCGCAGCCTTGATGGCCGCTACGTAGCCGCCAGGGCCCGCACCAATCACTACCACGTCGAATTTCTGAGTCATGAGTCATTCCTTTTCGAATCAAACCGGACGATCACTTGTGGTGACCGTCGAGGGACGAAACCGGTTGTTTCAGCAAGAGGCCGGTCATGACAGACCGGCCCTCGCGGCGAAAATCAGATATCCAGCAGCAGACGAGCCGGATCTTCAAGCAGGTTCTTGATGGTTACCAGGAACGTCACGGCTTCTTTACCGTCGATCAGGCGGTGATCGTAGGACAGTGCCAGGTACATCATCGGACGAATCACGACTTGACCGTTGATTGCCATCGGACGCTGGATGATGTTGTGCATCCCCAGGATCGCCGCTTGCGGTGGGTTGACGATCGGGGTCGACATCATCGAACCGAATGTACCACCGTTGGTGATGGTGAACGTACCGCCGGTCATCTCGTCGATGGACAGCTTGCCGTCACGGGCCTTCTTGCCGAAGGTGGCAATGCCGCCTTCGATTTCAGCCAGGCTCATCAGCTCGGCGTTACGCAGTACCGGAACCACCAGGCCACGGTCGCTGGACACGGCGACACCGATGTCGGCGTAGCCGTGGTAGACGATGTCGGAACCGTCGATCGACGCGTTGACGGCCGGGAAGCGTTTCAGCGCTTCGGTGGCAGCCTTGACGAAGAACGACATGAAGCCCAGGCGTACGCCGTTATGGGACTTCTCGAACAGGTCCTTGTACTTCGAACGCAGGGCCATGACTTCGGTCATGTCGACTTCGTTGAAGGTAGTCAGCATCGCCATGTTCGACTGGGCTTCAACCAGACGCTTGGCCACGGTGGCGCGCACGCGAGTCATCGGTACACGCTTCTCGGTGCGATCGCCGGCAGCGAACACAGGCGCGGCGGCGGCCGGAGCGGCAGCCTTGGCCGGAGCAGCAGCCGCTGGAGCGGCCTTCTTCGCGGCAACGGCAGCCACCACGTCTTCCTTGGTCACGCGACCGCCCTTGCCGGTGCCGGCAACGGAAGCGATGTTGATACCGTTCTCTTCGGCAATCTTGCGAGCAGCAGGCGCAGCGACTGGATCGTCTTCGCCATCGGCAGCTGGAGCAGCAGCTTGGGCGGCTGGAGCAGCAGCGGCGGCTGGAGTGGCGGCAGCGCCGCCCTCTTCGATCGAGCCCAGGACCTGGTTCGACAGAACGGTCGCGCCCTCCTCGGCAATGATTGCGCCCAGCACGCCGTCAGCTTCGGCCAATACTTCCAGCACGACCTTGTCGGTCTCGATGTCGACGATCAGGTCGTCACGCTTGACGGCCTCGCCTGGTTTCTTGTGCCAGGTGGCAACGGTGCCATCGGCAACCGATTCCGGGAATGACGGGGCTTTGATTTCGATAGCCATTATCTGTGGGTCCTTAAAATTCGGTTTCAGTCAGCGCGAAGGCGTTAAACAGTGAAGGCATCTTGCAGCAGTTTTTCCTGCTGCTCGGCGTGCATCGACGCATAACCACACGCAGGTGCAGCGGAAGCATCACGGCCGGCATATTCCAGGCCCAGGGCCTTGTTATGGTTGCCGATGCTGCGACGCAGGTGATGCTGGCTGCTGTACCACGCGCCTTGGTTCATCGGTTCTTCCTGACACCACACCACATTGGTGAGGTTGGTGTAAGGCGCGATGGCCTCCATCAGGTCTTCTTCCGGGAACGGGTAAAGCTGCTCGATACGCACGATGGCGATGTCTTCGCGGCCTTCGGCACGACGTTTTTCCAGCAGGTCGTAGTAGACCTTGCCGCTGCACAGGACCAGGCGAGTGACCTTCGCCGCGTCCAGGGTGTCGATTTCCGAAATAACGGTCTGGAACGAGCCTTCGGCCAGGTCCTCGAGCGTGGAAATCGCCAGTTTGTGGCGCAGCAGCGACTTCGGTGTCAGCACGATCAGCGGCTTGCGCAGCGGACGGATGACTTGACGACGCAGCAGGTGGTAGATCTGTGCCGGCGTCGTCGGTACGCAGACCTGGACGTTGTGTTCGGCACACAGTTGCAGGTAACGCTCCAGACGTGCCGAAGAGTGCTCCGGCCCCTGCCCTTCATAACCGTGTGGCAACAGCATGGTCAGACCGCAGAGACGGCCCCACTTGTGCTCGCCGCTGGTGATGAACTGGTCGACAACCACCTGGGCACCGTTGGCGAAGTCGCCGAACTGGGCTTCCCAGATCACCAGCGCATTCGGCTCGGTGGTGGAGTAGCCATATTCGAACGCCAGGACGGCTTCTTCGGACAGCAGCGAATCGTACAGGTCGAAACGTGGCTGGCCTTTGTACAGGTGTTGCAGCGGGATGTAGGTGCTGGCGTCTTTCTGGTTGTGCAGCGCCGCGTGGCGGTGCGAGAAAGTGCCGCGGCCTACGTCCTGGCCGGTGATGCGAATCGGGTGACCTTCGAACGCCAGGGTCGCGTACGCCATGGTTTCGGCGTAACCCCAGTTGATCGGCAGGCCGCCGGCTTGCATCTTCTGACGGTCTTCGTAGATCTTCGCAACCTGGCGCTGGACCACGAAGCCTTCCGGGATTTCCAGCAGCTTGGCGGACAGTTCCTGCAAGGTCTTGAGGTCGAAGCGGGTGTCGTGGCGCGCGGTCCAGGCGTGGCCCAGGTATGGACGCCAGTCCACGAACAGCTCTTTGTTCGGCTCCTTGACCAGGCTTTTCACCACGTGCAGGCCGTTGTCCAGGGCATTGCGATATTCATCGACTTTTTCCTGGACGCGCGCTGCATCCAGTACACCGCCCTGGGTCAGGCGCTCGGCATACAGCTCACGGGTGGTGCGCTGCTTGGCGATCTGCTGGTACATCAGCGGCTGGGTGCCACTTGGCTCGTCGGCCTCGTTGTGGCCGCGACGACGGTAGCAGACCAGGTCGATCACCACATCGCGCTTGTACTGCATGCGGTAATCAATGGCCAACTGGGTCACGAACAGCACGGCTTCCGGGTCATCGCCATTCACATGGAGAATCGGCGCCTGGATCATTTTCGCGACGTCGGTGGCGTACTCGGTGGAACGCGAGTCCAGCGGGTTGCTGATGGTGAAACCGACCTGGTTGTTGATCACGATGTGCACGGTGCCGCCGGTCTTGAAACCGCGAGTCTGCGACATCTGGAAGGTTTCCATGACCACGCCTTGACCGGCGAATGCCGCGTCACCGTGGATGGAAATCGGCAGTACCTTCTCGCCGGTCGGATCGTTGCGGCGATCCTGGCGGGCGCGAACCGAACCCTCGACCACCGGGGAAACGATTTCCAGGTGGGACGGGTTGAAGGCCATCGCCAGGTGGACTTCGCCACCGGTGGTCATCACGTTGGACGAGAAGCCCTGGTGGTATTTCACGTCACCGGAGCCCAGCTCGACCTTCTTCTTGCCTTCGAACTCGTCGAACAGCTCGCGCGGGTTCTTGCCGAAGGTGTTGACCAGTACGTTAAGGCGGCCACGGTGGGCCATGCCGATGACGACTTCCTTGGTGCCGTAGGAACCGGAACGCTGGATCAACTCGTCGAGCATCGGAATCAGGCTTTCGCCACCTTCCAGGCCGAAACGCTTGGTACCCGGGTACTTGGTGCCCAGGTATTTCTCCAGGCCTTCACCGGCCGTGACGCGCTCGAGCAAGTGGCTCTTGATGTCGGTGGAGTACGTCGGACGGCCACGCACGCTTTCCAGACGCTGCTGGAACCACTGGCGCTGCTCGGAATCGGTGATGTGCGTGAATTCAGCGCCGATGGTGCGGCAATATGTCTGCTGCAACGCTTCGTGAATTTCGCGTAGGCTCGCTTCCTCTTTGCCGATGAACAGGTCGCCGGCACGGAAGGTCGTATCTAGATCGGCATTGGTCAAGCCGTAGTGATTGATCGACAGGTCTGCAGGTGCAGGACGCTGCCACAGCCCCAGCGGGTCAAGCTGGGCTGCCTGGTGGCCACGCATCCGGTAGGCCTGGATCAGTCGCAGCACTTCAACTTGCTTCTTCTCGTGTTCACTGCTCACGCTGCCGGCAGATACCGGTTGAGCGCGGCGCTGGTTCTTTGCCAGCAACACGAAATGATCGCGAATCGTCGAGTGCGAAACATCAGTGGCAGAGTTACCGTCAGCCGGCAACTTCTGAAAGTAGGTGCGCCATTCTTCTGGCACAGCGTTAGGGTCGTGCAGGTAGAGCTCGTAAAGCTCTTCCACATAGGCAGCGTTACCACCGGAAAGGTGGGCACTGTTCCACATGCGCTGCATCACGCTTTCTTGCATGCTTGGTCACCCTCGATTAGGGGAACACCACCGGCGAAAACACCGAGCAAACTTGCAGAAGTCCGAGTGCAGCGACTAAAACAAGCCACTTAGGATCACGCTGATAGTCCGGGTACCAGCCCGGATGCCCCTGCTTGTCTCATTTCTTCAAAATAAGAACTGCCGCTTTGTGAGCGGCTGTTCTGGTTATAGCCATGACGCGGGTTGAAGCCCGCGCCTTGGCCTTTACGGGTACAACGGTCCTACGGGTACAGCAGCTGAATCACACGCCGCTTTGCAGCAGCATGTTACGAATGTGACCGATGGCCTTCGTCGGGTTCAGGCCTTTTGGACAAACGTTGACGCAGTTCATGATCCCGCGGCAGCGGAATACGCTGAACGGGTCATCGAGCGAAGCCAGACGCTCGGACGTCTTGGTGTCACGGCTGTCTGCCAGGAAGCGGTACGCTTGCAGCAGGGCGGCCGGGCCCAGGAACTTGTCCGGGTTCCACCAGAAGGATGGGCACGAGGTCGAGCAGCAAGCGCACAGGATGCACTCGTACAGACCGTCGAGCTTCTCACGCTCTTCAGGAGTCTGCAGACGCTCGATGGCCGGAGCCGGCGTGTCGTTCTGCAGGAATGGCTTCACCTTCTCGTATTGCTTGTAGAAGATGCTCATATCGACGACCAGGTCACGGATAACCGGCAAACCTGGCAGCGGACGAACGATCAGCTTGTTGCCCTTGACCACGGCAGACAGCGGCGTGATGCAGGCCAGGCCGTTCTTGCCGTTGATGTTCATGCCGTCGGAGCCGCAAACGCCCTCACGGCAAGAGCGACGATAGGAGAAGCCCTCGTCCTGCTCTTTGATCAGGGCCAGCACGTCCAGCACCATCAGGTCTTTACCACCGGTATCGACCTGGAAGTCCTGCATGAACGGCGCAGCGTCCTGATCAGGGTTGTAGCGATAAACACTGACTTGCAACATAGCGGTCACCCTTAATAAGTCCGGACTTTTGGTTCGAAAGTCGGAACAGTCTTCGGCGAAAAGTTCACGGCACGCTTGGCGACGCGTTTTTCACCCGGGAAGTACAAGGTGTGGCACAGCCAGTTTTCATCGTCACGGTCTTCGAAGTCTTCGCGGGCGTGGGCGCCACGGGACTCTTTACGCACTTCTGCGGCGATGGCGGTGGCTTCGGCCACTTCCAGCAGGTTCTGCAATTCCAGCGCTTCGATACGGGCAGTGTTGAACGCCTGCGACTTATCGTTGATCTTCACGTTGGCAATTCGTTCACGCAATTGCGCCAACTGGGCAATACCCTTCTGCATGTATTCGCCGGTACGGAATACACCGAAGTAGTTCTGCATGCAGTTTTGCAACTCGCGACGCAGGGTCGCCACGTCTTCGCCTTCGGTACGCTCGTTCAGAGCGGACAGACGCGCCAGGGCGGCTTCGATGTTGGCGTCGGTGGCATCGTCATATTCGATACCGTCGGACAGCGCTTTTTCCAAGTGCAGGCCGGCAGCGCGACCGAAGACCACCAGGTCGAGCAACGAGTTGCCGCCCAGACGGTTGGCACCGTGGACCGATACGCAAGCCACTTCACCCACTGCGAACAGGCCAGGGATGATTTCGTCCACGCCTTCGCCGTTCTGGGTGATTGCCTGGCCATGAATGTTGGTGGGAACACCACCCATCATATAGTGGCAGGTTGGAACCACAGGAACCGGCGCAACGACTGGATCGACGTGAGCGAAGGTCTTGGACAGTTCGCAGATGCCTGGCAGGCGGCTGTGCAGCACTTCCTCGCCCAGGTGGTCGAGCTTGAGCATCACGTGGTCGCCATTCGGACCGCAACCGTTGCCAGCGATGATTTCTTTAACCATCGAACGGGCAACCACGTCACGACCGGCAAGGTCCTTGGCGTTCGGAGCATAACGCTCCATGAAACGCTCGCCGTGCTTGTTGATCAGGTAACCACCTTCACCACGGCAACCTTCGGTCACCAGCACACCGGCGCCGGCGATGCCGGTTGGGTGGAACTGCCACATTTCGATGTCTTGCACCGGAACGCCAGCACGCAGGGCCATGCCGACGCCGTCACCGGTGTTGATCAGGGCATTGGTGGTGGATGCGTAGATACGGCCTGCACCGCCGGTCGCCAGCACGGTGGCCTTGGCGCGGATGTAGGTGGTTTCGCCGGTTTCGATGCAGATCGCGATCACGCCGACGAAGGCGCCTTCCTGGTTCTTCACCAGGTCAACGGCGTAGTACTCGTTCAGGAACGTGGTACCGGCTTTCAGGTTGCCCTGGTACAGGGTGTGCAGCAGTGCGTGACCGGTACGGTCGGACGCCGCGCAAGTACGCGCAGCCTGGCCGCCCTTGCCATAGTCCTTGGACTGGCCACCGAACGGACGCTGGTAGATACGACCTTGCTCGGTACGCGAGAATGGCATACCCATGTGGTCCAGCTCGAACACCGCGGCCGGGCCTTCCTGACACATGTATTCGATAGCGTCCTGGTCACCGATGTAGTCGGAACCCTTGACGGTATCGTACATGTGCCAGCGCCAGTCATCGTTCGGGTCGGCCGAAGCGATGGCGCAGGTGATGCCGCCCTGGGCGGAAACAGTGTGCGAACGCGTCGGGAAAACCTTGGTGATCACGGCAGTCTTGTGACCGCCTTGCGCCAGTTGCAGCGCTGCGCGCATGCCGGCACCGCCACCACCAATGATGATGGCGTCGAAAGAAATCGTTGGAATGTTAGCCATGGATCAGATACCCCAGAGAATCTGCACACCCCAGACGAAGTAAGCGAACATCGCAACGCCGCATACTGCCTGGAAAAGGAAACGTACGGCAGTCGCCGACTTGCCGAACGCCATTGGCGTCAAGTAGTCGGTCGCGATGGTCCACATGCCGACCCAGGCGTGAGCGCCCAGTGCGACAAGTGCCAGCAGACTGAAGATACGCATCCAGTTGTTTGCGAACAGTTCATGCCATTGGGCGTAGCCCAGGCCTGGGTTTGCCACGACATATCCGATCAGGAAGATGAAGTAAGCCGCGAGAACGACCGCAGACACACGCTGGGCCATCCAGTCATAGAGGCCCGAACGCGAAAGGTTCGTGACGTTGGTTACCATATCCAGACTCCTGCCAGAACGATCAGCACCGCAGACACGGCGATAATGATTTTCGAGCCCAGCTTGCCGCCTTCCAGCGTCTCACCGATGCCCATGTCCATGATCAAATGGCGCACACCGGCAACCAAGTGATACAGCAAGGCGGACAGGATGCCCCAAATCACTAGCTTGGCTAGCGGACTGGTCAGACACGCTTTCACCTGACCGAAGCCTTCTTCCGAATCGAGCGACTTGTCCAATGCATAAAGCATGATGGCCAGGCTGACGAAGAGGATGACACCGGAAATACGGTGAAGAATGGACGTGTAAGCAGTGACTGGGAGTTTGATGGTCCTTAGGTCTAGGTTTACAGGTCGTTGGCTTTTCACGGCTTTTTTTTCACACTGAAGAGCCCCTAACAATCAGGGCAAAGTTGTTGGGGCGCGCACTGGTCAGGTACTCACCACCCAGGGAGTGACGACCCCCAAGAAAGCAGGCCCAAAAGCCCCTGGCGGTCGGTGGCCGAGTATAGACAGTTAGGCTACTAATGACAACGCGTTCACCTTCCCCTAATAGCGCATTGCACATATGACGCAAAAGGCGTAAACGGCAGGCAATTTCGCGGAAAAAGTCCGGTTAAAGCCTTCTGGAGCAAGACTTTAGGCAAATTGACTTTCGGATTTATCTCACTATAGTGGTGCGGGCCCTGCGTGGGGGGTCTGTCTGATGATTCCAAGCATTAATAGGAGGCCACATGGCTGACAAAAAAGCGCAGTTGATCATCGAGGGCGCAGCCCCCGTCGAGCTGCCCATTTTAACCGGCACCGTTGGTCCCGATGTAATCGACGTACGGGGCCTGACGGCCACGGGCCGTTTCACCTTTGACCCAGGTTTCATGTCGACCGCCTCGTGCGAGTCGAAAATCACCTACATCGATGGCGACAACGGCATCCTGCTGCACCGCGGCTACCCGATCGAGCAACTGGCTGAAAAATCGGACTACCTGGAAACCTGCTACCTGCTGCTCAACGGCGAGCTGCCAACCGCAGAGCAAAAGGCCCAGTTCGTCAGCACCGTGAAGAACCACACCATGGTTCACGAGCAGTTGAAGACCTTCTTCAACGGCTTCCGTCGCGATGCCCACCCGATGGCCGTCATGTGCGGCGTTGTCGGCGCCCTCTCGGCCTTCTACCACGACTCCCTGGACATCAATAACCCCCAGCACCGCGAAATCTCCGCGATCCGCCTGGTGGCGAAGATGCCAACCCTGGCAGCCATGGTCTACAAGTACTCCATGGGCCAGCCCATGATGTACCCACGCAATGACCTGACCTATGCAGAAAACTTCCTGCACATGATGTTCAACACCCCGTGCGAGATCAAACCGATCAGCCCGGTGCTCGCCAAGGCCATGGACCGGATCTTCATCCTCCATGCCGACCACGAGCAGAACGCGTCCACGTCCACCGTGCGCCTGGCAGGCTCCTCGGGTGCCAACCCGTTCGCCTGTATCGCCGCCGGTATCGCCGCACTCTGGGGCCCTGCCCACGGCGGTGCGAACGAAGCGGTACTGACCATGCTCGATGAAATCGGCGATGTCTCGAACATCGACAAGTTCATCGCCAAGGCCAAGGACAAGAACGATCCGTTCAAGTTGATGGGCTTCGGTCACCGGGTCTACAAGAACCGCGACCCACGCGCCACCGTCATGAAGCAGACCTGCGACGAAGTGCTCAAGGAACTGGGGATCAAGAACGATCCGCAACTCGAACTGGCCATGCGCCTGGAAGAGATCGCCCTGACCGACCCGTACTTCATCGAACGCTCGCTGTACCCGAACGTCGACTTCTACTCGGGGATCATCCTCAAGGCGATCGGCATTCCAACCAGCATGTTCACCGTGATCTTCGCCCTGGCGCGGACCGTCGGCTGGATCTCCCACTGGAAGGAAATGCTCTCCAGCCCGTACAAGATCGGCCGCCCGCGCCAGCTGTACACCGGCTACGAGTCGCGTGACATCACCCAGCTGGAAGACCGCAAGTAAGACCTGCCTTGCAATAAGGTCTTAAGCTGCACAGGAACGGCCCCCGCTTCTTATATAGGAGCGGGGGCCGTTCTGTTTCAGGCCGCCAGAGGCTCAGCGACCGGCCTGACGCCATCGCGAGCAAGCTCTCGCTCCCACCCTGGATCTGCGCAACCCTGCCCCTGTGGGAGCGAGCTTGCTCGCGATGCGGCCCGCCCGCCCCACCCAAAACCCGGGCACAAAAAAATACCCCGGCCTCTCGACCGGGGTATGTCTTCAAACACTTGCCGCTACATCAATGATTAACCGCCCCACTCGCCCCCAGGCCAGTCTGCGAACGCACGAATTGCGGGAAGAACAGCGCCCGCTCGTTTGCACCTTCAGCCGACTTGTCGGTAATGGAGAAGAACCAGATGCCGACAAAGGCAATCGCCATCGAGAACAGTGCTGGGTATTCATACGGGAAGATCGCCTTCTCGTGACCCATGATCTGCACCCAAATGGTCGGGCCAAGGATCATCAGGCCCACGGCACTGACCAGGCCCAGCCAGCCGCCAATCATGGCGCCACGGGTGGTCAGCTTCTTCCAGTACATCGAAAGCAGCAGGACCGGGAAGTTGCAGCTCGCCGCGATGGAGAACGCCAGGCCCACCATGAACGCGATGTTCTGCTTCTCGAACAGGATACCCAGGCCGATCGCCAGCACCGCCAGGGCGATGGTGGTGATTTTCGAGACGCGAATCTCGTCCTTCTCGTTGGCCTTGCCTTTCTTGATCACGCTGGCATACAGGTCATGGGACACCGCCGAGGCACCGGCCAGGGTCAGGCCCGCGACTACCGCCAGGATGGTGGCGAAGGCTACGGCTGAGATGAAGCCCAGGAAGATGCTACCGCCCACAGCGTTGGCCAGGTGCACCGCCGCCATGTTGTTGCCACCGAGCAAGGCACCTGCCGCGTCCTTGAAGGCCGGGTTGGTGCTGACCAGCAGGATCGCGCCGAAGCCGATGATGAAGGTCAGGATGTAGAAGTAACCGATGAAGCCAGTGGCATACAGCACGCTCTTGCGCGCTTCCTTGGCGTCGCTCACGGTGAAGAAGCGCATCAGGATGTGCGGCAGGCCAGCGGTACCGAACATCAGCGCCAGCCCCAGGGAGAAGGCCGAGATCGGATCCTTCACCAGGCCGCCAGGGCTCATGATCGCCTCACCTTTAGGGTGAACCTTGACCGCTTCGGCAAACAGCATGTTGAAGTCGAAGTTGACGTGTTTCATGACCATCAGGGCCATGAACGAAGCGCCCGACAGCAACAGCACCGCCTTGATGATCTGTACCCAGGTGGTAGCCAGCATGCCGCCGAACAACACGTAGAGGCACATCAGGATACCCACCAGGATCACCGCGACATGGTAGTCCAGGCCGAACAGCAGCTGGATCAGCTTGCCGGCACCGACCATTTGCGCGATCAGGTAGAACGCCACCACCACCAGCGAGCCACAGGCGGACAGACTGCGGATCTGGGTTTGCCCGAGGCGATAGGACGCCACGTCGGCAAAGGTGTATTTACCCAGGTTACGCAGGCGCTCGGCGATCAGGAACAGAATGATCGGCCAGCCCACCAGGAAGCCGATGGAGTAGATCAGGCCGTCGTAGCCGGAGGCGAACACCAGGGCGGAAATCCCCAGGAAGGACGCCGCCGACATGTAGTCACCGGCAATGGCCAGGCCGTTCTGGAAACCGGTGATCCGCCCGCCCGCCGCATAGTAGTCGGCCGCCGACTTGTTACGCTTGGACGCCCAGTAAGTGATGCACAGGGTCGCGCCGACGAAGACCACGAACATGACAATGGCCGAGACGTTGAGGGGTTGTTTCTGCACGGCACCGGTCAAGGCTTCAGCCGCCCAGGCGCCCGGAGCGAACGCTGCGATGCTCAATAGAGCCAGTAGACGCCGGATCATTGCTGAGCCTCCTTGAGAATCGCATTGTTCAGGTCGTCGAACTCGCCGTTGGCGCGCCGTACGTAGATAGCGGTCAGGATGAAGGCCGAGACAATCAGGCCAACACCGATGGGAATGCCCCAGGTAATGGTGGACTCAGGCGTGATCTTGGCCCCGAGAATGTGTGGCCCGTAGGCGATCAGAAGAATGAAGCCGGAATACAGCCCAAGCATGATCGCCGAGAGAATCCAGGCGAACTTTTCCCTTTTTCTCACCAGCTCCTTGAAGCGCGGGCTGTTTTGAATCGAGAGGTAAATGCTGTCGTTCATTGTTTTTATCCTCGCAGCACAGATTTAATTGGAACAGCCCTACTCTATGCGGCTCAAGGCCAGGTTCCAGACGACCTTAGTATTAGAACGACATGACGGTTTTGCCAGTTTTTCGCACATTTATATGCCGTCTTCCTGTGGGAGCGAGCTTGCTCGCGATGGCGGCAGCAGGACCACCCCTATCGCGATCAAGCTCGCTCCCACAGGTTTTGGTGCAAATTCAACAATCCGCGGGCACAAAAAAACCGCATGACACAAAGCCATGCGGTTTTTCGGAACAGCTAAACCAGGCAGATTACTTGCCAGTCCACTCCTTCACACGGTCCGGGTGCTTGGCGACCCAGTCCTTGGCAGCGGCTTCAGGCTTGGCACCTTCCTGGATGGCGAGCATGACTTCGCCGATCTCGTCTTTCGAAGACCATTGGAATTTCTTCAGGAACTCGGCCACTTCCGGCGCCTTGGTGCCCAGCTCCTTGCTGCCGATACTGTTTACAGTCTCAGCTGCGCCGTAGACGCCTTTCGGGTCTTCCAGGAAGCGCAGCTTCCACTTGGCGAACATCCAGTGTGGCACCCAACCGGTGACGGCGATGGATTCGTTTTTCTTCTCGGCACGGGTCAGCTCGGCAATCATGCCGGCGCCGGAACTGGCCTTGAGTTGATAACCGGTCAGGTCGTAATCCTTGATGGCCTGTTCGGTCTTGAGCATTACGCCTGAACCGGCGTCGATGCCAACGATGCGCTTCTTGAAGGAGTCGTCGGTCTTGAGATCTTCGAGCGACTTGGCCTTAACGTACTCCGGCACGATCAGGCCGATTTTGGCATCCTTGAAGTTCGGGCCATAGTCGACCACCTGGTCCTTGTTCTTCGTCCAATAGTCGCCGTGAGTCACCGGCAGCCAGGCCGAGAGCATCGCGTCGAGCTTACCGGTGGCCACGCCCTGCCACATGATCCCGGTCGCGACCGCCTGCAGCTTCACGTCATAACCGAGTTTTTGCTTGATCACTTCGGCGGCCACGTGGGTGGTCGCGACGCTGTCGGACCAGCCGTCAACGTAACCGATGCTCAGGGTTTTGGTTTCGGCGCTGGCCAAGGTGGAACTGATGGCCAGTACCAGTGCGGCACCTGCGCCCAAGAGTCGTCGCATCTTCATCGTTACTTCCCCGAAAGTGCTGCGCCCGACGGATGCCGGGCGGCGTCAACGTATAGTTATGATGCTCAGCGCCCCCATCACGCTCGCCCTCAAACCGGCCTGAACGCCAGTGGAGTACTGACTCGTTGATCATCAACCTGCGCCGATCCGGAACCTGCTCTGCCTGCGACGTCGAGGCAACGAGAAACGACATCAGAACGCCAGCCCCCTTGCTTCAGGCATTTGCACCACCGCCATCGCACATCAGATTTTGCGGTCAAATCCGGCAAACGCCAGATAACTAGCCGCCACCGCACCCAACCGTGTATTGTCCCGCTACTATCGCACCCCGTCCGCGCCTGTTTTGTGCCCGTCATGGCACTTGGCTCTGCTTCGGCGGTCATAGCCTGCGAACCTCATTCGGCACCTTCCTCTAAGGGATCCAGTCATGCTCCGTTCCTTGCGCTTCGCTGCCCTTCTCGGCGGCCTTATCTTGAGTGCGTCCGCGCTGGCGGCAGATATTGACGCCGCCAGCTATGGCTACCCCTTGACCAACCCGTTCGAGGCGACCATCGCCACCACGCCGCCGGACCTGCGTCCGGAGCTGCCGCTGATCGAAGACATCAATCAGGCCGACCACAGCCTGACCCTGCGCCCGGAACGCGAGTTCATCCTGCCGGACAACTTCTGGCCGGTGAAAAGCCTCACCTACCGCATGGCCACCCAAGACAAACCCGCGCCGCTGATTTTTCTCATCGCCGGCACCGGTGCGCGCTTTGACAGTAGCATCAATGAATACCTCAAGCGGCTCTACTACAAGGCCGGCTACCACGTGGTGCAGTTGTCATCGCCCACCAGCTTCGACTTCATGAGCGCCGCTTCGCGCTTCGCCACGCCAGGCATTTCCAAGGAAGACGCCGAAGACATGTACCGGGTGATGCAAGCAGTGCGCGCGCAGAACCCCAAGCTGCCGGTGACCGAGTACTACCTGACCGGCTACAGCCTCGGCGCCCTGGATGCGGCCTTCGTCGCACACCTGGACGAAACCCGGCGCAGCTTCAATTTCAAGAAG
Organism: Pseudomonas sp. St316; assembly: GCF_018325905.1. NCBI lineage: Bacteria > Pseudomonadati > Pseudomonadota > Gammaproteobacteria > Pseudomonadales > Pseudomonadaceae > Pseudomonas > Pseudomonas sp. St316. Next base: position 1,774,454 of record NZ_AP021901.1, on the reverse strand, counting down.
GTGCTGCTGCTGAACCCGCCGGTGAACCTCTACACCTCGATCACCAACCTGGACAAACTGGTCCAGACCGAGGTCAAGGGCATCAACAGCACCACCACCTTCTATGAGCTGGTGCTGAACAAGCTGACGCGCTACTTCCAGCAAAAAGGCTACATCGACCTCAACGATGCCCTGCTCTACGACTTCCAGCAGTCCAAGCAACACCTGAGCAACGAGCAGATGGCCATGTTGATCGGCACCTCGTTCCGGTTCTCGGCGGCCGACATCGCGTTCACCTCGGACCTGATCAACCGGCGCGGCCTGATCATCCCGCCCAAGTTCCCGATTACCGAAAGCACCAGCCTGACGCCGTTCCTCAAGCGGGCTCTGCAATGCGATTTCGACTGCTACCTCACCGAGCAGGTGATCCCGATGTGGCGCGCACGCACTGACGGCGGCAGCCTGTTGCAACTGGTCGACCAGGTCAGCCTGTACGCGCTGAAGGATTACCTGCACGAAAGCCCGAAGATTGCCGTCATGCACAATGCCGACGACGTCATTCTCGGCCCGGGCGACCTGGGCTTCCTGCGCAAGACCTTTGGCGATCGCCTGACGGTTTATCCGCTGGGCGGCCACTGCGGCAACCTTAACTACCGCGTCAACAGCGACGCCATGCTGGAGTTCTTCCGTGGCTAAATATCTGCTGCTTATCGCTGCGTTAATGAGTGCGGGCATGGTCCACGCCGACAACAGCAAGGCCAATGCGCCTGTGGTGGTGGGTTCGGACGGTTTCAAGGAACCGTTGACCAAGCTCAAGTTCAACCCCGGGTTGGACCAGCGCGAGTTCGAGCGCTCGACCCTCAACGCCCTGAACGTCTATGACCCGCTGGAGTCATGGAACCGCCGGGTCTATCACTTCAACTACCGTTTCGACCAGTGGGTGTTCCTGCCCGTTGTCGATGGCTACCGCTACATCACCCCAAGCTTCATGCGCACCGGGGTCAGCAACTTCTTCAACAACCTGGGGGACGTGCCTAACCTGATGAACAGCCTGCTGCAATTCAAGGGCAAGCGTTCGATGGAAACCACGGCGCGACTGCTGCTCAACACCACCGTCGGCATCGCCGGCCTATGGGACCCGGCCACCGCCATGGGCCTGCCGCGCCAGAGCGAAGACTTCGGCCAGACCCTGGGCTTCTATGGCGTGCCCGGCGGCGCGTACTTCGTGTTGCCGATCTTCGGCCCATCGAACCTGCGCGACACTTCCGGCCTGCTGGTGGACTACAGCGCCGAATCGGCGATCAACTTCCTCAATGTCGCCGAAGTCAGCGCCAACCACCCGGAGTTGTTGCTCCTGCGCGGCGTCGACAAGCGCTACCAGACCAGCTTCCGCTATGGGCAACTGAACTCGCCGTTCGAGTATGAAAAGGTGCGCTACGTGTACACCGAGTCGCGCAAGTTGCAGATCGCGGAGTAATACGGCCTAGCCTCGAATCTTCGAGGCCAGACCGCAGTACCCTGTGATGAAGCAGCCCCTATCGCTGATCATCGACAAGTGGAGCAAACACTTCGTTAGCCCAGCTGCCCATGCTGTACTTTTGGACCACATCCGCAGGCGGATCCATGTAGTCCTCGACGAGAAATGACGGCGGGATAACGGGGTGCTCGCTGTCAATGACCAGGATGTTGCGCTCATCATAAAAATCGTAATTCATCACCGACGGATTGTTGGTGATGATTTTCTTGCGGTAGAACAAAGCATCGAAGAAGCGAAAGCTCAGCCCAGCATGACCCGGCCGGACGATATCGATCAGGATTTCCGAGCGCCTGATCAGGTCGCCAACTTCATCGAGCGACATCCTTTTTCTGAAAAAAGTGATACCAGGACTGGAGTTTTCGACCACCTTGCTCTGGACCAGGAACTTATAGTTCGTGTGGCCAAGACGATCGAACTCGGCTGCGATCCTGCCCAGCACGTCAATGCGATTCTTGCCCGCCATCACTACAAAAGCCTTGTACTCACGCGTCGTTTCAAGCTCTGCGTTGACCTCGTAGATGTAGTTACTGAGTTTGCGAAATCCGTATTCCCGGGCGTCCTCATCGTCGAAGGTGTAGACCTTGTCGAAACGGGCCAACTGAGTCACCGACATGGCAAGTCTTGAAACGCCGTCAGACAGGAACGCGATGGTCTGTTGTGCTGCAACCATTGCCTGATCGACAAGCGCGATGTCAATTTGTGCGGGATTGATGATGAGTACGGAATCGACTTTCCCAGCCTCTTGAATCTGGCGGTGCGCCGCACGAACTGTCAGGAACTTCTTCAGCCATCGCCGTAGCTTTCCAGGAAGAAACGGGACCTCGTCGCGCTGTGCAGAAAGATCAACGAAAGTGACCTCATTATTCCGGGCCAAGTAATCGCTAAGCCGCTTTACATAACCGCCGACGTCCCGACAAACGATCAGGAGCTTTTTCGATTTGATGTCTGGAGGCAGATAGGCCATGTCGTTCTCGTAAAAAAAGGTAAAAATGCGCTTTCATGATTTTATTTCTGAGCTGCGGATCCTAGCCACGCAGAACCCACACTGATCGGTGGATCAGAAAGAGCTTGGCATCATATTTCTTTGACTGTCTTATCCAGCCGCTTGAGGGGCGAAATGATGAAGGGTCGCTCGATTGACCAGTAGGTCAAAACACTCAACGCGCTCACCACCAGAATGATAAGCGGCAAATACCATGCATAGTCCCTGAGTGAGCCGTCTGTGAAGTTGTATATTTTCAGCAGACTAAACATGCTGTAGATCACGATACCGTGCAGCAGATAGATACTGAAGCTCGCCTCCCCCAGAACCTTGAGTCCCTTGTGCTCCAGGAGTCCGTGCAGACTATTGCCTAGAACGAACAGCCCAAACGGAATGCCGAGAATCAACATTTGCCCAGTTGAGTATGAGCGCATATTCAGACTCGCGATAAGGACCGCGGTGGCGATAAGGCAGCACCAGAGATTCGAAAAGTCGATCGACGTCTTGCGCAGCCGCGGCTCCAAGAAGGCGACAGCCATGCCCACCAGAAACAGCTTAACGAACCGCTTGTGGAACACATGATGATACTCCGGCCATAAGATCGCGATCGCGCCAATGGAAATCACCAAGGCAAGAATCGGCAGCTGACGACGGAACAGGCAATACATGAGCGGGAGCGAGAGATAAAAAAGCGCCTCGTACATCAGTGTCCACTGCACAGAAGCGTTGATCAGCTTGCTATCTGGAAATCCATTGATCGGTTCCCCCAGAAAGATCAACCAGCTACCGAGCGCGCCGAAATGATCGAGCAGCGAACCTGATTCCCCTCTTGTCTGGTAGAAACTGATAGCCGCCACCAAGCCAACAGACACGATGTACATTGGAAAAATGCGGCGCAATCGAGAGGAAAGCAGCGAGCCCCACTTGGGCTGCCCCCTGATAACTTTTTGCGTAAAAAGGTAGCCGGTAATCATGAAGAACAAGGACACCGGTACGGCCCCCATATTGTTGATTACGCGACTATCGGTGACTTGCCAGATTCCGGTGCCGTGCCACACAAAAGTGATGGCGAAGTGGTGAACCATCACCGCTGTTGCGAGGACACCACGCAGACCGTCCAACGACGATACTCGGTGTTGTGCTTCAGGGGCGAGCAAAGGGAAGCGCCCGGCGACCAAGCAGAATGCACTGACGGTAAGCACGTATAGCGCCAGCAGTTGAAAGGTTTCGATCATTGATTGGTTCCACATGTATTCGCTGCTCACGACCGAGGTCGGGAGTTGATAGTTGCCAGCTTCAGCCTTTCAGCGCTTTCCAGACTTTGCCCACGCCCAGCACACCCGCCAGCACTACCGCACCCGCGACAATCCCCGCCACCGCATTGAGCAACATCGGCACGATAAACCCGGCGCCGCCAGCACTGGCCGTCACGCTTTCAATCCAGTGATGCACCACCGGCACGCCATGGGTCAAAATGCCCCCGCCCACCAGGAACATCGCCGCCGTGCCGATCACCGACAGGCCTTTCATCATGTAGGGCGCGGCGCGCAGGATGGCGCCACCGATACTTTTGGCGGCCTGGCCTGGCTTCTGCGTCAACCACAACCCCAGGTCATCGAGCTTGACGATCCCGGCCACCAAGCCATAGACACCAATGGTCATGACGATGGCGATGCCCGACAGCACGATCACCTGCTGGGTGAGTGCGGCGTCGGCAACCGTGCCAAGGGTGATGGCGATGATTTCCGCTGACAGAATGAAGTCGGTGCGTACCGCGCCCTTGATCTTGTCCTTTTCAAAGGCCACCAGATCAACCGCCGGATCCGCCACGGCCTCGACCAGCTGCGCATGCTCAGCCTGGTCTTCGGCCTTGCTATGAAGGAACTTGTGGGCCAGTTTTTCGAACCCTTCGAAACACAGATAGGCGCCGCCCACCATCAACAACGGCGTGACCAGCCACGGGACGAAGGCGCTGATCGCCAGCGCCGACGGTACCAGGATCAACTTGTTGAGGAACGACCCCTTGGCCACCGCCCACACCACCGGCAGTTCCCGCTCGGCGCGCACACCTGAGACCTGCTGGGCATTGAGCGCCAAATCATCGCCAAGCACGCCGGCGGTCTTCTTGGCGGCCATTTTGGTCATCAGCGCAACATCGTCGAGCACGGTGGCGATATCGTCGATCAGTACCAGCAAACTGCTTCCAGCCATGGAGGGGCTCCTTGAATAATAATGCCGCGCAGCATACCGCGAGCCGCGGCGCCTGGTGGCCTGTACGGTTAATTCGAGTACTCAAATTCGAGTGCCAGTGATTGCCAGGCAAGGCGCCATGACGAGTCTTAGCCCGCTACGGCGAGGAATGGTAACGCAGCTTGGCAAGCACTGGCGCCGAAGTTGGGTGCACGAATTAGCCACACAGGCCACTAGGGGCATTCTTGAGCGCCGCGCGAGGCCGGTGCTACCATGCGCCACCGCCAGAACAGGCAAGGAACCCCTGGGTTTATGAGCACTATCCGCGAGCGCAACAAAGCCTTGATCCTGCGTGCCGCCAGCGAAGAATTTGCCGACAAGGGCTTCGCCGCGACCAAGACCAGCGACATCGCGGCCAAGGCAGGCCTACCCAAACCCAACGTCTACTACTACTTCAAATCCAAGGAAAACCTCTACCGCGAAGTCCTGGAAAGCATCATCGAGCCGATTCTCCAGGCTTCGACACCGTTCAATGCCGACGGCGTGCCCGGTGAGGTGCTGAGCCACTACATCCGCTCCAAAATCCGCATCTCCCGCGACCTGCCCTTCGCCTCGAAAGTCTTCGCCAGCGAAATCATGCACGGCGCCCCCCACCTGAGCCCCGACCTGGTGGACCAACTCAACGCCCAGGCCCGGCACAACATCGACTGCATCCAGACCTGGATCGACCGCGGCCAGATCGCCCCCATCGACCCCAGCCACCTGATGTTCAGCATCTGGGCCGCCACCCAGACCTATGCCGATTTCGACTGGCAGATCAGCGCCGTGACCGGCAAGGCCAAGCTTGATGAGGCGGATTACGAAGCGGCGGCACAGACGATTATTCGGTTGGTGTTGAAGGGGTGTGAGGTGGATCGCTAGGCCTAGGACCGAGTTGCCACCATCGCGAGCAGGCTCGCTCCCACAAGGGATTTAGGTTGCTCACAGAATCCACACTCACAACAGAACCCTGTGGGAGCGAGCCTGCTCGCGATGGCGGCAACTCGATTTCATATCAAAGCCAAATGGCATCCCACAGCGGGTAATCGCCAAGCCGCTTAACCAAACCTGCCCGCAGTGGATTTGCGACGACATAACGAGCCATTGTTATCAACTCTTCCTCCCGCCTCAGGGCCCGGTCATGGTAGCCCGGCTGCCAAAGACTGCCTTTGCGCCCTGTGGATAGGTTCACCGCCCGAGCACCCAAGGACTTGGTTTTTTGCATCAATTCATTCAGCGAACCTTGCTGCAATTCAACCACCCAGTGGAAATGATCAGGCATGACTACCCAAGCCAATGACTTCGCCCATCTCTCATCCTGGGCATACCGAAATTGTTCAACCACCAATCTGCCTAAAGCGAAATCCTGGAAAATCGGCTTTCGCTCAGCCGTGTTAGTGGTCAATAAATAGATTCGATTCAGCTCACCATGACGGCCAGTGCGCAAGCGATGTGAAGCAGGTAGATCAGGCATTCCTTCGCCTCTCCAATGATCAGGTCACCAAAGGCTAGGCCAGAATATTTTTGATTGTCGGCAGACTCTTGGCTGGATGTGTCTGATAGATCGTCATCGCGAGCAAGCTCGCTCCCACACTGGGCTCGCGGTGTTCAGACATTTTGTGTCCAACATCAGACCCTGTGGGAGCGAGCTTGCTCGCGATGACGTCAGTCCACTCACTACAAACTCAAGCAACCACCCCCGCGTCCGCCCACAAGCCCACCGCCTCCACAGCCCTGACCGCCACCTGCTCATCCACATCCGAAACATCACCACTGACACCCATCGCCCCCAGCACCTTCCCATCCTGATCCCTGATCAGCACTCCACCCGGTGCGGGTACGACGCTGCCCTGCCCCAAGCTGTTCAACGCGGCAAAGAACGCCGGGCGCTGCTGGGCGTCCTGGGCGAGCAGGCGTGAGCCTTTGCCCAAGGCGATGGCACCCCAGGCCTTGCCGATGGCGATCTGCGGGCGAAGCAGGCTGGCGCCGTCTTCGCGCTGCAAGGCAACCAGATGTCCGCCGCTGTCCAGGACCGCGACGGTCAAGGGTGCAGCGCTGATTTCACGACCGGCGGCAAGGGCTTGCCCCGCCAGGTTGACGGCGATTTTCAAGGTTAGAACGCTCATGGGTGCTGTCCTTCGTTTGTTATGGGAGAGCCTTGCGGGCTTCACTTTCAGAAAAACCGAACACAACAAATAGAACACAACAACACACATTTTTGTATACAATAATTTTCACAAAGCGCTTTAGTCGATGAGAGAACCCAGCAAAACCTTGCCCTCCGACGAATGAAACAGATGCTTGAGGAAATGGATTGACCTGTGCCGTTTCCCATGAATACACTCTGCGCAAAGCCACTTGTATACAATTACAAAACGTAAGAGGCACAAAACAATGAGCAAAATGAGAGCAATCGAAGCCGCCGTTCTGGTAATGCGCCGTGAGGGCGTGGACACCGCCTTCGGTATCCCGGGTGCCGCGATCAACCCGCTGTACTCTGCCCTGCAGAAAGTGGGTGGCATCGATCACGTCCTTGCTCGCCACGTTGAAGGCGCCTCGCACATGGCCGAGGGCTACACCCGAACCAAGGCCGGCAATATTGGTGTGTGCATCGGCACCTCGGGCCCGGCCGGCACCGACATGGTGACCGGGCTCTACAGCGCTTCGGCCGATTCGATCCCGATCCTGTGCATCACCGGGCAAGCCCCCCGCGCCCGACTGCACAAGGAAGACTTCCAGGCTGTAGATATCACCAGCATCGTCAAACCGGTGACCAAGTGGGCAACCACCGTGCTGGAGCCAGGCCAGGTGCCGTATGCCTTCCAAAAGGCGTTCTTTGAGATGCGCTCCGGCCGTCCGGGCCCGGTGCTGATCGACCTGCCGTTCGACGTGCAGATGGCCGAGATCGAATTCGACATCGACGCCTACCAGCCATTGCCATTAGCCAAACCCGCGGCCAACCGCGTGCAGATCGAGAAAGCCCTGGCGATGCTCAATCTGGCCGAGCGCCCGTTGCTGGTGGCCGGCGGCGGCATCATCAACGCCGATGCCAGCGAACTGCTGGTGGAGTTCGCCGAGCTGACCGGCATTCCCGTCATCCCTACCTTGATGGGCTGGGGCACCATCCCCGACGATCATCCGCTGATGGTCGGCATGGTCGGCCTGCAAACCTCCCACCGTTACGGCAACGCAACCTTGCTCAAGTCGGATGTGGTGCTGGGCGTCGGCAACCGCTGGGCCAACCGTCACACCGGCTCGGTGGACGTCTACACCGAAGGCCGCACGTTCATTCACGTGGACATCGAGCCGACCCAGATCGGCCGCGTGTTCACACCGGACCTGGGCATCGTTTCCGACGCTGCCTCGGCCCTGACGGTGTTCATCGAAGTGGCCCGTGAATGGCAAGCCGCCGGCAAGCTGAAAAACCGCGACGCCTGGTTGCAAGACTGCCAGCAGCGCAAGGCCAGCCTGCAACGCAAGACCCACTTCGACAACGTGCCGGTCAAGCCGCAACGGGTGTACGAAGAGATGAACCAGGTGTTCGGCAAGGACACCTGCTACGTCAGCACCATCGGCCTGTCGCAGATTGCCGGCGCGCAGTTCCTCCACGTCTACAAGCCACGCCACTGGATCAACTGCGGCCAGGCCGGGCCGTTGGGCTGGACCATTCCGGCCGCGCTAGGGGTGGTCAAGGCCGATCCGAGCCGCAAGGTCGTGGCGCTGTCGGGCGACTATGACTTCCAGTTCATGATCGAAGAACTGGCGGTGGGTGCGCAGTTCAAGCTGCCCTACATCCACGTCGTGGTGAACAACTCCTACCTGGGCCTGATCCGCCAGGCCCAGCGCGGGTTCGACATGGACTACTGCGTGCAGCTGTCCTTCGACAATCTCAACGCACCGGAACTCAACGGCTATGGCGTGGACCACATTGCCGTGGCCGAAGGCTTGGGGTGCAAGGCGCTGCGGGTGTTCGAACCGTCCGGTATCCAACCGGCCCTGCGCCAGGCCCAGGCGATGATCGAGGAGTTCAAGGTGCCGGTGATCGTCGAGATCATCCTGGAACGGGTGACCAATATCTCAATGGGCACCGAAATCAACGCTGTTAATGAGTTTGAAGACTTGGCGCTCGTGGGCAACGATGCACCGACCGCCATTTCGTTGCTCGACTGACCAATCGGAGTCTCTGTGGGAGCGAGTTTGCTCCGGGCGACGGCGCTACATTCAACATCAACGCAAGCAGACACACCGCTATCGCGAGCAAGCTCGCTCCCACAGGGGGCCTGCCCACTATCTACAGGAGACCACCATGCCGCGTTTCGCCGCCAACCTGTCCATGCTGTTCACCGAGCAGGATTTCCTCGCCCGTTTCGAAGCCGCCGCCAAGGCCGGTTTCACAGGTGTCGAATACCTGTTCCCTTACGACTACAACTCCGCCGAACTCAAGGCCTTGCTCGACGCCAACGGCCTGACCCAGGTGCTGTTCAACCTGCCGGCCGGTGACTGGGCCAAGGGTGAGCGCGGTATTGCCTGCCTGCCGGATCGGGTCGAGGAATTCCGCGCCGGTGTCGACTTGGCCATAGCCTACGCCCAGGTGCTGGGCAACACCCAGGTCAACTGCCTGTCGGGAATTCGTCCACAGAACTGCTCTGAAACCCTGGTGGAAAAAACCTTCGTCGCCAACCTGAAATACGCCGCCCAGAAGCTGCAAGCCAAAGGCATCAAGCTGGTGATGGAAGCCATCAACACCCGCGACATTCCCGGCTTCTACCTGAACAACACCGCCCAGGCCCTGTCGATCCGCGAGCAGGTGGGCAGCACCAACCTGTTCCTGCAATACGACATCTACCACATGCAGATCATGGAAGGTGACCTGGCCCGGACCCTGTCGGCACACCTGGGCGAGATCAACCACGTGCAACTGGCGGACAACCCGGGCCGCAACGAGCCAGGTACGGGCGAGATCAACTACCACTTCCTGTTCGAACACCTGGACCGCATCGGCTACACGGGTTGGGTCGGCTGTGAATACAAGCCGCTGACCACCACCGAAGCGGGATTGGGCTGGCTGAAAACCTTGTGGGAGCGAGCTTGCTCGCGATAGCGGTGGTCCAGCCAACCCCTTTGTTGAAGGTGAAATCGTCATAGCGAGCAAGCTCGCTCCCACAAAAAAGCAGTTCCCCATTTGCTGAAGCAGCGATAAAAACAAGAGGATTTTCCCATGGCTAAAATCGGATTCATCGGCACCGGCATCATGGGCCACCCCATGGCATTGAACCTGCAAAAGGCCGGTCACAGCCTGTTCCTGTCGCAGCACCACGACGCGGCACCGGCCGATCTGCTGGCCGGTGGCGCAGTGGCGTTGGCCAACCCGAAGGAAGTGGCCCAGGAAGCCGAGTTCATCATCGTCATGGTCCCGGACACCCCGCAGGTCGACGACGTGCTGTTTCGCGCCGATGGCGTGGCGGCGGGCGTGGGCGCGGGCAAGGTGGTGATCGACATGAGCTCGATCTCCCCCACTGCCACCAAGGCGTTCGCGGCGAAGATCAATGAAAAAGGTGCGCAGTACCTCGATGCGCCAGTGTCCGGCGGTGAGGTCGGTGCCAAGGCCGCGACGCTGAGCATCATGGTCGGTGGCGACAGCAACGCCTTTGAGCGGGCCTTGCCGCTGTTCCAGGCCATGGGCAAGAACATCACCCTGGTGGGTGGCAACGGTGACGGCCAGACCGCCAAAGTGGCGAACCAGATCATCGTCGCCCTGAACATCCAGGCCGTGGCCGAGGCTTTGTTGTTCGCTTCGAAAAACGGTGCCGACCCGGCCAAGGTCCGTGAAGCGCTGATGGGCGGCTTCGCTTCGTCGAAGATCCTCGAAGTGCACGGCGAGCGCATGATCAAGGGCACCTTCGACCCAGGCTTCCGCATCAGCCTGCACCAGAAGGACCTGAACCTGGCCCTGCAAGGCGCCAGGGAACTGAACATCAACCTGCCCAACACCGCCAATGCCCAGCAAGTGTTCAGCACCTGCGCGGCCATGGGTGGCAGCAACTGGGATCACTCGGCGTTGATCAAGGGGTTGGAGCACATGGCGAATTTCTCGATCCGCGACAAATAAGCCCTGCCCTGCACTGCCCCTGTGGGAGCGAGCTTGCTCGCGATAGCGATCGTTCAATCACCCTCCTTGTTGAATGTAAACCCGCTTTCGCGAGCAAGCTCGCTCCCACAGGGCCGTGCCGATGCCAACAATAAAAATCGGGAGCCCGCCATGTCGGTCGATCCGCAACAACTGCTGCGCGAGCTGTTTGCCACAGCCATCGACGCGGCCCATCCGCATCATGTCCTTGAACGCTACCTGCCCGACGATCGCAGTGGTCGGGTGATCGTCATCGGTGCCGGCAAGGCCGCGGCGGCCATGGCGCAGGTGGTCGAGCGCTGCTGGCAGGGTGAAGTCTCTGGCCTGGTGGTGACCCGCTACGGCCATGGCGCACCCTGTCAGAAAATCGAAGTGGTCGAAGCCGCCCACCCGGTGCCTGACGCCGCCGGCTTGGCCGTGGCCCAGCGGGTATTGGCCATGGTGAGCAACCTCAGCGAAAACGATCGCGTCATCTTCCTCTTGTCTGGCGGCGGTTCGGCCCTGCTTGCCTTGCCGGGCGAAGGCATCACCCTGGCCGACAAGCAGTCGATCAACAAAGCCTTGCTCAAGTCCGGCGCGACCATCGGCGAGATGAATTGCGTGCGCAAGCACCTTTCGGCGATCAAGGGCGGACGCTTGGCCAAGGCCTGCTGGCCGGCAACGGTGTACACCTACGCGATATCCGATGTACCCGGGGATCTCGCCACGGTCATCGCCTCCGGCCCCACCGTGGCCGACCCCAGCACCTCGGCCGACGCCCTGGCGATTCTCAAACGCTACGCGATCGACGTGCCGGCCTCGGTGCGCAACTGGTTGCACAGCCCGGCTTCAGAGACCGTCAAGCCCGGTGATCCGAGCCTGGCCCGCAGCCACTTCCAATTGATCGCCCGCCCCCAGCAGTCATTGGAAGCTGCGGCAGTAAAAGCGCGCCAGGCCGGTTTCAGCCCATTGATCCTCGGCGACCTGGAAGGCGAATCCCGGGAGGTGGCGAAAGTCCACGCCGGCATCGCCCGGCAAATCGCCCTGCACGGTCAGCCATTGGCGGCGCCGTGCGTGATTCTCTCCGGCGGCGAAACCACCGTCACCGTCCGGGGCGATGGCCGTGGCGGACGCAATGCGGAGTTCCTGCTGAGCCTGACCGACAGCCTCAAGGGGCATCCCGGCATCTACGCGTTGGCTGGCGACACCGACGGCATCGACGGTTCCGAAGACAACGCCGGCGCGATCATGACCCCGGACAGCTATCGCCGCGCCGCCGAACTGGGCCTGTGCGCCAGCGACGAGTTGGACAACAACAATGGCTACGGCTACTTCGCCGCCCTGGACGCGCTGATCGTCACCGAACCGACCCGCACCAACGTCAACGACTTTCGCGCCATCCTGATCCTCGAGAACCCCAAACATGACGCCTGATAAAAAGGTCAAGATCCTCGCCACGCTCGGCCCCGCCACCCGTAGCATCGATGACATCCGCGCGCTGGTACAGGCCGGCGTGAACATCTTCCGCCTGAACTTCAGCCACGGCGAGCATGCCGACCACGCCCAGCGCTATCAGTGGATTCGTGAGGTCGAGCAGCAGCTCAATTATCCGTTGGGCATCCTCATGGACCTGCAAGGCCCGAAACTGCGGGTCGGACGATTCGCCGACGGCAAGGTTTTGCTGCAACGCGGCCAGGCCCTGCGCCTGGACCTCGACCCGACGCCTGGCGATCAACGCCGGGTCAACCTGCCCCATCCAGAAATCATCGCAGCCCTGGAACCCGGCATGGACCTGCTGCTGGACGACGGCAAGTTGCGCCTGCGCGTGATCGCCAGGCACCGCGACGCCATTGACACCGAGGTGCTCAACGGCGGTGAGCTGTCGGACCGCAAAGGCGTGAACGTGCCCCAGGCCGTGCTCGACCTGAGCCCGTTGACCAGCAAGGACCGGCGCGACCTGAGTTTCGGCCTGGAGCTGGGCGTGGACTGGGTGGCATTGTCGTTCGTCCAGCGGCCCGAGGACATCCGCGAGGCCCGGGCGCTAATCGGCGACAAGGCGTTCCTGATGGCGAAAATCGAGAAGCCATCGGCGGTGGCCCAACTGCGGGAAATCGCCGAATTGAGTGACGCGATCATGGTCGCCCGCGGCGACCTGGGCGTCGAAGTCCCGGCCGAAAGCGTGCCGCAGATCCAGAAGAACATCATCGGCACCTGCCGCGCCCTCGGCAAACCGGTGGTGGTGGCAACGCAGATGCTCGAGTCGATGCGTTTCTCCCCGGCGCCCACCCGCGCCGAAGTCACCGACGTGGCCAACGCCGTGGCCGAGGGGGCCGATGCGGTGATGCTGTCGGCGGAAACCGCTTCAGGGGATTACCCCCTCGAAGCCGTGCAGATGATGAGCAAGATCATCCGCCAGGTGGAAAACGGCCCCGACTACCAGGCGCAACTGGACGTCAGTCGGCCGAGAGCCGAGGCCACGGTGTCGGATGCCATCAGCTGCGCGATCCGGCGCATCAGCAGCATCCTTCCGGTGGCGGTGTTGGTGAACTACAGCGAATCGGGCAGTTCCAGCCTGCGTGCGGCGCGGGAACGGCCGACGGTGCCGATCCTCAACCTCACGCCGAACCTGCAGGCCGCCCGCCGCCTGACGGTGGCCTGGGGCGTGCACTCGGTAGTCAACGATCGATTGAAGCAGGTGGATGAAGTCTGTTCCACCGCCCTGGAAATCGCCCAAGCCCAAGGCATGGCCCAGCGTGGCGATACCTTGCTGATTACGGCGGGCGTGCCGTTCGGGCAGCCGGGGTCGACCAATTCGCTGCGCATTGAGACGTTGATCTAGCGTCTGTACTGGCCTCATCGCGAGCAGGCTCGCTCCCACAGGAAGTCGGTGTGTTCCTGTGGGAGCGAGCTTGCTCGCGATGAGGTCGACTCGATCCACCAGACATACAAACCATGCCCAACACTCACTGTCCCGACTGGGCCACCGCCCTGCTCAACGGCTTCAGCCAAATCTTCCTCCAGCGCCATCCGTTGTGCGGCCTGCTGTGCCTGCTGGCGATTCTGCTCACTGCGCCCGCCCTGTTCGGCGGCGCGTTGCTGGGCGGGGTGGCCGGGTTGCTCGCGGCCCAGCGACGCGGTTACGCCAAGGCCGACCGGCAAGCCGGGCTGTTCAGTTACAACGGCATCCTGCTGGGCTTGCTGCTGAGCCTTGCGTTGCCCTGGTCCGTCCTGTTGCCACCGTTGATCCTCGCCGCAGGCGCTCTCAGCGCGATGCTGACCCAGCAATGGCTCAAGCGCACCCGAGGCCCACGATGCCTGCCCGCCTACACCGCGCCCTTCGTCGGACTCGGCTGGTTGCTACTGGGTTTCGCCCCGCCTGCGCCCTTGTCCACAATGATGGAGACGACAATACCCAACCTGCTGTTTGCGCCACTGAGCGGCCTGGGCCAAGTCATGTTTCTCGAACATCCCCTGGCCGGTGCGCTGATTGCAATCGGCTTGCTGATCGCCAGCCGTCGCGCTGTTGCCTGGGCACTGCTCGGTTCGGCCGCGGGCCTGGTATTCGCCTGGCTGCACCACGACAACGCATCCGTCTTGTCCGGCCTGGGCGGCTATAACCCGGCACTGGCAGCCCTGGCCCTCAGCCAACGGACTCCCAGGCCATGGCAGCCGCTACTGGGCATTTTGCTCGCCGTTGTGCTCACGCCGGGTTTTACCGCGCTGGGCGTGGCGTCGCTGACGGCGCCCTTCATCCTCGCCTGCTGGCTGGTTCAGGCGACCGCTCGGTTGTGGCACCAAACCAGCCTCGACAGCGCGCCTTGCGCTTTACGGGGCAATCACCCTAGGCTTCGCTGATAACTGATTCAGGCGAAACTCATGGACAGCAGCAACAACTGGCGTGAACGCCTTTACGTAATGATTTTCCAGACCGACACCGTGGCTGGTAGGCGCTTCGACAGCACCCTGCTGTTGATCATCCTCGCCAGCCTGGTGATCGTGATGCTCGACAGCATCGACAGCGTGCACAAGAACTACGCGGCCCTGCTGGCCGGTATCGAATGGGGCTTCACCTTCGTCTTCATCGTCGAGTACGGCCTGCGTCTGTATTGCTCGCCCAAGCCGCTGCGCTATGCCTTCAGTTTCTACGGGCTGGTGGATCTGCTGGCGATCGTGCCGGGCATCCTGGCGCTGTACTACAGCGATGCCCAGTACCTGTTGATCATTCGAATCATCCGCATGCTGCGGATTTTCCGGGTGCTCAAGCTCAGCCCCTACCTCAAGCAGGCCAACTACCTGATGGCGGCGCTGCGCGGGAGCAAGCAGAAAATCATCGTGTTCCTGGTCAGTGTCTCGACCCTGGTGACGGTATTCGGCACGCTGATGTACGTCATCGAAGGCCCCGAGCACGGCTTCACCAGCATTCCCAAGGGCATCTATTGGGCTATCGTGACACTCACCACCGTGGGCTTCGGCGACATCGTGCCCAAGACGCCCCTTGGCCAAGTGGTGTCGTCCCTGGTGATGATCACCGGCTACTCGATCATCGCCGTGCCCACGGGTATTTTCACCGCTGAACTGGCCACGGCCATGCGCGGTGACCAGCTCAAGCACGATTGCCCGGTGTGCAGCAAAAACAACCACGAACACAGTGCCGCTTTCTGTTCCCGTTGTGGCAATGCGTTGTTTAAAAAATTGGAATAAGCAAAGCACTTTTTGGTGCTTGAAGGTCTATAGGCTTGCAGCTAGTGTGCTGGCTAATTGCCCGGAACCACCGTTGATAAAAAGGAATTCGCAGTGAAGAACTTCTTTGGCGCCTCCCTTCTCGCCGTCGGCCTGACCTTTGGCAGCCTGGCCCACGCCGCCCCGACCCTGCTCAACGTTTCCTACGACGTGATGCGCGATTTCTACAAGGACTACAACACAGCCTTCCAGAAGCACTGGCAGGCCGAGCACAACGAAAACATCACCGTGCAGATGTCGTTCGGCGGCTCCAGCAAACAGGCGCGTTCGGTGATCGACGGGCTGCCGGCGGATGTCATCACCATGAACATGGCCACCGACATCAACGCCCTGGCGGACAACGGCAAACTGGTGCCGGAGAACTGGGTCACCCGCCTGCCCAACAACAGCGCGCCGTTCACCTCGGCCACGGTGTTCATCGTGCGCAAGGGCAACCCGAAAGCACTCAAGGACTGGCCCGACCTGCTCAAGGACGGCGTGCAGGTGATCGTGCCCAACCCGAAAACCTCCGGTAACGGTCGCTACACCTACCTGTCGGCCTGGGGTTATGTGCTCAAGAACGGTGGCGATGAAAGCAAAGCCAAGGACTTCGTTGGCAAGTTGTTCAAACAGGCGCCAGTGCTGGACACGGGTGGCCGCGCCGCGACGACGACCTTCATGACCAACCAGATCGGCGACGTGCTGGTGACCTTTGAAAACGAAGCGGAAATGATCGCCCGCGAATTCGGCCGCGACCAGTTCGAAGTGATCTACCCGAGCGTTTCCGCCGAGGCCGAGCCACCGGTCAGCGTGGTCGACAAGGTTGTCGAGAAAAAAGGCTCCCGCGAAGCTGCCGAGGCCTACCTCAAGTACCTGTGGTCGCCTGAAGGCCAGGAAATCGCCGCTGCCAACTACCTGCGTCCACGAGACCCGACGGTACTGGCCAAATACACCGACCGTTTCCCGAAAGTGGACTTCCTGTCGGTGGAAAAAACCTTCGGCGACTGGCGCACCGTGCAGAAGACGCACTTCAATGACGGTGGGGTTTTCGACCAGATCTACAGCGGGCAATAAGAAAGAAGTGAGCCCTGCGCAGCCCCGTGGCGAGGGGATTCAGCGAAACGTCGCACCGCCCCGCTGGGCTGCGCAGCAGCCCTAAAGCCGGAAGTCCCGGCGCGTCAGATTGCAATGTGCCGAGCAACCTTGTGGGAGCGAGCTTGCTCGCGATAACGGTCTGTCTGCGTCAACGATGTTGGAAATGCAGCCGCTATCGCGAGCAAGCTCGCTCCCACAGGAATCTGATTGTCACCATCAATTGCGGGCATGTCTGATATCAGCCACAAGCCCTGTTCCAGAACCCCGCAAGTCTTTAGCCTCACGCCATCCTTTCAATTGATCGACGAGATTGCCATGAGTGCTCATTCACCCACCTCGCCCGGCAGCACCCTGACCCGCGGCATGGTCCTGCTCTTCGCTTTCTGCTGCGGCGCCATCGTCGCCAACATCTACTACGCCCAACCCATCATCGAACTGATCGCTCCTGACGTCGGCCTGAGCAGCACCATGGCCAGCCTGATCGTCTCGCTGACCCAGATTGGCTATGCCCTTGGCCTGTTTTTCCTGGTGCCACTGGGGGACTTGCTGGAAAACCGTCGGCTGATGATCATTACCACCGTGGTGGCGATCGCCAGTTTGTTAGGGGCGGCGTTCACCGATCAACCGAACGTATTTCTGCTGGTTTCGCTGTTGGTGGGGTTCAGCTCGGTGTCGGTGCAAGTCCTGATTCCGCTGGCCGCGCACCTGGCGCCGGAGGAGACCCGGGGCCGGGTCGTGGGTGGGATCATGGGCGGCCTGCTGCTGGGGATCCTGCTGGCGCGGCCGATTTCGAGCCTGGTGGCGGACCACTTCGGCTGGCGGGCGATGTTCATCATCGCCGCCGCATTGATGGCCGCGATCAGCATCGTCCTGGCGCTGACCGTGCCCAAGCGCCAGCCCGACCACAGTGCCTCTTACGGCCAACTGCTGGGCTCGCTCGGCACCCTGCTGCGCCACCAACCGTTGCTGCGGCAACGGGCGTTCTACCAGGCTTGCATGTTCGCCACGTTCAGCCTGTTCTGGACTGCCGTGCCGCTGGAACTGTCACGCAACCATGGGCTGTCCCAGACTGAAATCGCGCTGTTCGCCCTGGTCGGTGCCATTGGCGCCATCGCTGCGCCCATCGCCGGTCGCCTGGCGGATGCCGGCCATACCCGCAACGCCTCGTTGCTGGCGATGCTGTTCGCCAGCCTGAGTTTCCTGCCAGCGTTCATCCATCCGCTGTACAGCGTGATCGGCCTGGCAGTGACCGGCGTGGTCCTGGATTTCTGTGTGCAGATGAACATGGTCCTGGGCCAGCGCACCATCTATGCCCTTGATGCCAAGAGTCGCAGCCGGCTGAACGCGCTGTACATGACCAGCATCTTCGTCGGTGGTGCCTTCGGCTCATCGATTGCCAGTGCGGTGTACGAACACGGCGGCTGGTTGTGGGTGGTGATCGTCGGCAGCGCCTTCCCGCTGTTGGCCTTGCTACGTTTCTTGAGCACCTCGCGCAAGCCGTCCCTGGCAACGGCCTGAATACCCCACGCATAAAAAAGCCCGGTCGCCTTCAGCGACCGGGCTTTTTGGGTGGAACGTGTCAAATCCGCACGTTGCCACGCGGCCCGGCGATCGCCCAGATGATCAGACCCAGCACCGGCAACAGCAGGATCAGCAGCACCCAGAGGACTTTCATCCCGGTTTCCGCGCCACTCTTGAGTACATTGATGATCGCCCAGATATCGAGCGCCAGGATAATCAGGCCGACCAGGCCGTTGAAGGTGGAACCCATGGTGTCGCTCCCAAATGGTGATAGGCACCTTTAGGATAGCGGGCCACCGTCAAGGGTTCCGTTTTATTGCTTCAGACGTGCACCGCGACCTTGAGGGCCTCCAAGGCCGGTGCCGCAGCGATGCCGACCTCGGCACACAATTCCAGCACCCGCGGCACATCGTTGCCGTACACCAGCACCATCTGCAATTCATCGTCGAGCAATTGGCTGAAGTTCATCAGCACGTAGCCGCCGTTTTCCTTGTTCAGGCTGCTCATCTGGATCTGGATGCGATTGAGCGCGGTCAGGGCTTCGGTTTTCGCCAGCTGCTTGGGCTTGAGGTTGAACGCCACGCCGGGGCCGAACGAGGCGACGATCTGTTCGAACAGGTCCACGTAGGTGTCGGCCTGCAACAGTACGGTGTCCGGCAGGCTGCCCACCACGACCCACTCACCCAATGGGATCGGGAAAGTGTCGTCGTAGTTGATATCGGGATTGGCCGCCAGGAAAGCCGCCGGATCGGCGTAGGCCTGGGCCGCTTCGTCAGCGATTTTCGCGATGTCCGCCTCACCGAGGCAGCCGGAGCTGATTTTACCGATGAGTTCGATGAGGGCGGCTTTCATGGGGGTCAATCCTGTGGCGAATGGTGTTTTGAGGGCGCGCAGGATAGCGCATTCACATGCGGATTAGGATTGGAGAAGGCCCCGTGGCGTTGTGGGAGCAAGGCTTGCCCGCGATGAAAACAACACGGTCTCTCTGGAACCGAGGTGTCTGTATCGCGAGCAAGCTTTGCTCCCACAGCCTTTCAGCCCAACAATTTCTCCAACTGCGCCGTGGTGTCTATCGCGCCCATGGTCTTGGCGGCATCGAGCGCCGAGACGCCGTTGGCATCCTTGGCTTTCGGATCAGCGCCTTTGCCAATCAGGTAGTCGACGATTTCCACGCGATTGAACATCGCCGCCATCATCAACGCAGTGCGACCATCGAAGGAGGCACCTTCCACTTGCGCGCCGCCATCCACCAACGCCGAAACCACTGCCAGGTCACCCTTGAACGCCGCCCCGGCAATCGGACTCTGGCCGTTGTCGTTGCGGATTTCCGGATCGGCCTTGTGCTCCAGCAGCACTTTCACTGTTTCCACATGCCCGTGGTAAGCGGCCAGCATCAACAGCGTGTCGCCCTTGTGGTTACGCAGGTTGGGCGGCAGGCCCTTGCTCAGCAGCGCAGCCATCATGGCCGCGTCGCCCTGGCGTGCGACGTTGAACACCTGCTCGGCAAACTCGGCAGCCTCTTCCGGGGTCATCTGGCGGCTAGTATCGGACATGGGAAACTCCACTCGGGTCTTCGCAAAAGCGGCTAGTTTCCCGAGGGACCTGGGCGCTGTCACCCCTTTTTTCACTGTGCCAGTCATAGCCAGAATCAATAACGCAATTGTCCGTCCTGGATCCGCGTCGCCAATGGCCGGTCCACTCGCACGTAAGTATCGCTGCCCGGCAGCCACGCATAGACCGGCTCGTCCCCAGTGACGCACGGGTCGAACCCTTCAGCCTTGAGGCGCGTCTTCTGGTACTTGAAGGTGCCGGTGGTGTCCATTTTCACCTTGATGCGCAGGAACAGCGGCACGGCATAAGCGGGCAACTTGCATCGCAAGAATTGCAGCAGTTCGCTGAAGTCCAGGGTCGCCAGGGATTCGGACGGAGTGATCGCCGCCATGCCGGCACGGCCATTGGTGCCATTGATCTCCACGCCATAAGCCACTGCCTCGGCCACCTGCGGGTGTTGCAGCAGCACATTTTCGACTTCCGTGGTGGAGACGTTTTCGCCTTTCCAGCGATAGGTGTCGCCGAGGCGGTCAACGAACTGCCCATGCCCGAAGCCGATGTTGCGCAACAGGTCCCCGGTGTTGAAATAACGATCACCCGGCGCAAAGACATCCCGGCAGATGGTTTTTTCGGTCAAGGCCTGATCGGTGTAGCCATCCAGTGGCGCCTTCTCATCGATCCGCGCCAGCAGCAGGCCCGGTTGGCCCCTGGGCACTTTCTGCATGCGACCTTGCAGGTTGCGCAACGGCAGGCCACTGGCATGGTCGTACTGCACCAGCTCCCAGCCCATCAAAGAGAACCCGACGGTATTGTCGAAATTCAGAATGTTGGTGAAACCGATATTGCCGTCGCTGGCGGCATACAGCTCACAGATGTGGTCGATGCCAAACCGGGACTTGAAGGTCGACCAGGCGCCGGGACGCAGGCCATTGCCGATCATTTTCTTCACCCCATGGCGGCGGTCGTCGGCAGCGGCAGGCGGGTCGATCAGGTAGCGACACAGCTCACCGACATAACCCAGCGTGGTCGCCCGATAACGGCGTACGTCGCTCCAGAACTGGCTGGCGCTGAATTTGCGTCGCATGGCGAACCCCGATGCCCCACAGATCGCCGCGCCCCAGCACACGCACAGGCCCGTGGCGTGGTACAGCGGCAAGGTGCAATACACGACATCGTCGGGCTGCATGTCCAGGGCGATCAGGCCAAAGCTGGTGGACGTGCGCATCCAGCGACCATGGCGAAACACCCCGGCCTTGGGCAGCCCGGTGGTGCCCGAGGTGTAGAGATAGAAACACGGGTCGTTGCAGAAAACCTGGCGGCTGCACGCCGGGTTATCACTTGGGTAACCCTCGCTGCTAGCCATCAAGTCAATGAAACCGGACGGGGTGTCGGCACTGTCCTGGTCCGCGACCCACCAGGTCCTGGTGCTCGACAGCGCGGTTCGCTCCCGCACATCGTTGAAGGCCGCGACCCGCTCATCCCCAACCACCACTGCGACCGGATTGACCAGGGCGAGGCTGTGCACCAGCGCGTCACCGGTTTGCGAAGTGTTGAGCATGGCACTGACCGCACCAACCTTCGCCATCGCCAGCACACTGATCAACAACTGTGGCCGGTTCTCGATGAAGATCGCCACACAGTCGCCCTTGCCGATGCCCTGGGCCAACAGGTAATGGGCGATACGATTGGCCTGCGCGTTGACCTGTGCATAACTCAACACCGTATCGCCGCACAGCAGCGCCGGGCCCTGGGGATTGCGTTGCGTGGCCTGTTCGAAACACCAGCCCAGGCCGCAAGGCTGGGTCGGGTCCTGGACATTGGCCTGCTTCATGCCTTTGACGATCCGCGGGACGGCTTTGGCAATGGCTGGCAGCTTGCGCAGCATCATGCCCCAGGTGATAGCGTCGCTGGGTGTACGACTCATGGTGATCTTCCCCGTTCGACCTCTTGGGTCTGGGTTCTTGTTATCGGCAGGCGGTGATTTTGGCTCGAAAGTACGCTGGCGATTGCGGCGCTGTACACGCGGTTTTTGCAATGTTTTGTATCTGCTGAGCGAGGCAGGCGAAGCGTGAGCGCCGAGAAACGATTTGGTTCCAAAAATCATTGCCCGACCACGCAAAATGCAGGATGCACGATGGCTATTCATGCAAGATGCACGAAAGCAAAAAATCAACAAAATCTCAAGTAGTTGTTTTTTAACGTATTTTTATAAAGTTAAATGCTGGCACAGACAGTGCAACCACCCCTCCACGGTTTGCCACACCATGGAGCAGTCAACTATGAACATGATTCAAGAAAAGTTTGCATCCCTGTTTTCCAACTACGAAGTGACCACTCAGCCCCGCCCGGATGGCGGCATTTTGCTGACCTTGCGTAATAGCGACGGCAAGCTGTTCAAACGCACGATTTCCTACGCTCAATTGCATGCGGGGATCAGTTGTCCTGGGCGATCAGCGCGATCCGTCGTGACTTGGCTGAACAGGCTAGCGAGTTGCCACAGATCACTCTGCTGCAGAGCCAGCATCGGTTTGCGCTGCCGACTTACCATAGCGCTTGAGTCTGCTGGTAAAACCGCTTAGCTGCTTGCTTGAAAAACGGCGCTTCTTTCAGAAATGAGAAGCGCCTTTTTTTGCGCCTTGGGAAAGCCCGCTTTGGTGTGTATATCCATTTCTTCGGTAACGGCTGCTGAAGGTTCCGCTCTTACAGCGGGTCACTTTCGAAAAGCGCGAAAGTAACCAAAGCGCTTCTGCCCCACCACTCGGCACCTCGCCTAGGCTCGGTGTGCCCGAACGCAGGCATTGCTCCGTGGGCCGCCGCGAAGGGCCATCCATGGCCCAGCGCGGCTAACCCGGCATCCGTGCCGGGTTGCCCACTCCACAACGCCTCCGTTCGGCCAGCGTGGTTAACGGGGCGCCGAGATCAACGTCCACCACGAGGCGGCCTGACAGCCGACCTGGTTCTGGGTGAGACCGCGTTTCTCCTGTGGGAGCGAGCCTGCTCGCGAAGGCGGTGCCTCAGTCGACGAAAATGTTGCATGTGCCGGCGTCATCGCGAGCAAGCTCGCTCCCACAGGTTTTGCGATACACATGAATTCTGTGTCCACTGAAGATCCAATGTGGGAGCGAGTTTGCTCGCGATAGCGGTAGTACAGCCACATAGATACTGGACATGCCCCGCTTTTGCTTTAGATCTTGATCTGGATCTTGATCTTGATCTGGACGCCCCGTTAAACCACGCTGGCCGAACGCAGGCATTGTGGAGTGGGTATCCCGGCATGGATGCCGGGATAGCCGCGCTGGGCCATGGATGGCCCTTCGCGGCGGGCCCACGGAGCAACGCCGGAGTGAGGGCACACCGAGCCTAGGCGAGGTGCCGAGTGGTGGGGGCAAGCCCTTTTGGTTACTTTTGGGGCGTTTGCCAAAAGTGACCCGCCGTAAGGGCGGAACCCTAAGTAGCCGTTACCGCAGCAACGGATATACACCCCCCTAAGAACCCACCTGGGGCACCACCACAGGGTCAATCCTCCAAACGCGGAAACCGCCGAGCAATATCATCCCCAGTGAGTTCGGCGACCAATCCCTGATCACCAGACAAACGAATCGAAACGAAATGCGGCCGCTCCCCCATGTCAAACCAATGCGGCATACCAGCAGGCACCGTTATCAAGTCATTCCTTTCACACAGCACCGCGTAGACATAATCGCCGATGTGCAGGTTGAACAAGCCGCGGCCGGCAACGAAAAATCGTACTTCATCCTGGCTATGGCGATACTCATCGAGCTCCCCAGCCTGTTCCGGATGATCACTGCTGACACTGACCACATCGACCTCAACATAACCCCGCTCGGTCATCAACCCATCGATCCGAGCCTGGTAGGCCGCAATGATGTCCTCCTCACTGGCACCCGGCTGCATTTTCGTCGCCGCTTCCCAACGAGCAAAGTGAACACCTTGTTCAGCCAGGGTCGCGGCAATGTCCTCGAAGTGGGTCAACACCTTGTTCGGAAGGTCGGGGCTGGATACGTGATAGACGGACAGGCTGCTCATGACAAAGGCTCCAGCAAATTAACGGTTCGAAGGCTCATGGCCGGTCCTCTTGCATACGTGTGGCAATGATAACGGCTGCCGCGAAGGCCGCGAGGCTGGCGAGGCTGAACGTCCAACTGGCGCCCAAGGCGTTCCAGCTGTAGCCAGCGTACAACGCGCCCAAGGCCCCGCCCGTGCCGGCCAACGCCGCGTAAAGCGCCTGGCCCTGGCCTTGCTGGCGAGGACCGAAGCTGCGTTGCACGAAATGGATGGCGGCGGCGTGAAAGCTGCCGAAGGTCGCCGCGTGCAGCACTTGGGCGAACAACAATACCCAGAGAAATTCGGCCAGCGAGCCCAACAACAACCAGCGCAACGCCGCCAGCAGGAAACTTGCCAGCAGTACCCGGCGCACGGAAAACCGCGCCAGGATCCGGCTCATCAGCAGGAAGACCAACACTTCCGCTACCACGCCGACCGCCCAGAGCAGACCGATCAGCCCGCGACTGTAGCCCAGGTGCTCAAGGTGCAACGTCAGGAAGGTGTAATACGGCCCGTGGCTCACCTGCATCAAGCCCACGCATAGGTAGAAGGCCAACACGCCAGGGTTGCGCAGTTGCCGCAGGAACCCCTCCCCCGCCACTCGCGGCCCCTGCAATGGCTGGGCGCTGGGCACCCAGAAGCTGGCGAGGACGATGCCGGCCATGATCAACACCAGCGCCACCGGGTAGATGTCCAGGCTCAGCCATTCGAACAGGCGGCCCAGCAACACCACGGTGATGATGAAACCGATGGACCCCCACAGGCGGATCTGGCTGTAGCGCGAAGCCTGCCCGCTCAAGTGGGCCAGGGTGATGACCTCGAACTGCGGCAACACCGCGTGCCAGAAGAACGCATGCAGCGCCATGACCATCGCCAGCCAGGCGTAGCTTTTATCGATGAAAATCAGCGAGAAGGCCAGCAGCGTGCAGATCGCGCCAAACCGCACGATCGCCAGGCGCCGGCCGGTGTAATCCCCCAGCCAGCCCCAGATGTTCGGCGCCACGCAGCGCATCAGCATGGGGATCGCCACCAGCTCGCCGATGCGCGCCGCGTTGAACCCCAGGTGATCGAAATACAGCGCCAGGAACGGCGCCGTCGAACCGAGCAGGGCGAAATAGAACAGATAGAAACTGGAGAGCCGCCAGTACGGCAGTGCCGCCATGGTCGTCAGGCCACGGCGGCCGGCAGGCCAGTCATCAAAGCTGACCCAGCACCGGGGTGCTCACCCGTACGTCGGCGTTCTGGCCGCGATGCCGCAGCAGGTGATCCATCAGCACGATCGCCATCATCGCTTCGGCGATGGGCGTGGCACGGATGCCGACGCACGGGTCATGACGGCCCTTGGTGATGACGTCCACCGGGTTGCCATGGATGTCGATGGAGCGGCCCGGCGTGGTGATGCTGGACGTTGGCTTCAAGGCCAGGTGCGCCACGATCGGCTGGCCCGAGGAAATGCCACCAAGGATGCCGCCGGCATTGTTGCTGAGGAAACCCTCCGGGGTCAGTTCGTCGCGGTGCTCGGTGCCACGCTGGGCGACGCAAGCGAAACCAGCGCCGATCTCCACGCCTTTCACCGCGTTGATGCTCATCAGCGCGTGGGCCAGTTCGGCGTCGAGGCGGTCGAAGATCGGCTCGCCAAGGCCCGGCATCACCCCTTCGGCGACCACGGTGATCTTCGCACCGACCGAATCCTGGTCACGGCGCAGTTGATCCATGTAGGCCTCGAGTTCCGGCACCTTGTCCGGGTCGGGGCAGAAGAAGGCGTTCTGTTCCACCGAATCCCAGGTCTTGAACGGGATTTCGATGGGACCCAACTGGCTCATGTAGCCACGGATGACGATGCCCTGGCTGGCCAGGTACTTCTTGGCAATCGCCCCGGCCGCCACGCGCATGGCGGTTTCCCGTGCCGAGCTGCGACCGCCGCCACGGTAGTCGCGCTCACCGTATTTGTGGTGGTAGGTGTAGTCGGCGTGAGCCGGGCGGAACAGGTCCTTGATGGCCGAGTAGTCCTTGGACTTCTGGTCGGTGTTGCGGATCAACAGGCCGATGGCGCAGCCAGTGGTGCGCCCTTCGAACACGCCAGACAGGATTTCGACTTCATCGGCTTCCTGGCGCTGGGTGGTGTGGCGGCTGGTGCCGGGCTTGCGCCGGTCCAGGTCACCTTGCAGGTCGTCCAGGGAGATCTCCAGGCCCGGCGGGCAGCCGTCGACAATGGCGACCAACGCCGGGCCATGGCTTTCGCCCGCGGTGGTGACAGTGAACAGCTTGCCGTAGGTATTGCCGGACATGCGGGGTGCTCCGTGAAATCGCTGAGAGACTCAACCTTGGATTCGTAATGCGCGCCAGTATACGCAGGCTCCCCGCGTAGTTCATCCTCGAACCTTATTGGCGGCCACCAGTCCAACCGGCACCTTCGCAACTAATGGCGTGATGATGTTAAAGCTGCTTGCCTTAAGCCTTACCTTGTTCACCGGTCTGTTTTGCGGCCTGGCCCAGGCCACGGTGCTGCAACGCCCGATCAGCCTCGACACGGGCAGTGGTGAGCTTTTCGGCTCGTTGCTACTGCCCAAGTCCGACACGCCGGTGCCGGTTGTCCTGATCATTTCCGGGTCAGGTCCTACGGATCGCGACGGCAACAACCCCGAGGGCGGGCGCAACGACAGCCTCAAGCGCCTGGCCTGGGTGCTGGCCAAGCACAACATTGCCAGCGTGCGCTATGACAAGCGCGGCGTAGCGGCCAGCCTCGCGGCGACACCGGACGAACGCAACCTGAGCGTCGAGGCCTATGTGGCCGATGCCGTGGCCTGGAGCCACAAGCTCGCCGCCGATCCGCGACTGGGTCCATTGATCCTGCTGGGCCACAGCGAAGGCGCGTTGATCGCCAGCCTCGCCGCGTCCCAGGCCAACGCGGCGGCGGTGATTTCGCTGTCCGGCAGCGCCCGGCCGATCGACCAGGTGCTGCGCCAACAACTGAGCAACCGCCTGCCACCGCCATTGATGCTGCGCAGCAACGAGTTGCTCGACAGCCTCGAGGCCGGTCGAGTCGACGACAACGTGCCGGCACAGCTGCAGGTCATTTTCCGTCCCAGCGTGCAGCCCTACCTGATCTCGCTGTTCCGCCAGGATCCGGCCCAGGCCTTTGCGGCATTGAAGATGCCAGCCTTGATCATCCAGGGCAGCAACGATATCCAGGTCAGCGTCGATGATGCCAAGCAGTTGAAAGCCGTCAAGCCCGACGCCGAACTGGCGCTGATCGAGGGCATGAACCACGTGATGCGCATCGTGCCCAACGACGTGAAACGGCAACTGGCCTCCTACAAGGATCCCAACCTGCCCCTGGCGGCCGAGCTTGGGACACGGATTCTGCGTTTTATTGACTCGTTAGCTGCCCGTTAAGCGGTTTTAGTGGCAAATAGCCCTCCAGTCCTGGCAAAAACGGCCGATAGCACTGTGTCGGATAGCGCAATGGCTACCGACCAGCCGGCCTGGACAGGACTTAGCCGTTATGACTGAAACTCAAGCTTCCCCCGACACCGCTGCCGAAGCCCCCGCCTCGTCTGCGGTGGAGTTGCCGTGGGCCGACGTGCACACCGAGCATCACAAAATGCTCCGGCTGGCGCCGCTCAAGACCGACCGCGCCACCGGTGCGCGGCCATTGCGGTTTGTCGAGTTCAGCTATGCCGAGCGCCACAGCAAGGAACGCAGCTTGCTGCGCATGAGCATCCAGCTGCCGAACCAGCGCGTGCGCAAGGAACAGAACCACCTGGACGTCTGGGCCGACCACGTCGAGAAACGCCTGTTTTTTTCCCCGGACAACCTGCAAGTCGAGCCGTCCAACCGTGGCATCGGCCGTTTCCTGGCGGCCCAGGGCATTACCTGGGCCAAGAAACGCTGGTCGGCCTACCAGGTGCACGGCACCGACCTGGATAACAAGGACGCCCTGAACGAAGACACTCGCCTGCGCCGCGACCGCTTTCTCAAGGCCCAGGGTTTCGAGGTGGTCTACGCCGACGCCCAGCACCTCAAAGGCAGCGTGAAGCCAACCCACGTTGGCGATCTGTTAGGGGACTGGAACACCGAGAAGCTGCAGTTCGTGGAAATCCTTGAAGCGGCGCAGATGCTGCAACAGGCCGAGCAGAACTTGGCGGAACAGGAAGTCAAACTCAAGCAGCAGGAAGAAAAGGTCACCAAGTTCAAGCGCGAAGACGCCGGCTTGCGCTTCACCATCACCTGCCTGGTGGCCTTCGCCATGTTCCAGGCGGGGTTGCTGATCTGGATTGCGACGCGGCATTAAGCCCGACAGCGCCTGAAAAACCCTGTGGGAGCGAGCTTGCTCGCGATAGCGGTGAATCAGTCAACTTCAATGTTGCTGATCCGACACCATCGCGAGCAAGCTCGCTCCCACAGTGGGTGCACCCAGATGGATAAAGGGATCAAACCCGCGAAGCAAACAATTCCTGGTGCTGGCGGCACTGTTCGGCGCTGAGCATGAACACGCCATGGCCGCCGCGTTCGAAGTCGAGCCAGGCGAAATCGACCTCCGGGTACAACGCCTCGACGTGCACCTGGCTGTTGCCCACCTCGACAATCAACAATCCCTTCTCGGTCAGATGATCGGCCGCCTCGGCCAGCATCCGGCGCACCAGGTTCAAGCCGTCATCGCCACAGGCCAGGCCCAGTTCCGGTTCGTGCTGGTATTCCTGCGGCATGTCGGCGAAATCTTCCGCATCGACGTAGGGCGGGTTCGACACGATCAAGTCGAAACGTTGCCCCGGCAAACCCTCGAAACCATCGCCCTGGACCGTGAACACGCGCTCATCGACGCCATGTCGCTCGATGTTCTGGTTGGCCACTTCCAACGCTTCGAACGACAGGTCGGCCAGCACCACCTCGGCTTCCTGGAACTCATAGGCACAGGCAATGCCGATGCAGCCGGAGCCGGTGCACAGATCAAGAATTCGTGCCGGCTCCTGGCCCAACCAAGGCTCGAAACGCTTTTCGATCAGTTCGCCAATGGGCGAGCGCGGAATGAGCACACGCTCGTCGACGATGAAAGACATCCCGCAGAACCAGGCCTCACCTAACAAATAGGCGGTTGGCACACGCTCTGTGATACGCCGGCGCAGCAGGCGCTGCACATGGACCAACTCTTCGTCTTCAAGACGGCAGTCCAGGTAGCTGTCGGCAATTTCCCATGGCAGGTGCAACGCGCCCAACACCAGTTGCCGGGCTTCGTCCCACGCATTGTCGGTGCCATGACCGAAAAACAGATCCTCCCCGTGGAAACGGCTGACGGCCCAACGGATATGGTCGCGCAGGGTACGGAGACGAGAAGTGATCACGGCGGCAAACTCCAGAAAAATCGACGGGCGAGTCTACCAGCCAAACGCGCCCCACCCAAACACGCCCCGATGACGAACGAAAAAACCCGGACCAATCGTAGGAATCATCCGTTTTTTGATCGGCCTATTGAACAAGATGAGCATCTTGACAAGGCTGTAGGCCAGCAACGGCGGCCCTTGTGATGGAAGCGATTCACAGAACCGCTCAGCCAGAGGAGAATGTCGCAAAAGCCCCACTCGAAGGAGCCCCAGAATGTCCGTTCCAAAAACGATGTTTCAACTCAGCGGCCGTGGTTACGCAGCGGCCAATCTGAGTCAAGCGACCCTGATCATCATCGATGCCCAGAAAGAATACCTCGCAGGCCCCCTGGCCCTGAGCGGCATGGATGCAGCCGTCGCGAACATCAAGCAATTGCTCGGCGCGGCCCGTGCAGCCGGGCGGCCAATCGTGCATGTGCGCCACCTGGGCACCCATGGCGGGCTGTTCGATCCGCAAGGCGAGCGTGGGGAGTTCATCCCCGGCCTCGAACCCCAGGGCGACGAAACCGTGATCGAAAAGCTGCTGCCCAGCGCGTTCCACGGCACCGAGTTGAAAAAGCGCCTGGAAGACTTCGGCCCCCTGGACCTGATCGTGTGCGGGTTCATGAGCCACTCCAGCGTCAGCACCACGGTGCGCGCCGCCAAGAACCTGGGCTTTCGCTGTACCCTGGTCGAAGACGCCTGCGCCACGCGCGACCTGCCGTACAAGGGCGGCGTCCTCAGCGCCGAACACGTTCAGCAGACCGAAATGGCGATCATGGCGGACAACTTCGCCACCCTGGCGTTGACCCGTGACTTCATCTGATTCGCCTCGATGAGCGGCCACTCCCGCCGCTCATCCGCAAAAGCCTCTCATTTGCCGCAATTGCCCCACTGTCAGGAACAACCCGAACATCTTCCGGTCGAAGGGCCGATACCCATTGAGGAAGGTCGGAATGAAGTTATCCGATGGTTTTGACGCACGTCGCTTGCGGCCCAAGGGCCCGAGCAACTGGCGGTTTCGTTTTGGCGCGGCGATCGCTGCGCTACTGGCAACACTCGGAGTACTGCTGGCCATGGCCGGTGCCGCCAGTCTGCTGGGCCGCCCACCCGCACTGGGTGACTTGAACGCCACCCCGCTGGGTTCGGCAATCATCCTGGCAGTCGGTCTTTTCGTGTTGTTGCTGGGCGTCTGGCTCTGGCGCCGCTGCCGCCGTCGTGCCCGCCAATCCCTGGAGCTGGCCATGGCTCCGCACCTGATGAAAAAGCACGACTGACCCGCCATCCGACGTTTTGTCGCGCCTGATCCCGCCAGAGTTGGGTAAACTGGCCGGCTTCGCGGAGGCTGACATGCAAGACGACGACTTTTCCCTGTTCAAAAGTGCGATCCAGGGCGTAAAACCGATAAAGCACGATCGTGCCGAAACCGGCAAGCCCAAGGCCGATCGCGCGCAAATCGCCAAGCTGCGCCAGGCCGCCACCGTGCGCACCGATGCCACGACCGTGGACGGCTTGTCCGATCAGTTCGTCATCGACGTCGGGCCGGAAGACGAGTTGATGTGGGCGCGCGACGGCGTCCAGGAAAGCCAGATGCGCAAGCTGAAGGTCGGCCAGATCCCCTTCGAGGGCAGCCTCGACCTGCACGGCATGAGCGTCGAAAAAGCCCGGGAAACCCTCTGGGCGTTCCTGGCCGAAGCCACCCGATTCGAAATCCGCTGCGTGCGCGTCACCCATGGCAAAGCCGTGCGCCTGGATGGCAAGCGGCCGATGATCAAGAGCCACGTCAACACCTGGCTACGTCAGCACCCGCAAGTGCTGGGCTTCACCTCCTGCCAGGCAAAACACGGCGGCGCCGGGGCGGTCTACGTGATGCTCAAACGCACCATGATGGAAGGCCGCGACGAATAGCCCTCGATTGCCGAGCTTGCAGCGCCGTGTCCGCCACCGTACCCTTGCCCTTTGCGTAAAATCCCACAGGTAGTTTCATGTCTCTGGAACAGAATTACACCGCGATTCTCGGCCAACTGGGCGAGGACGTTTCCCGCGAGGGCCTGCTCGACACGCCCAAGCGTGCTGCCAAGGCCATGCAGTACCTCTGCCGCGGTTATGAACAGACTCTGGAAGAAGTCACCAACGGTGCCTTGTTCAGCTCCGACAACAGCGAGATGGTGCTGGTCAAGGACATCGAGTTGTACTCGCTGTGCGAACATCACCTGCTGCCGTTCATCGGCAAGGCCCATGTGGCCTACATCCCGAGCGGCAAGGTGCTGGGGCTGTCGAAAGTCGCGCGCATCGTCGACATGTATGCCCGTCGCCTGCAGATCCAGGAAAACCTCAGCCGCCAGATCGCCGATGCGGTCCAGCAAGTGACTGGCGCCCTGGGCGTAGCGGTGGTGATCGAGGCCAAGCACATGTGCATGATGATGCGCGGTGTGGAAAAGCAGAATTCCTCGATGATCACCTCGGTGATGCTCGGCGAGTTCCGGGAAAATGCCGCCACGCGCAGCGAATTCCTCAGCCTCATCAAGTAATCCGCCGCATCAAGAAAACCGGCATTGATCGCCGGTTTTTTTTCGCCTGTGAAAAATCAGGTAAGCTGCGCGCCCTCTTCTTCCGTGCCGCGAGGCTTAATACCGTGATTGTCAAAGCGCTTCGGGTTGGCCTGGGCCAGCTCATCATCTTCATCGATTTCATCACCCGCCCGGGCAAGAAAAAGCGCCCGGCCGAAGCCCAGGCGCAGGTCGAGCAAGCCGCTCGCGGCCTGACGCTGTATCAGTTCCACGCCTGCCCGTTCTGCGTGAAAACCCGCCGCACCCTGCGCCGTCTCAACGTGCCGGTGACCCTGCGCGATGCGAAAAACAACGAGCAGGATCGCCAGGCGCTATTGGAGCAAGGCGGTCGGATCAAGGTGCCGTGCCTGCGTATTGAAGAGAATGGCCAGACCACCTGGATGTATGAGTCCAAGGTGATCATTGATTATCTGGATAAGCGGTTCTCGGCAGCCTGATAGTTTTCTGGTGTGACGACTGGCCTCATCGCGAGCAGGCTCGGCTCCCACAGGGGACCGTGGTGGATACAAATCCAGCGTTCACCGAGGCCCACTGTGGGAGCCGAGCTTGCTCGCGATGGGGGCCCGGCCAGCCACCGCAAAGCCCCCTGCTATCAAGCTGCCTTTGCAGCCAACGCCGCCCGCACCACCCCCGCCAACCGCTTGAGCCCTTCATCCAACCGCGCCGGGTCAATGTGGCTGAAATTCAGCCGCAGATGCCCCGGATGCTGGTCCGGCTCAGGAAAGAACGGCTCCCCCGCATGAACGCAACATCGGCCGCCAATGCGGCGGGGAGCAAGGTGCGGGTGTCCAGCGGTTGCCTGAGGGTCAGCCAGAAAAACAACCCGCCCTGGGGCACGTTCCAGTCCGCGATGTCGGAAAAATGCTTTTGCAGCGCCGCCTGGAAGCGGTCGCGACGATCCCGGTAAAAATCCCTCAACTCACTCAAATGGCTGCGGTACTGCTCGGTCCCGATCCATTGCAGCGCTTGCCATTGGCCGATGCGATTGGTGTGCAGGTCCGCTGACTGCTTGAGTCGCAGCAGGTGCGGGAACAGATCCGGACTGGCGATCAGGTAGCCCACCCGTAGCCCGGCAACAGGGTTTTCGATACGGTGCCGGTGTAGATCCAACTGGCCTTCTTCAAGCGACTGACAATCGGCGTGGCACTGGCGCCATCGAACGTCAGCTCGCGGTAGGGTTCGTCCTCGATCAGGGTCACGCCAAACTCGTCCAACAGCGCAGCCACCGCATCGCGCCTGGCCTCGCTATAGCGCACCGCCGAGGGGTTCTGGAACGTCGGGATCAAGTAGATGAACGCTGGCCGATGCTGCTCCAGCCGGGCCCGCAACTGTTTCAGGTCCGGGCCGTCGGCCTCCAGGGGCACGGTGATGCAGTCGGCGCCGAACAGCTGGAAAATCTGCAACGCCGCCAGGTACGTCGGCGCTTCGAGCATCACTTCAGTTCCCACGTCGATATGCAGCTTGGTCGCCAGGTCGAGGGTTTGCTGGGAGCCGCTGACCACCAGCACCTGACTCGCCTCACAGGCCACGCCCAGCGCCCGCGCCTGGGCCGCCAGGGCTTCGCGCAGAGCCGTTTCACCTTCGCTCATGCCGTACTGGCCCATGGATAACGGCATGGCCGCCCATTCCACTTTCGGCAGCATGGCTTCGGCCGGCAGGCCGCCGGCGAACGACATCACTTCAGGGCGCTGCGCCGCCGCGAGGATTTCTCGAATCAAAGAACTTTTGAGGCGCGAGACACGTTCGGAAAAAGCCATGGAGGTCACCTGTAGCGGGGCACGGGAGGAATGAGTCAAACTGATTGACCGAAATTACGCCGACCTCTGTGGATACGTCAATATGCTTGACCTTAAAAATCCGACTTCCCAACAAATGGCCATGGAAGCGTTCTTCTTCGGTTACCAGGCGTTCACCGCCAAGGCCGATGAAATGCTTGAACGGCGCGGGTTGAGCCGGGTGCACCAGCGCATCGTTTTTTTCATCGCCCGCTATCCGTCATTGAGCGTGAAGGAGTTGCTGGCATTGCTCGGGGTGAGCAAGCAGGCACTGAACATGCCGTTGCGGCAGCTGATGGAAATGCACCTGGTGAACAGCGTCGCGTCCGAGACCGACAAGCGCAAGCGACTACTCGAACTGACGGCCGAGGGCGAGCGGTTCGAGCAGGCGTTGCGGCGTGAGCAGGTGAAATTGCTGGAGCGGGTGTTTGCCGAGGCTGGGGAAGCGGCGGTGAACGGGTGGTTGGCGGTGAATCTGGCACTGGGAAAATCCAGTGACTGAAGGCGTCTGAGCCGACGCCATCGCGAGCAAGCTCGCTCCCACAGGGTGCATGGGTGAACGCCAATCTTGCATTTCACCACAGTCCACTGTGGGAGCGAGCTTGCTCGCGATAGCGCCCTCAAGGGCGATATATCCCTATCGCCCGACATTTCGTCGACAACACAGAAAACATTATTTGCTTTATTTGTATACAAAAGCATAATTCGCCTCGTGCGAGTTCCTGACCAACAGGTCAACATACTTCGCCAGCCTTACCTGCCTCAACGCATCGCAGCCACCCCCAGGGCGTGTGCGGTGCTGGAAATAACAATAAGACTCTTGAGGAGTACTCGCTGTGGAAAGCCGCAAACCCGAAGCCCAGACGCTGGACCTTTCGCCGCCCTCACGCAGTGGCTGGCTGGAGCGCATCTTCAAACTCAGCGTGCACGGCACCACGGTGAAGACCGAGTTGATCGCCGGCCTGACGACCTTCATCACCATGGCCTACATCATTTTCGTCAACCCCAACATCATGGCCGACGCCGGCATCGACCACGGCGCCGCCTTCGTCGCCACCTGCATCGCCGCGGCCCTGGGTTGCCTGTTGATGGGGCTGTACGCCAACTGGCCGGTGGGCCTGGCGCCGGGCATGGGCCTGAACGCGTTCTTCACTTACACCGTGGTCGGCACCATGGGCTACAACTGGGAGACCGCGTTGGGCGCGGTGTTCATTTCCGGCGTGCTGTTCATGTTCCTCACCCTGTCGCGGGTGCGCGAGTGGCTGCTCAATAGCATTCCGGTGAGCCTGCGGTTTGCCATGGGCGCGGGGGTCGGGTTGTTCCTCGGGCTGATCGGCCTGAAAACCGCCGGGATCGTCGTCGACAGCCCCGCCACCCTGATCAAGCTCGGCTCGTTGCGTGAGCCCGGCCCATTGTTGGCCGCGGTGTGCTTCCTGATGATCGCCGTGCTCAGCTACCACCGCGTGTTCGGCGCGATCCTGATCAGCATCATCGCCGTGACCCTGGCCGGTTGGGGCCTGGGATTGGTGCAGTACAACGGCGTCATGTCGACACCACCGAGCCTGGCCCCCACCTGGATGGCGATGGACGTGGCCGGTGTGTTCAACGTCAGCATGATCAGCGTGGTGCTGGCCTTCCTGTTCGTGCACATGTTCGACACCGCCGGCACCCTGATGGGCGTGGCCCAGCGCGCCGGCCTGGTGAAGGCCGACGGCAAGATCGAGAACCTGTCCCGCGCCCTGAAAGCCGACAGCGCTTCCAGTGTCTTCGGCGCCATGGTCGGCGTGCCGCCGGTGACCAGCTATGTGGAAAGCGCCGCCGGTGTCGCGGCGGGCGGGCGCACAGGGCTTACCGCCGTGACCGTCGGTGTGCTATTTATTGCCGCCATGTTCTTCGCACCGCTGGCCGGGATGATCCCTGCCTACGCCACGGCCGGGGCCTTGATCTATGTCGCCATGCTGATGATGGGCGGCATGGCCCACATCGAATGGGACGAACCAACCGACAGCATTCCAGCCATTGTCACGGCCATCATGATGCCCCTGACGTTCTCGGTCGCTGACGGTATCGCACTGGGTTTCATCACCTACGTGGTGCTCAAGGCCGGCACCGGTAAACGCAAGGAAATTTCCGTCAGCCTGTGGGTGCTCTGCGCGATCTTCATCGCCAAGTTCATCTTCTTGTAAGCGAAACCATAGCCACCCGCCTCACCCCTTGGGTGAGGCTTTTGTCCATCAGGAGCAAAGCAATGAATCTGGAAACCTGGCTGTTGTTCAGCGGCGCCGCCTTGGTGGTGATCCTCATCCCCGGCCCGTTGTCGTTGTTGATGATCGGCAACAGCCTGAACTACGGACTGCGCCGCTCGTATCCAGCGTTCCTCGGCGGGGTGATCGCCTCGATCTGCCTGCTGAGCGCCTCGGCGCTGGGGCTCGGTGCGTTGTTGATGGCGTCGGAGCAGCTGTTCAGTGCCCTGAAGATTGTCGGTGCCCTGTACCTGTTTTACCTGGCCTGGCAGAGCTGGCAACAATCGCGGCAACCGTCCCAAGGCGCCGACGTGCCCCAGGCCGCCACCGTCCCGCGCTTTCGCGCGCTCTTCGGCCGGGCGTTCGTATTGGGCGCCAGCAACCCGAAGGACATCCTGTTCTTCGCCGCCTTCCTGCCGCAATTCTTGAGCGCCGAACAAGCGTTCCTGCCACAACTGCTGATCATGATCGCTACCTGGACCGTACTCGACCTGCTGTGCAAATTGGCCTACGGCCTTGGTGCCCACGGCGCGGCGCGGTATTTGCGTACGGGTAAAGGCCAGGGCTGGTTCAACCGCATCAGCGCAGGATTATTTGGCGGTGCGGGGGCAGCCTCCCTGTTGAGCCGATAAGCACCAAAAGCATCGCGAGCAAGCTCGCTCCCACAGTGGTTTTTCGCCGCTCATAAGACCTGTGGCGCGAGCTTGCTCGCGATGAGTCCCTCCCTGCCCCCACATTCTCGTGGACGAAAAAAAGCCCGCAGTGTGAGCGGGCGAAAAACCAAGGAAGCGCCATGCGCAGTCGCTTCCAGGACAAGGCAGCAGCTTGGGGGGTCAACTGCCTCGATAGGTGGAATAGGCGTAAGGCGAAATCAGCAGGGGCACGTGGTAATGCTCCTGCTCGGCCGAAATGCCGAAGCGCAGCACCACCACGTCCAGGAACGCCGGGTCGGGCAGTTGCACGCCACGGGCGCGGTAGTAATCGCCGGCGTGGAATTGCAATTGATAGACTCCCGAACGGTAGTCGTCCCCTTGCAGCAGCGGCGCGTCGCAGCGACCGTCACTGTTGGTCAGTACGCTGGCGACCAAATGCAGTTGCGAACCTTCAACGCGGTACAGCTCGATCTTGATCGAGCTGCCCGGGCAGCCGTGTGCAGCATCCAAAACGTGAGTGGTCAAACGTCCCATTGCTTGTGCGCGCCTCGCTGCAGTGCAGTCCGGCACGACGCCTCCTGAATTCAGTTGAAAGACGGGCCGCACCGTTTCGGAGCACGAAACGCCACGGCGATGCACGAATTAAGACACTTTAAAATAAAATTGTACACAATAAAAACCAATGTTTTGCCCATGCGTGTTCCGACCTTGCTTCCTGCCCGATCTTAAGCCACACCAACGGATACGCTATCCTTGCCCTGATTAATTGACCAGATAGGCAGGTTTCTTGCAGTGTAGACAAATCAGGGGTGGCGGTGAAAAATGCAAAAAATCAGGCTTACAAATCGCACATAAAGTTGTATACAATCACTCCATCGTCGTGACGCCAGCCCAAGATCCATCCCCCGGGGCGCCACCTACATGGTTCGAACAAGAAGGAAGACTGCAGTGAGCGCTGACTACCCACGCGACCTGATCGGTTACGGCAGTAACCCTCCCCATCCAAAGTGGCCGGGCAATGCCCGCATCGCCCTGTCCTTCGTCCTCAACTACGAGGAAGGCGGCGAGCGCAACGTCCTGCATGGCGACAAGGAATCCGAAGCGTTCCTCTCGGAGATGGTCGCGGCGCAACCGCTGCAGGGCGAGCGCAACATGAGCATGGAATCGCTGTACGAGTATGGCAGCCGTGCCGGCGTCTGGCGTGTCCTCAAGCTGTTCAAGCAATTCGACATCCCGCTGACCATCTTCGCCGTCGCCATGGCCGCCCAGCGCCACCCGGACCTGATCCGCGCCATGGTCGCCGCCGGCCATGAAATCTGCAGCCATGGCTATCGCTGGATCGACTACCAGTACATGGACGAAGCCCAGGAACGCGAGCACATGCTCGAAGCGATCCGCATCCTCACCGAAATCACCGGCGAGCGTCCGCTGGGCTGGTACACCGGTCGCACCGGGCCCAACACCCGCCGGCTGGTGATGGAAGAAGGCGGTTTCCTCTATGACAGCGACACCTACGACGACGACCTGCCCTACTGGGAACCGAACACGCCCCACGGCAAGCCGCACCTGGTGATCCCCTACACCCTCGACACCAACGACATGCGCTTCACCCAAGTGCAGGGGTTCAACAAGGGTGACGATTTCTTCCAGTACCTCAAGGACGCTTTCGACGTGTTGTATGCCGAAGGCGCCGAGGCACCGAAAATGCTTTCCATTGGCCTGCATTGCCGGCTGATCGGCCGCCCTGCGCGCCTGGCGTCCCTCAAGCGCTTCCTCGAATACGCCAAGGGTCATGAGCAGGTCTGGTTCAGCCGTCGCGTCGATATTGCCCGTCACTGGCAGCAGACCCATCCGCATCCTGGAGCCTCGAAATGACTGCGTTCCGGACCCTCAAGCCCTCCACCTTGAGCCGCGAGGCGTTCGTCGAAGCGTTCGCCGACATCTACGAACATTCGCCATGGGTCGCCGAGAAGGCGTTTGACCTGGGCCAGGATCCCTCGATCGACCAGATCGAAACCCTGCACCAGCGCATGAGCGACATCCTTTTGAGTGCCGATCACGCCCGCCAACTGGCGCTGATCAACGCTCACCCGGACCTGGCCGGCAAGGCTGCCGTCCAGGGCCAACTGACCGAAGCCAGCACGAACGAACAGGCCGGCGCCGGTATCCACCAATGCACGGCCGAAGAGTTCCAGCGCTTCACCGAGCTGAACGACGCCTACAAGGCCAAGTTCAAGTTTCCCTTCATCATGGCGGTAAAAGGCAGCAACCGGCACCAGATCCTCGCGGCGTTCGAAACGCGCATCCATCATTCGGTAGACACCGAATTCAACTGCGCGCTGGCAGAGATCAACAAAATCGCGTTGTTCCGATTACTGACCCTTTAGCGAGCAGTCCTGACCCCAGGCGCTGCAAGCATCCCCAGCCAACTTATTTAAAGGCAGACAAGAAGAATGAAAGCTTACGCCGTACCTTTCGAGAAGTTCGTCAACCTGGCCGACGCCCGCCTCGGCACCAAAATCATCTCGGTCACCGATGACTGGTTCGCCGATGCCAACCGTTTGTTCCAACCGACCCCGGCCGTCTGGAAGGAGGGCGTGTTCGATGACAACGGCAAGTGGATGGACGGCTGGGAATCGCGGCGCAAGCGCTTCGAAGGCTACGACAGCGCGGTGATCCGTCTGGGTGTGGCCGGTTCGATCAAAGGCGTGGACATCGACACTTCATTCTTCACCGGTAACTATCCACCGTCGGCCTCCCTGCAAGCCTGCTTCCTGACTGAAGGCGAGCCGGACGAAAACACCCAATGGACTGAAGTGCTATCGGCCGTCGAGTTGCAAGGCAACAGCCACCACTATCACGAAATCAGTCACGACCAGGCCTTCAGCCACCTGCGCTTCAACATCTACCCCGATGGCGGCGTGGCTCGGTTGCGGGTCTATGGCATTCCGTACCGCGACTGGTCGGCCGTGGGCGACAATGAACAGATCGACTTGGCTGCCGCCCTCAATGGTGGCCGTGCCCTGGCCTGTTCCGACGAACACTTCGGCCGCATGAGCAACATCCTCAACCCAGGTCGTGGCGTCAACATGGGTGATGGCTGGGAAACCGCCCGTCGTCGCACGCCAGGCAATGACTGGGTCATCGTCGCCCTGGGTCATGCCGGCGAGGTCGAGAAAGTCATCGTCGACACCCTGCACTTCAAGGGCAACTACCCCGACAGCTGCTCGATCCAGGGCGCGTTCGTCAAGGGCGGCACCGACAGCCAGATCGAGACCCAGTCGCTGTTCTGGCGTGAGCTGCTGCCCAGCCAGAAGCTGGAAATGCACGCCGAACACACCTTCGCCGAGCAGATCAAGGCGCTGGGGCCGATTACCCACATCCGCCTGAACGTGTTCCCGGACGGTGGCGTGAGTCGCCTGCGGGTGTTGGGCAAGGTCGCGAAGTCAGTGTGAACCCCAATCGCGAGCAAGCTCGCTCCCACACTTGAAATGCGTCTCCCTGTGGGAGCGAGCTTGCTCGCGATGGCGACACAACAAACAACACAGAATTTTGGATAAGAAGACCAGCATGCGCACACTCAAGATCGAACCGTTGACCAAAGAAGCCTTCGCCCCGTTCGGTGACGTGATCGAAACCGACGGCA
Source organism: Pseudomonas sp. St316 (assembly GCF_018325905.1). Classification (NCBI taxonomy): domain Bacteria; kingdom Pseudomonadati; phylum Pseudomonadota; class Gammaproteobacteria; order Pseudomonadales; family Pseudomonadaceae; genus Pseudomonas; species Pseudomonas sp. St316. The sequence goes on along the minus strand of NZ_AP021901.1, from coordinate 1,734,423 downwards.
GCGATCACTTCATGATCAACAACGGTTCGACCATGCGCTTTCATCGCCTGGCGACGGTGCAAACCGCCACGCCGGACGACCAGGCGATCATCAGCATTTTCCGCGCCGACGCGCTGGACATGCCGCTGACCGTGCGCATGCTGGAGCGCCATCCGCTGGGCAGCCAGGCGTTCATTCCGCTGCTCGGCAACCCCTTTCTGATCGTGGTCGCGCCACTTGGCGATGCACCTGTATCAGGTTTGGTCCGCGCCTTCGTCACCAACGGCAGGCAGGGCATCAATTACCATCGCGGCGTCTGGCACCACCCGGTGCTGACGATCGAAAAGCGGGATGACTTCCTGGTGGTTGATCGCAGTGGCACAGGCAATAACTGCGATGAGCATTTTTTCCAAGAGGATGAGTGTTTGATCCTCGCCCCCACCAATAAGAGAAGGTCCGATCACGCGAATACAAGCGTGACGGGCGAGAGGTAAAGACTGTGGAAGCACATATGCTGGAATGGCTGAACCTGAGCGTACGCTGGGTTCACATGATCACTGGCGTGGCCTGGATCGGCGCGTCGTTCTACTTCGTCTGGCTGGAAAACAACCTCAACCGCGTCAACCCCAGGAGCGGCCTGGCCGGTGACCTGTGGGCCATCCACGGCGGCGGCATCTACCACCTGGAAAAATACAAACTCGCGCCGCCCTCCATGCCGGACAACCTGCACTGGTTCAAGTGGGAAGCCTACTTCACCTGGATGTCGGGCATCGCGCTGTTGTGCGTGGTGTTCTATTGGAACCCGACCGTCTACCTGCTGGCTCCCGGCAGCAGCCTGAGCGGCCCCGAAGGCGTCGCCCTGGGCCTCGGTTCGCTACTGGTTGGCTGGTTCGTCTATTCCTTTCTTTGCGACTCGGCCCTGGGCAAGCGCCCTGCCCTGCTCGGCATGATCCTGTTCGTGCTGTTGGTCGCCGCGGCCTACGGGTTCAGCAAGGTGTTCAGCGGTCGCGGCGCCTACCTGCACGTCGGGGCGGTCATCGGGACGATCATGGTCGGCAACGTCTTTCGCATCATCATGCCGGCCCAGCGCGCGCTGGTGGCGGCCATCGCCGAGAACCGCACGCCCGATCCTGCACTGCCGGCCAAGGGTTTGTTGCGTTCGCGCCACAACAACTACTTCACGTTGCCGGTGCTGTTCATCATGATCAGCAACCATTTCCCGAGCACCTACGGCAGCCAGTACAACTGGTTGATCCTGGCCGGGATCGCCGTGGCAGCGGTGTTGGTGCGCCATTACTTCAATACGCGCCATGACAGCAACCGGTTTGCCTGGACGCTGCCGGTCGGTGCCCTGGCGATGATCTGCCTGGCTTACGTTACCGGTCCCAAGCCCATCTCCATCGCACCCGACGTGGCCAAGGCACCCGCTGCCATCGAGTATCAACCGCTGCCGGAAACGGCGGTGGGCGGTGGCGCGAAACCGGCGACGGCACCGGCTGCACCGGCGTTGGCGCCCACCCAGGCCGCCAACGCCCAGGGCCCTTCGTTCGAGCAGGTCCACAGCGTGATCCAGGAACGCTGCTCGGTCTGCCACTCGGCCAAGCCCACCAGCCCGTTGTTCAGCGCCGCGCCAGGTGGGGTGATGTTCGACACCCCGCAGCAGATCCAGCAACAGGCCGCGCGCATCCAGGCCCAGGCCGTCACCAGCCAGATCATGCCATTGGGCAACATCACCCAGATGACCCAGCAGGAACGTGACCTGATCGGCGCGTGGATCAACCAGGGCGCGCGGACCAACTGAGCCTCGCGCGCCAATAGCTTCACATGTCATGCCGTTGACAGGCCGACCGGCTCACCACCGGTCGCCCGTCAGCGACTGCCTGCGCCTCAACAATAAAAACAAGAGCAAAGCACCCGATGACCCAGCCCTTGCATCACGCCCCAAATTCGCCACGGATGCGCCGTTGCAGGGCACTTGAGCCCCGCGATTCAAGCCCGTATCCTGCGCGGCCGTTCGAAACCGGCCGACACAAAAACCCTCTCCGATCCTGACCGGCCCGCCAACTTATCCCGGCACCGGCAGATAGAACAAGCGCCTCCTGAACACACCTTTTTCGACTGTTCCAAACAGCTGAATGAGTCTTTTGCGGGTTTCCCCCGGCCTTGGCTCAGCTCTTGCTATCAGCATTTGCCACGCGCAAAAAGCTGACCGAACGGATGTTTTTTATCCGAGGAAAAAGGCGCCACACCAGAGCGCTGACCTGAAAAAAAAGCGGCACCACTTACCTTTGGGAGCAAACCGAATGAAACGTACGTGCACCAGCCTGATACTTGCGGGAGCCTTGCTGGCCGGGGGCCAAGCGATGGCCGACGACCTGTTCCAGTGGCAGAACAACAGCCTGACCTACCTGTACGGCAAGGATTTCCAGGTCAACCCGCGCATCCAGCAGACCGTGACCTTCGAGCACGCCGACGCCTGGAAATATGGGGACAACTTCTTCTTCCTCGATCGGATCTTCTACAACGGCCAGGACGACAGCCAGTCCGGCCCGAACACCTATTACGGTGAGTTCAGCCCACGCCTGTCGTTCGGCAAGATCTTCGACCAGAAGCTGGAACTGGGCCCGATCAAGGATGTGCTGCTGGCCATGACGTATGAATTCGGCGAAGGCGACAACGAGTCCTACCTGATCGGTCCGGGCTTGGACCTGGCGATTCCCGGCTTCGACTACTTCCAGCTGAACTTCTACAACCGCCAGACCGAAGGCCCACGCGCCGGCGATAACGTCTGGCAGATCACGCCGACCTGGGCCTACACCGTACCGGTGGGATCATCGGACATCCTGATCGACGGTTTCATCGACTGGGTGGTGGACAACGACAGCAACTCCAAAGGCACCTACCACGCCAACCTGCACATCAACCCGCAGATCAAATATGACCTGGGCAAGGCGTTGAAGCTCGGCGCCAAGCAGTTGTATGTGGGCGTGGAGTATGACTACTGGAAGAACAAGTACGGGATCGAAGACACGGACGGGTTCAAGACCAACCAGAGCAATACCAGCTTCTTGCTGAAGTACCATTTCTGATCCCAGGATTTACGTCCGCAACAATACCCTGTGGGAGCGAGCCTGCTCGCGATTGCGATGGGTCGGCTTGCATTGATGTTAAATGTGCCGCCGTCTTCGCGAGCAAGCTCGCTCCCACATTGGTTTCGTGAAAGCCAGGCTTTAGCGTCCACCGCAAATCCCTTGTGGGAGCGAGCTTGCTCGCGATAGCGGTGGACCTGCTTGCATCAGTCAGGACAACCCCAAAAACCGACTCAGTTCCTCGCGCTGCGCCAACGCATCCTGGCGTCCCAGCTCGATCAGTTCGCGGCAATACCCCGCCTCGAACAGCAGGTAACTCAGTACTCCCGCGCCGCTGGTCTTGGTCGCGCCCGGCCCGCGCAGGAACAACCGCAGCGCGCGGGGCAGTTCCTGGCGATGGCGAGCGGCAATTTCATCGATCGGCTGGCTGGGTGAAATCACCAGCACCTCCACCGGTGCCGCGCCCAAGGTATGGGCCGGTACGTCATCGGGCAGCAGGTGACTGAAGCCGTTCAGGCGTTGAAGCAACTCGATGTCGCTTTCCAGGCTGTCAATGAACGTGCTGTTGAGCATATGGCCGCCGATCTGCGCCAGGGTCGGTTGCAGACCGGTGTAGCTACGCTCCAGAGGATCTTGCAACCCCGCGCCACGGGGGTTGCCGCTGACGCCGATCACCAGCACCCGATTGGCCCCCAAGTGCAAGGCCGGGCTGATGGGCGCCGATTGGCGCACCGCGCCGTCACCGAAGTATTGTGGGCCGATCCTGACCGGCGCGAACAGCAACGGAATCGCCGAGCTGGCCAGCAGGTGCTCCACCGACAACTGCGTCGGCACCCCGATACGTCGATGGCGCAGCCAGGCATCGATGGTCCCGCGCCCTTGGTAGAAAGTGACAGCCTGACCAGACTCATAACCGAACGCCGTCACCGCCACCGCGCGCAGTTGCTGCTCGACGATGGCCTGCTCGATGCCCGAGGCATGGAATTGGGCCTGGAGCAATTCGCGCAGCGGCGAACTGTCGATCAGCGCCACCGGCAACTTGGCCCCCAGGCCCAGCAGGCTGTGGGTGATGAAACGCATTGACTGGGCCAGCACGCCGCGCCAGTCGCTGCGCATGACCTGATGGCTGCGCACCGCTTGCCAGAACGCCGTCAGCCGCTCGATGGCGGTCTTGAAGTCCATCGCCCCGCTTGCCAGGCTGACCGCGTTGATCGCCCCGGCCGAGGTGCCGACGATCACCGGGAACGGGTTATCCGCCCCGTCTGGCAATAATTCGGCGATGGCTGCCAATACGCCTACCTGATACGCCGCTCGAGCCCCGCCGCCGGAAAGAATCAAACCTGTAACCGGTTCAGCTGGGGTCATCGCAATGCTCCGTGCTCAAGGTGCCGAAAATGGTGGATATTGGCTCAACCACGTTTGTCGTACAGCTTCGGCTCGCCCGGCGGACGGCTCTTGAAGCGCCGGTGGGCCCAGAGGTATTGCTCGGGACAATCACTTACCGACTGCTCGACCCACTGGTTGATGCGGATGCAATCGGCTTGCTCAGTCTCGCCCGGGAAATCCGTCAGCGGGGCCTGGATCACCAGGCGATAACCGCTGCCGTCGGCCAGGCGTTCCTGGATGAAGGGCACCACCAGTGCCTTGCCCAGGCGGGCGAACTTGCTGGTGGCGGTGACCGTCGCGGCCTGGATGCCGAACAGCGGCACGAAGACGCTCTGCTTGGCGCCGTAGTCCTGGTCCGGCGCATACCAGATCGCCCGCCCGACCCGCAGCAGCTTGAGCATGCCGCGCACGTCGTCACGTTCCACCGCCAGCGAGTCGAGGTTGTGTCGCTCGCGCCCCCGGCGCTGGATGTAGTCGAACAGCGGGTTCTTGTGCTCGCGGTACATGCCATCGATGGTGTGCTGCTGGCCGAGCAAGGCCGCGCCGATTTCCAGGGTGGTGAAATGCAGCGCCATCAGGATCACGCCCTTGCCCTCGCGCTGGGCCTGCTTGAGATGCTCCAGCCCTTCGACATGGGCCAGTTTCGCCAGGCGCGAACGCGACCACCACCAACTCATGGCCATTTCGAAAAAGGCGATGCCAGTGGAGGCAAAGTTTTCCTTGAGCAGACGCTTTCGTTCGGCGGCGGACTTTTGCGGGAAACACAGTTCCAGGTTGCGACGGGCGATGCGCCGTCGGTCGCCGGCCGCCCGGTACATCAGCGCGCCCAATGCACGACCGACCCGCAGCAATAACGGATAAGGCAACTGAACGATCAGCCACAACAGGCCCAGGCCGCACCACAGCAGCCAGAAACGCGGATGAAAAAATGCAGCTCGAAAACGCGGGCGATCCATTACAGCTTCCATTAAGACATGGGCCGCGCATTCTACATTGTTCGACCCGGGTTGCGGCTGGCGGACGATCTCGTTATAAGTCTCGGCACTTTTAGTGACAAGCCGTTGTACGCCGACCATGAGCCAAACCGAACCGCTAGACCAAGATCCCGTGTTCCAGCTGAAGGGCAGCATGCTCGCCATTACGGTGCTGGAGCTGGCCCGCAACGACCTGGAAAGCCTTGACCGGCAGTTGGCGGCCAAAGTCGCCCAGGCACCGAACTTCTTCAGCAACGCCCCGCTGGTGCTGGCCCTGGACAAGCTGCCGGCCGGCGAAGGCGCGGTGGACCTGCCAGGCCTGATGCGCGTTTGCCGCCAGCACGGCCTGCGTACCCTGGCGATCCGCGCCAGCCGCATCGAAGACATCGCCGCCGCCATCGCCGTGGACATTCCGGTGCTGCCGCCGTCCGGCGCCCGGGAGCGCGTGCTGGAACTGAGCCCGGTCGAAGCCAGGAAAGCCCCGGAAAAACCACCAGAACCCACCATCAAGCCGACGCGCGTCATCACCTCGCCAGTACGCGGCGGGCAGCAGATTTACGCCCAGGGTGGCGATCTGGTCATCGTCTCCTCGGTCAGCCCGGGGGCGGAACTTCTGGCCGATGGCAACATCCATGTATACGGCCCGATGCGCGGTCGCGCGCTGGCCGGCGTCAAAGGCGACACAAAGGCCAGGATCTTCTGTCAGCAATTGAGCGCTGAACTGGTCTCCATCGCCGGGCAGTACAAGGTCTCCGAGGATTTGCGCCGCGATCCGTTGTGGGGGGCCGGCGTCCAGATCAGCCTGTCGGGCGACGTGTTGAACATCATTCGGCTTTAACGGATACTGCCGCATTTTCCAAGCATCTCTAAAACGAGCGAAAACGGCTTAAACGACGTAGGAAAAAGGATCAGGCAGTGTTTACCGGAGGTAGACCCCGCCCGACATCCGATTCCAGCCAAGCCTGTCCAATTGCAGCAGTTTTCCAGAGATGTTTTTCAGGGGCTGAAAAAGTCCTTTTTCCTTAGGGGTGAAACACCTTGGCCAAGATTCTCGTGGTTACATCCGGCAAGGGTGGTGTGGGTAAGACCACCACCAGCGCCGCTATCGGTACCGGCCTCGCTCTGCGCGGCCACAAGACAGTCATCGTCGACTTCGACGTCGGCCTGCGTAACCTGGACCTGATCATGGGTTGCGAGCGTCGCGTGGTCTATGACTTCGTCAACGTGGTCAACGGCGAAGCGAACCTGCAACAGGCCCTGATCAAGGACAAGCGCCTTGAGAACCTCTACGTCCTGGCCGCCAGCCAGACCCGCGACAAGGACGCGCTGACCCAGGAAGGCGTGGAAAAAGTCCTGATGCAACTCAAGGAAGACTTCGAGTTCGTGGTCTGCGACTCCCCGGCCGGTATCGAGAAAGGTGCCCACCTGGCCATGTACTTCGCCGACGAGGCGATCGTCGTGACCAACCCGGAAGTGTCGTCGGTGCGTGACTCCGACCGCATGCTGGGCCTGCTGGCAAGCAAGTCCCGCCGCGCCGAAAACGGCGAAGAGCCAATCAAGGAACACCTGCTGCTGACCCGCTACAACCCGCAACGGGTCAGCGATGGCGAAATGCTCGGCGTCGAAGACGTCAAGGAAATCCTCGCCGTCACCCTGCTGGGTGTCATTCCGGAATCCCAAGCGGTACTCAAGGCCTCCAACTCCGGTGTGCCAGTGATTCTCGACGACCAGAGCGATGCCGGCCAGGCATACAGCGATGCCGTCGATCGCCTGCTGGGCAAGACCGTGGAGCATCGTTTCCTCGATGTAACGAAGAAAGGTTTCTTCGAGCGCCTGTTTGGAGGTAGGTAATGAACCTTTTTGACTTCTTTCGTGCCAACAAAAAGCCCAGTACCGCCTCGGTCGCGAAAGAGCGTCTACAGATCATCGTGGCGCACGAACGCGGCCAACGCAGCACCCCTGACTACCTGCCAGCCCTGCAGAAGGAACTGGTGGAAGTGATCCGCAAATACGTCAACATCGGTAGCGATGACGTGCACGTGGCACTGGAAAGCCAGGGCAGTTGCTCGATCCTGGAACTCAACATCACCCTGCCGGATCGCTGATCGCTCCGGCTGGAGCCACGGCGGCTCGGGTCCTTCTCCTCTTTCCCCTTAGGGTTTGAGAAGGGCCCGAGCCGCCGTTGGCGTTTGTAACGAGACTGTTTTCAATGCCCTTGTCCAACATCCGCATCATTCATCAGGACGCCGCCGTCCTGGTGGTCGACAAGCCGACCCTGTTGCTCTCAGTGCCCGGCCGGGCCGACGACAACAAGGACTGCCTGATCACCCGTCTGCAGGAAAACGGCTATCCGGAAGCGCGAATCGTGCACCGACTGGACTGGGAAACCTCCGGCATCATCCTGCTGGCCCGCGACCCGGACACTCATCGTGAACTGTCCCGGCAATTTCATGATCGCGAAACCGAAAAAGCCTACACGGCGCTGTGCTGGGGCCAACCGGAACTGGACAGCGGCAGCATCGACCTGCCCTTGCGCTACGACCCGCCGACCAAACCTCGGCATGTGGTAGACCATGAACACGGCAAACACGCCCTGACCTTCTGGCGCGTGCTGGAACGTTGCGGCGATTGGTGCCGGGTCGAACTCACGCCGATTACCGGGCGCTCGCACCAATTGCGCGTGCACATGCTGTCCATCGGTCACCCGCTGCTGGGTGACGGGCTCTACGCCCACCCGCAGGCCCTCGCCGCCTGGCCACGCCTGTGCCTGCACGCCAGCATGCTGAGTTTCACCCATCCGCAAAGCGGCGAACGCTTGCGCTTCGAGTGCCCGGCGCCGTTCTGAAAATTCGCATGAGCGCCTGTGAGAGCGAGCTTGCTCGCGGTGCGGTGTGTCAGTCGATCACCCTGTTGGCTGATCTGACGCTATCGCGAGCAAGCTCGCTCCCACAGATGCCTCCCCATCCATCAGCAATACGGTAAACTGCCGCCCATTGCTGTCTGGAGTTTCTTATGCGCGCAGAGTTGAACCAGGGCCTGATCGACTTTCTCAAGGCCTCCCCTACCCCGTTTCATGCCACCGCCAGCCTTGCCAAACGCCTGGAGGCGGCAGGCTATCAGCGTCTTGACGAACGCGAGACCTGGGCCACCGAGGCCAACGGTCGCTATTACGTCACACGCAACGACTCCTCGATCATCGCCTTCAAGCTCGGCCGCAACTCACCGTTGCACGATGGCATCCGCCTGGTCGGCGCCCACACCGACAGCCCCTGCCTGCGGGTCAAGCCGCAGCCGGAACTGCAACGCCACGGGTTCTGGCAACTGGGCGTGGAAGTCTATGGCGGCGCGTTGCTGGCGCCGTGGTTCGACCGCGACCTGTCCCTGGCCGGGCGCGTGACCTTCCGTCGCGACGGCAAGGTCGAAAGCCAGTTGATCGATTTCAAGGCGCCGATCGCCACGATCCCGAACCTGGCCATCCACCTCAATCGCGAAGCCAACCAGGGCTGGACCATCAACCCGCAGAATGAACTGCCGCCGATCCTCGCCCAGTTCGCCGGTGATGAGCGCGTCGATTTCCGAGCCGTGCTCACCGATCAACTGGCCCGCGAACACGGCCAGAATGCCGACGTGGTGCTCGACTACGAGTTGAGTTTCTACGACACGCAAAGCGCTGCGGTCATTGGCCTGCACGGCGACTTCATCGCCGGCGCGCGCCTGGATAACCTGCTGTCGTGCTACGCCGGCCTGCAAGCCTTGCTGAACGCTGACACCGAAGAAACCTGCGTACTGGTGTGCAACGATCACGAGGAGGTCGGTTCGTGCTCGGCCTGTGGCGCCGACGGCCCGATGCTTGAACAGACCCTGCGTCGCCTGCTGCCTGAAGGTGAGGCGTTCGTGCGCACCATTCAGAAATCCCTGCTGGTGTCGGCGGACAACGCCCACGGCGTGCATCCCAACTATGCCGACAAGCACGACGCCAATCACGGCCCCAAGCTCAACGCCGGCCCGGTGATCAAGGTCAACAGCAACCAGCGCTACGCCACCAACAGCGAAACCGCCGGGTTCTTCCGCCACCTGTGCATGGCAGAAGAAGTGCCGGTGCAAAGCTTCGTGGTGCGCAGTGACATGGGCTGCGGCTCGACCATCGGCCCGATCACCGCCAGCCAGCTGGGGGTGCGCACCGTGGACATCGGCCTGCCAACCTTCGCCATGCATTCGATCCGCGAACTGTGCGGCAGCCATGACCTGGCGCATCTGGTGAAGGTGCTGAGCGCGTTCTATGCGAGTCGCGAGTTGCCATAACCGCACCAAAGACATGATGAACTGTGTGGGAGCAAGGCTTGCTCCCACACAGTGCTCGCCTCGGATTGAGGGGTGTGCTGACATACATCAGCCCACCCCAGCCAAACGCCAACTAGACTGACCTTATCGTCCCTCCGACAAGGCTGTCGCCATGATTTCGATGTCTTCGTTCAACGCCATGCTGGTGCCTATCATTGCCGGCATGATCTTGCTGGCCATCGGCTTCAACTTCCGTGACAAGAACGTCGGGGTCTTTGCCATGTGGATCGGCATGTTGTTGATCCTCGCCACGGTGGTGTTCAAGATCCTGAGCAAGCTCAACGAGTCGCTCTGAACCTGACTCAGGCCGGCGGTTGCTCCGGCACGTCCACCCCGACATGGATCGCATCGTGTCGCCAGAACTCCAGGTCGCAATCGATCAGCCGCTGATGCTGGTCATAGTTGACCCGGGCGATGCGAAGCCCGGGGCTGCCCACCGAAACCTTCAACGCCGCTGCCGCTTCCGGCTGTAACGAGGTGGGCACGATTTCAAACTTCACCCGTCCGTAGTGCAGGTCGTAGTGGCGGGCGTACAGCTCGGTGATGGACTGGTTGAGGTCGAACCCCAGGATGTCCGGAAAATACTGCGGGTTCAGGTAGTGCTCGACGTACAGCACCAGGCGCTCGTCGATACGCCGCACGCGGCAGATCTGGATCACGCTGGACAACGCCGGTAATTGCAACCAGGCACACACCGCCGCCGAAGCAGGTTGCAGGCGCGCCGAGATCACTTGGGTAGAAGGCACACGCCCTTGGGCTGCGACCATGGCGTGGAAATGGCTGCGCTGCATCAGGTTGTAGGCCAGGCGCGGCGGCGAGACGAACCAGCCCCGGCGCTCCTCCCGATAAATCTGCCCCTGGGCTTCGAGCTGTAACAACGCCTCGCGCACGGTAATGCGCGTGGTCCCGAACAATTCACTGAGCTTGCGCTCGGCCGGCAATTTGCTGCCGGGCGCCAGCAACCCATGGTCGAGTTGCTCTTGCAGGACGTGTCCGATGGCTGTCACCGCTTTGGTTGCATCGATGCGCATCAACGTTACCTATCTGGACTAGACCAGCACTGTTTCGGGGCAGGATCGAGGGTTCATCGACCCGCTTCTGGGTCCAGCAAGCCTAGGCACTGCACATGACTGGCAGATGACAAAGCCGCCGAACGGTTGCTTTGCACGCGTGCAAATTAACGGCCAAGTCCTTTCAGATCAGCTGTTTAACCATGGTCTACGCTTAATTCACAGCCAATGTCCCCGAGCCTGGCATTTCCCACCGCGTGCGACACCGACATCAAAATGTCACAGGGCTCGCCTACATTGGCTCAGGTATTGCTGACCTAGACCAACACAACCGCAATCGCAGCGTTGAAAACGCCCATAGGAGCTTCGGATGAAACAGCTTTTCCTGGCATCACTGTTAGGCTCGACCATTGCCATGTGCACCGCCGCCATGGCCGCTGACACCGATCTGAAAACGTTGGAAGCCGCTGCGAAAGCGGAAGGCGCCGTGAACAGCGTCGGCATGCCCGATGACTGGGCAAACTGGAAAGGCACCTGGGACGACCTGGCCAAGCTCTACGGCCTGAAACACATCGACACCGACATGAGCTCGGCCCAGGAAATCGCCAAGTTCGCCGCCGAAAAAGACAACGCCAGCGCCGACATCGGCGACGTCGGTGCGGCGTTCGGCCCGATCGCGGTCAAGCAGGGCGTGGTCCAACCCTACAAGCCAAGTACCTGGGAACAAGTACCGGCCTGGGCCAAGGACAAGGACGGCAACTGGGCATTGGCCTACACCGGCACCATCGCCTTCATCGTCAACAAGAAACTGCTGCACGGTTCCGACGTGCCGACCAAATGGGCTGACCTGAAGACCGGCAAGTACAAAGTCTCCATTGGTGACGTGAGCACCGCCGCCCAGGCCGCCAACGGCGTGCTGGCAGCCGCCTTGGCCAACGGTGGCGATGAGAAGAACCTGCAGCCGGCGCTGTTGATGTTCGCCGAGATCGCCAAGCAAGGGCGCCTGTCCATGGCCAACCCGACTATCGCCACGATGGAAAAAGGTGAAGTCGAAGTCGGCGTGGTCTGGGACTTCAACGGCCTGAGCTACAAGGCCAAGATGGCCAACCCGGATGACTACGTCGTGTTGATCCCGTCTGACGGCTCGGTCATCTCCGGCTACACCACCATCATCAACAAATACGCCAAGCACCCGAACGCCGCCAAACTGGCTCGTGAATACATCTTCAGCGACGCCGGCCAGATCAACCTGGCCAAAGGCAACGCCCGTCCGATCCGCGCCGAGCACCTGAAACTGCCGGAAGAGGTCCAGGCCAAACTGCTGCCAAACGAGCAGTACAAAGGCGTGACCCCGATCAAGGACGCGGACGCGTGGGAGAAGACCTCCAAGGCACTGCCGCAGAAATGGCAGGAAGACGTGATCATCAATATGCAGTGAGGCGGTAGCTCTCGCTCGGAGATCCACCGAGGATCCAAATTGTGGGAGCAAGCACTGTGGGAGCAAAGCTTGCTCGCGATAAACGATGACACGGTCTTACAGTTGCACCGTGTCGCCAGCATCGCGAGCAAGCTTTGCTCCCACAGTGCCTGCTCCCACATTGGGCCCTGTGGTCAGCCCGAGTTTCCTGGTATCTGTCCGGAGTTCCGGTACCCATGAAGCACAACGTCATCCTGGTGGTGCTCGACGGTCTCAACCATGAGGTCGCCCGGCATGCCATGGGGCATTTGCAGGCTTACGTCGGCGCAGGACGCGCGGCCCTCTACAAACTGGAATGTGAGTTGCCCGCCCTGTCCCGTCCGCTCTACGAATGCATCCTCACCGGCGTCGTGCCCATCGACAGCGGGATCGTGCACAACAACGTCTCGCGCCTGTCGAACCAGCGCAGCATTTTCCACTACGCCACCCAGGCCGGCTTGAGTACGGCGGCCGCGGCGTATCATTGGGTCAGCGAGCTCTATAACGCTTCACCCTTCGTGGCCGGTCGCGACCGTCACACCGACAACCCCGACTTGCCGATTCAACACGGGCATTTCTATTGGAATGACCATTACCCCGATTCCCATCTGTTCGCTGACGCCGAACACCTGCGCCAGCGCTACTTGCCGAACTTTTTGCTGGTGCACCCGATGAACATCGACGACGCCGGCCACAAGCACGGCCTCGACACCCCGCAATACCGCAATAGCGCGCGCTCGGCCGACGTCAACCTGGCGGTTTACCTGCAAGACTGGCTAGACGCCGGTTACCAGGTGCTGGTGACGTCCGACCACGGCATGAACAACGATCGCTCCCATAACGGCCTGCTGGCCGAAGAACGGGAAGTGCCGCTGTTTGTCCTGGGCAGCGGCTTCAGTTTCGATCCCGCGGCCACACCCCGGCAGACCGAACTGTGCGGCACCATTTGCCAATTGCTCGGCGTCGACCACGACAAACCCTATTGCCAGGAGTTACTCAAGTGAACGCCATGACGCGCGGCAAATGGCTGGCAGCGTTGTGCCTGGTGCCCTTCGCGATTTTCTTCATCGTGTTCCAGATCGCCCCGCTGCTCTGGGTGCTGGTCAACAGCCTGGAATCGGAAGAGTTCGGCTGGGGCCTGGCCAACTTCAGCAAGATCTTCAGTTCCAAGTTCTACCTGCAAGCGATCCAGCACAGCCTGGAGATCAGCTTCTGGTCCAGTATGTTCGGCATCGTCATCGCCGTGCTGGGCAGCTACTCCCTGCGCCGCGTGGATTCGCGGCTGCGCAACTTCGTCAACGCCTTCGCCAACATGACCAGCAACTTTGCCGGCGTGCCCCTGGCCTTCGCCTTCATCATTTTGCTCGGGTTCAACGGCAGCATCACGATCATGCTGAAACAGGCAGGGATCATCGAGGATTTCAACCTGTACTCGAAAACCGGGCTGATCATCCTCTACACCTACTTCCAGATCCCCTTGGGCGTGCTGCTGCTCTATCCAGCCTTCGACGCCCTGCGCGAAGACTGGCGCGAATCCGCCGAACTGCTGGGCGCCAACGGCTGGCAGTTCTGGCGACACATCGGCTTGCCGGTGCTGACCCCGGCGCTGCTGGGCACCTTCGTGATCCTGCTGGCCAACGCCCTCGGCGCCTACGCCACGGTCTATGCGCTGACCACCGGCAACTTCAACGTGCTGCCGATTCGCATCGCCGCCATGGTCTCCGGCGACATTTCCCTCGACCCGAACATGGCCAGTGCCCTGGCCGTGATATTGGTGGCGTTGATGACCGTGGTCACCATCGTCCATCAGTTGCTGCTCAAGAGGAGCTACCATGTCTCGCGCTGAACCGGGCTCCGTCGGGCTCTACCATCGGGTGGTGGTGTACGTGCTGTTCGCCATCCTGCTGCTGCCCCTGGCCGGCACGCTCGTCTACTCCATCGCCAGCAGCTGGTCGGCCACCGTGCTACCCAGCGGCTTCACGTTCAAATGGTATGTGCAGTTGTGGAGCGATCCGCGTTTTCTCCACGCCTTCGGCCAATCGCTGCTGGTCTGCGTCGGCGCGCTGGTGCTCTCGGTGGTGTTGATCCTGCCGTTGCTGTTCGTGGTGCACTACCACTTCCCCAGGCTCGACGCGCTGATGAACATCCTCATCCTGCTGCCCTTCGCGGTGCCGCCAGTGGTGTCGTCGGTGGGGCTGCTGCAACTCTACGGCTCCGGGCCGCTGGCGATGGTGGGTACGCCGTGGATCCTGATCGGCTGCTACTTCACCGTCGCCCTGCCGTTCATGTACCGGGCGATCACCAACAACCTGCAAGCCATCAACCTGCGCGACCTGATGGACGCCGCCCAACTGCTCGGTGCCAGCACCTTCCAGGCCGCGTTCCTGGTGGTGTTGCCGAACCTGCGCAAGGGCCTGATGGTGGCGCTGTTGCTGTCGTTCTCGTTCCTGTTCGGCGAGTTCGTGTTTGCCAACATCCTCGTCGGCACCCGCTATGAAACCCTGCAGGTGTACCTGAACAACATGCGCAACAGCAGCGGTCACTTCACCAGTGCGCTGGTGATTTCCTACTTCTTCTTCGTACTGGTCCTGACCTGGGCGGCCAACATCTTGAACAAGGACAAAAGCCAATGAGCTACGTCAGCGTCCAACACCTGCAGAAAAGCTACGCCGGCACCCCGGTGTTCAGCGACATCAACTGCCAGATCGGCAAGGGTGAATTCGTCACCCTCCTCGGCCCTTCCGGTTGTGGCAAGTCCACGCTGTTGCGCTGCATTGCCGGCCTGACGGCGGTGGATGCCGGCCAGATCATCCTGGACGGGCAAGACATCGTCCCATTGAGCCCGCAGAAACGTGGGATCGGCATGGTCTTCCAGAGCTATGCCTTGTTCCCCAACATGACCGTGGAACAGAACGTCGCCTTCGGCCTGCGCATGCAAAAGATCGAGGCCGAGGACAGCCGCAAGCGCGTGCAAGAAATCTTGCGCCTGGTGGAGTTGCAGGATTTTGCCGCCCGCTATCCCCATCAACTCTCCGGCGGCCAATGCCAGCGCGTCGCCCTGGCCCGCTCCCTGGTCACCCGGCCGCGCCTGTTGCTGCTGGACGAACCGCTGTCGGCCCTGGATGCACGGATTCGCAAGCACTTGCGCGAACAGATCCGACAGATCCAGCGCGAGTTGGGCCTGACCACGATCTTTGTCACACACGACCAGGAAGAAGCCCTGACCATGTCTGACCGGATATTCCTGATGAACCAGGGAAGGATCGTACAAAGCGGCGATGCCGAAACCCTTTACACTGCGCCAGTCGATGTCTTTGCCGCCGGCTTCATCGGCAACTACAACCTGCTGGATGCCGACAGCGCCAGCAAACTGCTGCAACGGCCGGTGAGCGGCCGTATCGCCATCCGCCCGGAGGCCATCGAGCTGAGCCGCAGCGGCGAGGCCGATGCGCTGATCCGCAGCCACAGCCTGTTGGGCAACGTGATTCGCTACCGGGTCGAGGCCCGTGGCGTGGAACTGGTGGTGGATGTGCTCAACCGCTCGGCCGCCGACCTGCACCCCGATGGCGCCCGCCTGGCACTTTCCATCGATCCGTCGGCGCTGTGTGAGGTAGCCTGATGGCTTTATCGATCTTGAAGCTGATCTTGAAGAGGAAAACGCGCTGATGGCCCTGGCAATTTTTGATCTGGACGAAACCCTGATCCACGGCGACTGCGCCACCCTCTGGAGCGAACAGATGGGGCGCCTGGGCTGGGTCGACCCCGAGTCGTTCATGCAGCGCAACAACGCGCTGATGGACGCCTACAGCCACGGCAAGCTGAGCATGGAAGAGTACATGGACTTCAGCCTGGAACCGATGATTGGCCGCACACCGGAAGAAGTCGAACACTTGGTGGGGCCTTGGGTGGAGGACTTCATCGAACCGATCATCTTCAGCGACGCCACCAAGACCATCGCCGAACACCGCAAGGCCGGCGACCGGATCCTGGTGATCTCGGCCTCGGGCACGCACCTGGTCAAACCGATCGCCGAACGCCTGGGCATCGATGAGATCCTGGCGATCAATCTTGAAGTGACCCATGGGGTGTACAGCGGCAAGACCGTCGGCACCCTGACCTACCGCGAAGGCAAGATTGCGCGGTTGCTGGATTGGCTGGATGCCGAGGAAGAGAACCTGGAGGGCGCGAGTTTCTATTCCGACTCGCGCAATGACCTGCCGCTGTTGCTCAAGGTCGATTATCCCCATGTGGTCAATCCGGACCCGGTGCTGAGGGCACACGCCGAATCAGCTGGCTGGCCGATCCATACCTGGAAATAGGCCCATCTGTGGGAGCTTGCTCCTACAGACTCAGCCCAGCAGCAGCCACAGGCTCCAGCCGAGCAACAACACACCGCAGAGACGACTGAGCCAGAGTCCCTGCGGCAGGTTTTTCTCCAACAAGATGAAGGCACCGATCACTGCCACCCAGAGCAGGTTCATCACGCCGACCACGAACAGCAGGCCCATCAGGGCCCAGCAGCAGCCCAGGCAATAAGCGCCATGGGCCAAGCCCATGCGCCAGCCGCCGAGCACGTTGGGGCGCCAGTAGCTGAGCAGAAAGTGCAGCGGCCCGCGACAATGCTCAAGGCAGACCGCCTTGCTTGGCAGCCACTGATAAACGCCTGCGACCAGCAGCAGGCCGGCGCCCAGCGCGGTACTGCTCACGCGCATCCCCGGACTCAGCAGCACGAGCTGCTCAAGCGCCCATTGCAGCGCCGTGGCGCCCAGGGCGAAGCCGGCCCAGACCAGAACATAGGCGCTGCAAAACAGCAGCAGGGCCAGGTGTCGCTGTGGTGCCGGCATGCGCTTGCGCAGCATCTGCTGGTAGATCAACAGCATGGGCAAGGCGCTGGGCAGCATCATGCCGACCATCATCACCACCCACATGGCGAACATCAGCAGCGCATCGGCCAGGCTCCAGGGCATGAGCATGCCGCCCATTGCCGTATCAGCCATGCCGCCTGGCGCGCTCATGTCGCGGGCCATGCGTAACAGCAGCAGCCAGGCCAGGGCGGTCAGCGCGAGCAGGCAGAGCAGAAGCAGCCACTGCTCGCCTGTCAGTCGCTTGCTCGGCGTCGCCGTCTGAGGTTCTGCCATCTCTACGGCTCTATGCCATGACCGGTGAAGTGCACGTGGGCAAGGTGGCTATGACTGCCCTGGGATTGTAGTTTGAGGGCTGAATGCGTCTGGTAGCTGCCGCTGGCCACTTCGGCCTCGAGGAACTCGAAGCCGTTGGGCAGGGACAGGCGGACTCGATGAGGTGAGCCGTCGATCGGGCTGCGGATCGGCTCGCCGCTGGCCTGCAGCACGCCTGGAATGTCCAGGTGCGCCAAGCGTTGATCGACATCGATGGACAGGGTGATGGGCACGAACAGCGGTTCGAACGCTTCACTCATGGTGCTGCTGAACACCTGAAACACGTTGGCCCCAGGGTCGCTCTCCAGGCCAGAGAGGATGGTCAGCAGGGCCTGGCGCTGCGCCTCGTCGGCGCGTTCATCGATGAACACCTGACAACTGCCGTTGCCCTCATGGATGGCGCCCGGCCAAGCGAAAGTGGCGGCCCAGCACAAGCCATCCAGCGCCACCTGATTGAAATACCCAAGCTCCACTCGCATCGACGCCACCGCCTGGCAGTGACCACGGGTCGGTGGCGCATTGAATTGGCAGGGGCAGCCCCAATTGCAGTTGCAGGAAACGAATTCGACGCCCTGCATGCGCCATTCGGCGATGGCCATGATCAACCTCTTCACCTCGCGGTGAAATGAAAGTTGCGGTTACCCCATCCCCCATTAGTTAACGCTAGCAGGGCACGCGCATCGGCTACCGGCTGCCGACCGAAGGTCGGCGTGCCCGGTGGCGCAAGACGCCAGACTTGCGGCCCTACACCAAGGCTTACAATCTGCGACTGTAGCTTCCTGCGAACACCCGAAACCAATGTGGGAGCAAGGCTTGCCCGCGATGGCGACCGCACATTCAACATCAATGCAAACCGATCCACCGCTATCGCGAGCAAGCTTTGCTCCCACAGGTTCGCGCACAGAGCCGTAGTCAGCTCAGGCTCTCGTCGATCAGCAATACCAACTTCCCGGACACCTGGTTGGTCGCCAGTTCCGCAAACGCCGCTTCGGCGTCCTTGATGGCGAAGGTCCGGGCCAGTTGCGGGCTCAGGCGCTTGTCGGCAAACAGCGGCCACACCTGTTGGCCCAGCTCGCTGATCAGGTCGGCCTTGAAGTGCTCGTCACGGCTGCGCAAGGTCGAGCCGAGCAATTGGATGCGCTTGCCCAGTATCTGGGCCAGATCGAGCTCGGTCGAGCGCCCGCCCATCAGGCCGATCAACACCCAGCGGCCGTCAACTGACAAAAGTTTCACGTTCAGTTTGGCATAGCTGCCGCCCACCGGATCGAGGATCACATCGAAGGGACCGAGGTCGTTCAAACCTTCCAGGCCATCGGTGCGCACCACGCCGCCCTGGGCGCCCAGAGCCTCGCAATAGGCCAGCCGTTCGGTCGAACCGACACTGACCCAGCACGGGTTGCCAAACGCCTTGCACAGCTGGATCGCGGCCGAGCCGACCCCACTGGCGCCAGCGTGCAGCAGGACTTTTTCACCCGGCTTGAGCGCCGCCAGCTGGAACAGGTTCAGCCACGCCGTGCTGTAGACCTCCGGCAGCGCGGCCGCTTCAGCCAATGACAAGCCGTCCGGCACCGGCAATACATGCCGGCCATCGACCACCACTTCCTCGGCCATCCCTCCGCCGGCCAGCAACGCACAAACGCGATCGCCCACCTGCCAGGACGAGCCCGGCCCGACCTCGCTGATGACCCCGGCGCACTCCAGCCCCAACACTTGGCTAGCGCCGGGTGGCGGCGGGTAAAGTCCGGCTTTTTGCAGCAAATCGGCCCGATTCAGGCCGGCGGCTGCCACACGAATACGAACTTGCCCGACATCACACGTCGGACTCGGCTCATCTGCCCATACCACTTGGCCTTCAACGCCTTGCAATGCTTTCACGGTGCCTCCATAGTGAGTCTCGACTGGGCCCGCTGCTTCAACGCCGGGCTTTCTTGCATTATGCGCCCGGGCCACATGGAACCGGCGACTTCAAAGACGGCCTAATATGCGTTATCAATTGTCCCTGCGTCGAATCAGCATGAAGCACCTGTTCCCCAGCACCGCCCTCGCGCTAGTCATTGGCCTCGGCCTGTTACCGCTGTCGAACGATACGTTCGCAGCCAACAGCTGGGACAAGCTTCAGCCCGATCGCGACGAGGTGATTGCCAGCCTTAACGTCGTCGAGTTGCTAAAGCGCCATCACTACAGCAAGCCGCCGCTCGATGACGCGCGTTCGGTCATCATCTATGACAGCTACCTGAAGCTGCTCGATCCGTCGCGCAGTTACTTCCTGGCCAGCGACATCGCTGAATTCGACAAGTGGAAGACCCAGTTCGACGACTTCCTCAAAAGTGGCGACCTCAACGCCGGGTTCACCATCTACAAGCGCTACCTGGACCGCGTGAAGGCGCGTCTGGACTACGCCATTGCCGAGCTGAACAAAGGCGTCGACAAAATCGACTTCAACACCAAGGAAACCTTGCTGGTCGACCGCAAGGACGCCCCTTGGCTCAAAAGCACAGCCGAACTCGATGACCTGTGGCGCAAACGCGTCAAGGACGAAGTGCTGCGCATGAAGATCGCCGGCAAGGATCCCAAGCAGATCCAGGAAACCCTGACCAAGCGCTACAAGAACCAATTGGCGCGCCTGGACCAGACCCGCGCCGAAGACATTTTCCAGGCGTACATCAACACCTTCGCCATGTCCTACGACCCGCACACCAATTATCTGTCGCCGGATAACGCGGAAAACTTCGACATCAACATGAGCCTGTCCCTGGAAGGCATCGGTGCGGTGCTGCAGAGCGACAACGACCAGGTGAAAATCGTGCGCCTGGTCCCGGCGGGCCCTGCGGACAAGACCAAACAGGTCAGCCCGGCGGACAAGATCATCGGCGTGGCCCAAGGCAGCAAGGAAATGGTCGACGTGGTCGGCTGGCGCCTGGACGAAGTGGTCAAGCTGATCCGTGGTCCGAAAGGCTCGGTGGTGCGCCTGGAAGTCATCCCGGCCAGCAATGCGCCGAACGACCAGACCAGCAAGATCGTGTCCATCACCCGTGAAGCGGTGAAGCTGGAAGAACAGGCAGCGAAGAAATCGGTCCTCAACCTCAAGCAGGACGGCAAGGACTACAAGCTCGGCATCATCGAGATCCCGGCCTTCTACCTGGACTTCAAGGCCTTCCGCGCCGGGGATCCGGACTACAAGAGCACCACCCGCGACGTCAAGAAACTGCTGACCGAGCTGCAGAAGGAAAAGGTCGACGGCGTCGTCATCGACTTGCGCAACAACGGCGGCGGCTCCCTGCAGGAAGCCACTGAGCTGACCAGCCTGTTCATCGACAAGGGCCCGACCGTGCTCGTGCGAAACGCCGATGGCCGGGTGGATGTGCTGGAAGACGAAAACCCGGGCGCGTTCTACAAAGGGCCGATGGCCTTGCTGGTCAATCGCCTGTCCGCGTCGGCCTCGGAGATTTTCGCCGGCGCCATGCAGGACTATCACCGGGCACTGATCATCGGCGGCCAGACCTTCGGCAAAGGCACCGTGCAAACCATCCAGCCGCTCAACCACGGCGAACTGAAACTGACCCTGGCGAAGTTCTACCGGGTTTCCGGCCAGAGCACCCAGCACCAGGGCGTGCTGCCTGACATCGATTACCCGTCGATCATCGACACCAAGGAAATCGGTGAAAGCGCCCTGCCCGAAGCCATGCCGTGGGACACCATCCGGCCTGCGATCAAACCGGCCGTGGACCCGTTCAAGCCGTTCCTGGCCCAACTCAAGTCCGAGCACGATGTCCGTACGGCCCAGGACGCGGAGTTTGTCTTCATCCGTGACAAGCTGGCCCTGGCGCAGAAGTTGATGTTGGAAAAAACCGTCACCCTCAACGAGGCCGACCGTCGCGCGCAGCATGCCGACATCGAAGCCAAGCAACTGACCATGGAAAACCTGCGTCGCAAGGCCAAGGGCGAAGAACCGCTCAAAGAGCTGAAGAAAGAGGACGAAGACCTGATCACCGAGCCGGAGAAAACCAAGCCGGAAGACGATGCCTACCTGAGCGAGACCGGGCGGATCCTGCTGGATTACCTGAAACTCAACACGGCGATCGCCAAACACTAGGATGATGGCCATTTAATGGTGATGCTCGTCGGAGTGTCATCAAACTGACATCAGTCTGTCGTGAAATACAGGACTGGGTGCCGCGCACCCAGTCCTTTTTTTATCGCCAGAGATTGCCATGACCACGACAGAACAGCTGAGTGCCTTGAGTTCGATCCTGGCTCAAAGCGGTTTGCACAGCCTGTTCCAACCGATCATCTGTCTTTCCGAACGGCGCATCGTGGGTTATGAAGCCTTGACCCGCGGCCCCTCCAACAGCCCGTTGCACTCCCCCATCGCGCTGCTCTCCGTGGCCCGCCAGGCCGGCCGCCTCAGCGAATTGGAACTGGCCTGTCGCCGCAGCGCCTGCCAGCGCTTCAATGAGCAAAAGCTGCCGGGCAAACTGTTTCTCAACGTCTCGCCCGAATCCCTGCTGGAATCGGCACACCAGACGGGGCGCACACTGCAACTGCTGCAGGACCTCGGCATTGCCCCCAGCCAGGTCGTGATCGAACTGACCGAACAAACCCCCATCGATGACTTCCAGCTCCTGCAAACCGCGCTGCATCATTATCGTGCGATGGGTTTCTCGATTGCCCTGGACGACTTGGGCGCCGGTTATTCCAGCCTGCGGCTGTGGTCTGAATTGCGGCCCGATTATGTGAAGATCGACCGGCATTTCATCGACGGTATCCACCAGGACGCCCTCAAGCGCGAGTTCGTCGGCTCGATCCTGAAAATCGCCCGGGCCTCCCGCGCCCAGGTGATTGCCGAGGGAATCGAACTGCCGGAAGAACTGGCGGTGCTGATCGAGATGGGCGTCGACCTGGTCCAGGGCTATCTGCTGGCTCGGCCTCAAGAACAACCGTCACGCGATGCCCGGGCGCTGATGCCCAAGCAGGACAGCGGCGTGGCGGCGTTGATCGATGAGGTCAACGACCTGAGTGCGCTGCTCAACGAACAACCGGCAGTGGCCCACAACACACCGACAGCCACCGTGCTGGAAGCGTTTCGTCGCCAGGCCAACCTCAACTCCCTGGCAGTGCTGGATGATCAAGGGCAGCCCTGCGGCATCGTCCATCGCCATTCGCTCTCGGACGCCTTGCTCAAGCCCTTCGCCACCGACCTCTTCGCCCGCAAACCCATCAGCCGCCTGATGAGCGATGACTTCCTGGCGGTGGAATTGAACCAGTCGCTGCAACAAGTCAGCCGCCTGATCACCAGTCGCGCCCGACAACGTATCGAAGAAGACTTCATCATCACCCTCAACGGCAGCTACCTGGGCCTGGGCCGGGTAATCGACGTGCTCAAGCTCATCACCGAAATGAAAATCCAACAGGCGCGCTACGCCAACCCCTGACCCTGCTGCCGGGCAACGTCCCGATCCAGCAATGCCTCACGCGCCTGCTGCAACAACGGCAGGAGTCGGTGATTTGCTACGTGGACATCGACAGTTTCAAACCCTTCAACGAGATGAACGGAAGCGTTTTGTACAAACAAATGCGTGACGAGCCGGACACGGCTAACCAGATGATTCACCTCGTCGCGGGGCTGATTCAGCAGAGCTATGATCTTGTGCCGAAGAAATAAAAAATCTGAAGCGATGGATAGACCAAGCCCGCCAGCAAGCTAGGGACCGAAAGGTTGACCTCCAGAACAAGCACTCGCTTGAAATCTCATGATCTATGAGGCATGAAGCGTGTTCCCAATTTGGGAACAAACGCTTGACGGCCTATCGAACCAAGAGTAATTTGTTCCCAAATTGGGAACAAAATACGTGATCATGAGACTGCTAGGGCGTGACAAGCTCCTTCCCTTGAAAGGGAAAAGCGAGCAAATCGATAAATGGATTTCCAGCTGGGTCAGCGAGATCGCTAATGCCAACTGGAAAAGCCCCGATGAATTGATTGAACAATATCCTAGTGCTCAAAAAGTAAAGGAAGGACACTTTTCGTTCTGTGTTTGCTCTTCCCGTTACTTTATTGAACTGACGATTGCCTTCGCTCAAGGCATTGCCATCATCACTGCTCCGATTAAAAAGCTATGAATATTTTAGAAGCAAAAATTATCCGCACTGAACAACAGTACCAAGCGTACTTTGAAAAAGTACAACAACTGGTTCACTCGATGCCCAAGCCGGGCACTAAAGAAAGTGACGAGCTTGAATTGCTCTCCATACTTATTGAAGATTATGAAAAGCAAAAATATCCCGTAGAGAGTCCTGACCCTATCGACGCCATCCTATTTAGGATGGAGGAAAAAGGCTTAAAACAAGCAGACCTAGTTCCATATTTCGGCACTAGGAGCCGCGTGTCTGAGATACTTTCACGAAAACGACCTCTTACAGTCCCAATGATAAGAGCACTCGCAATAGGGTTAGGAATATCAACAGACACTTTAATCGGGCTGTCCGAAATAGAAAGCTCCTCAAATAAAGAAAGCATCGACTGGAAAAAATTTCCGTTCACTGAAATGGTGACAAGAGGTTGGATTCTAAAAGCAACCGAAAAAGCAAAGATCACCGCAGAAGACATAGTTAAGAACTTTATATCTGAAATGGGTTTACAAGTAAGCGGAGCTTCATTCAGAAGAACGCTCAAAGGTGAAGCAGCAACACCAACGACCCATTACACGCTTTACGCATGGATAGCCCGAATCATCCAAAAATCTCGTGCAACACGTAAAAATACAAATTATAAAAAAGACTCAATAGACAACAGCTTCATCAAAGAACTATCACATTTAAGCAGATATGAAAATGGCCCTCTGCTAGCGGTTAATTTGCTGGAGGAAATAGGAGTATCCGTAATTATAGAACCTCACCTTAAAGGAACAATGCTAGATGGAGCGGCCTTACAAGATAGTGATGGCACACCTATAATTGGCCTAACTTTAAGATACGATAGAATAGATAATTTCTGGTTTACACTAATACATGAAGTTGCTCACATATGGAAACATGTGGAGGACAACTCTGAAGCAATACTCGATGACTTAGAAGCACCATCTGATGATAGGAGAGAAGCCGAAGCCAATAGAATAGCCCGTGAGACTTTCATCCCAAGAGCCATATGGAAAAGATCTGAGGCTTATTTGAGTCCTAGTAAAGAAACCATCCTACAGCTCTCTCAGGACTTGAGAATACACCCAGCAATAATCGCTGGAAGATTAAGGCAAGAAAGCGGCAACTATAATCTGTTTTCTGACCTCGTCGGACAAGGCGAAGTGAGAAAGCTTTTCAGATCTGAACCTTAAGGTACCTTGTGATGAACAATCAATACTTTCCAATTTTGAAAGCAAAAAAAGGCGAACTAGAAGCCCTGAGCAAACTTTCGCCCAGTGTTCTTGCTCGCACCACGCCGATTATCGAACTTGCGAAATTAGGTGGTAAGCAGTTAGAAACGGCTATGAAGCGTACAAATACTCCTTTCAAAGAGTATGTTGAAAAATGCTCTCTTGCCGTGTCAAAAGCCACTCCAAAGAAACAGGTCATGATTGACATTTTTCAATGGCCGGCGAATTTCACAGTGGAAACAGGTGAGCATATTTTAAACTACAGCATCGATCAGCTCGCTGCACGAGGCGTTATCCCTTGTCCGATCATAGGATATGATCGCTGGGACATTGTAGAATACAAAGAGGCAATAAAGTCGATTAATCTTGTAGAAGGCCAATTCTTTAGCATTCGCTTAGATAGTGTTGCTCTTGAAGACATGCTCGACCCTGACTACTTTAATGAAATACTGGAAGATATTACCGTCGAGACCGGATTAGATCCAGCGTCTACCCCTGTAATAATCGACTTAGCGGATATTTCAAACAAATCTGTAAGCGATGCGATAGAAACAATACAGCATGCTTACGAACATATGCGTTCATTAGGATTCACTTACATAATAGCAATTGGCAGCTCCATTCCAGCATCGGTGAATTTAGCCGTAAAAACAAAAGATTCTTCTGGAACTATATTCAGAAAGGAAATTCTGGCTTGGAAAGGTTTTTTGCAAGCATTCCCAAATGCTAGCTTGTATTTTGGCGACTATGGTGTCCGCAATCCAAGGGCAGCGGAGAACATTATCGCACCAGATATGAACGGAAAAATACGTTACACGATTGAAAACAGCTATTTCATAGCCAGAGGACATTCGCTAAGGCAGGATAACAAAACAGCTCAAAACAACGTTTTGGCAAAAGCAATTGTTGATTCGCATCACTATATGGGTGCTAACTTCAGTTGGGGAGACCTCCGTATAATGGAGTGCAGCCAAGGCAAATTTGTTGGCAGCCCGACCACATGGATATCAATCGATACTAATCACCACATCAGCTCCCTCACCACCGAAATCTATGAATTTACCAGCCAACTTGCAGCGACAGTTTCCAGAACAGAAAAAGCATGATCAATATAGGCCCGACAATTTTTTGCCGGGCCTAATTTTTCTAAGGAGCATTTTGTTCTTTCAGTGCCTCATAAATTGTTTGATAGCTCATATAAGTATCTGTTCGCATCTTATTTAGCAACGACTCGCCGCGTATTTTCAGTATTGCCTCGTAAGACTTCAGAAAAATATTCCTAAAAGCCACCTGCGACGCATCTTCAGAGGCTCGAATAGAGCCGAACTCCAAACAATATAAGACCCAAGAGTGTAATGCCTCGTCTTCAGCATTCGAAAAAAAATCATAAAAACTTTCAACCGGAGCCTGAGAAAGCTTTAAGTAGTCCTCACTATTTAGACCATTTGTCCCAACATAAGGCAGGATGTAATCCGCGAACCCCTTCTCAGCTTTTGACTCTTCAATATATGCATTCAATGCATCTGAAAGATACTTATCTTTCGGCCATCTATACAGGCTTCGCTTATCAATTACCGTACCTTGTTGCGTCAACCCCAGCATGTACTCATCGACAATCTGCGTAGCTCTTTCGTTACGCTCCAACCCTCTATAAGCCTCACATACTGAATCCAAATCCATGAAGGACATTTTATTCAAACAAACTTTTAACGCATTTTCAAAAGACGCAATCAACTCATCTTCATCGTCTTTAAAAGAACACCTATACACAGACCACGCACCTCTAAGCATCTGTATATCTTTATTATGCTCTACTTTTGCTGCCAGCTCCTCAGCCAGCTTACTTATCTCACCAGCATCTAAATAACCTTTCTCGACCAAAGAAATGATGGCAATATCTAATTCATCACAGTTCGAAAAACCATATTCTTTTAAAAAAATTGAAACTTTATTTTTAATTGCAGCATCCGGCGAGTCATCTTTATTTGAGAAATAGGCCTCAAAACCACTACCCCCCAACTCCTTAATTGCACCTATCATTACACGCTGGGGGTCACTGGAGTAAATTGACCAAACGGCCAATGTAAGAGTATGTAACACTTGCGTGACTATCGGCTCTGGGTAATTACGTATCACCGAGGCGAGAGATTTTGAAAAATAAAGAATCTTCTTGAGAATTCTGATATTGGAAATTTTAAGGGCTATAGAGTTTGTCAGCAGCCTATGCTCATACTCATCGCCCACATTAAAAACCAAATTCGCAGCTTCGTCTGGAGTAGGAGCAAACTCGATTTCATAATCAAATACTTTTTCGTTAAACTGGAAATATTCGTCCAACCCAGCACTTAATTGAGAGTGATTCAATACCAAAATAACACTGCAGTTTTTATTCTCCACCAGATAAGAAATAAGTCCCAGAACTTCCTTGCCAGATAGACCTGAATTTCTTCGCTCATAATCATCAATACAAATCAGAGTATCAGAGACACTTGCGAAAGAGATAGCATCGACGACACCTCCCAATCCTTTTACAAACGGTATTGAAGCAGCATCAGTAGTAACCTTTACACCTTTCCTTACAGCTCTCTCTAAGGCTTGCCCTACACCTGCTAAATTCCCAATCAGGCTTTTGAAGTCTCCATTAGTATCAGCATTTTCACTAGAGACAACATTCTCAAAAATCGCCCGCTTTAAATCAACTAAATTACTTAATCCAAAAAGCGAAACATAAGCGTATTTTTTTCGAGATATTGACTCTTTTTTCTGCTTTAGCAACATATTCCAAAGGTATGTTTTCCCAGTGCCCCACTCGCCTTTTAAAACAACAGCTCTCGAGTTAGGCTCAGATATGAACATCTCCAATGCAGATTGGACCTGCTGAACAGACATATAGCCACCTTGCAATTAATTCATTTAAGAAATTCAGAAAGTCTCGCGACATACATAAACATATATTAGATAGAAAACTCAACGCTTCCGACGATGAGAATCTATCGCAATGCTATTAAAACGAAAACTATATTAAGCCAATATAGAGTAATTGACGATTATCTAGTCATGAAAAAATCCTAGACCAAGGGACGCCTTGCATTGAATTCGATAGGGTTCTCGACCTCGACAAATGAATCCTGCCTGTAAACAGTGAACCCCTTCAACAAGCTGTACGGGAGCGTTTTGTACAAATTTTTCACAGGGCCGTAAAACGACATCTACGGCTACGGTCGCGGCGACGAAGTTTTGCTGTGCCTGGCCCAATGCCTGAACGAACGCATCGACCCCAGCCGCGACTTCGTCGGCCACATCGGCGGTGACGACTTCCTCCTCGTCCTCGGCCCGGACGACTGGCGCAAACGCCTGGACCAACTGCTCAGCGACTTCCAGACCCACTGCCGCCGCTTCTACCGCCCGGAACATCTGGAAGCCGGATGTTTTACCGCGTTGAATCGCCAGGGGATCCGCCAGGAATTTGCGCTGCTGTCATTGTCGATTGGCGTGGTGCATCTGCGTTCCGAGGCCTGCGAGGAGCTGGATGCCAGTCAGCTGGCGGAACTGGCTTCGCAGGCCAAGCACCATGCCAAGGAGATTTTGGGGGGAAGTGTGTATCTGGTGGAGGGTTTGGCTGAGCGGGCGCCTTTGGTGGCATTGGGTTTGACGGTGTGAAGCACCTGGCGCGGCCCCGTGGCGAGGGAGTTTGCTCCTTCGCCGCGAAAAGCGTTTTGGAGGTGTGTTGATTAGCCATAGCTCAGCAAAAACTATCAATTTTAAAGTTCAGCCTGCTAGTAATATGTCGTAACCACGACTCGCCGTCCCCCCATGTATTCCAATAACTGTAATAGCAACTTAACTCTGTCAATAAATATTTTCTCAACTCCATTTCATCTTTCTTTTGGTCAAGTAGGATGCTGAGCTCTTGCTGAACAGCCTTCAGAATCTCGACGTCCGACTCTGCCAGAAAGGCTTCGAGGACTTGCTCAGCAGATTCATGTTCGGCCGACCAATCTTGGTGAAAATAGGCCCCAAAGAAATCATGTAATTCGGGAAACTCTGTATTCATACTTCCGGAAATCCTGTTAACAAAAAATATCCTGCTGGTCTTCGCTGGTCTTTCTTCAAAACTAACAATACTTTTGATGCGGGTAAATAATCGTTACGACCATTTAACAGACTGACCCCCACTGGTTGGTCGAATGTATGACGAATAGTTGTCTTTTCTTTCGTCCCAGCTAAGAATTTTTCGATTTTCTTTTCATTTGCCGCTAATGCTCTCACCGCTGAAAACTCAGCAATAGATCTATCAGGAAACGTAGAGGCTGCTGGGATATGCGGTTCTGCTTCCAGTCTATGGGCTAGCTGGGCATTTGTTCTACCAATATGCTTCTCAATCAGATGGCCACCGTGCGCCTCATGCGCAGCCAACCCTCCCCCGGGACAATCTCGCTGAATGGCCCATCGGCGTCGATATCACCAGGACACTGACATGCCAACCCCAACGGATCCACCCACCCCGTCGGGTTCAGGGTGTACCGGTACCCATTCAACCCTCCCGCCAGTTTGCTCGGATCGGGCGTCAGGTAGCGGCCGGTTTCCGGATTGTAGTAGCGGTGGCGGTTGTAGTGCAGGCCGCTTTCCGGGTCGAAGTATTGGCCCTGGAAGCGCAGCGGTTGCTCGAGTTGTTCGCCACCGCCGTGCTTGAGGGCGGTGAGTTGGCCGTAGCCGGTGTAGCGCGCCGACCAGACGATTTCGCCGGCAGGACTGGTCAGTTCCTGGGGCGTGCCCAGGTGGTCGAGGTGGTAGTAGAACGGGCGGGCCTTGAGGCCTTCGCCGTCGAGCATCGCCAGTGGGCGGAAGGTGCCGGGTTCGTAGACGTAGCTGCGGTGGTGGTCCGGGCTGTTTTCGGCGACGAGCTGGTCGCCCTGCCAGAAAAACTCCGTGATCAGGCCGTCCACAGTCTTACTGATGCGTCGGCCGAAGGCGTCGTAGCGGTAGGATGTTTCGCGGCCGTCCGCCGTGGTAACGCCGATCAGGCGGTGTTGGCAGTCGTAGCGGTAGGCGCTGACCTGGGCCTGGCCGCGGCGTTCGCCGATCAGGTTGCCGAAGGCGTCGTAGTCGTAGTGGCGGTCACCCTCCTTCAGCAGGCGGTTGCCCTTGAGGGTGGTCGGGCCGGGGCGGTCCTGCATCATCAGGTTGCCGGCCGGGTCGTGGCAGAAGTGTTCCGGCGGTTCGCTGTGGGAAAAGTCGATGCGGGTCAGGCGATCCAGCGGGTCGTACTGGTAGCTGCGGCGGTTTCGGTTGTCGGAAAGGGTTTGCAGATTGCCCTTGGCGCTGTAGGCATAATCGCGCCAGAACAGTTGCTGCTGTTGGCTCTGCCACACGGTCTGGGCCTTGAGGCGGCCCTGTTCGTCGTAGTCGTAGTCACTGAGCAGCCGGCCTTGCTGGCGTTGCCGTTCGCGCCCGCCGTCAAATCGGTGTTCGGTCAGGCGTGAGCCATTGAGGTCGATGGCGGTCAGTGCGCCACCGGGGGCATGGTGGTAGTCGAGCTGGCTGTCGTCCGGCAGGCGCAAGTAGTTGAGGCGCCCGCAGGCGTCGTAGCGATAACGCAGGGTGCCCCAGCCCTGGTGTTCACAGACCAGACGGTCCTGGGCGTCATATTCGAAGGCCAGCGGATGATCGCTGCCGTCGTTGACGTGGACCAATCGGCCCAGAGCGTCGTAGCGGTATTCGATGGCCTGGCCGTCGGGCAAGGTCTTGACCCGCAGCCGCCCGGCCGCGTCGCGTTGATAGCGGGTGACGCGTTGCGAACCGTCCTCGCCGTGCTCGGTTTTTTCCAGCAGGTGGCCGTTGAGGTCGTAGGCGTAGGCGGTGCGTTGGCCGTCAAAGCCGACTTGCTGTCGGATCAAGCCGTTGGGCGTGTAGTCCAGCTGATATTTTTCGCCGGATTCGTTTTCGATTTCGGTCAGTAACAGCCGCGCCGAGTCGTAGCGGTACTTCAGCTCGCTGCCGTCGGGGTTCAGGCGGCGGCTGACCAAGTGCAGGTCGTCGGCGTATTCGTAACGGGTGAGGCGGCCCTGTTCATCGCGCTCGGCGGTGACCTTGCCGTAGGCGTTGTAGCTCCAGGTCCGAATGGCACCGTTGGGCAGGGTCACTTGCAGCAGTCGGCCGACGGCGTCCCATCGGTAATGCGTGAGGGCGCCGTGTTCGTCCTGGCGACTGAGCAAACGCCCCAGAGCGTCGTAGGAAAAACACCGGCGACCGCCGTCGGGCAGGATCTCTTCGGTCAGTTGGCCCAGGCGACTCCAGGTGAACCGATGCTCGCCACCGTCCGGGGCATACGTCGCCAGCAGTTGCCCGTGGGCGTCGTAGGCATATTCCGTGCGCCGGCCATCCGGGTCGATGAGGACGATCACGTCCCCCCGGGCGTTGCGCCGGTAGGTCCACACGGCCTTGCCGCGTGAACAGGTGTGCAGGAAACCGTTGCGGTATTCGTAGGACGTCGGCGCCTCGTCCGGGGGAATCAGCGCCACCAGCCGTCCGACGTCGTCGTAGCGGTATTCGCTGACGCCCCCCAACGGGTCCTGCTCAGCGATCAGCCGGCCCTGTTCGTCGTAGGCCTTGAGGTGCTCGCCGCCGTCGGGCTCGACCTTGCGCACCAACCGCGCCCGGTCATCGTGGACATACACCTCCTGGCTGCCATCCAGGTGCCGGACCGTGACGCTGCCGTCTTCGCCCCAGGTGTAGCGGCTGTCCATCTGCGCAAACGAGGCCCAATGCCGTACGCAGCGAGCCGCCTGGCCGGCCCCTTGCCACTCCCAGTAGAAACTCGCCCCGCCGGCCAGTTGCCGCTGGAGAATGACGTGCTGGTCGTCGTAGTCGTAGCGTTCGCTTTCACCGGCGGCATTGGTCGCTTCGATCAGTCGGAAACGTCCGTCGTAGCGGTAGGAAACCAGCGTCTGCTCGGTCCGCCAGGCTTCATCGAGGGTGATGGCCGGGTGGAAGCTCTGGTAGTCGACGGCGATCAGGTGACGCTGCGCGTAACGCAGGCGCAGGGAACGCCCGGCGCCGTTGTCCAGGCGGCTGATGTCGCCATGGATGTTGCGCTGGAGGGTCAGGCGGTTGTCGTAGCGGTCGCTGAGCCCGCTCAGGTGGCCGTCACGAAAATGCAGGAACGCTGCGTTTTCGCCGGGCTGGGCGACGATCAGCTCGTCCGGTTCGCTGCCCAGGTAGATCGCCGCCCGTGCCAGGCTGTTGTGGATCGCCGGACGTTGGGCGCTGGGCAGCGGAAAGGTCGTGCGGCGGTTTTCCTGGTCGACCCAGATGACCTGTTCGCCTTTGAGCTCCAGGCGATGGGCCAAGGCATGGCTCCAGCCGCGCCCGAGCCCGACGTCCAGGTCGGCGGCACTGGTGCGGTACAAACGGGTGAAGACAAACGGCAGCCGGCCATCGAGGGTGCCATCGTCGAGGGTCAGCAATTCTTCGCCGGTGACCATCGACACCGGGCAGCCGCTGGTCTGGGTCTGGGCCGCGGTGTCGACGCTGTCGCCGTTGGGGTTTTTCGACTGGGCGGGGGCGTCGTCGTGATGTTCGTGTTTTTTCAGCGCGGTGTTGCGCTGCGCATCCCAGCGCAGCTGCATCCGGCCTTTCTTGATCCCCGCCGCGATGCCGCGTGCCGCCACGCTCTTGTAGCGGTCCACGTAGTTCATGAAGCCGTTGACCAACGCGAAGATCGCACGGATGAAACGCTGCATGGCGTTCAGCAGGGTTGCGCCGTGCCTGGCCAACCGCATCGCCAGGTAGGCAATCCCGGCCCCTGCCCCGGCAAAGGTCAAGACCACGCCGATCAGCAAGTCGATCACCAGTTGCACCGCCACGGTCGAGAGCCCTTTGGCCGTTTCGCCAGCGACTTCACTAGGCGGCAACATCTCCAGCCAGAGGCTGGCGGTGCGCACAAGCAGGCACAGTGCAGCTTCGTCGCTGGCCAGCAGTTGCAGCTTCGCCATCACCTGCGGTGTGTCTCGCGCCAGTGTTTTCAACTGATCAGCGCTGTCACCCAACCGCTCAACAAACTGACCGGGGTCCTTGAGGATGTCCGAGAGCAAGCTGATGCTGTCCCACACACTTTCAATCGCAGCCCAACTGCCGGCGAGCAACCCGTTGCCCACCGCCGCCGCCGAAGTCGACAGCGATTGTTGTGCCCATCGCGGCTTGAAGCCCTGCCACTCACCGCGCAACCAGTCCGTCAGATCGGAGGTCAGGCCATCGTAGGAAGAAAACAGATTCGCGATTTGCTTGGCGGACACCTCGCCCTGGACGTGAACGCGATAGGACTTGCCCGCCTCCCCCGTGAAGGTCCCCAGGCCCTGGGCATCCAGGGTGACCGGCGTGACCTCGCCGCTGGCCACATCCACCACATCCACCACGATGTCACCCAGCGGGATGTCGTACACCGATTCGAACTTGCTTTCGATCGTCATCGGCCCGCCCTTGGGGCACTGGACGACCGTGGAGAGGAAGTCATCGTCACCGGTGCTGACAGCGGTGGTGCTGTCGCCAAAGCGAATCAGCCGCTCCATGCCCATCAGTGACGGCAGGTCAGCGGCATGACTGGCCCGGTCCGCCGTTCGGCTGTACCAGCGCTCGAGCTGCTCACGGTAGACCGACAGGGTGCCTTTGAAGCTGTCGAGTTCCTGCTCGATTCGACTCACCTGATCCATCAGAACAGGGCTCGCTCAGGGGCCAGCAGGAAAAAACGGTCGAACATGGGCACACGTCTCGCAGCACTCAGGGAGCGCGAGACTTTGCCGGGGATGACAGGGGAATTAAGTCAGGGGAAGGAGACAGAGCGCGTAGGGCGATTCGCTAAATTCGTCTGACCTGCACAACGAATCGCCGGTGGATCACCCTAGGTATCGCGAGCTTCAAGTGATTTGAGTTTGATTTCGGCCAGCGGGTGCCCGGCTTTCGCCGCCAAGGTCCACCAACGTGCCGCTTCCACCGGATCCGGCGCCTTGCTGGTTGTGCC
The DNA here is from genome assembly GCF_018325905.1 of Pseudomonas sp. St316. Classification (NCBI taxonomy): domain Bacteria; kingdom Pseudomonadati; phylum Pseudomonadota; class Gammaproteobacteria; order Pseudomonadales; family Pseudomonadaceae; genus Pseudomonas; species Pseudomonas sp. St316. The sequence continues at coordinate 1,700,629 of NZ_AP021901.1, read as the reverse complement.
GGCCAGGCTGATCACGCCAACCTGGTAGGCGGCCTTGCCATCACCGGCCAATGCCGCCAGCCGCAGCAGGCGAATCCCTTCTTCACGGGCACCCAGTCCTTGGCCGCGAAACGTGAGGATGTGTCCATAGAAGCTCTGCGCACCGACGTCGCCCAAGTTCGCCATGCGGGAGAACTGCCCCTCGAGCCAGGCCCAACCACGCCGCTGGCGGACGAACCAGGACCAATGAAACAACCGACGCGCCAGCCAGTAACCGGCCCGCGCCTTGAGTCGCCAGAGCACTCAGGCCTCCGCCGACTCGGGGTACTCGTATTCAAATACCCGAACCACTTCTGAAGCGTGCCAGGAGGCTGCGGCCACGCCATCGGAAGGCCCGGAGAAGCGGCCCAGGCGTTCAACGCACTCGAAGAACCCCGTGCGCGGCAACCGACTGGCGCCCTGGCTGATCACCAATGAACTGCGCAGCGGCTGTTCCGCCCGGGCGTCCAGCGCCGCCAGGTGTTCGAGGGCCGCGGTCAAGGTCTGCATGGCGGGGCTTGGCAGTTGCAAACGCTCCAGCAAGGCGCGGTAGGTCAATAAATGGCGCTGGCGGCGCGCCTGGTCCAACTCACCCAACAACCCATCCCAATGCTGCCGACTGATGCGTACGCTCACGATTCTTCCCTCCAACCCGGCACCGTCAACTCCCAGGCCAGACTGCGCCGAATCGCGGCATCGGGCTGACGCTCGCCGCTCTCGATCAAGGCCAGATAAGACGGGCTGATACCTACCGTGCGGGCCAGCGCCTCGATGGCGATGCCCTTCCCTTCGCGTAAACTGCGTAACTGATCCAGACCAGGGAGAACCTGGCCCGGTGCCGCCGCGTGACGGACTGTCGCTTCGCGCGGCGGAGCTTGATCGATGCCTGCTGCCTTCAACAACGACTGGTACTGATCCCACGGCAAAACCGCGTATTCGGGCTCTCCGTCACGTGTGATTATTTGAATATCCATGTCTACCCCGTAGGACAACAACACTTAGCGAGCCAGCCTTTTTTCTTAGAAGTGTAATCCTAATACCGGCTAAGGTCGCGGGGCGATGAATTCTCAGGGGTAAGTGCTATCCAATCAGGTTTTTTTCTGACCTTGGAGCTGGAGTTGCTCCGGGGTATCGGGAAGCCTTTCGACCTGGGCAAGCTTCTCGGGCGATTGCCGATAACGCCAGGCTCGGAAAGCCTCGAGCTCAACGTCGAGGGTTTTCATGACCCAGGCCAGCACGGCGATATCGTCGAACATGCCAAACATTGGCAGGATGTCTGGAATCGCATCCAGGGGGCTGAGGAAATACATGAGCCCTGCCACCACCGAGAGCATCGACTTGGCGCTGACAGCGCGGTATTCGCCCCGCCAGTAAGCCAGGCACAAGGCCTGCAACAGCCGCAGATCCTCCTTGAGCTTGCCCAGCCGTCCGCCCTCCCGGGCACCTTTGCTGGCGACAGCGAACAGCAACGTCGGCAATCGACCGCGGGCCAGCAGGCGGCCTGCCAAAGGCAGAAATCGCGCAAAATTCCACGGGGCCTTCATTTTTTCTCCCACTGAAATGTTATCCACACAAATTGTGGATAACCTTGTGAACAGAGCTGCATTTCACCGCTGAAGCCCCCGTTTCATAAGGGCCCGGCTTAGATCGGGCGTTTTTTACTCACATAAAAAAACCCAATATTTCATTGACTTGACCGGCTGACTGCGTCTAGCACAGCGCCTGTATTGCCTATGACTATACCCTGCATCGTGCGTTCGGTTTTTTTGCCATTTTGCCGTAGCCCAGATGCGACAACGCCCCGCATAAGCGAGGCGTTGTCGTTATAACAGACGCGTTTACTTGGCTGCGTCTTCTTTTGCCGGATCCTTGATCGCCAGCAGTTCCAGATCGAACACCAGGACCGAGTTGGCCGGGATGGCCGGGCTCGGGCTCTGGGCGCCGTAGGCCAGGTCGCTCGGGATGTACAGCTTGTACTTCTCGCCGACGTGCATCAGTTGCAGGCCTTCGACCCAACCCGGGATCACGCCGCTGACCGGCAGGTCGATCGGGCTGCCACGCTCAACGGAGCTGTCGAACACAGTGCCGTTGGTCAGCTTGCCGGTGTAGTGAACGGTCACTACGTCGGTCGGCTTAGGCTGTGGACCGTCGGCTTTCTTGACCACTTCGTATTGCAGGCCGGAAGCGGTGGTGGTGACACCGGCTTTCTTGCCGTTTTCTTCGAGGAATTTCTTGCCGGCGGCTGCCGACTCTTCGCTCATCTTGGCCATGCGCTCTTCGGCACGCTTTTGCAGCGCGGCAAAGGCTTCGACCAGCTCCTCGTCTTTCAGCTTCTGTTCTTTCTTGCCGACGGCATCTTCGATGCCCTGGGCGACCGCTTTGGAGTCCAGGTCATCCATGCCTTCCTGAGCCAGGCTCTTGCCCATGTTCAGGCCAATACCGTAGGAAGCTTTCTGCGCCGGGGTCTTCAGCTCTACGCTGGTCTGCGAGTCGCAACCCGCGAGTACCAGGCCAACCAGGGCCACCGCCGCCGCCAACCGATGCTGTTTCATGCTATTTCCTTGTTCATGCGCCTAAAGGGCAATCGAATAAAGCCGCGAGCTTATCAGGCGGCCACGACCAATGGCTACCGGCATGTGAGCCACAAAGTAACGATAAGTTCAGGTTCGCAAACGCTTTTTAAGCCGCCACGAATGAAGCATCTGTCATCTGTTACGTACAGGGACAAATTGCCGCCCCCTTACAGGCCGGGGGTAATGGCCACTTGCCCGCCGCGCAGCACTGAGGCATAAGGGCATATCAAATAACAAGGACGTTACCGTGCGCCTTCTCTCTCGCATCCTCTTGCTGCTCCTCGCGCTGCTGATCATTGTCGTGGCCGTGGTGCTTTACTACGTCGCCAATCCTCGCTTGCCGTTTTATACACCCGTCGAACAGGTGCATTACCTGGATCAATGGAGCGCCGCCGAGCGCCAGACGTATTACTTCACGCCCCAGGGCACCCAGGTCAAAGGCCTGCGCTACGACTGGTTCACCGTCCTCGAATTGCCGTTTTCACAACAACGCTTCGCATCGCCCGAATATCTGGCGCGCTTTGGCTTCCTGGTCGATCCGGCGCAGAAAGCCTCGCCTGATAATCCTGGCAACTTGCCGGTAGGGTTTGCACGGCACCAGAACCCAGGCAGCACCGACCAGTTCCTGGATATCACCTGCGCGGCGTGTCATACCGGCGAATTGCGCTTCAAGGGCCAGGCGATACGGATCGATGGCGGCTCGGCTCAGCACGTGCTGCCTTCCAGTGTTCCTACATTACGCGGTGGCAGTTTCGGACAGGCATTGGTCGCCAGTCTGGCGTCGACCTACTACAACCCTTGGAAATTCGAGCGCTTCGCCCGACAAGTGCTAGGCAAGGACTACGACGCCCGCCATGAGGAATTACGCAAGGCGTTCAAGGTCTCCCTGGACACGTTCCTGCGGGTGGCCTGGAACGACACCCATCGCGGCCTCTACCCCACCGAAGAGGGCCCAGGCCGCACCGACGCCTTCGGCCGCATCGCCAATGCCAGCTTCGGCGACGCCATTTCGGCAGAGAACTACCGGGTCGCCAACGCACCGGTGGATTACCCGCAATTGTGGGAAATATGGACCTTCGACTGGGTGCAGTGGAACGGATCGGCCCAGCAACCGATGGCCCGTAACGTCGGTGAAGCCCTAGGGGTCGGCGCCACGCTGAATTTCTTCGATGCCCAAGGCAAACCGCTGCAAGGCGATGCGCGATACCCCTCCAGCGTGCGTGTGCGCGACTTGAACAAGATCGAAGAGACGCTGCAACTGCTCAAGCCACCTGTATGGCCGCAAACGCTGCTGGGCTCAATCGACAAACCGCTGGCGGCCAAGGGCCGGGCCCTGTTCAGCGAAAACTGCGCCGGCTGCCATGTGCCCAAAGTGATCCAGGGACCTGATAGACCGGTCCAACAACTGCACATGCTGCCCGTGCAGGTGATCGGTACCGACCCGGGCGCCGCCAATAACATCGCCGACCACCGCTACGACCTGACCAGCCTGCAATGGGATCCGGCCGAACTGGCGAAGCTGGAAGTGCAACTGCACCCGACCCCGACGGAGCCGCTGGACTTGAGTCAACTCTCGGTCGCCAAAGGCCTGGCCTACGTTACGGCATTCGTCGAAAACCGCGCTTACCGCGACGCCGGAGTCACCCCCGCCGAGCGCCCGGCGCTGGATGGTTTCGGCCTGCCCATTGGCGTACGTGAATTGCGCGCCTACAAAGCCCGGCCGCTGGCGGGCGTCTGGGCCACGCCACCGTTCCTGCACAACGGCTCGGTGCCGACGATCTATCAACTGCTGTCCCCCCAGGACGAGCGCGCGACCACCTTCTATAAAGGCAATTTCGAATACGACCCACGCCACCTGGGCTATCGCACCGAAGCCTTTACCAACGCATTTCTCTTCGATACCCGCATTACCGGTAACCACAACAGCGGCCATGAATTCCGCGCCGGCGAGCGCGGTAACGGCGTCATCGGCCGCCTGCTGCAACCGCAGGAACGCTGGGCCTTGCTGGAATATTTAAAGGTGCTGGGCGGGCCACTGGAGTCGCAACTGTAATGATGAACCCCACAGGTAAAAGGATGTTGGCATGTTGATCACCCTCTGGCTGCGCCTCGGCGCCTTTTTGGGCAAGACGCTCCTGTGGCTGCTGGGCATCGGGTTGCTCGGCTGGGCACTGTCCACGGCCTGGTTTGCCTGGCAACACAAGGGACCGGTCCCGGACAAGGAACAGGTTGCGCCCGGCGAAGCGGCCATGACCCAGGACATCATCCAGACCGCGATTCGCATCGTCGATCAGCACCGCGAAGGCACGCGCTATCTGCGCGACGCCCACGCCAAGGCCCACGGCTGCGTGATGGCCGAAGTCCAGGTGCCGAACGACCTGCCGGCACCGTTGCGCCAAGGCGTATTTGCCGAACCGGGCAAGACCTGGCAGGCAACGATCCGCCTGTCCAACGGCAACGCCTATCCGCAGTTCGACAGCCTGCGCGATGCCCGCGGAATGGCGATCAAGCTGATGAACGTACCGGGCAAACAACTGCTCGCTGACCGGCAATCACAGGGCGAGCAGGATTTCGTGATGTTCAACCATCCGAACTTCTTCGTCAGCGATGTCGCCGAATATCGTCAGAATGTGGCAGCCCAGGCTGACGGAAAGAAAGCGATGGCGTTCTTTCCAAGCCCCGACCCGCGCAGCTGGCAGATTCGGCATTTACTCATCGCCCTGGCGACACTCTCACCGCCACCGGCCAGCCCGACCCAGACCACTTACTTCTCGGTATCGCCTTACAAGTTCGGCGAAGCCAATGCCAAGTTTCGCGTCGCACCGGACCCGGACAGTTGCCCAAGCTACACCCTGCCTCCCCAGAACCAGGACCTGCCGAACTTCTTACGCAGCGCATTGAATCAGCAGTTATCCACAGATCGGGTGCCAGCGTGTTTTATCTTGCAGATCCAGCGTCAGGATCCGAGCAAGTACATGCCGATCGAAGACACCAGTATTGAATGGCAGGAAAGTGATGCGCCGTTCGAGACCGTGGCGCACATTAAGGTTCCGGCACAGGATTTCGACACGCCCATGTTGAACCTGGCCTGTGATAACCAGTCGTTCAATCCGTGGTTCGGCATCGAGGCGCATCGGCCTATTGGTGGGATCAACCGCTTGCGTAAAGCGGTGTACGAGGCGGTCAGCGATTACCGTCACAGCCGTAACGCCGAGCAATAGAGGCAGGCATCGGCGACGGCCTGGTCGTTGATGTGCAACATGCCGCACTGCAACCGCTCACCGATGGCCTTGGCCCTGCCCACCGACGGTGAAATGATCGCCGCCGCCAAACCGTACTCGGTGCGGTTGGCCAACTCGACGGCTTCGTCATCGGTGGCGAAGCTGACCACCGTTGTCACAGGCCAGAAGACTTCCTCGCCAAAGGCCCGCATGCCCGGTTTCACGCCGCTGAGCACGGTGGCCTGGTAGAACAACCGATCATATTCGCCGCCCACCTCAAGCCAGGCGCTAGCGCACGGTGTCGCTGACGATGAATGTAGCAACGCGTTTGGCGCCCGGTCGAAACCCGGTCACTTGTCCAAATGATAAAGTTATGTTTAATAACTTTTTTGCTAATTGATCATTTCGATCAGCCGAAGGCACCCTGACCGCCGCAGCGCGACTGCTGGGATTGAGCCGTGCACAGTTTGCCTACCGACTGAAGAAGTACCGACTGACATCGGTTTGATTCAGGCTGTGTCAATGCAGACCCACCCCAGCTAGGGCGGCCCCGCTCTTTTGAGATACGGAGGTTAGCGTGGCAACGACTATCCGTCGTAGATGAGGATGAAACGAAATTATCTTGCCAATTTAGTTTTGATACTTAACTATATATAAAGTTAACTTGTTTAGCTCACCACACGCCCTCCCCCGGAGTCCACATGCCCAATAACAACAACATCGACGGCCTCATCGAACACCTCAGCAAACTGCCCCCCCTCAGCTCGTTGACTGTCGATCAGCAGCGTCAACAGGCCGAACTACTCTTCGGTTCCGGCTCCTGTGCCGAGGGCGTGACCTTTGAGGCCGCCAATCTGGCTAGCGTCAGCGGGCTTTGGGCCATTCCCACAGGTGTGCGGCCTGACTTCGTGTTGCTGTATCTGCATGGCGGAGGCTACTCATTCGGCAGCGCCCAGGCCTATCGCCCGTTCGTCAGCCAACTGGCAGCCCGCAGCGGGATTCGTACCCTGTGCATAGATTACCGCCTGGCCCCGGAACACCCTTTCCCCGCCGCCGTAGAGGATGCTCTGGATGTCTACCGTGCGCTCCTCGAAAACGGTGTGAACGCCAAGCACCTGGTATTGGCCGGCGACAGTGCAGGCGGCGGTCTGTGCATGGCACTGATGTTGGCTGCCAAGGCCGCGGGTTTGCCGCTGCCCACAGCTGTGGCAGTGATGTCGCCTTGGGTGGACATGGCTCAGACGGGAGAGTCCTGGAATTTGCAGCAGGCTCGAGATCCATTGCTCGGCGCGCTTGCTGGCAACACCATTATTGCCGACACCTATCTGCAGGGCGCCGAGCCTCTGAATCCGCTAGCCTCCCCCTTGTACGGTGACCTTCGGAGCCTACCGCCAGTGCTGATCCAGGTTGGCAGTCGGGAATGCCTGCTGGACGATTCAACCCGGCTGGCCAGCCGCCTGGCCAGCGCCGACGTGGCGGTACACCTGGACGTCTGGCCGGGAATGATTCATGTTTTCCAGACCATGAGCGATCAACTCGAAGAAGCCCGCCGAGCACTGGACCAGATCAGCGACTTCCTCCTTCGGCACCTGGAGGAAAATGTGCTCTGACTACACGTTTGCGTAGAGTGCGGGGCGATACCGTATGCAGTAATAAGACTCATACTTGCGGTGATCAACGGGTGACTTGTAGCGCCCTTCTACGTTCAATGCCTGAACTATCGACCACGAGCGAGCGCTCATCGGTATTAAAACCGTGGCGGGAAGTGGATTTGAATGGAATTCAGAAAACGAAAAAAGCGGCATAAGGCCGCTTTTTCCGTGGCTTCCAGGCGTTCAGAGGGCCTTAGTGGAAGCAAATATGGCGCAGCGGACGGGACTCGAACCCGCGACCCCCGGCGTGACAGGCCGGTATTCTAACCGACTGAACTACCGCTGCGCGTAACACTGAAAGTTTGGTGGGTGATGACGGGATCGAACCGCCGACATTCTGCTTGTAAGGCAGACGCTCTCCCAGCTGAGCTAATCACCCTTCACTTTCGATGCGGGGCGCATTCTCTCACAGTTTTTTGTAACGTGCTGATTTAATTAGCAAATTCAGCAAAAAACATGAGCAACGCACACCACAGGAACTCTAAACAGCAAAAAGCCCGCGTTAGCGGGCTTTCTGTGGTGACCTGGCGTTCAGTGTTCCAGGTTACCGAATATGGCGCAGCGGACGGGACTCGAACCCGCGACCCCCGGCGTGACAGGCCGGTATTCTAACCGACTGAACTACCGCTGCGCGTAACACGTTGAACGAATGGTGGGTGATGACGGGATCGAACCGCCGACATTCTGCTTGTAAGGCAGACGCTCTCCCAGCTGAGCTAATCACCCTTCGCTTTCGGTGTGGCGCGCATTCTACGGAGCACTCTTTAAGCTGGCAAGCACTTTTTAAATTAATTTTTTCAGGCCTTCCAAAGGCTTAGCGAAGGGTTGGCCTATGGCGCCGCGAAGAGAATAATGCCCACCTTTGTATAAAGGAGAGACTCACCCCATGTGGTTCAAAAACCTGCTTATCTATCGCCTGACCCAAGATCTGCCTTTTGATGCCGAGGCGTTGGAAACTGCACTGGCCAGCAAACTGGCGCGTCCATGTGCAAGCCAGGAGTTGACCACTTACGGTTTCGTCGCGCCGTTTGGCAAAGGCGAAGACGCACCGCTGGTGCACGTCAGCCAGGACTTCCTGCTGATCGCCGCGCGCAAGGAAGAACGCATCTTGCCGGGCAGCGTCGTACGCGATGCCCTGAAAGAAAAGGTCGAAGAGATCGAAGCCGAGCAAATGCGCAAGGTCTATAAAAAGGAGCGGGACCAGCTCAAGGATGAAATCATCCAGGCGTTCCTGCCCCGTGCCTTTATTCGCCGCTCCTCGACCTTCGCTGCCATCGCGCCGAAACAGGGCCTGATCCTGGTGAACTCGGCCAGCCCCAAGCGCGCCGAAGACCTGCTGTCCACCCTGCGCGAAGTCATCGGCTCGCTGCCGGTACGCCCGCTGACGGTCAAGATGGCTCCGACCGCCACCATGACCGACTGGGTCAAGACCCAGAAAGCCGCGGACGATTTCTTCGTGCTGGATGAATGCGAACTGCGCGACACCCACGAAGACGGCGGCATCGTGCGCTGCAAGCGCCAGGACCTGACCAGCGACGAAATCCAGCTGCACCTGAACACCGGCAAGGTGGTGACGCAACTGTCCCTGGCCTGGCAGGACAAACTGTCCTTCGTGCTCGACGACAAGATGGTGGTCAAGCGCCTGAAGTTCGAAGACCTGCTGCAGGACCAGGCAGAGCAGGACGGTGGCGACGAAGCACTCGGCCAACTGGACGCCAGCTTCACGCTGATGATGTTGACGTTCGGCGAGTTCCTGCCGGCGCTGGTCGAGGCGTTGGGCGGGGAAGAGATTCCGCAGGGGATCTAAGGTAACGGGTTACCCTTGTGGGAGCGAGCTTGCTCGCGATAGCGGCGCGACAGTCACAGAAATGTTGACTGATCCTCCGCTATCGCGAGCAAGCTCGCTCCCACATTAGTATTCGGTGTTCTTAATAATAAGGATCAGGTCATGCGCGCATTGGCTGCATTGAGCCGCTTCGTCGGCAATACCTTCGCTTACTGGGTACTGATTTTCGCGGTACTGGCATTCCTGCAACCGCAGTGGTTCGTCGGCCTGAAAATCGCCATCGTGCCGCTGCTGGGCCTGGTGATGTTCGGCATGGGCCTGGCCCTCAAGCTGGAAGACTTCGCCGAAGTCGCCCGCCGTCCGGGACGCGTAGCCTTGGGCGTGGTTGCCCAGTTCGTGATCATGCCCGGCACGGCATGGCTGCTTTGCCAAGTGTTCAGCCTGCCGCCGGAGATCGCTGTCGGCGTGATCCTGGTGGGTTGCTGCCCGAGCGGCACATCGTCCAATGTCATGACCTGGCTGGCTCGCGGTGATCTGGCCCTGGCCGTGGCGATTTCCGCCATCACCACCCTGCTCGCCCCTCTACTGACCCCGGCACTGATCTGGCTGCTGGCCTCGGCCTGGTTGCCGGTGTCGTTCTCGGCGCTGTTCTGGTCGATCCTGCAAATCGTCCTGTTGCCGATAGCACTGGGCATCGTTGCCCAACGCCTGCTGGGTGCCCGGGTTCGTCACGCCGTAGAAGTCCTGCCGCTGATATCCGTGGTAAGCATCGTGATCATTGTGGCGGCGGTGGTGGCGGCCAGTCAGGCGAAGATCGCCGAATCCGGTCTGCTGATCATGGCCATCGTAATGCTGCACAATAGTTTCGGTTATCTGCTGGGGTACTTCACCGGGCGTTTGTTCGGCTTGCCGCTGGCCCAGCGCAAGACTCTGGCCCTGGAAGTGGGCATGCAGAACTCCGGCCTCGGCGCGGCGTTGGCGAGTGCGCACTTTTCGCCGTTGGCGGCGGTACCCAGTGCACTGTTCAGCGTCTGGCACAATATTTCCGGGGCGCTGCTCTCGACGTACTTCCGTCGCATGAGTGAAAAACAGGACCGTGAGCTACAGGCCCGTCAAGCGGTGGACTGAAGGGCAATCTTGACCGAGTCGTCAGCATTGGGCATTCTTCGCCCAATGCGGGGACGGCCCCGCAACGCTAGAGCGAACGTTATCCGGGGACGACCCCATCCATCGATGAGGTGTGTGATGTCCTGGATCATTCTGTTTTTTGCCGGCCTGTTTGAAGTTGGCTGGGCTGTCGGCCTGAAATACACCGACGGTTTCAGCCGCCCTCTCCCCACTGCACTGACCATCGCCGCCATGGCGATCAGCCTCGGCCTGCTCGGCCTTGCAATGAAGGAACTACCGCTGGGTACGGCGTACGCGATCTGGACCGGGGTCGGTGCCGTGGGCACGGTGATCGCCGGGATCATTCTGTTTGGTGAATCGATGGCGCTGGTTCGGTTGGCCAGCGTGGCGTTGATCATTGCAGGGTTGATCGGGCTCAAGGTCAGCGCTTGAACTTTCCTTATGAAGCTAAACCTGTGGGAGCAAAGCTTGCTCGCGATGGCGTCCCTGAGATTGCCATCGCGGGCAAACCTTGCTCCCACAGGTCTTTGTTCTCACAGTTTTTCGTTCTAGCGGGCTGCCCCACGCAATTGCCCCACCAACGCCTGCAGTTTCGTCGGTTCCGCCTCTTCAACGGCTACCGCCGAACCCGCCACCAACGTCACCCGTGACCAGAACCGGCGAAACAACCCCTTGGCCGGATCGCGGCTAAAGAAACTGCCCCACAAACCCCGCAATGCCAGGGGAATCACCGGCACCGGGGTCTCCTGGAGGATGCGTGTCAGTCCGCTCTTGAACTCATTGATCTCACCGTCACCGGTCAATTTTCCTTCAGGGAAAATGCAGACCAGCTCGCCGTCCTTCAGGTATTGGGCGATTCGCTTGAAGGCTTTTTCGTAGATGTGAATGTCTTCCTGGCGCCCAGCAATCGGGATCGTCCCGGCGGTACGGAAGATGAAATTCAACACCGGCAGGTTGTAGATCTTGTAGTACATCACGAAACGAATCGGCCGACGCACCGCGCCGCCAATCAGCAAGGCATCGACAAAAGAGACGTGGTTGCAAACCAACAGTGCAGCGCCTTCATCCGGAATCGCCTCCAGGTTGCGATGCTCCACGCGGTACATGGAATGGCTCAGCAGCCAGATCATGAAACGCATGCTGAATTCAGGAACGATCTTGAAGATGTAGGCGTTGACGCCGATGTTCAGCAGCGACACCACCAGGAACAAGTGCGGGATCGACAGCTTGGCCAGGGTTAGCAAGACGATGGAGACAATCGCCGAGACCACCATGAACAAGGCATTGAGAATGTTGTTGGCGGCGATTACACGCGCCCGTTCGTTTTCAACGGTGCGCGACTGGATCAACGCATACAGCGGTACGATGTAGAAGCCGCCAAAGACACCGAGACCGAGGATGTCGATCAACACCAGCCAGGCGTGACCGAAACCGAGCACTTCAAGCCAACCATGGCCATCGACGCTGTCGGGGATTCCACCGGAATGCCACCACAACAGCAGGCCGAACACCGTCAGCCCGAACGAGCCGAACGGCACCAGGCCGATCTCGACTTTGCGCCCGGAAAGCTTTTCGCAGAGCATCGAACCCAAGGCGATTCCCACCGAAAACACCGTCAGAATCAAGGTCACCACGGTTTCGTCACCGTGCATCCACTCCTTGGCATAGGCAGGGATCTGCGTCAGGTAGATCGCACCGACGAACCAGAACCAGGAGTTGCCGACAATCGAACGGGACACGGCAGGGGTTTGCCCCAACCCCAGTTTCAGGGTGGCCCAGGACTGGCTGAAGATGTTCCAGTTCAGGCGCATTTGCGGCGAGGCCGCCGCCGCGCGCGGAATGCTGCGGCTGGCCAGGTAACCTAGCACGGCAACACCGATGATCGCGGTGGACACCACGGGTGCGTATTGCGCCGAGGACATCATGATCCCGGCGCCGATGGTACCGGCGAGGATCGCCAGGAACGTGCCCATCTCCACCAGCCCATTGCCGCCGACCAGTTCGTCCTCGCGCAAGGCCTGTGGCAGGATCGAGTACTTCACCGGGCCGAACAGCGCCGAATGCGTGCCCATGGCGAACAGCGCCACCAGCATCAGCGATAAGTGATCGAACAGAAACCCTACTGCGCCAACCGCCATGATGGCGATTTCGCCGAGCTTGATCAGACGAATCAAAGCGTCCTTGGCGAATTTTTCCCCGAACTGCCCTGCCAGAGCGGAGAACAGAAAGAACGGCAGGATAAACAGCAGCGCGCAGAGGTTGACCCAGATCGAGCGGTCCCCCTCGATGGTCAACTTATAGAGGATGGCGAGGATCAACGACTGCTTGAAAATGTTGTCGTTGAACGCGCCCAAGGACTGCGTGATGAAGAACGGCAGGAAACGCCGCGTACGAAGCAAGGTGAACTGCGAAGGGTGACTCATCTTCCATGTTCCTACAGTGGCGTGGACGCTTATTGGAATGAACGCTTTTCGATCCAGGCCACACATTACCTGTCTTTAGCGATTATTTCGCCAGCCCTGCAATACAGGGCGACACAAACAACTCACCGTGCCAGGCGCCCAGCACCGTACGCCGCCCGACGATCAGCCACATCACCACCAGCATCGACACCAGCGCAGCCCCGAACACGCTGAAAAAACCGAGGCCCAGCAGGTCCGCAAGCTTCAGTGTGGTCAGCGCGTACACGCCCAGAGGAAAGGTAAAGCCCCACCAGCCGAGGTTGAAGGGAATGCCTGCGCGCAGGTAACGCGCGGTGATCAGCAGCGCCATCAACATCCACCACAACCCCAACCCCCACAACGTGATGCCGGCCACCAGGCCCAACCCGGCGGCGATTTCACCCACGCCGGGCAGGCCATTAGCGGCAAAAATCAGCGGGGCATCGTTGCCCAGCAGCAACATGCCCAGGGCGCCGGTGCCGATCGGGCCGAGGGCCAGCCAGCTTGAGGCGGCCATGTTTTCGTGAGGCAGTTTGTGCAGGGCCATGCGCAACAGCAAAATCGTCAGGATGCTGAACGCCACCGGCAGGGAAAAGGCCCAGAGCACGTAGCTGGTCACCAGCATGACCAGTTGCCCATGAGCGTCGGCCAGATGCGGCGCCAACAGCCCGCCACTGGCCGCCGCGACTTCGGCGGCCACCACCGGCAAGAGCCACACGGCGGTCATTTGGTCGATACGGTGTTCCTGGCGGGTGAACATCAAGAATGGGATCAGCACCCCACAAGCCAGCGACATGGCCACGTCGACCCACCATAACGCCTCGGCCAAGGGCACCACCCCGTTCCCCCAGCGCGGTAGCCCAAACACCAGAAAGCCGTTGATGATGGTCGCCAGCCCCATGGGAATGGTGCCGAAAAACATCGAGACCGTTGAGTGGCCGAAGATCCGTCGCGCCTCGTTGAAGAACAGCACCCAACGGGCCGTGTACATGAGGGCGAACACCACGAACAATAGCGTATTGAACAACCACAAACCTTCACCCAAGAGGCGCAGGCCCGGCACATTCCCAGGCCATTGCGCCAAGGCCAGCGCCAGCACACCGGTGCCCATGATCACGGCAAACCAGTTAGGCGTGAATTGGCGAATGGCCTCCAGCGGCCTGGGCAAATGGCTCAAGGGACGCAGGCGGTTTTTTGCGGCGCAGCATGTCATGGCGAACTCCTGTCCTCGGATGAGGTGACGCCATGCTAGAGCCGGATCGAATATCTATATAACGGGTAATTTCTCTATATGTTATCGGTTTAATAGATAAATATCAGACGCTGCCTTCGGTCTCTATCACCAGGATTCTCGCTTCGCCCAAGGGCTTGGCCACATGCTCAGTGCCCACCGATGCGTAGAAAATGTCCCCGGCCTCCAGCAAGCTCTGCTTTTCGACACCCTCTTCCCGGTAGCACATCCGCACTTGCCCATCGAGCACCACAAAGACCTCCTCGCCGTCATTGACGTGCCATTTGTACGGCTGATCGGTCCAGTGCAGGCGCGTGGTGATGCCGTTCATGTTGGCGATATCCAGCGCCGCCCAAGCGCGGTCCCCGGTGAAGGATTTGCTGCGAATGATTTTCAAGGGATCGTCCGAAAAAAAGGCTGAGGCGCCAAGACTAACCCACTGCCAGCAGCGCCTGCATGCTTGGTTTCAAGGCCGCGCGCCATCGCTGACCGGCCTCATGGATTGACGTAACCCCAACAACGCGACGACACACAGCACAATCAACACCGCGCCATAGCCATCGGTGGTCGGGATCAATCCAAACACCCGCGTCAGGTTCCCCGCCAGCAGCGACGGCAGGCTGAAGGCCAGGTAACTGAGGACATAGAACGCCGACATCAAGCCGGCCCGTTCGTGGGGCAACGCCAGCGGCATGATGCTGCGCAGCGCGCCCAGGAATCCCGCACCAAAGCCGCCGCCAGTGACCAGCGTGCCCATGAAGAACAATGGCAAGCTAGCGTCATGCACCGCCACCAGCACCAATGCCAGGCCAATCACCAGCAAGCTCGCGGACAGGCGCAACATCTTGTCTGCGCCTTGGTTGCGCAACAGGTAAATGGATAACGCGCCGCTGAGGGTCAACACCGCCACCAGCGCGCCACCGATCAGATTGGAGGTCGATCCGGTTGCCGCTCGCACCAGGGACGGTGCCAGTGACAGGTAGAAACCGCCTACGGCCCAGGCCGCCAGGTCCAGTGGCAGGACCCGCCACAAGGCTTGCCGCGCCTGGAGCGGCACATGCAGGGTCGGCCACAGGGACTGCCAGGCACCGGGTTGCGAGCTGACGCTTTCCGCCAGGCGCCAGAGGTAAACGGCCTGAGCCAGGAACAAGCCCAACAAAAGCCAGTACGTCAGTTGCAAGGGCAACGGTGCGAACTCAGCCAGCAGGCCACAGCCCAGCGCCCCGCATGCCATGCCCAACAGCGGCGCGACACTGGTGATCAATGGGCCTTGGCGACGGTCGAAATCCAGCAAGGCAGCCCCCAGCACGCTGGTGGCCATGCCGGTGGCAAATCCCTGGATCAATCGGGCACTGATCAACCAGGCAACGCTGTCGGCACGGATAAACAGCAGCATCGCCAGCATATTGAGCAACAGCGCCACGAAGATCACCGGTTTACGGCCCAGGTAATCCGACAGCGAACCCACGGTCAGCAAGGCCGCCAACAGGCTGAAGGCGTACACACCGAAAATCAGCGTCAGCACCGCCGGGGAAAATTGCAATTGTTCCTGGTAGAGGTGATACAACGGCGTCGGCGCGCTGGACGCGGCGAGAAAACCGAGCAAGGTGAGCGCCAGGAATATCAGGCTGGCGCGGGTCGAAGCTGGACGGGACATGGGCACGCTCCACAGGAATATTCGCAAAGGCTAATTTTTTGCTTTTGCGGAGTGTGCTACCAGCGTGTGCTTAAAGCAAATTCTTTGTGTTAAGGTCTGACGCATGGCAATTAAAGAAGGTTTACGCCCCGGCGGTCGAAGCGCCCGGGTCCAAGAGTCGATTCATTCGGCGGTCCGCGACCTGCTGCAAGAGCAGGACCGTGCGACCCTGACCGTGCCGCAAATCGCTGCGCGCGCCGGGGTGACGCCGTCCACCATCTACCGGCGCTGGGGTGATCTGCCGGCGCTGCTGGCTGACGTCGCCATCGCCCGTTTGCGCCCCGACAGCGAACCCGCCAACACCGGCAGCCTGCGCGGCGACCTACTCGCCTGGGCCGAACAGTACCTGGATGAAATGTGTTCCGAGCCCGGTCGCAACATGATGCGCGACATCCAGGCATGCGCCACTCCAGGGTATTGCGTGGGGGTCATCAGCCGTCAGTTGCAGATCATCCTGGATCGCTACCCCGATGAACCCAACCCGGGCGTCGAACGGCTGATCAATGTGGTGGTGGCACCGACGGTGTTCCGCATCCTCTTTGCCAGCGCGCCGTTGGCGGTTGAGGAGTTGCATCGGTTGGTGGATATCGCGCTGGGTCAGTGACGACGCCATCGCGAGCAGGCTCGCTCCCACATGGGTTCCAAGGGCGTCCAAAGAACGAGTGTTCACCGCAAATCCCGTGGGAGCGAGCTTGCTCGCGATGAGGACCGCCCAAACACCTCAATCCCCACCTGCGACACCCCAACACGCCTCGACCTTGGTCGACACTGACGAACCCGAGCGGGCATGCGAGACTGTCCTGCCGGGCTCAAGACCCGGTGTCTTTGTCCGGGAGTTTCCATGTCGCTGTCCAGCGGGCTGATCGCCGTTGTCGCCCTGGCCTATATGGCCATCATGTTTGCCATCGCCTTCTACGGCGACCGGCGCAGCACGCCGCTGCCGCCGCGGGTGCGGGCCTGGGTCTACAGCCTGTCGCTGGCGGTGTATTGCACCAGTTGGACGTTCTTTGGCGCCGTCGGCCAGGCCGCCGAACAGCTCTGGTCATTCCTGCCGATCTACCTCGGGCCGATCCTGCTGCTGGTGCTGGCGCCGTGGGTCCTGCAGAAAATGGTGATGATCAGCAAACAGGAGAACATCACCTCCATCGCCGACTTCATCGCCGCCCGCTATGGCAAGTCCCAATCCCTGGCGGTGGTGGTCGCGCTGATCTGCCTGGTCGGCGTGCTGCCGTACATCGCCTTGCAACTCAAGGGCATCGTGCTCGGGGTGAACCTGTTGATCGGCGCTGGCGCCGATGCCATGGGCACCCGTGCCCAGGACACCGCGCTGATCGTCTCGCTGATCCTGGCCTTGTTCACCATCCTGTTCGGTACCCGCAACCTCGACGCCACCGAACACCACCGTGGCATGGTGCTGGCGATTGCCTTCGAATCCCTGGTCAAGCTGTTCGCCTTCCTGGCCGTTGGCGCGTTCGTGACGTTCGGCCTCTATGACGGCTTCGACGACCTGTTCGACCAGGCGATGCTCGCCCCTCGCCTGGAGCAATACTGGAAAGAAACCATCAACTGGCCGTCCATGGTGGTGCAAACCGGGGTGGCGATGATGGCGATCATCTGCTTGCCGCGGCAGTTCCACGTGACCGTGGTGGAAAACATCGAACCTCAGGACCTGCGCCTGGCCAAGTGGGTATTCCCCGCCTACCTGGCCCTGGCCGCGCTGTTCGTGGTGCCCATCGCCCTCGCCGGGCAAATGATGCTGCCCAGCTCGGTACTGCCGGACTCGTTCGTCATCAGCCTACCGCTGGCCCAGGCACATCCGGCCCTGGCGGTATTGGCGTTCATCGGTGGCGCCTCGGCGGCCACCGGCATGGTGATCGTCGCGAGTGTGGCGCTGTCCACCATGGTCTCCAACGACATGTTGTTACCGTGGCTGCTGCGCCGCAACAACGCCGAACGGCCCTTCGAAGTGTTCCGCCAGTGGATGCTGTCGGTGCGTCGGGTGAGCATCGTGGTGATCCTGTTGCTGGCCTACGTCAGCTACCGCCTGCTGGGTTCGACGACGAGCCTGGCGACCATCGGCCAGATCGCCTTCGCCGCCGTGACCCAACTGGCTCCGGCCATGCTCGGCGCACTGTACTGGAAACAGGCCAACCGCCGCGGCGTGTTCGCCGGCCTCGCCATGGGGATTTTCCTGTGGTTCTACACCTTGGTGTTACCGATCGCCGCTCACAGCCTGGGCTGGTCGCTCACGAGCTTCCCCGGCCTGGCCTGGTTGCACGGCAATCCATTGAACCTGCCGATTACCCCTCTGACCCAAGGGGTGGTCCTGTCCCTGGCCGGTAACTTCACGCTGTTTGCCTGGGTGTCCGTGCTGTCGCGCACACGCGTCTCGGAACACTGGCAGGCCGGACGCTTCATCGGTCAGGAAATCAGCGCCCGCCCCAACCCCCGTTCAATGCTGGCGGTGCACATCGAAGACCTGTTGCAACTGGCCGCCCGTTTCGTCGGCGAGGAGCGGGCGCGGCAGAGTTTCATTCGCTTTGCCTACCGCCAGGGCAAAGGCTTCAATCCGACCCAGAACGCCGACAGCGAATGGATCGCCCACACTGAACGCCTACTGGCCGGTGTACTCGGGGCGTCATCGACCAGGGCCGTGGTAAAAGCCGCCATTGAAGGTCGGGAGATGCAGCTCGAAGACGTCGTCCGGATCGCGGACGAAGCCTCGGAAGTACTGCAGTTCAACCGTGCCCTGCTGCAAGGCGCCATCGAGAACATCAGCCAGGGCATCAGTGTGGTCGACCAGTCCCTCAGGCTGGTGGCCTGGAATCGTCGCTACCTGGAACTGTTCAAGTATCCGGACGGCTTGATCAGTGTTGGCCGGCCCATCGCCGACATCATCCGCTACAACGCCGAACGTGGCCTTTGTGGCCCAGGCGAAGCCGAAGTCCACGTCGCCCGACGCCTGCACTGGATGCGCCAGGGCCGCGCCCATACCTCTGAACGACTGTTCCCCAATGGCCGGGTGATCGAGCTGATCGGCAACCCGATGCCCGGTGGCGGCTTCGTCATGAGTTTCACCGACATCACCGCCTTTCGCGAGGCCGCGAAAGCGCTGACCGAAGCCAACGAAGGGCTGGAACAACGGGTGGCCGAACGCACCCGGGAATTGTCTCAACTGAACGTGGCCCTGACCGAAGCCAAGAGCACCGCCGAGGCGGCCTATCAGTCCAAGACCCGGTTCCTGGCCGCAGTCAGCCACGACCTGATGCAACCGCTCAACGCCGCGCGCCTGTTCTCTGCCGCGCTGTCCCACCAGCACGAAGGTTTGCCAAGCGAGGCCCGGCAACTGGTGCAGCATCTGGACAGTTCGCTGCGCTCCGCTGAAGACCTGATCACCGACCTGCTGGACATCTCCCGCCTGGAAAACGGCAAGATCAACCCCGACCGCAAGCCGTTCGTCCTCAACGAGTTGTTCGACATCTTGGGCGCCGAGTTCACGGCGCTGGCCCAGGAACAAGGCCTGAAATTCCGAATGCGCGGCTCGCGGCTGCGGGTCGACAGCGACATCAAGTTGTTGCGGCGGGTTTTGCAGAACTTCCTCACCAACGCCTTCCGCTATGCCAAGGGCCCGGTGTTGCTGGGGGTACGTCGGCACAACGGCGAGTTGTGCCTGGAAGTCTGGGATCGCGGGCCGGGCATCGCCGAGGATAAGCTGCAGGTCATTTTCGAGGAGTTCAAACGCCTGGACAGTCACCAGACCCGCGCCGAAAAGGGTCTGGGCCTGGGCCTGGCCATCGCCGACGGGCTATGCCGCGTGCTGGGCCATACCTTGCGCGTGCGCTCCTGGCCGGGGCGTGGCAGCGTGTTCAGCGTCAGCGTTCCCTTGGCCCATACACAGGCCGTCGTACCGAGCCCCACTGCCGAGCCCAACGGTCATTTGCCAAGCGGCGCCCAGGTGCTCTGTGTCGATAATGAAGACAGCATCCTGATCGGCATGAACAGCCTGCTGACACGCTGGGGTTGCCAGGTGTGGACGGCGCGCAACCGGGAAGAATGTGAGCGTTGGCTGGTCCAGGGCGGCCGACCGCAACTGGCGCTGGTGGATTTTCATCTGGACGACGGCGAGACCGGCACCGAGCTGATGGCCTGGTTGCGCACACGCATGGGCGAGCCGGTGCCGGGGGTGGTCATCAGCGCCGACGGCCGACCTGAGATGATCGCCCAGGTGCATGCCGCAGGCCTGGATTACCTGGCCAAGCCGGTGAAACCGGCGGCATTGCGGGCGTTGTTGAGCCGGCATTTACCGTTGTAATTCGGAGAAATGGAGGCCCTGTGCAAGGGCATCTTGTGGGAGCAAGGCTTGCCCGCGATGGCGGTCTCAAGGATGTCATCGCGAGCAAGCTTTGCTCCCACAGAGGACCTCACCACAAGTTTCTGCTTCAGCCTTGGGTTAGTGTTTCAGCCCTGGGTTTTCTCGCTGGCTTCTTCCGGCAACTCTGGCAACCCATCCGCATCGCTCATCGCCCGTTCGAGCAATTCGCTGGGCAAGCTCTTGCTGGCCCGGGCGCCGAGCAGTTTGAGCTGTTCGCTGCGGCTGATCAGGTTGCCGCGCCCTTCCGTCAGTTTGTTGCGCGCCGCGCTGTAGGCTTTGTCCAGCTGCTGCAAGCGACTGCCGATCTCATCCAGGTCCTGGATGAACAGGACGAATTTGTCGTACAGCCACCCGGCCCGCTCGGCGATTTCCCGAGCGTTCTGGCTCTGGCGCTCCTGTTTCCACAGGCTGTCGATCACCCGCAGCGTTGCCAGCAGGGTGGTCGGGCTGACGATCACGATGTTACGGTCGAAGGCTTCCTGGAACAGGTTCGGCTCGGCTTGCAGGGCGGCGGAAAACGCGGCTTCGATCGGCACGAACAACAACACGAAATCCAGGCTGTGCAAACCGTCCAGGCGTTTGTAGTCCTTGCCGGCCAAGCCTTTGACGTGGGCTCGCAACGACACCACATGCTGCTTGAGGGCGAGCTGGCCGATGGCGTCGTCTTCGGCGGCCACGTACTGCTGATAGGCCGTGAGGCTGACCTTGGAATCGACCACCACTTGCTTGTCGCCGGGCAGATAAATCAACACGTCTGGCTGGAAACGCTCACCGTCCGGGCCCTTGAGGCTGACCTGGGTCTGATACTCGCGGCCCTTCTCCAGGCCGGCATGTTCGAGCACCCGCTCCAGAATCAGTTCGCCCCAGTTGCCTTGGGTCTTCTGCCCCTTGAGCGCGCGGGTGAGGTTGGTCGCCTCGTCGCTCAGGCGCAGGTTCAGTTGTTGCAAGCGCTCCAGCTCCTTACCCAGGGAGAAACGTTCCCGGGCCTCGGCCTGATAACTTTCTTCGACGCGCTTTTCAAAGGACTGGATGCGCTCCTTCAGCGGATCGAGCAACTGGCCCAGGCGCTGGTGGCTGGTCTCGGCAAAGCGCTGCTCACGCTCGTCGAAGATCTTCCCGGCCAGCTCGGCGAACTGTGCCCGCAACGCGTCGCGCGAACCTTGCAGATCATCCAGACGTTGCTGATGGCTTTCCTGCTGCTCGCGCAGTTCGGCATGCAACGACGCCGCCTGAGCATCGAGCCGCCGCAGTTCCGCTTCCTTGTTGGCGCGCTCGAGGTTCCAGACGTGGGCCGCATCCCGGGCGTTGTCGCGCTCGATCTGCAACAACTCGACTTCACGACAGGCGGCGGCAAGCTCGGCCTGCTTGGCGGCGTTGGCCTGGCTCAGGTCGCTGATCTCATCACGGCAGGCATCGAGCTGGGCATTGAGGCCGTCGTGGGCCATGTGCGCGGTGGTCAGGCGCTCTTCCAGCAGGGCCTGTTCGTTCTGCGCGGCACTGGCTTGGCGTTGCAGGTGCCAGGCCAATGCCAGCAGCGGCACCGCAGCGCCTGCCAGGCCAAGCAACAGGCTGGTCAAATCCATAGCCATGACAATTCCTGCCGATCAAATAAAGCCCGAAGGTTAACCAAGCGGCTGGGGGTTGCCCAGCGCGGTCTTCGTTTTCAGCTTTCGATTTCACCGAGGGCCCGGCGGGCTCGATCATCGCCGGCTCGCGCGGCTTGGCGCAGCAGGTCGTGACCAATGCGGCGATCCCGGGCGTTGCCACATTCACGGCACATCAACTGCCCGAGGCGACTTTGCGCGGCCACCACGCCTTCACGAGCCGGTTGCTTGAGCAGACGGCCGGCCAAGTGCTTGACGCTGGGGCTGTCCCCCAGTCGCGGGCTGTCGAGCAGCCACTCAGCCACCCGCATCGAAATACGCTTGGGCGGGGTAACACCAGAGGGTGTGGAGGTAACAGGATTTGATACTGAGCGAAACTTCATAAAACACTGTGGGACAGATCGGAAGGCGCGCCACTCTACTCCTTTTTTCGTACGGGTAAAGCCGAAAAAAACCAGCACGCCCGTGCTAGAGCAAGCGCTTGGGACAATCCACAGAAGCTGTGGATAACTCAGTGGACAACCCACCCTGAACTCGCGCAAAGCCCTGTGGAACGGGGCCTGCGCTCAAACTGACGATTTTTTCACCAGTAAAAAAAAGCGATGTTTTTCATTGACTTAAATTTTGGATACAGGCACCCACCCCGGATTGTTTCGACATGACAGGACAGTGACAAGTGGTGCCGCGAGTGTGCACAAGTAACAGCCGAACTGGTTATAACGCTGCGTTTTTTTGGCGCATCTGGCGGTAAAACCTGGGGATAAACCTCATGCCCTACACGCGACGTCGGTGACGCGCGCGCACCTGCACACACTTGAATCCTGTGCTACGCGTCCGACTCCTCACCACGGTTTATCGAACTTTTGAATATTTTTTAACCAACACCCTTCCCTTCATGGTTCCGATCCGTTAGTATCCGCGGCGTTAGTACCAAGCTGAAAGTCAATTCCGGGTCGAACACATCTCCACGGTCAGCCATCCTTCAAAGGACGCCTCATCGAAAAAAGGAGACCGGCCCCCTCGATGGTTTCCAGGTAAACCTTGCGTCAACACAGCCTTTGATCGAATGCAAAGGGTGTTGCCAGGCTCATTACTCTGACCGAACCAACCTGCAAATTGATCAGGATCTTCACCCCGGGCCCAGAACCTTTGCCCTTGATGTGTTGCCTGCCCTCCTAAGTACCTACCTGCCAGCCCAAGCGCGCACTTTATATAGCGCTCAAACTGGCTGCTTTGTTCCAGTCGGGTTCTTCGTTCGACCAATGGTGGTCGACGTTACTGGAACGTTTTAACGTTGCACGGTTCTTAACCGTGTCATTTGTAGGAACACCCATAACATGTCTACTCAAATCCATGCACAGGATGCTATCCGCACCCTAACCAACGCTTTTGCCCCGATGAACTGCCTGATCATGGCCGCTCGCAAAGGCTGCTTCAGCTTCACCCTGGTCAACGAACACGGCATCGCCCGTCACAGCGAACGCCTGTACCCCGATCAGTACTCCAGCGCCGAACCGCTGCAGGCCGTGATCGAGCGTACCCGCCAGGCACTGGTTGCCTGAGACGCCAGAAAGACTGAAAACCCAAAGGCCCCGCCCAGAAAGCGGGGCTTTTTATTGCCTGGAATTTCTCGATCAAGCGAAACGGCGTAAGTACCAAGGGATATAACAGTTATAACCGTTCGTTGAAGATGTTTTAAAAACAGTCCTTTACAACGCAAATATGACACTACACTTCAAGTCAAGCGGCATGATCCGCTTCCGGCGGGGCCTGGACCGATCCACCGCTGCCAAGCCCACACTCTTCAGGCTCCGCCCCTTTCACACTTCGAGGGTTTTATGGGTATCGCTGCCAGCGAACTGTGTCGATATGTGATCCGCCCGACGCTCCTCTACCTTGAGCGTCATAGCGCAACGGCGGAATCCTTGTTGCTGGGTATTGCCGCCAGCCAGTCCGCCCTGGGTTCAGCCCTGCATGATCGCCGCGGGCATGGCCTGTATCGCATTACCGAGCCCCGACACCAGGCACTCTGGGATCATTACCTGGCGCTGGACCCGGAACGTGCCAGCCTGGTACGCGGCCTGGCCAGCCAGCACGCCTTTCTCAGCGGCCCGCACCTGGAGTTGACCGTCAATTTGCGCTATGCCACCGCCATCGCCTGGCTGCTGGTCGAGGAACAGAACACCCCGCTTCCTGAAGCCGATGACCTGCTTGGCATGGCCCGCATCTGGCGACAAACCTTTCACCCCCAAGGACGCCTGCGAGATTTCACCTGCGCCTGGCGAAGCTGTGTTTCACCCCTGAACCAGGTCGCTTGCTGATGGGAAATTTGGAAACTTCCTACAACGGTCGCGAATCTGGTCGGATTGTCCTACAAAACCCCTCTAAATCAAGCGATACGGGCTATAGCGCTTGAAGGAAAATGTTGGTAATTTTCGCGTCGGTGATCACCAGGAGTTCTAACAATGAAAAAAATGATGCTCAAAACCACCCTTGGCCTTGCCGTAACCTTGGCATCCACTCAACTTTTCGCCAGTGGCTTTGCCTTGAACGAACAAAGCATCAGTGGCATGGGCACTGGTTTCGCAGGTCGTTCTTCCGCTGCCGATGATGCAAGCACCGTATTTGGCAACCCTGCCGGCATGTCGCGCCTCAAGCGCCAACAGGTCACGGGTGGCTTCGCGGCCATTGATGCTTCCACCGACATCAAAGATGCCAGCGGTACGCAGTCCGGTACCAACAAGGGCGACATGGTCCCGCTGACCGGCGTTCCGATGGGTTATTACGTCAAGCCTATCGATGATCAGTGGGCTTTCGGCCTGGGTGTCTACGCACCGTTTGGCCTGATCACCGATTATGAAAATGGCTTCCAGGGCGGCAACTTCGGCAGCAAGAGCGAAGTGAAGGTCGTCACGTTCCAGCCAACCGTCAGCTATGCCTTCAACGACAAGGTATCGATCGGTTTCGGCCCGACTATCAACCGTATCTCCGGCGCACTGGAATCGACCCTGAGCACACCACTGTCGCCTAACGATGGCGACGTGAAGATCAAGGGCGACGACATTGGTTATGGCTACAACATCGGCGTGCTGGTCCAGGCGACCGATACCACCCGTGTTGGCCTGACCTATCACTCCAAGGTCAAGTACAAGCTTGAAGGCCACACCGAAATCAGTCCCGGGGCGGGCACTCCTCCCGGCTTCCTGAGTGACGCGCGCTACGATGCTTCGCTGGACATTACGACACCCGAATCGGTGGACTTTTCGGTCACCCAGCAAATCAATGATGCCTGGACCGTCTACGCCGGTAGCACCTGGACGCGCTGGAGCCGCTTGAAAGAAATCACCGTGAAGAATGACGGTGTGACTGGCCCCCTGGCTCCAAACTTCTTCACCAACATCACCGAAGAACAAAACTGGCACGACACCTGGGCCTACGCCATTGGTACTTCCTACCAGTTGAACAAACAGTGGGTACTGCGTACCGGCCTGTCCTTCGACCAGGCCCCCACCAACAACACCGACCGCTCGCCACGCATCCCGACCGGCGACCGGACCATCTTCAGCCTCGGTGCCGGCTGGAGCCCAACCGACGACCTGACCATCGACGTGGCCTACTCCTACCTCAAGGAAGAAAAAGTCAACGTCAGCGGCAGCAATGCCCTCGGCCAGTCCTACAACGCCAAATATGAAAACAGCGCCAACGGTTTCGGTGTGGGTGCAACCTACCGCTTCTGATGTTTCACGGCGAACCTGAACCCCTCGCCACCTGAAGCGAAAAAAAGCCCCGCATTCTGCAAAGAAGCGGGGCTTTTTCGTGGCTGGCGATCAGGGCTTCGAGGCAATGGCCGCCTCTACCGCCTTGATGAAATCGGGATCGTCAGGCTTGATCCGGCTGGAAAAACTGCCAACGACATTGCCCTGGCGGTCCACCACGTACTTGTAGAAATTCCATTTCGGCGCGCCGGATTGTTCAGCCAGGTGCCTGAACAGCGGTATCGCATCCGCACCACGCACCGGCTGTGGTTCGGTCATGGTGAAAGTCACCCCGTAGTTGACGTAGCAGACCTTGGCGGTTTCAGCCCCGTCCTTGGCTTCCTGCTTGAAGTCATTGGAAGGCACACCCAGCACCTGCAACCCTTGGTCCTTGTAGCGTTGATTAAGCGCCTCGAGGCCTTTGAACTGGGGGGCGAAGCCGCAGAAGCTGGCGGTGTTGACCACCACCAGCGGCTTGCCGGCGAAGCGTTGGCACAGGTCGATGGTTTCCTTGGCCCGCAACTTGGGCAAGGAACCCTCCAGCAACGGCGGGCAACCGGCGGCCCAGACGTGCCCGGTCGCAGCCAGCAACAGGGCGGGAACAGCAAACCAGCGCATCAACATGTCGATTTTCCTAGAAAGCATTTCAGACCACGACGTTACTCGCAGCGTCCGATGCCGTCCATTGTTCAACACACCCCCATGCCCAACTGCATCAAGGCCAACCCGCCCTGATGCCAGCCCCACCAGGCGAAGGCCAGCAACACGCCGGCGCCGAGCGCCACCAGCCACGGGCCGACGCGACTCATGCGGCACCGACCTGGGCTTGCAGGCGCGCCACCGGACGCTCACGCACCGGCCAGTTCAGCGCCGCCGCCAGCAGGCTGAGGAGGATCGACACCTGCCAGATCAAATCGTAGCTGCCGGTGCGGTCATACACCACTCCACCCAGCCAGCCACCGAGAAACGAGCCCAATTGGTGGAACAGGAACACGATCCCACCCAGCATCGAGAGATTTCGCACACCGAACAGGGTGGCGACGGTGCCGTTGGTCAAGGGCACGGTGGACAGCCAGAGCAACCCCATTGCCATGCCGAACAGATAGGCCGTGGTGGTGGTCACCGGCAGCCACAGGAACAGGCCGATCACCACGGCACGTATCAGGTACAGGCCGGTCAGCAAGCGCGGCTTGGACATGCGCCCGCCCAGCCAACCGGCGGTGTAGGTACCGAAGATATTGAACAGGCCGACCAGGGCCAGCACCGTTGTGCCAACGCTGGCAGCCAAGTGCTGGTCCACCAGGTAGGCCGGCAAGTGCACGCCGATGAACACCACCTGGAAACCACACACGAAAAACCCCAGGGCCAACAACCAGAATCCCGAATGGCTGCACGCCTCGCGCAACGCTTCGGACAAGGTCTGCTCATGGCCGGACACCGGCAGCGGCGCATCCTTGAGCATGCTCACCAACGGCACGATCAGCGCCACCAGCAGACCCAGCACCAACAACGCCGCCGACCACCCCAGCCAGCCGATCAGCCCCAGCGTGCCCGGCAACATGGCGAACTGGCCGAAGGAACCGGCGGCACTGGCGATGCCCATGCCCAGGCTGCGTTTCTCCGGCGGCACGGCGCGCCCAACCACGCCGAGGATCACCGAAAACGACGTGCCGGACAGGCCGATGCCGATCAACAGCCCGGCGCTCAACGACAACGACCAGGCCGAATCCGACAGCCCCATGAACACCAGGCCGATGGCATACAGGACCCCACCGACCAGCACCACTTTCGCCGCGCCGAAGCGGTCGGCCAACGCACCGGTGAACGGCTGCGCAATGCCCCATACCAGGTTCTGCAAGGCGATGGCAAAGGCGAATACCCCGCGGCCCCAGCCGAACTCGGCACTCATGGGCGCCAGGAACAGGCCGAAGCCATGCCGCACGCCCAGGGACAACGCCAGGATCAGCGCACTGCCCACCAGGACCCAACCACAGGTACGCCACATCGATGTCATTCTTATTCTCCGCTCGCGGGTATATACCCGCTTGTTATCGAACGAACCGGCTTCACGCCAGTTCATCCAGCAAGGCCAGCAACGCTGTGCGCTTTTCGGCGCCCAGCTTATCGATCAACCGTTGTTGCGCCGCTTCCCAGGCCGGCAACGCCGCGGCCAACCGGGCACTCCCGGCCTCGGTGAGTTCGACGATGCGGTTGCGCAAGTCTTCACCCTCGGCCAGCTTCACCAGCCCCTCCCCTTCGAGCACCCGCAGGTTCCGCCCCAG
The DNA here is from genome assembly GCF_018325905.1 of Pseudomonas sp. St316. Classification (NCBI taxonomy): domain Bacteria; kingdom Pseudomonadati; phylum Pseudomonadota; class Gammaproteobacteria; order Pseudomonadales; family Pseudomonadaceae; genus Pseudomonas; species Pseudomonas sp. St316. The sequence continues at coordinate 1,672,870 of NZ_AP021901.1, read as the reverse complement.
GGTGCTGCGATCCAGGCCCATGGCCTCGGCCAGGGAAGAAATACTCGGCTGGTCCAGGCGCGCCAGGTTGCTCAGCAAAGAATACTGGGCAACGTTGATCCCGAAGCCGTCGAGAGCGCCGTCGTAATACCTGCTGACGCCACGGGCGGCACGACGCAGGTTGATGCATAAACATTGGGAAGGAAGCATGGTGCGTGTATATACCCGTGGTTGCCGGAATGCAAATTTTAAAGGGTGCGATTCCCGTCCCTTGCGTCCTGCACCTGTAATGTCTGACAGGTTTCAGAGGGCTTGAATCGAGCTATAACGAACCCGTGCCTCCAGCCCTGTTTAGGGGCCCGAAGAAGGGCCGTGCGAACCATGCCATCAAGCAGTAGGTAGATTGCGCCGCCCCCACGCCATCAATGATGATGAATGGGAGAATTTTCATGTACCACGCCACCGTTGTTCCTGGACATCCGTCGCCCTACCAGACCCGCCTCCATTCCACGGAGAGCAAACAGCCTCCAGCCGTCCGGCTGACAAACCGGGAAAAGGAGTTCCTGCAGTGGAGCGAGGTTGGCAAATCTTCCTGGGAGATTGCCGTGATCGTCGATTGCAGCGAGGCCAATGTGAATTATCACTTCAATAACATTCGCCGAAAATTCGGGGTCAGTTCGCGTCATCTGGCGGGGAAGATTGCGCGTGAGCAGGGGTTGATCTAAGAGTTGCGATGAAGTCTCGGCGGACGGAACGCTATTCGACTCTCCGGGTTTGAGCTCCCTGAGCTATACGCGCAATCACCGCTACATTTTCGACACAATGCCTGTGAGGATACGCGTGTACCTCACAGGCACCTTTATGTGCTGGATCAGCCCCACGAGCTTTTTAATACCCCATAGCCATAACCAGTCCAGCAGATGGAAATAACTTCGAAAATGCAGCGATCGCCGTAACCGCACTAATCACGGAAAGCACTACCTTCAAAGTACCTTTTGTCTTGGCAGCGCCTACACCGGTACCGATCGCTGCCAGCCCAAAAAACAACACACCTAATAGCGCATGCCCACCCGGATCAAGCTTACCCGGGTCGCCTTTACAATACGCGTATACATTTAACCCGCCCCCCAAAACGGACTCCAACTGTCTGGACTGTGAATATCATCAACACCGGGTTGAACGCCCGATAACCATTCCCCAACAAATACCAACTAGTTTTCGCTTCCCGCCGCTCGCCGTTGAATCCCAAATGACTCCTGACCGACGCCTCATCGGCGCGATGGCCGTACGGCGAGTAAACAACCCTCTTGATTGCGCTCTAACTGACCTCACCTAGCACGCTGTTCTTGTGATCCCCGGCCAACAACAACGACTTTGGGTCGGCACCGACCTGATGCTCGGCGAGCACAATGCCCTCTGCGTGTATGAAAGTACTGCTATTGGCGCCTTTGATCTGGCTCGTCAATTCACCGTCCTGATAGAAGCGCTGCTCTTGCCCACCCCCATCGTCCAGGCCAGTCAGCGTGTCCAGTGGATCGTAGCTGTAGCCGGCAGAGGGGTCGCCCGGCAGGCCGCTGACGGAGGTCAAGCGACCAAGGGGGTCGTATTCAAGCGTGCGGTTTTCTTCGTCGCGGACAAGGTGACCGTCCAAGTTGTAGTCCAACTCTATGCTGGCCGGATAATCCGCGTGGTTATTGGTGACTCTACGCAACTGTGTCGGATCGAGCTGCGTGTCGTAAGTGTAGGTCGCCCGGTTGATGCCGCCATCAAAGTAGGTCAGCACCAGTTTGATATTGTCCAACGCGTCGAACGAGAACACTTGGCGGTTGATGGGTTTGCCATAGGGATCAATCGGCGGCTGGGTGCCCGTACACGTGTAGTCAGTCAGACGTCCACGCAAGTCATAGGTATAGGATTCGTCACGCAGCACGACGTCCCCTTGGCTCAAGGTCCGCTGTTTCAGACCATCGACATCGTTGTAGACCTGGCTCAGTTGCTGCGCCACCCCATCGAGGTCGAAGGTGCGCAAGGTTTCACGACCGAACTCGTCGTACTGCAACGTAATGCCTAAGCTTTGCCCACTGAGGCTATCGTGAGTGTGAATACTTGCCGTCTGGCCCAGCGAGTCGTAGGTAAACGTCGAGACAGTCGTACCCAGTTGCGTTTGCTCCAAGCGTCCTTGAGCGTCATAGGTATAACTTTGTTCCTGTTCCAGGACATCAGTGTAGGCACACAAGCGACCGAGTCGGCTGTAGCGGTAATGCATGGTGTATTCGCTACCGTCTACTATTCGCCGCTCGCTTTTCGGCTCACCGGTGCTGTAGTACTCACGGATGAGCTGCAAGCCTTGCTCCTGGCAACTGGTCAGGCGCGCGTTCTTGCGGTCGTACTCGTAGTCGGCCAGGATACTTCCCGCCAGGTTCCGCCGCAGAGGTTCGGTCCCCAACTCCGGCTGATACTCGTATTCGATGACTTTGCCACTAGGGGTGGTCACCGTATGGGGTTGCGTTTGCCCGGGTTCATAGGTGAACAACTGCTCGCGACCGCCAGTACTCGACTGAGTCATACGGTCAAGACCATCGAATTGCTGGGTCCCAAGTTCAATATCATTGACGCTGATGGAAACTGGCAGGTCCTCGCGACTGTGCGCGGCATAGCTGCGCCGAACCACAGCGGTGTCCGGTAGTGTGTTTTCGGTGACCCGGTCGAAAGCGTCGTAGCTATAGAGTGTCACGCGCTCCAGCTCGGGGAAGCCGACAATCTCTTTTACGGTCCGCCCAAGCCCATCATAGAAATATCGATGCAGGCTGACCGGCTGCTCGGATAAATCGAACCGTTCGGTACGGGTCGGTTTTTCGAACAGGTTAAGCCAGGTCTCGGTGACGCCACTGACTTTCGCAGTGGGTACAAAGCCTTCGCGCCAACTGCGTTGAATCGGTCCTAACGACTCGGACGTGCCAATCGGGTCGGTCTGCTCGAACGTCTTCACACCCTCCGGGCCGGTGACACAGTATTGCGTGCCCCAGTCGTCGTATGCGTATTGCGTCGTCAGAATCCGTACATCCTCACCCAACCAGTCGTGCTCGGATTCCTTGATGAGATTACCGAATACGTCGTAATCGGCAGCATAGACCTGACGCGGCGTGCTGGCACGACTGGGATTATCCGCATCGTCCCGCTCTTCGTAGATCGCTCGGTTGAGCCCGTCAAATTTCGTACAGGTTTTGACCTGTTTGACATCAAACAGCCATTGTTCGGCCTGATCTCCAGCATTGGCACAAAGAAAATACTCATAGCTGCGGAACGCCGCAAAAGCGGTGCCGGGCGCGACGGTTTCACGGGTCACTCGCAGAAGCGCGTCATAGTCATAGTGGATTTCCACATTGTTGTCATCGCGGTTGAGCAGAGGTTCGCCGTTGAGCACCGAATGCCACAATGTGACGACTTTCTGTACGTTCTTTCCATACTTACCATCGGGTTCGTGGTCAAAACCGGCCAGGGTTTCGACCGTCTGCAGCACGCTTTCCTTGAACAAGGGGCTGTCGAGCGTGCTGTAGGCATAGTCGGTGAGGGTGGATTTTCCATTCAAGGTCACCGTCTGGCGCGAGACGCGACCATGCAGGAAGGCATCGGTCCGCGCGTCGATATGGTCGAAGAGCGTCCGCTCCAGTTCGATCTCGCCGGCCCCAAGCTGCACCAGCGTCTGGCTCTCGACCGTGAGCCACTGCTTCAACGGCAAGTCCTGCGGCGGACAATCCTCTGGCAGGCAGTCCCCCAGTTCCGACAAGCCCTTGTAGCGATAGCGGGTGGATAGCGTCGGGGCCTGGCCATTGGGCGACGACGCGGGGGTGACGGTTTGTTCTTTCAGGTTGCGCACAAAGCCCTCGGGATCGGCCGGGCAACCATCGCCACCCGCGGCGGGATACCAAGTGCTGTTCTCGACAACGCCATTGGCTTGGGTCTGCTCTCGCAAATTGCCGTACGTGTCGTACGTGTTGCTGACGGTTTCACTACGCCTGCGGTTCGGATTATTGAGCAGCGACCAAGTGGTCCTGATTGTCCTGGGCAATTGGCAGTAATTGGGTTGCTGGTCGAACTCCACATTGGGGGTCAGGTAATACGCAGTTTCGACCGCCTGGACGTTGTTGTTCTGGGTGGTCGTTTCGTGAGTCAGCAAATGGAACTGATTGAATTTGCGTTCGATTTTCCGTACCGGACGCGGTTCCGGTTCCAAGTCATCAGGGGCCCAGAGGGTTTCAATGCACACGTACTCGTAGGCGCCAATGTGCTTATAGAGATTGTCGAGGCCGTCGTTATCCCAGGCCAGACGCAGACCGTGTCCCAGGAAGTTCGTTTCGGTGTCGCTGTCCGGGAGCTTGTAGGTGTAGCGGACATCGATCTGCGGCTGACCAAAGCCAGGCTCGGTGAGGTGTCGGGTCACACGGGGCAATGGCCTGTGACCGCTGCCGTCCGGGAACTGGTGGCCGGTGTCCTGATAGAAGATGTCCTCGCGCCCGCCCGTGGGTGTCTCTACCCACGTGATGCAGAGATTATCGCGGATACGGCTATAGCCAAAACGCCAGGATGCTTCGTTGCCCGTTGGCAGCGTGATGCGAGTGACGTATTTGTCAGCGCCTTCCAGGGCCATGGTGAATCGCGCCAACGGGCCGCCATCAGGGCCGCCGAACGGCTGCAGCAGCACTTCGACAAACGTACTCTGGCGGTCAAGCATCAGCACGGTCTGGCCCGCTTCATCCTTGACCCAGGCCAGTATCTGCTGAGCGCCGCTGAACGGCGTATAGCCGAGGGTAACCTTATGCCCCGTGGGTGAACGAATCTCTACCGGTAAGGCGACCTTGTTCTGGTCGCTGCCCAGCACTTCGAGTATCTCCACCAGGCCGGACTTATGCACGACCCGGTAATGGGCCTCGTCCTGTTGGTGGAAATGGAAGCTGTCGAGTTTTTTTTCCTTCATCACCAACTGACCACTGGCACTGTCGCTACCGGTCACCTTGAAGGTTTCCCCCGTGCTCAGGGACAGGATCTGGTTGCTGGGGGTGTATTGCGACAATTGCAGGTTCCAGCCATGGCCATAGCCACTGTCGCGTGTATTGAGTGGGTTGTACGCCAGTTGCAGTGGAAGATCGGGCCCGCGCAGGTGATTGGCTTTAACGTCGGGTAAGCTGATCGCAAATGTATATTGCCCGGTGCGGGGGTCCACGCCGCCTTCCATAAAACTCATGAAGTTGAAAGCATTGGAATGTACAGAGGTCGAGGCGGCCATTTTAGTAGTCCTCACGTATTTATAAATCAACAAGCCCGCAACAGGGCATTACCCCGCAACATCTATTGGTTCCCAGAATCTGACTAACACCCGCGCTTATTGCCCGCACGTCAATATTTATCTACCTGCCATCACTCCCAGGAGTGAATAGCGTATGCACTAACCTGTTGCGGTCACCCATCTGGCTGGATGGCAGGAAAGAAATCCGCCGGCTATGTGGATTTCCACGCCTATCGACCAATACCACCGCCAGGTCGCGTGACAACTTGTCTCGCGAAAGGTCTCCTCGACGGACATAAGGAATGCGATCGGAACGATGCAAGCTGATGACCAACAAGCCTTGTTCAAACTGTGACACATTAACGTCAACATCCAGCGACTCAGCCTTGACGACATCCTTGAGCACTACATCGAACTTTACTTTATCAAGAAGCTCATTCTTCAGCGGATCCTGGAAGATATACCCGGTCCAACTGAACATGGTTTCGGCTAATTGCTCGCTCTCCCAGCGAATGGTCGACGTCGAGGGCGAGTTATAAATACTATTTCCGTCAACGGATACAAACTCCAGCGTCTCGAAACCCGTCCCTGGCAATCCAAGCCCCCCCACGTAGCGCAACTTCCAGTAATCGACAGTGCGCAAATGAAAGTCGAAGTCATCATCTTCCGGATCACCCGGCTGACCTGACCCGCCGTCGACCCTGACCCGCTCGAACTCGTAGTCAGCTGGTAGGAACTGAGGGATAGCCAGTGGTGTAATCACGATCGTTTTGTTGGGATCGGCGCTGAAGTCAGTCGACTTCCACCATCTTTTGTTCGAGTCCGCTTGAAGCGTCACATGAAAAGTATTGGTTTCATTCGCTCTTGCTCGCGTATGGAGATAAATCTCCATCCTGCTGATGGCAGCACTGGGCGAGTTGTCTTGCGCCGCAGATCTGGGCATGGCCAGCTCAAAACGATTGGCCACCAAACGGCTGCGCCACGTCTCGCTATCCGATGTGGGAATACCTTCCTGGGGCTCATCGACTGGCTCTACTTCATCACCCGAGTCATCGTTCACCAGCTTCAGGCTGGCCTTCTCGGTTACGCTCAACGAGTACTCTTTCCCATCGACAGTATTTGTCTCGACCACGATCGCCAATCTGAGCTGTTGATAGCCATTGGCATACAACGAGCCAAGACGTTCAGGCTCGACCCCGCCAGGCACTTTTATGGTGAATTGTGAAAGCGTTGTCCAGCTAGGCTCCGGCTCCAGTTCAGAAAGCTCCACGACACTGTAGCCACTGGACAACACCACACCATTGCTCACTATTTCACATTGCACGACACTGCTGGACGCCGGGCCCTGCGCCGTTGCCCTGAAATGTCCAGTGGAACTGACCGTGCCCCCACCGCTGATAACTTTCCAGCGCCTGGGGACGCCGGGCAGCAGCGTGGCATCGTCCGTCAGTTGTACATCTACGGATTTGTGCTGCGCTGGAACATAGGCGGGATCGATCCGCAGTTGTTGTTGCGCATTGGCGAGCACCAGGGATACCCGCCGCGTCTCCGCGCCTGCGACTTCAATCTGTTGAACGACCAGGCCTTTGGCTCTTGACCGGGCATCCGGCGTGAACGTTGCCTGGTTACCCTCTGGGGTCAGCGCCCCATACGCAGGCGCAAGCGGCGTCCATGTCACGCTCGTGGCGTCCACTGTCGATGCCTTCAACACAATAGGTTGTGATTGCGCCCTGGTTGGGTAAACCGCCGTTCGCGGTGCTACCGTTACGCTGTCATACACCACCAACAGCAAGGCCGAAGCAGTGTAGGTGTTATTACCAACTTGATATTTGGCGGTCACGACCACGTGTAGCGAGTCATGCCCGATAACGCTCCTGGAGGCAGCGGTGTATAGTCCGTCCGTTATCGTGCCATGCCCCTGGGCGGCATGGCTCTGCAGACTGACCGCTTCCCACTCGCTGGCCTGGATTTGCGTCCCATTCCAGTCGCGCAATATAAAGCGCTGGGCGCCTCCCGCCTGAATGGTCGCGAAAGTGGGTTCCAGCGTAACGCGAGTCCGTTTCGGATTAATGTTACCGAACACCGCCAAATCGGCGGGTCTACGTTGCTCGCGCTCTTCAAATACATTGTCACCGGGAAACAGCAAGTTATTGAGCACGTCGAGCCGGTCATTCTCGATATAGGGAATCATCGCTTGAGAAAGAACCAATGTCGCCGTATAGCGATCGCTGCCATCCGGCTCCTGATCATCGGGAAGCAAATACGGGAAGCTGCCATCCGGCGGGAAAAGCCCATCGGCCGTATTGCCAAGAAGCCTTATGAAAATCACCACCCCCCCCTCACCAAAGTTCAACGCTCCCCTGACCTTCGCCCCTGGAGCGGCCTGGGTGAGGATGCGAAATGAAGTGGGGGTCAAGTAGCTGTAGCCTTTGAGTTCGAGCATCCCGAGCTGAAAGACACTTCGATGGGTCGGCAGCGCCGCGAAAGATTGCTTCAAGAAAGCCGACAAGCGGCTATTCGTTACTTCATCATCACCGGCCAGATTGCAGCGGAAGTTAACCCCTTCAGACAAGTTCAGTTTCACCTTACCCTGCTTGTCGATTTCACCCACCACCATGGACAAGTCAATGTCCATTTCAAGTGTAAAACCTTGCGACTCCGTTATATTGAACGTCGACGATAGCGTCTTCAACGCGCCAGCCGCTTGCTGCGAAGCGACATAACGACCGCTCAATACATTCATCGTCAATAGCGCGGTGGAGTTCGTCAGCGACGCGGTATTGAACGACAGCCGCGGTTGCCCCAACGTAATACTTTCCAACTCGACATAACGGCTCTGGAGATCGTTTAGAAAGACCTTCCCACTAAAAGGCGGCAGGAAGCCAAGGTTATTGAATCGCTCAATATATTGTTGTTCCAACAAACGGTTCAAGCGTCCGCGACTGAAGATTGAAACAGCGCCCCAGCCTTGGGTCACCGAACCACGCGCCATACGTTCGAGCAAACTTTCCAACGAATTGCCAGACATGATATTGCCCTCGAATTTCACTTAAGAAACAAAGCAATAAAACTGTGCTTAATCGCTAGCGAGCCAAATCCTCAAGCACGGTAGGAAAACTCGAAAGTGGCAGCGGCAAAATAATGTGACCTTCGAACATACCGAAGTCACCGCCGTCCACGGCGACAGTAATCAGAACGAACCGCTCTTGGGCCGCAAAGTCATCGCTGTACCGGCCCGATGAGGCATCAATCCATCCCGGCCCACCGAGCGGGAGCGACCATTGGCCATCCAGGAGTTGATTGTTGACAAAGGCCTGTAATTGAATCTGCCCCTCTGGCAAATCCGGACTCTCTACCAGCTTAATCGTGGCGCCGGGTTCATGCTGAAGTACCAGGACATAGGCCGACTGGTTTTGCGCCCCCTGACTTACCTCTATTTCATCGAGCACATAGGTTTTTCTGGCCACCCGGGGGCCGGCAATGTAGGCGTGGTCGCCCCCGGGCTTGTCGCTGGCGACTACCTCGCCGCTTTCGCCCACAACGGGATTCTTGATGGACCAGTTCAGTGCGCTCCCGTCCAGGTGACCTGCCGACAGCTCTACGCGCTGGCCGTAATAGCACAACTGAATTTGCGGATTGACCGTTATAGGATTCGCCAGGACCGTCAGCAAGGTCACGCTTCGCTCGTCGGTGAGCGGGTCACGGGCAATGACCAGTACCCGGTTGAATGTGCTGTTCAACGCATGGGCAGGTGGCGCTTGGTACAAGCCTGTCCGCTCGTCGATTTCGCCAGGGTTGCTGCCGCTTCCCGAAACGTTTTCCACCGACCAGCGCAGCCCGGCATGCGCAGGCTCGGTGCTCAGTTGCTGGGTCCTGCCGGCAGCGACCATGGGTTGCCGCTCGACAATAGAAAATGACGCTGCGGACGTATTGATCTGGCCGAACATCGCCAAATCGAAGGGCAAGGCGACGTGATGCGGTTGCACAACGCTCCTGCCTGCTATCTCCATGCCCGCCAGAAAGGTCTCCGACGATGTCGTCGTCAGGGTGGTGGAGAACCGCTCCAGCAATCCCCTCTTCACTGTATTGGCGACGAAATCCTTGATCTGCTCCAGTTCCATGGGCTCGATCGTCCCAGGCAGCCCGGAAACGTGGCTCACCTCCGGCGTATCGGTGTACGGCACAAACAACTCACCTTCCATGGCTGAAACGCCGGACTCATCCGCCGATAAACGGAACTCATGCTGCAGGTTGATGGTGAAGGTCGCCGTATGCGTACTCCAAGTCGTGCCGCCTAAAGGACGGTACCGAAACGACAACGCGAATGTGCCCTGCCAGCGTTGAATGACCTCGTTCTGAGCAAACTCGACGGTCAGCGGCGATGCCCCAGCCGCAGCCGGAAGACTGAAAGCCTCGGACTCAAACTCATAATCTAGGCTGCGGTACCTGCCCGCCGTCACCTGCAACGCGCCGTGCTTGGCCACCATCGTTGCCAACGCGCCGTCCTGATCGAAGGTACGCTCAAATTCAGCGTCTTCAAGCAACTGCACAAGTGCGTGACCGAACGCAGCGCGATGAATCAAGGCCTGGGAAAACAGTGCAGTCCCCGAATAGGCATGCTGCGCATCATCATCGGGAATCAGGTACCTGAAGCCGGAGTCATCGCCCGGAAATGAACCCGAGCCACCATCGGCCATACGTGTGAATAGCAGCAGGGCACCGTCTTCGGTCCCAGGTGTCCGCGCTTGCACATCGCGAGCCTGGGTTCGCACATCGACACCATGGGTGAGCATGAACGGGTTACCCTCCTCCGCAAAGGAGCCCAGGGCATATACCCGCCGACCTGTGTCCAGCCCCTGAAACCAGTTCTTGAAAAGCTTCCCTGCTTCACGTTGTTCCGTCGGGGTATTGAACAGCTTCAGCAAGACTTCCTCGCTGTTCGCCAGATCCAACATCACACTCCGGGCGTCTGCCGTCACCGTCAAGTCCAGCACCACTTGCGATCCATTCAGCGGATCGAGGGCCGTGAGGCTGGTAACTCTCTTCAGACCCTGGGCAGTCTCCACCATCATATGGGTCCCTTCTGCCACCCCCAGGCTCAAGGATGTCCTGGCACTTTGGAGGCTGGCGCGCTCGAAGGACAGTACCGGCGCGGCCAATCTGAAACCCGTCAGGTAGTGGCTGACGTTGGTCTCGGGTATATCGATGGAGCCCGTGATAGGACCCAAGTCCGTGCCCTGACTCAAGCGGGTGATATGGTCCTGCTGCAACCCCAGGTTAATTTTGCCACCCGCCAGGGCCACGATAAGGTCCCACCCCCGCATTTGGGAGTTGCCGTTCATCCACGCCAATAAACTTTCCAACGAATTACCGGCCATGACATTGCCTCCAGAAGGGTGTGCGCCAATAACAAGGGTTGGGTCGACCTCTTGATGACCGATATTCATTGACTCAGCATCGCAAGCACCTGCGGGAACACAACCAGCGGCAGTGGCAAGATCAGATAGCCTTCGAACTTGCCAAGTGGCCCCCCATCCACCAGGGCGAAAATCAGCACGAATCGTTCGGTGGCCGTCGGGGCCGCACGGTAAAGGCCCGTTGAGTCGATCGAACCTGGCCCCCCAAAGGAAGGCTCCACTGAGCGTCCAATCGATTGGCATTGACTATGGCCTCCAGTTGAACCTGTCCCTGTGTAATGTCGGTATTGAGAATCTTGATCGTTGTTCCAGGGGGCCACTGCAGCGCCAACACATGGACTGACCGGGTTTGATTCGTCCGAGTGTTTTTGACTTCTACCTCATCGAGTACATAGGTTTTATAGGAGACCTGTGGCCCGTGGTGATAGGTGTGATCACCCTCAGGTTTAATGCTGGGCCGCACCTCGCCACTTTCGTTCGCCACAGGGTTCTTGATCGACCAGAGCAGTTCGCCTTCACCCAGAGTACCTGCCGCCAATTCGACACTGGTTCCAACGTCGCAAACCTGGATCAAAGGGTGGACTGACAGTTCGCTGACCAGCACGGTCACCAGTGCCGAACTGCGGTAACCCGAACCCGGGTCCGTCGCCGTGATCCGCACGCGCTTGAAACGCCCCTCGATCGAGGCGGCCGGAGGGGCTTGGTATGATCCGCTGACACTGTCAATAGTCCCTGGATTGCCAGCACCATCAGCCAGGTTTTCCACCGTCCACCGTACCCCGTTGACGACAGGTTCAGTGCGGAACTGCTGAGTGCTGCCTTGCGGCATCAGCGGTTGCATCGGGCTGATCACGAAAGAAGTCTGGGTGGGGTCAAGGCGGCCGAAAAAACCGATATCGTAAGGCGCGCGGATCTCGTGACCTTGTATCGCCTGACCAAAATTCAACTTGATAAAGTTTTCGATGTATGGCCTGAGCAAAATATCCACTTTTAGATCACTTTGCAGTGCGCGTCTAATCTTCGGACCAATACTATTTATGTGCAAAAGCACTAGCTGCGCCAACACGAATAACAACAACACCGGCAAACTATTTTTACCTATCTCTTCACCGGCCTCTGACCTATCGCCTACTGGCTGATCGGTTTCTGTATCTATTACATCCATAAGCAATTCAAACTGAGTGGCTCGCATCACCGTCTCACTGATACCCTCAGCATCGACGACATCCATTAATTCGAACTCCGCCTGCAAATCAACAGAATACATATAGACTTTATTAATTGTAGGCCAGAGATCATCACCTGCCATATTCTTAAATATGATATCAACTGCAGCTTGACTTTCAGAACCCCAACGCACAGAAAATTTATTCACACCTTCAGAAACCAGTGTAAAAGGCACTTTACCGTTTGCCGGCAGAACGATCTCGCTTCGGGTAATCCACGGAATGACAAATTGATCACCTATACCATGACCAGGAAGAGGGTTTGCTGTTTTATTTATTGTCAGGCCTCCAGCCTTTGCAACTGCTGACACCAACTGCCCATTATTGTAGACATAATCAAAGTCAACACCCTCCATCATCTCTGCAATATTATTTATTATCTCCTTGCCCAAAATCGAGGACAATCGCTCCCCGTTGAAAAACACACTAGCCGAATAGTCCTTACCGGCATCATCAGGAATCAAATACTTGAAGTTTGCTCCAGGATAGCTCCCTTCGTTGCTACCCTCCATGCGTACGAGGGCCAGGATAGCGCCGTTACCGTGCTCGGAAGACTGTGGATCACGGGCAGCCACTCCGCTCGCCTGAGTGCGCAAACTAAATGACTTCGGATGCATCAACTCATTCGTCCCGCGCTCAATTCTGCCCAACGGCCAGATGCGCTCAACATCGTCCATCAGGTTGAATAAATCCTTGAAAAAGTCCCCACCCAACCGTTGCTCTTGTGGTGTTTCGCCAAAGGTCAATCTGAAGTTATCACTTTTACTTAAATCCAATATAATTCGCCCATCGACATCGACATCGCCTGGCACCTGATTCAATAATAAGTCCAGGTATAACTTAGGTCCCTGCAGCGGATCTATCTCATCCACTACGTCCGCCTTCCAGCCAACGCTTTCTCTTGCAAGGTTTATTTGGCTCCCACCCACCACAGCCATTGTCAACATCGCCTTGGAGTCGTTAAGATCGGCATTTTCGAATGACAGCAATGGAACGTCCATCACAAAATCATGGATTAATTTCTTCCATTTATTATCGACATCCGGCACCTCACCCTTGATCGGTGGCAGATAGTTTCCACTTTCGAAGCGGCGTATATACTCCTGACGCATCAATAAATTCGTCTTGTTCCGCTCCAGAGCCACAATCATCCCCCAGTCCAGCAGGCGCGAAGTGTCTTTCATCCAAGCCAATAACGTCTCGAGCGAATTACTGGACATCATCCTACCCTCATTAAATTGAACAGTTTTCCCGCTGCGCGTTACGCCACTAACTGCGCAGATATCATGGGAAAGGTTTTATAGGAAAAACCCTCATCAAAACTGGTTTCAACGGACACATCGAACTGATAATTCAGTTGCAGCCTTTCAAGAAAGGAACGGGGTAGACTCGAAAGTAGTTCGCCTGCGAGATACTCTTCCCGGGTAACTACCTCGGCGTTGCCTTCGCGCAGGTTGAACCTTTCTTCACCGCCGCCTATCAGAAGGCCCTTGGCATATATCTTCACCCGTTGGTCTTGTTCCATGAAGAACCATGATCTCAAGCGAAAGATCACCTCGTCGGTTACCGTGGCCAGGGAAATCCTATTACCCGGCGAAGACGGGGAACTGATCTGAAGGGTCGGCCAACCGCTTTCAATGTCCTTGATTTCCAGATCGAAAACCTTCGACTTATACGGCGGCTCCCCCGGTGGGGTCACTTGATAAAACACGTCCAGGCGCTTACCCATGTTCGCCGGCACAAAGCGTGTAGGGATGTAGAAACGTTTCGGGTTACCCACTGTAGGATCAGCGATGTAACTGCCGATATCACCATGGCCTTCCCAGTGCATCTGAACCTTATCGCCGGAACCAATCACCGCCTCGTCCGGAACCTTGATGTAGACGCCTCCCGTGATATTGCGGGCATATAGATAACCTCTGTACTCATCATCCTCACCGTCCCAGGTCACGTCCTCGATCTCGGGATGTGGCAGATGCAAAGGCCTACGCAACGTCAATGACAACGGCAACGAAGTGCCAGCACTGCCCTCCCGGGCGTACTGATACATCAACTCGATCGCTTTGCCGTTATTGGCCGACAACCACTCATAATCGATTTTGACTTCGAGTATCTGGCTATCAACTGTCGACGGATCGACGCGCACCGTCTTGATTTCCCGTGGGTCGCCCAAGGCGTACAGCACCACCTCATCGCCCACTTGGATACCTGGGTACACCTCGATGATCAACGCAATACCATTGGGATGCGCCTCGGGATCAAGCATGTCACCGGTAAAATCCTTGACTTGGGGAGCGGGCAGCAACGGGACTTGCGGTGTAACGATACGCAGTGCCTGTTCATGGGAGTGGGTGGGCACCGTCGGTGTGGCATAAACGACGCTGTAACTCATCAGCGCAGCGCCACCGTCAATGATTTGCAGCTCACTGAGTGGCACAGTCCATTGCAACGGTTGCCCTATGTCGAGATCGGCGAGGATTTTTCTGCGTGTGAAGTCCTCCCACGGGTAACCGTCATCAAAGAATCTCTTCAAGGTAAACGTCACCTCGTCACCCACCGACATTGCCTGATAAGGCGGCGCGACCACGCTGGCACCGGCCGCCTCCACCCACGCCAGGTCCACATCGCAATCATGGGACTCCTTGAACTGGGGAACCGGGAGTAGCACAGAGGAAACGCCTGGCGGAGGTAACACGGTGGCCATCATTAAACTCCCTGATATACATGTGTTGATGGCCAGATACTTCACTGCCGCATCAATCAAGTTGTCTTTGTTTTACGCCTTGCCTATCGATCTGCCCACTATCAGAACTGCTAGGTTACCCGCCGTTATCCAGGCTGTTATTGTCTTGTCGCGAGTCGGTATTTATTCCTTGGAGCCGGCTTCCAACGCTAGACGGCGCTGGCATTGTTTATGTCCGACTGCATTGCGATCGACGATTTCTTATTATCCTCAATGAGGTTCATATCAATGACTGCCGCCAGTTCTGTACATTCCAATGCACTTAACTTCATGAGTTCTGTACAGAACGGTGTTGACCCACGCACCGGCCTCTACGCGATAGCGATCAACTTGCCCGAGATTCAAACCAATGATTTACGCGGTCCCGGTTTTGCCTTGGCGCTGGCGTACAGCTCGCTCAATACGCAAGACAGTGGCTACGGCCATGGCTGGAACCTGCAGTTGTCGCAATACAACTCCAGCAACCAGATCCTGTCCCTGAGCACGGGAGAAACCTTCAAGGTGACCGGCAGCGACGGTGCCAGTGGTCAGTTGGTGATGAAGGAAAAAAAACTCGACAGCTTCCATTTCCATCAACAGGACGAGACCCATTACCGGGTCGTGCATAAGTCCGGCCTGGTGGAGATACTCGAAGTGCTGGGCAGCGACCAGAACAAGGTCGCCTTACCGGTAGAGATTCGTTCACCCACGGGGCATAAGGTTACCCTCGGCTATACGCCATTCAGCGGCGCTGAGCAGATACTGGCCTGGGTCAAGGATGATTCGGGGCAAACGCTGCTGACGCTCAATCGCCAGAGTACGTTCGTCGAGGTGCTGCTGCAGCCGGTCGGCGGCCCTGATGGCGGCCCATTGGCGCGATTCGCCATGACTCTGGAAGGCGCTGACAAATACGTCACTCGCATCACTCTGCCAACGGGCAACGAAGCATCCTGGCGTTTTGGCTATAGCCGTATTCGCGATCATCTCTGCATGACCTGGGTAGAAACCCCCACGGACGGGCGCGAGGACATTTTCTATCAGGACGCCGGCCACCAGTTCCCGGAAGGCAGCGGTCGCAGGCCCCTGCCCCGTGTGACCCGACACCTCACCGATCCAGGCTTCGGTCAGCCGCAGATCGATGTCCGCTATACCTACAAAAGCGAAGACCCAGAGCAAGGTGAGAGGAATTTTCTGGGTGGCGGTCTTCGCCTGATCTGGGATGACGAAGGCCTCGACAACCTCTACAAGTACATTGGCGCCTACGAGTACGTGTGCATTGAAACCCTCTGGGCCCCTGATGACTCGGAGCCGGAGCCGCATCCGGTACGAAAAATCGAACGCAAATTCAATCAGTTTCATCTGCTGACCCACGAAACGACCACCCAGAACAATAATGTCGAGGCGGTGGAAACCACGTATTACCTGACCCCCGGCGTCGAATTCGACCAACAACCCAAGTACTGCCAACTGCCCAAGACAGTCAGGACCACCTGGTCGTTACTCAATAATCCGAACCGCAGGCGCAGTGAAACCGTCAGCAGCACGTATGACACCCATGGCAACCTACGGGTGCAAACCCAGGCCAATGGCGTTATCGAAACCAGCACCTGGTATCCGGCCGCGGGTGGCGATGGCTGTCCGGCCGATCCCGAGGGCTTTGTGCGGAGCCTGAAAGAACAAACCGTCACCCCAGCGCCGTCGCCCAATGGCCAGGCCCCGACGCTATGCACCCGTTATCGCTACAAGGGCCTGCCAGAACTGGGGGACTGCCTGCCAGAAGATTGTCCGCCGCAGGACCTGCCGCTGAAGCAGTGGCTCACGGTCGAGAGCCAGACGCTGGTGCAGCTTGGGGCCAGCGAGATCGAGCTGGAGCAGACGCTGTTCGAACATCTCGACGACCGGACCGACGCGTTCCTGCACGGTCGCGTCTCACGCCAGACGGTGACCTTGAACGGCAAGTCCACCCTTGTCGATTATGACTACAGCAAATTCGACAGCCCTCAATTCGGCGTCCCCGTGCAACAAACCACGGAAACGGTGAGCACTACGTTCGATAACGCCCGCAAAGCCATTGTCCGGCAACATTCGCGACTCACGTCGCAAGAACTGCTGACTCGGGAAGATGGCGTGGAAACCCATTATTACTATGACGTTCTGAATCGACTGACGAAGGAAGTCGTCGCCCCTGATACCGCCTTCAGCGCCACCCGCAACTATGAATACACCCTCAGCAGCATGAGCGGGCAACAGGCCGAGCACTCGAGCATCAGCGCCAGGCAACTCAAGACACGCAGCGTGCTCGACGGCTTGGGTCGTTTGATTTTCCAGGAGAGCGACCATGTCGGTAGCGACAACTCGAGCCGGACTCGACAAACTTACGCGGCCCTTTACAACGCCTGGGGGATTTGGCTGAAGAGACCGAATATGACTGGCTGGATGGAGAGTCCCGAGCGCTCAAGAGCACCTTTTACTATGACGACTGGGCGCAGCAATGCTGCGTGATCGGCCCCGATGGGGTCCAGACCCACCAACACCTGGATCCGATCGGGACGGATGAGTCGCAGGGACCGATCCAACGCAACTGGCGCCAGAGCGCCGGGCCAGCCCCGATAATCAGCGGCCTGAGCGAGACCTGGCTCAACCTGTTCAGCAAGCCCTCACAGGTCCGTACGCTGGATTCAGCCGAGCAAGAAATCGCAAAGGAAACCTATCTTTACGATGGCCTGGGTCGGTGCACCCAACACACAGACCCGTCGAAATACATCACCCAGTTCGTTTATGACCCCTGGTCACGCCTGATCAGTAGCACGCTGCCCGACGACAGTATCGTCAAGCGCACCTACGCCGCACACAGCACGTTGGAATTACCGGTGGCCATGAGCGTGAGCGCCGACGGCGTAACCGAAACAACCGTGGGTGAACAAACATTCGATGGCCTGGGGCGCCTGACCCGAACCACGGTTGGCACCTATACGGAGCGCTACAACTACGACGCCGACCAGATGCAGGTGAAGACAAGGATCACCCCTGCAAACGACTCCATCGAGTACGAATACAACCTGGCCCTCACCGACCAACCCATCAGCAGCCGCGCGCCAGATGAAAACGCGGGCTTTGCTTATCACTCGACCAGCTCGCGCCTCACCCAGGCACGTAATGAACAAGGTAATCGCGAGTACGAATACAACACCGCCAATCAACTGCTCGTCGAGCGTTGGGTCGACAATCGAAACACGGCCTGGGAGACGCTTCATTCGAACTCCATGCAAGACCGCCCGCTCAAGCGCACCGATTTGAAACAAGACCATAGCGCCGGCATGGACACCCTCTATGGCTATGATGACGCCGCACGCGTGAGCAGCATTGAGCAGGGCCAACTTCAGGCCGAGTTCGAATATGACGGCCTGGGCCAACTTCACCGCACCACCACCAAGGACCGGGCGACGGACAGCACGCTGGTCACTCAGTTGCAGTATGACGATCAGGGTCGCGAGATACTGCGCACACACACCTTGAACCAACTGCCACCACGCACGCTGGCGCAAACCTGGCAGGTCGATGGCCTGCTGAAAAGCCGACATCTGCAGCACGATGGAGCCAGTCTGCTCAAGGAGACGTTTACCTACGACCCCCGTGGCCGGCTGATCAAGCATGAGTGCGAGGGCAGCATATTGCCCCGGGATAGCGAAGGGAGGGAGATCAGCAGCCAGATCTTCGCGTTCGATGCCCTGGACAATATCAAGCTGGTGTTGACGACCTTCGCTGACAATAAGACCGAACGGGCAGTATTCACCTACTCGGACGAAAATAACCCCTGCCAGCTACAGGGCATTACCTATACGCCGTCGAGAGTGGGAGGGAATCCGACGTTCACTTATGACCTCAATGGCTGTCAACTCAACGATGAGCGCGGTCAACGCCTGAGCTATGACAGCCAGGGCCGCCTGCTGGGAGTCGAAAGTGGTCAGGTCGTCAGCCAATATCGTTATGACGGACACGATCATCTGGTCACGTCAAAACAGGGAAATGACAATGAAACCTCGCTCTTTTACCAAGATGAACAGCTGAGCAATATCGATCAGGACGGCCACCAGACCCACCTCCTTCATCACGTTGACGGTCCACTGGGGCAACAAACCTCGGACGATTCGCAGACATTACTGTTGCTGGCCGACGCGAACCAAAGCGTCATCGGTGAAAGCCGACAACGAGACCTGCGCACCGCCGTCTACAGCGCCTACGGGGAACGTCACAGCGACGACACGTTGCGAAGCCTGCTGGCGTTCAATGGAGAGATGCGCGATGACGCCAGTGGCTGGTATTTGCTGGGCCGGGGTTACAGGGCTTACAACCCGGGCCTGATGCGTTTCCACAGTCCTGACTCGCTGAGCCCGTTTGGCAGTGGCGGCGTGAACCCTTATACCTACTGCCTAGGCAACCCGATTGCCCTGCGTGATCCCACGGGACACGAGGCGATCGGCTGGAGTGGTAGATTGCGGCGATCGGACGAGGACACTCCCCTGCCAACGGATGGCGGGGGGGGCTTGGTGGCTGGATTTCCGTGGCGGTGGGAGCGGTGTTTGTTGCCATTGGAACCATTTCATTGTTTTTTACAGCGGGCACCTCCTTTGCGCTGATCGCAGTGGGTACCGCGCTCTCTGCTGGCTCGACAATCGCCAACGCAGTGGCAGTGGCCGGCAATAATGAGACAGCCAGTAAATGGGGAGAGTATTTGGGGTATGCGGCGATGGTTGCAGCGCTTCCCCTTATAGCCACGCAATCCTACAAGGGGATTCAGAAGGTGCTCGAAAAAACCGCCAGCACCGCAACTAAAAATAAGGGGTTCTATGGCCAGGTTCTTAACAGGTTTGTTAAAAAAGCACCAAACATAACCAGTACAAAAGGTGCAACACCACCCGCTAGCCAATCCATAGCGCGAGCAACGCTAGGAGCACCTCTTTCCGACCTGGAAAAAGCTAGAATCCGCATTCCCCGCGCGGTCTTGCCTCGGCGTGCCACTGGTACCGAGGCCGTGGGGCGCAATGCAAATTCTCGCGATGTAGTTCAGTCGCAGCTCAGCGCCAACCCCGTCGCCAGGAGTTCCGCACCCGGCCCCGTCACCAGGGATGTCAATTCCTATATTGACGAGATGGGACGCGTCGTTGGCAACTGGCAAAGGGGTCGTTTAAAACCGCTCCAACACTGGTCTGTAAGGACTGCGATTCAGGGCGTCCCGGTCGTCCGGGCCTAACCCCCTATAAACTTCGGCGACAAAACGCTCTGTTTTGCCGCCGAAGTTTAGCGCTACCAACCCGATCGAAGCCCCACCTCAAGCCACCAATGTCGGCGTCAACATCGGAAAACTCTTCCACGTCTGCTTGGTGTCGAAGCTCACACTCACCCGCACTTCAAGCGCTCCACCAATCTTGAAACGTTGCAGGTCAGTCTTTGAAATTCGCCCGGCAGGGATAACCTGAGCCACTTCCGGAACCGGGGATTCGGTCAGTACAGGAATCCTGACCAGCTGATTGCCGCTGTCGACGCCCCTTACCTCGATCGTAAGGTATTGGTCGATGGCCATGAAGGTCCAACGCTGGAGAGTGAAGCTGGCATACCCCCCCTGCGCAATATCCCCCAGAACCAACCTGCCACCGGTTACCTTGTCGCATTGAATAGTGGGCAAGCCACTCAACTCCTCGACTCGCAAGCTGTAGTTGTTCGACTTGTGCGGCAGGGCAATGCCGGGCTCGAATACCTCGTAATTCACGGGGATCGTCTTGCCCAGATGCTGGGCGATTTTGTCGTTCGGGATCTTATAGTCCCGTGAGCCTGCCGGGTTCGGAACGTCGGTACGAAACGCCCCCACGGTACCCGCCTCGGCCCATTGCACGAACACGCCCTCGCCGTCGTAAATGACCGCCTCCGTCGGAATGGTTACCGTCACGCCATTGACCGCATCCAGTGGGCTCAGTACGCCGCCCGAAGCCCCGCCATTGGCTTCCTTGACCTTGGAAGGTGGCAACGTGCGCGGGATCGGCGTGGCATCGACACTCAGCTCAACCGGCTCGGAACGCAGACTCTGATTACCCGCGCGGTCCTGCGCCTGATACCACACATACCGCCAGCCATCGCCCCTGTTCCGGATCAGATCCCCCGGGATCGTGACAACCACCGGATCGGCATAGTTGCGGTCATCCAGCTCGATCACACCTCCCTGGTCCTGGGTACCGGGCGTGGCGCCCAAGTACCAGGTGATTTGGTCCCAGGGTCGGGGGTCCGTATACAGCGGGAGATCTGCCTTCACCTCATCCCCGTTCATTTCGAGGTAACGGGCAGTGAGTTTATTGGGCGGAAGGACTTCGGAAGGGAAAATCAGTTTGCTGTCACCCGCCAGCACTGGCGGCGTCTTGTCGACAGTCACCGTGAACGGAAACGATCGCGCCGGCACGTCCAGGTAGTTGGTCATGATGAAGCTGAGCGTATGCCTGCCTTCGGGCAACTTGTCGGCACCGATGGGAACATAATAATCATCCTCCGCCATGGGCAAGGTCCATTCCCGGAACCCGATGATATTGCTTTCATCCTCATCCAGAAAAACATCGACTCGCTCAGTCCCCGATGGCGGCGGGTCGCTATACCAGGGCCTTAACTGGACTCTCAATGGATTGGCCGGGTCGCTCCAGGCCGTGCGATGCAGCAGGTTACGCTCTCCACCAGGCATGTCGGCCAGTGGTTCGGGCCATGTCCAAGGGGCGGTCATGGTGGGGTCGAGCCGGGTGGGCTTGGTCGATGACATTGATCATGTGCTCCGTCGCTGAATATCAGCCCCCCAGGCCCGGGGGGCAAAATCATGATGAACACTCGAATGCCGCAAAGGGAAAATGCCGAATCGACCTGGCAGGCCCGCCCGGTCAGCCGGCCCTACCAGAGATAGCGCACGCCCACGTTGGCACCCCACGGCTGTTCGATCTTGTTACCGTTGCTGTAATCGAAGTCGGCATGGATCGAGACTTTTTCGGTCACACTCATGGCAACGCCGAGACCCAACTCACCGCGCGAGCCCGACAGGTCGTTGTTGAATCGGTTGTCGTTGACCTTCACGTCGTTGTTGTTGGCAAATTCATGCACATAGGCAGCGCGAACGTAGGGTTGCACGACCTTGTCGTCCCACTTGAAATTACGCCCTGCAGTGGCCCCGGCCTTGGCCAACAGCGAGTGGCTGCGGCTGCCTTCGGCGGAAAGACCGTTGTCCAGGTCGTAATCCTTGCCCTGGATGACCACACCGGACAGTTGCGTGAACGGCTCGACGAAATAATCATCCGCCAGCTTGATATGCCGACCCAATTCCAGGGAAGTACCAACGGCGTGGCTGTCGTATTCGCCCTTGGTCTTGCGACCGTCGCTCAGTTGCACATCGGACTCGTTCTGGAAGCGGTTGAACTTGAGTACGCCGTCGAAGTAGTAGCCACTGTGTTCGTCGATCCAGGTGGTGTAGGCGCCCAGATAGAAGCTGTCGACGGTTGCACTGGTACCACGGCTCATATCCAGGTCGGACTTGCTGTAGCCGCCGAGCACGCCCACCAACCACTGACCATCGCCTATTGGCAAAGGCGCGTCCGCGCCGAACGACAGCCCCTGCTGTACCTGCTTGTAAGCCACGCCGGAGCTGGCGCTGACATCGAACTTGTTGCCGTAGGCACGAATCCAGCCACCGGCCTTGCCATGGTCCATGCGCACTTCGCCCATGCGGCTGCGCAGGGAACTGAGCTCACCGTACCAAACGGTAGGCGCGGCGTTGAACAGCGCGATCACCGAGCGCGTGCCCGGGCTGATCGTCCGCGAGGCGGTATTGAGGTACCAGTCGTTGTTGCCCTGTTGGATGAGGTCGTAGGAATACGCCCCGAGGTCCACTTCACCACCGGCCAAGCTGAACGTCGCGTCGCCGCTGCCGATATGCACCACCGGGATGGCTCCGGCACCCACCGGCTCCGAGCCACTGGAATCGATGGCGATGGTATGGTCGCCGGTGGCCGCGCCGTTCACGGTCAGGGTGTCGACCTGGCCGGTCGTGAAGTCGGTGTGCATGTAGAACGTACCGCCGCTACCCGACAGCGTGTCGACGGTCAACTTGAAGAACTCGCCCGGGTTACCGAACTGGATCGCCCCGCCATTCATGACCAGGTTCTCGACTTCGCCATCCCCGACCATGACCCAACGGGCGTTGCTGTCGATGCCCAGGTTCTGCACATTCACCAGGTTGCCCGTCAGGGTCGCGGCGTTGCTCAGGTTGACGTTGGCGGTGCTGCTGTCGTCGGCGACGATATCGCCCACCAGTGTGCTGGCGCTGACCTGAAGATTGCCTTCGGCGCCTCTGCGAACGTCCATCAGGATGCCGTTGCTGGCCGACAGCGTGGAGCCATTATTGACCGAGATATTGGCTGTGGTTGCCCCCAGGCCCAACGTATCGACGACGATGGCCGAGCCGTTGAGGCCTTCGACATGAGTATTGTTCAGGGTCAGGGTGTCGGGAGTACTCAAGCCGGCATCGCCACCGATCTCGATGCCATTTCGCGCGCCGGAAATGATGCTGTCGGTGGCCGTGGCCGTACCGCCGAACAGCCGCAAGCCAGCCGCGTTGGCGCCTGTGCCCTGGACGATGGAACGCACCAGCGTCAGTTCGCTCAGGTCGGTCACTGTAACGCCCGTTGTACCGCCGACGATGGTGCTGTCGCTCACCGTCGCGACCGAGCCTTGGGTGCCTGCGGGGTCACGGCTGACGGCCAGGCCTACCCGGTCGCTGGTGATGATGCTGCTGCCAATGGTCGCGCGACCGGAATTCAAATGAACGCCATTGGCGCCCGTTGCGTTCACATTGCTTCGTTCAAGGTTCAGGGTGGAGCTATTAACGACAATGTCCCGGGTATTGGCTCCCTCGGCATTCAAGGTCGATTCACCGTTCAACACGTAGTTATCGGTGGCGGTGCTGCCGTCGATGAACACCACTTCACCCGGAATCAGCACCCTGGCGTACGCCACCTCGGCGACCAGCAACAACGGCGGGATGGACAGTAATTTCAAGGCACGAAACAGCGGATGCAACGTGAATACTTTAGGCGTGGACATACAGGCACCCTGTGGCGATTGAATACGGAAGGCCGCGCAGGCTACAGAACGTCTTCGCAGGGGTATGTAGGATTAGTCCGAACATTCCATTGGAACTGATGAAGCACACTGTAGAAAAAGGGCCTGGCACCACTCCTTTTCCTACAGTGGGTTCCTTGGGGGAATGCACGTTCAAGGACGATCCGGAACCTCACAGGAGCCCTCGCCCTGCGCCAACCCCACCCGGGTATTGGTCGGTGTTTCCCGATACGGTTTGCCGGTGATCCTATAGCTCACCTCGCCTTTACCGAGCACGCTGGCGCTCTGCCAGAGAGGCAGGATATGCGTGTCATATGGCTCGATGAGCCAGACAATGCCGTTATCGGCCTGCGCCTGGGTGATGTTGGTGAACGTATGGGTTTTGGCCGCACTGGGGATTTCCACCGGGTTGGAATGGTCCGTATAAGCCTTCCACTCCACCACCACGTCGTCGCCTGGCTTCAAATAGCTGCTCGGTGGAATCAGGTACTCCATCCCATACTCAGTACCCGTGGCATCCCAGCGCAGTGAGTTACAGGTCAGGATGCCAGCCGTATTGGTGTGCTGGGGGATAGCTTGCGGCAAGTCGAACACCAGGAAGTCGATCTTCACCGAAGTACGCTGCGCGGGCTCCTCTGGGTTCTGGTGGGCCGCATTGGTCAACACGTACCAGACCGGCATAGTCGCACTGGGGCCCTCGCCGCGGATGACATCCCAGTCAAGTTCAATTTCAATTTCATCCCCCGCCGCGTCGTTGGTCACGTCGATCACATAGGGGGCACCGATGGGGGTGCCATTCCACAGGACTTGATAGGTATCGCCGTCGACCAGCGGGGCCACCAGCTCGATCTTGGCAAAAACCTCCTGATCTTCATCGGTGTCGACCAGTTCATTGTCCACACCCGAGTCTCCAACGACGGTCACGACTTTCAATAGGCCGTTGCCGGGTTCCGGGTCCGGGTTCACTGGCCCGGTGGTGGAAAGGTTGACGCGGACGGTCTCCAATGCTGAGCCAAAAGGCTCTACCCCGCGCAGCACGGTATAGGACAGATCCGTGTCCACCCCACCAATGGTGGCGCTGCCGTACTCCGCCCAGATCACACTCCAAGGCACGGGAATGTTGATCCCCCCTGATGGATTGCTGCCTACAGGCGTGCCCGGCGTGATTTCCCGCGAGCCCCATTTCACCACCACCGTATCGGTGGACTTGCCATTGGAAACTCGAGGTACATTGACCAACACATTGCCATGGACGATGTCCGAACGCAGAAGCTCACCGCCAGTGGCATCCGCCGCCGTGGGCTTGATCAATGGCGTAATCGGCAAAGGGTCCAGGGCGACCGACATGAGCTCATACCTGGACAGCGCGCTGATGTTACCGGCCTTGTCGATCAGCACGTAACCGCCACAGCAACGGCCATCTCCGGCGGCGGCAAACTTGTCCTTGGTAATTTGTACCGTACCGCCGCCAGCGGCAATGGGCTGCGGACCGATCAGATCGATGTCGTCGGGATCTTCGGGTAGCTCACCTTTAATCCAGCCGAAAGCGACTTGCACAGCCGTCTGATCACCTGTCCAAGGGGGAATCGTCGCTTCCAGATAATCGTTCGCGCCAAAGGTTGCGTCGGTGATGGGGGGCGTTAAGGCGAACACCATTTTATTGGGAGGGATCACTCCATTGGGTGGAAGCTTGTCGATATGAATATAAGCACGGCCGGAGTGGTCGAGGGTTTCAAGAAAATTCTCATGTTCGTATCGCAGGTCGAAAGCACCTTCGTGCTCTGGGTCCAGCAAATAACTACTGGGAATGGTGAATACCAGCGGCACCCAGGTATCACCGCCGGAAAAGGAGTGTTCCTGTACCGTGGACCACTCATTACTCTGCGCTCGAGCAATTTGCAGCCGGAAATAGTCTGTCTCCCCATCCGGCGGCGGGTTAGGCCAACTCTGGATGGTCGTACTGACCCCCCTATCGAGGTCAGCCCTGGGAATCAGCCCCACCGGCAACCCTGGCATAATGAAACCTGATACATCCGGATCCTGAAGCGCCAACGGCGCGGGCCCGCCGGCGCCGGTTTCATTAGCCGTAAGCTGCTCTTTCTCATCTGAACCAGCCATGTTTGCTCTCCGTGTTCACACTGATCGCCACGGACGCCCATGGCGCATGCGTTCGAAAAACAGAGCGTTACTGCCGGGCACTACCGAACGCCACCCGCCGTTCTGCATTGGCAAGCAGTAAGCGCTTTTTTCAGATGGGCCGAAACTGTCAGAGTTGACAGGTGGCTATCTGCACAGTGCCCACGATGAGCCGTGATCAGACCAACGCCAACCCCACCAACACCCCCGCCTCGAGCAACTCCAGCAACGCCCCGGCGGTATCCCCGGTGCAGCCCCCCAGCCGGCGCAGCATCATCTGGCGCAAGCCAACAAACACCACCGAGGCAACCAGCAGCGCGAAAAGGCCGGCCCAGCCCGCCACCACCACGCAGCCCAATACACACACCAGCAACACCTGCTGACCGGCCTGTCGAGGCAGATGGTCGGCCAGCGCCTGCCCCAACCCGCCGGCACGCACATAAGGCGTGGTGAGGAACAGCCCGAGCAACGCGGCACGCCCCAACACCGGCGCGATGATCAAGGCCAAGGTCTGCTCCTGCTCGACCAACGCCAGCAGCGCGGTGAATTTGAGCAACAGCACCAACATCAGCGTGATCACTGCAATCGGCCCGCTGCGCGGGTCCTTCATGATCAGCAGTGTGCGCTCTCGGTCACCGAAACCACCGAGCCAGGCGTCCGCGCTGTCGGCCAGGCCATCCAGGTGCAGGCCGCCACTGAGCAACACCCATGCCGTCAGCAACAACGCGGCATGAAGCAACGGCGGCGCGCCGAGCAGCAGGGCATTGAGCAGCCACAGCAAAGCACCGAACAGCAGCCCCACCAACGGATAGAACAGCAGCGAACGACCCAGTTGCTCAGGTTCAGGCATGCCCGGCAGGCGCACCGGCAGGCTGCTGAGAAATTGCACGGCGATCCACAATGGCAGCATCTTCAGCCAACCTCTGTCAGTACGGAGTCGGACGACACTTGCAGAGAAAACAACGCGCCGTGGGCGACTTCGACATTGAGCAATTGTTCGCGAGGCAGGCCTCGGGCCCGGGCCAGCAGCAGGCGCATTACGCCGCCATGGCTGACCAGCAAAACCCGCTGCCCGGCGTAGGCCGCGTGCAGGCGTTCGACCGCCGCCAGCACGCGGTTGGAGAACGCCAGCACCGGCTCACCATCAGGTGGCGTGAAACTGTAGGGGTCGGCCCAGAAGCGGCCCAAGGCTTGGGCGTCGGTGTCCATCAACGCCGCCGCGCTGCGGCCTTCCCAGGCACCGAAATGCAGCTCCTGCAGATCTTTGTCCAGGTGCAGCGGCAGGCCGAGTCGGGCGCCGAGCTGCTCAGCGAAACGGGCGCAACGCTGCAATGGTGAACTGACCAAGCGATCCCACGGCCCGCCCTGCTCCACCGCCGCGTGCATCTGTTCCCAGCCCTTGACGGTCAAGGCATCGTCGAGACTGCCGCGCAAGCCGCCGCCCAGTTCGGTTTCGCCATGACGCAGCAGGTCCAGGTGCAAGGTCATGCCGGGCGATCCGCCACGGCCGCTTCGGCAAACGTCGCCATCTGCCCGTGCAGATCACAGGCCAGGCGCAACAACGGCACCGCCAGCGCCGCGCCACTGCCCTCGCCCAGACGCAGGCCCAGGTCGAGCAGCGGTTCGGCGTTGAGGGTTTCCAGTACGTGACGATGGCCCGGTTCGGCGCCGCGATGGCCGAACAGCAACCATGGCCGGCAGGCGGGATTGAGCTGCACGGCCACCAGGGCCGCGACGCTGCAAATAAAACCGTCCACCAGGACCGCGACGCCCTGCTGGGCGCTGGCCAGATAAGCACCCACCAAGGCGGCGATTTCAAAACCACCGAGGTTGAACAAGGTCTGCAACGGGTCGTTGCGCTCGGCACTGTGCAGCGTCAGGGCACGTTCGATGACCTGGGCCTTGCGGCTGACACCTGCGGCGTCCAAGCCCGTGCCGGGGCCGACCAACTGTGCCACCGGGCAATCGAGCAAGGCGCAGGCCAGGGCGCTGGCGGCCGTGGTGTTGCCGATGCCCATCTCACCGCCGATGAACAGTTGCGCCCCGCTGGCGACGGCCCGGGCCACGCTGTCGCGTCCGGCTTGCAAGGCTTGTTCACCCTGGGATGCGGTCATGGCCGGGCCCTGGAGGAAATTCGCCGTGCCAGGCCCGACATTCAGATGCCGCACACCGGGCAGGTCCAGCGAAGGCGCCACGGTGCCCAGGTCTATCACTTCCAGGGACGCGCCCAATTGCCGCGCCAGGACGCTGATGGCCGCGCCGCCGCTGACGAAGTTGAGCAGCATCTGCCCGGTCACTTCCTGGGGAAAGGCGGAGACGCCCTCGGCCACCACGCCATGATCACCGGCGAAAATCGCGATCCACAGCCGATCCAGGCTTGGTTTGACTTGCCCTTGCAGCCCCGCCAGTTGCACCGCCACCGACTCCAGGCGCCCGAGGGAGCCGGCCGGCTTGGTCAGCTGTTGCTGACGGGCCGTGGCCTGTTCCAGGGCCTGGGTATCGAGGGGCTTGCAGGGGTCCAGCCACCAGCAGTGATTCATAACGCAGTACCTTTGAGAGTCAGGGGCAGGCCGGCAACGGTCAACACGACGCGCTGGCAACGTTCGGCCAAAGCTTGATGCAGCCAACCGGCTTCATCGACGTAACGGCGAGTCAGCTCGCCCAGGGGCACGACACCCATTCCGGTCTCGTTGCTGACAAAAATGATTTCACCGGGTAGTGCGGCCAGGCAGTCCAGCAGTGCTTCGCGTTCGGTATTGAGTTGCTCGGGATCGTCGAGCATCAGCAGGTTGGTCAGCCACAGGGTCAGGCAATCGACCAGCAGGCATCGATCGGCGGCGGCGTTGTCCCGCAGCACCCGAGCCAGAGCCAGGGGTTCTTCCACCAGCGCCCATTGCACCGGACGGCGGGCGCGATGCTGGGCGACCCGCTCGTTCATCTCGCCGTCCAGGGGTTGGCTGGTGGCGATGTAGGTCACGGGTAATTGGGTATCCGTCGCGAGTTTTTCCGCCAGGCGACTCTTGCCGGAGCGGGCGCCACCGAGGATCAGTTGGAGCATGTTTTTTACCTTTCGAATAGGCGGTGTTGCTGTCGGCCTCATCGCGAGCAAGCTCGCTCCCACAGGGGGTTATGGTGTACATGAATTCTGTGGTCATCAGAGATCCAATGTGGGAGCGAGCCTGCTCGCGATGAGGCCGGTGTAGCCACCTCAAATTCCACAGAGTTCACGCAACAACCCAGTATCCAAATGCTGCTCCACCAAGTCCGCCAGCCGCTCGATATCACGCTCGCGCAACCCGTGGTAATCCACCGCCTGCACATCCTGCAACCCGGCCCAACGCAACAACGCGCTGCTGGCCTGGGGCGACTCGAACAGCCCATGCAAATAGGTGCCGAAAATCTGTCCATCGAGGCTCTGGGCGCCGTCGCAACGGCCATCCTCCAGATGCACCGCCGCGTGCTCCAGTGCCGGGCCGCTAGTCACGCCAGCGTGGATTTCATAGCCGCTGACCTCGGCGTCTTCCAAGGCCAGCCGCCCGCGCACATTGCGCAGTTGCTTCTCACGTTCCAGGGTCGTTTCGAAAGCCAGCAAACCCAGCCCGGCGCTGGACCCCGCCGCGCCTTCCAGCCCCTGCGGGTCATGGACGTGCTGGCCGAGCATCTGCAAACCGCCGCAGATGCCCAGCAACTTGCCGCCGTAGCGCAGGTGCCGTTGGAGGGCGGTTTCCCAGCCGTTGGCGCGCAGGTAGTTCAAGTCGCTGCGCACACTTTTCGAACCGGGCAGGATGATCAGGTCGGCGGGCGGGATGGGCTGGCCGGGGCCGATGAATTGCAGGTCGACCTGCGGATGCAGGCGCAGCGGATCGAAATCGGTGTGGTTGCTGATGCGCGGCAGCACCGGCACCACCACCTTGAGCACTTGTTCGGCCTTGTCGGCCTGGCGTTGGTCGAGGCCGTCCTCGGCTTCCAGGTGCAGGTCCATTACGTAAGGCAACACGCCGATCACCGGTTTGCCAGTGCGCGCTTCCAACCAATCCAGGCCCGGTTGCAGCAAGGCGATGTCACCGCGAAAGCGGTTGATGATGAAGCCCTTGACCCGCGCCTGCTCGCTGGGCGAAAGCAACTCCAGGGTACCGACCAGATGAGCGAACACGCCACCGCGATTGATATCGGCGATCAGCAGCACCGGGCAGTCCACAGCTTCGGCAAAGCCCATGTTGGCGATATCGCCGGCACGTAGATTGATCTCCGCCGGCGAGCCCGCGCCTTCCACCATCACCACCGGATACATCGCGCTCAAGCGTTGGTGGGAGACCAGCACCGCTTGCATCGCGATGGCTTTGTAATCGTGATAGGCCACGGCATTCATGGTGGTGACGGCGCGGCCATGGATGATCACCTGGGCGCCAGTGTCGCTGTTGGGCTTGAGCAGCACCGGGTTCATATCGGTGTGCGGTTCAAGCCCGCAGGCCTGGGCCTGCACCGCCTGGGCGCGACCGATTTCGCCGCCGTCGGCGGTCACCGCGCTGTTGAGCGCCATGTTCTGCGGCTTGAACGGCACCACGCTCACACCCTGGCGCCTGACCCAGCGGCACAGCGCCGTCACTAAGGTACTTTTGCCGGCATCAGAGGTGGTGCCCTGCACCATCACTGTGGTCATTGGATGTCCTTGGCGTAGGCCTCGAAGGCCTGTTCGAGGCGCAGGAATTCACTGTCGTCAGCCGGCAGTCCGAAGCGCAGGCTGCCGGTATTGGTGAACAACCGCAGGAGAATGCCGCGATGGGCCATGAAATCGTGAAGCCCCTGGGCGTGCTCGGTGACCAGCCATTGGAACAATCCGCAACCGCCCTGGGGCTTGAAGCCGTGGCGCTCAAGCATCAGCGCCAGGCGTTGGCTGGTGGCTTCGCAGCGTTGCCGCTGGCTCGCGTGGGCGTCGCTGTCCAGCAGGCACGCCTGGCCCAATACCCGGGTCGGCCCGCTGACGGCCCACGGCCCGACCTGTTCGGCGAGCAATTTGAGCAAGCGGCGTTCGGCCAAGACAAACCCCAGGCGCACGCCGGCCAAGCCAAAGAACTTGCCAAACGAACGCAGCACGATCAGCCCGACCAGATGGGTGTGCGCCGCCAGGCTCAGCGACGGCGTGACGTCCATGAAGGCTTCATCCACCACCAGCCAGCCACCGCGTTGGGCCAGACGGGCATGCCAATCCAGCAAGCGCTCGGGTTCCAGGCTCAGGCCCGTGGGGTTATTCGGATTGACCACCACCAGGACGTCGAGGCTGTCGAGGAAAAAATCCACCTCCGACGCCAGCACTTCGCGCACGATGTAGCCGCTGCGGCGCCAGGCTTCGGCGTGCTCGGCATAACAGGGCGACAAGACGCCGACCTTGCCGGCCCGGCGCAGGCGTGGCAACAGCTGGATGGCCATCTGCGAACCGGCCACCGGCAGCACATTCAGCGCGCCGTAATAATCGCAGGCGGCCTGCTCCAGGCCGTCATCGGTTTCCGGCAAACGCGCCCAGGCGCGCAAGGGAATCGCCGGGACGTCGAACGGCCAAGGCGCCAGGCCGCTGGACAAGTCGAGCCAATCAGCCTCGGCAATGCCGTATTGCCGGGCTGCGTTGCGCAAGCGTCCGCCGTGCTCAAGCATAGAACTCAGCTCCCAGGCAGAGAATCAGCAACCACAACCATACCCCGCGCTGGACCAATTGCCAGCCGCGATCAATGGAGTCGGCACTGGCCGGCACGCCTTCGCCCAGCGCTGGACGTTGGTGCAACTGGCCGTGATAAACCGCCGCCCCGCCCAGCTCGACCCCCAACGCACCGGCACCGGCAGCCATCACCGGCCCAGCGTTGGGGCTGTCCCAGGTCGGCCCCTGGCTGCGCCAGCACTTGAGCGCCAGGCGGGTTTTGCCGAGCAGCGCGTAGGTCAACGCCACCAGGCGCGCCGGAATGTAGTTGAGCACGTCGTCGATTTTCGCTGCGGCCCAGCCAAAGCGCTCGAAGCGTTCATTGCGATAACCCCACATGGCGTCGAGGGTATTGCTCAGGCGGTACAACACCACCCCGGGCGCACCGGCCACGGCGAACCAGAACAGCGCGGCGAACACCGCGTCGCTGCCGTTTTCCAACACCGACTCGGTGGCGGCGCGGGCCACGGCGGTTTCATCCAGTTCAGCCGTTTCCCGGCTGACCAGATAGCCGACACGCTGGCGCGCCTCGTCCAGATCACCGCTGCGCAACGCCCGCGCCACCGGCTCGACATGCTCACCGAGGCTGCGCAGGCCGAGGGCACAGTACAAGGCGAGGATCTCCACCAGCCAGCCCACCATCGGCGCCCACGAAAGGGCCGTGGCGAGCAAGGTCAACGGCACCACGGCGATGATCCATGCCGTCACCCCATGGCTGCGCCAACCGCGTCCGCCGGAATTGAAACGTTGTTCGATGCGATCGGCAAAACCGCCGAACGCCACCAGCGGATGCCAGCGTCGTGGCTCGCCCAGCAGCGCATCCAGCGCCACTGCGGCGGCACTGAGCAACGCCACGCTCATGGGCTCACTCCCCAATGGTTTTCATACAGCAGTTCATTGAGCGGGCGCGGTTGCGCCCAACCTTCCAGGGCGAGCATCGGTGCCGGATAAAAACCCTCGACCGGGCCCAGGCAAAGGATCGCCAGCGGCTTGGCCCCGGCGGGCAGGCCCAGCAGGTCGGCCAGGGCCTGGGGTTCGAACAGCGACACCCAGCCCATCCCCAACCCTTCGGCGCGGGAAGCCAACCACAGGTTCTGGATCGCGCAGGACAGCGACGCCAGGTCCATTTCCGGCAAGGTCCGGCGACCGAAGATGTGCCGCTCGCGGTCCTCCATCAACGCCGCCACCAGCACTTCGGCGCAGTCGTCGATGCCCTCGACCTTGAGCTTCATGAACTCATCGCTGCGCTCACCCAAGGCCTCGGCGGTGCGAATGCGTTCTTGCTCCACCAGTTCGCGGATCTGTCCACGCAAGGCACGGTCACTGATGCGGATGAATCGCCACGGTTGCATGAGACCGACGCTGGGGGCCTGGTGCGCAGCTTCCAGCAGGCGGCGCAGCAAGGCCGGCTCAACCGTGCCACCGGTGAAGTGGCGCATGTCGCGGCGCTCGGCGATGGCGCGATAGACCGCTTCGCGTTCGGCCGGGGCAAAGGCGTTGTCGGTCATGACCGCTTCGCGAGCAAGCTCGCTCCCACATTTGAATCGCAATCCCCTGTGGGAGCGAGCTTGCTCGCGAAGGCGCCCTCAAGGTCCCCCTTAAAGGGTTGAGGAGCTCCCGACATTTCCTGCCCAACTCGGTCCCCTGTGGGAGCGAGCCTGCTCGCGAAGGCGCCCTCAAGGTCGGGCGCAAACAACGCCGCAATCGCCCGCGGATTCGACGGAAAATAAAAGTGCACATAAGAAGCCGTCATCCGCCCCTGCCGGAACACCGCTTCCGCCCCCCGCCCGCCGTTGGGGCTATGGCCACGGGCAATCGGTTCAAGTTCGGTGCTGGTCAGGGAATGATGGTAGGTGTGCCCACGCAAGGCGCCTTCCGGTAAATCCACCGCTTGCAGCGCCAGGGCCGCCAGACGCTTTTGCATCTGCGCATCACCGGCCAGCAAGCCGAGCAGTTCGGCGCGGGTGCCGTCGACGTCGGTTAATGAATCGAGCAGATACAACATGCCGCCGCATTCGGCGAGCAACGGTTTATCGGCGGCGTGATGGGCACGGATCGCCGCCAGCATCGGCGCGTTCCCGGCAAGCGCAACATGGTGCAGCTCCGGATAACCACCAGGCAGGTAAAGGCTGTCCGCCTCGGGCAGTTCGCTGTCATGAATCGGCGAAAAGAAGCTCAACTGCGCGCCCATGGCCCGCAGCAGATCGAGGCTGGCGCCATAGGTGAAGGCAAACGCTTCGTCACGGGCCACAGCGATGCGCACCCCGGCGAGCCACGGCTCAACGGCGATCACCTCGGGCGCGGCGAACTCCACCGCTGGCGGCAGCGCCACTTCGCAACTGCCGGCCAGGGCATCGGCGGCCGCATCGAGGCGCACGTCCAAGTCGTTCAACTCGCTGGCCTGGACCAACCCGAGGTGACGGCTGGGCAATTCAATGCCGGTTTCCCGGGACAGCGCGCCGTACCAGCGCAAGCCTTCGGTCAGGCTGCCTTCGAGCAATTGCGCGTGGCGCAAGGTGCCGACCCGGTTGGCCAAGACCCCGGCGAACGGCAGGTCGGGTTGATAACGCGCCAGGCCCAGGGCCAAGGCGCCGAAGGTCTGGGCCATGGCCGTGCCGTCGATCACCGCCAGCACCGGCACGCCAAAATGCCGCGCCAGGTCGGCGCTCGACGGGGTGCCGTCGAACAGCCCCATGACCCCTTCGATCAGGATCAGGTCCGCTTCGGCGGCGGCTTCCCACAACAGCCGGCGACTTTCCTGCTCACCGACCATCCACATGTCCAATTGATAGACCGGCGCGCCACTGGCCCGCTCCAGGATCATCGGGTCGAGGAAGTCCGGGCCGCATTTGAATACGCGCACCTTGCGTCCCTGGTTGCGATGCAAGCGGGCCAGCGCCGCAGTGACGGTGGTCTTGCCCTGGCCCGAGGCCGGCGCTGCGATCAGCACCGCCGGACAGTGGCGGCTGGTCATGGCGGGATCGCTCACAGTTCGACGCCTTTCTGCGCCTTGATACCCGCCTGGAACGCGTGCTTGATCATGCCCATTTCAGTGACGGTGTCGGCCAGCTCGATCATCTCGGGCTTGGCGCCGCGACCGGTCACCACCACGTGCTGCATCGGTGGGCGTGCCTGCAGATCGCTCAGCACCTGATCCAAGTCGAGATAACCGTGCTTGAGGGCAATGTTCAACTCGTCGAGCACCACCAGGCCGATGGACGGATCGCTGAGCAACTGGCGCGATACCGCCCAGGCGGCTTCGGCGGCGGCGATGTCGCGCTGGCGATCCTGGGTTTCCCAGGTGAAACCTTCGCCCATGACGTGAAAGCGCACCTGCTCCGGGAAACGGCGGAAAAACAACTCTTCGCCCGTGCTGTTACGCCCCTTGATGAACTGCACCACACCGCATTGCATGCCGTGGCCCATGGCCCGGGCCAACATGCCGAACGCCGAGCTGCTCTTGCCCTTGCCGTTGCCGGTCAGCACCAGCAGCAGGCCGCATTCATTCGGCGAGTTGGCGATGCGCTCGTCGATCACGGCCTTCTTGCGCAGCATGCGCGCCAGGTGGCGTTCGTCGCGATCGGGCGCGTCGCTGTTGGGTGAACCGGACATGGGGGAAGCCTCCGTTGGAATGGAATAACGGCGGGCGGGCACAAAAAAGGACGGCAACAAAGCCTGGCATCGCCCACCGTGACGCCGTTGGATGAATCAGGCCGGTCTCCGGGCTCATGAGCGGCGTGGTGCCGGACTGCGCGCCTTCCCATGTCGATGACACAGTGGCGTGATGGCAGCCTTGACTCATTTACCGTTGCGGGGGCAGCGCCGGGTTCGTGTGCACTCACCGGCTTCCCTGTTTCACTTTGTCGGCCATAGCCACAAAGCACCTGAAACAAGCGGCGAAGGTTAGAGGGTTGGGGGTGGAGCGTCAATTAAAGCTGGTTCACCGGTCATTGGCCCGGATCAATAAAGCGACGCCAATCTTGTGTCAGGCTGCGGCAAGTGATATCAAATAGACACTACCCCGATATCACAAGAATAAGAGGGCAAAAAGCATGCAAGGCATGATTATCAGCAATCCGAAGCTGGAATTCCTGCGCCCGATGCTGGAGCGCTGGTTTGACTGCATCGATCGCTACAACGCCCTACGCGGCGATAACGACACACCTTACTGGTACGATGAAAAGGCCAACCTCGGATTGCTGTCGGCTGCGGCGTGGATGGCCGAGATGGTCACGCTGCAACACGCCCCGACCCGAAAACAGAATGAAGAAGGTGAGCGCAATGTCAGCGCCGACCTGTTCATTGCCAGCACCGAGGAGCGTGCCTTCATCCAGGCCACCCAGCGCTGGCCCAAGGTCAACCACCTGAACCTGACCCAGCCGCTACTGGAAGCCACCAGCGATGCCAAGCGCATCAGCTATGCCAGCGACTTGAAGCTTGGTTGCCTGTTCGTCTCGCCGCAAAAAGCCCAGCAAAGCGCCACGCCCGAAGAACTGCAGGACATGCTCGACGACCTGCAGAAGGAAAACACCTGCGCCGTGGCCTGGTATTTCCCTTACGCCTACCGCAAGTTGCGCAATGAAGCCGGTCATTACCATCCTGGCATTGCGGTGCTGTTCAAACAGGCCCACGGTTGATTCCTTTAGCAAGGAACTGTGGGAGCGAGCTCGTTCGCGAGGAGGCCAGCACATTCAACCTCTTCGCCAGCTGCGGCACCGCTATCGCGAGCAAGCTCGCTCCCACACTGGATTTCCAGCATGCGCAAAATCCAGATACACCACAGGCCATCTTGCCCGGCTGACAGGGCGACCCAAGGTTGAACCATCGCGCGTCTACGCTCCTCTATGAATAACCACGTGCATTCATAGGGAAGCCAGCATGCTCAAGCCACCTCATCTATTGATCCTCGCCCTTGCCGTCGGGCTCGCCGCCTGTGGCGAATCTTCCACCTTGCAAGTGTCCGACGGCACCGGCCCGGCGCCGAAACTGCCCGAGCCGAACAAGACCCTGATCCCCACCGTCAACATCGCCGAAGCCATCGGCTGGCCGCAAGGTGCCAAGCCGACCGCGGCCCCGGGCCTGCAAGTGGGCGCATTCGCCGAGGGCCTGGACCATCCACGCTGGCTCTACGTACTGCCCAATGGCGATGTGCTGGTGGCCGAAACCAACGCCCCGCCCAAGCCGGACGACGCCAAGGGCATCCGTGGCTGGGTGATGAAAAAAGTCATGGGCCGCGCCGGCGCCGGAGTGCCCAGCCCCAACCGCATCACACTGTTGCGCGATACCAATCATGACGGCATCGCCGAAACCCGCACGGTGTTCCTGGAAAACCTCAACTCGCCGTTCGGCATGACCCTGGTGGGTAATGACCTGTACGTGGCCGACACCGACCGGCTGATCCGCTTCCCCTATAAGGAAGGCGACACACAGATCACCGCACAGCCGACCAAGGTCGTCGATTTGCCAGGTGGGACCATCAACCATCACTGGACCAAGAACGTCATCGCCAGCCGCGACGGCAGCAAGCTGTACGTCACCACCGGCTCGAACAGTAACGTTGCGGAAAACGGCATGGAGGCCGAAGAAGGTCGCGCCGCCATCTGGGAAGTGGACCGCGCCAGCGGCAATCACCGTATCTTCGCCTCGGGCCTGCGCAACCCCAACGGCCTGGCTTGGGAACCCCGCAGCGGTGCGCTCTGGACAGCGGTGAACGAGCGAGATGAGATCGGCAGCGACCTGGTGCCGGACTACATCACGTCGGTCAAGGACGGGGCCTTCTATGGTTGGCCCTACAGCTACTATGGACAGAACGTCGATGTCCGGGTCGAACCACAGAACCCGGCCCTGGTGGCCAAGGCCATCGCCCCGGACTACGCCATCGGCCCCCACACCGCCTCACTGGGCCTGACTTTCGCTGAAGGCAGCGCCTTACCCGCGCCGTTCACCGAAGGTGCGTTCATCGGGCAGCATGGCTCTTGGAACCGCAAGCCCCACAGTGGGTATAAGGTGATTTTCGTACCGTTCAACGGCGGTAAACCGGTGGGACAACCGGTGGATGTATTGACCGGCTTCCTGAACGCTGACGAAAAAGCCCAGGGCCGGCCAGTGGGCGTGGTGATCGACAAGCAGGGCGGGTTGTTGGTGGCTGATGATGTGGGGAACAAGATTTGGCGGGTATCGGCTAAATAATACCTACACACCCTTGTGGCGAGGGAATCTGTGGGAACAAGGCTTGCCCGCGATGAAGGCGATGCGGTCTTTCAGAGATCGAGGCGCCTGTTTCGCGAGCAAGCTTTGCTCCCACAAATCAGGGCAACACATCAGGGATTACGCGCCAGATGCTCCGGCTGCAGCACCCGCTTGGCGCTCAGATAGGCTTTCTGCCAATAGGCCTTGGACAGGCTGTCGAGCTTGACCGTACCGCCGGTGGCCGGCGCATGGACAAAGCGGCCCTCCCCGACATAGATCCCGGCATGACTGACCTGGGAGCCGCCGTTGGTGGCGAAGAAGATCAGATCACCCGTTTGCAAGGCTTCCTTGCCAACGCTCGGGGCGCGCATGCCGATCATTTCGCGAGTGGAACGCGGCAGGGAAATGCCGGCGGCGTCACGGTAGACGTAGCCGATCAGGCCACTGCAATCAAAACCCGAGTCCGGTGTATTTCCGCCCCAGCGATACGGCGTGCCCACCAACCCCAAGGCACGGAAGAGCACATCTTCGGCGGCCGGGGAAAAAGCTTGCGAGGGCGCAAAGACTACCGGCGCCCGTACCGGTGCGGGTGGCGGTGGAGTACGGCTGGCGCAGGCGCTGAGCAGCGCGGCGAGACAGATGAGAGCGAGGCGGGCCGACGTCGACATATGCAGAACAATCCTGATCTGGATGCGGCTTTTCTGCCGTGGGCATGAAAACAAATCCGCCTGCGGAGTACGCAGGCGGATTGCCATCAATCAATGATCTAGGATTCTAGCGGCTATGCAGCAAACTTCAAGTAAGACTTTAAGTTTGCCTTACAAACTGTGTGCTTACTTGCGAGCAGTGACCACAGTCGGTGCCATGGCGAGGGCGCGCTTGGCTTCGATGAAGGTCTTGTTCCAGTAGCTGTCGCCCAGGCTGTCGATCCGCACGCCACCGCTGCGGCGGCTGCTGGAATGGATGAACTGGTTGTCGCCCAGGTAGATACCGGCGTGACTGACGCGACCGCGACGACCGCTGGTACTGAAGAACAGCAGGTCACCGGGCTCAAGTTGGTTGCGAGCCACCAGAGGGGCGTTCACGTTGATCATTTCGCGAGTGGAACGTGGCAGGTTCATGCCGGCCTCTTCGCGAAACAGATAACCGATGAAACCACTGCAATCGAAGCCGGCTTCAGAGGTACCACCAAAACGGTAGCGGGTACCGATCAACGACATGCCACGTTCCAGGATGCTGTCAGCCAGCACGGGAAGCTGATAAGGCTTGTTGCCGGCGAAAGCTGCCAGCTCCTTGTCGTTGGCCATTTCTTCCTGGAAGGAAACCGAGGAAGACTGGGCGGTAACGGTGTTCTGGACCTGTGGTTGTTGTACTTGCTGGGACACTGGGGAGTGGGCAGCGCAACCGAACAACAGGGTAACGAGTGCGAGAGGCACGAGGGGTGCGAAGCGATTTAGCATGGGCACGACCGTGGCTGAAGTAGTAAAGATGGCGAGACTATGCCCTCTATCAACCTCATTTGCAAATTCAATCGATGCAAATGTGACTTCTCGG
This sequence comes from Pseudomonas sp. St316, assembly GCF_018325905.1. NCBI lineage: Bacteria > Pseudomonadati > Pseudomonadota > Gammaproteobacteria > Pseudomonadales > Pseudomonadaceae > Pseudomonas > Pseudomonas sp. St316. The sequence goes on along the minus strand of NZ_AP021901.1, from coordinate 1,633,533 downwards.
TTTTACGTTTACATCTAAGCGCTTAAGCCCATTTTGAATGTCACGTGGCCTGCAACCCAGCAGGACCGCGGGTTTCGCCGCGTCCAGAAGAGGCTAAGAGCCACTACAGACAACGGTTCTACCAGCCCAGGGTTTCTTTCAAAAAAGGAATAGTCAGCTTGCGCTGGGCCTGGAGTGAGGCCTGATCGAGGCGTTCGAGCAGCTCGAACAAGGCGCTCATGCTGCGGGTACCGCGGGTGAGGATGAAATGCCCGACTTCGTCGGTCAGGTGCAGGCCACGCCGAGAAGCGCGCAGTTGCAAGGCACGGAGCTTGTCTTCGTCGGACAGCGGGCGCATCTGGAAGATCAGCGCCAGGGTGAGGCGGGACTTGAGGTCCGCCAGCTTCACCGGCAGCTCCCGTGGCGACGTCGATGCGGCGATCAGCAAGCGCCGACCGCTGTCGCGCAACCGATTGAACAGATGAAACAGCGCTTCTTCCCAATCAGCCTTGCCGGCCACGGCCTGGAGATCGTCCAGGCAGACCAGTTCGTACTGCTCAAGGTTGTCGAGGATTTCAACGCCGCGATCGAGCAACTCGGCCAACGGCAGGTACACCGCAGGTTCGCCCAATTGCTCGAACCGCAGGCACGCGGCCTGCAACAGGTGCGTGCGCCCTACCCCGTCCTTGCCCCACAGATAGATCAGGCTTTCGGTCCAGCCGGCGTCGGCTTCGCAAAGCCGCTCGACATAGCCGAGTGCTGCGGCATTGGCGCCTGGGTAGTAATTGATAAAGGTGGCGTCATCACGCAGACGCACACCTAGGGGCAGCTGAATCGGTTTCATGCTGACTGAACAGTTCCCAAGGAACCGTTAGTGGCCTCTGTGTAAAGTGCGCAAAGTTTATACCCGTGGCGCGGACCGCACAATGCGCCGGACCACGAGCAAAATCAAAGGTTTGCAGCGGCAAGGGCACGCAGCGTCAGTTTCCCTGGCAGCCCGCCGGCCATTCGCCCTACAGATCAGGGTCTTCGGCGCCGCTATAGATGTCCGAATCCTTGTACAAATCGTGCATATGACGCACCAGCACCATGATCACCGCCGCCACCGGCAGTGCCAGCAGGATCCCGGTGAAGCCGAACAACTCGCCCCCCGCCAGGATCGCGAAGATCACCGCCACCGGATGCAGGCCAATACGATCGCCCACCAGCAGCGGTGTCAGGACCATGCCCTCCAGGGCCTGACCGACCATGAACACCGCGACGATGCCCACCATCGGGTACAGGTCGCCGCCGAACTGGAACAATCCGGCGATCAATGCCGCGCCAATACCAATCACAAAACCCATGTACGGCACGATGGCGGCCAGGCCGGCGATCATGCCGATCAACAACCCCAGCTCCAACCCCACCAGCATCAGCCCGGCCGCGTAGATAAACCCAAGGGCCACCATTACCAGCAACTGCCCGCGTACGAACGCCCCCAACACTTCGTGGCATTCGAAGGTCAAGGTCATGATGCGTTCTTCACGGTGACGCGGCAACAGACTGCGGATCTTCGCCATCATCAGGTCCCAGTCCCGCAGCAGATAGAAGGCCACGACCGGAATCAACACCAGGTTCGCCAGCCAGCCGATCAACGCCAGGCCCGAGGCCGTGGCCTGGCTCAACACCACGCCGACGATGTCGGTGGTCTGGCCCATGTGCTCGCTGATAGCCGCCTTGACCTTGTCGAACTTCCAGAAACCGTCCGCCAACCCCAGCTTCGACTGCACCCACGGCACCGCGCTGTGCTGCAACCAATCGAGCATCTGCGGCGCCAATTCGTACAGGCGCACCAGTTGCTTGGCGAGCATCGGGATCAGCACCAGCAACAGTGCGCTCACAATCAAGGTGAACAGCGCAAACACCGTCACCACGCCCCAGGTCCGCGACAGGCCGAGTTTTTCCAGGCGATCCACCACCGGGTCGAACAGATAGGCCAACAGCAGCGCAACCAGGAACGGCGTCAGGATCGGATGCAGCAAATAGATAAGCGCAATCAGCAGGGCAACCCCGCCCAACCAGAACCAACGCCGCGTATCGCCCATGAACCACTCCTAGCTATATAAAGAAAGAAAACCTACCAGCGGAACCGCAGATTGGCTGCCGGCGCCGGCACAGGTGCCGCAACCGGGGCCGAGCCATCGGCAGCGGGCGGCGCCACTGGCACTGGCGCGACGGCCTCGCCAGGCGGGATCTCCTGCAGTTTCGCCAGGGCCAACTGCGCCTTCAGTTGTTCGGCACTGCCGTTGACCCGATAGACGATCCGGTCGCCTTCAACCCGCTGCAACTGCCCACCGAACGGTTCGAGCAGGTGTCCAAGTGCCGCGTAACGCTCCAGATTCATGCCCTGCACTTCCAGCAGTTGCTCGGTGGCCACGCCCGGCTTGGTGACGAAACGCGGCGCCAGGCGCTGGCTCACCGCGAGCATGACCGCGTCGGCCAGGGCCGCAGGATTGGCACCCTGGGCAGTGCCCTGCTCGCGTTGATCGCCCAGCCACAAGCGCCAGGTGCCGTGCCACTGTCCGCCCTCTTCCTTGGCATGGACCGCCAGCAAGGCGTCTGTCGCGTAGCGCTCCGAGGCATCACGCAAAGGCGCCGGGTCGCTGCCTTCCAGGTTAGGTGCGGTGGCAACGATCTGCTCGCTCAAGTCCGCCAGCGGCAGGTGCAATGCCAGCCCCCGATGCTGGGCGGCACGCCGCAATGGCGAGGCGCTGGCCTGGCCATCGCCCACCAGGCTGGAGCCCTCGACCGAGTCGTTCAGCCACCAGCCCAGGATCGATGGGCGGTTCGCGCTCCACAGCGACAACCCTGCCGAACGCAATGCCCGGTCGGTGCTCGCCGGATCGAAGTCCACTTTGAGGCTTTCCGGCGGACCCGCGTCGTAGCCATATTGAAGAATGATCTGCTGCGGGTCCTGGCGCAGCGCCGCCAACCCGGGATTCTGGGCAGCCTTGGCGTCGCCGGTCAGGCGCAGCACCAGCGTATCCAGGGCGCGCTGCGTCGCCTGGTTGCGCTCCTCTGGTGTCTGGCTGGCAACCGGTTCGAGCACCTGATAGAGACCATTGACGGTTTCGGCATGGCTCGCCAGGCTGATCAGCGACAAGCAGCTCACGGACAAGAATTTGAAAAAACGCATGGAAGATTCCCGGACATAACGGCTGGAACAGGCCGTGTGAAGAAGATTGAGCATGGCTGTGACCACAGCACCCGGCAAAACATTCACACACCCGGTGGAAGTTTCGCACGGTCATCACCATAACCGGTTACCGATACACCTTATACAGACGCGCTACGCAGTACCAATATAAGAAATATCGGTTTTTTTCCGTGGATATGTCCCTGCCCGTCGGCGCGAGGATGGCCGCTGCCCCTCAAGCCTGATAAAATCGCGCGCCTTCGCAGACCGGCAATGGCTGGGCTCCCGGAATAATTCGTACAACGGTTATTCAATGGCCCCGGCGTCGGTCGTTACCCAGAAATCCCCCCTAAAGGCCTGGATCATGAGCAAGCAACCCTCCCTGAGCTACAAGGACGCCGGTGTAGACATCGACGCCGGTGAAGCATTGGTCGAACGCATCAAGAGCGTCGCCAAGCGCACTGCGCGTCCGGAAGTCATGGGCGGCCTGGGCGGTTTCGGCGCCCTCTGCGAGATCCCGGCCGGCTACAAGCAACCGGTGCTGGTCTCGGGCACTGACGGCGTCGGCACCAAGCTGCGCCTGGCCCTGAACCTGAACAAGCACGACAGCATCGGCATCGACCTGGTGGCCATGTGCGTGAACGACCTGGTGGTCTGCGGCGCCGAGCCGCTGTTCTTCCTCGACTACTACGCCACCGGCAAACTGAACGTCGACACCGCCGCCCAGGTCGTCACCGGCATCGGCGCTGGCTGTGAGCTGTCCGGCTGCTCCCTGGTCGGCGGCGAAACCGCTGAAATGCCTGGCATGTACGAAGGCGAAGACTACGACCTGGCCGGCTTCTGCGTCGGCGTCGTGGAAAAGGCCGAGATCATCGATGGCTCGAAAGTCGCCGCTGGCGATGCCCTGCTCGCCCTGCCGTCCTCCGGCCCGCACTCCAATGGCTACTCGCTGATCCGCAAGATCATCGAAGTCTCGGGTGCCGACATCGAAAACACCCAGCTCGATGGCAAGCCACTGGCCGACCTGCTGATGGCCCCGACCCGAATCTACGTCAAGCCGCTGCTCAAGCTGATCAAGGACACCGGCGCCGTCAAGGCCATGGCCCACATCACCGGTGGTGGCCTGCTGGACAACATCCCGCGCGTGCTGCCAAAAGGCGCCCAGGCCGTGGTCGACGTGGCGAGCTGGACCCGCCCGGCGGTGTTCGACTGGCTGCAAGAGAAAGGCAACGTCGATGAAACCGAAATGCACCGCGTGCTGAACTGCGGCGTGGGCATGGTCATCTGCGTGGCCCAGGAGCACGTCGAGACGGCCCTGAACGTCTTGCGTGAAGCCGGCGAGCAGCCTTGGGTCATCGGCCAGATCGCTACCGCGGCCGAAGGCGCTGCACAAGTCGAGCTGCAAAACCTTAAGGCGCACTGATGTCCGCAACCTGTGACGTGGTGGTGCTGCTGTCCGGCACCGGCAGTAACTTGCAGGCCTTGATTGACAGCACACGGACCGGCGACAGCCCGGTCCGTATCCGCGCGGTGATTTCCAACCGCGCCGATGCCTACGGCCTGCAACGCGCCAAGGAGGCGGGTATCGACACCCGCGTCCTGGATCACACGGCGTTCGAGGGCCGCGAAGCCTTCGACGCCGCGCTGATCGAGCAAATCGACACCTTCAATCCGCATCTGGTGGTACTGGCCGGTTTCATGCGCATCCTCAGCGCCGGCTTCGTGCGTCACTACCAGGGCCGCCTGTTCAATATCCATCCCTCGCTGCTGCCCAAATACAAAGGGTTACACACTCACCAGCGGGCGCTGGAGGCCGGAGACACGGAGCACGGCTGCTCTGTGCACTTTGTCACCGAGGAACTCGATGGCGGACCACTGGTCGTACAGGCAGTAATACCGGTAGAGTTGCACGACACGCCGCAAAGCCTGGCGCAACGGGTTCACGCCCGCGAGCACCAGATCTACCCGATGGCCGTGCGTTGGTTTGCCGAAGGAAGGCTGACCCTCGACGATCGCGGTGCCTCACTGGACGGCCAGTTGCTCGCCGCCAGCGGCCATTTGATTCGACACTAGGAGATTTTATGCGTCGCGCCCTGCTCTTCGCTTGCGCTCTGCTTGCCCTGCCCTTGGCACAGGCTTCGGAACTACAACCGTTCTCCGCCAGCTACACTGCCGACTGGAAACAGCTGCCCATGAGCGGCACCGCCGAGCGCAGCCTGACCAAGGAAGCCAACGGCACCTGGAAGCTGAGCTTCAAGGCTTCGATGATGATCGCCAGCCTGACCGAAGAAAGCACCCTGACCCTGGACAAGGACACGCTGTTGCCACAGTCCTACCACTTCGAACGCGGCGGGCTGGGCAAGGCCAAGAAGGCCGACCTGGACTTCGACTGGAACACCAAGATGGTCACCGGCACCGATCGCGGCGACGCGGTCAAGCTGCCGCTCAACCGTGGCATGGTCGATAAATCCACTTACCAGTTGGCCCTGCAACACGACGTGGCCGCCGGCAAGAAAAGCATGAGCTACCAGGTCGTCGATGACGGCGAAGTCGATACCTATGACTTCCGCGTGCTGGGCTCGGAAAAGGTCGCCACCAAGGCCGGCCAGATCGACGCGATCAAGGTCGAGCGCGTGCGCGACCCGACACAAAGCAAACGCATCACCGTGCTCTGGTTCGCCAAGGACTGGGATTACCTGCTGGTGCGCCTGCAACAGGTTGAGACCGACGGCAAGGAGTACAACATCATGCTCCTGGACGGTACGGTCAATGGCAAGGCTGTGAAAGGCAGCTGATCGAGGTGAACACCTAGAAGCCCCGCAAATGCGGGGCTTTTTAATGCCTGGATTTCAAGCCCACCACACGCCCTCTGTAGGAGCGAGCTTGCTCGCGATAGCGGTGTATCAGTTAGCGGTGACGCCGTTTGTGAAGCCATCAAAGAGTGCAAGATCGCCCTCATCGAAGAGAAACATTAAAAACGCGGTAACAAACAGAAGTTAAATATACAGAAGTCAAAACATCAACTTTTCAGTTAGGAAGCAAGTGCAGCGCCCCTCTTAAACCAAATGATTTCTGGCTTAGTCCGCCCCATAGGCACGCCAAACGACAACGCAACTCAATTTTCCGTCTTGATATTCACTCGCTAGGTTTTTTTCTACAAGCATAACCCCCCTAACTATAATTGAACCTTCCGCGGAATCCTTCAGCTCTCTGAGATTTATCCGGCGAGTCGTAGTAGGATGAACAATTGTTTTTATCAAAAAATACCAGTCATGACCCGCTTCATTGCATTGTTTATTATCAAATCGTATCCGTGTAGTCGAAGGCATATTTTCAAGCGCAAAATACCTTGCCTCATCATTCTTACAAGAGGTACTGGCCATATTAAAACGTTGCGGATCAGGCGCTGTATTACTAATTGTCAATGCACATGACTTTCCCCCTCCATCCTCGTCTGCAGATAGTTTAATGACTCCCGTTGGCATATCTGCCTGCATTGATGAGTTAATATCTACGCAGCCGGCTATAAGCATAAATCCAATAAATATCACCTTGGAAATATTCATCATATGACCCCTTTGATTGCCACCCTGCCATGGACGTCCATGACTGGTTCATCTCGAAAATAAACCAAGCGCAGTCGACCATCGCCCAACCACATTCCGCCACTCCGCGCTGGATAAAAGTAAACAGGGTTTTGGGGAGTGAGGTAACTGTCAGAGTTGACAGGTGTGCCGAAAAAAATGTGTTGTAGGCATACCATTCGTCGAGCCTGGCCTGCTGCGACAAAATGATATTTTTTTCATGAAAAACACCTGCGACCGAACGCCGCGCACCGCCTGGCCTGCAGGATTGTTGCGATTTTCATGAAAACTTCTTAACGGGCCCAGGCATTTACTTAGCACGCTACCAAAATCTATAACAAAGACCTGCACACGCCTTGCTGCAGATAACAGAGATTGGAGCTTGCAAGATGACTGTGAAAGTAACTGAACGCGACGACGCCCATATGTCCCACGAAGGCATTGCCGCCGGTATCCGGATCTGGGATGTGCATCAACAGGATCTGCTGGTGGGGATGTTCCACTCCGAGACGGATGCCCATAGTTACAAGGCTGAGCTGGAGCGCGAAGAAAGGTTGCGCTCGCGTGAGATGGCAGAATCCTGAACGACACGGAACCCTGTGGCGAGGGAGCTTGCTCCCGCTGGGCTGCGTAGCAGCCCTTTTTTGTGAGCGCTTCGCACTCAAGCGGGAGCAAGCTCCCTCGCCACAGTTTGTTTTAGGTTGCCGGTCCTACCACATCAAATCATCAGGAATCTGATACGCCGCGTACGGATCATCGGCATCCACTTCTTCGGTCTGGGTGTTGAGCTGGACGATGCGCTGGGGGTCACGCTCCTGGATCTTCAGGGCCGCCTCGCGCGGGATCACTTCGTAGCCGCCGGCATGGTGGACAATTGCCAGCGAGCCACTGCTCAGCTTGTTGCGCATCAACGTATTGACCGAGATGCGCTTGACCTTCTTGTCGTCGACGAAGTTGTAATAGTCCTCAGTGGTCAGCTTCGGCAGGCGCGAGACTTCGATCAATTGCTTGATCTGCGCGGCACGGGCCTTCTGCTCGACCTTTTCCTGCTGCTGACGGTTGAGTTCCTGGTCGCGCTTGACCTTCTCGGCCATGGCTTCCTGGGCCGCGCGTTGCTGTGAATCATCCTGTTCGATCTGGCCTTTATGGACCAGGCGCTGCTGTTTCTGTTTCTCTTTGCCGACCTGCTTGGCCTGCTTTTGGTTGACCAGCCCTGCTTTGAGCAACTGGTCGCGAAGGGAAAGGCTCATGGTGCTTACTCACTTAGGCAACGGCCTCAGCCACAGCTGGGCAAATTCTTTTCCTGACGTTTGGCTTCGCCCCACAAGGCGTCCAACTCTTCGAGGGTGCAATCTTCCATGGGACGGTGGGTGTCGCGCAATGCCTGTTCGATAAATCGGAAGCGTCTTTCGAATTTCCCGTTGGCGCCACGCAGGGCGGTTTCCGGGTCGACCTTCAGATGGCGGGCCAGGTTTACCACGCTGAACAGCAGGTCGCCGATCTCATCGCTGATGGCGGCGGGATCATTGTCAGCCATCGCCTCGAGGACTTCGTCCAGCTCTTCCCGGACCTTGTCGAGCACCGGCAACGGGCCTGGCCAGTCGAAACCGACCTGACCGGCACGCTTTTGCAGCTTCGCCGAGCGGGATAACGCCGGCAGGGCCGCCGGCACATCGTCGAGCAACGACAATTGCTCCGGTGCCGAGGCTTTCTCAGCACGCTCCTCGGCCTTGATTTCCTCCCAGCGCTGCTTGACCTGCTCTTCGCTCAGGCGCGGCGTGTCCACGGGCGCATACAGGTCACCGCTAGGGAACACGTGGGGATGGCGGCGGATCAGCTTGCGGGTGATGCTGTCGACCACGCCGGCGAATTCGAAACGGTTTTCTTCCAGGGCCAGCTGGCTGTAATACACCACCTGAAACAACAGGTCGCCCAACTCGCCCTGCAAGTGATCGAAGTCGCCGCGTTCGATTGCATCGGCCACTTCGTAGGCTTCTTCCAGGGTATGGGGGACGATGGTCGCGTAGGTTTGCTTGATGTCCCACGGGCAACCGTATTGCGGGTCGCGCAGGCGGTTCATCAGGTGGAGCAGGTCTTCAAGGCTGTACATTAATCCGTCTCATCACACAAAACACTGTGGGAAGTAACCCAATGAGAGCAAGCCTGTGGAAGCAGGTCTGTGGGAGCAAAGCTTGCTCGCGATTGAGGTGGTGGACCAACCTATGTCGAGACTGATCCACCGCTATCGCGAGCAAGCTTTGCTCCCACAAGCCCGCTCCCACCCACATTAGTGGATAGCGATCACCCCGGCGTCCGGTTACGCCGGGTCTCGATGATGTTCGGCAACTGGGAAATCCGCCCCAGCAACCGCCCCAGCGCATCCAGCCCCGGGATCTCGATGGTCAGGGACATCAGCGCGGTGTTGTCTTCCTTGTTCGAACGGGTGTTGACCGCCAGCACGTTGATCCGCTCGTTCAGCAACACCTGGGACACGTCACGCAGCAGACCGGAGCGGTCGTAGGCGCGGATGACGATGTCCACCGGGTAGGTGAGCACCGGCACCGGGCCCCAGCTGACCTGGATGATCCGTTCCGGCTCGCGACCGGCCAGTTGCAGCACCGAGGCACAGTCCTGGCGGTGGATGCTCACGCCACGGCCCTGGGTGATGTAGCCGACGATCGCATCCCCCGGCAATGGCTGGCAGCAGCCCGCCATCTGGGTCATCAGGTTGCCGACGCCCTGGATCTGGATATCGCCGCGCTTGCCCGGCTTGTAGCCGGTGGCCTTGCGCGGGATCAATTCCAGTTGTTCGTTGCCACGCTCCGGCTCCACCAGTTGCTGGGCCAGGTTGACCAACTGCGCCAGGCGCAGATCGCCAGCACCGAGGGCGGCAAACATGTCCTCGGCGGTTTTCATGTTGGCTTTTTCGGCCAGCTTGTCGAAGTCCACCTGCGGCAGGCCCAGGCGTCCCAGTTCACGCTCAAGCAAGGTCTTGCCGGCGGCGACGTTCTGGTCGCGGGCCTGCAATTTGAACCAGTGGACGATTTTCGCCCGCGCCCGCGAGGTGGTGATGTAGCCCAGGTTCGGGTTCAGCCAGTCGCGGCTCGGCGTGCCGTGCTTGCTGGTGATGATCTCGACCTGTTCACCGGTCTGCAGGCTGTAGTTGAGCGGTACGATCCGCCCATTGATCTTGGCGCCACGGCAGTTGTGGCCGATCTCGGTGTGGACCCGATAGGCGAAGTCCAGCGGCGTCGCGCCCTTGGGCAGGTCGATGGCGTGGCCGTCAGGGGTGAAGATGTAGACCCGGTCCGGCTCGATATCCACCCGCAACTGTTCGGCCAGGCCGCCGATGTCACCCAGCTCCTCATGCCACTCGAGCACCTGGCGCAGCCAGGAGATTTTCTCTTCGTAGTGGTTGGACCCGGACTTGACGTCGGTGCCCTTGTATTTCCAGTGGGCGCAGACGCCCAGTTCGGCTTCCTCGTGCATGGCATGGGTGCGGATCTGCACTTCCAGTACCTTGCCCTCGGGGCCGATCACCGCAGTGTGCAGCGAGCGATAGCCGTTTTCCTTGGGGTTGGCGATGTAGTCGTCGAACTCCTTGGGAATGTGCCGCCACAAGGTGTGGACGATCCCCAGCGCGGTGTAGCAGTCGCGCATTTCCGGGACCAGTACGCGAACGGCGCGAACGTCGTAGATCTGGCTGAATTCCAGGCCCTTGCGCTGCATTTTGCGCCAGATCGAGTAGATGTGCTTGGCCCGGCCACTGATGTCGGCTTCGACGCCGGTGGCCTGCAATTCTTCGCGCAACTGGGTCATCACATCGGTGATGAAGCGCTCGCGATCCAGGCGCCGCTCATGCAACAGCTTGGCGATCTGCTTGTACTGGTCGGGCTCCAGGTAGCGGAAGGACAGGTCCTCCAGCTCCCACTTGATGTGACCGATGCCGAGACGGTGGGCCAGGGGTGCATAGATGTCGAACACCTCCCGGGCGACGCGATTGCGTTTTTCGTCATCGGCGGACTTCACGGCGCGGATGGCGCAGGTGCGTTCGGCCAGCTTGATCAGCGCGACACGCACGTCGTCGACCATCGCCACCAACATCTTGCGCAGGTTTTCCACCTGCCCCTGGGTGCCCAGCACCATGGACTGGCGCGGACTGAGGCTGGCGCTGATGGCGGCCATGCGCAGCACGCCGTCGATCAACTTGGCCACCACCGTGCCGAAGCGCTGGCTGACCATCGGTAGCTGGATCTGCCCTTCGCGCACGCCGCGGTACAGCACCGCCGCCACCAGCGAGTCCTGGTCGAGCTTGAGGTCCGCGAGAATTTCGGCGATCTCCAGGCCCGTCTGGAAACTCGAGGTGCCTTCGGACCACAGGTTCTTCGCCGCGTTATGTTGCTGCTCCGCCTCACGAGCGAACTCGCAGGCGGCCTTCAAGGCTTCGCGATCCAGAGCCATGTCGACACTGACGGCATGATCGAGCCAAGCCTCGAGATTGATACTGCCGTCGGTGTTGATCGGCTGGTGTGCTCTCACCTGTACCATCTTTACTTACCTTCCCTACGACGCAGATTCAATGCGTCAACTTCGCTGACCTTCGTGCCCGTGTTTGCGCCCAGGGCTGTGGCGGGTTCGCACGAACGGGTCAGTCGGACAAGCCATCCTGGCTCGCTTCAAATAACGCCATGGCCTCGACATGTGCCGTTTGAGGAAACATATCGAGAATCCCGGCACGTTTTAACCGGTAGCCCTGCTTGATCAGTTCGACCGTATCCCGGGCCAAAGTTGCCGGGTTGCACGATACATAAACCAGCCGTCTGGCCCCCAGGGACGACAGCTTGCGTACCACCTCGAAAGCACCGTCACGGGGTGGGTCCAAGAGTACCGCAGAAAAGCCCTCGCCGATCCATTGGGCATCAGCCAGAGGCTGGGATAAATCGGCCTGAAAAAAGGCAGTGTTATTCAAATTGTTGCTGACGGCATTGGCCGTCGCACGATCCACCATGGTCTGCACGCCTTCGACGGCCACCACCTGGCGCACGCTTTGGGCCAGCGGCAAGGCAAAGTTGCCCAGGCCGCAGAACAGATCCAGCACCCGTTCCTCGGATCGCGGCGCCAGCCATTGCAAGGCCTGGGCGATCATCGCCTCGTTGACCCCGGCGTTCACCTGGATGAAATCCCCGGGCCGGTAAGCCAGCTCCAGGCCCCAGGTTTCCAGGCGATAACCCAAGGTTTGCCCGGGATCGACCGGTTTTGGCTCGCCTTCGCCATGCAGCCACAACTGGGCTTCATGAAACGTGCAGAAGTCCTTGAGGATCGTCAGGTCGGCCTCCGACAGCGGCGCCATATGGCGCAGCAATACCGCGAGGGACGAACCGGCGAACAACTCCACATGCCCCAGCGCCTGGGGTTTGCCCAAGCGTCTGAGCATCTCCGGCAAGCGGCTCATGATCGGCTGCAAGGGCTGTACCAGCACCGGGCAATCACCGATGGCAACGATATCCTGGCTGCCGGCCGCGCGAAAACCCACTTCGAGTTTTTTCGCTTTCTGGTCCCAACGCACCGCCACCCGGGCGCGACGTCGATAACCGAACTCCGGCCCGCTCAACGGCGCGGCCCATTCTTGCGGCTCCACCCCGGCCACCCGCGACAACTGCTCGGCGAGCATGCGCTGTTTCAGGGCGAGTTGTTCGACATGGGGCAAATGTTGGACGCTGCAACCGCCGCAACGACCGGCATGGATGCACGGCGCCGCGCGACGCAGCTCACTGGACAGGAACACCCGCTCGGTACGCGCCTCGACCACTTTGCCATGGGCACCGAGCACCCGCGCCTCGACTTCTTCGCCGGCCAGGGCGCCGATGACAAACCAGGTGCGCCCGTCGACAAAAGCGATGCCCCGGCCATCGTTGGCCAGGCGCTCGATGGTCAAGCGCTGCTTTTTACCGGTGGGCACTTGCGGGGCCCGGCTTCCGCCGCTGGGCTGGAAGCGCAAGCCTCTTTCTTGCTTGGCCATCAGTTGGGCGCGTCGAAAATGCCGGTCGACAGGTAACGGTCGCCACGGTCGCAGATGATCGCGACGATCACCGCATTTTCAACTTCCTTGGACAGGCGCAGCATCCCCGCCACGGCACCGCCCGAAGACACGCCGCAGAAGATGCCTTCTTCGCGAGCCAGGCGACGGGTCACGTCCTCGGCTTCGCTCTGGGCCATGTCGATGATGCGGTCCACACGCTCGGCCTGGTAGATCTTCGGCAGATACGCCTCGGGCCAGCGACGAATACCGGGAATGGCCGCGCCTTCCATCGGTTGCAGGCCGATGATCTGCACGTTGGGGTTCTGTTCCTTCAAGTAACGCGAGGTGCCCATGATGGTGCCGGTGGTGCCCATCGAGCTGACGAAATGGGTGATGGTGCCGTCGGTCTGGCGCCAGATCTCCGGGCCGGTGGTGGTGTAGTGGGCCTCGGGATTGTCGCCGTTGGCGAACTGATCCAGCACCTTGCCACGCCCCTCGGCCTGCATGCGCTCGGCCAGGTCCCGGGCGCCTTCCATGCCTTCTTCCTGAGTCACCAGGATCAACTCGGCACCGTAGGCCGTCATCGCGGCCTTGCGCTCGGCGCTGGAGTTGTCGGGCATGATCAGGATCATCTTGTAGCCCTTGATCGCCGCCGCCATCGCCAGGGCGATGCCGGTGTTGCCGGAGGTCGCCTCAATCAGCGTATCGCCGGGCCGGATCTGCCCGCGCAATTCGCCACGGGTAATCATCGACAGCGCCGGCCGGTCCTTGACCGAACCCGCCGGGTTATTCCCTTCGAGCTTGAGCAAAAGCGTATTGGTGGTCTCGCCGGGCAAGCGTTGCAAACGGACCAGCGGAGTGTTGCCGACGCAATCGGCGATGGTGGGGTACTGCAGAGTCATGGCGTATTCGCAATCCGGACTGCGGGGGCGCCTATCATACCGGCAAACCCGACGCGGCCATATCACGCAAAGTGTGGTCGTTATGGCTTATGGGAATAAGCGAGCCCAAGTGGCACGACTGAGCTCGCTTCCGACTGTCGGCGTAGGACTGCAGCCTTTTGCGAATGCCTGGGAGCTAGAAGGCTGAAACTCATCGCTCAGATTGCGAACATGATCGATGACCCAAGCTTGATGGGGACCTTCACATGGAGCCCCCCTTATCCTCAACTTCCTAACCTATACCCTCTGGACATCAAATACCCCATCAACCTTTTGGTGATCCGAGGTCTTCACATCAAAATGACCTTTGTACTTGCTTTTCGTCTCGATGGTGTCAAGGGTCAAGGCTCCGGTTGCTGCCGTTCCCTGGTAACCGTGGAACGCCATATATATCCAGATACCATGTTCCTTGATCTCATAGATACCAGGCGCTATCAGTGAGTTGAACTGCACGATGACGATATCCCCCCCTATGATTCCCACAATGGAGTGACCGGGTTGATCCAGGATATGAACATCCTCGGTTTTCGTAACCTGCCCATTAAGCGTGATGATTATTGAACCTTTTGCATCCAGCCTAGGAGCAGCCGTTACGGCTTTTACTCTTTCTTCTGCACTCATGGCACTCATATTGTTTCTCCTGATGCGCTTATCACTCAATGCCTCATGCCGAGCGCACTTGCCGAGCGGCACAGCCAGTGGCCTTGAGTTTGCTAAAAACCTGGCTGACGTGCATGTCCCAGGCTACATCTGGAACTGGCCCCATCTGCCACTCGAACCTATATAATCCGAACGTCAAATACCCCTTCCATTTTCCGGCGGTCGATAGTTTTGACATCGAAACTACCTTTGTATCGTTTTTGTGGCACGAGTTGTCTCAAGAGTTAAAGCTCCCGTTTTTCCGACCCCTTCATATTCGCTATAGTCGACCTCTATCCAGAGTCTATATCTTTCAATTTCATAGGTCCCTGGATCTACTAGAAGATGAAACTCCACTACAACTCCACCCTGCCCTATATAACTCAACGACACCGAGCTTAAACAACGGAAAGAAAACGACACCTGTCAGGATTGACAGTCCCGACCAATGGTCAATAGCGAGCCGGAAGTGACAAATGGTGGCTGCCTACCCGGATCATCGCTAGTTTGACCCCAGACGCCAGCGCCGTTTATCGCCGTGGACAATTGCCCAGCAGTACGGATGCGCGGCAGGCATGAATTTACGAAGATCGCCCGCCCGCAAATCGCTACACTGCGCACTTAATGCGTGCCGGATGCGCGCACAGCTCAATCAGACCGCTGGATGCAGGAGACAAGTGTGCTCAAGAAACTGGGAATCAAAGGCCGCGTGTTGTTGCTGACCCTGTTGCCGACCAGCCTGATGGCGCTGGTCCTGGGCGGCTATTTCACTTGGATGCAGCAAGCGGACCTGCACGCCCAGTTGCTGCAACGGGGCGAGATGATCGCCGAACAGCTCGCGCCGCTGGTCGCCCCGGCCATGAGCCGCCAGGACAGCGATTTGCTGGAGCGCATCGCGACGCAGTCCCTCGAAGAGACGGATGTACGCGCCGTCACCTTCCTCGCCCCCGACCGCGCACCGCTGGCCCACGCCGGCCCGACCATGCTCAACCGGGCGCCGGAGGGCAACAATGCGCAATTGCTGCAACGCACCGGCAACGACGCCACGCGCTATCTGTTGCCGGTATTCGGCAAGCACCGCAACCTGGCGGGCGAATTGATTCCCGAAGAAGCCGACCGCCTGCTGGGCTGGGTCGAGCTGGAGTTGTCCCATAGCAATATGTTGCTGCGCGGTTATCGCAGCCTGTTCGCCAGCCTGCTGCTGATCGCCGCCGGCCTGTGCCTGACCGCGCTGTTGGCCTTGCGCATGGGCCGCACGATCAACCGCCCGCTGAGCCAGATCAAGCAAGCCGTGGCGCAACTCAAGGACGGCCACCTGGAAACCCGCCTGCCACCGCTGGGCAGCCAGGAACTGGATGAACTGGCGTCGGGCATCAATCGCATGGCCAGTACCTTGCAGAACGCCCAGGAAGAATTGCAGCACAGCATCGACCAGGCCACCGAAGATGTGCGCCAGAACCTGGAAACCATCGAGATCCAGAACATCGAGCTGGACCTGGCCCGCAAGGAAGCCCTGGAAGCGAGCCGGATCAAATCCGAATTCCTGGCGAACATGAGCCATGAAATCCGCACGCCACTCAACGGCATCCTCGGGTTTACCCACTTGTTGCAAAAAAGCGAATTGACCCCGCGCCAGCTCGACTACCTGGGCACCATCGAGAAATCCGCCGACAGCCTGCTGGGGATCATCAACGAGATCCTCGACTTTTCGAAGATCGAGGCCGGCAAGCTGGTGCTCGACAGCATTCCGTTCAACCTGCGGGACCTGCTGCAGGACACCTTGACCATCCTCGCCCCCGCCGCCCACGCCAAGCAGCTGGAACTGGTGAGCCTGGTCTACCGGGACACACCACTGTCGCTGGTGGGTGATCCGCTGCGCCTCAAGCAAATCCTGACCAACCTGGTGAGCAACGCCATCAAGTTCACCCGCGAGGGCACCATCGTCGCCCGAGCCATGCTCGAAGACGAGCACGAAGACAGCGTGCAGTTGCGTATCAGCATCCAGGACACCGGCATCGGCCTGTCCAACCAGGATGTGCGTGCCCTGTTCCAGGCGTTCAGCCAGGCTGACAACTCGCTGTCGCGGCAACCGGGAGGCACCGGGCTCGGCCTGGTGATTTCCAAGCGTCTGGTGGAACAGATGGGCGGGGAGATCGGTGTCGACAGCACACCGGGCGAAGGCTCGGAGTTCTGGATCAGCCTGCGCCTGCCCAAGACCCGTGACGATGCCGAGGACCTGCCCGGCCCACCGTTGCTGGGCCGGCGTGTAGCGGTGCTGGAGAATCACGAGCTGGCCCGCCAGGCCTTGCAGCACCAGCTCGAAGACTGCGGCCTGCAAGTGACGCCGTTCAATACCCTGGAGAGCCTGACCAACGGCATCACCGTCGCCCACCAGACCGATCAGGCGATCGACCTGGCCGTGCTGGGCATCACCAGCAACGACATGCCGCCGGAGCGCCTCAACCAGCACATCTGGGACCTCGAGCACCTGGGCTGCAAAGTGCTGGTGCTGTGCCCCACCACCGAACAGACCCTGTACCACCTCTCGGTGCCCAACCCTCACAGCCAGCTGCAGGCCAAGCCGGCCTGCACCCGCAAGTTGCGCCGCGCGCTTTCCGACCTGGTCAACCCGCGCCCGGCCCGCAGCGAACCCAACGAGCCAATTTCCAGCCGGGCCCCGAAAGTGCTCTGCGTGGATGACAATCCGGCCAATCTGCTGCTGGTGCAGACCCTGCTCGAAGACATGGGTGCCAAGGTGCTAGCGGTGGAAAGCGGCTACGCGGCGGTCAAGGCCGTGCAGAAGGAAACCTTCGACCTGGTCTTGATGGACGTGCAGATGCCCGGCATGGACGGCCGCCAAAGCACCGAGGCGATCCGCCAGTGGGAAAGCGAGCGGCATTGCACGCCGCTGCCGATCGTCGCCCTCACCGCCCACGCCATGGCCAACGAAAAGCGCGCCCTGCTGCAAAGCGGCATGGATGACTACCTGACCAAACCCATCAGCGAGCGGCAACTGGCCCAGGTGGTGCTCAAATGGACCGGCCTGGCCCTGCGCAACCAGTCACCGGAACGCAGCGGCGATGCCCAGGGCGGCAGCGAACTGCTGGTGCTCGATCACGAGGAAGGCCTGCGCCTGGCCGCCGGCAAGGCCGACCTGGCGGCGGACATGCTGGCAATGTTGCTGGCCTCCCTGGAAGCCGATCGCGAAGCGATCCGCCAGGCCAGCGAGGCCAACGATCACAACGCCCTGATCGAACGCGTCCACCGCCTGCACGGTGCGACGCGCTACTGCGGCGTACCGCAATTGCGTGCGGCCTGCCAGCGCAGCGAAACCCTGCTCAAGCAACAAGATCCCAAGGCCGCCGCCGCCCTGGAAGAATTGGAGCGGGCCATCAACCGCCTGGCCAGCGAGGCGCGCATCAGTGCCTGATCCAGAGCAAGATCCTGGGAGCCGGATTGGCTGAAAATCCAGGTTCCGATCCCGGACCGTACGGGCTTGTTTTTTTATGCCAGGAGGCCGCCATGCGCGTCATTTTTTTCAGCAGCCAGACCTACGATCGCGACAGTTTCATCCAGGCGTCGGCGCCCACGGGCCTTCAACTGCACTTCCAGCCCGCCCGCCTGGACCTGGACACCGTGGCCCTGGCCGAACGGCATGAAGTGGTGTGCGCCTTCATCAACGATGACCTCAGTGCCCCGGTGCTGGAGCAGTTGGCCGAAGGCGGCACGCGGCTGATCGCCCTGCGCTCGGCCGGCTACAACCATGTCGACCTGCTCGCCGCCAAGCGCCTGGGCTTGAGCATCGTCCGGGTGCCCGCCTACTCGCCCCATGCCGTGGCCGAACATGCCGTGGCGTTGATCATGGCCCTCAATCGCTGCCTGCATCGCGCCTACAACCGCACCCGGGACGGCAATTTCAGCCTCCATGGGTTGACCGGGTTCGACCTGGTGGGCAAGACAGTAGGCGTGATTGGCACCGGACAGATCGGCGCGACGTTCGCACGGATCATGGCCGGCTTCGGCTGCCAGTTACTGGCCTACGACCCCTACCCCAACCCGCAGGTCGAAGCTTTGGGCGCTCGCTACCTGCCCTTGGCCGATCTGCTGACGCAAGCACAGATCATCAGCCTGCACTGTCCACTGAACGAACAGAGCCGGCACCTGATCAACGCCCAATCGCTTGCCGCGATGCAGCACGGTGCCATGCTGATCAACACCGGGCGCGGTGGCCTGGTGGACACACCGGCCTTGATCGAGGCGTTGAAAAGCGGCCAGTTGGGCTACCTGGGCCTGGATGTCTACGAGGAAGAAGCCCAGCTGTTTTTCAAGGACCGCTCCGACCTGCCCTTGCAGGATGACGTGCTGGCACGGCTGTTGACCTTTCCCAACGTGATCGTCACTGCCCACCAGGCGTTCCTGACCCATGAAGCCTTGGCGGCAATTGCCATGACCACCCTGGACAACATCGCCGCCTGGGCAGCCGGCACGCCGCAAAACCTGGTCGACGGCTAACCCGTTCTACCAGCCAACACATAACCCCTGTGGGAGCGAGCCTGCTCGCGATGGCGGTAGATCAATCAGCATTAATATCGACTGACACACCGCTATCGCGAGCAGGCTCGCTCCCACAGTGGATTTCGTCGCCTGACCTGCATCCGAACGATCCAAAGCCATGCCCCGTGCTAGCATGTCGCGCCTATTTGGAGGACCCATGGCCGAACACGATTTCCGCTACACCCTGATGAACCCCCAGCACACCTTGACTGAAGTCCGCGGGCTGACACCGGGCCGCTACCAGGTCACCGGCAATGGCGGTTCGATCCAGGTCAATGATGTGTTGCTCGTCACGCTCAAGGGCAGCAAGGACTTGTCCATGCGCCTGACCGTGGACACCGTGCGGCACCTGCTCAAGCCCATGGGCCAATGGACCGCCATGACCACCGGCCCGGTGTTCGGCGAACTGGCGATCCACACTTGGCAGGTCAACTGCGACAGCTGCGCCAAGGAGCTGAGCTTCGAATTCGCCGTTGATGCCAAGCTCGGCGTCAAGGCCGAAAAACCGGCCGCCACCGCACGGATCGCCGAACTGGGCTGGACCACCGTGGGTGAAAAACACCTGTGCCCGAAATGCCGGGAAGCCGCCTGATGAAACGTTTGGCCCTGTGCGCGTCGATCGGCATGAGCCTGATGGGGTGTGCCGCTGAACCTGTGCAGTTGCAACATAACCGCAGCTACATCCTGGAGTGGATCGGTGAGCGACCATTGATGGACTACAGCCACCTGACCATCACCCTTGGGGATGACGGACGTGCCTATGGCAACGGCGGCTGCAACCATTGGTTCGCGCCCTACACCCTGGAAGGCCACCGTTTGAGCTTCGGCAAGATCGGCAGCACGCGCAAACTCTGTGCCCCAGCGGTAATGGAGCAAGAAACGCGCTTCTTGCAGGCCCTGGAAAAGGTCGAACGCTGGGACATCTCGCCCATCGAGCAGATGCGCTTCTGGCCGGCCCAGGGCAAGCCGCTGCGTTGGTGGCTGGAAGAAGGCTGAGGCTATTGCTGAGCCTGGCCAGAACCCTGTGGCGAGGGATTTATCCCCGCTGGGCTGCGTAGCAGCCCCCTGCGCACCGTCTGACGCACCGCAGTGGCAAATAAATCTTTGGGCCGCTTCGCGGCCCAGCGGGGATAAATCCCCTCGCCACAGGGTGCTACTTCGCAACCAGAGTGTTATTTGAGCACCTGCAACGCCTCAAGCTTGGCCATCACCCCGGCCGCCGTCTGTTCCCCCAGCAGTTGCTCGCGCACCTTGCCCTGGTTATCGATGATGTACGTCACCGGCAGCCCTTCGCTGCGAGGCAGGTCGAAGATCTCCGCCGGATCCCGCGCCAATACCGTGAAGCGAATCCCCATCTTGTCGCTGGCACTCTTGAGTTCTTCGCCCTGCACTTGGTCGAAGTTGACCCCGAACACACCGACGTTGCGGCCCTTGAGCTGTTCGGCCAAGGCATTGAATTCCGGGATTTCGGTACGGCACGGTGCGCACCATTCGGCCCAGTAGTTGAGCACCACCCACTGTTTGTCCAGTCGCTGCGAGGCAATGGCCTGACCGTTCTGGTCCACGCCGTAGTCGTTCCCGCAGCCGGCGAGCAACAAAATGCCGATGAATGTCAGTGCCGCCGTCAATCGCCTTGCCATGTGCCAATCCTTGTCTGAATGTGAACGCTGCTGCGACCCGTCGCCTCTCTCACGTGCTAGGGGCTTCGCAGCACAGTAGAATAGCCGCCACCTTACGCAAGATGCGACCCGCTCATGACCGATCTGACGCTTTACCACAACCCGCGCTGCTCGAAATCCCGCGGTGCGCTGGAACTGTTGGAGGCCCGTGGCCTGACACCTACCGTGGTCCGCTACCTGGAAACCCCGCTCGACGCCGCGCACCTGGAGCGCCTGCTGGGCAAGCTCGGCCTCACCGCCCGGCAATTGCTGCGCACCGGCGAGGACGAATACAAAGACTTGAACCTGGCCGACGAAAGCCTGAGCCAGGCCCAGTTGATCGCAGCCATCGCCGCCCACCCGAAGCTCATGGAACGGCCGATTCTGGAAGCTGGGGAAAAGGCCATGATCGGCCGTCCGCCGGAGAAAATCCTGGAGATCCTGCCGTGACCACGCCATACATCCTGGTGTTGTATTACAGCCGCAGCGGCTCCACCAACGAAATGGCCCGGCAGATCGCCCGTGGTGTCGAGCAGGCCGGGCTGGAAGCCAGGTTGCGTACGGTCCCGGCGATTTCTGCCGAGTGCGAAGCGGTTTCGCCGGACATCCCTGAACAAGGCCCGCTCTACGCCAGCCTCGATGACCTGAAGCACTGCGCAGGCCTGGCCTTGGGCAGCCCGACCCGGTTCGGCAACATGGCCGCGCCACTCAAGTACTTTCTCGACGGCACCAGCAACCTGTGGCTGACCGG
Organism: Pseudomonas sp. St316; assembly: GCF_018325905.1. Taxonomy (NCBI): domain Bacteria; kingdom Pseudomonadati; phylum Pseudomonadota; class Gammaproteobacteria; order Pseudomonadales; family Pseudomonadaceae; genus Pseudomonas; species Pseudomonas sp. St316. The sequence continues at coordinate 1,612,230 of NZ_AP021901.1, read as the reverse complement.
TGCGCTGGTGGGTAAACCGGCCGGGGTGTTCACCTCCACCGCGAGCCTGCACGGCGGCCAGGAAACCACCCTGCTGTCGATGATGCTGCCGCTGTTGCATCACGGCATGCTGATCACCGGCCTGCCCTACAGCGAATCGGCCCTGATCGACACCCAGGGCGGTGGCACGCCCTACGGCCCGAGCCATCACGCCGGGGCCGACGGCAAAAGCGGCTTGAACGAACATGAAGTGGCCCTGTGCCGCGCCTTGGGTTTGCGCCTGGCGAAAACCGCCCTGTTGCTGGAGAACGGCCGTGGCTAAGAAGCCCAAGATCCTGCCTTCGATCCAATGGCTGGAACCGCGCGTACGCATCGCCCGCGCGCTCAGCCTGCTGTGCTTTTTCGGCCTGGTGGGGTTGCTCAGCGCGTACTACCTGCTGATCGCCGACCTGCACGGCGCGCGCCCCTGGGTGATTCTGCTGATCGAGTTGGTACCGCTGCTGATACTCGCGCCAGGCATGCTCACCGGTAGCGCCCGCGGACACTCGTGGATGTGCTTCGTGGTGAATTTGTATTTCATCAAGGGCGCACTGGCGGCCTATGACCCGAACCGACAGCTGTTCGGCGTGTTGGAGATGGTGGCGAGCGTCGCGGTGTTCTGCTCGGCCTTGCTGTATGTGCGTTGGCGATTCCAGCTGAACCGACGGCTGGCGGGCGAAGGCGATATCGGCGTCGCCGGGTGAACCGCTATCGCGAGCAAGCTCGCTCCCACAGGGGATTTGAGGGGTTCACAAATCCAGTGTGGGAGCGAGCCTGCTCGCGATAGGCGCGACGCGGTCTCAATGATTCACTGTGTAAGCCAACATCATCGATATCTGTGACATCGGCCGCCCACCACTCTCTTCATGCCACTGGTTGAAGGCATTCTGCACCGTCGCCAGGTCCCGCAGGCTGGTGGGGACTTTTTCGATGATGTCCTGGGCATTGAGCGCGGCCACGACGTCATAACTGGGGACAAAGGTGTCCTTGCCCATCATTCGCAAGAAGCGCGGCGCCGAGAGGCCGCCCAGTTGATGGCCGTGCTTTTTCAGGTAGGTCCACAGGCCGACGATATCGGTCACCGGCCAGTCGGCGACCAGCGCGCCGAAGCTGCCCTTCTCATGGGCCACGTCCAGTATCAATTGCGCGTTGCGCGGCACGCTCTTGAGCTTGCCCAGGTGGCGGATGATCCGCGCGTCCTGCATCAGCCGCTCCAGATGCTCGGCGCTCATCAGCACGACTTTCTCCGGGTCGAACTTGAAGAATACCTCTTCGAAGGCCGGCCACTTGGCGTCCACCAGGCTGTGCTTGAGCCCGGCGCGGAACACCCGCAGCGCCATGGTCGAGAGGTAGCGGTCGTCGCCGATCTTGCGCAGTTGCGCCGGGGTCTTGGGCACCGGCAGGTGGGCTTCCAGTTCAGCCGCCGAACCGAAGCGGTTCAGACAGTACTCGTGCAGCCACTTGTAATCGCGCATGCCCTCTCCTGGGGTCGGAAATGAAAACGGCGCTTGCGAGCGCCGTGGAATAGAGGCGTTGACAGCCTCAGAGGTTCACCACGTTGACGAACCGCGGCGTGGCGTTTTCGTCGATGCGCAGGTTAGCGAAGTCGAACAGGTTGCGGTCCGCCAGTTGCGACGGAATGACGTTCTGCAAGCCGCGGAAAATGCTCTCGGTACGACCCGGGGTCTTGCGTTCCCACTCCTGGAGCATCTCCTTGACCACCTGGCGTTGCAGGTTTTCCTGGGAGCCGCACAGGTTGCAGGGGATGATCGGGAATTGCTTGAAATCCGAATAGGCCTGGATGTCTTTCTCGCTGCAATAGGCCAGCGGGCGGATCACCACGTTGCGCCCGTCATCGGCGCGCAGCTTGGGCGGCATGGCCTTGAGCGAGCCGTTGTAGAACATGTTCAGGAAGAAGGTCTCGACGATGTCGTCGCGATGGTGCCCCAGGGCCATCTTGGTTGCGCCGATCTCGTCGGCGAAGGTGTAGAGCGTCCCGCGCCGCAGGCGTGAGCACAGCGAACAGGTGGTCTTGCCTTCGGGAATCAGTTCCTTGACCACCGAATAGGTGTCTTTCTCGACGATGTGATATTCCACGCCCAGCGACTCAAGGTAAGCCGGCAGCACATGCTCGGGGAACCCGGGCTGCTTCTGGTCCATGTTCACCGCAACGATGTCGAACTTGATCGGCGCAACCTTCTGCAAATGCATCAGCACATCGAGCAGGGTGTAGCTGTCCTTGCCGCCGGACAGGCAGACCATGACCTTGTCGCCGTCCTCGATCATGTTGAAATCGGCGACCGCCTCACCGGCCAGGCGGCGCAGGCGCTTTTGCAGTTTGTTCTGATTGACCGTAAGAGTGCCCATGACGCGAAATCCGTGAGGTGTGACGAAAGGCCGGCATTTTACGCAAAAAACCCAGGATTTGGCAGCGTCCCCTGTGGCGAGGGAGCTTGCTCCCGCTGGGTTGCGCAGCAACCCTTTGGGCTCGCCCTGTTGGCGTCTGCTTCGCAGCCGAGCGGGAGCAAGCTCCCTCGCCACAGGAAATCTCTTCGCCATAGGGGAGCGCACACAGATCACGTCGCGATTAGCCTGTTCCTTTACAGCGCGATTTGCTCTAAGCCCCCTATCCCATAGGGGATGAGTCCTTTCTATACTGCGGCATAAGGTCGCACACACTTACAGACCTTCACTTACCCGGCCATTTGGCCCGTAGGCGCTCCGTTGGGGGGCGATGGCAATAACAAAGGAGTGACTGACTATGATCCATCATGTCGTGGGGCTCTTTACCCACCCTGATCAAGAATGGAAAGACATCCGTGGCGATCAGGAGGAAAGCATCAGCCACATGTACCTCACCCACACGCTGATCCTGGCAGCTATTCCCGCGGTATCGGCATTCATCGGCACCACGCAGGTGGGATGGGTCATCGGCAATCGTCCACCGGTCATGCTCACCCAGGAAAGTGCGCTGTGGATGACCGTCATGTCATACCTGGCCATGTTGGGCGGTGTGGCAGTGATGGGCGCCTTCATCCACTGGATGGCCCGTACCTATGACGCCAATCCGAGCCTGGCCCGTTGCGTCGCATTCGCCACCTACACCGCGACACCTTTGTTCATCGGCGGCCTGGCGGCGCTCTACCCGCACATGTGGCTGGGGATGATCGTCGGCACGGCGGCGATCTGCTACACGGTCTACCTGCTGTATGTGGGCTTGCCGACGTTCATGAACATTCCCCAGGACGAAGGTTTTCTGTTTTCCAGTTCGGTGCTCGCCGTCGGCCTGGTGGTGCTGGTGGCCATCATGGCGTTCACGGTCATCGTCTGGGGGCTGGGCGTCGGCCCGGTCTATACCAATTGAAGGATTGAAACGGTCCCGAAAGTACCCTCCAATAAAAAAGCAGGATCTGCCGACACAGGCCGCCGCAAGGCGGCCTTCCTGTGTATGAGCCGCTCGAAACGACCATTGGGCGCCTGGACGATTCGCAACGGCCGACGCTTGCGGCATACTCGGGCTTCTGGAGACCCGTAAAGCATGCTCGAGCAACTCAATACCCGCGTCGAAGAGTGTTACCAACAAGCCGAATCCTTTTTCAAACGTCCTTTCAAACGCCCAGTGGTCAGCTTCAAATTGCGTGGCCAGAAGGCCGGTGTTGCGCACCTGCATGAAAACCTGCTGCGCTTCAATCCACAGTTGTACCGGGAAAACGCCGAAGACTTCCTCAAGCAGACCGTCGCCCATGAAGTGGCGCACCTGATCGCCCACCAGCTGTTTGGAGAACGCATCCAGCCCCATGGCGAGGAATGGCAACTGATCATGCGCGGGGTGTACGAACTGCCGCCGAACCGCTGCCACACCTACGAAATCAAACGCCGCAGCGTGACCCGCTATATCTACAAATGCCCCTGCGACGGCAGCGACTTCCCGTTCTCGGCCCAGCGCCACAGCCTGGTGCGCCAGGGGCGACGGTATTTGTGCCGTAGCTGCCGCAATACGTTGGTGTTCAGTGGGGAAACTCGGGTGGAATAAAATTTTATGGTGTTTGGGCCGGCCTCATCGCGAGCAGGCTCGCTCCCACAAGGGGGAATGTCATAGATCCAATGTGGGAGCGCGCCTGCTCGCGATGGCGGCCTGGCCAACGCTACAAAACCACCCCACTGCGACGCAATTGGGCAATCCGCTCAACACTGAACCCCAACTCCCCCAACACCTGATCCGTATGCGCCCCCAACCCCGCGCCAATATGCCGAGGCTCGGGCAGCCCTTGTGAAAACTTCAACGGACAAGCCATCTGTGCTTGATTGGAACCATCGCCACGCGGCACCTGTGTCAACAGTTCCCGAGCCTGTAGCTGCGGATGCCTGATGGCTTCCTCAAAGCTCAGCACCGGCTCGACGCAAGCATCGATTCCTGCAAACAGGCTACAAAGCTCATCAAAGTCATGTTTCTCGAACTCGGCCTGCAGTGCCTGCTTGAGCGCGTGTTGGTCTTCAGGCTTGGGCGACAAACCCTGGGCCGCCAGTTCCGGCCGCTCCAAGGCCTCGCACAACGCCTGCATGAACACCGGCTCCAGGCTGCCCACCGACATCCAGCGACCATCTCGGGTACGGTAATAGTCATAGAAACTGCCGCCGTTGAGCATCTGCGTTTCCCAACCAGGCTCGACACCGCAGGCCAGGTAACCGGCGCCGGCCATGGCGTTGAGGCTGAACACACAGTCAGTCATGCTCACGTCCAGATGCTGCCCCTGCCCGGTTTGCTGACGGGCGATGACCGCCGCCAACAGCCCGATCACCCCGTGCAACGACCCACCGGCGATGTCCGCCGCCTGGATCCCCAGCGGCAACGGACCGCTGTCGGCACGGCCGGTTTGGCTGGCCAACCCCGCCAGGGCCAGGTAATTGATGTCGTGACCGGCGCGGTCCTTATAGGGGCCAGTCTGGCCGTAGCCGGTGATCGACACATAGATCAGCCGCGGATTGATCGCCTTCAAAGCCTCGTATCCCAGGCCCAGTCGCTCCATCACGCCGGGGCGAAACTGTTCCAGCAGGATGTCGTAGTCCTCCAGCAATTGCGTGACCACCGCCAACGCTTGCGGTTGCTTGAGGTCCAGGGCCAGGCTGCGCTTGTTGCGGTTGAGGTAGGCGTGGCTGGCCGATACACCTTGGTCATGGGGCGGCAGTATCCGCAGCAGGTCCTTGCGGGTCGGCGACTCGATGCGCAACACCTCGGCCCCCATGTCCGCCAGCAATAGCGAGGCGAATGGGCCGGGAAGCAGGGTCGAGAAGTCCAGAACCTTGAGCGATGCCAGTGGGCCTTGCATAGGCGATCTCCGATGGGTGATCACTGAAGACTAGGCAGGGGTTGGCGGTGGGGCAATTACCGTAGGTGTCACAGGGGATGACCATTGCGCTCAGGGCTGGTGCAGATCCTTTGTGGCGACGCTGGGTTGTGGGAGTAAAGCTTGCTCCCACAAAAATCCCCACGGATCAGAAGCACCCTCGCCTGAAAAACGAGGCGCAATGAAAAACCCGCCGAAGCGGGTTTTTCATTACAGCCTGAAGATTACTTCACAGCGCCTGGAGCAGAGGATTCAGCCGCTGCAATCTGCGCCGCCGCGATCTGCTCGTCATCTTCACGAACATCGGAGATACCCCGGCCACCGGAAGCCAGCTCGGTCTGCAACTGGTCTTCGTCCAGCTCCTTGACCCACTTGGCAACCACGATCGTGGCGACGGCGTTGCCCACCAGGTTGGTCAGGGCGCGGGCTTCGGACATGAAGCGGTCGATACCCAGGATCAGTGCCAGGCCGGCCACCGGCAAGGTGCCCACGGCCGACAGGGTGGCCGCCAGTACGATGAAGCCGCTACCGGTCACGCCAGCAGCACCTTTGGACGACAGCAGCAGCACCAGCAGCAGGGTGATCTGGTGAGTCAGGTCCATTGGGGTGTCGGTGGCCTGGGCGATGAACACCGCGGCCATGGTCAGGTAGATCGAAGTACCGTCGAGGTTGAACGAGTAGCCAGTCGGGATCACCAGGCCTACGACCGACTTCTTGGCACCCAGGCGCTCCATCTTGATCAGCATGCGTGGCAGGGCCGATTCCGACGAGGAAGTACCCAGCACGATCAGCAGTTCTTCACGGATGTAGCGGATCAGCTTGATGACGCTGAAGCCGTGGGCGCGGCAGATGGCGCCCAGGACCACCAGCACGAACACCACGCAGGTAATGTAGAAGCAGATCATCAGCTGGCCCAATTGCACCAGCGAACCGACACCGTAGGCGCCGATGGTGAAGGCCATGGCACCGAACGCACCCAGCGGGGCCAGCTTCATGATCATGTTGATGATGATGAACATCACGTGGGCGAAGCGATCGATGAACTCCAGCACCGGCTTGCCGTAGGCACCCAGGCGATGCAGGGCGAAACCGAAGAGCACCGAGAACATCAGTACTTGCAGGATGTCACCGTTGGCAAACGCGCCGACGATGGTGTTCGGGATCACGTTGAGGATGAAGGCGATGATGCTCTGGTCTTTACCGGCGGAGATGAAGCCGGCGATCTTGCTGGTGTCCAGGGTTGCCACGTCGATGTGCATGCCAGCGCCTGGCTGGATGACGTTGACCACGACCAGGCCGATCAGCAGGGCGATGGTGGAAACGATTTCGAAGTACAGCAGCGCATAACCGCCCGTCTTGCCCACCGACTTCATGTTCTGCATGCCGGCGATGCCGCTCACGACCGTACAGAAAATGATGGGGGCGATGACCATTTTGATCAGTTTGATGAACCCGTCGCCGAATGGCTTGAGGGCAACACCGGTCTGCGGGTAGAAGTGGCCGAGCAAAATGCCGATGGCAATGGCTACGATCACCTGGAAATACAGGGATTTGTACAGTGGCTGACGAGTCGTCATGGCAAACCTTCCTCAAGAGTCCCGTTAGACGACATCCACCTGTCGTCCACGGCACCTCAATTGCGAACCCTCCTGCGCTGGAGGGATTTGTTTTGTCGGCTGCACGCGGCAGACCTACATGCCCCTTCGCAAAGCGCGTGCCATTTTTGCGAAACCCCCTACATCCGGTATAGCAGAGGGGTTAGCGGATTCCACATGGATTAAACGTAGCGTGTAAGGTGGCGGATTTCCGCCGACAAGCCGTTTCGTATTCCGGGATTTGGCGGATATCCGCCTTGTTCAGCCTCCCTCCCCTGCTACCATCGCCCGCTTAACGGACGGATTTCTGCCATGCGCCAACGCACGATCGCCAGCCACTTTGCCCGCGCCGCCCTGGGCGGCGCGCGTCGGCAAGGCTTCGACTATTTTCCTCTGCTGCAACAGCTGGGCATCAGCCCAGAGCTGTTGGATGAGCCGCGCGCGCGGATTGCGCCCGAGCAGTTCGCGCGCCTGTTGCAGGCGCTGTGGCTGGCATTGAGGGACGAGTACCTGGGATTCGGCCGGGCTGCGAGTAAACCCGGGACGTTTGCCATGATGTGTCACGCGTTGATCCACTGTCGGACCTTGGGCAAGGCCCTTCAGCGCGGTTTGCTGTTCTACAGCCTGTTCCCCGATGCGCCGAGCCTGACCCTGGAAGCCGAAGGCGAGCGAGTGCGGCTAGTGCTGGACGATTCGACGCTGTGGGACCCGGATCACTTCCTGACTGAAAGCCTGCTGGTGGTCTGGCATCGCCTCGCCAGTTGGCTGATCGGCCAGCGGATCGGCCTGGAACAGGCGACCTTCGGCTACGTCAAACCCGCCCACGGTGCCGAATACGACTTGTTGTTCCCCTGTCCGCTGGTGTTCGAAGCGCACAGCAGCAGCCTGTTGTTCCACAGCCGCTACCTGGACATGCCACTGCTGCAGGACGAACGCACCCTCAAGCATTTTCTCGAACGCTCCCCCGCCGACCTGCTGTCGCGCCCGGACGATGGCCACAGCCTGAGTAGCCAACTGCGTCGCCTGCTCAGCCGCGACACCGCCCGCTGGCCCGACCTGGACACCGTCGCCGGCCATCTGCACATCAGCCCGCAGACCTTGCGCCGACATTTACGGGAGGAAGGCACCAGCTTCCAGGAACTCAAGGATCAACTGCGGCGGGATATCGCCATCTACCACCTGGGGCGTGCGGATTTGTCGTTGCAGCAGATTGCCGAGCAGTTGGGGTTCTCAGAGCCGTCGGCGTTTCACCGGGCATTCAAGAAGTGGACGGGGGTGACGCCGGGGGCTTATCGGGCGTTGGAGAGTTGAATTGATGCGCTGTACTGACTGGCCTCATCGCGAGCAAGCTCGCTCCCACACTGGATTTTCGGCGTTCATGCCCCCTCTTGTGGGAGCGAGCTTGCTCGCGATAGGGCCAGTGGCAACACCCATGACTCTCTGTCAAACCACCGGAAAATGAATCCGGAACGCTGCCCCACCCAGCTCTGAATCCCCCAGGGTCAACTTGGCGCCGTAGCTCTCGATGATGTCTTTCACCACCGCCAGTCCGATTCCCTGCCCCGGATGCTGGCGATCCAGTCGCTCGCCCCGCTGGAGAATCCGCGCACGTTGATCCGGTGGCACGCCCGGCCCATCGTCCTCGACACTCAACTCCGTGCCGCCAAGGGTCTGATGCACGCTGACGCGCACCTCGCCCAGGCACAGCCGATAGGCGTTCTCCAGCAGGTTGCCGAGCATCTCCAGCAAGGCGCCCTGTTCGATCGGCAGCTGGCAGTGCTCCGGCAGATCGAAGCTTAGATGGACCCGTTTGTCGCGATAGACCTTGTCCAGGGTGTCACACAGGCTTTGCAGCACCGGGCGCAAGCGCACCTGATGGCGCACCAGCCCGCTTTTGCGCAGGCTGGCACGCTGCAACTGGTAGCCGATCTGCTGGCTCATGCGCTCGATCTGGGATTGCAGCACCCAAGCCTGTCCACGGTCCTCGGGGCGCCGGGCCATGTCCTCGCTGACACCCTGCAACACCGCCAACGGGGTCTTCAAGCTGTGGGCCAGGTCATCGAGGGAATCGCGATAACGGCTGCGTTGCTCCCGCTCGCTGTACAGCAGGCGGTTGAGGGAGCCGGTCAGGCGTAATAGCTCCCGGGGATGTTCGGTGCTGAGACTTTCCCGGGCCCCGCTTTCGATTTCGTCCAGTTCCTGGCTCAGGCGCCGCAGCGCCCGAAGGCCCCAGGTCAGGCCGATCCACAACAACGCCAGCAACACCACCAGGGCCGCGCCAAAGCCCAGGTAGAGATTGTCCCGTAGCCCTTGCAGCGTGACTTCGTAATCGCGCACCGGTTGCAGGGTGACGATGCTGAACGCCGCGCTCTGGCCGCCGAGCAGCTTGATCTCGACGTCATAGACAAAAAACTCCTGGCCGTCGTTCTCGCGAATGCGCGCGAACTGATTGCCCTGGCCGTCATAGCGCGGCGTGTAATTGATGTTTTCTTCCTGGGTGGCCTTCGACCGCCACACCAGCCGCCCCTCACGATCGTAGATGTAGCCCAGCAGGCGGGCATCGGCGAGGTTGAAGCGCTCATCGGGCAACTGCGCCGGCATCTTCAAGCGGTTGTTTTCCACTCGGGCGGCGGAAATCAGCGTGGTCACGTCCGAGGCCAGGCGTTGCTCGATGGATTCCTGCAACGCCAGGCTGAACGCGCCTTGCATGGCCGGCAACAATGCCAGCATGAACAGCGCCGCCAGGGTCATGGCAGCCAGCATCAACCGCAGGCGAAGCGAACGAATCACTGGCAGCGCTCGTTGAACAGGTAACCCAGGCCGCGCACGGTATCGATGGGCTTGAAGCCGGCCGGGGCTTCCAGCTTGCGGCGCAAGCGCCCGACCAGCACTTCGATGACATTGGGATCACGCTCGTCGTCATCGGGGTAAAGCTGCTCCATCAAGCGGTCCTTGGCCACCACTTGCTGGTGATGGCGCATGAGGTATTCGAGGATGCGGTACTCGTAGGCAGTCAATGCCAGCGGTTCCTCATCGAGGGACGCTTGCTTGCGGTTGAGGTCGAGCAGCAATGGACCGGCAACGATGGTCGATTGGGTAAAACCACTGGAGCGGCGCAACAAGGCGTTCAACCGGGCCTCCAGCTCTTCGAACTGAAACGGCTTGACCACGTAGTCGTCGGCACCGGCGGCCAGGCCTTCGACCTTGTCCTGCCAGTTGCCGCGGGCGGTGAGGATCAGGATCGGAAACGTCTTGTCCTGTGAGCGCAGCCGGCGAATCAGTTCCAGCCCGCTGATACCCGGCAGGCCCAGGTCGATCACCGCCAGGTCATGGTTGAATTCCCGAACCTGATACAAAGCCTCTTCGGCGTTGGCCACGGCCTGCACCACGTGGCCGCTGTCGGCGAGACGGGTTTGCAGGTGGTGACGCAACAACGCTTCGTCTTCGACGACCAGTAATTTCATGGAGCCTCTCCCCAGGGCAAATCAAACAATCCAGTGCGGCGCACGTCAACGAAAGGCGCCGGATCGTCTTCGACGATCCGGCTGGATACGCCCACCTACGGCCGCTTAGAAGGTGTAGTTGGCGGACAGGTACGTCTGGGCGCTGCTGGTCAGGTCCAGCGAGCCGACCTTGTCGCCACCGTGCGGGCTCATCTCGGTGCTGGCGTTGCTGCGCAGGTAACGGTAACCCAGTTCAACCGAGGTGTTTTGCGAAATTTGTTGCAGGACGCCTCCCTGCAAACCCACGGCATAGCCGATGTCGCTGTCGCGGCTGAAGCCGGGAGAATCCTGGGTCAGCTTGGTCAGGCCCGCCGTGCCGCCACCGAACAGCTTGGTGCTGCTGGTGACCGGATAGAACACATCGTAGCTGCCCAGCAGGTTTTCCTGGCGCAGCTTGATGCCGTTGTGGGTGCCCGAGACGTTGTCGTAGGTGGCGTAGTAGCGGCCCTGGTCGTTTTGCTTGCCCAGTCGCAGGCCATACGTGGTGTCCTTGCCGATGACGCCGTCGGCGTTCGGGTTGTTCAGGGCGCTGTCCAAGGCGTTGGATTTCTTAACCTTGTCGCTGGTCTGGCCAAGGGTCAGGCTGGCGAAGTTGTCATCGGCGTGGGCCAAGGCACTGGCGCCCAGCACGGTGAAAGCCAACAGCAGTTTTTTCATAGCAGTCATGATCAAGTTCCTGTGCAGCGTGGATGTTTTGTGAAGTCGTGGTCACCTTAACCAGCGGTCCCTGAACACCCCTTGAACGTTCTCTGAACCTGCGCTGAATGAATCGGCTAATCTGTGCGGACCACTTTTATAAGGAGATCCGTCATGCGCAGGCTGCTTGCTGTTGTACTCCTGGCCATGAGCGGCGTGAGCCACGCCGCCATCCAGACCCAGGAATTCCCCTACACCACTGCCGACGGCACCAAGCTGATCGGCTATTACGCGTATGACGACGCCGTCAAAGGCCCGCGCCCGGGCGTGGTGGTGGTGCATGAATGGTGGGGACTGAACGACTACGCCAAGCGCCGTGCCCGTGACCTCGCCGGCCTGGGCTACAGCGCCCTGGCCATCGACATGTACGGCGACGGCAAGAACACCGAGCACCCCAACGACGCCATGGCCTTCATGCAGGCGGCGCTCAAGGACGGCAAGGCGGCCAGCGCCCGCTTCCAGGCCGGTCTCGACCTGCTGAAGAAACAGCCCCAGACCGATCCAGACAAACTCGCCGCCATCGGCTACTGCTTCGGCGGCAAGGTGGTGCTCGATGCCGCGCGCCAGGGTGTGCCGCTGGCCGGCGTGGTGAGCTTCCACGGTGCGCTGGTGACTAATACCCCGGCAACGCCTGGCAGCGTCAAGGCCAAGGTGCTGGTCGAGCATGGCGCCCTGGACAGCATGGTCACCCAGGACAACGTCACCGCGTTCAAGAGCGAGATGGACAAGGCCGGCGCCGACTATAAATTCGTCAGCCTCGAAGGTGCCAAGCATGGCTTCAGCAACCCTGACGCCGACCGCCTGAGCCACGGCGAGCATGGCGGGCCGGACATCGGCTACAACAAGGCGGCCGATGAAAAGTCGTGGGCGGATATGCAGGCGTTCTTCAAGAAAATCTTCTAATACATCCCCCTTGTGGCGAGGGAATTGTGGGAGCAAAGCTTGCTCGCGACCCAGGCGACTCGATTTCTGGAGGACCACATCGCCTTCATCGCGGGCAAGCCTTGCTCCCAAAGCAAGCTCCCTCGCCACACAAGCTTGTTCTGCGCCCATACGCACACGCCCACTACCCAGGCTCCAGCCAACCCGGCAAAATGCCCGGCATGAATACACTCCCCACCCTGCCCGCCTGCTGCTCGCCTTTGGATGAGCATTGGCTCTTGCCCGATGCCCTGTCCGATACGGTGCTGCTGAGCACGCGCTTCGACCCGTTGTTGCTGGTGGGCGCCGACTTCTCAAGCAGTGCCATCGAGCCTCCGGCAAGCATCCAGCGCTCGGTCGCCAAGCGCCAGGCAGAATTCCTGGCCGGGCGGATCTGCGCCCGGGCGGCCTTGCAGCGGCTCGACGGCCTGGCCTGCGTGCCGGCCATCGGCGAAGACCGCGCGCCTGTGTGGCCGGCGCATGTCAGCGGTTCGATCACCCACAGCACGGGTCGGGCAGCGGCCATTGTCGCGAAAAAAGAGCACTGGCAAGGGCTGGGCATGGACGTGGAAAACCTCCTCGATCCCGAACGCGCCGAGCGCCTGGCCGGTGAAATCCTCACCTCGCCAGAGTTGCAGCGCATGACCCAACTCGCGCGCGATGACCGTGCCTTGCTGGTGACCCTGACCTTTTCAGTGAAGGAAAGCCTGTTCAAGGCGCTGTACCCCATCGTCAGGCAGCGCTTTTATTTCGAGCATGCCGAGGTACTGGATTGGACACGCGATGGACAGGTGCGCCTGCGCCTGCTGACGGACCTGTCGACCGAGTGGCGCCATGGCAGTGAGCTGCAGGCGCAGTTCGCGGTGAAGGATGGGCAGCTATTGAGCCTGGTGGGGATCAGCGCCTGAGATCCTGGGTGTTTGGACGGGCCTCATCGCGGGCAAGCCTTGCTCCCACCGATCAGTTCTCCCTCATTTAAATGTGGCTTGCTGTGGGAGCAAGGCTTGCCCGCGATGGCGGCCTACCATTCACCCGCGCCCTCAAGACCTGTCCTGATGCCTCGGCCAACTCAAGCTGAAACAGGCCCCACCCAGGCTCTTGCTCTTGCCGATCAGCGCCCGGCCGTCATGCCAGTGGATGATCCGTCGCACGATCGACAGCCCCAGCCCATGGCCGCCCGACGCCCGGGCGCGGCTGTCGTCCAGGCGCAGGAAAGGTTTGAAAATCCGCTCCCATGCCGCTTCCGGCACGCCGGGCCCGTCGTCTTCAACATCCACCCGACAGCGCAACTGGCCCACCTGATAGCTGACGGTGACCCGGGAACTGGCGTGACGCATGGCGTTGCCCACCAGGTTCTGCAGGGCACGATGCAGAAAACGTGGCTCGGCTTCGACCCAGGCGCCGTCGCAATCGGCGGCCGACAAGCACAGACCGCGCTCGACCGTGATCCCGGCCCGCAACGGCCCCAGTTCATCGATCACTTGATTGACCAGCGCATCCAGGTCCACCCGCTGGAAATTCAGGGCCGGCGAACCCTGTTCCAGCCGCGCATAGGTGAGCATTTCGTCCACCAGCCGATCCAGGTCTTCGATGTCGTGGTCCATGCCCGCCAGGTATTTGTCCCGGGCCTGGGACGTGCTGGCGCTGCCGAGCATTTCCAGGCCGAAGCGCAGGCGCGCCACCGGGGTGCGCAATTCGTGGGACACCGCCCGCACCAGCTCACGCTGGATCGCCAACAGTTGCTGCAGGTGCTCGGCCATGCCATTGAACGCCGCAGCCAGTCGCCCCACCGAGTCGGCACCTCGGGCTGGCACCCGGGTTTCCAGGCTGCCCTGGGCAATCTGGGTGGCGGCCGACTCCAGGCCACGCAAGCGCTGCTCCAGTTGGCGCACCAGCAGGTAGACGATCAAGCCGATCAGGCTCAAGCCCAGTGCCGCGATCAGCACCAGCCATTGCGGCGGATAAGGGTTCATCTGGTACAGCGGGCCGATCTCCAGCACCCACGGCGTGCCGACCATGCCAGCGAAGACCCGGATGGAGTCGCCGCCCTTGCCCAACGCCATCACCGTATCGCCCTCGGACACTCGACGGCGCTGGTCTTCGTCCATGTCCGCCTGCTCGGCGGTCATGAGTCGCAGATCGAAACCAAAACCTTTTTCCTGCGCCAGTTGCGCCAGCCGTTTGGGTTGTTCGGCCACCGGATAACGCACCAGCTCATCAGCCAACAGGTAGATGGTCGCGCGGGCCAGTTGTTCGCTGATCTGCTGGACCTCCCCCACCAACATCAATTGCTCGCCATCGCTGACCAGCCGATAGACTTTCGCCGCATGCGGCCCGGTCTGTTCGACCAACGCCTGGCCGCGCAATACGCGGGTACGCTGGCCAAGGTCGAGGTCGGTCTGGGCAAAGGTCTGCAACGCCAGGGGAATGCCCAGCAGGCGCTCCCACACCAGCAAAGCCCGGTGCCGCTCGGTGTCGTTCATCGGCCGCAGGTTGTCGGCCATCAACGAAAAGGTGCCGTGGGCCAGACGCTCGCGGTATTGCTCGCTGCGGGTCTGGTTGAGCAGATGCAGGGCCAGCACACCGAGGACCGCCACCAGCACCAGTGCCGCACACATGCCCCCAAATACGCAGGAAGATCGAGTTCACGGTGCCAGGTCTACGCAAGCTTCAGGAACGAACAGGTAGCCTTTGCTGCGAATGGTCTTGATCAGCCGTGGATGGTCCGGGTCGTCGCCGATCTTGGGGCGGATGCGTGAAATGCGCACGTCAATGGAACGGTCCTGGCCGTCATAACCGATGCCGCGCAGGGCAGTGAAGATTTCTTCCCGGGACAGGATGCGCCCGGCATTGGACACCAGCAGCCACAGCAGGTCGAATTCGGCGCTGGTCAGCTCGATACCGTTACCCTGCAACCAGGCTTCGCGCAGGGCGTCGTCGACCACCAACGGACCGAATTGCAGGCGCCGCGGCTTCTGCGCGGCGCTCGGCTCCGGTTCGCTGCGCCGCAGCAGGGCCTGGATGCGCGCCAAGAGCAAACGCGGTCGAACCGGCTTGCAGACGTAATCATCGGCGCCCAGGTCCAGACCCTGGATCTGATCGGTGTCGTCGGTGCGGGCGGTGAGCATCAGGATCGGCCCGTCATAATGCCCGCGCACCTTGCGACAGATGCTCAGGCCGTCTTCGCCGGGCAGCATCAGGTCGAGGATCACCAGGTCCGGTTGCTCGGCAATGATCCGCGCCGCCGCCACCGCGCCGTCGCCTTCGATGGCGACACGCAGCCCGTTGCTTTCGAGATATTCCCGGGTCAGCTCGGCCAGACGCTGGTCATCCTCGACGATCAATACCTGCCAGGCTTCTTGTTCCACTGAGGGCCTCGTCTTGCTGCGAATATAAAAGGAAGGATCAGCACAAATCCCCTCACCACAAAGAGCACCTTCAAATACAGAACATCCCCTCTTTTTGTCATGTTAAAGGAGGATAAACACACCCATGCATGGGCCGATTGTATAAACGTGGCCTGCGCAGAAAACAAGCGAACAAATGCGTTTCGATCGGCTGGGTTTTATGTGGTAACGTCCGCGCCCGAAAAAACCATCGAACTGTTTTCGGATCGTCAAAACCGATGAAAAAAGGTCCACTCCAGCTAGGTCGCGGCCTACAGAGCAGTTCCACGTTTCGCACACAAATTACGCACAGGCTTATCCACAGGTAGTACGTTGCATACCCCCCAAAACGCATTATCTTGTAGCCCGCCGCGCAAAAAACCCTACATGTAGGGTTTCAGGCCAAAAACCAAACACAAGTCGGGCAGAGAATTCAAGCGCTTTTCTTGCTTCTGTCCAGCTGAAACACCGTATTTCCCCAAGCCCAGACCGCCCCTGCGGATGGCAACTGTTTCAAGGTCGAAAACGACCGAAACGGTACGGGTGTTGCAGTCAATTGCTGCCACCCCGGCAACCCGGTTTCGAGCCCCGCTCGCAACCTGAGACTTCGGATGGAAGCGGCATTAAACGCCTGCTTCCTACTGTCCCGAAGTTGTTATGCCCGGCGCCAGTCGGTTGTAGTGCTTCAGGACGGAACGGTGGGCACCGTGATGGTGCCCAAACAAACATAGAGAACGTGGAGACACCCATGCACACCGACACAACTCGCGAGAACCCGCAGGGCACCGCGCCGCTGGCCGCCGATTCGAACTCGGATCTGTCCGCCACCGCGCCGGGCCAACTGCGTGTGATCAAGCGTAACGGCACTGTCGTTCCTTACACCGATGACAAGATTACCGTCGCCATCACCAAAGCGTTTCTCGCAGTTGAAGGCGGCACCGCTGCCGCTTCGTCGCGAATCCACGACACCGTGGCCCGCCTGACCGAACAGGTCAGCGCAACCTTCAAGCGTCGCATGCCCTCGGGCGGCACCATCCACATCGAAGAAATCCAGGACCAGGTCGAACTGGCCCTGATGCGTGCCGGCGAGCAGAAAGTGGCCCGCGACTACGTGATCTACCGTGACTCCCGCGCCAAGGAACGCGCCATCCGCACCCCGGCCGACGCCCCGGTGCAGGCCCACCCGTCGATCCGCATCGCCCGCGCCGACGGCAGCCTGGCGCCGCTGGACATGGGCCGCCTGAACACCATCGTCACCGAGGCCTGCGAAGGCCTGGAAGAAGTCGATGGCGACCTGATCCAGCGCGAAACCCTGAAAAACCTCTATGACGGCGTTGCCCTCAAGGACGTCAACACGGCGCTGGTGATGACCGCGCGGACCCTGGTGGAGCGCGAACCGAACTACTCCTTCGTGACCGCCCGCCTGCTGATGGACACCCTGCGTGCCGAAGGCCTGAGCTTCCTGGAAGTCGCCGAGAGCGCGACCCACCACGAAATGGTCGACCTGTACGCCAAGGCGTTGCCAGCTTATGTTGCCAAGGGTATCGAGTTCGAATTGCTGAACCCGGTCCTGGCCGAATTCGACCTGGAAAAACTCGGCAAGGCGATCAACCACGAGCGCGACCAGCAGTTCACCTACCTGGGCCTGCAAACCCTGTACGACCGTTACTTCATCCACAAGGATGGCGTGCGTTTCGAACTGCCGCAGATCTTCTTCATGCGCGTGGCCATGGGCCTGGCGATCGAAGAGAAGCAGCGCGAAGACCGTGCGATCGAGTTCTACAACCTGTTGTCGTCCTTCGACTACATGGCCTCGACCCCGACCCTGTTCAACGCCGGCACCCTGCGTCCACAGCTGTCGAGCTGCTACCTGACCACCGTTCCGGATGACCTGTCGGGCATCTACGGCGCCATCCACGACAACGCCATGCTGTCGAAATTCGCGGGTGGCCTGGGCAACGACTGGACTCCGGTTCGCGCATTGGGCTCGTACATCAAGGGCACCAACGGCAAATCCCAGGGCGTCGTGCCGTTCCTCAAAGTGGTCAACGACACCGCCGTCGCGGTCAACCAGGGCGGCAAGCGCAAGGGCGCGGTCTGTGCCTACCTGGAAACCTGGCACATGGACATCGAAGAGTTCATCGAGCTGCGCAAGAACACCGGTGATGACCGTCGTCGTACCCACGACATGAACACCGCCAACTGGATCCCTGACCTGTTCATGAAGCGCGTCTTCGATGACGGCAAGTGGACCCTGTTCTCGCCATCCGAAGTACCGGACCTGCACGACCTGACCGGCAAGGCTTTCGAAGAGCGCTACGAGTACTACGAAGCCCTGACCGAGTACAACAAGATCAAGCTGTTCAAAGTCGTCCAGGCCAAAGACCTGTGGCGCAAGATGCTCTCGATGCTGTTCGAAACCGGCCACCCATGGCTGACCTTCAAGGACCCGTGCAACCTGCGCAGCCCGCAGCAGCACGTGGGCGTGGTCCACAGTTCGAACCTGTGCACCGAGATCACCCTGAACACCAACAAAGATGAGATCGCGGTCTGCAACCTGGGCTCGATCAACCTGCCGAACCACATCAAGGACGGCAAGCTGGACACCGCCAAGCTGCAACGCACCGTGAACACCGCCGTGCGCATGCTCGACAACGTGATCGACATCAACTACTACTCGGTGCCACAGGCGAAGAACTCCAACTTCAAGCACCGTCCGGTTGGCTTGGGCATCATGGGCTTCCAGGACGCGCTGTACCTGCAGCACATTGCGTACGGTTCCGATGCCGCGGTCGAGTTCGCCGACAAGTCCATGGAAGCGGTCAGCTACTACGCGATCCAGGCTTCCTGCGACCTGGCCGACGAGCGTGGCGCCTACGAGACGTTCCAGGGTTCGCTGTGGTCCCAGGGCATCCTGCCGCTGGACTCGCAACAGATCCTGATCGCCCAGCGCGGCCAGAAGTACATCGACGTTGACCTGAACGAATCCCTGGATTGGGCACCGGTTCGCGCCCGAGTGCAGAAAGGCATCCGTAACTCCAACATCATGGCCATCGCACCGACCGCCACCATCGCCAACATCACTGGCGTGTCGCAGTCGATCGAACCGACCTACCAGAACCTGTATGTGAAATCGAACCTGTCGGGCGAGTTCACCGTGATCAACCCGTACCTGGTTCGCGACCTCAAGGCCCGCGGTCTGTGGGACTCGGTCATGATCAACGACCTGAAGTACTACGACGGTTCGGTGCAGCAGATCGAACGCATCCCGCAAGAGCTCAAAGAGCTCTACGCCACTGCGTTCGAAGTGGACACCAAGTGGATCGTCGACGCCGCCAGCCGTCGCCAGAAGTGGATCGACCAGGCTCAATCGCTGAACCTGTACATCGCCGGCGCTTCGGGCAAGAAGCTGGACGTGACCTACCGCATGGCCTGGTACCGTGGCCTGAAAACCACTTACTACCTCCGTGCCCTGGCCGCGACCAGCACCGAGAAGTCGACCATCAACACCGGCAAGCTGAACGCTGTTTCCAGCGGCGGCAACCACGGTGATGATTCGGTCCTGGCGGCTCCCGCCGGTCCGGCGCCAGTGCCAAAGGCCTGCGCGATTGACGAGCCGGATTGCGAAGCTTGCCAATAAGCTGAGTGGGTGGGCGCGTAAAGGCGCCTGCTGAAAGAAGCCCCCGATAGACCGTTGGTTTATCGGGGGTTTTCTTTTGCCTCGGGGAAAGTTCGCTAAAAAAAACGGCAAAGCCAGGGTTATGGCTTTGCCGTTTGTGTTTATCTCACCGCAACATCCACTGAAAAGCGACGGATGCTGCGGTGGCCAGATGGCGCTTAGACCGGAAGGGTGAAAGAGTCGCCGTTGTTGGTGAAGAACGTCTCGATGGTGTTGCTTCCTGCGTACCAGTCCTTCAGGAAAACACCGGAGTCCAGGTTACCGCTCTGGTAATCGGCAGCGTTGAAGATGTAGGCGCCTGCATCGGTCTTGATAACCTGAACGTCGTTGACGCTCTGGATATTTCTCAACGTGACGGTATCGGCACCTGTCGTTCCTGTATCTTCAATGGCGACCATGGTTTTGGAGTTGACCACGTAGGCATCCCCCCCTCCCCGCCATAGGCGTCACCAGACGCATTCATGTTGAAGGTGTCAAAACCCGCACCACCATGAAGTTCATAGCCATAACCGGTTCCCGTCAGGGTGTCGTTACCATCGCCGCCATAGGCAATACCGGAAGAGACCGTCAACGAGTCACTGCCAGCCTCGCCGTAAAGCACGCTGCCAGCGTCGTTACCGCTGCTACGCATGGTGTCATTGCCATTGCCGCCATAGAGCGTATCGGCCTCGACACTGGTGGAAGGCGTCAATCCCAGAGCGCTGGTATCCGTGGCGATGCCGCCATAGATAAAGTCATCGCCATCGCCGCCATAGAGCAAGTCGTTACCCGCCCCACCTTCCAGCTTGTTCGAGTAGGCGTTGCCCGTCAGCGTGTCGTTGAATTGCGAGCCGATCAGATTATCGATATTGGCCAACACGTCGCCTTGGGCGTCACCACCCGACGCGGTTCCCGCGAGCAGGTCGATCTGCACAGCAGCGCTGCTGGTCAGGTACCAGGCACCGTCACCACGGCCCAAGCCATTGAGCGTGTCGGCGCCTGCACCACCGACAAAGTTTTCCGCAGCGGCGGTACTGCCGGTGAAAGTATCGGCCTGGGCAGTGCCTTGGAAAATCTCAATGGAGGTGTAGCTATCGCCTGCCGCGATACCCGTCAATACAGGCACACTCAGATCCAGCGTGATGCCTGAGCCTTCATTGGAAAAGCTCAGCATGTCCATGCCCGTGCCGCCATTGAAGACATTGACACCTGCGTCACCGACAAATACATCACTGTAATTGGAGCCTGTAATCACTTCGATGCTGCTGTAGGTATCACCCGCCGCGATCCCGGTATGGACGCCCGTCTGCGTGTTGATGGTCAAGCCCGCGCTGCTGTCAGCGTAGCTGACCGTGTCGGTTCCGGCGCCGCCGATGAACTGGTCCGCCCCCGCACCACCGAGCAGGAAATCATTGCCCACGCCGCCAGTGATGATGTTGTCCGAGGCATTGCCGTAACCGACGAAGTTGCCCGTGCCGGTGTAGGTCAGGCGTTCGACGTTGGCCGCCATCGTCAGGTTGAGGAGGTTCGTCTGGATTTCATCATCGCCTTCGCCGGCCACTTCGATGACGTTGACCGACGTTCCGCCGATGACGTAAACGTCATCACCGGCACCGCCCCTGAGGGTATTCCCGGTGCCTTGGGCGGTCAGCCTGTCGTTGAAGGACGAGCCGACCACGGTTTCGAAGTTCGACAGTTTGTCGCCTTGCGCATCACCGCCGACACCCACTACACCAGCAACCAGGCTGACGGTCACGGCACTGGCCGAGGTGGAGTAGTCGATGGTATCGATGCCGCCGGTACCGTCGAACTGGTCTGCCGCTTCGCTGGCGGTAAACGAATCGTGGTTCTGCGAACCCTGGATCGTTTCGATGCCCACGTAGGTATCACCAGCAGCAATGCCACTGTTCACACCGGTCTTGGCGTTGATGCTCACCGCCACGTTACTGTCGGTGTAGCTGACCGTGTCGGTTCCGGCGCCGCCGATGAACTGGTCCGCACCCGCACCACCGAGCAGGAAATCATTGCCCACGCCGCCAGTGATGATGTTGTCCGAGGCGTTGCCATAACCGACGAAGTTACCCGTGCCGGTGTAGGTCAGGCGTTCGACGTTGGCCGCCATCGTCAGGTTGAGGAGGTTCGTCTGGATTTCGTCATCGCCTTCGCCGGCCACTTCGATGACGTTGACCGACGTTCCGCCGATGACGTAAACGTCATCACCGGCACCGCCCCTGAGGGTGTGCCCGGTGCCTTGGGCGGTCAGCCTGTCGTTGAAGGACGAGCCGACCACGGTTTCGAAGTTCGACAGTTTGTCGCCTTGCGCATCACCGCCGACACCCACTACGCCAGCAATCAGGCTGACGGTCACGGCACTGGCCGAGGTGGAGTAGTCGATGGTATCGATGCCGCCGGTACCGTCGAACTGGTCTGCCGCTTCGCTGGCGGTAAACGAGTCGTGGTTCTGCGAACCCTGGATCGTTTCGATGCCCACGTAGGTATCACCAGCAGCAATGCCACTGTTCACACCGGTCTTGGCGTTGATGCTCACCGCCACGTTACTGTCGGTGTAGCTGACCGTGTCGGTTCCGGCACCGCCGATGAACTGGTCCGCCCCCGCACCACCGAGCAGGAAATCATTGCCCACGCCGCCAGTGATGATGTTGTCCGAGGCGTTGCCATAACCGACGAAGTTACCCGTGCCGGTGTAGGTCAGGCGTTCGACGTTGGCCGCCATCGTCAGGTTGAGGAGGCTCGTCTGGATTTCGTCATCGCCTTCGCCGGCCACTTCGATGACGTTGACCGACGTTCCGCCGATGACGTAAACGTCATCACCGGCACCGCCCCTGAGGGTATTCCCGGTGCCTTGGGCGGTCAGCCTGTCGTTGAAGGACGAGCCGACCACGGTTTCGAAGTTCGACAGTTTGTCGCCTTGCGCATCACCGCCGACACCCACTACGCCAGCAACCAGGCTGACGGTCACGGCACTGGCCGAGGTGGAGTAGTCAATGGTATCGATGCCGCCGGTACCGTCGAACTGGTCTGCCGCTTCGCTGGCGGTAAACGAATCGTGGTTCTGCGAACCCTGGATCGTTTCGATGCCCACGTAGGTATCGCCAGCAGCAATGCCACTGTTCACACCGGTCTTGGCGTTGATGCTCACCGCCACGTTACTGTCGGTGTAGCTGACCGTGTCGGTTCCGGCACCGCCGATGAACTGGTCCGCCCCCGCACCACCGAGCAGGAAATCATTGCCCACGCCGCCAGTGATGATGTTGTCCGAGGCGTTGCCGTAACCGACGAAGTTACCCGTGCCGGTGTAGGTCAGGCGTTCGACGTTGGCCGCCATCGTCAGGTTGAGGAGGCTCGTCTGGATTTCATCATCGCCTTCGCCGGCCACTTCGATGACGTTGACCGACGTTCCGCCGATGACGTAAACGTCATCACCGGCACCGCCCCTGAGGGTGTGCCCGGTGCCTTGGGCGGTCAGCCTGTCGTTGAAGGACGAGCCGACCACGGTTTCGAAGTTCGACAGTTTGTCGCCTTGCGCATCACCGCCGACACCCACTACGCCAGCAACCAGGCTGACGGTCACGGCACTGGCCGAGGTGGAGTAGTCAATGGTATCGATGCCGCCGGTACCGTCGAACTGGTCTGCCGCTTCGCTGGCGGTAAACGAATCGTGGTTCTGCGAACCCTGGATCGTTTCGATGCCCACGTAGGTATCGCCAGCAGCAATGCCACTGTTCACACCGGTCTTGGCGTTGATGCTCACCGCCACGTTACTGTCGGTGTAGCTGACCGTGTCGGTTCCGGCGCCGCCGATGAACTGATCCGCACCCGCACCACCGAGCAGGAAATCATTGCCCACGCCGCCAGTGATGATGTTGTCCGAGGCGTTGCCGTAACCGACGAAGTTGCCCGTGCCGGTGTAGGTCAGGCGTTCGACGTTGGCCGCCATCGTCAGGTTGAGGAGGCTCGTCTGGATTTCATCATCGCCTTCGCCGGCCACTTCGATGACGTTGACCGACGTTCCGCCGATGACGTAAACGTCATCACCGGCACCGCCCCTGAGGGTATTCCCGGTGCCTTGGGCGGTCAGCCTGTCGTTGAAGGACGAGCCGACCACGGTTTCGAAGTTCGACAGTTTGTCGCCTTGCGCATCACCGCCGACACCCACTACGCCAGCAACCAGGCTGACGGTCACGGCACTGGCCGAGGTGGAGTAGTCAATGGTATCGATGCCGCCGGTACCGTCGAACTGGTCTGCCGCTTCGCTGGCGGTAAACGAATCGTGGTTCTGCGAACCCTGGATCGTTTCGATGCCCACGTAGGTATCGCCAGCAGCAATGCCACTGTTCACACCGGTCTTGGCGTTGATGCTCACCGCCACGTTACTGTCGGTGTAGCTGACCGTGTCGGTTCCGGCGCCGCCGATGAACTGATCCGCCCCCGCACCACCGAGCAGGAAATCATTGCCCACGCCGCCAGTGATGATGTTGTCCGAGGCGTTGCCGTAACCGACGAAGTTACCCGTGCCGGTGTAGGTCAGGCGTTCGACGTTGGCCGCCATCGTCAGGTTGAGGAGGCTCGTCTGGATTTCGTCATCGCCTTCGCCGGCCACTTCGATGACGTTGACCGACGTTCCGCCGATGACGTAAACGTCATCACCGGCACCGCCCCTGAGGGTATTCCCGGTGCCTTGGGCGGTCAGCCTGTCGTTGAAGGACGAGCCGACCACGGTTTCGAAGTTCGACAGTTTGTCGCCTTGCGCATCACCGCCGACACCCACTACGCCAGCAACCAGGCTGACGGTCACGGCACTGGCCGAGGTGGAGTAGTCAATGGTATCGATGCCGCCGGTACCGTCGAACTGGTCTGCCGCTTCGCTGGCGGTAAACGAATCGTGGTTCTGCGAACCCTGGATCGTTTCGATGCCCACGTAGGTATCGCCAGCAGCAATGCCACTGTTCACACCGGTCTTGGCGTTGATGCTCACCGCCACGTTACTGTCGGTGTAGCTGACCGTGTCGGTTCCGGCGCCGCCGATGAACTGATCCGCCCCCGCACCACCGAGCAGGAAATCATTGCCCACGCCGCCAGTGATGATGTTGTCCGAGGCGTTGCCGTAACCGACGAAGTTACCCGTGCCGGTGTAGGTCAGGCGTTCGACGTTGGCCGCCATCGTCAGGTTGAGGAGGCTCGTCTGGATTTCGTCATCGCCTTCGCCGGCCACTTCGATGACGTTGACCGACGTTCCGCCGATGACGTAAACGTCATCACCGGCACCGCCCCTGAGGGTATTCCCGGTGCCTTGGGCGGTCAGCCTGTCGTTGAAGGATGAGCCGACCACGGTTTCTATGGCCGTCAATGTATCGCCCTGAGCATCCCCTCCCAGGCCAGTCCCTGTGATTAGATTGACTGTCACTCCTGCAGTCGAATTCACGTAGGACGCCGTATCGACACCTGTTCCTCCATTCAGGGCGTCCGCGCCCGCGCCCCCCTCCAGCCAATCGTTGCCGTCCCCACCACTCAGCGAGTCATTCCCTGCTAACCCGTACAGCTCATCCGCGCTCGAAGTCCCAACCAGAGTGTCCGTACCCGATGTCCCATTTATCACTGCCATTATTTCTTCCTTGCCCTATTGATGAATCGGTTGTGCGTCGATTAATCAGCAGAGCCTCATCCTTCGCGGAAGGCCCGCTGAGCATGGTCGCTGATTGGTTTAAGCAAATAAGACATGACGTTCCTGGAGCCGGTCTGGATCATCGACTCCACGGGCATCCCCGGCACCAGGGCAAGCCCTTGCAGCTTCGCCAATTCGCTTTGAGGAATCTTGATACCCGCTCGATAGAAGCCCACACCAGTGCGCTCATCCTGAATCAGATCCGCTGACAGTCGCACCACGGTGCCAGTCAGTTCCGGCGTGGTGCTGCGGTTGAACGCACTCAAGCGCAAGGTCGCGGATTGCCCGACGGTTAGCTGATCAATGTCCTGTGCACTGATCTTCGCCTCAACCAGCAGTTCATCGTCGGCGGGTACGATCTGCATGAGCCCTTCGGCCGGTGAAATGACGCCACCGACTGTGTGCACGGCCAATTGCTGCACGCGCCCGGTAATAGGCGAGGTGATGTCGATGCGTTTGAGCTGATCGCTGGCCGTAATTTCCCGCTCGATCAATTCGCCCTGACGGGCCAGCAAATCTCTCAGTTCCTGGGACACTTCGCTGCGGAAAGTCTGGTCAACCTGGAGTCGTTGCAGCTCGGTTTCGGCGATCTTGCCCCGCGCCTCGGCAATCGATGCCATCAATTGCCCACGCTCCCCGCGCAGCCGAGCGATACCCCGAGCCAGGGCATTGACCCGGTCGAGGGTCATCATGCCTTTGTCGAACAGTTTCTTGACGGCCTGGTATTCGCTGTCGATCAGTTCGATTTCTTCCAGCTTGGTTTTCTGCTGGATGTCGTGGCCGGCAATGGTTTCGTTGAGTTGCTGGACACGTTCGCGCAGTTGCTTTTTCTGGCCTTCACGGGACGCACGCCGGTCGAGGAACAACTGCTGCTCGATGGCCATGACCGACTTGGCTTCCTCCAGGCTCATGCGGGTCAGCAACTCTTGGGGGATTACCACTTCGCGGGCACTGTCCCGCTCGGCCTCCAAGCGGGCGAGACGGGCCCAAGCCTGGTTCAATGATTTGCTGACGATGGCCTGGCTGGCGGCGGGCAATGTGGCATCGAGGCGTAACAACACGTCCCCTGCAGCGACTGCCTGCCCTTCCTTGACCAGCAGTTCGGCGACCACACCGCCGGTAGGATGCTGGACAGTCTTGACACTGCCTTCCACGGCGACCACGCCCGTGGCGATGACAGCGCCGGACAGATTGGTGCACACCGCCCAGATCAGCCCTGCGCCGAGCAGCACCACCAATGAGATCGCTCCCCAACGTAAATGACGGGACAAGGAATCGGTCAGGGTGACTTCTTGATCGGTATGCATCAGTTGGATACTCCCAGTTCCACAACATTGCTGGAGGGCCGGGGGGGCGTTGCCGGAGCTCGTTTAAGGACGACATCCCTGGGGCCGTAAGCCGCTTGCACGCCATTCTCGAGGATCAGTACCTGATCGATCACCGACAAGATATTGGTGCGATGGGCAATCACCACCACGATTGCACCACGGGCCTTGAGCGCCAGAATGGCCTTGGCCAGCGCCTGCTCGCCTTCGGCATCGAGGTTTGAATTCGGCTCATCCAATACCACCAGGAAGGGATCACCAAACAGCGCCCTGGCCAATGCCACCCGCTGTCGTTGCCCCGCCGAAAGATTGACCCCGCCCTCGCCCACTTGGGTTTCATAACCCTGGGGCAATTGCAGAATAAGCTCATGGACCCCGGCCAATTGCGCGGCACTGACAATCGCACTGTCCTGCGCTGAAGGATCCAATCGTGCGATGTTCTGGGCGACGGTTCCGGTAAACAGCCCAACGCTTTGCGGCAGATAACCGATCAACTTGCCTCGAGCCAGCTCAGTCAGCTGGTCCAACGGCGCCCCATCGAGCCGGACATGCCCCCGCGCTGGCGCCCACGCGTTGACCAGCACACGCGCCAATGACGACTTACCCGATGCGCTCGGCCCCACTACACCAACAGCGGTGCCTGCGGCGACCATGAAGTTGATATTCTGCAAAGTCAGGCGCTGCGCGCCGGGCGGCGCGGCAAACACACTTTCGACCTGCAAACTGCGATGGGCGGTGGGTAGCTCGGTCTTGCTCTGGGCATCCGGGAACAGAGAGAACACTTCCAGCAGCCTCTTCCAGGCGATCTGGGCCCCCAATAGGCTGCGCCACGTGGCAATGACCTGCTCCGCCGGTGCCAGGGTCCGCGCCACAATAATCGAGGCCGCGATCATCGTGCCGCCGCTCAAGTCGCCTTTGATCACCAGCCATGCGCCCAGAGCCAGAGCGGCTGACTGAACGACCTGACGCAGGGTTTTGGAAATGCCACCGTAAAAGCCGCCAATGTCGATCGAGCGCCGCTGCAGGGTGATGAAGGTGCTGTGATTGTTCTGCCAGAGGTTCGACGTGTTGGCCAACATGCCCATGGCCATCAGCGCTTCGGCGTTCTGGTGAGCTTGCTGACCCAGATGGTTGCGCTTGTTCAACGCATCGGCCGAAGCCCGCATCAGTTTGCGGGTTTGCCGATCAGTGATCAGGGTCAGACTGATAAGGATAATCATCAGGCCGGCGGCCAAAAGGCCGAACAACGGATGAATGTAAAAGCAGACCGCGAGGTAAACCGGCATCCAGGGCAAATCGAAAAAAGCCACCAGGCCCGGTCCGCCAATAAAACCGCGAATCTGATCCAGCTCCTGAGCCGGTTTCAAGGCATCGCCGGTAATGGGCGTTTTCAGCGACGCACCGGCAATGACATTGAAGACCTTTGCGGACAGCGCCAGATCCAGCGAGGAAGCAATTCGCACCATGACCCGGGAGCGAATGATATCCAGCAGACCTGAAAGCGCATAAACCCCAAGTGCCAGCAGCCCCAGGGCGACCAGGGTCGGGACGCTCTGGCTGGGAATGACCCGGTCGTAGACTTCCAGCATGAACACCGGGCCAACCAGCGCCAGAATATTGATCACACCGGAAAACAGCGCAGCACCCAGCAGGCCCCGACGCAATACCGATTTCAATGAAGGCGCGACAACAGGCGCACTGACAGCGTTATGGGCTTTCAACTGGTATCCGTCCCTTGGTTTTCGTGACATCCCTGTCGTCAGTCAATACAGATTCGATGACAGTCGTATGGAAACTTGACGCTCTTCGAGCGATTTGGACTAAAGTGCAAATTCCGCACCAGATACCCGACAAACGGTCATCCGCTCAAAATTCACCCATAAAAAAACCGACGCCCAAGACGTCGGTTTTTTTGAAGCAGCCCGCTATCAAGCCATCTGGATGATGGTCTGCATGATGGTGCTCTGGGTGGAGATGGTCTTGGCGTTCGCCTGGTAGTTGCTCTGGGCCTTGATCAGCTCGACCAGTTCGTTGGTCAGGTTGACGTTGGACTCTTCCAGGGAGTTGGAGACGATCGAACCCAGGGTGCCAGTGGTTGGAGCATCGTAACCCGGGATGCCCGAGGCGAAGGTTTCTTTCCAGCTGGTGCCGCCTACTGGCTGCAGACCTTGCTCGTTGGTGAAGCTGGCGAGCGCGAGCTGGCCGATCGGCTTGGTCTGGTTGTTGCTGAAGTTGGCCAGCAATACACCACTGCCGTCGATGGTCAGGTTGGTAATCTGGCCAGTGGCGTAGCCGTTCTGGGTCGGAATCGAGCGGGCGGTGTCGGCGTTGAACTGGGTGGTGTTGGCCATGGAAATCGTAATAGTCGACGAGCCCGCGCCATTAGCGGTCCATGTACCATTGGTCACAGTGCCTGGGACCCAGCCAATCAGGTTCAGATCATTGCTGATGGTTGGCGGGGGGTCGGAACAGTCGGCGGAACGGTCGGCGGAACCGGAGTGCTGACTTGGGTTAACTTGCCGTTCGAGTCGAATGTCATCGTCGAAGGAACCGGAGCGTTCGGAGCAATCGGCGCGCTGCCATTGAGGTTACGACCATCGATCAAGGTATACACGTTCCAGGTGTTACCAGCAGTCTTGACCATGTACTGGTCCATGGAGTGCTGGTTGCCCTGAGTGTCATAGACCGGGGTCGTGAATTGCTTGGTAAACGTGGCCGTGTCGGTCGGATTGAACGCCGTAGTGATCGCCGTCGCCGTCGAGTTCAGGTTGATCGTCGACGAAACCAGGCTGGTGGCGCTCGGTGGCAGGTTCGAGGTATCGATGCGCAGGTCGGTCAGGATACCGTTCTGGATCTTGCCGTTGGCATCCACGCCATAGCCTTGCAGGCGCGAAGTGCCGTCGCTGTTGGTGATGTAGCCTTCCTTGTCGGTCTTGAAGGTACCGGCACGGGTGTAGCTCAGCGAACCGTCGTTGCTCAGGACAAAGAAACCCTGGCCCTGGATGCCCATGTCCAGCACGTTGCCAGTGTTGTTCACGTCACCCTGGCCGAACTGCTGGGAAACGTTGGCCAGGCGCACGCCGTTGCCGACGGTCTTGCTGCCCGAACCCAGCTTGGTGGCCGAGTAGACGTCTTCGAATTCCGCGCGGGACGATTTGAAACCGGTGGTCGCCACGTTGGCGATGTTGTTGCCGGTCACGTCCAGCTGTTTGTTGGCTGCATAGAGACCGCTAAGGCCGATGTTAAAAGACATGTTGACTCCTTTTGCCGGTTAGTCGGCTCTACATACCAATAGTTTGTACTTTGGACAGGGCGATGCTGCCCACCCCGGCCAGGTTGAGCATCAGCTCACCGCCCGTCTGGCTGATCGTCACGCTGCTGACCGTGGCCGGCAGGTTGGTGATCAGCGACGTGGCCTTGCCGTCGATGGTGGTCGACGCGGCGAAGGTGTAGGTGCCCGACTCGACCGTCGTGCCCGCGTCGTTCTTGCCATCCCAGATGAAGGCCGAATTGCCGGCGTTCTGGCTGCCCAAGTCGATGGTGCGAACGGTCTTGCCGTCCTTGTCCACGATCTTGACCGCGACGGAGGACACCGATGCCGGTACCACCACTGTGCCGTTGAGGCTCTTGGAAGTATCGACCACCGCCTTGTCGCCCGGGGCAATGACCGAGCGACCGACCAGCGACGAGGCTTGCAGGGCCTGGGACGAGTTGTAGTTGCCGGCGATACCGCTCACGGTGTCGTTGAGGGTGGTAATGCCTTCCAGGCTGCTGAACTGCGCCAACTGGGCAACGAACTCGCCGTTGTCCTGGGGCTCCAGCGGGTTCTGGTTTTTCAGCTGGGTAACGAGCAACTGCAGGAACGCGTCCTTGCCCAATTCCTTCTTGCCGGTTGCCGCGCCGGTCGCCGCACCCAGGCCATCGCTCGTGGTGGGGGTCTTGACCGAGGAATTGGCCAGAATCTCGTTAAGGCTCAAACCACCTGTTGTACTGGTAACGCTCATGTGACTCGCCCCTTATCACTGACCGAGGGTCAGGACCTTCTGCATCATGGTTTTGGCGGTGTTCATCATTTCGGCGTTGGTCTGGAAGGAACGGCTGGCGGAAATCATGTCGGCCATTTCTTCGACGACGTTGACGTTCGGGTAGTAGACGTAACCCTTGGCGTCTGCGGCCGGATGGTTTGGCTCATAACGTGCTTCGAGGTTGCTCTGGTCTTCGACCACGCCAAGCACCTGTACGCCCTGCCCGGCCGCGCCCTGCTCCTGGAACAACGAGTCGCTGCCGCCGGACTGGCCGCCCTGGAACATGGTGGCGAATACCGGGTGGCGGGCACGGTAGGTCTGGTCGATGCTCGACGAAACGGTCTCGGCGTTGGCAATGTTACTGGCGACGGTGTTCAGGCGAGTGGTCTGGGCACTCATGGCACTGCCGGCAATGTTGAATACGCTAGCAATCGACATGGCTTACTCTCCGCGCAGGGCCGATACCAGCCCTTTGAACTTGCTGTTGAGCAGGGTGAAGCTGGCCTGGAAGTTCACGGAGTTTTCCGCGTAGTTGGACTGTTCCAGTTGAGCGTCCACGGTGTTCTGGTCGATCGAAGGCTGCATCGGTGTGCGATACATCAGCGATTCGTCGCCATTGCCCAGGCCTTCGGCCTCGATATGACGGCTGTTGGTCATGTTCAAGGCAAAGCTGCCGTTCTTGGTCTTCTCGTTCTGCTCGGCGAGCACTTTGGAGAAGTCCAGGTCCCGAGCCTTGTAGTTCGGGGTGTCGGCGTTGGCGATGTTGTTGGCCAGGACTTCGGCACGCTGGGCGCGGAAGCCCAGAGCCTTTTCGTGGATACCGAGCGCTTTATCGAAGCTGATGCTCATGGCGGAAACCTTTGGGTGACCAGAATGTACGTACGATGGCTAAAGCAAGCGTCGTGCCATTATCAAAAACGCCGTAAACCGGGGCTTTGCGGGCACCGGCAAAGCGGCAATGCCAGAAAAGCGGCAATGAGGTTCCGCTTGGCTGCCGCTTTTCTGCCGCTTCCTGCAGGACAAATGCATTTCATTGTGGGAGCGAGCCTGCTCGCGATGTTGGTGTGTCAGTCAACATTGATGTCACCTGTGATATCGCTATCGCGAGCAGGCTCGCTCCCACAGGGGATAGGGGTGATCAGGAGATCATCAGCGGGCATAAAAAACGGGAGCCATTGAGGACTCCCGTTTTTTTGACATGCCAAGCCAATCACTTCGCCTGGTAGATGATCCCGGGCTGCACTGGACCATCTGGTAATGATCCGGCAAACCGTTCAACGCCTCGGAGGCGCCGAGGAACAGATAGCCGCCCGGCTTCAGCGTGCTGTGGATGCGCAGCAGAATGTCTTTCTTCACTTCGGCGGAGAAGTAGATCAGTACATTGCGGCAGAACACGATGTCGAACTTGCCCAGGCTGGCATAGCTGTCCAGCAGGTTGAAGGAGCGGAATTCCACCCGGCTCTTGATCGGCGCCTTGACCACCCATTTACCCGGCCCTTTCGGATCGAAGTAACGTTGCAGGCGATCCGGCGACAGGCCCCGGCCGATGGCCAGGCTGTCGTACTCGCCGGTCTTGCAGTTATTGAGCATGGTCCCGGAAAGGTCGGTGGCAACGATCTGCACGCCGCCTTTCAACTGGCCGAGGTTGGACCGCTCGAACTCATCGATGGACATCGACAGCGAATAGGGTTCCTGCCCCGACGAACAGGCCGCCGACCAGATCCGCAAACGCTGGCCCGGGCTGGCCTTGATGGCCGCCGGCAACACTTTGTTCTTCAACACCTCAAACGGATAGGTGTCGCGAAACCACAGGGTTTCGTTGGTGGTCATCGCGTCCACCACCATTTCGCGCAAACCACTGCGCGGCTGGGTCTGAATACGCTGCACCAGTTCGCCCAATGACTTGAGGCCCTGTTGCTCCATCAATTTATTGAGACGGCTCGACACCAGGTACTGCTTGTTTTCACCAAGCAAGATGCCACAGGCTTTTTCCAGGAAGACCCGGAACTGTTCGAAATCCAAATTACCCGTAGACAAGATACCGCCTCTTTCATCGTGTTGACTTGCCGGGCGCACAACGCGCCCGACCTTTTATTCTGCTGCCTTGATCCGATCCACGACCCGGGAAGCCAGGTCATCGGGACGGAATTTTGCCAGGAAATCGTCGGCGCCGACCTTCTTGACCATCGCCTGGTTGAAAACCCCGGACAACGAAGTATGCAAGATGATATGCAGCTTTTGCATGCGCGGGTCGCTGCGGATTTCCGACGTCAGGGTGTACCCGTCCATCTCCGGCATTTCAATGTCGGAGATCATCATCAGGAACTCTTCCTCAGGCTTCTTGCCCTCGTCGACCAGCTTGCGCAGGTAATCCAGCGCCTGTCGCCCGTCGTTCAACGCCACCACCTCGACGCCAATCGTTTGCAGGCAACGGGTCACCTGCTTGCGGGCCACCGAAGAGTCATCGACGGTCAACACCCGCAACGAAATCGCCTTGTGCTGGGTTTCGGCATCCACCACCCCGAAGGAGATCGCTTCCGGTGTGGGCGCGACTTCGGCGAGGATTTTTTCCACGTCGATGATTTCCACCAACTGGTTATCGACCCGGGTCACTGCCGTGAGGTAGTGATCGCGGCCGGTGCCCTTGGGCGGTGGATGGATCTCTTCCCAGTTCATGTTGACGATGCGCTCCACCGAGCGGACCAGGAACCCCTGGGTCTTGGTGTTGTACTCGGTGATGATCACAAACGGATTGCTCTGGTCCAGCAGCCGACCGGAACCGGTCGCCATCGCCAGGTCGAGAATCGGGATGGTTGCACCCCGGATATTGGCCACACCGCACACGACGGGGCTGGACTTGGGCATCAGGGTCAGCTTGGGGCATTGCAGCACCTCGCGAACCTTGAATACGTTGATCCCATACATTTGCTGGCCGTCGAGACGGAACAGCAACAGCTCCAGGCGATTCTGACCGACCAGCTGAGTGCGCTGGTTTACCGAATCCATTACTCCCGCCATGCCCTGACTCCTACCTAACGCTAATGTGTCCGACGCGCATTCATCACTAAACGGCACGGGGCTTGCTATTGAACCGGCATGAACGCACAAACGACATTTTCTCGACGCCTGACCACTCACTGCCGCCACTGGCTCGGTGCACTGCTGGCTGTCTGCCTGTTCACTTCGGGCGGTCCTGCCTTTGCTGCTGTTCCGGTTACCTTGCCTGATCTCCTTATCGGCGTCACTCAGGGCTTTCTTGAATTCACCGTAGAAGACTATCTGGCTACCAGTCAAACCGAAGGTCGCTACGAAATCGAAGTCAACCAACTCGACCCGCGCCTGCGCATGCCAATGTGCGACAAGGAATTGACTGCTTCGCTGGAGAGTCCCGCTCGCCCCCTGGGCCGCGTCACGGTGAAGGTTCGTTGCGACAGCGCCGCGCCCTGGACGGTGTTCGTGCCCGCTCAAGTGCGCCTGTTTCGGGAAATTGTCACCACCACTCGTCCACTCAAGCGGGCCGGGATCGTCGAGCCTCAGGACGTGATGTTGCGTGAACGGGACATCAGCCAGATCACCCAGGGTTTTCTGACCTCTGTCGATCAGGCCATCGGGCAGAAACTTGTCCGACCAATGGTCGCCGATCAGGTCGTGACGCTGGTGCATCTGGAGCAGGCCGAGGTGGTCCGCAAGGGCGACCAGGTTGTGATCACCGCCCGCAGCGGCTCCCTGGCCGTGCGGATGCCCGGCGAAGCCCTGTCCAATGGCGGCATGCGTGAACAGATACGGGTAAAAAACCTTAATTCCCAGCGCGTTATCAAGGCGCAGGTGATGGCCCCAGGCCAAGTGGAAGTGGCGATGTGATGACCCGGCAGAGGAGGTAGAAAGCTGGCGCTTGATCCCGGTGTTCCCTAGACTGTGCCTTACGCAAAGGCAAGCGCAGACGTGCGCACGTTCATTGGATAAATGAGCCTAAAGTTTTTTTGGGAATGGCCGAAAACATGGCAAGCGTCCAAATACCCAGAGGTTTTTTACCATGGTCATCGATTTCAATCGTTTAAACAGCTCTTCACCGCTGACAGGCACTACGCGTACCAGCGCCACCAAGGAAACCGCCGAAGCCGGCAAATCCGCGCCGCTGCCTACACCAGCCGACCAGGTCAGCAACGGGGAGTCGGTACACCTCAGCAATGAGGCTCAGCAGTTGCAGAAGGTCACTGACAAGCTGCGCGATCAACCTGTCGTCGACAACGCCCGCGTGGCCGAGTTGAAAGCAGCAATCGCCGATGGCAGCTACAAAGTCGACAGCAACCGCGTAGCCAGCAAACTGCTCAATTTCGAAGCCCAGCGCTAGGCCACCGCCTGCGTGAGGCTTTTGGACGCTAAGACCCAAGGCCAGCCATGCACGACACACATTTATTGCAACTGATCATCGACGACTTTGTTCCAGCCCAACAATTGCTGGAGTTGTTGCAGGCCGAATCCGTGGCACTGCACGGTCGTGACATGCCTTTGCTGGAAAATATCCTGGCGCAGAAACAGGCATTGATCATCTTGCTCGACCAGCATGGCCGCAAGCGCAGCGAGATCCTCGCCAGCCTCAGCCTGCCCGCCAGTCCTGACGGCCTTGAGCAATTGGCCAGCCAGTCGACTCTCGGCGATCAATTGCGCTCCCAGAGCAAAGTGCTCAACGATCTGCTCGCCCAATGCCAGGCAACCAATGCCCGCAACGGCCAGTCGATCCTGATGCAGCAGGCCGCCACCGCCAACCAGTTGCGCATTCTCAACGGTGGCGAGATCCCGACGCTGTATGACGCTAGCGGTTCAACGGCCAGAATGGTCAAGCACCGCCCGCTCAGCCAGGCATGAAACGAACAATGCCTTCGCTCTATCAACGCGCGATACATGCTGGCAAAATGCCGGCCATTCGTAGTCGTATTTTGCCTGGAGATTGACTCACCGTGTTCAATGCCTCAAACGCGGATGATGCTCCGCAGCCCCCAAGGTCCTCACCACGCCTCTGGAAATCTCCGGCAACCTGCGGATGCTGCAAGAGAGCCACGACCCGCTGATCATTACGTTCCATGAGCGCACCCAGCGTTTCCAGAGCTATCTGGTCAATGTCGATCGCGAGACCAACTCCATCGCCCTGGATGAAATGATTCCCCGGGACGGCGAGCGTTTCCTGCTGGCGGGCGAGCCTTTTCGTGTCGAGGGTTTCCATGACGGCGTGCGTATCGCCTGGGATGGCAACGGCCCACTGACCATTGATGAATCCAGCGACGGTCGCTGCTATCGCGGCGCCCTGCCCGACGAAGTGGTCTACCACCAACGTCGCAATGCCTTCCGCGCCGCCCTGAAACTGGCACAACTGGTAAGCGTTGAACTGGGCGGCGAAAAGCTCAAGTCCCCCGTGGACGGCAAACTGCTCGACATCTCCGCCACCGGTTGCAAGTTGCGTTTCGACGGCGATATTACCGAACGCCTGCAATTGGGCCAGGTGTACGAGCGCTTCATCGCGGCGCTGCCGTTCGGCAACATGATCGCCCCGGTCGAGCTGCGTTACCTGCATTTCGAAGAAAGGATCAACACCACGTTCGCCGGCGTACGCTTCCACAACATCAGTGGCCTGGTGCAACGGCAGGTCGAGCGGTTCGTCTACCAGCTCCAGCGCGAAGCCCGGCGTTTCGACAAAGACGACCTCTGATCGACAGCCATGAAAAAACGGGCAGTCCCTTGCGGTGACTGCCCGTTTTTTTATGCCCGTTTCAAGGCCTGGCCTGGGTAAAGCTGGGCGCCTCCGGTTCGTCAGACTCCGCTTCGGTTTCAGTGGCCGGCTCTTCGCCCGGCTCCAGCTCCACGTCCGGGTTGGCCGGCGCCTGCATCTGCTCCTGCACCACCTGCTCATCCACCCGCGGATCAAGACACGCCACCAAAGGCGAACTCGACATGCTGTCCGGCATCGCCACGTGATGCAGCGGTGCGTCATCGACCTGATGCAGGTTGGTCACCGCTTTCGGCCGGATCCGCCACACCAGCACCAAGGCGAAGAAGGCAAAAAAACCATACAACATCTGGCTGCCGAACATCTTCATCAGCACGCCAGCCACCAGCGGCCCGATGCTGGCGCCAACGCCATAGGTCACCAACAGCATCGCCGTCAGGGACACCCTTCGATCAGCTTCGACGTGGTCGTTGGAAAACGCCACCGCCAGCGGATACAGGCAGAACTGCACCAGCGAACAGAAGAACCCCGCGACAAACAGCACCTCCAACGGCACCGTCGGAAGAATCGCCAATGGCAGCGCACAGATCGTCAGGGCCAGCGCAAAGCAGCGGATCAGCAGCGCCCGGTCATATCGATCGGACAGCCAGCCCAGGGGCCACTGCACCAGCAACCCGGCGAAGATGCAGCTACCCATGAACAGACCGACCTGCTCGGTCGACAGCCCCTGCTGGGAGGCATACAGGGGCGCCAGGCCATAGAACGAGCCGACGATCAACCCGGAGCCCAGCACCGTACTCAAGGATTGCGGCACGCGCTTGATGAAGAAGCGTGGCTCCATGGGCGCCGGATGCAGCGCCGCCGGGTGAATTCGCCGGGTCAGTGTCACCGGCACCAGACACAAGGCGAAGCACAGCGCCACCAGCATCAACAGCTCCAGGCCCAAGGCCGGGTGCATGACCAGGATCAACTGGCCCAGCACCAGCCCCAGGTACGAGGCGATCATGTAGCCGCTGAACACCACGCCACGCTGCTTGGCGTCGGCTTGCTCGTTGAGCCAGCTCTCGATGACCATGTACTGGCACATCATCCCGAGGCCGACAATCATCCGCAGCACGATCCAGGCCGGCAGCCAGTCCACCAGGCCATGGCCCAGCACTGCCGCACCGACGATCCCGGCGCAGGCCGAATAGGCGCGGATGTGGCCGACGCGGGCGATCAGCCGGTGGCCGATCTTGCCACCCAGCACCAGGCCGAAATAGTTGGCGGCCATCAGCGCACCGACCCAGAGGCTGTCCACATGGTCGGCGGCCAGGCGCAAAGCCAGGTAAGTACTCAAGAGGCCCGAGCCGATCAACATCATCAGCGAGGCGAAATAAAGCGCTCGAAAAGGTTTCCAGATTTGGCGCATCGGCGTTCCGAGCGGCTCCTTGAGGTGAGTAAGGGCTACCTGTTGAAGATAGCCCGAATGCGGCGGTTCTTTATGCCTGGGCCGCTAGGACACGTCGCTCCCAGGGCGTGATTTCATCGAAGAAGCTAGTCAGTTCCAGGGTCTTGGAGGCGATGTAGCCTTCGATGAACTCCGTGCCGAACAGTTCCTTCGCCAGATGACTACGCTTCAGACGCTCCAGGGCGGCATGCAAGGTACATGGCAGCGACAGATTATCCGGCACTTCGAATTCGCCCTGGATCGCCGCGCTCGGCTCCAGCCGATGTTCAATCCCATACAGCCCGGCGGCCAGGCTGGCGGCAATCGCCAGGTAGGGGTTGGCATCGGCCCCCGGCAAGCGGTTCTCGACCCGCCGGGCCACCGGCGAACTGGCAGGAATGCGCAACCCGGCCGAACGGTTGTCATGTGACCAACAGGCATTGTTCGGCGAGGCGAACGGGTGGCACAGGCGCTGGTAGGAGTTCACGTTCGGCGCGAACAACGCGGTGAAATCCGCCAGGCACGCCTGCTGCCCCCCGATGAAATGCCGGAATGCGGCTGTCGGTTCGCCCGCGTCGTCGCTGAAGACATTGCGACCGCTGCCTGCCTCGACGACGCTCTGATGGATATGCATCGAGCTGCCCGGCGTGTGAGCCAGGGGCTTGGCCATGCAGACCACGGTCAGGCCATGCTTGAGGGCGACTTCCTTGAGCAGGTGCTTGAACAGGAACGTCTGGTCCGCCAACAACAGCGGGTCGCCATGCAGCAGATTGATCTCGAACTGGCTCACGCCCATTTCATGCATGAAGGTGTCGCGAGGCAGGCCCAGCACCGCCATGCAGGCATAGACTTCACTGAAGAACGGGCGCAGGCCGTTGTTGGAGCTGACGCTGAACGCTGAGTGGCCGTCTTCGCGACGCCCATCCAGGCCCATCGGCGGCTGGAACGGCTGGGTCGGGTCGGGATTGGGGGCGAACACGAAGAATTCCAGCTCGGTCGCCACCACCGGCGCCAGGCCAAGAGCGGCATAGCGAGCGACAACGGCCTTGAGCTGGCCGCGCGTCGAGAGCCGGGAGCTTTCACCGGTCAACTCGTCGGCATCGCAGATCGCCAGGGCACGGGGCTGTTTGCTCCAGGGCAGGCGGTGGATCTGCTTCGGGTCCGCCACCAGCGCCAGGTCACCATCATCACTGCCATAGAAACGCGCCGGTGGATAACCGCCCATGATGCATTGCAGCAGAACACCCCGCGCCAGCTGCAGCCGCCGGCCTTCGAGGAAACCCTCAGCGGTCATTACCTTGCCCCGCGGCACACCATTCAAATCCGGCGTGACACATTCAATCTCATCAATGCCCGTCAGTCGCTGCGCGAGTGAACGCTGGCCATCGGTCGTCATGACGCAATCCTTGTTATGTGCGAGCCGTGAACGGCAACCCGTACAAAATAGGCTTCGGCTGTTCGGAATATCAAGCACCCACAGACAATTAAAATCTTGTGCAATACGAGTGTGGGAGCGAGCTTGCTCGCGATAGCGGCGGACCGATCAGCATCCACGTTGCTGACCCGGCGCCATCGCGAGCAAGCTCGCTCCCACAGGTGTTTTGTATTGCCAGGGCGATTGCTCAGGGCAGGTAAAGCCGGAACACCCCACCGCCCAACACACCGCCATTGGCGATCTCGGTACGCCCGCTCACGCCGCCGCGCTGGTGCAGCCCGGCGATCCGTGCGGCGAAGTACAGGCCCAGCCCGGTGCTGCCGCTGCTGTGATTGATGCCTTGCACGTACTCGGCTTGACGCTCGATCATCTCTGGCGGGTAACCTTCGCCGTCGTCGTTGATGGTCAGCACCAGTTGCCCGGCCTCGTCGCTCACACTGATCAGCAGCGCCTGGCGCGCATGGCGAATGGCGTTGTTGATACAGTTGTCGAGCACCGACGCCACCAGCTCACGGTCGAAAAAGCCCAGGGGGCTGAGCGGATCGACGTCGTAGGTGGCCATGATCCCGCGACTGCGGAACACGTCCTGATGGCCGGCCAATTGTGCCTCGATGAAATCATCCAGCTCATGGTAGGCCGGGTGCAGCGGCAACTGGTTGACGCCGAGCTTGTACAGCCCCAGCAACTGCACCATGAGGCCATTGAGATGGGCGAACTCGAACTCGATGACGCCCTGCTCCGAGGTTTGCCGCTCGGCTTCGGGCAAGCGCTCGAGCCATTGCGTATGCGCCTGCATGAGCAAGGTCAGGGAGTTCTTCATGTCGTGCACGGTAGACGCGATCACCGTGGAAAAATCGAGGGACTGTTCGCTGTCATTCATCGCCAAATGCCTTGCTTCGCAGTTTTTGATAACGCGCAAAACGCGCATCGGTGTCGGGCATCATGCCCACCAGTTTCAGGCAGGCGCGGCATTCCTGCAGCAGCTCCGACTCCACGCTGGTGTCGGTGCCATGCAGCAATGATTGCGCCATGTTCAGGGCAATACTGATGTTCTTCGGTTGCATCTTCAGGGCGCGACGGAACAGCTCCCGCGCCTCCGGCAACGCGCCGGTCTTGTAGACGCGCACGCCTTCGCGGTTCAGCTCGGCGGCGGCATTGCCTTGGTTGAGGATGTTTGGGTCGTCGGTCAGCTTGGCGATGCCTTGCATCACCGTCGGGTCATCGCCGTAGATTTCCGCGCAGTTCTTGAGCATCGATTCGCCGGCGCTGGTCTGTCCAAGCATTTGCAACTGCTTGGCCACCAGCAACGCAGCCTCGGCGCTCATGAACTGCTCCATGCCATCGAGGCGCTGCAAGGCCTGCTCGGTGAGTTTCTCAGCGGTTTCGGCATCGTTGAGCAACAGGCTGGTGGCCTTCATCAACCGCGCCCGGACCTGCAAACCCGGGTCGTTGAGGTTATCCTTCGCCACAGCGCTGAGCGTGGTGTTGATCTCCAGCCGGGTCCGGGTATCGAGGCCTTTTTCGCTGCCCTTGCTGATCAGCGCATGGGCCAGGCCCAGGTTGCTTTCCGGGTCCTTGAAGCGCGACTGCGCACCCTGCCCAACCGCCTGGCGATAGGCCCGGGAAGCGGTGTCGTAGTCTTCGTTGGTCATCGCCAGCTTGCCCAGCAACGATTGGCGGCGCACGGCCAGCGGCGACAGGCGCACCGCCTCTTCCAGCACGTGCTGCGCCTGTTTGGTGTCACCTTCGGCCATCAACACTTCGGCCATGCCGTCGTACAACGCCGGCATCATCGGAAAGGCTTTCAGGGCTTTTTCATAGACCGCCTTGGCCTGCCCCACCTGGCCACGCTTGAACATCAACTTCCCCAGCCCCGCATAAGCCCACGGCAACGGACGATCCGCCAGGATGGTGTTGTACAACCGTTCCAGAGCCTCGTTCTGATTCAGATCGCGCAACGCATCGGCGCGATAACGCAGGCACAACGGCCCGTAGCGCGGGTCCTGCTTGCACAGGGCGATGCAGGCATTGAGCACTTCCATCGGCTTTTCGCGATCCAGCGCCTGGAGGATCGGCTTGAGCAAAGTCTTGCGCTGCTCCAGCCGTTCCAGCCGCTGGGCCAGGCCGGAGCGATTGAACGGCTTGGTCAGGTACGCGTCAGGCTCGTGCTCCAGCGCACTGAGCACCATCGCCTGGCTGGTCTCGGCGGTCACCATGAGGAACACACTTTCATGGCTGATCAGCTTTTCGACCATCAGGTCTTCAAGCACCTGCTGGCCATTCTTGCGCCCGTCGCCCAGGTGATAATCCTGCAAGATGAAGTCATAGCGCTTCTGCGAGCACATGCGCAGTGCCACTTCACCGGTGTCGGCAGTGTCCACGTCCTTGACGCCCAGCTCACGCAGCATGGAGCGGATCGAACTGCGGAAATCCGAGAAATCATCGACGATCAGAAAACTTTTTTGGTGGTACGCCAGCATCGAGGATGTCCAGGCAAGTAAGAAAATAACCCAATGGCATAACAACGAAACGCCGTGTCACAGCCCCGAGGCGCGCAGATGATAGCCACCAACCAGCAACCTTCAAGGGATTTCGGCAACCGCTTGTCCTGGCTGTGTCGTGACCCACATTGCGAGCCAAAACGCAGGAGACAACCGGGCTCATCGGGTTATCGGCAGGCGATGGCGTTCCGTTAAGGGGAACCTGGGAGAGATTGAGCACGGACGACTTGCCAAGCCTCTGGCAACTTCGCCCCAAAATCGCCCTGATTCTCCACCACCGTAGCAGGCCGGTCGAGGAACGGGGCTGCTGTGTTTGTTCAGCCAGCGACTCAAGGGCTAGACTGGCGCTGCCCAGTCGCCAGGCCCGCCAGCCCATGCCCCTCGTCCTGCCAGATACCGCCGAACAGACCCCGCTCACCCTCGAAGTGGTCATGCGCTACCACATGGCTTGGAAGCGTCGCGACCTGGAGGCGATCCTGGCGATCTACCATCCACAGGTGCAGTACAACGATTTTTTCCAGAACCGAAGCATGGGCCTGACCGAACTGCGCGCCTACATCAGCGGAACATTGCCGCGCCATCCCGATGAGTATCTTGAGCACAATGACCGCATTCGCGCCGACGGCTGCACCGCCTTCATCCAGTACCAGACAGCGCTCAAGGGCAGTGGCGAGCGGGTGGTCTTTCGCACCAGCGAAGCGATCACAGTCTGTGATGGCCTGATCCTGCGTATCAACGAATATGCGTCACTGGTGCGCGACGGCGAGCCGCAGGCCGGACGCCAGGCCCCTGCCATCAGCAAACTGGGGCTCTCGGCGCGTCAGTTGAGCTTCATGGCCCGGGACCTGGCCGATTACTTCACCCACCAGCAGCCCTTCCTCGACCCGGACCTGGACCTTGCCCGGATCGCCAGCGCCACGGGGTACAGCCGCAACCAACTGTCCTACCTGCTGAATCAAGTGCTGGGACAAAGCTTCTATCGCTACGTGACCCAGGCACGCTTGGCCTACCTGCTTGAACGCTTGGCCAGTCACGGTGAAAACGCGCCCATCGATGCCCTGGCGGTGAGTGCCGGGTTCAATTCCACCTCGGCGTTCTACAAGGCCTTCCGCAGCCACACCGGCTGCACACCCAAGGCGTGGCTGAAAGCCCATTGCGCGCGTGCCCGCAGATAACACAGCCCCCGTTGCAGCGCATTAATCTCTGTCGGCAATCAACCGATGGAGCATGTGATGACTGGCTGGAGTGGTGTGAGCATGTGGATGGAGCAACTTGGCGAGGCCCTGACGCCCCGCCCGGCCCTGCATCAGGACCTGCAAGCCGACGTCGTGATTATCGGCGCAGGCTACAGCGGCCTTTGGGCGGCCTATTACCTTAAACAGCAAGCACCGCACCTGAACATCATCATCGTTGAAGCCCAGACTGCCGGCTTCGGCGCCTCCGGCCGCAACGGCGGCTGGTTGATGGGCAACCTGCTGGGCGAAGACCGTCTGCTGGGCCCTTTACCTGCCGCGCAACGCCACGCGAGCTACCAACTGCTGCATGGAATCCCCGACGAGGTGGCGCGGGTGTGCCAGCTCGAAGGCATCGATTGCGAACTGCGCAAAGGCGGCGTGCTGTACTGCGCGGCACGTTATCCCGAGCAAGAACGGCGCCTGCGTGAACAACTCGATGCCGCCCGGGCGCAAGGCTTGGGCGAAGACGACTACTGCTGGTTGAGTCCTCCGGCCTTGCGCGAGCAATTAAATGTGGCCCAGGCGTACGGCGCCCTGTATTCGCCTCACTGCGCGACCATCCAGCCTGCACGGTTGGTTCGGGGGCTGGCCGAAGTCGTCGAACGGATGGGCGTACGCATTTATGAACAAAGTGCGGTACTCGACTGGAAGCCAGGTCAGGTTCGAACCGAGCACGGTCGGGTGAGCGCCGATTGGGTGGTGCCGGCAGTCGAAGGTTATGCCAGTGCCCTGCCCCCGTTGAACAAACACCAACTGGCCGCGCAAAGCCTGATCGTCGCGACAGAACCGCTCCCGGCCGATACCTGGGCGCAAATCGGCCTGAACCGTGGTCAGGCCTTCAGCGAAAACAGTCGACAAGTCACCTACGGTCAGCGCAGCCGGGACGACCGCCTGGTGTTTGGCGCCCGCGGCGGCTATCGCTTTGGCGGTCGCCTGCGCAGTGACTTCAACCTGAGCCAGGCCGAACGGGCGTTGCGGCAACACCTGTTCAGCGAACTGTTTCCGGTCTTGCGCCATGTACGCCTCACCCACGCCTGGGGCGGCAATCTGGGGGTGGCCCGGCGTTTTCACCCGCACATGCTCGCCGACCGTCGCCAGCAAATTGCACTGGCGGGAGGCTACGGAGGCGAAGGCGTAGGTGCCAGCAATCTGGGCGGCCGGACCGTGGCGGCGCTGATTCTTGGCCAAGACAACGAACTGACTCGCCAACCCTGGGTACTGGGTGATCGCCCGCTCGACTCGCTGCCACGCTGGGAGCCAGAGCCCCTGCGGTGGCTGGGTTACAACGCCATTATCCAGAGCTTTGTCTTTGAGGATCGGGTACTGGCCAATCTCCATGCACCGCGCTGGCGCCGCCAGATGGCTGAAGGCCTGGCGGGGTGCATGGAACGCCTGATGAAGTCCAAGGAGCCGTTTGCATGAAGATCAATCATTTTCGCGACACCGCCCGCTTGCCTCTCGGTGAGCCGGGCGCCGTGGGTGTACCGCTGGGCGAGCCGCTTTCACACGTTGCCACGGCCAGCGTCGAGCGTGACGACGGCGTCGAGGCCGGCGTATGGGAATGCACCCCCGGCCGCTGGCGGCGCCAGATCCTGCAGCAGGAGTTCTGCCACTTCATCCAGGGACGTTGCACCTTCACCCCCGATGGCGGTGAAGCCCTTCATATCCAGGCCGGCGACGCGTTGATGTTCCCCGCGAACACGACGGGAATCTGGGATGTACAAGAAACCGTTCGCAAAAGCTACGTGCTGATTTTCTGAAC
Source organism: Pseudomonas sp. St316 (assembly GCF_018325905.1). NCBI lineage: Bacteria > Pseudomonadati > Pseudomonadota > Gammaproteobacteria > Pseudomonadales > Pseudomonadaceae > Pseudomonas > Pseudomonas sp. St316. The sequence goes on along the minus strand of NZ_AP021901.1, from coordinate 1,567,991 downwards.
TGCCTTCATCCATAACGCCTAGAACAAAGGTTGAGGTCTCCCATGTTGAAGTCGATCGTTCCGTTACTGTTGATCGCGTCCACCGCCCAGGCGGCAGACACCGTCAGGATCTACAACTGGAGCAGCTACATCGCCCCGGACACCCTGCAGAACTTTACCGCCCATACCGGCCACCCGACCCAATATGACCTGTATGACAGCAACGAAGTACTCGACGCCAAACTGATGGCCGGCCGTTCAGGGTACGACGTGGTGTTCCCCTCCAACCATTTCATGGCCCGGCAGATCAAGGCCGGCGCGCTCAAGCCGCTGGACCGCAGCAAACTCCCCAACTGGCAGAACCTCAACCCGACGCTGATGAAAGTGCTGGAGGCCAACGACCCCGGCAACCGCTACGGTTTCCCCTACCTGTGGGGCAGCACCGGCATTGGCTACAACGTGGACAAGGTCAAGGCGGTCCTGGGCGACGTACCGATAGACTCGTGGGACATCGTGTTCAAGCCGCAGAACATGAAGAAGCTCGCCCAATGCGGCGTGGCGATGCTCGACAATGGTCCCGAGCTCCTTCCCATTGCCTTGAACTACCTGGGTCTGCCGCACCACAGCAAGAACAAGGCGGACTACGAGAAGGCGCAGGCGCTGCTACTCAGCGTGCGCCCCTATGTGAGCTACTTCCACAACTCCAAGTACACCAGTGACCTGGCAACGGGCGACGTGTGCCTGGTCGTGGGATTTTCCGGCGACGTGATGCAGGCCGCCGCGCGAGCCAATGAAGCCGGGAACGGCCAACACATTGCCTACGCCATCCCCAAGGAAGGCTCGCCGATGTGGTTCGACATGGTCACCATGCCCGCCGATGCACCGGATGAAGCCGCCGGTTACGCATTTCTCAACTACTTGCTGGACCCCAAGGTGATGGCTGGCATCAGCAACTACGTGCACTATGCCAACGGCAACGCGGCCGCCGAGGGCTTGGTCGACAAGGCTATCCTGAACGACCCGATGGTGTACCCGCCTGAAAACGTGATGAAGAAACTCTTCGTGCTAGAGGCGATGCCACTAGAGAACGACCGGTTGCGCACACGGGTCTGGAGCCGGATCAAAAACGGGCAATGAAGCCAATCGCCGGTGAAACCCGGATCATCGGCGGCGTCCCAGGAACAAGCCCCACCAGATTTGACTGAAGTGGGGCTTTCATTGCCTGCGGCAAATACGTCCTGCCCATACCGCACCCCATGAGGCTGCAGCGACGGTGACGGATTTTTTTGAAGGCCTTGAAGAATATGGTGTCCCAGGGCAGGTTCGAACTGCCAACCTTCCCCTTAGGAGGGTCAAATTAGGCCCAGTGAATACGGGTATACGGCTTATATTGCTGGGTTTAAACGTATGGTTGTGTATCGTGGGACACACTGATACTTTGCTTTCTGCTGGTATGCTGCTGGTACGGACAATGAAAGCCAAGATAACTCAGAAACTCATCAACAGCCTGGCCCCCCAGGAAAAGCACTATCGCGTCTTCGATACAGATCAACCTGGACTGTTCATCCGGGTTCAGCCGAGCGGCCATATGGCCTACATGGTTTCCTGGGCTCGCAACCGTGAACGCTCCCTAGGTCGTGTTGGTACCCTGACGCTCGCTCAGGCCAGAACAGAGGCCGCCCGCTATCTGGCGGACGCACACGAGCACGGCGAGCCACTGGCGGTCACCCAGAACCGCCGCAACGCGAACACTCCTACCCTGCGCGAGTTCCTCGACGACACCTATTTGCCGTGGTTTAAGGCCCATCACAAGGGCTACGACAAAACGCTGCACACCCTGGACAATAATTTTTCTTCGATCATGGCACGCCGGCTCACCGAGATAACTGGGCGTGACCTTGAGCTGGTGCGCACGTCCTGGCTCACCGGTGGGAACAAGCCAGCAACCGCCAATCGCAAGATGGGGGCCATCAGCGGGGTATTCAGTCGCGCAGCGGAATGGGGGTTTGTCAGTGAGCACCCGGTTGAAAAGTTGAAGCAGCTCAAAGTCGATTCAAGGGGGCAGGTCCGGTATCTGTCGCCAGATGAGGCTAAGCGCCTTCGCGGCGCTTTGGACGCCCGCCAGGAACAGATGCGCACCGAGAGGGACAGCGCCAACAACTGGCGCCTGGAGCGCGACCGGCAGCCGATCGAGGATCTGCGGGGGGTGACGTTCACCGACCATCTCAAGCCGATGATCCTGCTGGCGCTAAACACTGGCGTTCGACGCGGGGAGCTGTTCAACCTCAAATGGTCGGATGTGAACTTCACCACCAAGACAATCACCGTGGTGGGCGCCACCGCCAAGACCAGTGAAACGCGGCACATACCCACCAACAAGGAAGCCCTCACCACCCTGCAGGAATGGAAGAAACAGGGTGCCGGTGTGGGTTACGTGTTTGCCGGCCAGGGTGGCGGGCGTATGGAAGACGTGAAAAGCGCGTGGCTCAAGCTGCTCGGGCGCGCCGAGATCCAAGGCTTTCGCTGGCACGATATGCGCCACGACTTCGCGTCACGCCTGGTGATGGCTGGCGTGCCCCTGAACACCGTACGCGATCTGCTGGGGCACTCGGACATCAAGATGACCCTTCGATATGCCCACTTGGCACCCGGCACAAAAGCGGCGGCTGTGGATTTAATCGGGTGATTACACCAGCATTATTTTTTCTGGGTAGTGTCCGTTATCTAGAGCGTAATCCACTGCATCGTTTAGCGTCTGCCAGTTCCTTCGTAAAGACTTCAAATCAAGAGGCTGATTAAACCTGCAATACTCTTTCATCACCTCAGCAAGCAAGTTCTCGTGCCCGATATTTAATGAAAAATAGTTAGGCGCACCCTCTGCAAAAAGTTGTGCTTGATCGGAGGCAAGGTCAAGCAGCGCAATCTCTCGTTGGGTCAATGTTCGCGGCAGCAAAACGGCAGTCCGCATAAGTCTGGTTGGCGCATCAATTGAATAAATAAGCGTCATAAGCTCGAAGAAACACAGATCTTCAAAGCGACCATTATTTTCAACTGTAGTCGTCCCTAAATACCCAATATCCACCGGCGTCCTGTCGAATAGTTCACCCAAAGCCTTTTCGACTTCTGTTGTCAGAGAGCGCTCCTCCAGACGCGAAAGCAACTCCAAACCGAACTTCAAGTTAGGCGATATGCGTAGCGATAGAGTTTCAGCTTTGACTCTATTGGGGGCAGCTTTTGCCATGTCGATTCTCGGTATTCACATAGGGAGGTGGGCGGAGGATGCCACATGGCCGATATTTGTCAATGCGTCTCACCATGTGTCGGTACGTGTAAGAAAAATGTGGACACATGATTTTCCTCTCGTTATGGTGGCCACATCTGGCTATACAAATCGGCCAGGAGGAGAGAGATGTGAACCAAAACGCAATTGACGAAAAGCCGTTAGGAACAGAGCTGACCAAGCCACCCATTCTGGTTGTCGGGACGGTCGAGGCAGCCAGAATCACGGCGCACAGCCGTAGCGGAATTTATAGGGCCATCGCAACCGGCGAACTTCAGTCCTTCAAGGCTGGCAAGCGCCGCATGATCTTGGTTAGCGAGCTGGAAATTTGGATTAATCGAATGGCGCGGGGGAACGCAAGGTGAACGTAGCTGACCGATCGAAAGCAAGCGACACAGCAAAGCTTATGGAGGACGCGGGCATATACATGTCAACAGTTGCGAAACTTGTCGTGGATGACCTGGTGGAGAGAGAGGACGAAGGCGGTAAGCCTTTCCTGGGCAGCTTCGCAACAGATGGGCTTATGCGGGGGCTGGGAATTATTAGTGAAGCGCTGGCTGAGCGGAGTGACTGGTTGAGATTTGTTGTGCAGAGAGAGCAAATGCAGGAAGAAGAAAACAAAGCGGCGTTGGCGCGCCGCCCCGTTAAAACAACATTGGATAGCACCAACGTGAGGAATGCATCGTGACAGATTCAAAATGCCGTGACAAGAAGCACTCCATTAATCCCGCGGGAGACCTGGCCAATGAGGCGGTTGATCAGCTCGAGGTAGCGCTCGGGTATATGGCCTGGTTTGGCTCTCTGGCCTGGGCAATCAGTAGCTCAATAAACCAAGGCCATGAGAACCACGCTGAACGCCTGGCTGCTGTCGCTCATTACTTGGCGGACGATTACCGAAACACGCCGGCGAACGATGTTGAGGGCATGAATGACTGCCTCATTTCCCTCGAGGCGAGGGCCTGAATATGACAAGTCGCGAAACGTGCCCATCCGCGCCTGCGGGAGCGGCTGTAACAGGGCAAGCAACCGATCGGCCAGCGGACGCTCATACGTCGGGTGCACAGGCACAACGCTTAGCCAGTGCGCTTCGGGTGGGCCCCATATCGACTATCACGGCCGCACAGGAATTGGACATTGTTCACCCGCCGAGCACCGTGCGGTGGCTGAGAAATCGTGGCTACTCAATCAAAACGGAATGGATCTACAAGACCACGGAGCCGGGCAGGCGCCCGCACCGAGTCGGCCTGTACGTGCTGGCCAGCGAACCCTCCTGACTTGAACTGCGCTAAGGGGTCTCGTTTGAGAGAACGACACCCCTGGCCTGCCTGTGAGTTGCGCAATGGCAAGAAAGAAAAACGGGGTCAGGGTCAAGACACCACCGTTCGCGATGATGCCAAAGGCAATGATTCAGTCACCTGGATACAGGGCCCTCAGTTGCACCGCCCGGATGGTCTTGGTGGAGCTGCTTGCGCAGTACTCGGGATCGAACAATGGCGACCTATCGGCGACCAGAACCATGGCCAAGGATTGGGGGATTGCCTCCGCTCACACGCTACAAAAGGCGCTGAAGGATCTTGAAGAGGCAGGTTGGATCTTGATCAGCCGGAACAGTGTGTTTTCCAAGCACGGGGCAAGATGTGCGCTATTCGCTCTCGCCTGGCTACCTGTCGATGAGTGCCCGGGCAAAGATCTAGATATCGGGTCCACGCGATCTCCACCGCGACCACTGCCGACACTTTTTGCTAGCAAATCATCCTGTGCAGAAAGTGCATAAGTAGCGGTGCACTTTCTGCACACATAGAGAGCGGCACCGCTGGATTTACTGGGCCTTGATTTGGTTTACGTGTGCAGGAAATGCACCTTAAAAGGGGTTTTACCTGTGCAGAAAGTGCACACCCTTTTAGATATCTACCAACCAAGCCTCGATAAAAGGCCTCGGCTCTGTGGTTTTGAAACTGTAACGAGGTGCAAGTCCTGCACCTTAGCGGAGTTGATGCAGTGCCACTGAATGAACCTTAACGGCTGCCTGTGGGAGCGAACTGGCCCAGGTGCGCTCGGGTAACGCTGGCACCGTTACCAGTGCGTTAGCTGATTGGGGGGTGCAATGAAAATGCACTCTCCCCTGAGTTTCAGGAGATGCGCTCAGATGTGAGCACATCTGCTCACATCTCGGTGGAGGGTTTTACTCAAGTTGAGGGATTTGTTGATGGAGCAGATTTACGCCATTGCGGCATTGATCCGCTGTTGACCGGCGCGTAGGCCAAAACCAAACGCAGGCCACGGGGTGCACGCGTTGCAGGTCGGTGGCGAATAAACCAACCGCGAGGATGCGGGCGCCAAGTAGATGGCTCAGGTTTGAGCCAGGTCGATGCTACACAGGCGATACATCTGGGGAATCACGTAACTCGCTGTAAGGCCCGGAACACCTGACTTGCCCAAGGATCCAGGACACAACCGTAGCGGAGGAGTTAGACGGCCGGTTTGGTTAGACGGGATACGCAAGAAGCCAGTCCACAACCTGACAGGCGCCTGATTTGAAAATTCGCATAACTCGCTACAGGCCGCGCCGCACAAGGCCTGCGGCACTACTTCGAAAACAATGAAAGTGGAGGTTTGAAAGTGAAGAAAGACGACTACACCCGGCCTCAGCACGTGCCGTTCCCAGCTGGCCTGGCAGCAATGATCGCCCGCAAGGCCTCGATCATGGCCGCCCGCCTTGAGGATCAGGCCATACGGACGATGGTTCGTGACGCCCAGCGCGCCCTGGATCGCGGTCTCACGGCGCCAGAAATTGAGCATCAACTCGGATTGAAATGAACTTGGCGCTCCGGGCGCATCCTCGTATACTGGACACTCATACAGCGCGTGATGTGCTGTACCCCGTCCCAGTTGCGCGTGATGCGTTCCTTGAGCGGCAAATGAAACTATTTGCTCTTAGAGAGAACACCTATGCGCCCATTCCAAACTGCGCCCCTGCAATACAAGTTCGCCGCCGATGACTCGGTGGGCAGATTTACCGGCTACGCCTCGACCTTCGGCGGTGAGCCAGATTTTCACGGCGACATTATCGCCCCTGGTGCTTTTACGAAAAGCCTGTCCAGGCACGCCGCCGCCGGCACCCGCCCAGCACTCCTTTGGCAACACGATCAGGCCAACCCTGTCGGTGTTTGGGAGTCCTTCGACGAGGACGCCCAAGGCCTTCTTGCGTCGGGCCGTTTTACTCTGGACGTGCCCCAGGCCAAAGCGGCATACGCCCTGGCAAAGGACGGTGCTTTGGCGCTGAGCATCGGCTACACCATTCCGCCCGGCGGTGCCGAGCTGGTCAACGGTGCACGCCTGCTCAAAGAAATTGACCTGGTGGAGACGAGCCTTGTGGCCATCGCCGCCAATCCCAATTCCCGGATCGTCAGCGTGAAATGCGCCTTCGATCCTGAAAGCCCGAACCCTCGGGAATTTGAACGCGCCGCGCGTGATGCGCTGGGGCTCTCTGCTCGCGAAGCCAAGAGGCTTATGTCGGGTGGCTGGAACGGGCTTGTTCGCGACGAACAGCCCGACGACAGCACTGAACTGGCCCAAATCGCGGCCAAACTCCAGAGCATCACAGCGACCCTTCGGGGTCTTTGAGGAAACACCATGTCTCTCGAAATTCTGACAAAAGCAGTAGAAGACCACGGCGCCGCCGTGAAGAGCCTTGCAGGCAAAGTTGATGGTAACCAGACCAAAATCGAGGAAGCCCTTGATCGTCTGCAAGACCTGGAAATGAAGGGGTTAAATTGCGCGGCGGTAGGGAATCCACCAGCACCAAGGGTGCGGTACACGCGTTCATGAAATCATCCGGGATGGAGGCGATTCGCTCAGGCGCCAAGGACACCGGACGGGTTGAATTGCCCGCCATCAGCCTCAAGGCGCTGGTGAGCTCTGGCCGTGGTCAGGCCGGCGACACTCAGCACGCCACCCAGGCAGAACGCGGCACCGGCATTGCCGATGATCCGCGCCTGGCGCTGCAGCTCCTGGAGGTGTTGACCACTATCCCAGTTGGCTCCGGATCCTATGAGTTCACCCAGCTCGAAAGCTTCGAAAACAACGCCGACTACCAGCTCAAGGAAGGGACGCTCAAGGCTGAATCGAGCGTCAACCTGATCGAGGCAGTGGCCAACATCCAGACCGTTGCCCACTGGACCCGCGCCTCGGTGCAGGTACTGGACGATGAGCCATCCCTGCAATCCTATCTCGGCAACCTACTGGGCTACGGTGCACTGGCCAAACTGGAGGCCGAGATCATCAACGGAGTTGGTGGCGCCGGCAAGATCCTCGGCTTGCTCGCCCAGGCTGTTGCCTTTGTGCCTACCGTTGCCACCACGCCTACCGATCGAGTCGGTGAAGCGGCGGCCGCAATGAAGGCGGCGGGCTGGAGACCGAGTGTGGTGCTGATGAACCCACTGGATTGGTTCGCAATTCAAACCCAGAAGAGCACAGACGGGCTCTACCTGCTCGGCGGCCCCCAGGATCCGGCGAACGCAACCCTCTGGAAAAACGTCGTTGTCGAGACTCCGAGCCTCGCGCGAGGCAAGGCACTGCTCATTGACCCGGCGCACGTTCGCATCCTGGACCGTATGCAGCCAACCGTCATTGCCACCCGCTTCGATCGCGACAACCTGGTGACCAACCTGGTGACGCTGTTGGCCGAACTGCGCGCCGGCCTTGCAGTGTTCGCAAAGGACGCCATCCGATCGGTTGACCTGACTGTGACAGCACCCTAGTAGCAAAGCGGCCAGGGCTGCCTTCGGGCGTGCCTGGTGGGGATCAGTCGGCCAGTGCCCCCGAGTTAACCCCGACAGCCTGCGCAGCTCTCAAGCAACACTCCAAATGGGCTGGCGGCAGGCACTGCATAAAGCCCACGACCTACCCCGTCGAGATGGCGGGGTCAGGCCGAGGCCAAGGCGAGAAGAATTCTCACCCAGACAGCACCAAAATGGTGCGATTTGGGATTCCTATGGAGGGGGGGTCTAAATATAGGGGGTGTATCGCTTCCAGACCGCGCCCGATCGCATTTGCACTTTTTTTCCCGACCCCAAGGTTTTTTGTTAACTCGGTGTTAACACCGCAGAACCTTTAACAGATGCCCAAGGCCAATAAAATCGCGGGTTTTCCGAGAAAGACGCCAAGGCAGCCCGTTAACACCGTTAACTTTTTAACAAGAATGGTTAACGGGACGAGGATCACCATGGAAAACGTTAGAGAACGATTTGCCGAGGCCGCCAAGATCGGCAATTTCCAATCTCACCACATGTCACAGGGTCCCGATTCTGGTTACCTGGTTTGGGACGTTAAATGCGTCCGCGACGGTGAAAAGGTAACGATCGACGGACCGTATCTCACTGAAGAAGAGGCGCGTATTTCCGCCGACCTGCTGCGCGGCACCTTCCGCGGAGCGCGGGCCTACCAAGCGATCTACGACCGGATTTGGAACTACACCCCGCAGCGCGAACAACTGACACTCGACCAGGCGCTTATGTCGCGATCGCTTCTCGCAATGCGCTTGGGCGTCTAACTGCCGATCGCCAACACATAGGAGCCAGCTCATGGCCGCAACTGCAGCGCATTACCACCCAACGACCACCATCCAACTCAGCAGCATCCTAGGGAGGAAGTTTTTCCGCCAGAAGGATTACCAGCTCGACACAGGGAGCACTTGGGAGGTGTTCAGAGCGTTGAAAGCAACCGTGCAGGGATTCGCTGAAGAGATTGCGCGGCTTGACCGGCTGGGTATGAGGTTCGCGATCATCCGCAACGGAAAAAATGTGGGAGAGAAGGACTTTGACCTTGGAGGCATCAAGACGCTCAAGATCGTCCCAGTGATCAACGGCAGCAAGCGAGCCGGGATTCTGCAGACCATTATCGGCGCACTGTTGATCGTGGCGAGCCCCTTCACAAATGGTGCCACCTTGGCGCCCGGTATTGCGATGGTCGCCGGCGGCGTTATTCAGATGCTCAGCCCCCAGGCCTCAGGCCTCAAGACGAGCGCATCACCTGACAACGCCCCGTCCTATGCCTTCGGCAGCGCCAAGAACACCACGGCCAGCGGCAACCCCGTGCCGATCTGCATCGGTGAACGCCGGTGGGGCGGAATGATCGTATCCGCCTCGATCTACGCCGAAGACAAAACCTAGCCTGGCTGGAGCTTCTGCACGGATTTGCGATAGGCTCAGGACCCAGCCAAGTAGAACGCGCCTCCATGACCAAGATTGTCACGCAAGTAACTGTTCGATTGCCACGATTAATGGAGGTGGGTGAGTATCGAAAACTGAGATACGCAGGGACAAAGCCGAGCCTGCAGCTGCTCAAGAAGTGGATCGAGGAAGGTGAGATCATTGGAGAGATCACCGGCGGTATGTACTTCGTGGATCTGCAGGCCGCGGTGATGGGCTCAAACGACCCTCTGTTAGCCAAAATGCTCTCGCTGGACTGAATATCGCGGGGGAGGATTAGTTCTTGGGGGCAGATTTGGGGGCATCCCTGACAATCAAACCGTACGCATTCAACCTGATCAACGCTGCAGACGCCCGGTTCGATTCCGTCTCTGCACCATGAATTCAGCATCTGAAACCCACAAAAAACCCGCCTCGGCGGGTTTTTAGTCACTTGTTAAACAGATACGTTCGCAGTCAAAAAGGGTCTAAAAACTCAAGAATTTCATCAAGAGCGCTCTCGACGCCCATAGCACTGCGGCGAGCTGCATCGTGCAGCCTCCTCATAACCTGGTAGGGGGACGCCATGACATCGTTCAAGTCCGGGTCAGAGACCTCTTCAACGATTTCCCCTAACTCATTGAGAATTTGCAGCACATAGTCGACTTCAATTGGATTGTCTGCCTGGATGTAAAGCCTTACGGAATACCGCGGGAACGACGCCTGAAACATGTCAGAAGTTTCAGTCTGCGCCCATTGCAGAGAGCCGTTCTCAGTTTGCTTGAGAAGCACGTCAATCAGCTTGGCAATTTTTGGATAGCTCATACATCACCGCCTTTTGTAATCTCAGACTTTACTCTTACCAGGAGCTCCTGGATCGCTTCTGAATGTTTCGAGACAAGCGAATTCATCTTGGCTGTGGACATCACCCCCTTTCCCTCCAAAGCCCTCTCCACCAGGCGCTCCGAAGCAGAAAATTGGGCTATGGCGTTTTGTATGGTGCCCTGATCGGCATCGCTCAATAGAGGATTCGATGAACGGATGCTCACTAGAAATCTACGGAGTTGGGAATATCGATCAGGTAAGAGGTGGAGATTCGTAGATCGGTGCATTCGCTTGATCTCGTCCATGATGGCAAGCGCGCTCGAAAAATCAGCGACGGTATCGCCCTTCCGTAAATCGCCTCTTATGCTCTCGACTGCCGCAGATGCTTGAGCTGCGGCGGTTCGGGTTTTAAGTGACGTTCTTATAGTTACGAAAAAACCGACCAATGATATGACCAGCCCCAGAAGGCCAGCGTAATCACCTATCCGGTAAATTTCCAAAAAATGGTTGACCTGGGCGAAGTCCATTTCTATGTGCAGACTCGAGAGACGTTATCGTTTTGTTCTTTGCCGGCTATTCTCAATCATAGCGGACCGTCGAGTAGCTAATGTCTCTGATGCTGGTATGGCGCTGGTACAAACAACGACTCAAAGAACACAGCAGGCTTAAACCCCAGTAAATATGGTGTCCCAGGGCAGGTTCGAACTGCCAACCTTCCCCTTAGGAGGGGGATGCTCTATCCAATTGAGCTACTGAGACACGAGTCGACCACGAGAGACGCGGTGCGCGGGACGGCGTGCATGTTAACGACCTACCCTGCGTTTGTCATGTTGCCCATGTTTTTTTAGTGTAGGCAAAGGGTACTCCTAGTAAGGCTGACAGGTCCGGACACCGAGTTTTGGCCGCCATTCATCTGCCCTGGCGTGGTTATCACTAGTAAATCGGCCATTTGCCACTATCCTGTACAAGACAGGGACGACACACGTTTTTGTCATTTCCGTTATCCGCCAGACGGTATGGCACATAGACACAATCCGACGGTCACAGATGCGAACCTGTTGTTTTTTACCAACCAGTCCGCATTTTTTGATGAAGGGTACTGGCATAACGCCTTTACCCGGATCAGAATTTGTCACAGAATTGGCGCCAATGATCTGGCAACTTTGAGGCATGATGTGGGCCTCTTAACAATTCAGGTTGAACATTTGGCAATGGAGCTTGTCTTATCGACATCCTGCGGCCAATCCCGAGAACCGCTCCCCTGAACTAACCGGTTAAATATATGCGCCCATTGAAACAGGCAATTTATTCCAGCCGTACGGCTGACAAGTTCGTCGTACGTCTGCCAGACGGAATGCGGGAACGCATTGCCGAAGTGGCTCGCAACCATCACCGCAGCATGAACTCTGAAATCATCGCGCGTCTTGAGCAAAGCCTTATTCAGGAAGGTGCGCTGGGTGAAGAGTTGAGCATGCGCCTGGACAGCCCGGAGCTGTCATTGCATGAGCGCGAACTGCTTCAACGCTTCCGACAACTCTCCCATCGTCAGCAGAACGCCCTCGTTTCGCTGATTGCCCATGACGCAGAAATGGCCGCAGACGCGACCTGATAGCTCCCAAATACTAAAGCCAGCCTCGTGCTGGCTTTTTTTTGCCTGGCGTTTGGCCCAGACCTGCATTGAAGCGCCCATCGGAGCCATCCAGCCAGTACCTGCAGATCGATGGCGCCGACGCCGCTATAGCGGTTGGAACGATCTGTTGCTCTTGCGTTGAGCTCTTGATCCCGCGTCCCCTCCTCGAAAGCCCCTCCCCCAAAAAAAACGGCGCTTCCCATTTCTGAAAGAAGCGCCGTTTTTTCTAAGTGGACGTATTACGCCAAACAGGCGGTTTTCTTGATGAGTGACTCAGAGCAGGAAAATCGTCGCCAACCCCAGGAAGATGAAGAACCCACCGCTGTCCGTCACGGCGGTAATCATCACACTGGCGCCCATGGCAGGGTCACGGCCCATGCGAGCCAGGGTCATGGGAATCAGGACCCCCATCAATGCCGCCAACAACAGATTGAGCGTCATCGCGGCCGTCATGACCACCCCCAGCGACCAGCTGCCATAGAGCAGATAAGCCACCACGCCAATCACGCCCCCCCAAATCACGCCGTTGATCAAGGACACAGCCAGTTCCTTGCGCATCAATCGCGAAGTGTTGCCGGTACTGACCTGGTCCAGCGCCATGGCACGGACGATCATGGTGATGGTCTGGTTACCGGAGTTGCCACCGATACCGGCGACGATGGGCATCAGCGCCGCAAGCGCCACCAGTTTTTCGATGGAACCCTCGAACAGGCCGATGACCCGGGAGGCAACGAACGCGGTGATCAGATTGATCGCCAACCAGGCCCAGCGGTTACGCAGGGACTTCCAGACCGAGGCGAAGATGTCTTCTTCTTCGCGCAGACCGGCCATGTTGAGGACTTCGCTTTCGCTTTCCTCACGAATCAAGTCGACCATTTCGTCGATGGTCAGACGGCCGATCAGTTTGCCGTTCTTGTCGACCACCGGCGCCGAAATCAAGTCATAACGTTCGAACGCCTGGGCCGCATCATAGGCGTCTTCGTCCGGATGAAAGCTCACCGGGTCGCTGGCCATCACTTCGGCCACCTGTTTTTCCGGGTCGTTGACGAGCAAACGCTTGATGGGCAGAACACCCTTGAGCACGCCGTCATAGTCGACCACAAACAGTTTGTCAGTATGCCCCGGCAGTTCCTTGAGGCGACGCAGGTAGCGCAAGACCACTTCAAGGCTGACGTCCTCTCGGATCGTCACCATCTCGAAGTCCATCAGCGCACCGACCTGTTCCTCGTCGTAGGACAACGCCGAACGCACACGCTCACGCTGCTGGCCGTCGAGGGCCTCCATCAGTTCGTGGACAACGTCCCGCGGCAGTTCGGGCGCAAGGTCGGCGAGTTCGTCGGCGTCCATTTCCTTGGCCGCCGCCAGCAACTCGTGATCATCCATGTCGGCGATCAGGGTTTCCCGAACCGAGTCCGACACTTCGAGCAGGATGTCACCGTCGCGATCAGCCTTGACCAACTGCCAGACCGTCAGACGCTCTTCCAGTGGCAAGGCTTCAAGAATGTAGGCGACGTCGGCGGAGTGCAGATCATCGAGCTTGCGTTGCAGCTCGACGAGATTCTGCCGGTGGACCAGGTTCTCGACCCGGTCATGATGCGGACCTTCCTGGCGATGCGTCAGGTCTTCGACGACCCGCTGGCGCTGCAGCAGCTCAACAACTTGAGCGAGACGATCCTGAAGGCTTTCCTGCGTTTTTTTTACATCTACTTGGGTCATAGGCGAACTCCACTCCCAGCAGTGGAGCACGCCGGAAGGATCAATCAGTCAATTCATGATTGGCAAAACTAAATATTGAGTAACTACTGGGTAAGTCCATGGAGATATTCCAAAGCCCCGGCGGGGCTGACGGGCGCAATCATACACCGCTTGACGCTTTAAAACGCTAAAAAATCATGGCAAGAACAAGCGCTTGCGAGACAAACCTGAACACAGGCTGAACCTGTTCCCTTACGACGACTTATCCAGAAAAGAAAACACACGCCGCGGCACAAGTACGGCGTCTACCCTTCTCTTCTGCACCGTCAAGGAGGACGACCGGATGCACCTCAACCACTGCCTGTTCCTGCTCGCCTGCTTGTCCTGCCTACCTTTATCGGCTGCCGGGCAGACCGTGCATCGCTGCGAGAGCATCGCAGGGCACGTGACATTCACAACCCTGAGCTGCGGTCCGGGAGACGCCCTGTCGCTACAACAGATCCATCCGTACCGCCCAGGTTCGAGCGAACCGACAATCAAACCGACGATCGAGGCGATGCTGCCTGAAGCGGAGCGCGGGCAAACATCCGGCAACAAAACCACGCGCAAGGAACCGACCGTGGTTGGCCAGCTCCAGGACCGCTGTGGGAACCTCATCGACGCCAGGCAACGCCGCGACGCCATACTCGGCCAGCGCATCATCGCTGGCATGAGCCAACAGGACGTAGAGAGCGCCCTGGGCAAGCCAGACTCAATCAGGATTCGGAATTCGAGCACACGGTATACCTACAAGGCGAAGAAAGGTCGCAGCGCAGAAGTCGTGTTCGATGAGAGGGGATGCGTGAAAGGCAAATCGTAGACAGCAAAAAGCCCGCGTTAAACGCGGGCTTCTTGGTGTTTGGTGCACTCGACAGGATTCGAACCTGTGACCGCTCGGTTCGTAGCCGAGTACTCTATCCAGCTGAGCTACGAGTGCAGATTGTGGTTTTATACCAGATCACAACTGGTTGAAGCCAAGTTATTTGCATTACTGCAAACAACTCTTAAATGGTGCACTCGACAGGATTCGAACCTGTGACCGCTCGGTTCGTAGCCGAGTACTCTATCCAGCTGAGCTACGAGTGCATTTGTTGCCGCGCATTATAGGTCGTCAATTCCTTTTGTAAAGCGCTTTTTTCAGTAATTTCAATCACTTACTGAGCAAGCCAGGTTTTGACGCACTAAAAATAATGGCGGAGAACGGGGGATTCGAACCCCCGACACCCTTTTGAGGTGTACTCCCTTAGCAGGGGAGCGCCTTCGGCCACTCGGCCAGCTCTCCGCAACACGGGGCGTATATTAACCACCTTCATCCCCGTTTGCAAACATAAAAATCGATAAAAATTAATGGCTTGGTTCGTCGTCCTTCTCTTTCTTGATACGCAGGTAAATTTCCTCGCGGTGTACAGCAACCTCTTTCGGGGCATTGACGCCGATACGCACTTGGTTTCCTTTGACGCCGAGCACGGTCACGGTGATTTCGCCATCGCCAATAATCAGGCTTTCTGCACACCGACGGGTCAGAATCAGCATACCTTTCTCCTCACGCAATTCACTTAAGGGACAACAGTCTGCAAAAAAAAGGCATTGGACCTACAACCGAAACGGTCGAAGCCTACAGGCCTAGTATTGACCAGCGCGGGCAAAAGAACAGTTTTGGGACGCGCCATTCAGAAAAACAAAGGGCGCGGTCCAGCCGCGCCCTCCAGACAACGCTTTATTCGCCCGGCTGGGCAGCAGCGTCGAGTTCGAAAGCCGTGTGCAGGGCGCGCACGGCCAGTTCCAGGTATTTCTCTTCGATCACCACGGAAACCTTGATTTCCGAGGTAGAGATCATCTGGATGTTGATGCTTTCCTTGGCCAGGGATTCGAACATGCGGCTGGCCACGCCTGCGTGAGAGCGCATGCCGACACCGACGATCGAGACCTTGGCGATCTTGGTATCGCCCACCACTTCCCGGGCACCGATCTCGCCAGCGGTCTTTTTCAGGATCGCTTCGGCAGACTGGTAGTCGTTGCGGTGCACGGTGAAGGTGAAGTCAGTGGTGTTATCGTGCGAGACGTTCTGCACGATCATGTCGACTTCGATGTTCGCGGCACTGATCGGGCCGAGAATCTTGAACGCCACGCCGGGGGTGTCTGGCACGCCACGGATGGTCAGCTTGGCTTCATCGCGGTTGAAAGCGATGCCGGAAATGATCGGCTGTTCCATGGATTCCTCTTCATCAATAGTAATGAGGGTGCCCGGACCCTCTTTGAAGCTGTGCAGAACGCGCAGCGGAACGTTGTACTTGCCGGCGAATTCGACCGCCCGGATCTGCAACACCTTCGAACCCAGGCTGGCCATTTCCAGCATTTCTTCGAACGTGATCTTGTCCAGGCGCTGGGCCACAGGCACTACCCGTGGGTCGGTGGTGTAGACACCGTCCACATCGGTGTAGATCTGGCATTCGTCAGCCTTGAGGGCCGCGGCCAGCGCTACGCCCGTGGTATCGGAACCACCACGGCCGAGGGTGGTAATGTTGCCCTGCTCGTCCACGCCCTGGAAACCGGCGACAACCACCACGCGGCCCGCCTTCAGGTCGCCGCGAATTTTCTGATCGTCGATCTGCAGAATACGCGCTTTGTTGTGCGCGCTGTCCGTCAGGATACGCACCTGGTTGCCGGTATAGGACACCGCCGGCACGCCACGCTTGATCAGCGCCATGGCCAGCAAGGCGATGGTCACCTGCTCGCCGGTGGAAACGATCACGTCCAGCTCACGCGGAACCGGTTGCTGGTCGCCGCTGATTTGCTTGGCCAGATCGATCAGACGGTTGGTCTCGCCGCTCATTGCCGACAGCACGACCACCAGGTCATCGCCCGCCTCGCGGAATTTCTTAACCTTGTCGGCGACTTGTTCGATTCTCTCGACAGTGCCGACCGAGGTGCCTCCAAATTTCTGTACGATCAAAGCCATTTCAAAGCCGCCTCTGCCCATGAAGGGCGCCCAATAAACACTCAACAGCGATCGGGCCCGTGACTAGACCACGAGCCCGCGGCGCTGCCTTAAATACCCTGCTCTACAAATGCAACGGTCTGGGCCAGTGCCGCGTCCAGCGCGCCTGCGTCGGTACCACCGCCTTGCGCCATGTCCGGACGACCACCGCCCTTGCCGCCCACTGCCGCAGCGGCTTGCTTCATCAAATCACCGGCTTTGAGTTGGCCAGTCAGGTCTTTGGTCACGCCTGCGACGAGAACGACCTTTTCCTCATGGACACTGCCGAGCAGGATCACTGCGCGGCCGAGTTTGTTTTTCAATTGATCGACCAGCGCCAGCAGCGCCTTGCCATCCTGGCCATCCAGACGCACGGCCAGCACTTTCACGCCATTGACGTCCACGGCCTGGGCCGACAGATCGTCGCCCGCGGCGCTGGCAGCCTTGGCCTGCAACTGCTCGAGTTGCTTTTCCAGCAGGCGGTTGCGCTCCAGCACAGCCGACAGCTTGTCGATCAGGTTGTCGCGGCTGCCCTTGATCAGGGTTGCCGCTTCCTTGAGTTGTTCTTCGGCCGCGTTGAGGTACGCCAGGGCCGCCGCGCCGGTGACCGCTTCGATCCGGCGCACGCCGGACGCCACGCCACCTTCGCTGATGATTTTCATCAGGCCGATGTCACCGGTCCGGTTGGCGTGGATGCCACCGCACAGCTCAACGGAGAAATCGCCCATGCTCAGCACGCGAACGCTGTCGCCGTATTTCTCACCGAACAACGCCATCGCGCCCTTGCGCTTGGCGGTCTCGATGTCGGTTTCTTCGGTTTCCACCGGGGAGTTCTTGCGAATCTCGGCGTTGACGATTTCTTCCAGCGCCTTGAGCTGCTCAGGCTTGATGGCTTCGAAATGGCTGAAGTCGAAGCGCAGGCGCTGACTGTCCACCAACGAACCCTTCTGCTGGACATGCTCGCCCAGCACCTGGCGCAACGCAGCGTGCAGCAAGTGCGTGGCGGAGTGGTTCAACGACGTGGCATGCCGAACGTCGGCGTCGACATGCGCCGCCACCGGGGCTGCGATCATCAGGCTGCCCGAAGCCAGCACGCCATGGTGCAGGAAGGCGCCGCCGGTCTTGGTGGTGTCACGCACGTCAAAGCGCGAACTGCCGGCCTGGAGGTAACCGCTGTCGCCGATCTGGCCGCCGGATTCGGCGTAGAACGGGGTCTTGTCCAGCACGATCACGCCTTCCTGGCCTTCGCTCAGGATGTCGACCGACTGCCCGTCCTTATAGATGGCAACAATCTTGGCCGAACCGGTGGTACCCGCATAACCGGTGAACTCCGTGGCCACATCAACCTTGACCACGCTGTTGTAGTCCATGCCGAAGGAACTGGCGGAACGCGCACGCACCCGCTGGGCTTCCATCTCGCGCTCGAAACCTTCCTCGTCGAGGGTCAGGTTGCGTTCGCGGGCGATGTCGCCAGTCAGGTCCATCGGGAAACCGTAGGTGTCGTAAAGCTTGAACACCACATCGCCCGGAACCACGTTGCCCTTGAGCTCGGCCAGGTCCTGCTCGAGGATCTTCAGGCCTTGCTCCAGGGTCTTGGCGAATTGTTCTTCTTCAGCCTTGAGCACGCGCTCGATGTGCGCCTGCTGGGATTTGAGCTCCGGGAAGGCTTCGCCCATCTCGGCCGCCAATGCCGCGACGATCTGATAGAAGAAGCTGCCCTTGGCGCCCAGCTTGTTACCGTGACGGCAGGCACGACGGATGATCCGGCGCAGCACATAGCCGCGGCCTTCGTTGGAAGGCAGCACCCCGTCGGCAATCAGGAAACCGCAGGAACGGATGTGGTCGGCCACGACTTTGAGCGACGCCTGGTTGTCATTGGTGCAACCGATGGCCTGGGCCGACGCGCTCAGCAGGCTCTGGAACAGGTCGATTTCGTAGTTGGAGTGAACGTGCTGCAACACCGCACTGATCCGCTCCAGGCCCATGCCGGTGTCGACCGACGGCGCTGGCAGCGGATGCAACACGCCATCGGCTGTGCGGTTGAACTGCATGAACACGTTGTTCCAGATCTCGATGTAGCGGTCACCGTCTTCTTCCGGCGAGCCGGGTGGGCCGCCCCAGATGTCGGCGCCGTGATCGTAGAAAATCTCGGTGCACGGGCCGCACGGGCCGGTGTCGCCCATGGTCCAGAAGTTATCGGAGGCGTAAGGCGCGCCTTTGTTGTCGCCAATGCGCACCATGCGCTCAGCCGGGACACCGACCTCTTTGGTCCAGATGTCATAGGCTTCGTCGTCGGTGGCGTAGACCGTTACCCAGAGCTTCTCCTTGGGCAGGTTCAGCCACTTGTCGGAGGTCAGGAAGGTCCAGGCGAAGGTGATGGCGTCGCGCTTGAAATAGTCACCGAAGCTGAAGTTACCCAGCATTTCGAAGAACGTATGGTGACGTGCGGTATAGCCGACGTTTTCCAGGTCGTTGTGCTTGCCGCCGGCACGCACGCATTTCTGGCTGCTCACCGCACGGGTGTAGGCACGTTTTTCCTGGCCCAGGAAGCAGTCCTTGAACTGGTTCATCCCCGCGTTGGTGAACAGCAGGGTCGGGTCGTTGCCCGGAATCAAAGAGCTGGAGGCTACTCGGGTGTGACCTTGCTCTTCGAAGAAGCGAAGGAAGGCTTCACGGATTTCTGCGCTTTTCATTAGGTTCTTCCACGGAGGCTGCGGCCAAAGGCCTGTGCAAAACGTCAACAGACGAAGCAACGGCAAAGGGCCGCATTATATCGGCCCTGCGCGTGGGGTACAGCGTGTTTATGCGATAGAAACTGTCAATTGGCCCGGTTGACGGGTCAGTGGCGGGAAAACTCGACGAAAGTGGCTACCACTTGGTCGATTTGCGCCGCACTCACGTCCATGTGCGTCACCATTCGCAGGCGTGACGCCGCGCTGAGCTTGACGCCCCGTTCATCGGCAAATGCCTTGATCGCCTCGGCCCGCTCGCCCATTTGCACGTAGACCATGTTGGTCTGCACCGGTTCGACCTCGTAACCCGCCCCACGCAAGCCCTCGGCAAGCCGCTGGGCGTTGGCGTGGTCATCGGCCAGGCGCTGGACCTGATGTTCCAGGGCATACAGCCCCGCCGCCGCGAGAATCCCGGCCTGGCGCATACCGCCGCCCACCATCTTGCGCAGCCGGCGCGCCTTGCCGATCAGTTCGACGCTGCCGCACAGGACCGAGCCCACCGGCGCGCCGAGCCCTTTGGACAGGCACACCGACACCGAATCGAAGTATTGCGTGATCTGCCGGGCATCGACATCGAGCTTGACCGCAGCGTTGTACAACCGCGCCCCGTCCAGGTGCAGGGCCAGGCCATGTTCCTGGGTGAACTGTCGGGCCCGGGCCAGGTATTCCAGAGGCAGTACCTTGCCCTGCATGGTGTTTTCCAGGGCCAGCAGGCGGGTGCGGGCAAAGTGGAAGTCATCGGGCTTGATCGCCGCGGCGACCTGCGCCAGGTCCAGGGAACCGTCCGCCTGCACCTCAAGGGGCTGGGGCTGGATCGAACCGAGCACGGCCGCGCCGCCACCTTCGTATTTGTAGGTGTGGGCCTGCTGGCCGACGATGTATTCGTCGCCGCGCTCGCAGTGGGCCATCAGCCCCAACAGGTTACTCATGGTCCCCGTGGGCACGAACAGCGCTGTGGCAAAGCCCAGGCGCGCGGCCAGTTCGGCCTCGAGGCGATTGACGGTCGGGTCTTCGCCATACACATCGTCGCCGGTAGGCGCGCTGGCCATGGCATCCAGCATGCCGGCGGTAGGTTGGGTGACCGTGTCGCTGCGAAGATCGATAACACTCATGAATCTGGCCTCGGGCTCAAGTGGAGGGAAATCCCTTTCGAAGGCAATTACTGCGGTCATGGCGACGATTAATCAAGTCCAGCCGAAGAAAAGCCCCCCCTTTTGTGCGAGCCGTGGGAGCAAAGCTTGCTCGCGATAGCGTTGGGTCAGTCAACATCCATACGGCCTGACCTGACGCTATCGCGAGCAAGCTTTGCTCCCACGGCTCGCTCCCACAGGGGGTTATGTGTTAAAAATCCTTCGCTGCCAAAAACCATGGCGGCAAAACGTTCTCAGGGCGGGGTGTAATTCCCCACCGGCGGTAATTGCACGCAACGTGCATAGCCCGCGAGCGCTTGCTGGTGCACCGCTTTTTGCGGTGTGGCGACAAGGTCAGCAGACCCGGTGTGATTCCGGGGCCGACGGTCATAGTCCGGATGAAAAGAGAACGGGATTGATACCCAAGGGCCGACTGCGACTGTCCGTGCGCGGCGTACCCTCGAATCCCCTTCGATTCATGACGCCCTGTTTTTCACACAAACAGGAACCAGAACATGCAACCCACTGCAATCGACAGCAAAAGCAAAAGTCATCCGGGCGAGCGCGTCGCGTTCATCCAGGCCTGCTGGCACAAGGAAATCGTCGACCAGAGCCGTAAAGGCTTCGTTGCCGAAATGATCACCCAGGGTTATCAGGAAAGTGATATCGACTTCTTCGAAGTCGGTGGCGCCTTCGAGATTCCGCTGCACGCCAAGCTGCTGGCCAAGTCAGGCCGCTACGCCGGCATCGTCGCCGCCGGCCTGGTGGTGGACGGTGGCATCTACCGTCACGAGTTCGTCGCCCAATCGGTGATCAGCGGCCTGATGCAGGTTCAACTGGAAACCGAAGTACCGGTGTTCTCGGTCGTGCTCACGCCGCATCACTTCCATGCTGGGGAAGAACACCAGAAGTTCTTCTTCGAGCATTTCGTGCACAAGGGCCAGGAAGCGGCGAAGACCTGTGCCGATACCTTGCACAAAACCCGGGCATTGCGCCGCACCGAGCCGCGGGCGGTCGCGGTCTGACAGTCACCCAGGAACCTGTGGGAGCGAGCTTGCTCGCGATGACGGGGTGTCAGTCGCCATCAATGTCGACTGATATGCCGCTATCGCGAGCGAGCTCGCTCCCACAGGGTTTTGGTGTCGGACTTAGATCAGGTTTTCGTCGGTTGCCGGCACGATCAGGATCCCGGCCCGCAAGCCATTCTTCACCTTGGGGTTAGGGAAGATGATCCGAGCGCCCTCCTCTTCGATCACCCAGCGGGTCTGGGCGATGTCTTCGGCCAGCACGTAGCCTTTCCCCAATTCCGAGAAGTTCTCGATGTCCGCTGGCAGGTTCAGGCGGAAGTTGTCGCTGTGCTTGATGATTTCCCGGGCCACGCTGAACAGTTGCAGGCCATCGAGCCCTTCATCCAGTTCCGGCTCGTTGCCCTCGATGATCTGTTGCAGGCGGGTTTCCAGCAGGCTGACGTTGACGCCGTCGTTCTGCCCGAATGGCCGGGCCTTGCCCAGTTCCAGAGTGAAGGACTCGGCACCGAGCTGGTCGTAGGTGTAGGCGCTGAACACGATGGACGGCTTGTTCTGCAGCAACACCGCCTCCATGCCCGCGGCACGCAGGCGCGCCAGTTCACGGCGTGAATGCGCACGGCCTTCCTTCCATGGGTACAAGGCAAACTGCTCGATCTTCGAGCCACGGATGGCGGTGTGCAGATCGTAATGCAGGCGGCTGCGCTCAGGTCGACTGAAAAAACTCGCGGCCAGCCGCTCCAGCTCGCAGGCCCGCAACGCCTCAGGACCGCCGCTCAGTTCATGGCGGCCATTGAACAGTCGGTTGACGTCCTGTTCGACGAAACGCTCACCGCGCCGTATGGCCTCGGGGTTGCCGAACAGGAACAGAATGCGTGCCCGCGGCTTCAAATGGCCACGGGCGATGTCATGCAGCAAGCGGTCGAGCAACTCGATCGGCGCGGTTTCATTGCCATGGATACCAGCCGACAGCAGCAGGTCCAGGCCGTTATCCCGGGCTTCGGGCGGCTTGACCTCCAGCGCGCCCTCGCTCAACCAGCGCATCCGTACGCCTTCGACAGTCAGTTGAGTCTTCTCCGCCGGTTCACGGCCGGCGAGGGTCAGTTCAAGCAGTTTGCCGAGGGCGAGCATAGCGCGGTTTCCTTAATGGTCGTGGCCGCAATCCGGGCCATGGACATGGTCATCGTCGCCGACGTCCGCTGGTTCCATTTCCAGTTGCAGGCTGACCAGGTTGGTCGCCAATGGACGCAACAACAGGTTGGCGTATTCCTCGTCCCCTTCCTCGACATCGACGCCGATCAGCAATTGACCGCGGCCATCCTGCTGGATCCACAACTCCTTGCCTTGCCACATCACCGCGACGCGGGTGCAGGAGGTTTCCAGTTGGGTGCCGTCGGTGTCTTCAAGGATCAGCTGCAGGGTATCGCTCATGTCTTTACGTTCTCGTCTGGGGATAAGGCACGCGCCCTGCTTTGACTGTAGTCAGGTCGCGCGCGCTTTCAATTGATCTGGAAAGGATAAACCGAGCCAAGTTTAAGGATTTGTGTCAGTTCATCCAGTGCCGCACGGCATTCGAGCAGCAACTGCGGGTCTGCCAGATCATTTTCGGTCATGCGGTCGCGGTAGTGCCGCTCGACCCAGTGGGTCAGCGAATCGTACAGCGGCGCGGTCATGATAACCCCTGGGTTGACGGCCGCCAGCTCGGTTTCATTGAGCGCCACGCGCAACCTCAGGCAAGCCGGGCCGCCACCGTTCTGCATGCTTTGCTTGAGGTCGAAGACCTTCACTTCGCGAATCACCCCGCCAGCGCCCGTCAGGCCCTGCAGGTATTGCCAGACACGTTCGTTGCTACGGCATTCTTCCGGCACGATCAACAGCATCGAACCGTCGGGACGCGACAGCAACTGGCTATTGAACAGGTAGGAGCGTACCGCATCATCGACGGTGACCGCCGAACGCGGTACACACACCGATTGAAATTTCCCACCGACCTTGGCGAGTTTGCCGCTCAATTCGGCCAGCATCTTGTCGGTCTCGAGAAACGCGTCCTCGTGATAGAACAGCACTTCACCATTGCCCACCGCGATCACGTCGTTGTGGAACACACCCTGGTCGATCACCGACGGGTTCTGTTGGGCGTACACCACGCCCTCCTCCCTCAGCCCATGCAGGCGGGCAACAGCCTGGGAAGCTTCCAGGGTCTGGCGCGCCGGGTATTTCTGCGGCGCGGGATAGCGGGTGTCAAAGGCACTGCGGCCGAACACAAAGAATTCAACACCGGCCTCGCCGTAGGCGCGGCAGAAACGGGTGTGGTTGGCCGCGCCTTCGTCGCCGAACTGCGCCACCGCCGGCAAGGCGGCGTGGTGGGCGAAGTGTTGCGGGTTGGCGAACATCGCCCCCAACACACGACTGGTGGTCGGATGTTCGATGCTGCGGTGATATTTGCAGTTCAGGTTGGCGGCGGTGAAATGCACGCGACCATCGGCCGTGTCGGCGCTCGGGCTGACTGTGGCGGCGTTGGCCACCCACATGCTGGAAGCCGAGCAACTGGCAACCAGCAACGGCATCGCTTCTTTCGCGGCCTGCTGGATGACCTGGGCATCGCTGCCGGCAAAGCCCAGCCGGCGCAGGGCCGCCACGTCCGGGCGTTCCTGTGGCGCCAGCACACCTTGCTGGAAACCCATGTCCATCAGCGCTTTCATTTTCGCCAGCCCCTGCAACGCCGCTTCCTTGGGGTTGGAGGATTGCTGGCTGTTGCTCTGGGACGCAACGTTGCCGTACGAGAGCCCGCCGTAGTTATGGGTCGGCCCCACTAGACCGTCAAAGTTGACTTCATAGGATTTCATCAGCGAGGCTCCACGAGAATCTGTTTTTTATAGGCATCAAGTAACGGTTCATCGAACACCGCGGCGCGGCTATCGCGGGCAAGCCTTGCTCCCACAGGTTTTGCACAGGCCCCATGGGAACAAGGCTTGCTTCCACAGGTTTTGCATAACGCCTGTGGGAGCAAGGCTTGCCCGCGATGGCGGTCTCAAGACATGCGCACGCCGGGAGTCAGGGCAGCCGGCATCACAAGGCTTGGTGCCTCCAGGGAAGCCACCGGATACGCGCAATAATCGGCCGCGTAATAAGCGCTGGCGCGATGGTTGCCCGAGGC
Organism: Pseudomonas sp. St316; assembly: GCF_018325905.1. Lineage (NCBI taxonomy): Bacteria > Pseudomonadati > Pseudomonadota > Gammaproteobacteria > Pseudomonadales > Pseudomonadaceae > Pseudomonas > Pseudomonas sp. St316. The sequence goes on along the minus strand of NZ_AP021901.1, from coordinate 1,543,334 downwards.
GCCGACACCGCCGAACGGCGCGCTGCTGGCAGCCCCCGTCAGCTGTTTGTTCCAGTTGACGATACCGGCGCGGCTTTGCAGCCAGAACTGCTGGTAACGCTCCTGGGAATCGGACAGCAACCCGGCAGCCAGGCCATATTGCGTATTGTTGGCCTCGGCGATTGCCGCTGCGAAACCTTTGTAGCGGATCACTTGCAGCAACGGCCCGAACAGCTCTTCATCAGGACGCTCGGCCACTGCCGTCACGTCCAGGATACCCGGCGTCAGCAATGCGGCCTGGGCCTGCGGCTGGGTCATGCTCAACAGCGGCACGGCGCCCTTGCCCAGCAAATGGTTTTGCGCATCCATCAGCGCCTTCGCTGCGGCCAGGGAAATCACCGAGCCCATGAACGGCGCCGGTTGTTGGTCGAAGGCACCGACTTCAAGGGTCGAGCTGACCGCCACCAGGCGCGCCAGCAAGGCATCGCCCCAGGCGCCTTCGGGCACCAGCAGGCGGCGCGCACAGGTGCAGCGCTGCCCGGCGGAAATGAAAGCGGACTGGATAATGGTGTAGACCGCCGCATCGACGTCCGCCACCTCATCCACCACCAGTGGATTGTTACCGCCCATTTCCAGCGCGAGGATCTTGTCCGGGCGCCCGGAAAACTGTTGGTGCAATAGATTGCCGGTGCGGCTGGAGCCGGTGAAAAACAGCCCGTCGATACCTGGGTTGGCCGCCAGGGCGATGCCGGTTTCCCGCGCGCCTTGCAGCAGGTTCAGTACGCCCGCCGGCAGGCCGGCTTCGACCCAGCACTTGACCGTCAGCTCGGCCACTTTCGGCGTCAGTTCGCTCGGTTTGAACAACACGCTGTTGCCGGCCAGCAGCGCCGGCACGATGTGGCCATTGGGCAAATGGCCAGGGAAGTTGTAAGGACCGAAGACCGCTACCACGCCATGGGGCTTGTGGCGCAGCACAGCGGTGGCGTCGCCCAGGGGGCCGCTCTTCTCGCCGGTCCGCTCGCGGTAGCTCTGCACCGAAATGGCGACTTTGTTGACCATGCTGGTCACTTCGGTCGCCGCTTCCCACAACGGCTTGCCGGTTTCTTCACCGATGCAATGGGCCAGTTCGTCAGCATGGTTTTTCAGGGCGGCAGCAAAAGCTTCCAACACCTGGATACGCTCATCCAGCGAGCGTCGAGCCCAGTCCGGGAACGCCTGGCGCGCGGCCTGCACCGCCGATTCCACTTGGGCCGCCGTGGCGCCGTTGCCCGACCACAGCACCTGTTGGGTCACCGGGTTCAACGACTCAAAGAGATCGCCCTGACCTTCCAGCCAGCTACCTGCGATGTACAGCGACTTCATCATTTCGACTCCCGGGCAGCAGACAACGCGACGGCACGCACCTGATCGCCGGCGTTGAGTTGAAGACGTTTGGCGGTCAGCGGATCGACCACCAGTGTGCCAGCGGCCAAGCGCGCCGGTGCCGCCGTGATGCGGCAGTCTTCGCGCTTGCGGTTATGGATGAGGAACGGCGTGGCATCATCGCCCGGCGTGCCAATGGCCAGCACCAGTGCCTGGCTGTCACGAATCGCGCGGATCTTGCCGGTTTCGCATTCCACCGCCGGGCCGGCGTCGAAGATGTCGACGTAACCCTGGTAGCTGAAACCTTCGCTCTTGAGCATCGACAGCGCAGGCTCGGTGTCTGGGTGAACCTGGCCGATCACGGCCCGGGCATCTTCGGACAGGAAACAGGTGTACAGCGGGAACTTGGGCATCAGCTCGGCGATGAACGCCTTGTTGCCCACACCGGTCAGGTAATCGGCCTGGCTGAATTCCATCTTGAAGAAGTGCCGGCCCAGGCTTTCCCAGAACGGCGAACGACCGTTGTCGTCAGACATGCCGCGCATCTCGGCGATGATCTTGTTACCGAACAATTGCGGGAACTCAGCAATGAACAGCAGCCGAGCCTTGGCCAGCATCCGGCCATTGAGGCCATTGCGGAAGTCGGCATGGAGGAACAACGAGCACAGCTCGGAATTGCCGGTCAGGTCGTTGGCCAAAAACAGCGTCGGGATTTCCCGGTAGATGTTCAGCTCCTGGGACGCGCTGACCGTCAGGCCGACCCGGAAGTTGTACCAGGGCTCACGCAGCCCCACGGCACCGGCGATGGCCGAAATGCCCACCACTCGAGCGTCGTCGTCTTCGAGCACGAACAGATAGTCCGCGTCACCGCGCCCGGCTTCGCCGCGAAAAGTCTTCTCGGCCCAGCCGACCCGATGGGCCAGGCGCTCTTCGTTGGCCGGCAAGGTGGTCAGGCCGGTGCCTGTGCTGCGGGCCAGGGCGATCAGAGCGGGTAAATCGCTGCTGCGTACGGGACGAACGATCATGCTATCTCCTCAAACGGGTCGCTCACGCCACCCGCGAAACTCAGCTGTAAAGCGTTAAACCGCCACCAGGCGCACGCTGGCACCTTCGCCAACGCCCAAGGCTTCGGCCGCTTCCATGTCCAGGGTCACCGGTTTGCCCGGCGCGTAGTCGAGCTCGAGCAACACGGCGCGGTAATCCTGCAACTGGGCATTGGCCACCAGGTATTGCCGACCGGCGCCCTTGACCGGCTCGCCGATCTTGACCGGCACCACGCGGCTCTGGGCAATCGAGCGGATCCCCGAGACACGGGCATGCAGGGTCGGGCCACCGTCGAAGATGTCGATGTAATGATCGGTCTCGAAACCCTCGCGCATCAGGATGTCGAAGGTGATCTGCGCCCGCGGATGGACCTGGCCCATGGCTTCCTGGGCGGCGTCCGGCAACAGCGGCACGTAGATCGGGTAATGCGGCATCAACTCGGCGAGGAAGGTGCGGCTTTTCAGCCCGCACAAGCGCTCGGCGGCAGCGTAGTTGAGGTCGAAGAAGTTGCGACCGATGGCGTCCCAGAACGGCGAGTCGCCATTCTCATCGCTGTAGCCGACGATCTCCGTCACCACCGAATCGGCAAACCGTTCCGGGTGGCTGGCGACGAACAACAGGCGCCCGCGGGAATTGAGTTCCGACCATGGCGAACCCACCAGCTCCGGCACCACGTAGAAACTGGTCAGCAGGCTGTTGCCCGTCAGGTCGTGGCACTGGGAGAGCACGTGGATCTTGTTGTGGATCTTCAGCTCACGGGAGGCGTGAACGAAGGTCTCGTTGCGAAAGCTGTAGAACGGTTCGGAATAACCGGCCGAAGCGACGATGGCCGAACAGCCCGCCAGTTTGCCGGTCGCGGTGTCTTCGAGGACGAAGAAATAGCTCTCCTCACCGTTGAAACTGACTTCGGCGGCGAACGAGGCTTCGCTTGCGGCGATCTTGTCGCTCAGGCGTTCCACGTCATCCGGCAAGGAAGTGACACCGATCGGACTGTCCGCAGCCAGACGCTGTACCTCGCCCAGATCAGCCATTTGCGCGGGGCGCATCACCAGCATGGTGTCACTCCTTAACTTGAAATAAAGGGTTCGACCGTTGGGTCGACACAGAGAAAAAATACCGGACCTGCCTCCCTATTGACTCAAATGTGGGAGCAGGTTTGTGGGAGCAAAGCTTGCTCGCGATGCAGGCAATGAGTTCTACCTGCAAGGCCGAGGCGATCCGTCGCGAGCAAGCTTTGCTCCCACAGAAGCCCGACTCCACATTGGAGCCGGTACAGTCTGTAAACAATCAGCCTTGCGCCAGCTTCGCCGCCGCCCGCTCGAAACGATCCAGGCCAGCATCGATGTCGGCGTCTTCCACCACCAGGCTCGGGGCGAAACGAATCACGTCCGGGCCGGCTTGCAGGATCATCAGGCCTTCCTGTTCGGCGGCGTTGAAAATGTCCTTGGCCTTGCCTTTCCAGGCATCGTTCAGCACGCAGCCGATCAACAGGCCCAGGCCGCGCACTTGGGTGAACAGGCCGTATTTCGCGCCGATCTGCTCCAGGCGAGCCTTGAACTTGTCGTGCTTGGCCTTCACGCCGGCGAGCACTTCAGGGGTATTGACCACATCGATCACTGCCTCGGCCACCGCACAGGCCAGCGGGTTACCGCCATAAGTGGTGCCGTGGGTGCCGACCACCAAGTGCTTGGCCAGCGCTTCGGTGGTGAGCATTGCCGCGATCGGGAAACCACCGCCCAGGCTCTTGGCGCTGGTGAGGATGTCCGGCACCACGCCGTAATGCATGTAGGCGAACAGGTGGCCGCTGCGGCCCATGCCGGTCTGCACTTCATCGAACACCAGCAATGCGTCGTGGGCATCGCACAGGTCGCGGGCGCCTTGCAGGTAGGCCTGCTCGGCTGGCAGTACACCGCCCTCGCCCTGGATCGGCTCCAGCACCACGGCGCAGGTCTTGTCCGAAATGGCGGCTTTCAAAGCGGCCAGGTCGTTGTAAGGAACGTGGGTGATGCCAGTAATTTTAGGTCCGAAGCCATCAGAGTACTTCGACTGCCCGCCGACGTTGACGGTGAACAGGGTACGACCGTGGAAGCTGTTGAGCGCGGCGATGATTTCGTACTTCTCGCTGCCGAACCGATCGAACGCGACGCGACGGGCCAGCTTGAAGGCGGCCTCGTTGGCTTCGGCGCCGGAGTTGCAGAAAAACGCGCGCTCGGCAAAGGTCGCATTGACCAACTTATGGGCCAGGCGCAGGGCCGGCTCGTTGGTAAATACGTTGGACACGTGCCACAGCTTGTTGGCCTGTTCGGTCAGTGCACCGACCAGCGCCGGGTGGGCATGGCCCAGTACGTTGACTGCGATACCGCCAGCAAAGTCGATCAACTCGCGACCGGATTGGTCCCATACGCGGGAACCGGCGCCACGCACAGGTATGAAGGCAGCAGGTGCATAGTTGGGAACCATAACCTGGTCGAAATCGGCGCGTTGTACCGCGGCTTGCTCAACGGACATCGGAGTCTCCTGATGAGGAACACCCGCCTGGAACTGGCGGGCTTGGTAAGGATTGTAAGGACAGTTTTCAGCCCGGCCTTGCCGCCAAGCGACAACTTCTTATAGCGCCAACCCACGTTTTTCGCGGGTTTACGGCAATGCGACAAATAGCGTCGCAAAGGCGCAGTTTAAACGTTGGCAAGGGATTTGAGGGACCGGCCTCCACATTTCCGCTGCCAGACACAAAACACCTGTGGGAGCGAGCTTGCTCGCGATAGCGTCGGCTCAGTTGGCATTCGCGTCGGCTGATAACCCGCCATCGCGAGCAAGCTCGCTCCCACAGTTTTTTGTGTTGACCGCCCTATCCGCAGTCCTGCCGCTTAGCCGCGCTCGGACGGCACCGAGGACAATTCGAACGGGCTGCTGCTGCGTCGCTGGTTGCGGTCTTCCCGCGGCGTGGCGCCGAAGAAGTTGCGGTAGGCACTGGAGAAGTGCGGCCCCGAGGAGAAGCCGCAGGACAGGCCGATCTGGATGATGGATTTGCTGGTCTGCATCAGCATCTGCCGGGCCTTGTTCAGGCGCAGCTCCAGGTAGTACTGACTGGGGACACGGTTGAGGTATTGCTTGAAGATCCGCTCCAGCTGCCGGCGGGATACGCACACATGCTGGGCGATTTCGTCGGTGGTCAGCGGCTCCTCGATGTTGGCCTCCATCAGCAGCACCGCCTGGGTGAGCTTTGGATGGCTGGAACCGAGACGGTTTTGCAATGGGATGCGCTGGCGCTCGCCGCCCTCGCGAATGCGCTCGACCACCAGTTCTTCTGACACCGCACCGGCCAGTTCCGCGCCGTGATCGCGAGCCAGCACCGCCAGCAACAGGTCGAGCACCGACATGCCGCCGCAAGCGCTCAAGCGATCGCGGTCCCAGTCAAACAGATGGCTGGTGGCGATGACCTTGGGGAAGCGCTCGGAGAAATCGTCCTGCCAGCGCCAATGCACGGCGGCACGGTAACCGTCGAGCAAACCCAGCTGGGCCAGGGGATAGACACCGGCAGACAAACCGCCAATCACACAACCGGCACGCACCAGTTGCTTGAGGGCGCTGCTCAGGGGCGAGGCCAACGCAGTCGGTGGCTCATCGGCCAGCAGGAACAGCTTCTGGAAGCCTTCGAGCTTGCCGGCCCAGGGCTCGCCCGGCAGTTGCCAGGCGCCGTCGGCCGGCGGTTCGGCCTGCAAGAACGACAGTTCATAGACCACATCCGGATGCACCCGCTGAGCAACACGCAAGGCCTCCTCGGCCAGCGCCAGCGTCAAGGCTTTAGTGCTGGGCCAAATCAGGAAACCTATTCGATGGGCAGTCATGGCGGGCAATCCGAAGCGAAAACAGTGTTAAAGCCAAAAGCGGCTGCAACCAAATTAGACCATCTGGCGCGCGGTGCGCAGCATGACCCAAATCAGGTGCGTAACGGGAGCGATTACTTGAGGCTGCCCGAAAGAAATTGTTGCAGGCGCTCGGATTGCGGATTGACCAGCACTTCGCGCGGGTTGCCGCTTTCTTCGACGATGCCTTTGTGCAAGAACACCAGTTGGTTCGACACTTCACGGGCAAAGCCCATTTCGTGGGTCACCACCACCATGGTCCGACCTTCCAGGGCCAGGGCCTGCATCACCTTGAGCACGTCGCCTACCAGTTCCGGGTCGAGGGCCGAGGTCGGCTCGTCGAACAGCATCACCTCCGGCTCCATCGCCAGCGCACGGGCAATTGCCACGCGCTGCTGCTCGCCGCCGGACATGTGGCCCGGATAGGCGTCCTTGCGATGAGCCACGCCCACCTTGTTCAGGTAGTGCTCGGCCTTCTCCCGCGCTTCGGCCTTGGCCACGCCCAGTACGTGCACCGGCGCCTCCATGATGTTTTCCAGGGCAGTCATGTGCGACCACAGGTTGAAATGCTGGAACACCATCGACAACCGCGAACGCATGCGCTGCAGTTGCTTGGGGTCCGCGGCCTTCAACGCGCCGTCCTTGCCGGCGACCAGCTTCAACTCTTCGTTGTTGAGCAGGATCTTGCCGGCATGAGGTTGCTCAAGCAGGTTGATGCAACGCAGGAAAGTACTCTTGCCGGAGCCACTGGAGCCGATGATGCTGATCACATCGCCAGCGGCGGCTTTCAGGGACACGCCCTTGAGCACTTCGTGACTGCCATAGCGTTTATGCAGGTCTTGGACTTCAAGCTTGTACATGCGGTCGGTTCTCACAAAACGTCAGTCGTTGAGCAGTCGATCGGATCGATGCGTTATCAGTGCTTGCGCGGGGCCAGATAACCCAGCCAGCGGCGCTCGGCCAGTTTGAACAGGCGCACCAGGATGAAGGTCAGGCACAGGTAGAAAACGCCGGCCGTGATGTAGGCCTCGAACGGCAAGTAGTACTGCGCGTTCACCGTGCGCGCGGCACCGGTGATGTCGATCAGGGTCACGATGGAGGCCAGGCTGGTGGTCTGCAACATCATGATCACTTCGTTGCTGTATTGCGGCAGCGCCCGACGCAAGGCCGATGGCAGCAGGATCCGGCGATACAGCTTGTAGCGCGACATGCCCATGGCCTTGGCCGCTTCGATCTCACCGTTGGGCGTGGCCCGCAGGCTGCCGGCGATGATCTCGGCGGTGTAGGCGCTGGTGTTGATGGCGAACGCCAGGCACGCACAGAAGGTCGCACTGGACAACCACGGCCAGAGGAAGCTTTCGCGAACGATCGCGAACTGCGCCAGCCCGTAGTAGATCAGGAACAGCTGCACCAGCATCGGCGTGCCGCGAATCACGTAGGTGTAGAGCCAGGCCGTCATGTTGACGACCGGCTGCTTGGACACCCGCATCAGCCCCAGGGGCAACGCCGCCAGCAGGCCGAAGAACAGCGACAGGGCCAGCAACTTCAAGGTGGTCAACAAGCCACTGAAATACAGCGGCAAGGCTTCATAGATGACGTTGTAGTCGAAGATCATAGATCAGCCGCCCTTACGCCTACCGAGTAGCGCTTCTCAAGGTGACGCAATGCCAGCAACGAGACACTGGTGATCACCAGGTACATCGCCGCCACTGCGAGGAAGAAGGTGAAAGGCTCGCGCGTGGCATCCGCCGCCTGCTTGGCCTTGAACATCATGTCTTGCAGGCCCACCACCGAAATCAGCGCGGTCGCCTTGGTCAATACCAACCAGTTGTTGGTGAAGCCCGGAATCGCCAGGCGGATCATCTGCGGCACCAGCACCCGGAAAAACACCTGGAACCCGTTCATGCCGTACGCCATGCCCGCCTCGGCCTGCCCCTTGGGGATCGCCATGAACGCACCGCGAAAGGTTTCCGACAGGTAGGCACCGAAGATGAAACCCAAGGTGCCAATGCCGGCCGCCAACGGGTTCAGGTCGATGTAGTCGTCATAACCGAGCATCGGCGCCACACGGTTGAGCAGGTCCTGACCGCCGTAGAAAATCAGCAGGATCAGCACCAGGTCGGGAATGCCGCGAATGACCGTGGCATACAGGTCGCCCAGCCACGCCAGCCAGCGCACCGGGGACAGACGCAAGGCGACGCCGATCAACCCCAGGACGATGGCCAGAGCCATGGACGACAAGGCGAGCTCAAGCGTCAACCATGCGCCATCGAGGATGACAGCCCCGTAGCCTTTCAACATGATTCAGGTCCTCGAAAGTGGGATGAAAAAATGGCGCAAACCGCAGAGATTCTGTTGCTTGCGCCATTTCGCACGAGTGGCGGGACGTCGTTACTTGCCGTAGATGTCGAAAGCGAAGTATTTGTCCTGGATTTGCTTGTACTTGCCGTTCTCGCGAATGGCGGTGATCGCGCCATTGATCTTGTCTTTCAGCGCGTCGCCCTTGCGGACCGCGATACCGATGCCGTCGCCGAAGTATTTCTCGTCGGTAAAGGCTGGACCTACAAAGGCGAAACCCTTGCCGGCGTCGGTCTTGAGGAAGCCGTCATCCAACAGCGTAGCGTCTGCCACGGTGCCGTCGAGGCGACCAGCGGACACGTCCAGGTAGATCTCGTTCTGTGAACCGTACGGCTTGATCTCGGCACCCAGCGGGGCCAGGACTTCACGGGCGAAACGCTCGTGGATCGAACCACGCTGCACGCCGATGTTCTTGCCCTTGAGCTCGGTCAGGCTTTCGCTGACCTGGGTGCCGGCCTTCATCACCAGGCGTGCCGGGGTGTTGTAGTACTTGTTGGTGAAATCAACCGACTTCTTGCGATCTTCGGTGATCGACATGGACGACAGGATCGCGTCGATCTTGCGGACCTTGAGCGCCGGGATCAGGCCGTCGAACTCTTGCTCGACCCACACGCACTTGACCTTCATCTCTTCGCACAGCGCATTGCCGATGTCGTAGTCGAAACCGACGATGCTGCCATCCGGCGCTTTCGAGGCAAACGGAGGGTAAGCCGCTTCGATACCAATCTTCAGGGGCTTCTCATCAGCGAATGTCGGCAGGGACAGCACGGACAGTGCCAGGGCGCCAAGCAGCACAAGTTTCTTCATCTTGGAACTCCATCGGTAAAGGGCAAAAACGGCAGAGTGAGCAACAGCCCAATATGCGAATGGGTGAAACGAACTTTGGTGCTGCGTCCTAGGAAGCTCACGGTTTATTCAACACGAGCCACGACGAGCGAGTGATCGGCATTCTAACGACAGGCCCGAAGCCGATATTTCTTCAATGCGACAACAAATTACAGAAGCACCGAGAAAGCTGTTCAGGCACATTGACAGCCCCGCAAATTCATGCAAGAGCAAAAGAAGGGAAACCGATCTATGCTGCAAATAGCGGGCCCATTATTCGCAAACCCTTCTAATCCGGCAAGCACAGCGTGTCGGCTTATTTTCAGAGACACCTGAAGCCGCCCTATTACGGGGTTTCACGTTTCACATCGCCCCGTTGTGGCGCCTTTGGTTACACATTTCGAAACACGGGTAACGTTCGGAAGCGTCTGACGACGAAGATCGATATTTATTCGCAGACCATGTCGGCTAACACAGAACCCTGTGGCGAGGGAGCTTGCTCCCGCTGGGCTGCGAAGCAGCCCCAAAAGCCAGGCACCGCGTTTGTTCAGGCATACCGCATTGACCGGTTTACGACTGCTACGCAGCCGAGCGGGAGCAAGCTCCCTCGCCACAAAGGCACCACACTTCAAGCCCTCCCAGCGCGCCCATAAAAAAGCCCCACCCGGAAAATACCGGGCGGGGCTTTGGGTGCTGCACGCTAGCGTCAGGCCACGTTCATGGTCTTGTGCGTCTCGATCAGATGCGCCACCACACCCGGGTCGGCCAGGGTGGAGATATCACCCAACCCATCGTATTCCGCCGTGGCGATCTTGCGCAGGATGCGGCGCATGATCTTGCCGGAACGGGTTTTCGGCAGCCCCGGTGCCCACTGGATAACATCCGGCGAGGCAATCGGACCGATCTCTTTACGCACCCAGTTCTTGAGCTCCAGGCGCAATGCCTCGCTGGTTTCTTCACCGGCATTGAGGGTGACATAGACATAGATGCCCTGCCCCTTGATGTCGTGCGGCACACCGACCACCGCCGCTTCGGCGACTTTCGGGTGGGCGACCATGGCGCTCTCGATCTCGGCGGTCCCCATGCGGTGGCCGGACACGTTGAGCACATCATCCACCCGACCGGTGATCCAGTAGTAGCCATCCTCGTCACGACGAGCGCCGTCACCGGTGAAATACATACCGCTGAAAGTCTTGAAGTAGGTGTCGACAAACCGGTCGTGGTCGCCGTACAGCGTACGCGCCTGGCCTGGCCACGAATCGAGGATCACCAGGTTGCCTTCGGCGGCGCCTTCGATCAGGTTGCCCAGGTTGTCCACCAACGCCGGCACCACACCGAAGAACGGACGCGTGGCCGAACCTGGTTTCAACGCCGTGGCGCCTGGCAGTGGGCTGATCAACACGCCACCGGTCTCGGTCTGCCACCAGGTGTCGACGATCGGGCAACGCTCCTTGCCGACGTTCTTGTAGTACCAGTCCCAGGCTTCCGGGTTGATCGGCTCACCCACGGAACCCAACAGGCGCAGGCTGCTGCCGTCGGCACCTTCGACGGCGGCGGTGCCCGAGGCCATCATCGCGCGAATGGCGGTCGGCGCGGTGTAGAGGATGTTGACCTTGTGCTTGTCGATGACCTTGGCCACCCGGGTAATGTCCGGATAGTTCGGCACGCCTTCGAACAGCAGCGTGGTCGCGCCATTGGCCAGCGGGCCGTAGACGATATAACTGTGGCCGGTGACCCAACCCACGTCAGCGGTGCACCAATAGACTTCGCCCGGCTTGTAGTCGAACACCCGCTCATGGGTCAGCGCCGCGTACAACAAGTAGCCGGCCGTGGTGTGCTGCACGCCCTTGGGCTTGCCGGTGGAACCGGAGGTGTAGAGGATGAACAGCGCTTCCTCAGCCCCCATTTCCTTCGGCGCGCACACGGTACCGGCCACCTTCATCAGGTCTTCGTACCAGATATCACGGTGCTGGTTCCACTTGATGTTGCCAGCGGTGCGCTTGCACACGATGACTTTCTGGATGCTGCTGGTTTCCGGGTTGGTCAGCGCGTCGTCGACGTTGGCCTTGAGCGGGATCTTCTTGCCGGCACGAATGCCTTCGTCGGCGGTGATCACCACTTTGGATTTGCAATCGATGATCCGACCGGCCAGCGCTTCAGGCGAGAAACCGCCGAACACCACCGAGTGAACCGCACCGATCCGGGCACAGGCCAGCATCGCGACCACGGCTTCAGGGATCATCGGCATGTAGATGGTCACCACGTCGCCGCGATGCACGTCCTGGCCGCGCAGGGCGTTGGCGAACTTGCAGACTTCTTCATGCAGCTCGCGATAGGTGATGTTGCGGCTCTCGGCAGGGTCATCGCCCTCCCAGATGATCGCAATCTGATCGCCGCGCTCGGCCAGATGACGGTCGAGGCAGTTGTAGGAAACGTTCAAGGTGCCGTCGGCGAACCACTTGATGTCGACATGGTGATCGTCGAAGGACGTCTGCTTCACCGTGGTGAAAGGCTTGATCCAATCGAGGCGCTTGGCCTGCTCGCGCCAGAAGCCGTCCGGGTTGACCACCGACTGCTGGTACATGGCCTTGTAGGTCGCCTCGTCAGTCAGCGTATTAGCCGCAACCTCGGGGCGAACGGGATACACAGAAGCCGCACTCATCTTTCTTACCTCGGAGACATAGTTGTTTTTGTATGGTCCCGTTGTAGCCCGGGGCGGGCCTATAGAACCATTCGACGATGGTAGTAACAAGTCCCTACAAAATGTCGGTACTAACGTGCAAGGCTTTGTCTACGGGCATTTTCCTGTGGGAGCCGAGCTTGCTCGCGATGACGGCGGCACATCCAACATAGGTGCAACAGACAATCCCACCCCATGGCGATTATTACCAGATCAACCAACAGTGTTTATCAAAACCCGGTCTTTTTGCGATTAATCCAACCCCCTAAAATCCACCTCGCCAACCGGCAAACACGATTAACGCAACACAGCCCCCACGAAGGCCGTTAATCCAACCTCCAAAACCAAGCTCCACACGCAACCCCAAAAAGGTTGCGTGACCCCACTCGACCTCAAGAAAGGTGAAATACAGATGAAAGCTTTATGGGTTCTGGTCCTCGGCAGCCTTTGCGCCACCGCGATGGCAGACGAGGTCCCGACCGATGTTGCACAGCAAAAACCGGCCATTGAGGAGTACACCTACTCCACCCACCTGGACATCGCCAAGGTCATTTACATGAGCGATATCCCGAACGTCTGCGAAGTGGTCCCGGCGAAGATGGAATACGACGATTCCAAGGGCCAGCGCCACATCCTGCGCTACAGCATCATGGGCAACGGCTGCTCCAACGGCTGATCAACCTTTAAACGAATCCGGAGCAACCACCATGAAAACCCAACTGATCCTCGCATTGGCCCTCTCCGTACTGGCCGCCAACACCTTCGCCGCCGACGGGTTTGATCGCACCGGTTCCGCCGCCGCGATCAGTCGGTATGACGTGGCGGATTCCGCCACCATTGCTGCTGACGACGACAACACCACTGCCCCCACCACCGTCGCCTCAGATGGTAGCGATCGCGTCGGTTCCGCCCAGACCGATTGATCATCAATGGCATTTTCCACGGCCCGGTTTCGATCGGGCCTGGTTGTGTCTTTAAGCGCCTAAAACCCTCCACAAACACAACATGTAGTGCAAAACCGCAAAAAACGCTGTTTTTTTGATCAAAAAAAACCGCCATCCGATCCCTGCAAAAAAAATCTTCAGCGGCCAAAGCCTTGTAAACACTCGCTCCCACGCGGGTATGCCCTTCGCTGTCCCTTCTGTGAGCCATTTCGCCGCAGCACGTAGGCAAAAAAGCCCTTATAATGCCGCCTCAAACGGGCCTGCAATATTCCCTTACAGGGGATCACGCCAGCCTGGAGCCCACGCGGGGGCCAATCATCTCCTCGCGTTCACAGCCGCTCCGGAATGACCCGTACATTTTTCTGTTTATTGCCTGCGTCAGCTGCTGCAACAAACGATTTTTCAAGATCCACCGCGGCCAGTAGGCCCTCATCGGGCATCTGGCCCTCACGCAGGAGACGACACGTCATGCTGAGCTGGGACGAATTCGACAAAGAAGACGGCGAAGTTGCTGTAAAAGGCGCCAACGCCGGCCACGCTTCTGAAGCCAACATGGACCGCCTCGACAGCGCCGGCGGTGCCGCCGCCCTCGAAGCCCGGGCCGTGACGGCCAGCGACTCGGCCGCGATCATTCGCGCCAAGGCCGCCCTCGACAAACTCGACGTCGCCGAAGGCCTCGCCGAACTCGAAGGCGCCTCCGCACGTGTCGCCGTCGATGAAAAGCGCATGATCAACTGCCGCGCCGACCTCAACCAGCTCGTGCCGTTCAAATACGACTGGGCCTGGCAGAAGTACCTGGACGGCTGCGCAAACCACTGGATGCCGCAAGAAGTCAACATGACCGCCGACATCGCCCTCTGGAAAGACCCGGAAGGCCTGACCGACGACGAGCGCCGCATCGTAATGCGCAACCTGGGCTTCTTCTCCACCGCCGACTCCCTGGTTGCCAACAACCTGGTCCTGGCCGTGTACCGCCTGATCACCAACCCGGAATGCCGCCAGTACATCCTGCGCCAGGCCTTCGAAGAGGCGATCCACACCCACGCCTACCAGTACTGCATCGAATCGTTGGCCATGGATGAAGGCGAAATCTTCAACATGTACCACGAGATCCCATCGGTCGCGAAAAAAGCCGCCTGGGGCCTGAAATACACCCGCTCGATTTCCGATCCGAAGTTCGAAACCGGCACCCCGGACACCGACAAAGAGTTGCTGCGCAACCTGATCGCCTACTACTGCGTCCTGGAAGGCATCTTCTTCTACTGCGGCTTCACCCAGATCCTCTCCATGGGCCGTCGCAACAAAATGACCGGCGTCGCCGAGCAGTTCCAATACATCCTGCGCGACGAATCCATGCACCTGAACTTCGGCATCGACGTGATCAACCAGATCAAAATCGAAAACCCACACTTGTGGGATGCCGAGATGAAGGAAGAAGCGACCCAGATGATCCTGCAAGGGACCCAGCTGGAGATCGAATACGCTCGCGACACCATGCCTCGCGGCGTGCTGGGCATGAACGCAGCGATGATGGAAGACTATCTGAAGTTCATCGCTAACCGTCGCCTGTCGCAGATTGGCTTGAAGGAAGAGTACCCAGGCACGACTAACCCGTTCCCTTGGATGAGCGAGATCATGGACTTGAAGAAAGAGAAGAACTTCTTTGAGACACGCGTGATTGAGTATCAGACGGGTGGGGCTTTGAGCTGGGATTGATTCGAAAGAAAAATCCTAGGCTGCTCGTGTAACTAAAAACCCCGTGAAAACGGGGTTTTTTGTATTCTACGGAAACAAGACCGCGTTTAACTCCAGGACGATTGCCTTCTCCCCCTGGTCTTCCCGAAACGTCGATTCACCCGAAGGTGACGGAAACCACCCTCCTGCGCCCACGCTTCCCCCATTTATGGGAAACCGCCTTGCGCTCTTCGCTATAACCTTAGAAGCAACTGCGAATTAGACTTGCCGGAGTTAAGTCCGCGTTGTGATTAAGGAAGACAACATGCAAGAAATTTTCAGCATCAACTGGTTGCTTTGGCTATCGACCATGGTTCCGCTGACCCTGAGCGCAGGCCCTGGCAACTTGATGGTGGCGACGTCGGGTGCGCAAAGCGGTGTACGTCGTTCGGTGCGGTTTATCGTCGGGCTCGACATTACTTACTTCCTGATCGCCGTGCTGGTCGGCTTAGGCCTTTATCACACGCTGATGAACAATCCGACGCTGGTATGGGCACTGCAAGTGGTGGGCAGTTTCTACATCTTATGGCTGGGTGTGCGCATGCTGCGTCGTCCACTGAAGGCGCCCACCGACAAGGCCATGCACCTGCAATTTCGGGACGGCATTGTTGTACAGCTGGGCAACGTGCAAGGGATCGTGATGTTGCTGGTGATGTTTTCCACGTTCATGCCTTCCGGCGAGAGCAGCAGCATTGTTGTGTTGATCCTCAGTGCGGCGCTGATTTCGCTGAACTTCTTCTCGCATGTCGTCTGGGTGTCGATGGGGTCGACCGTGCAGAAACTGATCCAGTCCCGCCCCAAGTTGCTGATGTTCCAGAACGCTGCGTTCGGCCTGATGCTGATGGCGGTTGCTGTATGGATTTTCCTGCGCATCGGCCCGCTTTAAGGAGGCTCCTATGCCCGCTGCGTACTGCCGTCGAAGCCGCCGACGTGAATTTCAAAGACAGTCGTCAGTGCATGCCGGCCGCGTTGCCGTGAAACAGCTCCGTCAGATACTCCACCACTCGATCAACGCGGCTCACGCCCTGAGTCGCCTGATTGCGCAGCAACCAGATTTCCGAACGGTGAGCAGGGCGATTGGCCAACACCTGGCACAGACCGGACTGATATCCGACATAGGCAGGTAGCGCGGCAATCCCCAGATCGGCCTCGACTGCCTTGAGTTGCGCATTCAGGTTTGAAACGCGCATCCACAGCTTCTGGTCTCCGGTCATTTCGCTCAACCATTGGGCGAGCGGCATATACGACATTTCTTCGGTCCAGCCGATCAGGCTGTGGTGCTTGAGGTCGGCGGGCTCGGCCGGCAGACCGTTGGCATCGGCATAAGCCTGGGAGCAGAAAAGCCCCTGCATCAGTGTCCCGACCCGGCGCATGGTGAAGTTACCGTTCTCCGGTCTGCGCAAGCGGATAATGATGTCGCTGTGGCTCTGCGTGAGCTTCGATGACACCGCCGAATTAATGAAGTCGAAGCTGATCTCGGGGTGCTGATCATGAAATGCCGCGAGTTGCGCAATGATCAAGTGCGTGCCCATCAGTTCCGGACAATCGATGCGCACCTGTCCCGCCAGCCGATCAGCCGGTTGCGACATCTGCCGCTCGATCAGTTTGAAACGCTCCTGCGTTTCCAGTGCCAATGGCAGCAACGCTCTTCCCGCTTCAGTCAGAAAGTAGCCGTTAGTCTTCTTCGAAAACAATACCGTACCGAGCGATGCCTCAAGCGCCGCGATCTTGCGCGACACCGTCGAGGCCGAAACCTTGAGCGAAATTCCGGCCTCGGTCACGTTGTTCGATTTAGCGACGAAGATAAAAACCTTCAAATCATCCCAATCCATGTTGATGACATACCCCAAATGGAAAATCGATCCCCATCTATTTCTACTCGAAATATCTAGAGGCCACGTTACGAGCGGAGGTTTTTTGGTGATATGGAATTGGGGCTGCTGCGCAGCCCAGCGGGAGCAAGCTCCCTCGCCACGGTGCAGGTCATAGGTTGGTGCAGGGCTCGATTGCTGCCTTGTTTTAAAAAAAATCGCCGGTTCTGAACACCTGCATCACGCCTTGGCCTCACAACCGTGCCGAAACCACCCGCACCCCGTACTGCGGAATAACCCCGTCCGCTGTGACTAACTCCAGTCCCTCCGCCTGAGCCTGGGCAATCAACATCCGATCAAATGGATCACGATGAATTTCCGGTAACTTGCCCGCCTGCTGTCCATGGAACAATGAAATCGGCAGTTTGGTAAAACCCTCATCCTCGACTAGTGCCTCAAGATCCTCTGGAGCTTCAAGCATCCCTTTAGCCTGTTTGATCGATATCTCCCAGATCGAAGCGGCACTCACCAGGACCTGATTACGTGGTTCCCCGATCATCTGCCGAACCTCTGCGCCCAGAGCAGGATCATCGGACAGCCACCAAAGAAACGCATGGGTATCTAACAACAGACGCCTCATAAACTGCCCTCAAATCCATCGATGATGTCACCGGGCGTCTTGTCAAAATCCGCAGACATCCGGATCTTGCCCTTTAACCGCCCAGGCTTGCGAGCCCTAGGTGTATCGATATGAGGCAGCAGGTCCAGATAAGGCTTACCGGCCTTGGCGATCACCACCTTATCCCCATGCCATGCACGCTCAGCGAGCTGGGAAAGTTGGGACTTTGCTTCGTGCATATTTACTTGCACCAGTTCACTCATGTGTCACCTCCACAGGTTAGCTAAGCTAGCCTAAGGCGAGGATTTTGGATAAGCAAGATATCGGGCTGACCGCTTGTCAAAAATGGCACCTCAAGCCGCAATCATTATGGGATGTCGCTCAGCATTGGTCTTGGAACGGACTACCTATATCGCAGCCCAGCGGGAGCAAGCTCCCTCGCCACGGGTTGAGGTCAGGGCACAACGGGTGGCCGAGTTGGTTTTGGGAATCGCGAGCAAGCTCGCTCCCACAGGGGGGTTGTGGCGTGTTGAAACTTTGAGTGCAACCCGCCCTGCCCTTCGGTATTAATACACGTCCTCTCACGGATCCGAGCCCCGATGAAATTCGACACCGCCTACTGTCTCAGCCTCGACGCCAAGCTTTCGATCTATGACGTTCGGGATCTCAATTTCGACGAGACCATGGATTTCGACTCGGCCAAGGAGCGCTTTCAGTGCCCCAACGATGCCTGTCGCGTGGCGTTTGACGAGAACAATGGGCTGACGACGTTGAATGCCAAGAACGTCAATTACATCCGCACACCGCATTTCAAGAACCAACCGAGCACGCGGCACATCGAGGGCTGTCCTTATGTCAGCCCGAAGGCGCCTGGGGTGGGCATGGGGGGCGATGAGGCCGGCACGGATGACGACCGTGAAGAGCACTTTCCGTCGGAACTGCTGCTGACTCGGCGTCAGTACACGCGCAAACCGTCCGATCTGCCAGAGGAAGTCGAAACCCTTCGACCCGCGCCGGCTAATGCCTCTTCCAGCGGGGACGATGCACGTGCCTCACGGGATTCAACGCCCGACAAGACCAGCGTCTTTGCCCATCCAGTGGAATGTTTCGTGTCGAACTTCGCAGACAAGGAACTGCTCAAGCGCATGCCGCTGAAGATCGGCGAGCACACGGCGCCCTACAGTTCTTTTTTCAAGAAAATCGAGTTCCTGCTGGATAACAAGGGGCTGATCTACTGGGGCAAGATCAAGAAGATCGAGGATTATCACAGCGCCAGTTTTCGCGTCGACTTCGAACAAAAGGTCTGGGTCAAGCAACCGGGCGAGGCGAAGAAGAGACCTTATTCGGTCAACGTCTACCTGAGCAAGAAACTGATCGATCACTACCGCAAGCGCAAGGCATTCCTGGAAGAGATCAAGCACGCCATCGACAGTGACGCGCCGTTGTATTGCTTCTTCTATGGCGTCACGCCGGAGTTCAGGCAAGTGCCGAGCAAGAAAAACCCCGAGCAGACGTTCGGGGTGTTCAGTGCGAATATCGAGAGCCTGGATCACTTCATTATTCGGGAGGCGCCGGGGTTGGCCGATAAGTAACTTCGCCTTAGGCTAGCGCTACGCATTCTTTATTGCGCCTCTTGGGCAAGTTGCCGTTCGAACGCCCATATTTCCCGTTTCACTTCCATGCGTCGTTCACGTGCTGCCTGGACGGCGGGCTCGTCCAAGTCGCTATAACGCCGCAACCAGTGGACGATCATTTCTTCATCCGCGTAGTAATAGTCCTTGCGCCCCTTACTGCTCCTCGGGGTTTGGTTCATATTGCCATCGAAGCGACCCGCGGAGAATTCATCTGAGGGTAACGTGCCCCATTCGGCGGCACAGCCCTCAAAAATCCAGGAAATCTCGTTGAGGTGCTTTTGCGCACCGCGATGGCCGCGTTTGTAAAAGATGTACTCACGACAACTTTCCTGGAACCGCGCCATCATCGACTCGCCATCGACCCAGCGAAGAAGGTCGTGCTGCCCCGCGTGGCGCATCAGGCCGTCGATCCATCGCTCGGAAAACCGTTGAACAAAACCTTCGACGTCTGCTTTTTTAGCATCGGCGAAAATCATGCAGTAACGGGTCTGCACATGAATGACGAACAGCACATGTTTACGTTGCACAGTGGTGGCATGCACCAGCCACTGCTCGACCAACTCAACCACCTCATCATTCTCGATCACAGATGATGGTGGTTTCTCCACTGGAGTAATTTTCTTACCTTTGCTCACGCGGCTGAAGAAGTTGCTGGCGGCTTCGGTGCAGTTGAAGATCAACATTCAGGTTCTCGGAAAAAATGTTCGAAAATACTATTCCTCTTCAGGCCATTCGATCTCAAAAGGTTGGCGAACAGCGTCAGAAACCCTTTCACGTAACTCCTCGCTCAGAACCATCAGTTCCTGATCGCTCAGCAGGTCGTATGCAATCAGCAATCTCAGGGACAACGAGATGTCTCGACGTCGAGATACGTTGAATGCCATCGCCAGGCTCTTGTCCCGCTCTCGCATGAGGCCATAAAGCACACGATATCTCGCGTGAGCTGACACTGCGTCGTTCTGAGCGATTGTCTGAGCATCAGCAAGAACGCCTTGGCAGAAGCGCTCCAGCGCCAGATCGCGGAGCTTGTTGTAATGTTTCCAGTCGACGTCGGATATCGACATGCCATTCTCCTCCACTAGATTTCGAACAACGCCGTGCAGCGATTTATTGTATCGATATACCCAGCATCACAATAACCAACAATCCAATATAGACCCAGGCGTGAAATCGATCCGGTATCCGCCCGATCCATGGCGTCGCCAGACGGATGCCCAGGAGCGCGCCGAAGGTGAGTGCAACAAAAGCCAGCAAGTCGACATAACCGATGTACCAAGTGCCAAGATCTGTCCCGGTGAAGCTCGCCAAAGCCATGTAGGTAACAGTTCCGGCGACCGCAACCGGCAAACTCAACGGGTTAGCCATGGACGTCGCGCGCGACATGTTCAGCCCACAACGGCGCAGCAACGGCACTGTCATGACACTGCCACCTACACCCAGAAAAGTGGCGATGGCACCGATGCTGATTCCGCCTGCCGATACCTCTGCCCTACCCAATCGCCGTGGGATTACAGCCTCAGACTGTGTCAGAAAGCCGCGCCTGAACAAGCAGTCCAGAATGGTCACGCCCAGATAAACGATGAAGGCATAGCGAATGATTTCGCCACTCGCCCACATCGCGGCAACGGCTCCAACGGTAGCGCCCAGGCCGATGAAGCCACCCAACGGCCATACGTAGTGGCGAATGAGGTTACCAGCGCGGTGATGCTTGGCGGTGGCGATCAGCGCGTTGACGATCATCACGCAGGTCGAGGTCGCCACGGCAATGTGCATCGCCGATTGGCCGATAGGGTCGTCAGCGCCGTTGCTGGCGGTGAGCATGCGGTATAGCAAGGGCACCACGACGAATCCGCCGCCGAAGCCGAACAACACGGCAGTGACGCCAGTCATGCAGCCGAAGAGTGCCAGCAAGAGGTAGAACATCGCGCGCCATCCGTTAATTTGAGAGAGGACGACGATAGAGCGATGGGGCTTGGCCTGCTTCAGCAAGTAAGCCAATAATGTTTGTGTTTACGCCAATCGCTGGATACCGCTCGATGCGCAATGTTTCGATTGACCTGCTGGACGACACGCCACGGCCTGTAGTGGCTATCGGCACGGATTACCCCGACGGTCACCGGTTGCCGCGCCATACCCACCGGCGCGCGCAGTTGCTCTACGGCGCCACCGGGGTCATGCAGGTCAGCACGTCGGATGGCAATTGGGTGGTGCCGCCGCAACGGGCGGTGTGGATACCGCCCGGGGTTGCCCATGAGGTACTGATGCTGGGCGTCAGCACTCGAAGTTTGTATATCGAACCGGCCGCCGTAACGGCCATGGACACCCGCTGCCAAGTCATCAATGTGTCGCCCTTGATGCGCCAGTTGCTGCTGGAAGCCGTGGAGCTTGCGCCGGACTACGATGAGGTTGGACGCGACGGTGCATTGATCAATCTGTTGCTGCACGAACTGGCCCGCAGCGCGCATTTGCCGCTGCACCTTCCACTGCCCAAGGACCCGCGTCTGCTAGGCCTGTGTCAGGGATTTCTGAAACACCCCAACGCCCACGTCTCGCCCGTGCAATGGGCGGCGCAGTTACCTATCAGCTTGCGCTCGTTCAACCGCCTGTTCAGCCAGCAAACCGGGGTAAGTTTCAGCCAATGGCGGCAACAGGCGTGTGTGATGTCGGCATTGTCTCGATTGGCCGTAGGCGATTCGGTAACCCGCATTGCCCTGGATCTGGGCTACGACAGCCCCGCCGCGTTTTCCACCATGTTCCGCCGGGTACTGGGTCACGCCCCGAGCGCCTGGCTGGAAAAGACCGCCGGTCATTGATCAAAAAAATGAGATTGATCGGGACTCAAAACAACTGTACAAAAACACAGTGCTTTTTTTGAATCCCACAGCTTTGGAGTACCCCATGGCCTCTCTCGCAATCAAAACCACTCTTGAACGCATCGCCGTCTATCAATTCACCCCTGCACACAGCGCACAGGCCCGAGCGATGCTGGGCTGGAGTGTCGAGGAGTTGTCCCGCCAGTCCGGGGTCTCGGTCAAGGCTATCCGGCGCTTCGAAGCGGGAGGCGAGTTGCTCGATGTGACACGCCTGGCGCTCGCGTTCTGTCTTGAAGCCGAGGGCCTGGTCTTCTTCCCCGGCTTTGCACCAGGGCGTGGCATGAATATCAAAGGCGCCACGCCGGACCCGATGGGGCGGCCCGACTATGCGATGATCGAATAATCGGATCGAGTCTTCAGGTGTCAGGCAGCGCCAGTCTGGTTCTGATAGGCCGCGGCCTCCACATCCAGCCACCAGGCCCGGCCACGTTGCGGCTGGTTCAAGGTGAAGGCTTCGCCCATCTGTGGCGTGGTGATGGACACGTTGCGCTCCCACGCCAGAGCCAGGATGCGATCGAAGGGTTCATACCAGGCATGCATTGCCAGGTCGAAGGTGCCGTTGTGGATCGGCAGCAGCCAATGGCCCCTGAGGTCGATATGCGCTTGGAGAGTTTGCTCGGGCTGCATATGCACGTGGGGCCAATCGACGTTGTAGGCGCCGGTTTCCATCAACGTCAGGTCAAAGGGGCCGTATTGCGCGCCGATGCGCTTGAAGCCATCGAAATAACCGGTGTCGCCGCTGAAGAAAATCCGCGTGCCGCCATCGATCATCACCCAGGAAGCCCATAGCGTGCCGTTACCGTCGAACAGGCCACGACCGGAAAAATGCTGCGAGGGCGTGGCGATGAATTCGATACCGTCCACCTCGGTCCCCTGCCACCAATCCAGCTGACGCACCTTGCTGGCCTCGATACCCCATTTGACCAGAGTGTCACCCACGCCAAGGGGTGTCAGGAAGTGCCGGGTCTTGGCGGCGAGCTTGAGGATGGCCTGGTGGTCGAGGTGGTCGTAATGATCATGGGAAAGGATCACGGCTTCGATCGGCGGCAGCTCTTCCAGGCTGATGGGCGGTTGGTGAAAACGCTTGGGCCCGGCCCACTGCACGGGAGAAGCGCGCTCGGAGAACACCGGGTCGGTCAGCCAGAATTTGTCGCGCAGCTTGAGCAGGACGGTGGAGTGGCCCAGGCGGAAGACGCTGTTGTTGGGGGCTGCCAGCAACTTGGCACGTGTCAGCGGCTGGACCGTGATGGCTCCCGCAGGACGGGTGGTACGCGGCTTGTGCAGGAGCATGTTCCAGATGATGCGCAGCATCTGGCCGAAGCCTTCCCGCGGTGTATGGGCGTGATTGTGGTACTTCCCTTGTTCGTGTCGGGAAGCCGGGTTGGCGGCCGCGCTGTCGGTCGCGGAAGACGGAATACTCATGGTGCGATCACTCCAGGGACGTCGTCGAATTACGCTTCGCCTTTGTGGGACGTTTGATGGCTGCGAGGTTCGCTCAGCCGTTCACGACAAAAACTACACCAGTCGGTGTAGTTTCTAGATTGCATGAATCCCGGGAGCAAGTAAACTACCGAGTGTAATTTCCCTCTCTCGACCGACGAGTGCCCATGACCGTACCGCAGCGCCTCACCGAACGAAAACGCGAAGCCATTCTCCAGGCCGCGATTGCCGAATTTCGCAGCAGCGGTTTCGAAATCACCAGCATGGACAGGATCGCGGCGACGGCCGGCGTGTCGAAGCGCACGGTGTACAACCACTTCCCGAGCAAGGAAGCGTTGTTTGCCGAAATCCTCAATCGGTTATGGAACAGCATCACGGCCGAACAAGACACCGCCTACAGCTCGGAAAAACCTCTTCGGGAGCAGCTTCAGGCGTTGTTGCAAGCCAAGCTGCACTTGCTGGCGGGCGAGAATTTTCTCGATCTGGCGCGCATTGCCATCGCGGCAACCATTCATTCCCCTGAGCGGGCCCAGGACATGGTTGCGCGCATGGGCGAGCGCGAGGAAGGCTTGACTGTCTGGATTCGCCAGGCCCAGGCCGATGGTCGGTTGAAACCCGCAGAGCCGGCGTTTGCCGCCCAGCAGATGCACGGGTTGCTCAAGACGTTTGCCTTCTGGCCGCAGATTTCAATGGGCCAACCGAGCCTGACCGCGGACGAACAGGCGCAGGTAATCGAGTCGGCACTCGACATGTTCCTGAGCCGTTACCAAGCCTGATCAAGAACCCTGGAATGAAGGGCTACTGCACCGATGGGGTGTGCACGACCTTCTGATGCATTTCAGTGGTCAAGTTGTCGATACGCTCGGTCAATGCCTTGGTCATTTCCGTCAGGCGGGTGTTCTGCTCCAACAACTCAAGCAACTGCGCCGTATTCTGCGCGGCCTGGGCCTGACGCTCGCTGTTGGCGATGGCCAAGGCTTCACGATGCTGGGCATCGGCTTCCGCCTGGGCTTTGTCCCGAGCAGCCTGACGGGTTTGTGCCAGCAAAATCAGCGGCGCGGCATAGGCCGACTGCAGGCTGAACGCCAGATTCAGCAAAATGAACGGGTAGGCATCGAAATGAAAGACCCCCACCAGGTTCAGGCTGACCCATAGCAGCACGATCAGGGTTTGCGCACCGAGGAACATCGGCGTCCCGAAAAAACGCGCGAACGCCTCCGCTCTCAGCGCAAAGCGGTCATTGCCAAAGGTCGGCGCCAGATGCGCGTGGGGGCGATGAAAACGCAAGTGGTCAACGGGTGCGGCGGGAGTGGGTTGGGAAGACTTCGTCATCGTGATGTTCTCTGCCAAGGGCTGGTGCGCAAGGCACTATAACCGTTGGAGGAACGTCATCCATTGAGCCATGCACACATTGCCCGTTAAAAGTCAGCGCCAGCGCAGATTGCGCCCCAGCTCATCGAACAAGGTCACCACCGAGCGCAAGGCTCGGCAGTCGGGGCGGGTCAGTAGCCACAGGGCTGTGTCGTACCCCTCCAGCGGTTCGCCAAGGGGCATCAGGCCCTGGTGTTCATCTATCAGAAAGTCCGGCAGCGCCGCCACACCCAAGCCAGCTCGCACCAGTTCGGTGACCGAGAGCATGCTGTTGCAGCGATAGGCGGGCACCACGCCGGGCAGATGCTGGCGGCGCCAGGCTACCGTGGGGTGATCCGGGAGGAAATCGTCCGGTGCGATCCAGATCATGGAAGCCAGGTCATCCGTATTCGCCGAGCGCAGGTAGGTGGCGCTGGCACATACCCGGTAAGCCACGTTGCCCAGCTTTCGACCGACCAGGTGTTCCGGCGGCGTACGGGTCAGGCGTAACGCAATGTCGGCATCGCGGCGGCTCAGGTTGGCAAAGTCGTTCGAGGTGCTCAGCTCAAGGGTCAACGCCGGGTAAGCGGGCATGAAGCGCGCCAGCGCAGGCAGCAGCAACGCTTGCAGCACCGAGTCGCTGCACGTCAGGCGTACCGTCCCGCTGATGACCTCGCCGCCCTGCTCCACACCCACCCGCGCCGCCTCCAAGGCCTGTTCGGCGCGCTCGGCTTGCTCGGCCAGTGCCTGGGCCAGGTTCGTGGGCAAGTACCCGGAACGGCTTTTTTCAAACAAGGGCTGACCCAGGGCCGCCTCCAGCCGACGTACCGAACGAAACACTGTGGACACGTCCACCTGCAGCAATCGAGCGGCCCGGGCCAGTGAGCCGCCACGGACCAGTGCGAGGATCAGGGACAGGTCGGGATAGTCCAGACGATAGTGCGCTGCTGCATTGATCACTTGGGTAAACGCCAATATTGATTGCGTGAACGCCAATCTATAGTGGCGACCAGGAATCAACAAGCGGCGAGTCTCTCATGGAAAAACAGCGTCCTTTACACATCGCCCTGGTCGGCGACCACGACCCACACATCACCGCTCACCGCGCGATCCCCATCGCACTTGAGCTGGCCGGTGGGCAAACCGGCCATAATATTCGCGTCCAATGGCTAGCAACGCCGCTCATCGCCGACAACGCAGTGCTAGAGGACTTCGACGGTATCTGGTGCGTGCCGGGCAGCCCCTACCGAAACGAAAACGGCGCCCTGCAGGCGATTCGTTTTGCCCGCGAACAACGTCGCCCTTTCCTGGGTACCTGCGGTGGTTTTCAACATGCCGTGCTGGAATACGCCCGCAACGTGATGGGGTGGGCCGATGCCGCCCATGGCGAAACCGACCCCGAGGCTGAGCGCGCGCTGCTGACGCCGCTGAGCTGTGCCTTGATCGAAACCATCGACAGCCTTCAGCTCGATGCAGACTCGTTGATTGCCAAGGCTTATGGTCGCCAGATGGTATTCGAGGGCTATCACTGCCGCTTCGGGGTCAACCCGGACTTTGAAGAAGACTTGCTCAATCAGCGCCTGCGTGCCGTTGCCCGCGATTCGGCCGGCGATCTGCGAGCGGTAGAGCTGCACGATCATCCATTCTTTGTCGCGACGCTTTTCCAGCCTGAGCGTGCTGCGCTGGAGGGGCGCGTACCACCACTGATCAACGCGTTTGTCGAAGCCTGCGCCAGGACAACACGATGAGTGCCCACTACTACGCGGTGATTTTCACCTCCCTGCGCACTGAGGGGGACCAAGGTTACGCCCAAGCGGCTGAGCGCATGCTCGCCCTTGCCCAGGAGCAGCCCGGATTTTTAGGCGTAGAGTCGGCCCGTGGCGACGATGGTCTGGGGATTACCGTGTCCTATTGGAGCGATGAAGCTGCGATCCTGGCCTGGAAGGAGCATCCCGAACACAGCGCGATCCGCGAGCGCGGCCGCTCCACCTGGTATATCCATTGCCATACGAGGGTGTGCAAGGTCGAACGCGATTATGCGTTCCGACGCCAAACCTGATGCCAGGATAAAAAACCTGTGGGAGTTTGCTCGCGATAGCGGTGGATCAGCCCAGATCATCGTGACTGACATACCGCCATCGCGAGCAAGCTCGCTCCCACCCGGAATCTCGAGTGTTCATAGATCCTGCCTTCACCACCAATCCCTGTGGGAGCTGAGCTTGCTCGCGATAGCGGTGGATCAGCCAACATCACCATGACTGACACACCGCCATCGCGAGCAAGCTCACTCCCACACGGAATCTCGAGTGTTAACAGATCCTGCCTTCACCACAAATCCCTTGTGGGAGCTGAGCTTGCTCCCACAGGATCTCCGCTCAATTCAAGATTGGGGCTCAGCCTTCCACCAACTGCCGTACCGCCACGATTTCTGGCAGATCGCTGCGCGCCATGTACACCCGCAAAGGTTCGGTGAGGTTGATCCGGTCGTCGATGTGCAGGTCCTGCAACAACTGGATTCGCTCGCGCTTGAGGGCCATGGTGCCGTCTGCCGCGGGAGCCCAGACAAACTCGCAGGTGGGGATGATGCCGTCGTCGGCCACGTCCATGCCGAAAGCGTCTTCGCTGAACCGCACGATGTATTGGCCGGTCTTGCGGTTCAAGCCGACAAACCCCTTGAGCTGGTCGGCGGCCTGGCAGATGAATGTCGAAGTGGTGCGCATGGTAAACCTCATGGATGCGTCCCTGGGGACGTCTGATCGATGGTTTACACGCAGGGCAAGCGGACACAGGATTTAAGGTTTCCCTCTGCCGGGGAAACTGATGCTGCCAAGGGTACTGCAAAGCATCCTGCAAATGCGTGGGAAAAATCTGCTTTGCACAGGTTTATGTCGGTATGGCGATAGCGCCGACAGCGTTCAGTTGCTAAAAGATAGGTTTTTGCATACACCTACGAAAGGATTTCGAGCATGCCTGTCACCTTCACCCGCACCGCCTTGATGCTGAGCCTGTTGCTCGGCTTCGGCCAGACCCAAGCGTCCGAGGCCCCTGGCCCCAAGGCCCTGGCAGCCCTCCAGGGCATTCCTCACCCCGCCGTGATCGCCCACCGCGGCGCCTCGTTCGACGCGCCGGAATCCACCGCTGCCGCCTACAAGCTGGCCCGCGACCTGGGCGCCGACTACTTGGAACTGGACCTGCAACGCAGCAAGGACGGCGTGTTGTTCGTCCTGCATGACGACAGCCTGCTGCGCACCACGGATGTCGCGGTCAAATTCCCCGAGCGCAAGGACAGCACCGCCAACGCATTCACCATGGCGGAGCTCAAAACCCTCGATGCCGGCAGTTGGTTCAACACCGCTTACCCGGACCGCGCGCGCCCTTCGTTCGTGGGCCTGAAAATCCTGACCCTCGATGAAGTGATCAATATCGCCGAGGGCAATCCCCAGCAAAAACCCGGGCTGTACGTCGAAACCAAGGAGCCGAAGCTGTTCCCAGGCATCGAGCGCGACCTGAAGGACAAATTGCAGGACCGCGGTTGGCTGAGCCCGGCCGGGTCGAAACTGGCCAAGCGGGCCACGGGGGTCGGCCAGGGCAAGGGTAAAGTGGTCTTGCAGACCTTTGAAAAGAGCAGCCTCGAACTGCTGCACAAAGAGATGCCGAAGGTGCCGAAGATCCTGCTGTTGTGGGTGGGCGAAGGCAACATCGAGCCCAAGTCCAAGGTGCCTTTTGCCGAGTCCGGCGAAACGGACAAGGCCGCCTATTACGCCAGGCAGGAACCCAAGGACAAGGCTGAATTCGAAAAATGGATTCAGTACGCCAAGGCCCAGGGCGCCATTGGTACTGGGCCGTCCGCGGCGTTGACCCATGGCGGCAGCCAGAGCTACGCGGACCTGGTGCAGCCGTGGATGAACCAGTACACCCATGACCAGGGTCTGTTGGTGCATGTCTACACCGTGGACGAAGCGGTGGACTTCAAGAAAGTGCTGGATGCCGGCGTCGATGGGATCTTCACCAACCGGGCCAGTGAACTGCTCAACTATTTCAAGCGCCCACAGACTGGCAGCGTCGCGCAGTTGCTGGAAAAGAACGGCTACTGAACTCGAACACGCCTATGGGGGAGGACTTTGCCCCATAGGCCCTACCCGGCACTTCAGGAGTTTTTTCGAATTAAGGGTGAATTAAGTTGCCACAGATAATCTGGCCCCACTTAAACGACTCAACCCTTAATGACACCAAGGAAAGAACTTATGAAAACGTTGACTGCCCTGTTCACCGCTGCCGCCCTGACCCTCACCGCTGGCCTGTCCCAGGCGGATGTGCGAGTTGACCAGATCCCACAACTGGTCAAGGAAGGCAAGATCAAGTCGCTTGAATCGATGAATGAAGAAGCCCTGAAGTTGCACCCGGGCGCGACCATCACCGACACCGACCTGGACAATCACTTCAACGGTTATGAGTATGAAGTCGAATTGAAAACCGCCGACGGTAAAGAATTCGACGTGGACTTTGATGCCACGACCGGAAAAGTCCTGAGCAACAAGCAAGACACTTGATCCATCAGTAAAAAAGAGCCGCGCAACTTTAGGGTTGCGCGGCTTCTTTGCGTTTATCAATCACTGTCGCGAACGACCGTCAGGCACTCAACCGCGCTGTCACTTCATTCAACTGCCCCGACAAGCCGTGCAAGTTCCGACTGGCAGCTTCGGTGCGCTGCACATTGTCCAGGTTAGTGCTGGCAATGCCGGTGATTTCCGTCAGGTTGCGGGAAATGTCTTCGGCCACGGAGGTCTGCTCTTCGGCTGCGGTGGCAATCTGGCGGTTCATGTCGCGAATGGCTTCGACAGCCTGGGTGATGCGTTCGAGCATCGCACCGGCCTGGGTCACTTGCTCCACACTTTCTTCGCTGCGCGACTGCCCACTCTCAATGGCATGGGCCGCGTCCACCGCCCCCGTTTGTACAGTCTGGATGATTTGGTTGATCTCGATGATCGACGAGGCCGTGCGCTGGGCCAGGCTGCGTACCTCATCGGCAACCACCGCGAAACCGCGCCCCGCCTCCCCGGCCCGCGCTGCTTCAATGGCCGCGTTGAGGGCCAGCAGGTTGGTCTGTTCGGCGATCCCGCGGATCACCTCCAGCACCTTGCCGATACGCCCGCTGTCGGTTTCCAACTGACGGATGACCGTGGCCGTGTTGGCGATTTCGCCGCGCATCCGCGTGATGGTGTGGATGGTCCCCTGCATGACCTTCTCGCCCTGTTGCGCCGATTGATCGGCATCATCGGCCGCCCGCGCCGCGTCGGCGGCATGACGGGCCACTTCCTGGGCCGTGGCGGACATTTCGTTCATCGCCGTCGCCACCTGATCGGTGCGTTCGAATTGCTCGTTGGTGCCCTGGCTCATCAGGCTGGCGATGGTGTTGAGCTCGCCGCTGGCACTGTCCAGTTCGGTGGCACTGCGTTGCAGGCGGGTAAAGGTTTCGGCCAGGAAATCACGCAATGTGTTGGCCGCTACCGCCAAATTACCCAACTCGTCCTGGCGGTTGCTCGTCACACGCTCGGCGAAACGCCCATGACTGAGTCGGGTCACGTAGTCGATCAGGTTACGGATCGGTTGAACCAGATTGCGATTGACCAGCCACAGACTGAACAACCCGATCAGCACGCCCGACACCAGCATGATCACCGTACCGAGCATAATCGTGCGATCGGCACCGGCGCTGATCAGTATCGATTGCTCGGTGCCCAGCTTGCGCAACTCCACCACCAGCGCACTCATTTGCTCACTGGCCGCACGGTCCACGCCCTTGACCGCCGCATCGCCCACTGCGGCATCGCCACCCGAGGCGACAAATGCATCACGGCCCTTTAGGTAGGCCGCGCCCAACTGACGATGCTCATCGCGCAGGGCATCGATACGCGTCTTGATGGAGGCCGGCACACCGTCTTGCCCGCTCAGTTCGCCAAGGATGCCTTGGACATCGCGCTGCTGCTCCTCGAACTGCTTCCAGTATTTATCCAGGTCCGCCGGCTGCTTGCCGCGCAACAGGACGTTTTTCCATTCCTGCACCTGCACCTTGAACTGCAGGTTGGCCTCGTCGATCAACTGCGAGGCACGCAGTGGACCATCGATCAGGTTGCGATAGTTCTGAACACCGTTGGAAAGGAAATGAAAGGACGCCAGGGCGATCAGCAGCATCGCCAGTAGGCTACCGCTCAGCAGGGCGAGAATTTGGGCTCTCAGGGATTTTTGTAGAAACATAGAGAGGATCTCTTGAGAAGAAAAAATAATCGAACCCCCGGAACGACGTGTCCCGACCTCCATGTTCGTACCGCAACCGAGTGCGGTAGATGTGTACAGGCCATCGGCCTGTAAGGGCCGTTCTTGAGCCTTCCCGACCATCGGTAGCCAACGATAGTGGTCAGTTGTCCGACCTCAAAAAACGATGCGACAACCAAAGCCCAGCGATCTGCGCCATCCTTCATCGATGGACATCACAACTCCCGGTCACTGCCGGTTTGGCAGCACTGCACAACTGTCACAAAACCATCAAGAAAGCTTGCGAAGATGACGCTCAAGTGAACCTGTAGCCGCGACAGGCACTTCCCGCCAGCGAGACTTCATGAACCACAGCATCGACCAAAGCCACCGAGATCCGGACCTGTTCGGCCTGCTTTACGGGTTCCGTTTCCGCCCCGGCGAACGCGGGCAGGAGATCGATTCAGCCCAGGCCTTACAGAGCCTGCAACACCCGCAAGACTCGGATGAGTTCCTCTGGCTGCACCTGAACCTGGCCCACGCTGCGTGCGAGCGCTGGATGAAAGGTCACCTGGCCCTGCCCCAGGAGTTTTTCGAAGCCTTGCACGAAGGCTCGCGCTCGACCCGCATCGAGCATGTCGACTCGGCGTTGCTGGCCGTGGTGAACGATGTCGTGTTCAACCTCAGCAACCTGGTGTCCTCGGACGTCTCCACATTGTGGGTTTGCGTGCACAGTCGATTGAT
Organism: Pseudomonas sp. St316; assembly: GCF_018325905.1. Lineage (NCBI taxonomy): Bacteria > Pseudomonadati > Pseudomonadota > Gammaproteobacteria > Pseudomonadales > Pseudomonadaceae > Pseudomonas > Pseudomonas sp. St316. The sequence goes on along the minus strand of NZ_AP021901.1, from coordinate 1,511,819 downwards.
CGTCAGCGCACGGCTGCAACCTTTGCACTCGGTCGACAAGCTGCGCTCGTCGGTGAAGGCTGGCGAGCGCTTTCGCTCGCCAGTGGAATTACTCGTGCACTTGCTGCGCGACCAAGGCGAAGTGCTGACCCAGATCGTGCGCAAGACCAGCCTGAGCGTCGACCAGGTCGAAGATCAGTTGCTGTCCTCGCGGCTGTCCACCAACCGCGCCGAGCTGGGCAGCAACCGCCGGGTGCTGGTGCGCTTGCAGCGCTTGCTGGCCCTGGAACCGGGCTCATTGCTACGTCTGCTCAACCGACCGCCGCAATGGTTGCAGAAAGAAGACGTCAAGGAACTGCGCAAATCCACCGAGGAGTTCGCCCTGATCATCAACGACCTCACCGCGTTGAGTGAACGGATCAAGCTGCTCCAGGAAGAAATCGCCGCCAACCTCAACGAACAAAGCAACCGCACCCTGTTCACCCTGACGGTGGTCACGGTCTTGGCGTTGCCCATCAACATCATTGCCGGTTTTTTTGGCATGAACGTCGGTGGCGTGCCGCTTGCCAGCGATCCCGAAGGCTTCTGGATCCTGGTGGCGCTGGTGGCAACCTTCACTCTGATTGCCGGCCGCTGGGCATTTCGCAAGCGAGGTGACTATTGAACATGACGTGTCTAGACAATCCCTTTTGTCGGTCCGACGGGATTTAAAAGTCTTTTTGTCATTTCTCCTGCTGTATCCTGCCCAGGCTTTGTAAAAGCGCGGATCTACCAGATCTATCCACAGACTTTGCGAGGAGCGCGATATGCACGAGATCCCTAATCTCCCCTTCCCAAGCCTGCACGACACTGAGCAGACGACCACGCTACAAGCCGGCGGGCAAGCAGACGCCCAGCAGCCCGAGCCCAAGGAAGCCGTTGAACGCCGCCAGGCCGACAACGAAGACTGATTGACCCGCACCACCAGACCGTGTGGAAAGCGCTAAGATGCGCTTTCCACACTGCCTGAATCCCGAGCCCTCCATGACCGATGACACCTCTCCATTCAGCCAAGCCCAGGCCAGCGTGCTGATCGGCACCGCCGAAAAAATGGTCGAGATCTGGACCCGTCTTCCTGCCGAGAAACAAGCGGCCCTGCTGGCGCGCTTTGGCAGCGAAGAAAACGCCATCGCCGCCCTGGTCACCACACGCCTGGTCAGCGGTCAGGACGACAGCTGAACCACCGTTGGGCAAATAGTTTTACTTTTCCCGCCCTGATCCAACGGTCGCCGTTATCATAAGCAGCCTATCTATCCTGCTGCTCCGTGGACCTTTACCCCATGTCAGATTCCCAGCGCCCCCTGGCGGTCACGCTGCAAGTCGTTTCCATCGTCCTGTTCACCTTCATCGGCTACCTGAATATCGGCATTCCCTTGGCCGTGCTGCCCGGGTTCGTCCACGGCGAACTGGGCTTCGGCGCGGTGATCGCCGGGTTGGTGATCAGCGTGCAATACCTGGCGACCCTGCTCAGTCGTCCTTACGCCGGGCGAATCATCGATAACCTGGGGAGCAAGCGCGCGGTGATGTTCGGCCTCGCCGGCTGCGGGCTGAGCGGTGTGTTCATGCTGGTGTCTGCCTGGACGCCCCACCTGCCCACGTTCAGCCTGATCAGCCTGCTGATCGGTCGCCTGGTGCTGGGCAGCGCGGAAAGCCTGGTGGGCTCGGGCTCGATTGGCTGGGGCATTGGTCGGGTCGGCGCGGCGAATACCGCCAAGGTGATTTCCTGGAACGGTATCGCCAGTTACGGCGCGCTGGCGATTGGCGCGCCGCTGGGGGTGTGGCTGGTCAATGCGCTGGGACTGTGGAGCATGGGTGTTAGCATTATCTTGCTCGGTTTGCTGGGGTTGGCATTGGCTTGGCGTAAAACCGCCGCGCCCATCGTCACTGGCGAACGCCTGCCGTTCATGCACGTGCTGGGACGTGTGCTGCCACACGGCTGCGGCCTGGCTCTGGGTTCCATCGGGTTTGGCACCATCGCGACCTTCATCACCCTGTACTACGCCACACAACACTGGGACAACGCCGTGCTGTGCCTGAGCCTGTTTGGCGCCAGCTTCATCGGCGCGCGCCTGCTGTTCGGCAACCTGATCAACCGTCTGGGCGGCTTTCGCGTGGCGATTGCCTGCCTGTCTGTGGAAACCCTGGGCCTGTTGCTGTTGTGGCTCGCACCGGATGCCCACTGGGCCCTGGCGGGCGCGGCGTTGAGCGGTTTCGGCTTCTCCCTGGTGTTTCCGGCGCTGGGCGTGGAAGCGGTCAACCTGGTGCCGGCCTCCAGCCGCGGGGCGGCGGTGGGCGCTTATTCGCTGTTCATTGATTTGTCGTTGGGGATCACCGGGCCGCTGGCCGGTGCGATTGCCGCGGGCTTCGGCTTTGCCTCGATCTTTCTGTTCGCCGCACTGGCGGCCCTGGGCGGGTTGGCATTGAGCGTCTACCTGTACCGACAGGCGCCGAGGCATCGCCAGGAACGGGAGAAAAGCTAGAAGTCCACCTTGCCGCGCCCGGCCTTGATCGAGCCGCGCTTGGTCTTGGATTCCAGGCGACGCTTTTTCGAGCCCAAGGTCGGCTTGGTCGGACGGCGCTTCTTTTCGACCTTGGTGGCGCTGAGGATCAGTTCGGTCAGGCGCTCCAGGGCATCGGCCCGGTTCTGTTCCTGCGTGCGGTATTGCTGGGCCTTGATGATCAATACACCGTCGCTGGTAATGCGACTGTCGCGCAGGGCCAGTAGCCGCTCCTTGTAGAACTCGGGCAGCGACGAGGCCGGAATGTCGAAACGCAAATGCACGGCGCTGGAAACCTTGTTGACGTTCTGCCCACCGGCTCCCTGGGCGCGGATGGCCGTCAGCTCGATCTCGGCGTCCGGAATGTGCACGGTGTTGGAAATGGCCAGCATGGAAAGCGTCCGGTATCAGGCCCCACAGGATACCCGAAACAGCTGGATTGAAGATTGCGAGAGCCTGACCTGTGGAACTGGTCTGTGGGAGCAAGGCTTGCCCGCGATGAACGATAATGCGGTCTATCGATAAATCGCGGTGACTGCATCGCGGGCAAGCCTTGCTCCCACAGACCCTGCTTCCACAGGATTTGTGTCTGGCTTGAAACAACAAACCCGGCGCTCGGCCGGGTTTGTTGTTTTTCAGGATTGCTTACTTGGCGACAACCGCCACAGCCAATTCCTGCCGGGCACTACGCTTGTTCTTGATCCAATAGCACACGCCCATGAACACCAGCCATACCGGAATCGCATACACCGATATCTGGATGCCGGGGATCAGCAACATCACGCCGAGGATGAACACCACGAATGCCAGGCAAATGAAGTTGCCATACGGATACCACAACGCCTTGAACAGCGGCGTCTGGCGGGTCTGGTTCATGTGCTGGCGGAACTTGAAGTGTGAGTAGCTGATCATCGCCCAGTTGATCACCAGGGTCGCGACCACCAGCGACATCAGCAACTCCAGCGCATGCTGCGGGATCAGGTAGTTCAACAGCACCGCCACCAGCGTGACCGCCGCCGACGCGAGGATCGAACGCACCGGCACGCCGCGCTTGTCGATCTTGGACAAGGCCTTGGGCGCATCGCCCTGCTCGGCCATGCCCAGCAACATGCGGCTATTGCAGTAGGTGCCGCTGTTGTACACCGACAACGCGGCGGTCAGTACCACGAAGTTGAGGATATGCGCGGCGGTGTTGCTGCCCAGCATCGAGAACACCTGCACGAACGGGCTGCCGCTGTAGGCATCGCCGGAAGCGTTGAGGGATGTCAGCAGGCTGTCCCAGGGCGTCAGGGACAACAGCACCACCAAGGCGCCGATGTAGAAAATCAGGATCCGGTAGATCACCTGGTTGATGGCCTTGGGGATCACGGTTTTCGGCTTGTCGGCCTCAGCGGCGGTGAAACCGAGCATTTCCAGGCCACCGAAGGAGAACATGATGATCGCCATGGCCATCACCAGGCCACTCACGCCGTTAGGGAAGAACCCGCCGTGGGACCACAGGTTGGTCACCGACGCTTGCGGCCCGCCATGACCACTGACCAGCAAATAACTGCCCAGGGCAATCATGCCGACAATCGCCACGACCTTGATGATCGCGAACCAGAACTCGGCCTCGCCGAAGACTTTGACGTTGGCCAGGTTGATCGCGTTGATCAGGATGAAAAACACCGCCGCCGACACCCAGGTCGGAATGTCCGGTGCCCAGTAATGGATGTACTTGCCGACTGCCGTCAGCTCGGACATGCCCACCAGGATGTAGAGAATCCAGCAGTTCCAACCCGACAGGAACCCGGCGAAACCACCCCAGTATTTGTGGGCAAAGTGACTGAAGGAACCGGCCACCGGCTCTTCGACGATCATCTCGCCCAACTGGCGCATGATCATGAAGGCAATGAAGCCACAGATGGCATAGCCGAGGATCATCGACGGGCCGGCTGACTTCAGCACCCCCGCCGAACCAAGGAACAGGCCAGTGCCGATGGCGCCGCCGAGGGCGATCAATTGAATGTGGCGATTTTTCAGGCCGCGCTTCAGCTCGCCCGAATGCGAGTTTTGTCCACTCATGAAAAGGGTCTCACGCAAGGTTTGATGATGTTCGTAGGACGTTGCCGCTCAAATGGATTTCAAGCAGCGCCCATCAAACCCCAGCGCAGGCACCAGGAAGTCAGCGTATTTACAACAGTCATGCGTCACCTGTTTGTTTTTATCTGTGACGAAATCGAACCCGACACGCTTGTGACGTGGCGGAATGAGCAAGGCGGATAACCTTGAGGATGCGTGGGTACGCGAAGGGTCACAGTAAAACGCGGCGCATTGTACACCGCCGGCCCTCTGCCGCCAGACACCTCCCAAGGCATGGGACGCATCTGACCCTGCCCAGGAAGCGGATACAAGCCGACCCATTCCTCGGGAAACGCCCTTTGAGGGGCCTGCTGGAAGCTTTTTCTTACATTCCCAGGGATGTGTGTTTGAAGTCGAATCGCTCGCCGGGTTTCGTCAACATTTCTTTACAAGGCGTAACGCATATTTTCCATGTAGGAATTTTCTGTCATCCGTCTGGAAATTGACGGTAGGAAGCTAGCTAATGAATAAACCCCACAGCCAGTTGTTTTTCATGAGCAAAAAATCTCGCCATAAATGGAATAAAAAGTTCATCTAAAAAAATAAAAATTATTTTTTGCATTCCAAAAAACCCTCGACTAGGTTTTCACCGACTTGCCAAGGCATCGTGCCGACAAGTTCTGCGGTGCCGTTGCCGGCCTGTTTTCACTCGCCGAATCGAGCCGCTGATTTCCGTAAAAGTCATCTAGGAGATTCACTATGCAAGCACTGGACAAAGACTTGGAAACCGAACTGCAGCTGGACGAATGGTTTGAAGCGCCAACCCATGAAGCCGCTGTTGAAATGATGCAAGCCGACGCGGTCGTTCCGTTCGGCACGGCGATGTGGCCTCTGTAGGCACAGCCCGGCGGAGGCGGTCCGGCCGGTCGACTCCGCCACTATTTTCCGGTTGTCAGGGAAGTTAAATGAACTTGTCAGGGAAGCATAAGCATGGACACACAACGAGCCATCTCACATTTCCTTTACTACCTCGAACACCATCCCGCCCTGGCCGGCATCCAGCCGGCCAAGGTATTGCTCGGTCATACCGCTGACTACGAAACGCTGACCGGCGCCATCGCCGAACAGGCGGGCAGCGGCTCGCCTTTCCGGTTCAGCGCCATGCGCCTGGACCTGGAGTCCACGGAGCGCCTGTCCAAGGCCATTGCCGACAGCGATCTGTACATTTTCTTCTACGATTCATCCACCCTGCCCAACCCTCGCCCGGACGGCCCGGACTTCGTTCGCGCGCTACAAGGCGTGATGGCGGACAACTGGAGGAAATCGCTGCTGTTCAAGGACTACGGCGATTATTTCTACGACACTTTCAGCGTGATTCCCCAGCGTATCGCCGGGCTCAACAGTCACCTGATCCGACGCATGTCCCAGGCGACGACGTTGAGTTTCCAGGATGACCACGGTTCGTATTTCGACACAGCGCTGGGCGGCGTGAAGAAATGGACTGACATCAACGGTCTGGGCAACTACGACCTCGCGCCCGGTGAAATCGCCACCCACAGCGACACGATCAACGGCCAGGTCAAATTCGTCGGCACGTTCCTGAGCACCATCCCGTTCGCACGCAAATATGGCGTGCTGCAATCGCCGCTGGAGCTGTGGATCGAAGATTCCACCATCCAGAAAATCGCCACCGACGTACCGGGCCTGGAGCACGACTTCAACAAATACCTGGACGCCAACCCGTCCAACCGCCGCATCGAGGAACTGGGGATTGGCACCAACGAAGGGGTCAAGAGCCTGTACGCCCGCAATGCCGGTTTCGAGGAGCGCCATTGCGGCCTGCACTTGGGGCTGGGCGGCGGGGCCAAGGGCAGCCATCACCTGGACCTGATTTTCGAGGGGGGCGTGTTGGCCCTGGATAATGAGCCGATGTTTGATGGACGGTTTGTGCTTTAGGTTGGAATTTGCTTAAGGCTGATGCCGCCATCGCGAGCAAGCTCGCTCCCACAGTGGGTCTTCAGCGAATAGACGATCTGTGGTCGGCGCCGCCCCAGTGTGGGAGCGAGCTTGCTCGCGATGCGGACTCATCTGCGCCGCCTCACTAAAGCCAGGCAAAAAAAAAACGCCAACTCAACGGTTGGCGTTTTTTCTTGCAGCTTGCAGCTAGAAACTCACAACGGCCTCACTCCGGCTTGCGACGCCCAAACCCCGGACGCTGTCCCGAACCTGCCGGTGCGCCGCGGCGTTTACCCGATGGCGTGTCGCGGTCGACCAGGACGATGCCCGGACGCTTCTTCGCGGCTGGCTTGGCCGGACGCTTGGTGTCGGCCGGGCGATCGGCAACTGGCGTACCGCGGCCAGCCGGAGCACCGCGCCCTTCACCACGTTCAGTCCGCCCGTTGGCCGGACGCGGCGCGCGTGGACCACGCTCGCCGTCCTGACGCGGGGCAGGCTTGCGGGCCGGGCGTTCGCCTTCGATCTGCGGCTCGCGCGAAGGACGCGGACCGGTCGGGGCGCCTTCGGCAGCCGGACGCAGCGTACGCACGCGCTCGGTCTTGCCCATCGGGCGCGAGGATTTACGCTGCATCCGCTCCAGCTTGTCCTTGCTCTTGGCGGTCATCTGCGGCATCGCCACAGGTTGGAGGCCCACTTCGGCGGCCAGGATGTCGACTTCGTACTGGCTCATTTCGCGCCAGCGACCCATCGGCAGGTCGGAGTTGAGGAACACCGGGCCGAAACGCACGCGCTTCAGGCGGCTGACCACCAACCCCTGGGATTCCCACAAACGCCGCACTTCACGGTTGCGGCCTTCCATCACCACGCAGTGATACCAGTGGTTAAAGCCTTCACCGCCGGGCGCCTGCTTGATGTCGGTGAAACGCGCCGGGCCGTCTTCCAGTACAACGCCGGCCTTGAGGCGCTCGATCATCTCGTCATCGACTTCGCCACGCACACGCACGGCGTATTCGCGGTCCATCTCGTAGGACGGGTGCATCAAACGGTTGGCCAGTTCACCGTCGGTGGTGAACATCAGCAAACCGGTGGTGTTGATGTCCAGGCGACCGATGTTGATCCAGCGACCTTCCTTGGGACGCGGCATCTTGTCGAACACGGTCGGACGGCCTTCCGGGTCGTCACGGGTGCAGATCTCGCCGTCGGGTTTGTTGTACATGATCACGCGGCGCACCGTTTCAGCGGCCTCTTCGCGCTTGATCACCTTGCCATCGATGGTGATGGCGTCGTGCATGTCGACACGCAGGCCCAAGGTGGCATCTTTGCCATTGACCTTGATCCGGCCCTGGGTGATCCAGGCTTCCACGTCGCGGCGCGAGCCGACGCCGATACGGGCGAGGACTTTTTGCAGCTTCTCGCCTGCTGGGCCGATTTCCTGGCTGTCGTTCTGGTCTAGGTCTTTCATTCTGGGCACCTCCCGGTGTGGTCGGGTCAGGCACGTGGCCTGACACTTTGAAAACGGTTCTTCGGCGAAGGGATCGCCAAAGGGTCGCGAATCATACGCCTGTTGAGGCGGTTGCGCATCAGAGACTAGCTGATCGACGCAAGCTCAGCGGTTTTTCCGCCGACCGGTGAGGCCTATGACCGCCGCAGATCCATTGTGGGAGCGAGCTTGCTCGCGATGGCGTCCTTCCGTTCAATATTTCTGTCAGCTGACACACCGCTATCGCGAGCAAGCTCGCTCCCACAGGGATCGAGGAGTGTCAGCGATATTTCACTGAGTCAGTCATCGAGCTGGCGCCGTTCATTCTCGATCGCCTCGGCCAGGGCGCGGGCTTCGGCTTCTTCGTCGCTCAGTTCGGGCTCCGACGGCTGGAGGGCGGCGACAGCGGCTAGCAGTTTTTCCCGCGCTTGGGCGACGCCGAGGATATCTTCTTCCGGTTCGGGCTCTGGCTCCACCTCGCTGTCGGGCTCCGGCACTTCATCCGACTCACCTTCAAGACCAGGACCTTCACGCAGCAAGTCATCGAAATCGGTCTTCAAGCCCTCCTCCATGGTGTCCAGCTCCAACAACAACGTGTGGAAACTGGTTTCTTCCTTGGGCTCCTCCTGCTCGGCACTGGCGTCGGCCAGTTCCTGCAGGCCCTGGGGCACCGGGGCGTCGTCGAACTCCAGCATCGGCTCGGGCTCAAGCTCGCGCAGTTCGGCCAGCGGTGGCAGGTCGTCCAGGTTCTTCAGGTTGAAGTGATCGAGAAAGGCCTTGGTGGTGGCGAACATCGCCGGTTTGCCCGGCACATCGCGATAGCCAACGACGCGGATCCACTCGCGCTCCAGCAGCGTCTTGACGATATGGCTGTTGACCGCCACGCCGCGCACATCTTCGATCTCGCCGCGGGTGATCGGTTGGCGGTAGGCAATCAACGCCATGGTTTCGAGCATGGCGCGGGAGTAACGCTGCGGCCGCTCCTCCCACAGGCGCCCGACCCAGGGCGCGAACTTCTCACGGATCTGCAGGCGATAACCGGATGCCACTTCCTTGAGTTCGAAAGCCCGCCCCTCGCAGGATTTGCCCAACAGCGTCAGGGCTTTCTTGAATACGACCGGCTCAGGTCGCTCACCTTCTTCGAAGAGCTCGAACAGGCGCTCCATCGATTGCGGCTTTCCCGAGGCCAACAGGAAAGCTTCAAGCAAGGGGGCCAGCTCGCGGGGTTCAGTCAGATTCATTGATTTGCTCGTTATTCGGCTCGTGCCCGCACGTGGATCGCTGCGAACGGCTCATTCTGCACCAGCTCGACCAAGGATTCCTTGACCAATTCCAGGACCGCCATAAACGTCACGACGACCCCCAAGCGCCCTTCCTCGGCGGTGAACAGCTCGACGAACGGCACGAAACCACCGCCCTTGAGCCGCTCCAGCACATCGCTCATGCGCTCGCGGGTGGACAGCGCTTCACGGCTGACCTGGTGACTTTCAAACATATCGCCCCGGCGCAGGACCTCAGCCATGGACATCAGCAACTCTTCCAGGCTCACGTCCGGCAGCAACTTGCGCGCCCGCGCCTCGGGGGCATCGAGCTTGGGCACCACCACATCGCGCCCGACCCGGTTCAAACCATCGAGGCCTTCGGCTGCGACCTTGAAGCGCTCGTATTCCTGCAAGCGACGGATCAGCTCAGCGCGCGGGTCGTCTTCTTCCGCTTCGACTTCCGCCGAGCGCGGCAACAGCATTCGCGACTTGATCTCGGCGAGCATGGCCGCCATCACCAGGTACTCGGCCGCCAGTTCCAGGCGCACCGACTGCATCAACTCGACGTAGCCCATGTACTGGCGGGTGATTTCCGCCACGGGGATGTCGAGGATGTTGATGTTCTGTTTGCGGATCAGGTACAGCAGCAGGTCCAGCGGGCCCTCGAAGGCTTCGAGGAACACTTCCAGTGCATCCGGCGGAATGTACAGGTCCAGGGGCATTTCCATGACCGCCTGGCCATAGACCATGGCGAACGGCAGCTCCTGCTGCGCGCCGGCCTGGCTGTCTGTACGGTCCACAGCAGTTTCCACGGCGGACATTCAGGCCTCGACCATGAACGGCGTCGGATCGCCACAGCCGACGCGCACCACCTGGGGCTCGCCATCGGCCAGGTTGATCACCGTGGACGCCGACATGCCGCCGAAACCGCCGTCGATGATCAGGTCCACCTGATGTTCGAGGATCTGGCGCATCTCGTAGGGATCGGTCAACGGCTCGGTCTCGCCGGGCATGATCAGCGTCACGCTCATCAGCGGCTCACCCAGTTCCGCCAGCAGCGCCAGGGCAATGGGATGGCTCGGCACCCGCAGGCCGATGGTGCGTTTTTTCGGGTGCAGCAACAGCCGCGGGACTTCCCGCGTGGCATTGAGAATAAAGGTGTACGGCCCCGGCAAATGCGCCTTGAGCAGGCGGAAGGTGCCGGTGTCGATCTTGGCGAACAGGCCCAACTGCGACAGGTCGCTGCAGATGAGCGCGAAATTGTGCTTGTCGTCCAATTGACGCAGGCGTCTTACCCGCTCCACGGCATTCTTGTCACCGATCTGGCAACCGATGGCGTAGGACGAATCGGTGGGATAGACCACCACGCCACCGCCACGAATGATTTCCACGGCCTGTTTGATCAGGCGCGCTTGCGGGTTTTCCGGATGAATCTGGAAAAATTGACTCACGTGTTCTACCTGTTCAGACGGCGGCGGTAACGGGATCATGTTTGAATCTACACCATAGTGGTGGCAGATCTTCCGGCAACGGGCGGTATTCGCCAATCTCGGACCAGCCCCCAGGGCCATGGAAATCACTGCCGGCGGTGACCAGCAGGCCGAACTCACGGGCCAGGATCGCCAGGCTGCCAACCTGCTCGGCAGGCTGATGGCCGTTGACCACCTCAATGGCATGGCCCCCTGCTTGAATATAGTCGGCGACCAGGCGGCGGCGCTTGCTGCGAGTGAAATCATAGTGCCATGGATGTGCCAGGCTGACCCAGGCGCCAGCGGCCCGCAGGGTCTCGACGGTCTCTTCCAACGTCGGCCAGTGCTGCTTGACGTCCCCCAGTTTGCCGGCCCCCAGCCATTTGCGGAACGCTTCAGCGCGGTCCTTGACGAACCCTTCGCGCACCATCCAGTCGGCAAAGTGTGGCCGGGCCGGTGCATTGCCGCTGTCGCCCAGTTCCTGCTGGATCTGCCGGGCGCCGTCCAGCGCACCGGGCATGCCCTTGAGGGCCAGCTTGCGGCTGATCTCTTCGGAACGCAGCCAGCGCCCGTCGTGCAATTGGGCGATGGCCTGGACCAACGCCGGTGCATTCACATCGAAACCGTAGCCCAGCACATGGATGGTCGCCCCGCCCCAGGTACAGGACAACTCGACCCCATTGACCAACTGCATGCCCAGCGCCGTGGCGGCGCTGCGGGCCTCGTCGAGGCCTTCGAGGGTGTCGTGATCGGTCAGGGCCAGGACTCGCACGCCGTGCTCGAACGCCCGCGCCACCAGAACCGCAGGCGCCAGGGCGCCATCGGAGGCCGTGCTATGGCAGTGCAAATCAACATTCACGAGAGTTTGTTACCTCAAATCAGCTGGCCCTATCGCGGCCAAGGATGTTTGTTATTATGCCGCCACATCCTGCTTCTGGCTGCCACTGTGAAACAATTCATCGACTTCATCCCGCTCCTGCTGTTTTTCATCGTCTACAAACTTGATCCCCGGGCCGTCGAATTCGCCGGTCACTCCTTGACTGTAGGCGGTATTTACAGCGCCACCGCGGTGCTGATCGTCAGTTCCCTGGTGGTCTACGGTGCCTTGTTCGTATCCCAGCGCAAACTGGAGAAGAGCCAGTGGCTGACGCTGGTCGCCTGCCTTGTCTTCGGCAGCCTGACCCTGGCCTTCCACAGCGAAACCTTCCTCAAGTGGAAGGCCCCGGTGGTCAACTGGCTGTTCGCCCTGGCCTTTATCGGCAGCCACTTCGTCGGTGACCGCCTGCTGATCAAGCGCATCATGGGCCATGCCCTGAGCCTGCCGGACCAGATCTGGACCCGCCTAAATATCGCCTGGATCGCGTTCTTCCTGTTCTGCGGCGCCGCCAACCTGTTCGTTGCGTTCACGTTCCAGGCGTACTGGGTCGACTTCAAGGTCTTCGGTAGCCTGGGCATGACGCTGCTGTTCCTGATTGGCCAGGGTATCTACCTGTCCCGTCATCTGCATGATGCCGACCCCACCACGCCAAAAACCGAGGACTGACATGCTCTACGCAATCATTGCTACCGACGTCGCCAACTCCCTGGAAAAACGCCAGGCCGCTCGTCCCGCACACCTGGAACGCCTGCAAAAACTCCAGAACGAAGGCCGCGTAGTGCTGGCCGGCCCGCATCCGGCGGTGGACAGCAATGACCCGGGCGCCGCAGGTTTCAGCGGCAGCCTGATGGTGGTCGAATTCGACTCCCTGGCTGCGGCACAAGCCTGGGCCGAGGCCGACCCGTTCGTTGCGGCCGGCGTCTATGCCAATGTCGTGGTCAAGCCATTCAAGCAGGTCATGCCGTAAATGCCCCTGGCGCGATGAGCCTTCGCGGCTCATTGCGTTCAATTGCTCATTGTTCTCGTTTGCCTGCCGACAACCTGTCTAATCTCGATTGGAATTCAGGAGTTGCAATGCGCAAAGGTCCGTTGTGCCTGTTATGGATCACGTTGGCGATCGGGGCACCCGCCCATGGCGAGGAGAGCACCGAGGGCAGTCATTCGACGCCTTTGTCCCTGAGTGCTGGCGGCCAGATCGCCGAACTGCAGCAACGCTTGAAAGACAGCGAACGCCAGCGCGAAGAACTGAGCAAGCAATTGCAAAGCGCCGACAACGAACGCGAGAGCGCATTGCTGGCCCGCTTGCGCCAGGAGAACCAGCGCCTGAAGCTGCAGCTCAAGGAAGCCCAGGCCAGCCCCCTGCCACGCCTGTTGACCGATCAACAGCAATGGTTTGTCATCGGTGCCGGGGTAGCGCTATTGGCCCTGCTCTGCGGTATCTTTGCCAGCGGTGGACGTAGACAACGTCGGCAATGGCTAAATTGAGTGAGTCATGAGCGAGCTGTTACTGATAGACGATGACCAGGAGCTGTGCGAGCTCCTCGTCAGTTGGTTGAGCCAGGAAGGTTTCCAGGTCCGGGCCTGTCACGATGGCCAGAGTGCCCGCAAGGCCCTGGCCGAAACCGCCCCGGCAGCCGTGGTATTGGACGTGATGCTGCCCGACGGCAGTGGCCTGGAACTGCTCAAGCAATTGCGCAGCGATCACCCGGAGCTGCCGGTGCTGATGCTGTCGGCCCGGGGTGAACCGCTGGACCGCATCCTCGGTCTGGAACTGGGCGCCGATGATTACCTGGCCAAGCCTTGCGATCCACGCGAACTGACCGCCCGCCTGCGCGCCGTGCTACGCCGCAGCCACCCGACTGCGGTGTCCAGCCAGATCGAACTGGGTGACCTGACCTTCAGCCCGGTGCGTGGCGTGGTCAGCATCGATGAACAGGAACAAACCCTCACCGTTTCCGAAAGCCGCCTGCTCGAAGCGTTGCTCAAGCAACCGGGCGAGCCGCTGGACAAGCAGGAACTGGCGCAGATCGCCCTGGGCCGCAAGCTGACCCTGTACGACCGCAGCCTCGATATGCACGTGAGCAACCTGCGCAAGAAAATCGGCCCCCACCCCGACGGCCGTCCGCGCATCGTGGCCCTGCGTAGCCGTGGGTATTACTACAGCCTCTGAACACGACACCGATTACGTGTGGCAAGGGGATGGGCTGTGGGAGCAAGGCTTGCTCGCGATGCAAGCGCCTCGGTTCCTCAGGTACCGCGCTATATTCATCGCGGGCAAGCCTTGCTCCCACAGGATTTGATGTTCGACCCTGCAGTTTTGTCAGGTCTGCACCAGACCGTCTTTACCCAAGCTTTACCCACCCCTGACCGCCGCTGACCTTGATCTCCGTAATCTGCACACATCCGGAACTGACCGGGAATGAGACAAGGAGACACACCATGCGCAAGACCCTTATCGCTCTGATGTTCGCCGCAGCCCTGCCTACTGTCGCCATGGCCATGCCCGAAGGCGCCGGCCCGATGGGCCCAATGGACGGCCCCCGCCACGGCGGCCAGATGCACGACAAAGGTCCTTACAGCCAACTGGACCTGAGCCGCGAACAGCGCCAGCAGATTCGCCGGATCATGGGCGAGCAGCGCCACGAACAACGCGAACTGGTAGACAAGTACCTGGCCAAGCTGTCGCCAGCCGACCAGAAAGCCATGCAGGACGAAATGCAAGCCCGGCATGAGAAGATCGATGCCCAGATCCGCGGACTGTTGAAGCCTGAACAGCAGAAAGAGTTCGACGCGATCCAGAAGAAACAGGCCGAGCGTCGCGCCGAGTGGGCTGAGTTCAAGGCCTGGAAAGCGCAACAGCCGCAAAAAGCGCAATAATGCACTGAAGCCCCCCAGCCCAACGGCCAGTCGCCGTTGGGCTTTCTTTGTTTTCGAGGATTGACCGTGCGTTCATTGTTCTGGCGCATCCTGGCCAGTTTCTGGCTGGCCATCGCCCTGGTTGCAGGACTCTCGATTCTGCTGGGTCACATGCTGAACCAGGATGCCTGGATTCTCAGTCGTCACCCAGGGCTCAATACCCTGCCCGAAGAGTGGACGCAAACCTACGAAAGCCAGGGTGAGGACGCCGCGCAGGAGATCCTGCAACAGCGCAAGCGCCAGTACCACATTGATGTCCAGGTGCTCAACGAAAGCGGCGACCCGGTGGTGCGCGGCACCTTCCCACGACGCGCCGCGGCGTTCGAGGCCCGGCAGAACAACGACGACCGGCGCCTGCCCTGGCGGCGACTGACCGACGAATTCACCAGCGCCAAGACCGGTGACACGTATTTGTTCATCTACCGCATCCCCCACCCCGAACTGGACGCCTGGCACCGCGACAGCCTGCTCTGGCCCCTCAGTGCCCTGGGGATCGCGCTGGTGGTGCTGACCTTGTTCAGCCTGTTGGTGACGCTGTCCATCACCCGCCCGCTGAGTCGCCTGCGCGGTGCGGTGCATGACCTGGGCCAGGCCGCCTACCAGCAGAACAGCCTCGCCAAGCTGGCCAACCGGCGGGACGAGTTCGGCGTACTGGCCACTGACTTCAACCGCATGGGCGCGCGCCTGCAAAGCTTGATCGCCAGCCAAAGGCAACTGTTGCGCGACGTGTCCCACGAACTGCGCTCGCCACTGGCCCGGCTGCGCATTGCCTTGGCCTTGGCTGAGCGGGCCAGCCCCGAGGAGCGTGAAAGACTCTGGCCGCGCCTGACCCGCGAATGCGATCGCCTGGAAGCGCTGATCAGCGAAATCCTGGTGTTGGCCCGGGTCGATGCCGACAACGCCGGCGCCGAAGAGGTGGAACTCAACGGCTTGCTGGTCACCCTGCAAAAAGATGCGCAACTGGCCTCACCGGAACAAAGCGTGCAGCTCGAAACCGAGGCGGACCTGACCCTCAAGGGCTGGCCGACCATGATTGAGCGAGCGGTGGACAACCTGCTGCGCAACGCCCAACGCTTCAATCCGGCCGGGCAATCGATCGAGATGCGCGCGATGCGCCAGGGTGAACGGATTCTGGTCAGCGTGCGCGACCACGGGCCAGGGGTGGAGACCGAACACCTGGGACAGTTGGGCGAGCCGTTCTACCGCGCGCCCGGCCAGACCGCCGCCGGTCATGGCCTGGGCCTGGCCATCGCGCGCCGTGCCGCCGAACGCCACGGGGGCACGCTGGTGCTGGGCAATCATCCTGGCGGTGGCTTCATCGCGACGCTGGAGTTGCCGTTGGTACCGGGGGCTGTCGTCCAGCCATAACCCCTCAGATGAAAAGCCAGTCACCACTGTGGGAGCAAAGCTTGCTCGCGAAACAGGCGCCTCAACTTCTGATAGACCGCATCGCCTTCATCGCGGGCAAGCCTTGCTCCCACATAGCGGTATAACTTCCCTCGTCATGGCGGATCCTTGAGTGAGCAGGACTTTCCTCTCTCACATCAAAGCGGCTCTGCGACCAACCAAACGATAATTCCTCTTATTCAAACTGCCCCGCCCTGTTAGACTTTGCGCCCGCGTTTTCACTCATCTTCCAGGATGCCCGATGCCGTCGTTGCCTCTTCGTTTATGTGCGCTGTTCATGGCCCTGGGCCTGAGCGCCTGCGATGATGCCCCGCGTTTTACCCAGGCCGAACCGGGTGAAGCCCGTTCCGGTGGCGCCGCGACGGTACGCAAGACGGATCAGAACGCCTTTTCCCTGCCCTCGGCCAACCTGCCGCCCTCGCGGCGTGTGGATTTCAGCGTCGGCAACAGTTTCTTTCGCAGCCCCTGGGTGATCGCGCCCTCGACCACCACCGCCCGCGACGGCCTCGGGCCCTTGTTCAACACCAACGCCTGCCAGAACTGCCACATCAAGGACGGTCGCGGCCACCCGCCCGCGCCGGACGCGGCCACCGCAGTATCGATGCTGGTGCGCCTGTCGATCCCCGACGCGCCGCCTTACGCCAAGGTCATCGAACAATTGGGCGTCGTGCCGGAACCGGTTTACGGCGGGCAGTTGCAGGACATGTCCGTGCCCGGCGTCGCCCCCGAAGGCAAGGTGCGAGTCGACTACACACCGGTCCCGGTGCGTTTCACGGACGGCACCGTCGTGGACCTGCGCAAGCCGAACCTGCAGATCACCCAACTGGCCTACGGACCGATGCACCCGGACACGCGTTTTTCCGCCCGCATCGCCCCGCCGATGATCGGCCTGGGACTGCTCGAGGCCATCCCCGACGAAGCTATCCTGGATAACGCCAAGACCCAGGCCCGGGAGAAAAACGGCATCGCCGGGCGTCCCAACCAGGTCTGGGACGATGCCCAGCAAAAAACCGTCCTGGGACGGTTCGGGTGGAAGGCCGGGCAGCCCAATCTCAACCAACAGAACGTCCACGCCTTCTCCGGGGACATGGGCCTGACCACCAGCCTGCGGCCTTTCGACGATTGCACCGAGACGCAAGTCGACTGCCAGCGCGCGCCCAGCGGCAACGGCCCGGACGGCGAGCCGGAAGTCAGCGACAATATTCTGCGACTGGTGCTGTTCTATAGCCGCAACCTGGCCGTACCGGCGCGTCGCGAGGTGAATTCACCCCAGGTGCTGGCGGGCAAGAGCCTGTTCTTCCAGGCCGGTTGCCAGTCTTGCCACACACCGAAATACACCACCTCGGCCAAGGCTGCCGAACCGGAGCTGGCAAACCAGGTCATCCGCCCTTATACCGACCTGCTGTTGCACGACATGGGCGAAGGCCTGGCGGACAACCGCAGCGAATTCAAGGCCAGCGGCCGTGACTGGCGAACCCCGCCACTGTGGGGTATCGGCCTGACCGAAACCGTTAACGGCCACACTCAGTTCCTGCATGACGGTCGCGCCCGCAACCTGCTCGAAGCCGTGCTGTGGCATGGCGGCGAAGCACAAGCGGCGCAGCGCCAGGTTTTATCGTTCAATGCCGAGCAGCGCACTGCGCTGCTGGCCTTCCTGAATTCCCTTTAAACGCCTTTTCCAGAAGTGGGAGCACGACATGTTCCGTCCCAAGCTGTTGTTCACCAGCCTTGCCGCCATCGCCCTTGGTGCCTGCTCGCCCCAGGATCCGCAAGCCGTTACCTCGGCCGCCATCGCCAAGCAAGTGATCCTGCCGACCTACAGCCGCTGGGTCGATGCCGACCGGCAACTGGCGACCAGCGCCCTGGCGTTCTGCCAAGGCAAGGAAAACCTGGAAACTGCCCGTGCCGATTTCCTCAAGGCGCAAAAAGCCTGGGCCGAGCTGCAACCGCTGCTGATCGGGCCGCTGGCCGAGGGCAACCGCGCCTGGCAGGTGCAGTTCTGGCCGGACAAGAAAAACCTGGTGGGCCGCCAGGTCGAGCAATTGGTCAACAGCGAGCCACAGATCGACGCCGCCGGCCTGGCCAAGTCCAGCGTCGTGGTCCAGGGCCTCTCGGCCTATGAATACCTGCTGTTCGACGCCAAGATCGACATGGCCGATAGCGCGCAAAAAGCCAAGTACTGCCCGCTGCTCACCGCCATCGGCGAACGCCAGAAACAACTGGCCGAGGAGATCCTGTCGCGCTGGAACACCAACGACGGCATGCTCGCCCAGATGAGCAAGTTCCCCAACCAGCGCTACGCCGACTCCCACGAGGCCATCGCCGATCTGCTGCGTGTGCAGGTCACTGCCTTGGACACGCTGAAGAAAAAACTCGGCACGCCGATGGGCCGCCAGAGCAAAGGCGTACCCCAACCGTTCCAGGCCGATGCCTGGCGCAGCCAGTCGTCGCTGCAAGGTCTGGAGGCCAGCCTGAGCGCGGCCAGGACCGTCTGGGCAGGCGTGGACAACAAGGGCCTGCGTGGCCTGTTGCCAAGCGACCAGAAGCCACTGGCCGACAAGATCGATGCCGCCTACGATGCCTCCTTGAAGTTGTTCGCCAGCAGCCAGCGTTCGCTGACCGAAATGCTCAACGATGATGCCGGGCGCCAGCAACTCAACGATTTGTATGACAGCCTCAACGTCGTCCATCGCCTGCACGAAGGCGAACTGGCCAAGGCGCTGGGCATTCAACTGGGCTTCAATGCCAACGACGGTGACTGATCATGTTTCGACGTCAGGTCCTGGCACTGGGCAGCTTGCTGCTCGGCGCCGTTACCTTGGGCGGCTGGACGCTGTTCAAGCAAAAGGACAAGAGTCCGCTACTACTTTCGGCACGGGACGATGGCGACGGCAAGCACTACGCCGTCGGCTATCGACTGGACGGCACCCGGGTGTTCGCCACCCAGGTCGGCCAGCGTTGCCATGACATCATCAATCATCCGACACAACCGATTGCGCTGTTCGTCGCCCGTCGTCCAGGTACCGAAAGCTACCTGATCGACCTGCGCGACGGGACGCTGCTGCAAACCATCACCTCGTTGCCGAACCGGCATTTCTATGGCCACGCGGTGATCCACAAAAGCGGCGAATGGCTGTATGCCACCGAGAACGACACCACCGACCCGGGACGCGGCCTGTTGGGCGTGTACCGTTTCGAAGGCGAGCGGCTGGTGCACAGCGGCGAGATGTCCACCCATGGCATCGGTCCGCACCAGGTGTCATGGATGCCCGATGGCGAAACGCTGGTGGTCGCCAATGGCGGCATTCGCACCGAGGCCGAAAGCCGGGTCGAAATGAACCTCGACGCCATGGAACCGAGCCTGGTGCTGATGCAACGCGACGGCACCCTGCTGAGCAAGGAAACCCTCGCCCAGTCGATGAACAGCGTGCGCCACCTGGGCATTGCCAGCGACGGCACCATCGTCTCCGGCCAGCAGTTCATGGGCGCTGCCCACGAATCGTCGGAACTGCTGGCGATCAAGCGGCCGGGCCAACCGTTCCAGGCGTTCCCGGTGCCTGAAGAGCAATTGCAGGCCATGGGGCACTACACTGCCAGCGTCGCCGTGCACAGCGACCTGCGCCTGGTGGCCCTGACCGCCCCTCGTGGCAATCGCTTCTTCATCTGGGACCTGGACAGTGGCGAAGTACGCCTGGATGCGCCACTGCCGGACTGTGCCGGCGTGGGCGCAGTGGCCGACGGTTTTGTCGTGACGTCGGGCCAAGGGCGTTGCCGCTATTACGATTGCAGGCAGACACAACTGGTTGCAAAACCACTGGATCTGCCGGCGGGGCTCTGGGACAACCATTTGCATCTGGCCTGAGCCAGGGAGCGAAGCCCATCGGCGCCGAGCTCCCTGATTTTTCGGAAAAATCCCACGCACCACCCGCCTGCCAGCATCTGGAATACCCCGCACACTCAGAGTAATGTGCCCGCCTATCTGTATTTTCTCTCAGCTCTTTTCCAAGGAAGTGGAACATGCTGCGTCGCCGCATGCTGATCATGTTGGGTGTTGTCCTGCTGGTGGTGCTGTTGCTCGCCGGCTACAAGGCCTTCTCCGTCTACCAGCAGATCCAGATGTTTTCTGCACCCAAACCGCCGGTCAGCGTGGCCGTGGCCACGGCCGCCCAGCAACCCTGGCAAGCTCGCCTGCCCACCGTTGGCAGCCTCAAGGCGCTGCAAGGCGTGGACCTGAGCCTGGAAATCGCCGGGACCGTGCAGAAGGTGCAATTCCAGTCCGGGCAGAAGGTCAAGGCCGGCCAACCGCTCCTGCAACTGGACAGTGAAGTCGAAAGCGCCCTGCTGGAAACCGCCGAGGCCGACCTTGGCCTGGCGCAACTGGATTTCGGTCGCGGCCGACAACTGGTGGGCAGCCAGGCGATCTCCAAGGGCGAATTCGACCGGCTCTCGGCACAACTGAAGAAGAACCAGGCCACGGTCAACCAGCTCAAGGCTTCGCTGGCCAAAAAACAGATTCTGGCCCCGTTCAGCGGCACCATCGGCATTCGCCAGGTGGACGTTGGCGACTACCTGGCCAGCGGCACGGTGATCGCCACCCTGCAGGACCTCAGCAGTCTTTACGTGGACTTCTACGTCCCTGAGCAAACCGTGCCCAGGCTCGCCGTTGCCCAGTCGGTCAACGTCAGTGTCTCGGCCTATCCCGAGCAGACCTTCGTCGGCACCATCAGCGCGATCAACCCCAAGGTCGAGGACAGCACCCGCAACGTGCTGGTGCGTGCCACCTTGGCCAACCCCAACGGCAAGTTGCTGCCCGGCATGTTCGCCAACCTGCAGGTGATCCTGCCGGACGTGGCCGCCGGAATCGTCGTGCCGGAAAGCGCCGTGACCTACACCCTCTACGGCAACTCCATGTACGTGGTGAGCCAAAAGAAAGCCGCCGACGGCACTGTCGAGAAGGACGACAAGGGCCAGCCGGTCCTGATCGCCGAACGGCGTTTCGTTGAAACCGGCGAGCGACGCGACGGGAAAGTACTGGTTTCCAAAGGCGTGCAGAGCGGCGAACAAGTCGTGATCGCCGGCCAGATCAAACTCGACAACGGTACGCCGATCGCCATCAGCGACGACAAGACCCTGACCGAACAGAACAGCCCGCCGCGCGCGGACTGATCAAGGAACCCTCATGGCTTTTACCGATCCATTCATTCGCCGTCCGGTGCTCGCCACCGTGGTCAGCCTGTTGATCGTGCTGCTGGGTTTCCAGGCCTGGAGCAAGTTGCCCCTGCGCCAGTATCCACAAATGGAAAACGCCCTGATCACGGTGACCACCGCCTACCCCGGGGCCAACGCCGAGACCATCCAGGGCTACATCACCCAGCCGATGCAGCAGAGCCTGGCCAGTGCCGAGGGCATCGACTACATGACCTCGGTCAGCCGCCAGAATTTCTCGGTGATCTCGGTCTATGCCCGCATCGGTTCCAACAGCGATCGGCTCTTTACCGAACTGCTGGCCAAGGCCAACGAGGTCAAGAACCAACTGCCCCAGGACGCCGAGGACCCCGTCCTGAGCCGCGAGGCCGCCGATGCCTCGGCACTGATGTACATCAGTTTCTTCAGCAAGGAACTGAACAACCCGCAGATCACCGACTACCTGTCCCGGGTGATCCAGCCCAAACTGGCGACCCTGCCAGGCATGGCTGAGGCGGAGATCCTCGGCAACCAGGTCTTTGCCATGCGCCTGTGGCTGGACCCGGTCAAGCTCGCCGGTTTCGGCCTGACTGCCGCCGACGTGACCAATGCCGTGCGCCAGCACAACTTCCTCTCCGCGGCCGGTGAATTGAAAGGCGAGTATGTCGTCACCAGCATCAACGCCAATACCGAGCTCAAGTCCGCCGAGGCCTTTGGCGCGATCCCGCTCAAGACCGACGGCGACAGCCGTGTGTTGCTGCGGGACGTGGCCCGCGTGGAAATGGGCGCCGAGAACTACGACACCATCAGCTCCTTTGGTGGCACGCCCTCGGTGTACATCGGGATCAAGGCCACGCCCGGTGCGAACCCGCTGGATGTGATCAAGGAAGTACGCAAGATCATGCCGGACATGGAGGCCCAGCTTCCGACCAACCTCAAGGCCGAAATTGCCTACGACGCCACCCTGTTCATCCAGGCCTCCATCGACGAAGTGGTGAAAACCCTGTTCGAGGCGGTACTGATCGTCATCGTCGTGGTGTTCCTGTTCCTCGGTGCCCTGCGTTCGGTACTCATCCCGGTGGTGACCATCCCACTGTCGATGATCGGCGTGATGTTCTTCATGCAGTTGATGGGCTACTCGATGAACCTCCTCACACTGCTGGCCATGGTGCTCGCCATCGGTCTGGTGGTGGACGACGCCATCGTGGTGGTGGAGAACATTCACCGGCACATCGAGCAAGGCAAGACCCCATTCGACGCCGCAATAGAAGGTGCCCGGGAAATCGCCATGCCGGTGGTCTCGATGACCATCACCCTGGCAGCGGTGTATGCACCGATCGGCCTGCTCCAGGGCCTGACGGGCGCTTTGTTCAAGGAGTTTGCATTGACCCTGGCCGGGGCGGTGGTGATCTCCGGGATCGTCGCCCTGACCCTGTCACCGATGATGTGCGCCATGCTCCTGCGCCACGACGAAAACCCCTCGGGGCTGGCCCACCGGCTGGACATGGTTTTCGAACGTTTGAAGAGCCGTTACCAGCGCATGCTTCACGGCACGCTCAACACCCGGCCGGTGGTACTGGTGTTCGCGGTGATCGTCCTGCTGCTGATCCCGGTGCTGATCATGTTCACCAAGTCCGAACTGGCCCCCGACGAAGACCAGGGCATCATCTTCATGATGGCCAACGCCCCGCAGACAACCAACCTCGACTACCTGAACAGCTATACCGATCACTTCATTACCATCTTCAAGGAGTTTCCGGAGTACTACTCCTCGTTCCAGATCAACGGCTACAACGGCGTACAATCGGGCATCGGCGGTTTTCTGCTCAAGCCCTGGAACGAACGCAGCCGCACCCAGATGGAAATCCTGCCAGAGGTCCAGGCCAAGCTGGAAAGCGTGCCTGGCTTGCAGATCTTCGGCTTCAACCTGCCCTCGCTGCCGGGTACCGGCGAAGGCTTGCCGTTCGCGTTCGTCATCAACTCGCCAAAGGAGTACGCGACGCTGCTGGAGATTGCCGATCGGGTCAAAAAGCGCGCATTGGAATCCGGCAAGTTCGCCTTCATGGACATTGACCTGGCGTTCGACAAGCCAGAAGTCGTGGTGGATATCGATCGCGCCAAGGCCGCCCAGATGGGCGTTTCCATGCAAGATCTGGGCGGTACCCTGGCGACGCTGTTGGGCGAATCAGAGATCAACCGCTTCACCCTCGAGGGACGCAGCTACAAAGTCATTGCCCAGGTCGAACGCCCCTTCCGGGATAACCCGGACTGGTTGAACAACTACTACGTGAAAAATGCCAAGGGTGAATCGCTGCCGCTATCGACCCTGATCAAGGTCAGCGACCGGGCGCGACCACGGCAACTCAACCAGTTCCAGCAGCTCAATGCGGTGACCATCTCGGGCTTTCCCGTCGTGAGCATGGGTGAGGCGATCGAGACCGTCCGGCAGATCGCCCGGGAGGAAGCCCCGGTGGGGTTCGCCTTCGATTACGCTGGGGCTTCGCGCCAATTTGTACAGGAAGGCAGTGCGTTGTGGGTGACCTTTGCCCTCGCCCTGGCAATCATCTTCCTGGTGTTGGCCGCGCAGTTCGAAAGTTTCCGGGACCCGTTGGTGATCCTGGTGACGGTGCCGCTGTCGATTTGCGGCGCCTTGATTCCGCTGTTCCTCGGCTGGTCGAGCATGAACATCTACACCCAGGTGGGCCTGGTGACCCTGATTGGCCTGATCAGCAAGCACGGGATCCTGATTGTCGAATTCGCCAACCAACTGCGCAGGGAACAGAACCTGACGCCGCGGGAAGCCGTGGAGCAAGCCGCGTCGATTCGTCTGCGGCCGGTACTGATGACCACTGCTGCGATGGTGTTCGGCATGGTGCCGCTCATCTTCGCCACAGGCGCCGGGGCGGTGAGCCGCTTCGACATCGGCACGGTGATCGCCACGGGCATGTCGATTGGCACCTTGTTCACGTTGTTCGTGTTGCCTTGCGTCTACACGCTGCTGGCCAAGCCGGACAAGGCCTGACGCAGACACCTGTGGCGAGGAATACTGTGGGAGCAAGGCTCGCCCGCGATGAAGGCGGTGCGGTCCTCCAGGAATCGGAGCGGCCGTTTCGCGAGCAAGCTTTACTCCCACAATCCAACGGGGATAAATCCCCTTGCCACACTGGTTTTCCTGTCGTAAAAAAATAAAGGCCTCGCACAAGCGAGGCCTTTATTTTGGCTTCATGTCTCTCAACTTTGCGGCCTCATCCCCTGGGACAAGCTGAACATGAACAGAAGCAGATCATTGTCCGGCTGGATCGCCTCGCTGACCTTCGCCACACGCGGCAAAGGACAATGCGCATCAGCATTGGAAGCACTGAGGATCTGCGAGCGTGGCTGTTCCCAAACAGCCACCGCCATCGATGCAACTGCCAGGGCTCCAACTAAAAACAAACCTCTAGCAATTTCTAGTTTCATCGCTATAAACCTTTGATAGCGCTGCCAAACGCCGCTTCGTAAAAGTAGACGAGTTTTTTCCAGTCAGCGTCGCTAAACGACGAGTGGCGCCGTAGCTGCTTCATATCATGGGAGGCCGCTCGCCGCGCGGTCAGGCGTCGACGACATTTCTCCAGATCCAGCAGCGCCACCTCAGGCTTGGCCGCCTCGCCCTCCCCGGTCACACGCACGAAGACATGCTTGATGTAGATGCAGCTATGTTGCCAGCGGCCCCTGTGCATACGGGCCAGGTTTTCGGCCAACTCCCGGAGGATCTGGTCATGCACCGCTTCGCCATGACGCTCGCGGCCGCCACCGGCATACCAGTGTTCAATCTCTTCGAAACCTTCGAGCGCACGGGTCACCAGCAGCGCTCGCCACTGATGGTCGGGGTCCGGCAGGGCACCACAAAACACCAGCTCGGGTACTCGAACATTGAGTCGGGGCAATGCCAGGAGCGCGTCCTGCTCACGCAGCACCGTAGGGCGACCGAACGGGTGCAGCCAACTGCGATAGATGTGCCCGGTCTGGCGCTTGGCATATAACAATTCGCCATCCTTGCTGGTGATCCGCTGTACGCCGCTTTCACCGCCGCGTCGTACGTTGGGCTCCTCCACCCACTCCCCCTGCAAGCTCCAGAAATAATCGAAGCTGTCGCGGGGGGTTCCTGATGCCTCTGCTACCTGCACAACCATGCTTTTACCTCTTGCGTAATACATAAACTCGCCACATGGCATAGAGCGGTAGAAAATCCAGTCGTTCCTGAATGCGGAACCCGGCCTGGCGAAATTCCTCTTCTACTGTAGCAACCGGTAACACAAATCGATTCTGGTAGCCTTTCTGCCCACGGGTGCGTTCCTGGCGCTTGCGTTTCCAAGCCTTGAAATTGCCGTCGACCCACAAGGAAACAATCACGCTGTCGCGGCTGACACGCGCGAATTCCTTCAGAATTGCCAGGCGATGCGCGGGATCACCAATGTGGTGCAGCAAGCGCATGCAAAAAATGCTATCGACGGCGCTATCAGGCAAGGCGATGTCGAACGCAGATGTGTGCAAGGGTTGTACCCGTTTCACCACATCGGCCGGTTGAGCTTCCAAGGCAGTTTTGAGCATGGCCTCGGAATTGTCAGCGCCGATGATCACCCGGTTCGGTTTTTCGGCCAGCAAGGACCAGAAGCGCCCGGCACCGCAGGGCAGGTCCAACACCAGGCCTGGATCGCCGACAAGCCCCAACGCTCGGCGGGCCAGCTGTTGATCTCGCTGGTTGGACAGGCGACGGCTCAAGCCGTTGCGATGCTTATTGAAGTATTTGCGAGCGTGCTGCTCGTCATATTTCTCGGAAAAATCCAGCTTGATGGGTTTGGACATTGAGGGGGGCTCCATTGCAAATCGACCCCACCTTATGAATAGAGATGTCATCTCTTTGTGAAAACAACGTCATGTAGAGGCCAGCAATGGTTACAAGATTTGTCCAGGCAAGCTCATCCCGTCGGACTCAACGCCACCTCGAAACGGCAACCGTTGGGCTTCATGGTGCTGAGGCTCACGGTCCAGCCCTGGTTTTCGCAGATCCGCTGGACCAGTGACAGCCCCAGTCCCAACCCCTCGCCACGCTGCTCGTTACCTCGCACGAATGGCTCGAACATCGCCTCGCGCTTCTCTTCGGGAATACCCACACCGCTGTCTTCGACCACGAACCCGGTAGCGCTCAACGAAAGACGGATAAACCCCTGGTCGGTGTAGTGCAGGGCGTTGCGCAGCAGGTTCCCCATCACGGCGGTCAGGAACGTGGCGTTATACAGCGTCTCGAGGGTCTGCCCCGGGTCGAAGATCAGCGTCAGCCCCTTGGACTCGATGGGCGCGCGCCATACCCCAAGGAGGTTCTCGGCCACTTGCGCAAGGGTCGACCGAGGTGACATGCCATTGTCTTCGCGCTGGGCCCTGGCGAGCATCAGGAAGGTCTGCACCAGTTCGCGCATTTCCTCACTGGCGCGGTTGATGCGTTCGACCTGGGTGCGGCCGCGCTGATCCAGCGCCGGGTTTTCCAACAGCAGTTCGCAGGACGTGGCCAGCACCATCAAAGGCGTGCGCAATTCGTGACTCACATCGCTGGTAAACAACCGCTCGCGGGTCAGGGCCTGGCGCAGCCGCCCCAAGGTCGCGTCGAACGCCACGGCCAGTTCACCCACTTCATCGGCGGCATAATCCGGAGCCAGCGGCGGAGCAAGACCCAGGAGCTGATCACGATGACGTACCTGCCTGGCCAGGCGAACCACCGGCGCCATCACCCGACGTGCCAGGACCCAGCCCAAAAATACCGCCAGCGCCAGGCTGAGCACAAACCCCACCAGCACCACGGCGAACAGCACTCGCTCGCGCTCCTCGAAGTCGCTCTGATCTTGCAGCAACACGTAGTGCCGACCGTCAACGATCTCGACCATGGCGTGATACGACAACTGCTCGCGAAACACCTCGTGGAAACCACGCTCCAGATGGCGCAGGTCCTTGGGCAGCTCGAAATCACCTGGGCCGCCACTGAAATAAAACAATTGGTCGGGTTCCGGCCGATGGTTCCAGTCCGAGACACTGTCCATCAATAGCAAGCGTTGCAGATCGCCACCAAGCCCGGCGGAAATCAGTTTCTCTTCGACCAGATGGACCGTCGCCACGATCCCCATGGCGAACGCCCCTGCCACCAACGCGCTCATCAGCGCAAAGGCAATGATGATCCGCTGGGCAAGGCTTTGCTTAAACTCCATCGCGGCCCTCGGCCAAGCGATAACCGACGCCATGCACGGTGTGCAGCAAGGGTTTTTCGAACGGTTTGTCGATCACCTGGCGCAATTGATGGACGTGGCTGCGCAGGCTGTCGCTGTCCGGGCAATCATCGCCCCAGAGGGCTTCCTCGAGGATTTCCCGACGCAACACGTGGGGGCTTTTCTGCATCAGTACCGCCAGCAGCTTCAGGCCAACGGGGTTGAGCTTGAGCAGCTTGCCTTCGCGGGTCACTTCCAGAGTGTCCAGGTCGTAGCTCAGGTCGCCCACCTGCAACGCCCGCCGGCCACCACCCTGGGCCCGGCGCATGACCGCTTCGATCCGTGCCGCCAGTTCCGACAAGGCAAAAGGCTTGATCAGGTAATCGTCGGCCCCGGACTTGAAGCCCTGCAAACGATCATCCAACTGATCCCGCGCGGTGAGCATGATCACCGGTGTGTCGCGCCGAGCGTCTTCGCGCAGGCGTTTGCACAAGGTATAGCCGTCGATGCCCGGCAACATGATGTCGAGCACGATCAGGTCGTAGTGTTCGGTCGCGGCCAGGTGCAACCCCGACAAACCGTCCTGGGCACAATCGACGGTGTAGCCCTTGAGCCCCAGGTAATCGGCCAGGTTGGCGAGTATGTCGCGGTTGTCTTCAACCAGTAGAATTCGCATGGACACCTCCTGCGTATACGGTTAACGGCCATCTTGGCCCGCGCAGCTTACGGCCAATGCCGATTCAGGGCTAGGGCTGGCTGCTGCGCAAATCGACGCCTGCCCCCCACCAGCTCTTAATGTTTTTTTCACTATCGATTCACGCCCCGACTACAGTGAAGGAGCAACACTCTCGCGCTATCGGATTGATATATAAGGAAAGTAGTAAATGGACTTTATCAAAGCAGCGCCCATGCGCTTTCTGCTGTTGATCACCAGCACCTGGCTGGTGGTGTTTCTCCTGACCCGAACCGTCCTGCTGCTCACTCACTTGGATGAGGCTGGAGGCGTCGCGTTTTCCGTGTTTGGCACCGGTCTGCTGTATGACTTGGGCTTTCTCGCCTATGCAATCTTGCCGATGGGGCTGTATTTGATGCTTTGCCCCCCGGCCCTGTGGCAGCGTCGCGGTCACCGCTGGTTTCTTCGAGGGCTGCTAACCGTCAGCGTGTTCGTCATGTTGTTCACCGCCGTCGCCGAATGGCTATTCTGGGACGAGTTCGGCGTGCGCTTCAACTTCATTGCCGTCGATTACCTGGTCTATTCCGATGAAGTGCTGAACAACGTGCTGGAATCGTACCCAATCGGCACTCTGCTGACGATTCTCGCTGTACTGGCCGCGGGCTTGAGCCTGGCGTTGGGCAAACCGTTCAATGCCGCGCTGGCCGCGCCATTGCCCCCCTTGCGCGGACGCCTGCTCAGTGCATTAGGACTGCTGGCTGTCGCGGGCCTGAGCTTGCAATTGCTCAGCCAGGATGCCCCACGCGCTCAGGGCGGGAATGCCTATCAGAACGAACTGGCGAGCAACGGCCCGTATCAGTTCTTCGCGGCGTTTCGTAACAACGAACTGGACTATGGACAGTTCTACAGCAACTTGGCCCCGAATATCGTCGCCCAGCAGATACGGGCCGAACTGAGCGAGCCCAATGCGCGCTTCATCGGTGAAGATCCGCAGGATATCCGTCGAATGATCGACAACCCCGGCACCGTCCGCAAACCGAACATCGTGCTGGTGACCATCGAAAGCCTCAGCGCCAAGTACCTGGGCAGCAACGGTGACCAGCGCAACCTGACGCCCAATCTGGACGCCTTGCGCAAACAGAGCCTGTACTTCAGTAACTTCTACGCCACGGGCACTCGCACCGACCGAGGCCTGGAAGCCATCACCCTGGCTATTCCGCCTACCCCGGGACGCTCGATCGTCAAGCGCATTGGCCGGGAAAGCGGCTTCGCCAGCCTTGGCCAGCAATTGAAAGCAGTCGGCTACGACAGCGTGTTTGTGTATGGCGGGCGCGGCTATTTCGACAACATGAACGCGTTTTTCAGCGGCAACGGCTATCGGGTCGTCGATCAAAGCAGCATTGATGAATCCGAGATCCACTTCAAGAATGCCTGGGGCATGGCTGACGAGGATCTGTACAAACAGACGTTGAAACTGGCCGATGCCAATTACGCCAGGCAACAGCCATTTTTGTTGCAGCTGATGACCACGTCCAACCACCGCCCCTACACCTATCCGGATGATCGGATCGACATCAAGTCCGGCAATGGGCGTGATGGCGCGGTGAAATACACCGATTACGCCATTGGTCAGTTTCTGGAGCAGGCACGGGAAAAGCCGTGGTTCGATAACACGATCTTCGTCTTCGTCGCCGACCACACTGCCGGCAGCGCTGGCAAGGAAGACCTGCCGATCAGCAATTATCAGATCCCACTGTTCGTCTACGCACCGAAGCTGATCGAACCACGAGAAAGCGGCCAACTCGCCAGTCAGATCGATCTCGCACCCACTTTGCTCGGTTTGCTGAACCTGGATTACCAGTCGACGTTCTTCGGCCGCAACCTGTTGCAGGACAACCCGTTGCCGCCCCGCGTCGTCGTAGGCAATTATCAGCATCTGGGCCTGTTCGACGGCAAGGATCTGGCAATCCTCAGTCCACGCCAAGGCCTGCGACGGCATGACGATGCGCTGACCGAAAGTCGCGAATCCCGGGTGAACAGCGAAGACCCTCTGATCCACCGCGCCATCACGTATTACCAAACCGCCAGTTATGGCTTCAAACAACAGCTGCTTGGCTGGAGAGCACCCAAGGAGGGTGTCGAGCAAGTCAGCGACCGTTAATCGAACTGCCCCAGGCTGATGTCCTGGGGCGCTTTCTTGCTTCAGGACCTGTCATGCAATCAAGCGTTCTACGCCCTACCCCTCGCCCACTGAACTTCTGGTTGTGCCTCACAATTCCCGCCGTTGCGGCAATTATGCTGGTTTTATTGGAGTGGACCGATCTGGACATGGATTTAGCCCGATTGTTCTATGACCCCGCTGCCGGCGGCTTTATCGGGCGCCGCAGCTACTTTCTGGAAAACATCCTCCATGACCGGGCAAAACAAGTCGTCATCGCCTTTTCGGTGCTAGCGATCCTCGGGTTCATCGGTGCGTTTTTCATCGCCCGGCTCAAACCGTTCAAGCGGGAACTCGGTTGCCTGGTGCTGTCCTTGGCACTGGCGACGTCCTTCGTCACGCCAATGAAAGCGGTGACGGCCGTGCAATGCCCCTGGAGCCTGAAGGAGTTTGGCGGCAAGGAAACCTACAGTGAGCTGCTAAGCCCACGCCCGGCCACGAACAAACCCGGTCGATGCTGGCCCGGCGGTCACGCCGCCACGGGGTTCACGTTGTTTGCGCTGTTCTTCGTCCTGCGCGACCGCCGCCCACGCCTGGCCCGCCTGGCCCTGATATTCGCCTTCACGTTGGGAACGGTGTTTTCCCTGGGGCGGATGATGCAAGGGGCGCATTTCTTTTCTCACAACGTGTGGACAGCGGTGTTCTGCTGGCTGATTAGTCTGGGGTGTTATTACTACGTGCTGTACCGACCCGCCCTCCGGGCTGAGGGTGTCGCTGTAACCAGCCCCGCCAATGCCTGAACTGAACCACATCCCAATGTGGGAGCGAGCTTGCTCGCGATAGCGGTGTGTCATCTTGCGGGGATGCTGGATGTGCCGACGCCATCGCGAGCAAGCTCGCTCCCACAGGGTTTTGTGTCGTGTCCGAATGTTGTGGGCAGCATGGAGCTCGCTCGCACAGAGGGATTGGCGTCGTTCACAAATACAAGGCAATAAAAAACCCCGCCGGCTTTCGCTGGCGGGGTTTTTCGCTACAGGGGTAAGGCTGGCTTACATCATGCCGCCCATGCCACCCATGCCGCCCATGTCTGGCATACCGCCGCCAGCTGGAGCGTCGTCCTTGATTTCAGCGATCATCGCCTCGGTGGTGATCATCAGGCTGGCAATCGACGAAGCCGCTTGCAGAGCCGAACGAGTCACTTTGGCTGGGTCCAGGATACCCATTTCGATCATGTCGCCGTATTCGCCGGTGGCAGCGTTGTAACCGTAGTTACCCGAACCCTGCTTGACCTTGTCGACCACAACGCTTGGCTCGTCGCCGGAGTTGGCAACGATCTGGCGCAGAGGAGCTTCTACAGCGCGACGCAGCAACTGGATGCCCACGTTCTGGTCATCGTTGTCGCCTTTGAGTTCGCTGATGGCTTGCAGGGCACGAACCAGTGCCACGCCGCCGCCAGGTACCACGCCTTCTTCGACGGCTGCGCGGGTAGCGTGCAGGGCGTCTTCAACGCGGGCTTTCTTCTCTTTCATTTCAACTTCGGAACCAGCGCCAACCTTGATCACTGCAACGCCGCCGGACAGCTTGGCCAGGCGCTCTTGCAGTTTTTCACGGTCGTAGTCGGACGAAGTCTCGGCCACTTGTGCGCGGATCTGGGTAACGCGAGCCTGGATGTCAGCCTCGACGCCAGCACCGTCGATCACGGTGGTGTTTTCCTTGGACAGGATCACGCGCTTGGCGTTACCCAGGTGCTCCAGGGTGGTGCTTTCCAGGCTCAGGCCGATCTCTTCGGAGATGACGGTACCGCCGGTCAGTACGGCGATGTCCTGCAGCATGGCCTTGCGACGATCGCCGAAGCCCGGTGCCTTGACGGCAGCGACTTTAACGATGCCACGCATGTTGTTCACAACCAGGGTCGCCAGGGCTTCGCCTTCAACGTCTTCAGCCACGATCAGCAGTGGGCGGCCGGCTTTGGCAACGGCTTCCAGCACTGGCAACATTTCGCGGATGTTGGAGATCTTCTTGTCCACCAGCAGGATCAGCGGGCCGTCGAGCTCGGCGGTCATGGTGTCTGGCTTGTTGACGAAGTACGGGGACAGGTAGCCACGGTCGAACTGCATGCCTTCTACAACCGACAGTTCGTTTTCCAGGCCCGAGCCTTCTTCAACGGTGATCACGCCTTCTTTACCGACTTTTTCCATGGCTTCGGCAATGATGTCGCCGATGGAGTTGTCGGAGTTGGCCGAGATGGTGCCGACCTGAGCGATGGCCTTGGTGTCAGCGCATGGCTTGGACAGGGCTTTGAGCTCTTTGACAATGGCGATGGTCGCCTTGTCGATGCCGCGCTTGAGGTCCATCGGGTTCATGCCGGCAGCGACGGCTTTCAGGCCTTCGTTGACGATCGATTGAGCCAGGACGGTAGCGGTGGTGGTGCCGTCGCCAGCGTCATCGTTGGCACGGGAGGCAACGTCTTTGACCAGTTGCGCGCCCATGTTTTCGAAGCGGTCTTTGAGCTCGATTTCCTTGGCTACGGAAACGCCGTCCTTGGTGATGGTCGGAGCGCCGAAGCTCTTCTCGATGATCACGTTACGGCCTTTCGGGCCCAGGGTCGCTTTTACTGCGTCAGCCAGGACGTTGACACCGGCGAGCATTTTCTTGCGGGCGGAATCGCCGAATTTAACTTCTTTAGCAGCCATGATCGATATTCCTTAAATACTTTGTAGTAACGGGAAAATGGGCGGGGGAATCAGCCTTCGAGAACAGCGAGGATTTCGTTCTCGCTCATTACCAGCAGGTCTTCGCCGTCGACTTTCACTGTGTTGCTGCCGGAGTAAGGGCCGAACACAACCTTGTCACCCACTTTCACGGCCAGCGCACGTACTTCACCGTTTTCCAGTGCCTTGCCTGGGCCTACAGCGAGAACTTCACCGTGGTTGGCTTTTTCAGCAGCCGAACCTGGCAGGACGATACCGCCAGCGGTTTTCTTCTCTTCTTCGCTGCGACGGATGACGACGCGGTCATGCAGAGGACGAAGCTTCATTGTCGATCTCTCCTAATTTTTGGTTTTCATCGGCCGGTGTAGTCCCGGCGGGTTTAACAAAGCCGGCGGAGCCGGGTGCGGTTCGTCAGTCGAACCGCGGAAGTCTGTCCGGTGTCACCACCGGAAACCTTGCGGTGACCGTTACATAAGGGCGCACAAGTGGATTACAAGGGCGGGGATAGAATTTTTTTTACTTCACGCAGCCAAAACGAACACGGCGCCCGAAGGCGCCGTATCGCTGGTTTACTTGGAATCCCGGTGTTCGAACTCGCCTTCGATCACGTTGGGCTCCCGGCCCACGGGCTCTCGCGGAGCCGGACCGCCGCGGGGCTGGAGGTCATCGGCGAAGGCGCGCTGACGCATCGCCTGCTCTTCGGCGCGCTGGCGCATTTTATTGGCCAGCAACCGACGGGTGAACGGCAACAGCATGACCAGGCCCAGCACGTCGCTGATAAAGCCTGGGAGGATCAACAGGCCGCCACCCAAGGCCAGCATCAGGCCCTCGAGCATGGTCTGAGCGGGCAGCTCGCCACGGCTCAGGCTTTCACGAGCCCGCAACGCCGTGGCCAGGCCGGCAATGTGCAGCACGAACACGCCAAGCATCGAGCCGAGAATGACCAGCAGCAGCGCCGGGAAAAACCCGATCGCACCGCTGACCTTGACGAATACGAACAGCTCCAACACCGGGAACAGCAGAAAGAGCAACAAAAAAGGGCGCATCAAATGGTTCCTCAACGCAAGAATGCCTTGCTATGAAAACCTAAATGACGTCGCCCTTTCATGAATTCAAGCGTCGACGTCCGCATTTTTTGGCCATTGCTCGGCGTGAGCCAGATAAACCAAGGCTTGGCGCACTTGTGTCGGCGTGTTGCAAGGCGTCGGAAACGCCAGCCAGTGCAGGCCCTGGCCAATGCGCAAGTGCATGCCCTCGCTGTCGATGCCCGCCAGTTGCGCCGGTTCGCTTTTCGGCAGGCCGGTCAAATCCACGTAATGGGCGATGGCCTTGGCGTGATCGGCATTCATGTGCTCGACCATGCTGGCTTCGGCTTTGCCGGCGAAGGGGTTGGCCAGGGTGAGTTGGTCGATCCAGTGAATGGCGCCAAAGCCGCCGATGTAGCGATGACGCACCGGTTCGAGCACCCAGAAATCGAAATCATGGGCCTTGTGGTAGTTCTGCGAGTCAGGGAAATAGCGGTAGTAACGCTCGGCGGCAGCCTCGATGGCGGCGCTGTCTTCGAGTTTGCGGGCTTCGGCCAGATAAGTCAGGCGTCCCACGGCTTGCACATCCTCGGCGCCGCGCTCGCCCACCAGCATCGAACACTTGGGGTCTTTTTGCAGATTGTGAGTGTGCTGGGCAATGCGGCTGATCAGGATCAGTGGCCGGCCTTGTTCGTCCAGGCAATACGGTACAACGGAGCCGAACGGAAAGCCGGGCATGGATTTGGAATGAGTGGCGAGCACTCCACGGTACTCCTTGAGCAGCAGTTCCCGGGCATGCTTGGCAGCTTCAACGCTCAATTTATGACTCCTCTTATGAAAACCGTCTAGAAAATGGTCAGGTGACTGGAGTAATGTTCCAGCACGCCTATGGGACAGTTCTCGTGTGCAGCCGGGCTACACCGTCGCCAATCGAGAGGCCTCCCAAAAGGTCCCCTTCACCGCTGCGCCATTTGGACATGAGCATGCAACTCACCGACAAAGTAATCATTATCACCGGCGGTTGCCAGGGTTTGGGCCGCTCCATGGCCGAGTATCTGGCGGGTAAAGGCGCGAAGCTCGCCTTGGTGGACCTCAACCAGGAAAGACTCGACCAGGCAGTTGCCGCCTGCACAGCCAAGGGTGTCGAGGCTCGCGCCTACTTGTGCAACGTCGCCAATGAAGAACAAGTGACCGACATGGTCGCGCGGGTAGCCGAGGATTTCGGCGCGATCCACGGCTTGATCAACAACGCCGGGATCCTGCGTGACGGCCTGCTGATCAAGGTCAAGGACGGCGAAATGAGCAAGATGAGCCTGGCCCAATGGCAAGCCGTGATCGACGTCAACCTGACCGGTGTATTTCTTTGCACCCGCGAAGTGGCGGCGAAGATGGTCGAGCTGAAAAACAGTGGCGCCATCATCAATATCTCGTCGATTTCCCGCGCCGGCAATGTCGGCCAGACCAATTACTCGGCCGCCAAGGCCGGTGTGGCCGCCGCCACCGTGACCTGGGCCAAGGAACTGGCACGCTACGGCATCCGTGTCGCCGGCATCGCACCGGGCTTCATCGAAACCGAGATGACCCTGGGCATGAAGCCCGAGGCCCTGGAAAAAATGACCTCGGGGATTCCGCTCAAGCGCATGGGCAAGCCTGAGGAGATTGCGCATTCGGCGGCGTACATCTTCGAGAACGACTATTACACCGGGCGGATCCTGGAGATGGATGGCGGGTTGCGGATCTAAATCCAGCGCATAACAAAATGTGGGAGCCTGTGGGAGCACAGCTTGCTCGCGATAGCGGTTTTAACGCCAACAGATGTGTTGTAGGTGACGCCGTCATCGCGAGCAAGCTGTGCTCCCACAAGCTCGCTCCCACAAGGGATTGCCGTTCAGTCGATCAATCGTCGCTCATGGTGATGTTCGGCATCGCCGGTGACGCTGCCTCTTGCAACACGATCCGCGCGCCCACATGGCGGGCCAGTTCCTGATAGACCATGGCGATCTGGCTGTCCGGTTCGGCGATGACCGTGGGCTTGCCGCCGTCGGCCTGTTCGCGGATCAGCATCGACAGCGGCAGCGAAGCCAGCAGTTCGACGCCGTACTGGCTCGCCAGTTTTTCCCCGCCGCCTTCGCCGAACAGATGCTCGGCATGCCCGCAGTTCGAGCAGATGTGCACGGCCATGTTCTCGACCACACCCAGGACCGGGATGTTGACCTTGCGGAACATCTCCACGCCTTTGCGCGCATCCAGCAGCGCCAGGTCCTGGGGCGTGGTGACGATGACCGCGCCGGCCACCGGGACTTTCTGCGCCAGGGTCAGCTGGATATCGCCGGTGCCCGGTGGCATGTCGATCACCAGGTAATCCAGGTCGCCCCACGCGGTTTGCGTGACCAGTTGCAGCAAGGCACCGGAAACCATCGGTCCGCGCCAGACCATCGGTGTGTTGTCGTCGGTCAGGAAAGCCATGGACATGACTTCCACGCCATGGGACTGGATCGGCACGAACCACTTCTGGTCCTTGACCTGCGGTCGGGTGCCCTCGGCCACACCGAACATGATGCCCTGGCTCGGGCCGTAGATGTCTGCATCGAGAATCCCCACCTTCGCCCCTTCACGGGCCAGGGCCAGGGCCAGGTTGGCGGCGGTAGTGGACTTGCCCACGCCACCCTTGCCCGAGGCCACGGCGATCACGTTCTTGACGTTCGCCAACCCCGGAACCTGCGCCTGGGCCTTGTGGGCGGCGATCACGCTGGTGATGTCGACTTTGGCGGCGGTCACCCCGTCCAGGGCCTCGATCGCCATTTGCAGCATCTGCGCCCAGCCGTTCTTGAAGAGATCGGCGGCGTAGCCGATTTCCAGCTGGACGCTGACGCGATCGCCCTGGATGTCGATGGCACGCACGCATCCGGCGCTGACCGGGTCCTGGTTCAAGTAGGGGTCGGTGTACTGGCGAAGGACGGCTTCCACCGCTGCGCGATTGACGGCGCTCATGGGCAACTCCGATAGCAAGACTGGAAAAACAGGCCGCTATCCTACGCCGCGCATGCTTTTGTGGCGACCCGATTAAGGGCGACGAATGCTCTTGTGGCGAGGGAGCTTGCTCCCGCTGTGTGGGAGCAAGGCTTGCCCGCGATGCAGGCGATGGGATTTCCGGAAATCGAGGTGCCTGTTTCGCGAGCAAGCTTTGCTCCCACAATCCCAATGCATTCGGAAACAGGCTGGCAGGGTGAAATATATTTCCCGGCGCTTTATAGTGGCCGACCTCCGTTTCATCAAGTAGCCGAGCCCCATGTCCGAGCCACGCAAGATCCTCGTCACCAGCGCCCTGCCCTATGCCAATGGTTCGATTCACCTCGGCCATATGCTGGAGTACATCCAGACCGATATGTGGGTGCGCTTCCAGAAGCATCGCGGCAACCAATGCATTTATGTCTGCGCCGACGACGCCCACGGTTCGGCCATCATGCTGCGCGCAGAAAAGGAAGGCATCACCCCGGAACAACTGATCGCCAATGTCCAGGCTGAACACAGCGCCGACTTTGCCGAGTTCCTGGTGGACTTCGACAACTTCCACTCCACTCACGCCGAAGAAAACCGTGAGCTGTCGAGCCAGATCTACCTGAAACTGCGTGACGCCGGGCACATCGCCACCCGTTCGATCACCCAGTATTTCGACCCGGAAAAGAAAATGTTCCTGGCCGACCGCTTCATCAAGGGCACCTGCCCGAAATGCGGCACTGAAGACCAGTACGGCGATAACTGCGAAAAATGCGGTGCCACCTACGCACCGACCGACCTGAAAGACCCGAAATCAGCGATTTCCGGGGCGACGCCGGTGCTCAAGGACTCCCAGCATTTCTTCTTCAAGCTGCCGGACTTCCAGCAGATGCTGCAAGCCTGGACCCGCAGCGGCACCCTGCAGGACGCCGTCGCCAACAAGATCGCCGAATGGCTCGATGCCGGCCTGCAGCAGTGGGATATTTCCCGCGATGCGCCGTACTTCGGCTTCGAGATCCCCGACGAGCCCGGCAAGTATTTCTACGTGTGGCTGGACGCGCCGATCGGCTACATGGCGAGTTTCAAGAACCTCTGCAACCGCACGCCGGAGCTGGACTTCGATGCGTTCTGGGGCAAGGACTCCACCGCCGAGCTGTATCACTTCATCGGCAAGGACATCGTGAACTTCCACGCGCTGTTCTGGCCGGCCATGCTCGAAGGTGCCGGCTTCCGCAAGCCGACGGGTATCAACGTGCACGGCTACCTGACCGTCAACGGCCAGAAGATGTCCAAGTCCCGCGGCACCTTCATCAAGGCCCGGACCTACCTGGACCACTTGTCGCCTGAGTACCTGCGCTACTACTACGCGGCCAAGCTCGGCCGCGGCGTCGACGACCTGGACTTGAACCTCGAAGACTTCGTGCAGAAGGTCAACTCCGACCTGGTGGGCAAGGTCGTCAACATTGCCAGCCGTTGCGCCGGTTTTATCCACAAGGGCAACGCCGGGGTCCTGGTCGCTGGCAACGCCGCACCGGAACTGACCGACGCGTTCCTGGCCGCAGCGCCAAGCATCGCCGATGCCTATGAGAGCCGCGACTTTGCCCGTGCCATGCGTGAAATCATGGCCCTGGCCGACCGCGCCAATGCCTGGATCGCCGACAAGGCGCCCTGGTCGTTGGCCAAGCAGGAAGGCAAGCAGGACGAAGTCCAGGCGATCTGCGCCCTGGGCATCAACCTGTTCCGCCAGCTGGTGATTTTCCTCAAGCCGGTGCTGCCACTGCTGGCCGCCGATGCCGAGGCGTTCCTCAACGTCGCCCCGCTGACCTGGAACGACCACCAGACCCTGCTGAGCAACCATCAGTTGAACGCGTTCAAGCCGTTGATGACCCGTATCGACGCCACCAAGGTGCAAGCCATGACCGACGCCTCCAAGGAAGACCTGGCCGCCAGCCAGACCGACACCGGCGCGCCTGCCGGGAACGGCGAACTGGCCAAGGACCCGCTGTCGCCGGA
This sequence comes from Pseudomonas sp. St316, assembly GCF_018325905.1. NCBI lineage: Bacteria > Pseudomonadati > Pseudomonadota > Gammaproteobacteria > Pseudomonadales > Pseudomonadaceae > Pseudomonas > Pseudomonas sp. St316. Next base: position 1,472,881 of record NZ_AP021901.1, on the reverse strand, counting down.
AATCGACTTCGACGCCTTTGCCGCCGTTGACCTGCGCGTGGCACTGATCGTCAAGGCCGAGGCCGTCGAAGGCGCCGACAAGCTGTTGCGCCTGACCCTGGACATCGGCGACGAACAACGCAACGTGTTCTCCGGCATCAAGAGTGCCTACCCGGACCCGGCCAAGCTCGAAGGCCGGTTGACGATGATGATCGCCAACCTCAAGCCGCGCAAAATGCGCTTTGGCATCTCCGAGGGCATGGTGATGGCGGCAGGCCCCGGCGGCGAGGAAATCTACCTGCTGAGCCCTGACAGCGGCGCCAAGCCGGGCCAGCGGATCAAGTAACACGACCGCTTGCTGCACCGATCCCACAGTCGCCTTGCAGGTGGCTGTGGGATTTTCATATCTGGCCCACGCTCCCGGCGTGCCGGATAATGCCTAATCTTGTAACAGGCCATTTGTTGCCAACACGCCCATGACCGAAATCGTCCTCACGCTGTTCAGCGCTGCTCTGATCAACAACCTCGTGTTGCATTGGCCGCTGGGCGTCGATCCGCTGCTGGCGGCCAACGGCAGGAGGCAGGTACACGCCTTGGGCCTGGCGACGGCCTGCCTGATGCTGATCGTCGGCACCCTGGGCTACCTGATCGATCATGGGCTGCTGGCGCCGACAAACCTGGTCTCGCTGCGCCTGTTGGCCTGGCTGTCCTTGAGCGTATTGCTGATCGGCCCCGTGCTGCGCCTGCTGGCACGCTGGCTGCCGGCAATGCCGTTCGCGGGGTTGTGGCCGCTGTTGCTGGGTAATGCCGGCATACTCGGGGTCACGCTGCTCAACGGCCAGGATGATCGAGGCCTGGGCCACGCCATCGCCCTGAGCCTGGGTGCCGGGCTGGGGTTCTGGCTGGTGCTGAGCCTGTTCGACGATCTGCGCCAGCGCACCTTCAATAACGATATTCCCTTGCCCTTTCGGGGCCTGCCGATTCAGTTGATCAGCGCCGGACTGATGGCGGTGGCCTTTCTCGGATTGCGCGGGCTGGTCAAAACATGAGCCTGATTCAACGTATCGACGCCCTGCTGCCGCAGACCCAATGCGGCAAGTGCGGCCATCCCGGGTGCAAACCCTACGCCGAAGGCATCGCCCAGGGCGAGCCGATCAACAAATGTCCGCCCGGGGGGCGCGAAACCATCGCAGCCCTGGCCGAGCTGATGAAAATACCGGTGCTGGAGCTGGACACCAGCCGCGGCGTGGCCCCGGCGCAAATCGCCTTTATCCGTGAAGCCGAATGCATCGGTTGCACCAAGTGCATCCAGGCCTGTCCGGTGGATGCGATTGTCGGCGCCGCCAAGCTGATGCACACCGTCCTCATCGACGAATGCACAGGCTGCGATCTGTGCGTGGCGCCTTGCCCGGTCGATTGCATCGAAATGCGTCCTCTGCCGACGGCAACCGTGCTGCCGATCGTCGGTGGCTTGGCCTTCAGCACCGAAGAACAACAGGCGCGAACCGCCAAGCGCAATCATGCCCGGCGTCGCTTCGAGCAACGCAACGAGCGCCTGCGCCGCGAAGAAGAGCAGCGCCAGGCCGAGCGCCTGGCTCGAACCCAACGGGCGGCCCAGACCCAGACTCAAACCCAGGTCCCGACCCTCGACCCCGTACAAGCCGCACTGGAACGCGTGCGCGCGCAAAAAGCCGCCACCGCCGATGCCGCCTTGAAAAAAGCCAAGGTCGACCTGGCCATGAGCCGGGCGCAGTTGAACAAATCCTTAAAAGCGTTCGGCCATCCGCCAACCTTCGAGCAGCAGTCGCAACTGATCGTGCTGCAACGCCAGTTCGAAGCGGCCGAACAGGCCCTGAGCCAACTGGAAAACGCCGCGCCTGCGGCCGCGCCAGCCCCTGCACCGACGCAAAACGCCGAGCTGAAGCGGGCCAAGATCCAACTGGCGATGCGCCGCGCCGAACTCAGCAAAGCCCGGGCAGCAACGGCATCGGATGAACAACTGCAGGCATTGGAACAAGCGGTGAAGGACGCCGAACGCCAGGTGGACGCCCATGCCGCCTCTTGAGCCAGTGGACGAACGGCTGCGCCAGGCAATGACGCGAGTGTTGCTGGCGACGCTGCCCGGCGTGCTGGCATTGCTGTGGTTCCATGGCTGGGGCGTGGCGCTCAACCTGCTGTTGTCCGGCGCCACTGCGCTGGCGGTCGAAGCGTTGGTCCTGCGTTTACGGCGCCGACCACTCAAGCCCGTCCTGAACGATGGCAGTGCGCTGGTCAGCGCCACGCTGCTGGCCATGGCCTTGCCGGCCTATTGCCCCTGGTGGTTGACCGTCACGGCCACCGCCTGCGCCTTGCTGTTCGGCAAGCACCTGTGGGGCGGCGTCGGCAGCAACCCGTTCAACCCGGCAATGCTCGGGTACGCCCTGGTACTGGTGGCGTTTCCTTCCCATATGAGTCACTGGCCAGTGCTCCACGGCATCGGCCTGTCTGAAGGCTTGCAGCAGGTATTCGGCGCTCATCCGGCGCCCGATGCCTGGGCCGGGGCGACCGCGCTGGACAGCCTGCGGACCAACACGAGCCTGACCGTCGATGAACTGTTCACCAACGATCCGGCGTTCGGACGTTTCGGTGGCCGCGGTGTCGAATGGGTCAACCTGGCCTTCCTCGCGGGCGGTCTGTTTCTGCTGCAACAACGGGTGTTCAGCTGGCATGCTCCGGTGGGCATGCTGGCGAGCCTGTCCATCATCAGCCTGTTGTGCTGGAACGGTTCGGGTTCCGACTCCCATGGCTCGCCGCTGTTTCATCTGTTCAGCGGCGCAACCATGCTCGGCGCATTTTTTATCGCGACCGAACCGGTCTCGGGTGCCAAGGCCCCTCTCGCCCGCCTGCTGTTTGGCGCGGGCATGGGATTACTGGTCTATCTGATACGCACCTGGAGTGGCTACCCGGACGGCGTGGCGTTCGCGGTGTTACTGATGAACCTCGGCGTGCCGGCGCTGGACCGGTTTGCCGAGGCGCGACAACGGCGGCCACTGACATGAACAATCCCGTCGGCGTGGCAATCCTGACCTTGTTGATCGGCCTGGGTATCGGTGCCACTTACCTCACGCACCTCGGCACCGCCGGGCGTATCGAGGCCCAGCAGCAAGCGCTGGCGAACAGGGCCTTGCTCGAGGTGCTGCCCACCGACCGCTATGATAACCAGCCGTTGGCGCACCCCGTTGTCACCACCTCGGTGCCCCTGGCCCATAGCACGCTGCTGGGTGGCTACCTGGCGACTCGCAGCGGCCAACCCAGCGCCGTGCTGCTGCGTAGCCAGGCGCTGGGCTATGAAGGCCGCATCGAATTGCTCGTCGCTATCGATCCACAGGGCCGGTTGCTGGGCGTCAAGACCCTGCGCCAATCCGAGACACCTGGATTGGGCGCGGCGATTGCCGGCTGGCCGAACGCCTGGTTGCAGACCTTCACGGGTAAATCACGCCAGGCACCTGATGACAGCGGCTGGGCCTTGAAAAAGGACCAGGGCCAGTTCGATCAACTGGCAGGCGCGACAGTGACGTCCCGGGCGGTCCTCCAGGCTATCCACGATGCGCTGCGTTACTTCGACGAGCACAAGGCTCAGTTGATGGGGGTGGCTGCGAATGAATAAACCCTGGGGACTGACACACGGCCTGCTGCTCGTTCCATTGGTTGGCGCAAGCGACTCGCTGGTTGGCGCACTGGGGTTATGGCTGGCCTGGGCCTTGGTTCTTTTCAGCCACGGTTCGGCAATGGGGCTTGTGCGGCAACACCTGGCAGCCTGTCAACGGCTGCTCGCCTCCATCGTGCTGGCCGCGACCCTGGCCACCTGCACGGGCCTTGTCGCCCAGGCCTGGGTGCTGGAGTTGTATCGACCGTTGAGCCTTTACGTTGGCTGGATCGCCCTGAGTTGCGTAGCGCTGGAGCAGGAGGGTTTCTTCGTTGAATCGCGCTGGCCCGGACGCCTCAGGCTGGCTGGGCTGTTTGGCCTTTTGATGATCAGCCTGGGCGCCGTGCGTGGGCTGATCGGCAGCGGCCTGCCCCTGGCCCTGCTCGCCCCCGGCGGGTTCATTCTGCTCGGGCTGCTGCTGGCGGCCCGACAGGCCTGGACGGCCGCCAAACCCCATTCATCCGTTGAGGAAAAGCCGCGCCCATGAACGCCGCAAAACGCCTGGAAATATTTCGTCGCCTTCACGAGGACAACCCGGAACCGAAAACCGAACTGGCCTATTCCTCGCCGTTTGAGTTGCTCATCGCGGTCATTCTGTCAGCCCAGTCCACCGACGTCGGCGTCAACAAAGCCACGGCCAAACTGTTCCCGGTGGCCAATACGCCGGAAGCGATCTACGCCCTGGGCGTCGAGGGACTGTCCGAATACATCAAGACCATCGGGCTGTTCAACAGCAAGGCCAAGAACGTAATCGAAACCTGCCGCCTACTGATCGAGCGCCACGGCAGTGAAGTACCGCAGACGCGCGAAGCGCTGGAAGCCCTTCCGGGCGTGGGCCGCAAAACCGCCAACGTCGTGCTCAATACTGCGTTTCGGCAGTTGACCATGGCGGTCGACACGCACATTTTCCGCGTCAGCAACCGCACCGGGCTGGCCCCCGGCAAAAACGTGGTGGAGGTCGAGAAGAAATTGATGAAATTTGTTCCCAAGGAATTCCTGCTGGACTCCCATCACTGGCTCATCCTTCACGGGCGCTACGTTTGCCTGGCGCGCAAGCCTCGCTGCGGCAGCTGCCGAATTGAGGATTTATGCGAATACAAGCACAAGACCTCCGACGATTGAGGCGCTATTGCTTTTATTGATCCATCGATTGAAAAAATCTTTTTTACCCGCCCGTGGTTTATCGATATAAGGAGCGCCAATGGCAGTCTTAGCCTGGAGTCGAACCCATGAGTGCTGGCAAAGAACAACTGGATGTAGAAGACGAATTCATCGCCGCTGACGCCGACGACGTCGAACCTGTGGTCGTGGAAGTGGCGAAAACCAACCTGAGCAAGCGCCGCACCATTGATAACCTGCTGGAAGAGCGCCGTCTGCAGAAACAACTGGCCGATTATGACTTTGACCTCTGACACGTAAAAGCCTCCCTGATGGAGGCTTTTTACTGAGTACGCGTGCCCCGAAAACTCACACCAAGCCATTGCGCTGCGCCAGTTCGATCAGGTCGACCAGCGAACGGGCATTGAGCTTCAATAACAGGCGCGTCTTATAGGTACTGACGGTCTTGTTGCTCAAGAACATTCCATCGGCGATCTCCTTGTTGGTCTTTCCGCGCGCCAGTTGCTGCAAGACCATCATTTCCCGTCCCGATAATCGATCGACCATATCGGACTCACTGGCATTACCCAGACTCGACCGCACCGTATGCAATGCCTGGTTGGGAAAGTAACTGTAACCGGACAGTACCGCCTTTATTGCACTCAGTAACTCGGTAAGATCCTGTTGCTTGCATACATACCCGGCCGCCCCGTCTGCATGCAGCGCATCGAAAAATGTCCCGGCGCCTGGGAAGTCAGCACCAACACCTTCATTGATGAAGGGATGGCTGTCAGGCGGGCAATGACTTCCAACCCGTCCAGCTTCGGAATACCAATATCGAGAATGACGATATCGGGCATCAGTTCACGTGCAAGTTGTAACGCATCGACGCCATTATCGGTTTCGGCAAGGACTTCATAACCATGACGCTCCATCAGCAAACGTACAGCAAGACGAATGACGGGATGATCATCCACGATCAGCACTTTATTCATGGGCAAATCCAACTTCGCTGTTCGAATTTTTAGAGCACGCACAATAGCCTAGTCATTTCTACCTTGGCATGCCGCCCCCCCCTGAACGCTCGCACCGAGAGACAGAACCTACAAGCGATACAGAAAATTCCTACAATTCGCCCCAGAAAAAATGTGTCATGGATTTTTTTACAGAGAAGGAATGACCTTTCTTAACAATCCGGTAACCCTGTGAACAATGCGCTCTTTCACCGCCACACCCACCCATGGACAGCTCATTGAAAAGCGCTTCGCTCATAGAAAGTAACTGAATTATTAACTATTAAAACTGCCTTTCACTCACTTACGGCTGGGGAATTCATATATAAAACCCACTCAGGCGCCTGATATCCAACAGGGCAGCCATTGCGACTGTGCCTATATTTCCTTCGGCATGGACAAACACTTTTCAAGCCACTCACCGAGCACAAGTATCCATGAGCATTAACCATGAACAAACCTTTGAAGACTATAACCAACCCTATGACCCTCATCGCCATATTTGCAACTTTGTCCGAAACCTCCGCAGCGATTTCCCTGCCCTTTCTGGATGACCAGGATCGTGAATATTATCTGTGGTTCCTGATCAGCTTTCCTTTTTATCTATTGCTGCTTTTTTTCATAACGCTCAACTTCAATTATCGCTCCCTGTATTCACCTTCGGATTTTCGCAAGAACAAACACTTTTTAAAAACCATGGTTGACTCGCCCTGCCGGCGCAAACGACTGCTGCGTCGGGCGGATAAAATCAAAGTGCTGTTGCGACACAAACGCGAACCGGCCTCCCCTTGCATCCTATGTGGCCAATCGGAGCCCCCGAGCGAGACCTGTCGATCGAGACATTCGAAGCACACCGGCATCGTCGTGTACGTCATCTACAGCCACGCAGACCAGGCATCGCACGGGCAGGATGAATGAGCGATCAAGGGGGCGCCGCGGCAAAGGCCGCACGCGCAAAAAAAAGCGGACAAAAAAACGGCCTGCTCATGGCAGGCCGCTTTCACATCGCCAAGGTCAGAACAGCTTGCGACCCTTGTTCGCCGCGATGCGCATGCGCAAGGCGTTGAGCTTGATGAAGCCTGCCGCGTCGGCCTGGTTGTAGGCACCGCCATCTTCTTCGAAGGTCGCGATGTTGGCATCGAACAGCGACTCGTCGGACTTGCGCCCGGTAACGATCACGTTGCCCTTGTACAGCTTCAGGCGTACCACGCCATTCACGTGAGCCTGGGAGGCGTCGATCATCTGTTGCAGCATCAGACGCTCTGGGCTCCACCAGTAGCCGGTGTAGATCAGGCTGGCGTACTTGGGCATCAGCTCGTCTTTGAGGTGAGCCACTTCGCGGTCCAGGGTGATCGACTCGATCGCCCGGTGAGCGCGCAGCATGATGGTGCCGCCCGGAGTTTCGTAGCAGCCACGGGACTTCATGCCCACATAGCGGTTTTCGACGATATCCAGACGACCGATGCCGTGTTCGCCACCGATGCGGTTCAGGGTCGCCAGCACGGTGGCCGGGCTCATCTCAACGCCGTCCAGTGCGACGATATCGCCGTTGCGATAGGTCAGTTCCAGGTATTGCGGGGTATCGGGAGCCTTCTCCGGGGAGACGGTCCAGCGCCACATGTCTTCTTCGTGCTCGGTCCAGGTGTCTTCCAGCACGCCGCCTTCATAGGAGATGTGCAGCAGGTTGGCATCCATCGAGTACGGGGATTTCTTCTTGCCGTGGCGCTCGATCGGAATCGCGTGCTTCTCGGCGTAGTCCATCAGCTTTTCACGGGACAGCAAGTCCCATTCACGCCACGGGGCAATGACTTTCACGCCTGGCTTGAGGGCATAGGCACCCAGCTCGAAACGCACCTGGTCGTTGCCTTTGCCGGTGGCGCCATGGGAAATGGCGTCGGCGCCGGTTTCGTTGGCGATTTCGATCAGGCGCTTGGCGATCAACGGACGGGCGATGGAGGTACCCAGCAGGTACTCGCCTTCGTAAACGGTGTTGGCGCGGAACATCGGGAACACGAAGTCGCGGACGAACTCTTCGCGCAGGTCATCGATGTAGATCTCTTTGACGCCCATGGCCTGGGCCTTGGCGCGTGCAGGCTCGACTTCCTCGCCTTGTCCCAGGTCCGCGGTGAAGGTCACCACTTCGCAGTTATAAGTGTCCTGCAGCCACTTGAGGATCACCGAAGTGTCCAGGCCGCCGGAATACGCCAGAACGACCTTGTTTACGTCCGCCATGCCATCACTCCACGGGTTGTACGGAAAGCAGGGAAGTCTAACGTCCAGCGCGGATAATTTACAGGGGCGCGACAGCTTATGACGACGAAGCGACAGATTATGTCGAACGAGCGACGGGATCTCGAGTCAGGATGTCCGCGCCGTGGTAGCTGCGGGCGCCTTGGCCGGAGCCGCTACCGGCGCCGGGACCTTGCCAGGAGCCGCAGCAGGGGCCGGTGCTGGCGTTGGCGGTTGTGGTGCCGGTGCCTCGATCGGCGCCGCGCGCTCCAGGCGCACGACCACGCGACGGTTCTTGGCGCGGTTGGCGGCGTTGGTATTGGGCACCAGGGGATAACGCTCGCCGTGGAAGCGCAGGGTAATCTGCGATTCCTGGAAGCCATTGGCCTTGAAGAAATCCTGGACTGCCAGGGCCCGGCGGCGTGATAGCTCACGGTTGGTCAGGCGATTGCCGCTGTTGTCGGAGTGGCCGTCAAGCTCGACATGATTGACGCTTGGATCGGCCTTGATGAAGTCGAGCATGACCTGCAGCTGCGCCTTGGCATGGGCATCGAGTTCGACTTCTTCGCCGGGGAAGCCGATCTGCGTCTGCTTCACCTGCTCGAAATTCTTTGGCAACAGTTTCGCCACGCAACCTTGATAGTCATTGAAGGCCTTGCTGAAGCGCACCGGCAGCAGGCGCACTTCCGAGACTCGCCCGTCCTCGGTGTTGCGACGCACCACGGGGCTGCGACCTTCCATCAGGCCACTGATCAAGCGGCCAGCCTGGACCTGGGAGCTGTTGAACAATACATCGCCGCTGCCGATCCTGACCGAACCCAGGTTGATATCGCCCCGCCCCGGTTGCCAAGGCGCGGCGGCCGCCAGCAAGGTTGCCGAACCGCCGCCAAGCATCGGGTTGTAGGTCTTGAGGCGGAACGTGGCCTGCTCGCCCGCCCGGCGCACGAATTCGCCACTGCCAAAATCAGTGATCGGCTGGCTCAGCCGGCACTCGAACTTGTCGCCTTCGACCGTCCACTCAATGCTCTCCAGACGGGTCTGGAAAGTGAGCGCCATGGCGGGAAGGCTGGCAAACACACTGAGCAAGGCTAGATAACGCTGGCGCACGGGAGGCTCCACTGACTTTTATACAAAGATCGACGCATGCCTGGGGCGTGACGCCTGTCCGGGGCACTCACGGATTCGTGGCACACCTGTAGGAGCTATCGGTAAGTTGCGGCAGAACTTGATAGCGGGTGCCTGAATCGGTCTTTTCCGGTAGCATTCCCACAGTTTGACCCGCCTGGAAGCCCCCCATGTCTGACCGCCTGACCCTGCTGCGTCCCGACGACTGGCATATTCATCTTCGCGATGGTGCTGTGTTGACCCATACCGTCGCCGATGTCGCGCGCACCTTCGGGCGCGCAATCATCATGCCTAACCTGGTTCCGCCAGTGCGCAACGCCGCCGAGGCCGACAGCTATCGCCAGCGCATCCTCGCCGCACGCCCGGCTGGCAGCCGCTTCGAACCGCTGATGGTGCTGTACCTCACCGACCGCACCCAGCCCGAAGAGATCCGCGAGGCCAAGGCCAGCGGCTTCGTCCATGCCGCCAAGCTGTACCCGGCCGGCGCGACCACCAATTCCGATTCCGGCGTCACCAGCATCGACAAGATCTTCCCGGCGCTGGAGGCCATGGCCGAAGTCGGCATGCCGTTGTTGATCCACGGTGAAGTCACCCGGGGCGACGTCGACGTGTTCGACCGCGAGAAAATCTTCATCGACGAGCACATGCGCCGCGTCGTGGAGCGCTTCCCGACCCTCAAGGTGGTGTTCGAACACATCACCACCGGCGATGCCGTGCAGTTCGTCAACGAGGCCCCGGCCAACGTCGGCGCGACCATTACCGCCCATCACCTGCTGTACAACCGCAACCACATGCTGGTGGGCGGGATCCGGCCGCACTTCTATTGCCTGCCGATCCTCAAGCGCAATACCCACCAGGAAGCCTTGCTGGACGCCGCCACCAGCGGCAGCGCCAAGTTTTTCCTCGGCACCGACTCGGCACCCCACGCCCAGCACGCCAAGGAAGCAGCCTGCGGTTGCGCGGGTTGCTACACCGCCTATGCCGCCATCGAGATGTACGCCGAGGCATTCGAACAGCGCAACGCGCTGGACAAACTCGAAGGCTTCGCCAGCCTGCATGGCCCACGTTTCTATGGCCTGCCGGTGAACACCGATCGTATTACCCTGGTTCGCGATGAGTGGACCGCCCCCGCCAGCCTGCCTTTCGGCGACCTGGCTGTCATCCCGCTGCGCGCCGGTGAAAAACTGCGCTGGCGCCTGCTGGAGGAAAACGCGTGAGTGAAGATCATTTCGACGACGAACAGGACGGCAACGGTGGTTCGGGCGGCGCCCGCCACCCCATGGCTGCTCGGTTCCGTGGCTATCTGCCGGTTGTCGTCGACGTAGAAACCGGCGGTTTCAACTCCGCGACCGACGCCTTGCTGGAAATCGCCGCGACCACCATCGGCATGGACGAAAAAGGCTTTGTGTTCCCTGACCACACCTACTTCTTCCGGGTCGAACCGTTCGAAGGCGCCAACGTCGAAGCGGCGGCCCTGGAGTTCACCGGGATCAAGCTCGATCACCCGTTGCGCATGGCGGTCAGCGAAGAAACGGCCCTGACCGACATCTTCCGTGGCGTGCGCAAGGCGCTCAAGGCCAATGGTTGCAAGCGAGCGATCCTGGTCGGCCATAACAGCAGCTTCGACCTGGGCTTCCTCAATGCCGCCGTCGCGCGCCTGGACATGAAGCGCAACCCTTTCCACCCGTTCTCCAGCTTCGACACCGCGACCCTGGCTGGCCTGGCGTACGGCCAGACCGTCCTGGCCAAGGCGTGCCAAGCGGCCGACATCGATTTCGATGGTCGCGAAGCCCACTCGGCCCGCTACGACACCGAGAAGACCGCCGAGCTGTTCTGCGGCATCGTCAATCGGTGGAAGCAGATGGGTGGCTGGCAGGATTTCGACGACTAAAGATTGGAGCCATTGTGGCGGCCAACTCCGTGGGAGCAAAGCTTGCTCGCGACACAGGCGACTCGGTTCCTGGAAGACCGCACCGCTGCCATCGCGGGCAAGCCTTGCTCCCACAGATAGATCCCCTCGCCGCAAGGTTCTGTGTTTCAGCAAATGATCAGGCTTGAAACAGGCATAAAAAAACCGGCCCATCATGGGCCGGTTTTTTTTATACCTTGCGGGCTTACAGCTTGTCGCTGTGCTCGCCCAGGTAAGCGGCAACGCCTTCAGGCGAAGCGGTCATGCCCTTGTCGCCTTTTTTCCAGTTGGCCGGGCAGACTTCGCCGTGCTCTTCGTGGAATTGCAGCGCGTCGACCAGACGGATCAGTTCTTCCATGTTACGACCCAGTGGCAGGTCGTTGATGATCTGCGAACGGACAACGCCTTTGTCGTCGATCAGGAACGCGCCACGGAAGGCCACGCCGCCTTCGGACTCAACGTCATAGGCCTTGGCGATTTCGTGCTTCATGTCGGCAGCCATGGTGTATTTCACCTGACCGATACCGCCATTGTTGATCGGGGTGTTGCGCCAGGCGTTGTGGGTGAAGTGCGAGTCGATCGAAACAGCGACCACTTCAACGTTGCGCGCCTTGAAATCATCCATGCGGTGATCCAGTGCGATCAGCTCGGACGGGCAGACGAAGGTGAAGTCCAGTGGATAGAAGAACACCAGGCCGTATTTGCCTTTGATGGCCGAGGACAGGGTGAAGCTGTCGACGATTTCGCCGTTGCCGAGGACGGCTGGAACGGTGAAGTCTGGGGCTTGTTTGCCTACGAGTACGCTCATTGGATATCTCCTGATGTAATAGCGTGAAAACAAGGTCCGGGCCAGCCTGTCACCCTCAGGCGACAGCCCTGTGACACGAACCCGCTTGCAAGGGCCGATCATCATACACCGCACATTTGGACTGTCTTCAACGGTTTTTCGGTGGCATTGAAAAATCGCTGTAGCATTTGATGACACCGCACTGACCGGAGCACGAACCGTTCGTCAGCCAGGTGCCACTCTGGCAAAAGTGTTTCAGAAACAACTTTGACAATCATTCTCGTTAACATTAAGATCCGTCTCAATTGAGTCACAACCAGCGACGGTTCTCACTTATGTATGTATGCCTCTGCACTGGCGTTACCGACGGGCAAATCCGCGAAGCGATCTACGAAGGTTGCTGCAGCTATCGCGAAGTCCGCCAGGCCACCGGCGTAGCCAGCCAATGCGGCAAATGTGCCTGCCTGGCCAAGGAAGTGGTTCGTGAAACCCTCGCCAAAGTGCAAACGGCACAGGCATCGATCCCCTACCCGGTAGAATTTACCGCCGCGTAAGAGCGCGTAATACACAGTTCTCAAGGAACCGGACTCAATGTCCGGTTTTTTTATGCCTGTAAATCAAATGCTTAGCGTCCAGACGCGGAACACAAACATTCTTATTCCGATTAATTTTCATTTATTATTCAATAACTTAGGTTTGACACTCGCAAATGCGCGGCTCAAACTCTGCCTTATACACAGCTATTACAGGGCAGGCCTCATCATGAAAGGCGACATTACAGTCATCCAGCATCTCAACAAGATCCTTGCCAATGAGCTGGTCGCGATCAACCAATACTTCCTGCATGCGCGCATGTACGAGGATTGGGGCCTGAACAAGTTGGGCAAGCACGAGTACCACGAGTCCATCGACGAGATGAAGCACGCGGACAAGCTGATCAAGCGCATCCTGTTCCTCGAAGGTCTGCCGAACGTTCAAGACCTGGGCAAGCTGCACATCGGCGAACACACCCGCGAGATGCTTGAGTGCGACCTGCGTATCGAGCGCATCGGTCACGCCGACCTGAAGGCCGCTATCGCCCATTGCGAAAGCGTTGGCGACTTCGGTAGCCGCGAACTGCTGGAAGACATTCTCGAATCCGAGGAAGAGCACATCGACTGGCTGGAAACCCAACTGGGCCTGATCGACAAAGTCGGTCTTGAGAACTACCTGCAATCGCAGATGGGTGAAGAGTAAGCTTCCCCGAAAGCAAGCCACTAAAAAGCCCCGCCCTCTTTCGAGAGGCGGGGCTTTTTATTGCCTGGATTCCCAGGCCTGCCCAAAACCACTGTGGGAGCGAGCTTGCTCGCGATGGCGGTGGATCAGGTAAAAAACGCTGACTGACACACCGCCATCGTCGGATCGCCGCCCGGAGCAAGCTCGCTCCCACAAGGTCTCGTGTTCACCACAACCTATGGGGTGAACAGACTTCCATGGATCAGGCTTCGGTCTTGTTCGCCGCCGCTTTTTCTACCGCTTCCTTGATCGTGGCCTGCAGAGAGCCGTCGGCGGCCATCTCGGTCATGATGTCGCTACCGCCGATCAGTTCACCACCTACCCACAGCTGTGGGAAGGTTGGCCAATTGGCGTACTTGGGCAGGTTGGCGCGGATTTCCGGGTTCTGCAGGATGTCCACGTAGGCAAACTTCTCGCCACATGCCATCACAGCCTGAGCAGCCTTGGCCGAGAAACCGCACTGTGGCGCGTTCGGCGAGCCTTTCATGTAAAGCAGGATGGTGTTGTTGGCAATCTGGTCTTTAATCGTTTCGATGATATCCATGGAGCACCTCGGCTTAAAACTTTTGCGACTTAAGTTGTCGACACGGTGACGCATTGTAACGGAAAGCCGAACGTGCTCCAGAGACAATTTTACGCAGCCGCCACCTTCACCGGTACGCCGTTAAGCGCCGCGTTGCCGGACAACTCATCGAGTTGACAATCATCGGTCAGGTCATTGGCGCTGGAGCCCGGTTGTCCGCTGGCAATGGTCATCTGCACGCCCGGCCGGGCATGGCCCCAACCGTGGGGCAGGCTGACCACGCCTTTCATCATATCCAGGCTGCCCAGCACCTCGACTTCGATGACGCCCACGCGCGAACTGACGGTCACCCGTTGCCCGTCGACCAGACCACGACTGGCGAGATCATCCGGGTGCATCAACAATTGGTGGCGTGGCTTGCCCTTCACCAGTCGATGAAAATTATGCATCCAGGAGTTATTGCTGCGCACATGGCGGCGGCCAATCATCAGCAACTCGTCCGGTTTTGGCGCCTGCAACGCCGCGAAGCGCTCGAGATCGGCAAGTATCACGGCTGGCGCGGCCTGCACGCGTTGGTTTTCGGTTTTCAGGCGCGCAGCCAGGTTGGGCTTGAGCGCACCGAGGTCGATGCCATGGGGATGATCGAAGAGGGTCGCCAGGGACAGCTTGTGCGGCGAGGCATCGCCATACGCCCCACTGCGCAGGCCGAAATCGATCATCTGCGCTGGCGGCATGGTCGGTTTGAGTTCCTTGCCGGTTCGGGCGGCAAAAGCCTTGGCCAGGCCGACAAAGATTTCCCAGTCGTGCAGCGCGCCCTCGGGCTTGGGCAGGATCGCCCGGTTGAAACGGGTCACGTTGCGCACTGCGAACAGGTTGAACGTGGTGTCGTAATGATCGTTCTCCAGGGCCGAGGTCGAGGGCAGGATCAGGTCGGCGTAACGCGTGGTCTCGTTGATGTACAAATCGAGGCTGACCATGAACTCCAGCCCGTCCAGGGCCTGTTCCAGTTGCCGCCCGTTGGGTGTGGACAGCACCGGGTTGCCGGCCACGGTGACCAGCGCACGAATCTGGCCTTCGCCCTCGGTGAGCATTTCCTCGGCCAGGGCCGACACCGGCAACTCCCCCGCATATTCTGGACGCCCGGACACCCGGCTCTGCCAACGGTTGAAATGCCCGCCCGAAGTGGTGGCTACCAGGTCCACCGCCGGCTCGGTGCACAGTGCCCCGCCCACCCGATCAAGATTGCCGGTGACCAGGTTGATCACCTGGATCAGCCAATGGCACAACGTGCCGAACGCCTGGGTCGAGACCCCCATTCGCCCGTAGCATACCGCTGACGGCGCGGCGGCGAAGTCCCGGGCCAATTGCCGGATCTGCGCCGCCGGCACCGCACAGAGCGGGCTCATGACTTCAGCCGTGAAAGTGGCGACGGCCTCGCGCACCTCGTCCAGGCCATCCACCGGCAGGTGGCTGTCACGGGTCAGGCCTTCGCTGAACAATGTATTGAGCAAACCAAACAGCAGCGCAGCATCGCCGCCGGGACGTACAAAGACATGCTGGTCGGCAATGGCCGCCGTTTCGCTGCGGCGCGGATCGACCACCACTACCTTGCCGCCACGGGCCTGGATCGCCTTGAGGCGTTTTTCCACGTCTGGCACGGTCATGATGCTGCCGTTGGAAGCCAACGGGTTGCCGCCCAGGATCAGCATGAAGTCGGTGTGGTCGATGTCCGGAATCGGCAGCAGCAGGCCGTGACCGTACATCAGGTAGCTGGTCAGGTGATGGGGCAGTTGGTCCACCGAGGTCGCCGAGAAACGGCTGCGGGTTTTCAACAGGCCCAGGAAATAGTTGCTATGAGTCATCAGCCCATAGTTATGCACGCTGGGGTTGCCCTGGTAGACCGCCACTGCGTTCTGGCCGTGGCGCGCCTGGATGTCCGCCAGGCGCTCGGCCACCCACGTGAAGGCGTCGTCCCAGGCAATGGGTTGCCATTCATTACCAACGCGCTGCATGGGCTGGCGCAGCCGGTCTGGGTCGTTCTGGATATCTTGCAGGGCCACTGCCTTGGGGCAGATATGACCCCGGCTGAAAGTGTCCAGCGCATCGCCCTTGATCGAGGTGATCGCCAGGTCCTGGCCGTCGGTTTCGGTGGTTTCGAGGGTCAAGCCACAGATGGCTTCACACAGATGGCACGCACGGTGGTGGAGAGTCTTGGTCATGGCCAGTCTCTGTTTTATTCGTGACGGGCGTTTTCGGCCGCGGGAACAAAACTATGGCGCATGATTCCCGGCAGCGCCAGCGACGTTCGTCCTGTGAATTGCCGGGCATCAGGCCCACCGATGACAGGGCGTCAAGGCTGGTCGGGAGGCGGCGCCAGCAGCTGGATTTCCTCGACGGTTTCCACCTGCTCCTGGGCAATGGGCACACCTGTCAGCTCGCCGATCAACCGCCAATGCTCGTCGAGCCCATTACTGATAGTGGCCATGCGATCGATCATCCGACGCCCCGCGGCCTTGGTCACCTCGTCGTCGCTGCGCAGCAATTCGAATGACATCGAGGTCACCGAAGCCGTGAGGTGCGTCAGCGAGCGTGCGGTCAGCCCCAGCAATTCCATCAATTGTTGCTCTTTCGAATCCATTTCGGGCTCCTGTGCCGCTGTGGCTCATTTATAACCCAGGCTTTTGCATTAGGAAATGTTTCACAACAACCAGCGGACAGGCGCAGGATTGGATGACACGGCATAAACCGCCCCCCATCCATGACGCGCCCGCCGCGCTTGATTGCCAAGCCAAGCAGCGCCAGTGTACAAATGGAGTCGCTGCTGTCTGGAAATGGCTTCTCATATGCCATCGCACTCGCGTGGTGGCCTCGCTGAAATCCCCAAAAACCGTAGCCCTATTGGTAAGACGCGACATTTAATTATAAGATCGCGCCTTCCCCTATTTCGTCGCCCCGTGCGGCTTTTGCCGCAGGTCTCGCCCGTTTTTTGAATAAACAAGGCTTTGAGCATCTGCGGTCAGTTACAAAAAGGTAGTCAATCATGAGCGCAAGGCACTTTCTCTCCCTGATGGATTTCACGCCCGATGAGTTGCTCGGCGTGATTCGTCGAGGCGTGGAGCTCAAGGACCTGCGTAACCGCGGCGTACTGTTCGAGCCCTTGAAAAACCGCGTGCTGGGGATGATCTTCGAGAAGTCATCGACCCGCACCCGCATTTCTTTCGAAGCCGGCATGATCCAACTGGGTGGCCAGGCGATCTTCCTGTCGCCGCGCGACACCCAGTTGGGCCGCGGCGAACCCATCAGCGATTGTGCCATTGTCATTTCGAGCATGTTGGACGCGGTGATGATCCGTACCTTTGCCCACAGCACCCTGACCGAGTTCGCGGCCCATTCCCGCGTTCCCGTCATCAATGGCCTGTCCGATGACCTGCACCCCTGCCAGTTGCTGGCCGACATGCAGACCTTCCTTGAGCATCGCGGCTCGATCCAGGGCAAGACCGTGGCCTGGATCGGCGACGGCAACAACATGTGCAACAGCTATATAGAAGCGGCGCTGCAATTCGACTTCCAGCTGCGCATTGCCTGCCCTGAAGGTTATGACCCCAATGCCGAGCTGCTCGCCAAGGCCGGGGACCGGGTGACCATCGTGCGTGATCCGAAACAGGCCGTGGCCGGTGCGCATCTGGTGAGCACCGACGTCTGGACTTCCATGGGCCAGGAAGAAGAAACCGCCAAGCGCCTCAAGCTGTTCGCGCCGCTCCAGGTCAACCGGGCCTTGCTCGACCTGGCGGATGCCGACGTGCTGTTCATGCATTGCCTGCCGGCGCACCGTGGTGAGGAGATCAGCTTCGATTTGTTGGACGACCCGCGCTCGGTGGCCTGGGACCAGGCAGAAAATCGACTTCACGCGCAAAAGGCACTGCTCGAGTTCCTTGTCGAGCCGGCTTATCACCACGCATGAGCCATTCGCTGCTGCTGAATTTGCATAACCTGGCCTGCGGCTACCAAAACCAGCGGGTCGTGCAGAACCTCAACCTGCACCTCAACGCCGGCGATATCGGCTGCCTGCTCGGCTCGTCCGGGTGCGGCAAGACCACGACGCTGCGCGCCATCGCCGGCTTCG
Source organism: Pseudomonas sp. St316 (assembly GCF_018325905.1). NCBI lineage: Bacteria > Pseudomonadati > Pseudomonadota > Gammaproteobacteria > Pseudomonadales > Pseudomonadaceae > Pseudomonas > Pseudomonas sp. St316. The sequence continues at coordinate 1,455,135 of NZ_AP021901.1, read as the reverse complement.
AACCGGTGCACGAGGGTGAAATCCAACTGGCCGGGGAAACCATTTCCCGCGCCGGTTTCACCCTCGCCCCGGAAAAACGCCGTATCGGCATGGTCTTCCAGGACTATGCCCTGTTTCCCCACCTGAGCGTGGCCGAGAACATCGCCTTTGGCATTCGCAAGCATCCGGACAAGGATCGCGTCGTCGAAGAGTTGCTGGAACTGGTCAACCTCAAGCACCTGGGCAAGCGCTTTCCCCATGAGTTGTCCGGCGGCCAGCAACAGCGTGTGGCCCTGGCCCGCGCGCTGGCACCAGAACCACAACTGCTGTTGCTTGATGAGCCGTTCTCCAACCTCGATGGCGAGTTGCGACGCAAGCTCAGCCATGAAGTGCGGGATATTCTCAAGGCCCGCGGCACGAGCGCGATCCTGGTCACTCACGATCAGGAAGAAGCCTTCGCCGTGAGTGACCACGTCGGGGTATTCAAGGAAGGTCGACTGGAACAGTGGGACACGCCCTACAACCTGTACCACGAACCGCTGACGCCATTCGTCGCCAGCTTCATTGGCCAGGGTTACTTCATTCGTGGCCGGCTCGACAGCCCGGAATCGGTGCAAACCGAGCTGGGTACCCTGCGCGGCAACCGAGCCTACACCTGGCCCATCGGCGCAGCGGTGGATGTGTTGCTGCGCCCAGACGATATCGTCTACGCACCGGACAGCCCGCTCACCGCCAAAATCGTCGGCAAGACCTTCCTGGGTGCTTCAACCTTGTATCGCCTGCAATTGCCGACAGGCGCGCAATTGGAATCGATCTTCCCCAGCCATGCCGACCATCAGGTCGAGGACAGCGTGGGCATCCGCGTCGCGGCTGAACACCTGGTCCTGTTCCAAGCCTCGGGCAGCACCGCCGCGCATATCCCGCCGACGGACAGCGGCGTACGGCGCTACAGCACCGATGCACGGTGAACCATCGCTATCGCGAGCAAGCTCGCTCCCACAAGGGGATTTGCAGCAGTTACAAATCAGCTGTCATCCACAAATCCTGTGGGAGATTCTATGGTGCAGTGCTACCCCCTACATGCCTTTCGGTAAGTATTCGCTCTGGTTCTTCAGCAGGGCGAATACCACTCGGGCAAGCTTGCGGGCCAGTGCCACTAATGCTTCGGTTGTGCTGAGTCCCCGGGCCCTCAGTGCCTCATAAAAACCCTTCCATGCCGCTGTGCGCCTCGCCGACATCGCGGCGTTGTGCATCAGTCGACGCGCTTCCGGGTCGCCTCGCTTAGACAGGCAGCGGCGCCCCTTCTTTTTTCCCGAGTCTGCTATGCGCAGGTCCAAACCCAGAAAAGCGATGAAGGCATCGGCATTTCTGAAGTCCCCCCGCTGCAATGCCGTAAGTAAACGAGCGCCACTCAACAAGCCGATTCCTTCGACTTTCATGCAACGCTTGAGCTGATCGCCCAAACCGGCATCTTGCAACTGCGTCTGGATTGTTTTCTCAAGCAAGACTTCCAGCCTTTGCATGGCACTTATTTGGTTCTCGAAGGCTGTTTTTAGCAACGGCTCGTTCGCCCAGCTTTGCTTGAGGCTGACACGCGCCTGCACCAAGGCTGCTCGGCGCCGGAAAAGGCTTATAAGCCGGCAATACAGGGGCGATGGCGGAGTCCAGGGGTGCAACTGGTGGCCTTCATTGTTCAAATAGCGAACCAGCAACCGAGCATCTAGCGCATCAGTCTTGGCGCGAACTTTTACGCCTTTTCGGTAATGGCTGAGCTCGTAACCGCCAATCATATAAATCACACAGCCTTGCGCATAAGCCAGATCGGCGAATTCCTGGTGATAGATATTGGTGGCTTCAATGGCGACACTCACCGGTGCGGGCAGTGCCTTGAGCCACTTCTTGATCGCAGCTTTGGTGTTTAGGATCGTTTCGAGTCGATCGGATTCAGCGTGATAAATCACCAACTCATCTTTGGCGACGTCCACGCCCACGATCGGCTTAGTGACAGAAACCGGCATTGCCATTGGAAATCCTCCGGGCTAAGGTTTGAACACTTGAAGGGTTCACCCAGAGGCGCAGGCTTGTTCCTATCGTCGGTCTAGGCCAGATGCATTCTTTATCGGCGCTTGGGTGAAAGGAGGAGGGGTGAAATCTCCCACGGTCTGTACTGCGCTAACAGTCAGAATCGAGCCTTGTCCCTCCTCCTCCCTTCAAGTCCTACCATACAAGCGAGCTTGCTCGCGATGGCATAGGCAAATTCAGCACCGATGTACGCTGACACACTGCCATCGCGAGCAAGCTCACTCCCACATTTGATCGCATTGGCTTTAATGCAGAGTCACCCCAGCATCAACGTCCCACTGGCCACCAACGTCGCATTCCCACCAATCTTCACCCGCTCACCCTCCAGCCGGCAAAACAACGCCCCACCTCTGGCCGAGCATTGATAAGCCGTCAGCCCGTGCTTACCCAAACGTTTGGACCAATAGGGAATCAGGCTGCAGTGGGTCGAGCCGGTCACCGGGTCTTCGTTGATGCCAATCGCCGGGGCAAAATAGCGTGAGACAAAATCATGCTTGCTCCCCGGCGCGGTCACGATAGCGCCGGGCCAAGGCAGCTTTGCCAGGGCCGCCATGTCCGGCTTGCAATCGAGCACCGCTTGCTCCGATTCCAGCACCACGAACAGTTCGTTGGAACTCAGCACGTCCACCGCTTCGACACCCAAGGCATTCTGGATCGCCAAGGACGCGCCCAACTCGACAGGCACGATGGCCGGAAAATCCAGCCACAGCCGATCACCCTCGCGCGTAACGCTCAACGAACCGGACTTGCAGATGAAATCCAGTCGTTCGACCGTTTCGTGGTAGACCTCGAACAGTACATAAGCGCTGGCCAACGTGGCGTGCCCGCACAGCGGGACTTCGGTGGTGGGCGTGAACCAGCGGATATGCCAATGCTGACCTTCACGCACCAGGAACGCGGTTTCAGCCAGGTTATGTTCGGCGGCGATCTTCTGCATCAAGTCATCGGCAATCCAGCCGTCGAGCCGATAGACCATCGCCGGGTTACCACCGAACGGCCGGTCACTGAACGCATCGACCTGATGAAACGCAAGTTGCATGGCACTTCTCCTTATTTTTTGATGCGCCAGCATGGGGTGTAGCGGCACGGCGTATCCAGTGACAGATCAGCAGAATTTTCACCCTACAGCGCCGGATGAAAACAATGATCAGGCCTTACGTCCCTGTGGCGAGGGAGCTTGCTCGCGCCTGGCTGCGCGGCGGCCACCCGGTTATCAAGCCCGCCCAATATCAGCAAACGCCGCCCCGGTATGCTCCTTCAATACCGAAGGCGCCAACTCGACTTCCAAGCCGCGCCGTCCCGCACTGACAAACATACTGGCGAGCGGTTGTGCGCAACTGTCGATAAAAGTGCGCAGGCGCTTCTTCTGCCCCAGCGGGCTAATCCCGCCGAGCAAATAACCGGTCGACCGCTGCGCGGCGGCTGGGTCGGCCATCTCGACCTTTTTCACCCCGGCGGCATGGGCCAGGCCTTTCAAATCCAGGCTTCCGGCCACGGGCACCACCGCCACCAACAGTTCACCCTTTTCGCTGACCGCCAACAACGTCTTGAACACCTGCGCCGGATTCAGCCCGAGCTTTTCCGCCGCCTCCAAACCGTAGGACGCAGCCTTGGGATCGTGTTCGTAACTGTGGATGCGATGTTCGGCGCGCACTTTCTTAAGCAGATCCAACGCGGGTGTCATGACGGCTCCTGACAAGGAAATGAAAAAAGCGTGGCCGGATTCTAAGCCATCGCCAGCGAAAAGGCTTGGGAGGACGTCGCGAGTTCCGGTGATCCGCCGTCAGCGCAAGCGTCATTCACGTCACGAATAGTTGAAATGTGACCGACGGTTCACTTTCGACCTTTGACACCAGCGTTTCTTGTCTATATTTTTTCGAAACTGAAAGTCATATCGCAGGTCTCAAGCAACAACCCGAGATCAGGATGGGGATCCTGTCTCGGTGGAAGTCGCGCAATCGAGCTTTATCGAAGGCGCAGCAAAACAACAAAAAACCGAGGTTTGAATGACCACTGCTTTACAACAGCCGTCCCTGTCCAGCCAATGCCTGGCTGAATTCCTGGGCACTGCCCTGCTGATTTTTTTCGGTACCGGTTGTGTCGCGGCGCTCAAAGTCGCTGGTGCCAGCTTCGGCCTGTGGGAAATCAGCATCATCTGGGGCGTTGGCGTCAGCATGGCGATCTATCTGAGCGCGGGCATTTCCGGCGCCCATCTCAACCCCGCCGTCAGCATTGCCCTGTGCATTTTCACTGACTTCGAAAAGCGCAAACTGCCTCTGTACATGTTTTCCCAGGTGGCCGGTGCTTTCTGCGGTGCCCTTCTGGTCTACACGCTATACAGCAACCTTTTCTTCGATTTCGAACAGTCCCGGCACATGATTCGCGGCACCGAAGCAAGCCTCGAACTGGCCTCGGTGTTTTCCACCTACCCGCACGCAGCGCTGTCCACCGGCCAGGCCTTCCTCGTGGAAGTGATCATCACAGCCATCCTGATGGGAGTGATCATGTCCCTGACCGATGACAACAATGGTTTGCCCCGTGGTCCACTGGCCCCCTTGCTGATCGGCCTGCTGATTGCCGTGATCGGTAGCTCCATGGGGCCCCTGACGGGTTTTGCGATGAACCCGGCACGTGACTTCGGTCCTAAACTGATGACTTTCTTTGCTGGCTGGGGTGAAATTTCCCTCACGGGTGGACGCGACATCCCGTACTTCCTGGTTCCGATTTTTGCCCCGATTGTGGGGGCGTGCCTCGGCGCTGCGGCCTATCGCGGCTTGATTGCCCGCCACCTGCCCAGCGCCATAACTGCTACAAAGGATGCAGAACCGGCCATTGACGGCAAGCCCAGAACGTCCTGAAACAGTCGGTGCAGGTGCCTGTCATCGAGCCTGCACCGTAGCTTCTTCCCTATTTACGTCCCAAGGCAATCGACATGACCGACATTGAGAACAAGAACTACATCATTGCCCTCGACCAGGGTACGACCAGCTCGCGCGCGATCATCTTCGACCGTGACGCCAACGTGGTCTGCACCGCCCAGCGCGAATTCGCCCAGCATTACCCGCAGGCCGGCTGGGTCGAACACGACCCGATGGAAATCTTCGCCACCCAGAGCGCGGTCATGGTCGAAGCCCTCGCCCAGGCTGGCCTGCACCATGACCAGGTGGCCGCCATCGGCATCACCAACCAGCGTGAAACCACGGTGGTCTGGGACAAGACCACCGGCCGCCCGATCTACAACGCCGTCGTCTGGCAATGCCGCCGCAGCACCGAAATCTGCCAACAGCTCAAGCGTGACGGCCACGAGCAATACATCAGCCAGACCACCGGCCTGGTCACCGATCCGTACTTCTCCGGCACCAAGCTCAAGTGGATCCTGGACAACGTCGAAGGCAGCCGCGAGCGTGCACGCAACGGTGAGTTGCTGTTCGGCACCGTCGACAGCTGGCTGATCTGGAAATTCACCGGCGGCAAGGTTCATGTCACTGACTACACCAACGCCTCGCGCACCCTGCTCTTCAACATCCACACGCTGGAATGGGACGCGAAGATGCTCGAGATCCTCGACATCCCTCGGGAAATGCTCCCGCAAGTGAAGTCCTCCTCAGAGATCTATGGCCGCACCAAGAGCGGCATTGCCATCGGCGGCATCGCCGGTGACCAGCAGGCGGCCCTTTTCGGCCAGATGTGCGTGGAGCCGGGCCAGGCGAAAAACACCTATGGCACCGGCTGTTTCCTGCTGATGAACACCGGCAACAAGGCCGTAAAATCCAATCACGGCATGCTCACCACCATCGCCTGCGGCCCGCGCGGCGAAGTCGCCTACGCCTTGGAAGGTGCGGTGTTCAATGGCGGCTCTACCGTGCAGTGGTTGCGCGATGAACTGAAGATCATCAACGACGCCCTGGACACCGAGTACTTTGCCAACAAGGTCAAGGACAGCAACGGCGTGTACCTGGTGCCTGCCTTTACCGGCCTGGGCGCACCGTATTGGGACCCCTATGCCCGTGGCGCGCTGTTTGGCCTGACCCGCGGCGTACGCGTCGACCACATCATTCGCGCAGCGCTGGAGTCGATTGCCTACCAGACCCGCGACGTACTCGACGCCATGCAGCAGGACTCGGGTGAACGCCTCAAGGCCCTGCGCGTCGACGGTGGCGCGGTGGCGAACAACTTCCTGATGCAGTTCCAGGCCGACATCCTGGGTACCCAGGTTGAGCGCCCGAAAATGCGTGAAACCACCGCCCTGGGTGCTGCGTACCTGGCCGGCCTGGCGTGCGGTTTCTGGGGCAGCCTGGAAGAACTGCGCGGCAAAGCAGTGATCGAGCGCGAATTCGAACCCCAACTGGACGAGCAGGCGAAGGAAAAACTCTACGCAGGCTGGCAGAAGGCGGTCAGCCGCACCCGTGACTGGGAACCCCATGAAGACGCTGAATAAAGCCTGATAAGGTTCTGAAACTGGTCGGGAGTGGATTCCTGCGGCATCATGGGCAAATTTTGTACGGCAGCCCAAAGGAAGCCCCATGAATCTGCCTCCCCGCCAGCAGCAAATCCTCGAACTGGTCCGCGAACGCGGCTATGTCAGCATCGAGGAAATGGCGCAGCTATTCGTCGTCACCCCGCAAACCATTCGCCGCGATATCAACCAACTGGCGGAAGCGAACCTGCTGCGTCGCTACCACGGCGGTGCCGCCTACGACTCAAGTGTGGAAAACACTGCCTACGCCATGCGCGCCGATCAGATGCGCGATGAGAAACAACGCATCGCCGAAGCCATCGCCGCCCAGATTCCCGATCATGCCTCGCTGTTCATCAACATCGGCACCACCACCGAATCCATCGCCCGGGCGCTGCTCAATCACAACCATCTGAAGGTCATCACCAATAACCTGCACGTGGCTTCGATCCTCAGCGCCAAGGACGACTTCGAAGTCCTGATCGCCGGCGGCAACGTACGGCGTGACGGCGGAGTGGTGGGTCAGGCCAGCGTCGACTTCATCAACCAGTTCAAGGTCGACTTCGCCCTGGTGGGCATCAGCGGGATCGATGAAGACGGCAGCCTGCTGGACTTCGACTACCAGGAAGTGCGGGTTTCCCAAGCCATCATCGCCAACGCCCGGCAAGTGCTGCTGGCGGCGGACTCCAGCAAATTCGGGCGCAACGCCATGGTCCGCCTGGGGCCCATCAGCCTGATCGACTGCCTGGTGACCGACCAGCAACCCGTGCCGGCCCTGGCGCAATTGCTGAGCCAGCACAAGATTCGGCTGGAAGTGGTCTGACGCCCTCCCCAACACCCTGTCTGTGGGAGCAAAGCTTGCCCGCGATGACGGCGACACGGTTTCTACATAGATAGAACCAGGCGCCTGTTTCGCGAGCAAGCTTTGCTCCCACAAATCCCCTCGCCACAACGGCCTCCCTGTCGGCTTCAACCTTTCTTCATGTTCGAAAATTTTCCTTTCAGCTTCCCTTGATCAGTATTTTCAATCGAAGTTGACTGGCCGTTGTCGTTTTTATGGGCTAGTATTTTCGCAAATGAACATTTATGTTCGAATTCAAATATTGCGAAAAAGAGCCCGAGGCCAGCCGATGCCCACTTCTACCTTGCCTACGCCCCCTCTCGCCGAGGTTTACGATGTCGCCGTCATTGGTGGCGGTATCAACGGCGTGGGGATTGCCGCGGACGCTGCCGGTCGCGGTCTTTCGGTGTTCCTTTGCGAAAAGGACGACCTGGCCAGCCACACATCGTCAGCCAGCAGCAAGCTGATCCACGGCGGCCTGCGCTACCTGGAACATTATGAATTCCGCCTGGTGCGCGAAGCGCTGGCCGAGCGCGAAGTGTTGCTGGCCAAGGCCCCGCACATCGTCAAGCAAATGCGCTTCGTATTGCCTCACCGCCCGCATCTGCGCCCGGCCTGGATGATCCGCGCCGGCCTGTTCCTCTACGATCACCTGGGCAAACGTGAGCAGCTCGCCGGCTCGAAAAGCCTGAAGTTCGGTGCCGACAGTGCATTGAAAAGCGAGATCACCAAAGGTTTCGAATATTCCGACTGCTGGGTCGACGATGCGCGGCTGGTGGTACTCAACGCCATGGCCGCCCGGGAAAAAAACGCGCATATCCACACCCGCACGCGTTGCGTGAACGCCCGTCGCAGCAAAGGCCTGTGGCACTTGCACCTGGAACGTGCCGACGGCAGCCTGTTTTCGATCCGCGCCAAGGCACTGGTCAACGCCGCCGGTCCGTGGGTCGCCAAGTTCATTCGCGATGACCTGAAGCTGGAATCGCCCTACGGCATCCGCCTGATCCAGGGCAGCCACCTGATCGTGCCGAAACTCTACGAAGGCGAACATGCGCACATTCTGCAAAACGAAGACCAGCGCATCGTGTTCACCATTCCCTACCTGAACCAGTTCACCCTGATCGGCACGACCGATCGCGAATACACCGGTGACCCAGCCAAAGTGACAATCACCGAAGGCGAAACCGATTACCTGCTGAAGGTGGTCAATGCCCACTTCAAGAAGCAGATCAGCCGCGACGATATCCTGCACAGCTATTCCGGTGTGCGTCCGCTGTGCAACGACGAATCCGACAACCCTTCGGCCGTGACCCGCGACTACACCCTGGCGCTGTCGGGTGGCGGTGAAGAAGCCCCCTTGCTGTCGGTGTTCGGCGGCAAGCTGACCACCTACCGCAAACTGGCCGAATCGGCGATGGCGCAGTTGGCCCCGTATTTCACGCAAATGCGTCCGAGCTGGACCGCCGTAGAGGCACTCCCCGGCGGCGAAAACATGACCACCCCGCAGGCGCTGTGCTCGGCGATCCGCGACAAGTTCGACTGGCTACCAACCGACATCGCCCGCCGCTGGGCCACCACCTACGGCAGCCGCACCTGGCGCATGCTCGAAGGCGTGCACAGCCTGGGCGACCTGGGCGAGCACATCGGTGCGGGGCTCTATACCCGCGAAGTCGACTACCTGTGCAGCGACGAATGGGCCGTCGACGCCCAGGACATCCTCTGGCGCCGTAGCAAGCTGGGCTTGTTCACCACCCCGGTCGAGCAAGAGAAACTGCAGCAGTACCTGGACAAGGTCGAGCACAACCGTCGCAAGATCGAAGCGGCCTGAACGATCGTCCGCTAAACCCAAAGCCCCTGAATCCTGCGATTCAGGGGCTTTTCACATTCTGAACACACTGGGCAACCCGGTGGGAGCGAGCTTGCTCGCGACGAGGCCTGCACATTCAACACTTCATGTGGCTGACACACCGCTATGGCGAGCAAGCTCGCTCCCTCAATGAGTTGGGAAGCTCAAGGCATTCGGTTTTCCGAACGCGACCCGTCAGTCAGTTCGGCTTACCGGATGATCTGACCGCCAAAAACCTGAAACAAAACATTAATTGCCAATAAAAACAATCTGTTATCAAGATGCGACTGGCCTGGCACGAGTCATGCTCTACACTTCTGGAGACGAATGCCTGTACGCCAACACAACAGGAGCTGCCAGGCACTTCGAAGTACTCAGGGCCGACGAACCGGCCGAAATAAAAAAAACAATGTCGAGGAAACATCGATGCGCATCGTTCCCCATCTCCTGGGCGCAGCCATGGCTGCCGCTCTGATCAGCACTCCGGTTTTCGCAGCCGAACTGACCGGCACACTGAAAAAGATCAAAGAGTCCGGCGTTATCACGCTTGGCCATCGCGACGCTTCCATTCCGTTCTCCTACATCGCGGACGCTTCCGGCAAGCCGGTCGGCTACTCCCACGATATCCAGATGAAAGTCGTCGACGCGCTGAAAAAAGACCTGGACCTGCCCGACCTGCAGGTCAAGTACAACCTGGTGACTTCGCAAACCCGTATCCCGCTGGTGCAGAACGGCACCGTGGACCTGGAATGCGGCTCCACCACCAACAACGTCGAGCGTCAGCAGCAGGTTGACTTCTCCGTTGGCATTTTCGAAATCGGCACCAAGCTGCTGTCCAAGAAAGATTCCAAGTACAAGGATTTCGACGACCTCAAGGGCAAGAACGTCGTGACCACCGCCGGCACTACGTCCGAACGCATACTCAAGGCGATGAACGCCGACAAGCAGATGGGCATGAACGTCATCTCCGCCAAGGACCACGGCGAATCCTTCCAGATGCTGGAATCGGGTCGTGCCGTTGCGTTCATGATGGACGACGCGCTGCTGGCTGGCGAAGCCGCCAAGGCCAAGAAAGCCGATGACTGGGCCGTGACCGGTACCCCACAGTCCTACGAAATCTATGGCTGCATGATGCGCAAGGGCGACGAGCCATTCAAAAAAGCGGTGGACGACGCCATCAAGGCCACCTATGCCTCGGGCGAGATCAACAAGATCTACGACAAGTGGTTCACACAACCGATCCCGCCGAAAAACCTGAACCTGAACTTCCCGATGAGCGACGAGCTCAAGGCCCTGATCGCCAATCCGACCGACAAAGCGGCTGACGACAAGAAGTCCTGATATTTCTGACTAACCTTATCTCCTGAAGGGGCCCGGCCCTTTCAGGGGATGGTCACTCCCTGCTGGCAAATCTGGAAACACTCGAACCGGTGGCTGTCGAGCCGATCGCGTGTGCCTGGCCTTCAAGCCGGGCGGGAACGGAGTTTCCCCAGGCGGGCATTTGTACATCGAACGATCTGAGGGGAGACCCTAATGAATTACAACTGGGACTGGAGCGTGTTCTTCAAGTCCACCGGCGTGGGCAGCGAGACCTATCTCGACTGGTACGTGTCCGGCCTGGGCTGGACCATCGCCATCGCCGTCGTAGCCTGGATCATCGCCCTGCTGCTGGGTTCGGTGCTAGGCGTCATGCGTACTGTGCCGAACCGGCTCGTGTCGGGTATCGCCACGTGCTACGTGGAGCTTTTCCGTAACGTGCCGCTGCTGGTTCAGCTGTTCATCTGGTACTTCCTGGTGCCGGACCTGCTGCCCGCCGATATGCAGGAGTGGTACAAGCAGGACCTCAACCCGACCACCTCGGCCTACCTGAGCGTCGTCGTGTGCCTGGGCCTGTTCACCGCCGCCCGGGTTTGCGAACAGGTACGTACCGGTATCCAGGCGCTACCGCGCGGCCAGGAATCCGCCGCCCGGGCCATGGGCTTCAAGCTGCCGCAGATCTACTGGAACGTGCTGCTGCCCCAGGCCTACCGGATCATCATTCCGCCGCTCACCTCGGAATTCCTCAACGTCTTCAAGAACTCCTCCGTGGCCTCGCTGATCGGCCTGATGGAATTGCTCGCGCAGACCAAGCAAACCGCCGAGTTCTCCGCCAACCTGTTCGAAGCCTTTACCCTGGCGACGCTGATCTATTTCACCTTGAACATGAGCCTGATGCTGCTCATGCGCATGGTCGAGAAGAAAGTCGCGGTGCCCGGCCTGATCTCCGTGGGGGGTAAATAATGGAATTCGACTTCACTGGCATCATCCCGGCCATTCCCGGTTTGTGGAACGGCATGGTGATGACCCTCAAGCTGATGGTCTTGGGCGTGGTCGGCGGGATCATCCTCGGCACGATCCTGGCACTGATGCGCCTGTCCCATAACAAGCTGGTCTCCAATATCGCTGGCGCCTACGTCAACTATTTCCGCTCGATCCCGCTGCTGTTGGTGATCACCTGGTTCTACCTGGCAGTGCCGTTCGTGCTGCGCTGGATCACTGGCGAAGACACGCCGATCGGGGCATTCGGCTCTTGCATCGTGGCGTTCATGATGTTCGAAGCAGCGTACTTCTGCGAAATCGTGCGGGCCGGCGTGCAGTCGATTCCCAAGGGCCAGATGGGCGCCGCCCAGGCACTGGGCATGAATTACGGCCAGACCATGCGCCTGATCATCCTGCCCCAGGCGTTTCGCAAGATGACCCCACTGCTGTTGCAACAAAGCATCATCCTGTTTCAGGACACCTCGCTGGTCTACACGGTCGGCCTGGTGGACTTCCTCAATGCTTCGCGGGCCAGTGGTGACATCATCGGCCGCTCCAATGAGTTCCTGATCATCGCAGGTCTCGTGTACTTCACCGTCAGCTTTGCCGCCTCGCAGCTGGTCAAGCGTCTGCAAAAAAGGTTCACCGTATGATCTCTATCAAGAACATCAACAAGTGGTATGGGGACTTCCAGGTACTGACCAATTGCAGCACCGAGGTCAGCAAGGGCGAGGTTGTGGTGGTGTGCGGGCCGTCCGGTTCGGGCAAATCCACGTTGATCAAATGCGTGAACGCCCTGGAACCGTTCCAGAAAGGCGACATCGTGGTCGATGGCACATCCATCGCCGACCCGAAGACCAACCTGCCGAAACTGCGTTCGCGGGTGGGCATGGTGTTCCAGCATTTCGAACTGTTCCCACACCTGACCATCACCGAGAACCTGACCATCGCGCAGATCAAGGTGTTGGGCCGCAGCAAGGAAGAGGCCACCAAGAAAGGCTTGCAACTGCTTGAGCGGGTCGGCCTCTCGGCCCACGCCCACAAGCACCCGGGTCAGCTCTCCGGCGGCCAGCAGCAGCGCGTGGCGATTGCCCGTGCCCTGGCGATGGACCCGGTGGTAATGCTGTTCGACGAACCGACCTCGGCCCTCGACCCGGAAATGGTCAACGAAGTGCTCGACGTCATGGTGCAACTGGCCCACGAAGGCATGACCATGATGTGCGTGACCCACGAAATGGGCTTCGCCCGCAAAGTGGCGAACCGGGTGATCTTCATGGACCAGGGCCAGATCATCGAAGACTGCAAGAAAGAAGAGTTCTTCGGCGACATCAGCGCCCGCTCCGAACGCGCGCAGCATTTCCTTGAGAAAATCCTGCAGCACTAAACAACACCGCTCCCCACTGTGGGAGCGAGCTTGCTCGCGATAGCGGACTGCCGGTCCGCCTTATTGTCGACTGATCTGCAGTCATCGCGAGCAAGCTCGCTCCCACAAGGGAGAAGTGTTGGCTTGTCGATTTGTGTTGTGGTTGACCCAAGGCTTCTGTGATGAAATGCGACCCCACCCTCTATCGCGCCGCGCCGCCATCACTCGCCGTGAAACCCCGCCTGATTCGCCATCTGTTCCTGCCGCCACTGGTCATTGCCCTGATGATCGGCTTGGGCTACCTCGGCTTCTGGATCAGCGAGCACTATGGCGTACGTGGCCTCGCCGAGAATGGCGAACGCCAGTTGGAACTGCACGCCCGTGCGGTCGAGAGCGAGATCAGCAAGTACACCTACCTGCCCAGCCTGCTGGAGCTCGAATCGAGTGTCTCGCAACTGCTCGAGGACCCTACGCCCGAGCACCGCAGGACCGTCAATGAATACCTCGAAGGCCTGAACCGCCGCAGCCGCAGCCGGGCCATCTACGTCATGGACACCACCGGCCGGGTGATGGCCACCAGCAACTGGCGCGATGTCGACAGTTACCTGGGCGAAGACCTGTCCTTTCGCGCCTATTTCCAGAACGCCGTGCGCGGCCAGCCGGGGCGGTTCTATGGCATCGGCAGCACCAACGGCGAACCCGGCTACTACCTGGCCCATGGCCTGGAGCAACAAGGCAAGATCATCGGCGTCGCCGTGGTCAAGGTGCGCCTCGAAGCCCTGGAGGAACGCTGGCAGCGAGCGCGGCTGGAGGCGTTCGTCAGTGATGAGAACGGCATCATTATCCTGTCCAGCGACCCGGCGCGGCGGCTCAAGTCGGTTCGTCCCCTGAGCGACGACACCAAGGAACGCCTGGCCCGCAGCCTGCAGTACTACTGGTTCCCGCTCAATGAACTCGTGCCACTGGCCCGGGAACACCTGGCCGAAGGCATGGAGAAACTGACGTTCCCGGCCAACAGCGAACTGGTGTCCGACGAGCGCGCCATCAGCTATTTGTCGCAGACCCGGCCCTTGAGCGATACACCGTGGAATTTCACCCTGCTGACCTCACTTGAAGACCTGCGTCGCCAGGCGATCAACCAAGGCATCCTGGTGGCCGTGGCCTTCGCCCTGGTGGCGTTCCTGCTGATTGCCTGGAACGAACGGCGCAAGGTCATCGCCACCCGTCTCGCGGCCCGGGAAGCCTTGCAGCAAGCCAACAACCAGCTCGAGCGTCGGATTACCGAACGCACCACCGACCTGCGCGCCAGCAACGAACGACTCAAGGGCCAGATCCGCGAACGGCGCCAGGCCGAAGAGACCTTGCGCCGGGCCCAGGACGAATTGGTCCAGGCCGGTAAACTGGCGGCCATCGGCCAGATGTCCACCAGCATCGCCCACGAACTCAACCAGCCACTGGCGGCACTGCGCACCTTGTCAGGCAATACCGTGCGCTTCCTGGAACGTGGCCAGCTGGACATCGCCAGCACCAACCTCAAGACCATCAACGAATTGATCGACCGCATGGGCCGGATCACCGCCAGCCTGCGCTCCTTTGCCCGGCGTGGGGACGACCAGGGCCAGGCCAGCCTCGGCAAAGGCGTCGAAGCCGCGCTGCAACTGCTGGGCGCTCGTCTTGAAAGCTTGAACATCCAGATTCATTCCAGTTTCGATGACGTCCAGGTGCAAATTGACCAGACGCGCCTGGAGCAGATCCTGGTGAACCTGATCGGCAATGCCCTGGACGCCATGCAGACGCAACCCGAACCGCAGCTGTGGCTCGAAGGCCAGGCCGGCGATGGCAAATATCGCCTGCGCGTGCGGGATAACGGCCACGGCATTGACCCAGAAACACGCAAGCATCTGTTCGAACCCTTCTTCACCACCAAACCCGGCGAACAAGGCCTGGGCCTGGGCCTGACGCTTTCCGCCAGCCTGGCCGCCGCCACGGGTGGCTACCTGGGCGTCGAGCACCCGGTTGAGGGCAGTGGAACCACATTTGTCCTCAGTTTACCGTTGGTAAGCCTTTCACCTGTCGAGCCGCTATGAACCACGACCTGAGCGTACTGATCGTCGAAGACGACCCCCACGTCCTACTGGGCTGCCAGCAGGCCTTGAGCCTGGAAGACATTCCCTGCATCGGCGTGGGCAGCGCCGAAGAGGCCCTGGAGCACGTCGACGATAACTTTGCCGGCATCGTCATCAGCGACATTCGCCTGCCGGGCATCGACGGCCTGGAACTGCTGACCCGCCTCAAGGCACGGGACCGTAGCCTGCCGGTGGTGCTGATCACCGGCCACGGCGACATCTCCATGGCCGTCGGCGCCATGCAAAAAGGCGCCTATGACTTCATGGAGAAACCCTTTTCTCCTGAACGCCTGGTGGACGTCGCCCGCCGTGCCCTGGAGCAGCGCAGCCTCGCCCGGGAAGTGTCATCGCTGCGTCGGCAACTGGCCGAGCGCGATACCCTGGAAGGGCGGATCATTGGCCGCTCGCCAGCCATGCAGCACCTGCGCGCGCTGATCGCCAACGTCGCCGACACCTCGGCCAACGTGCTGATCGAAGGTGAAACCGGCACCGGCAAGGAATTGGTCGCCCGTTGCCTGCATGACTTCAGCCGACGCCACGACAAGCAGTTCGTCGCGCTGAACTGCGGCGGCCTGCCGGAGAACCTGTTCGAAAGCGAAATTTTCGGCCACGAGGCCAATGCCTTTACCGGTGCCGGCAAACGCCGGATCGGCAAGATCGAACACGCCGACGGTGGCACGCTGTTTCTCGATGAAGTGGAAAGCATGCCCCTGCCCTTGCAGATCAAATTGCTGCGCGTGTTGCAGGAACGCACCCTCGAGCGCCTGGGTTCGAACCAGAGCGTGGCCGTGGATTGCCGGGTGATCGCCGCCACCAAGTCCGACCTGGACGAAATGGGCCGGGCCGGGCAGTTCCGCAGCGACTTGTATTACCGCCTCAACGTGGTGACCCTGGAACTGCCGCCGCTGCGCGAGCGGCGCGAAGACATCCTGCAACTGTTCAAGCACTTTCTCCAGCAGTCGTCCCTGCGCTTTGACCGCACGGTGCCGGAGCTGGACAACCAGACCCTGTCGAACCTGATGAGCCACGACTGGCCGGGCAATGTGCGCGAACTGCGCAACGTCGCCGAGCGCTATGCCCTGGGCCTGCCAGCGTTCAAGAGGTCCGGCGCCAGTGGTGCCAGCCAAGGCCTGGCCTTTGCCGAAGCAGTAGAAGCCTTCGAGCGCAACCTGCTGGTGGACGCCCTGCAACGCAGCGGTGGCAACCTGACCCAGGCAAGCCTGGAGTTGGGCATGGCCAAGACCACGCTGTTCGACAAAGTCAAAAAATATGGCCTGAGCCATTAATGAACGGGGCGCAAGACCTGTGGATCTGATTTTCAAGGCGGCGCTGGGTGCAGCCGTGGTGGTCATTCTGGCAATGCTGGCCAAGACCAAGAACTATTACATCGCCGGGCTGGTGCCGCTGTTCCCGACCTTCGCCCTGATCGCCCATTACATCGTCGGCAAGGGCCGCTCGGTGGATGACCTGAAGACCACCATTGTGTTCGGCATGTGGTCGATCATTCCGTACTTCGTGTACCTGGCGACGCTGTATGTGATGGTCGATCGCATGCGCCTGGAGGCGTCATTGGCCGTGGCGGCGGTGGCTTGGCTGATGGCGGCGACGGTGCTGGTCAGCGTCTGGGTAAGAATTCACGGCTAAACCTTGCAGGAGCTGTCGAGCAACGCGAGGCTGCGATCTTTTGATCTTTCGCTGGAGACTCAAGTGTCCAAGGAAAGATCGCAGCCTCGCGTTGCTCGACAGCTCCTACACAGCTCCTACACAAGCCAGTGATCAATAGCCGACGGTAAACCGCGTCCGCGGAAACTGCGGCGTTTCCACTTCATCGATCATCGCGATGGCGTAGTCGGCAAAGCTGATCCAACTGCGGCCGGCGGCGTCGAACAACAAGTGATCCTTGCCAAGACGGAACTGCTCGGTGCGCTCGGTTTCGACGAACTCTGCCGAAGGCGAAAGGAACGTCCAGTCCAAGTCCTGTTCCTGGCGCAGTACGTCCAGGAACAATGCTCCGGCGCTCGCTTCGGCCAAGTATTCCTCCGGGAAGCCATCACTGTCGATCACACGGCTGTTATCCGGCAGCAGCAACGAACCCGCCCCACCGACGACCAGCAAACGCTTGACCCCGGCGGCCTTGACCGGTGCGATGAGCTTGTCGGCCGGCACGCTGGCGAAGTGAGCGGCACTGATCACCACGTCATGCCCGGCGATGGCCGCGGTCAACGCCTCGCTGTCCAATACATCCAGTTGCTTGCTGACCACCCCGGCCCTTTCACCGATTTTCGCGGTATTGCGGGCAATGGCCGTCACGCTGTGACCACGGCGCAGGGCTTCTTCCAGCAATTGGCTGCCGGCGCGACCGGTGGCGCCGATGATTGCGATTTTGCTCATGGTGTTCTCCAGTGATTAGCAATGTTGAAATGCATGCTCTTGTGGCGAGGGGATTTATCCCCTCGCCACAACGGTGCTCCGATCAAAGATCGGTATTCACCACTTCATCTCGCCCTTGGCGACCTTGGCACTCAGTTCCAGGGAGCTGTCTTCACCCAGGTTCGGGTAGCGTTGCTTCATGGCGGCGATCAGCGCGGCGGAATCCTTCGCCTTGGCGGTTTCTTCGTCGAAGGCCTTGATATAGCCAGCGGTGAATGTCACCGGGGCCAGGGACCGGGCGCTTTCACCCAGGTAGTGGCCTGGGATCACGGTGTTCGGTTGCAGCTTTTCAATACCGGCGAGGGTCGCCAGCCAGTCCTTGTGGGACCGCGGCGTCTGGGTGTCAGCCATCCAGACATGAATGTTCTCGGCCACCACCACACCGCCAACCACGGCCTTGATCGATGGAATCCACACGAAACTGCGGTCCGGCTGCGGGCCATCGAGGCCGACGATCTGCAAGCGCTGGCCTTCCAGGGTCAGGCTATCGCCCTTGAGCACCTGGGGCACGATGGCTTTGGCCGGGGCATCGGCTTTCAGGATCGGCCCCCAATATTTCAGCTTGCCATCCATGGTGTGCTTGATGTGCTCGACAGTCGGTGCGGACGCCAGCACCTTGGCCTCAGGGAACGCGGCGGTGAGGGTTTCCAGGCCAAAATAGTAGTCTGGATCGCCGTGGCTGATGTAGATCGTAGTCAATCGCTTGCCGCTGGCACGGATTTTTTCCACCACCTGTGCGGCCTGGGTCTTGCCGAATTGGGCGTCCACCAGGATCGCCTCTTTTTCACCGCTGATTAAAACCGAAGTCACCGGGAAAACCGCCGCCGCGCCGGGGTTATAGACGTCCAGCGTCAGGCCGGCGGCCCAGGTCTGGGCCGTGAAGGCCAGGGCGGCGGTTGCCAGCAGCAAGCGCTTGAGTGGGATAAATCCGGTCATGGTGTGCTCCGTTATCTAAAAACCCGCTACGGGAATGGAGACAGAGCTTAGTTACCTGACTCGTTACAAAAAATGCGATGCTGGAACATAGTTTGTTTCTGAAATCGGGCAAATCATGGATCGTCTACAAGCAATGCGGGTGTTCGTCACGGTGGTGGACCTGGGCAGCCAGTCGGCGGCGGCCGAGCATCTGGACCTGTCGCGGCCGGTGGTGTCGCGCTACTTGGCGGAGCTGGAGGACTGGGTCGGTGCCCGGCTGATGCACCGCACCACCCGCAAGCTGAGCCTGACAGCCGCTGGCACGGAAGTCCTGCCGCGTTGCCGGCAGATGCTGGAGCTGTCCGGCGACATGCAAGCCGCCGTCAGCACCCCGGACGACGCGCCACGGGGCGTGTTGCGCATCAGTGCCAGTACTTCGTTCGGCCAGGCCCAACTGGCGAGCGCCATGGCCGAATACGTCAAGCGCTACCCTGGGGTGAGCGTCGACCTGCAAATGCTCGACCGCACCGTGAACCTGGTGGATGAGCGCATCGACCTGGCGATCCGCATGAGCAACGACCTGGACCCGAACCTGATTGCCCGTCGCCTCACGGTCTGCCGCTCGGTGATCTGCGCCTCACCGCGCTATCTGCGTGAGCACTCGACTCCGCTGCGAGTGGAAGACCTGAGCCGGCACAACTGCCTGACCCACTCCTACGTCGGCAAGAGCCTGTGGCATTTCGAGCAGGACGGCGAGCAGGTCTCGGTGCCAGTGCAAGGTAATATCAGCGCCAACGAGGCCAGCACATTGCTCCAGGCGACGATAGCCGGTGCCGGCGTGGCCATGCTGCCCAGCTACCAGGCCGGCGCCCACATCAAGAACGGCGAACTGATCCGCCTGCTGCCCCACGCCGAACCCCGCCGGATGAACATGTACGCGGTGTATGCCTCACGCAAACACATGCCCTCGGCACTGCGCAGCCTGCTGGATTTTCTGGTGCTCAAGTTTCCCGAGATGCCCGAGTGGGATGTGGGGTTGTAGCTGCCACCTGTGAAAAAACCTATGTGGGGAGTCTCTGTGGGAGCGAGCTTGCTCGCGATAGCGGAGTGTCAGCCACCCTTTTGTTGACTGATACACCGCTATCGCGAGCAAGCTCGCTCCCACAATGGAGATCGGTGTATGACCAGGATTTCACCATTAGCCCGCCCCAAGGCATACTTGCGGCCCTCCGAGTTCCAGAACCCATCGCCCCATGCGTATCCACGTCAGTTTCATCGACCGCGTCGGCATCACCCAGGAAGTCCTGGCCTTGCTCGGTGGGCGCAATCTCAATCTGGATGCGGTAGAGATGGTACCGCCCAACGTCTACATCGACGCCCCGACCCTCAGCCCGCAAGTGCTCGACGAGTTGCGCGAGGCACTGTTCAGCGTGCGCGGCGTGCAGGCGGTCACCGTGGTGGACATCCTCCCGGGCCAGCGTCGTCACTTGCAGCTCGATGCCTTGCTCGCGGCCATGACCGACCCGGTACTGGCCCTGGACAGTGCCGGCAAGGTGTTGCTGGCCAACCCGGCGCTGATTGCCCTGTACGGTCGTGAACCGGCCGGGGAAAGCGTGGCCGAGCTGTTCGGTGACGAGGCATTGCTGGACGCCTTGCTGGAGAATGGTTTCCGCTTGCCCCTGCGGGAAATCACCCTCAACGGCCAGACGTTGCTGCTGGACGCCACGCCCATCACCGACGCCGGCGCGCTGCTGACGCTGTATCAACCGAACCGCATCGGCGAGCGCCTGTCGGCCCTGCATCACGATCACGCCGAAGGCTTCGACGCGCTGCTGGGCGAGTCCCCGGCGATCCGCACCCTCAAGGCCCGGGCCCAGCGGGTCGCGGCGCTGGATGCACCGCTGCTGATCCAGGGCGAAACCGGCACCGGCAAGGAACTGGTGGCCCGGGCGTGCCATGCCATCAGCGCCCGTCATGGCGCACCGTTCCTGGCCCTGAACTGCGCGGCATTGCCGGAGAACCTGGCGGAAAGCGAACTGTTCGGCTACGCCCCCGGCGCCTTCACCGGAGCGCAACGAGGCGGCAAGCCAGGACTGATGGAGCTGGCGAACCAGGGCACGGTATTCCTCGATGAAATCGGCGAGATGTCGCCGTACCTGCAAGCCAAGCTGCTGCGGTTCCTGAACGATGGCAGCTTCCGCCGGGTGGGCGGCGACCGGGAGATCAAGGTCAACGTGCGGATCTTGAGCGCCACGCACCGCAACCTGGAGAAAATGGTCAGCGAAGGCTCGTTCCGCGAAGACCTGTTCTATCGCCTGAACGTGCTCAATGTCGAAGTCCCGCCGCTGCGTGAACGCGGCCAGGACATCCTGCTGCTGGCGCGTTACTTCATGCAGCAGGCCTGCGCGCAGATCCAGCGCCCGGTCTGCCGCCTGGCCCCCGGCACTTACCCGGCCCTGCTGGGCAACCGCTGGCCGGGGAACGTGCGGCAATTGCAGAACGTGATCTTCCGCGCCGCGGCCATCTGCGAAAGCAGCCTGGTGGACATCGGCGACCTGGACATCGCCGGCACCTCCGTGGCGCGCCAGGGCGATGTGGAAGTCGAAAGCCTGGAACAGGCCGTGGAAAGCTTCGAGAAGCACCTGCTCGAAAGCCTCTACGTCAACTACCCCTCCACCCGCCAGCTCGCCAGCCGCCTGCAAACCTCCCACACCGCCATTGCCCATCGGCTGCGCAAGTACGGGATTTCCGGAAAGCCATAAACCCGCCGCAGTCGCCCTGCGGGAGTGAGCTTGCTCGCGATGACGCTAGCCCGGTCAGCCATAGGTTGACTGACACATCGCTATCGCGAGCAAGCTCGCTCCACAGGGGTTCTGTGTTGTGGTCGAGAATCGCGTCAAAAACGACCTCCACCTGTACTGAAAGCGCTACAGCGGAACGATATCGCTACAGGTAGCGCTAGACTGCGCCAGATAAGGCTTTGATCCAGCAATGATTTTATTCAGGCGCGGCGCCGTAGCGATTTCGCTACAGCCCAACGGATCCGCAGTCCTCGCAAACGCCTCAAATCATTGACCCACAAGCTTTTTTCACTATTGGCCGCGTTCTTGCTATGGGTATTAGCATTCGGCCGGGCCAAGCCCCGCGCCTTTCTTCGCGTCCACCAGACGAATCTGGCCCCAGGAGTTTCCATGAGCGAGTTGCGTTTCACTGAAGATCACGAATGGCTGCGCACCGAAGCCGACGGCAGCGTTACAGTCGGTATTACTGCGTTTGCGCAGAACGCCTTGGGCGATGTGGTCTATGTTCAGTTACCGGAACTGCAAAGCTACGACAAGGGTGCCGAAGCCTCCACCGTGGAATCGGTGAAAGCGGCCAGCGGTGTCTACATGCCACTGGACGGTGAAGTGCTCGAAGTGAACCCGGCCCTGGAAAGCAATCCGGAACTGGTCAACGAAGATCCGCTGGGCAAAGGCTGGTTTTTCCGCTTCAAACCCGCCAACGCCGCCGACGTTGACCAACTGCTGGATCAGGACGCCTACGACCGCCTGATCAAAGCCAACGCCGAAGCCTGAGGAGCGCCATATGACCGTTAATCTCGGCACTGCCAACGAATTCATCGCCCGCCACATCGGCCCGCGTGCCAGCGACGAGCAAGCCATGCTTGAGCGCCTGGGCTACGACTCCCTGGAGGCCCTGAGCGCCAGCGTCATCCCGGAAAGCATCAAGGGCACCAGCGTGCTGGACATGGGCGACGGCCAGAGCGAAGCCGATGCACTGGCCTCGATCAAGGCCATCGCCGCCAAGAACCAACTGTTCAAGACCTATATCGGCCAGGGCTACTACAACTGCCATACGCCGTCGCCGATCCTGCGCAACCTGCTGGAAAACCCGGCCTGGTACACCGCCTACACGCCGTACCAGCCAGAAATTTCCCAGGGCCGTCTCGAAGCGCTGTTGAACTTCCAGACCCTGATCAGCGACCTTACCGGCCTGCCAATCGCCAACGCCTCCTTGCTCGACGAAGCCACCGCCGCTGCCGAAGCCATGACTTTCTGCAAGCGCCTGAGCAAGAACAAGGGCAGCAACGCATTCTTCGCCTCCGTGCACAGCCACCCGCAAACCCTCGACGTACTGCGCACCCGTGCCGAGCCCCTGGGCATCGACGTGGTGGTCGGCGATGAGCGCGAACTGAGCGACGTCAGCGGTTTCTTCGGCGCGCTGCTGCAATACCCGGCCAGCAACGGTGATCTGTTCGACTATCGCGAACTGACCGAACGCTTCCACACCGCCAACGCCCTGGTGGCCGTGGCCGCGGACCTGCTGGCCCTGACCCTGTTGACTCCGCCAGGTGAATTCGGCGCCGACGTGGCCATCGGCAGCGCCCAGCGCTTCGGCGTGCCACTGGGCTTCGGTGGCCCGCACGCGGCGTATTTTTCCACCAAGGACGCCTTCAAGCGCGACATGCCGGGCCGTCTGGTCGGCGTTTCCGTGGACCGTTTCGGCAAGCCGGCCCTGCGCCTGGCGATGCAGACCCGCGAGCAACACATCCGCCGCGAGAAAGCCACGAGCAACATCTGCACCGCCCAGGTGCTGCTAGCCAACATCGCCAGCATGTACGCCGTGTACCACGGTCCCAAGGGCCTGGTGCAAATTGCCAATCGCATCCATCACCTGACCGCGATCCTCGCCAAGGGCCTGGGCGCGCTGGGCCTGAACGTCGAGCAAGAAAGCTTCTTCGACACCCTGACCCTGCGTACCGGCGCGCAAACCGCTGCCCTGCACGATAAGGCCCGCGTCCAACGCATCAACCTGCGTGTAGTGGACGCTGAGCGCCTGGGCCTGTCCCTGGACGAGACCACCAGCCAGGCTGACATCGAGACCCTGCTCTGTTTGATAGGCAGCGTGTTGGCCGACGGCAAGGCCCTGCCGGACTTCGCGGCACTGGCCGCCAACGTGCAAAGCCACATTCCGGCCGAGCTGGTGCGCCAATCGGCGATCCTCAGCCACCCAGTGTTCAACCGCTACCACTCCGAAACCGAGCTGATGCGCTACCTGCGCAAGCTCGCCGACAAGGACCTGGCCCTGGATCGCACCATGATCCCGCTGGGTTCCTGCACCATGAAGCTCAACGCCGCCAGCGAAATGATTCCGGTGACCTGGGCCGAATTCGGCGCCCTGCACCCATTCGCACCGTCCGAACAGAGCGCTGGCTACCAGCAACTGACCGACGAACTGGAAGCGATGCTCTGCGCCGCCACCGGCTATGACGCCGTGTCGCTGCAACCCAACGCCGGCTCCCAGGGCGAATACGCCGGCCTGCTGGCGATCCGCGCCTATCACCAGAGCCGTGGCGAAGAGCGTCGCGACATCTGCCTGATCCCGTCCTCGGCCCACGGCACCAACCCGGCCACCGCCCACATGGCCGGCATGCGCGTGGTCGTGACCGCCTGCGATGCCCGCGGCAACGTCGACATCGAAGACCTGCGCGCCAAGGCCATCGAGCACCGCGAACACCTCGCGGCGCTGATGATCACTTACCCGTCCACCCACGGCGTGTTCGAAGAAGGCATCCGCGAAATCTGCGGCATCATTCATGACAACGGCGGCCAGGTGTACATCGACGGCGCCAACATGAACGCCATGGTCGGCCTCTGCGCCCCAGGCAAGTTCGGTGGCGACGTGTCCCACCTGAACCTGCACAAGACTTTCTGCATCCCTCACGGCGGTGGCGGCCCGGGCGTCGGCCCGATTGGCGTCAAGTCGCACCTGGCTCCGTTCCTGCCGGGCCACGCCAAGATGGAACGCAAGGAAGGCGCGGTGTGCGCGGCGCCGTTCGGCAGCGCGAGCATCCTGCCAATCACCTGGATGTACATCCGCATGATGGGCGGCGCCGGCCTCAAGCGCGCCTCGCAACTGGCGATCCTCAACGCCAACTACATCGCCCGTCGCCTGGAAGAGCACTACCCGGTGCTCTACTCCGGCAGCAACGGCCTGGTGGCCCACGAATGCATCCTCGACCTGCGTCCACTCAAGGACAGCAGCGGCATCAGCGTCGATGACGTGGCCAAGCGCCTGATCGACTTCGGTTTCCATGCGCCGACCATGTCCTTCCCGGTGGCCGGCACGTTGATGATCGAGCCGACCGAAAGCGAATCCAAGGAAGAACTGGACCGCTTCTGCGACGCCATGATCTGCATCCGCGAAGAAATCCGCGCGGTGGAAAACGGCAGCCTGGACAAAGACGACAACCCACTGAAAAACGCCCCGCACACTGCGGCGGAAATCGTCGGCGAGTGGACCCACCCTTACAGCCGCGAACAGGCGGTGTACCCGGTGGCGTCGTTGATCGAAGGCAAGTACTGGCCGCCCGTGGGCCGGGTCGACAACGTGTTCGGCGACCGCAACCTGGTCTGCGCTTGCCCGTCGATCGAAAGCTACGCTTGACCTGTGAAGAGGGGCGGGTTCGCTCGCCCCTCTCAAACACACCGCCATGCCTTGTGAAAGCAATTTCTCAAGGAAAACCACAGCCCCTGTGGGAGCGAGCTTGCTCGCGATAGCGCACTGTCAGTCTGCAGGTGTGTGGCTGTCACGCCGCTATCGCGAGCAAGCTCGCTCCCACAAGGGGAATGTGCCAAACCCCGCAAACCGTCGAACTCATAAAAAGAAACCGGAGAAACACCATGTCGTTAAGCGTGTTCGACCTGTTCAAGATCGGTATCGGTCCCTCCAGTTCCCATACCGTCGGCCCCATGCGTGCCGCTGCCCGTTTTGTCGAAGGGCTGCGCCGTGATGACCTGCTTGAAACCATCACCAGCGTCAAGGTCGAGCTCTACGGCTCGCTCGGCGCCACCGGCAAGGGCCACGGCAGCGACAAGGCCGTGCTGCTGGGCCTGGAAGGTGAACACCCGGACACCGTGGACACCGAAACCGTCGACGCCCGCCTGCAAGCGATCCGCAGCAATGGGCGCCTGAACCTGCTCGGCCAGCATCCCATCGAATTCAATGAAAAGCTGCACCTGGCGATGATCCGCAAGCCGCTGGCCTTTCACCCCAACGGCATGATCTTCCGCGCCTTCGATGCCGCAGGGCTGCAAGTGCGCAGCCGCGAGTACTACTCGGTCGGTGGCGGTTTTGTCGTGGATGAAGACGCCGCCGGCGCCGACCGTATCGTCGAAGATGCCACGCCCCTGACCTTCCCATTCAAGAGTGCCAAGGACCTGCTGGGCCATTGCAGCACCTATGGCCTGTCCATCAGCCAACTGATGCTGACCAACGAAAGCGCCTGGCGCCCCGAAGCCGAGACCCGTGCCGGCCTGCTGAAAATCTGGCAGGTGATGCAGGATTGCGTGGCGGCGGGCTGTCGCAACGAAGGGATTCTGCCGGGCGGGCTGAAGGTCAAGCGCCGGGCCGCGGCGTTGCACCGCCAATTGTGCAAGAACCCCGAAGCCGCACTGCGCGACCCGTTGTCGGTGCTGGACTGGGTCAACCTGTATGCCTTGGCGGTCAACGAAGAAAACGCCTACGGCGGCCGCGTCGTCACCGCGCCTACCAATGGGGCGGCGGGCATCATCCCGGCCGTGCTGCATTACTACATGCGTTTTATTCCCGGGGCCAGCGAGGATGGCGTGGTGCGGTTCCTGCTGACCGCCGCCGCCATCGGCATCCTGTACAAGGAAAACGCCTCCATCTCCGGCGCCGAAGTCGGTTGCCAGGGTGAAGTGGGCGTGGCCTGTTCCATGGCCGCCGGCGCCCTGTGCGAAGTGCTCGGCGGCAGCGTGCAGCAAGTGGAGAACGCCGCCGAGATCGGCATGGAACACAACCTTGGCCTGACCTGCGACCCGATCGGCGGCCTGGTGCAGGTGCCCTGCATCGAACGCAACGCCATGGGTTCGGTGAAGGCCATCAACGCGGTACGCATGGCCATGCGCGGCGACGGGCATCACTTCGTCTCCCTCGACAAAGTCATCCGCACCATGCGCCAGACCGGCGCCGACATGAAAAGCAAATACAAGGAGACCGCCCGAGGCGGTCTGGCGGTCAACATCATCGAATGCTGATGCGCGCCATTCTCATTTTCCAGGAGTCGATATGTCCACCGAACAACTGTTGAAAACCCCGCTGCACGCACTGCACCTCGAACTCGGCGCCCGCATGGTGCCGTTCGCCGGCTACGACATGCCGGTGCAGTACCCATTGGGCGTGATGAAAGAACACCAGCACACCCGCGACCAGGCCGGCTTGTTCGATGTGTCCCACATGGGCCAGATCCGCCTGACCGGCGCAGGCGCCGCCAAGGCCCTGGAAACCCTGGTGCCGGTGGACATCATCGACCTGCCGGTGGGCATGCAGCGCTACGCCATGTTCACCAACGAGAACGGCGGCATCCTCGACGACCTGATGGTCGCCAACCTGGGCAATGACGAGCTGTTCCTGGTGGTCAACGCGGCCTGCAAGGACCAGGACCTGGCCCACCTGCGTGCCCACATTGGCGCGCAGTGCAGCATCGAGTCGCTGTTCGAAACCCGAGCCCTGCTTGCCCTGCAAGGCCCGGCCGCCGTCACCGTGCTTGCACGCCTGGCGCCGGACGTGGCGAAGATGACCTTCATGCAGTTCCAGCGCGTCACGCTGTTGGGCGTGGACTGCTTTGTCAGCCGTTCGGGCTATACCGGTGAAGACGGTTTCGAAATTTCGGTACCCGCCGCCGATGCGGAAAAACTGGCCCGCGCCCTGCTGGCCGAGCCGCAAGTCACGGCCATCGGCCTGGGTGCCCGTGACTCGCTGCGCCTGGAAGCCGGCCTGTGCCTCTACGGTCACGACATGAACACCGAGACCACGCCAATCGAAGCCAGCCTGCTGTGGGCAATTTCCAAAGTACGTCGTGCCGACGGCGCCCGCGCTGGCGGTTTCCCCGGTGCTGAAACCGTGTTCGCCCAACAACAGGGCGGCGTGAAGCGCAAACGTGTCGGCCTGCTGCCCCAGGAACGCACACCGGTGCGCGAAGGCGCAGAGATCGTCAACGAAGCGGGCGAGATTATCGGTGCGGTGTGCAGCGGCGGTTTCGGCCCGACCCTGGGCGGTCCGTTGGCGATGGGTTACCTGGACAGCGCCTATATCGCACTGGATACACCCGTCTGGGCCATTGTGCGTGGGAAAAAGGTGCCTTTACTTGTAAGCAAAATGCCATTCGTTCCACAACGCTACTTCCGCGGCTGATTGACTGTTTCTATAAGTAACGCGATTGCGTTATACGTGCACTAATGTGTAACGCAACCGCCATAAAAAGGTGCATATCCTTAGACTTCAATGGCGCTTATAACAGTCGTTAACCATTGAACTAGCCTATCGAATAAGCCGCGCCCGGCGATGTATGTAAATGCCTGTAAGCTGAGCAAATACGGGCTTCCCCGGGGGTTGTTTTTTCATTCGTAGTTGGCGTAGAGTTTGGTCACTGTGTTTGCATGGGTCGCTTGGAATCGTGACCTGGGCAGTAGCTTATGAAGTTCGCTACATCCCGTTCGACGTCTCTTACTTTCCTGCAACCCAGCCCCAGTACTCTTTCATGCGAAAGAGGCTGTCATCAATTTTAGTGTCAAAGGAAATAAGAAAATGTCTCAACGTCAGAGCGGTACCGTCAAGTGGTTCAACGACGAGAAGGGTTTTGGTTTTATCACGCCTGAAAGCGGTCCGGACCTGTTCGTGCATTTCCGCGCCATCCAGGGCAACGGCTTCAAGAGCCTGAAAGAAGGCCAGAAAGTCACTTTCGTTGCTGTGCAAGGCCAGAAAGGCATGCAGGCTGACGAGGTTCAAGCAGAAGCCTGAGGCTTTCGCACACTAAAAAGCCCCTGATTGATATCAGGGGCTTTTTTATGGGCGTAAATCCGTAAAATGGCTTCTTTTTTCAACCGAGGCCATCATGCCGAAACACCTGCTCACCCCCCAGGGCGACTTTCCACCCGCCGGCCTGGGTCGTCGCCTGGCAGCGATGTTTTATGACTTCTTGCTGTGCACGGCGCTGCTGATCGTCACCAGCGGTGCCTACAAGATGATCCAGATGGCGATCATCGGCGAAGAAAAAATGCGCGCCCTGACCGAAGCCGGCGCACTGGACGGTGACCCGCTGCTGTCCACCGTGCTGCTGTTCGTGCTGTTCGGCTTCTTCGCCAAGTTCTGGACCCACAACGGCCAGACCCTGGGCATGCAGGTGTGGTGCATCCGTGTACAGAACGCCGATGGCACGGCCATCAGCCTGTGGCAGGCGCTGTTGCGGTTCGTGGTCTCGATTGCGTCATTGCTGCTGGTGGGGCTGGGCTTCATCTGGGTGCTGTTCGACAAGCGCAAGCGCAGCTGGCATGACATCTACTCGGATACGCAGCTGGTGCGGATTCCCAAGAAGACCAAATAAGCACACCACAAAACCCGTGGCGAGGGAGCTTGCTCCCGCTCGGCTCTGTAGGAGCTGTCGAGTGCAACGAGGCTGCGATCTTTCCCCAGACACTTGAGTCTAAAGCGAAAGATCAAAAGATCGTCCGAACGCGGCCCGAGCCTTCGGCAGCTCCTACAGAGCCGAGCGGGAGCAAGCTCCCTCGCCACAAAAAGCATCATAGGCCTCAAGACTTCTTGAAGCCTCAAGCCTCCCAACGATCAGGCATTGCCCGCCAACTTCATCCGCGCCGCCTGGGTGAAGTCCAGCATGCGCTTGAGCGGGCGAATCGCCTGGGGGATCAGCGCCGGGTCGACGAAGATCTCGTTGGCGCCCTCCTGCAAGCTCTTGAGCGTGCGCTCCAGGGTATTCATCGCCATCCATGGGCAATGCGCGCAACTGCGGCACGCCGCGCCGTTACCGGCGGTTGGGGCCTCGATGAAGACCTTGTCCGGGCACAGCTGCTGCATCTTGTAGAAAATACCCCGGTCGGTGGCGACGATCAGCGTCTTGTTCGGCAGGGTCTGGGCCGCGGCGATCAATTGGCTGGTGGAGCCCACGGCATCCGCCAGTTCGATCACCGACGTCGGCGACTCCGGGTGCACCAGGATCGCGGCGTCCGGATACAGCGCCTTCATGTCCTCCAACTGCTTGGACTTGAACTCTTCGTGGACGATACAGGCACCGTCCCAGAGCAGCATGTCGGCGCCGGTCTTGCGCTGGATGTAAGTACCCAGGTGCTTGTCCGGGCCCCAGATGATCGTCTCGCCGTTGTCCATCAGGCTCTCGACGATTTCCAGCGCGCAACTGGACGTCACCACCCAGTCGGCCCGGGCCTTCACGGCTGCCGAGGTGTTGGCGTACACCACCACGGTGCGCTCCGGATGCTGGTCGCAGAACGCCGAGAATTCGTCCACCGGGCAGCCCAGGTCCAGGGAGCAGGTGGCCTCCAGGGTGGGCATCAACACACGCTTTTCGGGATTGAGGATCTTCGCGGTCTCGCCCATGAACTTGACCCCCGCCACCACCACGGTCTTGGCCGGGTGGGCATTGCCGAAGCGGGCCATTTCCAGGGAGTCGGACACGCAACCACCGGTCTCTTCGGCCAGGGCCTGGATGATCGGGTCGCAGTAGAAGTGCGCGACCAGCACCGCGTCCTGAGCCTTGAGCTCGGCGGCGATGGCAGCGCGGTACCAGGCCTCTTGCTCGGCGGTCAGCGGCTTGGGCTGCTTGGCGTCGAGGTGGGCCTGGACCAGAAGGCGTTCGGAAATTTGCGTCATGTTCGCAAGACCTGCAAGCGCGTTTAGCGCGAAAGTCGAGTATACACCCGGCTCCGGACCACTCGGGTACCGCCGGGAAAGTGGGTATCAATCAGGCACGGGACAGCGTGAAGCCGGCAAGGCTACAGAATATCCCGTCGATGCAAAAGATCATTCTGACCTGTGCCCGCCCCTGCAACCGGACGCGCGCCCCAGCGGGAGCAAGCTGACCGAAATGTAATCACCTGCCCGGCCGGCTTATGTCATCTTCTTTTCAAAGCGAAACCGGGGGATTGCCCCCCGTGTTCGCAGCGAATCGACTGACGGACTTCCATCGTATGCAAACAAAATCTTCCCGGCGAACCTTCGTCAAGGGCCTGACTGCCGGTGGCATCCTCGGCGGCCTGGGCTTGTGGCGCGCGCCTGTCTGGGCGGTCACCGGCCCGGGCCAGCCCAACGTCCTGAGCGGCACCGAGTTCGATCTGTTCATCGGCGAAAGCCCGGTCAACTTCACCGGCAACCCACGTACCGCCCAGACCATCAACGGCGGCATTCCCGGCCCACTGCTGCGCTGGCGTGAAGGCGACACCGTGACCCTGCGGGTGCGCAATCGCTTGAAGGACACCACGTCCATCCACTGGCACGGCATCCTGCTGCCAGCCAACATGGACGGCGTTCCGGGCTTGAGTTTCAAGGGCATCGAACCCGACGGCCTGTACGTGTATCAGTTCAAGGTCCGGCAAAACGGCACCTACTGGTACCACAGCCATTCCGGTTTCCAGGAACAATCCGGGGTCTACGGCCCGCTGGTGATCGACGCCAGGGAACCGGAGCCCTTCCAATACGAACGGGACTATGTGGTGATGCTCACCGACTGGACCGATGAAGACCCCGGCAACATCCTTCGCAAGCTCAAGAAACAGTCGGACTACTACAACTACAACAAACGCACCGTCGGCGACTTCATTGACGATGTGGGCAAGAACGGCTGGGCCAGCACCGTGGCCGATCGCAAGATGTGGGCCGAGATGAAGATGAATCCCACGGACCTGGCCGACGTCAGTGGCGCCACCTACACCTACCTCATGAACGGCCAGGCGCCGGACATGAACTGGACCGGCCTGTTCAAGCCTGGCGAACGTCTTCGCCTGCGTTTTATCAACGGCTCGGCCATGAGCTATTTCGACGTGCGCATTCCCGGCTTGAAGATGACGGTGGTGGCGTCCGACGGCCAATACGTCAAACCGGTGAGCGTTGACGAGTTCCGGATCGCCGTGGCCGAAACCTATGACGTCATCGTCGAACCCACCCAGGAGGCCTACACCCTGTTCGCCCAGTCCATGGACCGCACCGGGTACGCCCGCGGCACCCTCGCGGCCAGGGCCGGGCTGTCGGCGCCAGTGCCGCCCCTGGACCCGCGGCCATTGGTGACCATGGACGACATGGGCATGGGTGGCATGGACCATGGCTCGATGCAGGGCATGGCCGGAATGGACGACAGCCAGATGCAGGGCATGGACCACAGCCAGATGCAAGGTATGGATCATAGCCAGATGCAGGGCATGGGCGACATGGCCGGGATGGCCGGGATGGATCACGGTGCCATGCAAGGCATGGACGGCATGCTGTCGCATCCCGACACCGAGAAAGACAACCCCCTGGTGGACATGCAGGTCATGAGCGTCAAACCCAAGCTCGACGACCCGGGCATGGGGCTGCGCAACAACGGCCGCAAAGTGCTGACCTACTCGGACCTGCGCAGCACCTTTCCCGACCCCGACGGCCGCGAGCCGGGCCGTACGATCGAGCTGCACCTGACCGGGCACATGGAGAAATTCGTCTGGTCGTTCAACGGCGTGAAATTTTCCGACGCCGCGCCGCTGCTGCTCAAGTACGGCGAGCGAATGCGCATCGTGCTGATCAACGACACCATGATGACCCACCCCATCCACCTGCACGGCATGTGGAGCGACCTGGAGGATGAGAACGGCCAGTTCATGGTGCGCAAGCACACCATCGACGTGCCACCGGGCGCCAAGCGCAGCTACCGCGTCACCGCCGATGCCCTCGGGCGCTGGGCGTACCACTGTCACCTGCTGTTTCACATGGAGATGGGGATGTTCCGTGAAGTTCGGGTGCAGGAATGAGGAGCCGACCATGACCACTGTTTTTCGATACCCCATGGCACTCATTGCCAGCCTGACCCTTGGCGCCACCCCCTCGGCCTGGGCGGCGGGCAACGACATGCAAGGCATGGATCACAGCCAGATGCCAGGGATGGACCCTGGCCAGATGCAAGGCATGGACTCGATGCAGGGCATGGAACCCATGCAATCAGCGCCGACCAGCAGCCGCACACCGATCCCGGAACTGACCGCCGCCGATCGCGCCGCCGTCTACGAGGATCATCGCGGACACGCGGTGCATGACAGCGCCATCAATTCGTTTTTCCTCATCGACCAGCTGGAGTGGCAGGACGCCGATGACGGCAGCGCCCTGAGCTGGGACGCCTCCGGCTGGATCGGTGGCGACATCGACCGTTTGTGGCTGCGCTCCGAAGGTGAACGCCTCAACGGCAAGACCGAAGAAGCGGAACTTCAGGCCCTATGGGGCCACGCCATCAGTCCTTGGTGGGACGTGGTGGCCGGCGTGCGCCAAGACTTCAAGCCAGGCGATGGGCAAACCTGGGCCGCCTTCGGCGTGCAAGGCATGGCGCTGTACAACTTCGAAGCCGAGGCCACTGCGTTCATCGGCGAAGGTGGCCAGAGCGCGGCGCGGCTGGAAGGCGACTACGACATCTTGCTGACCAATCGGCTGATCCTGCAGCCCACCGCCGAGGTCAACTTCTATGGCCAGAACGATCCCGCCCGCGGCGTCGGCTCGGGGCTGTCGGACAGCGAACTTGGCGTACGGCTGCGTTATGAAATACGCCGTGAATTCGCCCCCTACATTGGCGTCACCTGGAATCGGGTCTACGGCAACACCGCCGATTACACCCGTGAAGACGGCGAAGACCGCAGCGAAGCCCGCCTGGTGCTGGGTGTGCGCATGTGGTTCTGACCCGCTGACCTGTTTCACTCAAAACTAAAAACCGAGCTGTAGGAGTCCTTGCATGTCACTCATCAAAAACGCTGTCGTTGCCGTCGCCTTATCCACCGGCCTGTTGCTCAGTGGCCTGGCCCAGGCCCACCCGAAACTGCTGTCCTCTACCCCCGCCGAGGGCGCCGAAGGTGCGGCACCGGCAAAAATAGAGCTGCATTTTTCCGAAAACCTGATGACCAAGTTTTCCGGCGCCAAGCTGATGATGACCGAGATGCCCGGCATGGCAGCCCATTCGCCGATGCCCATGCCAGCCAAGGTCGCCGGCAGCGATGACCCGAAAACCATGGTCATCACACCGAATGCGCCCCTCACCGCTGGCACCTATCAGGTCCAGTGGCGCGCGGTGTCGTCCGACACTCACCCGATCACCGGCAACGTCACGTTCAAGGTGAAGTGAGTTGATGAGCGACTCGATCAACATTGCCCTGCGTTTTGCCCTGTATTTGGATCTGATGTTGCTGTTCGGCCTGGCCGCGTTCGGGCTCTATAGCCTGCGAGGCCAGGAGCGGGTGTCAGGCGCGCAGTTGCCTTTCACGCCGCTGCTGCTGATCTCGGCGGTGCTGGGCGGGTTGCTCTCCCTCGCCGCCATGGCGTGCATGGCCTGGGCCATGAGCGGCGTAGTGGAGTGGGTCGAGCTATGGCCGCACATCGAAATGATGGTAATGGAGACCGACGTCGGCTTGAGTTGGATACTGCGGATGGCGGCGCTGCTGCTGGCCGGTGTCGCCGTTACGTTCAATAAACGTTGGCCGAGCGCCAGCCTGGGCCTGGTCATGCTGGGCGGTGCCGTGGCCTTGGCGACGTTGGCCTGGGCCGGGCACGGCGCCATGGACGAAGGCGCACGCCGTAGCTGGCACTTCATCACCGACTTCCTGCACCTGTGGGCGGCGGCGGGCTGGATTGGGGCCTTGGCCGCATTTGCCCTGCTGCTTCGCCAGGCCGAACCGCAGCTGGCGGTACTGGCCCGGACATTGACCGGGTTTGAAACCGCCGGGGCGGTGTTCGTGGTGGTCATTAGCGTGACCGGGGTGGTGAATTATCTGTTCATCGTCGGCCCGAGCGTCGAAGGACTGCTGGACAGCACCTACGGTCAGTTGCTGGCGCTCAAACTCATCTTGTTCGCCGCCATGCTGGTGTTCGCCGCACTGAACCGTTTTCACCTGAGCCCACTGCTGGCGCAGGCTCAACAGACCGGCGAGCACAAAGTCGCGGTGGGTGCCCTGCGGCGCAGCATGGTCCTGGAGTTCGCTGTGGCGGTGGCCATCCTTGGGTTGGTGGCGTGGCTGGGGACGCTGAGCCCAGGGATGGAATAAACAGGACAGGTGGCAAACGACATTGTGGCGAGGGGATAAATCCCCTCGCCACAAAAGCCAGCCTTCGATTTGACACCGCATTTAATTATTAAATAAGCCCCACCAGTTTTCAGTTTGCCCATCGCAAGGTGCCCTGGCCTAAATAGGGCTTTATCCAGCCAAGGCCCTGTCATGGAAAATATTCGAACCTCAAGCACCCACGCCACCTGGCTGATGGTCAGCATCGTCTTGGTCGCGCTGAACCTGCGCCCCTCGATGGCGGCAGTCGGGCCGTTATTGTCGGCCATTCGCGGCGAGGTGCCCTTGAGTTTCAGTACCGCCTCGCTGCTGACCATGTTGCCTGTCATGGCGATGGGCCTGGCGATGTTCCTGGGCATGCGCATCGCCCTGCGCATTGGTGAACACCGCACCATCGTGCTGTCGCTGTTGATCATTGGTCTGGCCACGGCCTCGCGCTTGTACCTGGACAGCGCCGCCGGGTTGATCGCCAGTGCGGTCGTGGCCGGGCTCGGGATCGCCTTGATCCAGGCCGTGATGCCGGCACTGATCAAGTCGCGCTTCGCCGACAACGTCTCGCTGTTCATGGGCTTGTACGTCACCTCCATCATGGGCGGTGCAGCGATTGCCGCATCGTTTTCACCCTTTGTCCTGACGCAGACCGGCAGTTGGCGCATCGGGCTGGCGATCTGGGCATTGCTGGCGCTGGTCGCCCTGGGCTGCTGGTACGCCCAGCGCTCGAACATCACGCCCTTGCCCGAAGCAGCGTCCCGGCATCACGAAGCGTTTTCCAGCAACGCCCGGGCCTGGCTCCTGGCGAGTTTCTTTGGCCTGGGCACTGCCTCCTACACCTGCGTGCTGGCCTGGCTGGCGCCGTACTACGTGGAAAAGGGCTGGAGCGAACAGCACGCTGGCCTGCTGCTGGGGTTCCTCACGGCAATGGAAGTGTTATCCGGCCTGGTCACTCCGGCGATTGCCAACCGCAGCCGCGATAAACGCCTGGTCCTGAGCGTCCTGCTGGCCCTGATCATCGGCGGCTTCTGCGGCCTGATCCTCAGTCCGGAACGCTTCAGCCTGCTATGGGCCTGCCTGCTGGGGCTGGGTATCGGCGGCCTGTTCCCCATGAGCCTGATCGTATCCCTCGACCACCTGGAAAACCCACGCCGGGCCGGCGGCCTTACCGCGTTCGTGCAGGGTGTGGGCTATCTCATCGCCGGGCTCTCGCCTTTGATTGCCGGGATGATTCGCGACCAATTGGGCAGCTTCGAGTGGGCCTGGTGGTCGCTCACGGCGGTCATGGCGTTGATGATGGTGATGGTATTGCGCCTGGACCCGAAACATTACGGGCAGCACATCCGCTAAACGTTCTAGGAGCATGACTTATAGGCCGAAGATTGGGCTGGTACGACTAGGCGTTACTATACCTGCCAGGAATTTTACCTCGTAAGGGAGCCACGCCTTGTCCGTCATACCTGACAGAACCTTCGCTGAAGTGCTCAAGCACACCGTCAAACGCATTCTTTCCTATTGGACCCAGATCACCGTCACGTTAGGCCTGCTCGCGACAGGGCTTGGGTTCATCACGCTGTATCTCTATACCCGGACGATTGGACGAATCGATCTGTTCATGCCGTCCATCGATGTGAAGTCCGCACTGTTGGTCTGGGTCGTGTTGGTCCTGCTGCTGATGCTGTCGTATTTGTTCATCCTGGGTGCAACAACGTGGATGTTCGGCTGCTCGGTTTCGCTTTTTTCAAACATGAAAGACAACCAACCGAAGATTGTTTTCTATCTGGTGTTCCCTACGGTTGTGGGGTTTAGCGCGTTCATCTGGACCACCTTCTTCTTGCCCACTTTATTGAACCACTGGGCAACATTGGCGGTGTTATTCCTGATCGTCCTCGTTGCGTGCTTTCTCATGTACGCACTCACGCCGTTCAAAAGAATTATCAGGAAAAGCACACTTGTCCAAGCCAGGCTGGATCGAGCCCGCTCGAAACGCCTGGCAGACCATCAACGAATAACGCGAAAAAAGCCCCAGCAGCGCAAGGCCACCCTCCCCCAGAAGAGCTGGTCGCAAGAATGGCTCACCTATTGGCAGATCTTCAAAAACGAGACGACTCCAGCGTGGCTCTGGGTCAAGAAAAATTGGCAGCGGCTACTGTCCTGGATACGGGCTCGCAAAGAGTTCTGGCTCGTCACCCTGCTCTCGATCTCCATCTTCATCACCGTGATCTTCGCCGCCTTTCCAATCCTGCTGACGATACGTTCATATATGGAGAGGGAAACGCCTGACACCGTCCCCTACGTAGCGGGCCTGTCCTGGCTGACACTCATCTTCACCCTGCTACCGGTCGTCATATTTTATTGTTTCAAGGGGGACATCTACAGGCGGACCTTCAATGGCCTGATCGCAATGATCCTCGCCTTCTGCGCCTTCACATTCCTCTCGCCAGGCAGTTTGAGCCAGATCACCTACATCGCGGCAGGAGGCTTATCGGTTCGCCAACAAACGGCGGAGCGATACGCCTTGCCAGAAGAGATAAAACTGCAAGACCTGAACGCCACCCAGTGGAAAACACGTCAGGTTGCTGCGCAAAAAATAGAAGTCGAGGCGTTCCAGTTGTATTCCTTTGGGGACGTACTGCTACTGTGCCCAAAAGACATGCTGTCGCTTGAACTCAAGGAACTGAAAAACTACTCGAAGTTCTGCGTCAGCACGCTCAATAGCAAGGTTGTGCGCAAACCTCGGTTACCGGTATTTGCCAGGAAACCACCCAATGAATGGGTCTGCCGGGTGCCCTCATGGCGGATCCAAGCAGGACGTTGGCTCGCGTGGGAAGCGCTGGGTCCAGGCGTTCATCGCTCCGCGTCGGGTGAGAAGAAGGGCTGATGGCGTTGGTAGTCGTGAGCATGGCGACTGCTCCACGACAGGTTCACTTAGGGAAACGGCGCTTTTCCGAGGGAGCGCCGTTTCTTTGGGGTTGGGTTGGGTTAGATTGGATTGGATTGGGTACATATCCGTTGCTGCGGTCACGGCTGCCTAGGGTTCCGCCCTTACGGCGGGTCACTTTTGGAAGAGCGCCAAAAGTAACCAAAAACGCTTTGCCCCACCACTTGGTGCCTCGCTTAGGCTCGGCATGCCCGAACGCAGGCATTGCTCCGCGGGCCGCCGCGAAGGGCCATCCATGGCCCAGCGCGGCTACCTCGGCATCCATGCCGAGGTGCCCACTGCACAATACCTGCGTTCGGCCAGCGTGGTTTAACGGGGCGTCCAGATCAAGATCAAGATCCAAAGCAAGAGCAAGAGCAAGAGCAAGAGCGGGGTACATGCCGACATCTATGTGGCTGAGCCACCGCTATCGCGAGCAAGCTCGCTCCCACACTGGAGCTTCGGTGAACACAAAATTTATGTCCGACACTGAACCTGGGAGCGAGCTTGCTCGCGATGACGCCGGCACATCCAACATTTTCGCCAACTGAGGCACCGCCTTCGCGAGCAGGCTCGCTCCCACAGGAGAAACGCGGCCCCACCAAGAACCAGGTCGGCTGTCAGGCCGCCTCGGGTGGACGTTGATCTGGGGTGCCCCATTAATCACGCTGGCTGAGCGAAGGTATTGCGCAGTAGGCAATCCGGCATGGATGCCGAGCCTAGGCGAGGCACCAAGTGGTGGGACAAGAGCGTTTGGCTACTTTTACGCGTTTTGTACGGACCGGGGACATGGTGGACACATGACGCGCTTGGGCGGGGGACACTTAATTTCAGGCAAAAAAAAATCCGGAAATCCTCACTTTCGTGGGCCTTCCAGACTTTTAAAACTGCAAAAAATGGTGGGTCGTGTGGGATTCGAACCTACGACCAATTGGTTAAAAGCCAACTGCTCTACCAACTGAGCTAACGACCCGCTGTGTGGTGGCGCGTATAATACTGATTTTTAAGGACTATTCAACACCTATTTTGAAATAAATCAAAAATAACGGGTTGGATCGCTCACGCCGGCCGCAGCAAAGCCCTCTGCGCGCAGGCGGCAGCTGTCGCACTTGCCGCAAGCACGGCCCTGATCGTCGGCCTGATAGCAGGAAACAGTGAGCCCGTAGTCCACGCCAAGCTTCATACCCGCCTTGACGATGTCGGCCTTGCTGAGATTCTGCAGCGGCGCCTGGATACGGAAACCCTGCCCCTCTACGCCGGCCTTGGTCGCCAGGTTCGCCATGCGCTCAAAGGCTTCGACAAATTCCGGGCGGCAATCCGGGTAGCCGGAGTAATCCACGGCATTGACGCCGATGAAAATGTCACGGGCCCCCAGCACTTCGGCCCAGCCCAATGCCAAGGACAGGAATACGGTGTTACGCGCTGGCACATACGTCACCGGGATGCCTTCGCCAGGCACCTCGGGCACGTCGATGGAGCTGTCGGTCAACGCCGAGCCGCCGATGCCGTTGAGGTTCAGGCCGATCACTTTGTGTTCCACCACGCCTTGGTCCTGGGCAACTCGTTCGGCGGCGTGCAGTTCAGCGCGGTGGCGCTGGCCATAGTCGAAACTCATGGTGTAGCAGCGGTAACCGTCGGCACGGGCCATGGCCACGACAGTGGCTGAATCCAGGCCACCGGACAACAGGATGACCGCACGTTTTTGCGTAATGTTCGAATGTTCAGTCATGTCAGCGCCCCGGCTCGTCGTTCCAAAGATATTTATGCAGCTGCAATTGCAAGCGCACCGGCAGGTTATCCGCCACCACCCAATCCGCCAGTTCCCGGGCGCTCAAATCGTGATGGCTCGGCGATAACAACACTTCGCCAGCCCGCTGGTCGAGCCCGTACTGAATCAGCTTCGAGACGGCCCAGTCATAATCTTCCCGCGAACAGATCACGAACTTGACCTGATCGTTGGGGGTCAGCAACTCGATATTCTCGTAACGGTTGCGGTGCGCTTCCTTGGAGCCTGGAGTCTTCAGGTCCACGACGCGACTGACGCGCGGGTCGACGGCCGAGATATCCAGGGCCCCGCTGGTTTCCAGCGAAACCTCGTAACCGGCATCACACAACTGCTTGAGCAACGGGATGGCGTTGGGTTGCGCCAATGGCTCACCACCGGTGACGCAGACATAACGCGGACGATAACTGGCCACTTGCTCCAGGATATCGTCGAGGGTTCGCAAGGTGCCGCCGCTGAAGGCGTAGGCACTGTCGCAGTACTGGCAACGCAATGGGCAACCGGTGAGGCGCACAAATACGGTGGGCAGCCCAGCCGTCCGCGTTTCACCCTGCAACGAGTAAAAAACTTCGGTGATTCTCAATGTGTCTTGCATAGTCGCCACGGGCGTAACAGCTAAACAGGCTGTCCGCCTCCGTCAGGCACTTCAAGGAACCCCGCCAACGCGCAGATCCCAAAAAGCGTGTTTCATAAAAAGGGCGTGAATTCTAACGAAAAAACCCGCGACAAGCGCGGGTTTCTTCAAAACAGGTCAAGCCGGCTTACATGCGTTGCAGATCACGCTGGGCCAATTGGGCAGCCGACGTACCCGGATATTGGGCCACCACCTGCTGCAGAATGCCTTTGACCTTGTCGGTGTGACCCAGGCGGCGCTCTACGTCAGCCAGCTTGTACAGCGAATCCGGCACTTTGGCGTGCTTGGGATACAGCTGCGAAACCTTGGCGAACGCCTGGCCAGCGCCTTGCAGATCGCCCTTGGCCAGGTTCACTTCGCCCAGCCAGTATTGGGCATTGCCCGCGTACTGGCTGTTTGGGTATTTGCGCAGGAAAGCGGCAAAGGCCTGGCTGGCCTTGTCGAAATCCTTGGCCTTGATCAAGTCGAAGGCAGCGTCGTAATAGAGCTTTTCCTTCGCCGGATCAGCCGGTTCGCCACCGGCGGCAGGCGCTGCCGGAGCAGCAGCCCCCGCACCTGCGGCTGCACCGGGGGCGTTCAAGTCGCCACCGGCAGGAGAATTCTCAGGAGTCGCGGCAGGTGCAACGCCGGATCCTATGCGCCGATCAAGATCCTGGTATCGCTCCAGGTTTTCCTGCTTCATGCGCGAAATATCATTTTGCAGTTCTTCGATCACACCCTGTTGGCGCGAGATCTGATCCTGCATTTGCTGCAGTTGGTTGAACAGCTGGCCCTGTGCCGAGACAGGGGCCGAAACCCCTCCCCCGGCATAGGCGCCGTTCGTACCGTAACCTGCAGGCGGATAACTGCTCCCGCTATTGTTATAGCCGGCATCGTTATCGACCACAGGAACCGCAGCCCACGCCGCAAGCGGCGCGAGGCTGAGAGCCAGAACAGTTACAGCACGACGGCACGTTCGCATGACGAATTACTTACGCAGTTCGACGCGACGGTTTTGAGCCCAGGACTGCTCGTCGTTGCCGGTGGCAACTGGACGCTCTTCGCCGTAGGAAACCAGTTCCAGCTGAGCTGGGGAAACACCTTGCAGTACCAGGTAGCGTTGAACGGCTTTCGCACGACGCTCGCCCAGTGCCATGTTGTACTCACGAGTACCACGTTCGTCGGTGTTGCCTTCCAGAACGACGCGAGCGCCGTTTGCTTTCAGGTCCTTGGCGTGAACGTCCAGAGCGCGCATGGCTTCTGGCTTCAGGTCCGAGCTGTCGTATTCGAAGTAGAAGGTGGTGATTGCGCGCAGAGCAGCTTCTTCGCTCAGGGAGCCGTCAACTG
This sequence comes from Pseudomonas sp. St316, assembly GCF_018325905.1. Classification (NCBI taxonomy): domain Bacteria; kingdom Pseudomonadati; phylum Pseudomonadota; class Gammaproteobacteria; order Pseudomonadales; family Pseudomonadaceae; genus Pseudomonas; species Pseudomonas sp. St316. The sequence goes on along the minus strand of NZ_AP021901.1, from coordinate 1,414,030 downwards.
CACCAGTGTTAGCGCCGTAACCAGCGTTTGGATCAACAGCGCCTTCACCGGCATTGTCGCCGCCTTTGGACGAGCAACCTACAGCTACAGCCATGGCCAGAGCCAGCGCAGCAAATTTACCAAACTTCAGCATTTCCATCGTGAAACTCCTAATGAACCCCAGTGTGTTAAGTAAAACGTATAGCGCCGCGTCAGTTCAGGTAAGGGGACCAGGACGGTTCTCTGACTTCGCCTTGAGCGGTAGGAAGCGGGAGCCTCACGCGTCCATTAATGGACACGAGCATCAAGACTCCCCGGCCCTGCTGGCGGGTGGCGTAGATTACCATGGTGCCGTTGGGCGCAACAGTAGGTGACTCGTCCAGAGTGCTATCAGTGAGGATTTTTACACTTCCGCGCTGCAAATCCTGGGCCGCCACCTTGAAATTGGTGAAACCATCCTGGCGATGGATCATCACCAGGGTCTTTTCGTCCGCCGACAGTTTAGGGTTGGCGTTGTAGTTACCCACGAACGTCACGCGTTCGGCACCGCCGCCACCGGCACTGGTCTTGTAGATCTGTGGCTTGCCGCCACGGTCTGAGGTGAAGTAGATGGTCGAGCCATCCTTGCCCCAGAACGGCTCGGTGTTGATGCCCGGGCCATTGGTGACGCGGGAGATCGAACGCGAAGCCAGGTTCATCACGTAGATGTCCGGGTTACCGTCCTTGGACAGCACGAACGCCAGGCGAGTACCGTCCGGCGACCAGGCTGGCGCACCGTTGAGGCCTTCGAAGTTGGTGATCTGCTCGCGACGACCAGTATCGATGTGCTGCATGAAGATGCGTGGACGCTTCTGCTCGAACGACACATAGGCGATGCGCTTGCCATCGGGGGCGAAGCGCGGCGACAGGATCGGCTCGCGCGATTGCAGCAAGGTCACTGCACGGGCGCCGTCATAGTCGGAACGCTGCAGGGTGTAGCGGGTGTTGTTCTCGGAGAACCGCTCGGCCGTCACGTAGAGCATGCGGGTAGAGAACGCGCCCTTGATGCCGGTGAGTTTCTCGAACGACTGGTCGGCGATGTAGTGCGCCATGTCGCGCAACTGATCGACGCTGCCCGACACGCTGCCGGTCAGCACTTGCTGTTCGGTGGCGACGTTGAACAGGGCGTACTGCACCTGCAGGCGACCGCCAGCCGGAACGATGCTGCCGACCATGATGTACTGGGCGCCCAGGGCCTTCCAGTCACGGTAGATGACTTCGCTGGCCTGGGTCGGCAGGCTGATCATGTTCTGCTTCGGAATCGGCGCGTAGTAACCCGAGTTGCGCAGGTCGTTGCCGATGATCTCCGCCATGTCGTCCGGCAGGACGCTACCGCCCTGCCAGCCGAACGGTACGACGGCGATCGGGGTGGCCCGGTCGCTGCCGCTGGTGACCAGGATGTTCTTTTCATCTGCTACCGCTATCCCTGCCAGGCAGCAGATAACGACCAGCATTGATCGAAGAAGGTTTCTCACAAGGCTAGATCCTCAGGTGTGAATGTCATCTTGAATGAACGATAGGGAGCAAAGTCGCTCGGTTTCATTCCTTGCATTTCCGTCAATCGCCCAATGTTCTTGACCGCTGCGACCGCCGAAGCATCGAACGGACCATCACCACTGGACTTGGCGACGCTGACCGAGGTAACCGTACCGTCGGGCAACATGCCGATTTGCAATACTACCGTCATGCCTTTGCGCGCCGAGGGTGGACGAGCCCAGCCTTCCGCCGCTCGGATGCGGATCAGGTCGTCGTAATCGCCTGCCACTTGATCGCCAAGTTCATCCGCCTTGGTCGCCTCACGCTCAGTCGAGTCCGAAAGCAGGTCTGCCAAGGCCTGGGCCTTCTTGTCTTCGGCGGACTTGCGCGCTGCATCCTGGGCCTTCTTCTTGGCGGCATCGGCGGCAGCTTTCTTCTTCGCGTCTTCGGCGACTTTCTTTTTCGCCTCTTCGGCTTCGGCTTTCTTCTTGGCGTCTTCGGCAGCCTTTTTCTTGGCGTCCTCGACGATCTTTTTCTTCGCTTCTTCAGCGGCCGCTTTCTTGGCCTCTTCTTCAGCGGCTTTCTTGGCTTCTTCTTCGGCTTTCTTCTTGGCTATATCAGCCAATTGTTTCTCTTCGGCCTTTTTCGCCTCGGCGGTTTTCTTCGCATCGTCGGCTTTCTTGGCTTCGTCAGCCTTTTTCGCCTCGTCCGCTTTCTTCGCCTCATCGGCCTTCTTGGCTTCCTCGGCCTTTTGAGCAGCTTCCTCTTTCTTTTGTTCCGCGGCCTTGATCGCTTCCTGCTCGACCTTTTTCTGCTCCAGCTGCTCGGTTTCGGTCTGGCGCGCGGCAGACTTCTTCGCCTCACCCGCAATCTTCTGATTGGTCTGGGTGGTCGCCGGACTTTTGGACTTGAGCTGGTACAGGGTCGCTTGCACGATCGGCTTGGCTGGCGGCAGCTCAGGCGTCATGGCAAAACTGACGAACAGCATGCCGAACACCAGCACGTGCAGGCTGATTGCCAGGACACTGGGCCAGAAGTAGCTTTCCGAGGCGGACGGCTCTCGCTGTTGCTGCATCAGGGCGCCTCAGTGATCAAGCCAACGTTACCCACCCCGGCTTTCTGCAGACCGCCCATGGCGCCCATCACGGCACCGTAGTCGACGGTCTTGTCGCCGCGAATGAAGACCTGCGTACGCTTGCCGGCATCGTTGCCGGCACGGATGATCTTGGTCACCGCGTCGGTCATCTGCGGCAAGGTCATGGCGCGGTCCTGCTGCTTCTCGGTGTCGACTTCGCTGCCAAGGTTCCAGTAGTAGGTCTTGTCAGCCTTGATCGAAATGGTCAGTACCTGGGTGTTGTTGTCCTGCGGCAAGGCTTCACTGGAAACCTTGGGCAGATCGACCTTCACGCCCTGATTGAGCATGGGCGCGGTCACCATGAAGATGACCAGCAGCACCAACATCACGTCGATGTAGGGGACCACGTTCATCTCGGCAACCGGCTTGCGCTTTTTTCGGGCTCGAGCGATTAAAGCCATTGGGAAATACCTGCTTATTCTTCGCTGGTGTGCACTTTGCGGTGCAGGATCGCCTGGAATTCATCGGCGAAGGTGTAGTAACGGCCGGTCAGCATTTCGCTGCGGGCAGCGAAGCGGTTGTAGGCGATAACAGCTGGAATGGCCGCGAACAGACCGATGGCGGTGGCGATCAGTGCCTCGGCGATGCCCGGGGCCACGGTGGCCAGGGTCGCTTGTTGGGCAGAAGCCAGGCCACGGAAGGAGTTCATGATCCCCCACACGGTGCCGAACAGACCGATGTACGGGCTGACCGAACCGACGGTGGCCAGGAACGACAGGCCTTGTTCGAGCTTTTCTTCCTCGCGGGAAATGGCAACGCGCATGGCGCGAGCCACACCTTCCATCACCGCTTCAGGATCGACGCCCGGCTGTTGGCGCAGGCGGGAGAACTCCTTGAAGCCGGCACGGAAGATCTGCTCGACGCCCGAATCCGGGTCAGGGTTGCTGCCAGCCTGGCGATAGAGCTTGGACAGGTCGATACCGGACCAGAAGCGCTCCTCGAAGCTCTCCAGGGCACGACGACCGGCGCGCAGCATGTTGCTGCGCTGAAAGATCATGATCCATGAGGTCACCGATGCGGCTACCAGGGTCAGCATTACCAGTTGCACCACGACGCTGGCATTGCTGACCAGGCTCCACATGGAGGAATGGTCGACGACGTTAGCTTCCACGCTTTATCTCCTGCTCTGAGTGTGTACCCGCGCCGCTCACGCCGGCAAAGGCCGCACGTAGAGCTTCGGGAATGGCCCGGGGTTTCAAACTATGGGTGCGCACACAGGCCACCAAAAACTGCCCTTCACAGAGCAGCACGTTATCCGTAGCCCGCCTGACCTGCTGCTTGAAGCGCAGGCTGACACGGTTCAATTCGATGACATCGGCACTTACCACCAGTTCGTCGTCCAGTCGCGCCGGCGCGTGGTAGCGCGCTTCGCTGGAATGCACGACGAACAACAGGTCCTCCCCTGCCAGTGCGGATTGGGCGAAACCCAGTTCCCGCAGCCGTTCGGTTCGAGCCCGTTCCATAAACTTGAGGTAATTGACGTAGTAGACGATGCCGCCAGCATCGGTGTCCTCGTAATAAACGCGACAGCGATGTGCGAACGACTCCAGCCCGTTTTGCGCGCGCATACTCTAGTGCTTACTCCTCAGGTTGCCAATCGGCCAGGCAACTGTTTTTTCATTCTCGAACGCATTGACGCTCCAGGCGTCGTCTGGGACAGCACGAACTGGAAAAAAGTCGGCGTACAGAGCTCGTTCAATCGTCCACGGCATCGAGGAATTCGTCTACCACCGGCATCTCACCCATTCGTGTCGGGATGTTTAAGCCAAAATGCAGGTAAGCATGACGAGTCACAACGCGCCCGCGAGGGGTACGCATGATGTAGCCCTGCTGGATCAGGTACGGCTCCAGCACATCTTCAATGGTGTGGCGCTCTTCGCTGATGGCCGCGGCCAGGCTGTCCACGCCCACCGGGCCACCGTCGAACTTCTCGATCATGGTCAACAGCAGACGCCGGTCCTGGTGGTCGAAACCACGCTCGTCGATGTCCAGCAGGTTCAACGCCAGGTCGGCAATCGGCTTGGTGATGTGACCCTTGGCCCGGACTTCGGCAAAATCCCGGACCCGGCGCAGCAGGCGGTTGGCGATCCGCGGCGTGCCCCGGGCACGCCGGGCGATCTCATACGCACCGTCCGGGTCCAGCGGCAACCCGAGGATGCTCGCCGAGCGGCTGACAATCGTCGCCAGATCGGCGTTGTTGTAGAACTCCAGGCGCTGGACGATACCGAAGCGGTCCCGCAACGGGTTGGTCAGCATGCCCGCGCGGGTGGTGGCGCCCACCAGGGTAAAGGGCGGCAGATCAAGCTTGATGGAGCGTGCCGCCGGCCCTTCGCCAATCATGATGTCGAGCTGGAAATCTTCCATGGCCGGGTACAGCACTTCCTCGACGATCGGCGACAGCCGATGGATTTCGTCGATGAACAGTACATCATGGGGTTCAAGATTGGTCAGCAGCGCCGCCAGGTCACCCGGCCGCTCAAGGACCGGCCCCGAGGTGCTCTTGATCGAGACGCCCATTTCCTGGGCAATGATGTTGGCCAGGGTGGTCTTGCCCAGGCCCGGCGGGCCGAAGATCAAGGTGTGGTCCAGCGACTCGCTGCGCCCACGGGCGGCCTGGATGAACAACTCCATCTGCTCGCGCACGGTCGGTTGGCCGATGTAGTCGGCCAGGCTGACAGGACGAATCGCGCGGTCCTGGATTTCCTCGCGGTCACGGGGCGCGCCCGTGGCGGCGATCAGGCGGTCAGCTTCAATCACTTAAATCATTCCCTTCAGGGCACGACGAATCATGTCTTCAGTACTCAGGCCTTTTTCCTTGATAGCGGAAATCGCCTTGCTGGCCTCCTGCGGCTTATAGCCCAGGGAGATCAGCGCGGTGACCGCATCGTTTTCGGCGCTGACCGCAGGCGCAGGCGCGTCCGGTTGGTTCGGCACCAGGGCGAACATCGCCGGCACCGCCTCCCAGGCCTTGAAGCGGTCCTTGAGCTCGACCAGCAGGCGCTCGGCGGTTTTCTTGCCCACACCCGGCACCTTGGTCAGGGCCGACGTGTCCTGGGACTGCACGCAACGCACCAGTTCGTCGACTTCCAGGCTCGACATCAAGGCCAGGGCCAGTTTCGGGCCGACGCCATTGAGACGGATCAGTTCGCGGAAGAAGTCCCGCTCGCGCTTGCCAACGAAGCCATAGAGTAACTGCGCATCCTCGCGCACAACCAAATGGGTGTGCAGGGTCAGCGGCTCGCCGACCGACGGCAAGCGGTACAGCGTGGTCATGGGCACTTCCAGCTCATAGCCCAGGCCGTTTACATCCAGAATCAGGTGCGGCGGCTGTTTTTCAGCCAGGGTGCCGCGCAAGCGTCCAATCACGTTTCAGATCCTTGGGTGTTGGCCAGCCTGCTGGCTGGCGAGTAACAACCCGGGCATGAAGGCCGACGACACAGGCGCAAGATGCTCGGGCTCACGAAAGATTGCGCTGATGCTATCAGAGACGCAGGCGCCCGCCACGACTGCGTGCAGCTCCCAGGCCGTGAGGCAACAGGCTGGAACGGGTATGGGCATGGCAAATGGCAATGGCCAGGGCGTCGGAGGCATCGATCTGCGGCTTGCTGACCAGTTTCAACAGGTGCATCACCATCATTTGCACCTGCTCCTTGTTCGCCGCCCCGGTTCCGACGACCGCCTGCTTGACCTGGGTGGCGGTGTACTCGGCGATTTCCAGGCTTTCCTCGGCACCGGCGACGATGGCCGCGCCCCGGGCCTGGCCCAGCTTCAGGGCCGAGTCGGCATTGCGCGCCATGAAGACCTTTTCGATGCCCATGGTGACTGGACCGTAGGTCTGGATGACCTCACGCACGCCGCGATAAACAATCTGCAAGCGCTCGTGCAGTTCACCCGCACCGGTGCGGATACAACCGGAGGCCACGTACACGCAGCCGCGCCCGGTATCGCGAACCACGCCGTAGCCGGTGATGCGTGAACCGGGGTCGATGCCAAGGATTAAAGTCATAGCGCCTGCGGCTTGAAGAGAAATTATCCAGACCCGTGGGAGCGAGCTTGCTCGCGATGGCGTCGGATCAGCAAGCATAGTGTTGACTGACGCACCGCTATCGCGAGCAAGCTCGCTCCCACATTCTGGTCATTGGCAATCGTCAATATTTGAACAGCCCCTCTCAGCCGAGCTGTTCAGCCACCGATTCGGGAATGTCGGCATTGGAGTAGACGTTCTGCACGTCATCCAGGTCCTCGAGCATATCGATCAGCTTGAGCACTTTCTCGGCGCCCTCCAGGTCCAGTTCGGCGCTGGTGGTCGGTTGCATGACGATCTCTGCGTCAGCGGGCTTGAACCCGGCCGCTTCCAGGACGTTGCGCACGGCATAGAAGCTGGCGAACGAAGTGAACACGTCGAACGAGCCGTCTTCGTGGCTGACCACGTCATCGGCGTCGGCCTCCAGGGCGGCCTCCGTCAGGGCATCTTCATCGAGACCCGGCGCGAAGCTGATCTGGCCCTTGCGCTCGAACAGGTAAGCCACCGAACCATCGGTGCCCAGGTTGCCACCGCATTTGCTGAACGCGTGACGCACGGCGGCGGCAGTACGGTTGCGGTTGTCGGTCATGCATTCGACCATCACCGCCACGCCGCCCGGGCCATAACCTTCGTAGGTCAGCTCTTCAACGTTGTCAGCCTCGGTCGCACCGGCGCCACGGGCGATGGCCCGGTCGATGATGTCGCGGCTCATGTTGGCACCCAGCGCCTTGTCCAGGGCCAGGCGCAAGCGCGGGTTGGAACCCGGATCGCCGCCACCCTGGCGGGCCGCGACCGTCAGCTCACGGATCCACTTGGTGAAGATCTTGCCTCTCTTGGCATCCTGACGTTCTTTGCGGTGCTTGATGTTCGCCCACTTGGAATGACCTGCCATAACTCGCTCCGTTTCTCTTTGGAACATTGCCCGCCCGGCGCTTGCGCAGTGGCCGGCAATCAGAAATATCGACCCCAATGAAAAGGCGCATCCGAAGATGCGCCCGCTCAGGTCCCGGCCTTACTCAGCCTTTGGCTGTTCACGCAGACGAATGTGCAACTCGCGCAATGCCTTGGCATCCACCACGCCCGGCGCCTGGGTCATGACATCGGCCGCGCTCTGGGTTTTCGGGAACGCGATCACTTCACGGATCGACTGGGCGCCGGTCATCAGCATCACCAGGCGGTCCAGGCCGAAGGCCAGGCCACCGTGGGGCGGTGCACCGTACTTCAGGGCGTCAAGCAGGAAGCCGAACTTCTCTTCCTGCTCGGCTTCGTTGATGCCCAGCAGGCGGAACACTGCCTGTTGCATTTCCTTGCGATGGATACGGATCGAACCGCCACCCAGTTCGGTGCCGTTCAGGACCATGTCGTAAGCGCGCGACAGAGCGGTGGCCGGGTTGGCCTCCAACTCTTGCGGCGAGCACTTCGGCGCGGTGAACGGGTGGTGCAGCGCCGAGAAGCTGCCGTCATCGTTTTCTTCGAACATCGGGAAGTCAACGACCCACATCGGCGCCCATTCGCACGTCAGCAGCTTCAGGTCGTGACCCAGCTTGATGCGCAGCGCGCCCAGGGCTTCGCTGACGATCTTGGCCTTGTCGGCACCGAAGAACACGATGTCACCGTCAACCGCACCCACGCGATCGAGGATCACATTGAGGTTGGCTTCAGGGATGTTTTTCACGATCGGCGATTGCAGGCCATCAACACCCGCGGCGCGCTCGTTGACCTTGATGTAGGCCAGGCCCTTGGCACCGTAGATGCCGACGAACTTGGTGTAGTCGTCGATCTGCTTGCGCGGCATGCTGGCCCCGCCAGGAACGCGCAGGGCCGCGATACGGCATTTCGGGTCGTTGGCCGGGCCGCTGAACACCTTGAAATCGACTTCCTTGAGCTGGTCGGCCACGTCCACCAGCTCCAGCGGGTTACGCAGGTCCGGCTTGTCGGAACCGTAGCGACGCATGGCCTCTTCGAAGGTCATGTGCGGGAACTCGCCGAATTCCAGACCCAGCACTTCCTTGAACAGGTTGCGGATCATGCCTTCGGTCAGGCCCATGATGTCTTTTTCGTCGAGGAAGCTGGTCTCGATGTCGATCTGAGTGAACTCAGGCTGACGGTCGGCACGCAGGTCTTCGTCGCGGAAGCACTTGGCGATCTGGTAGTAGCGATCGAACCCGGCCACCATCAGCAGTTGCTTGAACAACTGTGGCGATTGCGGCAAGGCGAAGAAGCTGCCGGGGTGGGTACGGCTCGGCACCAGGTAGTCGCGGGCGCCTTCCGGCGTGGCACGGGTCAGGATTGGCGTCTCGACATCGAGGAAGCCGTTCTCGTCCAGGTAGCGACGGATGCTGGTGGTCATGCGCGAACGCAGGCGCAGCTTCTCGGCCATTTCCGGGCGACGCAGGTCGATGAAGCGGTAGCGCAGGCGGGTTTCTTCGCCCACGTCGGAGTATTCGTTGAGTGGGAACGGCGGGGTTTCCGATTCGTTGAGCACTTCCAGCTCGTAACCCAGCACTTCGATCATGCCGGACGCCATGTTGGCGTTGCCAGCACCGGCCGGACGCAGGCGCACCTTGCCGGTGATCTTGACCACGTATTCGCTGCGCACGCGGTCGGCGGTGGCGAAGGTGTCAGCGCGGTCCGGATCGAACACCACCTGGGCCAGGCCTTCACGATCACGGATATCGAGGAAAATCACCCCGCCATGGTCACGGCGACGATGGACCCATCCGCAAAGAGTAACTTCCTGACCTTCCAGGCTTTCGTTCAGTTGGCCGCAATAATGGCTGCGCATCATGGTAGTGGTTTCACTTCTCGTAATTCGAAATTCGGTTGGAGGACCTGCCCGTGCAAGCACTCGCGCGTGTTCAGCTCAATCAGCTTTGTCGCCACCGGCCAAATTCTTCTTGGCGCCGGTCTTGAAGTCGGTTTCATACCAGCCTGTGCCACCGAGGCGGAAACCAGGCATGGACAGCATCTTTTTCAGTTCTGGCGCCTGGCAGGCAGGGCAGTCGACCAGCGGTGCCGCGCTGATCTTTTGAATGGCTTCCATCTGATGACCACAGGAAGCACATTGATAGTCGTACATCGGCATGGGGTTGTCTCGGCGATCAGGTTACACGCGCAAAGGCTGGGCTTTGCGGCAAAGAGCGGGATTATATCCATTAAATGCAGCCTGTGCAGCCGTAAGCGCACAGGCCGCTTGCGGTCCGACTCAGCCATCAACAGGGCAGGTACCCCATCAATGGCTGTCCGCGACCTCCAACGCGGTGTCCTTCAAACTGTGCACCACGCAGACCACACGCACCAGCGCGCTGAAGTTGCGCACGCCGCCATGGCGCAGATGCACCTCCCTGTCCACATGGGACAGCAACGTACTGATGGAACAGCCGTTGAGCTGGGCCATCTCGCCGAGGATATCCCAATAGACCTGCTCCAGCCGCAGACAGGTGGCGAACCCGTTCAGACGAATGGATCGGGCCAGGGGGCGGGCCAACTGCATATCGAACCCCCTGACGAATGGATCGACGCTGATGGACTGAAAGCGTCCATGCACACCCTCCCCCGGATCTTTTCCTTGAATCATACCGTTGACACTCCTTTGCCATACGAGCCTTTCAGTTGGGGCACCCCATCTGTGGCTCTATGGAAGCTCAACGGCATCGCCAGTTCCAGACGACTTTATGGCCATGGACGTAGGACAAGCCAACAGCAGGCAGGCGACGAGTTACGCCGTCCTACACGCCAGGGGCAGGGAATGATGCCCGCATCACGTCATCACTGGCCTGGGGTTTACTGGCCTTCAAGCAACGCGCGCAACATCCACGCGGTCTTTTCATGAACCTGCATGCGCTGGGTCAGCAGGTCGGCGGTAGGCTCATCACTGACCTTGTCCAATAAAGGAAAGATGCCACGGGCCGTACGCGTCACGGCTTCCTGGCCCTCGACCAGTTGCCGGATCATGTCTTCGGCGCCAGGCACGCCTTCCTCTTCCTTGATAGAAGACAAGCGCGCGTACACCGAGTAGGCACCCGGGGCCGGGAAGCCCAGGGCGCGGATTCGCTCGGCGATCAAGTCCACCGCCAGGGCCAGCTCGTTGTATTGCTCCTCGAACATCAGGTGCAGGGTCCGAAACATCGGCCCCGTGACGTTCCAGTGAAAATTGTGGGTCTTGAGATACAGCACATAGGTGTCCGACAGCAGGCGCGACAGCCCGTCGACGATGGATTTGCGGTCTTCTTCACTGATACCGATGTCAATTGCCATGTTGGTTGATCTCCTGACGGTGATGAATTGGACAACGCCCCAAACTCTAGTGGTTTTGGCCGCCTATGGCCTGCGACAGATCGCCAGCCCTCCTGAACCGACAAGCCGGGACAGCGGGCGGTTCCGATCCCCCAGGGAATTCAACGCCGCTTGCCTGGCACCTTCGAGCACCGGCGGGTCTTTTCTGGCCGACGAACAGCGCGGTACGTGCCCGTAACGAGTTTGAGAAGGCCGGGGCTTTGCTGTTAAATAGGCAGTGTGTCGCTACGCTTATTTTCCCAGGTGTGGCGCATAGGCTGATTCGGGTGCGTGTCCAACGCCTCTCATTGTTTCGAAGCGAACCGTGCCCGACCCGCTCTTCCTTGTGATCTGTCTTAACCGTGAGCCAATCAAAATGTTGAAAATCGTCCACTTGCTAATGGGCGCAGCTGCCCTGCTGCTGTCCTTCATCCCTAGCCTGGGTTCCGAAGCCACACCTTACCTGCAACACCCCGATGCACTGTACCTGGCCTTTTTCGGCCTGCTCAACCTGACCCTCGCACCTGTTATCCCTTACTGGAACAAAGGTCCACGTCACCAACTGCAAAACCTGGTCAGCGTCCTGCTGGTGCTGGCCGTTGCCCTGCAAACCCTGGCCCTGCTGGCGCCCATGCCGGAAATCGGCGGTCAACCGGCCATTCTGTTCAGCCTGGGCGCAGCCCTGCTCGCCGTGGCACTGCACCTGGCCGTCAGCTTCTACAAGAAGTCGTCGCCGGCCGCCGCTACGCAGAACTACGACATGTCCAACCGCGATACCGGCACGGTGAAGTGGTTCAACACGTCCAAAGGGTTCGGCTTCATCTCCCGCGACTCCGGCGATGACATTTTCGTGCATTTCCGGGCCATTCGCGGCGAAGGCCATCGCGTCCTGGTGGAAGGCCAGCGCGTGGAGTTCTCCGTAATGAACCGCGACAAGGGCCTGCAGGCCGAAGATGTGATCGCCGCGCTGCCGCGCCGCTGATCCCAGCGTAAAAAAAACCGCGATGCAGCCAGGCTGCTCGCGGTTTTTTATTGCCCGTCAAACGGGAGTCGGGCTGGTCAGTAGTGAGGCGGCGGCGCCTCTTCTTCGAAGGACTCGAACTGCCCGACCATTTCTTCCTGGCGCTTGAGCAACGCCGCCATCTGCAGCTGCAGACGCTCGACGATCCGCTGCTGCCCTACAAGCACATCGTTCAATGCCTGGATGGTGTCATCCTGAAACGCCAGGCGGCTTTCCAGATCGGTTACGCGGTCTTCAAGGTTCATGGTTCAGCCCTCCAGAAACTTGAAATCATCGGTCAAGGCCACTCGCAACCGTTCACGAATGGCCGCAACCTGCCCTGCATTATAAGGCAGGGCCGGGTGCTTGCCCCAGACCGGCGCAGGCCAGGCGGCATCATCACGCTTGCGCACGATGACATGCATGTGCAATTGACTGACGACGTTACCCAGGGTTGCAACGTTCATCTTGTCGGCATCGAACGAATCCTTGAGGGTCTCGGCCAGCGCCGTGGTTTCTTTCCACAGCTGCTGTTGATCAGCGTCATCCAATTGAAACAATTCGCTGATATCTTCCCGCCGCGGCACGAGGATGAACCATGGGTAGTTCGAATCGTTGGACAAGAGCAACCGGCACAACGGGAAATCACCGATGGGCAATGTGTCTTGTTGCAGTCGTGGATCTAAAGCGAACACCGCGTGTACTCCTCGCTCGTTATCGGTTCTGTCCGGTTTGGCGGCCCGCAGGCCTGCATCGGACTCAGATGCGCAGCATACCCGCGAACGCCGGATCGATCACTGCGTACCATCCTGATGCCCGGCCTTCGAACGATTTTTTTCAACACACGGCATCAACCTGTGCAAGCTGACGCACCAACATGGCGCAAACGGTGCGACAGGGTCCTGACAGGACCGTGCCAGGGCTCGGGAAAGGCATCGAGGTTGTAAGATTTTCGTACAGCTTGAAAATTTTTTGCACCAAAACAGCACAGTGCGTCTACGCTCAGTGCACAAAGTATCCGTGATTTACTCACTGGGTAGGGTGAACCGGTAACGTTTTTGATTGTCTTGCCACGTTTGTCGGCGTCAAACACGAGAGCCGCACACGAGTCAACCCTATTTAAAACAAGGCCTTTGGAGCCCGGTTTCATGAGGTTTCACCGCGTCAAACGATAAAATGTGAAAAAAATGTAAACGAAATTCGGGTTTGAGCATGCTTGTTGCATTCATCCCCGCACTGTCCAAAGGTTCCGCCGGACGCGGGAACCTGCCGACATACAAATTAAAAGTGGCAAGGCTGCCCTCAGGAGCTTCAAGCGCGGTAATGACGGACTCTTTACACCGATGCCGGAAAGAAAAAACAACATTAAAGTTGTGAATACGGTTGCGTCGGAACAGCTGAAATACGACATGGATCGAGCCATTGGCGACATGGTCGTAAAGAAGCTGAAAGGTTGAATGGGCAAGTATCGCCAATAATGTCGTCGTGATATAAGTTTGCGCCGACACAAAAAGAAAGAGCCGCCCAGATAAAAAAACAGGTGGGACGGCAGTACTCTTCTAAAAACCAAAGGAGCAAATCACGATGCGCGTGATGAAGTGGAGCATGATCGCACTGGCTGTATCGGCCAGCGTTTCGCAGTTCGCAGTGGCGTCCTCTCAAGAGGAGTCCAAGGGCTTTTTTGAAGATCAGAGCTTGAAAGTTCTGACCCGTGCCCTGTACATGAACCGTGATTTCAAGAACAACGCCAGTACCACTCAAAGCTACCGTGAAGAGACCGGCCTGGCCGCTCGCGCGACGTACGAGTCTGGCTTTACCCAGGGTACTGTTGGTTTCGGTATAGACGCTCTGGCCAATGGGATGGTCAAACTGGACAGCGGCCGTGGCCGCACAGGTAATGGCATGTTCGGTTCCGACAGCGATGGCCGTCCGGAAGACACCCAATCCATCGCTGGCGGCGCGGTCAAGTTCCGTCTGTCCGACACAGTTCTGAAATATGGTAGCCAATACGTTGCCAGTCCTGTCCTCTCCACTGACGACAGCCGCTTGCTGCCAGAAGTTGCTACCGGCACTTTGATCACCAGCAAGGAAATCAAAGGCCTGGAACTCAGCGCTGGTCACTTCACCGCTATCAGCGGACAGAACCACATGGGGCACGACAGCATCAATGGTACCGGCCTGAAATCCGCTGACATTGCTGGCGCAACCTACCAGTTCACCGACAATTTCGTAGCCGGCATAGCGGCTTCCGACGTTGAAGACAACTACAAAAAGAAATACATCAACCTGAACTACACCTTGCCGATCAACGAAGATCAGTCCCTGAACTTCGATTTCAACGGTTATGACAGCAAGGATCAGGGCCAGAAACTCAGCGGTGACGTTGACAACCGCATCTGGTCCCTCGCAGCTGCCTATGCCATCGGTGCCCACAAGTTCACTCTGGCTCACCAGCGCTCCACCGGTTCCAGCGGTTATGCCTATGGTGCTGACGGTAACGGCACCATCTTCCTCGCCAACTCCATCCAGTATTCCGACTTCAACGGCGAAGACGAGCGTTCCTGGCAGGCTCGCTACGACCTGAACATGAAAACCTACGGCGTTCCTGGCCTGAGCTTCATGACCCGTTACGTCAAGGGTGACAACATTTCCACTGGCGCCGACGAAGGTAAAGAGCACGAGTTGGATTTCGAAACCAAGTACGTCATGCAAAGCGGGCCAGCCAAAGACCTGTCTTTCCGTCTGCGTAGTGCGTTCTATCGTGCCAACACGTCTTACAACGGTATCAATGGCAACGACAACAACGACTTCCGCGTTATTGTCGAATACCCACTGAGCATCTTGTAATTCAGTGCTAGTTCGATAGCTGCACCCGCAACAAACAAAAACCGCTCACCTTTTCAGGTGAGCGGTTTTTTTATGTTCATTGCATGTCAGCTTTAACGCAACTCAATAAATAGCAAGCTAACTAAACATAACCTGACCCCAGCGCCAAGTTACAGTCGAATCATTATTGCGCTGCCCCTTCCTGAACGACCCGAATCACTCGCTGTGGAAACGGAATATCAATGCCCGCGTCCTTCAAGCGATCCCGCGCCTGTTCATTGAGCATGAACATCACGTCCCAATAATCAGCCGTCTTGACCCATATCCGCAGTGACACCGTGATGGAGCTGTCGCCCAAGGTAGCAATCACGGCTTGCGGGGCCGGATCAGCCAGAACGCGTTCATCCTTGGCCAGTGCCAGCAACACTTCCCGGGCCTTTTGCAGATCAGCCTGGTAATCCACGCCCACGTCGAACACGACCTTACGGGTCGGCTGCCGATTGGTGTTGGTGATGATACCGTTCGAGAGATTGCCGTTCGGCACGATGACCGTCTTGTTATCACCGGTGCGAATAACTGTGTGGAAGATCTGGATGCTGTCGACCGTACCGGCCACACCCTGAGCTTCGATCCAGTCACCAATGCGGAACGGGCGGAACAGCAGGATCAGCACGCCACCGGCGAAGTTCGCCAGGCTGCCCTGCAAGGCCAAGCCGATCGCCAGGCCAGCCGCACCGATGGCGGCAACGAATGAGGTGGTTTCCACACCGATCATCGAAGCGACGCTGACGATCAGCAATATCTTCAGGATGATGTTGGCCAGCGTACTGATAAACCCTTGCAGCGCCAGGTCGGCGTTACGCAAGGCCAGCAGCGCGCCCAGTTTCTGCGTCACTTTGTTGATCAACCACCAGCCGATGGCCAGGGTGATGACGGCCAGCAACACGCGGCTGCCGTATTCCATGATCATGGGGATCCAGGTCTGGGAAGCCTTGACCAGGTTGTCCACTTCAGCGTTCAAGTCCATCTAACTCTCCTTATTTCTATTGCACGCGGCATCCTGGCGAGGAAGCCAGGGAGCTGTGTAGGAGCTGTCGAGTGCAACGAGGCTGCGATCTCTCCCCAGACACTTAAACCCCAAGCGAAAGATCGAAAGATCGCAGCCTTCGGCAGCTCCTGCACAAGCCCGGCGGGAGCAAGCGCCCTCGCCACAGTATTTTTCTATAACCGAAGGGGTCAGTCGCGGAAGTTGTTGAATTGCAGCGGCATGCCGAATTCCTTGCCCCGCAGTGCCGCAATGGCTTCCTGCAAGTCGTCACGCTTTTTGCCGGTGACTCGCACCTGCTCGCCCTGAATGGCGGCTTGCACCTTGAGCTTGGCGTCCTTGATATGAGCGACGATTTTCTTCGCCAGCTCCTTGTCGATGCCTTCCTTGAGCACGGCTTCCTGCTTCATCAGCTTGCCCGAGGCATAGGCGTCCTTGACCTCAAGGCACTGCACGTCGATCTTGCGCTTGACCAGCGCCAGCTTGAGGATCTCGATCATCGCCTCAAGCTGGAAATCGGCCTCGGCGGTCAGGTTCACGGTCAGGTCTTTTTCCTTGAACTCGAAACTGCCCTTGCCCTTGAGGTCATAACGACGGTCGAGTTCCTTGACGGCGTTTTCAACGGCGTTGGTGACTTCGTGTTTGTCCAGTTCGGATACCACGTCGAATGACGGCATGTAGTGTTCTCCAAATAAAAAGGCGCGCCAGTAACAACGGCGCGCGCTTGGCTTGAGGTTAAAATCGGGCTCATTATAACGACTCTTTTCCTGCCGACACTGTGAGCCCTCAGATGCCTGCGCCAATCCGAGTAAAAAACTGATGTCTACCACCTGGCATGTCCTGGGGGCCGGCAGTCTCGGCACGTTGTGGGCCGCGCGCCTGGCACGGGCCGGGTTGCCAGTGCGGCTGGTGCTGCGTAACGAAGCCCGCCTGCAGGCCTACCGAGGCGCAGGTGGCCTGACGCTGGTGGAACAGGGCCAGGCGCAGAGCTACCCGATACCTGGCGAAACGGCGGACAGCCCGGAACCGATCAGGCGCCTGCTATTGGCCTGCAAAGCCTACGACGCGGAAGCGGCCGTGGCCTCGGTGGCCCATCGCCTGGACGGCGAATCGGAACTGATCCTGTTGCAGAACGGCCTCGGCAGCCAGGACGCGGTGGCCAATTGTGCGCCCCAAGCCCGTTGCATCAGCGCCTCCAGCACCGAAGGCGCGTTCCGCGACGGTGACTGGCGCGTGGTATTCGCCGGCCACGGCTACACCTGGCTGGGCGATCCTGCTCACCCAGTGGCGCCGTTCTGGCTCGACGACCTGGCCGCCGCCGGCATTCCCCACGCATGGAGCGCCGACATCCTCACCCGGCTCTGGCGCAAGCTGGCACTCAACTGCGCAATCAACCCGCTGACCGTGCTGCACCACTGCAAGAACGGCGGCTTGCAGGAGCACCGCTGCGAAGTGGCGACCCTGTGCGCAGAGCTCACCGACTTGCTCGAACGCTGCGGCCAGCCCGCGGCGGCCGAAGACTTGCAGCCGGAAGTCGAACGGGTGATCCAGGCCACGGCCGCCAATTATTCCTCGATGTACCAGGATGTCGCCAATCGGCGCCGCACCGAAATCAGCTACTTGCTCGGTTATGCCTGCAAGGTCGCCCAACGCCATGAGCTGACCGTGCCGCACCTGGAACAACTGCGACAGCGACTGATTGTCCACTTGCACAACCTCGGATTGCCCAGCGACTGAGCAGCGGCTACGCTGGCCGTCGTATTCCTTTTTAGCGACGAGTCTGATGCCATTGCGCCAGCGCCTTGAAAACCTGCCGGTCGGCCAGAAACTGCTGGCCGCCCTGTTGGTGTTGTTGACCACTGTCCTGCTGGTGGCCAACCTGACCTTTATCAGCGCCGCCTACTACATCTCCCAGGAAAGCATGGCACCCCAGGCCCTGCAGACCATTGGCCGGCTGGTGGCCAATCCGAGCCTGATCTCCGACGCCCTGCAATCGCCACAAAGTGCCCAGCGCTTGCTCGATGAACTCAACAGCTACGCACCGCTGCGGGCGGCGGCGCTGTATGACGGCCAGGGTGAGCGCCTGGCCCAACTGCAACAGGGCGACAAACTCAAGCTGCCGGACCATTACCACAAGATACAAGCCTGGCAGGCGAACGAATTTCGCAGCAACCAGCTCATTACCCTGCCCCGTCCCGGCACGATGCCGGGCCATTTGTTGCTGGTGGCCAGCAGCGAACTGCCCACCGCGTTCTACACCGGCACCCTGACCGCCAGCCTCGGCATCCTGATTTTCAGCGTGTTGCTGTGGCTGATCATTGCCCAGCAGATCAAGCGCCTGATCACCCAGCCGATTCATCAACTTGAAGAACTGTCACGCCAGGTCACCCGCGAAGAGAACTATGCCCTGCGTGCCGCGCGCGGCAACCACGATGAGATCGGCAGCCTGGCCGAAGCGTTCAACACCATGCTGTCGCGGATCGAAGCCCGGGAACAGCAACTCAAGCGCGCACGGGACGATTCCCAGGCTGCCTACGACCAGGCCCAAGGCCTGGCGGAAGAGACCCGCCATACCAATCGCAAGCTGGAGCTGGAAGTCCAGGTACGCAGCAAGATCGAGAAAAAGCTCACCGGTTTTCAGAATTACCTCAACAGCATCATCGACTCCATGCCCTCGGCGCTGATCGCCCTCGACGAGCAGCTCTACGTCACCCAATGGAACCAGGAAGCCAGTGCGCTCTCCGGCACACGGCTGGACGAGGCGCTGAACCAGCCGATTTTCCTCGCCTTCGAACCGCTCAAACCCTACCTGCCCCAGCTCAAGCAGACCGTCGAACAGCACACGGTGGCCAAGATCGAACGCGTCACCTGGACCAAGGACGACGAAGCCCGGCATTACGCCCTCACCTTCTATCCACTGATGGGCGGCGCCGGGCGTGGCGTGGTCATCCGGATCGATGACATCACCCAGCGCCTGTCGCTGGAAGAAATGATGGTGCAATCCGAGAAAATGCTCTCGGTCGGCGGCCTCGCGGCGGGCATGGCCCATGAAATCAATAACCCGCTGGGCGCGATCCTGCACAACGTGCAGAACATTCGCCGACGCCTGTCGCCCGAGCTGCCCAAGAACCTCGAACAGGCCGAGCTGCTGGGTATCCCGTTAGAGGAGGTCAATCGTTACCTCCAGGGCCGGGAGATCCCGCAGTTGCTCGACGGCATCCAGCAAGCCGGAGCCCGGGCGGCAAAGATCGTCACCCACATGCTCAGCTTCAGCCGTCGCAGCACCCGGCAAATGGCACCTTGCGACCTGCCCGCGTTGATCGACCAAGCCGTGGAAATCGCTGGCAACGACTTCGACCTCGCAATCGGTTTCGACTTCAAGGGCCAGGCGATCACCCGTCAGTTCGACCCGAACCTGGGCCCGGTGCCCGGCACGGCCAACGAGCTGGAACAGGTGCTGCTCAACCTGCTGAAAAACGCCGCCCAGGCGATCCATCAACGCCAGGACGACAGCGAACCGGGGCGCATCGTCCTGCGCACGCGGTTGAATCCGCCATGGGCGGAAATCCAGGTTGAGGACAATGGCATCGGCATGAGCGAGAACGTACGCAAACGCACCTTCGAGCCTTTCTTCACCACCAAGGAGATCGGCCAGGGCACGGGCCTGGGGCTGTCGGTCTCGTATTTCATCATCACCAACAACCACAAGGGCCAGATGGAAGTGCAGTCGGCGCCGGGTCAAGGCACCTGCTTCACCTTGCGCCTGCCTCTGGCTGGCACCTCGATGGTGCCGCAGGAAAACAGACAACTGGAGCGCTGAACATGGGTTTTCGCCTGTCGAAGATTTACACCCGCACCGGCGACAAAGGTGAAACCGGGTTGGGCGATGGTCGCCGCGTGGCAAAGGACCACCCACGGGTCGAGGCCATCGGCGAAGTGGATACGCTGAACAGCCAGCTGGGTTTATTGCTGGCCGGGCTCGTCGCTGAAACACCACGATACCCGATGCTCAAGGACGTCATTGATGTACTGACACCGTGTCAGCATCGGTTGTTCGACCTCGGCGGAGAACTGGCCATGCCGGCCTATCAGGCACTGACCCCAGTGGAAGTCGAACGCCTGGAAGCGGCGATTGACCGGTGGAACGAGGAATTGGGGCCACTGGAAAACTTCATCCTGCCCGGCGGCTCGACGTTGATAGCCCAGGCCCACGTCTGCCGCAGCCTGGCCCGCAGCGCCGAGCGGCGTTGCCAGCATTTGAACGCCGTAGAACCGTTGGAAGGGCCGGGACTGGCCTATATCAATCGGTTGTCGGACCTGCTGTTCGTGGCGGCGCGGGTCATTGCCCGGCGGCAAGGGGTGGCGGAGGTGCTTTGGGAAGCGGCGGCCAAGCCTGCGGGTTGAATCGTTCTTGAGGCCGCCATCGCGAGCAAGCTCGCTCCCACACTGGATCTGCGGCGCTCACAGCCCCCTGTGGGAGCGAGCCTGCTCGCGATGGCATCAGCGGCTACACCACAGAATCAAGCTTCAGGCCAGAACGCCCGAATCCCCGCCACGCCCTGCGCCCCGGCTTCCCAGGCTTGTTGCCGCTCGCCAGGCCCTACCCCGCCCAACACATAGACCGGCCTGTTGAAGCCCTCGATCAACCGCGCCGCCTCTGCCCACCCCAACGGCTGTGCGTCAGGATGGGTCTGGGTCGGTTGCACCGGCGAGAGCGTCACGAAGTCCACGTCCATCTGCTGCGCCAAGGACAGTTCCTCGGCGTTATGGCAGGAGGCCGCCAGCCAGCGGTCCTTGCCGAACGGTCGACCGGCCGCGGCATGCTTGCGCAGTTGCGCGGCGGTGATATGCCAACCGGCGGAGGGAAAATCCCCCAGCCATTCGAACGGCCCCTTGAGCATCAATTGGGCCTTGCCGGCACACAGCCCCGCCGCATCCACCGCCAGATCGCGGTATTTCGGGTCGTAGCCACCGGGGGCACGCAGTTGGACCAACTTGATCCCGCCGGCAATCGCCTTCTGCATGCCGCGCAGCAAGGCCGGGGTCTCAAGGCCTTCAGGCGTGATCAGGTATTCACCCGGCAAACGGGCCGCCGCGACGATCGGCTGATTGGCCGCCGGAAACTCATAGTTCGTCAGGTCGCGGGCCGCCACCCACGCCAATGGCTGCCCTTCGGCACCGTGAGGCTCGCCGGTGAAGGCCGAGACTTCCCAGACATCCAGCAATACCTGTTTGTCCGGGTAGTCGTGACGCACCTTGATCAACGGTCGGGCGGCATTGACGACAATGCCCAGCTCTTCATGAAGTTCGCGGGCCAGGGCCGTTTCGACGGACTCATCGGCCTCGACCTTGCCGCCGGGGAACTCCCACAGGCCGCCCTGGTGCTGGGTGTCGGCCCGTCGGGCAATCAGGATTTTACCGGCGGCATCGCGAATGACCGCCGCCGCCACATGGACTCGTTTCACCGCGCAATGTCCTCCAGGCCAGCCTGTTGCCACGCCTTGAACGCTGGCCATTGATAAAGGGTTTCGACGTAGGCCTCATCGACCTCCGACAGTTTCACCTGATAGGTGCGCAAGCGCACGGCAACAGGGGCAAAAAACGCATCGACCAGGCTCACGCGGCCAAACAGGTAGGGACCGGTTTGCGTCGCCGCGGCACGGCATTCGGCCCACAGCGCCAGCATCCGCTCGATTTCCACTTGGACGTCAGCCGGCATGGGCGACAGCGGGGCATCGTGCAGCAGGTCAAAGGGCATGTGGCTGCGGAGGGCGAAAAAGCCGCTGTGCATTTGCGCACAGGCCGAGCGCGCCTGGGCCCGGGCGGCCACATCCTGGGGCCAGAGGCCGGCATCCGGGAACTGTTCGGCCAGGTACTCGGCAATCGCCAGGGAATCGGCGATCACGCCGAACTCGGTCTTGAGCAACGGGACCTTGGCCGTGGCCGAATACTTGAGCAGCTTCTCGCGGGTGTCGGGTTGGTCAAGCCTGACCAGCTCTTCGGTGTACTTCGCGCCGGTCAGCGCCAGGGCCAATGCGCCGCGCAAGGACCAGGAAGAGAGATCTTTGTCGCCGATGATCAGGTGCAGGCTCATGGGGATTCCTTTCTTATGGTTCCGAGGTGTCTGTTCTGGCGCCATCGCGAGCAAGCTCGCTCCCACACTGGGTTTGTGTTGAGACCACTATCGATGCCACTCAACAAACCCCTGTGGGAGCGAGCCTGCTCGCGATGGGAGCAACTCGATCCCGAACCGGTTAAGTCCGGTACTCAGCGTTGATCTTGACGTACTCGTGGGACAGATCAGTGGTCCAGATGGTTTCGCTGCAATCACCACGTCCCAGCTCGATACGGATGGTGATTTCTTCCTGTTGCATGACCGCCGCGCCCTGGGCTTCGGTGTAGGTCGCAGCGCGAGCGCCTTGGCTGGCGATGCAGACTTCGCCGAGGAACACGTCGATCTTGCTCACGTCCAGCTCAGGCACGCCGGCACGGCCAACGGCGGCGAGGATCCGGCCCCAGTTCGGGTCGGAGGCGAACAGCGCGGTCTTGATCAGCGGCGAGTGGGCCACGGTGTAGCCGACATCCAGGCACTCCTGGTGATTGCCGCCGCCGTTGACCTGCACGGTCACGAACTTGGTCGCGCCTTCGCCGTCACGCACGATGGCCTGGGCCACTTCCATGCACACTTCAAACACCGCCTGCTTCAAGGCGGTGAACAACGGGCCGCTGGCTTCGGTGATTTCAGGCAGGTTGGCCTTGCCGGTGGCGATCAGCATGCAGCAGTCGTTGGTGGAGGTATCACCGTCGATGGTGATGCGGTTGAACGACTTGTTGGCACCGTCAAGCATCAGGTCTTGCAGCACCTGACGCGAGACTTTGGCGTCGGTGGCGATGTAGCCGAGCATGGTCGCCATGTTCGGGCGGATCATGCCGGCGCCTTTGCTGATACCGGTGACGGTGATGGTCACGCCATCGTGCTCGAACTGGCGACTCGCCCCCTTGGGCAAGGTGTCGGTGGTCATGATGCCGGTGGCGGCTGCGCCCCAGTTGTTTTCCGACAGGTCATCGAGAGCGGCTTGCAACGCGCCTTCGATCTTCTCGACCGGCAGCGGCTCGCCGATCACGCCCGTGGAATACGGCAGCACCTGGCTGGCATCGACACCGGTCAGCTCCGCCAGTTTGGCGCAGGTGCGTTCGGCAGCGGCCAGGCCTGGCGTACCGGTACCGGCGTTGGCGTTCCCGGTGTTGGTCAGCAGGTAACGCACCGGCCCCTGCACGCGCTGCTTGGCCAGGATGACCGGCGCGGCGCAAAAGGCATTGAGGGTGAACACGCCTGCGACCGTCGAGCCTTCGGCGCAACGCATGACCACGACGTCCTTGCGCCCGGGGCGCTTGATGCCCGCCGAGGCAATACCGAGTTCAAAACCGGCAACCGGGTGCAACGTTGGCAACGGACCAAGACCAACAGCCATGAATGCGCTCCTAAATGAGATGTATATCGACGCCGTCCTCATCGAGACGGCGAATCAAAATGGCAAAACGCCGCGACGGATAAAATCCGGTCGCGGCGCGGGTGGTTCAGCGTTGGAGCGGGTTTATTGGATCTGCCCGTGACAATGCTTGTATTTCTTGCCCGAACCGCAATAGCACAGTTCGTTACGGCCCAGCTTCTGCTCGTTGCGCACCGGTGCGGTCGCCAAGGCGACGTCCACATCGATGCCCTCTTCGGCGACCACTTCCAGGCCCGGGGCTTCGGCGTGTTCGAATTGCATGCGCGCAGCCAGGGCTTCGGCTTCCTGGCGCAGGCGAGCTTCTTCTTCGGCCGGGTCTTCGCGGCGAACCTGAACGTGGGACAGCACACGGATAGAGTCGCGCTTGATCGAGTCGAGCAACTCGGAGAACAGCGTGTAGGACTCGCGCTTATACTCCTGCTTCGGGTTCTTCTGGGCGTAACCGCGCAAATGGATACCGTGACGCAGGTGGTCCATGGTCGACAGGTGGTCTTTCCACAAGTCGTCCAGTACCCGCAGCACAATCTGCTTCTCGAAGGAACGCAGCGCCTCGGCGCCTGCCTGGTCTTCCTTCTCGTTGTAGGCCGCAATCAGTTCGGCCAGCAGTTTCTCGCGCAGGGTTTCTTCATACAGGTGATCGTCTTCGTCGAGCCACTGCTGGATCGGCAGTGCCACGCCGAAGTCGCTCTGCAGGGCAGCTTCCAGGCCGGCGACGTCCCACTGTTCCGGCAGCGACTGCGGCGGGATGTGGGCGCTGACGGTGGCGTTGAGCACGTCCTGGCGGAAATCGGCGATGGTTTCGCCAATGTTGTCGGCGGCCAACAAACTGTTACGCATGTGATAGATCACTTTACGCTGTTCGTTGTTGACGTCGTCGAACTCGAGCAATTGCTTGCGAATATCGAAGTTGCGGCCTTCGACCTTGCGCTGGGCCTTCTCGATGGCGTTGGTCACCATGCGGTGCTCGATCGCCTCGCCTGGCTGCATGCCCAGGGCCTTCATGAAGTTCTTCACCCGGTCAGAGGCGAAGATGCGCATCAGGCTGTCTTCCAGGGACAGGTAGAAGCGGCTGGAACCGGCGTCGCCCTGGCGACCGGCACGGCCACGCAGCTGGTTGTCGATACGGCGTGACTCATGACGCTCGGAAGCGATCACCTGCAAACCGCCGGATTCGAGCACCTGTTGGTGACGTTTCTGCCAGTCGGCCTTGATCTGCGCGATCTGCTCGGGGGTCGGGCTTTCCAGGCTGGCGACTTCCACTTCCCAGTTGCCGCCCAAGAGGATGTCGGTACCACGGCCAGCCATGTTGGTGGCGATGGTCAGCGCACCCGGGCGACCGGCTTGGGCGATGATCTCGGCTTCCTTCTCGTGGAACTTGGCGTTGAGGACCTTGTGCTCGATGCCTTCCTTGTTGAGCAGGGAGGACATGTGCTCGGAGGTCTCGATGGTGGCGGTACCCACCAGGATCGGACGGCCTTGGGCCATGCCTTCCTTGATGTCGTTGATGATCGCCGCGTACTTCTCGTCGGCAGTCAGGAACACCAGGTCGTTGTAGTCTTTACGGGCCAGCGGCTTGTTCGGCGGAATCACCACCACTTGCAGGCCGTAGATCTGGTGAAATTCGAACGCTTCGGTGTCAGCGGTACCGGTCATGCCGGACAGCTTGTTGTACAGGCGGAAGTAGTTCTGGAAGGTGGTCGAGGCCAGGGTCTGGCTCTCGGCCTGGATGTTCAGGCCTTCCTTCGCTTCGATGGCCTGGTGCAGGCCTTCGGACAGGCGCCGACCCGGCATGGTACGGCCGGTGTGTTCGTCCACCAGTACGACCTGGCCGTCCTGCACGATGTACTCGACGTTGCGATGGAACAGCTTGTGCGCACGCAGGCCAGCATAAACGTGGGTCAGCAGGCCCAGGTTGTGAGCCGAGTACAGGCTCTCGCCCTCGGCCAGCAAACCGATACGGGTAAGCATTTCCTCGACGAACTGGTGACCCGCTTCGTTGAGTTCGACCTGACGGGTCTTCTCATCAACGGTGTAGTGCCCGGCCTGGGTCACTTCGCCTTCGACTTCCTCAACGTGCAACTTGAGCTGCGGGATCAGCTTGTTGATCTCGATGTACAGCTTGGAGCTGTCCTCGGCCTGACCGGAAATGATCAGCGGGGTACGGGCTTCGTCGATGAGGATGGAGTCGACTTCGTCGATCACGGCAAAGTTGAGTTCACGCTGGAATTTTTCTTCCATGCTGAACGCCATGTTGTCGCGCAGGTAGTCGAACCCGAATTCGTTGTTGGTACCGTAAGTGATGTCGGCGGCGTAGGCGGCGCGCTTCTCTTCCGGCGGCTGGAACGGCGTGACGACGCCGACAGTCAGGCCGAGAAATTCGTAGAGCGGGCGCATCCAGTTGGCGTCGCGGCGGGCCAGGTAGTCGTTGACCGTCACTACGTGCACGCCCTTGCCGGACAGTGCGTTGAGGTACACGCCCAAGGTCGCCACGAGGGTCTTGCCCTCACCGGTCCGCATTTCGGCGATCTTGCCTTCGTGCAAGGTCATGCCGCCGATCAACTGAACGTCGAAGTGACGCATGCCCATGATCCGCTTGCCGGCTTCACGGGCGACCGCAAAGGCTTCAGGCAGGAGCTGATCAAGGGTTTCCCCCTTGGCGATGCGGTCCTTGAATTCGGCAGTCTTGGCGCGTAACTGATCGTCCGAAAGGGCCACCATTTGCTCTTCGAAGGCATTGACAGTCTGTACCGTCTTGAGCATGCGTTTGACTTCACGCTCGTTCTTGCTTCCAAAAAGTTTCTTTAACAAAGGCGCAAACATATCGGCAGGATCTTCCACACTAAAGGGATGGAGGGCGGCCCCGTGAGTCGCCCGTGCAGCCCTCATGGCCGCATGCGAACGAGCATTCTACCCGGAAACGATGGAGAGGAAAGTGGCGTTATTCCACGATGCTGGCACAGCGCTGTGACGGGGCTTGCATAAAATAAGGGCTTTTGCGCGAACTTCAACCCATAAAGAGCAGAAGTTACTTATTGATTGTGCCCCCAAAAGCCGCAGGGTGAGAGGGTCCAGGCGCATCCGGCGCTTTCTGCTACCATGGCGCCTCTGTCACTTGCGGTATTCATTCATGGCCTTTCGCCCACTTCCAGCCAAGGCGCCCGCCGTTCTGCTGCGCGAAGCCAAGCCGCTGAAAGCCATCTTCGGCCACGCCAAACGCCTGGGCCACTTGCAACGCCTGCTCGACAGCCAGTTGCAACCGGCCGCGCGCGAACACTGCCACGTGGCCTCCTGGCGCGAAGGCAGCTTGCTGCTGATCGTCACCGACGGTCACTGGGCCACACGCCTGCGCTACCAGCAAAAACGCCTGCTGCGCCAACTCCAGGCGTTCGAAGAATTCGCCAACCTGACGCGGATCCTGTTCAAGGTACAACCGCCCACCGTCCAGGTCGGCGTCAAGGGACACACGCTGGATTTGTCCACCGACGCCGCGGCGACTATCCAGGCCACGGCGGACGGCATCACCGATCCCAACCTGCGGGCGGCGCTGGAGCGATTGGCGGCGCATGCCAGGCCCAAAGACTGAGATTTTCGGCGCCTGTTGAATCGCTATCGCGAGCAGGCTCGCTCCCACAGTAGGTCTTCAGCGGACACAAACTTTGTGCCCGGCACAGGTCCCCCTGTGGGAGCGAGCTTGCTCGCGATAGCGCCAGGTCAGTCGGCCTATTCTTCGCCGGTTAAACCGCCATCGCGAGCAGGCCCCCACAGTAGGTCTTCAGCGGACACAAACTTTGTGCCCGGCACAGGTCCCCTGTGGGAGCGAGCTTGCTCGCGATAGCGCCAGGTCAGTCGGCCTGTTCTTCGCCAGTTAAACCGCCATCGCGAGCAAGCTCGCTCCCACAGTAGGTCTTCAGCGGACACAAACTTTGTGCCCGGCACAGGCCCCCTGTGGGAGCGAGCTTGCTCGCGATAGCGCCAGGTCAGTCGGCCTATTCTTCGCCGGTTAAACCGCCATCGCGAGCAGGCCCCCACAGTAGGTCTTCAGCGGACACAAACTTTGTGCCTGGCACAGGTCCCCCTGTGGGAGCGAGCTTGCTCGCGATAGCGCCAGGTCAGTCGGCCTATTCTTCGCCGGTTAAACCGCCATCGCGAGCAAGCTCGCTCCCACAGTAGGTCTTCAGCGGACACAAACTTTGTGCCCGACACAGGTCCCCTGTGGGAGCGAGCTTGCTCGCGATAGCGCCAGGTCAGTCGGTATATTCTTCGCCGGTTAAACCGCCATCGCGAGCTCGCGCCCACAGGTTGAGTCCAGACCTACCGGCGCTTGCTACCACCGAGCAACGACCCCATCAACCCACGCACCAATTGCCGGCCCAACTGATTGGCCGCCTGGCGCATCGCCGATTTAAGCGCCTGGCCGGCCGCGCTGCCAAGGAACTCGCCGGCTTTTTCGGTGAAACTCGGTTCTTCCGGCGTCGGCTTGCCCGGCGTCTCTTCGGCCTGCGGTTCCAGCCCTTTGCGGCCCATCAGCACTTCATAGGCCGATTCGCGATCAATGGGTTTGTCATAGCGCCCTTGCAACGGTGAATGGGCGATCAACCCGGCGCGCTCGGCCTCGCTCAGCGGCCCGATGCGCGATTGCGGGGGCGCCACCAACACCCGCTGGACCATTTCCGGCGTACCTTTTTCCTGCAAGGTGCCCACCAAGGCTTCACCAATGCCCAGTTCGGTGAGCACCGCCAAGGCATCGAACTGCGGGTTGGGCCGGAAACCGTCGGCCACTGCCCGCAGGGATTTCTGCTCCTTGGCAGTAAAGGCCCGCAACCCGTGCTGGATGCGCAAACCCAACTGCGCCAGCACGTCGTCCGGCAAGTCGCCCGGCGACTGGGTCACGAAATACACCCCCACGCCCTTGGAACGGATCAGCCGCACCACTTGCTCCAAGCGCTCCTGCAAAGCCTTGGGCGTCCCGGCAAAGAGCAGGTGCGCTTCGTCGAAGAACAGCGCCAGCAGCGGTTTGTCCGCATCACCGCGCTCAGGCAACTGCTCGAACAGCTCGGCCAGCAGCCACAACAGGAACGTCGCGTAGACCTTCGGCGCTTCATGGACCAGACGGCTGGCGTCAAGCAAATGAATGCGGCCACGGCCATCGCTGGCCGGTTGCAGGATGTCTTCGAGCTGCAAGGCCGGCTCGCCGAACAACGCATCCGCGCCCTGCTGCTCCAAAGTGGACAAGCGCCGCAACAACGCCTGGCTTGAGCCGGTGGTCATCAGGGCCGCATCGTCCCCCAGCAACTCGGGGTTGTCCCTGAGATGGTTGAGCAGCGCCTTCAGGTCCTTGAGGTCCAGCAACAACAGACCTTCGCGGTCGGCCACCTTGAACGCGGCGTAGAGCGCCGACTGCTGGCTGTCCGTCAGCTCCAGCAGGCTGCCGATCAACAATGGACCCATTTCACTCAAGGTGGTGCGCAGCGGATGACCGGACTGGCCGTGGATATCCCACAAGGTCACCGGGTAAGCCTGGGGTTTGTGATGGAGCCAAGGCATGCCGGCGATGCGCTCGGCGATCTTGCCCTGGGGGTTGCCCGCCGCGCCAAGGCCGCACAGGTCACCCTTGATGTCCGCCGCGAACACCGCCACGCCGGCGTCGCTGAACATTTCGGCCAGGCGCTGCAGGGTGACGGTCTTGCCGGTACCGGTGGCACCCGCCACCAGACCATGACGGTTCGCCAGGCGCATGGCCTGGGCGATGGGCTGGCCGCTAAGGTCGGCCCCGATAACGAGTTGCGATGAGTCAGGCATGTGGTCACCCGTGGTGTTTGCGATATGACGCCATTTTGCACGCTTATATAAAAGCATGCCTGGCGCATTAAGCCCCTGGCGCCAGGAATAATAGCCTGCGAACCCCGACTGGCCCTATCGCGAGCAAGCTCCCACAGGGAGGCACAGACCCCATGTGCAAGCGGGCTTGCTCGCGATGAGTCCCTGTCAAACCCGGCAATACTCCACTGACACCCCGCCCCCACAACCCCAACCGAACATCTATTCTTACTAAAGGTCAACACAGGAGAACACAGACCGGAGGGACGTTCATCGTGCATATAGCGGACATAACCATGTTCTACGCCCCCGCCAGCGGAGGCGTGCGCACCTATCTGGATGCCAAGCACCGGCGCCTGGGCGATCGGCCCGGTATTCGTCACAGCCTGCTGATTCCCGGCGCGCATTTGAGCGAGCACGATGGGATCTACAAGGTTCCGGCCCCAGCACTGCCGTTCGGCAAGGGCTATCGCTTCCCCCTTCGCCTGGCGCCCTGGCGCAATGTCCTGCGCGATCTTCAGCCCGATCTGATTGAAGTCGGCGATCCCTACCTCACGGCGTGGGCCGCGCTGGATGCCCGTCGCCAGCTCGACGTACCCGTCATCGGTTTCTATCACTCCGACCTGCCACTGCTGGTCAGCAACCGCATGGGCAACTGGTTCACCCCCAACATCGAAGCTTATGTCAGCAAGTTGTACGGCAATTTTGACCGGGTCCTGGCGCCGAGCCAGGTCATGGCCGACAAACTGATTGGGTTGGGGGTCAAGAACGTCTACGTGCAACCGTTGGGCGTCGACCTGCAAACCTTCAACCCGGCCGCCCGCGACCCGGAGTTGCGCGCCGAACTGGGCATCGCCGAGGACGCGCGCCTGCTGATTTTCGCCGGTCGCGGCTCCAAGGAAAAAAACCTGCCGGTGCTGCTCAAGTGCATGAAACGCCTGGGCGAGCGCTACCACCTGCTGTTGGTGGGCTCGTCGATGCCCGCCGTGGTGCCGGACAACGTCACGGTGGTCGATGAATTCTGCCCGGCGTCGCAAGTCGCGCGGCTCATGGCCAGCGCCGATGCCCTGCTGCACGCCGGCGACCAGGAAACCTTCGGCCTGGTAATCCTCGAAGCCATGGCCAGCGGTATTCCGGTGGTGGCGGTAGCCGCCGGGGCCTTCACCGAAATCGTCGATGAAGACTGTGGCCTGTTGTGCATGCCCAACAATCCACAGGCCATGGCCAATGCCGTGCGCCAACTGTTTGCCGAAGGCTGTCAGCGTCGGGGGGTATTGGCACGCCGGCACGTGGAGCGTCATTACGCCTGGGATACCGTGGTCAACAGTTTGCTAGGGCACTACTACGCCGTGCTCGGCGAGCAGATGCCACTGCTGGCCAATGGTTGAGGGCCGGTCCGTGTCGATGAATCACTCGCCCAGCGTGCTCCTGGTGCTGCATGACGTGGCACCGCAAACCTGGCCCGACTACCAGCCCTTCGTCGAAGCCGTTGACGCCCTCGGCCAGGTGCCGATGACCTGGTTGGTGGTGCCGGACTTCCATCGCAACAATGCCTTGGAGGCTCACCCCGGCTTTCGGCGTCTGCTCGATAGCCGGGTCGAGCGCGGCGACGAACTGGTGTTGCATGGCTACTACCATTGCGACGACGGCCCTGCCGCCCGCCACCCCAAGGACTGGTTCATGCGCCGGGTCTATACCCATGAGGGTGAGTTCTACAACCTGTCCCAAGCCGCCGCCCTCGCCCGCCTGCGCGCCGGGATCGACACCTTTGAGCGCTACCACTGGCCACTGGAAGGTTTCGTCGCCCCGGCCTGGCTGATGAGCGACGGCACGCGCCAGGCCCTGCGCCAGCTGCCGCTGAGCTACACCAGTGACACCCAACACCTTTATCGCCTACCTGACTTCACCGCCATCGATGCGCCGGGTCTGGTCTGGAGTGCCCGCAGTGCCTGGCGCCGTGGCCTGTCGAAAGTCATCAGTGACCAACGCGAACAGCGCTGGCGCCAGGCCCCGGTGATTCGCCTGGGCCTGCACCCGGTGGACATGCGCCATACCTTTTCCCGGGACTATTGGCTGCGCACCCTCGAACGCCTGCTCAACGACGGTCGTGTCCCCATGACCAAAGTCGGCTGGCTGGCGACCCAGGGGTTGCGGGCCCGCAGCGCCGCATGAAACGGCTGATCTGGCTGGGCGCCGCCCTGCTCACGGCGCTGCTGGTTCCGCTGCTGGTCGGCGGCGGGGAAATGTGGTCGCGGGTGCAGCGCTTTCCCTTGTCGCTACTGCTGGCCATGCTCGGCATGATCGTGCTGTGCTGGGGCTTGAACTCCGTGCGCTTGCGCCTGCTGCTGGGGGAACACCGTGGGCGCATCGGCGGGCTCAAAAGCGTCGGCGTGGTGATGTCCACCGAGTTCGCCATGTGCGCGACGCCCGGTGGCAGTGGCGGCCCGCTGACGCTGATGGCCCTGCTGGCGCGCAACGGCGTGCGCCCGGCCCATGGCAGTGCGGTGTTTGCCATGGACCAGTTGAGCGACTTGCTGTTCTTCCTCTGCGCCTTGGTGGGCATTCTGTTTTACGCGCTGTTCCAGAACCTCAGCCAGCGCATGGAATGGATGCTGGCGTTAAGCGCGATTTCATTGTTCGGCGGGCTGTTCGGCTGCGTTTTGGTGGCCCGGTATCACCGCAGATTGATTCTGCTGGGCGCCCGACTGCTGCGTCACCTGCGTGTAAAAACCCTCACTCGCCGACGCTGGGCACGCAAGATCCTGAGCTTCCTGGCGGCGTTCACCGACACGTTGAAGTTGCCACGCCAAACACTCTTCCAGGTCTTCGGCCTGACCTGCCTGCATTGGGCGCTGCGCTACAGCGTGTTGTACCTGGCATTGAAGGGGCTGGGGGCGGATTTGCAGTGGGCCTGGTGTTTCCTGATCCAGATGCTGTCCTTGAGCGCCGGGCAGTTCAGCCTGCTGCCGGGCGGCGCCGGGGCGGCCGAATTGACTTCGGCGGCGCTGCTGGCGCCCATGGTGGGCAAATCCACCGCAGCGGCGGCGATTCTGATCTGGCGGGCGGTGACCTATTACTTTTATCTGGTGGCCGGTGGGCCGGTGTTCTTCCTGATGGTCGGGCGACCGTTGCTCAAGAAACTGATCAGGCTCAGGCAGGCTTGACGTATCACGGCTTCTGTTCGGGCTCGTCCTGGGGATGCAGTTGCTCCCACAATTGCGCGGCATCGGGAAACTCAGTGCCGTCCTCCGGCCCCAACGCATCGGGGTCATAGCGGCTGAGGCAGCCCTCGCCCAGGGTCGCCGGCGCTTTGGAGGTGGCTTTGTCCAACGGATCGGTCATGGCGAACCTCATGAAAAAAGGCCCGGCGATCGCTCGTCCAGGCCCTTTGCAGTGTCGTCAGAAGACCACGGTCTTGTTGCCGTGCACCAGCACCCGGTCTTCCAGGTGATAACGCAGGCCCCGGGCCAACACCATCTTCTCCACGTCACGGCCGAAACGCACCATGTCTTCGATGCTGTCGCTGTGGCTGACGCGCACCACGTCCTGCTCGATGATCGGGCCGGCATCCAGCTCTTCAGTCACGTAGTGACAGGTGGCGCCAATCAGCTTCACACCGCGCATCGACGCCTGGTGGTAAGGCTTGGCACCGACAAACGACGGCAGGAAACTGTGGTGGATGTTGATGACCTTATGGGCGTATTCGCTGCACAAGGCCGGTGGCAGGATCTGCATGTAGCGGGCCAGCACCACGACTTCGGCATCGTGCTGCTTGACCAGCCGCGAGACTTCGGCGAACGCCGGCTGCTTGTCCTGCGGGTTGACCGGCACGTGGTAGTAAGGGATGCCGTGCCACTCCACCATGCTGCGCAAGTCGTCATGGTTGGAAATCACACAGGCGATGTCGCAATCGAGCTCATCGCTGTGCCAGCGGTGCAACAGGTCGGCCAGGCAGTGAGACTCACGACTGGCCATCAGCACCACGCGCTTTTTCTGCGCGGTGTCGGTGATACGCCAGTCCATCGAGAACTCTTCGGCAATGGGCGCGAACGCTTCACGAAAGGCTTCGATACCAAAGGGCAGCGAGTCGGCACGAATCTCGTGGCGCATGAAAAACCAACCACTTTGATTGTCCGAGTGATGGCTCGCTTCGGTGATCCAGCCGTTATGGGACGCCAGAAAGTTACTGACTTTAGCAACGATGCCGACGCGGTCCGGGCAAGCAATCACCAGACGAAAAGTGCGCATTAGGGAAACTCCAGAACTTCGCAAAGGCGGCCATTCTAGCCATTGCGCGACAAAACTGCAGTATCGATTACACGCCAGATCCTCGGCGACGGCCCCAGGCCACGACCGGCGTGGCCCGGGAAAGCAGGCTATATGCGTGAACAGATGTGAAGACTCTGTCGCGGT
Organism: Pseudomonas sp. St316; assembly: GCF_018325905.1. Lineage (NCBI taxonomy): Bacteria > Pseudomonadati > Pseudomonadota > Gammaproteobacteria > Pseudomonadales > Pseudomonadaceae > Pseudomonas > Pseudomonas sp. St316. Next base: position 1,380,490 of record NZ_AP021901.1, on the reverse strand, counting down.
ATTTAACTGCAACAGGCGTTTTTGTGGCACAGCACTAATTAATTAAATAAAACATCGGTTAAATGTTTACTTGATGAAACTGTCTGATTACTATTGCCGCACTGTCTCCTTGTCACCCGCGTCCTACATAAGGTAGTCCACATGTCCTTGATCAATGAATACCGCGCCACAGAAGAAGCCATCAAAGAACTGCAAGCTCGCCTGAAAAACCTGTCCCAAGACGACAAACTGCAAACCGAGCTTGAATTCGAAGGCAAACTGCGCACTCTGATGGGCGAATACTCCAAGTCGCTGCGCGACATCATTGCCCTGCTGGACCCAGAAGCCAAGTCGAGCAAAGCACCCCGTGGCGCTGTGAAAACTACCGGCACCAAACGCGCTCGCAAAGTTAAGCAATACAAGAACCCGCACAACGGCGAAGTCATCGAAACCAAAGGTGGCAACCACAAGACTCTGAAAGAGTGGAAAGCCAAGTGGGGCGGTGACGTGGTTGAAGGCTGGGCAACCCTGCTGGGCTAAGCCTCACCGGTTCGCACCGTTCTTAGCGAACAAAAAAACGCCAGCGATTGCTGGCGTTTTTTTTGCCTGTCATCTTTTCACTTCATCGCGGCTCAAGGCTTAAACGCTTGCGCAATTGCTGGCTGTAACCCTGCCACTCCCTGAGTACTTCTTGCTGCACGGGTGTAGACAGGTCCATCCACTCCCCCATCGCCGCATCAAAACTTTCCAAGGTATTAGGCGCGCCCCACTCCGGGGAAGACAGCCGTTGTTGACAGAAAAGTCTCCAACGCTCCTGCTCTTCAGGATTCAACGTGTCTGGAAAGTTGCGCGCGCGATATCGGAACAATAGTTCTGGTAAACGCTCATCATCGAAAGGCCAGCGTTCTTGAGCCAATTGCGCGGGGTCAGCCATACGGACTTGTTCACATAAACGTCGATCGCGATCCCCCAGGAAGCCCGCGTATAACTGTTGCTCGGGATCCTCGCTGGCGGTGAAATCCTCGCGACCATAAATAGCCTGAAGTTTATCTTGCCAAACTTTCTGTGCGTCAGTTAGCCGCAATGCCCGTTGCTGATAGCCCTCCATGTCCAGTTCCAGTCGCTGCTGGTCCTCGGCACGCAGCACCGACAATGGCGCGATCACCGGGCACTTATTGATATGGATAAGCTTGAGCGGCACCGGCAACTCACCTTCGAGCAATTCTTCACGGCGGGTATACAAACGCTGGCGCAGGCTTTCGGCATCGTCGTCCAGCAAGCCCTGGGTGTCCAGGTGCAAGTCGCAGACGATCAGGGCGTTGCGGTTTTTCGGGTGCCAGGCCAGCGGCAAGACCACACCGATGTAGTTGCGCGCCGCCGAGAAGCGACCAGAAATATGCACCATGGGCTGCAACAGGCGGATCTGGTCCATCACCTTCTGTTTACTGCGCAACTGGAACAACCAGTCGTAGAGCCGGGGCTGCTGCTGACGAATCAGCCGGGCCAGGGCGATGGTTGCGCGCACGTCCGACAATGCATCGTGGGCCTGGCCATGGTCGATGCCATTGGCGGCGGTCAGGCGCTCGAGCTTGAGGGTCACGCGACCGTCCTCTTGCGGCCAGACAATGCCATCGGGGCGCAGCGCGTAGGCGGCGCGCACCAGATCGATCAGGTCCCAGCGACTATTACCGCCCTGCCATTCCCGCGCGTACGGATCGAAGAAATTCCGATAGAGGCTGTAGCGGGTCATTTCATCGTCGAAACGCAGGGTGTTGTAGCCAGCGCCACAAGTACCGGGCGCGGCCAGTTGCCCGTGGATGCGGGTCATGAAATCGGCTTCGCTCAAGCCTTTTTCGGCAAGGCATGCCGGGGTGATACCGGTAATCGCACAGGCCGCCGGATGGGGCAGGATGTCATCGCTGGGCCGGCAATACAGGTTCACCGGCTCGTCGATTTCATTGAGCTCGAAATCGGTACGGATACCCGCCACCTGCAAGGGTCGGTCGCAACGCGGGTTGATGCCGGTGGTTTCGTAGTCGTACCAGAAAATGGAAGTCACGGGCTGTTCCTGAACTGAAGACTGGCGAAGTCTAGGCGCTCGAACCTGCCTGCGACCAGCAGTCCTGTAACTTTTGAATGCCAATGCAGGGTGCCCCCATCCTGTGGGAGCTTGCTCGCGATGGCGGTGGGCCAGTTTGCATTGAGGTTGAATGTAACGCCGTCATCGCGAGCAAGCTCGCTCCCACAGGGGATCTGTGTTCGCGCGCTCAATCTCGTTGCAAACCATGAAATGACACACACAGTTGTATCGTTTGCCCGCACGAAGACTGCTAGCATCTGGGCCAAGATTGAACCTTCGGTCTGGCCCATCACAGGTTGCCCATGCTCGAGACACCAGCACTGCAAAGGAACGCGACGCTGCCCGCGCCCTTGGACACGCGCTATCAGGTTGAAACGCCCGAAGGCATCGACCTGCCGCTGCGCCCGGCGGGATTGATGCCGCGTGCTATCGCCTTCGCCATCGACCTGGGCATACGCGGGTTGGTCCTGGGTTTTTTCTTCCTGGTCCTGGCGTTTTTCGGCGAGCTGGGGGTCGGCCTGGGCTCGATCCTGCTGTTTGTCGTCAGTTGGTGGTACATGGTGCTGTTCGAGGTGCTCAACCAGGGGCGCTCTCCCGGCAAACAGATCATGGGACTGCGCGTGGTGCAGGACGACGGCCGGCCCATCGGCTGGTCGGCGTCGTTGATCCGCAACCTCCTGCGTTTCGTCGACATGCTGCCCTTTGGCTACACCTTCGGCGCCATCTGTTGCCTGCAACATCCTGCATTCAAGCGCTTGGGCGACCTCGCGGCCGGCACGCTGGTGGTGTATCGCGAACAACCGGTCAAACGCCCCGCATTGCCAATGGCCCCCCCGATACGAACGCCTTTCACCCTCAGCCTGCATGAACAACGCGCGGTGCTGGGCTTCGCCGAACGCCAGGCAGAACTGTCCCAGGCGCGAGTCAACGAACTGGCTGCCGTCCTGGCCGCACCATTGAACGTCCAGGTGCAGCACGCCGCCGCCGAACTCAATGGCGTCGCCCGTGGCCTGTTGGGGCCAACATGAAGCAAAGCCTGTTCGAAAGCCGTCACCAAGGGGAATGGGCCCATCTGTCCCGGCAACTCGACCAACTGGAGCGCAGCCGCAGCGTGCCCCAGAGCAGCGACTTCCCTGCCACCTACCGACGGCTTTGCCATCACTTGGCACTGGCCCAGGCCCGGGGTTACAGCAGCTTGCTGGTCGACACGCTGCAACAATTGGCGTTGCGCGGTCACCAGCAACTCTACCGGGACCGCAGCCGGCCATCGGTCAGCCTCTCGGCCTTTATCCTGGTCGGCTTCCCCCGACTGGTGCGTGAACAATGGCGATTCGTGCTGGCGGCCAGCCTGATGTTCCTGGGCAGCCTGGTCGGCATCGGGCTGCTGGTCTACCTGTTCCCGGAACTGGTCTACAGCGTGCTCGGCGCCGACGAAATCAGCCAGATCCGCAGCATGTATGACCCGGCGTCCGGGCACCTGGGGCGCTCGATCGAGCGGGCCGCCAGCGAGGACTGGGTCATGTTTGGCTACTACATCATGCACAACATCGGCATTGCCTTTCAGACCTTTGCCAGTGGCTTGATGTTTGGGCTGGGCAGCGCGTTTTTCCTGTTTTTCAATGGCCTGACCATTGGCGCGGTGGCCGGGCACCTGACCCAGATTGGCTCCGGGGGAACGTTCTGGTCGTTCGTGATCGGCCACGGCGCCTTCGAACTCACCGCCATCGCCCTGGCCGGGGCCGCGGGCCTGCAATTGGGCTGGGCCTTGATCGCGCCGGGGCGCCTGACCCGGGGCGAGGCCCTGCGGCTCGCCGCGGGCAAAAGCGTGCTGATGATCGGCGGTGTGATGCTGTTCCTGCTCATTGCCGCGTTCATCGAGGCCTACTGGTCTTCCAGCGCCGTGACGCCCGCCACCAAATACACGGTGGGCACCTTGTTGTGGCTGTTGGTGATCAGTTATCTGTCGCTTGCCGGACGGGTCCGCCATGCGCCTGAGTGATGCCACCGTCGTCATCCGCCCACGCACCACCTGGGAAGCCATGGACCTGGGCGTGCTGATGAGCCAGCAACATCGACGCCTGCTGATGACCAGCTGGGCGATCATCACACTGCCGGTGTACGCGTTGCTGACCGTGCTGCTGTGGGATTCACCTTCGCTGGTGGTCATGCTGTTCTGGTGGTTGAAGCCGGCCTTCGACCGTCTGCCGCTGTACATTCTGTCCAAGGCGCTGTTCGGCGAAACCCCCACCTTGAGGCAAGCCTTGCGCCAGTGGCCGGCGCTGCTCAAGCCCCAGTTGCTGGCCAGCCTGACCTGGCGCAGGCTGAGCCTGAGCCGCAGCTTCCTGATGCCCGTGGTGCAACTCGAGGGGCTTGCCGGTGAGGCACGGACGCAGCGCTTGCGGGTATTGCTGCAACGCAACCACGGCGCAGCGCAATGGTTGACCATCATCGGCGTGCACCTGGAAACCGCCTTGTGGTTCGGCCTGATGGCCCTGTTCTATCTGTTCGTACCGCAACAAGTCGAACTGCAATGGGACTGGGAAACGCTGGTGTCAGCGGCCGAGCAGGACTGGTTGTGGTTCGAACACCTGGTCAACTTCCTCTACCCGCTGCTGCTGATCCTGTGGGAGCCAGTGTATGTCGCCTGCGGTTTCAGCCTCTACCTGAACCGGCGCACGATCCTCGAAGCGTGGGACATCGAGCTGGTGTTCCGGCGCCTGCGCCAGCGCCTGAGTGGCGTGGCCCCGGTGTTGATGCTGCTGGCGTTCATGCTACTGCCGCTGGCGCCCCCGGCGTTCGCCGCCGAGGACAGCAACGGCCCCGACAGCCCGCGGCTGCTCAACCAACCCATCACCAGCGAAGCCTCCCGGGACGGCATCAAGGCGATCCTCGATGCCCCGCCCTTCAAGAATCCCGAGACCGTCACCCGTTATCGTTTCGGCGAAGAAACCGCCAAATCCCCCGAGACCGAAACAGAGACCGAGGCCAAACCGAGCTGGCTCAAGGCCCTGTTCAAGTGGCTCGGCAGCCAACGCTTCGACATCGCCGCGGCATTGATCCAAGTGGTGCTGTGGGCCTGCCTGGTGGGCGCAATCGTCTGGCTGGCCTGGCGTTACCGTGAAAGGTTCAAGGCCCTGGCCAATCGTCGACCGACGCAGCGCCTGCCAGTGGAACGAGCGGCCCCAGCACGCATGTTCGGCCTGGATATTCGCGAAGAGAGCCTGCCCGCCGACGTGGCCGCCAGCGTCGAACAACTGTGGGCCACGCAACCCCGTGAAGCCCTGGGTTTGCTGTACCGGGCGCTGCTCAGCCGATTGCATCACGACTTCAAGATCCCCTTGAAACCAGCCGACACCGAAGGCCAGGTGTTGCAACGCGTCGAACAGCTCGAGCAGGAAAACCTGCTGGGCTTCAGCAAAAGCCTGACCTTGCATTGGCAAAACATTGCCTATGGGCATCGCCCTCCGCCGGCACACTTGCAACAGGAACTGTGTGACGGCTGGCGCGGACTGTTCGGTCCGGGAGCGTCCCGATGAGTCGGCGCGCAGGGTGGCTGATCGGCGCCGTGCTGGTTGCGCTGGTGGGCGCATTGGCCTTCTACCTCTACGCCAAGGCCGTGCCCTACGAGGAAACCATCGAGCACGGCCCCTCCCCGCAAGCCCAGGCCAATCCTTACCTGGCCGCCGAACTTTTCCTGCGCCAGCAGGGTATCAACGTCGAGCACGCCAACAGCCTGAACGTGCTGCCCACCCTGGAGCCTCGCCAGCACAGCCTGCTATTGCTGGGCGAGCGAACCCACATGACGCCACGGGAAGTCGAACAGTTGATGAACTGGACCCGGGCCGGCGGGCGCTTGCTCTTCGTCGCCGAAGCCTTGTGGGACGACAGCACCGGCAGCAGCGGCGACTTGCTGCTCGACCGAGTACGCTTGCGCCAACTGTTGAGCAAGGACCTCAAGGAACCGACACCCGAACTGATCAAGGACCGTTACCCGGAACTGACCAAGCTCTACCTGGAAGACGAAGAGGCACCGGCGTATATCGGCTTTGACACCGACTTCCACCTCGAAGACCCGCATAACCTGGCCCAGGCCTGGGCCAACAGCGCGCTGTCGACCCACATGATGCAGCTGAACCTCGGCCTGGGCTCGATCACCGTAATTACCGACGCCGAGCTGTGGAAGAACGAGAACATCGAGCAGTACGACAACGCCTGGTTGCTCTGGTATTTGAGTGCCGACACGGACGTCACGCTGCTGTACAACACCGACCACGACAACCTGCTGACCCTGCTGCTGCGCTACTTCCCCCAGGCGCTGGTGGCGCTGCTCGCCTTGATTGCCCTGTGGTTCTGGCGTTCGGCGGTGCGTCATGGCCCGCTGCAACAACCGGCCCCCAAGGCGCGGCGCCAGTTGGAAGAGCACGTACAGGCCAGCGCCGGTTTCCACCTGCGTCACAACGGCCAGCAACACGTGTTGCACGCCTTGCAACAAGACCTGCTGCGCCGGGCACGCCATCTTCACCCAGGCTTCGAACAACTGGCCGTCGCCGAACAATGGCAGGTCCTCGCCCGCCTGACCCGGCAACCCACCCGAGCCATCAGCCAGGCCTTGAGCCCACGGCCGAAACAGCGCCTGTCCAGCGCAGAGTTCTGCCGCCAGGTCGCCCATTTGCAAACCCTCAGGAATGCCTTATGACTGAACAGAACGAACCTGTAGACGCCCAGGCCCACGCCGTCCAACAGCGCCAGCGCGCCAGTCAGTTGGCCCAGGCGATCCGCACCGAGTTGCACAAGGCAGTGGTGGGCCAAGGCGCGGTGATCGACGATGTGCTCACGGCGCTGATCGCTGGCGGCCACGTGCTGCTCGAAGGCGTTCCCGGGTTGGGCAAGACCTTGCTGGTGCGGGCCTTGGCCCGCTGTTTCGCCGGCGAGTTCGCGCGCATCCAGTTCACCCCCGACCTGATGCCCAGCGATGTCACCGGGCATGCGGTGTACGACTTGCAGACCGAGCAGTTCAAGCTGCGCAAGGGCCCGGTGTTCACCAACCTGCTGCTGGCCGACGAGATCAACCGCGCACCCGCCAAGACCCAAGCCGCGCTGCTCGAAGCCATGCAGGAACGCCAGGTCACCCTCGAAGGCCGCGCCCTGCCCATCACCCAACCGTTCATGGTGCTCGCCACCCAGAACCCCATCGAACAGGAAGGCACCTACCCGCTGCCGGAAGCCGAGCTCGACCGCTTCATGCTCAAGGTGCGCATGGACTACCCCGACGCCGACCAGGAGCTGGACATGGTGCGTCAAGTCAGCCGCTCGACCCGCGCCGACATGCTCGACGTGCAGCCGTTGCGCACGGTGTTGCAGGCCAAGGACGTGCAGGTGCTGCAACGCATCGCCAGCGACCTGCCGATGGACGACCAGGTGCTCGACTACGCCGTGCGCCTGGCCCGCACCACCCGCAGTTGGCCGGGCTTGACCCTCGGTGCCGGCCCGCGCGCCTCGATTGCCTTGGTCCGGTGCGCCCGGGCACGGGCGTTGTTGCGCGGTGGCGAGTTCGTCGTGCCGGATGACATCAAGGGCTGCGCCCTGGCCGTGCTGCGCCATCGGGTGCGACTGGCGCCGGAGCTGGATATCGAAGGGCTGACGGTGGACCAGGTGCTGGGGCAACTGCTCGATCAAGTGCCGGCGCCGCGGTTGTGAGGGGATTTATGTGGGAGCAAGGCTTGCCCGCGATGAAAGCGATGCAATCCTTCAGGTATAGCGGCGCCTGTTTCGCGAGCAAGCTTTGCTCCCACAGACAAGCTGGGATAAATCCTCTCGCCACAAACAAAACGCTCTGCCCACACTCCCTCGCAAGAGAGATGCACCCATGAAACCCTCGCGCCTGCTCTTGATCTGGCTCACCGTGCTGCTGGCAGCAGGCATTGTGCTGGGCGCGCTACGAGCCTTGGGCGTGGCGGTGCCCTCGACGCTGCAGTCGATCAACTGGGGCTTGCTGCTGGCGCTGTTGGCCCTGGCAATGCTCGACGCGGCGCGCCTCAGGCGCTCGCCCTCGCCCCGGGTGCGGCGGCAGATGCCGGGAAGCCTGGCCCTCGGGCGCTGGAGCGAAGTGCACCTGCAAATCCAGCATGAATTCGCCCAGCCCTTGAGCATTGAAATGTTCGACCATATCCCCCAGGGTCTGGACTTCGAGAACCTGCCCCTGTCGGTCGAGCTTCAACCCGGCCAGCACAGCCAGGTCGGCTACCGCGTGCGCCCGCTCAAGCGCGGTCACTTCGTCTTCGCCCAGTGCGAAACCAGCCTGCCGAGCCCCTTGGGCCTGTGGTCCGACAAGCGTCTGCTGGACGTCGTCGATGAAACCCGTGTCTACCCGGATTTCGCCAGGCTCTACGAAGGCCAATTATTGGCGGTGGACAACTGGCTCAGCCAGCTCGGTATACGCCAGCGTCAACGGCGCGGTCAGGGGCAGGAATTTCATCAACTGCGCGAATTTCGCGAGGGCGACAGCCTGCGCCAGATCGACTGGAAGGCCACCGCCCGCCATCGCACGCCGATTGCCCGGGAATACGAAGACGAACGCGACCAGCAGATCATCTTCCTGCTCGATTGTGGCCGGCGCATGCGCAGCCAGGACGGCGAGCTGTCGCACTTCGACCACGCCCTCAACGCCTGCCTGTTGCTCAGCTACACCGCGCTGCGCCAGGGCGATGCCGTGGGCCTGAGCACCTTCGCCAGCGAACAGCCGCGCCACCTCGCCCCGGTCAAAGGCACCGGCCAACTCAACGTCCTGCTCAACACTGTGTACGACCTCGACAGTAGCCAACGCCCCGCCGACTACCAGGCGGCCGTGACCCAACTGCTGGCCCGGCAAAAACGCCGGGCCCTGGTGGTGCTGGTGACCAACCTGCGGGATGAAGACGACGCGGATCTACTCGCCGCCGTCAAACGACTGGGCCAACAGCATCGGGTGCTGGTGGCCAGCCTGCGGGAAGAGGCCCTCGACCGCTTGCGCCAGGCGCCGGTGCAGACCGTGTCCGAGGCCCTGGCCTACTGCGGGACGGTCGACTATTTGAATGCACGGGCCGAACTGCACAAGCAACTGGCCGCCCACGGCGTGCCGGCCCTGGACTCGCGCCCCAGTGAGCTGGGCGCAGACCTGGTGACCCAATACCTGGCCTGGAAAAAGGCCGGGACCGCCTAGGTCCTACAGCGAGCACGCAAAGGTCCAGGTGACTACAGCGCCTTGCGCAACGGACTACAGATCCGCCAGAATCCGCCGGCTTGTGCACCTTGGCCTTGCCCCGTAACTTGATTCGCGTCGCTGATAGTCAGCGATCGGGTTTAGTCGCCCGGTGGTGAAAACGATGTGCACAAGCGTCATCCAGTCGGGTCCCCCTATCCCCGCACTTGATGGTGGCTGTGCGCAGGGCGCCCTCGGGCGCGCCGGGCTTCGTTTTTCCACCGGTCGACTAACCTGCGTCCAGCCGCCACCCCTCGTTTAGTCGCGAACAGGGTGGCTGCTCCAATCACGGAAAAACGGCTATGTTCAAGCAAACACCAAATCCACCCCACACCGACCCGCAATCCTCGCACGAAACCCTCGACTCCGAAAAGCTCGACGAAGCAGCCCAGAGAGCCCTCGACTACTACCTCAAGCCCAACCACGGCCAGCCCGACAAAAAACCTTACAAACAACCGGACTACTTCATCGTCGCCCCCGACGCCGACCCCGAAGGCATGCTCGCCCACACCTACGAAACCTTCTGTTCGGTAAGCACGCTGATCCTGGATTTATCGGAAGACCTCGAAGGCGCCCCGCGCAACCTGGCCCTGGCGATTCACCAGATGGGCGAGATGGGGGTGTTGTTGCTGGAGAAAATGCTGGATAACGAGGCCAAGGTTCAGCGCTAGAAGAGGTGTGTGAGAAACCTGTGGGAGCGAGCTTGCTCGCGATAGCGGTGGGTCAGCTTGCAGCAATGCTGAATGTACCGCCGCCATCGCGAGCAAGCTCGCTCCCACAAAGCTCGATCCCACAAGGTGGTCTACCCGCCAAAAGGTGCCGCAGGCTCAGGCCGATTCCGGCAACGGATAAAAACTGAAATATTGCTGCAACGCGCTGATCAGTTGCCCGTACTCCGGCGGTGCCCATTTCAGGCTGAAACCGGCGTCGAAATGCTGCGGCGTCACGTCTTCGCGGCACCACAGGCAATTGGCCCTGAGCACAATGTTCTGCTGCGGCCCCTCATCGGCAGGGATTTTCAGGTGCAAGTCAAAGTCCGCGCCGACCATCAACGGCAAATGGCTGATCAGCATCAGGCCATCTGCCGAAACATTGCCCAGGAAACCGATGGGCTTGCCGTTGACACCGTTAAACACTCTCAGAAAACACGGCAACTGCTGCCGCTCGATTCGCCGTTTTTTGTACATGTCTTGTATCGCTTTTTGGAAGACCCCAAACAGGGGCCACCGAATACTTCGGAACGAGCAAACACCCGCTCGCTCTCCCCGATCCCGGTGCCAGACACTCGCAAGCATCTCGGCCCTACTGCTGCCGGTCACAGGTGCCGCTTGAAGTTAGAGATCTAGCTCTAATGTCGATTTGTACAAATATAGCTCAAGGCTGCGTAGCGGCCAGCCCATCCGCAAACCTTTCCTAAACAAAAACGTGCAAGACGCTGCTGGCCAGGGATCGTCCCCGGCCAGGGCTTGGGGGCTGTCAGGACGCCGTCGGGCGTATCGCCGACGCGCTGCGGGTCGGATAATGGCCCAGGCTCTGCAGGGTTTCGAGTCGGGCGCGGGCGCGGAAGGCGTATTCGCTGTTGGGGTATTGCATGATGATGAACTGGTAAGTCTGCGCCGCATCGACAAACAGCTTCTGCCGCTCCAGGCACTGGCCACGCAGCATCGAGACTTCCGGCTGCATATAGCGGCGGGCACGGCTGGCGCGGTCGACCTGAGACAGCTCGAGCATGACCTGCTCGCAGTTGCCGCGGTCATAGGCCTTGTAGGCCAGGTTCATGTGATGGTTCATCGACCAACGGGTGCAGCCCGTGACGCTCAGGGCCAGGGCAACAAAAAACACGAATCGCATGGGAGGTTCTCCTGTCTTGAGTCCTGTATCGACCTGAGCAAGAAATTCTTCAGTATGAAAACTGAGCCGGGCGCTGTCCTGCTGGTTAAAGGGATGATGAGCTGCGAAGCAATAGGATGTGAATGAACTCCTGTGGGAACAAGGCTTGCCCACGATGACGCAATCAAGATCGCCATCGCGAGCAAGCTATGCTCCCACAGATCATCCACCGCACCAGCAAGCTGTACTCCAACGCTCATCCAAGGCGCAAAAATTTTCAGGAATGTTCATTTCGAAAAACAAACGAAAAAGTAGTGCATATGAACAATGACTACACCCAAAGAGCATAGTAGCCTTCGCTGGCGCTTGAACTTGAGGAGTCTTGCATGTCCGTCCGTCGCACCAAAATCGTCGCTACCCTTGGCCCGGCCAGTAATTCGCCGGAAGTTCTCGAACAGCTGATTCTGGCTGGCCTGGACGTTGCCCGTCTGAATTTCTCCCACGGCACCCCCGACGAGCACAAGGCCCGTGCCAAGCTGGTGCGCGACCTCGCCGCCAAGCACGGCCGCTTCGTTGCCCTGCTGGGTGACCTGCAAGGCCCGAAGATCCGCATCGCCAAATTCGCCAACAAGCGCATCGAGCTGAAGATCGGTGACAAGTTCACCTTCTCCACCAGCCATCCGCTGACCGAAGGCAACCAGCAAGTGGTCGGTATCGACTACCCGGACCTGGTCAAGGACTGCGGCGTGGGCGACGAGCTGCTGCTCGACGACGGTCGTGTGGTGATGCGCGTCGAGACCGCCACCGCCACTGAACTCCACTGCGTCGTGACCATCGGCGGCCCGCTGTCGGACCACAAAGGCATCAACCGTCGCGGTGGTGGCCTGACGGCACCGGCCCTGACCGAAAAAGACAAGGCCGACATCAAGCTGGCCGCGGAAATGGAAGTCGACTACCTGGCCGTGTCCTTCCCGCGTGACGCCGCCGACATGGAATACGCCCGTCAACTGCGTGACGAAGCCGGCGGCACTGCCTGGCTGGTGGCCAAGATCGAACGCGCCGAAGCGGTGGCCGACGACGAAACCCTCGACGGCCTGATCAAGGCGTCCGACGCGGTGATGGTGGCCCGTGGCGACCTCGGCGTGGAAATCGGCGATGCCGAGCTGGTGGGCATCCAGAAGAAGATCATTCTGCACGCACGCCGCCACAACAAAGCGGTGATCGTCGCGACCCAGATGATGGAGTCGATGATCCAGAACCCAATGCCGACCCGCGCCGAAGTGTCCGACGTCGCCAACGCCGTACTCGACTACACCGACGCCGTGATGCTTTCGGCTGAAAGCGCCGCCGGCCTGTACCCGCTCGAAGCGGTGCAAGCCATGGCACGTATCTGCATCGGCGCTGAAAAGCACCCGACCAGCAAGACTTCCAGCCACCGCATCGGCAAGACCTTCGAGCGTTGCGACGAGAGCATCGCCCTGGCGACGATGTACACCGCCAACCACTTCCCGGGCGTCAAAGCGATCATCGCCCTGACCGAAAGCGGCTACACGCCGCTGATCATGTCGCGCATCCGCTCTTCGGTGCCGATCTACGCGTTCTCCCCGCACCGCGAAACCCAGGCCCGCGCCGCCATGTTCCGTGGCGTCTACACCGTGCCGTTCGACCCGGCCGCCCTGCAACCGGGCGAAGTCAGCCAGGCGGCGGTGGATGAACTGGTCAAGCGCGGCGTGGTACAGACCGGTGACTGGGTGATCCTGACCAAAGGCGACAGCTACCACACCATCGGCGGCACCAACGGGATGAAAATCCTGCATGTTGGCGACCCGATGGTCTGAGTGACCGAGCGCTGAAAAACAAAAGCCCTGCCATGTGAATGGCGGGGCTTTTTGGTGTTTGCCTTCTGATCAATAGGTTGCCTGGACTGGCCTCATCGCGAGCAAGCTCGCTCCCACAGGAGATCTCTGGTGTCCATGGCTAATGTGTTCAACACTACTCCTTGTGGGAGCGAGCTTGCTCGCGATTGGCCGGGCCAGGCACTACAAAACTAATGCCTGTTGATAAACCCCGACAACGCCTCCAGCGCCTCGGGCGAACGCAACTGCTGGTTGAACAGTTTGCCCTCTTCTTCGATCACCTTGCGCAGCTGTTCGCGGTCCGCTGCCCTCATCAGTTGCTTGCTGATGCGCACGGCTTCAGCCGGTAGCGATTCGAAGCGCAACGCCACTTCCCGAGCCTTGGCCAAGGCCGCCTCGCCACTGTCCAGCGCCTCGGTGGCAATCCCCCAGGCGACGGCTTGTTCACCGCTGAAACCCTCGCCCAACAGCAACAATTGCGCAGCCCTGGCCTGGCCCAGCAGCCGCGGCAGGATCAGGCTGGAGCCAAATTCCGGGCACAACCCCAGGTTGACGAACGGCATGCGCAGCCGCGCGTCCCGGCTGACGTAGACCAGGTCGCAGTGCAGTAGCAACGTGGTACCGATGCCCACCGCCGGCCCGGCCACGGCGGCGATCACCGGCTTGCGGCAATCGAGCAGGCTGAGCATGAACTGGAACACCGGGTTATCGAGATCGTTCGGCGGCTGTTCAAGGAAGTCGATGATGTCGTTGCCAGCGGTGAAGCACTCGCTGGAGCCGGTGAGCAACACGGCGCGAATCTGCGGGACGGTATCGGCTGTGGCCAGGGCTTGGGCCAATCGACTGTACATGGCCCGGGTCAGGGCGTTTTTCTTGTCCGGACGGTTCAAGCGTACGGTCAACAGGCCGCGTTCACGGTCGAGCAGCAGGGTTTCGGTCATGGTTGGTCTCGCGTCTGGGAATCAGCGCTCAACCACGGGGCAGGAAGACGTCGGCCAGCAGTTGATTGCGCGGCAGGCCAACCAGGTACAAGCGCTTGGCAAAGGCCTCGACCCGGTCGGGATGACCGCAGAGTAAGGCCTGGGTTTGCCGTGAAACAAGCCGCAGTTGCGCCAAGGCTGGCGGCGCCTCGGCCGCAGTCAGCAGCTCCACCGAGAGGTTCTGATGCTTGGCGGCCAGCGCCGCCAGGGGTTTGGCCTGGTAATGCCCGGCGGCATCATGGGCCACGTGAATAAGGCGAATCGCGCCTTGGTGATGCTGACGCAAGGCTTCGCGCAAAAGACCGAACAGCGGCGCCAGGCCGGTGCCGGCAGCGAGCAGCCACAGCGGCCTGTCTTGCCAGTCGGGGTCATAATGTAGGGCACCACCGCGCAGTTCGCCGAGGCGGATCGGGTCGCCGACCTTCATCTGCCTGGCCGCATCGATGAATTGGCCGGGCTCGCGGCAATCGAGGTGGAACTCCAGGAATCGGTCTTCCTCGGGCAGGCTCGCCAGGGAATACGGCCGGGCCACGTCGCCGGCCCACAACACCAGATGCTGCCCGGCCCGATACCGCAGCGGCCGCTCGGGGGTGACGCGCAGGCGCAGCACCTCGCCACCGAGCCAATCCACCGCTGCCACGTGGGCGCCCTGACCGTCGCGTTGCGGGTCGAAGGTGTGGATCCGCACATCCTCGACTACCTGGCATTGGCAGGCCAGCCGCCAGCCCTGATCGCGTTGCGCCGGGTTCAAGGCGTCGGGACGACTGTCGCGTACATCGCCGCCCACGCACTGCACCAGGCAGGCGTGGCAACTGCCGGCGCGACAACTGTAGGGCACCGCCACGCCAGCGCCGTTCAACGCGTCCAGCAGGTTACTGCCCGCCGCCACCGTCCATTGTCGACCGGCGACTGTCAGTTCAGGCATCGACGTTCTCCCAAGCGGCAGCGCACCGATTGCGGCCGTCTCGCTTGGCACGGTACAGGGCCTGGTCGGCACGCTGCAATGCGTTGTCCAGGTCATCGCCCATTTCCAGCATCGTCATGCCCGCCGACAAGCTGAGGGCGCCGACCTGCAAACCAATCAGCTCGACTTCGGTGAACGCCAGCCGCAGCCGCTCGCAACAGGCCGTCAGGCGTGAGGGATCGCAAGCAGGCAGCAGCATGACGAATTCCTCGCCGCCATAACGGGCCAATACATCGCCCTCACGCAGGCACGCCGTGGCGACTGCGGCAAATGCCTGCAGCACCTGGTCGCCAGCAGCGTGGCCGTGCAGGTCGTTGATGCGTTTGAAATGGTCGAGGTCGATCAGGGCCAGGCCATGGGCGATGCCGGGCCTGAGGGTGTTGAGTTCGCGCGAAGCGAGGCGCAGGAAGTGCCGGCGATTGAACAGCCCGGTCAGCTCATCGGTGGCCACCAGGTCTTCGAGCTGGCGCATCATCCCGCGCAAGGTGTCCTGGTGCGCCTGCAGGGCAAACCGCCGCTGGCGCATGCGCTGGCGTGAGATCTGGACGTAGCGGGCGTAAAACACCAACCACACCAGCACGAGAAACAGCACGGCCACCTGCAACCCGGCCAAGGTGGGATCGGGAAGCTTGAAGAAGTAACCGTCCCAAAGGGTTATAGCAGTGAAGCTGATGAACACCAGCGACGCGCAGCGCACGAAAGACCGGCGTGACAGGTGAAACAGCCCGAACAGCAGGATCAATACATAGAACACCAGGAACACGCCCCGAGCCTGGTCCAGGTGCGCCATCATCCAGGTCTGCCAGCCCAGGCCGATCAGTACCTGCACTTCGGTGAGGCTGGGGTCGGCGAAGCGCAGGTTACGGTCGGTGATAAACAGCGCGAACAGCCCGGCCTGGCACAGCACCACCAACACGCTGCCGATGATGACACCGCGCAACGAATCGAGGTAATGACCACTGAAAAATGCCAGCCACAACAAAACCAGTGCCAGCGCGTACGTCGCGGCCGCCAAAGCGAAGCGTTTCAGCAAAAGACGTTGAATGGCGTTATGGGTCAATCGTTGACTCACCATGGGAAAGGGAAACTGACAGGAGGCGTCCTACGCTACAGGCCAGACGCCACTTTAGTGGCGTGTAGGACAAATGACCATTCAATTCTGGAGCAGAAAAATGGCGTCAAAGCAATGGCCTAGATTGACGCAGTTGTTTGATGTCTGACAGGGCATCGCCCTGTTGAGCTGTGGGAGCAAAGCTTGCTCGCGATCCAGGCGCCTCGATTCCCTGGGAGACCGCGTTATCTTCATCGCGGGCAAGCCTTGCTCCCACAGGGTGCTCGCCTGCGATATACTGCCGCGCCTTTTTAGCGTCGCGCCAGCATGCCCGGCGTGCCTTGTAGAGGTGCCGCCCGTCGACCGATGCACCCAAGCGGCCGGCACCTTATTGAATGTTCCCGTCTTTAGAGAGGAGCGCGACTCATGACCGTGATCAAGCAAGATGACCTGATACAAAGCGTTGCCGACGCTTTGCAGTTCATTTCCTACTACCACCCCGTGGATTTCATCCAGGCGATGCACGAGGCCTACCTGCGCGAAGAATCGCCGGCAGCCCGTGACTCCATGGCGCAGATCCTGATCAACTCGCGCATGTGCGCCACCGGCCATCGGCCGATCTGCCAGGACACCGGCATCGTGACCGTGTTCGTGCGCGTGGGCATGGACGTGCGCTGGGATGGCGCGACCATGGGCCTGGACGACATGATCAACGAGGGCGTGCGTCGCGCCTACAACCTGCCGGAAAACGTCCTGCGTGCCTCCATCCTCGCCGACCCGGCAGGCGCACGCAAAAACACCAAGGACAACACCCCGGCGGTCATTCACTACTCCATCGTCCCGGGCAACACCGTGGAAGTGGACGTGGCGGCCAAGGGCGGCGGCTCCGAGAACAAGTCGAAGATGGCCATGCTCAACCCGTCCGACTCCATCGTTGACTGGGTGCTGAAAACCGTTCCGACCATGGGTGCCGGCTGGTGCCCACCGGGCATGCTGGGCATCGGCATCGGCGGCACCGCCGAGAAAGCCGCGGTCATGGCCAAGGAAGTGTTGATGGAATCCATCGACATCCACGAGCTCAAGGCTCGCGGCCCGCAGAACCGTATCGAAGAGATGCGCCTGGAGCTTTTCGAGAAGGTCAACCAACTGGGCATCGGCGCCCAGGGCCTGGGTGGCCTGACCACCGTGCTCGACGTGAAGATCATGGACTACCCGACCCACGCCGCCTCCCTGCCGGTGTGCATGATCCCCAACTGCGCCGCCACCCGTCACGCCCACTTCGTGCTCGACGGCAGCGGCCCGGCGTCGCTGGAAGCGCCACCGTTGGACGCCTACCCGGAAATCGTCTGGGAAGCCGGCCCGTCGGCCCGTCGCGTCAATCTCGACACCCTGACCCCGGAAGACGTGCAGAGCTGGAAACCGGGCGAAACCGTGCTGCTCAACGGCAAGATGCTCACCGGCCGCGATGCCGCGCACAAGCGCATGGTCGAGATGCTGAACAAGGGTGAAACCTTGCCGGTGGACCTCAAGGGCCGCTTCATCTACTACGTCGGCCCGGTCGACCCGGTCGGTGACGAAGTCGTCGGCCCAGCCGGCCCGACCACCGCCACGCGGATGGACAAGTTCACCCGTCAGATCCTCGAACAGACAGGCCTGTTGGGCATGATCGGCAAATCCGAGCGCGGCCCGACCGCCATCGAAGCGATCAAGGACAACAAAGCTGTCTACCTGATGGCCGTCGGCGGCGCCGCTTACCTGGTGGCCCAGGCGATCAAGAAATCCAAAGTCCTGGCGTTCGCCGAACTGGGGATGGAAGCGATCTACGAGTTCGAGGTCAAGGACATGCCGGTGACCGTTGCGGTCGATAGCCAAGGCGAGTCGGTGCACATCACCGGTCCCGCCATCTGGCAGAAGAAGATCAGTGACAGCCTGGCGGTAGAAGTGCAGTAACACGCACTTTGACGCGATGAAAAAGGCCGGTGGGCGACAAGCTCACCGGCCTTTTTTTGTGCAGTGATGCCACAGCCAAACCCTGTGGGAGCGAGCTTGCTCGCGAAAGCGGTCTGCCAGTCGACATAAATGCTGAATGACGCACCGCCATCGCGAGCAAGCTCGCTCCCACATTGGATCTTCAGTGAACACAAACTCTGAGGCCACCATCAAGCCCCTGTGGAGCGAGCTTGCTCGCGAAAGCGGTCTGCCAGTCGACATAAATGCTGAATGACGCACCGCCATCGCGAGCAAGCTCGCTCCCACATTGGATCTTCAGTGAACACAAACTCTGAGGCCACCATCAAGCCCCTGTGGAGCGAGCGTGCTTACGAAAGCGGTCTGTCAGTCGACATAAATGCTGAATGACGCACCGCCATCGCGAGCAAGCTCGCTCCCACATTGGATCTTCAGTGAACACAAACTCTGAGGCCACCATCAAGCCCCTGTGGAGCGAGCTTGCTCGCGAAAGCGGTCTGCCAGTCGACATAAATGCTGAATGACGCACCGCCATCGCGAGCAAGCTCGCTCCCACATTGGATCTTCAGTGAACACAAACTCTGGGGCCACCATCAAGCCCCTGTGGAGCGAGCTTGCTTGCGAAAGCGGTCTGCCAGTCGACATAAATGCTGAATGACGCACCGCCATCGCGAGCAAGCTCGCTCCCACATTGGATCTTCAGTGAACACAAACTCTGAGGCCACCATCAAGCCCCTGTGGGAGCGAGCTTGCTCGCGATGGCAGTGGCTCAGCTTGCATCCATGTTGGATCCGCCATGCTATCGTGCCCGCCCGACTTTCCACTGGTTTACGCCAGCATGCTGCCAACTACCCGTACCTTGCGTCTGTCGTTGTACACCTTGCTGATCCTCACTGGCGCGGCAGTTGCCGCCACCCTCGCCGTGCGCCATGCCGAACGCGTGGCCCTGGAAGAAGATGCCAGTCGCGCAAACCAGCAATTGGCGCTGTACGCCACTTCGCTGCACACCCTGATCGAACGCTACCGTGCCCTGCCTGCCGTGCTGGCGCTGGACCCGCAATTGCGCTCGGCCCTCAAAGGGCCAGTCAGCACGGCGCAGCAGGACGCGTTGAACCGCAAGCTGGAACAGATCAACGGCGCCGCCCAGTCGTCCACCCTGGAATTGCTCGACCACACAGGCCTGGCCGTCGCGGCCAGCAACTGGCGCCTGCCCAGCAGCTATGTCGGGCACAACTATGGCTTTCGTCCGTATTTCCTCCAGACCCGCACCCAGGGCACCGGACGTTTTTATGCGGTGGGCGTGACCAGCGGCATCCCGGGGTACTTTCTCTCCAGCGCCGTGACGGACGACAACGGCGAGTTCCTTGGCGCGATGGTGGTGAAGCTGGAGTTTCCGGAGCTGGAGCGTGAATGGCGCCAAGGCAGCGACACCCTGCTGGTCAGCGACGCCCGGAGCATCATCTTCATCGCCAACCGCCCAGGCTGGCGTTATCGCCACTTGCAGCCGCTGAGCGACAGCGACCGCGCCGAGCTCAAGGCCACCCGTCAATACGACAAGCAACCGTTGCAACCGCTGGCCTATGAACCCCTGCGGCGCTTTGACGACAATAGCCATCTGGCCCGGGTCGAGACCCCCGATGGCTCGGCGGACTACCTGTGGGAATCCTTGCCACTGACCACCGAAGGCTGGACGCTGCACTTGCTGCGCCGTCCGCAGATCGCCTTCGAAGACCGTCGCAATGCCGGGCTCGCGGCCGCCGGGTTATGGCTGACGCTGGTGTTCCTGCTGCTGTTTCTCAACCAGCGCTGGCGCCTGGCACGGTTGCGCCAGCGCAGCCGCGAAGAGCTTGAACGGTTGGTCGAAGAGCGCACCCGGGATCTGCGCACGGCCCAGGACGGGCTGGTGCAATCGGCCAAGCTGGCGGCACTGGGACAAATGTCGGCGGCACTGGCTCATGAAATCAACCAGCCCTTGACCGCCCAACGCATGCAATTGGCGACCCTGCGCTTGCTGCTCGATCACGGTCGGGTCGATGACGCCTACAAGGCCCTCAAGCCGGTGGACGACATGCTGACGCGCATGGCCGCCCTCACCGGCCACCTGAAGACGTTTGCCCGCAAAAGCCCCAGCGGCCTGCGTGAACGCCTGGACCTGGCGGCGGTGGTGGACCAGGCGCTGCAATTGCTGGACACGCGCCTGCGCGACGAGCAGATCAGCACCGTGCTGCACCTGACCCGCCCGGCGTGGGTACGCGGCGACGCGATCCGCCTCGAACAGGTGTTGATCAACCTGCTGCGCAACGCCCTCGACGCCATGGCCGACCAACCCATCAAGCGCCTGGAAGTACGCCTGCAGGCCGATGAACAATTGTGGCGCCTGACCGTCAGCGACAGCGGCACCGGGATCGCCGAGGAACATCTGGCCCAGGTGTTCGATCCGTTTTTCACCACCAAGGCGGTGGGCGACGGCCTGGGCCTGGGGCTGGCGGTTTCGTTTGCGATCATTCATGAATCCGGTGGACGACTGACGGCGGACAACCATGAGAACGGCGCGGTATTCTGCGTGACCTTGCCCATTGATCAGGAGACGCAACTGCATGCTTGATTCAGTCATGGTCGTTGATGACGAAGGCAGCATTCGCAGTGCCGTCGAGCAGTGGTTGAGCCTGTCGGGGTTTCAGGTGCAGTTGTTCAGCCGCGCCGACGAATGCCTGGCCCGGTTGCCGGACCATTTCCCCGGGGTGATCCTCAGCGACGTGCGCATGCCCGGCCTCAGCGGCCTGGAACTGTTGGCCGAAGTGCGCCGCCGCGATCCGGACCTGCCGGTGATTCTGTTGACCGGCCACGGTGACGTGCCGATGGCCGTGGAGGCCATGCGCGACGGTGCCTACGACTTCCTGGAAAAACCTTTCAGCCCCGAAGCCCTGCTCGGCAGCCTGCGCCGGGCCCTGGACAAGCGCACCCTGGTCCTGGAGAACCGTCGCCTGCATGAACAGGCCGACGCTCGGGCCCGCCTCGATGGAACGCTGCTGGGCGTATCGCGGGCACTGCAAAACCTGCGGCGCCAGGTGCTGGACTTGGCAGCACTGCCGGTCAACGTGTTGATCCGCGGCGAAACCGGCAGCGGCAAGGAACTGGTCGCCCGTTGCCTGCACGACTTTGGCCCGAGGGCGAGCAAACCCTTCGTCGCGTTGAACTGCGCGGCCATTCCCGAAGCGCTGTTCGAGGCGGAGCTGTTCGGCCATGAAAGCGGCGCCTTCACCGGCGCCCAGGGCAAGCGCATCGGCAAGCTCGAATACGCCGACGGCGGCACGCTGTTTCTCGACGAAATCGAGAGCATGCCCCTGGCCCAGCAGGTCAAGTTGCTGCGGGTATTGCAGGAACAGAAGCTCGAACGCCTGGGCTCCAACCAGAGCATCCAAGTGGACCTGCGCATCATCGCCGCCACCAAGCCCGACCTGCTGGACGAAGCCCGGGCCGGGCGTTTTCGCGAAGACCTGGCCTATCGCCTGAACATCGCCGAGCTGCGCCTGCCGCCACTGCGGGAGCGGCGCGAGGACATTCCCTTGCTGTTCGAGCACTTCACCCACAACGCCGCCGAACGCCTGGGCCGCGCCGCCGCGCCCCTGAGCGGCCCGCAGTTGAGCCACCTGCTCAGCCACGATTGGCCGGGCAACGTGCGCGAACTGGCCAATGTCGCCGAACGCCAGGTGTTGGGACTGGATCAACCGCACGCCCTGGACACCGAGCCCGGCCAGTCCCTCGCCGCCCAACAGGAAGCCTTCGAAGCCCAATGCCTGCGCGCCGCCCTCACCCGCCACAAAGGCGACGTGAAGGCCGTGCTCGAAGAACTGCAACTGCCGCGCCGCACCTTCAATGAAAAGATGCAGCGGCATGGGTTGAGTCGGGAGATGTTTCTGTAAGGCCGCTGGATTCGCTGTGCCTGGACTGACGCCATCGCGAGCAAGCTCAGATCCCACATGGGATTTTTGGTGGACGCCAGACTTGTGGACATACGAGTGCCAATGTGGGAGCAAGGCTTGCCCGCGATGGCATCGATAGTGAGTTGGCTGATACACCGCTTTCGCGAGCAAGCTCGCTCCCACAGGGTCATGTGTGCACCGGACAAAATGTGGGAGCGAGCTTGCTCGCGATGAGACCGGCACAAACAACGCATCCATCCCAAGCATAAGCGGATTCCCGCCGACACCCCCAGCCATAGCGAGCGGTTTTCCGCTCATCCAGCGCCGAGCCCCCTCTAAACCGGCCTTCTGCCACCTGGCACAGCTCCTGCTATAGCCCTGTCAGGCTGCGTTCCCACGCGCTCCACAAAAACAATTAAACGAAGGATCCTTCAATGGACAACTCCAACGCCCTGCCCATTGGGTCGGCTGCCGTGCCCGCCCGTGAAAGAACCACCGCCAGCCGGATCAAATCGATCTTCAGCGGCTCGGTCGGCAACATGGTCGAGTGGTATGACTGGTACGTCTACGCCGCATTCTCGTTGTACTTCGCCAAAGTCTTCTTCCCCAAGGGCGACACCACCGCCCAATTGCTCAACACCGCCGCGATCTTCGCCGTGGGCTTCCTGATGCGCCCGATCGGCGGGTGGTTGATGGGCTTGTACGCCGACCGCGCCGGTCGCAAACGGGCGTTGATGGCTTCGGTGTACTTGATGTGCTTCGGCTCGCTGATCATCGCCTTGAGCCCGAGCTACGAAACCATCGGCGTCGGCGCGCCGATCCTGTTGGTGTTTGCCCGTCTGCTCCAAGGCCTGTCGGTCGGTGGCGAGTACGGCACCTCGGCGACCTACCTGAGCGAGATGGCGACCAAGGAACGCCGCGGCTTCTTCTCCAGCTTCCAGTACGTGACCCTGATCTCCGGCCAGCTCATCGCCCTGGGCGTGCTGATCGTGCTGCAACAGTTCCTCACCACCGAGCAGCTGTACGCCTGGGGCTGGCGCATCCCGTTTGCCATCGGCGCGCTGTGTGCCGTCGTGGCGCTGTACCTGCGACGCGGCATGGAAGAAACCGAGTCGTTCACCAAGAAGGAAAAGTCCAAGGAAAGCGCCATGCGCACCTTGATGCGCCATCCCAAGGAACTGATGACCGTGGTCGGCCTGACCATGGGCGGCACGCTGGCGTTCTACACCTACACCACTTATATGCAGAAATACCTGGTGAACACCGTCGGCATGAGCATCTCCGACTCCACCACCATTTCCGCCGCCACGCTGTTCCTGTTCATGTGCCTGCAACCGGTGATCGGCGGGCTGTCGGACAAGATTGGTCGCCGGCCGATCCTGATTGCCTTCGGCATCCTGGGCACCCTGTGCACCGTGCCGATCCTCACCACCCTGCACACCATCCAGACCTGGTGGGGCGCGTTCTTCCTGATCATGGCCGCGCTGATCATTGTCAGCGGCTACACCTCGATCAACGCCGTGGTCAAAGCCGAGTTGTTCCCCACCGAAATCCGCGCCCTGGGCGTCGGCCTGCCGTACGCACTGACCGTATCGATCTTCGGTGGCACCGCCGAATACATCGCGCTGTGGTTCAAGAGCATCGGCATGGAAACGGGCTACTACTGGTACGTGACGGCGTGCATCGCCGTGTCGCTGCTGGTGTACATCACCATGAAGGACACCCGCAAACATTCGCGGATTGTGACGGACTGATCGGTACTTCCACAGTCGATACCCATTGACTGTAGTGGCCTCATCGCGAGCAAGCTCGCTCCCACAGGATTTGCGCTAGCCTGTGGGAGCAGGCTTGAACCCAGGGATTCGCACTAGCCTGTGGGAGCAGGCTTGAACCCAGGGGATTCGCACTAGCCTGTGGGAGCAGGCTTGAACCCAGGGGATTCGCACGGGCCTGTGGGAGCGAGCTTGCTCGCGATCGGGACAACTCGATATCAACTCAACTCGGCAGCACCCTGCTTGCCATAACGATTCTGCGCATACGCCGCCCCGGCGATCATCACCACCAGTATCCCCGCCAGCACTGCCGACGAGCCGACGGTGCCAAAGTCCAAGCCACCCTTTTCGTGGGACTTGGTCATCAAGTCGCCCAGCGTCGCCCCCAGGGGACGCGTCAGTACAAACGCTACCCAGAACAACGCCACCGTCGAAATCCGGGTGGTGTACTTGAGCAGCACGACCACGGCGATGGTCGAGCCGATCAGCAATGCGCCGCCGCCGAAGCCCAGGCCCGAATCGTCCGCCAGGTAGTCACCGAGGGCCGTGCCCAAGGTGTTGGAAAACAGAATCGCCATCCAATAGAACATTTCACCCCGGAAGGTCTGCACCTTGGTGACGTTGAGCGAATCACCACTCAGGCGCCAGGCTGCGAAAATCGCCAACAAAATCGCAATCAGGATCATCGACCCGGTGGCGTAACCCAACTCAAGGGTGCGATCCATGAAATCGGACATTGTGGTGCCCGCGGTGCTGGTGGACAGGATCACGATCCAGTACAGCAGCGGTTTGTAGGTCTTGGCCATCAGTTGCGTCACCAACGTCAGGACGAACACGCTGATCAAGATCAGCGAACTGATGGCGTAACCGACATTGAGGGTCATCGATAACAAGTCCCCTGCGGTTTCGCCCAAGGTCGTCGCGCAGATCTTCATGACCCAGAAGGCCAGGGTAATTTGGGGCAATTTATTCATCGCAGGCAAAGCTCCAGTGTGTGATGGCGGGCTCTAGATGGCCATGGGGGGGCAGACTGGGGGGCGTCGGTGAAAAACAGGTCGCGAATGTATGAAAATTCTGTCACACGCGCCAAAACAGCGATTAATCACCCGTTAATGCTGACACTGCACGCTGGGCTCACTTGATCGATCACCTGCACGTTTTTCGTTTCGAGCATTGAAACGAATTGAGTACGCCGACGTTAATATCGATTTAATCGATCTTTATTAGCATTATTTTGCGATTTTAAATCAATTTAATTGGCGTAGCATTCAACACATGCAAGACACATCGCCAACGAACCCGGAGTAACAACCATGAAAACCAAACTGATCCTCGCCCTGACCCTGTCCATGCTGGCCGCCAACACCTTCGCTGCCGACGGTTTCGACCGCACCAGCTCGGCCATTGCCGCCGACGGTTATGACCGTACCAGCGCTGCCACTGTTGCGGCTGATGGCTTCGACCGCACTAACGGCGCTACCGTCGCTGAAGATGGTTTCGACCGCACTAGCGGCGCTACCGTCGCTGAAGATGGCTTCGACCGCACCAACGGCGCCACCGTCGCTGAAGATGGCTTCGACCGCACCAACGGCGCCACCGTCGCTGAAGATGGCTTCGACCGCACTAACGGCGCTACCGTCGCTGAAGATGGTTTCGACCGCACTAACGGCGCTACCGTCGCTGAAGATGGTTTCGACCGCACTAACGGCGCTACCGTCGCTGAAGATGGCTTCGACCGCACTAACGGCGCTACCGTCGCTGAAGATGGCTTCGACCGCACCAACGGTGCCACCGTCGCTGAAGATGGCTTCGACCGCACCAACGGCGCCACCGTCGCTGAAGATGGCTTCGACCGCACCAACACTGCTGCCATCAGCTAATCCGAGAACGACACCCTCACAGCCCGGCTTCGGCCGGGCTTAGTTATTTGTGGGGCAAGTGGAACCAACACGACCATGACGCAGGAGCACGATTTGTCTGATGCCAGAAATCCAGTGTGGGAGCGAGCTTGCTCGCGATAGCGGAGTTCCAGTCAATAACGATACTGACCGATCCATCGCTATCGCGAGCAAGCTCGCTCCCACAGGGCTCCATGGGTGCTGACAAAAACAGTGCGGCCCTGCACTATCTTCCAATCCCTTGAAACCCCACCGCAGGACCTTCTTCAGCCATGCCCGATGACATCCATTTCTACGAACCCGCCAACGGCCACGGCCTACCCCACGACCCGTTCAATGCCATCGTCGGCCCGCGTCCCATCGGCTGGATTTCTTCGCAAGATACCGAAGGCCGCCTGAATCTGGCGCCCTACAGTTTCTTCAATGCCTTCAACTACATTCCGCCGATCATTGGTTTTTCCAGCATCGGACGCAAAGACAGCCTGAACAACATCGAACAGACCGGCGAATTCGCCTGGAACCTGGCCACGCGCCCGCTGGCCGAGCAGATGAACCAGAGCTGCGCGATGGTCTCGCCTGAGGTCAATGAATTCGAACTGGCGGGTTTGACGACCGCCCCGTCACGAGTGATCCAGGTACCGCGCGTCGCCGAAAGCCCAGTGTCCTTTGAATGCAAGGTCACGCAGATCATTCAGTTGCAGCGGGCGGACAAAGGGCTGGTGCCGAGCTGGCTGATCCTCGGCGAAGTGGTCGCCGTGCATATCGCCAAGTGGCTGTTGAAGGATGGGGTGTACGACACCGCCGCCGCCGAGCCGATCTTGCGCGGTGGCGGGCCGGCGGACTATTTCCAGTTGGGGCCTGAGGCGTTGTTCAAGATGCATCGCCCTCGATAGAAGGTTGCACCGTGGGAGCAAGGCTTGCCCGCGATGCAGGCAACTCGGTCTGTCTTGGGAACCGAGGAGCCTGCCTCGCGGGCAAGCCTTGCTCCCACAACGTTAATCTCATAGGTTCCAGACCAACCCGCCCTCGTCGTCGACACCCTTGAGGTGGGTCAGTTGCAGGGCTGCCGCTTCATCGGCTTTGACCGCGGTCTCGAAGGTCTGCTCTTCAAGGATCTTGTTGAAGCGCGGCGCACCTGAGCCGCCGATGGCCTTGGTGGCAATGGCGGCATGGTAGCCGCCGCCTTCCTTGGGAACGACTGCGGAAACAGCTTCAAAGGTTTCAAAGGCTTTACGTGCCATGTCTTGTGCATCCTGGCGATGGAAAATGACGCTCATTAAACCTTCAACCGGCCAGTTTGTGTACCTGCGCCCGACACCCTTCAGTCGCCTGGGTGGCAGAGACTTCCCGGAAGGTGTGGAAATCCAGGCTGCTGACCACCAGGTTTTGCACCAGCTCGGCGAAAATCGCCATGGCCGGTGAATTGAAGTAGGCGTCCATCGACGGCTGATTGACCCAGAGCCCGGACACCAGCCACAAATCAGCGTCGCATTGCGATTGCTGCAAAGCAAAGTGCAAGCAACCGGGAGCCAGGCGCGAAGGCGCGATCAGCGTACTCAGGCGCGCCCCCAGTTGCCTGGAGCAACCGGCACGGGCCCGGACGAAAGCCATGTGGCTGACGGGGATCTGTGTAGTCATGTTCAACCCTCCCAGGTAATCCGTTGTGCAGCCGGGGACAGCTGCGACAGGATCAAAGGTTAAGCGCCACGACGCCAGTTTCGTTAGTCGATTCCTGCCGACCCATTGCACAATCCTGCGCATCGGCGTCACACCATTTGCCATCAATCTGGTTGAACCCCGGAAACTTGAAACAAAAGGTTTCAAGCAAGTTTCGGTAACGTTGCACCGTCATGCCCCCTTGCGCCGTGCAGGATCAGGCAAGCTTTCAACAGGATGTGGCTACCGCTGCGCCTTGCACAAACATAAGCTTTTGTTCATCGCTCCCTATCGCCTGAGGATTCCGGCATGTCGCCACTCGACCACGCCCACGTCCCGCTGGACACGCACTTGGAACAACAGCGCGCCGAACTGGCGTCGATCATCGACCGCAACACCAGCGAAGACGGCAGCTACGCCACGGCCATCGGCTCGCTGAACCTGTCGCGCCACAGCCAGCCGCACAAATTCGCCCCGGTGCTGGCGCAACCGGCGCTGTGCATCATGGCCCAAGGCAGCAAACAGGTGCGCCTGGCGGATGAGTTCTTCAATTACGATCCGCTCCATTACCTGGTGGTCTCGGTCTCGATGCCGCTCAGTGGCTGCATCGCCGACGTATCGCCCGAGCAGCCGATCCTGGCCCTGCGCCTGGACATCGACCCGGCGGAAATCACCGCGTTGATCGCCGACGCCGGCCCGTTGGGCGTACCGACCCGCCCCGCCGGGCGCGGGCTGTATGTCGAACGCCTGGACACGCCGATGCTCGACGCCGTGCTGCGCCTGGCGCGGCTGCTCGACACGCCGAAGGACATCGCCATGCTCGCACCGCTGGTGCGCCGGGAAATCCTCTATCGCCTGCTGCGCAGTCCCCAGGGCTATCGGCTGTATGAAATCGCCATCGCCAACAGTCAGAGCCATCGCATCAGCCAGGCGATCAAATGGCTCAACGGCCATTTCGAACAGCCGCTGCGCATCGATGACCTGGCCCGGGAAGTGAACCTCAGCGTCTCCACCCTGCATCACCGCTTCAAGGCCATGACCGCCATGAGCCCGCTGCAATACCAGAAGCAACTGCGCCTGCAGGAAGCCCGGCGGCTGATGCTCGCCGAAGGGCTGGAAGCCTCGGCGGCGGGGTATCGGGTGGGTTATGAAAGCCCCTCGCAGTTCAGCCGCGAGTACAGCCGGTTGTTCGGTGCGCCGCCGTTGCGGGATCTGGCGCGGTTGCGGATGACCGTTTGACCTGGATTTTGTGTTGAATGGGCCGGCCCCATCGCGAGCAAGCTCGCTCCCACAGGGCCCCTGTTCACAACAATCAACTGTGGGAGCGAGCTTGCTCGCGATGAGGCCAGTAAAAACACCTCAGCACTTGGACATCCAAACGCCCTGATCAATCTCAATCAATGTCGGCCCCTGCCGCTCACGCGCCGCAAGCAACGCGGCACGCAGTGACGGCACATCGTCGATGGCTTGGGCAGCGCAGCCCAAGGCCTTGGCGACGCCGATGAAATCCGGGGTGTAGATGTCCACGCCCACCGGTTCGATGGCGCGGTTGAGCATGTATTTCTTGATCTCTTCGTAGCCCTGGTTATTCCACAGCAGCACGATCACTGGCGTGCGCGCTTCCACGGCGCTGGCCAGTTCCGGCAGGGTGAACTGCAACCCGCCGTCGCCAATCAAACACACCACCGCCGGGCGACCATGGCCCTGGTCCTTGCCACCCAGCCAGGCGCCAATGGCCGCCGGCAAGGCGTAGCCGAGGGTGCCGTAGCCGGTGGATGAATTGAACCAGCGACGGGGCTGCTCCGGGTTGAAGGTCAAGTTGCCGGTGTACACCGGTTGGGTCGAATCGCCGACGAACACCGCCTCCGGCAGCGCCTGCAAGACGGTGTCGAGAAACAAGGTCTGGGCGCGGCTCGCGGCGTCCCAACTGCCTTGAAGATCCGCACGCAACCGGGCGGCACGCGGCGCCCCCCAATCGTCACGGCGCTCGGCCAAGGGGTGTTGACTCAAGGCGTCGAGCACGGCCCGGGCGGCGGCACGGGCGTCGGCCACCAGCGCCAGGTGCGGCGGGTAGTTGCGCACAGTCTGGTCCGGGTCGATGTCGATGCGCAGCAGCGCACCGGGTATCTCGAAGCCGCCTGCGAAGGTAATGTCATAGTCGGTCTCGGCCAGCTCGGTGCCGATGGCCAGCACCACATCCGCTTCGGCCACCAACGCGCGGGTGGCAACCAGGCTCTGCGTGGAGCCGATCAGTAACGGATGCCGGGACGGCAACAGGCCTTTGGCATTGATGGTCAACGCCACGGGGGCGCCGAGACGTTCGGCCAGTTCGGTCAATTCGGCCGCCGCGTCGATGGCACCGCCGCCGGCCAGGATCAAAGGACGTCGAGCCGTCGCCAGCAGGCCGGCAATTTGTTGCACCGCACTCGGTGCGGCACCGGCGCGGTTGATATTCACCGGCACGCTGGCAAGCAAGGCATCGGCGTCTTCGACCAAAACATCCAACGGAATTTCGATGTGCACCGGCCGCGGGCGCCCAGCCTGGAACACGGCAAAAGCCCGAGCCAGCACGCCGGGCAATTCAGCGGCGGACATCAGCGTGTGGGAAAACGCCGCCACCCCGCCCACCAATGCAGCCTGGTTCGGCAGTTCATGCAACTTGCCGCGCCCGCCGCCCAACTGGCTGCGCGACTGCACGCTGGAGATCACCAGCATCGGGATCGAATCGGCGTAGGCCTGGCCCATGGCGGTGGTGATGTTGGTCATGCCGGGGCCGGTGATGATGAAACACACGCCTGGCTTGCCGCTGACCCGGGCATAACCGTCGGCCATGAAGCCTGCGCCTTGTTCATGACGCGGGGTCACATGGCGGATGCTGGAACGGGCCAGCCCCCGGTACAACTCGACGGTGTGCACGCCAGGAATGCCGAACACCTGCTCCACACCATACGCTTGGAGTAACTTGACCAATACTTCGCCGCACGTCGCCATTGCCATTGCCTTTTTCTTTTCGTGTAAAGGGCCTCGCACAGCACGCGGCGGGCCCCTTTCTGGTCTTGGGAATGGCGTTATTGGAACGGGCAGGCCATAGCGGCAACAATGGATAAAAAGTCATACTAGCCATGTCCTCACGTCATGGCTTGGATCTGAAATGAAGCGACTTCCCCCGCTGCCGGCGCTGCACACGTTTCTGATCACAGCCCAATGCTGCAACTTCACCCGGGCCGCCGAACAACTGCACATCACCCAAGGCGCGGTGAGTCGGCAGATCGCCGGGCTGGAAGATCATCTGGGTTATGCGCTGTTCCAGCGCCAGGCACGCGGCCTGAGCCTGACTGCCGAAGGCCAGGCGTGGCTACCCCGGGTGCAGCAGGTGTTCAGCCTGATCGGCGAAGCGGTGGAGCAGGTCGGCGAAAAACGCCAGACCCTGCAACTCAAGGCCCCGACCTGCGTGATGCGCTGGCTGCTGCCACGCCTGTTGCAATGGCAGAAGGAACGGCCGGACGTGCCGGTGGAGTTGACCACCACGGTCAGGCACGGTGTGGATTTCCAGCGCGAAGCCTTCGACGCCGCGGTGGTCTATGGCCCACCACCCGACGCCTCGCTGGCCTGCGTGCATCTGTTCGATGAACAACTGACGCCCGTCTGCTCTCGCCCGATCCTGGAAGGGCCGGTGCCGCTGCGTGAGGCCGCCGACCTGCAACAACACCTGCTGTTGCACCCCACCCGTGACGAGCGTGATTGGAACGCCTGGCTGAAGGCAGCCGATGTGCACCTGAGCAATGTCAGCAAGGGCCAGCATTTCGAAACCCTGGACCTGGCGATGTCCATGGCTTCCCAAGGCACGGGTGTTGCGATTGGCGACTGGTCGCTGATCGGCGACGACTTGAGCGCCGGTCGGCTGGTGATGCCGTTCGAATTGAAGGTCAAGACCGGGCTGGGTTATCACCTGGTGCACCCGCACAAACCCCAGGTGTCAGGGCCGTTGCAGGAATTGATGGATTGGTTGGTGGGGCAGGCCCAGGCGCGGTCCTGTGGGAGCAAGGCTTGCCCGCGATGAAGACGACGCGGTCTCTCAGAGATCGAGGTGGCTGTTTCGCGAGCAAGCTTTGCTCCCACAAATCCCCTCGCCACAAAGCCAGGCAGACCTTTAGAAAGAATGTTTGATCAAAGCAGATTCGGCGCCTGCACCGGCTCGATCTGCGCCCAGTGCGACGTGTCCTCGCGGTGCTGCTGCAGATACGGCAACACGGCCCCCAGCAACGGCGCCTTGAATGCCTCCTGGAAACGATGGGCCAGGCCCGGGATCAGCTTCAACTGGCTGCCTTGGATGTGCGCCGCCAGATGCACGCCGTGCATCACCGGCAGCAAAGGGTCGGCGGTACCGTGGACCACCAGGGTCGGCACCCGCAGTTGATTGAGCAGGGCCACCCGACTCGGCTCGGCCATGATCGCCATGATCTGGCGCTTCACGCCTTCGGGGTTGAAGGCCCGGTCATAGGCCACGGCGGCCTGATGCAGCAATGCCTGGCGATCATCCACCACCATCGGGCTGCCCAACGCGGCCAGCAGATCGGCCTGTTGCTGCAGGGCCGCTTCGCGATTCGGCGCACTGCGCCGCGACAGCAACTGCACCAACGCGGCGCTGGGTGCGGGCAAGCCTTCGGCACCGGAACTGGTCATGATCAGGGTCAGGCTTTCGACCCGCTGCGGCGCCATCGCGGCCATGTGCTGGGCGATCATCCCGCCCATGCTCACGCCCAATACGTGGAAGCTCTGCACCTGCAAGGCATCCATCAACCCCAGTCCGTCGTCGGCCATGTCGGTCAACGAATAAGGCGCGGCCACGGGCAAGCCGAGTTTGTAGCGCAGGGCTTCGAAGGTCAGGTTGGCGCTGCCGGGGGCTTGGCGCCAGGTGGAAAGCCCGACGTCGCGGTTGTCGTAGCGGATCACCCGAAAACCCTGCTCGCACAGGGCAACCACCACTTCGTCCGGCCAATGGATCAACTGCCCACCCAGGCCCATCACCAGCAGCAGCGCCGGATCCGAGGCACGGCCAACGCTCTGGTAGGCCAGGCTCACCTGATCCAGATCGACCCGTTGGGTCGCAACATTGATGTCACACCGAGAAGCCGCCATCGACGGCAGGCCGAAAAACAACGCGGCCAGGAAAATGAATACACGCATGAACAAACACCGAAACGCAGAACCCCAGTAGAGCGCGAGTCTGATGAAGTTTGTTCAAGCGCGCTGCCACAGTTGCATGACAGTTTGATGAAGATTGCCGAATGGTCTCCTGCGGGAAAGATGTATCTGTGGGAGCAAAGCTTGCTCGCGATAGAGGCACCTCGATTCCTGAGAAATCGCGCTGGCTTCATCGCGAGCAAGCTTTGCTCCCACAGGTACCCGCTCAAGGCGTCGGCTTCAGGCCAGTTGGCTACGCAACTGCCGCGCCGCCGCCACCATGTTCACCAGTGCCGCTTCCGTTTCCGGCCAGCCCCGGGTTTTCAGCCCGCAGTCGGGGTTGATCCACAGCCGCTCGGCGGCGATCCGTTTTACCGCCTTGCTCATCAGCGCAACCATCTCGGCGGTATCCGGCACCCGTGGCGAGTGGATGTCGTAGACGCCCGGGCCGATGTCGTTCGGGTAATCGAACGCCTCGAAAGCCTCCAGCAACTCCATGTCCGAACGCGAGGTTTCAATGGTGATGACATCGGCGTCCATGTCGGCGATGGCCTTGATCACATCATTGAATTCGCTGTAGCACATGTGGGTATGGATCTGGGTTGCGTCGCCCACCCCCGACGCGCACAAACGGAACGCGTCAACCGCCCAATCCAGGTACGCCTGCCATTGCCCATGACGCAGCGGCAACCCTTCGCGAAACGCCGCCTCGTCGATCTGCACGATCTTGATCCCGGCCTTTTCCAGGTCCAGCACCTCGTCGCGCAGGGCCAGGGCCAGTTGTTGGGCCTGGACCTGGCGCGACACGTCTTCGCGGGGGAACGACCACATCAGCATGGTCACGGGGCCGGTGAGCATGCCTTTCATGACTTTGTCGGTCAGGCTTTGCGCGTAGCGGATCCAGTCGACGGTCATGGCGTTCGGCCGACTGATGTCGCCATAGATGATCGCCGGTTTCACGCAGCGCGAACCATAGCTCTGCACCCAACCGAAACGGGTGAAGACGTAGCCGTCCAGTTGCTCGGCGAAATATTCCACCATGTCGTTGCGCTCGGCTTCACCGTGCACCAGCACGTCCAGGCCCAGGCGCTCCTGGATCTGCACGGCATGGCGGATCTCGGTGTGCATGGCGTCCTGATAGTCGTTGGCCGACAGCTTGCCTTGCTTGTAGGCCTGGCGAGCCAGGCGAATGGCCGGGGTCTGCGGGAAGGAGCCGATGGTGGTGGTGGGAAAGGCCGGCAGTTTCAGACGGGCGCGCTGGCGTTCGATGCGTTTGGCAAACGGCGAACGCCGCTGGCTGTCCTGTGGCCCGATTGCCGCCAGGCGCGCCTGGACCGCGGGTTTGTGAATGCGCGCCGAGCTGGCGCGACTGGCCTGCACCTCGCGGCTGTCGGCCATGGCCTGTTGCACGGCCGGCGCCTGTGGATCGTTCAGGGCATCGCGCAGCACCGCGACTTCACCACACTTCTGCACCGCAAAGGCGAGCCAGCTCTTGAGTTCGGGATCGAGGCGGTCTTCGCGCTCCAGGTCCACCGGGCTGTGCAGCAGCGAGCACGAGGTGCTGACCCAGAGGTTATCGCCGAAGCGCTCCTGAGCCGGTTGCAGTTGCGCTAACGCCTGTTCCAGCTCGCAGCGCCAAACGTTGCGGCCATTGACCAGGCCCACCGAGAGAATCTTGTAGGTCGGCAGGCGGTCCAGCACCTGGCCCAGTTGTTCCGGGGCGCGCACCGCGTCGATGTGCAAGCCGTCCACCGGCAGGCTCACCGCCAGGCCGAGGTTGTCTTGCAGGCCACTGAAATAGGTCGCCACCAGTTTTTTCAGCGGCGAGTACTGGAGGATGTGATAAGCCCGCTCGAACGCGCTCTTCCAAGCCTGGGGCAGGTCGAGGGTGAGGATCGGTTCGTCGATCTGCACCCACTCCACGCCCTGGGCCTTGAGGCGGTTGAGAATTTCTCCGTAGACCGGCAGCAGGCGCTCCAGCAGGCCGAGCTTGTCGAACGCCTCGCCCTTGGCCTTGCCCAGCCACAAATAGGTCAACGGGCCGATGATCACCGGTTTGACCCGGTGGCCCAAGGCATGGGCCTCGTCCACTTCATCGAATAACTGTTCCCAGCTCAGGGCGAAGGTCTGGTCGGCGGAAAACTCCGGGACCAGGTAGTGGTAGTTGGTGTCGAACCACTTGGTCAGTTCCTGGGCGTATTGCGCCTGGCCGTGGTCGGTTCCGCAGCAACTGGCCGTGGCGCCACGGGCCATCGCGAACAGGGTGTCGAGGGTCGGCCGGGCCTGGGCATTCAAGGTGCCGTGGAAACGCTGTGGAACGACGCCCAGGGTCAAGGAGTGGCTGAGCACTTGGTCGTACCAGGCAAAGTCCCCGACGGGCAGCAGGTCGATGCCGGCGTCTTTTTGTAGCTGCCAGTGCCGGGCTCGCAGTTCGCGACCCACCGCTTGCAGCGCGGCCGGGGCCAGGTCACCTTTCCAGTAGGCTTCGAGGGCTTTTTTCAGTTCGCGGTCGGCGCCGATGCGGGGAAAACCGAGGGTGTGGGCCAGGGCCATGGTAGGCGTCCTCCTATAAAAGATGGCGCCATTGTCGACAGCCGACCCTACATGAGACAAACTCAACCTTTTCGTGTTGATCACAAGTTTTACTCATGGAGCAACTCCGGTGCTTGAACTCCGTCACCTCAAGACCCTGCACGCCCTGCGCGAAGCCGACAGTCTGGTCGAAGCCGCCGAACGCCTGCACCTGACCCAGTCCGCCCTCTCCCACCAGTTCAAGGAACTGGAAGAGCGCCTGGGCATGCAGTTGTTCGTGCGCAAGACCAAGCCGGTACGGTTCACCAGCGCCGGCCTGCGCCTGTTGCAACTGGCCGATGCCGCCTTGCCTCTGCTGCGCGGCGCCGAACGGGACATCGCCCGCCTGGCTGGCGGCACCGCCGGACGGCTGCACATGGCCATCGAGTGCCATAGCTGCTTCCAATGGTTGATGCCGACCATCGACCAGTTCCGCGATGCCTGGCCTGAAGTCGAACTGGACCTGGCCTCGGGCTTCGCCTTCGCCCCATTGCCAGCCTTGGCCCGGGGCGACCTCGACCTGGTGGTGACCTCCGACCCGCTGGAGCTGGCCGGCATCACGTACGTGCCATTGTTCACCTACGAAGCGATGCTCGCCGTAGCCAACCAGCATCGATTGGCGGGCAAACCCTACATCGTGCCCGAGGACCTGATCAGCGAAACCCTGATCACCTACCCGGTGGAACGCGACCGGCTGGACATTTTCACCCGCTTCCTGGAGCCGGCCGACATCGAACCGGCCCAGGTGCGCACCTCTGAACTGACGGTGATGATGATGCAATTGGTGGCCAGCGGTCGCGGCGTCTGCGGCATGCCGCACTGGGCCCTGCATGAATACAGCTCGCGGGGCTACGTGAAGGCCAAGCGGCTGGGAGAGAAAGGCTTGTTTGCCACGCTGTACGCGGCGGTGCGCACCGACATGCTCGACGCGCCGTACATGCGCGACTTTTTGCTGACGGCCAAGGACACGTCGTTCTCCACACTCGACGGTGTCAGTGCCGTGCGCTGACTGCTTCTGTGGGAGCAAGGCTTGCCCGCGATGGCGTTTTCGCAATCACCATCGCGGGCAAGCCTTGCTCCCACAGACGCCCACACATAGGGATCTGCGGTGAGATCAGAGCTCCAGCCACATATGGATTTTGTCGTGGTATTGGTCACCCACGCAGATCGCCATCGGCTCAAGGCCGTACAGAACAAAGCCACAGCGCTGGTAGAGCTTGACCGCCGGGTCGTTGCCGGCGGTGACGGTCAGTTGCACCAGACGCAGGAAGGGATGACGCCGGGCTTCAGCGAGGGCGGCTTGGACCAGTTGATAGCCGAGCCCGCGATGGCGCTGTTCATCGGCGACGTACATGCCGAACAACAGTGCCTTGTGTCGGGCTTTTTCCCGGGGCTCCAGGGCCAGGCCGACGATGCCGACCAGTTCTTGCTCGACAAACGCCCCCAGCAGTACATCGAGCCGGCTGCCCAGGCGTGACTCCCACCAGTTGATAGGCAGCTTGGCCCGCTCGGTGACGCTGGAGGTGAAGGCCTGGGGATGCAGTGCGTACGCCTGCAGCATCAACTGGCGATACGCCTGGGCATCGCTGGCCCGCAACCGCCGGATGCTCACGCCGAACGCCGTTGCTCAAACATCAGGCGCAACGCCAGCGCACCGAGTACAAAACCCATGAAGTAGCGCTGCGCCGCCAGCCAGGTGGGGTTGTGGACGAACCACGAGGCAATGCCGGCGGCGAACAGGGCGATCAACAGATTGACGCTGAAACTGACGCTGATCTGGGTCAGGCCCAGGATAATGCTCTGGGTGAACAGCGAACCGTGCTCCGGGCTGATGAACTGCGGAAACACCGACAGATAGAACACCGCGATCTTGGGGTTCAGCGCGCTGGTGAGAAAGCCCATGGTGATCAACTTGCGCGTCGAGTCCGCCGGCAGTTGCTGGGCCTCGAAGGGCGAACGCGCGCCCGGCTTCACGGCCTGCCAGGCGAGCCACAACAGGTACAGCGCACCGGCCCACTTCAATACTTCATAGGCCACGGGCACCGCCAGGAACACCGCCGTCAACCCGGCGGCCGCGGCAAACATGTGCACGAAGAACCCCGCCACCACCCCCAGCAAGGAAGTGACGCCAGCCTTGCGGCCCTGGCAGATCGAACGGGAGATCAGGTAAATCATGTTCGGGCCGGGCGTCAGTACCATCAGCAACGCGGCGGCGGCGAAAATCAACAGGTCGGGCAATGGAATCATGAGCATCAGTCCTTGAGGCGCGAATCAGCAGGTAGCGAGACGTGTCGCTCGATAAAACGGCAGGATCACCTCGCCTGTCAACGGTGCCAGCAAAAGATCGCTGTCACCGGCCGGGTCGATCCAGCACACCTCTTCAATTTCGGCAGCCGGCGAAACCGGCGCGTCGATGCTCAGCAAAAACACCTCGGCCTGCACGACAAACCCCGGTTCGTTGGCCGCCGGAGCACTGAACACGCCCAGGTAACGGGCCTGTGCCGGGTCGATCTGCAACCCAAGTTCCTCTTCCAATTCGCGGGCCAGTGCCTGCACCGGTTGTTCATGGGCCTCGATCTTGCCGCCCGGCTGCATGAAGGCCCGCGTACCGCGCTTGCGCACCAGCAGGGTTCGCCCGTCCGGCCCGAACAACAGGGCGGCGGCGATACGGATGAGGGAAGTGGTCATGGGCGATCAAAGCCTTGGGCGGGAAAATGGTGGGGAGATTACAGCGCGTAGCGGTGGGAGCAAAGCCTGCCCGATCTCACACTCAACACTGCCCCCTGTGGGAGCGAGCCTTTGTGGGAGCAAGGCTTGCCCGCGATGAACGATAACGCGGTCATGCTATAGACCGCGGTGCCTTCATCGCGGGCAAGCCTTGCTCCCACAGTTGAAATGGTGTCGCCTTCAGAACCGTGTCACCCCAAAATCGGCTTCGGTGCCAAAGGGTCGGCCGCCTCTTCGGGGATCTTGACGAACACGCTGTACCGCGCGCCTTCCATCGCTTCGAAGGCGATGAGTTTTTCGATCAATGGCGCACTCAGGACTTTGCCAGCGTTGAGCAGCAACATGCCGTTGTCGGCATTGAGGTTGCGCGCCAGGATCATCCCCGCGGTCAACTCGCGCGTGGTGGAGACTTGCACCGTCGGGTCCGACAGGGTCACGTCTTCCAGGTATTCGGCGCAGGCCTTGATGAAGTCCTCGATCATGTCCGGGTCGTACAGCTTGCCGGCGTACTTGCGGATGTAGACCAGCGCTTCGTCGCTGTTCATCTGCCGTTCGAGGATCAACCCACGCTGCAGTTCGATGAAATCCACCGCCAGTTTCAACAGCCGTGAACCGAACGGAATGGCGTCGCCCCTCAGATGCTCGGGGAAACCGCTGCCGTCCCAACGCTCCTGGTGATGGCGGATGATCCGGGCCGCGTCCTTCATCGGGTCCAGGGTCATCAGCAGCGATTCGCTCTGCTTCGGATAGGCCCGATAGAGATCGAGTTCAGTGTGGTGCAACAAGTCGGCGGGCGTGACCATCATGTTGTCGGTCCAGCTCAGCTTGCCGATGTTATAGAGCGCCGCGGCCATGGTCAGGTCGCGGTCGGTGGACTCATCGAGGAAATGCAGCCGGCTGTAGACCCTGATCAACTCGATGATCTGCCGGTTGGTCTGCTTGGTCTTGGGCAGGCGCAGGTTGGCGATCAGCGAAAACACTTCGGTGCTGGTCACATAACTGCGCTTGAGCTCGTCATAGGCCAAATCGAGCATGTCGGCAGTCTGCTGCAGCTCGGAGGTACGCGACGCCACGCGTTTTTCCAGGGTGGCGTTAAGGGTCTTGAGTTGCTGGTTCTGCTCGCGGTTCAGCGCTTCGAGGCGCTGGCGCTCACTTTCGGAATGCTGGTGGGCCAGGGCCTGGCGCAAGGCCTGGACCAACTCTTCATCGTTCCAGGGCTTGCTGAGGTAGCGATAGAGCTGCCCCTCGTTGATGGCCTTGGTCATCATGTCCACATCGGCATAACCGGTGAGCAGGATGCGCAAGGTCGATGGGTACAGCCTGCGGATCTCGGCCAGCAGCGTGGCGCCATCCATGTTCGGCATGCGCGCATCGGTCATCACCAGGTCGACCGGCCGCTCCTTGAGAATTTCCAGGGCCTTGGCGCCACTGTCGGCCAGCAGGATCTCGTACGGCTGGCTGCGCAATAGCCGACGCAGGCTATTGAGAATCGACTCTTCGTCATCGACCAGAAGCACCGCTGGCTTCCTTACCGAAACGTCCGGCGATTGATCTTCCATTTGAACCCCCCTCCTATTCACGACAACCGTTCTACCTTACCCCCGAAATACAGGCTAGTAGATTGCGAACATTTAGACACATTTGCCATCACTGACCGAGCGCATCCCGATCAGGCGACTATGCTCTACCCCATGAAGGGCCAAGTACAGACCGAATACTCATGCCAGCGAAAGGGATATCAGATGTTTCCAGGGTTCTATAGTCAGCATCAAAGTGGTGCACGGCCATGAGCCTGCCGTTGGATAAAACCAATCGGCGGATCCTGATCGTCGATGACACCCCGACCATCCATGAGGATTTTCGCAAGATCCTCAGCCCCCAGGCGACCAACAATGACAGCCTGAGCAGCGCCGAAGAGGCCTTGTTCGGCTCGCCCGTGGCGGTCTCCGGTACGAGTTTCGTGCTCGATTCAGCGTTCCAGGGCATGGAAGCCCTGAACAAGGTCGAGACGGCGCTGGCCCAGGGGCAACCCTTCGCCATGGCGTTCATCGACATGCGCATGCCACCGGGCTGGGACGGCCTGGAAACCATCGAACGGCTGTGGCGCGCCGACCCCAAGCTGCAAGTGGCCCTGTGCACCGCTTATTCGGATTATTCCTGGGAGGACATCGCCGATCGCCTTGAACTGGGCGACCGCCTGCTCATCCTGAAAAAACCCTTCGACGCCATCGAGATCCGCCAGATGGCCAGCACCTTGACCGTCAAATGGCAGATGACCGAAGACGCGGCGCTGAAAATGGACATGCTCGAGCACGCGGTCGAGGAACGCACCCGGGAACTGGCCGACGCCAACATCATCGTGCAGAACAGCCCGACCATCCTCTACCGCCTGCGGGGCGAGCCGCCGTTTGCATTGATGTACATCTCCCACAACATCACCAAGTTCGGCCATGTCGCGGCGCAACTGACCAACGCGCCGGACTGGGCGCAAACCCTGATCCACAGCGACGACCAGGACAAAGTCCATGAGGCCATGGTCCGCGTCCTGGACCGCGACAACACAGGGGCATCCATCGAGTTCCGCATGCGTACCGGCGACGACATGTTCCGCTGGGTGGAGAACCGCTACATTCCGGTGCGCAATGAGCAGGGCCTGTTGCTGGAGATAGAAGGCATCATCCTCGACATCACCGAGCGCAGGCTGGCCGAAGAAAAAATCGCCCTGTTGGCGCGCACCGACGGCCTGACCGGGCTGGCCAATCGCGCCACCGTGATCGAGCGCCTGCACCAGGCTTTCGCTGCCGCTCGTCGGGGGGCGGCGCCGTTTGCGATGTTCTACCTGGACCTGGACCACTTCAAACGCATCAACGATACCTTGGGCCACCCCATCGGCGACCTGCTGTTGCAAGAGGTCGCCGCCCGGATCAAGGCCTGTACCCGGGAAAACGACGTGGTGGCACGCCTGGGCGGCGACGAGTTCGCCCTGCTGCAACTGGACGTCCATGAAGCGACCCACTGCGCCGCGCTGGCGGCCAAGATCCGCGATGCCCTCGTGGCGCCGTATTTCCTGGACGGCAACGACGTGCGGATCTCGGTGAGCATTGGTATCGCCCTGTACACCCCGCAGAGCCTGAGTGCCGACAGCCTGATGGCGCAGTCCGACATGGCCCTGTACCGGTCCAAGGAAAAGGGCCGCAACCAGTACCATTTCCATAACGAGGAGATCAACCAGGAAGTCACCGACCGGGTTGCCCTCGCCAACGACCTGCGCCAAGCCATCGAAAACAAAGAGCTGCACCTGCACTACCTGCCGGAAGTCGACCTCGGCACCGGCAAGATCCTCGGCATGGGCGTGCAAGTGCGCTGGAACCACCCCGAGCGTGGCTGGCTGGAGCCGGCGGCCTTCATGCCCGCCGCCGAGAAAACCGGGATCATCATTGGCCTGGGCCATTGGGTGCTGGACCAGGCCTGCCAACAAATGCGCCAGTGGCGCGACCAGGGCATGGCGCCCCCGGTGATCGCCATCGACCTGTCCCTGACCCAACTCAAGACCGGTCCGGAACTGATCTACGATGTGCTGCGCACCACCGCGCGCTGGGAACTGGCGCCCTGGGACCTGCGTTTCGACGTCACCGAAGCCACCCTGGCCCAGACGAAGTGGACCCACAACGACGTCTTGCCGCGCCTCTGCGAATTGGGCGTGCAGATCGCCATCGATGACTTCGGTACAGAGTATTCCTCGTTCGATTACCTCAAGACCTATCGAGTCAATCACCTCAAGCTCGCCCAGCGCTTCCTCGACAGCGCCAACGCCGACCCCGAGAACGCCACGACGTTGCGGGCGATCATCAATTTCGCCCGGGACGTGGGCATCGGGATCATCGCCGAGGGCGTCGAGACCCAGGAGCAACGCACCACGCTGATGTCCAGCGGTGGGGATATGCAGGCCCAAGGGCATTACTTCAGCACCGTGGTCGACAGCGGCCAGGCCGCCGAACTGCTCAAGGCCGGCACCATCGTTCCGGCGACGGATCACTGGACTCGGCCTGCGACCCAGCTATCGGAGAGCAATCCATGAACCCCATGTCGGTCCCTGCCAACCGGCGAATCCTGGTGGTGGACGACACGCCAGCGATCCACCAGGACTTTCGCAAGATCCTCAGCCCCAGCGCCGGCAACGATGCCTCACTGGACGACACCGAGAGCCTGCTGTTTGGCACCTCGCAGGTCAACCGGCTGCAATTCCAGATCGATTCGGCCTATCAGGGCGAGGAGGCGCTGGAACTGGTCAAGCGTGCCCAGGCCGAAGGCCAGCCCTACGCGCTGGTGTTCGCCGACATGCGCATGCCCCCGGGCTGGGACGGCCTGCAAACCATCGAGCAACTGTGGAAAGCCGACCCGCGCCTGCAAATTGCCCTGTGCACGGCGTTCTCGGATTATTCCTGGGAAACCATGTCCGAACGGATCGAGTTCGACGATCAACTGCTGATCCTCAAGAAACCCTTCGACACCCTGGAAATCCGCCAGATGGCCAGCGCCATGACCTGGAAATGGCAACTGGCCCAAGATGCCGCGAGGAAAATGCGCAGCCTGGAGCGCACGATCGAAGAGCGGGTCCAGGAATTGCTCAAGGTGTCTCACCTGCTGCAGTACGACGTGCTCACCGAGCTGCCCAACAGCATGTTGCTCGGCGATCGCCTGACCCAGGCCATGGCCCAGTGTCGCCGACATGACCGGCAATTAGCGGTGATGTTCATCGGCCTGGACCGTTTCAAGCGCGTCAATAACGCGCTGGGGCATCCGGTGGGCGACGAAATGCTCAAGCGGGTGGCCCGGGCGCTGGCCAGCGTGGTGCGTGAATCCGATTCGGTGTTTCGCTACGGCTCCGATGAATTCGTGGTGATAGCCGGGGATATCGTCGACGCGCAGCAAACCAAAGGCGTGGCCGAAAAACTGCTGGCGGCCATCAGCACTCCTCAGCCCATTGACGGCCATGACCTGAGCGTCACCGCGAGCCTGGGCATCAGCGTGTACCCATCTGACGGTTTCGACGCCGTGGCGCTGATCAAGAAAGCCGAGACGGCGATGCGCAACGTCAAGGAAACCGGCCCCAACGACTACCGCTTCTTCACCGAAGACATGAACCGCCGGGCGCGGCAACAGCAGACCATCGAATCCGGCTTGCGCCTGGGCCTGCAACGCAAGGAATTCGTGCTGCATTACCAGCCCAAGCTCGACCTCAAGAGCGGCAAGGTGGTGGGTGTCGAGGCGCTGGTGCGCTGGAACCGACCGGACCATGGCCTGGTTTTCCCCTCGGACTTTATCCCGGTGGCCGAGGACAGCGGGCTGATCGTGCCGCTGAGCCAATGGGTACTCCAGGAAGCCTGCCAACAGGCCTGCCGTTGGCAAGCCCAGGGCATGCGACCGCTGTACTTGTCGGTGAACATCTCGGCCATCGATTTTCGCCAGCGCGGCTTCGTCGAAGGCATTGCCCGCACCCTCAAGGAAACCGGCCTGGACCCGACACAGTTAGAACTGGAGATCACCGAAAGCGTACTGATGCAGAACGTCGATACCACGGTCGCCATCCTCAAGGCCATCAAGCAACAGGGGATACGCCTGGCCATCGACGACTTCGGCACCGGCTATTCGAGCCTGAGCTACCTGCAGAAATTTCCAGTGGATGTGTTGAAGATCGACCAATCGTTCGTCGGTGACCTGAGCATCGACAGCAACGACGCCAAGCTGGTGAGCACCATCATCAGCCTGGGCAAAAGCCTGAACCTGCACATCATTGCCGAAGGTGTGGAAACCCTCGAACAGTTGGAGTTTCTCAAGAAACACCACTGCGAGGAGGTCCAGGGGTATTACTTCAGCAAGGCCGTGGAACCGCAGGCCTTCGCCGACTGGATGACCGAGTGGGAAAAACGCCAGAACCCGTTTTCGTGAATACCTGAGTGTCATCAACCAAAGTTTCAAGGAAAGCATTCCCATGGCGTCACATGGACTGATTCTGGCTCTCGGCCTGCTCGTGGGATCAAGCGTGATCGCTCACGCCGAACCACTGGATGAACCCCTCAAACCCCTGCCACCGGTTCCGGCCCTGGACCCCAAGCGCGTCCAATTGGGGCTGCGGCTGTTCAATGACCCGCGGCTGTCGGTGAACAACACCCTGTCCTGCGCCAGTTGCCATCGCCTGGACAAGGGCGGCGCCGACGACAAGCCGCTTTCCCTGGGCTTCGACGGCAAGCCCGTGGCGGTCAATACACCCACCGTGTTCAATGTCGGCCTGAACTTCCACCAGTTCTGGGACGGCCGCGTCGACACCTTGGAAGAACAGGTCAACGCGGTCGTGACCAGCCCGGTGGAAATGGGCAGCACCTGGGAGTCGGTCGTCAAGCGCATCGCCGACGACCCCGGCTATGCCAAGGACTTCAAGGACGCGTACCCCGATGGCGTGACCAAGCCCAATATCCAGGGCGCACTGGCGGATTACGAGCGTACCTTGCAGACACCCAATTCGCGCTTCGATCAATACCTGCTGGGCAATACCGACATCCTCACGCCCCGTGAGAAGTTCGGTTACCAGCGTTTCAAGGAGTACGGCTGCATCGCTTGCCATCAAGGCGTGAACATCGGCGGCAACATGTTCCAGAAGTTCGGCGTCATGGGCGACTACATCAAGGACCGGGGCAACCCCACCCAAGCCGACGAAGGACGCTACAACATTACCGGCGATGAAGCCGACCGCCAGGTCTTCAAGGTGCCCAGCCTGCGCAACGTGGCTGTCACCGCCCCGTATTTCCATGACGGATCGGCGCCGACCCTGGAACACGCGGTCGAAGTCATGTTCAAGTACCAACTGGGGCGTGAGCCGCTCAAGAACGATACGACCCTGATCGTCGAATTTCTCAAGACCCTGACCGGTGAATC
Organism: Pseudomonas sp. St316; assembly: GCF_018325905.1. Lineage (NCBI taxonomy): Bacteria > Pseudomonadati > Pseudomonadota > Gammaproteobacteria > Pseudomonadales > Pseudomonadaceae > Pseudomonas > Pseudomonas sp. St316. Next base: position 1,335,881 of record NZ_AP021901.1, on the reverse strand, counting down.
GGAGGGCAAGCCCCTATGACAACTCTCCGTCGCCTCGGTCTTGCGTTCATCGGCCTGTTGCTGGCTTCAGTCCTGCTGTTCATGTACATCAATTCGGGGGCCCAACAGGCCGCTTCGTACATCGAGTCACGGGACCTGATCCGCCAGCTCAAGCAGCAAGACGCCATCTGGGACAACGAGGTACTCAAGTCGCGGATCGCCCTGACCCACAACTACGACCCACTGGTCTCGCCCCTGCATGAAATGTCGCGCCTGTGGCAACGTCTCGACGCCATCGAATCGGAGCCTGGGCGCCACCAGCCATCACTCTGGGAAACCCAACGCGATGGGTACCTCAAGGCGGTCAAGGAAAAAACCCGGCTGGTGGAACAGTTCAAATCCCACAACGCGGTGCTGCGCAATTCCATGGCGTTCCTGCCCGCCGCCGAAGACGACATCCAGTCCCAATTCGCCCGGCTGGCTGACACCGAGCGGCTGCAGCTGCAAAATGTCGCCATCGACACCTACGACCTGTTGCTCAGCAGCATGGAATTCGCCCAGCTCAGCACCGCGGAGATCGCTGCCGAAGTGCTGCTGGGCCTGAACCGGCTGGACGTCAACAAGGAGCGCATGCCGCAGGGGCTTCAAGGCCCTGTTGACATCCTGAGCAGGCACATCGCACTGATCCTGCGCGAACAACCACGGGTCAATGAGCTGCTGCAGGGCATCGAAGCGATCCCCCTGGCCAACCGCCTGGACACCATTTCCGACCTGCTGGAGAAAGACCAGAGCAAAGCCGCAGTCAAGTACCAACGTAACCACATCTACTTGCTGGTATTCGCCACGGTTTTGGTATTGATATTGATCTGGTTGGCGCTCCGGCTGGTGCGCAGCTTCGCCGAGATCAAAAGGGTCAACAATGCCCTGCAAACCGCCAACGATGAGCTGGAACAACGGGTCGAAGAACGGACCCGCCAGCTCAAGGACACCCAGAGCGAGCTGATGGACACCGCCCGCCAGGCCGGCATGGCGGAGATCGCCACCAACGTGCTGCACAACGTCGGCAACGTCCTCAACAGCGTGAACATCTCCGCCGACCTGATCAGCCGCAAACTGCGCAGCAGCAAGACCGTGGGGCTGGGCAAGGCGATGCAACTGATCAACGAACACGCCGATAACCTCGGGTACTTCCTCACCCAAGACGAAAAAGGCAAGTTGTTGCCCGGCTACCTCAACCAACTGGTCGAGGCCATCGCCCTTGAGCAGCAGGGCCTGACCGACGAACTGGCCCAGTTGAGCAAGAGCGTGGACCACATCAAGGACATCGTCTCCACCCAACAATCCTATGCCGGGGCCAACAGCCTGCTGGAACCCTTGGTGGTCAGTGAGCTGCTCGAAGATGCCCTGCGCATGAACTCGGGCGCCCTGACCCGTCACCATGTTACGGTGATCAAGGAATACGGCGAAGTGCCGCGGATCATGGGCGACAAGCATCGCTTGCTGTTGATTCTGATCAACCTGATCAGTAATGCCAAATACGCCATGGCGGGGGTTTCCAATCATGCGCGGAACATGACCCTGAAGGCCGACGTCGTCGATGGCCAGACCTTGCAAATCAGCGTCAAGGACGAAGGCGAAGGTATCCCGGAGGAAAACATGACGCGCATCTTCGCCCACGGTTTTACCACGCGTAAGGAAGGCCACGGTTTTGGCCTGCACAGCTGCGCACTGGCGGCCATTGAAATGAACGGCCACCTCACCGTCCACAGTGAGGGGCCAGGAAAAGGGGCGACGTTCCAACTGCAGGTGCCCCTGAAACTCGCAGAAGGTGAACCATGAATAGCATGAGTAACCGCCGCATCCTGTTGATCGACGATACACCCGCCATTCATGAAGATTTCCGCAAGATCCTCACCCCAGAGGATGAGAGCAACACGGACTTGCAGGACATGGAAAGCGCACTGTTCGGCGCTGCGCCAAAACCTGTCGCCACCGTGTTCGAACTTGACTCGGCCTATGGCGGGCAGGAGGGCTTGAACAAGTTGCTGGAGGCATCGGCAAAAGGGCGTCCTTATGCCCTGGCCTTTGTCGACATGCGCATGCCCGAAGGCTGGGATGGCGCCAAGACCATCGAAGAACTCTGGAAACGCGACCCGTTGCTGCAAGTGGTGGTCTGCACCGCCTATTCGGATTATTCCTGGGATGAACTGCTCGACCGTCTGAACGGCCATGACCGCTTGTTGATCCTGAAAAAGCCGTTCGACAACATCGAAGTCCAGCAGATGGCCAACACCCTGACCACCAAATGGGAAATGACCTCCCGTGCGCAATTGAAAATGAACAAGCTCGAAGACCTGGTGGAACAACGCACCCAGGCGTTCAAACAGGCCAGCGAGCTGCTGCAAATGGAAATCGACGAACGCAAGATGCTGGAAACCCAGCTGGTGCAATCGGAAAAGCTCGCCTCGCTGGGCCAGTTGGCGGCCGGGGTGGCTCACGAAATCAATAACCCGATCGGTTTCATTTCTTCCAACCTGGGGGCGTTGGACGGCTACTTCGGCAAACTCCAGGAAATGCTCAGCGCCTACGGCAACGCCGAGGGGGCCATCGCCTCGCCGGAACTGGTGGTGCACTTGCGCAAGCTGCGCGAACAGGTGGAGCTGGACTTCCTCGTCGAGGACATCCCCCTGCTGATCAAGGAGTCCAAGGATGGCATTGGCCGGGTCGGGCAGATCGTCAAGGACCTGAAGGACTTCTCTCGCGTCGACTCCAGACAGGAATGGCAAATGGCTAATTTGCAACAGGGTATGGATTCGACGCTGAACATCGTCGCCAATGAAATCAAGTACAAGGCCGACGTGGTCAAGGAGTACACGCCGTTGCCGGAGGTGGAATGCCTGCCGTCGCAGATCAACCAGGTGATCATGAACCTGATCGTCAACGCCGCCCAGGCCATTGGCCCCGAGCGCGGCACCATCACCCTGCGCAACGGTGTCGGTGATGAAACCGTGTGGATCGAAGTCGCCGATAACGGCTCGGGCATCCCCCCGAAACCCTGCAGAAAATCTTCGACCCGTTCTTCACCACCAAACCCATCGGCCAGGGCACGGGGCTCGGGCTATCGTTGTCCTACGGCATCGTGAAGAAGCATAACGGCGAGATCACCGTACGCAGCGAAGTCGGCGTCGGCACCACCTTCCGCGTGGAATTGCCGGTGCGGCAGATGAAGCAGGCGAGTTGAACAACGCCTCTGTGAAGCTGTGAAGCTGTGAATCTGTGAATCTGTGAATCTGTGAAGCTGTGAATCTGTGAATCTGTGAATCTGTGAAGCTGTGAAGCTGTGAAGCTGTGAATCTGTGAATCTGTGAATCTGTGAATCTGTGAATCTGTGAATCTGTGAATCTGTGAAGCTGTGAATCTGTGAATCTGTGAAGCTGTGAATCTGTGAATCTGTGAATCTGTGAATCTGTGAAGCTGTGAATCTGTGGGAGCAAGGCTTGCCCGCGATGGGGGCGACGCGGTACTCCAGAAACCGAGGCGCCCCCATCGCGAGCAAGCCTTGCTCCCACAACAACCCCTCGCCACAGGGTTGCCCGCCGTTTCGCTGTCGGCGCAGAATGCCTGCGCCGCCTCGCCAATCGCTCCCCCAAGGAAACCGCATGAGCCTGTCCCTGCTGAGCCGTTACGCCTTCTTTGCCGGCTGCGTCCTGTTCACCCTCGCCAGCCTGCCTTTCCTGCAACACGACTGGCTCTGGCCGATCACGCTGGTGACCGGGCTGTTGAGCCTGCTGGGGGTGTTCGACCTGTTGCAAAGCCGCCACGCCGTGCGTCGCAACTACCCGATCCTGGGCAATATCCGCTACCTGGTCGAAGGCATTCGCCCGGAGATCCGCCAATACCTGCTCGAATCCGACAGCGATGCCCTGCCCTTCTCCCGGGCCCAGCGTTCGCTGGTGTATTCCCGGGCCAAGAACGAAAGCGCCGACAAACCGTTCGGCACCTTGATCGACGTCTACCAGGCCGGCTTCGAATTCATCGGCCATTCCATGCGCCCGGCCCCGCTGAGCGACCCTAGCGGTTTTCGCGTGTCCGTCGGCGGCCCGCAATGTACCCAGCCGTACTCGGCATCGGTGTTCAACATCTCGGCCATGAGCTTCGGCTCCTTGAGCGCCAATGCAATCCGGGCGCTGAACCAGGGCGCCAAGCTGGGCAACTTTGCCCACGACACCGGCGAAGGCAGCATCAGCCCCTACCACCGCGAACACGGCGGCGACCTGACCTGGGAGCTGGGCAGCGGCTATTTCGGCTGCCGCACCAGCGACGGGCGCTTCGACCCGGAGCGCTTCGCCGCCCAGGCGCAGGATCCACAAGTGCGGATGATCGAAATCAAGATGAGCCAGGGCGCCAAACCCGGCCACGGCGGCATCCTGCCCAAGCACAAGGTCACCCGGGAAATCGCCGAAACCCGGGGCATCCTCATGGGTGAGGACTGCGTATCACCGTCCCGTCACAGCGCGTTTTCCACGCCCATCGAGTTGATGCGATTCGTGCAGCAATTGCGTGAGCTGTCCGGCGGTAAACCGGTGGGTTTCAAGTTTTGCCTGGGCCACCCGTGGGAATTCATGGGCATCGCCAAGGCCATGCTGGAAACCGGGATCCTGCCCGACTTCATCGTGGTGGACGGCAAGGAAGGCGGCACGGGCGCGGCGCCGGTGGAGTTCACCGACCACATCGGTGTGCCGCTGCGCGAGGGCCTGCTGTTCGTGCACAACACCCTGGTGGGCCTGAACCTGCGGGACAAGATCAAGCTCGGCGCCAGCGGCAAGATCGTCAGCGCCTTCGACATCGCCAGCGTGTTGGCCATCGGCGCCGACTGGGCCAACGCCGCCCGGGGCTTCATGTTCGCCATCGGCTGCATCCAGTCCCAAAGCTGCCACACCAACAAATGCCCCACCGGCGTCGCCACCCAGGACACCCTGCGCCAGCGCGCCCTGGTCGTCCCGGACAAGGCCCAGCGGGTCTACAACTTCCACCGCAACACCCTCAAGGCCCTGGCCGAAATGCTCGCCGCCGCCGGGCTCGAGCACCCGTCGCAATTGCAACCCAAGCACCTGGTGCGGCGCATGTCGGCCACTGAGATCAAACTGTTTTCACAGTTGCATGTGTTCTTGAAGCCGGGGGAATTGCTGACAAGTGAGGTCAATGGGGCGTTTTATTCGCGGATGTGGCAGATGGCGCGGGCGGATAGTTTTGAGCCTTTGGAAGCGGGGGCTGCGTAGCGGTAGGTTGATTGCTGCTTGGGCATGGAGTAATCCCCGTATAGGGATTGCTCCAGCAGATCGCGCCATCACCAAGGGTCATCCATATATTTTTCCGAATCGACAATGTCTTTCATGACGATGAAATCACCTGCCTCAGTGATGTAAATGGAATAGAACTTTCTATCCACGACACGCTTGGACGTTTTGCTGGAGGACATGGCCGTCTCGAAGACCTCCCTTGTGCGGCCATCGACATTATTGATACCCAGCCTCGGAAAAAACTGCGGATGTAACAGCTCACTGGCGTTGCTCAAAATATACCTCAGCACCGGCATATAGCTCATTGCCGGGTGCCCCTGGGGCAACCAGTTCCCGTCTGTTCGGGGTCCGATGAAGAACAAGACCTTGCTCGCTCTCAGCTCATCTGTTGCGACTATGTCATAAGCGATGAATGTAGCCAGGGTAGTTTCAAGTTCTTTCTTTGCGATCATGACTTGCCCATAGGCATAACAAAGTGAGTACATACACAATACCGGAATAACTAAAAAAACCCGCAACCCACCCCAAACACGCCCCAGGCATTCATAATTAAGCAGAAATAGAAAAAACAACACGCCTGAGAACCCCAAAAATACCTGGCAAAAATATTTTTTTCCTCCAGAAACAATATAGCGCCGGGCACCCCAATGATCAGCACTGGGATCACACACAGGTAAGCGACCAAAACCAGAAACCTATCTGTTCGACCACCCTCCAATATAAAAATATTCCTGCCCAGCCTTATGAAGGCTATACCGGCCACAAGCAGAATCAAAACAGAAAAATAAAAATTTCCCGGATTAATAAGTTCTACAACCCTGTCCACCGAAAACAAAAACCTTCCACTTATCACCTCAAACCACTGTTGACCAACCGGTATAAGCCCCCCTCGCGAAACAACGAACAGCTGAAAAGCTGTCAGGTAATATATAAGCCCTCCCCCTGCGAGTTGTAAGCCACGCTGCACCAGGCCGAGCAGCACCGCTCGCGCATGTTTTTCATTCCGCACATTCCATACGCATTCCACAAAGCACAAACTTATAAACACCGTGACCGTCAGTTGATAAAGACTCAACATAACGGCCAGTAGCAGCGCCGACAATGCCCCTCGAAAATAAACACCGCCCACCTGACAAGTCAATGCATAGATAGCAGCCGCCACCGAAAGCATCATTCCAGGCCCATCATACTGATAACTGATATTTCCCAAAAAAAATGGATTGCACAACATGGGAAGCGCAATCAAACATGTAGTCCATCGTGGCTGAGAGAAAAACCAAAACGTCAATAGACACATCGCATGAGCTATCACAACGGTAGCAATCAATAAAGGAAGTGGAAATATATTGATGGATGCATTATTGAAGGCCAAAAATTTTGTCAACCCCTCAGCCAGCACTCTGCCTTGATTCCTCCAGGCTTCGTCCGCCCATAAAAGCGCTCGCCAGTTGTCATCTATATAGGCGTAATCAGCATTAATAAAAGGAAACACATAGAGCAGAGAAGCCAAAACAAAAAACCCGAACACTTCTCCTTTGCTTAATATTTTCTCAGCCCACATAAACTGGCACCTCCATGAACCGAACCCTGCTTTACCACTTTACTTATTCCCCGACCCTATCCTTGACTACATGCCGGGGCCGACGTTTAGTTTCCAAGTAGATCATCAGCGGATTGGTATTTCAGGCGATATTTAATCTATCGACCCGTCGATACGCCGTCTACTGTAAGAACTAACAGGTGCCGGGGTGACCTGGGGAAGGGTTTATTTGTGGCGATACAAGGCGCCCAGCGACTATCGCATAGGGGACGGCCGTTCATAGGACGCTCCCCTGCCACACCACTCGGCACGCGATCCCCACCGGGCGGTTTGAGAGACACGCACTACAAAAAAAGCCCCGATCATCCGATCGGGGCTTCTTTCTTACCGCAATGTCAACCTACGAAGCCGAACGCACCGAACCCTGCACATCCCCCGTCGGCTGCAACTTGAAGGTATAAAACAACACCGTCAACAACACCAGGAACGCCGGCCCTACGTACAGCGCCACCCGTGTATCCGGGAAGTACGCCATCAGGCCCACCACCAGCACCAGGAAGGCCAGCGCCAAGTACGAGCTGACCGGGTACAACCACATGCGATATTTCAACGCGGCACGCTCGCAAGGGCTCAGGCCTCTGCGGAACTTGAGCTGGGCCAGCAGGATCATCACCCAGGTCCAGATCGCGCCGAAGGTGGCGATGGAGGTCACCCAGACGAAGACCTTTTCTGGCACCAGGTAATTGAGCAGCACGCCCAGCAGCAGCGCACCGATAGACAGCAGCAGTGCGCGGCGCGGTACGCCGTTGGCCGAGGTCTTGGCGAAGCCGGCCGGGGCCTGGCCGTTCTGCGCCAGGCTGTAGAGCATGCGCCCGGTGCTGAAGATGCCGCCATTGCAGGACGACAACGCGGCGGTGATCACCACGAAGTTGATGATGCCGGCGGCGGTCTTGATGCCCAGGCGCTCGAAGGTCATCACGAACGGGCTGCCCTGGGTGCCGATCTCGTTCCACGGGTAGATCGACAGGATCACGAACAGCGCGCCAACGTAGAACAGCAGGATTCGCCAGAACACCGAGCCGATGGCGTTAGGGATGGTTTTCTGCGGGTTCTTCGCCTCACCGGCTGTCAGGCCGATCATCTCCACGCCCAGGTAGGCGAACATCACCATTTGCAGGGACATCAATACGCCGGACACGCCGTTGGGCATGAAGCCGCCGTGGGTCCAGAGGTTGGAAATGCCCAGGGCCACGCCATCGTTACCGAACCCGAAGGCGATGATGCCGACGCCACCGATGACCATGGCGATGATGGTGACGATCTTGATCAGGGCGAACCAGAATTCGAACTCACCGAAGGCCTTGACCGCGATCAGGTTGATCGAGCCCATGCTGACCAACGCGGCCAGGGCCCAGATCCAACGGGGAACGTCAGGAAACCAGATGCCCATGTACACCGCCACGGCGGTGATCTCCGCCACGCAGGTCACCAGCCACAGGAACCAGTAGTTCCAGCCGGTGAGAAAACCCGCCAGCGGGCCGAGGTAATCCTGGGCATAGCGGCTGAACGAACCGGCCACCGGATTGTGCACGGCCATTTCGCCGAGGGCGCGCATGATCACCAGGATCGCCAGGCCGCCCAGGATGTAGGACAGCATGATCGCCGGGCCGGCCATTTCAATGGCTTTGGCCGAACCGAGGAACAGCCCGACACCGATGCAGGCACCGAGCGCCATCAGGCGGATATGCCGCTCACCGAGCTCACGTTTGAGCGGACCACCCTGCGTGGTCTCGCCATGGGGCAGATGATTGCCGACAGGCATAGGGGTAACCTCGTCTTGTTATTGGATTAGCCACCGAGTGTCCAAAGCCACAGGCCGGTAAGCCTGCCGCCTTGCCGAAACCGGGCCTGCCTTATGGGCAGACCGTCCTTTGGGACACCAGCCCCAGGATCGGTGGGCCATGCAGTATAAGAAGCCAGGGATAGAGAGATTCACTGTAAAACGGGATTAATTCAGGGAAAGCCTCAAAAAAAGCCGTTCTTTTGGAGATGCATTAACTACGATTACAGGAAATTCAGTGGGATAAACGTGGCGGAGTATTGCACAGGGATACGCGCTACGTCATGACCGTAATGCGACCTCTTCAAGGCTCTAGCACAAGGCTCTTGAACACTCTCAACCTGTGGCGAGGGAGCTTGCTCCCGCTCGACTGCGCAGCAGTCGCAGGCAAAGCCAAAAAGCCGGGGGTGGCTTCGCCCCCCAGCGGGAGCAAGCTCCCTCGCCACAAAAGCACTTAGAGCCATGTCGCATCCCAGAGCGGGTAATCGCCAATGCGATCCACCAACCCTGCGCGAAGAGGGTTGGCAATGATGTAGCGGGCGAAAGGCCGCAGGTCGTCGTTGTCGCGAATCGCGCGGTCATGGAAACCGCTTTGCCAGAAGGCACCCTTCCTGTCCATTGCTCGGTTGATTGTGAGGGTGCTGCGGGACTTGACCCTCTGCATCACCTGCATGAGGTCAGCTTGCTCTAGCTGCACAAGCCAATGCAGGTGATCCGGCATCACAACCCAGGCCAGCGAATTGACCTGGCCTCGCTCATGAGCCTGACGCATTTCTGCCACCAACAAGCGGCCCAGTCGCCAGTTCCTGAAGATCGGTATGCGTTGGTGAACAACCGTAGTGACGAGGTAACCTCGCCCCGGTTCCGAAGAGCGTCCGCGACGCAAGCGATGGGAGTTTGGACGTGGGGGCTGCATTCCTTGGCTTCCTGAGTTTAGGGGATCTACTTACAGTAGCCTCGCCCGTGACGATCCGACGCGATGACGGTTGAGCGACTTTTCCGAAAACAACGTAGTACCCGTGGCGAGGGAGCTTGCTCCCGCTGGGGGGCGAAGCCGCCCTCGCTTTTCAACTGCTGAAATTCTTCAGCCATGCCGCCGTTGCGTCTGCTGCGCAGCCGAGCGGGAGCAAGCTCCCTCGCCACATAAGCCCTTCACTCAAAGGCATTGCCCTGCGTCCCGGGCCACCGAGTCGACAATTTCCCCTCCCCCCCGCCAACCACCGTCTAAGCTTCAAGCAAGTCCGATCAATCTGCGTGAATGGATCAGTCGACTATGGGCGCTTTGTGGCAAACCGATTCGAATGAACCTGTGGTCCCAGCTGAACGTATGGAAGAAGCGCCTTTACCTCAAAAAAAACGCCGCGTACGGCATGGCTGGCGGGCATTCTGGTTGTTGCTGCTGATTATCATCGTGGTGGTCGGCCTGGCGGTGGCCAAGGAGATGCGCACCTCCCAGTTTCAGGCCCGGGAGATCAGCAAGTACGCCACGTCCCTGAGCTATGCGGTGCAGCCGGGGCCCAGCGATGCCATCGTCTACCCGGGTGCAGGCCCGTTCGACCGGCGCTTGGGCTACAGCGCGCTGGGGGAGTTCCTGCCGCGCCTGCTCAAGCGCGACTACGTGATCCAGGGCCAGGCGCGGTTCTCCCCGGCCCTGATGGGCTACGTCGAAAAAGGCCTGTTCGTGCCCTATGCGGAAAAGATCCAGGCCGGGCTGACCATCACCGATTGCCGCGCGGCGCCGGTCTATCAGTTCAAGTACCCGCAGCAGTTGTACGCCAGTTTCGACGCGATCCCGCCGGTGGTGGTGCAAAGCCTGCTGTTCATCGAGAACCGTTTCCTGCTCGACCCCAAGCAACCCTTGGCGAACCCGGCAGTGGACTGGCCGCGCTTCGGCATGGCGGCGTGGTCGCAGGTGGCCAAGTTGTTTAGCCTGCCGGGGCAGTCCGCCGGCGGCAGTACCCTGGCGACACAGCTGGAAAAATACCGGCACTCTCCCGAGGGCCTCACCGTGTCGGGCGGGGAAAAAATTCGCCAGATGATCTCCGCCAGCGTGCGGGCCTATCAGGCCGGCCCGCAGACGCTCGAAGCCCGGCAGCGGATCATCCGCGACTACCTCAACAGCGTGCCGCTCTCGGCTGTGCCGGGGCACGGTGAAGTCCATGGCATGGCGGAGGGCTTGCGGGTCTGGTACGGCGCCGATTTCAACCGGGCCAATGAACGCCTGTTCAGTGCCGCCAACGACCCCAAGAGCCTGGCGGAAAAAGGCTTGGCCCTGCGCGAAATGCTGTCGCTGATGATCGCCCAGCGCCGCCCGTCCCATTACCTGTCCAAGGGCCACGATGAGCTGGCGCGCCTGACCGACAGCCACATCCGGCTGTTGGTGCAGAACGGCGTGATCGATGCGGCGTTGTCCGAGGCGGCCCTGGCGAGCCAGGTCAGCTATCGCGACTGGGTCCAGGACCCGACCGTCCAGCCCAACGAAACCAACAAAGGCATCAGCGCCGCCCGCAGTCGCCTCGCCACCCTGCTCAATCGTCCGCTGTACGACCTCGATCGCCTCGACCTCTCCGCCACCAGCACCTTGCAAAGCGACTTGCAGGCCCAGGCCACCGACTACCTCAAGCGCTTGGCCGACCCGGCCTTCGCGACCGAGATCGGCCTGATGGGCGAACGCCTGCTGACCCCCACCAGCACCACCCAGGTGCGCTACAGCTTCACCCTGCTGGAACTGACTCCCGATGGCTCGCGCGTGCGGGTGCAGACCGACAGCACCGACCAGCCCTTCGACATCAACGAAGGCAGCAAGCTGGAACTGGGTTCCACCGCCAAGTTGCGGGTGCTCACCACGTATCTGCAGATCATCGCCGAGCTGCACGAGCGCTATGCCCAGCAAACCCCGGCGGCATTGAAGAAAGTCGACATCGCCGAGCCGGACCGCCTCTCGCGCTGGGCGGTCGACTACCTGATCCAGAACACCGACCACAGCCTGCCGAAGATGCTCGAAGCGGCGCTGGACCGCACGTACTCGGCCAGCCCCGGCGAGGCGTTCTTTACCGGCGGCGGGCTGCACACCTTCCACAACTTCCGCAGCGAAGACAACGGTCGCAACCCCACGCTGCGCGATGCCCTGCGCGAGTCGATCAACTTGCCCTTCATCCGCCTGATGCGCGACCTGGTGCGCTACGCCACCTATGCCGGCCCCAACAACAGTTCCGAGCTGCTCAAGGACGACCAGGATCCGCGCCGCCAGGAGTACCTGGCCCAGTTCGCCGACCGTGAAGGCACCTCGTTCCTGCTCAGGTTCTGGAAGAAGTACCAGAAAAAAGACACCAGCCAACGGCTAGAGACCTTCCTCGACGGCATGCGCCCCACCGCGATCCGCCTGGCGGCGGTGCACCGTTATTTCTTTCCCGGCGACAGCCAGGAGAGCTTCAACCTTTTCGTGCGCTCGCACCTCAAGTCGGTCAAGAACCCCGAGAAACTCACCGACGAACGCCTGGAACGGCTCTACCAGAGCTACGGCCCCGGCGCCTACGACCTGCCGGACCAAGGCTTCATCGCCAAGGTCCACCCGCTGGACCTGTGGCTGATGGGTTACCTGCTCAACAACCCCGACGCCAAGTTCAGCCAGATCGTCAAGGCCAGCCAGTTCGAGCGCCAGGAAGTCTACAGTTGGCTGTTCAAGAGCAAGCACAAGAGCGCCCGCGACGGTCGCATCCGTACCATGCTGGAGATCGAGGCGTTCCTGGATATTCACCAGCGCTGGCAGAAAGTCGGCTACCCGTTCGACCACCTGGTGCCGTCGCTCGCCACCGCCATCGGTAGCTCAGGCGACCGCCCCGCCGCGCTGGCGGAACTGGTGGGGACGATCCTCAACGACGGCATCCGGCAACCGGCGCTGCGGGTCGACAGCCTGGACTTTGCCGTCGGCACCCCCTATGAAACACGCCTTCTTAACGATCCGGATAACGGCAAGCGGGTGATGCCAGCCGAGGTGGCCCAGGCCCTGCGCGGTGCGCTGTCCCAGGTGGTGGATGCCGGCACCGCGAAACGCGTGGCCGGCAGTTTCAAACTGGCCGACGGTACGCCGCTGGCCATGGGCGGCAAGACCGGCACCGGCGACAACCGTATCGAAGCCATCGGTGCCGGGGGACGAGTGATCAGCTCCAAGGCCATCAACCGCACCGCCACTTTCGTGTTCTACATCGGCGACAGCCATTTCGGCACCCTCACCGCCTTCGTCCCGGGGGCTTCGGCGCAGAACTTCAAGTTCACCTCAGCCCTGCCGGTGCAAGTGCTCAAGGGGATGGCGCCGATTCTCTCGCCTTACTTGCAACCGGGGAGTCATACCCAGTGCAAGCCGTTGGTGGCACGGCAATGAGCTATAGCGCCATAGGGATCATGTATCGTGGGCGAGGTCTTTTATTCCCACGCTACTCGATCAGAGGGTTACACGGGGTACCGCATCGAAGATGACAGTGAAGTTCCCGGTGTACAGGCCAGGATAGCGAGGGATGGGCCAATGATTCGCATGGATGAACATCTCCACCTGGGTCCCTGGCGTGGATGTGGCGTCATCCACTACTTCTTGAGGCACCTCGTTCAACAATACGTCGTTGAACAAGACACGCAGAGGTATGAGCACGGTACCATTAGACAAAACAGAGCGTCCCTCAAGGTAGGCATGAACCGAGCCATCGGTATTCTTCACATCAAAGGTCTGGCGTATGGAGCTCAAATCGTAACTTACCGGGTTGTAATACATGTATTCATCTTTACCAAAATCCGGATTGCGTGGCTGCACATGAAACTGTTTATTAGGAATATTCGCAGTAATATGAATTGGCGCCAGTGCGTCATCGGCAGCGAATACCAAAGAGGTATTCAAGGCACCGGCAGCCAGTACTGTCGCGCAGAGTATTTTTTTAAACATGTTCAATTCCTGTTGATAGCATTTTAAGAAAAAATGCACGCCAGCCTAAACCGACTGCACCTTTTAGCATTTGGCCTGCCTTGCAGGCCGACGGGACCACGCCGATGTGCCACGGCGCAGTGAGTTACAGGGTCACCCTAGGGACCGCATCGAAGATCACGGTGATATCTCCAACGTACAAACCTGTATGTTTGGAAGAGACCGGGAACGGCGTGTAGATGAGCATCTCAGCCGTCATACCCGGTGTGGACGTGGCGTCGTCCACCACTTCCTGCGGCGATTCGTACAGATAGACGTTGTTGAACGCGACGAGGAGGGGTATCAGATATTTGCCATACAGCACGGGAGTCCTTTCAACGTAAGCATGAACCGAACCATCGGTGTGCTTCACATCGAAGAGCTGGCGCACAGGGGACAATTTTCTAGTTACAGGATCGAAATGCATGACCTCGTTCTTACCGAAGTCCGGATCCCGTGGCACTACATGAAATTGCTTGTTCGGAATATTCGCGGTGATATGGATGGCTGCGTGCGCATCATCAACTGCCAATACCCACGAAGGGTTCAGTGCTGCAACGACCATAGCCGTTACGAACATTATTGTTTTATACATATTTGTTCTTCTGATTAATAAACGAAGTGCAGAATCCCCGTACTGCGGGCTAGAGGGAACGGTCTGCACACCGATGCCTCATGACGTGGCGCAGTGAGTTACAGGCTGACCCTAGGCACCGCGTCATAAATCACGGTGAATTGGCCGGTGTACAAGCCTGGGTGGCGGTCGACCGACATGGCGTTGGAACGAATGACCATCTCGGCCTGGGTACCTGGCGTGGACGAGGCATCGTCGACGACTTCTTGAGGCACGCCATTGAGATAGACGCCGTTGAACGTCACGCTCAGGGGGATGAGATCCCAGCCATTGCTCAGAATGGCCCTGCCCTCCTGAATGTAGGCATGGATCGAGCCATCGGTGTGCTTCACATCAAAGGTCTGGTGCAAAGAGCTCAATTGATTCTGCACAGGGTTGTAATGCATCACCTCGTCCCTGCCAAAGTCCGGGTTGCGGGGCTGTACATGAAATTGCTTGTTTGGAATGTTCGCGGTGATATGGATGGATGAGCGTGCATCATCAGCCGCCAACGCCCATGAAGGACTCAGGACCGCAACGCCCAAGGCCATAACGGTCATCATTTTTTTTAACATGCTTGACACCTCTTCTGAGTAATAAAACGAAAGACAGATTCCGTGGCGAGTGGATTTAGCGAAACGTTGCACCGCGCAGCAGCTCCTCCAAAAACCAGGCAGTGCGGTGCTGCAGATAAACCGCGTCAGCTGTGTGACGACCGCTTCGCAGCCGAGCGGGGATAAATCCCCTCGCCACGGAAGGCGTATGCCCTGACGCCTACAAGTCACCTGGCTCACGGTGCAATGGCATCGAACACCATGTGCACCGTGCCGTAGTAATCACCGGTCCTATAGCCGTCACCCGGCTTGATCGCGGCGATTTCCAGGGGCACCTGGCGTCCGGGCCGGGCTTCGAGAGCAGACACCACCTGAGTCGAGTCCAGGGTCAATTCGACGTCGTTGAACTTCACCCTCAAGTCGATACGCTCACGGCCATTGGACAGATAAGCCTCCTCTCCCAGGCGCGCACCGATGGCCCCGTTGCTGTTCTTCACCTCGTAGGTGGCACGCAGCGGGCTGAGCTCGCTGGTGACGGTGCTGAAAGGCAAGCGTTGCTCACGCTGGACCAACTGCGGGTCGAGGGGCAGTACATAAAAATCGATCGTCGGGATGGTCACGTGGAGTTCGAACGTTTCCCGCTCGACCGCGCCCCAGGCCCATACCCAGGGCAGCATCAGGGCGGTCAACGCGAGCGGGGGTAGCAGTGTCTTGGACATATTGATTACCTGTGGCGTCTGGGACGGTTCGGCGACGGCAACCGTCAACCCTTGATCTCGACGGCTTTGCTCTTGCCGCCCTCGATCAGCGTGAAGCGATATTCACGCCCCGCCTCCTTGTCGAACGAAAACGTGCGACCGGCCATGACGTGGTGTTTGGTGGTCGGCCGGCAGTCGTTTTCTTTCTTCACTACGCAATCCTTGAACTCATCGATCACCACGACGCTGTTGCCGTTGTTGCGCACCACGTAACGATTGGCGCTGTCATCGACGAGCGTCTCGAAACGGGTGTTCTTGGGCCGCACGAAAAACACCGTGCCGTAGCCCGCCAGGACCTTGACCCCTGCCGCCACGCGCTCTTTCTTGTAGGCTTCGCGCTCCTCGGCGCTGACGGCAAATTCATCCTCGGCTTCGGGTACCACCGGCACGAAACGCACTCGGAAGTAACGCTCCTTGTCGCGGTTGCCCATGAACAGCAACCGGGTGCCCTGCATGCCGTTGGCCGGCACGATCAGGCGCGCCGGGCTGGCCATCAGGCCATCCTTGGCCGTGGCATTGGCCTGGTCCTGCAGGGGCACTTCCTGGTAGCTGCCATCTTCGTTGTAGACAATCTCCAGAATGTTGACCTTGACGAATGCCGTGGAGGTGCCCCCGTTGAACACACGCTTCATGTAGGTGCTTTTGTCTCCGTCGAGGTAGTCGTAGACCACCCCGACACCAATCTGCGGCCCGGCCTGGGCCACGCCGCAAAACAGAAGAAAACCAACCCATGCCAATAGATGCTTCATCACTTCAAACCTCATGTATTAAACGCAACTCACTGAACATTGCCGGACGGCACGCCACTCAAACCTCTGAATCCCAGATCACCGTGACGCCGCCGGTATAGGTGTCGGGCTCACGGTCCAGCATCGCGGAGACACTGGCGGTGCGGATCTGGAAATGCAGGGTTCCGGTCTTGCGGTCGATGTACCGGATCGGGAGAAATCGAACAGGATTGGCAAAGCCAGCGACGGGCACCGTGTGGCGATTGACCGGTTGCCCGTTGGGATGGGTCAAACCGTCGGGCAGCGAGACATAGACATCCACCGGGTAATAAATGGCGGAACCGGCTGCCGTGACACCGCACTCGGTGCCTGCCATGTAGCGACACTCAAGCCTCATCGTGAAAGGTGAAGACGTCGAGATCAGGAACGGATGGTCGCGAAACAGCACCGTGGGTTTGCTGCCATTGCTCAACCAGGCTTTCCAGCCCTCTCGAGGCTCCAATTCCACCTGGTTGCCTCCCGGTGGAATCTCGACTTTGAGGACGTGTTCGACGTCCAGTGTGAAATTGAGTGTGAGCGCCGAATCGTTGGGGATCACGACGTCACCGAAGTCAAAATCCTGGCCCGGCCCGATGCCGAACGTCAGCGAGCCCCGGTACTGCCCACCGGCCATTTTCAAAGGATTGGGTGTGCGCAGCTCGTAGGCAAAACTCAGGTCCTGGTACTGGAACCGAGGAATCAGATAACGGGCCGGTTTGGCACACGCTTCTTCTGTCGGGGTCCTCCAGAAGAACCAGGCGTGGGAAATGCTGGCTCCCTGTCTCACACAGGGCGTCGGGGCTTGCCACCAGGTCGAACCGAAAATCATGTTATAGGCGGTTTCGTCACTCACGCCGCCACCGACAATGTCAGTCGGATTGGGCGTCAGCCCGATCGCCCCGCCCATTGCGACCACGCGCAACTCAAGCATTTCGGTATGGCCTGTCCCTGCATGGGTCACCTGTACGGTACGCCAGCTGGCCGGTGCCTTGAGCATCGCCCCCTGGCGGACATCTTCATGATTGGCCTGGATCGGCCCGCCTGAAGCGCCCGTGCCCAATCGCAGACTGAACATCCCTGCCGATTGGCACTGCGCGGCAAACTGCTCGCAATAGCCGCTGTTTCGAGTGGTGTTGACAAACTTATTCTCTTGGGGCTTGGCGCTATCGGCTCTGAACTGCGCTGTTATGTCCAGAGTGGCGGCATCGACAGTTGGCAAACAAGCCAACCAAACGGTGGCAGCCATACCGCTTGCGAGTGTTCTTGAGAATTTCATCTACGCAACCTCATGCATCAGGGCAAGTCCTGGCGGGGAAAAGCAGCCGTTGAACAAACCAGGGGTTTTAAACTTCCGAATCCCAAATCACGGTGACGTTGCCGCTATACGCCTTGGCGCCATTGCCAAGCATCTCTTCAACAGCGCTGCGGCCCACTTCGAAGTGCAGGGTTCCTGATCGGCGCTCGATGTAAAAACCCGGCTGGAACAGTTCGGTGCCACTGCCGTCACGCAGTAACCGGCGACGGTTGACCGGCTGGCCGGCGGCGTCGGTCAGGCCATCGGGCAGGCTGACGCTGACGTCCACCGGCACGGCGTGGCCGGTGTCGGTTTCTGCGACCGCGCAGGTATTGCCGCTGACGTATTGGCATTCGAGCGCCATCTTGAAACGCGAGGAGGCCGAGATATGGAAGCGTTGGTCACGCAACAGCCGCGTTGGTTTGCGCCCGCTGTTGAGCCAGACTTGCCAGCCTTCCTGGGGCTCCAGATCGACCCGGTTGCCGCCGGGGGGGACTTCGACTTTGAGGGTGTGTTGGACTTCGAGATTGAAATTGAGGGTGATGGTCGAATCGTTTGGGATCATGACATCGCCCATGTCGAAGTCTTGTCCTGGCCCGACGGTATAGTTCAACGTCCCCGTGTAATGACCGACAGACATCTTCAAGGGGTTGGGTGTGCGCAATTCGTAAGCGAAATCCAGATAGTTGTACTTTAGTTCCGGTATCAGGAATTTGGCTTGTTTGTTACAAGAGCCTGCCTGTGGCGTCGTCCAGAAAAATGTGTACCAATGCGTACTGTAGTAACCAACACCAGTCTGACGGCATGGAGCAGGTGCATATACCCAACTGCCGCCCCAGAGCCTGAAATGCGCCGTGACAAGGTCCACGCCCCCCCCACCAGATCAATAGGATTCTCGTTGAGGCGATATTGCGAACCCACACCGGATATTCGTATTTCAACCTCTTCACTTTCACCAGTGCTTGAATTGTTTACTGTTACAGGACGCCAATCGGTGGGCATCCTGAACATGGCGCCCTGCCGACTATCCACATGATTAGCCTCGATAGGCCTGGACGAATTAAAAATAATGGGCATTCGAATACTGAACATATTCGTGCTGGCACATTGCGCGGAATACTGGGCGCAATACCCACTCACTGGCGTGGTATTGGTGAACTTGTTCTCCGTAGGTTTTGCAGGATCGGGCCGAAAAAGCGCACTGATCTCTTGCGTCAGTGCACTGGCCGTTGTTGGACCAGCAAGAAGCGAGGCAAACAACAACACCGAAGCCACACCACGCCCTGCCGCCGATAAACATTTCATTAATACAACCTCATACATCAAGACCAATCACTACAAACAGGGGGTGAGAATCATCTGTGGGAGCAAGGCTTGCCCGCGATGCAGGCGCCTCGATTTCCCGGTTAACCGCGTCATCGTTCATCGCGAGCAAGCTTTGCTCCCACACTTTCATGAGCAAGCTTTGCTCCCACCGCTTCACGAGCGCTGTTTCGCACTGTCGGCCCCAGGAATCGTCGTATCGGCCAGGCTGTCCGGCGTGCAGCGCAAGTCGCCGATCATCAACACATCGCCTTCGCGGTCGGCGTTGTCCGGGTCGAGGCGGAAGCGGCAGAACAATTCGCTGCCGTAGCGCACCTCCAGGGTGGGCGAGCTGGCATTCATTTCCATGGAGAAGAACCCGTCCGCCTCGCTGACACCGCGGCTGGCGTGGTTGATCACGTGATGGCCCCTGAGCGGTTCGCCCTGTTCGTCCACCAGGCGCCCGAGCACGGTCACGGTTCTCATCACCTGGATCTTGCGGTAGTCCACGCCCCCTTTGTTCAGGTGGTAACGGGTGCGTGAAGGCTCGATATTCGCCGCCGGCGGATGCACGCCGTCGAAGTCGAAGGTCACCATGCTGTTTTTGTAGGCGGTGATGGGGACGAAGTTACGGCCCGGGCGCAATGCCGTGCTGCCACCGGTCAAGTCGTCGGCGCGCAGGGCGACATCGTCCAGGTCGGTTTCCACGTCGACGATCATCCCCGCGCCGCGCCCTTGGGGCAGGCCGGTGAAGGCGGCTTTCTGGCCGCCCACGGCGACGGTGCTGGTCAGGTTCAAGCCGCCGGTCAGGTTGTCGTTGTAGGAAGAGCGCTGGACGAAACCATCGCCATAGAGCGAATCGGTCATGAAACTGGCGATGCCAGACATGCCCACGCCGTAGGTGTCGGCCAGCGCGGTCGCGGAGACACTTTGCAACACGTGATCCTGCAGGTCCCGGCGATAGGTCAGCGAGGCATTGTGGTCCCGGTCCCCGTCCCGCGATGTGCGGGTACCGATGCTGCCCGACCAGTACTCGCCCGGCCCGCCCAACGCGACACTGATGCTCAGGTCGACGCCGCGATTGCGCCGCTCGGCGGTGCTCGACGTACCGGGGCGGTCAAACACCGACAGCCGCCAGTTGGCATCGCTGCCACGCAGCTTGCCGCGCTGGGTCCAGCCCAGGTCCAGCCCCGTGCCCTGGACGTTGCCTTCGCTGTAGGCCAGCCGTCCATTGATGGAGGTCTTGTTGCTCAAGCGATGGTTGACCGACAACGAAGAGTTGCTGGTCTGGCCGACGAACACATTGCGCTGGCGAACGCGGGTGCCGTCCGCCAGGGTTTCATAGGTGTTGCGGGTGTCCAGCCAGCTGCGGTTGTGGCTCGCCACGACACTGCCGTGGCCGTAGCTGTACAGACCCTGGATGTCCATGCCGGTGCCGTACTGCTGGGTCTGATAGACGTTGGCGTACAGGCTGGTGTTGCTGGCCAGCGTCCAGTCCACCGAAGTGCCCACTTGCAGTTTGTCCTGCACTTGGCGCGTGGAGGCGCCGAGGATCACCCGGGGATGCAGCAGGTAGTTGAACCCCACACCTGCCGTAGTGAAACCCGAGGGCTGGTCTTCCCAATTGCTCCACAGCCTGGTTTCGCGTCCGGCGAACAGGTTGTAGCGCCAGCGGTCCTCGAAATTGCTCCAATTATTGGGCTTGTAGACCAGCTCCTGGCTGGTGGCGGTGGTTTGCCCGTCCTCGATCAACCGCACTTCCACTTCATAGATGCCGCCGGGCAAGGGCCGGGTGTCCAGGCTCTGCAAGCCGGCGCTGACCGCCTGGGTATTGATCAACAGGCCGTTACGATAGATCTCCACCGAAGCCTGACGGCTGGCGGTGACGTAAATGGGGTAGACACTGGGCTTGGGATTTTCCATCACCAGGCTGTCGGAGCTGCCGTACATCACGCCGAGGGCGGTGTCCGGGTTGGCACCGAACGAACGGATCTGACGGTTCAAGCCATCGGAACTGGGGGTGAAATAACCCAGGCGCAAGAAACTCCCTTCCAGCTCCCGTTGGGTGTAAAGCTCATGGACGGCGTGGTACAGCTTGTCGTCCGGGCCGCCAAGGCGCGAAAGCTGGAGGTCCATTGACTGGCTCCAGTTGCCGAGGCTGGAACTGGCGTTGAGGCCATAGCGCCCGCCCGTGTCCTGCTCCTGGCCGCCATTGATATTCAGTTGGTTGTTGAAGATCAGGCCGAGGCTGCCGCCGTCCGGCTGATCGTGATAACGCTTGATTTCGTTGGCTCGTTCCACGTCCCTGGTCAGGATCGACACCAATGAGTTTTCCAGACTGTAGTGCACAGCCAGCAGTCCGGACGGGCATTTGCCTTCACAGGCGCCCAGCTTTTGTCCTTGCTTGAGATGCTGCTCCCATTGCTCGCGCTCGACAGCTTTTATCGGGCTGTCCTGCGTGTCGTTGAATTCGAGCAGGGTAATACGATCATCCCGGGTCAAGACCACCATGGCTTCACCGAGGTACTGTTGATTGAGTTCGACACGAACCGCCAAAGGCACATCGAAAAAGTGCGATTCAAACTCAGCCGGCAACCCCTTGGCCTGGGCCAGCAGGCTTCTGGGTGTGGTACCGGGGGCAGTCGGCGCAGCCAATGCACTCGCGCACAAAAAGAGCGCGAGGGCACCCGCGATGGGTGTCATCGGAAACATCAACGGATTCTCATAATCAGCGAACGATCAGGGCGTTTCAGGTGCGGGCCGCCCGGCGGGGGAGCGCCGGACGGCCTGCGGCAATGCCCGTTAAACGAGGTGAAACTCAGCGGGCATCGAACGGCATCACGGGCGCGGCACGGCGTCGAAGATCACGGTCATGTCGGTGGTGTACAGGCCGTTCTGGGTGTCCAGTGGCTTGGCCGCGACGATGGTCATGTCAGCCTGGGTACCTGGAGTGGAGGTTGCATCATCCACCACTTCCTGAGGCAGGGCGGACAGGGTGATGCCGTTGAACTTGGTGGTCAGGGCAATGGCATCACGACCGTTGTAAAGCGATGCCGGGCCACCCTCGATGTAGGCGTGGACCGAACCGTTGGTGTTCTTCACGTCGAAGGTCTGGCGCAACGAAGTCAAGGTGCCGCTGACCGTGTTGTAGCTCATGACCTCGTCTTTACCGAAGTTCGGGTCACGTGGCAGCACATGGAATTGCTCGGTCGGAATGTTCGCAGTGATGTGGATCGAGGAGCGAGCATCGTCGACGGCGAACGCCGCCGAAGAACTCAGGGCAGCAGCGACCAGAGCAGTACCGGATACGAATTGTTTGAGCATGTTGTTAACACCTGTTCTTGGCATAAATAGAGAAGGGTTGTAAGTGCTGCCAGACAACAACTTTGGCTGCACTTCCAACGCCGGGCATGATCGGCTCTCTTTAACTAAAAAAAAGCAGGCAATTTCCCACAAGCTTGTAGTAAATGCGGCATACAAATGCGCGAAAAATACCCACCCATATATAAAATTTAAGTTTGTATGTCAGAAACGGCCCACATACTCAGCAGCGCCGCGGCATTGCTCATTGTCAAGAAAAAACGACTGTAGAAACCCATCACCCGCCTACCCGCCACATTCAGGTAAGGTCTTGCTTCATTACAAGTAGCCGTCACAAAATTAGATATATCTTAGTTGCAGCAACTGCCCACACTCAAAGATATATCACATGGCGAAAGTTATATCTCAATACTTTCTTATGCAGAACGGAGAACCGCATATGACCGTCCCTTATTCCCCCCACAAACGCGAACACGACGGTTTCGAACGCCTGGCCGGGCGCGAGCGTGGCAGTCGCGGCCCCCGGGTCTTTGCTTCCGGCGACCTGAAACTGCTGGCTTTGGCATTGATTGCCGAACAGCCTTGCCACGGCTATGACCTGATCCGCCGGATCGAGAACATGTTCGACGGCGCCTACAGCCCCAGCCCCGGCGTGATCTACCCGACCCTGTCGTTCCTGGAAACGAGTGCAATGGTCAGCTGCGGCGTCGACGATGGAAAAAAATGCTACAGCTTGACCGAGGCCGGACGTCTATCACTTGAGGAACAGGCCGAGGCGCTGGACGAGGTGCGCACGCGCATTGAAATCAGCAAGCGCACCTTGCGCGGCCCTGATCGGCCCCCGGAAATCCATGAAGCGGTGTATAACCTGCGGCATGCGCTGCAAAAGCACCCGGGCCACTGGAGCCCGGAAGAAATCCGGCGGGTGCGCGACCTGCTCAACGACACTGCTCAAGCCATTATCGACGGCCCTGACCGTCCACCCGTCTCGGAGTCAAGCCAATGACCGAAGTCGATCCAAACACCATCCACCGCGTCACCCACGAGATCAAACGCCGTCGCCTGCAAGTGTTGCGGGTGCAAGACCTGACCCCACGCATGCGCCGCGTCACCCTCGGGGGGCCGGAACTGGCCGGGTTCGCCAGCCTGGGCACGGACGATCACGTCAAGCTGCTGTTCCCGCAGAACGCCGAGGAACACGCTGCCCTGGAAAACTTCAGCCCCAGCGCCGGCAAAACCCAGGGCCCGATGCCCGAGATGCGCGACTACACCCCGCGCCGTTATGACCTGGACAGCCTGGAGCTGGACATCGATTTCGTGCTCCACGGCGACGGCCCCGCCGCGACCTGGGCGGCCCAGGCAGCGCCCGGGCAATACCTCAACATCGCCGGGCCACGGGGCTCGATGATCGTGCCGGACATCTTCGACAGCTACCTGCTGATCGGCGACGAAACCGCCCTGCCCGCCATCGCCCGCCGCCTCGAAGGGCTGACGCCGAACCGCCGCGCCCTGGTGGTGGTGGAAGTGGAGAATGGCGCCGAGCAACAGATCCTCCACAGCCCGGCGCAGGTCCACGTGATCTGGGTCCTGCGCGAAGGCCGCCGGGACAACCTGCTGACCACCGTGCAACACCTGGAAATGCCCGGTGGCAAGCTATATGCCTGGGTCGCCACCGAGAGCAAGGTGTCGCGGCAGATTCGCAAGGTGTTGCTGGAGGAGAAAGGCTTGGACCCGGATTTCCTGAAGGCGGTGGGGTATTGGAAGGCAGAGGGCAGTGACGAAGATTGAGGGACTGGCGGTGGCTGAAGTACCCTTCATCCATTGACTGAACACAACCCTCTTTGGGAGCAAGGCTTCTGTGGGAGCAAGGCTTGCCCGCGATGAAGACAATGCGGTCTTTCAGAAATCGAGTCGCCTGTTTCGCGAGCAAGCTTTGCTCCCACAGGTCTGTCGCTGTCCTTTAATGTTTTGCATGACAACTCCATCAGGTACCCCACCCCATGCTTTTCCTGCTCGCTTACATCGCCAGCGTCGTGCTGATCAACTTCGCGTTTTCTGCCGCACCACACCTGGACATCATCTGGTCGGCCTGGGGCGGGTTGGTGTTCGTCCTGCGGGACATGGTGCAGACCCGCTTCGGCCATGGCGCCATCGTGGCGATGCTGGTAGCGCTGGTGTTGTCCTATGTCACCTCCGACCCGACGATCGCCCTGGCCAGCGCCACGGCGTTTGCGGTGTCCGAATGCATTGACTGGCTGGTGTTCACGATCACCAAGCGCCCGCTCCATGACCGGTTGTGGATCAGTTCGGCCCTGAGCATTCCCTTGGACACCTTCATCTTTTTCAGCCTGATCGACGCGCTGACGCCTGCCGTGGTGATCACCGCCCTGCTCTCGAAATTCGCCGGGGTGACGGCCGTCTGGCTGATCATGGCCTGGCGTGTGCGCAAACAGGCCGTCGCTGGCTGACGCGGTTCATGTAAAATGCCGCGCTTTCTCCCATGGGAAGCTCGCCCGGCGCGTGTGCCCCGATGATCCGCTCCTGTTTGAGGACCTTCAGATGACCCGTATCGGAACCCCATTGTCGCCCACCGCGACCCGCGTTTTGTTGTGTGGCAGCGGCGAGCTGGGCAAGGAAGTGGTAATCGAACTGCAGCGCCTGGGCGTCGAGGTGATTGCCGTGGATCGCTACGCCAACGCACCCGCCATGCAAGTGGCCCATCGCAGCCACGTGATCAACATGCTCGACGGTGCCGCGCTGCGTGCGGTGATCGAGGCCGAGAAGCCGCATTTCATCGTGCCGGAAATCGAGGCCATCGCCACCGCCACCCTGGTGGAACTGGAAGCCGAAGGTTTCACCGTGATCCCTACGGCTCGCGCCGCGCAGTTGACCATGAACCGCGAAGGCATCCGTCGCCTGGCCGCCGAAGAACTGGGCCTGCCGACCTCGCCGTATTTCTTCGCCGACACCGTCGAAGACTACCGCAAGGCCGTCGAGACCCTGGGCTTCCCCTGCGTGGTCAAACCGGTGATGAGTTCCTCGGGCAAGGGCCAGAGTCTGTTGCGCAGCGTCGATGATGTGCAGAAGGCCTGGGATTACGCCCAGGAAGGCGGCCGAGCCGGCAAGGGCCGGGTGATCATCGAAGGTTTCATCGACTTCGACTACGAAATCACCCTGCTCACCGTACGCCATGCCGGCGGCACCACCTTCTGTGCACCGGTCGGTCACCGCCAGGAGAAAGGCGACTATCAGGAATCCTGGCAGCCGCAAGCCATGAGCCCGGCGGCGCTGGCCGAATCCGAGCGCGTCGCCAAAGCGGTGACCGAGGCCCTGGGTGGCCGTGGGATGTTCGGCGTCGAACTGTTCATCAAGGGCGACCAGGTGTGGTTCAGCGAAGTCTCGCCGCGCCCGCACGACACTGGCCTGGTGACGTTGATTTCCCAGGACCTGTCGCAATTCGCCCTGCATGCCCGGGCCATTCTAGGCCTGCCGATTCCGCTGATCCGCCAGTTCGGCCCGTCGGCGTCGGCGGTGATCCTGGTGGAAGGCCAATCGACCCAGACCGCTTTCGCCAACCTGGGCGCCGCCCTGAGCGAACCGGACACCGCCCTGCGCCTGTTCGGCAAGCCGGAAGTCAACGGCCAACGCCGCCTGGGCGTGGCCCTGGCCCGCGACGAATCCGTCGAAGCCGCCCGCGCCAAGGCGACCCGCGCTTCGCAGGCGGTGAAGATCGAGTTGTAAACAGGATCGCTTGTCCAGGGTGACCTGTGGGAGCAAGGCTTGCCCGCGATGAACGATAACGCGGTCCACCTGAAGACCTAGGCGCCAGCATCGCGAGCAAGCTTTGCTCCCACGGTTAACTAGGGTGACATTCGGGTATTAAAAAAGGCGACACCCGCAAGGGTGTCGCCTTTTTCATGAGCGCCGGTTGGGCTTAATCCGGCAGTTTGTAGGCAATCACATAGTCACCCTGCTTGGTGCCCAGGGAACCGTGGCCGCCGGCAACGACCAGCACGTATTGCTTGCCGTCCTTGCCGGTGTAGGTCATCGGCGTGGTCTGGGCGCCCGCGGGCAGGCGGCCTTCCCACAGTTGCTTGCCGTTCTTCACGTCGTAGGCACGCAGGTACTGGTCGAGGGTGCCGCTCAGGAACGCCAGGCCGCTGCCGGTAGTGAACGTGCCACCCAGGCTCGGAACACCCATGCTCAGC
Source organism: Pseudomonas sp. St316 (assembly GCF_018325905.1). NCBI lineage: Bacteria > Pseudomonadati > Pseudomonadota > Gammaproteobacteria > Pseudomonadales > Pseudomonadaceae > Pseudomonas > Pseudomonas sp. St316. The sequence goes on along the minus strand of NZ_AP021901.1, from coordinate 1,309,454 downwards.
GGGATAGGTACTGGCGAGCTGTCACGCACGGTGCCGTTCTTGTGTTTCCACAGGGTCTTGTTGTTGGTCAGGTCGACGGCCGCGACATAACCCCACGCAGGTGCCTGGCAAGGCAGGCCCATGGGCGAGAGCAGCGCTTCGAGGATCACGCCATACGGCGCGCCTTTGTTCGGCTGCACGCCTTCGGTTTCGCTCTTGCGACCCGGACCGCCAGCCACTTCCGTCGCCGGCACCAACTTGGACTTGAACGCCATGTAGCTCGGGTTGACGAAGGCGATCTGCCGCACCGGATCCACCGAAATACCGCCCCAGTCGAACACGCCGAAGTTACCCGGGTAGACGATCGAGCCTTGCAGCGACGGCGGGGTGAACATGCCGTCATAACGCAGCGACTTGAAGTCGATACGGCACAACATCTGGTCGAATGGGGTCACGCCCCACATGTCCTTTTCCTTGAGCACCGGCGGCACGAAGTTCAGGTCGGACATCGGCTGGGTCGGTGAGGTGTGGTCGCCCTCCACTGCGCCTTGCGGCACCGGGATCTCCTTGATCGGGATGATCGGCTGACCGTTGCTGCGGTCCAGCACGTAGATGCTGCCCTGCTTGGTCGAAGCCAGCACGGCCGGCTTCACCCCGTCGGCGGTCTTCATGTCCATCAGGGTCGGTTGTCCGCCAACGTCCATGTCCCACAGGTCGTGGTGGGTGAACTGGAAGTACCAGCGCACCTTGCCGGTGGCGATGTCCAGCGCCGTCAGGCCGGCGGAGTATTTTTCCGACTCAGGGGTGCGCAGGCCACCGAACTGGTCGGGGGTCTGGTTGCCCATCGGCAGGTAGAGCATGCCGAGTTTTTCATCGACGCTGAACATGGACCACATGTTCGGCGAGTTGCGGGTGTAGGTCTGGCCTTCGGCAATCGGCGTGGTGTCGTCGGGGTTGCCGCTGTCCCAGTTCCACACCAGCTTGCCGGTGTGTACGTCGTAGGCGCGGATCACACCGCTTGGCTCGTCGGTGGAAACGTTATCGGTGACGTGGCCGCCGATCACCACCAGGTTCTGGGTGACCGCCGGTGGCGAGGTGGAGTAGTAGCCGCCCGCCGTGAAGCCGCCGATGTTGGCGCTCAGGTCGACCTGGCCCTTGTCGCCGAAGTCTTCGCACATCTTGCCGGTGTCGGCGTTGAGAGCGATCAGGCGGGTGTCGGCGGTCGGCAGGAAGATCCGGCGCGGGCACACGGCGCTGGCCGGCGTGGTGCTGGCAGTACCGGTGGGGCTCTGCTCGGCCGAGGCGTACGCGGCGTCATCGTGATAGCTCACGCCACGGCAGGTCATGTGGGCCCAGCCCTTGAAGTTCTCGGCTTTTTGCGTGGAAAGCTTCGGATCGAAACGCCAGATTTCCTTGCCGGTTTCCGGCTCCAGGGCGATTACCTGGCTGTGGGGCGTGCACACGTAGAGCATGCCGTTGACTTTCAGCGGGGTGTTTTCGGCGGTGGTCTCACCTGGGTCGTTCGGCCCAGGCAGGTCGCCGGTGCGATAGGTCCAGGCTTGCTTCAGCTTGCCGACGTTCTCGGGCGTAATCTGCGCCAGCGGCGAATGGCGGTCGCCATGGGCGCTGCGCCCGTAGGAGTTCCAGTCGCCGTCCGGCATGGTCGGTGCGGTGTTGGTCATGCCTGGCACAGCGTCACGGTCCAGTTGGCCCTTGATTTCACCGGGGCTGGTGAACTGGCTGGCGATGGCCGCGACACCGGCGATGACCACGGCGGCGCCCAACGCGCGGGTGCCCGTGGCCGAGGCATCGGCGGTCAACAACGGACGGCGGAACCACGGCAGCAACATGACGATGCCCAGGGCAAACAGCATGGCCAGGCGCGGCACCAGTTGCCACCAATCCAGGCCCACTTCCCACAGCGCCCACACGGTGCTGGCGAACAGCACCAGTGCGTACAGGCCCAGGGCCGCACGACGGGCCATGATCAGCAGCACGCCGGTCAGCGCCAGACCGATACCGGCCAGCAGGTAATACCACGAGCCGCCAAGCGTGCTCAGCTTGACTCCACCGGCCAGCAGGGCCAGGCCCATCAATAGAAGCAGAATGCCGAGCAAGCTCGGTAGCAAACGGCTTCGACTCAAAGCACCCTCAGTGCTCATAGTGTGATTCTCCGTGACGTTTTAAGGAGTCCCGCGCAAGTAGTCACTGTAGATGACGATCTTGAGGGGGCTTGGTTCAGTTGAAAAAAGCAATTTGGCGGCCGCGATCCCCTGTGGGAGCGAGCTTGCTCGCGATGGCGGCGTGTCAGTCGGCTTCAAATGTTGAATGTGTATGGCTATCGCGAGCGAGCTCGCTCCCACAGGAGGCCAGCGAGACAGCGCTGTCTTTTCAGATTCAGGACATTAAGCATTTTTTGATCTTTAAGTAGGGATGCAGAAACTTCGCCACAACAGAAGAAGCGTTTCAGCAGGCGGCGCAAGGATAATGTCCTGTTCTCAATAGAGAAAGGGCTTTTGTTGACATGGATCATCTCGGATTCGGTAACAGTGCGCGGGGCCCTGGCGATCATGATGAAGGCTATGCTTCCACCACGAGGGCACCTCGGCTAAGGTGCGCGGCTTTACATCTTTTCGTGCGAAGGCCTCCCATGACCGAACCCAATAACAACCCGCTGCACGGTGTGACGCTGGAGCAGATCCTCAACGCCCTCGTGCAGCATTACGAATGGTCGGGCCTGGCCGAACGCATCGACATCCGCTGCTTCAAGAGCGACCCGAGCATCAAGTCGAGCCTGACTTTCCTGCGCAAGACGCCCTGGGCGCGGGAGAAGGTCGAGCGCCTGTACATCAAGTTGATGCGCACTAAACGGCCGATCTGAGCCGTGGGAAGTGTTCAGGGTCGTCACCTCACGCTGCGACAGCGTTTTGTTTCGGTGACGGCACTGCTGGGCTGGGTGGGATTGAGCATCCAACTGTATCTGATCCTGCTGGGTCGCTGGAAACTGGACGCGAGCCTGCTGGGCGGGCTGGTGAGTTTCTTCAGTTTCTTCACGGTCCTGACCAATACCCTGGTGGCCGTGGTGCTGACCTGGGAACTGACCGCTCGCGAGTCGGCGGCCCGGCGCTGGTTCCTGCTACCCAGTGTAGGCAGCGGCGTCGCTGCGAGCATCGCCCTGGTCGGACTGGCCTACAACCTGCTGCTGCGCCACCTCTGGCAGCCCGAAGGTTGGCAGTTCGTGGCCGACGAGTTACTGCACGACGTGGTGCCCTTGCTGTACATCGCCTATTGGTGGCTGTGGGTGCCCAAAGGCTCCTTGCGCCTGCGCCACATCGGGCTGTGGACGCTCTACCCCCTGGTTTATTTCGCCTATGTGTTATTCCGGGGCAACGTATTGGCGGCCTATCCCTACCCTTTCATCGACGTGATGAACCTGGGTTATCCACAGGTGTTCATCAATGCCGGGGGGATATTGGCGGGGTTTGTCGCAATTGCGTTGGCGATGGTGGGGATGGATCGGTGGTTGGGGCCGAAGAAATAGAAGCCTGTGGGAGCAAAGCTTGCTCGCGATGCAGGCACCCTGGTCTTTCAGAAGGACCGCGTTATCGTTCATCGCGGGCAAGCCTTGCTCCCACAGGGCTTGCTCCCACAGGTTTGGTTCCCACAGGGATCCGTATCCACAGTCAGCGCCTGGCCGGCAACATCCACACCAGCCCGCTGGCCTTGGCCCGTTCATGACACAACGCCAGGACCTCGCGTCGCTCAGCGTTGTCCATCCGGCTCCACCGGGTGATTTCCGCCACGCTGCGCTGGCAACCGGTGCAGATGTCGTCATCGTCCAGCGCACAAATGCTCACGCAGGGCGAAGGGACCGGGCGTTCCGGGGCGCTCATAGTTCCTGCTCGGCCAGGTCGCGGGCATAACGCTGCGAATTGTGCACATAGTGCGCGGCGCTGGCTTCGAGCATTTTTTTCTGGGCTTCGGTCAATTCCCGCACGACCTTGCCGGGCGAACCCATCACCAGGGAGCCGTCGGGGATCTCCTTGCCTTCGCCGATCAGCGAATTGGCGCCGATGATGCAGTTCTTGCCGATCTTCGCCCCGTTGAGAATCACCGCGTTGATGCCGATGAGGCTGTAGTCGCCCACCGTGCAGCCGTGGAGCATGGCGTTGTGGCCGATGGTCACGCCGGTGCCGATGGTCAGCGGATACCCCATGTCGGTGTGCATCACCGTGCCGTCCTGCACATTGCTGTCCTTGCCGATCAGGATCAGCTCGTTGTCGCCGCGCAGCACAGCGTTGAACCAGACATTGGCACCCTCTTCCAGGCGGACCTTGCCCACCAGCGTTGCGTTGGGCGCGACCCAGCTCTGTGGGTGGGTTTCGACACGGGCATCGCCCAAGCGGTATTTCATGAGGTTCCTCGGGTCATCAGGTATTGATGTAGCTTTTGGGCGGTGTGTGCAGGTCGATATCGGCGTCGTACAGCAGGTTGACCAACTCGACGATCATGATCGCCGTCAGCCCCCAGATCTTGTACTCGCCAAACCGATAGCTGGGCACGTACCAACTGCGGCCCTGGTAATCGATCCGGTGCGTGTGTTCGCGCGGATCCTTGCGGAAAAACTCCAGCGGCACGCTGAACACCGCCGCGATCTCGGCATCGTTGGCCAGGTATTCGACGTAGTCCGGAATCACTCCGACATAAGGCGTGACCTTGATGCCGTGCAGCGAGATCAGCGGGCTGAGGGGGCCGATCACTTCCACCAGGCCGGGAGGCAGGCCGATTTCTTCCTCGGCCTCGCGCAGGGCGGTGAAGATCAGGTCGGGGTCTTCCGGGTCACGGCGCCCGCCAGGGAACGCCACCTCGCCACCATGGGTCGAGAGCCCGCTGGCGCGCAGGGTCAGGACCAACTCCGGTTCATCACTGCGGGTGATCGGCACCAGCACCGCAGCTTCAGGGAAACGTCGGTCGGCCTGCAGGTCGTGCGGGGTATGGTTGCTTACTCGATGCAGTAGCTCGTCCAGCATGAGACTTCTCGATTTATTCGCTACCTTGCATCATGCACCAATCATTCAAGCCGCCCAAGCCCCGCACCGCGTCGTGTCGCGAAACGACAACTTGCCGCACCGGCCTACGCACGCCAAGATAGGCGCAGCATTCAGGAACCCAAGCATGAAATTCTGCAGCCAGTGCGGTAACCCGGTGACCCAGCGCATACCCGAAGGCGACTCACGCCTGCGTTTCGTTTGCGACACCTGCCACACCATCCATTACCAGAACCCCAACATCGTCGCCGGTTGCGTGCCGACCTGGGGCAGCAAAGTGTTGTTGTGCCGACGCGCCATCGAACCGCGGCGCGGGTATTGGACGCTGCCGGCGGGCTTCATGGAAAATGGCGAAACCGTGGAACAGGCCGCCGAACGCGAAACCGCCGAGGAAGCTTGCGCCCGGGTCCGGAATCTACGCATCTATACGCTGATCGATGTACCGCACATCAGCCAGGTGCATGTATTCTTCCGCGCCGAGTTGGTGGATGAAGATTTTGCCGCAGGGACAGAAAGCCTTGAGGTGAGACTGTTCGAAGAAGCAGACATACCCTGGGACGAGCTGGCTTTCCGCACGGTGGGCCGCACCCTGGAATATTTCTACGCCGACCGACGAGCCGAGGCTTACCCGGTGCGATCCGAATCGATCCCACCGCTGGCCCAGCCTGCCAACACCTGAAAAAACCAATCAATATAGCCGCGACACCTCTAGGGATATCGTTTCAATGCGCTGGTTGCTTGTCCTGTTCTGCTTGTCGTTCACTGCTGTGTCCCAGGCCTCTGCGGTGGGAACCTACAACGGCAAGGTCATCGAAAAAGTACTGGTGCTCAAGTCTGCCCATCAATTGCAATTGATCAACGACAACAAGCCACTCAAGACCTATCGCATCTCCCTGGGCAAGGGTGCCAAGAAAGGCCCCAAGCTGATCGAAGGCGACAAGCGCACCCCCGAAGGTTTCTACTGGATCGACTGGCGCAAGACCAGCGCGAACTACTACCTGTCGATGCACATCTCCTACCCCAACATCAGCGACGCCGCCCGCGCCCGGCGCGAGGGCGTGGAGCCCGGCGGCATGATCATGATCCATGGCACGCCGGACAGCGAAGAAAACCCGGAACAGCTGTTCCATACCCTGGACTGGACCGACGGCTGCATCGCCATGCGCAATGTGGACATGCGCGAAATCTGGAACCTGGTGCCAGATGGCACCATGATCGAGATCCGCCCGTAAGTCCACGTCCCTTACTGCAAGGAGCCTTTGTGGCGAGGGAGCTTATTCCCGCAGAGCTGCGCAGCAGCCTCAAAGCAGTCTGCCTGACACACTAAGTGTGTCAGGTCTTGGGACTGGGCCCCTCCCACTTCTTGTTACAAGTCCCGGAAGCGGAACCCAACCGCCTCACCGACCTTGATCTACCCTCATAACTGATGCGGTGGGTCGAGGCTCTGCCCAGCAGGTCGCCCCCGCAGAATTCATAGTGAGACGTGTCACGTCGAAGCATAGGCAGTCATGACGTATGTGATTCGACAGGGCTTCACCGTTCCAGATGAGACATCCAATCATGACAACTCATAACAGTTTTATACGGACCAGCGCGGTTGCGGTGGTGGCGTTGGCGGGTGTGTGGCAGTCGGGTACCGACGCGTGGGGGCCGGAGCCCCTGCGGATGGAAAAGATGAACCTTGGTATCAAGCCTGGCTTCAGGTCACGGCGGATTCGAGCGTGGATATCCACCAAACCACGCCCATGCTGCGCTGGCGTACCGACATGGACACGCTCTACCGAGGGGATACGACAGGTCAGGGCCTCGGTGCTTTCGAGAAGGGGCTGTTGCCAAAAGCCGTGGGCGTCCCTGAGAACGAATGGATATACGACTGGATCACCCATGCAAGCGGCAGCGCCGGGACGGTGTTCAGCAGCACAACGCGCAGCCTGATCTGGGCCCAACACTACGCCATTGAGTGGATGTACGAGTTCACGGCTCCCCACGGAATCGATCAGGTTCAATCAGGAGGGCCCTTTCCAAAAGAGCAGGAAATCAGCTTCCCGGGTGGGGTCAAGGCGCATTTCATCAAGCAGGCCTGCCACAAAGACGATCTTGCCAAATGCAGGCCGAACCCAAACTACCGAGCACCCACCGGCCGCGAGTCAATGCAGGACGTCGCCGCGATTTCCATCAACTGGAACCGGCTGACGCCTCCAGTGGGGCTGGCATGGGTAACGACCAAGCAATCCCTTTGGGCCGTCGGTTCTACGACAATCAACCCCGTGCAGGGAGCAGATGCGCTTGCCAACGGTCTACGGGCCTGGAACTCCTCGCCACCCAGTTTGAGATCGGTGCGCAGGCCGGAGTCTCCCCTGGCCGGATCGATCATTGTAGCCTTTCGCGATTATAGCGAAGCCAAGCTCTGGGCAACCCAGGAAGCAGCAAACGGCGGCTGGGTATATGAAGTCAGGCCCAGCAGCGTGGCGGTAGATTTATCGGTACCTAACGCTGGCTCGCGTGAAGGTGCCTACGCGTTCATCGGCGGTATCAAAGGCGGCCTATTGATGAATGCCCGTCGTTTCGAGAAAGGCGTGAGTCAACCGGTCGAGTGCATCGGCATTGAGAGAGAAGCGTGCCGGCTCGAGAACCTCCACCAGTAGTTTTCAAACCCATGCCAGTTGCCCGGCAGGGTGGCTGATGCTGTCACTTGAGGCTCCCTCGCCACAGGTTCAGTGCTCTGCCGGAATGTTTGTATTCGGCTTTCGATCTATCGCGAGCAAGCTCGCTCCCACAGTGGATTTGTGGTGTTCACAGAGCGTGTGATCAACACCGGCCTCTGTGGGAGCAAAGCTTGCTCGCGATGCGGCCGGCACTTATTGCATCAGGTCCGCAGTTCAACCCGGTCCAAAGCCTTGTTCGCCAAGTGCTCTGCCGGAATGTTTGTATTCGGCTTTCGATCTATCGCGAGCAAGCTCGCTCCCACAGTGGATTTGTGGTGTTCACAGAGCGTGTGATCGACACCGGCTTCTGTGGGAGCAAAGCTTGCTCGCGATGAGGCCAGCACTTATTGCATCAGGTCTACAGCTCAACCCGGTCCAAAGCCTTGCTCGCCAAGTGCTCTGCCCGAATGTCTGTATTCGTCTTTCGATCTATCGCGAGCAGGCTCGCTCCCACAGTGGATTTGTGGTGCTCACAGAGTGTGTGATCGACACCGGCTGTGGGAGCAAAGCTTGCTCGCGATGAGGCCGGCACTTATTGCATCAGGTCCGCAGCTCAGCCCGATCCAAAGCCTTGCTCGCCAAGTGCTCTGCCGGAATGTTTGTATTCGTCTTTCGATCTATCGCGAGCAAGCTCGCTCCCACAGTGGATTTGTGGTGTTCACAGAGCGTGTGATCGACACCGGCTTCTGTGGGAGCAAAGCTTGCTCGCGATGAGGCTGGCACTTTTTGCATCAGGTCTACAGCTCAACCCGGTCCAAAGCCTTGCTCGCCAAGTGCTCTGCCCGAATGTCTATATTCGCCTTTCGATCTATCGCGAGCAGGCTCGCTCCCACAGTGGATTTGTGGTGTTCACAGAGCGTGTGATCGATACCGGCTTCTGTGGGAGCAAAGCTTGCTCGCGATGAGGCCGGCACTTATTGCATCAGGTCCGCAGCTCAGCCCGATCCAAAGCCTTGCTCGTCAAGTGCTCTGCCGGAATGTTTGTATTCGTCTTTCGATCTATCGCGAGCAAGCTCGCTCCCACAGTGGATTTGTGGTGTTCACAGAGCGTGTGATCAACACCGGCCTCTGTGGGAGCAAAGCTTGCTCGCGATGCGGCCGGCACTTATTGCATCAGGTCCGCAGCTCAGCCCGATCCAAAGCCTTGCTAGCCAACAACACTCCCAACTCAATTATCTGTGCCACTCCCAACAAAACGTGACGCCGCGAGCCTTCCAGATAGAAAGCAAGGTCGCTGAGCATCGCGAAAATCTGAAAACTGCCACATCGACAGCAGTATCCAAAGGCTGAAGCCCCCGCTTCCGAAGGACAACCTTAAAAACTTGTCGGAAACTTCGGTGCGTCTGACAGACCGAGTTCCCCGTGGCGAGGGAGCTTGCTCCCGCTGGGCTGCGCAGCAGCCCCAAAGCAGTCAACTCATTTTGCCTGGCACACCGCGTTGTCGGGTTTTAGGGCCGCTTCGCGTCCCAGCGGGAGCAAGCTCCCTCGCCACAGAGGTTTGGTGTCGATCGCCCTAGGCGTGAACCACACAAAACCACTGTGGGAGCGAGCTTGCTCGCGATGAGGCCCAAACGCATTGCATCAAGCTTGCAGCTCAACCCGATCCAATACCTTGTTCGCCAACAACGCCGCCAACTCAATCATCTGCGCAACGCCCAACGCCACATGTCGCCGCGAGCCTTCCAGGTCAAAGGCTAGATCGCTGAGCATCGCATTGGCCGAGGCCAGGTTTTCGCTGAGGTTGGCTAACAGGCTTTCGGTGTCGACACTGTCCACCACAATGAACAACTGCACCGAGGGTTTGGCTTCTGATGCACTGTCGTCAGGCTTGAGGTAATGGTCCAGCGCACGGTCAGCGGCCTGCTGGAGTTTTTCGGGGGCGTAGTCGCCGTAGGGGTAAGTGGAGGCGGGTTTTGGAGGGTTGGGGGTTTCTTTGATCATGTGCAGCTCCTGATTCAATGGAGCCACCACCCTTCTGCGGTCAAACAAAAAAGGGGCAGCTGTACGCGGGTTGACCGACCGGGAATCAAGAGAACCGGCACGTCCGAAGACGTCCCACGCACAGCCGCCGCAACACGATACCTCAGACGAAAGAAAAACGCCTGAACTAGGTCTTGGAACGCTGGCGCGTCTAGATTCTCGGACGGTCAAATCCGGTCGCTGAATTGGCAGCGACACCCAAAGACTAGAGCCCACGCTTCCGAGGGACAACCTTAAAAACTTGTCGGAAACTTCCGTGCGTCTGACAGACCGAGTTCCCCCGTGGCGAGGGAGCTTGCTCCCGCGGGGCTGCGCAGCAGACCCAAAGCAGTCAACTCAATCTGTCTGGCACACCGGGTTGTCGGGTTTCAGGGCTGCTTCGCGCCCCAGCGGGAGCAAGCTCTGGCCGCAACAGCGCTCTGCCCTTGAGCTTGAGCCAGTTTCGGGTGACCGCCCGTCGGCATCGAAAAATAAAATCAAAAGATCGCGGATTCGGAAATTACCTACAGGCGAATACCAGTTCACCCAACCGGCGTTGTCGCAGGCTGCGATCTTTGCTTTCGAATTCCCACTCTCTAATACCACTTCAATCCCACCCCACCAAAACCCGACAAATACACCTCTAAACCTGGGGAAAGTGGCGTTGACATGGTATTCAAGTGGTATTAGCTTCAGCCGGAACTCACCGGGCGACAATTCCTATAACCGCATCGGACACTCACATGAACGACATCTTGGCCCTGCGCCCCGACGACACCCAACCCACGCCGCTGTACCTGCAACTGGCGCGTAACCTGGAGACGGCGATTCATGCCGGCCAGTGGAAAGCCGAGCAAGCGATGCCGTCCGAGCGCAGCTTGAGCGAGCAACTGGGCATTTCCCGGGTCACTGCGCGCAAGGCGCTGGAAGTACTGTTCGAACAAGGGTTGATCCGCCGCAACCAAGGCTCCGGCACCTTTATCACCCCGCGCCTGGAACAACCGCTATCGCGCCTGAGCGGCTTCAGCGAGATGCTTCGGCTCAAGGGTTTCGTGCCCGGTTCACAATGGCTGGAACGGGACATCACCCCGCCCACCCACGAAGAACTGATCCGCCTGGGTCTGTCGCCCACCGACAAGGTCGCGCGGCTCAAGCGCCTGCGCAAGGCCGACGACACGGTCATGGCCATCGAGATGAGCACTCTGCCGGCCAGCATCATCCCCAAGCCACAAGCGGTGGGTGATTCGCTCTACGCGTTTCTCGACGGCATCGGCAAGCCGGTGGTGCGCGCCCTGCAACACATCCAGGCCATCAATGCCTCGGACGAGTTCGCCGCCCTGGTGGGCATCGCCCCTGGCACCGCGATGCTGCTGATGACCCGGGTCGGCTACCTGGAAGACAACACCCCCATCGAAGTCACCGACACCTATTGCCGCAACGACTACTACGACTTTGTCGCAGAGCTGCGGCGCTAGACGACTAGAGAATCCCCATGTCCGAAGACAACATCCTCACCCCCGACGGCTGGGTTCGCGGCCGCCTGATCCATGAACACGGCAAGGTCGTGTCCATCGAAGGCCAGCCTTGCGACCCGACGAGCAACGACCTGCCTTACCTGTTACCCGGGTTCATCGACCTGCACGTCCACGGCGGTGGCGGCAAGGACATCATGCAAGGCGCCCTGGCGTTCGAAACCATTACCCGCACCCACGTACGTTTCGGCACGACCGCGCTGCTGGCCACCACCATGACCGCGCCCAGCGACGAGATCGCCAGCGTGCTCCAGGCCCTCGGCGAGTTTTGTGAACAACGCCCGAATGGCAGCGCCCGGGTCCTGGGCGTGCACCTGGAAGGCCCCTACATCAACCCTGGAAAACTCGGCGCGCAACCGAATTTCGCCCACACCGCGCTGATGGCCGAGGTGCAGAGTTACCTGGCCTTGGCGCCGATCCGGGTGATTACCATTGCCCCGGAGATCGCCGGTCATGACGCCTTGATCCGCGCGCTCAGCGCCCGGGGCGTGCGCATGCAGATCGGCCATACCCTGGGCAGCTACGAAGAAGGTGTCGCAGCGCTGGCCGCCGGGGTCACCAGTTTCACTCATTTGTACAACGCCATGAGCCCGCTGCATCACCGCGAACCGGGCATCGTCGGCGCGGCACTGGCCCATGCGCAATATGCCGAGCTGATCCCGGACCTGTTGCACGTGCACCCCGGCGCCATGCGCGTGGCCTTGCGTGCGATCCCGTGCCTGTATTGCGTCACCGACTCCACCGCCGCCGCCGGCATGCCCGATGGCGAATACAAGCTGGGCAGCCACACCGTGACCAAGTGCCTGGGCGGCGTACGGCTGGCCGACGGGACCCTGGCCGGCAGCACCCTGACCATGGATCAGGCCCTGCGCAACCTGGTGAAGATCGGCCTGCCCATCAGCGAGGCCTCGCAACGCCTGTCCCAATTCCCTGCCGACTACCTCGGCCTGCCCGAGCGCGGACGCCTGCAACCCGGTGCTTGGGCCGACTGCGTGCGCCTGGACCGCTCCCTGACGCTGACCGACGTGATGGTCGAAGGAGAAACCATTGACTTGCAAAATGCTTGAAGAGGCCCTGACCGCTTTCGAAGCCGTCGAGCGTCAGTTGCAACAGTTGGACCCGGCGCTGGTGGAAATCGCCGGACGCTTGCGCCGTCAGCCACCGCAAGTGGCGATGACCGTTGCCCGTGGCAGCTCCGACCACGCGGCCAGCTACTTCGCCTACCTGACCATGCAGCAACTGGGCATCCCGGTGGCCTCGCTGCCAATGTCGGTGGTGACCATGCAGCAGGCGCCGCTCAAGGTCAGCGGCCAGGTGGCCTTTGCATTTTCCCAGTCGGGACAGAGTCCGGACCTGGTCAACAGTCTGCGCCTGCTGCGCAAGCGTGGCGCCTTGAGCGTGGCCTTGGTCAACGCCGCCGACTCGCCCCTGGAAGCGGCGTGTGAATTCAGCGTGCCGTTGTGCGCCGGCGTCGAAAGCAGCGTCGCCGCCACCAAGAGTTTCATCGCCACCCTCAGCGCCAGCGCACGGCTGGTGGCCCACTGGAAGGACGACGCGGAGTTGCTCGAAGCGGGTCATACCCTGCCCGACGGTTTGCGCGATGCCGCCCGTCAGGATTGGGGCATTGCCGTCGAAGCCCTGCGCGACTGTCAGCGGCTGATGGTGATCGGCCGGGGCGCCGGGTTCGCCATCGCCCAGGAAGCGGCGCTCAAGTTCAAGGAAACCTCGGCGATCCAGGCCGAAGCGTTCAGCAGCGCCGAAGTCCGCCACGGGCCGATGGCGCTGATCGATGCCGATTACCCGCTGCTGGTGTTCGCCCCACGCGGTGCCGAGCAGGCCGGGGTGTTGAGCCTGGCCGCGGACATGCGCCAGCGCGGTGCCCGGGTATTGCTGGCGGCACCGGATGACATCGCCGAACGCGACCTGACGTTGACCCGCGCCGAACACCCGGCCCTGGACCCGATCCTGGCGATCCAGAGCTTCTACGGCATGGCCGCGAGCCTGGCCGTGGCCCGAGGCCTGGACCCGGACCAACCCAGGCACTTGAGCAAGGTCACCCGTACGCACTGAGCCAACGGCTTTCTTTTAATAAAAGAACCTGATGAGAGCGCCCCATGCCCAACAAGAATAAAGAGCTGATCCTCAGCGCCCCGCTCAGCGGCCCGGTGCTCACCCTCGCCAACGTTCCGGACGCGGTGTTCGCCAGTGGCGCGATGGGCGACGGAATCGCCATCGACCCGCTGAACGACACCCTCTACGCGCCCTGCGCCGGCGAAGTGATCCACGTCGCCCGCAGCGGCCACGCCGTGACCTTGCGCGCCGACAACGGTGCCGAACTGCTGCTGCACCTGGGCCTGGATACGGTCGAGCTGCAAGGCGAGGGGTTTTCCATGCTGGTCAAGGAAGGGGCGCGGGTCAGCAACGGCCAGCCACTGCTGCGTTATGACCTGGACAAAGTGGCCCTGCGCTGCAAGAGCCTGGTCAGCCTGCTGGTCATCACCAACGGCGAGCACTTCCAGGCGCGGCCCATCACCCTCAAAGGGGTGAAGGTCGGCGAGCCGCTGTTGCATGTCGTCGCCAAGACCCCGGGTGAAACACAAGACGAAGACCAGGACAGTGGCCTGGAAGTCTTCGGCCAGGTCCGCATCGCCCATCGCGGCGGTCTGCATGCCCGCCCGGCGGCGTTGATTCGCCGGACCGCCCAAGGCTTCAAGAGCCGTTCGCAGCTGCATTTCGCTGGTCAGTCGGCGTCCTGCGACAGCGTGATGGGAATGATGGGCCTGGCCATCACCGAGCAGGCAGAGGTGCACGTCAGTTGCCGGGGCAGCGATGCCGAGGCAGCGTTGCAAGCCCTGCTGAAGACGTTATCCACAACCCTGGTTGAGGAAGCCCATGCCGTGGCGCCGCCGGTCAGGGCACACAACCGTAGCGCTGAAGACGGCGTGCTGCACGGTGTATGTGCGGCCCCCGGCCTGGTGGCCGGGCCGCTGGTTCGCTTGAATGGCATTCAACTGCCCGAGGACGCTGGCAACCACAACGCCGAAGAACAACGGCAGCGGCTCAACAGTGCCTTGGAGCACGTCCGTCGCCAAATCCAGCTCACCCTGGAAAACGCCAAGACCCGCCGCCATCGCGACGAAGAAGCGATTTTCAGCGCCCATCTGGCACTGCTGGAAGACCCGATCTTGCTTGACGCCGCGCACCTTGCCATCGATCAGGGCAGTGCCGCGCCTCACGCCTGGAGCCGCTCCATCGACTTGCAATGCCAGGTGCTGCAGCAACTGGGCAGTCCGCTGCTGGCTGAGCGTGCCAATGATTTACGCGATCTGCGCCAGCGGGTCTTGCGCGAGCTGTTGGGCGAGGCCTGGCAATTCGACGTGCCCACGGGCGCCATCGTCGCGGCGCTGGAACTGACACCGTCGGAACTGCTGCAACTCTGCGCCCAAGGCGTGGCCGGCGTATGCACGGCCGAGGGTGGCGCAACCTCTCACGTGGCAATCCTGGCCCGTGGCAAAGGCCTACCGTGCCTGGTGGCGCTGGGCGACGCACTGCTGGTACAGACGCCGGGGCAATCGGTGGTGCTGGATGCCGACGGCGACCGCCTCGAACTCGCGCCAACCGCCGAGCGCCTGGCCCAGGTGCAACAAGAACAACTGCGGCGAACAACCCAACGCGCCCAACAACAGGCCCTCGCCCACACACCGGCGCACACCCGCGATGGCGTGAATATAGAAGTGGCGGCCAATGTCGCCTCCAGCGGCGATGCGGCCCAGGCGTTGGCAAGCGGTGCCGACGGCGTTGGCTTGTTGCGCACTGAATTCCTCTTCGTCGACCGTCACACCGCACCCGACGAAGAGGAACAGCGCCAGGCCTATCAAGCCGTACTCGATGCCATGGGCGGCAAGCCGGTGATCATCCGCACCATCGATGTGGGCGGCGACAAGCAGTTGGATTATTTGCCACTGCCGGCCGAAGCCAACCCGGTGCTGGGCCTGCGCGGCATTCGCCTGGCCCAGCTGCGGCCGGATCTGCTCGACCAGCAACTGCGAGCCTTGCTGAACACCCGTCCGCTGGAGTGCTGCCGGATCCTGTTGCCGATGGTGACCGAGGTCGACGAACTGCTGCACATCCGCCAACGCCTCGATGCCCTGGGCGCGGAACTGGGCCTGAGCGAACGCCCGCAACTGGGGGTGATGATCGAAGTGCCGGCGGCCGCGTTGCTGGCCGAACAATTGGCCGAACACGCGGATTTCCTCTCCATTGGCACCAACGATCTCTCGCAATACACCCTCGCCATGGACCGCGACCACGCCGGCCTCGCCGCCCGGGTCGATGCCCTGCACCCGGCACTGCTGCGGCTGATCGCCCAGACCTGCGCCGGCGCGGCGAAACATGGGCGCTGGGTCGGCGTGTGTGGCGCCCTGGCTTGCGACCCTTTGGCCACGCCGGTGCTGATCGGGCTGGGCGTACGGGAACTGTCGGTCAGCGCGCCGCAGATCGCTGAAATCAAGGCGCGGGTGCGCCAGCTCGACACCGTCAAGTGCGCTTGCCTCAGCGCCGAGCTGCTGAACCTGGGCAGTGCCGCAGCCGTGCGCCGCGCCTGTCATCAACACTGGCCCCTGGGCTGAGCCACGTCGAAGAACAATAAAGGGAGAAACGCCATGTACCAGCATTTCATCGAAGGGCTGCAACGCCTCGGCCGGGCACTGATGCTGCCCATCGCGATCCTGCCCATCGCCGGCCTGTTGCTGCGCCTGGGCGACACCGACCTGTTGAACATCGCCATCATCCACGATGCCGGCCAGGCGATTTTCGCCAACCTGGCGATGATCTTCGCCATCGGCATCGCCGTGGGCTTCGCCCGGGACAATAACGGTACGGCGGGGTTGGCCGGGGCCATCGGTTATCTGGTGATGATCGCCACCCTGAAGGTGCTCGATGCCAGCATCAACATGGGCATGCTCGCCGGGATCATCAGCGGCCTGCTGGCCGGCGCGTTATATAACCGCTTCAAGGACATCAAGCTGCCGGAGTACCTGGCGTTCTTTGGCGGCCGGCGCTTCGTGCCGATTGTCACCGGTTTCAGCGCCGTAGGCCTTGGCGTGGTGTTCGGCCTGATCTGGCCACCGGTCCAGCAGGGCATCAACAGTTTCGGCGCCCTGCTGATGGAAAGTGGCAGTTTCGGAGCCTTCGTGTTCGGCGTGTTCAACCGGCTGCTGATCGTCACCGGCCTGCACCACATCCTCAACAACATGGCGTGGTTTATCTTCGGCAGCTTCACCGATCCACAAACCGGCGCGGTGGTCACCGGCGACCTGACCCGCTACTTTGCCGGTGACCCCAATGGCGGCCAGTTCATGACCGGCATGTTCCCGGTGATGCTCTTCGGCCTGCCCGCCGCATGCCTGGCGATGTACCGCAATGCCCTGCCCCAGCGGCGCAAGGTGATGGGCGGGATTTTGCTGTCCATGGCGCTGACGTCGTTTCTTACCGGGGTCACCGAACCGGTGGAATTCGCCTTCATGTTCCTCGCGCCGTTGTTGTTCCTGCTGCATGCCTTGCTCACCGGCTTGTCGATGGCGATCACCGACTGGCTGAACATTCGCCTGGGCTTTACGTTCTCCGGCGGTTTCATCGACATGGTCCTGGGTTGGGGCAAGTCCAGTAACGGTTGGCTGGTGATACCGGTGGGCCTGGCCTATGCGGTGATCTATTACGCGGTGTTCGACTTCTGCATCCGCCGTTTCGACCTCAAGACCCCAGGGCGTGAAGAAGTGCCGGCCGGGGACAAACCCGTCATCGCCCAGAACCAGCGAGCCGCGGCCTACGTCCAGGCCTTGGGTGGCGCAGACAATCTGATCACCGTCGGCGCCTGTACCACACGGCTGCGCCTGGACATGGTGGATCGCAACAAGGCATCCGACGCGCAGCTCAAGGCTTTGGGTGCCATGGCCGTGGTCCGCCCCGGAAACGGTGGAAGCTTGCAGGTGGTGGTCGGGCCGATGGCCGACAGCATTGCCGACGAAATCCGCCTGGCAATGCCCTCCTCCGACCGCCCTGTCATTGCACCCGTGGCCGCTGCGGTTGAACCGACTACAGCGACCGTCGTGTCCGGGGCCCAAGCGCAACAATGGCTGGATGCGCTGGGTGGCGGTGGCAATGTGTTGCAACTCGATTGCGTGGCGATGAGCCGGTTGCGGGTGCGCCTGGCCGACGGCAAAGGGTTGTCGGAAAGCGCTCTCAAGGCGCTGGGGTGCCAGGGGGTTAGCCCATTGGAGGGTGGCGTCTGGCACTTGCTGCTTGGGGAGAAAGCGCCGGGGTTGTGGCAGGCGTTGGAGGCGGTGGTGCTGAGTCGTCAGGCAGAGGTGAAAGCTTAGGCCTTCGTTGCCTGACAGTCCGCTATCGCGAGCAAGCTCGCTCCCACAGGGCAGGGTGCAGATCACACATTTTGTGAACAACACAACTCCATTGTGGGAGCGAGCTTGCTCGCGAAGCGGCCCTAAAACCCGACAACGCGGTGTGTCAGGCAAATCGAGTTTGGCTGTTTGGGGCTGCTGCACCGCCCAGCGGGAGCAAGCTCCCTCGCCACGGGGTTCCGTGTACGCAGATGATGTGGCTTCAAATCACGCCCAATAAAAAACCCGCTGAATCAATCAGCGGGTTTTTCAGTTCGGTGCAGTCGGATCAAAAATCCTCCAACCGCCACACTTCATACGCCGGCGTCTCGTAGGGATGGCTCTGCTTCAACGCCGCCACCACCTCACGAATCAACTCATCGGCAACGACCAGCTCCACCTTCCATTCCTCGACCTGCTCGACCTGCCCCGCCTCGCCCATGAACGGCTGGCTGCCGTCCAACGGGCGAAACTGGCCCAGGCCCAACACTTGCCAGGCGCAGTGGTCATAGTCGCCGATTCGCCCACCACCGGCAGCGAATACGGCGCTTTTGACCACGTCCACGTGGCTGGCCGGAACGAAGAAGCAGAGTTTGTACACCGCCTCAGTTCACCCAGACGCGCGCGTTGCGGAACATGCGCATCCACGGTGCGTCTTCGTTCCAGTCGTCCGAACGCCACGAGTTCTGCACCGCGCGGAACACACGCTCCGGGTGCGGCATCATGATCGTGACGCGGCCGTCGCGGCTGGTCAGGCCGGTGATCCCGCGCGGCGAGCCGTTCGGGTTGGCCGGGTAGGTTTCGGTGACCTTGCCGTGGTTATCGACAAAACGCAGCGATACACAACCGGACAAGTCAGCTTCGAGCAGCGCTTCTTCGCTTTCAAATTCGGCGTGGCCTTCGCCGTGGGCGATAGCGATCGGCATGCGCGAACCGGCCATGCCCTGCAGGAAGATCGAGTTCGACTCCTGCACCTGGACCATCGCCACGCGGGCTTCGAACTGCTCGGAACGGTTGCGCACGAAGTGCGGCCAGAACTCGCTGCCCGGGATCAGCTCGTGCAGGTTGGACATCATCTGGCAACCGTTGCACACGCCGAGGGTGAAGCTGTCGGTGCGCTCGAAGAAGCCCTGGAACGCATCACGGGCGCGGCTGTTGAACAGCGCCGACTTGGCCCAGCCTTCACCGGCACCCAGCACATCGCCGTAGGAGAAACCGCCACAAGCAACCATGCCCTTGAAGTCGTTCAGGTCGACACGACCGGCCAGGATGTCGCTCATGTGCACGTCGATAGCGTTGAAACCGGCGCGGTCGAAAGCCGCCGCCATTTCCACCTGACCGTTGACGCCCTGCTCGCGCAGGACCGCCACTTGTGGGCGAATGCCCTTCTTGATGTAGGGCGCGGCCACGTCGTGGTTGACGTCGTAGCTGAGCTTGGCGCTCAAGCCCGGGTTGTCTTCTTCCAGCAGCGCGTCGAATTCCTGCTCGGCACACTCGGCGTTGTCGCGCAGGCGCTGGATCTGGTAGCTGGTTTCAGCCCACTGGCGCTGCAACAGGCGACGCTGGCCTTCGAAGACGGTGTCGCCGTTGAAGGTGATGTTGATGTGGGCATTGTTGATCGGCTGGCCGATCACCGAGACGCAGTCGGCCAAGCCAGCTGCGCTGAACTGGGCGAGGATGTCCGGGGTGGCGTCCTGGCGAACCTGGATCACCGCGCCCAACTCTTCGTTGAACAGGATGGCCGGGATTTCAGCCTTGGACTCGGCAACGCTGTCGAGGGTCAGGCTCAGGCCGCAGTGGCCGGCAAAGGCCATTTCCATCACGGTGGTCAGCAGGCCGCCGTCGGAACGGTCGTGGTAAGCCAACAGGTGACCGTCGGCGTTGAGGCCCTGAATGACGGCGAAGAACGCCTTCAGGTCTTCGGCATCGTCGACGTCCGGCGCTTGCGAGCCGAGCTTGCCATGCACCTGGGCCAGGATCGAGGCGCCCATGCGGTTCTGGCCACGGCCCAGGTCGATCAGGATCAGGTCGGTGGTGCCCTTGTCCATGCGCAGTTGCGGGGTCAGGGTCTGGCGGATGTCGGTGACCGGAGCAAAACCGGTCACGATCAGCGACAACGGCGAGGTGACGCTCTTGTCCACGCCTTCGTCGTTCCAGCGCGTGGCCATGGACATGGAGTCCTTGCCCACCGGAATGGTGATGCCCAACTCAGGGCACAGCTCCATGCCGACAGCCTTGACGGTGTCGTACAGGCGAGCGTCTTCACCCGGGTGACCGGCGGCGGACATCCAGTTGGCCGACAGCTTGATGTCGGAAATCTTGCCAATGCGCGAAGCCGCGATGTTGGTCAGGGTCTCGCCGATTGCCATGCGGCCCGACGCCGGAGCGTCCAGCAGCGCCAGCGGCGTGCGCTCGCCCATGGCCATGGCTTCACCGGTGTAGACGTCGAAGCTGGTGGCGGTCACGGCCACGTCAGCCACCGGCACCTGCCATGGGCCGACCATCTGGTCGCGGGCCACGAGGCCAGTGATGGTGCGGTCGCCAATGGTGATCAGGAAGCTTTTGCTCGCCACGGCCGGGTGGTGCAGGACGCGCTCGATGGAGTCGGCGATATCGAGGGTCGACGGATCGAAATCATCGCCCAGTTCGGCTTCACGAACAGCCGAACGGTGCATGCGCGGGGCCTTGCCCAGCAGCACTTCCAGTGGCATGTCCACCGGGCTGTTGCCGAAGTGGCTGTCGGTGACGGTCAGTTGCGGCTCGGCGGTGGCTTCGCCGACCACGGCGAACGGGCAGCGCTCGCGCTCGCAAATGGCCTGGAAACGTTCGAAGTCGGCCGGACCGACCGCCAGGACGTAACGCTCCTGAGATTCGTTGCTCCAGATTTCATGCGGGGCCATGCCCGGCTCGTCGTTTGGAATGTTGCGCAGTTCGAAGCGGCCACCGCGGCCACCGTCGTTGACAAGTTCCGGGAAGGCGTTGGACAGGCCGCCCGCGCCAACGTCGTGGATGAAGCTGATGGGGTTGTGTTCACCCAACTGCCAGCAACGGTCGATGACTTCCTGGCAACGGC
Organism: Pseudomonas sp. St316; assembly: GCF_018325905.1. Lineage (NCBI taxonomy): Bacteria > Pseudomonadati > Pseudomonadota > Gammaproteobacteria > Pseudomonadales > Pseudomonadaceae > Pseudomonas > Pseudomonas sp. St316. Next base: position 1,288,763 of record NZ_AP021901.1, on the reverse strand, counting down.
GTTCCATTTCCGGGTTTTCCCGCTGGACCGACGCGAAGTCCAGGTCTGCCGAGCTGGTGCCGGTGGCCATGGAGGAAGCGGCGCCGCCACCCAGGCCGATCAGCATGGCCGGGCCACCGAGGACGATCAGCTTGGAGCCGACCAGGATCTCGCCCTTCTGCACGTGTTCGGCGCGGATATTGCCCATGCCGCCAGCAAGCATGATCGGCTTGTGGTAACCACGGACTTCTTCACCACGCGGGGTGGTGATGGACTGTTCGAAGGTACGGAAGTAACCGGTCAGGGCCGGACGGCCGAATTCGTTGTTGAACGCCGCGCCACCCAGGGGACCTTCGATCATGATGTCGAGGGCGTTGACGATGCGCTCAGGCTTGCCGTAGGGCTTTTCCCACGGCTGTTCGAAGCCCGGGATCTGCAGGTTCGACACGGTGAAACCGGTCAGGCCAGCCTTGGGCTTGGCGCCGCGCCCGGTGGCGCCTTCGTCGCGGATCTCGCCACCGGAACCGGTGGACGCGCCAGGGAACGGGGCGATGGCGGTCGGGTGGTTGTGGGTCTCGACCTTCATCAGGATGTGCACCGGCTCCTGGACCGCACCGTACTGGCGGGTCTCGGGGTCCGGAAAGAAACGGCCGGCAACGCTGCCGACGATGACCGAGGCATTGTCCTTATAAGCAGAAAGAACGCCTTCGCTGTGCATCTGGTAGGTGTTCTTGATCATGCCGAACAGGCTTTTTTCCTGGCTCTGGCCGTCAATGTCCCAACTGGCGTTGAAGATCTTGTGGCGGCAGTGCTCGGAGTTGGCCTGGGCGAACATCATCAGTTCGATGTCGTGCGGGTTGCGCTTCAAGCCCTTGAAGGCGTTGACCAGGTAATCGATCTCGTCTTCGGCCAGGGCCAGGCCCAGTTCGGCGTTGGCTTTTTCCAGCGCAGCGCGACCGCCGCCCAGTACGTCGATGGCCGTGAGTGGCTTGGGTTCGGCGTGGCTGAACAGGCCGGCGGCCTGCTCCAGGTTGCCCAGGACGACCTGGGTCATGCGGTCATGCAGGCCGTCGGCGATCAGTTGGGCCTCGGCCTCGCTGAACTCACCGGCGACATAAAAGGCAATACCGCGCTCCAGGCGCTGGATTTTCGCCAGGCCGCAGTTGCGGGCAATGTCGCTGGCCTTGCTCGACCACGGCGAAATGGTGCCAAAACGCGGCAGCACCAGGAACAGGCGACCGGCCGGCTCCTGGACAGGAACACTTGGACCGTACTTCAGAAGGCGCGCGAGCACCTGCTGTTCGTCGCCGGTCAAACCGCCGGTGACTTCGGCGAAGTGAGCGAATTCAGCATACAAGCCGCTGACAGCCGGTACCTTCTGGCTCAGTTGCTCAAGGAGTTTGCTGTGGCGAAAGGCAGAAAGGGCAGGAGCGCCGCGCAGGATCAACATCTTCGGGACAGCCTCGGGAAGGGGGTGTGCTTTGAGGCCGTGCATTCTAGCCTAAACCGCCGCCGACGGCACCCGAAACGGCACGCGCGGTGCTAGCCGAATGTCGGCCTTGGCGCGCACGGCGCAATTGGACACCCGCGCCAAGGTTTTCGCAGAGATATTTTTCAGCGACGCAAAGCCCTGCGCCCCCGGCCGGCCGGTGCTGCGGACAAGTTTTGCAATGGCTAGCAGACTGGCCTTTTGCTGTCGAGATATGGCGGCAAGGGCCGTTTGCGTATACTGCGCAGATGTTTTCCCCAACGGCTTTGCGTCCGCGATATGCCAGATGGCTGATCGCAACCGGACTCTTCCTGGTGCTCAGTGGTTGTGTTGAGAAACCCAACACACTGGAGCGCGTAAAGGAGGATGGCGTGCTGCGGGTGGTTACCCGAAACAGCCCCGCCACCTACTTTGAGGATCGTAACGGTGAAACCGGCTTCGAATACGAGCTGGTGAAGCGTTTCGCCGACGATTTGGGGGTGGAACTGAAGATAGAGACCGCCGACAACCTCGACGACCTGTTCAGCCAGATCGGCAAGCCCAACGGCCCGGTATTGGCCGCCGCCGGCCTTGTCAGCAGCGAGCAGCGCAAGAAACAGGTGCGTTTTTCCCATTCCTACCTGGAAGTCACCCCGCAGGTCATCTACCGCAACGGCCAGTCACGCCCCACCGATGCCGCCGCCCTCGCCGGCAAGAAGATCATGGTACTCAAGGGCAGTACCCACGCCGAACAACTGGCCCAGTTGAAGCAGCAGTACCCGGGCATCGAGTACGAAGAGTCCGATGCGGTGGAAGTGGTCGACCTGCTGCGCATGGTCGATGAAGGCCAGATCGACCTGACCTTGGTGGATTCCAACGAAGTGGCGATGAACCAGGTGTACTTCCCCAACGTGCGCGTGGCCTTTGACCTGGGTGACGCCCGCAGCCAAAGCTGGGCGCTGGCCCCCGGCGACGACAACAGCCTGCTCAACGAGATCAACAGCTACCTCGACAAGGTGCAGAAGAACGGCACGCTGCAACGCCTCAAGGACCGCTATTACGGGCACGTCGATGTCCTCGGCTACATGGGCGCCACCACGTTCGCCCAGCATTTGCAGCAGCGGCTGCCCAAATACGAACAGCACTTCAAGGCCTACGCCAAGCAGGAAAAAGTCGATTGGCGCCTGCTGGCCGCGATTGGCTACCAGGAGTCGCTGTGGCAACCGGCGGTCACGTCCAAGACCGGCGTGCGCGGCCTGATGATGCTGACCCAGAACACCGCCCAGGCCATGGGCGTGTCCAACCGCCTGGATCCGAAGCAAAGCATCATGGGCGGCGCCAAGTACCTGGCCTACATGAAGGACCAACTGGATGAAAGCATCGAGGAGCCGGACCGCACCTGGTTCGCCCTCGCCGCCTATAACGTGGGCAGCGGTCACCTGGACGACGCCCGCAAACTGGCGGCCAAGGAAGGGCTGAACCCGAACAAGTGGCTGGACGTGAAGAAGATCCTGCCGCGCCTGTCCCAGAAGCAGTGGTACAGCAAGACCCGCTACGGCTACGCCCGGGGCGGCGAGCCGGTGCATTTCGTGGCGAACATCCGTCGCTACTACGACATCCTGACCTGGGTGACGCAGCCACAGCTTGAAGGCAACCAGGTGGCCGAGGGCAACCTGCACGTGCCGGGTGTCGACAAGAGCAAGCCCAGTACGGAAACACCGCAGCTCTGATAGCCCTACACACCCCTTACTGTGGGAGCAGGTCTGTGGGAGCAGGTCTGTGGGAGCAAAGCTTGCTCGCGATAATGGTTTGACTGTCAGTCCGCTATCGCGAGCAAGCTTTGCTCCCACAGGCTAGCTCTCGCAGGATGTGGTGGCAGGGTCAGGGTTTGGCGGCAGCCAGGATCAGCGCTTTCATCTCCGCCACCGCCGATTTGAATCCGACGAACAACGCATGGGCCACCAGTGCATGGCCGATGTTCAGTTCGTTGATGCCCTTGATGGCCGCGACGGCCTCGACGTTGTGATAGTGCAGGCCGTGGCCGGCGTTGACGATCAGACCTTGGGCCAGGCCGAAGGCGACGCCGTCGGCCACGCGTTGCAGCTCATCGGCCACATCCGTTGGTGTTTCGGCATCGGCATAACGGCCAGTATGCAGTTCGATGGCTGGCGCGCCGACCCGCTTGGCCGCCTCGATTTGCCGTTCGTCGGCATCAATGAACAGCGATACCTCGGCGCCGATCTTCGACAGGCGCTCCACTGCCAAGCTGATCCGCGCCTCCTGCCCCGCCACGTCGAGGCCGCCTTCGGTGGTCAGTTCCTGGCGAGTCTCCGGCACCAGGCAGATGTGCGCTGGGCGGATGCGCTCGGCGAACGCCATCATCTCTTCGGTCACGCCCATTTCGAAGTTCATGCGGGTTTGCAGCACATCCTTGAGCAGCAGCACGTCTCGCTCCTGGATGTGACGACGGTCTTCACGCAGGTGCACGGTGATGCCGTCGGCGCCCGCCTCTTCCGCGTCCAGTGCGGCCTTGACCGGATCCGGGTAACGCGTACCGCGGGCCTGGCGCAGGGTGGCAACATGGTCGATGTTCACGCCGAGAAGAATGCGATTGCTGGTGCTCACGAAAAGGCTCCTGAATGGACGAATAGTCGACCCACAGCATACGGGTTGATCAGGGCTTGCGAAACAGCTCGCGACTGACCAGTGGCCGCCCGCCCAGATGCACGGCCAGGGCCTGGCGCATCAACCGCTTGGCCGCCGACAAGGCGCCCGGTGCACTCCAGTCGGCTTCGGCCATGGCCAGCAGCTCAGCACCGTTGAACAGCCCCGGCTGCAACAGGTAGACCTGCTCCAGGCCGGCATCCACCTGCAAGCGATACAGGCCGTCGGCCGCGATGGGTTCGCCGTGCAGGTCAGTGTTCAGCGCGAAGCCATAGCCCAGGTCATCGAGCAGCCGCCATTCGAACGAACGCAGCAGCGGCTCCAACGGACGACCTTCGGCCAGGGCCAGCAGCGTGGCGGCGTAGTGGTCGAAGACGGCCGGGTGGGGATCTTCAGCCGGCAGCAGGCGGATCAGCAGTTCATTGAGGTACAAGCCGCTGAACAATGCCTCGCCGTTGAGCCAGGCCGCGACGCCGTTGCTTTCCATGCGACCGACGTTTTTCAACTCGCCCCGGCCACGGAACTCGACCTCCAGCGGCACGAACGGCCGCGCCAGCGTCCCGGCCTTGCCCCGCGCCCCACGCAACACCGCCCGCAACCGCCCTTGCGGCGTGAGGAAATCCACCAGGGCGCTGCTTTCGCGATAGGCGCGAGAGTGCAGGACGTAGGCGGGTTGGGCGATGGGTTGGTTGGAGGACATTACAGGCCTGAATATCAACAAGACATCAGTGGTTGAAGAACCCTGTGGCGAGGGAGCTTGCTCCCGCTCGACTGCGAAGCAGTCGTATAACCAGGCTATGTGGCGTAGGAATCGAGGACCCGGGGCCGCTTCGCAGCCCAGCGGGAGCAAGCTCCCTCGCCACAGAAGCTCGCTCCCACAATGGTTCTCGGTATATCCGGTTGTGCGATCAGAGGTCGCCGTAACCCAACGACCGCAGCGCCCGCTCATCATCGGACCAGCCGCCCTTCACCTTGACCCACAGGTTGAGCATGATCTTGGAGTCGAACAACAGCTCCATGTCCTTGCGCGCCTCGGTGCCGATGCGCTTGATACGCTCGCCCTTGTCACCAATGATGATTTTCTTCTGGCCGTCACGTTCGACGAGGATCAACGCGTGAATGTGCAGGGTCTTGCCCTGCTGCTTGAACTCTTCGATCTCGACCGTGATCTGGTAGGGCAACTCGGCGCCCATCTGACGCATGATTTTCTCACGCACCAGCTCGGCGGCGAGGAAACGGCTGCTGCGGTCGGTGATCTGGTCTTCGGGGAAGAAATGATCGTTTTCCGGCAGGTGCTCGGCAATCACCCGCTCCAGCGCGTCGAGGTTATGGCCGTGCTGGGCAGAGATCGGGATGATCTGGGCGTTCGGCAACTGTTCCTGCAACCAGGTCAGGTGCGGCATCAGTTCAGCCTTGTCTTCGATGCGATCGGTCTTGTTCAGCGCCACGATCAAGGGACCTGTCACGTACTGAACGCGTTCGAGGACCATCTGGTCCTCTTCGGTCCACTTGGTGCGGTCGACCACGAAGATCACCACGTCGACGTCTTTCAACGCCGCCGAGGCAGTCTTGTTCATGTAGCGGTTCAGGGCCTTTTCCCCGCCCTTGTGCATGCCCGGGGTGTCGACGTAGATCGCCTGCACGGCGCCTTCGGTCTTGATGCCCAGCATGTTGTGGCGAGTGGTCTGGGGCTTGCGCGAGGTGATCGCCAGCTTCTGGCCCAGGATGTGGTTCAGCAGCGTGGACTTGCCCACGTTCGGCCGACCGACAATGGCGACATAGCCGCAGCGGGTGACGGTTGTATCAGTCATTGCCATTCTCCACACCCAGGGCAATCAGTGCTGCGGCGGCCGCTACCTGTTCGGCAATACGACGACTCACACCCTGACCCCGGCTTTTTTCATTCAATAGGACAACTTCGCATTCGACGAAGAAGGTACGGCAATGCGGCTCACCCTGGATATCCACGACTTCGTAGCGCGGTAGCTCGCAACTGCGCGATTGCAGAAATTCCTGCAAACGGGTCTTCGGGTCCTTGTTGGTGTCCACCAGCGTCAGGCTGTCGATCTCGGACGTCAGCCAGGCCAGCACGCGTTCGCGCGCCATTTCCATGCCTGAGTCCAGGTAGATCGCGCCAATCAACGCTTCCAGGGCATCGGCCAGGATCGACTCGCGACGGAAACCGCCGCTTTTCAACTCCCCGGAGCCCAGGCGCAGGTAATCGCCCAGGTCGAAACCACGGGCCAATACAGCCAGGGTCTCACCTTTTACCAAACGTGCGCGTAAACGCGACAACTGGCCTTCGCGGGCCAGCGGGAAACGCTCGAACAGCGCCTCACCGGCCACGAAGTTGAGGATGGCATCACCGAGAAATTCCAGGCGTTCATTGTTGCGCCCGGCAAAACTGCGGTGAGTGAGGGCCAGGAGCATCAGGTCCTGGTCCTTGAAGGTGTAGCCGAGCTGACGCTCGAGACGGCTTAGAGAAACGCTCACGGTTTACCCACGCTGAGTTCGTGGCTGGATTCCACCGCCACGGTGGCAAGGCACCGTTGGCTTGGGACAATTAACGCTGTGTTCAAAAATACGTCCTGACTATCGTTGGCTTCATGCCTTCGGGCAACCTTGCACAGGCTCCAGAAAAGCATTCGGCGCTGTGTTCAACAGCGCCGCGTGTGATTACTTGATCAGGCCAACCCGCGAGAAATTCGGCAGGTGACTGAGTTTGGGTTCCGGCCAGCTCATCCAGACAGCAAAGGCCTTGCCGACGATATTCCGGTCCGGGACCATGCCCAGCAGGTCCTTGGGAATGTTCGGATCATCCCAGTACCGGCTGTCGTTGGAGTTGTCGCGGTTGTCGCCCATCATGAAGTAGTGCCCCGCCGGCACGGTCCACGAATGGTCCGGTGTAGCGCGGTAGCGGCTCATCTCCTTGCGGATCAGGTGCTCGGCCTCGCCGAGTTTTTCCCGGTAGAGCTCGGCACTGCCCAGCGTACCCGGCTCGGAGCCGAGCAACTGTTCGGCCACCGATTCGCCATTGACGAACAGGCGCTTGTCGGCAGTGTAGCGAACCGTGTCGCCCGGCAGGCCGACCACTCGCTTGATGTAGTTGACGTTCGGGTCGCTCGGGAAGCGGAACACCATGACATCGCCGCGTTGCGGGTCACCCACCTCGATGACCTTCTTGTCGATCACCGGCAGGCGGATCCCGTAGGAGAACTTGTTCACCAGAATGAAGTCGCCCACGTCCAGGGTCGGCTTCATCGAGCCGGACGGGATCTGGAACGGTTCCACCAGGAACGAGCGCAGCACCAGCACGATGAACAGCACCGGGAAGAACGACTTGCCATATTCGACCAGCAGCGGTTCCTTGTTCAGCTTTTCGATCACCACACCATCAGGCTGGCTGACGCTGCCCTGATAGGAGGCGATGGCCGCCCGACGCCGGGGCGCCAGGAACAACAGATCAAGCAACGCCAACAGGCCGCAGACAAACACGGCGATAACCAGCAACAGCGGGAAATTTAGCGACATAGGACCTAACTATCCAACCTGAGCACCGCAAGGAAGGCTTCCTGTGGAATTTCCACGTTACCGACCTGCTTCATGCGTTTTTTACCGGCCTTCTGCTTTTCCAACAGCTTGCGCTTACGGCTGACGTCGCCACCGTAGCATTTGGCCAATACGTTCTTTCTGAGCGCCTTGACGGTTGTACGCGCCACAATCTGCCCGCCAATGGCGGCCTGGATTGCCACATCGAACATCTGCCGCGGAATCAGTTCCTTCATCTTCTCGGTCAACGCACGACCTTTGTAGTGCGCGTTGTCACGGTGCACGATCAATGCCAGGGCATCGACCTTCTCGCCGTTGATCAGCACATCCAGCTTCACCAGATTAGCCGATTGGTAACGATCGAAATGGTAGTCCAGCGAAGCATAGCCGCGACTGGTGGACTTGAGGCGATCGAAGAAGTCCAGCACCACTTCGTTCATCGGCAGGTCGTAGGTCACCTGGACCTGCGTGCCGAGGAACAGCATGTCGTGCTGCACACCACGTTTCTCGATGCACAGGGTAATGACGTTACCCAGGTGCTCCTGAGGCACAAGGATGTTGGCCCGCACGATCGGCTCGCGCATGTCTTCGATGGCCGACAGGTCCGGCAGCTTGGACGGGTTGTCGACGTAGATGGTTTCGCCGCTCTTGAGCAGCAGCTCGAAAATAACCGTCGGCGCCGTGGTGATCAGGTCCAGGTCGTACTCGCGCTCCAGGCGCTCCTGGATGATTTCCATGTGCAGCATGCCCAGGAACCCGCAACGGAAGCCGAAGCCCAGGGCGTCGGAGCTTTCCGGGGTGTATTGCAGGGACGAGTCGTTCAGGGTCAGCTTTTGCAGGGCTTCGCGGAAATCCTCGAAGTCGTCGGAGCTGACCGGGAACAGGCCGGCATAGACCTGTGGCTGAATGCGTTTGAAACCTGGCAGCACATCGACGTCGGGGGTCGAGCTCAAGGTCAGGGTGTCACCGACCGGCGCCCCGTGGATGTCCTTGATGCCGGCAATGATGAAGCCCACTTCACCGGCCTTCAGGTCAACGGTGGCGGAGTGTTTCGGATTGAATACACCGACGCTGTCCACCAGGTGGATCTTGCCGGTGGACTTGACCAGGATCTTGTCGCCCTTCTTCACGCGGCCATGGCGCACGCGAACCAGGGAGACCACGCCCAGGTAGTTGTCGAACCAGGAGTCGATGATCAACGCTTGCAGCGGATCTTCGATGTTGCCGGTTGGCGCGGGAATGGTGGTGACCAGGCGTTCGAGCACTTCGTCCACGCCCAGGCCGGTCTTGGCGCTGCAGGTGACCGCGTCGGTGGCGTCGATGCCGATGATCTTCTCGATTTCTTCCTTCACGCGGTCCGGATCGGCCTGGGGCAGGTCGATCTTGTTCAGCACCGGCATGACTTCCAGGCCCTGCTCGATGGCCGTGTAGCAGTTGGCGACCGACTGGGCTTCGACGCCCTGGCCAGCATCGACCACCAGCAGCGCACCTTCACAGGCCGCCAGCGACCGGCTGACCTCATAGGTGAAGTCGACGTGGCCCGGGGTATCGATGAAGTTCAGCTGGTAGGTGACGCCGTCGCGGGCCTTGTAATAGAGGGTAACGCTGTGGGCCTTGATGGTGATCCCGCGTTCACGCTCCAGGTCCATGGAGTCCAGGACCTGGGCTTCCATTTCACGCTCGGCCAGGCCGCCGCACATCTGGATGAAGCGATCGGCCAGCGTCGACTTGCCATGGTCAATGTGGGCGATGATGGAGAAATTGCGGATATGACTCAAATCACTCACGGATCAACACTCAAAAAGGCTGCAGGCATAGCCCGCCGAAAAATAGCCGGGAATTGTACCTGATACACCGGGCAAGTGGGAGCAAAGCTTGCTCGCGAAACGGCCACCTCGGTTTCTGAAAGACCGCGTCGCCTGTGTCGCGAGCAAGCTTTGCTCCCACATGCCTTGCTCCCACAGCCCCTTCTACAGCCGTAGTTCAACCCGCGCGGCGCAACAACCAGAGCCCAGCCAACGCACAGACACCGGCCGGCACCAGCACCGCAAACAGCGGCGAGAAGCCAAACACCAGGCTCGACGGCCCCAGCAAATCCTGGGCAATACGGAAAGTGAAGCCCACCAGCACGCCGGTAAACACCCGTTGACCCAGGGTCACCGAACGCAGCGGGCCGAAAATGAAGGAAATCGCCATCAACACCAAGGCGGCGGTGACCAACGGTTGCAACACCTTGACCCAAAAAGCCAGCCAATAGCGACCGTTGTTCAGGCCCTGGTCTGCCAGGTAGTGGATATAGCCCCACAAACCGGTAATCGACAGGGACTCCGGCGCCATCACCACGGTGCTGAGCAACTGTGGGCTGATCGACACGTCCCAACGCTCTTGCGGGGCGGCGACCACTTCGGTGCGTTTGTCATGGAACAGGGTGGTGGTGACATCGCTCAATTGCCAGTGATCCTCGGCAAAATTGGCGCGCTTGGCAAAGCTCGACGAGAGCATGTGCCGTTGGTCGTCGAAACGATAGCGGGTCACGCCATAGAGGATGCCGTTGGGCTGGACGGAGTTGATGTGGATAAACTCGTCGCCCTGACGGTGCCACAGGCCGTGCTTGGCGCTTTGCGCATCACCGCCACCCTGGGCCAGGGAGCGATTGGCCTGGGCGGTATTTTCGGTGGCCGGAGCGATGTATTCGCCGATCAGCACACCCACCAGCATCAGCACCAGCATCGGCTTCATCACCGCCCAGACGATCCGACCGATGGACACGCCGGCGGCGCGCATGATGGTCAGTTCGCTGTTGCTGGCCAGGCTGCCCAGGCCGATCAGGCAGCCGATCAGCGCAGCCATCGGCAGCATGTCGTAGAGCCGGCGCGGAGCGGTCAGCAGTACGTAGCTCGCCACGTCTGCCAGGGTATAGGTGTCACTGACGTCGCTCATCTCGTCGATGAAGGCGAACAGGGTCGCCAGGCCAAGGATGATCCCCAGTACCGCAAGGATCGCCATGAACACGCTGCTGCCGATGTAGCGGTCGAGTTTAACCACGGGCCACCTCCAGCGCGCTGCGACGACTGGCCAGCTTCAGGCGCAAAGGCTCCCAATAGAGCAGCCCCAGGCCGATGACCAGGAAAATTCCGTGCACCCACCACAGGCCCAACGCGGGCGGGATCTTGCCTTTCTCCAGGGCACTGCGGGCGGAAATCAGGATAGTCAGGTAAGCCATGTACAGGAGAATCGCCGGCAGCAACTTGAGGAAACGGCCCTGGCGTGGGTTAACCCGCGCCAGCGGGACCGCCATGAGGGTCACGATGAACACCAGCAGCGGCAGCGACAGGCGCCACTGCAGCTCGGTGCGGGCACGGATGTCATTGCTGCCCAGCAGACTGGCGGTGGGCATTGCGTCGCGGTCGGTGACTTCTTCGCTGACTTCCGGCTTGGGCAGCAGCACGCCATAGGTGTCGTACTTGATGGCCCGGTAATCAGCCTGCCCGGGCTTGCCGTCATAGCGATAGCCGTTTTTCAGGATCAGGTAGCGATTGCCTTCGGGGCTGATTTCCTGGCGCCCCTTCTCGGCCACCAGCACGGAAATGCCACGGTCCTTCTTGGTGTCCGAAGACAAGTTTTTTTGCGTAATGAAGACACCGCCCAGGTCGACCCGGTCTTCCGACAGCTGTTCGGTGTAGGTGACCCGCGTCCCGTCGCGCAGCGCCTGGAAACGCCCCGGCACCAACGTGTCGAATTCGGTCATCGCGTCCTGCTGGTTGATCAGCAATTGGAACTGGTTGGCGCCCTGGGGCGACAGGCTCAGGCTCAGCCACGCCACCATCAGCGCAACCAGCGCGGCCGGGAAAAGCGTGATGCGGAACAGGCGTTGCTGGCTCATGCCGGTGGCCGACAGCACGGTCATCTCGCTGTCCAGGTACAAGCGCCCGTAAGCCAGCAGGATGCCGAGGAACAACCCCAGCGGCAGGATCAGTTGCAGGAAGCCCGGCAGGCGGAACCCCATGATCAGGAACAACGAGCCCGGGTCCAGGGCGCCGGAGGCCGCCTGGGCGAGGTATTTGATGAAGCGCCCGCTCATGATGATGACCAGCAGCACGGCGCTGACGGCGCTCAGGGTCAGCAGGACTTCGCGGGATAGATAACGAAAGACGATCAAACCAGACACTCCAGGGTTGTCAGGCTGGGCGGCCAAACAAGCAAACGTATCGAGCCGGCCCGCCAACGCGAACCGTCGAAAAAAGAGGCGCATTATCCTGTGATTGGAGGCGCCTGTCACTTCGCACGCTTTAAGCCGGCACTTAAAGCCAAAAAGTTAAGGGCTCCGAGGGTTGTCAGGCCCGGCCGCCGGGGTTCAAACTGCGGCCTTTGTCGCCGGCAAACACCGGCGTTTCTTTTATATAGAAGAAGCTTGCTCAGTGCGCCATTGTCTCGGCGCCTGGCCTCTTGACCACTGACTCAGGGATCCGGACATGGAACTGGTTGTAAAAAGCGTCAGCCCAGAAACGTTGAAAACCGCCGCGCTGGTAGTTGCCGTCGGTGAAAACCGCAAACTCGGCGTGGTCGCCACCCAGCTCGATACCCTGAGCGGCGGTGCCATCAGCGCCGTGCTCAAGCGCGGCGACCTGGCCGGCAAAGTCGGCCAGAGCCTGTTGCTGCACAACCTGCCCAATCTCAAGGCCGAACGCGTATTGCTGGTGGGCGTGGGCAAGGACGCTGAACTGGGCGACCGTCCGTTCCGTAAAATCATTGCCGGCGTGCTGGGCACCCTCAAGGGCCTTGGCGGCGCTGATGCCACCCTGGCGTTGGACGAGCTGGTGGTCAAGGGCCGCGACAGCTACGGCAAGAACCGCCTGCTGGCCGAAACCCTGGTGGATGGCCAATACCAGTTCGACCAGTTCAAGAGCCAGAAAGCCGAACCCCGCGCCCTGAAGAAAATCACCCTGCTGACCATCAAGGCCGCGCAGGCTGAAGTCCAGCGTGCCGTGACCCACGCCACCGCAATTGCCAACGGCATGGCGTTCACCCGCGACCTGGGCAACCTGCCGCCGAACATCTGCCACCCGACGTTCCTCGGCGAGCAAGCCAAGGCGCTGGGCAAGGAATTCAAGGGCCTGAAGGTCGAAGTCTTCGACGAGAAGAAGATCAAGGACCTGGGCATGGGTTCGTTCTACTCCGTCGGCCAGGGCAGCGCCCAGCCGCCACGCCTGATCGTGATGCAATACAACGGTGGCAAGAAATCCGAGAAACCGTACGCACTGGTCGGCAAGGGCATCACCTTCGACACCGGCGGCATCAGCCTCAAGCCGGGTGCCGGCATGGATGAGATGAAGTACGACATGGGCGGCGCCGCGAGCGTGTTCGGCACCCTGCGCGCCGTGCTCGAACTGCAACTGCCGATCAACCTGGTGTGCATCCTGGCCTGCGCCGAGAACATGCCCAGCGGCACCGCCTCGCGTCCGGGTGACATCGTCACCACCATGAGCGGCCAGACCGTGGAAATCCTCAACACCGACGCCGAAGGCCGCCTGGTGCTGTGTGATGCCCTCACCTACTCCGAGCGCTTCAAGCCGCAAGCGGTGATCGACATCGCGACCCTGACCGGCGCCTGCATCGTCGCCCTCGGTTCCCACACCTCGGGCCTGCTGGGCAACAACGATGAGCTGATCGGCCAACTGCTCAGCGCCGGCCAACAGGCCGACGACCGCGCCTGGCAGTTGCCACTGTTCGACGAGTACCAGGAACAACTGGACAGCCCGTTCGCCGACATCGCCAACATCGGCGGCCCGAAAGCCGGGACCATCACCGCAGCCTGCTTCCTGTCGCGCTTTACCAAGAACTTGAACTGGGCGCACCTGGACATCGCCGGCACGGCGTGGACCAGCGGCGGCAAGGACAAGGGCGCCACCGGTCGTCCGGTTCCGCTGCTGACCCAATACCTGCTGGACCGCGCCAAGGCCTGACACCGATGACCGTCGCGGACGTCGCCTTCGGGTGGCGTCATCGACGGCTCAGGAACCGCAATGACCAAAGTCGATTTCTATATCCTGCCCAGCGCCGATCCTTCGGCGCGGCTGGATTTCGCCTGCAAGCTCGTTGAAAAGGCCTGGCGCATGGGGCACAGCATCTATCTGCATTGCAGCGATGCCGCCCAGCGCGAGGACCTTGACGCACGCCTGTGGGCTTTCAAGGGCGAGAGCTTCGTGCCCCACGGCCCAGCCGAAAACGAACCCGAGGGGTTGATCGTGCTGGGGCTGGGAGATGACTGCGGCCAGCACCAGGACCTGCTGGTCAACCTCGACCTGAAAGTACCGGCCTTTGCCCAGCGCTTCGCCCGTGTGGCAGAAGTGGTGGTCGAAGACCCAGCCATCCGACAAGCCGCGCGGGAGAGTTTCCGTTTCTACCGCGAACAGGGCTATCCTCTGCAAGACCACCGTTTACAGCGACTCTGAGCCCTACGATGGACACTCCAAAACCGCCACAAAAGCCTGCGCACCTGCTGGATGACCTCGAGTCGATCCGCCAACTGCTCGGCGACGACAACCTGCAACCACCGCTGCTGACCGACACGGTCGTGCACGAGCCGGTGCATGACGAACAGATTCCCCTGCTGTTCGACCCGATCAACGGCCAACCCGATCCCGAGCCCGCCGCCAAGGTCGAGCCCAAGGGTCCCGACGCCCTGCTGCACCTGGACAGCGAACTGCGCGCCGCCGCACAACTGATCCTGCAAGACGTCATCGACGACTTCGCCCCGCACATCGAGACCGAGATCAAGCGCCGCCTGGATGCAAGGATGGAGCGGCTGCTGAGCCAGTACGAGTAACCCACCGATCTGCTGATCGCCGGACACCCTGTGTGCGAGCTTGCTCGCGATGGGGCCGGCACATCCACTATCAGTGCAGGCTGAACCGCCGCTATCGCGAGCAAGCTCGCTCCCACAGGGTTCTCAATACCCACACATAGGCCCGACTTGCTGCTCGCAGCCTGTGGCTTGCACCCGCCCCGCCCGCTATACTTCCCGGCTTTTCCTGAATAAATGCCAATAGGGTCCCGCCGCGCATGGATAAGACCTACCAGCCGCACGCCATTGAAACTTCCTGGTACAACACCTGGGAGTCCGAGAATTATTTCGCTCCGCAAGGCGCGGGCGATTCCTACACCATCATGATCCCACCGCCAAACGTCACCGGCAGCCTGCACATGGGCCACGGTTTCAACAATGCGATCATGGACGCGCTGATCCGTTTTCGCCGCATGCAAGGTCGCAACACCTTGTGGCAGCCAGGGACCGACCACGCCGGTATCGCCACGCAAATGCTGGTGGAACGTCGCCTCGAAGCCCAGGGCCAGAATCGCCATGACCTGGGTCGCGAGAAATTCCTCGAGAAAGTCTGGGAATGGAAAGACGAGTCCGGTGGCAACATCAGCCGCCAGATCCGTCGCCTCGGCTCGTCCGTGGACTGGAGCCGCGAGCGCTTCACCATGGACGACGGGCTTTCGGAAGCAGTGAAGGAAGCCTTCGTGCGCCTGCATGAAGACGGGCTGATCTATCGCGGCAAGCGCCTGGTCAACTGGGACACCAAGTTGCACACGGCCATTTCCGACCTCGAAGTGGAAAACCACGACGAGAAAGGTTTCCTGTGGAACCTGAAATACCCCCTGGCCGACGGCGCCAAGACCGCCGATGGCAAGGATTACCTGATCGTCGCCACCACGCGCCCGGAAACCATGCTGGGCGACTCCGCCGTGGCGGTGAACCCGAACGATGAACGCTACCAGGCACTGATCGGCAAGTTCGTCGAACTGCCCCTGGTTGGCCGTCGCATCCCGATCATCGGCGACGACTACTGCGACCCCGAATTCGGCACCGGCTGCGTGAAAATCACTCCGGCCCACGATTTCAACGACTACGAAGTCGGCAAGCGCCACAATCTGCCGCTGCTGAACATCTTCGACAAGAACGCCAACGTATTGCCGGCTGCCCAGGCATTCAACCTCGACGGCACGCTGAACGAAAGCGTCGACGCCCAGATCCCGGCGCAATACGCCGGCCTGGACCGCTTCGAAGCACGCAAGCAAATCGTCGCGGCGTTCGAGGCCGCCGGCCTGCTGGTCAGCGTCGACGATCACGCCCTGAAAGTCCCGAAAGGCGACCGCTCCGGCACCATCATCGAACCGTGGCTGACCGACCAGTGGTACGTGTCCACCAAGCCGCTGGCGGAGCCGGCGATTGCCGCCGTGGAAGACGGCCGCATCCAGTTCGTGCCCAAGCAATACGAAAACATGTACTTCTCGTGGATGCGTGACATCCAGGATTGGTGCATCAGCCGTCAACTGTGGTGGGGCCATCGCATCCCGGCCTGGTACGACGAGTCGGGCAAGGTCTATGTTGGCCGTGATGAAGCCGAAGTCCGCGCCAAGCACAACCTCGGCCCGGACGTGGCGCTGCAACAGGACAACGACGTACTCGACACCTGGTTCAGCTCGGGCCTGTGGACCTTCTCCACCCTGGGCTGGCCGCAACAGACCGAGTTCCTGAAGAAATTCCACTCCACCGACGTGCTGGTCACCGGCTTCGACATCATTTTCTTCTGGGTCGCCCGGATGATCATGATGACCATGCACTTGATGAAAAACGAGGACGGCACGCCACAGGTACCGTTCAAGACCGTCTACGTCCATGGCCTGGTGCGCGACGGCCAGGGCCAGAAGATGTCCAAGTCCAAGGGCAACGTCCTCGACCCGCTGGACATCATCGACGGCATCGACCTGGAAACCCTGGTGCAAAAACGCACCTCAGGCCTGATGCAGCCCAAATTGGCGAAGAAGATCGAGAAAGCCACCCGCGAAGAATTCGCCGAGGGCATCGCCAGCTACGGCACCGACGCCCTGCGCTTCACCTTCTGCTCGCTGGCATCCACCGGTCGCGACATCAAGTTCGACATGGGCCGCGTCGAAGGCTATCGCAACTTCTGCAACAAGATCTGGAACGCCGCGCGCTACGTGCTGGATAAAGGCGAAGACTGCGGCCAGAACGGCGAAGCCTTTGAACTGACCCTGGCCGATCGCTGGATCATTTCCCAGTTGCAACGCACCGAAGCCGAAGTGACTCGCCAACTGGACCAGTTCCGTTTCGACCTGGCCGCACAAGCCTTGTACGAATTCATCTGGAACCAGTATTGCGACTGGTACCTGGAGCTGTCCAAGCCTGTGCTGTGGGACGAAAACGCACCGGTCGAACGCCAACGCGGCACCCGTCGCACCCTGGTGCGCGTGCTGGAAGTGGCGCTGCGCCTGGCGCATCCGTTCATGCCGTTCATCACCGAGGAAATCTGGCAGCGCATCGCACCGCTGGCAGGCGCCCAAGGCAAGACGATCATGCTGCAACCTTGGCCGGTGGCCAACGAAAGCCGCATCGATCCAGCGGCCGAAGACGACATCGAATGGCTCAAGACCTTCATGCTGGGCCTGCGTAACATCCGTGCCGAAATGAACATCGGTCCGGGCAAGCCACTGGCCCTGTTCCTGAAGAACGCCAGCACCGAAGACCTGCGCCGCCTCAACGAAAACGAGGCGCTGCTCAAGAAACTGGCGAAGCTTGAATCGGTGACGGTCCTGGCGGCCGGCGAAGAAGCACCGCTGTCGGCCACCGCCCTGGTCGGCGAGATGGAAGTGCTGGTGCCAATGGCGGGCCTGATCGACAAGGCTGCGGAACTGGCGCGCCTGGACAAGGAAATCCTGCGCCTCAAAGGCGAAGTGCAGCGGGTCGGCGGCAAGCTGTCCAACGCCGGCTTCGTCGACAAGGCGCCGGCCGAAGTCATCGAGAAGGAACGGGCCAAACTGGCCGAGGCACAGCAGGCCTTGGGCAAGCTGGCCGAGCAGCATGGGCGGATCTCCAGCCTGTAACGGCGATTCGCAATGAAAAGGGAGGTCCTATTGGACCTCCTTTTTTATGCCTGGCACTTTTTTCCAAACAGTGAAGATCCCTTGTGGGAGCGAGCTTGCTCGCGATAGCAGTGGGTCAGCTTGCATCACTGTGGAATGTACCGCCGTCATCGCGAGCAAGCTCGCTCCCACATTTAAACCGCGCAGTCATCCAGACTGGGCTGGATGTGGGACAATGTCCGCCACTTTTTGAACCCTCCCCCGAATCGACTCGCCCATGACCGCCCCCCGCACACCTAAACCTGCCCGCCAGAAGCCCAAGTCCACCCCGCAGGCCAAAGCCGTGGCACCGCGTGAGAAGGCCAGCTTGCATCCGCGCAACCGCCACCAGGGCCGCTACGACTTCCCCGCGCTGATCAAGAGCACGCCGGAACTGGCGAAGTTCGTGATCATCAACCCCTACGGCAAGGAAAGCATCGACTTTGCCAGCCCCGCAGCCGTGCGAGTGTTCAATCGGGCGTTGCTCAAAGCTTTCTATGGCATCGCCCACTGGGATATCCCGGCCGACTACCTGTGCCCGCCGGTGCCAGGCCGGGCGGACTATGTACACTTCCTCGCCGATTTGCTCGCCAGCCACAACGCCGGTGAAATCCCCCGCGGGGCGGCGGTCAAGGTGCTGGACATTGGCACCGGCGCCAACTGTGTCTATCCGTTGATCGGCTACAGTGACTACCGCTGGCACTTCCTCGGTTCGGAGATCGACCCGACGGCCATCGCCTCGGCCAAGGCCATCGTCCAGTCCAATGGGTTGAACAAAGCCATCCAGTTGCGCCAGCAAGCCAACCGCAAGCAGATTCTCCTGGGCCTGCTGGAGGACGGCGAACGGTTCGACCTGACGATGTGCAACCCTCCGTTCCATGCCTCCCTGGAGGAAGCCACCAAGGGCAGCCAGCGCAAGTGGCGGGCACTGGGCAAGGCCGATCCGAAACGCAAGCTGCCGGTGCTGAATTTCGGCGGTCAGGCTGCGGAGTTGTGGTGCGAGGGTGGGGAAGCCCGGTTCGTGACGCAACTGATCGGCGAAAGCGCGCAGCTGGCCGGACAAGTGCTGTGGTTCAGCACCCTGGTGTCAAAGGCGTCGAACCTGCCGGCGATCCAAGCCGCGCTGAAAAGGGCCGGTGCGCTGCACAGCCAGGTGGTGGAGATGTCCCAGGGCCAGAAGCAGAGTCGTTTCGTGGCCTGGACCTTCCAGACCGAGGCGCAGCAACAGGCTTGGCGCCAGTCGCGTTGGGTTCGCAAGGACTGAGTGGGAGCCAGGCTTGCCCGCGATTAAGGCGACTCGGTTTCAGGAAGATCGCATCGCCCGTGTCGCGGGCAAGCCTTGCTCCCACAAAATCCCCTCGCCACAGAGCATTTTTTCAAGGCAATAAAAAACCGTGCCCGGATCGCTCCGAGGCACGGTTTTTTTACTGCGGTCTTACTTGTTGACCGCGTCGGTCAGGCCTTTGGCCACAACCAGCTTGATCACTTTCTTGGCAGCGATTTCGATGGCAGCGCCAGTCGAAGGGTTGCGGCCGGTACGGGCAGGACGCTCGGTGACTTTCAGCTTGCCAACACCTGGCAGAGTGATTTCGCCGCCATTTTCCAGCTGATCGGCAACGACTTGGCCCAATTGGTCCAGCAGAGCACGCACGGTAGCTTTTGGTGCATCTACAGATTCAGCCAAATCAGCGATCAGTTGGTCTTTAGTAAGAGCCATGTAGTGTTCCTTCCCTATCAAATTCATATGGATTGCAGAGTGCAGTGTCAGCCATCGAGCCCGATCTCTATTGATCAGGCACCCTCGGCAATCACCGCGACGGATCGGGGTAATAGATGCCGAAAACCGGGTTTGGTTCGACCTGACAGATGCTGAATGCACGCTTAACGCAGTGACTTCGCGTAAGACCGGGCAAAACTAGCACAACGCCTCTGAAATATCCGCCTCTAGCTACCCATTTGGTCAGCTTTCTTGCGCTAAAACGTTAAAAAAATGCATATAGGGTGTGGGATGAGTCTGAAAGGGCCTTTGCCGGGTTCCAAAACCAGTGATTGCGGTACACTGGGCCCTTTTTCGGGGAGCGCGCCCTCCTCTCTTTCATCAGCCGAGAAATCCATGCCGATCCGTCATTGCATCGTCCACCTGATCGACAAAAAACCCGACGGCACCCCTGCTGTGCTCCATGCCCGCGACTCCGAACTGGCAGAGTCCACGGCCATCGAGAACATGCTCGCCGACCTCAACGAGAGCTATAACGCCAAGCAAGGCAAAGCCTGGGGCTTTTTCCATGCCGAGTCCGGGGCGCATCCGTTCAGCGGCTGGCTGAAGGAGTACCTGGACGGCGGCAAGGACTTCACCGCCTTCAGTCGCGTGGCGGTGGAACACCTGCAAAAGCTGATGGAAGAGTCCAACCTGTCGGTGGGCGGCCACGTGCTGTTCGCGCATTACCAGCAAGGCATGACCGACTACCTGGCCATCGCCCTGCTGCACCACAGCGAAGGCGTGGCGGTGACCGATGCGCTGGACGTGACCCCGTCCCGCCACCTGGACCTGGGCCAGTTGCACCTGGCGGCGCGGATCAATGTGTCGGAATGGCAGAACAACAAGCAATCGAAGCAGTACATCTCGTTCATCAAGGGCAAGAACGGCAAGAAGGTCTCGGAATACTTCCGTGACTTCATCGGCTGCCAGGAAGGTGTCGACGGTCCCGGCGAGACCCGCACCCTGCTCAAGGCCTTCAGTGACTTCGTCGAAAGCGAAGACCTGCCGGAAGAAGATGCCCGGGAAAAGACCAAGACCCTGGTCGACTACGCCAGCAGCCAGGCCAAGCTTGGCGAGCCGATGGGCCTGGCAGAATTGTCCGAGCTGATCGATGAAGATCGCCCGAAAGCCTTCTACGATCACATCCGCAACAAGGACTACGGGTTGTCGCCGGAAATCCCGGCGGATAAACGCACCCTCAACCAGTTCCGCCGCTTCACCGGCCGCGCCGAAGGCTTGTCCATCAGCTTCGAAGCGCACTTGCTGGGCTCCAAGATCGAGTATGACGAAGAAGCCGGCACGCTGATCATCAAGGGCCTGCCCACGTCGCTGACCGACCAGCTCAAGCGTCGTAATTGATGTTGGGTGGGGTGCTGAAGAAATTCCTGTTGATTCTGCTGGTGGTGGTGGCGTACCAGAACTGGGGCAAGATCGAGCGGGTGTTCAACCCGTCACAGATGGTTTCCGAGCAGATTCGCAGCAACGCCCGCGTCGTGCTTTATGCCACCGACTGGTGCGGCTACTGCAAGGCCACCCGACGGTTCCTGGACGAGAAAGGCGTGCCGTTTCACGAGTTCGATATCGAGAAGGACACCGAGGCGCGCAAGACCTATGAGGCGCTGGGTGGCCGGGGGATTCCGATCCTGGATGTGAACGGTACGTTGATTCGTGGGTATGAGCCGGAGAACATTCTCAGGGCATTGTCCGCGATATAGGCTTGGGGGCCTCATCGCGAGCAAGCTCGCTCCCACACAGTGATCGGCGGCAAACGCAGATCCAGTGCACCACACACCTCTCCTGTGGGAGCGAGCTTGCTCGCGATAGCGGAGCAACATTCAATATCAATATCGACTGATCTGGCGCCATCGCGAGCAAGCTCGCTCCCACAAGGTCATTCGTTGTTCATCGAGCCTCGATCCGGAAGCCAAACCGCGGAAAGTGCACATGCACCACCCCGCCACGCGCATCTTCGCGACGCAGAATCAATTCTTCGCTGCCAGCAAACAACAACTCCCCGGCCACCGGATCGACGCCATAGTCGGTCGCGGCGATGCTCACCTGCTGCCCTGCCGTGAACCCGTTCGGCTCATCGAATGACTCATCCGGCAGCGCTGCCGGCGTAGCGTTGCGGGCAACGTCCAAGGCTTCTTCGCCACTCATCTGGCTCGAGGCACCATGGCCGAAACCCAACACCCGAGCCAACCAGGTCGAGACAGCCGGATATGCATCCACCAGCGACGAGGTGACCGGAGTGCCCTTGAGGAACCACAGCGGATGGGCCATGGCGAAGTCGGCAATCGACGGATCACCCAACAGGAAATCGCCCTCCTCGCGCTGCAACTGTTGCTCCAGGCGCGCCATGATCGTCGGCCATTGGTGCTTGGCCTGCTCGGCAGTCAAGCGCGTAGTCGTGCCGCCACTGAACAGCCCGGCGCGGTCGCTGACGAACGCCTTGATCGCTTCGGGCGATAGCTTGGCGAACCGCACCGCCACCGACTCCGGCTGGAACACCAGGCTTACCGCATGCTGGAACACCACCGAATCGGCCCACGCCGCAAAGGACGCGGCAAGCATTTCCCGGCCTTCGGGGAACAGCGCCGGCGAGGCTTTTTCCTGCTCCAGGCGGCGGGCCATCAGCGACGTATCGCAATAGATATCCGCGCCGACCTGCAATACCGGCGTCTTGCGATAGCCACCCGTCAGCGCCGTAAGGTCAGGCTTGGGCATCATCGGCGGGATGCTCACCGAACGCCAGGACAGGCCCTTGAAACCCAACAGCAAGCGGGCTTTTTCCGCGAAGGGAGACGTTGGGTAATGATGAAGGATCAGCTCTGACATGGGATTGGCCACTGCAGGAATGAAGCTTTACAGCTTAGCGCGCCTGACCGGGCTAGCCTACCGGCCTGATAAGGGCCTATCAGCCCGGCTGATTGAGCGACAGCGCACTGGCCACCAGGCATTCCTTGGCGCTTTTCTTGAGCTTCTTGATCAGCCGCTCCTGGCGCAGGGCTTCGCCCTTGTCGCGACAGACCTCGGTGTAC
The DNA here is from genome assembly GCF_018325905.1 of Pseudomonas sp. St316. Taxonomy (NCBI): domain Bacteria; kingdom Pseudomonadati; phylum Pseudomonadota; class Gammaproteobacteria; order Pseudomonadales; family Pseudomonadaceae; genus Pseudomonas; species Pseudomonas sp. St316. The sequence continues at coordinate 1,266,376 of NZ_AP021901.1, read as the reverse complement.
ACCAAAGCCACTGCCGGGCTGGAAAGGAAGAAGCGCGCCCCCTTGCCGCTTTGATGCTTGGCGAAACGCCGCACCGGGTCATCACTGATGCCGCAGTACAGCGAACCGTTGGCGGCCCGCACCAGATAGACGAACCAGGGTTTGTCCGGTTCGGTTGGGCCTTGTGCAGGCAGATCGGGAGAGGGAGCGGCGGTCGTCACAAGATGTTCAACAGGTCGGCAAAGACAAGCCGCGATCTTATCAGCGACTGGCCTGGAACGCCCGCAGCCCCTTGAGGGCCTGGGCCCTGACGGCGTTGCGCACCAGCGGTGTCCAGCCCAGCAGCAGGCCCTTGGCGCCCAACGCCTGGCGGGACCAGCGCCACAGATCGAAGCTGTCATGGTGCTCGCAGATCTTGCCGTCGCGAAACACGAAGCGCGCCTGAATGTCGTTGATCACGATGTTGCCGGTCTGGCTGAACAGGTACGTCGCCACCCAATGAGCTCCACCGGTACGCTCATCGCTGCGCACGTTATCGAACGTCAGGGAAAAGTCCTTGGCCCGGGTCGTCAACATGCGCCACATGTCACCCGCATCGCGCCCGCGCAGTTCGCCGAACGCCGGGTCGCTGAACAGCACGTCGTCGGTGTAGCAAGCGCTCATGGCTTCGGCATCCAGGCGTTGGAAGGCCTGATAAAAACGGGTGATCAAGGCGTTGTGGGCATCACTCATGGACCGGCTCCGAAAAACGTTTCAGTAGGCCTGCACGATAATCTGCCGCCGCGAGGAAGACTATCGTCATTCGCCATGAAAATGATATCAACGAAGGTCGGTGATTTTTTCACTCTCGACCCCGACGTACAACGCCCGGCCTGCACCGATGCCCGCAATGATCGCCCCCAGGCCAACCAGGCCGAAGACCCAGCCCACGGCATTCCAGCCGCCGGTCAAGTCGTGGATCACGCCCACCGCGAACGGCCCCAGCGACGCCAGTGTATAACCAAAGCCCTGGGCCATGCTGGACAGGTTGGCGGCCACATGGGCGTCCCGCGAACGCAACACGATCAGCGTGAGCGCCAGGCTGAACGTCGCGCCCTGCCCCAACCCCAGCAATATCGCCCAGCCCCACAAGCCATCGAGCGGAGCGTAGAGGCAACCGAACAACCCACCCAAGACCATGAGCATGACGATCACGATGGCCAGGCGCTGGTCCTTGCCGCGTGTTGCCAACCAGGGCGCCGCGAGGGAACTGATCAACTGCACGATGACCGAACCGGACAGCACGAGCCCGGCCTGGGTCGGGGTCAGGCCACGGCCAATCAGGATCGAAGGTAGCCAGCCAAAGACGATGTAGGCCAGGGACGATTGCAACCCCATGTACAAGGTCACTTGCCAGGCCAAGGGATCACGCAGCAAGCCGCGGACCCGGTACGCCACTTGGTGCGCACCGTGTTTCTCGCCCACTTGCGGCAGCCAGAACACCGCGGCCAGCAGCGCCGGGACCACCCAGAAGCCCAGGCCCAAGGCCCAGCTGTGGCCAAGGTGCTCGCTCAACGGCACCGTCGCCCCGGCCGCCATCGCCGCGCCCAGGCACAGCGCCATGGTGTAGACACCGGTCATGGTGCCGGCCTGTTTGGCGAAGTCGCGCTTGACGATGCCTGGCAGCAGTACGCCGATCACACCGATACTCGCGCCGGCCAGGATGCTGCCGACAAACAGCCCGACCTGACCGAACGCACTGCGCAAGACAATCCCGCCCGCCAGCGTCAACAAGATCCCCAGCACCACGCGCTCGGCACCGAAGCGCCGCGCCAGTACCGGTGCCAGCGGTGCGAACAGGCCCAGGCAAAGCACAGGCAATGTGGTCAGCAAACCGGCCTGGGCAGCCGACAGGCCGAGGCTTCTTGACACTTCGCTGAGCAACGGCGCCATGCTCGACAACGCCGGACGCAGGTTCAGCGCCACCAGGATCAACCCGAGCAGCAACAGCCAGGGGCGACGCACCAACGGATGGCGCTGCTGGGCCTGCTCATCGTCAGCCTCGGCATCGATCAACAGTTCTTCGAGTTCGGCGGCGCGTTTGGGGGCCGTCGAAGTGGTAGGGTCAAGCAGATCGCGGGACATGGAAAACTCAGGTTTGGGCTCAGGGTTTCAAGCACTCAGGGTTCATTGATCAACTGGCGACACAGGGACTTGGCCCGTTGCGGATCCTGTTGCTCGACGGCTTCCAGGATTTCGACATGCAGGTCGAACACATGTTGATGGCGCGGGGTAATGTTGAGGCTCTGGCGCAACTGTGCGCCGATGACGCTGGAGAAGTAGCGATAGAGTTCACTGAGCGCCGGGTTGTGCGCGGCATCCACCAGGAGGCGGTGGAACACCAGGTCGCAGGCGATGTAGTGCTCCAGGTCGCCGTGATAGTGCTCGCCGCTGTCTTGCAGGGCCCGGCGCAAGGCAAGCAGATCCTCATCGGTGCGTCGCAGCGCCGCCAGCCCAATGGCCTCCACCTCCAGGATATGCCGGGTTTCCCGGGCCTGTTCCAGCGAACAACGGGATAGCACCTTGAGCGTATCCAGCGGATCAACCACCGCCCGCACGTAGCTGCCATCGCCCTGGCGGATCTCGATCAACCCGGAAAACGCCAGCACGCGCATGGCTTCACGCACGGTGTTGCGGCTGATACCCAGCTCCGCCACCAACTCCGGCTCGGTAGGCAAGCGCTGGCCGACGGCCCACACACCATCACTGATACGTCGGCGCAATTGTTCCAGGGCCTGATCGACCAGGGAACGTTTCATTAATGGAGAAATAGCTGACATAGGATTCGCCCTTTCATCCAATCATAGGATGAATTTTCTGACATGTTAGTCAGCTTCGCGTAGGACGGCAACCGCCTAGGGTCAATGGGACGGAAAAGGAGCGAAATTTTCGATTAGTCAATATTACCCTTTAAGGGTAATTTTAAGGACAAGGCACACCGTTCCATGGAAAAGAACACACCCCATTACGCCTTGGTGGCGATACAGGCGGATGTCAGGCGGCTTAAAGGGAAAGCTTTCACCAGCACTGCGAAGAACGCTGCTCGGACGCTCGGTTTAAACGTCTCGGACATGCAGCAGGTCATCCATGGGCTTGAGCGAAAACAGTTCTACAAATCAATGACCACCTATGACGATCACCGAGTCTGGCATGACGTCTACCACGCCAATTCACACGGTCTGCAGATTTACCTGAAAGTGACGTACCGCCCCAGCGGAGGCCCACCGGTAATTTCCTTCAAGGAGAACAACTCATGAAACACCAGCAATGCTTCAGCTGTGGTGCCCCGGAGGGCATGTTGCATTTCGAAGGTCGCGGCGAAACCATGAGCGTCAAGGGACTGGAACGCCGGGTCGATGACTTGTCTGGCTGGGAATGTCAGATGTGCGGCGAAGTCGAGCTCGATTCAAGCTGCTCGGATCGCTACGACCAGGCAGGTGATGAACTGGTCAACGCAGCCAGGCGAATGATCGGCGAAGAGATCAAACGTGTCCGGCGCAAACTGCATCTATCGCAAAAGGAAGCGGTACTGCTGCTATCGGGCGGTGGACACAATGCGTTTTCCCGCTACGAGCGCGGCGAGGTAGTGCCACCCAAGGCGTTGATCTTGCTGATGCGCCTGCTTGATCGCTATCCGCATTTGCTTGCCGATGCCCATGCCTTCGCTGAAGACGCAGACTTGCGGCAATTCAAAACGACGGTGCACAAGGAACACGAGACCCTCACGGCTTGCTGAGCGGCCCATTAAAAACAAACCCGGACAAGTCCGGGTTTATTTCACTGCCTAAGGCCGGATCAATGCAGGATCTGGCTCAGGAACAGCTTGGTGCGGTCATTCTGCGGGTTGTCGAAGAAGTCGTTCGGTGCGGCCTGTTCGACGATTTCACCCTTGTCCATGAAGATCACGCGGTTGGCCACGGTACGGGCAAAGCCCATTTCGTGGGTCACGCAGAGCATGGTCATGCCGTCTTCGGCCAGGCCGATCATGGTGTCCAGCACTTCTTTCACCATTTCCGGGTCGAGGGCCGAAGTCGGCTCGTCGAACAGCATGATTTTCGGCTTCATGCACAAGGCACGGGCGATGGCCACGCGCTGTTGCTGACCGCCGGAGAGCTGGCCCGGGTACTTGTGCGCCTGCTCTGGAATGCGCACGCGCTCCAGGTAATGCATGGCGATTTCCTCGGCCTTGCGCTTGGGCATCTTGCGTACCCACATCGGCGCCAGGGTGCAGTTCTGCAGGATGGTCAGGTGCGGGAACAGGTTGAAGTGCTGGAACACCATGCCAACTTCACGGCGGATCGCTTCGATCTGCTTGAGGTCGTTGGTCAGTTCCACACCGTCGACCACGATGCGACCTTGCTGGTGCTCTTCCAGGCGGTTGAGGCAGCGGATGGTGGTGGACTTGCCGGAGCCCGACGGGCCGCACAGCACGATACGCTCGCCCTGCTTGACGTTCAGGTTGATGTCTTTCAACACGTGGAACTGGCCGTACCACTTGTTGACGCCCTGCATCTGAATAATGCCTTCAGGGCTCACAGGCTGTTTGATCGCTTCACTCATGAGTCAACTCCTAACGCTTGTGGCCAGTGTCCAGCTTGCGTTCCAAATGCATGGAATAGCGGGACATACCAAAACAGAAAATCCAGAACACCAGGGCGGCGAACACATAGCCTTCAGTGGCCATGCCCAGCCATTTCGGGTCGGCGGCAGCTTGTTTCACGCTGTTGAGCAGGTCGAACAGGCCGATGATGATCACCAGGCTCGTGTCCTTGAACAACGCAATGAAGGTGTTGACGATACCCGGGATTACCAGCTTCAAGGCTTGCGGCAGAATCACCAGGCCCATGCTGCGCCAGTAGCCCAGGCCCATCGCTGCGGCCGCTTCGTACTGACCCTTGGGAATGGCTTGCAGGCCGCCGCGCACCACTTCGGCCACATAGGCGGACTGGAACAGGATCACCCCGATCAGCGCTCGCAGCAGCTTGTCGAAGTTCATGCCTTCGGGCAAGAACAGCGGCAGCATCACCGACGACATGAACAGCACCGTGATCAATGGCACGCCGCGCCAGAACTCGATGAAGGTCACGCAGACCACGCGAATCGCCGGCATGTTCGAACGACGGCCCAAAGCCAGGACGATGCCTAGCGGCAGTGCACCGACGATACCGACGGTGGCGATCACCAGGGTCAGCATCAGGCCGCCCCATTGGCTGGTCGCCACGGCGTCCAGGCCGAGCACGCCGCCGTGCAGCAGGCACCAGGCAATGATCGGGTACAGCACCAGGAAGCTCAGGCCGTAGATCGCCTTGCGCGGGAAGCGCGAGATGAACAGCGGCGCCACACCGATCACTGCAGCCCACACGGTCAGGTCTACGCGCCAGCGCAGGTCCGTCGGGTAGTAGCCGTACATGAACTGACCGAAACGCTGCTGGATGAACACCCAGCAGGCGCCTTCCTTGGTGCAATCGGCGCGGGTGGTACCGACCCAGTTGGCATCGAGGATCGCCCAGTGCAACAGCGGCGGCACGATCAGGTAGATCAGGTAGAACGCGAACAGGGTCAGCAGCGTGTTGATCCAGCTGGAGAACATGTTGGCGCGCATCCACGCCACCACGCCGATGCTGCTGCCCGGCGGGGGCATGTCTGGCTTGAAAGTATGAGTCGTCATGCGCGTTTCCTCACCGCTCGATCAGCGCAATGCGCTTGTTGTACCAGTTCATCAGCAACGAAATGCTGATACTGATCGCCAGGTACACACTCATGGTGATCGCAATCACCTCGATGGCCTGGCCCGTCTGGTTCAACACTGTGCCGGCAAACAGCGAAACCATTTCCGGGTAGCCGATACCGGCCGCCAGGGAGGAGTTTTTCGCCAGGTTCAGGTATTGGCTGGTCAACGGTGGAATGATCACGCGCAGGGCCTGCGGGATGATCACTTTGCGCAGCGTCGGACCGTTGCGCAATCCCAGGGAACGGGCGGCTTCGGTCTGGCCATGGCTGACCGACTTGATGCCCGAGCGTACGATCTCGGCGATGAACGCCGCGGTATATACGGTCAAGGCCAGGGTCAAGGCCAGCAGTTCCGGGATCAGCACCCAGCCACCGACGAAGTTGAAGCCCTTGAGCTCCGGCATCTCCCAATGCACTGGCGCACCAAAAAGCAGCGCGCTCAACGCCGGGATCACCAGGAACAGCGCCAGGCCGACCCAGAATTTATGAAACGGCTCGCCAGTCGCTTCGAAACGCTTGTTGGCCCAGCGCGTCATCAGCACGATGGCGACGATCGCCAGCACAACACTGATCACGAACGGCCAGAACCCTTCGGCCACCAGCGCGGCAGGCATGTTCAGGCCCCGGCTGCTGACAAAGAAGGTGTCGCCGAAGTTATGGGCAGCACGCGGTCCTGGCATGCTCAGGAATACCGCGAAGTACCAGAACAGGATTTGCAGCAGTGGCGGGATATTACGGAAAACCTCGACATAAACGGTTGCCAACTTGGAAATGATCCAGTTCTGCGACAGCCGTGCCACACCGATGATGAACCCCAGGATGGTTGCCAGGATCACGCCGATGACCGTGACCAGCAGCGTGTTGAGCAACCCGATGACAAAGACGCGGGCATAGCTGTCCGCTTCGGTGTAGTCGATCAGGTGCTGGGCTATGCCGAAACCGGCACTGCGTTCCAGGAAACCGAAACCGGAGGTGATGCCTCGGTGCTGAAGATTGGTTTGTGTGTTATCGAACAGAAACCAGCCCAGCGCGATAACCGCCACGACAGTGACGATTTGAAATACCCACGCACGCACTCGTGGATCGCTGAGGCTGAGCCTCTGCTTAGGTGCGCCGATTGAATTTTGCATGAAGTGCCCCGCAAAGAATGGAACAGAACATCACCCGGTGGTTGGCCCACCGGGTGATAGAACCATCAGCGCACTGGTGGTGCGTATTGAATGCCGCCGGCGTTCCACAGAGCGTTCAGGCCGCGGTCGATTTCCAGCGGAGTGCCCTTGCCGAGGTTGCGCTCGAACATTTCACCGTAGTTGCCGACCTGCTTGACGATCTGCACAACCCAGTCTTTCGGCAGTTTCAGGTCTTTGCCGTATTCACCGTCAGCGCCCAGCATACGAGCGACATCAGGGTTCTTGGTGGACTTGGCTTCAGCCTCGACGTTCTTCGAGGTCACACCCGCTTCTTCAGCGTTGAGCAAGGCGTAGCCAGTCCAACGGACAATGGCCAGCCACTCGTCGTCACCGTTACGTACGACCGGGCCCAGGGGTTCCTTGGAAATGGTTTCCGGCAGAACCACATAGTCCTTCGGCGAAGCCAGCTTGCTGCGCTGGGCGAACAGCTGGGATTTGTCGGAGGTCAGCACGTCGCAACGACCGGATTCCAGCGACTTGGCGCTTTCATCGGAGGTGTCGAAAGTGATCGGGGTGTACTTCAGGCCATTGGCGCGGAAGTAGTCGGAAACGTTCAGCTCGGTGGTGGTACCGGCCTGGATGCAGATGGTTGCACCGTCCAGTTCCTTGGCGCTCTTGACGCCCAGCTTGTTGTTGGCCAGGAAGCCGATGCCATCGTAGTAGGTGATGAAGCCTGGGAATTTCAGGCCCATGCCCGCGTCACGGGAGCTGGTCATGGTGGAGTTGCGCGAGAGCATGTCGATTTCGCCCGATTGCAACGCGGTGAAGCGCTCCTTGGCGTTCAACTGGCTGAACTTGACCTTGGTCGCATCGCCAAATACAGCAGCGGCCACGGCACGGCAGAAGTCAGCGTCGATACCGACGATCTTGCCGGTCGAATCAGGCACCGAGAAACCCGGCAGGCCATCACTCACACCACATTGCACAAAACCTTTCTTCTGCACGGCATCCAGAGTTGCACCCGCCTGAGCGAACCCGCTGACACCAAGGACTGCAGCTGCGGTCATGACGGCCAGGGTGGATTTCAGTAACTTCATTCAAACCTCCAGTTTTGCTCTTGTTGTGTCGGAGCTCGAGCCCTATCGCACCCTTTTGGGGCATTGCCGACCCTTGTTGGCTTTTTTTAGGGTCAACCGACGTCTGGACCTTCGCTATGAGTCTAATAATGAGGATGTCCGTAAACAGTGGTCATGCCCATCTCTCACCAATCGGCCGAACGGGCTGTAGCCCTTCACGTTCGCGAAGCCCGTAGCGGCTGCTGGCGAACATTCATCACCGGATTTCTGATATCCCATGCGTAGCGGTGAACTGATAGTGTTACCGCACAGCGTAAGAATCATCACTCAGGTACACCCATAGCAAAGCCCGTACCAGACCGCTGCGCTTAGCCCTTGTAAAACACGTCAAGACAAAAACTTTCAACTTTGCGACATCTAATTAACTGAGACACCGGGCACGCACTGTAATCACGCACTGATTGGGCGCGCCCGCACTGATTTGGAGCACAGCCATGACCGACCCCCTGATTCTCGAGCCCAGTAGCACTGCCGACGCGTGCGTTATCTGGCTTCACGGCCTGGGCGCCGATCGTTTTGATTTCCTGCCGGTCGCCGAAATGTTGCAGCAAAGCCTGCTCACCACGCGTTTCGTTCTACCCCAGGCACCGACCCAGCCAGTAACGATCAACGGCGGCTATGCCATGCCCAGTTGGTACGACATCCGTGCCTTGAGCCCGGCGCGGGCCATTGACGAACAGCAACTCGAAGCCTCGGCACAACGGGTCATCGACCTGATCGAAACCCAGCGAGCCGGCGGAATAGACGCCTCGCGGATTTTCCTGGCGGGTTTCTCCCAGGGCGGCGCGGTGGTCTATCACACGGCATTCGTGAAATGGCAGGGCCCGCTGGGCGGCGTGGTCGCGCTGTCTACTTATGCACCGACTTTCAGCGATGAACTGCAATTGTCGGCCAGCCAACAACGTATTCCGGTCCTGGCGCTGCACGGGCAATACGACGAAGTGGTACTCAACCCCATGGGTCGGACCGCGAAAGAGTATTTAAAGCAGCATGGTGTCACCGTGACATGGCAAGAATACCCAATGGGCCACGAAGTGTTACCCGAGGAGATTCGCGACATCGGCACCTGGCTGGCCGAGCGGTTGCGCTAAGAGGCTGATCGCCACGCCGGTCCTTTGACGATCACACTACGCCGCGCCCGTTTCTTGCATTACACTGGCCGGCGTACATTCCTTAACCAATCGATGAGATGACCGTGCTCAAAGCACTCAAGAAGATGTTCGGTAAAAGCGAGGCCGAGCAACTCGCGCCTGGCTCCACAGCGCCGACCCACGGCCCGAGCCACACCGATGCGCAACAACCGCGCCGGGCGGCACCCGTTGCACAGGCAACAAAAGAACCCGTCGCCCAGCCTGTTACGGCCCCCGAGCCCGAGAAACCACGCAACGAAGCTCCCAGGCCACGGCGCGAACGCGCACCGAAACCACCGGTCGTCGCCTGGAAACTCGAGGATTTCGTCGTAGAACCCCAGGAAGGCAAGACCCGCTTCCACGACTTCAAGCTCGCCCCTGAATTGATGCATGCCATCCAGGACCTGGGCTTCCCGTACTGCACGCCGATCCAGGCGCAGGTGCTGGGCTTCACCCTCGCCGGCAAAGACGCCATCGGCCGCGCCCAGACCGGCACCGGCAAGACCGCTGCATTCCTGATCTCCATCATCACCCAGTTGCTCCAGACCCCGCCGCCCAAGGAACGCTACATGGGCGAACCGCGGGCGCTGATCATCGCGCCGACCCGCGAGCTGGTGGTGCAGATCGCCAAGGACGCTGCCGACCTGACCAAGTACACCGGCCTGAACGTCATGACGTTCGTGGGCGGCATGGACTTCGACAAGCAGCTCAAGCACCTCGAAGCCCGCCACTGCGACATCCTGGTCGCCACGCCGGGCCGCCTGCTGGACTTCAACCAGCGCGGCGACGTGCACCTGGACATGGTCGAAGTGATGGTGCTGGACGAAGCCGACCGCATGCTCGACATGGGCTTCATCCCCCAAGTGCGCCAGATCATTCGCCAGACTCCACCGAAAAGCGAACGCCAGACCCTGCTGTTCTCCGCCACCTTCACCGAAGACGTGATGAACCTGGCCAAGCAATGGACCACCGACCCGTCCATCGTCGAGATCGAAGCCGAGAACGTCGCCAGCGAAAACGTCGAGCAACACATCTACGCCGTCGCCGGGGCCGACAAGTACAAGCTGCTCTACAACCTGGTCAACGACAACGGTTGGGAACGGGTGATGGTGTTCGCCAACCGCAAGGACGAAGTGCGGCGCATCGAAGAGCGCCTGGTGCGCGATGGCGTCAATGCCGCGCAACTGTCCGGTGACGTGCCACAACACAAGCGCATCAAGACGCTGGAAGGCTTTCGCGAAGGCAAGATCCGTGTGCTGGTGGCCACCGACGTAGCCGGTCGTGGTATCCACATCGACGGCATCAGCCATGTGATCAACTTCACCCTGCCGGAAGTGCCGGATGACTACGTGCACCGGATTGGCCGGACCGGTCGTGCAGGTGCCGCAGGGGTATCCATCAGTTTCGCCGGTGAGGATGATTCCTATCAGTTGCCATCCATCGAGGCACTGTTGGGGAAAAAGATTAATTGCGAAACCCCGCCGACCCATCTGCTTCGCCCGGTAGAGCGCAAGCGCCCCTAACCGGCGCGATAAAGAACAGAAAGCGCAGCCGCAAAGGCTGCGTTTTTTTTGCCCGGGACATTGCCCAATAAAACTAAAAGTCCATAATGGACAAATTAGTTTACAAAAAAGCACCCCGGAGCCGACGATGTCCAGTACGCCTTATGTCATCACCCAAGCCCAGGTCCGAGAACTGCTCGGGCAAGTCGACGTGCCGCATATCCTGCGCAAACTGTTCCGCGACCTGGCTGCCGGCCAGGCCGTGCAACCCGCCCAACAACTCGTGGAATTTCCCCAGGGCGCCGGGGACTTCATCAACTACCTGGGCGTGCTGGCTGAAGAGCAGGTCTACGGGGTCAAGACCTCGCCCTACATCGTGCGCGAGCAAGGCCCGCTGGTGACCGCCTGGACCTTGTTGATGTCGATGCAGACCGGCCAGCCGCTGCTACTGTGCGATGCCGCCGAACTGACGACCGCCCGCACCGCCGCCGCCACGGCTGTTGCCGTCGATGCCCTCGCCTCGCAAACCGCCCGGCGCCTGGCGGTTATCGGCAGCGGTGCGGTGGCGCGGGCACACGTGCAGTACGTCAAGGGCCTGCGGGACTGGCAAGCTATCAACCTCTATTCGCCAGGCCTGAGGACCAAGTCGACACAAGAACTGGCCTCCATTACCGATCTGGATCCTCGCCTGCACATCGCCGAGAGCCTTGAAGCGGCGCTGCACGACGCCGACGTGGTGATGCTCTGTACCTCGTCCGCCAAAGCGGTACTCGACCCGCAGACCCTGGGCAAACCGGCGCTGATCACCTCCATCAGCACCAATGCCCCACGCGCCCATGAAGTCCTCCCTCAAAGCCTGAACGACATGGACGTGTTCTGCGACTATCGTCAGACCACCCCAGGCTCGGCCGGTGAAATGCTGATCGCCGGCGAACAGTTCGGCTGGGACGTTTCGAAAATCGTCGGCGATTTGCCCGAACTGCTCAGCGAGCAGGTCGCGCGCCCGAGCTATGAACGCCATGTGTTCTTCCGCTCCATCGGCCTGGGGCTGGAGGATGTTGCATTGGCGAATGCGCTTTACCGACTTCATAACTGACACACCCCATTCCCTTGTGGGAGCGAGCTTGCTCGCGATGGCGGTGGGTCAGTCACCTTCAATGTTGACTGTCAGGCCGCCATCGCGAGCAAGCTCGCTCCCACAGGGTTGAATTGACTCCCGGCCACCGTGTTCGACAGGAGAGTTTCATGACCTCAGCAGACTTCATCATCATCGGCGGCGGCATTGCCGGTGCATCCACCGGTTACTGGCTCGCCCCCCACGGCCGTGTGATTGTGCTCGAACGCGAATCCCATCCGGCCTACCACTCCACCGGACGCTCGGCGGCGCTGTACACCGCCGCCTACGGCACCCCTCAGGTGCGAGCGCTGACCCAGGCCAGCCGGGATTTTTTCGACGCCCCGCCGGCCGGTTTCTGCGAACACCCCTTGCTGACCCCACGAGGCGAAATGACCGTGGATTTCACCGGTGACCCGGCCGAGTTGAACAACCAGTACCTCAGTGCCAAGGCTACGGTGCCGCAGATGCAACTGCTCAGCGCTGACGAAGCCTGTGTGCGGCTGCCGATCCTGCGACGGGACAAGGTCCACGGAGCGATCTACGACCCCACGGCCTGCGACATCGACACCGATGCACTGCACCAAGGCTACTTGCGCGGTATTCGTCGCAATGGCGGTGAAGTGCACACCGACAGCGAAGTGCAGCAATTGAGCCGCGATGATCAGGGGCTGTGGCAGGTGAAAACCGCCAACCAGACGTTCACGGCACCGGTTCTGATCAACGCTGCCGGCGCATGGGCCGATCACATTGGCGAAATGGCCGGCGCCCGGAAGCTGGGGCTGCAACCCAAGCGGCGCGCGGCGTTCATTTTTGCCGGGCCCGAGGGCGTGGATATTCATGACTGGCCGATGCTGGTGAGCCTGGACGAATCCTTCTACATGAAGCCCGACGCCGGCATGTTCCTCGGCTCGCCGGCCAACGCCGATCCGGTGCCCCCCCACGATGTGCAGCCTGAAGAGCTGGACATCGCCATGGGCATCTACCAGATCGAGGAAGCCACCACCCTGACCATCCGCCGGCCCACCCGTACCTGGGCCGGGTTGCGCAGTTTCGTGCCCGACGGCGATCTGCTGTCCGGTTTCGATCCACAGGTACCCGGTCTGTACTGGGTGGCGGCCCAGGGTGGCTACGGCATCCAGACCTCGCCAGCCATGGGCCAGGCCAGCGCGGCGCTGGTGCGTGGCGAGCCGCTGCCCGAGGCCCTGGCCCGTTTCGGCCTGAGCATCGCCATGCTGTCCCCCGAGCGCCTGGGCTGAGCCACCTTGGGGTGACGCATCGCCGCGATTGCGGCACACTCCCCGCGCCCCTGTTTCACGGGGCGCTGACGCTGCCTGGAGCCCTGTCATGACTGCCTCGCCACCCGATCCGGCGCTGGAAAACTTCCGCACCATCGCCGACGCTATCGCCACGCTGTTCTACCCCCACGCCGAAGTGGTGCTGCACGACCTGCGCACCCAGAAAGTCGATTACATCGCCAATAACCTGTCCAAGCGTGAAATTGACGATGACTCGTCCCTGGAAGACATGCTCAGCGAGGACGTCAGCGAACGTAACATCGGACCCTACGAAAAGCTGAACTGGGACGGACAGAAGATTCGCAGCCTCAGCAGCGTGCTGCGCGACGCCGACGGTCATCCGCTGGCGGTGCTGTGCATCAACCTGAATATTTCGCTGTTCGAGAATGCCAAGGCCGCGCTGGACCTGTTCCTGTCGCCAAGCAAGTTGATCCCCCAGCCGGACTCACTGTTTCGCGATGACTGGCAGGAGCGCATCAACACCTTCCTGCATGCCTGGATGCGTGAGCGTCAATTGAGCCTGAACCTGCTGACCCGCGACCACAAGCGCGAGCTGGTGCTGGCGCTGCACGCCGAAGGCGCGTTCAAGGGCAAGAGTGCGTCCAACTACGTGGCCAATGTGCTGAATATGGGGCGGGCGACGGTGTACAAGCATTTGAAGGAATTGAAGGGCTGAGGTTTTGTGTTGCCTGGTCTGACGCCTTCGCGAGCAAGCTCGCTCCCACAGGGGACCTGGGTACAAAGTTCCAGTGTGGGAGCGAGCTTGCTCGCGATAACGGTCAATCAGTCGCCATAGATATCCGACTTGAAATACTTGGCCTGGATCTTCTGATACTCCCCATTGGTCCGAATCCCATCGATGGCCTTGTTCAAATCCGCCACCAGTTGGGTATTGCCCTTGCGCACCGCGATACCGGCACCTTCACCCACGTATTTCGGGTCCTTGAGCTCCGGCCCGACAAACGCATAGCCTTTGCCGCGAGGCATCGACAGGAAGTCTTCCAGCGGGATGGTGTCGGCGAAAATCGCGTCGAGGCGACCAGACGCCAGGTCCATGTAGATTTCTTCGTTGTTGCTGTAGCGCTTGACGATCACACCCTTGGGTTCGAGGACTTCAGTGGCGTAGCGGTCAGTAGTGGTGGCCCGCTGCACACCGACGGTCTTGCCCTTGAGACTGGCGTACTGGTCATCGACCACTGCCCCTTCCTTCATGACCAGGCGCGATGAGGTGAAGTAGTACTTGTGGGTAAAATCCACCGACTTCTTGCGCTCTTCGGTGATGGTCATGGACGACAGCGCCAGGTCGATCTTCTTCACCTTGAGCGAAGGAATCAGCCCGTCGAACTCACCCTCGATCCACTCGCACTTGACCTGCATCTGCGCGCACAGGGCATTGCCAATGTCGTAGTCGAACCCCTCGATCTTCCCTTCCGAGGTCTTGGAAGCAAACGGCGGGTATGCCGCCTCGATGCCGATACGCAAGGTTTTCTCAGCGGCGAACAGGCTGCTGGAGGCCAGCAGGCTCAAGGCCAGGCCGGTGATGAGGGGGAGTTTCTTCATGATCGATCTCTCGCGGGGTTGTTGTTGGTTTGGCAGAGAAAGGGGGGGCGATGAGTTTTTGTGTACTTATAAATCCATACTGGACTTTAATGTACATGTCGTCAATTGGTAGGCAGAGGAATGTGATGGGAGGTTGATGGCCTCATCGCGAGCAAGCTCGCTCCCACAAGGGACTGTGTTGAACACAAATACTGTGTACGACGCCAATCCAGTGTGGGAGCGAGCTTGCTCGCGATGACGGAATAACAATCACTGAAAATCCACAGGGTATTTACTGCTTCCAGCGATCCGCCGCCGCATGATCGCTGTCGCGCCCTTCGACCCAGCGCGGGCCGTCGGCGGTGTTCTCTTTCTTCCAGAACGGCGCTCGGGTCTTGAGGTAGTCCATGACAAAGGCGCAGGCGTCGAATGCCGCCTGGCGATGGGCACTGGCGGCACCGACGAAGACGATCGGCTCGCCCGGCTCCAGGGCGCCGATGCGGTGCAGCACCTCCAGCTTGAGCAACGGCCAGCGCTGCTCGGCCTCGGTGGCGATCTTGCCCAGGGCTTTTTCGGTCATGCCTGGATAATGCTCCAGGAACATCCCGGACACATCGAGGCCGTCATTGAAGTCACGCACGTAGCCGACAAAACTCACCACCGCGCCCACGCCGACATTGGCCGCGTGCATCGCGTTGACTTCGATGCCTGGGTCGAACGGTTCGACCTGCACACGAATCGCCATGGTTCAGCCTCCGGTCACGGTGGGAAAGAACGCAACTTCGTCGCCGTCGGCCAGCGGTTCGTCGAGCTGGCACAAATCTTCGTTGCGAGCGCACATCAGGTTTTGTTCCTTCAGCACCTCGGCCCCGTCACGCTGGGCAAGCAGCACGCGCACATCGTCGACCGTGGCGAAATCGCCTTCCACCTTTACCGAATCCACGCCAAGCGCTTCACGGTAACGGGCAAAGAACTTCACGATGATCTTCATGACGCATCCGCCTGGAAGTGACCACTCTTACCGCCGAGTTTTTCCAACACGCGCACGCCTTCGATGATCATGCCCCGATCCACGGCCTTGCACATGTCGTAGATGGTCAGCGCGGCAACACTGGCGGCCGTGAGGGCCTCCATCTCCACCCCGGTCTGCCCCGACAGCTTGCACCGGGCAACGATGCGTACCTGGTCCGTGCCTTCGGCATTGATCTCGACCTTGACGCTGGTGAGCATCAACGGATGGCAGAGCGGAATCAGATCACTGGTTTTCTTGGCAGCCTGGATGCCGGCAATGCGCGCAACGGCGAACACATCGCCCTTGGGGTGACCGCCGCTGACGATCATCTGCAGCGTGTCGGGCAACATGCGCACAAAGGCCTCGGCCGTGGCTTCACGGAACGTCACGGCCTTGTCGGTCACGTCGACCATATTGGCGCGACCTTGGGAATCGAGATGAGTCAGCACAGGGTTACTCCTGATAGGGAGTGTCGATTGTAAACCTGTGGGTCAGATTCAGGCAGGGCTGATTGTCGCACTTGGGGTGACCTGCAATTTCCTGAGCACCGCAGTTCCCTTGTGGGAGCGAGCTTGCTCGCGATGGCAGAGGGTCAGACACCTATTTTTATCTGATACACCGCCATCGCGAGCAGGCTCGCTCCCACAGGGTTTTCGTACAGCCATAAAAAAAACCGGGCGACCTAGTGGCCGCCCGGTTCGCTGGGATTACAGGTGGGATTCGGCGTATTCGGCCAGGATCGAGCGCGGCACGCCTTGCAGGGTGATGTGGACGCCGTTGGGGAAGTCCTTGAAGCGTTCGGTCAGGTAGGTCAGCCCGGAGCTGGTCGCGGACAGGTAAGGGGTGTCGATCTGTGCCAGGTTACCCAGGCACACCACTTTGGAACCGGCGCCGGCACGGGTGATGATGGTCTTCATCTGGTGCGGGGTCAGGTTCTGGCATTCGTCGATCAGGATCAGGCTCTGCTGGAAGCTGCGCCCGCGAATGTAGTTGAGGGATTTGAACTGCAGCGGCACTTTGCTAAGGATGTAGTCGACGCTGCCATGGGTGCTTTCGTCATCCATGTGCAAGGCTTCGAGGTTGTCGGTGATCGCCCCCAGCCATGGCTCCATTTTTTCCGCTTCGGTGCCGGGCAGGAAACCGATTTCCTGGTCCAGGCCCTGCACGCTGCGGGTGGCGATGATGCGCCGGTAGCGTTTGCTGACCATGGTCTGCTCGATGGCGGCAGCCAGGGCCAGGATGGTCTTGCCGGAACCGGCGGCGCCGGACAGGTTGACCAGGTGGATATCGGGGTCGAGCAAGGCGAACAGGGCCAGGCTCTGGTAGATGTCGCGCGGCTTGAGGCCCCAGGCTTCCTGGTGCAGCAAAGGTTCCTGGTGCAGGTCGAGGATCAGCAGCTTGTCGACCTGGATTTCCTTGATCCAGCCGACGAAGCCTTGTTCGTCGATGATGAACTCATTGATGTGCACCGCCGGCAGGTTGTCGATCAGTTGCACCTGGTGCCAGGTGCGGCCGTGATCCTGGCGGGTTTCGACCTTGCTCACACGGTCCCAGAAGGAGCCGGTCATATTGTGGTAGCCGTTGGGCAACAGCGAGACGTCGTCGACCAGTTGGTCGGTGCTGTAGTCCTCGGCCGCGATCCCACAGGCGCGGGCCTTGAGGCGCATGTTGATGTCTTTGGTCACCAGCACCACGGCCTGGTCCTTGTTGCGCGCGTGCAGGTCGATCAATTGGTTGATGATGATGTTGTCGTTCAGGTGTTCAGGCAGCACCAGGTTGGGTTCGGTGCGTTTGCTCATCAGGATCGAGAGCAGGCCCTTGGGACCACTTTTGCCGCGCTGGATCGACACGCCCAGTTCAACGTCCTCCGGGGAGGCATCACCCAGGGTCTTGTCGATCAGGCGGATTGCCTGCCGGCATTCGGCCGCAACGCTGTGGTGCCCGCTCTTGAGCTTGTCCAGCTCCTCAAGCACGGTCATCGGGATGGCAACGTGGTGTTCTTCGAAGTTCAGCAGGGCGTTTGGATCGTGGATCAATACGTTGGTATCGAGTACATAGAGGATTGGCTGGTTGGAGGAAGGGCTACGTCCGTGGTCATCCATACTCGGTCACCTATGTGGGGGCCATTCGACGCAATACCGTGACAGTGCTGCGCCTCGAGGTAGCCACCGAATTCACCCGCGAGGATTCAGGTGAACTGCACACAATCTGGGTCTTGGAAGACGCCACCTGTGTTGCAGGTTTCGGCGGTCTGACTTCTTGATACTCCAAAAACCATGACAGGAAAAAGCACTTTGACGCTTTTTTGAAGTTTATTTTTCAGAGTGACGAATAACCCTTGGCGTACCGCCGTTGCGCCGTTAAAGTCGGAAGTCCGGTTGTCATGAATGTGCGCCGGTTTTTCATCTTCTCCCAATGTTTCCGGGCCTTTGCAGGTTTCAGCGAAACGCTTCCTGGCAGTCCGCCCAACCGATCCCGCTTTGCGCCGTCTGCGTCATGAGCCAGGGCAACGCCGTTTTCACCCCATCCTGCTTGGCATTGAAATTGATCACCCCATGGCGCCACAACAGCATCAGGGTCAGCGCGCGCTGGGCACTTTGCTCAGGCTTGAGCCGATTGTTGCTGTCCTGGGGGTCGATGTCCCACAGCGCCACCTGCAAGCCTTGCTGGCGGAAAAACCCTTCGGCATCGCCACGGCGCTGCCCTTGGGGCGGGCGGAACAGCGGCACGTAATTCTCGGGCAGCTTGCCCTTGACCAGCTCGACACTGCGCCGGACCGAGTCTTGCCAGTCCTGCCAATAACTGTGGGAGCGGAACTCCCAGCCCTGCACGCCCACGCATTGCCCCGAATACAACGCCTGGAGATTGTTGACCGAACCCTCTTGCAACCGCGCCTGAATGTCCTTGCCCAGCACGAAGAAGGTGCCATTGATGTTCGCCTTGCGCAGGTATTCGGCCAGCCACGGGGTGTTGTCCGGCGCAACGTTGGCGGCGCTGTCGAAGGTCAGCAGGAACAGGCGGTCGTTCATGTCTTCGCCGTTGCGTTCGTAATCGCCGAAACGTTCGATTTCGCTGCTGGTTTGCGGAAAAAGCGCGGCTTTACGCAGCAGCTCGTCGCGGTATTGGGTGTGAAAGATCTGGCTCGGCGCGGCCCACTTGATGTAGTAGGAGTTGTCATCCAGATGGAACCGGCGCGCCTCTTCGCGCAGGGTCGCCATGTCCTCGACCAGGTAACAGAAGGAAGCGTCCTGATCGCAGCTGCGTTGGGCAAAATTGTAGTTGGTCAGCAAGCGCTGCCACAGCCGGGCGCGAAGTGCGTCGATCGCAACCTTATTGACCGTGCGCAACCCCAGGTATTGCTTGAGCGCGATTTCGTCCATGGCATCGACGTCCAGCAGAACCCGGGCGAACATCAGGATCTCGGCCCGCGAAGCCACGTCGAACAACGTCGGGCTGGTGAGTTGTTCCGGCCAGGTGCTGCGGTCCAGAGACGCGACGTCGTTGGGCGCGGCAATGGCGCCCAGGCTCAACAGCCAGGCCGATAACAGAAGAGCGATACGCAAAAGGGATGTCTCCATAACGAAACCCGCGCGGCATCATAGCCGATCCTGGCGCAATACCCTTGCGGTCGGAGGACTCTGTGGGAGCAAGGCTTGCCCGCGATAGCAGCGATGCGGTCCTTCAGACATCGAGTTGCCGCAATCGCGAGCAAGCGTTCCCACAGCTCCCTCGCCACAAATGCCCGTCAATACTCGCCCATCCATCACCTATCACCCCAATAGCTGGAGTCCACCCGGACAACCCCCTAGAATCGCCGCACCCTCAAGGAGACGATTTCATGCTGATGGTGATTTCCCCCGCCAAGACCCTCGATTACGAAACACCGCCGGCCACCGAGCGCTTTACCCAGCCGCAGTACCTGGATCATTCCCAGGAACTGATCGAGCAACTGCGCGAACTCTCGCCAGCACAGATCAGCGAGCTGATGCACGTCTCCGACAAGATCGCAGGCCTCAATGCAGCGCGATTCGGCAGTTGGACGCCGGCGTTCACTGCGGCCAATGCCAAGCAGGCGCTGCTGGCCTTCAAGGGTGACGTGTACACGGGCCTCGATGCGCAAAGCTTTGGCGAAGCCGACTTCGACTACGCCCAGCAGCACCTGCGCATGCTCTCCGGCCTCTATGGCCTGCTGCGGCCACTGGACCTGATGCAACCCTATCGCCTGGAAATGGGCACGAAGCTGGCCAATGCCCGGGGCAAGGACCTTTATGCTTTCTGGGGCACGCGCATCAGCGAATGGCTGAACGAAGCCCTCGCCGACCAGGGCGACGACGTACTGCTGAACCTGGCTTCCAATGAATACTTCTCGGCGGTCAAGCGCAGCGCACTGAAAGCACGCGTCATCGATACCGAATTCCGGGACCTGAAAAACGGCCAGTACAAAATCATCAGCTTCTACGCCAAGAAAGCCCGGGGCCTGATGAGTCGTTTCGTGATTCAGGAACGGATCGACGACCCTGCGGCGCTCAGCCAATTCGATGTGCAGGGCTACCGCTTCAACGCCCAGCAGTCGAGCCGGGACAAACTGGTTTTCCTGCGCGATCATGCCCCCGAATAAGGCATAACCTTATACCGCCCCCTGATCGGGGGCTTCGATCATCTCCCTATTTGTCATCTTAGTTCCCCGCCCACTTCGACAGTTTCATGGCGCCAATAAATCGCCCCACTCCCGCGCTAACTTTTATTTCACTCGACACTCGTCAGTTTTTTGCGTAGTGGCACCGATTTTTTTCATCGGTAGTGGCATAAAACTATCTACCCCTGCTAACTCCCCATTTATAAAGGGCGAAACGGCAAGTGCCATCATATTGAAGCCAGTGCCATCTCCGATAATATTTCGAAAAATTTCGAAAATCGCGATGAGCGGATCGGAACTATGTGAAATTGCATCGCTCATACCATCCGTAACGATTCTCGGCGAGCGTGTACGAGATAACTTACAAAGGACGTCGAACGGATTAACCAAGTTGTCACGACAACTTAGCGAAACGGTCGTCTAACTGGATCCACCCTTAAAGGATGGGAGATAAAGCACCATTACTATCCCCTACAAGGCCAAGGCTGCGCCCCTATAACGTGCTCACCCGAGCACACAAGCTTCTGATTTTGTGGGCTTTTTGCCAGGAATCGGAAGTGAAGGATCTTTGCACGAGCGTACCTGAAAACAGGGACTGGCTGCATAACAGGGCAGGTCATAACAACTAGGCCACATTGCGCACAACTTGAGTGCATTTATTTAGACACTCGGAACTTAGTATGCCTGCACACGGCATTGTGGCGCCTGCATTCCACACTTCCGAGTGCACTATGACCGCTGAACACTATTAACTCCGGCCATTTATTGGCGTGAAAAACAGAGGGAAATGCGATGCGCATTAGCATATTTGGTTTGGGTTACGTCGGTGCAGTATGTGCCGGTTGCCTGTCTGCACGGGGCCATGACGTAGTTGGCGTAGATGTCGCCAAAGACAAAATCGACATGATCAACGCTGGCAAATCACCAATCGTTGAACCAGGCCTTGGCGAGCTATTGGCGCAAGGCATTCAAACTGGCCGACTGCGCGGCACGACCAACTTCGCCGAAGCCATTCGCGACACTGATCTGTCGATGATTTGTGTCGGTACACCGAGCAAAAAGAACGGCGACCTGGAACTGAACTACATCGAAGCCGTGTGCCGCGAGATCGGTTTTGTCCTGCGTGACAAGACTACCCGCCACACCATCGTAGTTCGTAGCACCGTATTGCCGGGCACGGTGGCAAACGTTGTCATCCCGATCCTGGAAGACTGCTCCGGCAAGAAAGCCGGCGTCGATTTCGGTGTCGCGGTCAACCCTGAGTTCCTGCGCGAAAGCACTGCGATCAAAGACTACGACCAGCCGCCGATGACCGTCATCGGTGAGTTCGACACAGCCTCTGGCGACGTTCTGCAATCGCTGTACGAAGAACTCGATGCGCCGATCATCCGCAAGGACATCGCCGTCGCCGAGATGATCAAGTACACCTGCAACGTGTGGCACGCCACCAAGGTGACCTTCGCCAACGAGATCGGCAACATCGCCAAGGCCGTCGGCGTCGATGGCCGTGAAGTGATGGACGTGGTCTGCCAGGACAAGACCCTGAACCTGTCCCAGTACTACATGCGCCCAGGCTTTGCCTTCGGCGGCTCCTGCCTGCCCAAGGACGTTCGCGCCCTGACCTACCGCGCCAGTTCCCTGGACGTGGAAGCGCCGTTGCTCAACTCGCTGATGCGCAGCAACGAATCCCAGGTGCAGAACGCCTTCGACATCGTTTCCAGCCACGACAAGCGCAAAGTCGCCCTGCTGGGCCTGAGCTTCAAGGCCGGTACCGACGATCTGCGTGAAAGCCCGCTGGTAGAGCTGGCGGAAATGCTGATCGGCAAGGGTTTCGACCTGAAGATCTACGACAGCAACGTCGAATACGCCCGCGTCCACGGTGCGAACAAGGATTACATCGAGTCGAAGATTCCTCACGTCTCGTCCTTGCTCAACGCCGACTTCGACTCGGTGATCGACAGCTCCGACATCATCATCCTGGGCAACCGCGACGAGAAGTTCCGCGCGCTGACCGAGAACGTACCGGAAGGCAAGCAGGTCATCGACCTGGTCGGTTTCATGTCCAAGGCCACCAACCCGAATGGCCGGACCGAAGGCATCTGCTGGTAAGTCTGTTTGCCGGCCGGGGCATGCCCCGGCCGGCCTTTCGCCTGCCTTAACCCATCGGGCCGCCCACAAGGCCCGCCCGAGATAGAGACGGATGCAGATTATGCACAGGCTAAAGCACGGCCTGCTTCAGGCCGCCGGTTGGCTGTTTTACTTGAGTTTATTGATGGGCATCGCCATGGCGCTGCCCACGTCCACGTTCGACTCCGAATCCAAGGACTTCATCTTCCTGATCGGCGCCGTGGGCATCTGGCGTTACTCCATGGGAGCAACGCATTTCGTGCGCGGCATGATCTTCCTGTACATCGTCTACCCGCACCTGCGCCGCAAGGTACGCAAGCTGGGCAAGGCGGCGGATCCGTCCCATGTGTACCTGATGGTCACCAGCTTCCGGATCGATGCGCTGACCACCGCCCAGGTGTATGGCTCGGTGATTCGCGAGGCCATCGAATGCGGGCTGCCCACCACCGTGGTCTGCTCCATCGTGGAAATGTCCGACGAACTGCTGGTCAAGAGCCTCTGGGCCCGCATGAACCCGCCAGCGCGGGTCAAGCTGGACTTCGTGCGCATTCCCGGCACCGGCAAGCGTGACGGCCTGGCCTACGGTTTCCGCGCCATCTCCCGCCACCTGCCGGATGACCGTGCGGTGGTCGCCGTGATCGATGGCGACACCGTGCTTGCCAAAGGCGTCGTGCGCAAGACCGTGCCCTGGTTCCAGCTGTTCGGCAACGTCGGCGGCCTGACCACCAACGAGTTCTGCGAAGTGCGCGGCGGCTACGTCATGGCCGAGTGGCACAAGCTGCGTTTCGCCCAGCGTCACATCAACATGTGCTCCATGGCCTTGTCCAAGCGCGTGCTGACCATGACCGGCCGTATGTCGGTGTTCCGCGCCACCGTGGTGACCAACCCGGACTTCATCGCCGACGTGGAAAGCGACTCGCTGCAACACTGGCGCCTGGGCCGCTTCAAGTTCCTGACCGGCGATGACAAGTCGAGCTGGTTCAGCCTGATGCGCCTGGGCTACGACACCTTCTACGTGCCCGATGCGGCGATCAACACTGTCGAGCATCCGCCGGAGAAGAGCTTCATCAAGGCCAGCCGCAAGCTGATGTTCCGCTGGTATGGCAACAACCTGCGGCAGAACTCCCGGGCCCTGGGCCTGGGTCTGCGCCGTCTGGGCCTGTTCACTTCGGTGGTGCTGTTCGACCAGCGCGTGTCGATGTGGACCTCGCTGCTGGGCCTGACCGTAGCACTGATCGCCAGCTTCAAGTACGGCACCGCGTTCATCCTGGTGTACCTGCTGTGGATCGGTATCACACGGTTGATCCTGACCCTGTTGTTGTCGTGCTCCGGTCACCGGATCGGCCCTGCCTACCCGGCGATTCTCTATTACAACCAGATCGTCGGTGCCCTGGTGAAGATCTACGTGTTCTTCCGCCTTGACCAGCAGTCCTGGACCCGCCAGCCCACCTCACTGACCCGTGATCTCGCCAGCTTTCAACGTTGGTTCAACACTTGGTCGTCTCGGACCATGACCTTCTCCGCCGGCAGCATTTTTGTCGCTGTGCTGCTGACGATGGTCTGACCGGACTTGAATGAATTAACTAGGAAATCGCCCCTATGAACACCGCCGTGAATGTCAACGTAGTGCATGAATCCGAAGCCCAGCGCCAACACGCCCGGGTCAAAATCCCGGCCAAGCTGCGCTTCTTCGGTCCTGACCGCACGCCCATGGAAGTCAAGGTCCTGGACCTGTCCGCCGGTGGCCTGTGCTTCAACGCCGGCCAGATGCCCCTCAAGA
This sequence comes from Pseudomonas sp. St316, assembly GCF_018325905.1. NCBI lineage: Bacteria > Pseudomonadati > Pseudomonadota > Gammaproteobacteria > Pseudomonadales > Pseudomonadaceae > Pseudomonas > Pseudomonas sp. St316. The sequence goes on along the minus strand of NZ_AP021901.1, from coordinate 1,242,224 downwards.
CCGGGGAGTCCTACAAAGGTCGCCTGCAGTTCGTCATCGACAACCTCGGCCTGGCCATGGACGTGGAGTTGCAGATCCGCTCCTACGACCGCCAGACCGGCCGCACCGGTTGCCAGTTCCAGAACCTGGAGCCCCGGGACATCTCGACACTGCGTCACATCATCACCTCGCACCTGGCCGGCGACATCGTCGGTGTCGGCGACGTGCTGGCGACCCTGCAGCGCGATAACTTCACCAAAGCTCGCAAGCAGAAAGACGAAAACGGTGGCATGAGTGCCTTCGGCCGCCTGCGCGCCGTGACCTTCAGCCTGGGGGTCTTCGTCGTTGGCCTGGCGGCGTTCGGTTTCATCTTCAAGTCGGTGTACGGCATGTACTTCGTCAGCCATGCCCAGGCCGGCCTGGTGAACGTACCGGGCATGGCGATCACCATGCCGCGCGACGGCACCGTGCAGAGCCTGGTCAAGGCCGACGGCGTGGCCGCCAAGGGCGCCCCGCTGGCGACCTTCAGCACCAGCATGCTCGACGTGCTCAAGGGTCACCTGGACGACAACCAGTTGCAGCCAGCCAAGGTCGAGGAACTGTTCGGCAAGCAAATGACCGGCACCCTGACGTCGCCATGCGATTGCATCGTGGCCCAGCAACTGGTTGCCAACGGTCAGTACGCCAGCAAGGGCGACGTGATCTTCCAACTGGTTCCACGCGGTACCGAAGCCAACGTCGAAGCACGCTTCTCCTATCGCCAGTTCGGCGACGTGCGCCCAGGTACTCCCGTCAGCTTCCAAGTGGCCGGCGAAGACACCACCCGTACCGGCAAGATCGTCAGCAGCACCAGCCTGAAAAGTGCCGACCTGTCCTCCGATATCCGTGTGTTGATCCAGCCTGACGAACCCCTGGACAGCGCCCTGGCCGGTCGTCCAGTGGAAGTCCACAGCGACCGTGGTCCGAACCTGAACTGGCTGATCGACAAAGCCATGGCCGTCGGTCTTTAAGTCGAGGATATGCCCGTGATCACTCCACAAAACAACAATGCACCGCATTCCCTGTGGGAGCGAGCTTGCTCGCGATGGGATCGACGCGGTCTGTCTGGTACACCGAGCGGCCTGCATCGCGAGCAAGGCCGCTCCCACACAGGATATGCGTTGTGTGCACTGGCGTTGGCAGTCGGTCTTAGCGGTTGCGCCGGCCTGCCCGACCAACGCCTGGCCAACGAAGCCTTGAAGCGCGGCGACACGGCGCTGGCGCAGCAGAACTATCAGCAACTGGCAGACCTGGGCTACAGCGAAGCCCAGGTCGGCCTGGCCGATATCCAGGTAGACAGCCGTGATCCGGAGCAGATGAAAAAAGCCGAGGCGACTTACCGCGCCGCGGCCGATATCTCGCCTCGGGCTCAAGCTCGCCTGGGTCGCCTGCTGGTGGCCAAGCCTGGCTCCACCGAAGCGGAAAAACACGAAGCCGAAGGCCTGCTGAAGAAAGCCTTCGCCAACGGAGAAGGCAACACCCTGATCCCGCTGGCGATGCTGTACCTGCAATATCCCCACAGTTTCCCGAACGTCAACGCCCAGCAGCAGATCAGCCAATGGCGCAGCGCCGGTTATCCGGAAGCGGGCCTGGCGCAGATCCTGCTCTACCGCACCCAGGGCACCTACGACCAGCACCTGGATGAAGTCGAGAAGGTCTGCAAGGCCGCGCTGACGACCACGGACATCTGCTACGTCGAACTGGCCACGGTCTATCAGAAACGCGGCCAATCGGAACAACAGGCCGCGTTGCTCAAGCAGATGCAGGACGCTCACGCCCGTGGCGTCGTGTCCGCCCAACGCGTGGACAGCGTCGCCCGTGTCCTGGCCGACGCCAGCCTGGGCAAGACCGATGAAAAGACTGCCCAGTCGTTGCTCGAAGGCATCGCCCCGGGCTACCCCGCTGCCTGGGTCAGCTTGGCGCAACTGCTCTACGACTTCCCGGAACTGGGTGACGTCGACAAGATGATGCAGTACCTGGAAAACGGCCGCGCCGCCGACCAGCCGCGCGCCGAGCTGTTGCTGGGCAAGCTGTACTACGAAGGCAAATGGGTCCCGGCCGATGCCAAGGTTGCCGAGGCGCATTTCCAGAAAGCCGTTGGCCGCGAAGTGGCTGCCGACTACTACCTCGGCCAGATCTATCGCCGCGGTTACCTGGGCCAGGTGTACTCGCAAAAAGCCCTGGACCACCTGCTCAAGGCCGCCCGCAACGGCCAGAACAGCGCCGATTTCGCCATTGCCCAGCTGTTCTCCCAGGGCAAGGGCACCAAGCCCAACCCGGTCAACGCGTATGTGTTCAGCCAGTTGGCCAAGGTACAGAACACCCCGCAAGCCACCGAACTTGCCCAGACCCTCGAAGCCCAATTACCGCCGCAGCAACTTGCACAAGCTCAGAGCCTGCTAAAACAAGAGCAGGCCATTCGCGGCTCGATGAGCCCCGATACGCTGGAACTGCAAGCCCTAAAAGAAGATGACGGCGAGGAACCTCTATGAAGCCTTTGAAGCTCAATCCTTTTGTGCAGGCCGGAATTGGCCTGACGTGCGCCCTGTTGTGGTCCTGCCCCACCCTGGCGGCCCTGACCGACACCAAGAACTTCGGCCTGGAAGTGAAAATCACCGGCCAGTCCGAAGACGACAGTGACCTTGGCACCCAGCGCGGTGGCGACGTCAACGGTGTCGGCCTGGACCTGCGTCCCTGGGTCTACGGCGAAAGTGAAAGCGGTGCCTGGAGCGCCTACGCCATGGCCCAGGCCGTGACGTCCAGCGACATCATCGAGACCGACACCCTGCAACAGTCCGATGGCAGCACCCAGCAAACCGACAGCGGCGATCGCGAAGCCAAGAAAAGCTACCTGGCCATGCGCGAGTTCTGGATTGGCTACCGTGGCCTGACCCCTTACCCTGGGGAGCAGTTGAAGTTCGGCCGCCAGCGCCTGCGCAATGACGACGGCCAATGGCGCGACACCAATATCGAAGCCCTGAACTGGACCTTCGACACCACCCTGCTGCGAGCCAACCTCGGCGTCGCCGAACGCTTCAGCGAATACCGCACCGACCTCAAGGAATTGTCCCCCAAGGACAAGGATCGCCTGCACGTCTACGGCGATGTGGGCTATCAGTGGATGCCCGGCCAGTGGGCCGGGATCCGCGCCCACCATACCCATGACAACGGCAGCCTCGATTACCCGACCCCGGGCGAGCCCACCGACACCCTGGACAAGACCCAGAACGGTGACTTGACCTGGCTGGGCCTGGAAGCCAACAGCGACGCCTACAACTGGCGCAACACCAACACCGTCAACTACTGGGCAAGCCTGACCGGCATGACCGGTGACCGCGACACCGTCAACCCGCTCAACGCCGACGGCACGCGCCCGGCGCAAGCCAAGCGCAGCGAAGACCTGAACGGCTGGGCCACCGACCTGGGCATCCGCCTGCGTCTGGACCCGCAATGGCAGGTCGGTGCGGCCTATGCCCGCGCCAGCGACGAATACCAACAGAATGGCCTGCAAAGCAACCGCTCGAACTTCACCGGCACCCGCTCGCGCGTACACCGTTTCGGCGAAGCATTCCGCGGCGAAATGGCCAACACCCAGAGCGCCAGCCTGTTCGGTTCCTGGCAGTTGCGTGACGAATACGACGCCAGCCTGGTGTACCACAAGTTCTGGCGCGTGGACGGCAACAAGCCGGTGGGCAGCAACGGCATCAACGCCGTGGAAAACAACACCGACGACGTGACCGGCGCAATCCTGTCCACCTCGACCCTGCCGCTGCGTGACGGTGACAAGGACCTGGGCCAGGAAGTCGACCTGGTCGTCACCAAGTACTTCAAGCAAGGCCTGCTGCCCGCCGCGCTGAGTCAGTCCATTGATGAGCCGTCGGCGCTGGTGCGCTTTCGTGGCGGCGTGTTCAAGCCAGGCGACGCCTACGGCAAAGAGGTCGATTCGTACATGCATCGCGCCTTTGTCGACGTGATCTGGCGCTTCTGATGCGAATGGCCATGGGAGTGCCCGAAATGAACCGCTACCTCAGGAACAGCCAGGCGATGAAAGGTTCGATCAGCCTGTTGGTCGCAGCGATGCTGCTGGCCGGCTCGCCGGCGTTCGCCAACGTTGAACCGGTGGTCAAGCCGGGCAACGTGGTCAAGGAACTGCAGCGCGCCAAGACCTACACCGTCAACAGCGCGCCAACTGCACCACTGGAACTGGCCAAGCCGACCCTGCCCGACCTCAAGGGCTTCACCGCCGAAGCGGCCGCGGCCAAGATCGTGCGGACCAAGGCCGGCAAGGTCAGCGTGCGCCGGATGATGCAGGAAAACGCCCTGAAGGACTTCATCGGCGGCGACAACAAGATGGCCGAGTGGGTGGTGCGCCAGCACGGTATCCCACAGGCCATCTTCCTCGACGATGGCTACATGAACCTCAAGGACCTGGCCAAGAAACAGCCCAAGTACATCATCGAAACTTCGCCAGGTGTCTACCTGGCGAAGATTCCGATCGTGGTCGGCCAGAAAGGCATCCTGGAAATCGACAAACAGACCCAGGAACTGCGCTTGTCCCAGGAGGGTGGCTCATTCCTGGTCAACGATGGCCAGATGTTCATCCGCGACACCAAGGTCACCGGCTGGCGTGAAAAGGACAACGGCCCCGCCACGTTCCGCTCGCCCAAGGAGTTCCGTCCCTTCCTGCTGGCTTGGGGTGGCACCGAGACCTACATCGTCAACACCAAGATGGCGAGTTTCGGCTACTCCAACAGTAAGTCGTACGGGGTGAGTATTTCCCAGTACACGCCAAACATGGCCAAGGTCCTCAAGCGTCCGGAACCGACCGGCTGGATCATCGGTTCCGAATTCTCGGACATGTGGTACGGCTTCTACTGCTACGAAACCCGCGACTTCGTGGTCAAGAGCAACACCTACAAAGACAACATCGTCTACGGCATCGACCCCCACGACCGTTCCCACCGGCTGATCATCGCCGACAACACGGTCTACGGGACGAAGAAGAAGCACGGGATCATCATTTCCCGTGAGGTCAACGACAGCTTCATCTTCAACAACCGCAGCTACGACAACAAGCTCTCGGGCCTGGTGATCGACCGTAACAGCGTGAACAACCTGATCGCCTACAACGAGATCTACAAGAACCACACCGACGGCATCACGCTCTATGAGAGTGCTGACAACCTGCTGTGGGGCAACAAAGTGATCAGCAACCAACGCCACGGCATCCGGATTCGTAACAGCGTGAATATCCGCCTCTACGAAAACGTGTCCATGGCCAACGGCCTGACCGGTATCTACGGCCACATCAAGGACCTGTCCGACACCGACCGGGACATCAAGCTCGACCCGTTCGACGCCGAAGTCTCGCTGATCGTGGTCGGCGGCGAACTGGCTGCCAACGGCAGCGGTCCGCTGTCCATCGACTCGCCGTTGAGCGTCGAGCTGTACCGCGTATCCATGCTCGCGCCGACCAAATCCAGTGGCATCAGCTTCACGGGGATCCTTGGCGAGCGCCAGGATGAAATTCTCGACCTGCTGGTGCGCCAGCAGAAAGCCGTGCTGATCGACCCTGTCGAACGCCAGACCGAAATGCGGGACTGAGGATGACCTTTATGAACCCACAAATGATCAAACTCTTGGGCCTGTCCGCCCTGACGGCCGGCATTCTCGCCGCTGCAAGCGGCGCCCGCGCCGATGAAATCAAGGCACCGAGCTTCACCGCCGAGCCCTGCTGCAACCTGTGCCCTGAAGCCCACGACGCGAAGAACTACACCACGCGCTACCAGCAGAACTTCACCACGCTGGTACAAGCCCAGGGCGACTGGCTGTTCCGGACCCAGGAAGACCTGCGTACCGAATTCAACACCACCCCGGCCGGCTACAAGCGCATGCAGCAGTTGCACGATGCGTTCAAGGCAAAAGGCGTCGAGTTGGTGCTCGTCTACCAGCCGACCCGCGGCCTGGTGAACCGCAACAAGCTCAATCCGCAGGAGAAGGCCAGCTTCAACTTTGACAAGGCCCTGACCAACTACAAATCCATGCTGGGCCGTTTCGCCCAGATGGGTTACGTGGTGCCGGACCTGTCGCCGCTGACCAACGAGAACCTGCCCGAAACCCTGCCGGCCCACGATTTCTATTTCCGTGGCGACCAGCACTGGACACCCTACGGCGCCCAGCGCACCGCCAAGATCGTCGCCGAGAAGGTCAAGCAGATTCCCGCCTTCGCCGACATTCCCAAGCGTGAGTTCGAGACCAAGAAGTCCGGCCGCATGGGCAAGACCGGCACCCTGCACAACATGGCTGGGCAACTGTGCGGCACCAGCTATGCGATCCAGTACATGGACCAGTTCACCACCGAGCCCAAGGGCGAGGCCGGTGACGGCGACCTGTTCGGCGATTCCGGCAACCCACAGATCACCCTCGTGGGCACCAGTCACAGCGGCAAGAACTACAACTTTGCCGGCTTCCTGGAAGAGGCCATCGGTGCCGACATCCTCAACGTGGCCTTCCCCGGCGGCGGTTTCGAGGGCGCGATGATCCAGTACCTGGGCAGCGAAGAGTTCCAGAAGAACCCGCCGAAAATCCTCATCTGGGAATTCTCGCCGCTGTATCGCCTGGACCAGGAAACCATCTACCGCCAGATGATGGCGCTGCTGGACAACAACGGTTGCGAAGGCAAGCCGGCACTGATGAGCAGCAAGACCGCGCTCAAGCCGGGCAAGAACGAATTGATGGTCAATAGCAAGAACATGGATCTGCGTAACGGCAGCCACCAGGTCGACATTCGCTTCGCCGACACCTCGGTGAAAACCTTGCAAGCCACCCTCTGGTACATGAATGGGCGCCACGAGGATATCAAGATTGAAAAACCGGATACCTCGGAAACCGACGGACGTTTCGCCTTCCAATTGCGCACCGACGAGGACTGGGCTTCGCAGAACCTGCTAGCCGTTGAAGTCCAGGGTCCTGAAGCCGGTAAAGAGCCACAGCAAATCGAAGCGAAAATCTGCAAACGCAACGCATCTCCGCAAGCCGAACAAACGGCTCAAATCGGACAATGAGGTCTCGTCTCATGACCAGAACCATGCGCACCCGAACGTTGAAAACGCTGCTGGCGCCCTCCCTGCTAACCCTGGCGATGTTCGCCGGGGCCACGCAGGCGGCGGCCCCGCTGCGCCCGCCTCAGGGTTACTTCGCACCGATCGAAAAGGTCAAGGCTGGCGAAGCTGCCAAAGGTTGCGACGCTACGCCGACGCCCTACACCGGCTCACTGCAGTTTCGCAGCAAGTACGAGGGCTCCGACAAGGCCCGTGCAACCCTGAACGTGCAATCGGAAAAAGCCTTCCGCGACAGCACCGCCGACATCACCAAGATCGAGCGTGGCGTCAGCAAGCAAGTGATGCAGTTCATGCGTGACGGGCGCCCGGAACAATTGGAATGCACCCTCAACTGGCTGACCCAGTGGGCCCAGGCCGATGCGTTGATGTCCAAGGACTTCAACCACACCGGCAAGTCCATGCGCAAATGGGCGCTGGGCAGCATGGCTTCGGCCTATGTACGCCTGAAGTTCTCCGAGTCCCGCCCACTGGCCAATCACCCGGAGCAGGCACAACTGATCGAAGGCTGGTTCAGCCGGATGGCCGATCAGGTGGTCAGCGACTGGGACAACCTGCCGCTGGACAAGACCAACAACCATTCCTACTGGGCCGCCTGGTCGGTGATGGCCACCTCCGTGGCAACCAACCGCCGCGACCTGTTCGACTGGGCCGTCAAGGAATACAAGGTCGGCGTCAACCAGGTCGATGCCGACGGTTTCCTGCCCAACGAACTCAAGCGCAAGCAACGGGCCCTGTCCTACCACAACTACGCGTTGCCGCCGCTGGCAATGATCGCCAGTTTCGCCCAGGTCAACGGTGTGGATTTGCGCCAGGAAAACAACGGTGCCCTCAAGCGACTGGGCGACCGCGTGCTGGCCGGGGTGAAGGACCCGGAGATCTTCGAAGAGAAGAACGGCCAAGAGCAGGACATGAAGGATCTGAAGGTTGATTCGAAATTCGCCTGGCTCGAACCGTTCTGCAGCCTCTACACCTGCAGCGAGGATGTGCTGGAGCGCAAGCATGAGATGCAACCGTTCAAGACCTTCCGCCTCGGCGGTGACTTGACCCGGGTGTATGACCCTTCGCGGGAGAAAGGCGAAAAAGGAAGCTGACATCACTCTCCCTGCCATGCAGGGAACCTGTGGGAGCAAGGCTTGCCCGCGATAGCCATGACGCGGGACCACTGAATGAACCGCATCATCGTTCATCGCGGGCAAGCCTAGCTCCCACAGTAATCACGGCGACTGAAATGCAATAAGACTCCCCGGTTTTCACGGGGGGTTTGGGGGGCTCTGGCCCTTGACTGTTGATTCAACAAGGAGAGATCGGGATGGTATTTTCATCCAACGTGTTCCTGTTCCTGTTCCTGCCGATCTTTCTCGGCTTGTACTACTTGAGCGGGCAACGCTATCGCAACCTGCTGCTGCTGATCGCCAGCTATGTGTTCTATGCCTGGTGGCGGGTGGACTTCCTGGCGCTGTTCGCCGGCGTGACCCTGTGGAACTACTGGATCGGCCTGAAAGTCGGCGCAGCCGGCGTGCGCACCAAACCGGCCCAGCGCTGGCTGTTGCTCGGCGTGGGCGTGGACTTGGCCATCCTGGGCTATTTCAAGTACGCCAACTTCGGCGTGGACAGCCTCAACGCAATCATCACCGGCTTCGGTCTCAACCCGTTCATCCTGACCCACGTGCTGTTGCCGATCGGGATCTCGTTCTACATCTTCGAGTCCATCAGCTACATCATCGATGTCTATCGTGGTGACACGCCGGCAACTCGCAACCTGATCGACTTCGCAGCGTTCGTGGCGATTTTCCCGCACCTGATCGCCGGCCCTGTATTGCGTTTCCGCGACCTGGCCGACCAGTTCAACAATCGCACCCACACCCTGGACAAGTTCTCCGAAGGCTGCACCCGCTTCATGCAGGGCTTCATCAAGAAAGTGTTCATCGCCGACACCCTGGCGGTGGTGGCCGACCATTGCTTCGCCCTGCAGAACCCGACCACGGGCGATGCCTGGCTTGGCGCGCTGGCCTACACCGCGCAGCTGTACTTCGACTTCTCCGGCTACAGCGACATGGCCATCGGCCTGGGCCTGATGATGGGTTTCCGCTTCATGGAAAACTTCAAGCAGCCCTACATCAGCCAGTCGATCACCGAGTTCTGGCGCCGCTGGCACATCAGCCTGTCCACCTGGCTGCGCGACTACCTCTACATCACCCTGGGCGGTAACCGCAAAGGCACGTTGATGACCTATCGCAACCTGTTCCTGACCATGCTGCTCGGTGGCCTGTGGCATGGCGCGAACATCACCTACGTGATCTGGGGCGCCTGGCACGGCATGTGGCTGGCCATCGAAAAAGCGGTGGGCATCAACACCACGCCACGCAGCATCAATCCGATCCGCTGGGCGCTGACCTTCCTGCTGGTGGTCATGGGTTGGGTGATTTTCCGTGCCGAGAACCTGCACGTGGCTGCTCGCATGTACGGCGCCATGTTCAGCTTCGGCGACTGGTCGCTGTCGGAACTGACCCGCGCCAACCTCACCGGCCTGCAGATCGCCACGCTGGTGGTGGCCTACATCACCCTCGCCTTCTTCGGCCTGCGGGACTTCTACACCAACCGTCCGCCGGTCAAGACCAAGCCTGAGGTCAATACCGAGGCCAACGGCCCGGCCACCGCGCAACCGGGGATGATCAAAGCCGTGCCAGGTGAAAATCCGACGAATATCCATGAACCTGGCTACACCGTTGGCGTCGAAGCCCAGGTGCAACCGGCCTACTGGACCGTGGACTGGTCACGCTACGTGATGCGCGCCCTGGTGCTGCTGCTGTTCATCGCCTCGATTCTAAAACTCTCGGCGCAAAGCTTCTCGCCGTTCCTTTACTTCCAGTTCTGAGGGATCTGAACATGACCCGCTCATTACGCATCTTCTACGTCGCACTGTTCATGCTGATCCTGATAGCCCTGGGCCTGTGGTCGATGCGCAGCTTCTTCGGCTTCAGCACTAACCCCGACGCCACCGTGCTCAACGGGCGCTGGACCAAGGCCGTGGAAACGCACTACGACGACGAGTTCCCGATCAAGCGCCTGGGCACCAACATCTGGGCCGCGCTGGACTACAAGCTGTTCAACGAAGGCCGCAAAGGCGTGGTCCTGGGCCGCGACCAGTGGCTGTACAGCGACGAAGAGTTCAACCCGATCGTCAACGAAGAACTGAACCTGCAAGGCAACTACGCCCTGGTCGAGGGCGTGCGCCAGAAGCTCAAGGAACAAGGCGTGACCCTGGTCATGGCGATCGTGCCGGCCAAGGCGCGGCTGTACCCTGAGCACCTGGGCGAAGTGAAGCCGTCGAGCATTCACGCCAACCTTTACCAGGATTTCCACGCCCGTGTGGCGGCGGACAAGATCATCGCCCCTGACTTGCTCGGTCCACTGCAACAGGCCAAGCAAAGCGGCCAGCAAGTGTTCCTGCGCACCGACACCCACTGGACCCCGGAAGGTGCCCAGGTCGCTGCCGAGAACTTGGCCAAGGCCATTGCCGAACGTGCGCCGCTCAACGGTGAGCCACAACGCTTCGTCACCGAACCTGCGGAAAAAATCACCCACAAGGGCGACCTGCGCCAGTTCCTGCCCCTGGACCCGCTGTTCGAAAACCTGATGCCGGCCCAGGAACCGCTGGTCAAGCGCAACACCCGCGAAGCCGACGACCAGCCAGCCGGCGACGATGCACTGTTCGCCGACGCCCAGGTGCCGGTGGCCCTGATCGGCACCAGCTACAGCGCCAACCCCAACTGGAACTTCGTCGGTGCACTCAAGCAAGCCCTGCACAGCGACGTCGTGAACTACGCCGAAGACGGCCACGGCCCGATTCTGCCGATGCTCAGCTACCTCAAGAGCGACGCCTTCAAGAACAGCCCGCCACAGGTGCTGATCTGGGAGTTCCCTGAACGTTATCTGCCCGTGAACAACGAAATCGGCGACGCCGACCCACAGTGGGTCGCAGAGCTCAAACAAGCCGGTGCGCGTCAACAGAACGTAGCCGCCAACACCCCATCCGAGACGCCCGACCGGGCGCAAAACTGAAAGAGAGGTCCACCATGACTTTCAACACTACTCCTCGCCGTCTCGCTGCTCGCTCCTTCAAGGCCGTTGCCCTCGTCGCCAGCATGAGCGCCCTTTCCCTCTCCGCCTTTGCCGGTGACTCGGCCCTGTACGGCCCGGTCGCGCCAAAAGGCTCGAGCTTCGTGCGGGTCTATAACGCCGCCAATGCCGAAGTCAGCGCCACCGTCGGCAGCACCAACATCAGCGACGTAGCCCCCTTGGCCAGCAGCGACTTCAGCTTCATGCCCGGTGGCGACTACAGCGCCAAGGTCGGCAGCCAGACCGTACCGGTGAAACTGGCCTCCGATCACTATTACACCCTGGTCAACAACGCCAGCGGCCAACCTCAACTGATCGAAGAACCGCCGTTCAAGAACAAGCAGAAGTCCCTGGTCCGCGTGCAGAACCTCAGCGACAAGGCACTGACCCTCAAGACCGCCGACGGCAAGACCGAAGTGGTGCCGAACGTGGCCGCCAAGGGCCGTGGCGAACGTGAGATCAACCCGGTGAAAGTGTCCCTGGCCCTGTTCGACGGCGACAAGAAAGTCGGCGACCTCAAGCCCGTGGCCCTGGAGCGCGGCGAAGCGGCCGTGCTGTACGTCACTGGCTCCGGAAGCAGCTTGTCGCCGGTCTGGGTAAAGCGTCCAGTGTCGACACGCTGATGGATTCGCCTGATTGACGCTGTACCCCTGGGGGAGCGAGCTTGCTCGCGATTGCGGTACGACATCCAGCATGGATGTCGACTGACACTCGGTCATCGCGAGCAAGCTCGCTCCCACACTGGACACTGGCGTCATTCAGGCACGGAACAAAAACAAGAGAGTGAAACGACAGAACGCAGTAGCTCTAACAACCATTTCGCTTCAAGGAGTAACAAACATGATTCCGGTGATCTTGTCAGGTGGTAGTGGCTCACGTCTTTGGCCGCTTTCGCGCAAGCAATTCCCTAAACAGTTCCTGGCCCTGACCGGTGAACACACCCTGTTCCAGCAGACCCTCGAGCGCCTGGTGTTCGAAGGCATGGACACGCCGATCGTGGTCTGCAACAAAGACCACCGTTTCATCGTCAACGAGCAGTTGAGCAACCGTAAGCTCGAAGCCCAGCGCATCCTGATGGAACCGTTCGGGCGTAACACCGCGCCGGCCGTGGCGCTGACCGCGATGATGCTGGTCAACGAAGGCCGCGACGAGTTGATGCTGGTACTGCCGGCCGACCACGTGATCGATGACCAGAAAGCCCTGCAACGCGCCCTGGCCCTGGCCACCGTGGCCGCCGAGCGTGGCGAAATGGTGCTGTTCGGTGTACCGGCGACCAAACCGGAAACCGGCTACGGCTACATCAAATCGACCAACGACGCGCTGCTGCCTGAAGGCGTGAGCCGCGTTTCGCACTTCGTCGAAAAACCCGACGTCAAGCGTGCCACCGAGTTCGTCGAGGCCGGCGGTTACTTCTGGAACAGCGGCATGTTCCTGTTCCGCGCCAGCCGTTTCCTCGAAGAGCTGAAAAAGCACGATCCGGACATCTACGACACCTGCCTGCTGACCCTGGAGCGCAGTGAGCAGACCGCCGACACCATCACGCTCGACGAAGCCACCTTCGCCTGCTGCCCGGACAACTCCATCGACTACGCCGTGATGGAAAAAACCCAGCGCGCCTGCGTGGTCCCACTGTCGGCGGGTTGGAGCGATGTCGGCTGCTGGTCGTCGCTGTGGGAAGTCAATCCCAAGGATGCCAACGGCAACGTCACCAAAGGCGACGTGGTGGTCCAGGACAGCCGCAACTGCATGATCCACGGCAACGGCAAGCTGGTGTCGGTGATCGGCCTGGACAACATCGTGGTGGTCGAAACCAAGGACGCCATGATGATCGCCCACAAGGACAAGGTCCAAGGCGTCAAGCAGATGGTCAACACCCTCAACGCCCAGGGTCGCACCGAGACCCAGAACCACTGCGAGGTCTATCGTCCGTGGGGTTCCTATGACTCGGTGGACATGGGCGGTCGTTTCCAGGTCAAGCACATCTCGGTCAAGCCGGGCGCGTGCCTGTCGCTGCAGATGCACCACCACCGTGCCGAACACTGGATCGTGGTCAGCGGCACCGCCGAAGTGACCTGCGACGAGAACGTGTTCCTGCTCTGCGAAAACCAGTCGACCTACATCCCGATCGCGTCGGTCCACCGTCTGCGCAACCCGGGCAAGATCCCACTGGAAATCATCGAAGTGCAGTCCGGCAGCTACCTGGGCGAAGACGACATCGAGCGTTTCGAAGACATCTATGGTCGTTCCACCCCGGTCGAACGCGGCGTGTCGGTGAAGACCATCGCGCAGTAACCCCTCGTAAAAGAGAAGCCCCCGTCCAGCCCACTGCGTCCCCTATCCGCAGTGGGTTGGGTGGGGGCTTTTTTTTGCCGCGCGCGATGAGCGTTATCATCGCTTCAACACTGACCGCTCCCTTCGGTAGGATGGGCCTACGGTATCGGAGGCTTCCACCATGTTTATCGGCGTCTTGCTGGTCATTACCTGGCTCATCCTGCTGTTGCGCTACCCGGCCAAGGCCTTGCCGGTGTCTTTGGCGGCGTTCATCGGCCTGGGGCTGGTGGCGGCGTGGGTGCTCTGGCAGGAAAACCGCGAGACCCGGCAATTGGAGCGCCTGGAAATGCGCATGGCCTATGCCCCCGGACAATGCCCCGCCGACCGGCCGCTGTCGCTGAACCTGAAAAACACCAATGACGTGCCGCTGATCGAATTGCGCTGGCGGGTCGCGGCCTATGCGCCTGGCGACACCATCAACCTGGCCGATACCCCCTACGACGCACCGCGCTACCGGGGCCCCGGCCAATTGCAGGCCGGCGCTGAGTGGCAAGACTGCCTGCCCCTGCCACCCCTGCGACCGGGTTATCGCCCGCAGACCCTGGAGTTTCGCGCCGAGCGATTGCACGGCAGCTTTTCCAACTGATTGCTCTCCCCCACTTTTTGCACAAGGAATGCGCTATGCCTGTTGCGCTGATTACCGGATGTTCCAGCGGCATTGGCCGCGCCCTCGCCGACGCCTTCAAGACGGCGGGCTATCAGGTCTGGGCCACGGCGCGCAAGGTTGAAGACGTAGCGACGCTCAGCGCCGCCGGGTTCACCGCCGTGCAACTGGACGTCAACGACGGCCAGGCCCTGGAACAACTCAACGAACGGATCAACCAGCAACATGGCGGCCTGGATGTGCTGATCAACAATGCCGGCTACGGCGCCATGGGCCCTCTCCTGGACGGCGGCGTACCGGCCATGCAGCGTCAGTTCGAAACCAATGTGTTCGCCATCGTCGGGGTCACCCGCGCGCTGTTCCCGGTATTGCGTCGGGCCAAGGGGCTGGTGGTGAACATCGGCAGCGTTTCCGGGGTGCTGGTCACGCCGTTTGCCGGGGCCTACTGCGCCTCGAAGGCCGCGGTGCATGCCTTGAGCGATGCCTTGCGCATGGAACTGGCGCCGTTCGGCATCCGTGTGATGGAGGTCCAACCCGGCGCCATCGCCTCCAGCTTCGCCAAGAATGCCGGCCATGAAGCCGAACAGCTGATCAGCGAACAATCGCCCTGGTGGCCCCTGCGCGACGGCATCCGCGCCCGGGCCAGGGCCTCCCAGGACAACCCGACCCCGGCCCCCGAATTCGCCGCCGGCCTGCTCAAGGCCGCACAACAACCCAAGCCCCCGCGCCTGCTGCGCCTGGGCAATGGCAGCCGAGCACTGCCTTTGATGGCAGGGTTGTTACCCAAGGGATTGCTGGAGAAGGGCTTGATGAAGCGGTTTGGGCTGGGCCGTTCGCTTTAAGGGTGCCCAATGTGGGAGCGAGCCTGCTCGCGAAGACGACGGCATTGCCAGCATCAAGGCCAACTGACCCACCGCTTTCGCGAGCAGGCTCGCTCCCACATGGCTCCTGCGTTGACCGCAGCATCCTCGATAACCCCCGCTCCCCTGTGGGAGCGAGCTTGCTCGCGATGACGGCAGCACAGCCAATATCTTCCCAGGCTGACCCACCGCTATCGCGAGCAAGCTCGCTCCCACATTGATCCTGCGTTGACCGCAGCATCCTCGATAACCCCCGCTGCCCTGTGGGAGCGAGCTTGCTCGCGATGACGGCAGCACAGCCAATATCTGCCCAGGCTGACCCACCGCTATCGCGAGCAAGCTCGCTCCCACATTGATCCTGCTTGGTCGCGCTACTGAGGCTCGACCACCACCGTACAGGTCATCCCCGCCGCCAGCAGCACGCCGTCCGGCACGTCATCGAGATGAATCCGCACCGGCACTCGCTGGGCCAGGCGCACCCAGTTGAAGGTCGGATTCACATCAGCGATCAACTCGCGACTTTGCGGGTTGTCCCGATCGTAGATACCACGGGAAATACTTTCCACATGCCCCTTGAGCATCTCACCGCTCATCAACTGCAACTGCGCTGAATCACCGACCCGCACCTTGGGCAATTTGGTTTCTTCGAAGAAGCCATAGACCCAGAACGAATTCATGTCCACCACGGCCATCTTCGCCTCGCCGATGCGGGCGTAGTCGCCACGGTGCACATTGAGGTTGGTGACGTAGCCATCCACCGCCGCGCGAACTTCGGTGCGCGCCAGGTTCAGCTCGGCGGCTTCCAACTGCGCCTGGGCCTGCTGGTAATCGGCCAGGGCCGAGTCGGCGATGTTGCTGGCGTCGTCGCGGTTTTCCCGGGAGATCACCAGGCTGTCCAGGTCGGCACGCCGATGGGCGTTGACCTTGCGCATCTCCCACGTGGCTTTGCGCGACGCCACCAGGGAGCGAGCCTGCTTCACGGCGATGCGGTAATGTTCAGGATCGATGCGCATCAACAGCTCACCCTTTTTTACCGACTGGTTGTCGCGCACCGGCACTTCGACCACCTCGCCGCTGACATCGGCGGCCACGTTGATGATGTCGGCCCGCACCCGCCCATCACGGGTCCAGGGGGTGTTCATGTAATGCACCCACAGGGTACGGCCGATCCACAGCGCCAGGGCCAGCACCAACAGTGTCGCCAGCAGGCTGAAAAACTTTTTCATCGCATCGATCTCAACGGTAGACCGTCAGCGCCAGGGCGCCGAACAGACAAGAAAACAGACTCAGGCGCAGCAACGCCGGGTGCCAGAAGAAGCGGTACAGGTCCAGCCCCGACAGGAAGCGGTCCAAGGCCCAGGCCAGGGCCGCGGCGATGAAAAACATCAAGGTCATGGTGGGCATGTACACACCATGGAAGGCGATCTCACGGGGCATGTTCAGGTTCCTGGAGCAGCGGTGTGGCTGGCGGCAGGGCATGCGGTATGACATAGCCGGCCAATGGCGATTGCGGGTCCAGCAACGAGGTGCGGATGAAATGCAGGTAGCTTTTCACCCGGCGCAGGGCCGAGGTGTCGAAATGCGGGGCGAAGGGTTCGTCAGTGGCCTGCACGCGGCCGATGGCGTGGTCCACCGCCACCAGGGCACGCTCCAGATTGCTCTGGCTCGGTTGGCGGAACAGCCGCACCAGCGCCCGCCCCATCACACGAATGGCCTGGCGCCACGGCTGGCTTTGCGCATAAGCCGGATGCACCGGCAACATCGCCTGTTCCTTGCGCAGCTCGATAATCGCGTGGCCGACCTCCAGCACCACGAACATCCAGCGCAGCAAGTCCCGTTGCACCCGAGGCTGCCCCGCTGCCAGCCCGTAGGCCTGATGCAGCAAGTCGCGGGTACCACTTTCGAAGCTCGACGCCAGGCCCTTGAGCTTGCCACTGATGGCAAACACCACTTGCTCGCGCAAATCCTGTTCGAGCCGGCGCCACAACCAGCGACTGTTGGGCGGCAGAATGATTGCCCCGGCCGCGGCACACACCAGCATGCCGAGAATCATCGCGAGGTAATCGTTGATGAAAGCGTAGGGGTTGTAGACCGTCAGGTTGTCCGGCACCGAACCGGTGCTGAAAAAGATCAGCAGACCCAGCCCTACCCCGGCGTATTTCGGTCGCGAGCTGAGGAACGAACCGAGCATGATCACCGGCGCCAGCATCACGCAGAGCAACGGGAAGCCGTCGATCAACGGGAAGATGAAGAACATCTCGACAAAGCCGATCAGCGCCCCGAACAACGTGCCGCAGGCCATCTGGAACGCCATGCGCTTGGGGTTCGGCGTCGCGGCCGACAAGCCCACGGTGGCGGCGGCGATCATCGTCATGGTCGCGCCGCTCGGCCAAGCCGTAGCGACCCAGTAGCTGCCCAGCACCAACAGGATGAAGGCGGCACGAATACCCGATGCCATGGCGGCCAGCCAGTTGGTCTGCGGCACGAACGGCTCGTCCCAGCGTTCACGTTCGTGGCGATGATCAGCCAGGGAGGCGTGAGTCAGGGCATAGCCGTGCAAGTCGTCGACGAAGCGATAAAGCAGCTCGTAGGCGGTATGGAAGTCCAGTTGCTGCCCATCACTGGGCGCCGTTTCCTGGAACAACGCCCGTAGCCTTCGCACCTGGGCCGACAGCTCGGCCTTGTACTCGGCCAGCGCCGCCGCCAGACGGGCCGCATCGGCGTCGGTCAGGGCGCGGCCACTGAAACCGTCGAGCAGTTCAGCCAAGGTTTGCAAGCCTGGCTTGATGGCGTTGACCACGTGATCCGCCGCGCTGCTGCGCAAGCGCTCCAGCAATTGGTGCAAAGCGTTGAAGCGGGTGGTGATGCCCATGAATTCGCTGTTCAAGCGACTGAGCCGGCCGTTGCGCCGACGCATGTGCGGGTCTTCGAACACGGTCACGCTGCGCAGGCTTTCCAGGCCCACCGCCTCGGCAATGAAGCCCACGTTGCGCGCTTCGAAGGTCTCCCGCTTGCTGCGCCCACGCAGGCCATCGGTGACAAACAGGGCAAATACCCCAAAACGTTGGTACAAGGCATTGCGCATGGCGGCACTGGCGGTTTGCGGCAGGATCGCGGCGCTGACCAGGGTGGCGCAGAGAATCCCCAGGGAAATCTCCAGCACGCGCCAGACCGCCGCCATGAACGCGCCTTCCGGATGGGCCAGGGCCGGCAGGCCGATCATCGCAGCGGTGTAGCCGGCCAGCACAAAACCATAGGCGCGGAAGTTGCGATAACGCGCCGCCCCTGCCGAACAGAAGCCAACCCAGACCGCCAGGCAAACGAGGAATGGCTCGGTGTTCTGGGCAAACAAGGCGATCAGCGCCACCATCACCGCCGATCCGGCCAGGGTGCCGAGAAAGCGGTAGAAACTCTTGGCGAACACCTGCCCGCTCTGGGGCTGCATGACGATGAACACAGTGATCATGGCCGTGCGCGGTTGCGGCAGCTCAAGGCGCATCGCCAGCCACAAGGTCAGGAACGCCGCGAACAGGACCTTGAAGATATAGACCCAGGTCACCCCGTCGCTGCGGGCCCAGTCGAAGAAACCACGGCGCCATTCGAGGCGATAGAGCCAGCGGGCAGGAGCGAATAAAGACATCACAATAGAACTACTCAGCATGGCTCAAGTCGGGGGAGTCGTTGCCGGCTTCCAGCCCACCGCCCAGCGCTGTCACCAGGTCGGCGTGGGCACTCAAGCGAGCGGCCTCCACCTGTTGTTGCACCTGTTGCTGCTTGAACAACAGGCTCTGGGCATTGAGCACGTTGAGGTAGTCGGTGAGCCCGCGCTGGAACGCCACCAGCGCGATGTCGTAGGTGCGTTGCGCGGCCGCCACGGACTCGGCGGCGAAGGCGTCTTGCTTGTCCATGGATTCGCGACGGATCAACTGATCAGAGATGCTCTTGAGCGCGTTGAGCAGGGTCTGGTTGTAGTGCGCCACGGCGAGGTCATAACCGGCGGCCGCCTCGCCCAATTGCGAGCGCAGGCGCCCGCCATCGAAAATCGGCAACGTGATCGCCGGCCCGACGTTGTAGGTGAGCTTCTTGCCGGTGAGGAACTCCAGCATGCCGCCACCGGTGGCCATGTAGCCCAGGCTGCCCACCAGATCGACATTGGGATAAAAACCGGCGCGGGCGACGTCGATCCCTCGAGCCTGGGCTTGCACTTGCCAACGTCCCGCCACCACATCCGGGCGCTGGCCGAGCAGTTCGGCGGGCAAGGTCGACGGCAACTTCAAGGGCGCGCCGAGAGCCAGGGCCGGACGTTGCAATTGCGCGCCCTCTCCCGGCCCCTTGCCCGCCAGCGCCGCCAACTGATTGCGGCTCAAGGCGATGGCTTCGTCCAGGGCGTCGAGTTGGCGATGGGTCTCGGGCAATGGCGCTTGGGCCTGGCTGACTTCGAAATGGGTGCCGATGCCACCGTCCAGGCGCTTCTGCGCAAGGTCGAGAATCTGCTCTTGTTGATGGAGGGTTGCGGCGACGATATCGCGCTGGGCGTAGTGCAGTGAAAACTGGATGTAGGCGCGCACGATGTTGCTTTGCAGTTCCAGTTGCGCCTGGCGCGCCTCAGCGACACTGGCATGGGCCAGGTCAACCGCCCGTTCACTGGCATTGCGCTCGCGGCCCCACAGGTCCAGGGCGTAGCTCAAGCCCAGGGCGGCGTTGTTGTCCCAGGTCGTGGTGTCGGCCAACTCGCCCGGGCCATAGAACTGATCGGTGGGCCAGTTATGCCGCTTGAGGGTCGCCTCGCCATTGATCTGCAGCGACTCGGCGGCCTCGGCAACACCGGCCATGGCCTTGGCCTGGCGCACCCGCGCGGCGGCTATGGCCAGGCTCGGGCTGTCCTGCACGGCCAGGTTGATCCAGCGATCCAGTTGCCGATCGCCATAGGCTTGCCACCACTGGCGGGTGGGCCAGTGGGCGTCGCGGGCGGCCTCGCGGATGGCGGCATCGGTCGCCAGTTGGTTGGCCGGCAATACCTGGCTTTGCGGCCCAATCCCTCCAGTCCCGATGCAACCGCTGATGGTTAATGTCAGAACCCAAACACTGAGAGTCTTCAGCTCTCTGCTGATGCAACGCGGCACTTGCGCAAAATTCCTGAGAGGGGCATGACGACGAGGATGGCTGCCTGCTAACGGCAAACCTTGTGGGAGCGAGCTTGCTCCCACAGGTGCCCGCCAAGGCCCGCTCCTGCTTTGGCGGCAATTCTAGGCACCCGGCCGAACGGCGATAAGCCGACCTTTCTGTGAATCTTTGTTACCGTTAACGCGATAATCCATTAGTCGGGTCCCGCAGCTCTGTAACTTCGTGTCACAATTTGCCACCTCCCAAGAGAGCCCTCCATGGACACCTTGCAAAACATGCGCGCGTTCAGCTGTGTTGCCGAAGCCGGCAGTTTCACCGCCGCCGCTCAGCAACTCGACACCACCACAGCCAACGTCTCGCGTGCGGTTTCCAACCTGGAAGCCCATCTGCAAACCCGCCTGCTCAACCGCACCACTCGCCGCATTGCCCTGACCGAGGCAGGTAAACGCTACTTGTTGCGGTGCGAGCAGATCCTGGCTTATGTCGAAGAAGCGGAAGCCGAGGCCAGCGACGCCCATGCGCGCCCCGCCGGGCAGTTGAAGGTCCACACGATGACCGGCATCGGCCAGCATTTCGTGATCGACGCCATCGCCCGTTACCGCAAGACCCATCCGGATGTGACCTTCGACCTGACCCTGGCCAACCGGGTGCCGGACATCCTCGACGAGGGCTACGACGTCTCCATCGTGCTCGCCAGCGAGCTGCCGGATTCGGGCTTCGTCTCCCAGCGCCTGGGGATCACCTACAGCATCGTCTGCGCATCGCCTGCCTACGTGAAAGCCAGCGGCTGCCCGCAAAAACCCAGCGACCTGCTCAACCACGCCTGCCTGCGCCTGGTCAGCCCGGTCATTCCGCTGGAAAAATGGGTGTTCGACGGCCCGGAAGGCCAGGAGATGGTCACCATCAACAGCTCACCGTTCCTGGTCAATTCCGCCGATGCGATGAAAACCGCGATCACCAGCGGCATGGGCGTGGGGGTATTGCCGGTGTACGCGGCCATCGAAGGCTTGCGCAACGGCACGCTGGTGCGGGTCATGCCCAACTACCGCTCCCAGGAACTGAACCTCTATGCCATCTACCCGTCGCGTCAATACCTGGATGCGAAGATCAAGACCTGGGTCGAGTACCTGCGAGGCTCGTTGCCGGAAATCCTCGCGGCGCACCAGTCTGAGCTGGCGGCTTACGAATTGAGTGGAAGCCTGGCAGGCGCACGGGTCGCGAACTGAAGTCGCCCCCGTGCGTGAAGGATGATGTCAGCGCTTGCCCATCGAACGACGCGTGCCGGGAGGCGCGGCACCCGGGGTCTTGGTATGGCCATTCTTCGCGCCGTTCTTGTACCACGGCTGCTGGCCGGCGCCCTTGGCCGCAGCCAGTTCACCGGGTTTGAACGGGAATTTGAAGGCAGGAATCGCCGCTTTGGCGTCCTCGGCGCTGGAAACATCGCTGTCGGACAAATCGGCCTGTTCACCGCCAGGGAGTTCATCGGCTGGCGAAGGTGTCGGGGAAGTCATGTAAGGCTCCGGGTCATGCATGCAAGTCGGGCCCGAAGGGCGAGCCGCGAAAGGCGCCAGTATACCTGCCCGATATCGCCGCGCGCAGGGCAGTTTCATCTGGCACAACCATTCATCTGACAGCAAGCCGGGACAAAACTGACAAGCCTGTCAGTTAGCCGTCACCTTCCTGACCGGCTCGTAACGCTATATAAGAAAGCTCCAACTCCTGTGTCCCGAACCGGCCCTTCATATCCATGCACACCCAGAAGAAAACCGTCCTGCTCGTCGTGCTGTTGGTCGCCCTGGCGGCCCTCGTCCTCTGGTTTGTGCTCAAGCCCGTGACCACCAAGCCCAGCGCACCGGCCGCCGTTCCGGTGCGGGTCGTCAGCGTGGTGCAAAAGGATGTACCGCGCTTTGCCAGCGGCATCGGTACGGTCCTGTCGCTGCACAGCGTGGTCATCCGGCCGCAGATCGACGGCATCCTAACCCAACTGCAGGTCAAGGAAGGGCAACTGGTCAAGAAGGGTGACCTGCTGGCGACCATCGACGATCGTTCGATCCGCGCCAGCCTCGACCAGGCCCGGGCCCAACTCGGCGAGAGCCAGGCGCAGCTGGCGGTGGCCCAGGTCAATCTCAAGCGCTACAAATTACTGAGCGTCGATGACGGCGTCTCGAAGCAGACCTACGACCAGCAGCAGGCGCTGGTCAACCAGCTCAAGGCCACCGCCCAGGGCAACCAGGCGGCCATCGACTCGGCGCAGGTGCAACTGTCCTACACCCAGATCCGCTCCCCGGTGAGCGGTCGCGTCGGCATTCGCAATGTGGATGAAGGCAACTTCCTGCGTACCAGCGACACCGAAGGCCTGTTCACGGTGACCCAGATCGACCCGATCGCCGTGGAGTTCTCCCTGCCCCAGCAAATGCTGCCCACCTTGCAACGGTTGATCGCGGCGCCCGAGCAAGCCTTGGTCAAGGCCTATATCGGTGCCGACGGCGCCACCGGGGAACTGCTCGGCGAGGGGCGCCTGAGCCTCATCGACAACCAGATCAACGCCAACACCGGGACCCTGCGGGCCAAGGCTGAATTCAACAACGCCGCCCAACGGCTGTGGCCCGGGCAACTGGTGACACTGAAGATCCAGACCGCCCTCGACAAGGACGCCCTGGTGGTACCTCCCACCGTGGTCCAGCGCGGGCTGGAGCAACACTTCGTGTACCGGATCAAGGGCGACAAGGTCGAGAGCGTGCCGGTGGTCATGGTTTACCAGGACAGCGACATGCACATCATCAAAGGGGTGAACGCTGGCGACCAACTGGTGAGCGACGGTCAGTCACGGCTCAAGCCAGGCAGCCACATCCAGGTGCTCAGCGATCCGCCCGCCCTGGCCAAGACCTCGGAGCCGCAACCGTGAAGGGCCGCGGCTCGGTTTCGGCGTGGTGCATCGACCACCCCATCGCCACGGTGCTGCTGACGTTTGCCCTGGTACTGCTGGGCGTGATCGCGTTTCCTCGCCTGCCCGTCGCGCCGTTGCCGGAGGCGGAATTCCCGACCATCCAGGTTAACGCGCAGTTGCCTGGGGCCAGTCCCGAAACCATGGCCTCGTCGGTGGCGACGCCGCTGGAAGTGCAATTCAGCGCCATTCCCGGCATCACCCAGATGACCTCCAGCAGCGCCCTGGGCTCGACCAACCTGATCCTGCAATTCAGCCTCGATAAAAGCATCGACACCGCTGCCCAGGAAGTGCAGGCGGCGATCAACACCGCCGCCGGCAAACTGCCCAACGACATGCCGAACCTGCCGACCTGGCGCAAGGTCAAC
This sequence comes from Pseudomonas sp. St316, assembly GCF_018325905.1. Classification (NCBI taxonomy): domain Bacteria; kingdom Pseudomonadati; phylum Pseudomonadota; class Gammaproteobacteria; order Pseudomonadales; family Pseudomonadaceae; genus Pseudomonas; species Pseudomonas sp. St316. The sequence goes on along the minus strand of NZ_AP021901.1, from coordinate 1,218,735 downwards.
CCCGCCGACAGCCCGGTGCTGATCCTCAGCGTCAGCTCCTCCCTGATGCCCGGCACCGAGCTGAGCGACTATGTCGAAACCCTGCTCTCGCGTCAGATCAGCCAGATCGATGGCGTAGGACAAATCTACATCACCGGCCAGCAGCGTCCGGCGATCCGGGTCCAGGCCTCGGCTGACCGGCTCGCCGCCATCGGCCTGACCCTGGCGGACATCCGCCTGGCGCTCCAGCAGGCCAGCCTCAACCTGGCCAAGGGCGCCCTGTACGGCGATTCGAGCATTTCCACCCTGTCCACCAACGACCAGTTGTTCCAGCCTGAGGAGTACGGTGAGCTGATCGTGTCCTATAAGGACGGCGCGCCGGTTCACCTCAAGGACATCGCCAAGGTCGTCAACGGCTCGGAAAACGCCTACGTCCAGGCCTGGTCCGACAACGAGCCCGGGGTCAACCTGGTGATCTTCCGCCAACCAGGGGCGAACATCGTCGAGACCGTCGACCGCATCCAGGCAGCCCTGCCTACCCTGCAAGCCATGTTGCCGGCCGCGGTGCAGGTCAAGGTGCTGATCGACCGCACCCAGACCATCCGCGCCTCGCTGCATGAGGTGGAAATCACCTTGCTGATCGCGGTGCTGCTGGTGGTCGCGGTGATGGCGTTGTTCCTGCGCCAGCTCTCGGCGACCCTGATTGTCTCGGCGGTGCTGGGGGTGTCGCTGACCGCCAGTTTCGCCCTGATGTACGTGATGGGTTTCAGCCTGAACAACCTGACCCTGGTGGCGATCGTCATCTCGGTGGGGTTCGTGGTGGACGATGCGATTGTGGTGGTGGAGAACATCCACCGGCACCTGGAAGCCGGCGATGGCATGCGTGAAGCGGCGATGAAGGGAGCCGGCGAAATTGGCTTCACCGTGGTGTCCATCAGCTTCTCGCTGATCGCCGCGTTCATTCCACTGCTGTTCATGGGCGGTGTGGTCGGGCGCCTGTTCAAGGAATTTGCCCTGACCGCCACCTCGACCATCCTGATTTCAGTGGTGGTGTCGCTCACCTTGGCGCCGACCCTGGCCGCGCTGTTCATGCGCGCCCCGGTGCACCCTGCCCACGGCAGACCCGGGTTCGGCGAACGCCTGCTGAGCGGGTACGAGCACGGCCTGCGTCGGGCCCTGGCCCATCAGAAACTGATGATCGGCGTGTTCGGCCTGACACTGGCGCTGGCGGTGGTGGGCTACGTGTTCATCCCCAAGGGGTTCTTCCCGGTACAGGACACCGGCCTGATACTGGGCACCAGCGAAGCCGCCGCCGATGTGTCGTTCCCGGACATGGTCGCCAAGCACAAGGCCCTGGCCGAAATCGTCGCCGCCGACCCGGCGGTGCAGACCTTCTCCCATTCCGTCGGTGTCTCGGGCAACAACCAGACCATCGCCAACGGCCGCTTCTGGATCGCCCTCAAGCCCCGTGGCGAGCGTGACGTGTCGGCCAGCGGCTTCATCGACCGGATCCGCCCGCAATTGCTGAAAATCCCCGGCGTAGTGCTGTACCTCAGGGCCGGACAGGACATCAACCTCAGCTCCGGCCCCAGTCGCGCCCAATATCAATACGTGCTCAAGAGCAACGACGGGCCGAGCCTCAACGCCTGGACGCAAAAACTCACCGACAAGCTGCGTGGCAACCCGGCGTTCCGTGACATCTCCAACGACCTGCAACTGGGCGGCAGCATCACCCACATCAACATCGACCGCAGCGCGGCGGCACGTTTCGGCCTCACCGCCACCGATGTCGACCAGGCCCTGTATGATGCCTTCGGCCAACGGCAGATCAATGAATTCCAGACCGAGACCAACCAGTACAACGTGATCCTGGAGCTCGACACCGCGCAACGGGGCAAGGCCGAAAGCCTGGCGTATTTCTACCTGCGCTCGCCCCTGAGTGGGGAAATGGTGCCGCTCTCGGCCCTGGCCCGCTTCGATGCGCCGAGCAATGGCCCGTTGTCCATTGCCCATGACGGCATGTTCCCGGCTGCCAACCTGTCGTTCAACCTGGCGCCCGGCGTGGCCCTGGGGGACGCGGTGCTCTTGCTCGACCAGGCAAAGAACGAAATCGGCATGCCGGCCGCCATCACCGGCAACTTCCAAGGCGCGGCCCAGGCCTTCCAGAGCTCGCTGGCGAGCCAGCCATGGCTGATCCTCGCCGCGCTGGTGGCCGTGTACATCATCCTCGGCGTGCTCTACGAGAGTTTCGTGCACCCGTTGACGATCATCTCTACCCTGCCCTCGGCCGGCCTCGGCGCGCTGATCATGCTCTGGCTGCTGGGCCAGGACTTTTCGATCATGGCGCTGATCGGGCTGGTGTTGCTGATCGGGATCGTCAAGAAGAACGGCATCCTGATGATCGACTTTGCCCTCGACGCCCAACGCAACCAAGGCATGACGCCCCAGGAGGCGATTTTCCAGGCGTGCCTGACACGCTTCCGACCGATCATGATGACCACCCTGGCGGCCCTGCTCGGTGCCTTGCCGCTGATGCTCGGCTATGGCCCCGGCGCAGAGCTGCGCCAGCCCCTGGGTATCGCGGTGGTGGGCGGCCTGCTGGTGAGCCAGGCGCTGACGCTGTTCACCACACCGGTCATATACTTGTGGCTGGAGCGACTGTTCCATCGGCCCACCCATCAGCCAGGGTCGGCGCCGACGGCGGCGCTGGCGAGCACAGACCACTGAGGCAGGGCCATGCGCGTTCTGATTATCGAAGACGAAGAAAAAACCGCGGACTACCTGCACCGTGGCCTGACCGAACAGGGCTATACCGTGGACGTGGCGCCGGACGGCATCGAGGGGCTGCACCTGGCCCTGGAAACCGACTACGCGGTGATCGTGCTCGACGTGATGCTGCCGGGCCTGGACGGCTTCGGCGTACTGCGGGCCCTGCGCGCCCGCAAGCAGACACCGGTGATCATGCTCACCGCCCGGGAACGGGTCGAGGATCGCATCAAGGGCTTGCGCGACGGCGCCGATGACTACCTGGGCAAGCCCTTCTCCTTCCTCGAACTGGTAGCCCGCCTGCAAGCCCTGACGCGTCGCAGCGGCGGCCATGAACCGGTGCAGGTGAGCATCGCCGACCTGTGGATCGACCTGATCAGCCGCAAGGCCACACGCGCCGGCCAGCGCCTGGACCTGACGGCCAAGGAGTTCTCCCTGCTCAGTGTGCTGGCTCGCCGCCAGGGTGAAATCCTCTCGAAAACCGCCATTGCCGAAATGGTCTGGGACATCAACTTCGACAGTGACGCGAACGTGGTGGAAGTGGCGATCAAACGCTTGCGAGCCAAGCTCGATGGACCGTTCGAGCAGAAGCTGCTGCACACGATTCGCGGCATGGGCTACGTGCTGGAGAGCCGCAGTGAGTAACAGTCTCGCCCTGCGCCTGAGCGCAATGTTCACGCTGGTGGCCGCGTTGGTGTTCCTGTTGATCGGCGGTGCGCTGTACCAGCAAGTTGCGAAGGGCCTGGGCCTGTTGCCGGAAGCCGAACTCGATGCGCGCTACAGCGTGCTGGAATCGACGGTCGGGCGCTATGGCACCCCCGAACACTGGGTGAAGATCAATAACAAGCTGCGGCTGTTGGGGGAAGAAGACAAACGCATCCAGTTCTGGATCGTCAGCGGCGACCCACGCTTTGAATACGGCGCCCCTGATGCGCAGATCCGTGCCTTCGCCGAGGGCCCGCTGGGCAAGCGCGACTTGAAACTGCCCCACCGGCCGTATCCGATGAAAGTGCTGGTGAGCCAGTTTCCGGCCAAGGACCAACGCCCACCGCTGCGCTTCATGATTGGCATCGACACCGAGACCTTCTACCAGACCCAGCATCGCCTGTTGGTGGCGCTGGTGAGCCTGGCGATTATCGGCGTGCTCCTGGCTTCGTTGCTCGGCTACTGGGTCGCGCGCATCGGCCTCAAGCCGCTGATCAAGCTGTCCGATGAAGCCCTGCGCCTGGCCCCGCCCCGCCTGTCCGGGCGCTTGCAGCTATCACCCTTGCCGCCGGAGCTGAGCCAGTTCGTCAGTTCCTTCAACGCCACCCTCGACCGGGTCGAACAGGCTTACTCGCGGCTGGAATCGTTCAATGCCGACGTCGCCCATGAATTACGCTCGCCCCTGACCAACCTGATCGGCCAGACCCAAGTGGCACTGACCCGGGGGCGCTCGGCCGAACACTACTTCGAAGTACTGCAATCGAATCTCGAGGAGTTGGAGCGGCTGCGCTCGATCATCAACGACATGCTGTTCCTGGCCAGCGCCGACCAGGGCAGCAAGGCCACCAAACTGACCAGCACCTCCCTGGCCGGCGAAGTAGCGACCACCCTCGACTACCTGGACTTCATTCTCGAAGACGCCCAGGTCCAGGTCCGGGTCAGCGGCGATGCCCAGGCCAACATCGAGATCGCCCACCTGCGTCGGGCGCTGATCAACCTGCTGAGCAACGCCGTACAGCACACCGCCCCAGGGCAAGTGATCGACGTGCACATCGAAGCCCTTGGCGACCAGATCACGCTCGCGGTCACCAACCCCGGAGAACCGATTGCCGGCGAGCACCTGCCGCGCCTGTTCGAACGCTTCTATCGCGTCGATGCCTCGCGCAGCAACAGTGGCGCCAACCATGGGCTGGGGCTGGCCATCGTCAAGGCGATCGCACTGATGCACGGTGGCGATGTATTTGTGCTCAGCGACCAGGGCACCAACACGTTCGGGATCCGCTTGCCAGCCTGAGACAGCCATAAAGGTTCGATCTTTTCCTGCACTGAATGCTGGGCGAAAGCCAACTCGGTCAAAATCGACTGACCGCAGCCTCCGGCAGCTCCTACCCATTTATTGCGCAAACACTGATTGCCCGCCCTCACCGATCCAAGCACAATCAGCAAAAGGCCAGCATCTGGTTCATTGCCGGTTTGCAATCCTTTGGGACGGATCCCAGCCACATGACAATGCAGACATCGGCCCCATGAGCGCGCGCAGTGCGACACCCGGCAACACCCCGCCTTCGATACGTTCGGAACGGGTACTCGTACTGGCCAGCTCGCTGGTTGTCATTGCGATCCTGAGCATCGTGACGTTCCTGTTGATTCGCGAACATGCCGCCGCACAACAGGAAGCGACGCGTGCGGCGACCAATATCGTGCAACTGATTGACGCCGATGTGCTGCGTAACGCGGAGCTCTACGATCTGTCGCTGCAAGGTTTGGTCAGCGCAGCCAAACGCGAAGACCTGAAAGACATATCGCCGGCGATTCGCCATTTGGCGCTGTTCGACCGGGCCACCGCCGCCCCCTACAAAGGCGACATCCTGCTGCTGGACAAACACGGCGATGTGATCGCTGACTCCGCCTCTATCACGCCGCGCAAAGGCAACTATGCCGATCGGGAGTATTTCCAGTCCCATGTCCAGGATCCAAGCCCGAGCATGATGATCAGCCGTCCATTCCGCTCCAGAAGTCATGCACAGGAATGGAGCATCAGTTTCAGCTATCGACTGAGCGACGAACGAGGCGAATTCATGGGCGTGGCCGAGGCCGCGATGCGCCTCAACTACTTCAACCAATTGTTCAAGAGTCTGAACATCGGTCATGGGGGTACGGTCAACCTGGTCAGCCGCGATGGGATTGTGTTGGCCCAGGAACCGCCTCTGGCCGACGACATGATTGGCAAGGATTTCAGCAAGCGACCGAACTTCGTACGCATTCTGCGCGAAGGTAACGGCAGTTTTACCAGCATTTCCAGTGTCGACCAGACGCAGCGCCTGTACACCTTTTCCCAGGTGGGCAGCCTGCCGTTAATCGTCGTGGTGGCGCTCTCCTCTCAAGAGGTGTTCGCGTCATGGCAACGCACGGCATTGCTGGTCAGTGGCGCCACTGGCGCACTGTGCATCGGTTTGCTCTGGCTCACCTGGCTGCTGCGCCGCGAATTGCGACGCCGCTACAGAGCTGAACGGGAATTGGCCCAACTGGCATCCGTCGACTCCCTTACAGGACTGGCCAACCGGCGGACTCTGGACGAGACGTTGCAACAGGAATGGCTGCGCGCCCAACGTTCGGGGCAACCTTTGTCTGTGCTGATGATCGATGCCGATCACTTCAAGGCATTCAATGATCGCCATGGCCATCAACGCGGTGATGATGCCTTGCGAGCCTTGGCACAGTTGATCGGCAAACATGTTCGTCGCCCCGCCGACCTGGCGGCACGCTACGGGGGCGAGGAATTCTCGGTGGTGCTGCCGGAAACCACCACGGCTGGCGCGTTCACCATGGCCCAGCACATCCGCGAGGCGGTGGAACAGCTGCCACCGGTGACCGAGGGTGAAGCGCCGATGACGGTGAGTATCGGCATCGCCACTTGGGTAAACGGACCGTATGGCGAGCTTCAACAACTGTTGTTCGCCGCGGACAAGGCGCTGTACCAAGCCAAGGCCAGCGGACGCAACCGCGTCGTCTGCGCCATGTAAAAAACCGCCACAGGACCGCCCCCCTGTGGCTAGGGGATAAATCCCCTCGCCACAAAAGCGGTCGCCACAGACACTCCCCCAGATAAATGACCAGCCATAAAAAAAGGCTACCCAAAGGCAGCCCTTAAAAAACTAGAGAGGTTTTTTGCTTACACGGCCGCTACAGGGCGCATGTAAGAGATTGGCGCGGTGCTGGCGTCTTCGAACGTCACGACTTCCCAAGCATCTTTCTGCTCAATCAACTTGCGCAGCAGCTGGTTGTTCAGTGCGTGGCCGGACTTGAAGCCCTTGAACTCACCAATCAGGCTATTGCCCAGCAGGTAGAGGTCGCCGATTGCATCGAGGATCTTGTGCTTGACGAATTCGTCTTCATAACGAAGGCCGTCTTCGTTCAATACACCATCGGAATCGACCACGATCGCGTTTTCAACACTGCCGCCGAGTGCGAGGTTGTGCTTGCGCAGGTACTCGATGTCACTCATGAAACCAAAGGTACGGGCGCGGCTGACTTCTTTTACGAACGAAGTACTGGAAAAATCCACGCTTGCACTCTGGGTGCGGTCACGGAAAACCGGGTGATCGAAATCGATCTCGAAACTCACCTTGAATCCTTCGAAAGGGACAAAAGTGGCGCGCTTGTCGCCATCTTCCACAGTCACTTCCCGCAGGATGCGGATGAACTTCTTGGCCGCGTCCTGCTCTTCCAGGCCAGCCGATTGAATCAGGAATACGAAGGGTCCGGCACTGCCATCCATGATCGGGACTTCGGACGCGGAGAGCTCGACGTAGGCGTTATCGATGCCCAGGCCAGCCATGGCCGAGAGCAAATGCTCCACCGTGTCCACTTTGGTGTCACCGTTGACCAATGTGGTCGACATCGTGGTTTCACCAACGTTTTCCGCGCGTGCAGGAATCTGCACCACAGGGTCGAGGTCGGCACGACAAAACACAATGCCAGTATCGACAGGCGCGGGCTTGAGGGTCAGGTAGACCTTCTCGCCGGAGTGCAAGCCGACGCCTGTGGCACGGATAATATTCTTCAGGGTGCGTTGTTTAATCATGGCATGGGCCGCTTCAGCGCAAATTGCGAACTGGTATCAACAAAGGCTGGCGATGATAGCAGACCAGACCTTTGCTGAACACCAATCACCCGTATCCCCCTGATACATTTCATCAATCGGCCTGACGACGCAGGAAGGCTGGGATGTCCAGGTAATCCAGATCGTCTTGCGGATTCATCTTCGCGGCAGTCGCAGTACCGGCCTGGGCCTGGTTGCGCATGACGGTCGGACGGTCCAGGTCACGGTAGTTCACCGCAGGTGCTTCCTGACGCGAAGCCACTTGTTGTTGCGGTTGCGAAGCCATGGAAGTGTGAACGGTGTTGTCGATGACCTTCACAGGCTTCTCGATTTTCGCGCCCAGACCCGTGGCAACCACGGTAACGTGCAACTCGTCGCGCATGTCCGGATCGATAACGGTACCGACCTTGACCATCGCGTGCTCGGAAGCGAAGGCTTCGATGATGCTACCCACGTCGGAGTACTCACCCAGGGACAGGTCAGGACCGGCGGTGATGTTCACCAGGATGCCACGTGCACCTTGCAGGTTCACGTCTTCGAGCAACGGGTTGCGGATGGCCGCTTCGGTGGCCTCGCGTGCACGGTTCGGACCGCTGGCGCAGCCAGTGCCCATCATCGCCATGCCCATTTCGCTCATGACAGTCCGTACGTCGGCAAAGTCGACGTTGATCATGCCTGGACGCTTGATGATGTCGGAGATACCGCGAACGGCACCGGCCAGTACGTCGTCAGCCTTGGCGAAAGCCGACAAGAGGCTCGCGTCTTTACCCAGGATGGTCAGCAGCTTCTCGTTGGGAATGGTGATCAACGAGTCGACGCTTTCAGACAGCAGACGAATACCTTCGTCGGCGATCTGCATACGCTTGCGGCCTTCGAAAGGGAACGGACGAGTCACCACCGCAACGGTGAGGATCCCCATTTCCTTGGCCACTTCAGCGATGATTGGCGCCGCACCGGTACCGGTGCCGCCGCCCATGCCCGTGGTGATGAACACCATGTTGGTGCCTTGCAGGACTTCAGCGATGCGCTCACGGTCTTCGAGAGCGGCCTGACGACCGACCTCAGGGTTGGCGCCCGCGCCCAGGCCTTTGGTCACGCCAGTGCCCAATTGCAGGATGGTCCGCGCACCGATGGATTTCAGTGCCTGGGCATCAGTGTTGGCGCAGATGAATTCAACGCCTTCAATGTTGCTCTTGACCATGTGGTTGACAGCGTTGCCGCCGCCACCGCCGACACCGATTACTTTGATAACCGGGCTAGCGGGGATGTTGTCTACGAGTTCAAACATTTTCCCTCTCCTTAACATTCTCTAGTTTTTTTCGCCTACTGCGTTTGCTGCGTCTTCCAGCGCCAAGCCTGAAACTTGCCGCGTGAAGCTTTAAAACCGTTTAAAAATTGCCTTTGACCCACGCCTGGAGCCGCTCGAACAGCGGTGCCTTGGGCTCGTCGCTGCTGTAGCTGTCGCGGCTGCCTATCCCTGAGAACGAGATCCCGTCGGACTGCTTCTGCAGGCCGTACATCAACAGGCCCACGCCGGTGGAATAGATCGGGTTGCGGACCACGTCATCCAGGCCCTTGACGCCATGGGGCACGCCCAGGCGCACCGGCATGTGGAAAATTTCTTCGGCAAGCTCGACTGCGCCTTCCATCTTCGACGTACCGCCGGTCAGCACGATGCCAGCCGGGATCAGGTCTTCGTAGCCACTGCGACGCAGTTCGGCCTGGATCAGCGTGAACAGCTCGTCGTAGCGAGGCTCGACCACTTCGGCCAGGGCCTGGCGGGACAGTTCGCGCGGTGGACGGTCGCCGACGCTCGGCACCTTGATGGTTTCACCGGCACCGGCCAGTTTCGCCAAAGCGCAGGCGTAGCGGATCTTGATTTCCTCGGCATACTGGGTCGGGGTGCGCAACGCCATAGCGATGTCGTTGGTCACCTGGTCACCGGCAATCGGGATCACGGCCGTGTGGCGGATGGCGCCTTCGGTGAAGATCGCGATGTCGGTGGTGCCGCCGCCGATGTCCACCAGGCACACGCCCAGCTCTTTCTCGTCGTCGGTCAGCACCGAGTAGGCCGAGGCCAGTTGCTCGAGGATGATGTCGTCGATTTCCAGACCGCAGCGGCGCACGCATTTCTCGATGTTCTGGGCCGCGTTCACCGCACAGGTCACCACGTGGACCTTGGCTTCCAGGCGCACGCCGGACATGCCCAGGGGCTCACGCACGCCTTCCTGGTTATCGATCACGTAATCCTGCGGCAGGGTGTGCAGCACACGCTGGTCGGCCGGGATCGCCACGGCCTGGGCCGCGTCGAGTACGCGCTCAAGGTCGGCGGAGCTGACTTCGCGATCACGAATCGCCACGATGCCGTGGGAGTTCAGGCTGCGGATGTGATTGCCCGCCACGCCGACGAACGCCGAATGGATCCGGCAACCGGCCATCAGTTGCGCCTCTTCGATGGCGCGCTGGATCGATTGCACGGTGGACTCGATGTTCACCACCACGCCTTTTTTCAAGCCGCGGGACGGGTGTGTACCGATCCCGACGATGACCAGCGTGCCGTCGTCCGCGACTTCGCCTACCAGCGCCACCACCTTGGAAGTGCCGATATCAAGACCGACGATCATTTTTCCGCTTTGCACGTTTGCCATGGGTCCTGCCTCTTCTTAATTCTTCGCGACGGCGGGTTCGGCCGTCGTCGGCGCTACAGGTTCCCGCCAGCCAACAGCCAGGCCGTTGGCGTAGCGCAGATCGATGCGCGCAATGTTCGTAATCTGTTCTTTGAGCGTCTTGTCATAGATGGCAATAAAACGGCGCATCTTTTCCACCAGGTTCCCGCGCCCGAGCAACAGCTCGATGCCCGGCCCCGAGCTGCCCGCGCCAGTGGTCAGGAACCAACTGCCGCGCTCACGCAATTCCAGGCGCGCGATGGAGAAGCCCAATGGCCGCAACATCTGGCTCAACACCTGGTATTGCTGCATGACTTGCTGCTGGGCCCGTTGTGGACCGAACAGTTGTGGCAAATGTTCATAGTTGGCCAGTTCCCGCGGCGTAAACGCCTGGCCCTGGTTGTTCAACAACGACTCGTCGCCCCAACGGGCCACCGGCAATTGCTCTTCCAGGCGGATCGACACCTGGTCAGGCCACACCCGCCGGACTTCGGCGTGGGCGATCCAAGGCATCTGTTCCAACTCCGTGCGCATGCCCGCCAGGTCGATGGTGAAGAAACTCGACGCGACGAACGGGGCAATCCGCTGCTGCACGGCCTGCTGGCTGATGTAGCTCAGGTCGCCCTGGACGTTGATGCGGGCGATCGGCCGGTCGGCATAAGGCAGCAACCGTTGTGCGCCTTCATACGTACCGAATCCCAACACCACCAGCAGCACCGGCCAGAACAAGCTCTTGAGAAAACCAAAATTGGCTTTCGGCAAGCGCGCCGACATCGGCTCTTTAGCCACCATTCGGCTGGCACCCCGCGGCACCGGCTTGCGAGCGGGTGCGGATGGCTGATGACGAAGCGATGCGCCTTGCATGGCTTAACCTCTTGGCTCTTGATGGCCGATGCTGGCGGCCAGGATCGACAGCACCAGTTGCTGGAAATCCAGACCGGCGGCGCGAGCAGCCATCGGCACCAGGCTGTGATCGGTCATGCCAGGCGCGGTGTTGACTTCCAGGAACCAGAACTGCCCATCGGCGTCCTGCATCACGTCTGCCCGACCCCAACCGGCAATACCCAGCGCCTCACAGGCCTTGGCCGTGAGGTCCATCAGTTCTTTTTCCTTGGCGGCGTCCAGCCCGCAGGGAATGCGGTACTGGGTATCGTTGGCGACGTACTTGGCGTCGTAGTCGTAGAACGTGTGGGGCGTGCCCAGCGCAATCGGGGGCAACACCTGGTCACGCAGGGTGGCGATGGTGAACTCGGGACCGGTGATCCATTGCTCGACCAACACTTGCGAATCGTAGGAACTGGCGTCTTTCCATGCCACGGTCAACTCAGGCAGCGAATTCACTTTCGCCATGCCGATACTTGAACCTTCATGGGCCGGTTTGACGATCAAAGGGAAGCCCAGTTCCGTGGCCGCCGAAATACAGTCGGCCTCGGACGCCAGCACGGCGTGACGCGGCGTTGGAATACCAAGGCTGTGCCAGACCTGCTTGGTGCGCAGCTTGTCCATCGCCAGGGCGGAAGCCAGGATGCCGCTGCCGGTGTAGGGAATGCCCAGGCATTCGAGCAGGCCTTGCATGCTGCCGTCTTCACCACCGCGACCGTGCAGGATGATGAACGCGCGGTCGATCTTTTCGCTCAGCAGGCGCTGCAGGAAATCGTCGCCCACGTCGATGCCGAACGCGTCGACACCGGCGCTTTGCAGGGCTTGCAGCACAGCATTGCCGGACTTGAGGGACACCTCGCGCTCGGCGCTCTTGCCGCCGAACAGCACGGCAACGCGGCCGAAGGCTGTCGGGTCAAGGGTCGAGACCAGGTTGGCGTAGGCAGCAGTCATTTCAGTTTCCCCTCGCTGGAGGCCACGATGGCACCGGCGAATAACGGACTTTTCAACAGTTTCGGGGCCAGGCCACCGATGTCACCGGCGCCCTGGCACAGCAGGATGTCGCCGGCGCGCAGCAGCGGCTTGACCAACGGCGCGAGGTCCACGCCGCGTTCGATGTAGATCGGGTCCAACTGGCCGCGTTGGCGAATGCTGTGGCACAGCTGGCGGCTGTCAGCCCCCGGAATCGGCTCTTCACCGGCCGGGTAGACTTCCATCAACAGCAGCACGTTGGCGTCGGCCAGCACCTGGACGAAGTCGTCGTACAGGTCGCGGGTGCGGCTGTAGCGGTGCGGCTGGTAGACCATCACCAGGCGCCGTTCCGGCCAGCCACCGCGCACGGCCTTGATCACCGCCGCGACTTCGGTCGGGTGGTGGCCATAGTCGTCCACCAGCATCACATTGCCGCCATCCACCGGCAGTTCGCCGTAGACCTGGAAGCGCCGGCCCACGCCCTGGAACCCGGACAGGCCCTGGACGATGGCTTCATCGCTGACGCCTTCATCGGTGGCGATGCAAATGGTGGCCAGTGAGTTGAGTACGTTGTGGTTGCCCGGCATGTTCACCGAGACATCCAGCGGCTCACGGTCCGGGCGCAGCACGGTGAAGAACGTTTGCATGCCCTGCTGGCGCACATTGATGGCACGCACGTCGGCTTCTTCGCCAAACCCGTAGGTCACGGTCGGACGTTTGATCAGAGGCAGGATTTCGCGCACCACCGGGTCGTCCAGGCACACCACCGCCAAACCGTAGAACGGTAGGTTGTGCAGGAACTCGACGAAGGTTTTCTTCAGTTTGTTGAAGTCACCGTCGTAGGTCGCCATGTGGTCGGCGTCGATGTTGGTCACCACGGCCACCAGCGGTTGCAGGTGCAGGAAACTCGCATCGCTTTCGTCAGCTTCGGCGATCAGGTAGCGGCTGGTGCCCAACTGGGCATTGGTGCCTGCGGCATTCAGACGACCGCCGATCACGAAAGTCGGGTCCAGGCCACCGGCCGCGAACACCGAGGCGATCAGGCTGGTGGTGGTGGTCTTGCCGTGGGTACCGGCGACGGCGATGCCGTGGCGATAGCGCATCAGCTCAGCCAGCATCTCGGCCCGTGGTACCACCGGGATACGGCGTTCCAGGGCGGTGGCGACTTCCGGGTTGGACGTGTTAACAGCGCTGGAAACCACCAGCACGTCGGCATTGGCGGCGTTCTCGGCACGGTGGCCGATAAAGATCTGCGCGCCGAACGACTCCAGGCGCTCGGTAACCGGGGACGCCTTCAGGTCGGAACCCGAGACCTGGTAACCCAGGTTCAGCAACACCTCGGCAATCCCGCACATGCCCACGCCGCCGATACCGACGAAGTGGATGCGGCGGATGCGGCGCATTTCCGGTTGTGGCATGGCTTTGCGATTCTCAACCATGGGCCACCTCCAGGCAGGTATCGACCACTTGGGTCGTGGCATCGGGTTTGGCCAGGCGGCGGGCGGCGCGGGCCATGTCTTCTAGTCGTTGCGGCTGCATCAAAACCTCTGTCAGGCGGGCGGCAAGATCCGCGGCGCCAGTCGTTCTTTGCGGCATCAGGAAGGCAGCGCCTTCACGGGCCAAATAATCGGCGTTACGGGTCTGGTGATCGTCGATGGCGTGGGGCAAAGGCACCAGCATCGAGGGCAGACCGGCGGCAGCCAGTTCACTGATGGTCAGCGCGCCTGCGCGGCAGACCACCAGGTCGGCCCAGCCATAGGCTTGGGCCATGTCTTTGATGAAAGGCTGCACTTGCGCCTCGACGCCTGCGGCGCGGTAGCGCTCGGTGGTCACTTCATCGTGGTTCTTGCCGGCCTGGTGAAACACTTCCGGGCGCAGTTCGGGGGCGACCTGGGACAGGGCTTCGGGCAGCAATTTGTTCAACGGTTCTGCCCCCAGGCTTCCGCCCAGGATTAGTAAACGCGCTTTGCGTCCAGCCAGGGCCGGGCGCGGTGTATCGAAAAACAGCTCGGTACGCACCGGATTACCGGTGGTGCGGCGGCTGCCCGACAGGGTAAAGGTGTCGGGAAAGGCTTCACAGACCCGGGCGGCCAACGGCACCAGTAACCGATTGGCGGTACCGGCCACGGCGTTCTGCTCGTGAACGATCACCGGCACACCGGCCAATTTCGCCGCAACACCGCCAGGACCGGTCACATAACCGCCAAACCCGACCACGCACACCGGGCGCAACCGACGGATGATCGCCCGCGCCTGCCAGATCGACTTGAGCAGCATCAGCGGTGCCTTGAGCAGCGACAGCTTGCCCTTGCCCCGCAGGCCGCTGGCGTCGATCCGGTGCAGTTCGAGGCCGGCGCCGGGCACCAGTTCGTTCTCGATACCCCGTGGCGTGCCCAGCCAGTGCACGGTGTAGCCGCGCGCCTGGAACTCCCGGGCACAGGCCAGCGCCGGGAATACATGCCCGCCGGTACCGCCCGCCATGATCAGCACGTTAGCGCCCATGAGTCGGCTCCTCGGCGAAGTCGCTCTCCTGGAATTCCATCTCTTCGCTGCCCAGATGGGTTCGACTCTCCCATTCGATGCGCAGCAACAGGCCCAGACAGGCGCAGCAGATCACCAGGGAACTGCCGCCGTAGCTGAGGAACGGCAGCGTCAAACCCTTGGTCGGCAACAAACCGACGTTCACGCCGATGTTGATCAGGAACTGGCCGATCCACAGGAACGACAAGCCATACGCCACATAAGCGGCAAAAAACTGCTTGGCCTTCTCGGCCCACAAGCCGATGTACATGCCGCGCACGCAGACGAATACGAACAAGGCAACGGTGCACAAGGAGCCGACCACCCCCAACTCTTCGGCCAGCACCGAGAACACGAAGTCGGTGTGGGCTTCCGGCAGGTAGAACTGCTTCTGCACGCTGTTGCCCAGGCCTACGCCCAGCCATTCGCCGCGACCGAAGGCGATCAGTGCCTGGGTCAATTGATAGCCGGAACCGAACTGGTCGGCCCACGGGTCGGTAAAAGTAATCAGGCGCGCCATCCGATACGGTTGCGCCTGCACCAGCACCGTCACGGCGGCCACCGCCAGCGCCACCATCAGGATGAAGCGAAACAGCCCGACGCCCCCCAGGAACAGCATGGCCGCAGCGGCGCCCATCATCACTACCGTGGCGCCGAAGTCCGGCTCCATCAGCAGCAGGCCCGCCATCGGCAGCAACACGATGAACGGCTTGAAAAAGCCCATCCAGCTCTCGCGCACTTCTTTCTGGCGACGCACCAGGTAACCGGCGAGGAAAATCACCACGAAGACCTTGGCAATTTCCGAAGGCTGCACGTTGAAGAAGCTGAAGCCGATCCAGCGCATCGAACCGTTGACCTCGCGGCCAATCCCCGGCAACAGCACCATCACCAACAGGCCGAAGGCGCCGAGCAGCATCATCCAGCCCAGGCGTTGCCAGGTGGCGATCGGCACCATCATGGTGACGATGCACGCACCCAAGCCGATCACCAGGTAAATCAGGTGGCGGATCATGTGGTAAAGCGTGTTGCCCGACTGCACGGCGGCGACTTCCGACGACGCGGAGGTGATCATCACCAGGCCCAGGCCCAGCAAGGCCAGGCAACCGGCGAGCATCGGGAAATCCAGGTCGATACCGCGCCCGGTGATCAGCGGCGACGGGTACGGCTTGATGATCTTCATCAGGCTCATGCCAAGTCCTCCGCGGCCCGGGCGAACAACTGCCCGCGCTCTTCATAGTTCTTGAACATGTCGAAACTGGCGCAGGCCGGTGACAACAGCACCGCATCGCCCGGTTGCGCAAGAGCGCGGCATTGCTGCACCGCCTCGTCCAGCGAACCAACGCGAACCAGCGGCACGGCATCGCCGAGGGCCTGGGCGATCAATTCGCGGTCGCGGCCCATCAGCACCACGGCACGGCAGTTGGCCGCCACCGGGTCGCGCAGGTCCTTGAAGTCGGCGCCCTTGCCGTCGCCGCCGGCGATCAGCACGAGCTTGCCTTCGATGTCCGCGCCCAAGCCTTCGATGGCCGCCAGTGCGGCACCGACGTTGGTGGCCTTGGAATCGTTGTACCAAGCCACGCCATCGAGGTCGCGCACCCACTGGCAGCGATGTTCAAGACCGGCAAACGTACGCAGGGCCGAGAGCATGGCGTCGAACGGCAGGCCGACCGCATGCCCCAAGGCCAGGGCCGCCAAGGCATTGGCCTGGTTGTGGGCGCCACGAATTTTCAGCTCGCGCACCGGCATCAGGTTCTGGAATTCGAAGGCCAGGTATTTCTCGCCATTCTCTTCGCGCAGCCCGAAGCCTTTGAAGTCCGGCACGCCCAGGCCGAAGGACCAGCACGGCATCCCCTCGCCCAACAACGGACGAGTCAGAGCATCCTGGCGGTTGAACACCACTTGCCGGGCACCTCGGAAGATCCGGTGCTTGGCCAGGTGATAAGCCGGCAGGCCGCTGTAGCGGTCCATGTGGTCTTCGCTGACGTTGAGCACGGTCGCCACTTCGGCGCCCAGGTGGTCGGTGGTTTCCAGCTGGAAGCTCGACAGTTCCATCACGTACAGCTCGACGTCGTCACTGAGCAGGTCCAGCGCCGGGGTACCGAGGTTGCCGCCCACGGCGACGCGCTTGCCGGCTGCTGCCGCCATCTCGCCCACCAGGGTGGTGACGGTGCTTTTCGCGTTGGAACCGCTGATGGCGATGATCGGCGCCTTGGCGTTGCGCGCGAACAGCTCGATGTCGCCGGACAATTTGACGCCACGGGCAGCGGCCGCCTGCAGGGCCGGAGTCGCCAGGGCCAGGCCGGGGCTCACGTAGAGCTCGTCGGCGCGGCACAGGAATTCGACGTCCAGCTCGCCACAACGCACGTCCACCTGCGGATAGTCACGGCGCAGCGTGGCCAGCTCAGGTGGATTTTCCCGCGTATCGGCGACGGCAAACGACACGCCCCGGTTCGCCAGGAAGCGAACCAGGGACATGCCGCTCTTGCCGAGGCCGACAACGATGCGGAAGTGGTCAGAAGCGATCAGAGACACTCGTTCTACCTCAGCTTCAGGGTGGCAAGGCCGACCAGTACCAAAATCACGGTGATGATCCAGAAACGGACGATCACGCGCGGCTCGGGCCAGCCCTTGAGTTCAAAGTGGTGGTGGATCGGCGCCATGCGAAATACCCGGCGGCCGGTCAATTTAAAGGACGCAACCTGAATGACGACTGACAGGGTTTCCATCACGAACACACCGCCCATGATGAACAGGACGATTTCCTGGCGAACGATGACCGCGATGGTGCCCAGGGCCGCGCCCAGCGCCAGCGCGCCGACGTCACCCATGAAGACTTGCGCCGGGTAGGTGTTGAACCACAGGAAACCCAGGCCGGCACCAATCAGCGCTCCGCAGAACACGATCAGCTCGCCCGCTCCAGGCACATAGGGAATCAACAGGTATTCGGCGAACTTCACGTTACCCGACAGGTAGCAGAAGATCCCCAGCGCACCGCCCACCATCACCGTTGGCATGATCGCCAGGCCGTCAAGGCCGTCGGTGAGGTTGACCGCGTTGCTCGAACCGACGATGACCAGGTAGGTCAGCACGATGAAACCTGCGCCCAGCGGGATGCTGTAGTCCTTGAGCATCGGCAGGATCAGGGTGGTCTCCACCGGCGACGCGGCGGTCATATAAAGGAAGATCGCCGCGCCGAGGCCGAATACCGACTGCCAGAAATACTTCCAGCGGCTTGGCAGCCCACGGGAGTTCTTCTCGATGACCTTGCGGTAGTCGTCGACCCAGCCGATGGCGCCGAACAGCAAGGTCACCAGCAGCACGACCCAGACATATCGGTTCGCCAGGTCGGCCCAGAGCACGGTGCTGATGCCAATGGAGGAGAGAATCAGCGCGCCGCCCATGGTCGGCGTACCGGACTTGGACAGGTGCGATTGCGGACCGTCGTTACGGACCGACTGGCCGATTTGCAGGTTCTGCAGGGTGCGGATCATCCACGGGCCCAGGAACAGCGACAACGACAGCGCGGTCAGCACACCCAGGATCCCGCGCAGGGTCAGGTACTGGAAGACCGCGAAGCCTTTGTAAAACTGTTGCAGGTACTCCGCTAGCAGCAGCAGCATTAATGTTTCTCCGTGGAGGCGCCGCACAGCGCCGCGACGATGTTTTCCATCGCTGCGCTGCGTGAGCCCTTGATCAATAAGGTGGTGTTCGGATCCTGCTCGGCGCCCAGGGCCTGGATCAGTTCGGCCTGAGTGGCGAAATGCCGTGCGTGCTCGCCAAACGCAGCGACCGCATGGGCCATCATCGGGCCGACCGCATACAGCGCGTCGACCTTGCCGCGCGCATAGGCACCGACGTCGTGATGCCCCTGTTGCGCCCACTCGCCCAGTTCGCCGATATCGCCCAGCACCAATACGGTACGGCCGGAGAAACCGGCGAGGATATCCACGGCCGCGCACATGGACGACGGGTTGGCGTTATAGGTGTCGTCGATCACGCGCATGCCGTTGCTGGCCAGTTGCGCGACGGAGCGCCCCTTGACTGGCTGCACCGCGTTCAACCCGGCGACGATGCCCGGCAGGGACACGCCCAGTGCATGGGCGGCAGCCGCCGCGGCCAGGGCGTTGGCAACGTTATGGGTGCCGAGCAGGTTCAATTGCACCCGCTCGGCGCCATCCGGGCTGTGCAGGTTAAAGGCCGGGCAACCGCGAGCGTCGCGGTCCAGGTCGCTGGCATAGAAATTCGCGGCGAGGTTGCTCAGGGCAAAGGTCAGCACCTTGCGCTCGCCCGCCCGGGTCTTCCAGATTTCGAAGGCCTTGTCGTCGAGATTCAGCACGGCGACGCCATCGGCATCCAACCCCTCGATGATCTCGCCCTTGGCCTCGACGATTTTTTCCGGGCCGCCGAATTCGCCGACATGGGCAGTCCCGGCGTTGTTGAGCACCGCCACATGCGGTTTGGTCATGCCCACGGTATAGGCAATCTCGCCGAGCCGCGAAGCGCCCAGCTCGATGACGGCGGCGCTGTGTTCCGGCGCCAGCTCCAGCAGGGTCAGTGGCACGCCGAGGTCGTTGTTCAGGTTGCCACGGGTCGCCAGCACCGGACCGCGGGTACGCAGGATGCTGGCAAGCATTTCCTTGACCGTGGTCTTGCCGCTGGAGCCGGTGATGGCCGCAACCGGGTTGCCATACGCCGCGCGGTTCAGCGCACCGAGCTGGCCCAGGGCCTGGCGGGTGTCATTGACCAGCAATTGGGGCAGCGTGCTGTTGGTCACTTCACGCTCGACCAGGGCCGCGACCGCACCTTTGCCCGCAACGTCGTTCAAGTAATCGTGACCATCGAAACGCGGCCCAGCCAGGGCGACGAACAATTGCCCCGGCGCGATCGCCCGACTATCGATGCTGACGCCGTTGAAGGTGGCGTCCGCGGCGATGAGGCGCGCGTTCAGGGCATTGGTCAGTTCGCTGAGCTTCAGGGCCTTAAGCATGGGCCACCTCCCACGCGGTCAGGGCGTGATCGGCTTCCACCAGATCGGAGAAAGCATGGCGTTCGCCGTTGATTTCCTGATAGTCCTCGTGCCCCTTGCCGGCCAGGACGATGACATCGTCCACCGAGGCACTGGCGATCAGCTGGGCGATGGCCTGGCCGCGACCGGCGACGAAGGTGACGTCATCCACAGCCGTAAAGCCGGCGCGGATGTCGTCGAAAATCCGCTGCGGGTCTTCGGTCCGAGGGTTGTCGTCGGTGACCAGCACGCCGTCTGCCAGCCGCTCCACCACTTCGGCCATCAATGGGCGTTTGCCGCGATCACGATCGCCACCGCAGCCGAACAGGCACAGCAACTTGCCCTTGGCGTGAGGACGCAGGGCCGTGAGAACTTTTTCCAACGCGTCGGGGGTATGGGCGTAATCGACCACGACCAGTGGTTGAGTCCCACCGCCCAAACGCTGCATGCGACCGGCCGGGCCCTCGAGCTTCGGCAAGACCTTGAGAATTTCGTCCAGCGCGTAGTCCAGGCCGAGCAAGGCGCCGATGGCCGCCAATACGTTGCTCAGGTTGAAACGGCCGAGCAAGGTGCTGCGCAAATGGTGTTCGCCCTGGGGCGTGACCAGCGTGGCGCGCACGCCTTCGTCATTGAATTGCGCCTGGCGTACATAAAGGTAGGCGCTGGCATCTTCCAGGCTGTAGGTGATCAACCGCGACTCGCGCTTTTCGGCAGCCAGTTGCCGACCGAATTCGTCATCGAGGTTGATGACCCGGCACTTCAGATCATTCCAGGCGAACAGCTTGGCCTTGGCTTCACCGTAGGCCTGCATGGTGCCGTGGTAATCCAGGTGATCCCGGGACAAGTTGGTCAACACCGCGACATCGAACGCCAGGGCGGTCACACGGCCCTGGTCCAAACCGTGGGAAGAGACCTCCATGGCAACGGCCTTGGCACCGGCCTTCTTCAGGTCCGCCAGGGTCGCTTGCACGGCAATCGGGTTCGGCGTGGTGTGCAGGCCACTTTCCAGGGCGCCATGAAAACCGTTACCCAACGTGCCGACAATGCCGCAATGCTGGCCGAGCAGGTCGAGGGCCTGGGCCACCAGTTGGGTGACGCTGGTCTTGCCGTTGGTGCCGGTCACGCCCACCAGGTTCAGGTGACGACTCGGGTCGCCATAGAAACGCCCGGCGATGTCCGACAGCTGCGCCGCCAGGCCCTTGACCGGAATCAGCGGCATGTCGGTGATCGGCAGCACGGTCGCGCCTTGCACTTCATAAGCCACGGCAGCCGCGCCACGCTTCAGGGCGTCGGCAATATGGTCGCGACCATCGACACGAGCACCTGGCACCGCCAGGAACAAGTCCCCGGCGCGTACATTGCGGCTGTCCAGGGCCAGTTCACGAATCAGCAGATCGTGACCGGCGTGGGCAAAAATCTTGTTCAGGCTCAGGGACATCAGCCACGCCCTCCTTCGGCTTTCAAGGGAACGACCGGTGCGGTATTGGCCTGCTGGGTCGGCGGCAGGTTGTCCGGGGTAATGTTCATCAGGCGCAGGGTGCCGGACATCACTTTGCTGAACACCGGCGCCGAGACCAGGCCACCGAAGTAGCCGGCCTTGCTCGGTTCATCGATGACCACGACGATGGCGTAGCGCGGATCGCTCATCGGGCCGAAACCGGCAAACAGCGAACGGTAGGAGTTCTCGGCGTAGCCCTTGGTGCCCACGGAGGTCTTGCGGGCCGTACCCGACTTGCCAGCTACGTGATAGGCCGGTACCTGAGCGCGGAAAACGCCCCGCGGCGCCTCGATCACCTGTTGCAGCATGCCCTGCATGGTCTTGGCGACGTTCTCCGGGATCACCTGGGTGGTCTGCGGTGCCTTGTCGGTCTTGATCAGGGTCAGCGGGGCGATACGCCCGTTGTTCGCCAATGCGGAGAACGCGTGGACCAGTTGGATCGCCGTCACGGAAACACCGTAGCCGTAGGACAACGTAGCGGTTTCAGCCTTGCGCCAGTCACGGTAGTTCGGCAGATTGCCGACACGCTCGCCCGGGAAGCCCAGGCCGGTGTCCTGGCCGAGGCCGATTTTCTGGGCCAGGCGATAAATCGTCTCGCCGCCGATATCGAAGGCGATCTTGCTCATGCCCACGTTACTGGAGTTGATCAGGATGCCGGTCAGGTCGAGCACCGGGCCTTCGGTCTTGGACACGTCACGAATGGTGTACTTGCCGATCTGCAAGGTGCCCGGGTAAACCTCGACGGTGTCGCTCGGTTTCCAGCGCCCGGTTTCCAGGGCGGCGGCCATGGACACGGCCTTCATGGTCGAACCTGGCTCGAACACGTCGATCATCGCGCGGTTGCGCATCATCGCCGGTTGCAGGTTGCGACGGTTGTTCGGGTTGTAGGTCGGCTGGTTGACCATCGCCAGGATCTCGCCGGTCTTCACATCCATGATCACCAGGCTGCCGGCCTTGGCACCGTTCTCGACGATGGCATTGCGCAGTTCACGGTTGGCCAGGTATTGCAGGCGCAGGTCAATGGACAACGCCAAGGGCTTGCCGGCCTTGGCGTTTTTGGTGACTTGGACATCCTTGATCAGCCGGCCGCGCCGGTCCTTGATGACCTGGCGCTTGCCGGCGACCCCGGCCAGCCATTCGTCATAGGCCAGTTCGACACCTTCGCGCCCTCGGTCATCAATGTCGGTAAACCCGACCATATGGGCCGTGACTTCACCGGCCGGGTAGAAACGCCGGAACTCTTCGATGCCGTAGACGCCCGGTACTTTCAGGTCGAGCACGCTCTGGCCCTGTTCGGGGGTCAACCCGCGCACCAGATAAATGAATTCCTTGTTGGCCTGGGCTTCGAGGCGCTCGGTCAGGGCCTTGGGATCCTGCCCGAGGGCAGCGGCCAGTGCCGGCCATTTTTCCTTGGCCAGTTGCATTTCCTTGGCGTTGGCCCACAAGGTGGTCACCGGGGTACTCACGGCCAAGGGTTCGCCATTGCGGTCGGTGATCAAGCCACGGTGAGCCGGGATCGGAATATGACGCACGCTGCGAGCATCGCCCTGCCCCTTGAGGAAATCACGGTCGACGACCTGCAGGTCGATGATGCGCCACGAAATGGCCGCGACCATGATCCCGAGCAAGCCCAGGACCAGACGAAACCGCCACGGGAACAGCGCCCCCTCGAGTTTCATCATGGCGCCACCATCTGCACTTCGGCGGCGCCGGGAATGCGCATTTTCAGCTGCTCGGTGGCCAACACTTCGATACGGCTATGGGCGGTCCAGGTGCTCTGCTCCAGGATCAACCGGCCCCACTCGGCCTGCGCCTTGTCGCGCACGCTCAGTTCGTTGTAGAGGGTATTGAGCAACTGCCGGTTCCAGTGCGCGCTATAGGACACGGCGATGGCCGACACGAGCACGCCGATAAACAGCAGCAGCATGAAAAAGCTGCCGCCGGGCAGTGGCTTGGCGAAGAGCTTGCTCACCGCAACTTCTCCGCGACACGCATGACGGCGCTACGGGCCCGTGGGTTGGCCTTGAGTTCAGCCTCGGAGGCGAACTGCGCTTTGCCATGGATCTTGATTTTTGGCACGAAGGCTTCGAAACGCACCGGCAGGTTGCGCGGCAGGTTATCGGCTTCGCCCTTGGTGAGCTTGCGCATGAACAGCTTGACGATGCGGTCTTCCAGGGAATGGAAGCTGATCACCACCAGCCGACCGCCGATCTCCAGCGCTTCAAGCGCCGCTTCGAGACCGACTTCCAGATCGCCCAGCTCGTTATTGACGTGGATGCGCAAGCCCTGGAAAGCACGGGTCGCCGGGTTCTTGCCCTTTTCCCAAGCTGGGTTGGCAACCTTCAGCACCTCGGCCAGGTCGCCGGTGCGCTCGAAGGGCTTGATGTCGCGTCGCTCGACCACGGCGCGGGCCATGCGGCCGGAGAAACGCTCTTCACCGTATTCCTTGAAGACACGGGCGATTTCTTCCACCGGGGCAGTGTTGACGAATTCAGCGGCACTGATACCACGGGACGGATCCATGCGCATGTCCAGCGGGCCGTCATTGAGGAAGCTGAAGCCGCGCTCCGGGTCGTCCAGTTGTGGCGAAGACACGCCCAGGTCGAGCAGCACGCCACTGACCTTGCCGGCCAAGCCACGCTCGGCGACTTCCGAAGCCAGCTCGGCAAAGCTGCGTTGCACAATGACAAAGCGGCCGTCTTCGGCCGCCAGCGCTTGCCCGGTGGCAATCGCTTGAGGATCCTTGTCGAATCCCAGCAACCGGCCACCCGGACCGAGCTTGCTGAGAATCAACCGGCTGTGTCCGCCACGCCCGAACGTACCGTCCAGATAGCAGCCATCAGGACGTACGGCGAGAGCCTCGACGGCTTCGTCAAGCAGTACGGTGATGTGGTTAAAGCCGCTATCAATAGTCACAGGATCAAATCACGCAGTTCATCAGGCATGGCGCCCGGTTGTTGAATAGCAGCGAGGTCGGCGGCAGAAACCGCATTCCAGGCATCTTCGTCCCACAGCTGGAACTTGTTCAGTTGGCCCACCAGCATCGCGCGCTTGTCCAGCTTGGCGTACTCGCGCAGGCGCGGTGGAACCAGGAAACGACCGCTGCCATCGAGTTCGAGGTCGACGGCATTACCGATCAGCAAGCGTTGCAGGCGGCGGTTTTCTTCCCGTAGCGAAGGCAGTGCGCGCAGTTTGGTTTCGATGATTTCCCACTCATCGAGAGGGTAAACACACAAACATGGGTCAACAGCGTCGATCGTGACTATTAACTGCCCCGAACTTCGCGAAACGAGCTCGTCACGATACCGGCTCGGCATGGCGAGACGGCCTTTTGCATCGAGACTGATAGCGTTAGCTCCGCGAAACACGTCTGCGTTTCTCCACTTTTTGGCGTTTTACCTTCAAAAAAACCCACTTCATGCCACTTTCCGCCACTTGCGCACACTATAGGAATGCGCCCACCGCACCGTCAAGGCGCGGATTGAAGGAAAAGCCTTATAGATCGGAGATTTAGGAGCGTTTCAGGAGGGGTAACAAGAATCTGACGTAGGAAATTTCACCTCAACCCGAGGAAGCACAGGAGGCTGCGCGCACAAGTTAAAGTAATTTGTTAAGAGTAAGATTTTTTTGGTCTTAGGAACTGCGTCTGCCAGTGATTCAGGCAGGAGGGGAAAAGGTGGAGAGTCGATCTGTAAGCCGGGTTCTGTCTTGAACAGTCATTCGTCTACGATGGCCATCACTGGACATCTTTAGCAACCTACCCGGTCCCAGCGCGGGCCACGCCTTGGGACCCTATTTGGTCTTGCTCCAAGTGGGGTTTACCTAGCCACGAACTGTTGCCAGCCGTGCGGTGCGCTCTTACCGCACCTTTTCACCCTTACCGGCGCCGAAGCGCTTAGGCGGTTATTTTCTGTGGCACTTTCCGTAGGCTCACGCCTCCCAGGCATTACCTGGCACTTCGCCCTATGGAGCCCGGACTTTCCTCCCCCCCTAATTCTCATAGAGGGCAGCGACTGTCCGATCGACTCTCCGCCGCGAAGGTTAACGGTAGAGCGCTTGAAGAACAAGCGCTAAAAGCCTTGGGCCAGCCCTGCGCCCCGCTTTCACTGATCCTTCTGTTTTTCCAGTGCGACCTGGTACAGCACATTCTTGCGCTCGCCAGTGATCTGCGCCGCAAGGGCCGCGGCACGTTTGAGGGGCATTTCCTCGAGCAGCAGGTTCAGGATGCGCATCGCTTCGCTGCTGACAGCCTCTTCACTTTCCGGCGCCGTCCACCCCGCCACCAGCACAACACACTCGCCACGCTGCTGGTTGCTATCGCTTTCGACAAACGCCCGCAACTGCGCCAACGGCAACCCCTTGAGCGTTTCGAAGGTCTTGGTCAACTCACGAGCCAACAGCGCCGGACGCTCGGGACCGAACACCGACTCCATGTCTTGCAGGCATTCCAGAATGCGGTGCGGCGCCTCATAAAAGATCAGCGTGCGCGGTTCTTCCTTTATAGCCTCCAGACGCGCCCGTCGCCCCACCGCCTTGGCCGGCAGGAAACCTTCGAAGATGAAACGGTCCGACGGCAAGCCTGCCGCCGACAGCGCTGCGATCAACGCACAAGCGCCCGGCACCGGCACCACGCTGATGCCCGCCGCCCGAGCCTGACGCACCAGATGATAGCCAGGGTCGGAAATCAGCGGCGTACCCGCATCGGAAATCAGCGCGACGTTATCGCCTGCCAACAGCCGGGTAATGAAACGACTGCCTTCATCGCGCTCATTGTGTTCATGACAGGCCGCCAACGGCGTCGAAATGCCGAAATGTTGCAGCAGGCGCTGGGAGTGGCGCGTGTCTTCGGCTGCGATCAACGCAACTTCCTGCAGGATTTTCAGCGCCCGGGCACTGATATCGTCCAGGTTGCCGATGGGCGTCGCCACCACATAAAGCGAGCCGGCAGCGGAGTTCAAAGCACCTGGAGCAGTCAAGACACATACCTCATGATCGGTAAAAACCGCCATTGTAGCGTGTAGCGGCCGTCTCGGCTGCGCAGGTAGGCACTGACGAGCGAGGCGAGGCTGCGATCTTTCCCCAGACACTTGAATCCCAAGCGAAAGATCAAAAAATCGCGGGCTGCGCCAGCGCCTACAGAGCCCGGCGGGAACAAGCTCCCTCGCCACAAAGGGTTAATACCTGTCTTTTGTGGTGCACCGCACTCTTTGAAATACCTAAATTGATCGATTCACACCACTAACATCGCGCCCCGGCCAGTGCTTGGGTACAATTCGACGCTAATTTGATCTCGTATCAGGAACACTTACATGATCGCTTGCCTACGGCTGCTCTCCGCCCTCTGCCTCGCTGCCCTCCTGGCGGCCTGCGCCAGCTCGCCTTCGTCCAGCCTTGGCGAACTTCCACGCACCCCGGATGCCAGTATCGAGCAGTTGCTCGAACAGGCCACTCAAAGCAAAAATCCGGAAAAAGCCGCCCTGCTGCGCCTGAGCGCTGCCGACCTGGCCTACCGCCAGGGCAATGCCGGCCAGTCCGCACAAATCCTGCAACAAGTGCCGATGGAACAACTCAAGCCCGGCCAGCAGATTTTCGCCAGCACGCTGTCGGCTGAACTGGCGATGACCCGCAACCAGCCCAAGGCGGCACTGACCGCCCTGAGCCACCCAAGCCTGCAACACCTGAGCGAAATGCCGGTGGAGCAACAGGTCCGTACCGGTACCGTCCGCGCCCGCGCCCTGGAGGCCGATGGCCAGACCCTGGCCGCCGCCAAGGAGCGCATTTTCATCGCGCCCCTGCTGGAGAACGACGCCGCGGCAAAAAACCACGAAGCCATCTGGTCGCTGATCGCCTCGTTGCCCACCGACCAGTTGCAGCCAAGCTCCAACGACGACCTTGGCGGCTGGCTGAGCCTGGCCCAAGCCGTCAAGACCGCCGGCACCCTGGAACAACAGCAGGCAGCCATCGACCACTGGCGCGAACAGAATCCGAAGCACCCCGCCGCCCTTCAACTGCCGACCCCCCTGGTCAAGCTCAAGGAACTGGCGAGCCAGCCGCTGAGCAAGATCGCCCTGCTGCTGCCACAGAATGGCCAACTGGCTGCGGTTGCCAAGGCCTTGCGCGAGGGTTTCATGGCCGCGCACTACCAGGCCCAGCAGGCCGGTCAGAAGCCGCCAAGCATCCAGTTCTACGACAGTTCCAGCCTGACCTCCATGGACGAGTTCTATCGCAAGGCCCAGGCCGACGGCGTGCAACTGGTAGTCGGACCGCTGGAAAAACCACTGGTCAAGCAGATCAGCACCCGCCCGCAATTGCCGATCACCACCCTGGCGCTGAACTACAGCGAAGGCGAACAGGGGCCACCGCAACTGTTCCAGTTCGGCCTGGCACCCGAGGATGAAGCCCGCGAAGTCTCCCGCCGCGCCCGCGCCGATGGCCTGCATCGCGCTGCCGCCATGGTACCCAAGGGTGAATGGGGCGATCGTGTCCTCAAAGCCTTCAGCCAGGACTGGCAGGCCAATGGCGGCACTATCATCGCAATCGAGCGGGTCGACCAGCCGGTGCAACTGGCCCAGCAGATCGCCGACATGTTCCAGCTACGCCAGAGCGAAGGGCGCGCCAAGAGCCTGCAAAACACCGTCGGCACCACGGTCGCGGCCCAGCCGTCCCGTCGCCAGGACATCGAGTTCATCTTCCTGGCCTCGACGCCGCAACAGGCCCAGCAGATCAAGCCAACCCTGAACTTCCAGTACGCGGGTGATGTGCCGGTCTACGCGACGTCTTCAGTGTTCAGCGCCAGCGGCGACCAGAACCAGTACAACGACATGAGCGGTATCCGCTTCTGCGAAACCCCGTGGCTGCTCGACGCCAATGACCCGCTGCGCAAGCAGGTCACCGCCCAGTGGCCCCAGGCGGGTGGCAGCCTGGGCCGGTTGTACGCGATGGGGGTAGACGCCTATCGCCTGGCGCCGCGCCTGGGCCAGCTCAAGACGCTGCCGGACAGCCGAATCGAAGGCCTGTCGGGCAGCCTGGCAGTGTCTCCAACCCAGCGCGTACAGCGTCAACTGCCATGGGCCGAGTTCGTCAACGGCCAGGTGCAGCGCCTGCCGGATACCCAGCGCTGATGCCTGACCGATCACGCCAGCAAAGCGGACGGGATGCCGAGGGCCAGGCCCTCGCGCATCTCCAGCAACAAGGCCTGCGCCTGGTGGCGCAGAACTGGTTGTGTAAACGCGGCGAGCTTGATCTGGTCATGCTTGACGGCGATACAGTAGTATTCGTCGAAGTCCGCTACAGAAAAAACACTCAATGGGGTGGTGCGCTCGACAGCATTGACGAGCGCAAGCGCCAGAAGCTGGTTTTCGCCGCGCAGTATTTTCTGCAAAGCGAGCCTCGCTGGGCCGATCATCCCTGCCGCTTCGACGTGGTTGCCATCGACAGCAACGCCGCCCAGTTGAACTGGCTGCAGAACGCCTTCGACAGTTGAGCGCCCATGCCGAGCCGGACACCTTCACCTAACTTTTTTGCTCTTTGCTTTGCGCGCCGCACATGTTTGTGCCGATAAGCCGCGCTACTTAAGGTCACACAGATGGACATGCAATCGCGAATTCGCCAGCTTTTTCAGGCCAGTATCGACACCAAGCAACAGGCGATGGACGTACTTGCACCGCACATCGAGCAAGCCAGCCAAGTGATGGTCAACGCCCTGCTCAACGAGGGCAAGATGCTTTCGTGCGGCAATGGTGGCTCAGCCGGCGACGCCCAGCACTTCTCCTCGGAACTGCTCAACCGCTTCGAGCGCGAACGCCCGAGCCTGCCGGCGATCGCCCTGACCACCGACAGTTCGACGATCACCTCGATCGCCAACGACTACAGCTACAACGAAGTATTCTCCAAACAGATCCGCGCCCTGGGCCAACCCGGCGATGTACTGCTGGCGATTTCCACCAGCGGCAACTCGGCCAATATTATTCAAGCGATCCAGGCCGCACATGATCGCGAAATGATTGTCGTAGCATTGACCGGTCGTGACGGCGGCGGCATGGCGTCCCTGCTATTGCCAGAAGATGTCGAGATCCGCGTACCGGCCAATGTCACCGCACGTATCCAGGAAGTCCACCTGCTGGCGATCCACTGCCTTTGCGACTTGATCGACAGCCAACTGTTCGGGAGTGAAGAATGACCCCTAATCGCCTAGGCCTTCTGGCCCTGACCCTGTGCCTCGGCATCAGCGGCTGCACATCGGTGGTTAACGCCAGCCGGGAAAAGCCGATTGAAGATGACCGCGGCACCCGCACCTTCGGCAGCAAGATCGACGACTCCCTGATTGAAACCAAGGTAGGCGTGAACATCGCCAAGGCCGACCCAGACCTGGACAACAACTCGCACATCGTCGTCACCAGCTTCAACGGCGTCGTACTGCTGGCCGGCCAGACCCCACGCGCCGACCTCAAGGCCAAGGCCGAACAGGAAGCCAGCGCCGTGCAACGGGTCAAGACCGTGCATAATGAACTGCAGGTCCTGCAACCTTCCTCGCTGCTGGCACGCCAGAACGACGCCTGGCTGACCACCAAGATCAAGACCCAGATGCTCACCGACGCCAGCATTCCCGGCTCGCGCATCAAGGTTGTGACTGAGAATGGCATCGTCTATTTGCTGGGGCTGCTGACCAAGCAGGAAGCCGCGCAGGCGACCAACCTGGTGCAGGGGGTTTCCGGGGTGCAGAAGATCGTCAAGTTGTTCGAGTACATTGACTGATACTGAGCTTCTGTCACTCAAGAGAAACGGCGCTTCTTCCGAGACGGAAAGCGCCGTTTTTTTTGGCTTCGTTTTCTATCTTCGGTGTGTATATCCGTTGCTGCGGTAACGGCCACTGGTGGTTCCGCCCTTACGGCGGGTCACTTTCGAAAAGCCGGAATGCCGGCCCAGGCGAAAGTAACCAAAGCGCTCCTGCCCCACCACTCGGTGCCTCGCCTAGGCTCGGCATGCCTGAACGAAGGCATTGCTCCGCGGGCCGCCGCGAAGGGCCCTCCATGGCCCAGCGCGGCTAACCCGGCATCCATGCCGGGTTACCCACTCCACAACACCTCCGTTCAGCCAGCGTGGTTAACGGGGCGCCCGAGATCAACGTCCACCGCGAGGCGGCTGATAGCCGGCCTGGTTCTGGGTGGCCGCGTTTCTCCTGTGGGAATGAAGGTGGGAGCGAGCCTGCTCGCGATGGCGATGGTTCAGTCACATGGATGCTGGGCTTGTGGGCCTCATCGCGAGCAAGCTCGCTTGTATGGTAGGACTTGAAGGGAGGAGGAGGGACAAGGCTCGATTCTGACTGTTAGCGCAGTACAGACCGTGGGAGATTTCACCCCTCCTCCTTTCACCCAAGCGCCGATAAAGAATGCATCTGGCCTAGACCGACGATAGGAACAAGCCTGCGCCTCTGGGTGAACCCTTCAAGTGTTCAAACCTTAGCCCGGAGGATTTCCAATGGCAATGCCGGTTTCTGTCACTAAGCCGATCGTGGGCGTGGACGTCGCCAAAGACGAGTTGGTGATTTATCACGCTGAATCCGATCGACTCGAAACGATCCTAAACACCAAAGCTGCGATCAAGAAGTGGCTCAAGGCACTGCCCGCACCGGTGAGTGTCGCCATTGAAGCCACCAATATCTATCACCAGGAATTCGCCGATCTGGCTTATGCGCAAGGCTGTGTGATCTACATGATCGGCGGCTACGAACTCAGCCATTACCGAAAAGGTGTGAAAGTTCGCGCTAAAACCGATGCGCTAGATGCTCGGTTGCTGGCTCGCTATTTGAACAATGAAGGCCACCAGTTGCACCCCTGGACTCCGCCATCGCCCCTGTATTGCCGGCTTATAAGCCTTTTCCGGCGCCGAGCAGCCTTGGTGCAGGCGCGTGTCAGCCTCAAGCAAAGCTGGGCGAACGAGCCGTTGCTAAAAACAGCCTTCGAGAACCAAATAAGTGCCATGCAAAGGCTGGAAGTCTTGCTTGAGAAAACAATCCAGACGCAGTTGCAAGATGCCGGTTTGGGCGATCAGCTCAAGCGTTGCATGAAAGTCGAAGGAATCGGCTTGTTGAGTGGCGCTCGTTTACTTACGGCATTGCAGCGGGGGGACTTCAGAAATGCCAATGCCTTCATCGCTTTTCTGGGTTTGGACCTGCGCATAGCAGACTCGGGAAAAAAGAAGGGGCGCCGCTGCCTGTCTAAGCGAGGCGACCCGGAAGCGCGTCGACTGATGCACAACGCCGCGATGTCGGCGAGGCGCACAGCGGCATGGAAGGGTTTTTATGAGGCACTGAGGGCCCGGGGACTCAGCACAACCGAAGCATTAGTGGCACTGGCCCGCAAGCTTGCCCGAGTGGTATTCGCCCTGCTGAAGAACCAGAGCGAATACTTACCGAAAGGCATGTAGGGGGTAGCCCTGCACCATAGAATCTCCCACAGGAGGGCTGTGTTGGGCATGGATATTGTGCTCACTGAAAGTTGAATGTGGGAGCGAGCCTGCTCGCGATGGCGGTGGCTCAGTCACATGGATGCTGGGCTTGCCGGCCTCTTCGCGAGCAGGCTCGCTCTCACAGGAGGGCTGTGTTGGACATGGATATTGTGCTCACTGAAAGTTGAATGTGGGAGCGAGCTTGCTCGCTAAGGCGGTGGTTCAGTCACATAAATGCTGGGCTTGCCGGCCTCATCGCGAGCAAGCTCGCTCCCACAGGAGGGCTGTGTTGGACATGGATATTGTGCTCACTGAAAGTTGAACGTGGGAGCGAGCCTGCTCGCGATGGCGGTGGTTCAGTCACATGGATGCTGGGCTTGTGGGCCTCATCGCGAGCAAGCTCGCTCCCACAGGAGGGCTGTGCTGGGCATGAATTCAGTGCTCACTGAAAGTTGAATGTGGGAGCGAGCTTGCTCGCGATGGCGGTGGTTCAGTCACATGAATATTGAACTGGCTGGTCTCTTCGCGAGCAGGCTCGCACAGGAGAAACGCGGTCCCCATCAAGAACCAGGTCGGCTATCAGGCCGCCTCGCGGTGGACGTTGATCTCGGCGCCCCGTTAACCACGCTGGCCGAACGCAGGCATTGTGGAGTGGGCATCCCGGCATGGATGCCGGGATAGCCGCGCTGGGCCATGGAGGGCCCTTCGCGGCGGGCCCACGGAGCAGTGCCTTCGTTCGGGCATGCCGAGCCTAAGCGAGGCACCGAGTGGTGGGGCAAAGCGTTTTTGGTTACTTTTGGCGCTCTTCCAAAAGTGACCCGCCGTAAGGGCGGAACCCTAAGCAGCCGTTACCGCAGCAACGGATATACACACCGACTAAACACAAAAAAATGCCCGCATCTCACGACACAGGCATTTTCCTAACCAAGCTGCCAGGCTGTCACCCAGCCCATGACTGGATGGCCTTTTCGCACAGCCCGTTATTTCACCACTTTCAGACTCGGCCGACCGCTAGGACGCGGCGGCTCGTCATCCGGTGGTGGCAGGTCATCCTCCGGCTCAAACTCTTCTTCACCTTCCAGCGGTGCTTCCAGTTCGAAGACCATGCCCTGGCCATTCTCCCGGGCATAAATCCCCAGGATCGCAGCAATAGGCACATACAGGGTGTGAGGCACACCACCGAAGCGCCCTTCAAAACTGACGGCGTCGTTATCCATGTGCAGATGACGCACAGCGGCTGGCGACACGTTCAAGACAATTTGCCCATCATTGGCAAACCCCTGCGGCACCTGCACCGACGGAAACTCGGCGTTGACCAGCATGTGCGGGGTGCAATCGTTGTCCACAATCCACTCGTAGAGCGCGCGGACCAGATAAGGTCGACTGGAGTTCATAGCGGCTCCCTAAGCCTTAGCGCATGTCACGTTCGACACCAGACAGACTCGCCTGGAAAGCCTCACGCGCGAATTGGCGCTCCATATAATCAAGCAGCGGCTTGGCAGGCCGCGGCAGTTCGATACCCAGAATCGGCAAACGCCAGAGTATGGGCAATAGGCAGCAATCCACCAGACTTTGTTCCTCACTGAGGAAAAACGGCTTATCGACGAACAGCGGCGATACGCCAGTCAGGCTTTCACGCAGCTCCTTGCGTGCCACGACCCGCGCCGGCTCCTTGGTCCGAGAATCCAGGATCAGATCCACCAACCCGCACCAGTCACGCTGGATGCGATGGATCAGCAAACGGCTGTTGGCACGCGCGACAGGGTACACCGGCAGTAAAGGTGGATGCGGATAACGCTCATCCAGATATTCCATCACCACGGTCGACTCCCACAACGCCAGGTCACGATCGACCAACGTGGGCAGGCTGCCGTAAGGGTTCACCTCGATCAGCTTCGGCGGCTGACGGCCCGCTTCGACGTAAATGATCTCGGCGCTGACACCCTTCTCTGCCAGTACGATGCGTACCCGGTGGGAATAGTGGTCGGCGGGGTCGGAGTAACAGGCCAACCGATTGGTCACGCCCATGGCGATCCTCCTCGCTTGTTGAAATTATCGAAAAACGGAAAAACGAGCGCGCCCAGAGGGCGTCTCCTGTAACACCCGGCTGGCCAGGTTCGTTACATTTCTAGAGACGCCCTTGGGCGCGCACGATTAACAGCAACGGCTTACAGCTTTATCAATGCACGTCTTTCCAGTATTCACGCTTGAGCAGGTAAGCGAATACGAAGAAGAACGCCAGGTACAGCAACACATAGGTACCGATGCGCTGATGCTGCAGCTTCACCGGGTTGGCCGAGTAGGCCAGGAAGGTCACCAGGTTCTTGACCTTCTCGTCGAACTGCTCCGGCGTCAGGCTGCCGGTGTTCGGCAATACAGTCAGCTGATCGCAGGCTTCATGAGTCAAAGCGGTGCCGGTCAGCGGATCGAATTGCTTTTTACCACCCTCAACGATCTGAACCTGCTTGCAGCCTACCACCTGGCGCCCCTGGAGGCTGACCAGAACGTTAGGCATGCCGACGTTCGGGAAGACCTTGTTGTTCACGCCCCATGGACGTGCAGGATCTTCGTAGAACGAACGCAGGTAACCATAAAGCCAGTCAGTCCCACGCACACGGGCGACCAGGGTCAGGTCCGGTGGCGCGGCGCCGAACCAGGTCTTGGCATCCGCAGGCTGCATGCCGATGGTCATGTGATCACCCAGCTTGGCACCGGTGAACACCAGTTTCTCGAGCATCGTCTCATGAGGAATGCCCAGGTCATCGGCAACACGCTCGTAGCGCTGGAACTTGGCACTGTGGCAACCCATGCAGTAGTTGGCGAACGTACGTGCGCCGTCCTGCATGGCAGCTTTGTCGGAAACGTCGATGTCGACTTTTTCCAGCTCTGGACCACCGTGTTCAGCCGCGAAGGACAGTACAGGCATAGCAGCAAGAATCAGTACAGCAAATAGCTTTTTCATCAGCCAGTCACCCTTTCCGGAACCGGTTTGGTCTTCTCGAGCCTGGTATAGAACGGCATCAGAATGAAGTAGGCGAAGTACAGGAAGGTGCAAACCTGCGACAGCAACGTACGCTCCGGTGTCGGGGCCAGTACGCCCAGCACGCCCAGGATCACGAACGAGATGCAGAACACCACGAGCCAGATCTTGCTCAGCCAGCCTTTGTAGCGCATCGACTTGACGGGGCTACGATCCAGCCACGGCAGGACGAACAGCACGGCGATGGCAGCGCCCATGGCGATAACGCCCATCAGCTTGTCCGGGATCGCCCGCAGGATCGCGTAGAACGGGGTGAAGTACCAGACCGGGGCAATATGCTCAGGGGTCTTGAACGCGTTCGCCTGCTCGAAGTTCGGCTTCTCGAGGAAGTAACCACCCATTTCCGGGAAGAAGAACACGATGGAGCAGAAGATGAACAGGAAGACCACCACGCCGACGATATCTTTCACGGTGTAGTACGGGTGGAAGGCGATGCCATCCAGCGGTATGCCGTTCTCGTCCTTGTGCTTCTTGATGTCCACGCCATCGGGGTTGTTCGAGCCGACTTCGTGCAGCGCCAGGATGTGCAGCACCACCAGACCGAGGATCACGATTGGCAGCGCCACGACGTGCAAGGCGAAGAAGCGGTTCAGGGTAATGCCCGAGATCAGGTAGTCACCACGGATCCACTGGGTCAGGTCGTCACCGATGACCGGGATCGCACCGAACAGCGAGATGATCACCTGGGCACCCCAGTAGGACATCTGGCCCCACGGCAGCAGGTAGCCCATGAAGGCCTCGGCCATCAGCGCCAGGTAGATCAGCATGCCGAAGACCCACACCAGCTCACGAGGCTTCTGGTACGAACCGTAGAGCAGGCCACGGAACATGTGCAGATAGACCACGATGAAGAACGCCGAAGCGCCGGTGGAGTGCAGCAGGCGCAGGATCGAGCCGTACTCGACGTCGCGCATGATGTATTCGACGGAGGCAAACGCTTCTTCCGCCGACGGCGTGTAGCTCATGGTCAGCCAGACACCGGTAACGATCTGGTTGACCAGAACGAGCAGCGCCAGAGAGCCAAAAAAGTAGAAGAAGTTGAAGTTTTTCGGAGCGTAATACTTGCTGAGATGGTCTTCCCACATCTTGGTCGCGGGAAAGCGCGCATCAACCCAATCCATGAATTTGCTCATCACGCTTTCTCCGTATCGATGCCGATGACAATGATGTCGTCGGTCTCATAGGAATGCGGGGGAACTGGCAGGTTCAGAGGTGCAGGCTGCGACTTGTAGACGCGACCAGCCAGGTCGTAGTGGGAACCGTGGCAAGGGCAGAAATAACCACCCACCCAGTCCTTGCCCAGATCGGCAGGAGCCACTTCAGGACGGAACGTTGGCGAGCAACCCAGGTGCGTACAGATCCCGATCAGCAGCAAAATCTCTGGCTTGATCGAACGCGTTTCAGGATTGACATACTCCGGTTGGACCGAGTTCTTGGAGGAAGGGTCGGACAGCTGACCCTCGATCTTTTTCAGATTCCCCAGGATTTCCTCTGTACGGCGGACGATGAACACCGGCTGGCCGCGCCACTCAGCAATCATCTGCTGGCCTGGCTCGATCTTGCTGACATTCACTTTCACCGGTGCACCTGCGGCTTTCGCCTTGGCACTGGGAAACCATGACCCCACGAACGGGACCGCAGCCCCCACCGCTCCTGCAGCACCCACCACGGATGTGGCTGCTACCAGGAAGCGACGCCGGCCTGCATTCACGCCGTCATTGCTCATTCAGTCCTCTCCCATCAGCTTTGTGGCCTGTTAGATCAGGCGTCTACTAAGTAAAAATCTGAACTTATAAAAATTTTGCCGAATGGTAATGAAAAGCCCCAATTCTGACAAGGTAATTACCATGCGGCCAAACCGCCAAGCCTTGTAGTATAGGGGCTCTACGAATGTGGCAAGTTGTCACAGAGCAATTATTTTGCCCATAAAAAAACGCCCAGCTCCGTGAGGAACTGGGCGCCTTTTGAAAGCGGAAGCGAAATTAACGCTTCGAGTACTGCGGACGCTTACGCGCTTTACGCAGACCGACTTTCTTACGTTCAACTTCGCGAGCATCGCGAGTTACGAAGCCGGCTTTGCGCAGAGCACCACGCAGAGTCTCGTCGTAATCCATCAGGGCGCGAGTGATGCCGTGGCGGATTGCGCCAGCCTGACCACTTACACCACCACCGATAACAGTGACGTAGATGTCGAATTTTTCGACGGTCTCGGTCAGTTCCAGCGGCTGACGAACTACCATGCGGGCAGTTTCGCGGCCGAAGAAGTTATCCAGGGAGCGGTTGTTGATGGAGATGTTACCAGTGCCCGGACGCAGGAAAACGCGTGCGGTTGCAGTCTTGCGACGGCCAGTGCCGTAATTTTGAGTCGCCGACATAATGAACTATTCCGTTAAAACTTCAGTTCTTGGGGCTGCTGAGCAGTATGAGGGTGAGCAGCGCCCGCATAAACCTTCAGCTTACGATACATGTCGCGACCCAGTGGGTTTTTAGGCAGCATGCCTTTAACCGCGGTCTCGATCACGCGCTCAGGGGCTTTGGCGATCAGCTTTTCGAAGTTGATCGACTTGATGCCGCCAGGAAAACCGGAGTGGGAGTAGTACATTTTGTCAGTGGTTTTAGCGCCAGTAACACGTACTTGCTCAGCGTTGATCACAACGATGTAGTCACCGGTGTCAACGTGAGGGGTGTACTCAGGCTTGTGCTTGCCACGCAGACGGCTCGCGATTTCGGTGGCCAGACGACCCAGGGTCTGACCAGCAGCGTCGACGACAAACCAGTCGCGCTTTACTGTTTCCGGTTTAGCAGTAAAAGTTTTCATTCTTTATAGCCTCAGGGGCCGCCCTGTAAATTAGACGGCGGATCTTACTGAATAGTGCGTACTTTGACAAGTCAAAGGCAGCCGGATACAGACGCTTTCGGGGGCTCGGGTCGGCGCGTCCGTTCAACGGCAAGATTCTTCGGCGGCGGCGCATCACTTCCACTGCAGAAAGAGGTGCGCAATTATGCAGATTGCGAAAAATATTTCAACCTGCTTTTATGATTGTTTTGCCCAAGGAGTTCCCGATGGACTATCGCCCGCTAGGCCGTACCGATCTGAACGTGAGTGCCCTGTGTCTCGGAACCATGACCTGGGGTGAGCAGAACAGCGAGGCCGAGGCCTTCGCCCAGATCGAACGCGCCAAGGCTGCCGGCATCAATTTCATCGACACCGCCGAGATGTACCCGGTGCCACCCAAGGCCGAAACCTACGCCACCACCGAGCGCTACATCGGCAATTACTTCAAGAGTCGCGGCGATCGTGCCGACTGGATCCTGGCGAGCAAGATCGCCGGTCCCGGCAACACCATCGACTACATCCGCGACAAGCACCTCAAGCACAACCGCCGCCACATCGTCGAAGCCGTGGATGCCAGCCTCAAGCGCCTGCAGACCGACTGGATCGATCTTTACCAACTGCATTGGCCGGAGCGCAGCACCAACTTCTTTGGTCAACTGGGTTACCAGCACAAGGCCGACGAGGACTTCACCCCGCTGGAGGAAACCCTCGAAGCCCTGGACGAACAGGTTCGCGCCGGCAAGATCCGCCACATCGGCCTGTCCAACGAAACGCCGTGGGGCACCATGAAATTCCTCGCCCTGGCCGAGGCCCGTGGCTGGCCGCGGGCGGTGTCGATCCAGAACCCGTACAACCTGCTCAACCGCAGCTTCGAGATCGGCCTGTCGGAAATCGCCATTCGCGAACAATGCGGCCTGCTGGCTTATTCGCCATTGGCGTTCGGCTTCCTGTCGGGCAAATACGAAAACGGCGCACGGCCCGCCAAGGGCCGCTTGACGCTCTACAGCCGCTTCATGCGGTACTTCAACCCGCAATCGGAAGCGGCGTGCAGCCGCTATGTGGCCCTGGCCCGCGAACACGGCCTGGACCCGGCACAGATGGCCCTGGCGTTCGTCACCCGGCAGCCGTTCGTGACCAGCAACATCATTGGCGCCACCACGCTGGAGCAACTGGACAGCAACATCGCCAGCTTCGACCTGAAGCTGTCGGATGAAGTGCTGGCGGGGATCGAGGCAATTCACAAGGACCAGCCGAACCCGGCGCCTTGATACATAGGCCTCATCGCGAGCAAGCTCGCTCCCACATGGGTTCGACGCTGACCACACCCCCCTGTGGAGCGAGCTTGCTCGCGATGGCGGTCTCAAACGCACCAGCACGTCAAAGCGACCGCGCAATGATCTCCTTCATGATCTCATTGGTCCCAGCATAGATGCGCTGCACCCGCGCATCCGCCCAAGCCCGGGCAATCGGGTATTCCCACATGAAGCCGTAGCCGCCATGCAACTGCACGCATTCGTCGAGCACCTTGCATTGCAGGTCAGTGCCCCAGTACTTGGCCATTGCCGCCGTCGGCACGTCCAGCTTGCCTTGCAGGTGCAATTCCAGGCAGCGGTCGACGAAGACCCGGCCGATCTGGATTTCGGTGGCCATTTCCGCGAGCTTGAAACGGGTGTTCTGGAAGTCGGCGATGGATTTGCCGAACGCCTTGCGCTCGCGCGTGTAGTCCAGGGTCCATTGCAGCGCCGCTTCGGCCGAGGCCAGGCCGCCGATGGCGACGGTCAGGCGCTCCTGGGGTAACTCCTGCATCAAGTAGGCGAAGCCCATGCCGGCCTGCCCCAGCAGGTTTTCCTTCGGCACACGGACATCCTGGAAGAACAATTCCGAGGTGTCCTGGGCCTTCATGCCGACTTTTTCCAGGCGCTTGCCCTTTTCGAAGCCCGGTGTACCCGCCTCCACCAGGAACAGGCTGGTGCCCTTGGCGCCGGCCTTCGGGTCGGTCTTGGCGACGACAATCACCAAGTCCGCCAGGAAGCCATTGGTGATGAAGGTCTTCGAGCCATTGATGACGTATTCATCACCGTCCAGCACCGCCGTGGTTTTCACGCCTTGCAAGTCGGATCCGGCGCCCGGCTCGGTCATGGCGATGGCTGTAACCATTTCGCCCGACACCAGCTTCGGCAGGTACTTGTGTTTCAACGCCTCGCTGCCGTAATGCAGGATGTACGGTGCGACGATGTCGGAATGCAGCGAGAAGCCGATCCCCGTCAGCCCCAGGCGGCCGATCTCCTCGATCACCACCGTGCTGTAGAGAAAATCTGCGTCCAGCCCCCCATAGGCTTCCGGGAGGTGCGAACACAACATGCCCGCCTCCCCCGCCTTGTTCCAGAGCTGGCGATCGACATGTCCCTGTTTTTCCCACTGGCTGTGGTACGGCACGGCTTCTTTTTCAAGGAAGGTTCGTACGCTGTCGCGAAACAATTCGTGCTCGGGACTGAACAGTGTTCTTGGGATCATGGCGCACCTTTGGTTATTGTTGGGCGTGGTTATCCGACAGAGCCTAAGCCTGCGGGGTACGACAGGACACTGGACACATCCGACAAAAAATAAGACGATCCAGCCGTCTGTTGACCACTTTCCCCTATAAAAATAAAGATGAATTATGTCTATGCACGCCTCCACGCCCTTGCGGCGCGTCAGCATCCTGGCAATCGACCGGGTCTTCGCCTCCACCCTCATGCAAGCCAAGGATTTTTTCCACCTGGCCAGCCTGCGCTATGGCAAACAACTGGGCCACGGCCTGACGCCAGCGTTTGAAACCCGGCTGGTCAGCCCCGATGGCAAACCGGTGAACAGCTTCAGCGATGTGATCATGCCGGTGGACGGTGGCCTGGAAAACACCGATGTCATCATCCTGCCGGCCTTCTGGGATGATTTCGCCACCCTCTGCCAACGTTATCCCCAGGTCCTGCCTTGGCTGCGCGAACAACACGCGCGCGGCGCGGTACTCTGCGGCGAAGCCACCGGGGTGTTCTGGCTGGCCGAGGCCGGGCTGCTCGACGGCAAGGAAGCCACCACCTACTGGCGTTTCTTCAATG
Organism: Pseudomonas sp. St316; assembly: GCF_018325905.1. Lineage (NCBI taxonomy): Bacteria > Pseudomonadati > Pseudomonadota > Gammaproteobacteria > Pseudomonadales > Pseudomonadaceae > Pseudomonas > Pseudomonas sp. St316. The sequence goes on along the minus strand of NZ_AP021901.1, from coordinate 1,178,226 downwards.
CCTTCAAGGAACGCTTCCCCCAGGTATACCTGAACCAGGACAAGCACCTGACCGACGCCGACAACCTGTTCTGCGCCGGCGGCACGACGTCGGCCTGCGACCTCTACATTTACCTCATTGAACGCTTCTGCGGCGCCAACGTCGCCCAGGCCGTGGCGCGGGATATTCTGTATGAGGTGCAACGCAGCTATTCGCCAGGGCGGATCGGCTTCGGCGGGCAGAAACTGCACCAGGACGTGATCATCCTGCAGATCCAGCAATGGCTCGAAGAGCACTACGCCGATAAATTCCGCTTCGAGGACGTTGCCCGGGAACACGGCATGAGCATCCGCAACTTCATGCGCCGCTTCCAGACCGCCACGGGTGACAAACCGCTGCATTACCTGCAACGGCTGCGAATCGAAACCGCCAAGGGCCTGCTCTCCGGCAGCCGCAAGAGCATCAAGACCATCAGCTATGAAGTCGGCTACGACGATGCGAGTTTTTTCGCACGGCTGTTCCGACAACATACCGAGCTGTCGCCGAACCAGTATCGGCAGCAGTTTCAGCAGGCGGCGTAGACCGAGGGCTTGGCAACGCCCCACTGTGGGAGCGAGCTTGCTCGCGAAAGCGGAGGTTCAGCAGCACTCATGTTGACTGACGCGGCGCCATCGCGAGCAAGCTCGCTCCCACAGGGTCAGGTGGGAAACCAGCAAATACAAAAAAGGCCTGCAATCGCAGGCCTTTTTTTGTGTTCCAAATCCCTACGGCTTATGCGCCCGAGCCAGGAACTCGTGGGATTGCATCTCCAGCAAGCGACTCAAGGTCCGCTGGAATTCGAAGGTCAAACGACCGCCGGTGTAGAGATCCTTGAGTTCGACTTCGGCCGAAATGATCAGCTTCACGTTACGGTCGTAGAACTCGTCAACCATGTTGATGAAGCGACGGGCGATGTCGTCGGTGGTGACGCTCATCTGCTCGACGCCACTGAGCAACACGGCGTGAAAGATCTTGCCCAGCTCGATGTAGTCGTTCTGGCTGCGGGGACCGTCGCACAGTTCGCGGAAGTCGAACCAGGCCACGTCGTCACAGGTGCGGATGGCACGGATCTCGCGGTTTTCGATGATCAGTACATCGTTTTCCACGGCCTGGGTGCATTCCGGTGTCAGGGCGCGGAAGCTCTTGCGCAGGCTTTCCTCGGCAGCGACATCCAGGGGAAAGTGGAACAGCTCCGCTTGTTCGAGGTGACGCAGGCGGTAGTCGACACCGCTGTCGACGTTGACGATTTCGGTGTGTTCCTTGATCAGCGCAATGGCCGGCAGGAAACGCGCCCGCTGCAGGCCGTCCTTGTACAGGCCGTCCGGCACGATGTTCGAGGTGGCGACCAGGGTCACGCCGTTCTTGAACAGCTCTTCCATCAAGGTGCCGAGGATCATGGCGTCGGTGATGTCGGAAACAAAGAACTCATCGAAGCAGATCACCCGGGTCTCGTCGGAAAAACGCTTGGCGATAATGGTCAGCGGGTTCTTCTCGCCCCCCAGGGTCTTCATTTCCTCGTGCACGCGCTTCATGAAACGGTGGAAGTGCGTCCGTGTCTTCTCCTTGAACGGCAACGCTTCGAAGAAGGTGTCCACCAGGTAGGTCTTGCCACGGCCTACCCCGCCCCAGAAATACAGGCCCTTGACCGGTGCCTGGTCTTTTTTGCCGAACAATTTTCCCAACAGGCCGGGCTTGTTGTTCGCCGCCGCGACCAGGTCGTCGTACAGGCGCTGCAAATGCCGCACCGCCGTTTCCTGGGCTGCGTCGTGGAAGAACTCCGGGCGTTTCAGATCAGCTTGATATCGTTCTAGGGGCGTCATATTCGTTAGCAAGGCAACAAAAACGGGCCGTCACTGTAGCGACGGCCCGCAGGAATGGCAATCGGCCCGTATTCGGGCCGCGCCGCTGGTTTATTCCTGGGCTGGTTTCAGCGCGATGTGCAGCGCCTCAATAGCAGCATCCCTTGCCGCACTGTCGGCGAATACCGGGCTTTCGCCGATATATTCGCCAAGCATCCAGACGCGAAAGCTAAGCGCTTCGCTATGTACTTCGTAAACTTCGCCAAGTTGCAGGACCTTGGTCACGCGACCTGCCGATTTGCCATCTGAAAAGCGACTCGACAGCAGCAGTTCTTCTCCATCCGCCGACAACAGCCGGAAGCGGAAACTGCCGTCATCTTCACGGAAGCTGACAAACCGCGCGGCTTTCGCTGCTTTCTTCTTGGTGGCCGCGGCCACTTGCGTCTGGGCCACGAAGGAACGCAGGCCAACGGCCTCGCGCAATTCGTTGAGGAACGGCGTTGCCACGGCCCGGGCTTTTTTCGCGCCCAGCTGCAGGATGTCTTCAAGGTCCGATGGCCGCTCGATGAAGTGGTGATAACGCTCACGCGCTTCACCCAGCTCGCTGTCGAGCAACTGGAACAGGCGATTCTTGGCTTCGCCCCAACCCAGGCCTTGCAGCAGTTCACTGCGGAACTCGGCGGACTGTTGGGCAGTGGCGAATGCCTGGAACAAAGTGAACAGATGCGAATTATCCGGATCCTTGGCTTCGCCCGGGGCTCGCGAATCGGTGACGATCCGAGAGATCGCGTCCTTCATGTCCTTGGCGCTGCTGAACAACGGGATGGTGTTGTCGTAGCTCTTGGACATCTTGCGGCCATCGAGGCCCGGCAGGGTGGCGACGCTTTCCTCGATCAGCGCCTCGGGCATGGTGAAGAACTCTTTGCCCTGGCCGAACAGGTGGTTGAAGCGCTGGCCGATGTCGCGGGCCATTTCCACGTGCTGGATCTGGTCGCGACCGACCGGCACCTTGTGGGCGTTGAACATCAGGATATCGGCGGCCATCAACACCGGGTAGCTGTACAGCCCCATGGTGATGCCGGCGTCCGGGTCTTCACCGACCTCGACGTTCTTGTCCACCGAGGCCTTGTAGGCGTGGGCACGGTTGAGCAGGCCCTTGGCGGCGACGCAGGTCAGCAGCCAGGTCAGCTCCGGGATCTCGGGAATATCGGACTGGCGATAGAACGTCACGCGGTCCACATCCAGGCCGCCGGCCAGCCACGTGGCGGCGATTTCCAGGCGCGAGCGCTGGATACGCTGCGGGTCATCGCACTTGATCAGGGCGTGGTAGTCGGCCAGGAAGTAGAACGAATCGGCGTTGCTGTCGCGGCTGGCGAGGATCGCCGGACGGATGGCGCCGGCATAGTTGCCCAGGTGCGGGGTGCCGGTGGTGGTGATGCCGGTCAGGATACGGGTACGCGTCGTCATGGGTTATCGCTTGTCAGACTGCTGTCAATTCGAGAGGCGCGGCAGGATCAGATCCTTGAGATCGGTCAGCTTGCCATGAAAAAAGTGTCCGCATTCTGCCACTTTCAGCAGCTCATGGGGACGTTGGAGCGTGTCGGACCATTCGTAAACCAGTTGCGGATCGACCACTTCGTCGGTTTCCGGCTGGATCACGGTCAACTCGCCGCTCACCGGCAAGGGCGACTGCTCGTCCAGGCGCATCACCGCAGGGGCCACCATGAACAGGTGCTTGACCGGCTGACCCTGGACTTCCAGGCGCCCGCCCAGGCTGGCGGCGACAAAGCCACCGAAGGAAAAACCGAACAGGGTCAGGGGCAAGTGCGGGTATTTTTCCCGCAGCCATTGGGCGACAGCCTGGGCGTCGTCCACTTCGCCGGTGCCCATGTCATGATTGCCGGCACTGGCACCCACGCCACGATAATTGAAACGCAACGTAACCAGGCCAGCATCGCGGGCAGTGCGTTGCAGGGTCGAGACCACTTTGTTGAGCATGGTCCCGCCCTGCACCGGGTTCGGATGGCAGATCAGCGCCAGGCCGCGGGGGGCCTCGTTGTCCAGGTACAAGGCTTCCAGTTGGCCCACCGGGCCATCGATGACTACAGGGGTTTCGCGCATAAGCAAGGGAAAGAACTCCGTGACCTCGAATAGGGTCGACTCGTCTAGCTAAAGTCTGTGCCTGGCATGATTGCGATGTTCTTCGCGGTATACAGCGCAGGTCCGAGCCGTTAACGTAAAGCAAAGCCGTTTATAGAGGAAGGACTCGTGGAACACTCGCTCTTAGTTTGGTTGTTGCCGACTCTTGCCCTGGTTGCCGGTGTCGCCATTGGATTCCTGCTTGCCCGACTGCTGCCCAATGCGGTGCCCAACAGCACGCAACGTCAGCTGGACGACATCCAGGAACGTTTCGACAGTTATCAGAATGAAGTGGTCACTCACTTCAACAGCACCGCGTCCCTGGTGAAAAAACTCACCCAGAGCTACCAGGAAGTCCAGGATCATTTGTCCGAGGGTGCCAATCGCCTGGCCCTGGACGAGCAGACTCGCCAACGCCTGCTGGCTGCCCTGCACGCCGACTCGGCGCAGGCTCCACGGGAACGCCTGACCCCGCCAAAGGATCAGGAACCGCCCCGGGACTACGCCCCCAAGGCCCCGAATTCGCCCGGCATGCTCGATGAGCATTACGGTTTGAAGAAGTAATCGCCAAGCAACAACCAAAAGCCCGCCCGATCACTTGATCGGGCGGGCTTTTTTCATGGTGCTAAAACACCTCAAATCCTCCTGTGGGATCAGGGGCGGGGCGAAGCTCAGGATGTCGCCGTAGGGCATGGCGCGGGCGATCATGCCGCGTTCCAGGCAGGCGGCCGAGACCTTCTGGCCGACTTTGAGTGCCGGGTCGAACTAAACCTACCCACTGAGGTGAACACTGTTGTGGCGAGGGGATTTATCCCCGCTGGGCTGCGCAGCAGCCCCAAAACAGTCAACTCAGTCAACTCAGTCAGCCTGACACACCGAGTAACTTGATTAGAGGGCCGCTTCGCGCCCCAGCGGGGATAAATCTCCTCGCCACAAAGATTCAGCGCCAAGCCGGATGAAACTGGCAACAAAAAACGGGGGGCCATGCAAGCATGGCCCCCGTTTCATTTACCACCCAGCGGTTATGGGTATTGCTGGTAAGTCTGGCCCTGTTGCGCCGGTGCCTGGTACTGCTGGCCGGGAATGGCCTTGAGGTTGACCTCGACACGACGGTTTTGCGCACGGCCATTGACGTCGGCGTTGCTGGCCACCGGGTTGTCCGGGCCGGCGCCACGGGCCGACAGGTTGGCCCCGCTCACGCCCTGGGACGTCAGGTAGGTCGCCACGCTCTGCGCACGACGCTGGGACAGGTCCATGTTGTGCTGGCGGCTGCCGGTGCTGTCGGTGTAGCCGACGATTTCGATCTGGTTCTGGTTGAACTCCTTGAGGGAGTTGGCCAGGTTGTTCAGCGGCTGGTAGAAACTGGACGCGATGTTCGCCGAGTCGGTGGCGAAGGTGATGTTGCCCGGCATGATCAGCTTGATCTGATCGCCCTGGCGCTGCACTTCAACGCCGGTATTGGCCATGCTGGCGCGCAGCTTCTTTTCCTGCTGGTCGGCGTAGTAGCCGTAACCGGCCGCGGAAGCCCCCACCACCGCAGCACCGATCAACGCACCCTTGCCACGGTTATCGTGACCGATGGCCGCACCGGCCAATGCCCCCGCCAATGCACCGAGGCCACCATACTTGGCGGTTTTGCTCATGCCCGAAGATTCGGTAGAGGCCTGGCCCTGGTTGTCATAGGGGTTAGGCGACGCACAGCCGGACAACAGGGCCACAGCAGTAGCGACAACGATCAAGCGACGCGAGGTGAACATGGAATGCTCCTGGTTTTTCAGTCTGAGTGCCAGGGCGTAGGCAATCGACTCTGGCAGGCGTTGGAACACGGCAATCGTTAAAAATTCCGTCGCGCTGCGTCGCGCTTCGCCCGGCTGACCGATAAAAAACCGGCATCCGGACGAACGCCCCTCACCCCTGCGCCAGACAGCGGCTCACGCCCCTGACAATCATCTCCACTTCCCGCCCATCGATCGTCAACGGCGGCAGCAGGCGGATGGTCTGGCCCCGGGTGATATTGATCAGCAGACCGTGATCCCGGGCGGCGCGAAGAGCCAGGTCGCGGACCGGTTGCTTGAGTTCGATGCCGATCATCAACCCCTGGCCGCGAATCGCCAAGACATTCGGGTTGTCCGCCAACTCGATGCGCAGCCGGCTCAGCAACTGTTCGCCCTGGAGCCTGGCGTTGTCCACCAGCGCCTGTTGCTCAATGATGTCCAGCACCGTGCAGCCGACCCGACAGGCCAGCGGATTACCGCCAAAGGTGCTGCCATGACTGCCAGGGGTAAACAGCTCGGCCGCCTTGCCCCGCGCCAGGCAAGCGCCAATGGGGACGCCGTTGCCCAGGCCTTTGGCAAGGGTCATGACGTCCGGCACGATGCCCTCGTGCTGGAACGCGAACCATTGGCCAGTGCGACCGATGCCGGTCTGGATCTCGTCGAGCATCAACAACCAGGCGCGCCGGCTGCACAGTTCACGCAGGGCCTTGAGATAGCCCGGCGGTGCGAGTTGCACACCGCTTTCGCCCTGGATCGGTTCCACCAGTACGGCGACGATGCGCTGGGCATGAGCCTGCTGGATCGCTTCCAACGCTGCCAGATCACCGAACGGCACCTTGATGAAATCCCCCGGCAACCGATTGAAACCCAGCCGCACGGACGGGCCGTCACTGGCGGACATCGTGCCCAAGGTGCGCCCGTGGAACGCATTGTCCATGACCACCACCAACGGCTGCTCAATGCCTTTATGCCAACCATAGAGGCGCGCCAGTTTCAGTGCGGTTTCGTTGGCCTCGGCGCCTGAGTTGTTGAAAAACGCCCGCTCCAGCCCCGACAGCTGAGTGAGCTTTTGCGCCAGGCGTTGCTGCCAATCGATGCCGTACAGGTTGGACGTGTGCAACAGCAGGCCGGCCTGCTCGCTGATGGCGGCCACCAACCGCGGGTGCGAGTGGCCGACATTGGTCACCGCCACGCCCGCCACCGCATCGAGGTACTCGCGGCCGTCCTGGTCCCACAGGCGCGTACCCAAGCCATGGGTGAAACTCAGCGCCAGGGGTTGGTAAGTGGTCATCAGGCAGGCAGCGGTCATGGCATCAAGCTCCATTTGGTTGGTTTTTTCCAGTATGGTTAGCCACCAAGGCTGGATAAACGCTGCTTTACTTCAATCATTTAAAAGCCGAGCTTGATAATGGACCTGTTCCAGGCAATGACCGTTTACGTGAAGGTGGTAGAAACCGGCAGCCTGACGGCGGCAGCCCAGGCGTGCGAAATGTCCACCACCATGGTGGGCAATCATCTTCGGGCACTGGAGCAACGTCTCGGCGTGCGGCTGATCAACCGCACAACGCGGCGCCAGCGCCTGACTGAGTTCGGCTCGGCCTACTACCAGCGTTGTCTCGAAGTGCTGGGGTTGGTGGCCGATTCCGAACGCCTGGCCGAACAAGCCCAGGGCGAGCCCACCGGCACCCTGCGCATCACCGCGCCGCTGACCTTCGGCTCCGAACGCCTCGCCCCGGCGCTGGCCGAATTCAGCCAGCGCTTCGCCCAGGTCAAGCTCGACGTGATGCTGACCAATCAGCGGCTGGACCTGCTCGAACATGGATTCGACGTCGCCATCCGCCTCGGCCATCCCGACCCGAAACTGATTGCCCGTCCGTTGGTGGACTACACCCTGACCATCTGCGGCTCCCCTGCTTACCTGGCCCGGCGAGGCACGCCGGAGAAACCCGCAGACCTGCAACAGCACGACTGCCTGTCGTTCGCCTATTCGGCGGCAGACGAATGGCGCTTTGCCCAGGATCACTGGCCGATCAACGGCCCGGAAGGTGAGATCAAGGTCCCGGTGAGCGGACCGATGCTGATCAACAGCTCATCGGGCCTGCATCGCGCCGCCTTGGCCGGGATGGGCGTGGTGATGCTGCCCGATGCGTTGGTGGCCCAGGACCTGAAGGATGGTCACCTGGTGGCGTTGTTGCAGGACTACCAGTTGCCCCATCGCCCAATGAGCCTGATGTACGCGCAGGATCGCTACCGTTTGCCGAAACTGCGCAGTTTTGTCGAGTTCGCACTGGAGAAATGGGGCAAACCCTCCACCCCAGCCGAATGATGACGTAGGAGCTGACGAGCGCAGCGAGGCTGCGATCTTTTCCCAGGCACTTGAGCCCCAAGCGAAAGATCCAAAGATCGCAGCCTCGCTGCGCTCGACAGCTCCTACGCTCAAGGCGTCCCCCGCTAGTGACCCCGCCTCCCATCAGCTACTCTTGCTCCTTGGACGAGCATTTTGATATCAAGGCTGATTGAGGGAACGACGATGGGAGACGCCTCGAACATCGATATGCTGCGGTTCGACCTGTCCGATCTGGACGAAGGCGTACTGCACACCATCCTGGAACTGGTCAGCGATGGCATCTGGGATTGGAATGCCAACACCGGCTTCGTCTACCGCAACCCCGGCTGGTACACGATGCTTGGCTACCTGCCTCATTCACTGGACAACACCGTGCTGACTTGGGAGAGCGTGATCCACCCGGATGACTATCCACGGGTCATGGCGTTGTTCGACAACTACCTGGAACAACGATCCCACGGCTACCAGGCCGAATACCGCTGCCGCACCCGCGACGGGACCTACATCTGGATCGAGGATCGCGGCTATGTGATCGCCCGTAACCCGGACGGCACGGTGGCGCGCATGATCGGCGCCCACCGCAGTATCGATGACAAGAAACGCCTGTTCGAACAACTGGAACGGCGCAACAAATCCCTGGAAGCCGTGATCGAAGAACGCACCCGCGAACTGTCCCGGGTCAACCATCAGTTGCAGGTCCAGCTCGACGAAAACCGCAGGCTTGCCGAAACCGACGCCCTGACCCGGGTCGCCAACCGTTATCGCCTGGACCAGGCGCTGCCGCTGGCCTGTGAACGCGCGCAGCGTTTTCGCGAGTCGTTGTCGCTGATCGCCATGGACGTGGATGACTTCAAGGAAATCAACGATCGCTACGGCCACGCTTTTGGCGACGCCGCGTTGATACAAGTGGTGCAGAGCGTCAAGCGCTGCGAGCGCGACGCAGACTTGCTGGTGCGCTGGGGCGGTGACGAATTCATCATGATCTTGCCCAACACCACCCTGGCCGATGCCCGCCTGCTGGCAGAGAGCATTCACCGGGGCCTGTCCGACCTGCTGCCGGTGGGCGACTTCCAGATCACCATGAGTTTTGGTGTCGTGCAGCGACTCGAGAATGAACAGCAAGCGGCGTTACTGCACCGGGCGGACCAGGCGCTGTATCGCTCCAAGATGTCGGGCAAGAATGTGATTTGTGAATGAACCGAGCCCAGGCCCGCAGGCAAAAAAGAATGCAGACATGAGGCGCGGGCAGCGGTCATAGGCTGTATCCCTAGCAATCAGGCTTTCACCCTTGCCGACTCGACCTCCCTCCTTCCCCCGCCTTTACCTGGGCTGCGCCGGCTGGTCGCTGCCCCGAGAGCACTGGCCGGCCTTTGCGGTCGACGGGACTCATTTGCAACGCTATAGCAGCCGATTCCCGGCCGTGGAAATCAACAGCTCGTTCTACCGCCCTCACCGTCCCGCCACCTATGCAAAGTGGGCAGCCAGCGTGGCCCGGGATTTTCGTTTCTCGGTCAAAGTCCCCAAGCAGATCACCCATGAACGGCGACTGATCGACTGCGAAGGACTTGTGGATGAATTCCTCGGGCAATGCTCGCAACTGGGAGAACAGCTGGGTTGCCTGTTGATTCAGTTGCCACCGTCGCTGGCCTTCGATGCCGCAGTGGCCGGGGCGTTCTTCAAGGCCTTGCGGGACCGTTATCAGGGTTACGCAGTGCTTGAGCCGCGACACCCGAGCTGGCTCGTACCCCAGGCCGCAGCGATGCTGCAAGACGAATGCATCGGCCGTGTCGCCGCCGATCCGTCACCCTTGCCCGGCGGCGATCAACCCGCAGGCTGGTCCGGCATTCGCTACTACCGCTTGCACGGTTCACCACGAATTTACTACTCAGCTTACGAAGACGCCTGGCTGGAACGCCTCGCCCGAACGTTGCAAGCCGACCCCGACACACCGACCTGGTGCATCTTCGACAACACCGCCAGCGGCGCCGCGACGAGCGATGCCTTGCGATTGCTGGACCTGATGCACCACTGAAACCCGCCACCGACAACAAATGGTCAGCTGCTACCGGTCCGACCGTGACAACACCGCCCGCGTCCAATAGATTAGGCGACCGGAAAAAAGCTCAATGCCTTTCTCGCCTCATCCCGCTAACAGAAGTAGTGAAATTTCAATGTCCGATTCCAACACCGCTGAATCCGTAATCACCCTGTCGTCCAAAGCGGAATACGAAAACTCCATCAATCTTTCACAGCATCTGCCCCAGGCCAAAAGCATCAGTGAGATGGTTCTCGATGCGTTCCAGTCGAACCGCGAAAGCGACCAGATCCGCGAACTGCGCAATGCCATCCGTCAGGCTCACGATGCGTTCGACGACGACAAGGCCTACGAACTGATGGGCCAGCTCAAACAACTCAAGGACGCCGAAGCCGCCGATTTCGCGGCCCTGGAAGACCTGAGCAGCCGCTTTCCGATCAGCCGTATTCTCTCCAGCTACAAGGACGACCCGTCGTTCCAGGAACTGGTCTACGGCCTGGCCCTGAAAGTACTGAACCAGACCCACCAGGCCATCAGCAACCCAAGCGGCAGCAAGGGCAAGGCCTCGCGGGCCAAGAAGGAAGCCGACGTGTTTGTCATCAGCAAGGACGGCATCAGCGTCACCCTGCCCCTGCGCACACCACGCTCCAAGCCGAACGTCGACCGCGAAGCCTTCGAGTTCCTGGGCTTCAATTTCGTAGGCGAAGGCGACGAAGCCGAGCTGGAGAGCGAAACCTTCCTGGACAATGACGGCACCGAACAACAGGCCACCCGCAAAAGCATCGTCACCGCCCTGCAACAGCAAAAGGCCTTCGACGGCTACAGCATCGCCCAGCAATAACACCAAAGTCGATCTACCCCTGTGGGAGCGAGCTCACTCGCGATGGCGCCAGCAGGCTCAATATCCTTGCAAGCGGACACACCGCTATCGCGAGCAAGCTCGCTCCCACAGGGATGTCGTCAATGTCCGACATGGCGAGCATGAAAAAGCCCCGCGCTTCTCTCGAAGGCGGGGCTTTTTTTACAGCGTCTGAAGCTTAAGGCGCGTAGGTGAGCAGCAGCTCACTCGGCACCTTGAAGTCCAGGGACATCATCACGCTCAGCGCGGTGATGGTGAAGATCGAGAACACGAACAGCTTGCGTGCCCACACCGTGTCATCCACCGCCTTGTAGCCGGTCCAGGCCATGTACAGCCAGTACATGCCCATGGCGGCAGCGACGGCGAGGTAACTCATGCCGGCGTAGCCGCTGAAGGTCAGCATCAAGGTCGCCACGAGGAAGGCCAGGATGTAGAGCAGGATGTGCTTCTTGGCCACCCGGATGCCGCGCTTGACCGGCAGCACCGGAATCGAGGCCGCCAGGTAGTCGTTGAAGCGGAAGATCGCGATGGCGTAGGAATGCGGCATCTGCCACAGGCTGAACATCACCAGCAGCGTCAGCGCAGCCATGTCGAAGCTGTTGCTCACCGCCACATAACCGATCACCGGCGGCATCGCCCCCGACAGGCTGCCCACCAGCGTGCCGTGGACCGACTTGCGCTTGAGGTACAGGCTGTAGAGGCCAACGTAGATGACAAAACCGATCACCGCGAACAACGCCGCCAACGGGTTGGCGACCCAGTACAACAGCGCGACACCGGCCACGCCCAGCACCGTGGCGAACGCCAGGGCCAGTTGCACCGGAATCAGGCCCTGGACCAGCGCGCGGTTCTTGGTGCGCTCCATCTTGATGTCGATGTCGCGGTCGATGCAGTTGTTGAACACACAACCGGACGCGACCACCAGGGACGTGCCGATCATTGCCGCCAGGAAGATGGCCAGATCGACATGCCCTTTGGAGGCCAGGAAAAAACCGCCTGCCACAGAAAGCACGTTACCGAAAATGATCCCCGGCTTGGTGATTTGGATAAAGTGCTTCAGGGACATCCGGACTTTCCTCAGTGCGCCATCATGTTGGTGTGGATGCTGAACATGATCCACAACGACAGGCCAACCAGCAGGACAATCACGATCGCAGCAAAGACAAACGCGACCACGTTGTTACGTTGGGCGGCGGAGCGGTCCAGGTGCAGGAAGTACACCAGGTGCACCAGTACCTGGACCACGGCGAAGATCAGGACGATCCACAGGGTCAGGCTCTTGGGCAGCGATGGGTACATCACCAGGCCGAACGGGATGACGGTCAGGATCACCGACAGGATGAAACCGATGGCGTAGGACTTGACGCTGCCGTGGCCGGCGTCGTGGCCATCATGGGAATGTGCGTTAGCCATTTACAGGGTCCCCATCAGATAAACAACGGTGAATACGCAGATCCACACCACGTCCAGGAAGTGCCAGAACAGGCTCAGGCAGCTCAGGCGCGTCTTGTTGGTGGCGGTCAGGCCGTTTTTCTGGACCTGGTACATCATGATCGCCATCCAGATCAGGCCGCTGGTCACGTGCAGACCGTGGGTGCCGACCAGGGTGAAGAACCCGGACAGGAAGCCGCTACGGTTAGGGCCGTAACCCTCGGAGATCAACATGTGGAACTCGTTGATCTCCATGCCGATGAAGCCGGCACCGAACAGGAAGGTCATGGCCAGCCAGCCCAGGACCTGGGTTTTCTTGCCCTTGAACAACGCCAGCATGGCGAAGCCGTAGGTAATCGAGCTGAACAGCAGCAGCGCGGTTTCGCCCAGTACGTACGGCAGTTCGAAGATGTCGTGGCCCGATGGGCCACCGGCGACGTTGTTAACCAGCACCGCGTACGCTGCGAAGATCGACGCAAACAGAATGCAGTCGGTCATCAGGTAGAGCCAGAAACCGAATACGGTCATCTCGCCCGAGTCGTGGTGATGGTCATCGTGCCCATGGTCATGACCATGGGCGTGTCCAACAGTGGTCACTAAGTTCGACATGGTTTAAGCCTGTTCCAACGAGGTTTCAACACGGGTGGCGGTGGCAGGGACTTTCCCGGCCGCTACCAGACGTTTGTGCTGCTCGGCTTCGATGCGCTCGATGACATCCACCGGCACCATGTAGCCCTGATCGTCACGGGCAGCATGGATAGCGAAATACACCACGGTGCCGACCAGGCTGGCGATGGCCAACCACCAGATGTGCCAGATCATCGCGAAACCGAACACGGTCAGCAGCGCGCCCATGACCACACCGGTAGCGGTGTTGTTGGGCATGTGGATCGGCTCGTACTTGGCCGGGGCCGGGTACGCGGTGCCGTTTTCCTTGGCTTCGGTGAACGGGTCGATGACGTCTGCTTTTGGCAGCACGGCAAAGTTGTAGAACGGCGGTGGCGAAGAGGTCGACCATTCCAGGGTATGGGCATTCCACGGGTCACCGTGTTCGCACATGTTCTCTGGCTTGTTGCGATCACGCACGCTGACGTACAACTGGATCAGCTGGCAGGCGATACCCACAGCGATCATCACCGCACCGAACATGGCGACGTACAGGTACGGCACCCACTCAGGGTTGGTGGTGGTGTTCAGACGGCGGGTCATGCCCATGAAGCCCAGTACATAGAGCGGCATGAACGCGACGAAGAAGCCGGTGATCCAGAACCAGAACGCAGCCTTGCCCCAGCCTTCGTGCAGCTTGAAGCCGAACGCTTTCGGGAAGTAGAAGGCAAAACCTGCGATGTAGCCGAATACGGCGCCGCCGATGATCACGTTATGGAAGTGCGCAATCACGAACAGGCTGTTGTGCAACACGAAGTCAGCACCCGGGATGGCCAGCAATACGCCGGTCATGCCGCCGATGGCGAAGGTCACCATGAAGCCCAGGGTCCACATGACGTGGCTGGTGAAACGCAGGCGGCCCTGATAGATGGTGAACAGCCAGTTGAACAGCTTCACCCCCGTCGGGATCGAAATCAGCATCGTCGCCAGGCCGAAGAAGGCGTTGACGCTAGCGCCCGACCCCATGGTGAAGAAGTGGTGCAGCCAAACCATGAAGCCCAGCACCGAAATCGCGCCCGAGGCGTAGATCATCGAGTGATGGCCGAACAGTTTCTTGCCGGAGAAGGTCGAGATGACTTCGGAGAAAATCCCGAACGCCGGCAGGATCAGGATGTACACCTCAGGGTGACCCCAGGCCCAGAACAGGTTCACGTACATCATCGGATTTCCACCCAGTTCATTGGTGAAAATGTGGAAATCCATGTAGCGGTCAAGCGTCAGCAGGGCCAAGGTAGCGGTCAGGATCGGGAAGGAAGCGACGATCAGGACGTTGGCCCAGGTGCAGGTCCAGGTGAAGATCGGCATGTCCATCAGCTTCATGCCCGGGGTACGCATCTTGACCACGGTGGCGAGGAAGTTGACCCCCGTCAGCGTCGTACCCAGCCCGGATAGCTGTAGCGCCCAGATGTAGTAATCCATCCCCACGCCCGGGCTGTATTGCAGGCCCGACAGTGGCGGATAGGCAACCCAACCGGTCTTGGCGAATTCGCCAACGCCCAGGGACAGGTTGATCAACACAACGCCCGATACCAGCAGCCAGAAGCTCAAGGAGTTCAGGAACGGGAAGGCCACGTCGCGGGCGCCGATCTGCAGCGGCACTGCAAGGTTCATCAGGCCGGTGAAGAACGGCATCGCCATGAAGATGATCATGATCACACCGTGGGCGGTGAAGATCTGGTCATAGTGTTCAGGCGGCAGGTAGCCCGGCGAACCCTCGGTGGCCATGGCCAGCTGGGTACGCATCATGATGGCGTCGGCAAAACCACGCAGCAGCATGACCATGGCGACGACGATGTACATCACGCCGATTTTCTTGTGGTCGACCGACGTCAGCCACTCGGTCCACAGGTAGGTCCACTTCTTGAAGTAGGTGATCCCCGCGAACAGCGCCAGGCCACCGAGTGCGATGATGGCGAGGGTCACCATGACAATCGGCTCGTGGAACGGGATCGCTTCCCAACTTAATTTACCAAACATCGTTTACTCCTCTGCCCCGGCAGCTGAATGCGAACTCATGTCCATCCCTTCCATGTTGTGGGCCAGTTCCTTCTCGTTCTTCTCGTGATGCATCGGCTTGCCCGGATTCATCCCTTCATACTTGTCGATGATGGTCTGGAACAGGTTCGGCGTAACCGACGAGTAGAGTTCGACTGGGTTGTTCTGGCTCGGTTTGGAAAGGGCTTCGTATTCAGCTTTTTCAAGCTGTTTAGGTGCCTTCTTCACATCGTTGACCCAGGCGTCGAAATCTTCCTGGGTCGTGGCGATTGCTTTGAACTTCATGCCGGTAAAACCCGCGCCGCTGTAGTTGGCGGAGATACCGTCGAGTTCGGCGTTCTGGTTGGCGATCAGGTGCAGCTTGGTCTGCATGCCCGCCATCGCGTAGATCTGGCCGCCCAGGCCCGGGATGAAGAACGAGTTCATCACGGAGTCGGAAGTGACCTTGAAGTTGATCGGCGTGTGGGCCGGGAACACGATTTTGTTGACGGTGGCGATGCCTTGCTCCGGATAGATGAACATCCACTTCCAGTCCAGCGCGACGACTTCAATGGTGATCGGCTTGACGTCGGATTCCAGCGGACGATACGGGTCCAGGGCGTGGGTCGACTTGTAGGTGACATAACCCAGGGCAATGATGATCAACACCGGAATGGTCCACACCGCCACTTCGATCTTGGTCGAGTGCGACCATTTCGGCGTGTAGGTGGCCTTGGTATTGGTTGCGCGGTACTTCCAGGCGAACAGGAAGGTCATGACGATGACCGGCACAACGACCAGCAACATCAGCAGCGTAGCGGTGATGATCAGGTTTCGTTCATCCAGGCCGACCTGGCCCTTGGGATCGAGCAGGGTCATGTTGCAGCCTCCCAGCAGCAACGTGCCGAGCAGCGGCAGCAAGCCTAGTAATCGGGGGTACCTGTTTTTACTCATCTCACGACCTCTAAAGCAGCTTGCGCAATGCAGTTGGGTTTTGATCGCCAACACTTCACCCTGCCAAGGGTTGGCATTTTTCTTGGATTGAATAAGGGCTGCCCGTCGAACGTCAGCGGCTGTTCGACACATCCTGGGCCAGCAGTGAGTTCTTATTCGTTGGTCAAAGGCCTAGTTCAAGCCCAATTCCATTTGGTGCGGATAGTTGGAGGCACCGACACCTGGGGTCGCATGGGGCGCTGGCGCCCTTCGACCACTCTCATGCTCAAGCTTGAGCCGGGTCGGAAAATCGGTGCGGGCGATTGTAGTGAGCTGACGCGCTGTAGACCATGTCTCATCCCGAAATAATTTTTATCCGATCCAGCAACAATCTCTTGCCGATACTGCAACGGGCAAGCATGTTATCGAAATTAATTCTCAACAAGAACCCCAAAAAACGTAGGTCTACTACGCCCGATTTAGACAGCTCGGGAGAATCGCCAAGAGGTTTTTTGCCTGGCAAGCGCCCAGTTTTCGGGGCTTTGAGCAACTGACGCTTCGCTGTTAAAAATGCCTGCTGCCATTGATGCGTCCCGTGCCAAAGCAGGCGTTTTTTTATTACAGGAAGAAACGCTTAATCGCCCTCGCAAAGGCCGAGCGCCTCAAGATATGTGACAACATGTCGCACATTGTCGCAGGCCATTCTTGCCCCGAATCAAGGACGACCCCGCTCGAGAGTGAAACGCAAAACGCCCCGGCTCTCCAGGAGAGAAACCGGGGCGTTTCATTGGGGTGTTTCAGCGATTCTGTTTACGGTTACGCGACACCAGCAACGGCACCAGCACCACGGTCAACACGAAGGCCACCAGTGCCCACTGGGCCAGGGACAGACCCAGGATCGGTGGGTAGGGGGTGGAGCAAAAGCCATCGACCTGAAAGCCCAGTGGGAAAATCTTCGCCAGCGGCAGGTCATCGACAATCGGTTGCAACACGTCGATGCCACAACTGACCGCGGGGAAGAACTGGGTGTACACGTGATGCCCTGCCACACCGGCACCGGCCAGGGCGCTGAGCACCACCAGGCCTTCGAAGATTGTCAGGCTGCGGCGGGTGCGCATGGCAGCACCGATGAAGGCGAAGATCGCGATCAGCAACAGCGCATAGCGTTGCAAGATACACAGCGGGCACGGCGCCTCACCGAGCGCCACCTGCATATACAGCGCACCGCCGATCAGCGCCAGGCAGATCAGCCCCAGCAGCGCCAGATAGCGCCGCTCACGGCCTAAGCGCATCATTTCCTCACTCATTGCGTTTCCCTTTGTCTGCATGGATCGACGCGCAACACGGCAACACTCGGGCGCGCGGTCGGATGCCCGAAGTCTACACGCAGACCATGACAGTGAACGAGCAGCGGGCGTCGACATTGGAAGGGAATAGACAGCAAGAAGGTTAAGTGCGGATTAATTCTGGCCAGTTGGACCCAGGATGGACCTGCCGCCGCCATCGCGAGCAGGCTCGCTCCCACAGGGGATTTGTGGCGGACGCGGATTTTGTCACCCACACAGATCCAGGGTAGGAACGGGCTTGCTCACGAAAGCGGTGGGTCAGCTTGCATCGATGTTGAATGTACCGATGCCATCGCGAGCAAGCTCGCCCCAGTTTTTTTGCGATGTTCACAGGAGTCGTGTCCAGCGCAAATCCCCTTGTGGGAGGAGCGGGCTTGCTCGCGAAAGCGGTGGGTCAGCTTGCATCGATGTTGCATGTACCGATGCCATCGCGAGCAAGCTCGCTCCCACAGTTTTTGCGATGTTCACAGGAGTCGTGTCCAGCGCAAATCCCCTTGTGGGAGGAGCGGGCTTGCTCGCGAAAGCGGTGGGTCAGCTTGCATCGATGTTGCATGTACCGATGCCATCGCGAGCAAGCTCGCCCCACAGTTTTTTTGCGATGTTCACAGGAGTCGTGTCCAGCGCAAATCCCCTTGTGGGAGGAGCGGGCTTGCTCGCGAAAGCGGTGGGTCAGCTTGCATCGATGTTGCACGTACCGATGCCATCGCGAGCAAGCTCGCTCCCACAGTTTTTTGCGATGTTCACAGGAGTCGTGTCCAGCGCAAATCCCCTTGTGGGAGCGAGCTTGCTCGCGATGACGGTCTCCCGGTTTACCGCGACCTTATTCCAGCGCCGCCGCCGGGCCGAAGAACTCGTAACGGCTCTGCTGCTCCGGCACGCCCAAGGCCTTGAGGTGGCTCTTGACGGCGCCCATGAAGCCCTTCGGCCCGAGGAAATAGGCGTCCACGTCACGTTGCTGCGGCAACCATTGCGCCAGTTGCTCCTGGCTCAACAGCCCAACCTTGTCGGCCGCCGGGCTCAAGCCGTCGTCTTCGTCGTAGCAGTAGAAGCGCTTGAGCTGCGGATGCCGCTTGGCCAGGTCGTCGATCCAGTCGCGGAAGGCATGGGCACGGCCGTTGCGCGCGCAATGAATGAAATGCACCGGCCGCTCGGTTTGCAGCGCCGCCTGCAACATGGCCAGGGTCGGGGTGATGCCGACGCCGCCACTGATCAGCACCAGCGGTTTGTCGCTGGCAGTCAGGTAGAAATCCCCGGACGGCGGGAACAACTGGATGCGGCTGCCGACGTCGAAATGATGATGCAGGTGATTGGACACCCGTCCGCCCGGCTCGCGCTTGACGCTGATACGGTATTGACCATTGTCCGCCAGGGCTGACAGTGAATAGTTGCGGCGCACTTCCTCGCCATCGAGCATGAGCTTCATGCCGATGTACTGGCCCGGCTCGGCCAACAGGATCGGGCCCTTGTCGGCAGGTTCAAAGTAGAACGAGGTGATCTCCGAGCTTTCCTGGACCTTGGCCGTCAAGATGAATTCACGCTCGCCGCGCCAGCCGCCCGGCGCCTCGGCCTTCTTCTCGTACATGCCGGCTTCGGCGCCGATCAGGATATCGGCCAACTGGTTGTAGGCGGCGCCCCACGCCGCAATCACTTCGGGCGTGGCGATCTCTGCGCCCAGCACTTCGGCGATTGCTCGCAGCAGGCACGAACCGACAATCGGGTAATGTTCCGGCAGGATCTGCAGGGCAACGTGCTTGTTGACGATCTTCGCCACCAGGTCGCCCAATTGATCGAGCTGGTCAATGTGCCGCGCATACATCAACACTCCGTTGGCCAAGGCCCGCGGTTGATCGCCACTGGCCTGGTGAGCCTGGTTGAACAATGGGCGCACCTGCGGGTATTCGGACAGCATCATGCGATAGAAGTGAGTGATCAGCGCCTCACCACCACTTTCAAGCAACGGAACGGTGGAGCGAATAATGGCGCGTTCTTCTCGACTGAGCATAGGGTGACTCCTGGCGTATGACCGATAACAGTTAGGCAAGCCTTATCAGTTTCCATGCCATAAATTTTTTACTTAAATATCAGACAGTTAAAAACAATGTAGTCATATCGACACGGCGCACCTTATAGTCGTTACGACTACATGGAGTCATTATGACCGCAACCGCCCTGCTGACCTCCCTGCTGCCACTGGTGGCCGACCTGTCCCGCGAACTGCCTGAAGGCGAACGTTATCGTCGCCTGCTCGGCACCTTGCGAACGCTGCTGCCCTGCGATGCGGCGGCGTTGTTGCGCCTGGACGGCGACTGCCTGGTGCCGCTCGCCGTGGATGGCTTGAGCACCGATACACTGGGCCGCAGATTCCGGGTCAGCGAACACCCGCGCTTCGAAACACTGCTGGCCAACTCGCAGCCCACCCGCTTCGCCGCCGACAGCGGCCTACCCGATCCGTACGACGGACTGGTCGAGGGGCTCGCCGAACATCTGGAGGTTCATGACTGCATGGGCTGCCCGCTGTTCGTCGACGAACGGCCCTGGGGCCTGCTGACCCTGGATTCACTGGACCCGGAGCGCTTCGAGCCCATTGACCTGAGTGCCCTGCAAGCCTTCGCCAGCCTCGCCGCCGCCACGGTCAGCGCCGCCGAGCGCATCGAGCGCCTGGCCCTGAAGGCCGAAGACGAGCACCGCCGCGCCGAGGTCTATCGCCAGGCCAGCGGCCAGCAACCTCGCGACATGGTCGGCCAGAGCAAGGTCCATAAGCGCCTGGTGGAAGAGATCACGCTGGTGGGCAGCAGCGACCTGACGGTATTGATCACCGGCGAAACCGGCGTGGGCAAGGAATTGGTCGCCCAGGCCATCCATGCCGCGTCGAAACGCGCCGAGCAGCCACTCATCAGCCTCAATTGCGCCGCCCTGCCCGATACGCTGGTGGAAAGTGAACTCTTCGGCCATGTACGCGGTGCCTTCACCGGGGCCACGAACGACCGGCGCGGCAAGTTCGAACTGGCCGACGGCGGCACCTTGTTCCTCGACGAAGTGGGTGAGTTGTCCCTGACCGTCCAGGCCAAATTGCTGCGCGTGCTGCAAAGCGGTCAACTGCAACGCCTGGGCTCGGACAAGGAACACCGGGTCGATGTGCGCCTGATCGCGGCCACCAATCGCGACCTTGCCGAAGAAGTGCGCAACGGCCGTTATCGGGCCGACTTCTACCACCGCTTGAGTGTGTACCCGTTGCAAGTGCCGGCGCTGCGTGATCGCGGACGGGACGTACTGCTGCTCAGCGGGTTTTTCCTGGAGCAAAACCGTTCGCGCAT
The DNA here is from genome assembly GCF_018325905.1 of Pseudomonas sp. St316. Taxonomy (NCBI): domain Bacteria; kingdom Pseudomonadati; phylum Pseudomonadota; class Gammaproteobacteria; order Pseudomonadales; family Pseudomonadaceae; genus Pseudomonas; species Pseudomonas sp. St316. The sequence goes on along the minus strand of NZ_AP021901.1, from coordinate 1,157,590 downwards.
GGGCCTGGGCAGCCTGCGCCTGACCAGCGACGCCCAGGCTGCACTGCTGGCCTACGACTGGCCGGGCAATGTGCGCGAACTGGAACACCTGATCGGGCGTAGCGCCCTGAAGGCCTTGGGCCGGTGCGCGACGCGCCCGAAAATTCTCAGCCTCAGTGCCCAGGACCTGGATTTGCCCCAGGCCCCTGTGGATAACCCCACACCTTCGTCCACCAGCCCGGCACCGACCATGGCGCAGGTGACGGGGGACTTGCGCGAAGCGGTGGACGAGTTCCAGCGCCAGCTGATCGCCGCCTGCCTGGAGCGTCACCAGCACAACTGGGCCAGCGCCGCCCGGGAGCTGGGCCTGGACCGGGCGAACCTGGGACGGATGGCCCGGCGGCTGGGGCTCAAGTAACCTATTTCTCTGTCACGGGCCGCTCTTGTGGCGAGGAGATTCATCCCCTCGCCACAGATAAATCCCCTCGCCACAAGGTGAGTATCCGCAGGCCGCCTACTCGAAATTGACTGTCGACAGCTTTCGCCCTAAAGCCTGTCCCCAACAAGTCGATAACCCAATATCACAAGCTGTTCTGGCGATCGGTATGCTCGCCCCACCTTTTTCCACAGAAGGTTTTTATGTCTTCCAACAAAGCCCGCGCAGATTCACTTTCGCTTCTGCTGTTTACCTTGCGCAGCGGCAAGCTGATGGCAATCAACCTGCTCAAGGTCAGCGAAATCATTCCCTGCCCACCATTGACCAAGCTGCCGGAGGCGCATCCGCACGTCAAAGGCATCGCCACCCTGCGCGGGACATCGTTGTCGGTGATCGACCTGAGCCGCGCCATTGGCGAGCGGCCGCTGGAAGACCCGGATGGTGGCTGCCTGATCGTCACTGACGTCAGCCGCTCCAAGCAGGGTTTGCATGTGCAGGCGGTGAGCAAGATCGTGCATTGCCTGACCACCGACATCAAACCACCGCCCTACGGCTCCGGCGGCGTGCGTTCGTTCATCACCGGCGTGACCTCGGTGGACGGCACGCTGGTGCAGGTACTGGACATCGAAAAGGTCATCCATGGCATCGCACCGGCGCAGATCGAAACCGCGCCGACCGAACTGAGCATGGAAGACGCCGAGGTCCTGGGCAACGCCCGGATCCTGGTGGTCGATGACAGCCAGGTCGCACTGCAACAATCGGTGCACACCCTGCGCAACCTGGGCCTGCAATGCCATACCGCCCGCAGTGCCAAGGAAGCCATCGATTGCCTGCTGGAGCTGCAGGGCACCGCGCAAGAGATCAACCTGATCGTTTCCGATATCGAAATGTCGGAAATGGACGGCTACGCCCTCACCCGGACTCTGCGGGAAACGCCGGACTTCGCTCACCTCTACGTGCTGTTGCACACTTCGCTCGACAGCGCCATGAACAGTGAGAAAGCGCGACTGGCCGGCGCAAACGGGGTACTCACCAAGTTCTCGTCGCCCGAATTGACTAAGTGCCTGATCACAGCAGCCAAGGCCGTCACCGCACAGGGTCGTTGAAACCCACCCACGTCAATGCGGGCCGAGCCCCTGGAGGCTGCGATCCGCGCGGGCTCTGAACACTGTCCCGACCTCAGGCATACTTGCGCTCAGGTTCCCCTGAACAAGGACATTGTTGATGAAAAACCCTGCGCTGATTCTCCTCGGCCTCACTGCCGCAGTGGCCTTTCAGGCCCAGGCCTCCAGCCCCGACGCCTGGGCCGCCTACGACAAGAAAGTGCTCGCCAGTTGCCTGAAGGCCAGCAACCTTAAAGACCCCAAACCCGTCGGCACCGCCGCACAATTCGACGACCGGGTGGGCTACACCGCACTATTACTGCAAGGCCAGTACGCGCAAAAACACATGAAGGGCGCGACGGGCACCGAGCTGTGCCTCTACCGCAAAAAAACCAGGACCGCCTTCGTGACCGAATGGGACTCGATCCGCTCGACCGATGCCCCTCAATGAATGGCGCATAACTTGCTTCGCCAGGCTCATCGCGGCGTTTTTCTGTCGCCACTTCCAGCCTATTGCCTTCGGTCGATCAATGAACACAACGTTTTCCTGCGTAGGGTGCGGTAAATGCTGCACAGGCCATCACGTTCCCCTGACGCTCGACGAAGCCAGGATGTGGGCGAATGACGGCGGCCAGGTGATTGTCCTGATCGAGGCCTTCCTGCCCAATGGCCTCGGCCTGCCAGCAGCGCAACGAGAGCACGCCGAACGACGCTCGGCGGTGGTCCGTAGCGGCAAGAGCAAAGCCCTCGTGGCGATCACCTTCGCCGCTTATAACGCCGGCCCCTGCCATAATCTGAACGCCGACAACCTGTGCGGTATCTACGAACGCAGGCCTTTGGTTTGCCGCATCTACCCCATGGAAATCAACCCGCACATCCCGCTCAATACCGCCGCCAAGGATTGTCCACCGGAGTCATGGGAAACAGGGCCGCAATTGATCCTTGGAGGTCAATTGGTGGACCAGGAACTGGCCGGATTGATCGAGCGTTCACGCCAGGCCGATCGTGACGAGATCGGCACCAAGGAACGCATCTGCGCGTCCCTGGGCATCCACACCACCGCGCTCAAGGGCGACGGGTTCACCGCGTACCTGCCAGACATGAGCGCATTCGCCAACGCCATCGACCAGGTCCGCGCGCAGCCTTTGCAGCAAGAGACTGTCGAGTGGCAGTTCCACTTGTCCGGAGATGACATTGCTCGCCAAGTCACCGACAGCGGTGCGCGCGTCGTCACCGAAGCGCCGGCCAATTACGCCTTTATTTCTCTGCGGGCGGCGTAGATATCCAAAGAATGAAGTAGAGCCCCGTGGGAGCGAGCCTGCTCGCGATAGCGGTCTGTCAGCCTCCTCTATGTGACTGATGCAACGCCATCGCGAGCAGGCTCGCTCCCACAAGGGATTCGCTACATTCAATCGCTTTCCCCTCTCGCCTAACCCGCGCCAGGAATGTTAGCGTGCTTGGTATCTTCTCCCCGACGAGCCTTGCACGATGAAAAAAACCGTACTTGCCTTCAGCCGTATCACGCCCCAGGTAGTCGAGCGCCTGCAACAGGACTTCGACGTTATCGTGCCGAGCCCGTCCAAGGGCGATATCAACGCACAGTTTAACGAAGCCCTGCCCCACGCCCACGGGCTGATCGGGGTCGGTCGCAAACTCGGGCGCGAGCAACTGCAAGGCGCCGCGAACCTGCAAGTGGTATCGAGCATATCGGTGGGCTACGACAACTATGACCTGGCCTACTTCAATGAGCGCGGGATCATGCTCACCAACACCCCCGACGTGCTCACCGAAAGCACCGCCGACCTGGCCTTCGCCCTGCTGATGAGCAGCGCCCGGCGCGTAGCCGAACTGGACGCCTGGACCAAGGCTGGCCAATGGCAGGCGACAGTTGGCCCGCAACTGTTCGGCAGCGATGTGCATGGCAAGACCCTGGGTATCGTCGGCATGGGCAACATCGGCGCAGCCATTGCCCGGCGTGGCCGGCTGGGCTTCAACATGCCGATCCTCTACAGCGGCAACAGCCGCAAGAGCGAACTGGAAAACCAGTTGGGCGCACAATTTCGCGAGCTGGATCAGTTGCTGGCCGAAGCGGACTTCGTCTGCCTCGTCGTGCCCTTGAGCGAGAAGACCCGCCATCTGATCGGCCAGCGTGAACTGGGCCTGATGAAACCGAGCGCCATCCTGATCAACATTTCCCGTGGCCCGGTGGTGGATGAACCGGCGCTGATCGAAGCCCTGCAGAACAATCGCATCCGCGGTGCCGGGCTGGATGTCTACGAGAAAGAACCGCTGGCCGAATCGCCGCTGTTCAAGTTGAAAAACGCCGTCACCCTGCCCCACATCGGCTCGGCCACCCACGAAACCCGCGCCGCCATGGCCGATCTGGCTGTGGATAACCTGCGCAGTGCCTTGCTGGGCGAGCAACCGAAGCACCTGGTCAACCCGCAAGTCTGGAAGTAATCCGCAATACATACCGTGGCGAGGGAGCAAGCTCCCTCGCCACGGTTATGGCTGGCTCAGCGCGTGCCCAGTGCTCCGTTGACAGGCGCTGGCCGAGGCTTGCGAAACACCAGCACGTTACCCAGCATCACCAACACCAGCCCCACCAATGCCGGCGCCGTCCACAGGTAGCCCTCGACAAACGCCGATACGTTCAACGCCACCACTGGGAACAACACGGTGCAATACGCCGCCCGCTCCGGTCCCATGCGCCCCACCAGCGTCAGATAGGCAGTAAAGCCGATCACCGACCCCGGGATCACTAGGTACAACAGTGAGCCGATGTAGCGCGTGTTCCATTCCATATCGAACGGGATGCCTTTGAATGCGCACCACACCGCCAGCATCGCCGCGCCATAGGCCATGCCCCAGGCATTGGTGGTCAACGGCTTGAGGCCGGCCTTCTGTTGCAGGCTCGACAGCATGTTGCCTGCCGAGAAACACAAGGTCCCCAGCAACGCCAGCGCCAAGCCAAGCAAGGTTTGCGGGCTTGCGCTATGGCCGACCAGCTCCGGCCAGAACAGCAGCGCCAAGCCCAGCAGCCCCAGGGCGCCACCCATCAGCACGTTGCGCGCGATCCGCTGACCGAAGAATACACGGGCATTGAGGGCATTCCAGAGCGTGGCGGTGGAAAACACCACGGCGACCAGCCCACTGGGAATCCACTGGCTGGCGGTCAGAAAGCACATGAAGTTGATGCAGAACAGACACAGGCCCTGGGCAACGCAAATCAAATGGCCGCGCCGGTTCATCACCTGCAAGCGCCGGCTGAGCAAGAGCATCGCAAACAGGATCAGGGCCGCAAGGCCGAAGCGATAGACAATCGACACGGGGATGGCGACGACGCCCAACTGCAGTTTAAGGGCAATCCAGGTGGTGCCCCAGATAAGCACGGTAAGCAGGTACAACGAGAGGTTCATGGTGACGGCTCCTGACAATGACGCTCAGTGTCCCGCTGCCATTGACCCGGCGCTTGCGTAAACTTGCGGTTTTGTCGGCTGACAGGCTGGCAAGGATCGGCCGACGGAGTAGGATGCAAGCGTTGGAGAACCGCTCATGTCCACCCTGCAAACCCTGCAAGTCTTTCAAGCCCTCAACAGCTCGCCCAATGCTCGCCTGGAGCACAGCGCCGAGCTCGGGGACGGCTTGGCGGCCGCTTTGTGGAGCAATCACCACGACGCCCAGGACTACGAGGCGCCAACGCACCATACGCTGTCGTGCTACATCGCTGGCGGCACCGGTACGTTTCGCCGCGAGCGTCCCGACACCACGGGGGCACCGGACAAACTCTGCATCCTGCCGGCCGGGCATGAATCAGCCTGGGTCATCAACGGCGACATTCGCCTCGCCCACCTGTATTTCAGTGCTGAACAATTTGCCCTGGGTTGCGTCACGCTGCTGGACCGCGAGCCCCGACAGGTGCAACTGCACGAGGAAACCTTCCTCGACGACCCGCGACAGGCACAGCGTTTTCGCCAGTTGATCGCGCTGAACTGGGACGAACCCGGTGAACGCCTGCTAACCACTAGCCTGGCCCACGACCTGCTCAATCACCTGCTGCTCAGCCAGGTGGGCCAGCGCCAGGGACTTCGCCTCAAAGGCGGCCTGGCCGCGCATCAACGACGGTTGCTGGTGGATTACGTCGACAGCCACTTGGCCGACGCCATCAGTCTCGGCCAATTGGCGGCGTTGTGTGCGTTGTCCGAATACCACTTCGCGCGAATGTTCCGCGAAAGCTTCGGGCTGCCGCCTCATCAATATGTGCTGGCTAGGCGCTTGACCTGCGCGCGGCATTTGCTGCGCACCACCTCACAACCGCTGGGCGACGTGGCGCTGGCCTGCGGATTTGCCAGCGCCAGCCACTTCACCCATCGTTTCCGCCAAGCCTTGGGCGCGACGCCTGGGGAGTATCGGCAGGCGTTTTTGCGCTAGCGTCGGCTATCGCCATCGCGAGCAAGCTCGCTCCCACAGGAGGGCGCGTCGAATTCGGGAGTTTTTGACCACCCTGGCTCCAGTGTGGGAGCGAGCTTGCTCGCGATGACGGCAGCAAACTCAGCATCACCGGCTCAGCCAACCCCGATAACTGGCCACTCATAAAAACAAAACGGGCCTGCGATCGCAGGCCCGTTTTTCAGTCGCAAGTGAAATGAACAAGATTTCAGCCGTGAAGCGTGGCCCGTTCGTTTTCCAGGAATTCCTCTTCCAGCATCGCATCGGCCAAGGCTACGGATTCACTCGGCTTCTCAATGGCGGCGCGCTTGCCGCGCAGTTTGCCGAACAAATGCTCAAGGGCATTTTCAAGTTTGGTGGCCGCACCTTCGATCGCCAGTTCCAGCGATTCGGCCTTGTGCGTCACGGAAATCGGCTGATGGCCCTTCGGCCGTGCTTCAAGCTGGCAACGCAGGTCATGGGGACCCGGCTTGTCGCCGTTCTCATCGCGCAAATGAACCTCGACCCGTGTCAGGTCCTCTTCGTAACGTTCGAGCGTGCTTTCGATGGTAGTACGTACCCACTCCTCCAGTCGGATGCTGCTTTGAATATGGTTATCGCTGTTGACTTGGATTTGCATAGTTCATCCCTTATTTCAGCTAGCTCGCCGGAGGCCGTCGACGTTGATGCAACGGCCCCTTGAATACAGAGTCGGGCTGGTGGAAGAACAATTCAACCCCTAGAAAAAGATAAATATTCATACGCAAATAAAGCCAGACAACAGGCAAAAGCGCTGTTAATGTCGGGAGTTACCCCTGCCCTGCCTACCCACCGCAAATCGCCTCCCCCTCCCGCACCGTCAACGAACATCCGCGCGTTATTGCCCCGAAACGGGCAGTGGCCACAGCCGCATTCCAGAGCGTTTGACGCTTAGACTCCGGAATCATTGTCCGACAGTTTTTCCGGCATGCCACTTGCTAACTCCCTGTAGGAGCTGCCGCGGGCCGAGATCTTTTGATCTTGAGGCCTGCCTGGCCCCGGAATCTTGAGATGAATACGATCATGGAATGGCCGATGGTCCGGTGTTGCGAACTAATCCCGATCACGGCCGGTCAACAAGTGCACGTTCAATCAGGCGGTGACGCATCATGGACAACCCTTTTCAGATCATTACCGACGCCTTTGCGCCGCAGTATCAAATCAACCTGAGTATCCAGGGCCTGGACGGCAGCATCATGCTGACCTTGTCCAAGAGCGGACGCGTCGTCGCCAAACGCATGATCAGCGCCCAGCAGCGCAACGACCCGGAGCGGCTCAAGCGCCTGGTGCAAAGCATTCAGTTCGGTATCGCCATCGAGCAGGGCCACAGCGCCGTGGCTATTCTCGAAGCCATGACCGGCGGCAACAACATCAAGCTGCCACCACCGCATGCACAGGGACCGGCACCCTCTGCCGCCGGGCTTTAGATTTCTCCTTTCTCCACTTCGGCATGTTCGCTGGAGCCCGCGCCTACCTTACGGTGCGGGTGCTCGATTTTCACCGAAGGGAACTGCGACGAAGCGTAGCGCACCACCAGGATCGAAAACGCCAGCAGCAGGATGCCACCACACAGGTAGATGATCCCCAGGTCTGGCGGGTTGTGATGGGAAACATTGGAGATCAGCAGCCGTGTCAGCGCCGTGATCGCCACGTAGATCAGAAACCGCACCGGCATGTGGTTGGTCTTGAAGTAGATCCCGACCATCGCCCCCAATTCCAGATAGATGAACAGCAGCAGAATGTCATCGATCTTGATGTGTCCTGCTTCGATCATCTGCAAGAATTCCATCACCGCCGCCCATGCGGTCACCGCACCGATGGCGAACAGCGCCAGGTAGTGGAAGGTCTCGACGAACAGGTTTCCCAGGGATTCGGCCAGTTGATGGACGTTCTGGCGCAGGTTCTCGGCCCAGTTGATTTTCACGATGTAGTTTCCTTAGGTCGACTCGACCGGATGATGCGGGTTGGACGTGACGGTTGTTCTGCATGCAGAAAAAAGGCCAGCGACTGAGGGTGAGATGGCGATAGGCTGGTATCTGGCACTTTTGTGAGCTTCATGCGGCTTATCGCGAGCAAGCTTTGCTCCCACACAAGCTTTTACTCCCACACGCCTTGCTCTCACATGCAGAAACCGGTCTACATTAAAAAGCCACTATCCAAAGCAACAGGATTCGCTTATTCTTTTGCCTGTATATAAATACAGTAGTCACAAAGACAACCAATGTGAAGGCATGTGAGGTGGTGAATGGCCGTCGAAGTGGTATACCGCAGCAGCCGAGATCTGGAGCGCTTGTTCATGGATAAAGCCGAAGCTGACCGTCATGACAAAATGCTGGAACTCGCCGAATTGCTGGCAGATGTGTTGCAAAAAGCCGTTCCATCGCTGAGCGAGCAACAGGTCGAGGAAGCCGGGATCTACATGGCGAAGAATCGTGATGTGTTCGCCAAGGCATTCAAGAGCCAGCCGGACGCCTTGTCCGAACTGCTCAATCCGTCGGACGAATGACCAAAAAGATCGCAGCCTTGGGCAGCGCCTACACCGCGTAGGCACTGCCCAAGGCTGCGATCTTTTTCAGTAATAACGACGTGGGTCTGAATCGATCAGGCTGGCCAGCTTGGTCAGGGCGAAACGCAGTTCATCCTGGCTGGTGGGGGACATCAACACCAGCCGTACACACCGGGTGGTCCCCGAGCGCTCAGCCTGGAACTGGGTGCCGCTGAGCACCAATACGCCGTTGGCCCGGGCGAGCATGGTGAACTCGTCGCTGGTCCACGGCTCCGGCAACGTCAACCAGACGTGATAGGAATATGGCTGGGTCTTGAGCTCGAAATTGGCAAAGATTTCCCGCGCGATCGCTTGTCGCCCCGCCGCCTCGTTGCGCTGGATGCGAATCAGTTTCTTGTCCAGGCCTTCGGTAATCACATTGCTGGCCAACTGCGCGGTCAATGGCGACGGCATCCAGACACTGCTGCGCACCATCGAGGTCAGGCGCGACAGCAGTTTCGGCGGGCTGTAGATATAACCGACGCGAAGCGCCGGCATGACCGATTTCGACAGGCTGGTCAGGTACACCGAACGGTCCGGCGCAAAGGCCGACAGTGGCTTGATCGCCGGATCGGTGGCCAGGAAGCCATAGATATCATCGTCCAGGATGATGAAGTCGAATTCTTCGGCAAGCGCGGCGATCTGAGCCCGACGTTTCTGCGACATGATCGCCGCCGTCGGGTTCTGGCAGGTCGCCACGCAGACCAGCATTGCTGGCTTCTCTCGCAAACACAGTTCGCGCAACGCTTCGGGAATGATGCCTTCGTCATCCATCGGCACGCCACGCAGGCGACGCTCAAGGCCGTGGGCCAGGGAAATGATGCCCGGGTAGCAAAGCGCTTCGCAGAGCACCAGGTCACCGGCGTTGGTCAGGGCGCTCATCGCAACCATCAAGCCATGCTGGGCCCCTGCCGTAATCACCACTTGCTGCCATTGCGCGTCGGGCAATGAATGACGCAACCATTGTGCCCCTGCCTCGCGATGCGCCGGGTGACCGCCATCCGGCGCGTAATCCAGTGCGCGCGCGAAATCGGTGCTCTTGGCCATGCCCACCAGTGCGCCGCGCAACCAGTACTCCAGGGTTTCGCTGTAGGGCTTGATGATCGAAAGATCGAGCAGTTCGGATTGACCCAGGTTCAGGGGCGCGGCGGCACTGTTGCTGGCCGGCAGCTCCAGCTGCTTCTGGTTGAGCACGTAGGTGCCACGCCCCACTTCCCCCTGCACCAACCGACGCCGATGAGCTTCGCTATAGGCCCGGCTGATGGTGCCCGGCGTGACATTCAAGGTGGTGGCCAGCTCCCGCAAGGTCGGCAGGCGATCGCCCTCGTTCAGCACACCGTTGTTGATATCGCGCGCCAATGCATCGGCAATCGACAAATACATCGGTTGGCTGAACTCGCTTAGCTGGGGAACCCACATGAATGATCACTGCCCATCGTAGAAATGATGAATATCCGAGCATATCACATGGAGGTTAGGCAACTAATAATTCGACACAAATGACACATTGAATCGATTGATACGATTATTGAATCGTTTCTCAATGCGACCTGAAGAAATTTTTACAATAAATAATAGTATTTAAAATCAAATAGTTAATGCATAAAAATCGCAAAAACAGCCCGCCGCGACAGAAAAATATTTCGTAACACTCCTGCCTCCTATTGAATCAACTCAATTCATTCAAATACACTGATCTCGAATCGAAGCAATCGACTCAATCATTCACTGCGCGCTCCTGTCGCGCCAAGTCGAGACATCATGGACACATTCAGAAAGGATCTATCTCTGTCGGCGATCATCGCAGGCTTCATCGCCGTGATCATTTCCTACGCCGGCCCGCTCATCATCGTGTTCCAGGCAGCCAAGGAAGCGCACCTGCCCAACGACGTGGTGTCTTCATGGATCTGGGCCATTTCCATTGGCAGTGGGATTACCGGCCTGATCCTGAGCTGGCGCCTGCGTGTTCCGGTCATCACCGCGTGGTCGACACCGGGTGCAGCGTTGCTGGTGTCGATGCTGCCCACCGTGACCCTGCCCCAGGCCATCGGTGCCTATGTGGTGGCGTCGGTGATCATCGCGCTGGTCGGCCTGTCCGGTGCGTTCGACAAACTGATGAGCCGCCTGCCCAAGGCCATTGCCGCTGCCATGCTCGCCGGCATCCTGTTCCGCTTCGGCGCCGAGCTGTTCACGTCGATCAAGCTGCAGCCGGCGCTGGTGTTGGCGATGATCGCGGCGTATCTGATCTTCAAGCGCTTTTCGCCACGCTACGCGATCCTGTCGGTGCTGATCGTCGGTTGCGCGGTGGCCGCCGCGTTCGGTGAACTCAACAGCACCTCGATCACCATCGCCGTGGCCCAGCCGGTCTTCATCGCCCCTGAATGGAGCTGGCACGCAATCATCAACATCGGCCTGCCATTGGCGCTGGTGACCTTGACCGGCCAGTACGTGCCAGGCATGGCGGTGTTGCGCACCTCGGGCTACAACACGCCAGCACGCTCGATCATTTCGGTCACCGCGATTGGCTCGATCCTGATGGCCCCGTTCGGTTCACACGGTTTGAACCTGGCGGCCATTACCGCAGCGATCTGCACCGGCCGCGAAGCCCACGAAGACCGCGACAAACGCTACATGGCCGGGATCGCCTGCGGGGTGTTCTACATTCTGATGGGGACCTTCGGCGCCACCCTGGCCTCGGTGTTCTCCGCATTGCCGAAAGAATTGATCGCCTCCCTCGCCGGCCTTGCCTTGTTTGGCGCGATCAGTGCCGGGCTGACCGGCGCCATGGCTGACGAGAAACAACGCGAAGCTGCACTGATCACCTTCCTGGTGACGGCTTCGGGCATGAGTTTCCTCGGCCTGGCCGCCGCGTTCTGGGGCTTGATCTTCGGCCTCGTGGCGCACTTCGTGCTGACCTATACCCGCGAACGCAAAGCCGCCGTTATCGCCGAGGGCAGCCGACCATGACCGCTCGTTACGACTTCATTGTGGTGGGTGGCGGCATCGCCGGCGTGTCTGTCGCTTATGAATTGGCAGCCCATGGCAGCGTCTGCCTGCTCGAACAGGAACAGCAACTGGCCTATCACACCACGGGGCGTTCAGCCGCGATCTCGATGGAAAGCTACGGCAACCAACAGATCCGTTCACTGACCTGCGCGTCCCGACGCTTTTTCGAGAACCCGCCCGAGGGCCTGGCCGAGCATCCGCTATGGTCGCCCCGGGGCGCGCTGATCGTGGCCCAGGCAGCACGGGTGGACAAACTCAAAGCGCGTTTCAGTGCTGTCTTGGGGCAAGTGCCCACGGCCGAGCTGCTCGACGACAAGCAGGTGCAAGAGCTAGTCCCCTACCTCGCCGAAGGCGCCTGGAGCGCCGGGATCTACGAGCCCAGCGCCTTCGATCTGGATGTGCACGGTATTCACGGCGCCTACCTCGGTGGGCTGCGTGCCCGCGGTGGTGTGGTCAAGCGCGAGACCGAAGTGCTGCGTGGCGAATATCGCGACGGGCACTGGCGCTTGCACACCCAGGACGGCCAGCAATTGCAGGCCGCCATCGTGGTCAACGCCGCCGGTGCCTGGGCCGATGAGTTCGCCGAGCGCTGCGGCGTGCCCAAGGTCGGTGTCCGACCGTTACGGCGCACCGTGCTGGCGGTCGATCCACAGTGCGACGTACATCACACGCCCTACCTGGGCACGGTCGACGAGGATATTTTCATCAAGCCTGAAGCCGGGCGGCTGATCGTCTCTCCCTGCGATGAAAGCCCTTCGTTACCCTGCGACGCGCTGCCGGAAGAACTTGATCTGGCCATCACCATGGATCGCCTGCAAAACACCACGCGCCTGCGCCCGCGCTCGATCATCAACAAATGGGCGGGGCTGCGAACCTTCGTCGCCGACCGCTCGCCGGTGCTCGGCCAGGACCCGCAGCAAGAGAGTTTTATCTGGCTCGCCGCCCTCGGTGGCTACGGCATCCAGGCCGCGCCCGCCATTGCACGTTTGTGCAGCCATGCGGCGCTGGGCATCGCCATGCCGGACGACCTGGCGGCGCTGCAACTCAACTACCAGCATTTTTCTCCAGCCCGTTGCCGCGACGAGGAGTTTTCCAGCCTGGCCGTCAAGCAGGTTGCCGATTTGCACTAACCCCCATCCACTTAACAAGGAACGTCACTATGCAAACCACCGCTCAAATCCAGCCCGCCGCCAAACCTTTCCTGGGCGAAGAGAACGTCATTTTCACCGACAAGGCGCCACTGCCACTGGGTACCTATTCCCAGGGCATCAAGGTCAGTCACGGGCAGACCATCTACCTGTCGGCACAGACCCCGGTCTCGGCGCTGAACAACGAAGTGCTGGCCAAGGATTTCGAAGGCCAATTGCGCCAGACCCTCGACAACCTGGTGCAAATGGCCGAAGCGGCAGGTGGCACCCTGGCGAACGTGGTCAAGGTCACGGCGTTCATCACTGACCTGAGTGAGTTCCCGACCCTCAACCGCGTCATGGAAGAGTATTTCACCAAACCCTACCCGGCCCGCACCACCGCCGGCGCCAGTGCTCTGGCACGCAACACCCTGGTTGCCATCGACGCCATCATGGTGATCTGAAACACCTTCTGTCAGCGGAGTGCCCGTCGGTCCGGTGAGCCGGACCGACGTTGGCAAGGAAAGCACCAGCACAGCGCACTTTCAGAGGGTGACCATGAAAAATTCGTACAGAGAGTATGTATTGCAGTGCCTGGTTTGCGATCGAAGCTACCAGCCCCATGAGGTCAGTTATTACTGCCCTCATTGCAAAGTCGATGGTGCCCTGGACGCGCTTTACGATTACCCGACACTCAAGCGCGAATGGTCCCGGGACAGCCTGGCCCCTGACCACGCCCGTGGCATGTGGCGCTACGACCGCTTGATGCCGTTGAACTCGACGCAGTTCATTCCACCGTTACTGGTGGGCAACACGCCGCTGTACTCGCGCCCGGAATTGCTCGGCAAAGGCGCCCGGATCAAAGTCTTCGTAAAAGACGAATCGCGGCAACCGACCGGGTCGTTGAAGGATCGCGCCAGCGCCCTGGCGGTGGCCCACGCGATGCAATCCGGCGCGCGGACTGTGGCGGTTGCCAGCACCGGCAATGCCGCTTCGGCATTGGCCGGGATGAGCGCCAGCCTGGGCTTGCACAACGTCATCTACCTGCCCAAGAGCGCGCCCCGCGAAAAGCTCGCGCAGATGCAGGGCTACGGCGCCGAGATCGTACTGGTCGATGGGCAATATGACGAAGCCTTCGAACAATGCCTCAACGCCTGCGAAGAGCACGGCTGGTACAACCGCACCACCGGGATCAACTCCTACATGAGCGAAGGCAAGAAAACCGTCGCCTTCGAGATGTGCGAACAACTCAACTGGCAGGTGCCGGACCTGGTGTTCGTGCCCGTCGGCAACGGCTGCATCCTGGGCTCGGTCTACAAAGGCTTTTTCGACTTGCTGCAATTGGGCTGGATCGAACGCATCCCACGTCTGATCGGCGTGCAGGCCGAGCACAGCAACTTCATGTACCGCGCCTGGTGCAACGACCGTTCGATGCAGAAAACCGAACGCCGGCCCCCCACCAGCCTGGCCAGCAGCATCAATGTGGCGCTGCCGCGAGATCGCCTCAAGGCCATGCGTGCGGTCACCGCCAGCGGCGGTGAGTTCATCTGTGTCAGCGACCCGAGCATTGTCGCCGCCGCGTCGAGATTGGCCGCCAGCACTGGCGTGTTTCCAGAAGCCGGCGCTGCCAGTGCCTTCGCCGGTCTGCTCAAGTACGCCGAAACACACCCCGACACACCGCAGACCGCCGTAATCCTGATCACCGGCAGCGGTTTGAAAGACACCTCCATTTTTCTATCCGACTCGACCAAAAACCAGCCACGGGTGTTGCCGCACCACGTAACTGCGCCGCTGGCCGAAGCGCTTATCTAAGGAATCGCACCATGAGCCTGCAAAATTTCGACCCCGCCATTGCCCGCCTGATCGACCGCGAGCGCAACCGCCAGGAAACCCACCTGGAGCTGATCGCTTCGGAAAACTATGTCAGCGAGGAAGTGCTCCAGGCCCAGGGTTCCGTGCTCACCAACAAATACGCCGAAGGCTATCCGGGCAAGCGGTACTACGGCGGCTGCAAGGTCGTCGATGAAATCGAGAACCTGGCCATCGAACGCGCTCGCAAGTTGTTCAACTGCGAATACGTCAACGTGCAGCCGCACTCCGGTTCCCAGGCCAACCAGGCGGTTTTCCTGGCGGTACTTGAACCCGGCGACACCATTCTGGGCATGTCCCTGGCCCATGGCGGCCACCTGACCCACGGTGCCTCGGTGAATTTTTCCGGCAAGATCTACCGGGCATTTTCCTATGGCCTGGACACGGAAACCGAAACCCTCGACTACGAAGAAATGGAAGCCCTGGCCAGGGAACACCGGCCGAAGATGATCATCGCCGGGGCCTCGGCCTATTCGCGGACCATCGACTTCCAGCGCTTTCGCAAGATCTGCGATGAAATCGGCGCCTACCTGATGGTGGACATGGCGCACTACGCCGGGTTGATCGCTGCCGGTGTGTACCCGTCGCCGGTTGGCATCGCCGACTTCATCACCTCCACTACCCACAAGACCCTGCGCGGCCCGCGCGGCGGTCTGATCCTGGCCAAGGCGCAATATGCCGCCCTGCTCGACAAGACGATTTTCCCGGTGTACCAGGGCGGCCCGCTGATGCACGTCATCGCTGCCAAGGCCGTGGCATTCAACGAAGCCTTGGGCGACGGGTTCAAGCATTACCAGCAACGGGTGATCGACAACGCCCGCGTCATGGCCGACGTCCTGACCCGACGCGGCTTGCGGGTGGTGTCCGGCGGTACCGATTGCCACATGTTCCTGCTCGATCTGCGCTCGATGAACATCACCGGCAAAGACGCCGAGGCGCTGCTGGAAAGTGCCCACATCACACTGAACAAAAACGCGATCCCCAACGATCCGCAGAAACCGGCCATCACCAGCGGCATTCGCATCGGCACCCCAGCGCTGACCACACGCGGATTTGGCGAAGCGGAATGTGCCGAAGTGGCGAACCTGATCGCCGACCTGCTGGAGCAACCGGACAACGCAGCGCGCCTGGATAACACCCGGCGCCGGGTGATGCATCTGTGCGAATGCTTTCCGGTGTATCTGTTGAGGTAATTAGAGGCGAGCACAACTGTGGGAGCGAGCTTGCTCGCGATAGCGCTGTAACAGTCGATGAAGACATCGAATGTACGGCCCCAATCGCGAGCAAGCTCGCTCCCACAATTGTATTTTCAGCGGTACAACAAACGCTCCGCCAGCTCATCGGCCACCCGGGCCGGTGAGCGCTTCTCCGCCTGGGCGTGGGCGAAGACTTCCGTGAGCCGGGCACCGATCTTCGACAAATGCGCGGTGATCGTCGACAGCTCTTCGCCACGATGCTTCAGCGCGACGTAGATCAGGCCACCGGAGTTGATCACATAGTCCGGCGCATAGAGAATTCCACGTCTTTCCAACTGGTCGGCCACTTGCAGGTTGCTCAACTGATTATGGGCCGAACCGGCAACGGCCGAGCAGCGCAGTTGCGCCACGCTTTGGCTGTTGAGCACCCCACCCAGGCCGCAAGGCGCAAGGATGTCGCAGGGCGTACTGAGCAATGCTTCGTTGGCGATCGGATGAGCCCCCAACTGCTCCATCGCCAATTGCACCTTGCCAGGGTCGATGTCGCTGACAAGCAGTTCAGCACCCGCGGCGTGCAGTTGTTCGGCCAGGGCATAACCGACATTGCCCAGGCCCTGGATCGCCACCCGCAGGCTTTCGAGGTTATCGCTGCCCAGGCGCGCCATGGCGGTGGCACGGATGCCGGCAAAAACCCCCATTGCCGCGTGGGGCGCGGGGTCCCCCGAGGCGGTGGTGCTGGTGACATGGCGAGTCTGCTGGGCGATGCAATCCATGTCGGCCACCGACGTGCCGCTGTCGATGGCCGTGATATAGCGCCCGTCCAACTGCTCGATACAGCGACCAAAAGCTTCGAACAACGCAGCCCGACTCTCGACATGGGCCGGGCGCATGATCACCGCCACCCCGCCGCCCACGGGCAGGCCGGCCAGCGCTGCCTTGTAGCTCATGCCTTGGGCCAGGCGCACGGCATCTGCCACGGCACTTTCGTCGTCGGGGTAGGCAAGATAACGACAGCCTCCCAGGGCGGGCCCGGGACGGCTGCAATGAATGGCAATCACCGCCTTCAACCCGGTCGTCGGGTCTACGCTTAGATGCAGCGATTCAAGGCGGGAGCTTTGCATGAGAGCAAACATCGTAAGGCTCCCGAATCACTTTTGTTTGTTTGGCCAGTATAGGCGTGCAGTCGAAATTTGCTGGAGCACGCAGGAATAAGTCGCCAGGGTGATCAGTCTTTTTCGGCATAACCTGTTTCAGCCTCTGTCCGAGACTGGACGAAAATCCACGACGGGGCTAAAACGGGAGCATAGCCCGGAGAGTTCGATGAAACCGCGCCAAGCCTTTTTTGATTGTCTGCACCGCTCGCCGCCGGCGCTGTTCGAAGCGGCGCTGTGGATCGCTGCCGAACATGATCGCGAGGTCGACGTACCGGCCTTGCTGAAGGATTTCAAGGCGCTGCAACAGCGAGTCAGCCATGGCCTGCCGATGCTGCCTGTCAGTGAACTGGGCCAGCCCTTGCTGCGACGGCTCAATGACTTGGGCTTCGCCCAGGACGACTTCACGCCTCTGCGACCACAAGCGGCGTTGCTGGACAAAGTCCTGGCGCGCAAACGCGGGCAACCCCTGGCCCTCGGCCTGATTGCCCTGGAACTGGCCCGAGGCCTGGAAATTCCGATGGTCGGTGTCAATTTCCCCGGGCATTTCCTGTTGAAGGTGCCCGGCGCCGATCACCTGCTCGATCCGTGCGGTGGCCGCCGGTTGTACCCCAATGACTGCCGGGAACTGCTACAGCGCCAATACGGCGCGAACATGCAGCTCAAGGCTGAACATCTGGTCAACGCCGAGCCGATGCAGATGCTGCAGCGCCTGTCGCGCAACCTGCGTCAACTGCATCTGGCGAACGACGATTACATCGCGGCCTTGATCGACGCCGAACGGGTGCTGGAACTGGGCAACGCCAGCGCCGCCGACTACCTGGCCCGCGCCAGCCTGTATCAGCGACTCGATTGCCCCAACGCCGAACGCTTCGACCTGGAGCATGCCCTGATGCTCAGCGACGATCCGATCCAACGCATCCGGCTGACCGAGCGGCTGGGGCATTTGCCACCGAATTCGGTTGTGCATTGAGCTGTCGTGGGGCTGTACATCTTGGTCGACTGTTAAATCGCCATCGCGAGCAAGCTCGCTCCCACAGTTAATCGTAGTGAACTCAGGTTTTGTGTTCACCGCAGATCCAGTGTGGGAGCGAGCTTGCTCGCGATGGCGATGGAACAGCCAACATCAAGATCAGTTAGGTGTATCGGGCTGCTTCGCCGGATGCGCCTGCTGGAACGCCGCATGCCCAGCCGCCAACGCCGCAACACGACGGATCCGCGGATACGCCAGCAACGAGATATTGAACCGCTCAGCCGCGTACAACTGCGGGATCAGGTACACATCCGCCAGGCCCGGCTCTGCACCGAAGCAATAGCCATCATCGCCAATCAACTGCTCCACCGCCGCCAAGCCCTGGCTGATCCAGTGCCCGATCCACTCCGTCACCTGCGTTTCATCGTGCCCCCACTCCCGCAGTTTGTTGAGCACGCTGACGTTGTGCAGGGGGTGAATATCGCAACCGATCAGCGCGGCGACGCCACGCTCATGGGCGCGCACCGTCAGGTCGGCGCTGAGCAGCGGCACCTGTGGATAACGTTCCTCCAAGTATTCGATGATGGCAGGCGATTGCACCAGCAGCGCGCCCTCATCGGTGCGCAGCGCCGGCACCCGGCCCTGGGGATTGATCGCCAGGTAGGTGGGTTGGCGATGCGCGCCCCCCGCCGGTGCGATCAGGTTGACCGGCAGGGCCTGGTATTGCAGCCCCTTGAGCGCCAACGCAATGCGCACCCGATAGGACGAGGTGGAGCGGTAGTAGGTATAGAGTTCCATGCCCTGCCCCTCAGCGCGCCGACAGGATCTTGCCCCGGCACTCGCCGAAGCCGATAGACGCGAAACCCTCGCGGCGGCAACGGGCCCGCAAGATGATTTCGTCACCGTCCTCAAGGAAGCGGCGCACTTCGCCAGACGCCAGCTCGATCGGTTTTTTGCCGCCCTCGGTGATTTCCAGCAGGCTGCCGAACTGATGGTTTTCAGGTCCCGACAGGGTGCCCGAGCCAAACAGGTCGCCGGCCTGCAACTGGCAACCGTTGACGCTGTGGTGCGCAACCATTTGCGCCACGGTCCAGTACATGTACTGGGTGTTGCTCAGGGTCAGGCGCTGGGCTGACAGGTTTTGCTCGCCCATCGCCTCGGTCAGCAACAGCACCTCCAATTCGATGTCGAAGGCACCGCCGGCCTGGTCACGCGTGTCCAGCAGATACGGCAGCGGTTGCGGATCGCCTTCCGGGCGTGCCGGTTGCGGGCGACGGAACGGTTCCAGGGCCTCGGCGGTCACCACCCATGGCGAAATACTGGTCAGGAAACTCTTCGACAGAAAGGGCCCCAAGGGCTGGTATTCCCACGCCTGGATATCCCGGGCCGACCAGTCGTTGAGCAGGCAGAACCCGCCAATGTGTTCAGCGGCATCACCGATGAGGATCGGCTCGCCCAGGGCATTGCCCTTGCCAATCCAGATGCCCAGTTCCAGTTCATAGTCCAGCCGCGCACACGGGCCGAAGGTCGGCTCGGTCTGGCCGGCCGGCAGGGTCTGGCCCTTGGGACGGCGCACGTCGGTGCCGGACGGGCGAATGGTCGAGGCGCGGCCGTGGTAACCGATGGGGACGTATTTGTAGTTGGGCAGCAACGGATTGTCGGGGCGGAACAACTTGCCGACATTCTGCGCGTGTTCGATACCGACGTAGAAGTCGGTGTAGTCGTTGATTCTGGCCGGCAGGTGCATCTGGCAGTCGGCGGCAAGGAGCAGCAGCTTCGCCTCCAAGGCTTCGACCTTGTCGCGCAGCGGGCTATCTTCGCGCAACAGTTCCAGCAGTCGTTCACGCAGGGCAACCCGGGCGCTGCGACCCAGGTCGAAAAACCCATTCAACTGGCCGTCAGCCATGGCTTCGACGGCTTGTTGCACCGCGCCCTCGAACAAGCCCGCCTGCAGCGCCGCCTGCAGATCGAAAATCCGCTCGCCAATCGCCACGCCGCTGCGCAAGGCACCGCCATCGACGCTGAAAATACCCAATGGCAGGTTCTGCAACGGGAAATCGGCGTGGCCGTTGGCGCTGGCGACCCAGCTACGGGCAGGGGAAAGTTGAGTCATGGGTTATCTCCGGGTCGGGTCGAACGTGACAGGCAGCGAGGCCCAACATGCATCGTAGTCGGTTTGCAGTTGCGGGCAGTCCAGGGCGAAACGGCTTGGACGCAACACTTGGCTGGTCTCGAACATGAAGGCCATGGTGTTGTCGATTTTCGCCGGCTGAAGCTCAGCGTTGATCGCCTTGGTGCAGGTTTCGCCGTCCGGGCCATGGGCACTCATGCAACTGTGCAAGGAGGCGCCGCCCGGCAGGAAACCTTCGGCCTTGGCATCGTAGGCGCCCTGGATCAGGCCCATGAATTCGTTCATCAAGTTGCGGTGGAACCACGGCGGCCGGAAGGTGTTTTCCGCCACCATCCAGCGTGGCGGAAAAATCACGAAGTCGAGGTTGGCCAGGCCGTGGACGCTGGTGGGTGAGGTCAACACGGTAAAAATCGACGGATCCGGGTGGTCGAAGCTGACCGTGCCGATGGTGTTGAAGCGGCGCAGATCATATTTATACGGCACGTTGTTGCCGTGCCAGGCCACCACGTCGAGGGGCGAATGATCCAGCTCGCAACCCCACAACTCACCGAGGAATTTCTGCACCAGCGGGGTCGGTTGCGCGAGGTTCTCGTAATGGGCGACCGGCGTCAGGAAGTCCCGCGGGTTCGCCAGGCCATTGCTGCCGATGGGCCCCAGATCCGGCAGGCGCAGCGGCGCGCCATGGTTTTCGGCGAGGTAACCACGGGCCTGCGGGTCGAGCAGCTCAACGCGAAACTTCAGGCCCCGAGGCAGCACGGCGATTTCCAGCGGTGCCAGTTCCAGCACGCCCAACTCGGTGGCGATCCGCAGCCGCCCCAGTTGCGGCACGATCAGCCATTCACCGTCGGCATTGAAAAATACCCGCTCCATGGAGCGGTTGGCCCGGTACTGATAAAGGCTGATGCCGGCCGGTTTGTCCGCACCGGCATTGGCCGCCATGCACACCAGCCCGTCGATGAAATCGGTGGGTTCGGCGGGAATCTCCAGCGGGCTCCAACGCAGGCGATTGGGCGTGACTTCGCCCAATGGGCCGCCCGCCAATTGCCGTTCCAGCTTGGTGAAGGCCGGGTGATTGGCCGAGGGCCGGATGCGGTACATCCAGGTACGCCGCGCTTCGTTGCGGGCCATGGTGAATGCGGTGCCGGAGAACAACTCGGCATAGAGACCGTACGGGGCTTTCTGTGGCGAGTTCTGGCCGACCGGTAATGCGCCGGGCAATGCTTCGCTGGCGAATTCGTTACCGAAGCCTGCCTGGTAGACCAGGTCCGACACTGGGGAATCGAGGTTCATGGAGCCTCCTGGAATGCGGCCCGTCACTCAGTGGAGTGATTGAGGCGCACCGGGTTATTTTTATCGTAATTCAATTACGCATAACGTAATTTGCTCGACAGCGACCGTCAAGCTATAAAGACGCCCATTCGCCTCTGGACCCTGCGCCTCCATGGAAACCCCGCTCAGCAACGGTAAACAGAAAGTCCGCTCGGCCGAAGTCGGCACCGACATCCTCAAGGCCTTGGCCGAACTGTCGCCCTCCACGTCGCTGTCGCGGCTGGCCGAACACGTGCAAATGCCAGCGAGCAAGGTTCATCGGTATCTGCAGGCCTTGATCGCCAGCGGGTTTGCCGAGCAGAACGCCGCCACCAACCACTATGGCCTGGGCCGCGAGGCCCTGCGCGTAGGCCTGGCAGCGCTCAACGGCATGGACGTGCTGCAAGTGGCTGCCCTGCCCTTGTCCGAGTTGCGCGACGATTTGAACGAAACCTGCTTCCTGGCGGTATGGGGCAACCATGGCGCGACCGTGGTGCGTATCGAACCCGCCGTGCGAGCCGTGACGGTGGTGACGCAACTGGGCTCGGTATTGCCGCTGCTCAGTTCGTCCACGGGGCTGGTGTTCAGCGCCTATCTGCCGGAGCGCGAGACCATCGGCTTGCGCGAGCAGGAAGTACAAGGCAGCGAGCACCACGCCCTCGCCGACGACCGCGCTTATGCCGCGTTGTGCGAGCAAATTCGCAGCCGCGGCCTGCACCATGTGCATGGCTTGCTGATGCCGGGCGTGGACGCCTTGTCCGCCCCAGTGTTCAATGCGGTCGGCGAGGTGAAGGCGGTGATGACCATCGTCGGTCCGACCTCACTGTTCCACGCCGACGAAAACGGCCCGGCGGCGCAACGCCTGTTGGCGGCGACCCGGGCCGTGAGTTGGCGGATGGGGTATGAAGCGGCTCCGGGATCAGCGCAGGAAATCCGGGACAATCCTGATCAGTAGTTCATTGAGATGAGCGGGGGCCAGTCGCGGATGGCGATGACGCTCTTCGCCACTGAAGGCGACCCTGTAGATGCCCTGATGGTCGCCCTTGGAGTGGTAGGGAATATCATTATGGTGGAAATGGTCCAGTAGATAGTCAATCAGTGGTTCAGAAGAAGACACCATCCATTCTCCGGAGTCATGGGGCACAAAACTGGTGACATGGACTTTATCCAGGTCGACGCCGGGCAGATGAACTTTCAAGGCAGCATGAACGTCCATGGCATCCACGGGCATAATGGACCGCTTGGATAAATCCATTGAAGGTTTTTCTGCCAGACTTGTAACGATATCCACGACAATTTTTTCAAAAGCGATTAAATCCAGGGCCTTGACCCGATCTTCCGTGGCAAAGGAATAACGCTTGCTGAACACATTACTGACGGCTTGCGTGTAATTGGGCAATCGCTGTTTTACAACGCAGGCCAGCGTTTCATCGAACAGGGTTTCAGAAGAACCCACTTCGGGATTCGGAAAGTCTGCCAAGGTATTCAAGTAGGTATTCAATGGGTTGACACCCAAGCCTTCCAGATAACCGCCCAATAGCACTTTCACCGCGAAATCCACACGCGTGTTCTTCAGCGCGCGAAATTTTTCGGAATAAGAAGAAAATAACTGAGTATTCATAAACGTCCTTGTCATGTCAGGGGGCCCGAACTTCCTGTTCGGTCCGTCCATTCAGTTATACCCCAGCCGCCCCCCTTATTGTAAAAAGGCAAAATGTAAGCGTTTTCGTGTTCTTTCCGTGTCGGCCACATTAGCCGCCGTGCCGTGGACGTGATGAACCCGTCCCGGCTGGTGGGGTACCAGCCGCTTACTGGTATGGCGCGCTGGCGCCCTAAACGTAAACTAGGTGTTCGACGCCGCGAACACACGCAGCCGATGACCATCCGGATCAAGAACGACAAACGTATACCCGAAATCCATATCTACCGGTGTTTGTATAACGGTTAACCCCCTGGCCATCCATGCTTGATAGGTCGAGTCAACAACGGCTTTTTCCGCGACAGAGAACGCCACTTCGCCTGCCACCCCAATGCAGGCTACGCGTGGTTCGACGGTGTGCTTGGACCAAAGCCCCAACATGAACCCTGAGTCTAAAGCGAACATGGCAAACGTGGCCGAAGCCTCTACAGGCGCGCTGCCCAATAAGTCGGCATAGAAGCTCGCGCTGGTTTCTGGGCTGTCTACATACAAAATGAAGAAGTTGGGCTTGATCATTTGGGTGCTCTTAACGATGGATGAAAGTGGCGCTATCAGCACGATGCTTGCTAGCGCCTTCTATCCTACGTACGCCACTACCCATTTCTGTCAGCAGTCATCGCCTATTGAGGAGTGAGCCCCTCCTGAAGACGCCAAGCCTTCAACAGTGCTTGGCGTCGGCGCGGATATCTCTCCTGGGCGACATTGAAAGTGCTAATCCGGTCACTGCGAAAGTGACGAAAACCACCACGCAGCTCGCACCAGGCCACCAGCACGCGTGCATCATCAAAATAACCCAGTGCGAATGGCCAGATTGTTCGGCAGGATTTCTCGCCCTGCTGATCCTTGTAGGTGACTTGCGCTTTCAGTTCTTCCCTGATCGCCTTTCGAATAAGCGGCTGCACGATGTCTGCTGGCAAGGGCGAGGCGCTAGGCCCGATGAGTAGCGCAGTAGCGTCTAGCTCGTCCCTCAAGCCTGATGGTAGGACAGCAGCAATTTTATCAAGGGCATTACGTGCAGCCTGACCCAAACGCTCATCCGCACGCCTAGCTACCCAGCGCGAGCCCAACACGAGGGCCTCTATCTCGTCTTCTGAAAACATCAGTGGCGGGAGCATAAACCCGGGACGCAACACAAAACCAAGCCCTGCGACGCCTTCAATGCTTGCGCCTTGTTCCTTTAAGGTATCAATGTCCCTATAGAGGGTGCGGAGGGTGATGCCAAGTTCACGGGCCAGCACTGCTCCAGCAACAGGAAAACGGTGGCGACGTAAAATCTGGATCAAGGTCAAGAGACGTTGCGAGCGAGACATTGAGGAGAGTTCAAAAAGGCAATGCTCGATAGAGTTCCATATCAAGGGGGGCACTACAACCACCGGCGCTGATACAGGCAGCGATGCCCTAAGTCATCATGCCCATGACTTTAGCTTTTGCTACCGCTTGAGTACGCCGTTGCACCCCCAACTTGCTATGTATCCGCCGTGAATGGGTTTTTACGGTATGCAACGATATGAACAACCGTTCGGCAATTTGCTGATTGGAATAGCCCTGTGCAATCAACTCCAGCACTTGCAGTTCACGGTGACTGAGTAACGGTTCTTCGATCGCCAGCACCGTCGTCCCCTCGACTTGCTCCGCCGTTTGTACCCAACGCAAGAGCTCGGGCTGGCGCAAGCGCAACTCACACAAAGCTTGCTGGGCCCGCCAGCAGGCGACTCGCGCAAGCCCCTCCTGCAGCATCGTCCGGGCCTGGGCACGATCACCGGATAACCAGACAACCTCCGTCAGAACCAGATGCAGCTCGGCTTCCAAGCTGTGCATTTCACTGTCCCGTGCCTGGGCGATCATTGCTCTGAGTTGAGTTTGCGGATCGTGTGCCCGCTGCAGGTAGAACTCGGCCAACACCAGCAGGTATTCAAGTCGCGCAATCAACTCCAGGGTCGCGGGCGGCGCGTATTTAGCCTGCGGTCCGCGAAAATGGCGCAAGACGCGGGTCAAGGCTTCATGGGCCAGTTCCGCCCGCCCCTGTTGCAGCCAGAACTGACAGCTGGTTTGCAACAACACACCACGGTAAACGGTGTCGGGGATGTGCCGCTGCTGCATGATCCGCTCGGCATCGCGCAGTTGCATGAAGGCCTCGCCATAGTCGCCCTGGTTGGCAGCCAGGCTGGCCTTGCCGAGAAAGCCATAGAGCACCTGTTTGTCCAGGCTGTGCAGGCCCGTTTCCAGACCCGCTTGAAACTGCTCGGCAGCGCGTTCTTCAAACCCCATGCGCAATGCCAGGCGCCCGCGCCGCAGGGCAATACGCCCCAACAACGGGGAAAAGTCCTGGCCTGGTTTATCCAGCAGCGCCTGGACGGCGACCAGCAGATGATCGGCCCGATGAGGCGCGCCGCGTTGCTCCAGGATTTGGGCGTGGTCCAGTTCCAGCAATCCTTCGAATACCAGCGAACCTTGCGCACGCGCCAGGCACAGTGCCTGGCGGTTGATCCGATGGGCAGAAGCCAGTTCGCCTGCAAGCAACGCCTGCTGCGTGAGCCCACCCAGGCACAGTACCTGTTGGGCCCAGGCTTCGGGGTCAAGGCTGGCCTGGGCCTGGAGAAAGTGCTCACGCGCCTGTTCTCCATCGCCCGAGAGGTGCAGCAACCAGCCTTGCAAGACCTGCCACCTGGCCAGCACCTGTCGCTGCCGGCAGGCCGAAGGCTGCGGCAGGAACCTGGCCAGTTGCTCAATGCACGTCGACGCCTGGTCGAAGCGTCCGGCAAACAACAGCGCAGCGGTGACCAACCCCACCGATTGCGGCGTACCGAGGGTCAGCACTTCGCCTTGTTGATCGTGCAGGCCCAACAACAGCACCACGTTGCGACGCTGCAAGACGTGCTCGAAGCTCAGATGCTGCAAGAAACTGACGGCGGTCTCGAACTCCTCAGCCAACATGGCTTGCTCGAACGCCATTTGCCAGTCCTGCTCGGCAGCAAACCACTGACAGGCCCGTCGATGCCAGGAACGCCCCTGCGGCCAGGGCTCTTCACGTACCAGCCGGGCCAGGGCCGGAAAAATCTGCAACCAGTCCGACGTCTGCTCCCATGGCTCGATGAAACATCCCAGGTCCAGCAGCAAGGGCAGGCATTGCACCCCTACAGTGTCGCCGAACAGGTGCTCGCATAGCCGGGCATTGAAGCGCGGCAGATGCGCCAGAACACGCCAGGCCTGCGCCAGATCCGGGGTCAGCGTGCTGAACAGTTCGTACTCCAGGTAGTCGACCAAGGTCCCTGGCCGTCCCGGCGTTGCATGACTGCGCGCCCATTCGCAACGCTCCAGCAGCGTGATGCGCACCCCGGCACACCAGCCGCCACTGCGCTGGATCACCTCGCGGGCAGTGCGGGCAGCCTGGGGACCGGGCAGATGACGCAGCCATGGCAGGACATCGTCAGCGGTGAAGAACAACGCCTGCGCATCGAACTCGTGCAGCTCGTCATCGAGCAACAGCCGCGGCCAGTTGCAGTGGGGACGGCGGCGGCCATTGAGCCACAGGTGCAAGGCCGGACTGCTGGTGTTCAACAGACGGTCGAGCAACTGGTCCAGTTCGGGATTCGACACCCGGCAGTAATCATCCAGGAACAACCACGTGGGCGTCTGCAAACGCGCCAGGTGGGCCAGCAGCCCCGCTTCATCGAGCATGGGCAGCCCGAGGACCTCGGCCAGGCGCTCGCACATTTGCATCGCGCTCAACGCCGCGCCCCCCAGCGGCAACCAATGCAGCCGACACCCGGCGGGAGCCTGCAGGAAGCACTCGGCGAACAACGCACTCTTGCCACTGCCCGCTGGCGCGCAGAGCAGTTTTACCCGCGCTTGGGAAGTCAGCAGCGGCTCGCTCAGGGATCGCCGCGGCACGTGCGTCGAAGACAGGCGAGGCAACAACCCTGGACGGTCCGGACACGGGGTCATGGCGGTCATGTGTGCAGATCCTGTTTATTGTTATCTCACCACCCTAGTCCTGTGTCGCCGAGCTTTGGAGAAGTATTCAGCACGCTGATTAGCGCCCATAAAAAAACGACCGGCAGGGGCGCTGCCGGTCATCATGATTTCCTCCAGCCAGGCACAACCGTGTCAGGAGAGGATTGACTGTGGGAGCAAGGCTTGCCCGCGACGGTCGCGCTGCGGTCTAAGCGCAACCGCGTCATCGTTCATCGCGGGCAAGCCTTGCTCCCACAGATAAATCCCCTCGCCACAACTAACGGCCAGACGTTACCGAACCCCGGTCGAACGCAGCGCCGCCGGCGTGTAGTCGGCTGCTCGGGCTTCGAAGCCGTACTCGTAGCTGTGTTTCTCTTCGTTCTTCATGCCCAGTGCGATGTAGCGACCGGCAATGATGTCGTAGAGCGCCTCGAGGGTGTAGCCCGGGTTCTGATGGTCGTAGTAGAACTGGGCATGACCTTCGGCCACACGCCACAGTTGACCGCGACCGTCGTAGTGGTCCACCAGCGCCGCCTGCCAGCTGTCCTCGTCGAAGTACATGTGGCGCTTGGCATAGATGTGCCGCTCGCTCGGCTTGACCGTGCCGACCACTTCCCAGACCCGGTGCAACTCATAGCGGGTCAGGTCCTGGTTGATGTGGCCGGCCTTGATCACATCGTCGTACTTGAGGCTTGGTGAATCGAGCTTGTAGCTGTTGTACGGGATGTACATTTCCTTCTTGCCGATCAGCTTCCAGTCGTAACGGTCCGGCGCGCCGGAAAACAGGTCGAAGTTGTCGGAGGTGCGCAACCCGTCCGCGGCGGTGCCCGGGCCGTCGTAGGCCACTTGCGGGGCGCGACGCACCCGGCGTTGGCCGGCGTTGTAGATCCAGGCCAGGCGTGGCTCCTTCACCTGGTCGAGGGTTTCATGCACCAACAGCACGTTGCCGGCCAGGCGCGCCGGTGCGGTGACCTCCTGTTTGAAATAGGTCAGCACGTTGCTGGCCTTTTCCGGGTCGGCGTCCTTGATCAGGGCCGGCACAGCGGCCTCTTCTTCGAAACGGATCGACGTGAAGCTGCCGTTGGTTTGCGGGGTGGCCTGGGTGATGATGCGTCGCAGGTTGCCACCGTGATAACGGGTGATGTGATTCCAGATGACCTCTACACCGTTCTTGGGGATCGGAAACGCGTAGTAGCGGTTGCCGGTGAAATTGGCCAAGCCGTTACCGTCGTTGATGGCGTTCACGTTGAGGGCGCTGCGCTTGGCCGATTCGTAGATTTCCGGCGGCAGGCCGACGCTTCGGTGGGTCGGGTAGACCGGGATCTTGTAGGTCTCTGGGTACCGCTTGAACATCGCGACCTGGCCTTCGGACAGCTTGTCCTTGTACTTGTCCACGGTCGCGGCGGTGATGGTGAACAGCGGTTTTTCATTGGCGAACGGGTCGGCCAAAAAGCCCTTGCTGTCCACGGCACCGGCGTTTTTCGGAATGCCGCCGGTCCAGGCCGGAATCGAGCCATCGGCATTGCCGG
Source organism: Pseudomonas sp. St316 (assembly GCF_018325905.1). NCBI lineage: Bacteria > Pseudomonadati > Pseudomonadota > Gammaproteobacteria > Pseudomonadales > Pseudomonadaceae > Pseudomonas > Pseudomonas sp. St316. Next base: position 1,129,117 of record NZ_AP021901.1, on the reverse strand, counting down.
CTTTTTCCGCGCCCAACGGCGTAAGGCTGGTACCCAGTTTATTCGCTTCATCGGGCGAGACCGCCGCCATCACGTTCGCGGCCAGCAGGCTCAGGGCCAGGGCACCGCATTGCAGGATCATCTTGCGCATTGGGTTTTCCTTGTCAGCCAGATCAGAAGTTCACGCCGAAGCTCAGCGCGAGGAAGTCGCGGTCTTCGAGAACGTTGTAATCGCCGCCAAAAAAGTCGGTGTAGCTCAAGCTGGCGGTGTAGGTGTTGCGGTAATCGGCATCGACACCAACGCTGACAGCCTTGGCGCCTTCGTTGAACAGACCGTTGGGGCCATATCCGGCCACGTCATGGGACCAGGACACGTTGGGCTTGAAGTTCACCCCGCCGATCACGTTGGAGTAATCGAGGATCGCCCGGGCGCGATAACCCCAGGATGTCGAAGTGACGAAGCCATCGGTGTCACCCCGGAAGCCATACTGGCCATAGACCGAATCACGGCCATAACGCAGCTTGTCCTTGGACTCCAGGCCACCGACGTGCACCGCCGCCGCCTCGCCCACCAGCGTCAGTCGATCGGCACCCAGCACCTGGTCGAAGAAGTGCGTCATGGTGCTCTGGATCTGGGTGACTTCCTTGCGCCGGTAACCGGTATTGTCCGCCCCCGGAGTGGTGGCGATGGGCGACGCGGCGCCGCCGGCAATCGGGTTGACCAAGGCCAGGGTCAGGTCGTTGGTATTGAGCTGCACCGGCGCATTGGGGCGGTAGCTGATCTCGCCGGTCCATGCAGTACCGGTGGGCAGCGTGGTGGAGAAACTGGCACCGTACAGGCGAATGTCTTCGGGGTATTCAAGGTAATACTGGCCGCGCCCCAGCATGACGCTTTGTGCCAGGCCGCTGCCGCTGCCTGGGGCCAGAACGTTGGCAATCGAGACCATTCCCGGCAAGGCGGCCAGCGTAGAGGAACCTGCCGTGATGGTGCCCACAGTAGGCGTACGGCTGTGGTAATTCATGAAGTACAGGCCGTACTCGGTATCATCGCCGAGCCAGCGCAACGCGGTACCCCACTGGCCGGAGTCACGGGCATCACGGTCGCCACTACGGGGAATGACCACGCCTTCGCTGGACACCTGGATGCCCTGGCCGAATGCCTCGGTCAATGGCACGAACGGCGCAATCGCCGGGCTGCCCACGGTGTAGCCACGGGTGCAACCATCGGCCACCACATCGTTGCCGAAGAACGTACCGCAGTTATCGACGACGGTCTGGTCCCATTCCAACTGGTAGAAACCTTCGATGGTGAGCTTGTCGGTCAGGCCCTGGGAGGCGAACAGCATGTTCACCGGGATCAGGCCTTCCTTGATCTCCGCACCGGGACGACGGAACGCCGACACGTCCACCGGGTTGATGCTGTTGATGGAGTTGCCGATGAAGGTACTTTCCCCCCAACTGACCACTTGCTTGCCAGCGCGCACGGTGCCCGGCAAATCAGCGATGGAATAGTTGTGATAGACGAAGGCATCGAGAATCTGCGCCCCTGAGGACTTGGCGCCTTCCTTGCGGTTGCTGTCGCTGATGTCCTTGAACTCGCGACCCTCATCCTTGAGCTCGAAGTCATACCAGTACTTGCCGCGCACGAACACACCGGTATCGCCGTACTTGAGTTCGAGGTCGTGCAGGCCTTTGAAGATTTTGGAAAAGGTCTCGCCTTTCTTGAAATTCAGCCGCCCATCATCACCGGTGGAGGACTGGCCCCGGCCGCCGTTGACCGTGCCGACCAGGTCCTTGTCGGCATCGCGCATGCCCCAGCTTGCGCCCACGGACAGCGACGAGTCGAACTGCCCCTCGATCTCGCCAATGTTGAATGAAACGGCCTGCGCCTGGGCACAGCAACCCAAGGCCACCGCGACGGCCAGCGCCTGCGGCTTGAAGATGGCGCGCATTGTTATTGTTGTCATGCGTCTTCCCCGGTGAGTGACAGAGGCTTCACCCTACTGCCGCACGCCATGGGCGATAAGCGCACCAAGGAGGTATTCGCGCTGTACCTAAAAAGGATTACAGCCCTTGCACCGCGGGCCTTTGCGCCGTGCATGGATGGTCTGGATGATGGGTCATCAGCGCCGCGCATATTCATACCGGGCCCGCGACTGTTACGCGCCCTGCAACGGTGCATGTCCGGAACCGGGCTGTTTCCCACCGGGCTCGATGCCTATGCTGGCCGTGCTTGCAGAGCAACGGGCCTGCCAGCACAAGTCGTCATGGCATCCCTCATGCCTGGCGCACCGTCATTCGGATGGATTGGCGCATCGGTCCATCATCCCGTGTGTAACGACGTTGATTTGTAGCTCCTTTGCAACGTCATGTTTAGGCCGCTGCTTTTTTGCAGCGGCCTTTTTTATGCGCAGCCTGGCAGGCACTCCCGAAGGCATAGCGCCGCTCGTTGAAGAGATGCGTTGGTATCGGGGGAAGATTGAAGGCGGTATGCGTCAGGCGAGGCGAGGAATACCTCGAAGAAACGTGCCGTACCGTTAGCAACGGTTGACGTGATCCTCGTGGCGAGGGAGCTTGCTCCCGCTTGAGCGCGCAGCGCTCACCAAAAAGGGGCCGCTACGCAGCCCAGCGGGAGCAAGCTCCCTCGCCACGGGTTCACCTCGGCCATGAAACCTCAAATGGACGAGGCAGAACCTTAAACAGCGTAGCGTTGCAGATTCGCCATCATTTCCCTCAACGCTTCCAAGTTGTCATTCGGATGCACCGCATCCTCGAAATCACAGATCTGCTGCCAATGAGCGGCGACGTCTTCGGGCGAGAAACCTTTGCGCGGGTCGAAGCCGGCCCCCAGGCTGCGCTCCCAGCGCACCTTGCCCATCCAGCCGCCGCCCACTTCGAACAGGCCGGAGGTTTCCTGGCAGGCTTCACTGGCCAGGTACACCACCAACGGGCTGACGAGTTCGGGCTTGAGTTGCTCGAATACCTGCGGCGGGATCAGGCCTTCGGTCATGCGGGTGCCGCCGGTGGGGGCGATGGCATTGACCAGGATATTGTTCTTGCGCCCTTCGATGGCCAGGGTCCGCGTCAGGCCATAAAGACCGAGCTTGGCCATGCCGTAGTTGGATTGGCCGAAGTTGCCATAGATGCCGGAGGTGGAAGCGGTGAAGATCACCCGCCCATAGTTTTGCTCACGCAGGTGCGGCCACGCGGCGCGGGTCACCTTGTAGGCACCTTCGACGTGGACGCGGTAGACCAGGTCCCAATCGGCGTCGTCCATTTTGTGGAATGTCTTGTCCCGCAGGATCCCGGCGTTGTTGACCACCACATCGACGCGGCCGAACACGTCGAGCGCATTTTGTACCAGCTTGTCGCCATCGGTCACCGAGTCGTGGTTGGCCTCGGCGATGCCCCCCGCCTCGCGGATTTCGGCGACCACCCGGTCTGCTGCCGAGGCGTTGGCCCCTTCCCCTTGAGCCGAACCCCCCAGGTCGTTGACCAGCACTTTCGCGCCTTGTTTGGCGAACAGCAGCGCATGGGCGCGTCCCAGACCTCCGCCGGCTCCCGTGACGATCACGACTTTATCTTCGAAGCGCACAGACTCACTCATGGCAGAACTCCAGCAGGCGGACAGGACAATGGGCACGAGTGTCCGGCACAAGTCGGCCGGTCACAATCAACACGATTACAAGTGAATGTTGGCCGATAAGGCGGGGGGATGATGCAGGCCCAGGCCAGGGCGGCACATTCGATTTTCCTGCTGGTAGAGGCACCGCTATCGCGAGCAGGCTCGCTCCCACAGGGGGATTTTTGTCGCCCACAAACTCTGTATTCACAATCGATATCTACTGTGGGAGCGAGCTTGCTCGCGATAGCGGTCTTTCAGTCAGGATAGATGTTGGATGTGCTGGCGCCATCGCGAGCAAGCTCACTCCCACAAGGTATCGTCAGGAACAGGCCATTTGTCGGCGCGGCGCGGCGATGGCTTCACGAAACGCCAGGTAATGCTTGAGCACCTGCACGGGTGCCTCGGTGTGCGGGTAATGACCGATGTCGGGCAACAACACCGTGTCCGGGTTCGGGACCAGGGCCTCGTAGCGCGCCACCATGTGTTCACCGGAAATCGGGTCGACCGCGCCGTCAATCACCCGCAAAGGCACGTCGCCGCGCTGCATCGCCTGTACCCAGCGATCGCGCTGCACACAGCGCTCGGGAATATAGCTGATGAGTTTGTGCATGATCCGCGGACCGCGATGGGCGTCTACCAGGCTCCAGAAATCATCCAGCTCGCTTTCAGTGGGGCAGGTCCGGGGGCCGAAAATCTGCCTAAAACTGCTGACCAGGCTTTCCCGGGAGAACGCCCGCCCCAACAGCCAACCCAAGGGGCTGAGCAACAGTTTCTGGGCCCAGACCGGACGGTGGGTTTCCGGGAACAGGCCACCATTGAGAAAGACACAACTGGCGAGGTGGATGCGCGCTTCGTAATGCCGCGCCAGCAGTTCCTGGGCCACGCTGTCACCGTAGTCGTGGGCCAGCACATGCAGCGCGCCCCTCACATTCAGGTGCGCCAGTAGGGCCTGTTGCAGATCGGCCTGCTCCAGCAGGCTGTAGACGTGATCTGTTGGTTTGGCGGAGTCGCCGAAACCGAGCATGTCGCAAGCGATGACCCGGTAGCGTTGCGCCAACGGTTGCCAAAGGTAATGCCAGTCCCAACTGGCGGTGGGGAAACCGTGGATCAGCAGCAGCGGCTCGCCCTGGCCGGCCACCCAGTAACGGATGGCATGACCACGGAACATGAAGATCTGGCTGCGCTGGCGCCAGATACGCAGGGGAATCTGGGCCAGGGGCATCAGCTTCTATACCCGCCGTCTTGTTGGTCGAGCTTGCGCAACAACGCCGGCCAGGCCAACGCGCCGCCCATGCCCTGGGCGCTTTTGCTCACCCCGGCGATCATCGCCCGGGCGCCAGCCAGGATCTGCGGCTCGATGGCAATCAGTTCGGCCCCGCCGCTCTGCGCCAGGACCTGGATGTCACAGGCCCGCTGAAAGGTGAACATCATCAGGAAGGTATCGGCGATGGTCCCGCCGCAGGTCAGCAAGCCATGGTTGTGCAGCATCAGGAAGTTGCTCTCGCCCAGGTCCGCCTGCAAGCGAGCCTTTTCTTCGTGATTCAAGGCCACCCCTTCGTAGGCGTGATAGGCCAGGCTCGACAGCACGAACAGCGATTGCTGGCTGATCGGCAGCACCCCCTGCTTCTGGGCCGATACCGCCACGCCAGCAGCGGTGTGGGTGTGCAGCACACAGGCCACATCATGGCGCACCTCATGCACCGCGCTGTGGATGGTGTAGCCGGCCGGGTTGATCTCGTAGGGGCTGTCCATCAACTTGTTGCCGGCCTGATCGACCTTGACCAGGCTCGAGGCGGTGATTTCATGGAACATCATCCCGAACGGGTTGATCAGAAAATCCTCGGTACCGGGAACCTTTGCGGAAATGTGAGTGAAGATCAGGTCATCCCAACCCTGCAGCGCGACAAGCCGATAACAGGCGGCAAGGTCCACCCGGGTTTGCCATTCGGCCGCACTGACCTGATCCTTGATGCTGAGTGTCGTTTGGATGGGCGCTACGCTCACGGCTGTGACCTCTGGTTTCTTGTTATATGTCTCGTTCGAAACGTCGTACGCAAGAAATTCAGTCTAGTCAGCTCTTTCAGAGGCGGTAGTTGCATTGGCAGCCAGCTTACTGGCCGAACGAGTCAGCGCCTGCGCTTCAAGGGCGCAACGTGTCGATCAACTCAGCGAGCCATGGCTCGGCATCGGTTTCCGGCGTGACGCTTTCGCTGGCATCCAGACGCAGCATCGGCAGCACCTCGCGTACACCCAGTTCGGCGAACAGCTCGCCCATCTGCTCGCCGCCGGCGCAGAAAGTATCCCCATAGCTGGCGTCGCCCAGGCCGATCACCGCGCCAGGCAAACCACGAAAGAACCCGGGCAACTGGTCGCGGATGACCGAATACAACGGCATCAAATTGTCCGGCAACTCACCCATGCCGGTCGTGGAAGTCACTGCCAGCACGACCTCTGGTGCGAATGCCTGCACATCCGCCAGGGTCGCACGAGGGTCGTGCCAGGTTTCAAAGCCTGCCTCGCGAAGCAGTTTGGCGGCGTGCCGGGCGACTTCTTCGGCGGTGCCATAGACCGAGCCGGAAAGAATGGCGACTTTCATCAATCTGATCCTGAACCTGAAAAAAGAGCCGGGATAGTAACAGTTGCACCTGCCAGGCTGCGAATGGCTCTCAACGGCAGCAATGGCCAGTGGACAGCTTGTCGATTTCTTCTAAAATGCGGCTTCAACAAGGATGTGCAAAAGGGCTCTTCCAATGATCAACGCTCAACTGATGCAGCTGGTCATCAATGCTTCCAACGACGGGATTGTCATCGCTGAAAAAGAAGGCGAAGACAATATTCTGATCTATGTGAACCCGGCCTTCGAACGCTTGACCGGCTATAACCGCGATGAAATTCTTTACCAGGATTGCCGCTTCCTGCAGTCGGGTGATCGGGACCAACCGTCCCTGGAACCGATTCGCAAGGCCTTGCGAGAGAGCGGCGCCTGTCGTGAGGTGCTGCGCAACTACCGCAAGGACGGCACGCCGTTCTGGAACGAGTTGTCATTGTCCACGGTAAAAAACCAGGCTGACGGGCATACCTATTTCGTCGGTGTGCAAAAAGACGTCACGACCCAGGTCAAGGCTCAACAACGCGTCGCCCAGCTGGAAAAGGAGCTGGCCGAAGCCCGGGAAACGATTGCTCGGCTCGAAGCGACGAACGGTGCAAACAAAACCACGAATTAATGGTCAGTCACTACAATCACCAGTGAAAATGTAAATCATCATTTCGAGCCGATCATGCAGCGCGATGCCCTTCTGACGCAGGATGAACTGGATTTCATCCGGACCATGCAACACAACCCGCAGTTGAACGAGCGGGATGTCACGTCGAGCTTGCTGGTCAACGGTGGGTCGCAGATCCGTGACTTGCTGACACGTCTGGCGGCAAATGAGCAGGTTACGTTGCAAGCCAATTTCGAAAACCAGCAAATGACCTTTCCGCTGCATCTGGTGGAAGACGAATTCCATGCGATGCACCTGCGCCTGGGGGTGCCGAGCATCTACGAGGACGGACCGAAGATACGCCCATGGCGCCTGACGCTCGAAGAGCCGGTGGCGCTGGAAAATATCAAGGGCCAGCCAGGACCGCTGTGGGTCCACGAAGTCTCCTGCAAAGGCGTATTGCTGGAGAACCGCAGCCGTACCAAGCCGCCGAAGCAGTTTGCCTTGTGGTTCAGCCCGTCAGGCTACGAGCGGATTTCGTTGCGGGGCGTCTTCGAACGGGAAACCGCTCGCGGTCTGTTTGCCTACCACCTGAGCCAGAATGACCAGGACGAGACGGAGCGCCTGCGCCAGTACATCCTGCAGCAACATCGCCTGACCCATCCGACCATGCACCTCTAGTGTCCTGTTTCGCAAATACAGGACACTCCATTCAGGTATCCAGGTTGCCCGCCAGGAATTGACGCAAGCGCTGGCGCATGACTGTCCCCTCACTCCCCAGACAACCGATCGACGATCCAACCAGGCCCTCCTGTGCCAGATCGGATGCATCACCGGCTAGCATCAACGGACAATCCAGGCTCATCGCCAACTTGCCCAGGCGCTTGGGCAAGTCTGGAGCCGGCGCATGATTGGAAACCAGCACCAATGCCATTGGCTGAATCTTCTGGCACACCAGGGCCAGTTCCTCGAACGGCAGGCCGATCGACAGCGCCCTGACGCCCACGTCCGCCTTGGACAGGAACAGCGCCGTGACCAGCAACTCCAATTCACGGCACTGGCCGGCGATGGCACAGACCAGGACACGCGGCGACTGACCTTCGCGCTTGAGCAAAAGTCGCTGGATGATGCGCGAACGCAGGAACCCATCCAAAAACACCCATTCACTGATTTGCCCGAACTCTGGCTGGCGATGCAGCATTTCTCGCCAAAGCGGCATCAGGATGTCCTGGAAGACGATCGGCACGCTGTAAGTGGAAAAGACCTGTCCGTAGACGCGATCCAGTTCCACATCGTCAAAGTTGCCTACCGCGTCCGCCACCTGTTGCTGCCACCGGGCGTGATCGGCCTTGACCAGATCCGATGAAATCAGCGTGGAGACCGGTTGCACCGACTCGGTCTTGGCCAGGATCTTACCCACTTTGCTCACGGCCACGCCGCGCTCGATCCAGGCCAGGATGCTGCGGACCTTTTCGATGTCGCTCAACGAGTACAGGCGATGCCCGCTTTCGGTGCGGGTGGGTTGGATCAAACCGTAGCGTCGCTCCCATGCGCGCAGGGTCACGGGATTCACGCCGGTCATGCGCGCGACTTCGCGAATGGGGAACAAGTCTTCCCGTTTTAAGGCACTTGATGCCTTGAAAACAAAGCCATCCCCTGTGATCACACTCATTTTGGCAGACAATTCCGGCTGGCAAATTGGATCCCAGTTTCCTCCTCCAAGACACGTCATGACAAGAACAAACGTATTCGATTTGCGATTTTGTTGTTTTACGCACAATCAGGAATAATCCTTGCCTGTTTTTTGGCGACCAGACGCAACCCACCACCCCGGGGCGTCCCCAGCGAACCTCCTACCCGGAGTGCCGCGCCTGTCTTACGGAGATACATAATGTCTACCTCACCCGTCACCTTGATGGTTGCCCGCCGCGTCGCCAACGGACGTTATCAGGACCTGATCGCCTGGTTGCGCGAAGGCGAACAACTGGCCACCGACTTTCCTGGCTACCTGGGTTCCGGCGTGCTCGCTCCACCGCCCCAGGACGATGAATTCCAGATCATCTTCCGTTTTGCCGACGAGCAGACCCTGCACGCCTGGGAACACTCGGCCTCCCGCACCGCCTGGCTGGGACGCGGCAGCGATCTGTTTGCCCATCCCTCCGAACACCGGGTGCGTGGCATCGATGGCTGGTTCGGCGCGGTCGGCCAGCGTCCGCCACGCTGGAAACAGGCCGTGGCCATCTGGCTGGCGTTTTTTCCCGTCTCGCTGTTGTTCAATTTCCTGCTGGGGCCGCTGCTGGGCGAACTGGGCCTGTTGAGCCGCGTGTTCATCAGCACGCTGATCCTGACACCACTGATGGTCTACCTGTTTATCCCGATGTCGACCCATCTGCTGGCGAACTGGCTCAACGGCGCGCCGTCGAGGACGTTGCCGGCTACGCAGCATCATTGATGTCGCCCGCCTCGGCATTGATCCCTGTGGCTGCCCCGAATTCATGGACGACAAAAAACCTGTGGGAGCGAGCTTGCTCGCGATAGCGTCAGGTCGGCCAACATTGATGTTGACTGATACACCGCCATCGCGAGCAAGCTCGCTCCCACAGGGGAACTCTGGATTCACCTTTGTACATAGGAGGCGCCCCGCGTCGCTGTTATAGTTTTGCTCTTGCCGTGAACCGAGCCGTCCTATGTCCAGCGCCACCGTCCCGATCCTGATCACTGGCGCAGCCCAGCGCGTCGGGCTGCATTGCGCCCGGCGATTGCTGGAAGGCGGGCAACCGGTGATCGCGACCTACCGAACCGAACGTCCTGGCGTGCAGATGCTGCGGGACCTGGGCGCGGTCATGCTGTTTGCCGACTTCTCCAGCGAAGCGGGGATTCTGGCCTTTATCGAACAACTCAAGCAGCACACCGACCGGCTGCGGGCCATCGTGCACAACGCCTCGGCCTGGCTGGCCGAAGACCCGGGCAACGAAGCCGCGGCCTTCAACGCCATGTTCGGCGTGCACATGCTTGCGCCTTACCTGATCAACCTGCACTGCGCCGAGCTGCTGCAGCGTTCAACCCCGGCGGATATCGTGCACATCAGCGATGATGTGACCCGCAAGGGCAGCACCCGGCATATCGCCTATTGCGCCACCAAGGCCGGCCTGGAAAGCCTGACCCTGTCGTTCGCGGCGAAGTTCGCCCCGGCGATCAAGGTCAACGGCATCGCCCCGGCCCTGCTACTGTTCAACCCCGAGGACGACGCGGCTTACCGCGCCAAGGCCCTGGCCAAGTCCGCGCTGGGCATCGAACCCGGCAGCGAAGTGATCTACCAGAGCCTGCGTTATCTGCTGGACAACCCTTATGTCACCGGCACGACCCTGACCGTCAACGGCGGGCGGCACGTCAAATAGCCTTGTTTCGAGGATGCACCATGACGCTATCCCTGCCCCAGAACTACCGCGAGATCCTTATAGGCCTGGGGGAAAACCCTGAGCGCGAGGGTCTGCTCGATACCCCGGTGCGTGCCGCCAAGGCCATGCAGTACCTTTGCCATGGCTATGAACAAAGCGTCGAGCAGATCGTCAACGGCGCGCTGTTCGCCTCTGACAGCGATGAAATGGTGATCGTCGCCGACATCGAACTCTATTCACTCTGCGAACATCACCTGTTGCCCTTCATCGGCAAGGCCCATGTGGCTTATATTCCTACGGGCAAGGTCCTGGGGCTGTCGAAAATCGCCCGACTGGTGGACATGTTCGCCCGTCGCCTGCAGATCCAGGAGAGCCTGACCCGGCAAATCGCCGACGCGGTGCAGCAGGTCACCCAGGCCGCTGGCGTGGCGGTGGTGATCGAGGCCCAGCACATGTGCATGATGATGCGCGGTGTCGAAAAACAGAACTCGACCATGAACACCTCGGTGATGCTCGGCGCCTTTCGCGATTCCAGCACCACGCGCCAGGAGTTCCTGCAATTGATTCGACGGAGCAAGTAAATGCCACAACTTCAGCCAGCCATGGCACGCATCAAGGTCAAGGACCTGCGCTTGCGGACCTTCATCGGCATCAACGAAGATGAAATCCTCAACAAGCAGGATGTGTTGATCAACCTGACCATCCTTTACGCAGCCCAGGAGGCGGTGCGCGACAACGACATCGACCACGCGTTGAACTACCGCACCATCACCAAGGCGATCATCGCCCACGTGGAAGGCAACCGCTTCGCCCTGCTCGAACGCCTGACCCAGGAATTGCTCGACCTGGTCATGGCCAACGAATCGGTGCTGTACGCCGAAGTCGAAGTCGACAAGCCCCACGCCTTGCGATTTGCCGAGTCGGTGTCGATTACCCTTGCGGCAAGTCGGGCTACTTCATAGCAGCTACAAGCCTCAAGCTGTAAGCTTCAAGCCTGAATGAAGACCGCACATCAACTTGCAGCTTGAAGCTTGCCCCTTGAAGCTGCCCCCCAGAGACCACCATGAACGACCAACAACGCCTCGAGCTCGAAGCCGCCGCTTTCCGTCGGCTGGTTGCCCACCTGGACAGCCGCAAGGATGTGCAGAACATCGATCTGATGAACCTCGCCGGCTTCTGCCGCAACTGCCTGTCCAAGTGGTACAAGGCCGCCGCCGATGAACGCCAGGTCGAGGTCAGCCTCGACGACGCCCGCGAAGTGGTCTACGGCATGCCGTACGCCGAATGGAAAGCCCAATACCAGAAAGAAGCCAGCGCCGAACAACAGGCGGCCTTCGCCAAAGGAAAACCCGATGCCTGATCTCAATACCCTGCGTACCCGCCTCAAGAGTGGCGAACATGCCTTCGCCGACACCCTGGCCTTTATCGCCGCCGGCTACGACTACCAGCCTCAGGCCTTCAACAACGGTGGCGTAGAAAACGCCGCCGGGCAGAACGAAGGCTCTTGCAAGACCCTGGGCCTGGCGCTGCTCGAAGGCTTGAGCGACGAAGAAGCCTTGCTGGCGTTCGGCGAACATTACCGCTCGGTGTTGGCAACGCCCGAAGGCAGCGATCACGGCAATATCCGCGCGCTAATGGCCCACGGGTTGGCCGGCGTGACGTTCGAGGCACAGCCGCTGCAACGGCGCTGATCTGAGCCCCGCTTTTGTGGTGAGGGGATTTATCTGTGGGAGCATGGCTTGCCCGCGATGGCCACGCCGAGGTTTAACAGCCGAACCGCGTTATCGTTCATCGCGGGCAAGCCCTCCCATAAGTCTTAGCCCCACAGATAGATACCCTAGCCACGAGGACCGCGTTCTTCCCATTGAGGGTAGCCGTTCCACATCCCGACTTTTAAGATTGACCCGGCAACTTTATTTCGTTTGCCGGGCCCCTCTGCTCGCGGCTTAGATAACGGAAATTTCTCCATTGTCCGGGCCGTCATCCATGAGCAGCGAAACCATCAGCCAATCGATCTCCATCGTGCATCCCGTCAGCCTCAGCCACGGCAAGAATGCCGAGGTCTGGGACACCGACGGTAAGCGCTACATCGATTTCGTCGGCGGCATCGGTGTGTTGAACCTCGGCCATTGCCATCCGCGCATCGTCGAGGCAATCCGTGAACAGGCCACCCGGCTCACGCACTACGCATTCAATGCCGCCCCCCATACGCCGTACATTGAATTGATGGAGCGCCTGGCGGCGTTTATCCCGCTGGACTACCCGGTCAGCGGCATGCTCACCAACAGCGGCGCCGAAGCGGCGGAGAACGCCTTGAAGATCGTACGCGGCGCCACGGGCCGTACCGCCGTGATTGCGTTCGATGGTGCCTTTCACGGTCGCACCCTGGCGACCCTCAACCTCAACGGCAAGGTCGCGCCTTACAAGCAGAAAGTCGGCGTACTGCCCGGGCCGGTGTATCACCTGCCGTACCCCAGCAAGGACAACGGCATCACCGGCGAAGAAGCTTTGAAGGCCATGGAGCGGCTGTTCAGCGTCGAGATCGACGTGAATGACGTGGCCTGTTTCATTGTCGAGCCGGTGCAGGGCGAAGCCGGCTTCCTGGCGATGGATGCGCCCTTCGCCCAGGCCCTGCGGCAGTTCTGCGACGACAAGGGCATTGTGCTGATCATCGATGAGATCCAGTCCGGCTTCGGCCGCACCGGCCAGCGATTTGCCTTCTCGCGGCTAGGCATCGAGCCTGACTTGGTCCTGCTCGGTAAAAGTATTGCCGGCGGCGTGCCCTTGGGCGCGGTGGTGGGACGCAAGGCGCTGCTGGACAACCTGCCCAAGGGCGGCCTGGGCGGCACCTACTCGGGCAACCCCATCGCCTGCGCCGCCGCCCTGGCGACCCTGGCTGAAATGACCGATGCCAACCTGCACGCCTGGGGCTCGCAACAGGAGGAGGCGATCGTCAGCCGCTACCAATCCTGGCGCAACCGTGGGCTGACGCCCTACCTGGGTCGCCTGACCGGCGTCGGCGCGATGCGCGGCATCGAGCTGACCCACCCCGACGGCACCCCGGCCTCGGCACAACTGACACAACTGCTGGCCCTGGCACGGGAGTCGGGCTTGCTGCTGATGCCCAGCGGAAAATCGCGACACATCATTCGATTGCTGGCGCCATTGACGACCGAGCCGGCAGTGCTGGAAGAGGGTTTGGATATTTTGGAGGCGTGCTTGGCGAAGCTGGCCTGAAATGCACTGTTTCTGACCACACAAAAAACCTGTGGGAGCGAGCTTGCTCGCGATAGCGTCAGGTCAGCCAACCTCGATGTTGACTGATACACCGCCATCGCCAGCAAGCTCGCTCCCACAGGGGGATCACCGACAGAATCCAGGCATGAAAAAACCGGCCGAAGCCGGTTTTTTCATGCCTGGCGGATCAGAACGAAACGTTCTGCAGGCCATCCAGGTAGCGCTCGGTGTCCAGGGCTGCCATGCAACCGGCACCGGCCGAGGTGATCGCCTGGCGGTAGACGTGGTCGGCCACGTCGCCGGCCGCGAAGATACCTTCGACGCTGGTGGCAGTGGCGTTGCCGTCGCGGCCGCCCTTGACCACCAGATAGCCGTCCTTGAGTTCCAGCTGGCCTTCGAACAACGAGGTGTTCGGGGTGTGGCCGATGGCGATGAAGACGCCGTCAACCTTGATCTCGTCGAAGCTGCCGTCGTTGTTCTTCAGGCGGGCACCGGTCACGCCCATGTTGTCGCCCAGCACTTCGTCCAGGGTCGCGTTGAGCTTGAGGATGATCTTGCCTTCGGCGACACGGGCATTGAGCTTGTCGATCAGGATCTTCTCGGCGCGGAAAGTCTCGCGACGGTGGATCAGGGTGACCGTGCTGGCGATGTTGGCCAGGTACAGCGCTTCCTCGACCGCAGTGTTGCCGCCACCGACAACAGCCACGGGCTTGTTGCGATAGAAGAAACCGTCGCAGGTGGCGCAGGCGGAAACACCTTTACCCATGAAGGCTTCTTCCGACGGCAGGCCCAGGTAACGAGCGCTGGCACCGGTCGCGATGATCAAGGCATCGCAGGTGTAGGTCGCGCTGTCGCCGGTCAAGGTGTATGGCTTGGCGGCGAAATCCACGGCATTGATGTGATCGAAAACGATCTCGGTCTCGAAGCGCTCGGCGTGCTCCTTCATGCGTTCCATCAAGGCCGGGCCGGTCAGGCCGTGGACGTCGCCCGGCCAGTTGTCGACTTCGGTGGTGGTGGTCAATTGACCGCCGGCCTGCATGCCGGTGATCAGCAGCGGCTTGAGGTTGGCACGGGCCGCATAAACCGCAGCGCTGTAACCGGCGGGGCCGGAACCGAGAATAATCACTCGCGAATGACGCACTTCAGACATGACCTGCTCCTGTTGACCGGACCTTGCGGGCCGGAACGCCGGGTGAGCGGCGTGAATAAAAAGGACCGTTGACGCACTTGGGGAAGGCTTGGGTTCGACGGTCCTGAAAAAGAATGGGTGCAGCGTATCGAGGGAGCGAAGATTAAGGAAATACGGTTTAACAATCCAGCTCATAGGTGAGCTCTATCCCCCGCGGCCCCTTCGATAGGCGCCTTCGCCTCAAGAAACGTTGTTACACGCCATGTCGCCGCTTTCCCGGGCGTGGCAAAGCCGGTAAGGTCGGCGCGTTCACCTTCGCTCGGAGCCACCTATGCCCGCCCCCGTCCTGTCCGGCCCGCAATATTTGCGAGAGGGCCTCAAGCTGGTCTTGAGCCCGGGCCTGCGCCTGTTCGTACTCTTGCCCCTGGCGATCAACCTGGTGCTGTTCGTCGGATTGATTTACCTGGCCGGCCATCAGTTCAGTCTGTGGGTCGATACGCTGATGCCGTCGCTGCCGGACTGGCTCAGTTTCCTCAGTTATGTCCTCTGGCCGCTGTTCGTGGTACTCGTCGTGCTGATGGTGTTTTTCACCTTCACCATGCTCGCCAACGTCATCGCCGCACCGTTCAACGGCTTTCTCGCGGAAAAAGTCGAAGTGGTCATTCGTGGCACCGACGATTTCCCGGCCTTCAGTTGGGCCGAGTTGATCGCCATGGTCCCGCGGACCCTCGGCCGGGAAGCGCGCAAGCTCGGCTATTTCCTGCCTCGCGCCCTGGGGCTGTTCGTGCTGTCGTTCATCCCCGTGGTCAACCTGGTGGCGGCCCCCCTGTGGCTGCTGTTCGGCGTGTGGATGATGGCGATCCAGTACATCGACTACCCGGCGGACAACCACAAGCTGGGCTGGAACGAAATGCTCGCCTGGCTGCGGGAAAAGCGCTGGCAAAGCCTGGGCTTTGGCGGCAGCGTGTACCTGGTGCTGCTGATCCCGGTGGTCAACATCCTGATGATGCCGGCGGCGGTGGCCGGGGCGACGTTGTTCTGGGTCCGTGAGCAAGGCGCCGAGACCGCGTTGGCCCGCCAGGGCTGAGCCCGTCATAAATCCATCATCCTGGCGTCACAATGACGAAATGGCCCCGGTCGACACTGGGGTCATGACCACACCCCTGCACATTACCCTGATCACCGAAACCTTCCCGCCGGAAATCAATGGCGTGGCCAATACCCTGGGCCGCCTGTACGACGGGTTGCGCGCCCGCGGGCATCAGGTCGAGCTGATACGGCCGCGCCAGGTCGACGACCAACGCCAGGCCAGTGACGAGCAGTTGCTGCTGTGCCGGGGCTGGCCGCTACCGGGCTATCCGGGGTTGCAGTGGGGCCAGGCTTCGATGCACAAACTGCTCAGGCGCTGGAAACGCCATCGTCCCGACGTGCTGTACATTGCCACGGAAGGACCGCTGGGCCTGTCGGCACTGCGCGCGGCCCGACGCCTGGGTATCTCGGTGGTCAGCGGCTTCCACACCAACTTCCAGCAATACACCCAACAGTACGGCCTCGGGCTGTTGAGTCGCGGGCTCACCCATTACCTGCGCTGGTTTCACAACCGCTCCAGCCTGACCCTGGTACCCAGCCTCAGCCAGCGCCTGGAACTGGAGAGACGGCATTTCGAGCGCGTGGCGCTGCTGTCGCGCGGCGTGGACAGCCAACTGTTTCATCCGGTCAAGCGCTCGGCGAGCCTACGTGAGGCGTGGGGCCTGGGCGACGATGACATCGCCGTGATCCACGTCGGACGCTTGGCTGCGGAGAAAAACCTCGGGCTGCTCAAACGCAGTTTTGCCACGCTGTGCCGCGCTTTCCCGGGGCGACGGATGAAGTTGGTAGTCATCGGCGACGGTCCGCAGCGCCGCGCGCTGGAGCAGGAACTGCCCGAAGCGATCTTTTGTGGCTCGCAACGCGGCGAGGCGCTGGCCAGTCATTATGCGTCCGGGGATGTCTTTGTCTTTCCGAGCCTGACCGAAACCTTCGGCAATGTGGTGCTGGAGGCGCTGGCGTCCGGGCTGGGCGTGGTGGCCTACGATCAGGCCGCGGCGGCGCAACACATTCGCCACGGCTACAACGGCGTGCTGGCGATGCCAGGGGATGAGGAGGCGTTCTGCGATGCCGCCCGCTGGCTGCTGGAGGAGCGCGAGACTTTGCGTTGCGTGCGGCTCAATGCGCGCCAGCATGCCAGTCGCCAGGGCTGGGCGTCGGTGATCGAGCAGTTCGAGGCGCAGTTGCGCGGGGTTTGTGTCGACGAGCCAGTGATGCCTGCTGCGCCGACAGTGCGCTGAACCTTCGGCGATATTGAGATCGCCATCGCGAGCAAGCTCGCTCCCACATTTGATCTTCAGCGAACAACAGTCTGGAGTTCGACAAAGATCCCCCTGTGGGAGCGAGCTTGCTCGCGATAGCGTCAGATCAGGCGCCGCTTAAACCAACGTCATCAACGCCTCGCGACTGAACGGCAAGATTTCCTGCTCCCGCCCTTCACGGACTTTCTGCGCCCAGTCCGGATCCACCAGCAGCGCACGCCCCACCGCCACCAGGTCGAACTCGTCGTTGTTCAGGCGCTCCAGCAGTTTTTCCAGGCTGGCCGGTTGCGCGACTTTGTCGGTGTTGACCATGAACTGCAGGAACTCGCCATCCAGGCCAACGCTGCCAACGGTGATGGTGGGTTTGCCGGTGAGCTTGCGGGTCCAGCCGGCCAGGTTCAACTCAGAGCCATCGAACTCCGGCTCCCAGAAGCGCCGTGTCGAGCAGTGGAAAATATCCACGCCGGCGTCAGACAACGGCTTGAGGAATTCGCCCAGGGCTTCAGGGGTCTGCACCAGGCGTGCGGTGTAGTCCTGCTGTTTCCATTGGGAGAACCGGAAAATGATCGGGAACCCCTCGCCCACCGCCGCGCGCACAGCACGGATCAACTCGATCGCAAAGCGCGAACGGTTGGCCAAACTGCCGCCGTAACCGTCAGTGCGCTGGTTGCTGCCTTCCCAGAAGAACTGGTCCACCAGGTAGCCGTGGGCGCCGTGGATTTCCACGCCGTCCATGCCGATGCTTTGAGCGTCTTTTGCCGCCTGGGCGAACGCGGCGATGACCTCGTCAATGTCCCCCTGGGTCATGCCGTGGACCACCACCTGACCGTCCTTGAGCTTTTCGGTCGGGCCATAGCCCGGCACGCTGGCGTCCGGCTCGGTGCCGATGCGGCGCACACTGCCCACATGCCACAGTTGTGGAACGATCTTGCCGCCCTCGGCATGCACCGCATCAACCACTTTCTTCCAGCCGGCCAACGCACCATCGCCATAGAAGTGCGGTACGTTCGGGTAGCCGTTGGAAGCCTTGTGCCCAACCGTCGTGCCCTCGGTGATGATCAGGCCAACCCCGGCCGCCGCGCGGCGACGGTAATACTCGATGACCTTGGCATTGGGCACGCCGCCCGGCGAGAAGGAACGGGTCATCGGCGCCATCACCACCCGGGTCGGCAACTCGAGCGCGCCGAGGCGGAAAGGTTTGAACAGGGCTTTTGCAGGCATGAGGCACTCCATGGGACGAAGTCACAGGTCGGATATTACGATGATAATATGGAGCCTGGTGAGCGCTGGGTAGCACTATTGATTTGAATGATTAAGGATCAAAAGCAAGCGCTGAGGCGATGGCTCAACGCAACATCCGTGGCGAGGGAGCTTGCTCCCGCTGGGCTGCGTAGCGGCCCCTTTTTACGGTTGCTGCGCAACCGAGCGGGAGCAAGCTCCCTCGCCACAAAAGTTCAGCGCATGGCTTAGCTCAGCGCCTTTTCAATCGCCTGGATCACGGCAGGATCATCCGGCGCCGTACGTGGAGAGAAACGCGCCAGCACCCGGCCATCCTTGCCGAGCAGGAATTTTTCGAAGTTCCAGGTGATGTCGCCGGGAAATTCGGCTCCCTCACCCGCCAGCAAGCGGTACAACTGGTGACGATCATGGCCGTTCACGTCCAGCTTGCTGGACAGCGGGAACGTCACGCCGTAGTTGAGGCTGCAAAATTCCTGGATTTCCTGCTCGGTCCCCGGTTCCTGCCCGGCGAACTGATTGCAGGGCAAGCCCAGTACGCTGAACCCCTTGGCCTTGTATTGCTGATAAAGATTTTCCAGCGCCGCGTATTGAGGTGTCAGGCCACATTTGGAGGCGACGTTGACCACCAGCACGACTTGCCCCTTGAACGGCGCCAGAGCAAGCTCCTGACCATCCAGGGCTTTGAGTTTAAGGTCGTGGAAAGCACTCATGACGAACTCCAGGTTTGCAGATCTTTTCGAAACAGCCATGGATGATGCTAACAGCAACCGACTAAAAAGGCGCCGTATGGCGCCTTTCCAGTTCACTGGTCATTTGAGCGTAGCGCACAAATCAGTGGTGATGGCCGCCTTCGCCATGGACGTGACCATGGGCAATTTCTTCTTGGCTGGCGTCACGGATGTCGACGATCTTGACTTTGAAGTTCAAGCGCTGGCCGGCCAACGGGTGGTTGCCGTCAACGGTAACGTCGTCGCCTTCCAGGTCGCGGATGGTGACGATCTGCATCTGGCCATCGGGTGCCGAGGCGTGGAACTGCATGCCCACTTCCAGCTCATCGACGCCTTCGAACATGCTGCGGCTCAGGGTGCTGACCAGTTCGGCGGAGTACTCGCCATAGGCGTCTTCCGGCTCGACGGTAACGTCCAGGTCGTCACCGACCGTTTTGCCTTCCAGGGCTTTTTCCAAGCCCTGGATGATGTTGCCTGCGCCATGCAGGTAGACCAGCGGAGCGCCGCCGGCAGAGCTGTCGATGACCTCACCAGCGTCGTTGGTCAGGGTATAGTCGATGGAGACAGCCTTATTGGCGGCGATCAGCATGGGGCGAGACCTTTTGCATAAGAATGAAGAACGGACAAGTCTAAACAAGGATTTGCCCGAAAGCGAACGGAACCCGGACAAACGGGCCTGCTCGAACAGACCAACGGTCACCGGTTTCCATCAGGACGAGGACGGACACTGGGTGGCCGAGCTGTCCTGTGGCCACACCCAGCATCTGCGCCACCAGCCGCCGTGGCAGTCCCGGGCCTGGGTATTGGACCCTGGGCAACGTATTGAAAAAATAGGCCAGCCCTTTGATTGCGGCTGGTGCGCTCAAGGCCCGGTTAGCGATAACCTTGGCGACTGAATTGACGGTAGACGGCAGTTATAGCCTCGCCCTTGCCATGCACCTTTAGAGAATCCGCATGCAAACTTTTTTTATCGCACCCACCGATTTTGGTGTGGGTCTGACCTCCATCAGCCTCGGGCTGGTGCGTACACTTGAACGGGCCGGGCTGAAAGTCGGCTTTTTCAAACCCATTGCCCAGCCTCACCCTGGCGACACCGGGCCGGAACGCTCCACTGAACTGGTGGCCCGCACCCACGGCCTCAAGCCGCCGCAGCCCCTGGGCCTGGCTCACGTAGAACGCATGCTCGGTGACGGCCAGCTCGATGAGCTGCTGGAAGAAATCATTACCCTTTATCAGCAAGCGGCCATCGGCAAGGATGTGCTGGTGGTCGAAGGCATGGTCCCGACCCGCAGCGCCAGCTACGCCGCCCGAGTCAACCTGCACTTGGCCAAGAGCCTGGACGCCGAGGTCATCCTGGTGTCGGCACCGGAAAACGAAGTGCTGACCGAACTGTCTGGCCGGGTAGAGTTGCAGGCGCAGTTGTTTGGCGGGCCGAAGGACCCGAAAGTCCTCGGGGTGATCCTGAACAAGGTCCGCACCGACGAAAGCATGGAGGCGTTTTCCTCACGGCTCAAGGAGCACTCGCCCTTGCTGCGCAGCGGCGATTTCCGCCTGCTCGGTTGCATCCCGTTTCGCCCCGAACTCAACGCCCCGCGCACCCGTGACGTGGCCGACCTGATGGGCGCGCAGGTGCTCAATGCCGGCGACTACGAAACCCGGCGCATGAGCAACATCATCATTTGTGCCCGCACCATGCGCAACACCGTGGAACTGCTCAAGCCCGGCGTGCTGGTGGTCACCCCCGGCGATCGCGACGACATCATCCTCGCGGTGAGCCTGGCCGCGATCAACGGCGTGCCGCTGGCCGGCCTGCTGCTGACCAGCGACACCCTGCCCGACCCGCGCATCATGGACTTGTGCCGCGGCGCGTTGCAGGCGGGGTTGCCGGTGCTGTCGGTGAGCACCGGTTCCTATGACACCGCCAACCTGCTCAACGGCCTGAACAAGGAAATCCCCATTGATGACCGCGAACGTGCGGAGATCATCACCGATTTTGTCGCCAGCCACCTGGACGCCAAGTGGCTGCACCAGCGCTGCGGCACGCCTCGGGAGATGCGCCTGTCGCCAGCGGTGTTCCGCTATCAGTTGATCCAGCGCGCCCAGGCCGCCAACAAACGTATCGTACTGCCCGAGGGCAGCGAACCGTTGACCGTCCAGGCCGCCGCCATTTGCCAGGCCCGGGGCATCGCGCGCTGCGTGTTGCTGGCAAAACCGGCCGACGTCGAGGCAGTGGCCCGCGCCCAAGGCATCGAACTGCCGCCGGGGCTGGAGATTCTCGATCCGGATTCGATTCGCGAGCGTTATGTCGAACCCATGGTGAGGTTGCGCAAGAGCAAAAGCCTGAACGCACCGATGGCCGAGCAGCAACTGGAAGACACCGTGGTCATCGGCACCATGATGCTGGCCCTGGATGAAGTGGACGGGCTGGTATCTGGCGTCATCCACTCCACCGCCAATACCATCCGTCCGGCCCTGCAACTGATCAAGACCGCGCCAGGATGCTCGCTGGTGTCCTCGGTGTTTTTCATGCTGTTCCCCGAAGAAGTGCTGGTCTACGGCGACTGCGTGATGAACCCGCACCCCAGCGCCGCGGAACTGGCGGAAATCGCCCTGCAAAGTGCCGACTCGGCCGCCGCGTTCGGCATCACGCCACGGGTGGCGATGCTCAGCTACTCCAGCGGTGAGTCAGCCAGTGGCGAAGAAGTGGAAAAAGTTCGCGAAGCCACCCTGCTGGCCCACGAAGCCCAGCACGGCCTGTTGATCGATGGTCCGTTGCAATACGACGCCGCCGCCAACGAAACCGTGGCACGGCAATTGGCGCCCAACAGCCAGGTGGCCGGCCGGGCAACGGTGTTCATCTTCCCGGACCTCAACACCGGCAACACCACCCACAAGGCCGTGCAGCGCAGCGCCGATTGCGTCAGCCTCGGGCCGATGCTGCAAGGCTTGCGCAAACCGGTGAACGACTTGCCACGCGGCGCCCAGGTCGACGACATCGTGTACACCATCGCCCTGACCGCGATCCAAGCCGCCAACCGACCTTTGGACATTTAAATGCTGGACTTCCTGCCTGCCCCCTTGCGCGGCGTCATTGCCTCGCTGCTGTTGGCGCTGAACACCATCGCCTGCTGCACGCCGCTGTTCATCGTGGCGATTTTCAAGCTGTTGCTGCCCTTCCCCACCGGCCAGCGCTTCACCAACTGGCTGATGGGCCACATCCACGAAGCCTGGATCAGCAACAACAAGGCCTGGATGAACCTGCTGCGTCGTACCCGCTGGCACCTCGACGGCCTGGAGGGTCTGGATTACCAGCATTCGTACCTGATCACCAGCAACCACCAGAGCTGGGTCGACATCATGGTGTTGCAGTACGTGCTGAACCGACGCATCCGGCCGTTGAAGTTCTTTCTCAAGCAGGAACTGATCTGGGTGCCGGTGATCGGCCTGGCCTGGTGGGCGCTGGGCTTCCCGTTCATGAAGCGCTACTCCAAGGCTTACCTGGAAAAGCACCCGGAAAAGAAAGGCAAGGACCTGGAAACCACCCGCAAGACCTGCGCGAAGTTTCGCGACAACCCCGTGGGCATTTTCAATTTTGTCGAAGGCACGCGCTTCACCGACGGCAAGCATGCCCAGCAGCAGTCACCGTTTCGCTACCTGCTCAAGCCCAAGGCCGGCGGCATCGCGTTTGTACTGGATGCCATGGGTGAACAACTGGAGTCGATCATCAACGTGACCATTCATTATCCGGGCGGTCGTCCGGGGTATTGGGATTTGCTCTGCGGCAAGGTGGGCGAGGTGGTGGTGCATTTCCAGGAACTGAAGATCCCACCGCAGTTCATCGGCAAGAACTACGATCAGGACGGCGCGTATCGCCTGGAATTCCAGGGTTGGATCAACCAGTTGTGGCAGGACAAGGATGCGCTGCTTGAACAGATGCATCGCGAGTATCCCCCCAAGTCTTGAGGTGGCTGCACTGGCCCAATCGCGAGCAAGCTCGCTCCCACAAGGTATGTGCGAACACCACAAATCTACTGTGGGAGCGAGCTTGCTCGCGATAGCGTCCTACAGACAACAAAAAAGCCCGCAGATGATCACTCATCCGCGGGCTTTTACTTGCCGCTTGAAGCTAGAAGCTAGAAGCAGCGGTCCTTAGATCGCCCCACGCTTGCGCAGCAGATCCAGCACCTGCTTGACGCTCTCTTCCAACGTCAGCGACTGGGTGTCGATCACCAGGTCGGCATCCAGCGGTACGTCATACGGGAAGGATTCGCCTGGGATGTTGTCGCCAGCGGCGGCATACAACCCTTGCGGATCACGCTGGGCACACACCGTTGGCGAGGCCTGGACGTAGACCGTCAGCAGACGCTCCTTGCCGATCAGCGCCTTGGCCTGTTCGCGGCCTTCGGCATCCGGGGCGACAAACGCGGCGAGGGTCAGCAGGCCGGCCTCGTTGAACTGACGGGCGACATGCGCCGCACGACGCCAGTTCTCGGTACGCCCGGCACGATCCTGTGGCAAGCCCTTGTTCAGGTCATGACGCAGGTTCTGGCCATCGAGAACAAAGACCGCACGGCCCGAGTCGAACAACTTGCGCTCGACCGCATAGGCCAGCGTGCTTTTGCCGGCGCCCGACAGGCCACTGAACAAGACGGTGGCCGGCTGCTGGCCGAAGCGCTGGGCGCGTTCTTCCACCGACACATGGGCCAGCTTGCCGTGGTGCGTGCTGCTGCCGTGAAGCAACGGCTGGGCGACGATCATGCCGGCACCGACCGTACCGTTGGTCAGGCGATCGATGACGATGAACGCGCCGGTGGTGCGGTTGCTCTCGTAACCGTCCAAGGCGATCGGCGCATCCAGGGCGATCTTCACCTTGCCGATTTCGTTGAGCTGCAACGCGCTGGCCGGACCTTCTTCCAGGGTGTTCACATCCACCTTGTTGACGATGCTGGCAATCGAGCCCGGCACATAACTGGTGGCGCGCTTGATGTCGTATTTCTTGCCCGGCAGCATCGGCTCTTCGGCCATCCACACCAGCATCGCTTCGAAGCTGTCGGTGACCGGCGGCACGTTGTCGGCATGCACCAACAGGTCGCCACGGGAGATGTCGATCTCGTCTTCCATGGTCAGCGTGACCGCCTGGCCAGGACCTGCATGCTCCAGCTCGCCTTCGAAGGTGACGATGGATTTCACCCGGCTGCTCTTGCCCGACGGCAGCACCACCACTTCGTCGCCCTTGTGCACGATGCCGCTGGCGAGGGTGCCAGCGAAGCCGCGGAAGTTCAGGTTCGGACGGTTGACGTACTGCACCGGGAAACGCAGGTCGGTGAAGTTGCGGTCGCCCGCCACTTCCACGGTTTCGAGGATTTCCATCAGCGACTGACCGGTGTACCACGGCGAACGCTCGGACTTGTTCACCACGTTGTCGCCCTTGAGGGCCGACATCGGCACGAAGTGCATGCTGGTGGGCTTCAATTTCAAGCCTTCGGCGAACTTCAGGTAATCGGCCTTAATCGACTCGAATACGCCCTGGTCGAAGTCCTTGAGGTCCATCTTGTTGATGGCCACGACGATGTGCTTGATGCCCAGCAACGAGGCAATGAAGCTGTGGCGGCGGGTCTGGGTCTGCACGCCGTAGCGCGCGTCAACCAGGATGATCGCCAGGTCACAGGTAGAAGCACCGGTGGCCATGTTGCGGGTGTACTGCTCATGGCCCGGGGTATCGGCGATGATGAACTTGCGCTTGGCGGTGGAGAAATAGCGGTAGGCGACATCGATGGTGATGCCTTGCTCGCGCTCGGCCTGCAGGCCGTCGACCAGCAACGCCAGGTCGATATCGTCACCGGTGGTGCCGACTTTCTTCGAATCGCGGGTGATGGCTTCCAGGTGATCTTCGTAGATCATCTTGGAGTCGTGCAGCAGGCGCCCGATCAGGGTGCTCT
This sequence comes from Pseudomonas sp. St316, assembly GCF_018325905.1. Taxonomy (NCBI): domain Bacteria; kingdom Pseudomonadati; phylum Pseudomonadota; class Gammaproteobacteria; order Pseudomonadales; family Pseudomonadaceae; genus Pseudomonas; species Pseudomonas sp. St316. Next base: position 1,104,292 of record NZ_AP021901.1, on the reverse strand, counting down.
TGCCGTCGTCGACGTTACCGCAGGTCAAAAAGCGCAGCAGCTCTTTACGCTCGTGCTGGCCCAGGTAGGCGAGGATGTCCTCGCTGATCAAATCAGATTGATGCGACATGACAACCCCTTAGAAATAACCTTGACGTTTTTTATCTTCCATCGAGCCTGCGCCATCGTGGTCGATGACCCGGCCCTGGCGCTCGGAAGTTCGCGTCAGGAGCATTTCCTGGATGATGTCCGTCAGGCTTTCGGCCTCGGACTCCACCGCGCCCGTCAACGGGTAGCAGCCAAGGGTACGGAAACGCACTTTCTTCTTGACGATACGCGCCTTGTCTTCGTCGGACAGGTGCTCGAGGATGCGCTCGTCGTCAATCATGATCAGCGTGCCGTTCTTCTCGATCACTTCACGCTCGGCGGCGAAGTACAGCGGCACGATCGGGATGCCTTCGAGGTAGATGTACTGCCAGATGTCCAGCTCGGTCCAGTTCGACAGCGGGAATACCCGGATCGACTCGCCTTTGTTGACCTTGCCGTTGTAGACGTTCCACAGCTCCGGACGCTGGTTCTTCGGGTCCCAGCGGTGCTTGCTGTCGCGGAACGAGTACACGCGCTCTTTGGCGCGGGATTTCTCTTCATCGCGACGGGCACCGCCGAACGCGGCGTCGAAACCATACTTGTCCAAGGCCTGCTTGAGGCCTTCGGTCTTCATGATGTCGGTGTGCTTGGCACTGCCGTGGGTGAACGGGTTGATGCCCTGGGCCACGCCATCCGGGTTCACGTGGGTGATCAGGTCCAGGCCCAGCTCCTCGACCATGCGGTCGCGGAACTTGTACATTTCCTGGAATTTCCAGCGGGTGTCGACGTGCATCACCGGAAACGGCAGCTTGCCGGGGAAGAACGCCTTGCGTGCCAGGTGCAGCATCACGGCGGAGTCTTTACCGATGGAGTACAGCATCACCGGGTTATCGAACTCGGCGGCCACCTCGCGGATGATGTGGATGCTTTCCGCCTCCAGCTGTTTCAGATGCGTCAGTTTGTCGACCATGGCTACTCACGAAAACTTTCTTATGAACGGCCAGCGGGCCGTGTTCGAGCGGGGAATCCTAGCACAGCGACCTCTTCTAATCAGGGCGCCAACTAGATCGAAACAGCATATGGATATGCCTGGTGGTTCGGGCATTGCGGTGGCCTCTGTGGGAGCAAAGCTTGCTCGCGATGACGTCGGTACAGGCAATACCGCTATCGCGAGCAAGCTTTGCTCCCACAGGCTGGCTTCCACATTCAGTTCAGCGTAAGTCAGATGGGATTCGGGCAATCGATGAAGATATGCTCCAGGGCGAAGCGTCGCGCCAGGTAGTCACCCAGCGCCTGGACGCCGTAGCGTTCGGTCGCGTGGTGGCCGGCGGCGATGAAGCTGATGCCGTTTTCCCGGGCGCTGTGGAAGGTCTGCTCCGACGCTTCGCCGCTGAGGTACAGGTCAACCCCGGCCAGTACGGCCTGGTCGATATAGCCCTGGCCGCCACCGGTGCACCAGCCAACCCGGCGGATCATCTGTTCGCCTTCGATCAGCAAGGGCTCGCGCCCCATGGTTTCCTGAACCTTGCGCGCGAAATCCCGCGCCGTCATCGGTTCGGACAGGGAGCCGACCAGGCCGACGATCTTGGGGTTGTCCGGATCCAGCGGCCCCTCTACGGTGATGTCCAACTGGCGGGCCAACTGCACGTTATTGCCCACCTCCGGGTGCAAGTCCAAGGGCAAGTGATAGGCCAACAGGCTGATGTCATGCTTGAGCAACGTCTTGAGGCGACGCTGTTTCATGCCGGTAATGCAAGGGTTTTCGCCCTTCCAGAAATAACCGTGATGCACCAGCACCAGGTCGGCCTCGGCCTCGACGGCAGCGTCAAGCAACGCCTGGCTGGCGGTGACACCGCTGACAATGCGCATCACCTGGGGCGCGCCTTCGACCTGCAGGCCGTTGGGGCAATAATCGGCAATCCGGTTGCTGGCCAGGTAACGGTCCGCTTCTTCGACCAGGGTGTTCAGGGCTACGGCCATGAAAAGACTCCTAAATATCCCGTTCAGAGGCGCTCGCGGCCTCGTATAATGCGCAACATTATGGGCGGTCCCATCCCGCCTGCAACCTTTGTAGGACGTGCTTAATGCTCAAGGCGCTGCGTTTTTCCGGCTGGCCGCTGTTGGCCGGCGTGCTTGTCGCACTATTGATTATCCAGCGCTACCCGGAATGGGTTGGCCTGCCGAGCCTCGACGTCAACTTGCAGCAGGCACCGCAAACCAAGGCGGTGCAACAGGGGCCGGTGTCCTATGCCGACGCCGTGACCACCGCCGCGCCGGCCGTGGTCAACCTGTACACCACCAAGGTCATCAACAAGCCTAGCCATCCGCTGTTCGAAGACCCGCAATTCCGGCGCTTCTTCGGCGACAACTCGCCCAAGCAGAAGCGTATGGAGTCGAGCCTGGGATCGGGCGTGATCATGAGCCCGGAAGGTTATATTTTGACCAACAACCACGTCACCAGCGGTGCCGACCAGATCGTGGTCGCCCTCAAGGATGGCCGCGAAACCCTGGCCCGGGTGATCGGCAGCGACCCGGAAACCGACCTCGCGGTGCTGAAGATCGACCTCAAGAACCTCCCCGCCATCACCATCGGCCGTTCCGACAGCATCCGCATCGGCGACGTCGCCCTGGCCATCGGCAACCCGTTCGGCGTCGGCCAGACCGTGACCATGGGCATCATCAGCGCCACCGGGCGCAATCAGTTGGGCCTGAACAACTATGAGGATTTCATCCAGACCGACGCCGCGATCAACCCCGGCAACTCCGGCGGCGCACTGGTGGATGCCAACGGCAACCTGACTGGGATCAACACGGCGATCTTCTCAAAATCCGGCGGCAGCCAAGGCATCGGTTTCGCCATTCCGGTGAAACTGGCGATGGAGGTGATGAAGTCCATCATCGAGCACGGCCAGGTGATTCGCGGCTGGTTGGGCATTGAAGTCCAGCCGCTGACCCAGGAACTGGCGGAGTCCTTCGGCTTGTCCGGGCGGCCCGGCATCGTGGTGGCGGGGATCTTCCGCGACGGCCCGGCGCAGAAGGCTGGCCTGCAACTGGGCGATGTGATCCTGAGCATCGATGGCGAGCCGGCCGGCGATGGCCGCCGCTCGATGAACCAGGTGGCACGGATCAAGCCCACCGACAAGGTGACGATCCAGGTCATGCGCAACGGCAAGGAGCTCAAGCTCACCGCTGAAATCGGCCTGCGCCCACCGCCGGCGCCAGTGGTGCTCAAGGAAGAGCAGTAAGCGCGCCATGCCATCGAGGGCCTTGCAATTCGGCAAGCCCTCCTCAAATCCCCTGTGGCGAGGGAGCTTGCTCCCGCTGGGCTGCGCAGCAGCCCTAAAACTGCCGAGTCAAAACACCAGACTGATCGTATTCAATCCTGTTGGGTCTGCTTCGCAGCCCAACGGGAGCAAGCTCCCTCGCCACAAAAAACATCGCCCGAATTTGATAAGTCAGGAATAGCATAAATTCTCATTAGTAGTGTTATATTGTTTCAATTCAAAAAATTGGAACAATATAACATGCTGCCTTTAAAACGGTTTTCCCTTGCCGGCCTGGCTTTGGGCCTGCTGGGCGATCCGGCCTACGCCGAAGAAGTCCAGCCTCTGGAACTGGACGCCATTAACGTGACGTCCGACTACGAATCCCCCACGGGCCCCGTCACGGGCTATCGCGCCACCCGCTCTGCCAGCGCCACCAAAACCGACACCGCCCTGCGCGACATCCCGCAATCGATCAGCGTGATTCCTGCCAGCGTGCTCAAGGACCTGGGCAGCACCAACGTCGAACGGGCATTGGAATACGCCGGCGGTGTCTCGAAACAGAACAACTTCGGTGGCCTGACGCTCTACGAATACAGCGTGCGCGGCTTCACGACGTCGGAATTCTATAAGGACGGTTTCAGCGCCAACCGCGGTTATCCGAGCACGCCCGACGCGGCGAACATCGAACGCATCGAAGTGCTCAAGGGCCCAGCCGCCAGCCTGTATGGACGGGGCGATCCCGGCGGTACGGTGAACATTGTCACCAAGAAACCCCAGCCCGAAGCCTTCACCACCTTGCAAACCAGCGCCGGCAGTTGGGATCGCTACCGCACCGCGCTGGACATCAACACGCCACTGGACACCGAAGGCAACCTGTTGTCGCGAGTCAACCTGGCGGTCGAGGACAATCACAGCTTTCGCGATCACGTCGACAGCCAGCGCGTCTTCGTCGCGCCGTCCGTCAGTTGGCAATTGAACCCCGACACCCGGTTGCTGGTGGAAAGCGAAATCGTGCGCCACAGCTCGACGTTCGACCGGGGCATCGTCGCCCCGAACAACCGCTGGAGCGGCGTTTCCCGCTCGACCTTTTTGGGCGAACCCAACGACGGCGACATCGACAATCACAACAACATGCTCCAGGCCGCCCTCGAACATCAGCTCAATGACACCTGGCAACTGCGCCTGGCCAGCCATTACAAGCAAGGTGAACTCTGGGGCTTCGCCTCCGAAGCGCGCCCGCTGAACGCCGACGGCCACACGGTGAACCGCCGCTATCGCGAGCGCGACAACAACTGGCACGACAGCATCACCCAACTGGAACTGCGCGGCCTGTTCGACCTCGGCCCCTGGCAGCACGAACTGCTGATCGGCAGCGAATACGAGGATTACCGCAAGAACGAGCGCGTGACCACCCTGGGCGGCAGCACCTACCCCATCGACATCTATCAGCCGATCTACGGCCAGCCGAAACCCAATGGCGTTCGGACCGGCACAGACTTCTTCGAACATGTGCAAAGCCGCGCACTGAACCTGCAGGACCAGATCGTCTTCACCGACAAACTGCGGGGCATGCTCGGTGTGCGCTACGAGCATTTCGAGCAGAGCATCGACGACCACACCCGCGATCGCACCAGCCGCCAACGCCACGATGCTTTCACGCAACGGGCCGGCCTGCTGTATCAGCTGACGCCCGAAGTTGGCCTGTTCGCCAACGCCTCCACCTCGTTCAAACCCAACAACGGCCTGGATGCCGGCGGCAAATCCTTCGCCCCGAGGAAGGCGTCGGCTATGAAGTGGGGATCAAGAGCGAGTTGTTCGACGACCGCCTGAGCACCACCCTGGCGGCGTTCCATATAGAGAAGGAAAACGTCCTGAGCCCGGTCGCCGGGACCGATTTCAGCCGCGCCATGGGCAAGGCCCGCAGCCAAGGCATCGACTTGCAAGTCACCGGGCAGTTGACCGACGCCGTGCGAGTGATTGGCGCCTTCGCCTACATCGATGCCGAAGTCACCAAGGGTGATGAGCAAATCCCCACGGGCAGCCGGATCCTCGGCGTCGCCAAACGCAGTGGCAGCCTGTTGGGCGTCTACGAATTCCAGGACGGGCACCTGCGCGGTTCGGATGTTGGTGCGGCGTTCACGTATGTCGGCGATCGCTCGGGCGAAGCGGGCAAGAGTTTCGAACTGCCGGCCTACCACACCGTGGATCTGCTGGCCCATTACAAGGCCAGCGATGACGTCACCGTGGGGCTGAACCTGAACAACGTCTTCGACGAAAAATACTACGAGCGCGCCTACAGCAACTACTGGGTCACCCCCGGCGAGCCACGCAACTTCACCGTCAGTCTTACCCTCGCTCTGTAAAAGGAAAATCAGCATGAAATACCCCAAGACCTTTGCCCTGCTCGGTCTTTTCCTGGCCACACAGGCTTCGGCCCACGGCCTGTGGACCGAGCAACGGCGCGGCAACATCGAAGTGATCTACGGCCATGGAGCCGAAGACAATGCCTTCAAAGCGCGGAAAATCAGCGGTGCCTGGGCCTATGACCTGAGCGGCAAGATGATCCCCGTCACCGTAGAGCGCCTGCCGGACCACGCCCGTTTGCAACCGCTCAAGCCACCGGCTGTGCTGGCCGTGGCGCTGGACAACGGCATGTGGTCCCAGACGGCCGACAAGAAGTGGATCAACGAAGGCCGCAGCAAAGTGCCCGGGGCGATCGAATCGACCCACACGTTCAAGTACAGCCTGGCGATCTATGAGCCGGGGGCGAAACTGCCGACGCTTGCACCGATCAAGTTCGTGATAATGCCGGAAGTCGACCCACTGACCGTTGGCCCGGGCCAGTCATTGCCGGTAAGGGTGCTGCTGGACGGCAAACCGGCGGCGGGGGTGAAACTGGTGGGCGACTACCGCAGCGCGCCGAACACCGTATCGACTGAAACCGACGCAGAAGGCCGGGCCAAAGTGCTGGTGCGCAACGAAGGCTTGAATGTGATCGCGGCGCAGATGGAAATTGCACTCAAGGACAACAAGGACGTGGACACCCGTGGCGTGTTTACCTCGTTGACCTTCCTGGGTGAGCCACATCACGAGTAACCCGGAACTTGATGTGGGAGCGCGCCTGCTCGCGATGACGGCAGATCAGCCAGCAGTTGCCTGACACGACCCCATCGCGAGCAAGCTCGCCTAGATGGAAACCGTTTTATGAGTCATACCTGGTCAGAGGCTTCTCAAAAACCCAGGCATTGGTGGTGCTTGCTCGCAAGCTCTGCCGGGTGGCATTTGCCTTGATGAAAAATCAGAGCGAATACCAGACGAAGCCTATGTTGCAGGGTTGCCCTGCAACATAGAATCTCCCACAGGGGATAGGCGGTGGACACATTTTCGTGAACATCCGCAGCCTATGTGAGAGCGAGCTTGCTCCGGGCGGCAATCCGACGATGAGGCCACTACACGCGCCGAAAGACTCAAGCCGGGGTCAAGCACTCCGGCCCATTGAGTTTCGGATCATTGACCATGTTGGCCAACACCCGCTCGCGCAATGGCGCCGGCTCGCTTGCCAGCAGCCCTTGCAAGGCATGCAGCGGTGTCTCGGGGTCGAGCCACAGGCGCTGGCCTTCTTCGTCCAGGATCAACGGCCGGCGTTGACCCGCTGCCGGTTGGGTGATGACCGCCGTGCTCAGCCACACCTGTTCCTGAACCGGATACGCCTCCCAGATCGCGGCGAAAAACAACGATGAACCCTCTCCCGGCGTCAACCAGTACGGACGTTTGCGCGTACCGCCGCGCCACTCATAGAAGCCATTGGCCGGCAGCAGGCAACGGCGCAGGCGCAAGGCCTCGCGGAACATCGGCTGCTCGGCCACGGTTTCGGCCCGGGCATGAGCCGGGGTGCGGGAAAGGTCGGTCAACCACGGCGGCGTCAGGCCCCAGCGCGCCCTGGCCAGTTCACGCTGGCCGTCGGCACCGGCCCGCAGCATCAGCACCGAATCGTTGGGCGAAATATTCCATTGGGCCTTCTGATCGGCGGGAAAACCGGGCAGGGCCGCGAAGGTGGGGTTCCAGCGAAACAGGGCATAACGTCCACACATGGGGCAACATGACTCTTGATCGAACAAACGGCCGCCAGCCTAACAGACCAGCGTGCCGGGATAGCTGTCCGGTTCATCGCCGGGCAACGGCAGCGCGGCATTGTACGCGGCGATCAACTCCCGGGCGTATTGCGCCTGGTCGTCCTCCACCGCCAGCCCCAGCAGGCCTTGCATGGGCAACTCCCCCGCACCGCCCAGCAAATCGCGCCCCACCAGATGTGCCGTGATGCCTTCGCTGGCAAGCATGCCTTGCAGCAACTCGCCCTCCATCAGGTTTTCCAGCTCGTAGATTCGCCGCATCGGTGTTGCCCCCATCAGTCGTTTTCGCTGAAGACCTCGAGATGCCATTCCTCACCATGGACCTGCAGTACGAAGGTGATTGGCCGGCAGCACACCTGACAGTCCTCGATGTAGGTCTGGTCGCCGCCGGACAAGTCCACGGATGTCTCAACTTCCTCCCCGCAATAGGGACAATCATAACGAGCGCTTTCCAGCATCGCGGTCTCCCAGGTGACTTGTGCGTATAATCGCCGGTCTATTTGCGGGGCTTCTTTTGTCTGGCTTATCTTCCAGCCCGTGCCCTGTCGTTTTTCGTTCGAACCTTTACTTACCCTAGCCGTTTCCAACAAGAGAGCATGATGGGCGAATTCGATGCCATCCGACCTTACGACGACAGCGAAGTCCCAGCGGTGCTGGCACGGCTGCTCGGCGACAAGGCGTTTCTAGATATCCTCACCCACTTCCGCTTCCCACGCCTGGCCGGCGCCTTCGGCTGGATGCTCAAACCCCTTATAGCGCAAAGATTGCGCCGTGAGTTCGCCGGTGTGACGTCGGTTGCCACTTTGCAGGACAAAGTGGAGTTCTACGTCGACCACACCATCGAGCGCGCCACCGATGGCGTGACCTATACCGGGGTGGAGCAATTCAAGTCCGGCAGTGCGTACCTGTTCATCGCCAACCACCGCGATATCGTGATGGACCCGGCCTTCGTCAACTATGCCGTGTACCACGCCGGCCTGCCGACGCCACGTATCGCCATTGGCGACAACCTGTTGCAAAAGCCCTTTGTCAGCGACCTGATGCGCCTGAACAAGAGCTTCATCGTGCACCGCTCCCTCACCGGGCGGCGGGAAAAACTGGCGGCGTACCAGTTGTTGTCGGCGTACATCAACCACTCGATCCGCAACGACTGCGCCTCGATCTGGATCGCCCAGGCCGAAGGGCGGGCCAAGGACGGTGACGACCGCACCGAATCGGCGATCCTCAAGATGTTCCACATGAGCCGCAAGGACGAGCCGTTTGGCGAGGTGATCCAGTCGCTGAACCTCACGCCGGTGTCGATCAGCTACGAATACGACCCATGCGACCAGGCCAAGGCCCGCGAGTTGTACATCCGCGCCACCACCGGCACCTACACCAAGGCGCCTGGCGAGGACGACGTGAGCATCGCCAAGGGCATCACCGGCTACAAGGGCCGGGTCCATGTGAACTTCGCCACGCCGATTACCGAATACTTCGAAGACACCAAGCAATTGGCCGTGGAAATGGACCGGCAAATTCTCGGCGGCTATCGGTTGTTCCCGGTGCACTACCTGGCTTACGCCCAATGGGCCGACGCCGACCCGCAGTTGCAGGTGCCCACGGCGGCCGAGATATTTGGTGCCGAAGAGCTGGTCAAGGCCGAGCAGGAATGGCAGCGCAGGCTGGACGCTTGCCCGGCGGAACACCGGCCGTTCCTGGTGCTGCAATACGCAACGCCGGTGCGTAATCAGTATCGGGTCAAGGCAGGGTTGGCGCTGTAAAGCCACGACGAGGAGGCTTGCTCCCACTGGGTTTGTGTAGGAGCTGCCGAAGGCTGCGATCTTTTGATCTTTCGCTTGAGACTCAAGTGCCTGGGGAAAGATCGCAGCCTCGTTGCACTCGACAGCTTCTACGGGCGCAGCCCAGCGGGAGCAAACGCCCTTGCCACGGCTACTTCATCAGAACTGCGTGCTGATCCACGACACCAGCAACGCCAGCGCCAGGCAGCCAAAACCGAACCGGTAGAAAAACCGGTTCATGCGCTGGGTCGCCAGGTCCAGCAACGCTTCGAAGCGCTCCTCGCCATCGCCGCTGCGTGTTTGCAGGCAGGCCCGCGCCCGTTGTTCACGGCGGCGCGTCGCATGCAGCACCCAGCCGCCCGGACAGGCAAACAGCAACGCGAACAGGTTGATCAGTTTGGCGGGGTGGGCGGCGAACAACGAAAGCAGATGCGACGACATCACGAACCTCAAGCGAAAAAACGGACAGTGCACGTCCGTGACCTACAAACAGGGCGCGGATTCTACCGAAAGCCTGACGCCCTGCGCCGCTTTTTCCGACCTGTGGGGACAAGGCCTGGGCGACCGATTAATTTCCTCCGTCACGGTTTCGTCATCTGGATAGGCCACCCTGTCGCCCTTCAAACCTGCACGGACCCCATCATGCTCCACGCCGAAAACCAGGACCGCCTCTATCTCATCAGCCCCAGCGACGAACAGCAGAACCTCGTCGACAGCCTGTCCTTCAACGTGCAGGACCGACATTGGCTGGTGTATTGCGCCCTGGGCGGCCATCAACATGCCGACCTTCCGGAGACAGACCTGCTGACCGGGATCAGTGTGCTGGAGTTTTATTCACAGGCTGCCTGAGATCTCGCCCATGAAAAACCCCTGTGGGAGCGAGCTTGCTCGCGATGGCGGTATATCAGCCAACATCAAAGTGGCTGACATTGCGCTATCGCGAGCAAGCTCGCTCCCACAGGGGATACGGGGTTTGTGACTTACTCAGCCAGGACCTGGCCAATGGTCGGGTCCTTGAACAGCCGGGTCAGGGCATCGCTCAAGACGTCGCTGACCAGCTTGGTGTTGGTGTCCTGGTTAGGCGCCATGCCGAAGCGCTGGTCCAGGGAAGCACCGTAACGACCGCTGTAGCGGCGGTTGGCGTTCTGCACGTCGGAGCGGAAGGTCGCGCCGATGGTGGCTTCGGTCACGTACATGCCTTCCTTGGGCGACTGGTACTTGAGCTCGGCCAGGGTTACGGTCAGTTGCGGTGCATTCAACGCGTTCGCAGTCGGGGTGAAGCCCAGCAAACGCACCGCGGCTTCAGCCTGGGCCTGCAGCTTGGGCAGGATCTGCGCACCCTGCACCGTGATCACGCTGGTTTCCGGATACAGCCCGCCACGGGTGCCGAGCGTCGGCGACGGGCGACCGTCCACCACCCGCACCACCACCGGCTGGCCACGACCCACAGGCGCCAGCTGGGCATTGAGCTTGGGCTCCGGGTTAAGTTGTTGCGGGCTGTGGGCGCAGCCGACGAGGGTCAGACTGGTCACAGCGATCAAACCGAACAACAGGCGTTGCAACATGCTCTTCTCTCCAGAATCGGGCACAAACAGGCCGGCAGTATAGCGGTGCGCTATCGAGGTGAACTAGAGACTTGCGATGAATACTGAAATGTCTGACACGGGCCATGGTTGCCGGTTCCTGTCACCCCATTGTCACGGTCCTTACACCGGCATGTCATGGCCCGCTGTCAGGCTTATTCCAAGCTCCCTGACCCGGTATCCGATCATGCGCTTCCTTATTTCCTTGTTCACCCCGCGCCCTCATCACCGCAGCTTCGCCTTGCTCGATCGCAACGGCCGTTGCCAGGCGTTCAAGCAGTGCAGCCTGCAGCCCATGGGCGAAGGCTGGGTGGAAATCGAAGAGATCCGTCTCAACTGGCTGCACCAGCCATTGCCCGCCAGCGCCCGCGTGCAACCACTTGCGGCCCGCGCACGTAACCGGCAGCTGTTGACCATCTGACCGGACGGCTAATAAAAGTCATTAAACACGACCATTTCCCTGCGTTTCTTCGATACAATCTCCCCCCGATTATAAGGACGTCTCCTGATCGGGCCTCGCAACACCGCTGATGCGCTGGTATTGGCACCCCGCAACGCCCACAGAGAGCCGCCCACACAGATCGAGTGAAGCTGGCGTGCTTGCTGTTCTTCAGGCAAAACCCCACTTTTCGCGAATCTGCAGAGCTGTCATTACGCTCGGTCACTGAGCTGTCTGCCCGTTTTGCCTGTCATGTACTACATGAGGGCAACCAAACCGGGCGCAGTGCCAGGCTGGGACAGCCCTTTTTTGAGGTTCACGTCTTCAAAAGAGCGTGAAAAAACGGGTTTTCACAACTTCACGAGAGTGTGGCGAGCAAATGAAGAGTTTTGCGTCTGAACAAGCACCATTGGCGTCTGAAACAGCCCAACGACACAGGACCGGATATCGCTCAAGAACCGGCGCCTGAAGCCTGTCCGCTACGGATTTGGTTGCACGAACGGATGTCTCGGCCATAAGTCGAATTGCCTGCCCGGCGCTTAAATGAGTTCATGTGACTCTTGAGGCCAGGCTGCATGCATCCGCAGTAGGTGCGAAAAATTGCGAAGATTCGGACATGGCGATCCTGGCCATGGATAACTGGGGCGCAACTGACCTGCCCCGCCACTCCTGGCCGCTATGCCGACAATTTGGTGCTGCAGATTTTGGAGACGCGTTAAATGGCGCATAACGAAGCAGTCGATGTAGTTCTGGTAGGGGCCGGCATCATGAGTGCCACCCTGGCCGTACTGCTCAAGGAGCTCGACCCCGCGATCTCGCTGGAAGTCGTCGAGCTGATGGATTCCGGTGCCGCGGAGAGTTCCAACCCGTGGAACAACGCCGGCACCGGCCACGCCGGGCTGTGTGAGCTCAACTACACGCCCCAGGCGGCCGACGGCAATGTCGACATCAAGAAAGCCGTACACATCAACACCCAGTTCGAGGTGTCGAAGCAGTTCTGGACGTACCTGACCAAAAAAGGCACGTTCGGCTCCTCCAAGTCTTTCATTGCCCCAGTGCCACACCTGAGCTTCGTGCAAGGCGAGAAAGGCGTGTCGTTCCTGAAGAAGCGCTTCGAGCTGATGCATCAGCATCACGCCTTCGCCGACATGGAATACACCGAAGACAAAGCCAAGATGACCGAGTGGATGCCATTGATGATGCCTGGCCGGCCGGCCGATGAGGTCATCGCCGCCACCCGCGTCATGAACGGTACCGACGTCAACTTCGGCGCCCTGACCAACCAGTTGCTCAAGCACCTGACCAGCGCCCCGGACACACAGGTCAAGTACTGCAAGCGCGTCACTGGCCTCAAGCGCAACGGCAGTGGCTGGACCGTGAGCATCAAGGACGTCAATTCCGGCAGCAGCCGCGATGTCGACGCCAAGTTCGTATTCCTGGGTGCCGGCGGTGCGGCGTTGCCGCTGCTGCAAGCCTCGGGCATCGAGGAAAGCAAGGGCTTCGGCGGCTTCCCGGTCAGCGGCCAGTGGCTGCGTTGCGACAACCCGGAAGTGGTCAAGCACCACCAGGCCAAGGTCTACAGCCAGGCCGCCGTGGGCTCGCCGCCGATGTCGGTGCCGCACCTGGACACCCGTGTGGTCGATGGCAAGAAATCCCTGCTGTTCGGGCCGTACGCCGGTTTCACCACCAAGTTCCTCAAGCACGGCTCGATCATGGACCTGCCGCTGTCGGTACGTGCCGGCAACATCGGCCCGATGCTGGCCGTGGCCCGGGACAACATGGACCTGACCAAGTACCTGATCAGCGAAGTGATGCAGTCCATGGAACAGCGCCTGGAATCGCTGCGCCGCTTCTACCCCGAGGCGAAAGCCGAGGACTGGCGCCTGGAAGTGGCCGGCCAGCGGGTGCAGATCATCAAGAAAGACCCGAAGAAAGGTGGCGTCCTGCAGTTCGGCACCGAACTGGTGGCGGCCAAGGACGGCACTCTCGCCGCCCTGCTCGGCGCATCGCCGGGTGCTTCGGTGACCGTGTCGATCATGCTGGAACTGATCGAGCGCTGCTTCCCGGACAAAGCCAAGGGCGAGTGGGCTACCAAGCTCGCGGAGATCTTCCCGGCCCGGGAAAAAGTGCTGGAAACCGACGCGGCGCTGTATCGCAAGATCAATGCGCAGAACAACATCGCGTTGGAACTGGTTGAAGAAAGCAGCGAGACCCAAAGCTACGCTTGATTGCACCGCATGAAAAAACGCCCCGCTCTCCATGAGAGCGGGGCGTTTTTCATGGGTGACGCTTTCGTGACGAGGGCGCTTGCTCCCGCGGGCCTGCGAAGCAGGCCCAGGATCAATCAGCCACGCGCCTTCTCGATCAATTCGATGTAATCCTCGGCATTACGCTGGTCGCGAACCAGCGCGACGAAATCGTTGCCGTGCTCATCCTTGCCATTGAGGTCATGACCGGCCGCGATGAAAAACGTCAGGAAACGCTCGAAATCGTCGACCCGCAGGCCACGGTAGGCCTTGATCAATTTGTGCAGCGACGGCGAGGTGGCATCGACCGGTTCGAAATTGAGAAACAGCTTGATCTGTTCATCGCCAATCTCGTCGCCAATCACCTGTTTCTTGTCTTTACGCATTGCCGGCTCCAGCTCGCACAGTTCACGGGGCAGGCAGTGTACCCCCGGCGGCCCCCAGGGCTCAACGCGAGCGTTCGGCACCGGTGTGCAGGTCGGCCCAGACATGGCCGTTGGCGTAGGTAAGGAACTGCACATAGACCGTGTTGTTGCGCAGCAGATCGATGACCACCCGGTACTGGGCCTGTGGATAAGACAGCGTCAGGGTCTTGCTCGCCTCGTCGAAAACCGGTTTCTTCAGGCTTTTGCTTTCGCCGTCGAAGTTGAGGATCACCTGGCTGATGGTCGCGCCCTTGTTCATCGGCTTGCCTTTGAGACGGACCAGCAGCGTAGAAGTGACGGGGATCGGCTGCTGATTGGACTGACGCTGGTTACCCAGCACCACCGAATACTCGGTCACTTGCAACAACTGCTGTTGTTCAGGCTGCTCCTGGCGCACTACCAGGTCATCAGGCGGCAGAAACTGACTGTGCATCGGCGCCGCCTCGGCCGCCAAGGACAGGCTGGAGATCAACAGCAAAGTGGCGCAGTGGCGGATCGATACACGCATGACAAGCTCCAGGGTCTTGGCCGGGCACTCTAGCATGGGTGGGAATGATAAAAATAAGCGCGCCGGGTCAATACAGAGTGACTTCGCGCGCGGCATACTCAAAAGGCTATTCAGTGCAAGCGCCTTACAAGGCCTATTGTGGCGAGGGGATTTATCCCCTCGCCACAGGTCAAGTGTTCGCCGGGCGTTCGGGGTTGCCCCCTTCATTCCGTGGAGTGTCTATGTCCTTCTCCGCCCCACCCTTGTTCGCCGCCTGGCGCCAGTCCTGGCGCGCCGGTTACACCCTTGAACGCCTGCGTGGCGACCTGGTGGCCGGGCTGACCGTCGGCATCATCGCCATCCCACTGGCCATGGCCCTGGCGATTGCCGTTGGCGTGCCACCGCAACATGGCTTGTACACGGTGTTGGTGGCCGCGCCCTTGATCGCCCTCACCGGTGGCTCGCGCTTTAACGTCAGCGGGCCGACGGCGGCGTTCGTGGTGATCCTGCTGCCCATCACCCAACAGTACGGCCTGGGCGGCCTGTTGTTGTGCACCATGCTCGCCGGCCTGATTCTCATCACCCTGGGATTGATGCGCGCCGGACGACTGATCCAATACATCCCCTATCCGGTGATCCTCGGCTTTACCGCCGGGATCGGCGTGGTCATCGCCACCTTGCAACTCAAGGATCTGCTGGGGCTGACCACCGCCGGGCAAGCCAAGCACTACATCGAACAGTTGGGCGAACTGATCGTGGCGCTGCCCAGCGCCCGACTCGGCGATGGCATCATCGGCGTCACGTGCCTGGCGGTGTTGATTACCTGGCCACGCTGGGTGCCGCGGGTTCCCGGGCATTTGGTTGCCTTGCTGGTCGGGGCGCTATTGGGTCTGGCGCTGGAGCACGGCGGCTGGCCGGTGGCGACGTTGGGTGAGCGTTTCAGCTACGTGGTCGATGGCATCAGCCACCCCGGCATCCCGCCGTTTTTACCGAGCTTCGAGTGGCCATGGAACCTGCCAGATGGCCAGGGGCACCCCTTGACGCTTTCCTATGACCTGCTCCGCCAAATGCTGGGCCCAGCCTTCGCCATTGCCATGCTTGGCGCCATCGAATCACTGCTGTGCGCCGTGGTGGCCGATGGCATGACCGGCAGCAAGCATGACCCCAATGCCGAGCTGATCGGCCAGGGCCTGGGCAACCTGGTAGCGCCGCTGTTCGGTGGTATCACCGCCACGGCGGCCATTGCCCGCAGTGCGACCAATGTGCGCAGCGGCGCCTCTTCGCCGCTGGCCGCAATCATTCACAGCCTTGTGGTACTGCTGGCGATGGTGCTGCTGGCGCCGTTGTTCAGCTACCTGCCCATGGCCGCACTGGCGGCGCTACTGGTGATAGTGGCCTGGAACATGAGCGAAGCCGGACACGTGTTGCATACCTTGCGCATCGCCCCGCGCAGCGACGTACTGGTGTTGCTGACCTGCCTTAGCCTGACCGTCCTGTTCGACATGGTCATGGCCGTCGCCGTCGGCCTGCTACTGGCCGCCGGGCTGTTCATCAAGCGCATGAGCGAACTGACGGACAGCGCCGAACTGCCGCGCCACTTCCACCAGGCCTTGCTGGACATGCCAGAGCATGTGCGCTGCTACGCCATTCGTGGGCCGCTGTTCTTCGGTGCGGCAGAAAAAGCCCTGGACGTGCTGCGCAAGTTCGATCCGGGGGTGCGCGTGGTTGTGGTGGAAATGAGCGCCGTGCCCATGCTGGACATGACCGCGCTGGCCGCGTTTGAAAACATCCTGAAGGATTACCGCAAGCAGGGCATCGGCCTGATCCTGGTCGCGACGGCGCCAAGGGTGCGCCTGAAGCTGCGCCGTGCCGGTATTCATCGCGAGCAGCGGCAATTGGCGTATGTGCAGACCCTGGAGCAGGCGCGGGTCAAGAGCGAGCAATGGCTGGCCGGTGGCACCACTCACTCAAGGCTTGCCTGATCTGCGGCCTGAGATTGCTCCCGCTTGGCTCTGTAGGAGCTGGCGAAGCCTGCGATCTTTTGATCTTTCGCTTGAGACTCAAGTGGCTGTGGAAAGATCGCAGCCTCGTTGCACTCGACAGCTCCTACAGACCCAGCACGAGCTAGCTCCCGCGCCACGGAGTACTAGTCGAACTGGGCGCGCATCCAGGCGTGGTATTGCGCCACGCCTGGCTCGCCTTCACGGGGCGCCCAGTGGGCCAGTTCGCCCTCGCCCACGGGCCGATAGGGGCCGGCCTTGCATTCGAACATCAGGCTGTCGGCTTGCAGCACCACCAATCCGTGATACACGCCGGCCGGCAGGTCGACGCCCAGGCAATCGCCACCGGCCTGCAGGATGCGCTTGTCCACCACCGTACCGGCTTCATCGAAGATCAATACCCCCAACCGGCCCTTGAGCACCAGCAAGGTTTCCGCTTTGTCGGCGCTCAGGTGGCGGTGCGGCGGGATGTAGGTCGAAGGCTGCAGACCCACCGCCATGCGGTGGCACGGCTCATCCATCTCATGGAAGTTATGGTGCTGCCGCCCACGAGGACTGGCCGCAGATTTTTCGGCCAAGTCATCGAACAGTGCATGATCCAGGAAGCTCGGCCGAGTCATCGATTACATCCCCTTGACGGCGAAAATGCCATTGGCGTTGCGCCAGTAACCTTTGTAGTCCATGCCGTAGCCAAAGATGTAGCGGTCAATGCACGGCAGGCCGACGAAGTCGGCTTTCAAGTCAGGACGGGCCTTGCGGTCATGGTCCTTGTCGATCAGCACGGCGGTGTGCACGGCGCGGGCACCGGCATGCTTGCAGAAGTCGATGATGGCGCCCAGGGTGTGCCCTTCGTCGAGGATGTCGTCGATGATCAGCACGTCGCGGTCGATGAACGAGACTTCCGGCTTGGCTTTCCAGAACAGGTCGCCGCCGCTGGTTTCGTTGCGATAACGGGTGGCGTGCAGGTAGGACGCTTCGAGGGGGAAGTTCAGATAGGTCAGCAGCTTGCCGGAGAAAATCAGCCCGCCGTTCATGACGCAGAATACCACCGGGTTGGACTCGGCCAGTTGCTCGTTGATTTGCGCACCGACACGGGCGATCGCCGCTTCGACTTCGGCTTCGGTGTACAGGCAGTCAGCCTCTCGCATGATTTGACGGATATGCTCGAGATCAGCGGACATGTCGCTCTCCAGGGGTAGCGGATCGGAAAAACCGGCAAAGGTACGCACCCCGCCCGGCCAGATCAAGCGTTTGTGGACTAACGTTCTGTATTGTCTATAGGACAACCCCCTCGGATAGATTAATCTAAGCCGGTTTTTTTGCCCGCCGCCGGAGCCTTCCCCATGCCCATCCTCGAGATCCGCCATCCGCTGATCAGACACAAACTCGGCCTGATGCGCCGCGCCGACATCAGCACGAAGAACTTCCGTGAACTCGCCCAGGAAGTCGGTGCCCTGCTCACCTACGAGGCCACCAAGGACCTGCCGCTGGAGTCCTATGAAATCGACGGCTGGGCCGGTACGGTCCAGGTCGAGAAAATCGCCGGCAAGAAGATCACCGTGGTGCCGATCCTGCGCGCCGGCATCGGCATGCTCGAGGGCGTGCTGAGCCTGATTCCCGGGGCAAAAGTCAGCGCCGTGGGCGTGGCTCGCAACGAGCAGACCCTGCAGGCGCACACCTACCTGGAAAAACTGGTGCCGGAAATCGACGAGCGCCTGGCGATGATCATCGACCCGATGCTCGCCACCGGCAGCTCCATGGTCGCCACCATCGACCTGTTGAAGAAAGCCGGTTGCCGGGACATCCGTGCCATGGTGCTGGTCGCCGCTCCCGAAGGCATCAAGGCCGTGCAGGATGCCCACCCGGATGTGACCATCTACACCGCGTCCATTGATCAGAAACTCAACGAACACGGCTACATCATCCCCGGCCTGGGCGATGCCGGCGACAAGATCTTCGGCACCAAGCAGAAGGACGCTTGAGCATGCAGGATGAGTTCAACGATCCGCTCTGGCGCCAGGTGCTGTCCGGCGCGCAGATGCTGTTCGTCGCCTTCGGGGCGCTGGTACTGATGCCGCTGATCACCGGACTGGACCCTAACGTGGCGCTGTTCACGGCCGGCCTGGGAACGATCCTGTTCCAAATCGTCACCGGGCGCCAAGTGCCGGTGTTCCTGGCCTCGAGCTTTGCCTTCATCACCCCGATCATCCTCGCCAAGGGCCAGTTCGGCCTGGCCGCGACCATGGGCGGCGTGATGGCGGCGGGTTTCGTCTACACCTTTCTTGGCCTGGCGGTGAAGATCAAGGGCACCGGGTTCATCGACCGGCTGCTGCCGCCGGTGGTGATTGGCCCGGTGATCATCTCCATCGGCCTGGCCATGGCGCCGATTGCCGCCAACATGGCGATGGGCAAGGCCGGCGATGGCAGCGAGCTGATTCATTATCAAACCGCGATGCTGATTTCGATGCCGGCCCTGCTCACCACCCTGATCGTGGCGGTGTTCGGCAAAGGCATTTTCCGCCTGGTGCCGATCATCTCCGGCGTACTGGTGGGCTTTGCCATGGCGTTTTTCTTCGGCGTCGTGGACACCGCGAAAATCGCCGCCGCACCCTGGTTCGCCCTGCCGAACTTCACCGCACCGGAGTTCAACTGGCAGGCGATCCTGTTCATCGTGCCAGTTGCGCTGGCGCCGGCCATCGAGCACATCGGCGGCGTGATTGCCGTGGGCAGCGTGACCGGTCGCGACTACCTGAAAAAACCCGGACTGCACCGCACGCTGCTCGGTGACGGTATTGCCACCACGGCCGCCGGCCTGTTCGGCGGCCCGCCCAACACCACCTACGCTGAAGTGACCGGCGCGGTGATGCTGACCAAGAACTACAACCCGAAGATCATGACCTGGGCGGCGATCTTTGCCATCAGCCTGGCGTTCATCGGCAAGTTCGGCGCGCTGCTGCAAAGCATCCCGGTGCCGGTGATGGGCGGGATCCTGTGCCTGTTGTTCGGTTCGATTGCGGCGGTGGGCATGAACACCTTGATCCGCCACAAGATCGACCTGGGCGAGGCGCGAAACCTGGTGATCGTGTCAGTGACGCTGGTGTTCGGCATCGGCGGTGTGCTGGTGGGCACCGGCACTGGGCCGGACGACTTCGGCCTCAAAGGTATCGCGCTGTGCGCGGTGGTGGCGATCGCGCTGAACCTGCTGCTGCCGGGCAATGACAGCTGGAAGCAGAAGAAGGCGGATGAGCCGCTGATCTGAAGTACTTTGTTGTCCGTCAGAAAGCCATCGCGAGCAAGCTCGCTCCCACATGAGATCTGCGGTGTACACACGTTTTGTGATCACTCGAGATCCACTGTGGGAGCGAGCTTGCTCGCGATGAGGCCCTTGAGCCTCACAACGCTATCGGCGCCCGTTCGCAGAGAGTACTCAACGCCTTGGCCCACTGCGGCTCGTCATTGAGACACGGCACCAGCACCAACTCCTCCCCCCCTGCCGCGCGGAACTGCTCACGACCGCGATCGCCGATTTCCTCCAGGGTCTCGATGCAGTCGGCCACGAACGCCGGACACATCACCAACACTTTCTTCACGCCACTTTTGGCCAACTCATCCAAGCGCGCCTCAGTATAGGGTTCGATCCACTTGGCCCGCCCCAATCGCGACTGGAACGACACCGACCATTGGCCGTCCTTGAGCCCCATGCGTTGGGCGAACAGCTCGGCCGTGCGGATGCATTGCGCGCGGTAACAGGTCGCCATGACCTCCGGTGGGGCGTTCTTGCAACAGTCGGCATCCCTGAAGCAATGAAACCCCGTAGGGTCGAGCTTGGTCAGGTGTCGCTCCGGCAAGCCGTGGAAACTCAACAACAGATGATCGTGTTCCTGCATCAGGTACGGCTTGGCGCTGGCCACCAGGGCGTCGAGGTATTCGGGCTGATCATAGAACGGCTGGAGAATCGAGAACTGCACATTGAGTTTCTTTTCCCGCACGACCCGCTTGGCCTCCTCGATCACCGTGGTCACGGTGCTGTCGGCGAACTGCGGGTACAACGGCGCCAACGTAATCTTCTTGTGACCCTGGCTCGCCAGCCGCACCAACGCCGATTCAATGGACGGCTCGCCATAACGCATTGCCAGCTCTACCGGGCCCTGGGTCCACTGCGCGGTCATGACCTGTTGCAGCCGGCGACTGAGCACCACCAGCGGTGAACCCTCCTCCCACCAGATCGAGGCGTAGGCATGGGCCGATTGCTCGGGACGCTTGATCAGGATCAGCGACACCAGCAAGCGCCGCACCGGCCACGGCAGGTCGATGACATACGGATCCATCAGGAATTGATTGAGGTAGCGGCGCACATCGGCCACCGAAGTGGAGGCAGGTGAACCCAGATTCACCAGAAGCAACGCGTGATCGGTCATGCAACGTCCTATTTCAAAGGCGGCTGGACAAGTCTTCCAGGGCCGCAGGCAAATCAGTGAAGCGGAATGTAAAACCCGCCGCCTGCAATCGGGCCGGCGTGGCGCGCTGGCCGCCGAGCAACAGCAATGACAACTCCCCCAGCGCAACTTTCAACGCAAGTTCCGGCATCGGCACCACGGCTGGCCGATGCAATACATGCCCCAGGGCCTTGGCAAAATCGCGGTTGCGCACCGGGTTCGGCGCGCACGCATTATAAGGACCGCGGGCATCAAAGCGGTGCAGAAGAAAATCAATCAGGGCGATTTGATCGTCAATATGAATCCACGGCATCCACTGCCGACCATTGCCGATACGCCCGCCCAGCGCCAGTTTGAATGGCAGCAGCAACCGCGACAAAAAGCCGCCCTCGGCAGACAGGACCAGGCCGGTACGAACCAGCACCACACGCATGCCCAACGCCTCGGCCCGTTGCGCGGTTTCTTCCCAAGCGATGCACAACTGGCTGGCGAAATCTTCACTCACCGGCCCCGACTCCTCGGTCAACTCACGCTCGCCACCGTCGCCGTACCAGCCCACGGCAGAACCGGAAATCAACACCTGCGGTCTCTGTTCGCAACGCTCCAGCCACGCCAGCAAAACTTCCGTCAACGTGACGCGACTGCTCCACAGCAACATCTTGCGTTTGTGGCTCCAGGGCCGGTCGGCAATCGGCGCTCCCGCGAGGTTGACCACCGCGTCCACCGGCTCGACAACGTCATCAAGCCTGGCAACGCCTCGCACATCTGCGCCACAGATTTTCGTCACTTCTTCGGGTCGGCGACTCCATACCGTCAAGCGATGTCCCTGCCCTAACCAGAGGCGGCAGAGCTGACGTCCGATCAAACCAGTACCGCCGGTCAGCAATATGTGCATGAGATGTTCCTCGCATCGCGTTTTACCCGGCCCATTAGTCTATTTTTATAAGCAGGGATTTTTCGTATCGGACAGGGTCTGTGTTTAACAATAGGACAACCTGTCCAAACGCGAACGGTAAAACTTATACCAAAAACCCGAATTGTACAGGTTTAAACGACGGCGTAGTCTGTACAGAAAGGTAAACGAGGCCCT
Organism: Pseudomonas sp. St316; assembly: GCF_018325905.1. Classification (NCBI taxonomy): domain Bacteria; kingdom Pseudomonadati; phylum Pseudomonadota; class Gammaproteobacteria; order Pseudomonadales; family Pseudomonadaceae; genus Pseudomonas; species Pseudomonas sp. St316. The sequence goes on along the minus strand of NZ_AP021901.1, from coordinate 1,082,343 downwards.
CATGACTGTACCTATCGCAATCATCGGCACCGGCATCGCCGGACTTTCAGCCGCCCAGGCCCTGACGGAGGCCGGGCATATCGTTCAACTCTTCGATAAAAGCCACGGCAGCGGCGGACGCATGTCGAGCAAACGCAGCGAAGCCGGCGCATTGGACATGGGCGCGCAGTACTTCACCGCCCGCGATCGCCGCTTTGTCACGGAAGTCCAGCGCTGGCAAGCCAACGGCTGGGCGGCGGAATGGAACCCGCAACTCTACAACTTCCAGAACGGACAACTGAGCCCATCGCCGGACGAACAGACCCGCTGGGTCGGCACCCCGCGCATGAGCGCCATCACCCGCGCCTTGCTCGACAAGTTGCAGGTGCAGTTTTCCTGCCGGATCACCGAGGTCTACCGCGGCCAGGAGCATTGGCATCTGCAGGACGCGGAAGGGTTCACCCATGGCCCCTTCGGCCAAGTGGTGATCGCCACGCCCGCGCCCCAGGCTACCGCATTGCTGGCGGCCGTACCGAAGCTGGCCGCCGTGGCCGCCGGCGTGAAGATGGACCCGACCTGGGCCGTGGCGCTGGGCTTCGAAACTCCGCTGGATACACCCATGGAAGGCTGCTTCGTACAGGACAGTGCCCTGGACTGGCTGGCGCGCAACCGCAGCAAGCCGGGACGCGACAACACGCTCGACACCTGGGTACTGCACGCCACCAGCGACTGGAGCCGGCAGCACATCGACCTGCCCAAGGAAGCGGTGATCGAACATCTGCACGGCGCCTTCGCCGAACTGCTGCACAGCGCGATGCCCGCACCGAGCTTCAGCGTCGCCCATCGCTGGCTGTACGCCCGCCCCGCCGGCAACCATGAATGGGGCGCCCTGGCCGATGCCGACCTGGGCCTGTATGTGTGCGGCGACTGGTGCCTGTCCGGCCGGGTCGAAGGTGCATGGCTCAGCGGCCAGGAGGCTGCACGCCGCCTGCATGCAAGCCTGCAGTAAAGCGCGCCACACATCGCCATCCGCTGCTGTCGAAAGAGACAGCAGCCTGCCTGCGACAGAGATTGACGTTACCTCACCCTACAAATCCGGTTGACTTGTGCACGTTCGGACCTATGATGAAAATATTGTACAGAAATACAAAACTGTACAAGTTTTAGCAATCAGAGGCCGCCTATGCCCAGCACAGCCATCGCCAAACCCAGAATCGCCATCAGCGCCTGCCTGATGGGTGCTGAAGTTCGCTTTAACGGCGGGCACAAGCAATCGCAGTTGTGCAGCCGCACCCTCGTCGACTATTTCGATTTCGTGCCGGTGTGCCCCGAAGTCGCCATCGGCCTGGGTATCCCCCGGGAGCCGATTCGGCTGGTGGGCAACCCCGAACACCCCGAGGCACTCGGCACGGTGAATCGCGACCTCAACGTGACCCGGCCGCTGGCCGACTACGGGCAGCAAATGGCAGGGGAACTGGATGACATCTGCGGCTACATCTTCATGCAGAAATCGCCGTCCTGCGGGCTGGAGCGGGTCAAGGTCTACGACCACAACGGCGTGACCCAGGACGGCGGCGGCCGCGGCATCTATGCCCAGGCCTTCTGCGAACGCCACCCCGACCTGCCGGTTGAGGAAGACGGTCGCCTCAATGACCCGGTGCTGCGGGAGAACTTCCTGACCCGGGTGTTCGCCTATGCCGCCTGGCAATCCTTGCGTCGCCAGGGCCTGACCCGTCGCGACCTGATCGAATTCCACTCGCGCTACAAGTACCTGCTGATGGCCCACAACCCGGTGCAATACAAGGCCCTGGGCAATTTGCTGGGCAACATGGGCAAGGCCGACCCCAATGAGTTGGGCTCACGCTATTTCAGCGCATTGATGGCCGCCTTGAAGAAATGCGCCACCCGCCGCACCCACACCAATGTGCTGCAACACCTGAGCGGTTACCTCAAGCGCGCCATCGACGCCGAGGACAAACAGGAAGTACAGCATCTGATCGGGCAATATCGCCTCGGCATCGTGCCCTTGGTGGTGCCACTGACGTTGCTCAAGCATCACTTGCGCCTGCACCCCGATCCTTACCTGGCGCAGCAGGTCTACCTGCAACCGCACCCGGAAAACCTCAGCTTGCGAAACGCTATTTGATGAAGAACGAACCCGACTCCAGCGCCAGCGAAGACCTGGGTGCCGATTTTGCCAAGGCCTTGGCGCAAGGCTGGCTTCCCATACGCGAGGTCGCCCGGCAAACCGGCGTCAACGCCGTCACGTTGCGAGCCTGGGAGCGCCGTTATGGCCTGATCGTGCCGCACCGCACCCCCAAGGGCCACCGACTGTTCAATGCCGACCATGTGCAACGGATCCTGAGCATTCTCACCTGGATCGACCGCGGCGTTGCGGTAAGCAAGATAAAGCCTTTGCTGGACACACCGCAGCCACCGACCGAACCTACACAGGTGCCGGAGAATGACTGGCAACGTCAGCGCCACGCCCTGGTGCTGGCGGTGACGCAACTGGCCGAGCGCCAGATCGATGACCTGGTCAACCAGGCGATGGCGCTGTACCCGCCCTGGACCGTGTGCGAGCAGTTGCTCTTGCCGTTGCTGGCCGAGCTGCACGTGCGTTGGCAAGGCCAGTTCGGCGCGCAGCTGGAACGGGTCTTCCTGTACTCGTGGCTGCGCAGCAAGTTCGGCAGCCGGATCTACCACAACAATCGTCAGTTGCGCGGCGCGCCGCTGTTGCTGGTCAATCATTCGGACTCGCCCCAGGAGCCACACCTGTGGCTCACCGCCTGGCTGGCCAGCAGCGCCGACTGCCCGGTGGAAGTGTTCGACAGCCCGCTACCGGCCGGCGAACTGGCCCTGGCTGTCGAGCGCCTCAAGGCCCGCGGCGTCCTGCTGTATGCCAGTCAAGCCCTCAACCTGTCCCTACTGCCCAGGCTGCTGGGTGGAATCGATTGCCCTATCGTCATTGCCGGCCCAGCCGCGTCGATCCACCACGCCAGGTTATCCACAGGCGTGTCGATGGTTGACGTGTCCTGGGCCGAAGACCCGTTATCGGCTCACCGCGAACTGAGTCGCCGAGAACTCCTTTAGATGGAAGACAGCATGCAACTTATCTGGCTGCGCAGCGACTTGCGCCTGCACGACAATACCGCCCTTGCAGCGGCTGCAGCCCAAGGACCCTGCGTGGCGGTGTACTTGACCTGCCCCGAACAATGGCGCGCCCATGACGACGCACCGTGCAAGATCGATTTCTGGCTGCGCAACCTCGCCGCGTTAAGTGCGGCCCTGGCCGAATTGAACGTCCCACTGCTGATCCGCGCCGCAGCGCATTGGCACCAAGCCCCGCAGGTACTGCTCAAGCTGTGTCGCGAACTGAACGTCGGTGCCGTGCATGTCAACGAAGAGTACGGCCTGAATGAAACCCGACGCGACGCCGAAGTCGCCCGCGCGTTGAATGACCAGGGCGTTGAATTTCACAGCCACCTCGATCAATTGTTGTTCAAGCCCGGTAGCGTGCTGACCAAGACCGGCAATTACTTCCAAGTGTTCAGTCAGTTCCGCAAGGTCTGCTATAGCCGCCTGCACTTTTCATTGCCGAGTCTGGTCGCCACGCCGGCCCGGCAGGCCCCCACCGGCATTGCCCGCGACCCGGTGCCGACGCAAGTCGACGGGTTCGCCCCGCCCAGCGAAGCGCTACGCGCCCTCTGGCCCGCCGGGGAGACCGAAGTCCGTCGGCGCCTGGACACCTTTGTCGAGCAGCACATCGACGATTACCAAGGCGAACGGGATTATCCCGCCAGGCCCGGCACCAGCCAGCTATCGGCCTATCTGGTGGCAGGGGTGGTGTCGCCGCGTCAGTGCCTGCACGCCGCCCTGCAATCCAACCAAGGTGAATTCGAGAGCGGAAGTGCCGGCGCTGTGACCTGGATCAATGAATTGCTCTGGCGCGAGTTTTATAAACACATTCTAGTGGGCTATCCACGCGTGTCGCGCCATCGTGCGTTTCGCCCCGAAACCGAGGCGCTGGCCTGGCGCAAGGCCCCCGCTGAACTGCAAGCCTGGAAGCAGGCACGCACCGGCCTGCCGATTATCGATGCGGCCATGCGTCAATTGCTGGAGACCGGTTGGATGCACAACCGTTTGCGGATGGTCGTCGCCATGTTCCTGACCAAGAACCTGTTGATCGATTGGCGCGAAGGCGAGCGCTTTTTCATGCAGCACCTGATCGACGGCGACCTGGCCGCCAACAATGGTGGCTGGCAGTGGAGCGCCTCCACCGGCACCGATTCGGCGCCTTGGTTTCGCATCTTCAACCCGTTGAGCCAGTCGGAAAAATTTGACCGCGAGGGTTTGTTCATCAAGCGCTGGTTACCTGAACTGAACGATCTGGACAGGCAACAGGTCCACAATCCAAATACCCAGGGCGGCTTGTTTGGCGCCGTGGATTATCCGGCACCGATTGTCGACTTGAGCCAATCCAGGGCGCGTGCGCTGGCAGCATTCAGAAACCTGCCAGCGCGACAGGACGCAGCCGTTGAAGGGATGGGCGATTAGCGAACATGAAATTGCCAGCCTGCGAGATGCATTGTTTAGCCGATGACATATAGTCTTACTAATCGTACGGACGCTACTGAAAAGCCACGTATCAGTGCGCTGTCCAATCGAAAGGAGTAGAGAATGGGTCCAAGACTGCCACGGCGCTATTGGCTCACCGGGGCTGGCAACGGAATCGGCGCTTCGTTGGCTGAAGCGATACTGGCGACGGGGGCACACCTGGCCGTCAGTTCGCGCTCGGCCCGAGCGTGCGAAACCCTTTCGGCACGTTATCCGGGGCAATTGCTGACCGTGCCCGGCAATTTGACCGACAGCCAGGCCGTGCGCGAGATCGGCGAGCAGATCGCCCGGCAATGGGGCGCCCTGGATCAGGTGATCGTCAATGCCGGGACGGCCGAGTACGTTGATGGGCTGCCGGCTGATCACACATTGATCGAGCATATCGTGCGCAGCAATCTGCTGGCTGCCAGTTTCTGTATCGAAGTGGCCGCGCCCTTGTTGCGCGCCGGGACCGAACCTCATCTGGTGGGTATTGCCAGCCCGGCGACTTACCTGCCGCCTTCGCAAACCGAAGCGGGTGGCAGCGGGATGCGCCATCTGTTCGAATCGGCTCGGGTGGACCTGGCGTACGCGGGTGTCGATGTGACGTTGGTACACCCTGGCTACGACGACCCATTGCGGGGGCCCGACGAGTGTTTCCCAACCCCGACGCACTGGTCGTCGGACGAAGCAGCGCGGCATGTGCTGAATCAGTTGATCGAGCGCCCGCGGGAAATCGCACTCCCCATTGCGTCCATGACCGCACTCTGGCCGCTACCTTCGTCGACCGAAACCCTGCCGTCCGATATCGGCTCATGCCAGGCGAAAAACGGCTATCCGATCAAGGGACAACGCTGAGCCGCTGATTGCCTTACACTGCGCGCCATGAAAACCATCCCCCTCCATGAAATCCCGGTACCGGCCGTCACGTGTTCGACGTGCGCGGCGTGCTGCTGCCAGTTGGAAGTGATGCTGATCACCGACACCGGGGTCCCGGAGCGCTTTATCGACACGGACGATTGGGGGGTGAGGTGATGCTGCGGCTTGATGACGGTTGGTGCGCAGCCCTGGATCGCGACAGCATGATGTGCACCATCTACGAAAAGCGTCCGTTGATCTGCCGAGAGTTCGAGATGGGTGCACCGGAGTGCCTGGAAGAACGCCAGGGGATTGCGACGGCGTATCGATAAAGGTCTGGTCTGATCTACTGTGGGAGCTTGCTCGCGATAGCGGTGGCTCAGACAACTTTATCTTGGCTGGTCTATCGCTATCGCGAGCATGCTCGCTCCCACAGTTCTCAAACTGTTTTGTTACAGCGGCATCGTGTAGTGCAGCGAGTAGCTTTCTACACCGTCGTTAGTCGACTTGATGCCGGCATTGGAGTAATGGGTGGCACGAATGCCCACTTCATGTCCGCCATTGAAGCGCAGGCCGAACCCGATGCGATCTTCGAACTGGAAGGCCGTTCCCAACTTGTTGGTTTCCACTTCGGTATTGGCAAACAGTGCCACACCGACACCTGCTTCGACGTAAGGCTTCACGTTCTGGCCGGAAAATTCATACACGAACACGGGCGAGAACGACAGGCTGTGGTTGCTGGATGTCTCGTCCCCTTCCCAATAGGTATAGGCGCCGCTCCAGTAGCCGGTCAGGCGACCGACGTCACTTTGCAGCCAACTCTTGTCCCAGTCGAACTGCATGCCCAGGCGATAGGTCATGGTCGAGTCGCTGGTCTGGCCCACCCCAAACTCCACACCCGCTGCTTGCGCAGTGTAAGTGTGCCCCAACAACGCAGCCGCAAACGCGGCAAAGCAGAATAAGCGCTTCATTAGAAACATCCTTTTCCGGACAGACTTAGTTGATTTTGTTACCGACACTCGAAGCTATAGAAATCAGCGCTAAAACAGAAGTTCAGCACGATTTACATAATTTTCACGTTTTTTTTACAGACCGAAGCTTCGCACAACGCCAGACGAATGCCATAGCGTTGGTAGGATTTTTCTTAAATGTATCGGATCTGCGCTGGTCCAGAAGTGCGTTTCAGTGGCAGGTCCTTCAGCCAACAGCCCTCGTTCACTCAACAGGCGTTGAAGTTGCCGGGCCACTGCGGCGCCGGTATCGATGAGGCTGATGTGCTCAGGAATCATCCCCGCCAGCAATGGCTTGAGGAACGGATAGTGCGTGCAACCCAGGATCAGCGTATCGCAGCCGGCAGCCAGCAAGGGGTCGACGTAATGTTGCAGCAATTGCTGCAAGGCCGGGTTGTGCAAGTCACCCGCTTCGATCAGTTCCACCAGTCCCGGGCACGGTTGCGTGATAACCCGCACATCGGTGGCGAAGCGGTCGAGCAACGCGGCGAACTTGGCGCTCTGCAAGGTGCCGGTGGTGGCCAGTACGCCGACGATACCGCTGCGGGTCGCGGCAGCCGCCGGCTTGACTGCCGGTTCCATGCCGACGATGGGCCAATGGGGGAAATCACGGCGTAGATCGGCAACAGCAGCCACCGTCGCGGTGTTGCACGCGACGACTAGCGCCTTGGCGCCCTGGCCCAGGAGAAAGTCGGCAATGATCGCGCAGCGTTGTCGGATGTATTCCGGGGTCTTCTCACCGTAGGGAATATGCCCACAGTCAGCCACGTACAACAGCGATTCGTTGGGCAGCAACCGGCGGATTTCCCCCAGCACCGACAACCCGCCGACACCCGAGTCAAGCACACCGACCGGCGCTTCACTCATGCCGGCCACCACAGACGCTGCAGCCTGGATCACGCTTGACCCGCAACTCACGGAAACGCGTGCCCAATGCATCGATCAACAGCAGGCGCCCCACCAGCGGCTCACCGAAACCGGCCAGCAACTTCAAGGCTTCAAGGGCTTGCAGGCTACCCACCAACCCCACCAACGGACCGATCACGCCGGCTTCGCTGCAAGTCAGCTCGGCTTCGCTGCCGTGGCCGTAAAGGCAGTGGTAGCAGGGGCTTTCGGGGCGGCGTGGATCGAACACCGACAACTGCCCTTCCAGGCGAATCGCCGCACCGCTGACCAGCGGCTTACCCGCCGCGACACAGGCTGCGTTCACCGCTTCGCGGGTCGAAAAATTGTCGGAGCAGTCGAGCACCACGTCCACCGCCGCGACCGCAGCGGCGAGGCTGTCTTCGTCCATGGCCATCCGGTGAGGCACCAGATGAACCTCGGGGTTGATCGCCCCCAAGCGCCGCATCGCCGAATCGACCTTGCTCAGGCCGACGCTGTCGGTGTCGTGAATGATCTGGCGTTGCAGGTTGGTCAAGTCGACGGTGTCGAAATCCGCCAAATGCATCTCGCCCACTCCAGCAGCGGCCAGGTACAACGCCACCGGGGCGCCGAGACCGCCAAGGCCAATGATCAGCACGCGGCTTTGCTTGAGACGCAATTGCCCGTCGATGTCGACGTGCTGCAACAGAATCTGCCGGCTATAGCGCAACAGCTCCTGATCGTTCAGCACGGCAGGCACCCCAGGCTGATGCGCTCATGACCGCCCAGGTCCTTACGGCTGTGGACTTCAGTAAAGCCATGGACTCGGAGCAAATCACGCACCGCTTCGGCCTGATCGTAACCGTGTTCAAGCATCAACCAGCCGCCCGGCTCAAGGTGCACGGGGGCCTGGGCAATGATTTGGCGCAAGTCATCCAAACCGTCCGGCCCCGCGACCAGGGCACTGCTCGGCTCGAAACGCACATCGCCTTCGGCCAGATGCGGATCGCTGGCCGCGATGTAAGGCGGATTGCTGATGATCAATGTAAAACGCTCGCCCTCCAATGCGCTGAACCAATGGCTGCTCAGCACCGTGACGTTGCGCAGGTCCAGGCGCTGGCGATTGCGCTCGGCCAAGGCCACGGCCTCCAGCACCCGGTCGACTGCGGTGACATTCCAGGCTGGGCGCTCATTGGCCAATGCCAAGGCAATCGCACCGCTGCCGGTGCCCAGGTCCAGGACCCGGGCCGGTGTGGCCGGCAACAGGGCCAGCGCGGTTTCCACCAGCAGCTCGGTGTCGGGACGCGGAATCAGCGTATGGGGCGCGACTTCCAGATCAAGGTTCCAGAAACCTTGCTGCCCGAGGATGTACGCCACCGGCTCGCCGCAACGACGCCGGCGCAGGTATTCGGAGAACAGCAACGCTGCCTCGCTGGGCACGATCCGCTCGGGCCAGGTGTGCAGGAAGCTGCGGGACTTGCCCAGCGCAGCGGCCAGCAACAATTCGGCGTCCAGCCGTGAGGTGGGCGAATCCGGCAGCTCGGCGGCGCGTAACAGACTGGCGATGATGGTCATTTGTTCACCTGTGCTTACTCGCCAATCGCAGCCAACTGGTCGGCCTGGTATTCGGCCAGCAGCGGCTCGATCACCGCATCGACACCACCGGCAAGAATTTCATCCAGGGAATACAGGGTCAGGTTGACGCGATGGTCGGTGACCCGGCCCTGGGCGAAGTTGTAGGTACGGATCCGCTCGGAACGATCGCCCGAGCCCACCAACAATTTGCGCTCACTGGCGATGGCATTGGCCGCGGCACTGGTCTGCTGGTCGTTGAGCTTGGCCGAGAGCCAGGACATGGCCCGCGCGCGGTTCTTGTGCTGGGAACGTTCTTCCTGGCACTCGACCACGATGCCCGACGGCAAGTGCGTGATACGGATCGCCGAGTCGGTCTTGTTGACGTGCTGGCCGCCCGCGCCGGAGGAACGATAAGTATCGACCCGCAGGTCCGCCGGATTGATCTCGATGGCTTCCTGCTCGTCCGGCTCGGGCAATACCGCCACGGTGCAGGCGGAGGTGTGGATGCGGCCCTGGGATTCGGTGGCCGGCACACGCTGCACGCGGTGGGCGCCGGATTCGAATTTCAGTTTGCCGTAGACGTTGTCACCTTCGACCCGGGCGATGACTTCTTTATAGCCACCGTGTTCGCCTTCGTTTTCCGAAAGGATCTCCACGCGCCAACCGCGACGCTCGGCGTAGCGCGAATACATGCGAAACAGGTCACCGGAAAAAATCGCCGCCTCATCGCCGCCGGTACCGGCACGGATCTCAAGGAACACATTGCGTCCGTCATTCGGGTCCTTGGGCAACAGCATGCGTTGCAGGCTGCTTTCCAGCTCAACCAGTTGGTCCTTGGCTTCGCGGACTTCCTCCACGGCCATTTCGCGCATGTCCGGGTCGCTGTCCTTGAGCAGCGCCTGGGCGCCTTCAAGGTCGCCCTGCACTTTGAGCAACTGTTTATAAGTGGCGACAATCGGCTCGACTTCCGCATATTCCTTGGAATAGGTGCGGAATTTGTTCTGGTCGCAAATGACTTCGCCATCGCCCAGCAAGGCGGTCAGTTCTTCGAAACGGTCCTGGAGGATGTCCAGCTTGTTGAGCAGTGACGCTTTCATTGCGGTTTTTTATCCGAAAAGCTATCCGGTGAGCCCTCACCGAGGGCGAAGAGTTCCTGGGCCATGGCCAGCGCATCGAGACGGCCTTCGGCGGTCAGCTTCTTGAGCTGGACACTGGGGGCGTGGAGCAATTTGTTGGTCAGGCCGCGGGCCAGTTGCACCAGCACCTCTTCGGCACTGCCGCCGTTGGCCAGCAGGCGCTGGGCCTTTTGCAGCTCCTCGTCGCGCAGCCGTTCGCTCTGTTGACGATAGGCCTTGAGCACATCCACCGCGGCCAGCTCGCGCAAGCGCACCATGAAGTCGTCGGCGCCGACGGTGATCATCTCTTCCGCCGCCTGGGCCGCGCCCTGCCGGCTCTTGAGGTTCTCGGCGACCACCTCGTGCAGATCGTCGACGCTGTAGAGATAAACGTCGTCCAGCTCGCCGACTTCCGGCTCGATGTCCCGGGGAACGGCAATGTCCACCATGAAAATCGGCTTGTGCTTGCGCAGCTTCAGGGCACTTTCTACAGCGCCCTTGCCGAGGATCGGCAACTGGCTGGCGGTGGAACTGATGACGATGTCGCTGTGCACCAGCTCCGCGGGAATGTCCGACAGCAGCACCGCATGGGCGCCGAACTGCTCGGCCAGGCTGCTGGCTCGTTCCAGGGTCCGGTTGGCGACGACAATGCGCTTGACACCCAGGTCATGGAGATGGCGGGCGACCAGGGTGATGGTCTCGCCAGCGCCGATCAGCAGCGCCTGGCTGCGTTGCAAATCACTGAAAATCTGTTTCGCCAGGCTGACCGCGGCAAACGCCACGGACACCGGGTTCTCGCCGATGGCGGTGTCGGTGCGCACCTGCTTGGCGGCGTTGAACGTGGCCTGGAACAGCCGCCCCAGCAGCGGGCCGACGGTGCCGGCCTCGCGGGCCACGGCGTAGGCCGACTTCATCTGGCCGAGAATCTGCGGTTCGCCCAACACCAGCGAATCGAGCCCCGAGGCGACACGCATCATGTGACGAACGGCCGCATCGTCTTCGTGCACATAGGCACTGGCGCGCAGCTCTTCAAGGCTCAGGTTGTGATAGTCGGCCAGCCAGCGCAGGACTGAATCGGCCGAAACGTGATCCTGTTCTATATAAAGCTCGCTGCGATTGCAGGTGGAGAGGATCGCAGCTTCGCGACTGTCGGTGAGTCGGCAGAGCTGCTGCAAGGCCTCAACCAGCTGCTCAGGCGTAAAGGCCACGCGCTCGCGGACGTCTACTGAAGCAGTCTTGTGGTTAATACCGAGTGCAAGGAAGGCCATTCAAGGTCGCTGATGGTGACGTGAAGCCGGCAATTGTCCTACTTCGTCAGATCCAGAACAACCACTCGATCTCTATCGCCCTGCCCTGAGTTGTAAATCGACGGGGCGGTTATGTTTGACCGAAGGCTTGTGTCATGATGATCCGACCGCAGGTTAGTCGTCCTCTTCCTATATGAATAGATCTTCCGCGTTGCTCCTTGCTCTTGCCTTGCTCAGCGGCTGCCAGTCCATGGCCCCCGTTTCGACGGACGGTACGCCGCCGGTCGAAGACAGCGTGCAGGTACCTGAAAAACCCAAGGTCTACGGCTCGTTCAGCGAAGAAACCATCTTCAGCCTGTTGAGCGCCGAACTGGCAGGCCAGCGCAATCGCTTCGACATTGCGCTGGACAACTACGTGACCCAAGCCATCAATACCCAGGACCCGGGCATCTCCGAGCGGGCCTTTCGCATTGCCGAATACCTGGGCGCCGACCAGCCCGCGCTGGATACCGCGCTAATCTGGGCCAAGAATGCCCCGGACGACCTCGAAGCGCAGCGCGCCGCCGCCGTGCAACTGGCTCGGGCCGGGCGCTACGACGACTCCATGATGTATATGGAGAAGGTCCTGCTGGGCAAGGGCGACACCCATTTCGACTTCCTGGCCCTGTCCGCCGCCGATACCGACCAGGAAACCCGCAACGGCCTGATGAAAAGCTTCGATCGCCTGTTGCTGCGCCACCCGAACAACGGCCAGCTGATTTTCGGCAAGGCCCTGCTGCTGCAACAGGACGGTGACACCCAAGGCGCCCTCACCCTTTTGGAAGACAACCCGCCGGAAGCTGGCGAAGTGGCGCCGATCCTGCTGCGCGCACGCCTGCTGCAAGGCTTGAATCGCGGTGACGAAGCGCTGCCGCTGCTGGAAAAAAGCATCAAGAAGTACCCGGACGACAAACGCCTGCGCCTCACCTACGCCCGCATGCTGGTGGAAAACAACCGCATGGACGACGCCAAGGTGGAGTTCTCCAGCCTGGTCCAGCAATACCCGGAAGACGACGAGTTGCGCTATTCCCTCGCGCTGGTCTGCCTGGAGGCCAAGGCCTGGGACGAGGCCAAGGGGTACCTGGAAGACCTGATCGCCCGGGAAAGCCATGTCGACTCTGCCCACCTGAACCTGGGTCGCATCGCCGAGGAACGCAACGACCCCGAGAGCGCACTGATCGAGTACGCCCAGGTCGGCCCGGGCAACGACTACCTGCCTGCGCAGTTGCGCCAGGCCGATATCCTGATCGGCAATGGCAAGACCGCCGAAGCCCAGAGCCGCCTCGCCGTGCAACGCGACTCCCAGCCGGACTACGGCATCCAGCTGTACCTGATCGAAGCCGAAACCCTGTCGGCCAACAATCAGGGCGACAAGGCCTGGAACGTGCTGCAACAAGCCTTGAAGCAGTACCCGGACGATCTGAACCTGTTGTACACCCGCGCCATGCTGGCGGAAAAACGCAATGACCTGGCCCAGATGGAAAAAGACCTGCGCCTGATCATCCAGCGTGATCCTGACAACGCCATGGCCCTCAACGCCCTGGGCTACACCTTGTCGGACCGCACCACCCGCTACGACGAAGCCAAGCTGCTGATCGAACAGGCCCACCAGATCAACCCGGAAGACCCGGCGGTGCTCGACAGCCTCGGCTGGGTGAATTTCCGCCTGGGCAATCTCGACGAAGCCGAACGCCTGTTGCGCCAGGCCCTGGAGCGCTTTCCCGACCAGGAAGTCGCCGCTCACCTGGGCGAGGTCCTGTGGGCCAACGGCAAACAACGCGAAGCCCGGCAGATCTGGAGCCGATTCCTCAAGGATCAGCCTGACAGCCCCCTCTTGCGCAGCACCATCAAACGCCTGACCGGATCCGAGACTCTTTAAGATTATGTTTTTGCGCCATCTCATCGTTTTCAGCTTTATTGCCCTGCTCGCCGGTTGCGCGGGCTTCGGCGCCCGTGAATCCGTCCAGGGCCAGGGCAACCAGGCCCAATGGCGCGAGCACAAGCAACAACTGAGCGGCCTCGACGGCTGGCAGATCGACGGCAAGATCGGCATCCGCGCCCCGAAAGACTCGGGCAGTGGCACGCTGTTCTGGCTGCAGCGCCAGGACTACTACGACATTCGCCTGTCGGGCCCACTGGGTCGCGGTGCGGCCCGCCTGACGGGTCGGCCGGGCCAGGTATCGTTGGAAGTCGCCAACCAGGGACGCTATGAGGCACCCACCCCCGAAGCGCTGCTGGAAGAACAATTGGGCTGGAAGTTGCCGGTATCCCACCTGACCTGGTGGGTTCGCGGGCTGCCGGCACCGGACAGCAAAAGCCGCCTGACCCTCGACGCCGACAGCCGCCTGTCCAACCTGGAGCAGGATGACTGGCAGATCGAATACTTAAGCTATGCCCAGCAGAACGGCTATTGGCTGCCCGAACGCATCAAGCTGCACGGCAGCAACCTCGACGTCACGCTGGTGATCAAGCAATGGCAGCCGCGCAAGCTGGGGCAATGACATGAGCGCCGCACGCCTGACCCTGCCCTCCCCGGCCAAGCTCAACCTGATGCTGCACATCCTCGGCCGTCGCCCGGACGGCTACCACGAGCTGCAGACGATTTTTCAGTTCCTGGACTACGGCGACGAAATCACCTTTGCCGTGCGCGACGACGGGGTGATTCGCCTTCACACCGAATTCGAAGGCGTTCCCCACGACAGCAACCTGATCGTCAAGGCCGCGAAAAAACTCCAGGCGCAATCCGGTTGTACGCTGGGCATCGATATCTGGATCGAAAAAATCCTGCCCATGGGTGGCGGCATCGGCGGCGGCAGTTCGAATGCGGCCACCACGTTGCTCGGTCTCAACCACTTGTGGCAGCTGGGCTGGGACGCGGATCGCCTGGCCGCCCTGGGCCTGACACTGGGCGCCGACGTGCCGGTTTTCGTTCGTGGCCACGCCGCTTTCGCCGAGGGCGTAGGGGAAAAACTCACCCCGGTGGAGCCCGAAGAACCTTGGTACTTGGTACTGGTGCCGCAAGTCTCTGTAAGTACAGCAGAAATTTTTTCAGATCCACTGTTGACACGTAACTCTCCTCCCATTAAAGTGCGCCCCGTTCCCAAGGGAAACAGTCGAAATGACTGCTTACCGGTGGTAGCAAGGCGTTATCCAGATGTTCGTAACGCATTGAATTTGTTAGGTAAATTTACCGAAGCAAAACTCACCGGAACTGGAAGTTGTGTGTTTGGGGGCTTCCCAAGCAAAGCTGAAGCTGATAAAGTCTCGGCCCTTCTGACAGAGACCCTTACAGGGTTTGTAGCAAAAGGAAGCAACGTTTCGATGTTGCATCGCAAGCTGCAAGACCTGCTCTAAAAGGAATCGAGTGCTGGGCACTCGCAGCAACAGATACAGGGGCGTCGCCAAGCGGTAAGGCAGCAGGTTTTGATCCTGCCATGCGTTGGTTCGAATCCAGCCGCCCCTGCCATTTTCCTATACTCATCCAGGTATACCCTCAGCCTTCAGGTACTGCGCGTGTCCAAGATGATGGTCTTTACGGGGAACGCCAACCCCGATCTGGCTCGGCGTGTCGTACGTCAGCTGCATATCCCTCTCGGTGACATTTCTGTCGGTAAGTTTTCCGACGGCGAAATCACTGCCGAGATCAATGAAAACGTTCGCGGTAAAGACGTCTTCATTATTCAGCCGACTTGCGCTCCGACCAACGATAACCTGATGGAACTCGTCGTGATGGCTGATGCCTTCCGCCGCTCCTCGGCTACTCGTATCACTGCTGTTATTCCTTACTTTGGTTATGCCCGTCAGGATCGCCGTCCGCGTTCCGCACGTGTGGCGATCAGCGCGAAAGTCGTGGCTGATATGCTGACCGTAGTCGGCATCGACCGTGTCCTCACGGTTGATCTGCATGCTGACCAGATTCAGGGTTTCTTCGATATTCCCGTGGATAACATCTACGGCTCCCCGGTCCTGGTGGATGATATTGAAGATCAGCGCTTCGAAAACCTGATGATCGTGTCCCCGGACATTGGTGGCGTCGTGCGTGCACGGGCCGTTGCCAAATCCCTGGGCGTGGATCTGGGTATCATCGACAAACGCCGTGAGAAGGCCAATCACTCTGAAGTGATGCACATCATCGGTGATGTCGAAGGGCGTACCTGTATTCTGGTCGATGACATGGTCGATACCGCCGGCACCCTGTGCCACGCGGCGAAGGCCCTGAAAGAGCATGGCGCTGCCAAGGTCTTTGCCTACTGCACACACCCTGTGCTGTCGGGTCGAGCGATCGAGAACATTGAAAATTCCGTGCTGGACGAGCTGGTGGTGACCAATACCATCCCGCTGTCCGCAGCAGCACAAGCCTGTGCGCGTATCCGCCAACTGGATATCGCACCGGTTGTTGCCGAAGCGGTTCGCCGCATCAGCAACGAAGAATCGATCAGTGCGATGTTCCGCTAAGGGCCCTGCCCTTTCCAGGACATCTCGTTGACGAAAAGCGCCCCGCCCCGGCATTACCTGTCGGGGCGGGGCTTTTTTGCCCATATCGCCTTAAGCGCTGGTCGCAAGCGCTGGGGTGAATGTGGTTACTTTGGAGATACAACATGAACGATTTTACTCTGAATGCTGAAGTGCGTTCCGACCTGGGGAAAGGTGCGAGCCGCCGCCTGCGTCGTCTCGCAAGCCTGGTTCCAGCTGTAGTCTACGGTGGCGAAAAAGCCCCTGAGTCCATCAGCATGCTGGCCAAAGAAGTTGCCAAACTGCTCGAAAACGAAGCGGCCTACAGCCACATCATCGAGCTGAACGTTGGTGGCACCAAGCAAAACGTCGTGATCAAAGCCCTGCAGCGTCACCCGGCCAAAGGCCACGTGATGCACGCCGACTTCGTACGCGTAGTCGCTGGCCAGAAACTGACCGCTATCGTGCCTGTACACTTCGTTGGCGAAGCTGCTCCGATCAAGAAAGGCGGCGAAATTTCGCACGTTGTTTCGGAAATCGAAGTGACCTGCCTGCCGAAAGACCTGCCTGAATTCATCGAAGTAGACCTGGCTAACGCCGAAGTCGGCACGATCGTTCACCTGTCCGACCTCAAGGCTCCTAAAGGCGTTGAGTTTGTTGCTCTGGCACACGGCGATGACAAGGCTGTTGCCAACGTCCACGCTCCACGTGTTGCTCCAGAAGCCACTGAAGAAGGCGCTGCAGAGTAATTTCACTCTGTCGCCGGAGTGACCGGAAACATCGCGGACTGGAACGTAGCGAGACAGCGGGCGAGAACGCGAAGTTTACTTAACGGTAAATCCGCCATTTTCGTCCACTGTCGCAACACCGCCTGATTGCGACATCGTTATCCACACTCCAGGAAGGGCCCCTATCGTGACTGCCATTAAACTGATCGTTGGCCTGGGAAATCCAGGCGCTGAATACGAACAGACCCGGCATAACGCAGGGGCCCTTTTTGTTGAGCGCATCGCGCACGCACAAGGCGTCAGCCTGGCAGCCGATCGCAAGTATTTCGGCCTGACCGGTCGCTTCTCGCACCTGGGTCAGGATGTTCGCCTGTTGATTCCCACCACCTACATGAACCGTAGCGGCCAGGCCGTGGCGGCATTGGCCGGTTTCTTTCGCATCAAGCCTGAAGAAATCCTGGTGGCCCACGACGAACTCGACCTGCCTCCGGGCGTTGCCAAGCTCAAGCAAGGCGGCGGCCATGGCGGTCACAACGGGTTGCGCGACATCATCGCGCAACTGGGTAATCAGAATACCTTTCACCGCCTGCGGCTCGGCATCGGCCACCCGGGCGTTGCCAGTATGGTTTCAAACTTTGTCCTGGGTCGTGCGCCTCGCGCCGAACAGGAAAAACTCGATGCCAGCATCGACTTTGCCCTCGGCGTGCTGCCGGATATCCTCGCCGGTGAATGGAACCGCGCGATGAAAAGCCTGCACAGCCAGAAGGCCTGACACTTATCCGAGGGGAAACACCATGGGATTCAATTGCGGCATCGTCGGCCTGCCTAACGTCGGCAAGTCCACCCTGTTCAACGCCCTGACCAAATCCGGTATCGCGGCCGAGAACTTCCCCTTCTGCACCATCGAGCCGAACACCGGCATCGTGCCGATGCCCGATCCGCGCCTGGATGCCTTGGCGGCTATCGTCAACCCCAAGCGCATCCTGCCGACCACCATGGAATTCGTCGACATCGCAGGCCTGGTAGCCGGTGCGTCGAAGGGCGAAGGCCTGGGTAACAAGTTTTTGGCCAACATCCGTGAAACCGATGCCATCGCCCACGTGGTGCGCTGCTTCGAAGACGAGAACGTGATTCACGTCTCCAACAGCGTCGACCCGAAACGCGACATCGAAATCATCGACCTGGAACTGATTTTCGCCGACCTCGACAGCTGTGAAAAACAACTGCAGAAAGTGACTCGCAACGCCAAGGGTGGCGACAAGGACGCGGTCGTTCAGAAAGGCCTGCTGGAGCAGTTGATCGCCCACTTCACCGAAGGCAAGCCTGCGCGCAGCCTGATGAAGAACATGAGCACCGACGAGAAGCTGGTGATCAAGGGCTTCCACCTGCTGACCACCAAACCGGTCATGTACATCGCCAACGTCGCTGAAGACGGCTTCGAGAACAACCCGCACCTGGACGTGGTCAAGGCCATTGCCGAAGAAGAAGGCGCCATGGTCGTTCCGGTCTGCAACAAGATCGAAGCAGAAATCGCCGAACTGGATGACGGTGAAGAGAAAGACATGTTCCTCGAGGCCCTGGGCCTGGAAGAGCCTGGCCTGAATCGCGTGATCCGCGCTGGCTACGAGATGCTGCACTTGCAGACCTACTTCACCGCCGGCGTCGAAGAAGTCCGCGCCTGGACCGTTCGCGTCGGTGCTACCGCACCGCAAGCCGCTGGCGTGATCCACACCGACTTCGAAAAAGGCTTCATCCGTGCCGAAGTCATCGCCTACGCGGATTTCATCCAGTACAAAGGTGAAGCGGGTGCCAAGGAAGCCGGTAAATGGCGTCTGGAAGGCAAGGAATACATCGTCAAGGACGGTGATGTGATGCACTTCCGCTTCAACGTCTGACGGTTGGCGTGGCAGTGACTCACTGCCACGCCACTCCCGAACGGCATCAGGTCAACAGGTGACCTGGATCGACATCGGGTGCTACGCCGATCAGCCCAATTTCTGTATCGGAAGCAAAGATCATGTTGTCTTCATCGAGACTCTCCCGCCAATCCCCCGCAAGCGCGACCTGGAACCACTGGCCTTGTGCGTCAGCTTCCACATCCGTCAGATAGGTGCGGTCCAGCGCCTGGTTGTAAACCATCTTCAGCGTCGTGCCCGTCCCCTCCCCCAAACCGGTATAGCCCAGGCTCGATACATCGATCCGGTCGTCGACCGTGAAGCGTTCGATAAGGTCGACGAAGCTCTGGCTGTCGGTGCGATAACTGTCCTCGGTGGAGGTATAGCGGAACACGTCGGCGTTCTCCCGGTTGTCCGTCCACAACGAGATATCGCTCCTGTCTCCGCCATCGAGGCGATCAGCGCCCCTGCCGCCGATGATGACATCCGCGCCAGCGCCGCCGTTGATACGGTCATTGCCGTCCAGGCCATGGATGATTTCCGACAGGGCAGAACCGTTTATCGTATCTTTGCCAGCGGTACCTTCGACGGTGGGCGCGGTGAACACCAGGTTGGTGTTGTTCAACTGCCCGACCCAATTGCCGTCCAGCGCCAACTCAAACCGTTGCCCTAACGCATCGATGTCGTAGCTCTTGAGGTAGGTGCGGGCTCCGTCCGCGCTGACCAGGACTGCCAAGGTGCCGTCGTGACCATTGCCAATGCCGGTGAACCCGAGGGCGGTCAAGTCGATGCGGTCCTGGGTGGCATCGAAGTCCTGGATCCGGTCGCTGCCGTTTTGCGTGTCGGTACGGAAACTGTCGCCCAACTCGGTAAAGCGGAAGATGTCGCCGCCAGCGCCACCTTGCAGGACGTCGCGTCCGCCATTGCCCTGGAGCACGTCATCGCCCGCCAGGCCATGGATGACCTCGGCGGCATCGGTGCCCTGCAGGATTTCCTCGCCGGCGTATCCGTCCATATGGAGCTTGCCGTCGTGGCTGCCGAAGCCGGTATCCACACTGCCATCGGCGTTCAAGCGGATGACACTGAAATCCCCACCGCTCGTACCGGCAACCACGATCTTGCCATCGGTTTGCACCGTCAAGGCCACCGGGGTGTCGGCCTCGAAAGTCACCGTACCCTGGGTGCCAAAGCCGCTGTCGAAGGAGCCGTCGGCGTTGAGCCGGGCGACCGTCGCCCAAGCGTTGCCCTCGACATGGCCCATGACGATGATCTTGCCGTCAGCTTGCAGGCTTACCACCGAGTCTTCGCCGAACCCCATGGCAGGGGTCAGGTAAAGGGCTCCGTTATCGCCAAAGTGGGTATCCAGCTTGCCGTCGGGGGTGAAGCGCTGCAGCAGATACGTCGGATCACCTGCGCCGGCAGCGTTGTAGGCGGCGCCGACCACGACACCTCCGTCTGCCTGAACCGCCGTCGAGATCCCTCCGTTGTAGTATTTGTCTGCGGGGATGTTGACGGTCAGCACACCGTTGTCGCCAAAGCCATCGATGAACGTGCCGTCACCGCCGATCCGGGTCACGGTGGCCTGGTCGAACCCACGGGCGCTGATCTGGAAGGAGCCATCGGTATTGGCCGTCAGGTCGATGTCTTTGAAGTCATGGCCGATGCCGACCGAAACGGCGCCGTTTTGACCGAAGGTTGCGTCCCGTGTCCCGTCGCTGTTGAAGCGCTCGACCTGTACGCCGGTGTTCAGCGCCACGGCGACAAGCACCTTGCCATCGGGCTGCACCGCCGTCAGCTCGTAGTGTGACGCTGGGGCTGTGGCGGCCGGGACGATGTCGATGCCGCCGTCATGGAAACTCGTGTCCAGGCTGCCATCGGCGTTCAGGCGAATCACGCTGTGGTTCTGTTCGTAACCGTAGCTTTCCTCCCCTGGTGCCCCCGGGTAGCCCCAGGCGAGGTATTGGGTATAGCCGCCGACCAGTATCTTGCCGTCCGGCTGGATCAAGATGCTCTGGTTATCGTCGAACTGGCCGGTGAGATCGACCTGGACAGTGCCAGGCCCGGTTCTCACGGTATGGGTGCTTGCCGTCTCGCTATCGGTGGCTGCCATAAGCTTAATCCTTTAAGGAATACGGGATCCGTCACTTTAGTAGAGCGCCAAGGATTTGCACGCGCCCCCGCCGCTTGAACGAGCGCCGTTCGACCAACGGTGTGTAGCAGCCGCCTGGCTTCGCTGGTGGGCCTAAGCATCGGGCCTGGCGTGCTACATCCGCTGCAGTTGCTCACAAAAAAACCGCCTGATTGGCGGTTTTTTTGTGGGCTAAGTCCCTGTGGGAGCGGGCGTGCTCGGGAGTCGTGCCGCCCCCGCAACCTGACTAGAACAGATACCCTATGTAGATCGCCGCACCGCCACCGGCCTGCAGGCCAGCGTTCATCCCAGCCATGACCACCGCGCCCTTGGCCGAACGCGCCAGCTGCCGATTGACCGTGGTGGACGCGATGAGCGAGGTTGCCGGATTGGAACTCAGGGCCACCGACAACGCCAGCAACTTGGGATCGAGCCCGAACAGCAGGGCCGTGGCCGAGCCGCCGATCCCCAGGCCCACGCCCACTTCGGTATACATGCAAGGGCCGGTGATGTCGTCACTGGTCAGGTCGCGATCGACCAGGGCGTCGCTGACAAACACCTTGCCGGTGCTGGGAAACGCCTCTGCCGCACCGGCCGCAGCTACACCCTTACCCTTGATCTGGATATTGATCTTGCCGAACCGCGGTAGCCTTGCACCGAACCCGACACCCACGCCAACACCGCCATAGCGGTAGCTGACGTCTTCGCCCTGGGGCGAGCGCAGGATAATCGAGCCGCCACTGCCCGCCACCATGACCACGGTCAGGCCACCGCCGCTGGCGGTCTGGTACTGCCAGCGACTTTCATTGACCGGGAGTGGGATGTTGTAGCTCATACGTTCAAAGTCCTTTATGTGAATGAACCGCATCGCGACCGCGTTGGCGGGTGGCTTTTAGCAGGCCGACAAGAGTGAACACCAGACCGATAAACCCCAGAACTCCAGAGGTGCCCCACAGGGCGGCCGGGGCATCGACGATGGCACTGCCCGCCGGCTGCTCGGGCAAGTAATGCACCCGCACCGGCTGGTCCTTCTGATAACCGAAGATAAAACCGCCCTGGGGGTAGGAAATCTTTTCGCCACTGGCGGTGGTGAAGGCGATCTCAGGATGCGAACCACCGGCATTCAAGTGGCTGACAATGCCATCGGCGGTCTGAGCCCGGGCGAGGAAGTCGCGCCGGTCGAGGGTGAGATTGACGGCAATGCCCAATAAGCCAATGCCAATCAGGGCAAAAAGCAGGCCCAGCAGAATCGTCCCGATGCGTGACGGGGTGTCGTTAGCCATGGCTTGTCCCGGTATTCGTCCATGAAAGAAGACGGCGAGGATAACAAAAAGCCTGCTATGTCGTAATGCTGTTCATTTGAGGGCTTGTGCTCGTCGTGACGAGGGAGCTTGCCCCCTCGCTACGCAAACCCATTAGCCCCTTTTGACTTTGAAACGTCCCAACACCCGCTGCATCAGCGAGGCTCGCTCCGAAAGGTCCTTGGCCGCCACGGCGCACTCTTGTGAATTCGACTGGTTTTTCTGCGTCACCTCATCGATCTGCTCAAGGCCGATGCTGGCCTGCTGCAAACCTGAAGCCTGCTCGCTGGAAGCCTGGTAGATCAGCGAAACCAGGTTGGAAACCGCGCTGGTTCCGGTGACGATGTTTTTCAGCGATTCGGCGGTCCGGCCGGCGATGATCATGCCGCGCTGGGTCTTGCTCGAGGAGTCGGCGATCAGCGCCGCTGTTTGCTGGGCGGCCTCGGCGCTGCGGGCGGCCAGGCTGCGCACTTCATCGGCCACCACGGCGAAACCGCGCCCAAGCTCACCGGCCCGGGCAGCTTCGATCGCCGCGTTCAAGGCCAGCAGGTTGGTTTGTGCGGCGATGTTATCGATGGTGGTGATGATCGCAGTGATGTCCTTGCCCGAATTGTCGATCTCGGCCATGGCGGCAATCAGCTCGCTCATCAATTTATCGCTCTCCCCCGCATCGGCTCGTGACGCCTGGGATTGCTCATCGGCCTTCTTGGCGTTAGCGGCGTTGTCCCGGGTCTGCGCCGCCATTTGCGTCATCACCGCACTGATTTCGGTGATGGACGAGGCGGAATTGGAGGCCCCATCGGACAATGACTGGCTCAGGTCGGTGACTTGCGCCGAACTGCCGGTAATCTGCGTGGCACTGGTTTGAACCTCCGAAATCAGTTGGTTCAGGTTGCTGACCATCTTCTCCAATGACTTGCCGAGGGTGTCGTGGGGCGAAGACAAGCGGACCTCCAGGTCCAGGTCACCTTCGGAAATGCGCTCGGCCACCCGCACCTGCCGTTGCAGGCTTTCAGACATATCGTTAAGCGCCGCAGACAACTGCCCGACTTCATCCTCGGATTTCTGCACCAGGCGGCGAGAGAAATCTCCCAGGCTGATGGTAGCGGCCAAGGCGGCGGCTTCGCGAATCGGCCCGACGATTTTGGCTGCGGCATACCACAAGGCAGCCAGGGCCAACAACGAAATGACCAACCCTACCGACACCTGCCAGATGCTGTTGTTGAGGCTGCGTGCCTGCAACTCCTGCTCCAGGACGATGGCCTGGCTCATGACCACGGCCTTGGGCAGGCGAATCAACACCGCCCAGGGCTTGCCAGTACGACCGAGCGTAATGGGCATCAACACTTCGATATTCTGTGTTTGCGCATTGAGCAGGCCATCCCCCCGACCGCCCTGGATATCGCTGAGCACTTTTTCCCAGGACTCAGGCAACAAGGCCTTGATCGGCTGGCCAATCAGGTCGGTGCGCTGGCTGTCCGCGACCACCAGGCCCTGGTTACTCAGGATCGAAACCGTGCCTTTGCCGCCGTAGAGATCGGCAGACATCTGCTCGCTGAGTTTCTGGATAAACGCGATATCGAAGTCAGCCCCGACCACGCCGTAGAACTTGCCATCGGACACGATGGGCACCGACAAGGTGGTCAGCCAGACGTTTTTCCCCTGGACCACGTAAGGAATGGGGTCCAGCACGCTTTCCTTCAGAGTGTCGCGCGGGCCGCTGTACCAGCCACCTTTGGGCACACCGTTGGGGTGACGGTCCGGGGAGTCATACTCGACCAGGGGCTGCACGGCAACGTGACCATCGGCGCCGCGCGTCCAGTAAGGCGTGAAACGCCCGGTCAGCGGGTTATTGCCACTCTCTGCATTGCGCAACGCCAGATCCTGACCGTCCAGCGCATTCGGTTCCCAGCAGGAATAGGTGCCGTTGAAGTCGGGGTTATCCTTGAGGACGCTGAGCAATACGCTGTTGATCTGCTCACGGCCCAATGCCAGAGGGCTTTGCGTGGCCTTGCTGGCGGCAAAGGCATTGGCCATGGTGCGGGCCGCATCCAGGGCATTCTGGAACTTGGCCTGGATGGCATTGGCCCGGGATTCGGCCAGGTTCTGGATTTCGCGGATGGTTGATTGTTCAACCAGCGCGCTGACTTCGGCCGCGACATATTGCTCGTTGGCCCGGGCGCTAAAGAGCCCGTAGACAATCAGGCTGATGGATGAAACAAACAGGCAAACGCCTGCCGTGACACAAATGCGTGCCTGCAATGACTTGAACTTCATACTATCCCCTGCCTGATTCTATTTATGGCCAAACGTCAAAGACGGCAGCCTCTAACGCGTGCACGGCGCGGCAAGAACAATCGATCACGGCCGCTACGCCGCCCACAAGGCAAACACCTTGGAAGAACCTGGCGATACAGCTCTTTATAAGAATTTCAATATGGCAGATAGGGGGGCGCAACCGCTGTCCGCCCGCAGCGCAGAAGAGGTCATCAAACCAAGAACCGAAGGCCTTATGTCCGGGACAATAAGGGCGATAGCTGGAAAGAATATGAAAGCCTGCTTTTTCAGTCACCACAGGGGTCACCCTTGAATACTGCTGCAGATTCCCTTCTAACCATTAACCACAAGTGCAAATTAACACGACCAACCTTTATACAAATACCCACTTAAGGCTTATACAAACCCGTACTTTAGTCGCAACTGCAACTTACTCATCAAGTAGCGATTCAAGACTCACTGTGTTTTAACTGGAGACTTATTTCACGTACCAGCCCGTCGCTGCTGGCATGCCCGGACTTAGTTTCGGGACCTGGATGCCTGCGCACCCACAACCCCAGTGCGAGCCTGCTCGCGATAGCGGCGGGTCAGTTGCAATGATGTCGGATGTGCCGACGCCTTCGCGAGCAAGCTCGCTCCCACAGGCTTTGTGGTCGGATGCGGATACCGTGAACATCCACAACTCCATGTGGGAGCCTGCCCGCGAAGGCGTCGGCTCAGCCACATGGATGTTCCTCGTCTCAGGCCTTTCGGGTTCTCGGCAGGAAAATCGCCAACACCCCGAACAACGGCAGGAACGAGCACAACCAGTACACATACTCGATGCCACGGATGTCCGCCAGGTGCCCCAGCAGCGCGGCGCCAATCCCGCCGAAACCGAACATCAGCCCGAAGAACACCCCGGCGATCATCCCGACATTGCCCGGCACCAATTCCTGGGCGTACACCACGATGGCCGAGAACGCCGAAGCGAGGATGAAGCCGATGATCACGCTGAGGATGCTCGTCCACATCAGGTCCACGTGTGGCAGCAGCAAGGTGAATGGCGCCACGCCGAGGATCGAGAACCAGATCACCGCCTTACGCCCGATCCTGTCGCCAATGGGACCGCCGAAAAAGGTCCCCGCCGCCACTGCCCCGAGAAACAGGAACAGGTGCAATTGCGAAGAGGCCACCGACAGGTCGAACTTCTCGATCAGGTAGAACGTGAAGTAGCTGGTGAAGCTGGCCATGTAGAAATACTTGGAAAACACCAGCAGCCCCAGCACCACCAGCGCACTCAAGACCCGACCTCTGGATAGGCCATGGGTGGCCGCCTGGCCTTGCTTGAGTTTGAACAGGTTCAGGTGGTTGGCGTACCAACGGCTGATGCGGTACAGCACGAACAGCGCAAACACGGCGAACAACCCGAACCAAGCCACATTGCCTTGCCCATAGGGAATGATGATCGCCGCCGCCAGCAGCGGGCCGAAGGCTGAGCCGGCGTTACCGCCCACCTGGAACGTCGATTGCGCCAGCCCATAACGGCCGCCCGAGGCCAATCGCGCCACCCGCGACGCTTCCGGGTGAAAGGTCGACGAACCAATGCCGATCAATGCCGCCGCCAACAGGATCAAGGCAAAACTGCCGACCATGGACATCATCACAATGCCGATCAGCGTGCACACCGTCCCGGCCGGCAGCAGCCAGGGCTTGGGGTGCCGGTCAGTGTGATAACCGACCCAAGGCTGCAACAAAGAGGCGGTCAACTGGAACGTCAGGGTGATCAAGCCAACCTGCGTGAACGACAGGCCATAGCTGTCCTTGAGCATTGGATAAATCGAGGGCAGCACGGCCTGGATCAAGTCGTTGATCAGGTGCGCCAGCGCCACGGCGCCGATGATCCGCATGACCAACGGACTGCTTTGCGCAGTGGCGGCAACGGTTGGGATCTCGGCCTGGGTATTGCTGATAGCCATGGGAGTTTCCATACGACAGAGGGTGCACACGGGCAGGTGCGTCAATGTGCCATTTTTCGGTGCGGCAAGGCTATCCCCTTAGCTAGCTATCGACCTCGAAAAATTGTCGAAATCCAAGGTGATAGCCCAACGCCATGGTCTGAATCTTGCCTTGTTAATGGCCTACAACGCGGCTCCTTACAAAGGGGACCGAGAATGGGAAGTTTCGCTACAGAGCTGGCCTACCGAGCCGATTTGGACAAACTTCGAAGCCTTTTAAAAGAGCACCCGTTTCGGCACTTGTGTAGAAAACGCACAAAAATAGTGCAAGGGTGTTCAGGGGAGTATGGGCATGCAGGCATTTTTATCACCGGGAATCAGGTTGTTGGGGCATTTCGGCTTCGCCCGCAAATTCCAATTGCTGTTCCTGCTTTTTATCCTGCCGCTCATGGGCAGCCTGTGGCTCATCGGCCAGGACTATCGCGACAAACTCAGCCTGATTTCCGGGGAACGCGCCGGGGTGCGCCAATTGCTGGCCCTGGATAACCTGGACAACCTGCTCACCGCGCAGCGCAACCGCGCCGCCCGCTGGCGTGCCACCGAAACCAATCGGCAGCCGACACCCGCGACGCTGGCCGCCATGGCAGCGTATGACACCGTGCAACCGGCCCTTACCCAGGCCGCCAGTGGCCTGGGCAACGCCCTGCAAACCGAAGGGGCCGAAGCCGATACCCTCGCCCGCTATCAAGCCCTGCAAACCAGCCTCAACGGTCTGGATTCCAAAAGCCTGGGGAGCGTGGGCTGGTGGCCGGATGGCTACGACCGCTTCACCGCCGCCCTCAGCGCCCTGCAAGCCTTGCGCGAGCAGATGGTCATGGACAACCGCCTGACCCTCGCCTCCTGGCTGGAGACGTATTTACTGACGCAGATTTCCACCCAGCAGACGCCGGACCTGATCGAACGGGTCGGTCGCCTGGCCAGCGTTGGACAGGCTTCCGTGGTATCAGGCCAGTTCACGTTGCAAAGTCGCCTGCAACTGCGGGACTTGCGCAGCCGTATCGGCGACGCCCGGGACCAGTTGGTCAAGACCGGAGCGCTGCTGGAAACCCGCCTGCCCAGCGATCTGCAAACCTGGGCCGGACAATACCAGGGCAGCCTCAAGCACTTGGATGCCGGCCTGAAAGTGTTGGATGACGGCGTGTTCGGCGGTTCCATCAACCTCAAGCCCGAAGACTTCGAAAAACACATGGACGCCCTCCTCGCCGACCTGGCGACCCTGCGGCAACAGTCGCTGGTGGCACTCGATACGCGACTGGACCACTACCACGGTTCGGCGATTCGCCAGTTCACCCTGGTAGCGATGGTACTGGGCTGCCTGCTGCTGGCGGCGCTGTATCTTTTTGTTTGCCTGCAAGCGTCGATCCGGCGCAGCGCCAGCGGCATCACCCTGCTGGCCGAAGCCCTGCGCGACGGCAATCTCAGCCTGCAAGTGCCGGTGCAAGGACGCGATGAATTGGCGGCCATCAGCACCGCCCTCAACGTTGCCGTGGTGCAGTTGCGCAACAGCCTGCTGGGGGTCGACCACGAAACGTTGCAGTTGAGCAACGCCGTACGCATCCTCAATACACACTCCAGCGGCGCCCTGGGCGAAGTAGAAGCCCAACAGATGCAGATCAGCCAGATCGCTGCCGCCGCAACACAACTGGCCGCCACCTCCCAGGGTGTGGCGAAGAGTTGTGAGCAGGCCTCCGACAGCGCCCAGCAGACCCGCCGCATCGCCACCGACAGCAGCCACGACAGCCAACGCACCACGGCAAGCATCCAGCAGCTCAACCAGCGCCTCAATGAAACCGCCGCCGCATTGGGGCGGGTCAGCGAACAGGGGCAACAGATCCAACTGGTGGTCGATACCATTCGTGGCGTGGCCGAGCAGACAAATCTTTTGGCCCTCAATGCCGCCATCGAAGCCGCTCGCGCCGGGGAACAGGGCCGTGGTTTCGCGGTGGTGGCCGACGAGGTGCGCAGCCTGTCGCAACGCACCCAATCCTCCACACAACAGATTGCCGCCACTGTCGACAGCCTGCGCGCCACGGTCAACGAAGCCGTCAGCCTGATGGAAGCCGCCTGCGGCCAGGCCCAGACCGACGCCCAAGCCGTCACCGGCCTTGGCGAACGGCTGGGAGAAATTGCCAGCGCGGTGCAAAGCGTCACCGACACCCTGGCGCAAATCGCCACCGCCGTGGACGAACAGGCCTGCGTGGCCGATGAAGTCAGCGGTAATATCCAGCAGGTCGACCAGGCGGCCATGCGCTTGCTCGAAGGCGCACGCGCCGTGAACGTGGCGGCGGATACCCTGAGCCAGGGAAGCCAGGCCTTGAGTGCCAACACAGGGAGATTTCAGCTCGGTTGATAACGATTTGCAGCGAGGATTGTTAAGCGGTTGAAAGCGCTGAGAAATATTTCAGATTTACGCTTGACACATCTTCGTTACCGGCGAATAATGCGCGCCACTTGGCTACATAGCTCAGTTGGTTAGAGCATAGCATTCATAATGCTGGGGTCCGGGGTTCAAGTCCCTGTGTAGCCACCAAGTACTAAAAACGGCTTATCGAAAGATAAGCCGTTTTTTTATGCCTCGAGAAAAGTGCCTGCCCGCCCCCTCAGGATTTGGTTGCCCCCTGTGGCGAGAGGGCTTGTTGATTTGCGCCACACGCCTCGCATCGCTACAGTCGATATCCATACCCCAGGCCCACGGATGGAGCGACACGTGCTTATAGACCTGAAACCGAACCTTCGTCACCTGTCAGCCGTTTCGTTGCTGGCTGTCGCCTTGGCACTCATCGCCTGTAAGGCCCCGCCCTCCTCCACCACCACACCGGCATTGCCTGCCCCTCCGGAAATCAATTCCGGCTACCGCACCGATCTACAGACCCGCCACGCCGACAAGCACATGGCTGCTGCGGCCAACCCGTTGGCGGCCGAGGCTGGGCGGGAGATGTTGCGACGGGGCGGCTCCGCCATCGACGCGGCGATTGCGATGCAAGCGGTGCTGACCCTTGTGGAACCGCAATCTTCAGGCATCGGCGGTGGCGCGTTCATTGTGCTGTGGGATGGCAACGCCGTGCGCACTTACGATGGGCGCGAAACGGCACCGGCGGGCGCCACAGAAAGACTGTTCCTGCAAGCCGACGGCCAACCCATGCCGTTTACGGCCGCGCAGATCGGCGGTCGTTCCGTGGGTACACCGGGGGTATTGCGCGGACTGGAACTGGCCCATCGCAAACATGGCCGTCTCGAATGGGCGACGCTGTTCGAGCCGGCGATCGCGTTGGCGGAGCAGGGCTTCGCGATCTCTCCAAGGCTGCACGCCTTGATCGCGTCCGACGCGTCGTTGCCGGGCTCGCCCGACATGGCGGCGTACTTTCTCAATGCCGATGGCAGCCCGAAGGCTGTCGGCACCGTGCTGAAAAACCCGGCATTGGCAGCCGTGCTCAAGCGCATCGCCAACGAAGGTCCCGACGCGTTGTACAAAGGGCCGGTTGCCGAGGAAATCGTCGCCAAGGTGCAGGGCCACGCCAACCCCGGCAGTCTTTCGCTGAACGACCTTAAGGGCTACACCGCACGGGAACGGCCCGCGTTGTGCACCGACTACAAGCGCTGGCAAATCTGCGGCATGCCGCCACCGTCTTCGGGCGGGGTTGCCGTGGCGCAGATCCTCGGGATGTTGCAGGCCGTGGAACAGCGCGACAGCAACGCGGCCCTCGCCCCCTTGAAACCCCTCAAGACCGCTAAACCCGCCGGCATTGAACCCACCCCTGAGGCGGTGCACCTGATTGCCGAAGCCGAGCGCCTGGCCTATGCCGACCGCGCCCAATACATCGCCGACCCGAACTTTGTCGCCGTGCCGCTCAAAGGTTTGGTCGATCAAGGTTACCTTGCCAGTCGCGCCAGCCTGATCGGCCCGCGTAGCATGGGTGTCGCCAAGCCTGGCACACCACCGGGCATCCAGGTGGCCTACGCCCCGGATCGTTCCCCCCTGCGTATTTCCACCTCGCAAGTGGTGGCCGTGGATGACCAGGGTGGCGCGGTGTCCATGACCACGACGGTGGAATCGGCGTTCGGCTCCCATTTGATGGTTCAGGGCTTCATGCTCAACAACCAGATGACCGACTTCTCGTTCACTCCCGAAGAGAATGGGCAAAAAGTCGCCAACCGCGTCGAGCCGGGCAAACGCCCTCGCTCGTCCATGGCACCCACGCTGATTTTCGATCAACAAGGTAGATTGCTGGCCGCTGTCGGCTCCCCCGGCGGCTCGCAAATCATCGAATACGTCGCCAAGTCAGTCATTGGCCTATTGGATTGGGACCTGGACCCACAAACCGCCATCAACCTCCCCAACTTCGGCAGCCGCAATGGGCCCACCGAACTGGAAAAGGGGCAATTCAGCCCGACGCTGATCCAGGCGCTGAAAGACAAGGGCCACACCGTAAGCGAGGTCGAAATGAACAGCGGCACCCAGGCCATTGTCCGGGTGCGTGATGCGCAAGGGAAAACCTCACTGGCCGGCGGCGCAGACCCACGCCGGGAAGGCGCCGCACTGGGAGATTAAGCACTCGCCGATCAAGTTGGGCAGCGTGCCTGGATGTTGAATGTGTGGCCGTCATCGCGAGCAAGCTCGCTCCCACAGGCGTGGCGGCGAACACCATATCAGGGCTATTGAGGGAGAACTGTGGGAGCGAGCTTGCTCGCGATAGCGGCGGCTCGCTCAGCAGGTTTCTCAAGTCGATAGCTGGTTGGCAAACTGGCTCACCGCATCGACCACCTTCTTCGCCCCGTCCTGAATCTCGACGATCACCGTCCCCGCCTCGGCGGCCAGGGCCAGCCCGTGTTCGGCCTGGTGCTGGCCGTCGGTCATCAGGGCCACGGCGTTGCGAGCCATGTCCTGGTTCTGGCGGACCACGCCAACGATTTCATCGGTCGCCTGACTGGTGCGCGATGCGAGTTGTCGCACTTCATCGGCCACCACCGCGAAGCCGCGACCTTGCTCGCCGGCCCGGGCCGCTTCGATCGCGGCGTTGAGCGCCAGCAGGTTGGTTTGTTCGGCGATGCCGCTGATGGTCTTGACGATGGTGCCAATCACCAGGGATTGCTCATTCAGCGCCTCGATGCCTTCGCCAGCGGTTTGCATGTGCCGGGCCAGGTCGCGCATCACGTCCACGGCCTGGGTTACCACCGTCGTGCCACGCTGGGCGCTGTTGTCGGTCTGCAACGAGGTGCTGTAGGCGATGTTGGCCGCCTCGGCGACGGCTTTTTCCTGGTTGACCTGATCCGTGATGTTGGTGGCGAACTTGACCACCTTGTAAAGCCGCTCGTTGGCATCGAGCACCGGGTTGTAGGAGGCTTCCAGCCAGACCTCACGACCACTGCTGTCGATACGCTTGAAGCGACCTGCCACGAATTCACCGCTGTTCAGGCGCTTCCAGAACTGCTCGTAGGCCGCGCTGTTGTATTCCTCAGGTTCACAAAACGTGCGGTGGTGCTTGCCCTTGATCTGCGCAAGGCTGTAACCCATGGCGTTGAGAAAGCGATCATTGGCCGTCAGCACGTGACCGCTCAAATCGAACTCAATCACCGCCGTTGAACGCACCAACGCGCCGATGAGGTTTTCATGCTCGCGGGAAGCCTCGATGGTGCGGGTCAGGTCATTGGAGTACATCGAAAAAAAGCGAATTCGCCCGTCGGCACTCCGTACGGGCTGGAGGATCGAACGCAGCCAGGCTTCCTGGCCGTTGCCCCGCTGCATGCGCACGGCACCGGAAAAGTGCTCGCCACGGGTCAGCGCCGACTTGAAGCGAACCTGGAACTCATTGGATTTCAAGTACGCGGGAACCAGCTCATCCACAGCACGGCCAATCAAGTCCTGGCTCTTGTAGTGCATCTCGTCGAGGAAGTTCTGGTTGACCGATTGAATCCGTCCGTCGGCATCCAGGGTTAGGCCAAGCATTTCGCGGTCCAGGCTTTCCTTGACTTGCATAAGGCTGGACAGTTCTTGGCGAAGAGCCAGTAGCTCCTGCTTCAGGCGGTTGTTGAACATTGGCAGCTCCGACAGCAGGAGAATTAAAGGGCTTGTTCTCTTGCCATCGGCCCGGCGTTTTTTTTCTAAAGAGCGCCACGAGCCCGTGTTGAAAATAATCCTGGGGCCCTCGAACCCGATAAGCCTCCCATGGTCACTGGATTGTTCTACTGTTGCCGCTGCTCCTTGCAGCCTTGCCGCCATCAATACCCATAACCATAAAAACGAGGTAGTTGCCGTGACCACCGACATCGAAGACAGCAGTTACGCCCGCTTCGCCTTGCGCTGTTCCAGTTTCGCCGAGCGCTGGTTCCCCGACTCCTGGGTCTTTGCCGCGCTGGCGGTGCTGGTGGTTGCCGCGGCGACACAATTCATCGGCGCCACGCCCACGGCGGCGGCCATGGCGTTCGGCGACGGCTTCTGGAGCCTGATCCCGTTCACCATGCAAATGGCCTTCGTGGTGATCGGCGGCTACGTGGTTGCCAGCTCGCCACCGGCCGTCAAATTGATTGATCGCCTGGCACGGATTCCGACCAACGGCCGCTCCGCTGTGGCGTGGGTGGCGCTGATTTCCATGGTCGCGTCGTTGCTCAACTGGGGACTGTCGTTGGTGTTTGGCGGTTTGCTGGTGCGCGCCCTCGCCCGGCGCACCGACTTGAAAATGGACTATCGCGCCGCCGGGGCCGCTGCTTACCTGGGCCTGGGCGCAGTGTGGGCCCTGGGCTTGTCTTCGTCGGCAGCGCAATTGCAGGCCAACCCGGCCAGCCTGCCGCCCTCGATCCTGTCCATTACCGGCGTCATCCCCTTTACCCAGACCATTTTTCTCTGGCAGTCCGGGGCCATGTTGCTGGCGCTGATCGTGATTTCCCTGATCGTCGCCTACGCCACCGCCCCCGGGCCGAACAGCGCCCGTGACGCCGCCGCTTGTGGTATCGACCCCAGCTTCAGCATGCCGGCGTTGCAGCCCCGTACCCGCCCAGGGGAATGGCTGGAGCACAGTCCACTGCTGATCATTGCCCTGGTGCTGCTGGCAGCCGGTTGGCTGTTCCACGAGTTTTCGACCAAACCTGCGATCAGTGCCATTTCCGGGCTCAACACCTACAACTTCCTGTTCATCATGCTGGGCGCCTTGCTGCACTGGCGGCCGCGCAGTTTTCTCGATGCCGTGGCCCGTGCAGTGCCGACCACCACCGGCGTATTGATCCAGTTTCCGTTGTACGGCTCGATCGCCGCGCTGCTGACCACAGTCAAGGGCAGCGATGCCCAGACTTTGGCCCATCATATCTCGACCTTTTTCGTCCAGATTGCCTCCCATGACACCTACGCCCTGTTGATGGGTGTCTATTCAGCGGTGCTGGGCTTCTTCATTCCTTCCGGCGGCGGCAAGTGGATCATTGAAGCGCCCTATGTCATGCAGGTGGCCAATGACCTGAACTATCACCTGGGCTGGGCGGTACAGATCTATAACGCCGCCGAAGCGCTGCCGAACCTTATCAACCCGTTCTACATGCTGCCGTTGCTCGGGGTCCTGGGGCTGAAGGCCAGGGACCTGATCGGTTTTTCCTTCGTGCAGTTGCTGGTGCATACGCCGTTGGTGCTGGCGCTGCTATGGGCGCTGGGGACGACATTGAGTTATTTGCCACCAGTGATGCCATAAAGCCATAAAAAAGGGCCGATATTTCCATCGGCCCACTTCTTCTTCGGCCCGGTCTGTTTCAGTATGGATACGCCCTGTTTCGAGGGGCTCACACGCTGAAAAGGATCTGAGCATGTCCAAACTCGCCGTACTTTCTGTTGCCGCCCTGGCCTTCAGTGCCGCCGCCCACGCCACCGACATTGACGTACAACTGGGCAGCACCGAACGCGTCACCCGCCTCTTTGCCTACCCCAACAACTGCAACGTCATCTGCTTTCGCGACTGGACGCTGGAACAGACCGTCGAGCACTACCTGACCCAAAGCGTGCAGCGCGACGGCTACGGCACGGCCAAGGTCCACGTCAAAATCGATAACGATAAGGTCTATGCCAGCATCAGCGGCGTACCGAAGAGCTACGGCCAACCGCTCAAGGCCCTGCTTGACGCCGGGGACCTGGCGTACAACGGTGCCTCGAAACTCAACAGCGACAAGAAATGGTCCTACAACTGGTACCTGTTCCTGCCGCTGGGCATGGCCCTGGAAAACCGCAAGAGTGTCGAGTTGCTGCACTTCCCGCCGGATTACTCCCTGACCCAGGCCCAGGACTATCTGGAGTCGGCGACCACCGATCGTTGGGCCACGCTGCTGACCGTCAACGGCATTGCGGTTGAACAGACGCCGGCCTACCAAACCATCATCGACATCGCGCCCATCGCGGCTCCGTCCAATGCTGGCAGCACGCTGGAGGGGCTCTACAGCTACTTTAACGATTACCAAACCACCATGGTCACCCAGGTCACCCAAACCGCCAGCGGCGCCGCATTGCCGATGGTGGCCTTCGGAGCGCCCGTCCGGAACTGGATCAAGACCCAGTACGGCCAGACCGTGGGCGTGCTCGGCCTGACAACCATCACAACGGGCAGCGGGATCAAGGTTCCGGTCCTGGGCTCCAACCACCCAAGCTATATCTGGTACGCCGCCGACAAGGACAACTACGACGGTGACGAAGCCAAGGCCGATGCCGCTGGCTTGAAAGTCATGGGCCAGGACCTGAGCGCGGCATGCTGGCAGGCCGGCATGGGCAGCAAGCCGGGCACCGCCCCGAACACCCTGCTGAACCAGTGCACGCAGACCTGGCAGGTCACGCAAAAGGAAAAGACCTGCGAGCTGTTCTACACCTCGGTTCGTAAACTGAGCGAGGAAGACGCGGCGAAAAAATGCGAAACACCGGCGATCAAGTCGCAACTTCCGCACCTGAAGGTGCCCATGCCGCTGCCTGCCGAGGCGGTCTAAACCTTGAGGCGCCTTCCCGCGCAGGCTTGCGCTGACGCGGGAAAGCGCCTTTGGCCTGTCAGAGTCGACAGTAGATGCCCTGCTCGACTTGGGCGAAGCTATCGCGGTTTATAGCGACCGCAGGCAGGATCGCCGGCGCCAAAAAGTCGAGTGTCCTAAGCCGACAGGGACCGTCATGACCCCCTTCATTGCAAATAGAGCTCACTCACAGAACTGGGATTGCATTTGCCCTGAGAAAGAACTCAGCACCGGCCTGGGTTACCCATCCGTCCGCGCTTTCGACGTGCATCAAACGAGCGACGGACGCGGCACTGGCGTCGTCGCTGTCATCGCGACTGCCCCTGAATCAGGGCGCGTCGACCGGACGCAGCCGATACTGCGGCGGTAACTGCTCGAAACCGCTGATCGTGGTGTCCAGGCTCTTCCAGCGTCCGTCCTTGATGCCGTAGATGCAGCCGTGGATCGACAGTTTCTGCCCACGGTGCCAGGCGTTCTGCACGATGCTGGTATGGCCGACGTTGGCCACCTGCTGGATCACGTTGAGCTCGCACAGGCGGTCGACACGTTCTTCTTCGGTCGGCAATTGGCCCAATGCCTCGCGATGCTCGTAGTACAGGTCGCGAATCGAGCGCAGCCAGCCGTCGATCAAGCCCAGTTGCCGGTCCTGCATCGAGGCACGCACACCGCCACAACCGTAATGGCCGGTGACCAGGATGTGCTTGACCTTGAGCACGTCCACCGCGTACTGGATCACCGACAGGCAGTTGAGGTCCGTGTGCAGCACGACGTTGGCCACGTTGCGGTGTACGAACAGATCGCCCGGCAGCATGCCGACGATCTCGTTGGCTGGCACCCGCGCATCGGAACAGCCGATCCACAGGTATTCCGGGGTTTGCTGACGAGCCAGCTTGGAGAAGAAGTCAGGATCTTCCTGCTTGATCGCATCGGCCCAACGCGCGTTGTTATCAATCAGATCTTGTAATTCGTTCATGCTGTCTAGCCTCGATTGAGAGTGCGCAACTGTGACAAACGACCGCTGGTCCAGGTCACGTCGACGATGCATTGGAATTCCTGGGTGCGCTGCCGGTCGACACCAGTAAGGCCCACAGTATGAGGAATTGCCATGAATGATTCACGACGCCCCTTCGATGCGACGCAACCGGAACCCATCGACGACAACGAAGATCGCATGGGCTCGATGCATGAACTGGAGTTCGACGACGAGCAGCCCAGCGCGAAAATCGGCGACGAATTGCCGGAAAACGAACGCGAACAGCTAATGCCACGTGAACGCGTCCGGGAAGCGGGTATGACAGGCGCCTCGACGGAGGATCACCAGCCGACCGATGACGACATGAGCCCCGAAACCCTCATTCGCGAAGACGGCGCCCGGGACGCCTTCGAGGCCGGCGACGACGAACAGGCGGACTGGGACCTGAGTGTGGTGGATGAAAATGATATTGGTGGGGGCGACGGGCTGGACGAAGCGGAAATGGCGGATATCGATCCGCTGGATGGCAAGCACTGACCCGACAACCGCCATCACGAGCAAGCGCGCTCCCACAGGGGCTTTGTGTATGACCTCAGGTTTGATGTACCCCACCCATACCCTGTGGGAGCGCGCCTGCTCGTGATAGCGGTGGATCAGTTTGCATCAATGTCGGATGTACCGTCGTCTTCGCGAGCAGGTTCGCTCCCACATCGGGCCGTGGTGCTTCAGTCCACCAAGGTACAGGCCATCACCACCGCATCTTCGCGTCCGCCCACCGCCGGGTAGTAATCCCGGCGCCGGCCCACTTCATTGAAGCCATAGCGCTCATATAGCCGGAATGCCGTGCGGTTGCTGTCGCGCACTTCCAAGAAGCACTCGCGGGCCTCGGCCTTGTAGGCAATCGACATCAAGTGCTCCAACAGACGCAAGCCCAGGCCGCGGCCCTGGTTTTCCGGTTTGACCGTGATGTTGAGCAGGTGCGCTTCATCCAGGATGATCTGCACCACGCCATGGCCCACTTGCTGCTGGCCTTCGAACATCAGCCAGATCTGGTATTTGCCCAGCCCATCGAGAAATATCCCACGGGTCCAGGGATGGCTGTAGGCCGCGTATTCGATTTTCAGTACAGCCTCGAGGTCCGCCTCGGTCATCGGGCGGAACGATACAGCGTCACTCATTCGATTCTTTCCAGCGCGCCATCAGCCGGCGCATGGCTTGCCAGACATCAGCCTTGTGCTGTGGCGTTTCCATTAACAGTTCCAACCCAGGCAACGCCCAGGCCGAGCCCAGGCCTTCGACCTGCAGTTCACGATTGAACGCTTCGGCATCCGCCTCGCCGGCAAACCTCACCGCTGGCAGGCCGATCAGCCACAGGCACACGCAGGGCTCGTCCTCGAGGCGTGCCGAAACGAAGCCCTGGACGAAATCCCGCGCCGCTTCGGGCCCCTGGTCCATGGTCCCGCGCGATAACAGCGGCCAGCGCACCGGTTCACCAATGATCTGCGGGCTATCCGGCAGACCGGCGGCGCGCAGCATGTCCTTGAGCAGCAAGTAGGCTGGATCGCGGCTTTGAAACGGCTCACCCGTGGGCAACTCCACCAACAGCAGGCAACGCCCGGCACGCAGCAGTTGCAAGGCGAAACGCGGCGGCGCGACGTAGGGGGCCTTGGGCGGCGCCTCGACAACCTCTTCCACCGGCTTGGCGTTGGTACGGGTCGAGGCCAGGCTCGGGCGCGGCACTTCGATTTTTGGCCGTTCGACCACGGGTGTCACCGGCTCGGCGACCGTCTTGGCCACAGGCGCGGTCACGACCGGCGCGATGTACTCGGGCTCGGGCGTTTCCAGCAGCTCGGGCCGCGACGGGGCGGCGAACGGCAATTCGGTACGCGGCAGCCAGTTGACCACCTGCATGGCGGTCAGATAGGCGCGGCGACGGGACTCGATAAGCAAGGGTCGGCCACTTGTGGATAACTGAAAGTGGGAGGGATTCTACCGCCCTTCGACGCGGATCGCTTCCCTGTTGCATCGATAGTTGATCGATACAGAACGACAGTCCGTCCAAGGGGTGAATCGCAACCGGCCCGATGCAGTACAATCGCCGCTTTTAATTGCCAACCCGACGGCCATTGCGATGATCGAACCCAAGCGCGTCTTGCGCGCCCTCGCTGAACACTGGGCATTGCTGGAACCTTTGTGCGAGCACTTCGACCAGGGCACCCTGAGCCTCAACGAATTGCGTTCACAGCTGGCCGCCCAACAACTGGACAGCACGCCCCAGGACATCACCAGCCTGCTGGATGTGTGGATCCGCCTGGACATTCTCGTACCGGTGGCGAAAAGCCCGAACCGCTTCGAGCTCAACGCCCAGATCCATGACTTCCTCGCCTACCTGCGCCGCGAACACCGCCTGGGCCTGTGCCTGGAGATCGAAGCCTACCTGCGCCACCTCGAGCGCCTGGCTGGCTATATCCAGGACGCCTTCGACATTCGCGACAGCAACGACCTGGCCCGCCAGTTGCGCCTGCTGGACATGCGCGTGCGCGACGTGCTCAAGAAACTCGCCAACGACGAACAGGCCCTGGTGGCCGTGGCCGAACGGGCCAAGACCAGCGACCGGCAGATCCCGCTGCGCCAACGCTATGCCGAAGTGCTGGCGACCTGGGACGAATACGTCGAACCGATGATCCAACTGGTGAATGCCGACGGCGCCTTCGAGCAAGGCGTGCGCAAGGTCGAGAACGTGCTGTTGCGCATGCTCACCGAACAGCAGCGTCTCGGCCACCTGGTGGACGACGACATGCTGCTGCGCACCCACGCGCGCATCCTTGAAATGCAGACCAGCGCCCAGTTGACCCTGCGCCATGCCCGTGAACTGCTCCTGCCACTGCGCGAAGAGGCCCGCCGCCACAACGCCGTGACCCGTGGCGCCGCCCTGGCCCTGGCGGCCATTCGTCGCAAAGGCATCGATGCCGTGCCACAGGCGGCCATGCCGCTGTTCACCCGGCCGCAAAGCACCTTCCTCGGCAGTGCCAGCCAAGTCGAAGCCTATGTCTATGCGCTGGCCCGTTTCGAACCGAAACCGGCGCGCTTCCCCAAGTCCCACAAGACCCACAAGGGCGGCGAAGCACCGCGTGCGCCACGCACCGTGCGCGAGATGGTCGAGCGTTGCGAAGACGCCCTGCCGATGCCGGACCTGATGACCTGGCTGCTGGAACAGGAACCGGACGGCGCCACCGACGAATTGCTGTACTGGTTCTCGCGCCTGTCGCGGGAAAAACGTTTCAAGCGTGAGCGTCTGGAACGCCGCGACTACCACACTCACGAGCATCAGGTCAGCCTGCGCTCCTTCGCCCTGCTCTCGGCCGGCGACACCGCCGCCGAGGATTCTGCGAGCATCCCCCATGCATCTTGATCTATCCGAACTGTCCCAGCTGGCGCCGATCTTCCGCGAGCTGTTCAAGGGCTACCACGTCAGCCGCCGCGACCCGGAGCTGTACGCACAGCTGTCGAATTTCCAGGACCAGTACCGCACGCTGTTCAAGGCCTTGGGCTTCGAGCTGGTGTGCGATACCCGTGGCTTCTATTACTTCGTGCCAGACCTGGCCGCCGCGACGGTGAACAAGACCGC
Source organism: Pseudomonas sp. St316 (assembly GCF_018325905.1). NCBI lineage: Bacteria > Pseudomonadati > Pseudomonadota > Gammaproteobacteria > Pseudomonadales > Pseudomonadaceae > Pseudomonas > Pseudomonas sp. St316. The sequence goes on along the minus strand of NZ_AP021901.1, from coordinate 1,042,720 downwards.
CCAGCGCCTGGCCCTGTTTACCTTCATCCTGGTCGAGCACCTGGCCGACCAGGGCCGCGACCCGATTGCCGTGCTCGACGGCGGCAGCCTGGGCCGCGATGAGCTGCCTTCGCTGCTGGAAAAGTACCGCGACCTGTTCATCCAGGCCGAAGTACAGACCCAGGAAGAGCTGGAAGAAAAAATCATGCGGCGCATGACCCAACTGGGTTTTGCCAGCGAAGAGAACGGCGTGTACCGCTTCCTGCCGCCGATGCACCGCTTCCTCGACGTGTGCCTGTCGGTCCAGCAGGACCGCGACCTGGCCGCCAGCGTACACAGCGTGCTGCCGTTGCCGGCGCCGGTGCTGATCGACGAAGACAGCGATGAAAAATTGCTGCGGACCGATGATCCGCTGGACCTCAGCGAATTTGAAGGTGAGCGCGAAGAAGACGCACTGGCCCGCGCCATTGCCGAAGAACAGGAGACCGACGCATGAGCAAGGAACGCTACGGCATCCGCCGCTTTGCCCTTTTGAACACCGCCGGCTACAGCCTCGGTTTGTTCCCGCTGGAAGAACCGCTGTCGGTCTATGGCGCGAACAACCTCGGTAAATCCGCCTCGATCAACGCCTTGCAGTTCCCGATCCTGGCGCGCATGTCGGACATGAGCTTCGGCAAGTACAGCCTGGAACAATCCCGCCGTTTCTACTTTGCCTCGGACACCAGCTACATCCTGGTGGAAGTCGCCCTGCCCCACGGCCCGCACGTGATTGGCGTGGTCGGTCGCGGCCCTGGCGGCGGTTTCGGTCACCAGTTCTTTGCCTACGCCGGCAAACTGGACCTGGCCCACTATCAGAAAAATGACACCTGCCTGCGGCAGAAAGAGCTGTTCACCAACCTGGAGCGCGAAGGCCTGAAAGCCTACGAACTCAAGCCGGATGAACTGCGACGCCTGCTGGTGGGTGGCCACACCTCGATCCCGCTGGACCTGACGCTGATCCCGCTGCGCTCTACCAGCGAACAGAGCCTCAAGACCTTCCGCGCGCTGTTCATCAACCTGCTGCATATGCGCGAAATCACCGCGGCCAAGCTCAAGCAGTTGTTCCTCGACGCCTTCGAGCACAGCCTGCGCTCCGGCAGCGTGGATTACATCGCCGCGTGCGAAGAAGCCTTCCGCGATGTGCGACGCATGGAGCAGGACTACAACTCCCTGGTCGCCGCCGGCCCACTGGTGGAAGCCCTGGCCAATGGCGTGAAGCAGCGCGACATTTTGCGTGGCAAATTGCATCGTCTCTCGCCATTGCTCGATTCATTGCTGGGTACCTGGTCAGACTACGCCAGCGCGCGCAAGGAAGAGCTGACCATCCAGGCCGAGCACTACCGCAACGAACAGGATTCGCTGCAAAACGACCAGCGCGGCGGCACTCAGGAGCTGATGCGCCTGGAACGGGAAATCAGCGGCATCCAGCGCTGGATCGGCGAACTGTCGGTGCTCAAGAACCGCTTCGCCCTGGTGGATGACGTCAAGGTCCTGGAGCAGCAACTGCTCGCCGCCAAGGACGCCCACGACGAACTGGCCGGCGCCCTGGCCCAGTCCCGGCAGTTCAGCGCCGAAGACCTGGAAGAGCGTCTGCGGGATCTGGAAAAACGCCTGAAGTCGGTCAAGCAGCAACTCGATCACGCCGACAACAACAGCTACGCCCGCCTGCGCGAAGAGTTCTCGCAGCAGGACGTCGAACGCCTGATGCGCCTGTTCAACAGTGCCCTGTTCAGCCTGCCACTGGGCGAACACGGCATCGCGCTGGACGAGAACGGCGAGTGGGTCAAATCCATGGAGCTGATCCTCGACGGCTTCAAGGGTGAACGCTTCGAAGTGCCGGGCCTGTCCATCGACCTGTCCCACATCGAACCACCCGCCCTGCAAGCCCTGGCCGATCGCGCCGCGCTGCGCGACCAGAAAGAGCGCCTGGAAAAAGAACTCAAGCAGCTCAAGACCCAGCAAGCCGTCGCGGCCGACCGCGCGGCGAGCAAGACCCAGACCGAAGCGCTGTACCAGCAGGTCCTGGATGCCCAGAAAGCCCTGGAGGATTTCCGCCGCACCCAGACACTGAGCGCCGAAGAAGGCGAGAAGCTTGAGCAACTGGCGCAGATGGAAGCGGCCCAGGACGAGCTCAAGCGTTCCAGCGATGCCTTCACCGAACGCGTCCAGCAACTCTCCGCCAAGTTGCAATTGGTCGGCCGCCAGATCGCCGACATGGAAGCCAAGCAACGCACCCTCGACGATGCCCTGCGTCGCCGCCAATTGCTGCCGGCGGACCTGCCGTTCGGCACGCCGTTCATGGACCCGGTCGACGACTCCATGGACAACCTGCTGCCACTGCTCAATGACTACCAGGACAGCTGGCAAGGCCTGCTGCGAGTCGATGGCCAGATCGAAGCGTTGTATGCCCAGGTGCGCCTCAAGGGCGTGGCCAAGTTCGACAGCGAAGACGACATGGAGCGGCGCCTGCAACTGCTGATCAACGCCTATGCCCACCGCACCGACGAAGCCCTGACCCTGGGCAAGGCCCGACGTGCAGCGGTGACGGACATTGCCCGGACCCTGCGTAACATCCGCAGCGACTACGACAGCCTCGAGCACCAACTGGCGCTGTTCAACCGCGAGATCAACAAGCGCCAGGTGTCCAACCTGCAGAGCTTCCGTATCGTCCTGGCGCCGAACAAGGAAGCGCTCAAGCACATCGACCAGATCATCCACAGTGCCGGCCAGTACGAGGAAGGCGAGACGTTGTCGGTGTTCGACCTCAGCCAGAGCGCCGAGCAGGACAACAAGAACGAAGAAGCCAAGGAGTACCTGGCGCGGCTGGTGGCGGCGAACCACAACCAGCTCGGCCTCAAGGACCTGTTCGAACTGGCGTTCGAGATCACCAAGGTCAACGGCCAGCCCGTGATCCATACCGACATCGACGGCGCGGCGTCCAACGGCACCACCATGACCATCAAGGCGCTGACCAACATGTATTTGTTGCTGCACTTGATGGACCGCGAACAGGCCGGCCGCGTGCGCCTGCCGTACTACCTGGACGAAGCGGCGGACATCGACGAGAAAAACCAGGCGGCCTTGCTGGAAACCAGCCTGCAACTGGGCTTCGTGCCGATCCTGGCCAGTGTGAAACCGCAAGTTTGCGCCAGTGTCGCCATCGACCTGGAAGGCGGCAGCGGTCCAAACGGCATCTACATCGACGAAGCGGACTGGAAATACATCCGTCGTCACGATGCGGTGAAGGCCACAGTGAATGTCCAGGCCGACGAGCCGGAGCTGGATCCGGTGTGATGTGAATATCCGGATGTGAAAAAGGCCGCGATCCATTTGGATCGCGGCCTTTTTCATAGCGCTATTTTAAAGTCTTCAGTGCAACGAATGGCCTCATCGCGAGCAAGCTCGCTCCCACATTGGAAAGCTTTTGGATGAATGATCCTACATCCCTATTGGAAAGCTTCTGGATGAATGATCCTACATCCCTGTGGGAGCGAGCTTGCTCGCGATGGCGTCAAAACAGACTAACGCTATTCAATTTACTTGCCGAGACTGATCTTCGGCGCCCACGTCAGCCATTCATCTTCAAACTTGTCGAACAATGGGAAAGTCTGCTCCGCTCGTGCCGGGTTGCCCATTCGTTCCCCATCCGGTGTTGCGAAGGCAATGCCACCCTGGATCAGCGTTTCAAGCGACTCGGTTCGCACCGTGGCCCCCTTGAACAGACCGAAGTCCAGACCGAAGCCACTGCTGTTCCAGAAGCGTGAGCCGCTGCGCACCAACGGCGCATATTTAGGCTCGATCAGGATATGGATCAGCACTCGGTCCGCCGTCTGACCCAGCTCATAACCGGTAACCTTGCCCACCGTAATCTCGCGGTAGGTCACCGGTACACCGATTTTCAACGAACCACGGCGGGCTGCGCTCAGCACCAGGCTCAATCCCGCTTCGGGCACGGCACTTTCCGGTGGATTGGCCAGGGCCACGAAGCTTTTCTGCGGCCCGAGGTTTTTTGCCGAAGGCTGCACTTCAATGTATTGGCCTGTTACCAGCGTTTCCAGGTTGGAGGTCTTCATCAACCCCAACTCTGGCTTGACCACCCAGAACTGAGACCCGACCCGGGCGATGCGCTCCGGCACTTCGGTGATACGCGCAGTGAGCAGCACCGATTGCATATCGGCGCTGAGATCAACGTCCTCGATCTTGCCCACATCCAGCCCTTTGAAACGGATCGGCGTACCACTGCGCAAGCCATCGGCACGGTCGACCTTGATCGTAACCACGGTGCCCCGCTGTTGTGCCGCTTCGTGATCGGCAAACAGGCGGAAACGTGGAATGCGTCTTTTCAGCGGTACATTGGGTTCCGGCGTCTCGAAGGCAATCCCTCCAGCCATCAGGCTTTGCAGGGACTCACTCTTGACTTGGATGCCGCCCGTCAAGCCTCCCGAAAGCGTGATGCCACTGGCGTTCCAAAAGCGCGTCGAACCGTTGACCAGCCCTTCGTACTCCTTCTCGATGTGCACACCAATGATCAACTGCTTTTTCTTGCGGGAGAACTGATAGCTCTGCACCGACCCAACCTTGACCTGCTTGTAGAGGATCGGACTGCCGACCTCTAGCGATCCGAGGTTTTCAGTCAGCAGGACCAAGTGCAGCCCCGGGGAACGCAAGTCCAGCGGCGGCGCTTTTGCCCGGGCTTCGAATTCGCGTTGCGGCGCGCCGCCCTTGTCACCCGGTCGTACGGCAATGTAGTTACCCTTGACCAGCGCTTCCAGGCCGGTGATACCCGCCAGGGAGATCGACGGCTTGACGACCCAGAACTGCGTGCCGGTCACCAGGTAATCTTCGGCCAAGGGGTCCAGGGTCAATTCAGCCGTGGCGCTGGACAGGTCTGGATCGACCTTGAGGTTCTTCAGGCTGCCGACCTGGATGCCTTTGTACATGACCGGCGTACGGCCGGCCTGCAACCCTTCGAAATCGCTGAGTTTGACCTTCACACGGATGCCCGCCGCCGCCGCGTCAAAGTCTTCGTAAAGACGGAACGGCAGGCTTGGATCCGTGGGCGGGCTGTCCTTGCGGTTCTCCGGCGTGGCGAAGGCAATCCCTCCAGCCACGATGCTGGCCAGGGACTCGCTGCGCACCTTGACGCCCGAGAGGTTGGCATCGATGCTGATGCCACTGGCGTTCCAGAAGCGCGTGTGTTTGCGCACCAGGTTGGCATAGGTCGGCTCGATGAAGATTTTGATCTCGACCTTGCTCTGATCCTCGGACAGCAGGTAGCTCTTCACCTGACCGACCTGGATCTGTTTGTAGAACACCGGGCTGCCACGGTTCAGCGAACCCAACCGATCAGCCTTGAGGGTCAGGTGCAAACCCGGCTTGGCGTCCGACAGCGGCGGCTCTTCAACCAGGGCCTTGAATTTACGGGACGACTCCCCCTCACCTGGGCTGATCGCCACATAGTTACCCGATACCAGGGTTTCCAGGCCAGTGATCCCGGCCAGACTCACGCTCGGCTTGACCAGCCAGAAACGTGTTCCGGTCTTGAGGTATTGCTCGACCTCCTTGTTCATCTCGATGGTCGCGACCACTCCCTTGGAGCTGCCTTCGTCATCGAGGGTAAGAGCCGTCACTTTGCCGACCGTCATCCCTTTGTAGACGACTTCGGTTTTGTTGACCTGGATGCCTTCGCCGCTCTCAAAGCGCACATTGATCTCGATTCCGGTCTCGTTATAAGCCCGCCAGCCGAGCCAGCCGCCGATGATCAAGGCTATCAACGGCAGGACCCAGATGGCCGACCAGTTCGAAGCCGGTCGGGTTTTAGCGGTAGGCAAATCAGTCATGGTCGTCATCCGACTCCGTGTTATCCCAAATCAGTCGGGGATCGAAGGTTACTGCGGCAATCATTGTCAAAATCACTACGCTGGCGAAAGCGATCGCGCCGAGACCGGCTTCGACACTGGCGAGCCGTCCGAAATTCACCACGGCCACCAGAATGGCTATCACGAAGATGTCCAGCATCGACCAACGACCAATGAACTCGATGAAGCGGTACATAAGGATGCGTTGCCGGGCCGACATGGGCTGGTGTCGCTGCACGGAAAACAGTAACAAGGCGATGCCCACCAGCTTGAAGGTGGGCACAAGGATACTGGCGATGAACACCACGGCCGCGATAGGAATCATGCCGTGGTGAACCAACTCGATGACGCCGGCCATGATAGTGCTCGGGGCGCCCTGGCCCAGCGAGTTGATGGTCATGATCGGCAGCATATTGGCCGGGATATAAAGAATCGCGGCCGTGATCAACAATGCCCAGGTTCGCATCAAGCTGTTCGGCCGACGGGGGTGGACCAGCGCGCCGCAGCGAGTACAGCTTTGTTGGTCGGCTTCAGCGTCCTGCCGGTTCAACTCATGGCATTCCGTACAAACCAGAATGCCAGCATCAATCGCCCGCATGGGCATCTTCTCCTGATAACGCCTGCCAGATCTGATGCGGTGACATCACCACCTCCAGCCAGACCTGGACCAGCAACAAACTGATGAAGCACACCAAGCCGAGGCCTACGGTGATGGCCGCCATGTCTGCCAACTTGACGATGGCCACCAACACGCCCATGAGGTAAACCTCAAGCATTCCCCAATCGCGTAGATGGTGATAAATGCGGTACAGCAACAAACCGTAGCTACGGCCAATGTCCAAGCGGATGGTCAGCAGCACAGCCAACTGACAAAGCAACTTGAGCAGCGGAATGCCCATGCTGCACAAAAACACCACCACCGAGACACCTTGCATGCCGGTATCGAACAGACCGACTACCCCACTCCAAACGGTGTCCTGGGAGGACTGCCCGAGCAGATTGAGTTCCATGATGGGTAAGAAGTTCGCCGGCACATACAACAGCAGGGCGGCGATAACCAAGGCAAGACTGCGTTCGACTACATTGTGCCGGTGAGCATAGAGCTCATAACCACAACGGGGGCACTCGGCTTTTTCACCATGGGCCAGCTGAGGCTTGCGCAGCAATAGGTCGCACTCATGACACGCCACCAGATCGCTCAGGGGCAGATCTGACAACCTATCAATGTCTGACGTATCGGGCATAAACAGCTCTGGCTCAGCTAAGGTGGGGCTATTCTAGTGCTGCGGCTCGGAAATAACTGTGCAAATTTATCACGAGCTTTCGCAGGCTTTCCTAGGGGCAAAAACAAAACCCCAACTGCTTTCGCAATTGGGGTTTCGGAATTTAATCTTGACGATGACCTACTCTCACATGGGGAAACCCCACACTACCATCGGCGATGCATCGTTTCACTGCTGAGTTCGGGATGGGATCAGGTGGTTCCAATGCTCTATGGTCGTCAAGAAATTCGGTAGCCGGTGCGTGCCTTGCGGTCACGTGCCAGCGAATGGGTATGCGATAGATTTGTGTGTTGCTGTCGAGTCTCTCGAACTTTCGGTTCGTTTCGTCTTCACACACCGCAATCTGGCCTCTTTCGAGTTCACAAATTGCTTGGGTGTTATATGGTCAAGCCTCACGGGCAATTAGTACAGGTTAGCTCAACGCCTCACAGCGCTTACACACCCTGCCTATCAACGTCGTAGTCTTCGACGGCCCTTCAGGGGACTCAAGGTCCCAGTGAGATCTCATCTTGAGGCAAGTTTCCCGCTTAGATGCTTTCAGCGGTTATCTTTCCCGAACATAGCTACCCGGCAATGCCACTGGCGTGACAACCGGAACACCAGAGGTTCGTCCACTCCGGTCCTCTCGTACTAGGAGCAGCCCCTCTCAAATCTCAAACGTCCACGGCAGATAGGGACCGAACTGTCTCACGACGTTCTAAACCCAGCTCGCGTACCACTTTAAATGGCGAACAGCCATACCCTTGGGACCGGCTTCAGCCCCAGGATGTGATGAGCCGACATCGAGGTGCCAAACACCGCCGTCGATATGAACTCTTGGGCGGTATCAGCCTGTTATCCCCGGAGTACCTTTTATCCGTTGAGCGATGGCCCTTCCATACAGAACCACCGGATCACTAAGACCTACTTTCGTACCTGCTCGACGTGTCTGTCTCGCAGTCAAGCGCGCTTTTGCCTTTATACTCTACGACCGATTTCCGACCGGTCTGAGCGCACCTTCGTACTCCTCCGTTACTCTTTAGGAGGAGACCGCCCCAGTCAAACTACCCACCATACACTGTCCTCGATCCGGATAACGGACCTGAGTTAGAACCTCAAAGTTGCCAGGGTGGTATTTCAAGGTTGGCTCCACGCGAACTGGCGTCCACGCTTCAAAGCCTCCCACCTATCCTACACAAGCAAATTCAAAGTCCAGTGCAAAGCTATAGTAAAGGTTCACGGGGTCTTTCCGTCTAGCCGCGGATACACTGCATCTTCACAGCGATTTCAATTTCACTGAGTCTCGGGTGGAGACAGCGCCGCCATCGTTACGCCATTCGTGCAGGTCGGAACTTACCCGACAAGGAATTTCGCTACCTTAGGACCGTTATAGTTACGGCCGCCGTTTACCGGGGCTTCGATCAAGAGCTTCGCGTTAGCTAACCCCATCAATTAACCTTCCGGCACCGGGCAGGCGTCACACCCTATACGTCCACTTTCGTGTTTGCAGAGTGCTGTGTTTTTAATAAACAGTCGCAGCGGCCTGGTATCTTCGACCGGCGTGGGCTTACGCAGCAAGTGCTTCACCCTCACCGGCGCACCTTCTCCCGAAGTTACGGTGCCATTTTGCCTAGTTCCTTCACCCGAGTTCTCTCAAGCGCCTTGGTATTCTCTACCCAACCACCTGTGTCGGTTTGGGGTACGGTTCCTGGTTACCTGAAGCTTAGAAGCTTTTCTTGGAAGCATGGCATCAACCACTTCGTCACCCAAAGGGTAACTCGTCATCAGCTCTCGGCCTTGGAATCCCGGATTTACCTAAGATTCCAGCCTACCACCTTAAACTTGGACAACCAACGCCAAGCTGGCCTAGCCTTCTCCGTCCCTCCATCGCAATAACCAGAAGTACAGGAATATTAACCTGTTTTCCATCGACTACGCTTTTCAGCCTCGCCTTAGGGACCGACTAACCCTGCGTCGATTAACGTTGCGCAGGAAACCTTGGTCTTTCGGCGTGGGTGTTTTTCACACCCATTGTCGTTACTCATGTCAGCATTCGCACTTCTGATACCTCCAGCAAGCTTCTCAACTCACCTTCACAGGCTTACAGAACGCTCCTCTACCGCATCACTTACGTGATACCCGTAGCTTCGGTGTATGGTTTGAGCCCCGTTACATCTTCCGCGCAGGCCGACTCGACTAGTGAGCTATTACGCTTTCTTTAAAGGGTGGCTGCTTCTAAGCCAACCTCCTAGCTGTCTAAGCCTTCCCACATCGTTTCCCACTTAACCATAACTTTGGGACCTTAGCTGACGGTCTGGGTTGTTTCCCTTTTCACGACGGACGTTAGCACCCGCCGTGTGTCTCCCATGCTCGGCACTTGTAGGTATTCGGAGTTTGCATCGGTTTGGTAAGTCGGGATGACCCCCTAGCCGAAACAGTGCTCTACCCCTACAGTGATACATGAGGCGCTACCTAAATAGCTTTCGAGGAGAACCAGCTATCTCCGAGCTTGATTAGCCTTTCACTCCGATCCACAGGTCATCCGCTAACTTTTCAACGGTAGTCGGTTCGGTCCTCCAGTTAGTGTTACCCAACCTTCAACCTGCCCATGGATAGATCGCCCGGTTTCGGGTCTATTCCCAGCGACTAGACGCCCTATTAAGACTCGCTTTCGCTACGCCTCCCCTATTCGGTTAAGCTCGCCACTGAAAATAAGTCGCTGACCCATTATACAAAAGGTACGCAGTCACCCAACAAAGTGGGCTCCCACTGCTTGTACGCATACGGTTTCAGGATCTATTTCACTCCCCTCTCCGGGGTTCTTTTCGCCTTTCCCTCACGGTACTAGTTCACTATCGGTCAGTCAGTAGTATTTAGCCTTGGAGGATGGTCCCCCCATATTCAGACAAAGTTTCTCGTGCTCCGTCCTACTCGATTTCACTTCTAAGATCCTTTCGCGTACAGGGCTATCACCCACTATGGCCGCACTTTCCAGAGCGTTCCGCTAAAATCAAAGAAGCTTAAGGGCTAGTCCCCGTTCGCTCGCCACTACTAAGGGAATCTCGGTTGATTTCTTTTCCTCAGGGTACTTAGATGTTTCAGTTCCCCTGGTTCGCCTCTTGCACCTATGTATTCAGTACAAGATAACCATCTTATGATGGCTGGGTTCCCCCATTCAGACATCTCCGGATCAAAGTCTGTTTGCCGACTCCCCGAAGCTTTTCGCAGGCTACCACGTCTTTCATCGCCTCTGACTGCCAAGGCATCCACCGTATGCGCTTCTTCACTTGACCATATAACCCCAAGCAATCTGGTTATACTGTGAAGACGACATTCGCCGAAAATTCGATCACGCTCATTGAGCCACTCACAAATTTTACCTTAGCCTGATCCGTTACCAGTGAAAGTAACGTCCAGTCTATCTTTCTATCACATACCCAAATTTTTAAAGAACGATCTAATCAAAAGACTAGAAATCAATATTCACAGCGGAATACTCATTTCTAAACTTTCAGAAGCAGTTATATGGTGGAGCCAAACGGGATCGAACCGTTGACCTCCTGCGTGCAAGGCAGGCGCTCTCCCAGCTGAGCTATGGCCCCATAACAAAATTGGTGGGTCTGGGCAGATTCGAACTGCCGACCTCACCCTTATCAGGGGTGCGCTCTAACCAACTGAGCTACAGACCCAATTTCGAGCGCGCAACTGTTAGCTTGGAGCTATCAGCTTGGAGCTTAAAGCTGCTTCTATCGTCTTCTTCAATGAATCAAGCAATTCGTGTGGGAGCTCATGAAGCAGCTGCGGTCGTCGATTAAGGAGGTGATCCAGCCGCAGGTTCCCCTACGGCTACCTTGTTACGACTTCACCCCAGTCATGAATCACACCGTGGTAACCGTCCCCCCGAAGGTTAGACTAGCTACTTCTGGTGCAACCCACTCCCATGGTGTGACGGGCGGTGTGTACAAGGCCCGGGAACGTATTCACCGCGACATTCTGATTCGCGATTACTAGCGATTCCGACTTCACGCAGTCGAGTTGCAGACTGCGATCCGGACTACGATCGGTTTTGTGGGATTAGCTCCACCTCGCGGCTTGGCAACCCTCTGTACCGACCATTGTAGCACGTGTGTAGCCCAGGCCGTAAGGGCCATGATGACTTGACGTCATCCCCACCTTCCTCCGGTTTGTCACCGGCAGTCTCCTTAGAGTGCCCACCATAACGTGCTGGTAACTAAGGACAAGGGTTGCGCTCGTTACGGGACTTAACCCAACATCTCACGACACGAGCTGACGACAGCCATGCAGCACCTGTCTCAATGTTCCCGAAGGCACCAATCCATCTCTGGAAAGTTCATTGGATGTCAAGGCCTGGTAAGGTTCTTCGCGTTGCTTCGAATTAAACCACATGCTCCACCGCTTGTGCGGGCCCCCGTCAATTCATTTGAGTTTTAACCTTGCGGCCGTACTCCCCAGGCGGTCAACTTAATGCGTTAGCTGCGCCACTAAGAGCTCAAGGCTCCCAACGGCTAGTTGACATCGTTTACGGCGTGGACTACCAGGGTATCTAATCCTGTTTGCTCCCCACGCTTTCGCACCTCAGTGTCAGTATCAGTCCAGGTGGTCGCCTTCGCCACTGGTGTTCCTTCCTATATCTACGCATTTCACCGCTACACAGGAAATTCCACCACCCTCTACCATACTCTAGCTCGACAGTTTTGAATGCAGTTCCCAGGTTGAGCCCGGGGATTTCACATCCAACTTAACGAACCACCTACGCGCGCTTTACGCCCAGTAATTCCGATTAACGCTTGCACCCTCTGTATTACCGCGGCTGCTGGCACAGAGTTAGCCGGTGCTTATTCTGTCGGTAACGTCAAAACACTAACGTATTAGGTTAATGCCCTTCCTCCCAACTTAAAGTGCTTTACAATCCGAAGACCTTCTTCACACACGCGGCATGGCTGGATCAGGCTTTCGCCCATTGTCCAATATTCCCCACTGCTGCCTCCCGTAGGAGTCTGGACCGTGTCTCAGTTCCAGTGTGACTGATCATCCTCTCAGACCAGTTACGGATCGTCGCCTTGGTGAGCCATTACCCCACCAACTAGCTAATCCGACCTAGGCTCATCTGATAGCGCAAGGCCCGAAGGTCCCCTGCTTTCTCCCGTAGGACGTATGCGGTATTAGCGTCCGTTTCCGAGCGTTATCCCCCACTACCAGGCAGATTCCTAGGCATTACTCACCCGTCCGCCGCTCTCAAGAGGTGCAAGCACCTCTCTACCGCTCGACTTGCATGTGTTAGGCCTGCCGCCAGCGTTCAATCTGAGCCATGATCAAACTCTTCAGTTCAAACATCTTTGGGTTTTGAGAAAACCCTAAACTTGGCTCAGCAATCGTTGGTTACATCTTTGATTTCTCGCGGAGTAACTTGTGATGCTGATAATCTGTTGACTAGCAGTCTGACTCCACAAGCACCCACACGAATTGCTTGATTCAGTTGTTAAAGAGCGGTTGGTTGAGTCTTTCGTCTCAACCGAGGCGCGCATTCTACAGCGCCCCGTGTATCTGTCAAGCGGTTATTTTCAGAAGTTTTCAAAGTTTCGCTTGGAAATCCTTAACAACTTCAACCACTTGCGCTTTCGATCTCTCGTTAGCGGGAGGCGAATTCTACAGCGTTACTCGCTGCTGTCAACACCTCTTTTTCACCGCTTTCGACCGAGAAGATCGAACCGCCGATAGAGCCAAACTACGCTGCTCTACCTGCTCCTTCCGGGCTTCGATGATCTGAAGCCCAACACCCTCGAAACCTACTTAACTCATTGAATCTCAAGGAGTTTTCCGTTTCGACTGCGCCGGAAGTGGGGCGAATTATAGACTTCCAGAATCTGCCGTCAACCCCTAATTACGCTTTTGTTGCAGAAGGGACTTTCCTTCCCAGCAAACGCGGGATCCGGCGCGTAATCGGCGGGACTCTCAGCATCAACAGTACAGCGCCTATAAAGGCGTATATCGCCCACTCCTTCAGATCTGCCCGCACGATCCACAGCATATGCAACAACCCAAGCCCCAGGATCAGATAAACCAGGCGATGCAATTTCTTCCAACGCACGCCAAGCCGCCGCTGACTGTAGCGATTGGATGTGACCGCCAGCGCCAGCAGGCCGAGAAACCCAAGCACCCCGACAATAATATAAGGCCGCTTGCTCAACTCGACGCCCAACTGCGACCAGTCGAACCCTAATATGAACGCCGCATACCCACTCAAATGCAGCACCACATAAGTAAAGCACCCCAGCCCCAACTGCCGTCTGACCGCAATCCACCCCGCCCATCCCGTCAGCTTTTGCAGCGGCGTCATGCTCAAGGTGATCAACAACAGGATCAACGTGCCCAACCCGAGCCGATCCACCAGCACCTTGCCCGGGTCAGGACCCAGCGAGTTCATCAGGGCCTGGTAAAGCCATAACAAGGGCCAGACCGCCGTTGCGATGAAGACGCCGACTCGCCAGACTGGAAAACGCATCAGTAGTCCTTCCTCAGGTCCATCCCTGCATATAAAGAAGCGACTTCATCCTGATAGCCGTTGAACATCAACGTATCGCGAACATTGGGACTGAACAGCCCGCTGGGTAAACGACGCTCATGCGCCTGGGTCCAGCGCGGATGATCGACCGTCGGATTGACGTTGGCATAAAAACCGTACTCGTCAGACGCAATGCTTTGCCAAGTCGTCTTCGGCTGCTCACTCACCAGACTGATACGCACGATGGACTTCACACTTTTGAAACCATACTTCCATGGGACCACCAACCGCAGCGGCGCGCCGTTCTGGTTCGGCAACTCCCGTCCATACATTCCCACCGCCAGGATGGCCAACGGGTTCATGGCCTCATCCAATCGCAAGCCTTCGACATATGGCCAGTCGATCAAGGCGAAACCGGAACGTTGCCCCGGCATGACCTTGGGATCCTGCAGGGTTTCGAAGCGGATGTACTTGGCCTTGGAGGTCGGCTCGACCTGCTTGAGCAGCGCGGAAATGGGGAAGCCGATCCACGGAATGACCATCGACCAGGCCTCGACACAGCGCAATCGATAAATACGCTCTTCCAGTTGATAAGGCTTCATGAAGTCTTCCAAGCCGTAGCGTCCCGGCTTGCCCACCTCCCCGTCCACTACCACACTCCAGGGCTCGGTCTTCAAGGACCCGGCATTGGCTGCCGGGTCTCCCTTGTCGGTTCCGAACTCATAGAAGTTGTTGTAATGGGTTGCGTCCTTGAACGGTGTGATGAGCTCATTCTTGACCGTGACCGCGCCCCATTGGACTGAAGGCAGCTTCTCGGCAAACCAGGACGGCGCCTTACCGGGCTCGACATCGGCATAACGCGCCGCATCGGCAGCACTGGCCCATTGAGGCAAGCTGCTGACGGCGAGGCCAGCCAGGGTTGCGCCGAGCATTTGCCGACGGGATAGATAGAGGGATTCGGGCGTGACGTCCGATTCACGGCAGTCGGACGACTTGGGGATCTTGATTAGCATGATAACTCCGCAGTATTGGAGGGCAGATGCACCAATAGACTGCGGAGTATGGGGGAAATTACATTAAGGCAACGTTTAGCGTCGGCGAAGACGCAACAAGTATTGCACCGGCCCGGAAGCGGCATAGCCCAGGAACACCAACAACAGGATACGTGGTGGATCACTGAACACCACTGCGAACACCAGCACCACCGCCAGAATCGCCACGAACGGCACACGGCCCTTCAGGTCGAGCTCCTTGAAGCTGTTGTACTTGATGTTGCTGACCATCAACATCCCGGCCGCCGCAACCAGCAATGCCACCAGGAACGACATTTTCGACCCCTGGATGCCATAGTCGCTGAATGCCCAGACAACACCTGCCACGACACCCGCCGCGGCCGGACTGGCCAGGCCGATGAAGTAACGTTTGTCGGCCTTGCCCACCTGGGTGTTGAAACGAGCCAGGCGCAACGCCGCCCCCGCCACATAGATAAAGGCAACCATCCAGCCGACCTTGCCCATATCCCCCAGCGCCCAGCCGAACGCCAGCAAGGCGGGAGCCACACCAAAGGCGACCATGTCGGACAGTGAATCATACTCGGCGCCAAACGCACTCTGGGTATTGGTCATGCGAGCCACGCGCCCATCAAGACCATCGAGCACCATGGCGACGAAGATCGCAATGGCGGCGAACGCGAAGTAACGGCTCGCCCCTGCGCTATCGCCAGCGCTCAAGGCAGCCTGGGCACTCATGGAGTTGATGATGGAATAGAAACCGGCGAACAGGTTCGCGGTGGTGAACAGGTTCGGCAACAGATAGATGCCACGATGCCGGACCTTACGGCCTTCAGCGTCATGGCCTTCTTCGACGTGCTCATCGATGGGCAACAGGCTTTCGGCGTCAGGAGCCTGGTTTGGCTCGTCGGGACGTTCGCTCATGGACAATACCTTGCAACGGTGTGAAAAAATTCGACAGATGTCTGGGACGACGGTTCGGCCGCAAACGATGCAGCTTTATACCAGAAGCCACCGCCCAAACGAAAAAACGCGGCCGAGGCCGCGTTTTTTCGATCAAAGTTCGCGACTTAGTTCTTGGCTTTGTCGACGATCTTGTTGGCACCGATCCACGGCATCATCGAGCGCAGTTGCTCGCCGATGATTTCGATACCGTGAGCGGCGTTGTTGCGACGCTTGGCGGTCATCGAAGGATAGCCGGTAGCGCCTTCGCTGATGAACATCTTGGCGTATTCGCCGTCCTGAATACGTTTCAGGGCGTTGCGCATAGCCTGACGGGATTCGGCGTTGATGACTTCCGGACCGGTCACGTACTCGCCGTATTCGGCGTTGTTGGAGATCGAGTAGTTCATGTTGGCGATACCGCCTTCATACATGAGGTCAACGATCAGCTTCAGTTCGTGCAGGCACTCGAAGTAAGCCATTTCTGGCGCGTAGCCCGCTTCAACCAGGGTTTCGAAACCAGCCTTGACCAGCTCAACGGTACCGCCGCACAGAACGGCTTGCTCGCCGAACAGGTCGGTTTCGGTCTCGTCCTTGAAGGTGGTTTCGATGATGCCGGTACGACCGCCACCCACGCCAGCGGCGTAGGACAGGGCCACGTTCTTGGCGTTGCCGGACGCATCCTGGTAGATCGCGATCAGGTCAGGGATACCGCCGCCTTTCACGAACTCGGAACGCACGGTGTGACCCGGGGCCTTCGGCGCGATCATGATCACGTCGAGGTCGGCACGTGGCACAACCTGGTTGTAGTGGATCGCGAAGCCGTGGGAGAAGGCCAGGGTGGCGCCTTTCTTGATGTTCGGTTCGATTTCGTTCTTGTACAGCGCCGACTGGAACTCATCCGGGGTCAGGATCATGACCAGGTCGGCGGCAGCAACGGCGGAAGCCACATCGGTGACTTTCAGGCCATGGGCCTCGGCCTTGGCAACGGTGGCCGAGCCTTTACGCAGGCCGACAGTCACGTCAACGCCGGAATCTTTCAGGTTGCACGCTTGGGCGTGACCTTGGGAACCGTAGCCGATGATGGCGACTTTCTTGCCCTGGATGATCGACAGGTCGCAGTCTTTATCGTAGAAAACTTTCATGAATTTCCCCTCTATCCGGCCGTTCAGGCCATTCGCTAATTTGGTTTAGATGCTCAGTACTTTGTCGCCACGGGCAATCCCGGTGACGCCACTGCGTACGGTTTCCAGAATCGAGGCAGTGCCGATCGATTGAATGAAGCTGTCGAGCTTGTCGCTGGTACCGGTCAACTGAACGGTATAGACGCTGGCGCTGACATCGACGATCTGCCCACGATAAATATCGGTAGTGCGTTTGATCTCGGCGCGCTGGGCGCCGGTGGCCTTGACCTTGACCAGCATCAGTTCACGCTCGATGTGAGCGCTTTCCGACAGGTCCACCAGCTTGACCACCTCGATCAGCTTGTTCAGGTTCTTGGTGATCTGCTCGATGATTTCATCGTGCCCTACGGTGGTCAGCGTCAGACGCGACAGGGTCGGGTCTTCGGTTGGCGCCACGGTCAGGCTTTCGATGTTGTAGTTGCGCTGCGAGAACAGGCCTACAACACGAGACAGCGCACCCGGTTCGTTTTCCAGAAGCAGGGAAATAATGTGTCGCATGATTAGGTACGCTCCGTCTTGCTCAGCCACATATCGCGCATGGAGCCGTCTTTGATCTGCATCGGGTAGACGTGCTCGCTGGTGTCGACCGCAATATCGATCACCACCAGGCGATCCTTCATGGCGAACGCTTCCTCCATCTTCGACTTCAAATCCTTCGATTCGGTGATGCGCACGCCAACGTGACCGTAGGCCTCTGCCAGCTTGACGAAATCAGGCAACGATTCCATGTACGAGTGCGAGTGACGGCTGCCGTAGCTCATGTCCTGCCACTGGCGAACCATCCCCAACACACCGTTGTTCAGGATCACGATCTTCACCGGCAAACCGTATTGCAGGCAGGTGGACAGTTCCTGGATGTTCATCTGGATGCTGCCTTCGCCCGTGACGCAGGCGACATCAGCCTCAGGAAAGCTCAACTTGATGCCCATGGCCGCCGGGAAGCCGAAGCCCATGGTGCCCAGGCCGCCGGAGTTGATCCAGCGATTGGGCTTGTCGAACTTGTAGTACTGCGCAGCGAACATCTGGTGCTGGCCCACGTCGGAGGTCACAAAGGCATCGCCCTTGGTCACTTCGCACAGGGTTTCGATCACGGTCTGCGGCTTGATCACGCTGCCGTCACCCTTGTCATAAGGGAACAGGCCACGATCGCCGCGCCATTCATCGACCTGCTTCCACCAACTGGCCACGGACTCCTTGTTTGGAACCTCGCCGATTTCCTTGAGAATGGCGACCATTTCGGTCAGCACGCTCTCTACAGGACCGACAATCGGCACGTCTGCCTTGATGGTCTTGGAGATAGACGCCGGGTCGATGTCGATGTGGATGATCTTGGCATTCGGGCAGAATTTCGCCGGACCATTGATGACGCGGTCGTCGAAACGTGCGCCGACCGCCAGGATGACATCGGCGTGGTGCATCGCCAGGTTGGCGGTGTAGCTGCCGTGCATGCCGAGCATACCGATGAACTGACGGTCGCTGCCCGGGAACGCGCCCAGGCCCATCAGCGTATTGGTGACCGGCAGGTTGAGCATTTTCGCCAGTTCGGTCAGCGGCGCGGAGCCACCGCCGAGGATCACGCCACCGCCGGAGTACAGCACAGGGCGCTTGGCCGCCAGCAGCATTTCAGCTGCCTTGCGGATTTGCCCGGAGTGACCACGGACCGCGGGGCTGTAGGAACGCAGCTTGGCTTTTTTCGGGAAGATGTATTCGAACTTCTCGGCCGGGTTGGTCATGTCTTTCGGAACATCGACCACGACCGGACCCGGACGACCGGATTCAGCCAGGTAGAAGGCTTTCTTCATGACTTCCGGGATTTCCGACGCATGCTTGATCATGAAACTGTGCTTCACGATCGGCCGGGAGATACCGATCATGTCGGTTTCCTGGAACGCATCGGTGCCGACCATGGTGCTGGGCACCTGGCCGGAGATGATCACCATCGGGATGGAGTCCATGTACGCGGTGGCGATACCGGTGATGGCGTTCGTGGCGCCAGGACCGGAAGTCACCAATACCACGCCGGCCTTGCCGGTAGCACGGGCATAACCATCAGCCATATGGGTGGCCGCCTGCTCGTGACGAACCAGGATGTGGGTCACTTCCGGTTCTTTGAACAGGGCATCATAGACATGAAGAAGAGCACCACCGGGGTACCCGTAGATATATTTGACGCCTTCGTCACGCAAAAAGCGGACGAGCATCTCACCGCCAGATAAAAGCTCCACGTTGTTCACCTCTAAAACGCCAGAATACCGACCCACAAGAAAGGGACGGGTCTTAATAGGTTTACTTCTCGGCAGAGCATGAGCGACGGTGGTCGCCGACTACGTCAGCACTGACTGAGCAAGTATTGGGATCGTCCCAAGTGTTGCGGGCCTTTCCCACCCAGCGCGAGGTAACGCGTTGCGGGTGTAACAGGTCGGCGCGGATGTGCGCCTCATGATCTGCTGAGTGGGCCTGCTTCTGGCAGTCCCTCTACAGCGGACTTTGGATTCTTCTGTTTCGCCTCCTTCAAGTCAAGTCGTCTATGTGTTTTATTCGAAGTAAGCGCATGAGAACGCAAGAAAAAACCTTTAAACGGCAACTGTGTTAGCTTCAATTGCGCAACCCATGACAAGGAAACAGCATGCGAATGATCTTCTTGGCGGCCAGCCTGCTGGTTGGCCTGAGCCCGATGAGCATGGCCGGCCAGGTCTACAAATGGGTAGACGCCCAGGGCGTTACCCACTTCGGCGCCCAGCCGCCCGAAGGCACGCAGGCCACGACCGTGATCAAGTCCGCCCCGTCTCCCGCCAAACCGACGGCACCGCCGTCTGGCGGAGTCATTGGCGACCAAAAGGCCATCGACCAACAGGTCAAGAAACAGGTTGCCGAACAGGAAGCCCAACTCAAGGCGTTCTGCGAACAGGCCCGGACCAACCTGGCGCAATTGCAGAACAACCCCAGGGTGCGCGAAGACGTGGAGGGGGAAATACGCCGCCTCACCGAAGAAGAGCGGCGCCAGCGGATCGACGAGACCCGCAAGCAAATCGAGGAGAACTGTCAGTAACGCCGGTCAGCCGGCGTTGCTGATCAACTGATCGAACTGCGCCAACAGCCGCTGCAACTCGATGCCCTGCCCTGGCCGTTGGGCATAGACCATCTCGGCCATGGCAAGGATGCCCGAGGCGTTGGGCAGCGGCAGGTCATTTTCCAGGATGGCTTTCATCCTGGGCAAGAAGATCCATTGCAGCCATTGCTCGAAGTCCAGGGTGTCGACCGCGAACGGCTCGACACTGGCCAGCGCCTGCGCCGAGGGCGACACATCGCTCCACCAGCCCTGGACCCGCAGCTCCCGCTCGATCAACAGCAACTGATCGGCGATCTGAGGAAAACGCGTATCCATCAGAGCGAAACCTTGGCCTTCTGACGGGCCAATGCCGCGCCAGCGGAATCGCCCTGCTTCTCACGGGCCTGGGCGATCAATTCCCACAGGCTGGCCTGAAGCGCCGGGCGACCACTGGAGAATGTCAGGCCACGACGGGCCAGTTGTTCGGCTTGCGGTGCATCGCCTTGGGCCATGCGCACCTGGGCCAGGCGATAAAGCACCTGAGGTTCGCGCGGTGCGACACGCTGGGCACGCTCCAGGCTGGAAGACGCACCATTGAGGTCACCGCCGGCCTGTTGCTGTTGCGCCGTGGTCAGCAGGGCCAGCACCGGGCCGTCGAGCTGTTCATCGGCGGACAAACCACCGGCGCCTGCCGACGGGATCCTGCTCGGCGTCGAAGGCATGCTGTAGCTGCCCTGATCGATCGGCGAGGTTTCGATAGGTCCGGGGGTGATCGGGCCCGGCGTGATCGGCGTGCTGCTGATCGGCGCCGAGGTCGTCGCGCCGCCACCCGGCACCATCACGACGACACCGGTGTCGCCCTGCGGGATTGCCTGGACCTGGCCCTGCGCCGGCCGCTTCACCGTCGTCTGACGGAAACCGCCGTTGGCCGAGACACGCTCGCTGTTGGAAACAGCGGTGCCGGAGTCAACAACCGGAATCGAGCCACGCTGTACGGTAGAGCAACCACTGAGCAAAGCCACGGCCGTTACCGCTGGAATCAACCACTTGTTCACTTGAAACCCTCTTTGCTTAATTCATCCAGTCCTTGACCCAATCCATCACCGATTCGGCGGGATTGGTGCCGCCACAGGCAGCACCGGGTGGCGGTTCGCTGCCGCGAATATACGGCATCTGCACAGCGCCCGGGCAATTGGCATCGGAGCCTTGCCCCGTGCGCGAATCAACCCACGCCTGGACGATGTTGTCCGGTTGCGGCATGTCCAGCGGCAACGGGTCGGCCTTGCGCATGAAACTGGTCCAGACCTGCAGCGCACCGGTGGCACCGGTGAACGGGGTCTTGCCGTTGTCATCACGTCCGAGCCAGACCACCGCCAGCAGGTCCTGGCTGAACCCGGCGAACCAGCTGTCGCGCGAGTCGTTACTGGTACCGGTCTTGCCCGCCAGGGTCAGGGTCCGGGGCAGCACGTTATAGACCGAACTGCCGGTGCCCTCACGCATGACTCGCTGCATCGCGCTCTGGATCAGGTAGATGGAAGCCGGATCGAAACGCTGCTGGATCTGGAACGGATAACGCTTGAGCGGCTCGCCATCGGCGGTCAGCACACTGCGGATCCCCCGCATCGGTGTATTGAAACCACCGTTGGCCAACGTCTGGTACATGGCGGCCACTTCAATCGGTGCAAGACCACCGGCCCCCAGCAACATCGACGGGAAGGCCGGAAGCTCGCGACTCACCCCAAGCCGCGCCACAGTCTTGAGCACGTTCGGCACGCCGACTTCCAGCCCGAGGCGGGCCGTCGAAAGGTTGTAGGAATGCGCCAGCCCCTGGTACAGGAATACCGTGCCGTGGGAGCGGCGGTCATAGTTCTGCGGCGTCCATACCTGGCCGTCCGCCCCCTTGACCGAGAACGTCTCATCCGACAACCAACTGGTCAACGTGTACTGGCTCGGTTTTTCCAGGGCCGTCAGGTATACCGCCGGCTTGATCAGCGAGCCAATCGGCCGGACGGCATCCAGGGCCCGGTTGAAACCGGCAAAACTGGCCTGGCGACTGCCGATCATGGCCTGGACTTCGCCGGTTTCCGGGTTGGTCACCACCATGGCCGCTTCGACTTCGTCAGCGCCCTTGCGCCCACCCAGCCGTTTGAAGGTGTCCTCGACCGAGGCTTCGGCCTTCATCTGCAGGATCGGGTCGAAACTGGTGAAGATGCGCAGGCCTTCTTCGGTCAAGTCTTCGTCGCGGTAGTCTTCCCGCAGTTGACGCTTGACCAGGTCCATGAAGCCGGGGAAGGAGCTGTCCGCCAGGCTGCCGCGCTTGGTCACGCCCAACGGCATTTTTTTCGCTGCCTCGACTTGCTCGGCCGTCGCCACACCCTGTTGTTGCAGCAGGTCGAGCACCAGGTTGCGCCGTTCGAGGGCTCGTTCCGGATTACGACGCGGGTTGTAGGAAGAAGGCCCCTTGACCATGCCCACCAGCAACGCCACCTGATGCAGCTTGAGCTCGGACAGCGGTTGGCTGAAGAAGAACTGGCTGGCGAGGCCGAAACCGTGCACCGCCCGTTGACCGTCCTGACCGATAAAGACCTCGTTGAGGTAGGCCTCCAGGATCTCCTGCTTGTCGTAGTGCAGCTCCAGCAACAACGCCATCATCGCTTCGGTGAGCTTGCGGGTCAGGCTGCGTTCGTTGGTCAGGTAGAAGTTCTTGACCAACTGTTGGGTCAGCGTACTGCCGCCCTGGCGCATATGGCCCGAGGAGGTATTGACCCAGATGGCCCGGGCAATCGACTTGGGCGAAACGCCGAAGTGATGGTAGAAGTCGCGGTCTTCGACGGCGATCAGCGTATCGAGCAGGAACGGCGGCACCTGGTCGATCTTGATCAGGATCCGGTCTTCGAGGTTCTTGGGGTACAGGCCACCAATGAGCAGCGGCTCAAGGCGTACCACCGAAAGGCTGGCGTTGTTGGCGCCGGTCAGCGCAGCGACATAATCGCCGGAAAAACGCACCCGCACCGGTTGTGCCTGCTCCATGCCCTCATAGAACTGGAAACCACGGGTATTGAGGTCGATGGTATTGCCATTGACCGAGGCCGCACCCGGACCATTGGCCGCGCTTTCACGGCGATAACCCAAGGCATCGAGTTCGGTCAGGAAGTCATCCTTGCTCAGCTTTTGTCCGACGAACAGCTCCAGCGGCCGGGCATAGACCTTGGCCGGGATGGTCCAGCGCTTGCCGGAGAACTTCTCCTGGACGATTGCATCGAGATAGACCGCAAAACCGGCGAGCACGACGAGGCCCACCAGGCTGAGTTTAAGGGCCCAGCCCAGCCAGGGCCGAAGGCGGCTGGCGGGTGGTTTCTTGGGGGTACGGGGGGATCGGGTACGAGTCATGGCGGCGGATTATACGCACTTTGTCGCGGTTCAACATGAGCCGAGCACACAGGCCATCCGGTTTGCGTTCGCGTCGCTTGCCGCCATAATGACGGCCTTGAATTTTTCCAGTCTATGAAGGACCGCCCGTGAGCCAATCCCTGATCGCTGCCCTGCAAAACCCGGCCCTCTACCCCCATCCCGTCGAAGGGTTCCAGGTCATCGAAACCCACATTTCCTGGGTATTGCTCACCGGGCCATACGCCTACAAATTCAAAAAGCCGGTCAACTTCGGCTTCCTCGACTTCACCAGCCTCGAGGCGCGCAAGCACTTCTGTGGTGAGGAGTTGCGCCTCAACCAGCGCCTGACCCAGGACCTGTACCTGGACGTCCTGCCGATTACCGGCAGCGTCGAAGCGCCGCAGCTGGGTGGCGACGGCCCGGCCATCGAATACGCCCTGAAGATGCGTCAGTTCCCGCAGAGCGAACTGCTCAGCACGCTGCAAGCCAACGGCGAACTGACCACCGCGCACATCGACGAGATGGCCGCGCAGATCGCCCAGTTCCACCTCTCCACGCCCAAGGTGCCCGCCGAAAACGACGCCGGCACCCCACAAAGCGTAATGGCACCGGTGCTGCAGAACTTCGAACAGATCCGGCCGTTCCTCAACGACAAGGCCGACCTGCTGCAACTCGAAGCCCTGCAAGCCTGGGCCGAAAGCAGCTTCGAACGCCTCAAGCCGCTGTTCACCCAACGCAAGGCCGAAGGTTTCATCCGCGAATGCCACGGTGATATCCATTTGGGCAACGCCACCGTGATCGACGGCAAGGTGGTGATTTTCGACTGCATCGAATTCAACGAACCGTTCCGTTTCACCGACGTCTACGCCGACACCGCGTTCCTGGCGATGGACCTGGAGGACCGTGGTCTGAAGTCGCTGGCACGGCGCTTCGTCAGCCAGTACCTGGAACTGACCGGTGACTACCAGGGCCTGGAACTGCTGAACTTCTATAAAGCCTATCGCGCCCTTGTCCGGGCAAAAGTCGCGCTGTTCAGCATGCCGGCCGAAGCCGATCCGGTGCAGCGCGCCACCACCCTGCGCCAGTACCGCAACTACGCCAACCTGGCCGAAAGCTACAGCACCATTCCTTCGCACTTCCTGGCCATCACCCACGGCGTTTCGGCCGTCGGCAAAAGCCATGTCGCGATGCGCCTGGTAGAGGCACTGGGTGCCATTCGCCTGCGTTCGGACGTGGAGCGCAAGCGCCTGTTCGGCCAGCAACAAGTACCCAATGATCCACAGGCCGGCATTTATAGCAGCGACGCCAGCGGCGCTACCTACGCCCGCCTGCATGAAATCGCCGCGGTGATCCTGCGCGCCGGTTTCCCGGTGGTGATCGATGCCACTTACCTCAAGCGCGATCAACGCGACGCAGCGGCGAAAATCGCCGAGGCCACTGGCGCCCCGTTCCTGATCCTCGACTGCGATGCGCCACAAGCGGTCATCGAAAGCCGCCTGGCACAACGCCAGGCCGACCAGAAAGACCCCTCCGATGCGAATCTGGCGGTCATTGCCGCACAACAATCCAGCCGCGAAGCCCTGACTCCGGCGGAAATTCTCTGCAGCAAACGGGTCCAAACCAACGAAAGCGGCACACTCGACATCGTGGTCGCGCAGATCCGCCAGCGCCTGCCAGGCCTGTAACTATTTCGGCCGTGAAGCGACGCCTGGCTTCACGGCCGCCAAATAGTGGCACTATACTGGCGTCATAAAACCAACAGGTGATATGAAATGAGCCTTCCCAAGCTTCTCAACACCCCGCTGTATGCCTTGCTACGCAAAGACGATATCGCCGGGTTCAACAACGAACGCCCACAAGGTCCAGTCGACATGCGTGGCGGCGACTTTCGAGGCCTTGATCTGCGGGAACTGAATGCGGACGACGTTGACTTCAGCGACGCCTACTTCCGCTCCGCCGATCTGCGTGGCATCGACTTTCGCAAGTCGTCACTGGAAGGCGCAAGCCTGGCCCACGCGCAAATCTCCGGTGCCTACTTCCCGTCGGAACTGTCTGCCGACGAGATCCTGATGTCGATGAACTTCGGCACCCGGTTGCGCTACCGCACTCGCTGAACCTGTTTGAAGCGGGTCGGCCAACGAGCGGACCTGCCACAGACTGAACGGTTCTCCAGCGCCCCCGCTTGCGCTGGAGGATATAGCTTGCAGCCTTTTCCCACCCCATCGTGCGTAATGCATTAGAAGCTTTTGCGTGGAATCCGCCCAAAGAATCACGCTTTTCCTACTGACCGCTACACTGCTCAGAAGCTTGCCCACTGCACCAGTCGGCCGTCGCAAGGAGGCTCGATGAATGATGAGCTGCAACACCTGAAAAATCTGGGCAAGACATCAGCCCAGTGGCTGCACGCTGTGGGCATCCACAGCGCTTCCGATCTACGCCGGCTCGGCGCGGTGGACGCCTATCGCGCCGTGCGCACGCGCGGCTTCCGGGCTTCCAAGGTGTTGTTGTACGCCATTGAGGGCGCGTTGATGGACGTGCATTGGAATGACATTCCCGCCGAGCGCAAAGAAGCGCTGAATAAACAGTTGGACGCCATTTCGACGCGCCACAAGGCCTGACGCCCTTTCGTTTCCAGCACGAACCTGGCCGCGAGGTTATTTCAGCGAATCGCAAAACAATGTTTGACATGGTAATGAGAATCGCTATGATTACCACATCCGGTCGCGAGACTGGTCGATATTTGAACAGCCCTTGGTTCGGACTCTCAGATATCTCCTCATCAGGCTAATCACGGTTATTTGACCCGGCTTTTGCCGGGTCTTTTTTTGCCTGGAAGAAGCGCTCCTTCTCACACATCGCTCCGTAGGAGCCGTGTAGGAGCTGTCGAGTGCAACGAGGCTGCGATCTTTCCCCTTACACTTGAATCCCAAGCGAACAATCAAAAGATCTCAGCCTTCGGCAGCGCCTACCGGGCGGGGTTGGATTCGCGCATCTGCGCACAGTAATCCTGTGGCGGCATGGCCGGCGTGTACCACACGTAATCCGCCATGGACGACGTCACCTCACTGCCCTCCTCGGCCAGCATCAGGACGATGGGGGCCTCGCTGGCGCCAAGATCCAACGCATGCAGCGGCACACCAACATCCTTTCGCGCATGCCAGGCACCGGCGAACAACAGTGCCGGTGTCGGCGCTTGCAGCAAGCGTTCGGCCATGCGCCGGTCACGCTGTTGCTGCACGGCCAGCATTGCCGGCATTTGCGACTCTGGCAACAAACCGCAATGGGATTCACGGATTTGCTCCAACAACTCGTCCTTCACAGTGGCTGCATTGGAGCGAGTCCCCATCAAGCCGGGAGCTTGTCGATAGAAACGCTGGATCTCAGCGGCGTCCAGATTGGCGGCCAATAACGGAGAGCGTTGCGCCAGGGCAAACTCGACGACAGGGCCATACAGGCTCCAATCCCAACCGGGCGACCAATCCAGTGCGCCGGGCAGGTCCTTCGGCAAGGCAGGTAACTGGCGGACCGAATCAACGCGTGGCTGCTGGGTGGGGGTGAGCATTTCCAGCAACAGGCTGCCCTGGGCCCGCTGCCCGGCCAGGGCCTGGAGCAGCCAGAGCTGCAGCGCGTGATGATCGGGATTATCGTGCCGCTCACCCACCACCACCCGCGGCGCTTTTGCCAGGCGTTCGGCCAGCGCCTGGGGCGTCATGGCCTGGCTATTGTGCAAATCACGGATTCGTCCGTCGAGCGGGGGCGGTGCGATGCTCTGACACGCCGTCAGTACACTCAATGCCAGAATCAGGAGCAGGCGCACGTCGATATCCTCAAGGCTGCCCTCAGCGGGCAATGATCAATGGATGCCCGCGCTCCGGATGGTCTTGCACCAGCACGTCCAGGCCAAACACCGCCTTGAGCGGTTCCGGGCGCAGCACGTGCCGGGGCGTGTCCAGGGCCACCGGCTGACCGGATGCGAGCAGCAACAGGCGATCACAGTAACGCGCCGCCAGGTTCAGGTCATGCAGGATCACCAGCACGGCAGCCCCGCGACTGGCAAACTCACGCACCGCCAGGAGGATGGTGTGTTGATGCAGCGGATCGAGCATCGAGGTCGGCTCATCCAGCAACAGGGTTTGCCCCGTTTCACCCGGCCACAATTGCGCCAACACCCGCGCCAGATGCACCCGCTGACGTTCGCCGCCGGACAACGCCAGGTAACTGCGACCATGCAGATGCGCGGCATCTGCCGCTTGCAGCGCCGCGGTGACGACTTGCTCGTCGCGCAGCCGACCACTCTGGTGCGGCAGGCGCCCCATGCCGACGACTTCCTCGACACGGAAGGCAAAATCCAGGGTCGAGGACTGCGGCAAGACCGCCAGGCGCCGGGCGCGCTCGGCACCCTGCCACTGGGCCAGCGGTCGGTCATCGAGCCAGACCTGCCCCTGGGCCGGGCGCAATTCGCCGCACAGGCCGGCCAAAAGAGTACTTTTGCCCGCGCCGTTGGGCCCAAGCACGCCGAGCACTTCGCCGGGATTGAGTACCAGATCGATGTCCGCCAGCACGGTTTTCCGGCCACGCTGAATGTGCAGATTCTGCGCTCGCAACATCAGGTGCGCCCTCGCACCAATAGATAAAGGAAGAACGGCGCGCCGATGAAAGCCGTGACAATGCCGATCGGCAATTCCGCAGGGGCCAGTGCCAGGCGCGCCACCAGGTCGGCGAACAACAGCAGGCTTGCACCCGCCAATACCGAAGCAGGCAACAACACCTTGTGATCGGGGCCCGCCACCAGCCGCACCAGATGCGGCACCACCAGCCCGACGAAGCCGATCATGCCTGCAGCCGCCACCGCCGCGCCAACCCCCAAGGCCGTACAAAACACCAACTCACGCTTGAGGCTTTCGACGTTAACGCCCAGGTGGGCAGCCTCGGATTCCCCCAGCAACAGCGCATTGAGCGCCCGGGCCCGGCGCGGCAACCAGAACGCCACGCCGGCGCTGACCAGCAACAGCGGCCACAACCGCGCATAGCTGGCGCCGTTGAGACTGCCCAGGTTCCAGAACGTCAGGGTACGCAGGGTCGCGTCATCCGCCAGGTAGGTGAACAGGCCGACGGCCGAACCGGACAGTGCGGTCAGGGCAATACCGGCCAGGAGCATGGTCGCGACATGGGTCTGGCCGTTACGTCGGCCGAGACGATAGACCAACGCCGTAACGCCGAGCCCGCCAAGGAACGCACACAACGACAACACATAGGGGCCAAAGGCTTCGGGCAACCCGCCCAGCGCCGAGCCACCGACAATGGCGAACGCGGCGCCCAGTGCCGCGCCACTGGACACGCCCACCAACCCCGGGTCTGCCAGCGGGTTACGGAACAGCCCCTGCATCGCCACACCGGACAACGCCAACACCCCGCCTACCGCCAACCCCAGCAAGGTGCGCGGCAAACGGATCTGGCCGAGGATCAGTTCGGCCTGCTCCAACCCCTCGCTTGCCACCGGCAAGCCCAACAGGCGCAAGGCCGCGCGCAAGGTGTCCAGCAGCGGCAAGCTCACCGGCCCCAGGGCAAGGGATAGCCAGGTCGCCAGTAGACACAGCAGGCCCAGGCCGATGAACAAGGTGCGTGGCTTGACCAACGAGGTCATGGCGCCGTGGCCGACGCAGCCGGATAGAAGCCTGCTGTCAGTTGCACCAGGCTTTGTGGCAACCGCGGCCCCAACCCACCTACCAACAGCGTCGGATCGAGTTCCATGACGCGCCCGTCCCGGGCGGCCCGGGTCGAGGAAAGGATCGGATTCTCCCTGAACAGCGCCGCACGCGCTTCTTCACCGCTCAGGGCACGGTCGGCGAAGACCAGCACCTCAGGATTCAGGCTGGCCAGGGTTTCCACGGAAAAAGACTTGTAGCCACTGTGGGTCGCCAGGTTGTGACCGCCGGCCTGCTGCAACAACCAGTCAGCGGCCGTGCCCTTGCCAGCGACCAGAGGTTTGCCGCCGGAACTGCCCACCAACAGCAACACACCGGGAGCCTGTTGTTTGCGCTGGGCCTCAGTCACCCTGGCATGTTGCTGGATGAGCTGTGCCTGATAACGATCGAACAGCCGTGCCGCCTCGGCCTCGGCCCCCAGCAATTGCCCCAGGTGCTGCAAATTGCCCTGCAGGGTCGGCAGGTCTGGTGTGGCCGAGAACAGTTCGACCTGCACACCGGCGCTGCGAATTTGCGCCAGCACGGGCGGTGGCCCCATTTCCTCGGTGCCCACTAGGATCTGCGGACGCAGGCTCAGTACACCCTCCGCCGACAGCTGTCGCTGGTAGCCAACACTGGGCAAGGCCCGCAAGGATTCAGGATGTTGGCTGGTGGTGTCCACACCCACCAATTTCGACACGCCCCCTAGCGCACAGACCCACTCCGATACGGCGCCGCCGGCGCTGACCCAACGTTGCGGCAAGTCGGCCGCGCTGGCCCCCTGGTTGAGCAACAGTGCGACACAGAGCGCAACAACGCGGATGTTCAGGCGCATCGGGCAGCTTCCTCAAAGAAGTTTTTCACAGGACCGGGCATGGCCAAGTATCCTCAGCCACCTGTGAAGAAGGCGCCATTTGATAATTGTTTTCATTTAACCGTCAAGCATGAACCTTTTGCCACACGAAACCGTGCAGGAGCGAGCTTGCTCGCGATAGCGGCAGCACATTCGACATCGCTGTGACTGACGCACCGCTCTCGCGAGCAAGCTCGCCCACAGTGGATTCACTCCGACAAATATTGAGACACACATGAAGTTTCTTTGTATCGCCGCCGAAGTGCCCGACAACGGCAGTCGCGGTTTCGACCTCAATGGGCGCAAGGTACTGGCCGTGCGGCGTGCCGGCCAGGTGTATGCCTATCTCAACCGCTGCCCGCACCGTGGCGTGCCGCTGGAATGGCAACCCGACCAGTTCCTCGACCCCAGCGCCAGCCTGATCCAGTGTGCCACTCACGGCGCGCTGTTCCTGATCGAAAGCGGCGAATGCGTGGCCGGCCCCTGCGCCGGTCAGTTCCTGGCTGCGCTAGAGAGCCGGGAGGACGAGCAAGGCATCTGGGTCAAGCTCTAGCAACACCGGCAACGCTCGCTCCACCCACATCTGCTCGGGCGTCAACGTAACCCCGTAGGCCAGCACCTCCACACCCGCCGCCACCGCATCACGCAGGGCAGCGGCGTACACCGGGTCGATTTCCTGTGCCGGGCGCACCGCCTCAATGCCGCTCAGATTCACGCAATACAACTGCACCGCCCGTACACCTTCCCGGGCCAGGCAGGCGAGCTCCCTCAGGTGCTTGGCCCCGCGCAGGGTTACCGCATCGGGAAACGCCGCCACATTCGTGCCATCGAACCCCAGCGTGACACTTTTGACTTCGACCCAGGCCGAGCCTTGGTCGTAATCCAGGCGAAAATCGATACGGCTGTTTTCCACCCCATAAGCCACTTCACGCTTGAGCCCGATGAACCCGTTCAGTTCGCTGATGACCCCGGCGCGCAAGGCTTCTTCGACCAAGGCGTTGGCCCGCGCGGTATTGATGCAGGCGAGCCGCCCCTGAGGGGTCTCGCCGATTTCCCAGGTGCCGGGCAACTTGCGCTTGGGATCGCTGGAGCGGCTGAACCAGACGCGCGCGCCTTCAGCCATGCAATTGAGCATCGAGCCGGTATTGGGGCAGTGAATAGTGAGCAGTTCGCCGTCAACGGTCTCAATATCAGCGAGAAAACGCTTGTAACGTCGAATCAGGCGACCTTCTTCCAGTGCAGGAGAAAAATGCATCAGCTTTGCCAGCTCCGCAGTCCACGTTCGATTCGCGCCACCGCTTCCTGTAACCGCGGCAGGCTCTGGGTGTAGGCGAAGCGCACGTGATGACCGGCCTGATGGCGACCGAAATCCAACCCCGGGGTGAACGCCACATGTTCGGTTTCCAGGAAATGCTGGCAGAACGCAAAGGCATCGCCGCCGAACGCGCTGATGTCGGCATAGAGGTAAAACGCCCCTTCCGGCTCCACCGCAATACCGAAGCCCAATTCACGCAAGGCCGGCAGCAGAAAGTCACGGCGCCGCGCGAACTCGGCCCGCCGTTGCTCGAAGATCTCGATGGTCGCCGGCTCGAAACAGGCCAGGGCGGCGTACTGGGCCATGCTCGGCGCACTGATGTAGAGGTTCTGCGCCAGCTTTTCCAGCTCGCCGACAGCCGCCGAAGGGGCCACCAGCCAGCCAAGTCGCCAGCCCGTCATGCCGAAATACTTGGAGAAACTGTTAAGGACAAAGGCATCGTCATCGACTTCCAGCACGCTGGCGGCGTCGGTGCCGTAGGTCAGGCCGTGATAGATCTCGTCCACCACCAGATGGCCATTGTGGCCCTTGATGGCCTTGGACAGCCCCGCCAGCTCGTCCCGGGTGAGAATCGTCCCGGTCGGGTTGGCCGGTGAGGCCACCAACGCACCGACGCTGTCCTGGTCCCAATGACGGTTCACCAAGTCTGGCGTCAACTGGTAACGCACCTCGGGCCCCACTGGCACCAATTGCGCCGCACCTTCGACCAGGCGCAAGAAATGGCGGTTGCACGGATAACCGGGGTCGGCCAGCAGCCAATGCTTGCCTGGGTCCACCAGCAAGGCGCTGGCCAGCAGCAACGCGCCGGACCCACCTGGAGTCACGAGGATGCGCCGGGGGTCAATCTCCACCCCATAACGCTGGCCGTAGAAACCGGCGATGGCCTCGCGCAGTTCTGGAATGCCGCGAGCCGCGGTGTAACGGGTCTTGCCCGCCGCCAGCGCGGCCTGGCCGGCCTGGATGATCGGCTCGGCAGTGGTGAAGTCCGGCTCACCGATCTCCAGGTGGATGACGTCATGCCCGGCGGCTTGCAGCTCGTTGGCGCGAGCCAACAGCGCCATCACATGGAAAGGTTCGATGGCGCGGCTGCGCGCACTGTAGGGCTGAGCCATTGGCCTTCCTTCAGGGGGAAAAAGAACCGATTCTACCCAACTCAGGAACAACTGCGGGAACGAGCGCGAACCCAAAGCGGTCTGAGCCCTCGGATTGCAGGAAATGACTCCCGCGATTGGCCCAGGCTTGACTAGAATCAAGCATTGAGCAGGTTTACATCCTCACCGAAGCGAACCCCGCCACCTTTTACAGGCCCCGGCCGCCGCAGGCTCGACAACCGGGAGTAGCGCGGCCCGATTTGATCTGGTAAGTTCGCCCGCTTGCAGCCGCAGGGCCGGCAGGTGTCGGTGATGGAGCAATCCTGCGTAGTGGATTACAAGAGTAGAGGCGGTCCATTCATGCCCACCCAAGCAAAGCAAAATCAAAATCAGTCGCTCAGCGGGTTTGAGCCTTACGTCCCGAAAGCGGGCGAAGAGTACATGGGCGCCCCCATGCGCGCGCACTTCACCAAGATCCTGAACAAGTGGAAACAGGACTTGATGCAGGAAGTCGACCGCACCGTGGATCACATGAAAGACGAAGCGGCCAACTTCCCCGACCCGGCCGACCGTGCCAGTCAGGAAGAAGAGTTCAGCCTTGAGCTGCGCGCCCGTGATCGCGAGCGCAAGCTCATCAAGAAAATCGACAAGACCCTGCAACTGATCGAAGACGAAGAATACGGTTGGTGCGAGTCCTGTGGCGTCGAGATCGGCGTCAAGCGGCTCGAAGCCCGTCCGACTGCCGACATGTGTGTCGACTGCAAGACCCTGGCGGAAATCAAGGAAAAACAGGTCGGCAAGTAATCGCCCGGGCTGTCAAGAAAACGGAGCGTTCATACGCTCCGTTTTTTGTTTCCGATACTTTCAATATCCCTGTGGGAGCGAGCTTGCTCGCGATAGCGGTGGATCAGCCCGCATTGATGTGACCGACACCGCTATCGCGAGCAAGCTCGCTCCCACAAGGGATATGCTTCGGCATCAAGATTTGTATTCCTACCGCTCAGACTCAGCAAAACTCGCCCTATGACCGCCACCACCCCCTACATCGGCCGCTTCGCCCCCACTCCCAGCGGCCACTTGCATTTCGGCTCGCTGGTCGCCGCCCTGGCGTCATACCTGGACGCCCGGGCCGCGGGCGGGCGCTGGTTGCTGCGCATGGAAGACCTCGACCCGCCCCGGGAGGAACCGGGGGCGCAAGCGGCGATTCTCAGGGCACTGGAAAGATACGGGTTCGAATGGGATGGCGAAATGGTCTGCCAGAGCGAGCGCCATGACGCCTACGACCAGGTCATCCATCGGCTGTTCAGCCAAGGCCTGGCCTACGCCTGCACCTGTTCGCGCAAGCAACTGGAAGCGTACCAGGGCATTTATCCGGGCCTGTGCCGCAATGCCGGGCACGGTACCGAGGACGCCGCCATCCGCCTGCGCGTCCCCGAGCTTGAGTACCACTTCACCGACCGGGTCCAGGGCGAGTTCCGCCAGCACCTGGGCCGTGAGGTCGGCGACTTCGTGATCCGCCGCCGCGACGGGCTCTACGCCTATCAATTGGCCGTGGTCCTGGACGATGCCTGGCAAGGGGTGACCGATATCGTACGCGGCGCCGACCTGCTGGACTCCACGCCGCGCCAGCTCTACCTGCAAGAACTGCTGGGGTTGCCGCAACCGCGTTACCTGCACGTGCCGCTGATCACCCAGCCCGACGGGCACAAGCTCGGTAAATCCTACCGCTCACCGCCCCTGGCAGCCGATCAGGCC
Organism: Pseudomonas sp. St316; assembly: GCF_018325905.1. Classification (NCBI taxonomy): domain Bacteria; kingdom Pseudomonadati; phylum Pseudomonadota; class Gammaproteobacteria; order Pseudomonadales; family Pseudomonadaceae; genus Pseudomonas; species Pseudomonas sp. St316. The sequence goes on along the minus strand of NZ_AP021901.1, from coordinate 1,008,786 downwards.
ACGCCATTGCTGTTACGGGCGTTGCGCGCGCTGGGCCAGCAGCCGGGCCGCGAAATGGTCGATGCCAGCCCACGGGAACTGCTGGCGTGGGGCATTCGCCACTGGGATGCAGGCAAGATCCCGCGCACACTGAACCTGCCCGAAGCGCAAATACGTTGACGGCCCTTGCAGCTTGGCGCCCATCCGTTACCATCGCCGCACGTTTTCGGGCACGCGCATAAATTAGAGAGGCCGGGATGTATATCTATCGCTTGGTCCTGCTCCTGGTAGTGGGGATTTATCTGTTCTCCCCGGCCATCATGGATTGGTGGATCGATGCCACGGGTGCCTGGTATCGGCCGTATCTGCTCTGGCTGATCCTGATTGTCGTGACCTTCATCCTGCAGAGCCAAAAAGATGCCGATGAGCTTTAGCCTGACCCAGATGATCCTGATCAGCGCCGCCTACCTGGCAGTGCTGTTCAGCGTGGCCTGGATCAGCGAACGAGGCATGATCCCCCGGGCGATCATCCGCCACCCGCTGACCTATACGCTGTCGCTGGGGGTCTATGCCAGCGCATGGGCGTTCTATGGCACGGTCGGGCTGGCCTACCAGTACGGCTATGGTTTTCTCTCCAGTTACCTCGGGGTATCGGGCGCATTCCTGCTGGCGCCGGTGTTGCTCTACCCGATCCTGAAAATCACCCGCACCTACCAACTGTCGTCGCTGGCCGACCTGTTCGCCTTTCGTTTTCGCAGCACCTGGGCCGGCGCGCTGACCACGATCTTCATGCTGGTCGGGGTCCTGCCGCTGCTGGCCCTGCAGATCCAGGCCGTGGCCGACTCCATCAGCATCCTGACCCGCGAGCCGGTGCAGCACCGGGTGGCGCTGAGCTTCTGCGTACTGATCATCCTGTTCACGATTTTCTTCGGTTCCCGGCACATTGCCACGCGGGAAAAGCACGAAGGCCTGGTGTTCGCCATCGCTTTCGAATCGGTGATCAAGCTGATCGCCATAGGCGGCGTCGGTCTCTATGCCTTGTACGGCGTATTCGATGGCCCGCAACAACTTGAGCTCTGGTTGTTGCAGAACCAGACCGCCCTCGCCGCCCTGCACACACCCTTGCAGGAAGGCCCATGGCGCACGCTGTTGCTGGTGTTCTTCGCATCGGCCATCGTCATGCCGCACATGTACCACATGACCTTTACCGAAAACCTCAACCCGCGCTCGCTGGTCAGCGCCAGTTGGGGCCTGCCGCTGTTCCTGCTGCTGATGAGCCTGGCGGTACCGCTGATCCTCTGGGCCGGCTTGAAGCTGGGCGCCAGTACCAATCCGGAATATTTCACCCTGGGCATCGGCATCGCCGCCAACAGCAAGGCCCTGGCGTTGCTGGCGTATGTCGGCGGCCTGTCGGCGGCCAGCGGCCTGATCATCGTCACCACGCTGGCATTGTCGGGCATGGCTCTCAACCACCTGGTGCTGCCGCTCTACCAGCCACCGGCCGAAGGCAATATCTACCGCTGGCTGAAATGGACACGGCGGGCGCTGATCGTCGCGATCATCATGGCCGGCTACGGTTTTTACCTGATGCTGGGTGAGGGACAGGACCTGGCCAACCTGGGCATTGTCGCCTTTGTCGCCACGTTGCAATTCCTGCCCGGCGTGTTGTCGGTGCTGTATTGGCCAACCGCCAACCGTCGCGGCTTCATCGCCGGCCTGCTGGCGGGGATCCTGGTCTGGCTGGTGGCGATGCTGTTGCCGCTGATGGGCAACCTGCAGGGTTTCTATATTCCGCTGCTGAACATGATCTACGTGCTCGACGACACCAGTTGGCATATGGCGGCCATCGCCTCCCTGGCGGCGAACGTGCTGATGTTCACCCTGATCTCGCTGTTCACCAACGCCAGCAGCGAAGAAGCCAGCGCCGCCGAAGCTTGCGCGGTGGACAATGTCCGCCGCCCGCAGCGGCGCGAACTGCACGCCGCCTCGCCCCAGGAGTTCGCCACGCAACTGGCCAAGCCCTTGGGCGCCAAGGCCGCGCAAAAGGAAGTCGAACAGGCCCTGCGCGACCTTTACCTGCCCTTCGATGAACGTCGCCCGTATGCCTTGCGTCGCCTGCGGGACCGGATCGAGGCCAACCTCTCCGGCCTGATGGGCCCCAGCGTGGCCCAGGACATGGTCGAGACGTTCCTGCCCTACAAGGCCGGCGGCGAGAACTACGTCACCGAAGACATCCACTTCATCGAAAGCCGCCTCGAGGATTACCATTCGCGCCTCACGGGCCTGGCCGCCGAACTGGACGCCTTGCGCCGTTACCATCGCCAGACCCTGCAGGAACTGCCGATGGGCGTGTGTTCCCTGGCCAAGGACCAGGAAATCCTGATGTGGAACAAGGCCATGGAAGAGCTCACCGGGATCGCTGCCCAGCGCGTGGTCGGTTCCCGCCTGAGCACCCTGGGCGACCCATGGAAAGGCTTGTTGCAAGGCTTCATCGACCTGCCGGACGAACACTTGCACAAGCAGCACCTGGCCCTCGACGGCCAGACCCGTTGGCTGAACCTGCACAAGGCGGCGATCGACGAGCCGTTGGCTCCGGGTAACAGCGGCTTGGTGCTGCTGGTCGAAGACCTCACCGATACCCAGATGCTCGAAGACAAGCTGGTCCACTCCGAACGACTGGCCAGCATCGGCCGGTTGGCCGCTGGGGTGGCCCACGAAATCGGCAACCCGATTACCGGCATCGCCTGCCTGGCGCAGAACCTGCGCGAAGAGCGCGAGGACGACGGCGAGCTGACGGAAATCAGCGGCCAGATCCTCGAACAGACCAAGCGCGTGTCACGCATCGTCCAGTCGCTGATGAGCTTCGCCCATGCCGGCGGTCACCAGCACAATGACGAGCCCGTCTGTCTGGCCGAAGTGGCCCAGGATGCCATTGGTCTGCTGGCGCTCAACCGGCGCAATTTCGAAGTGCAATTCTTCAACCTGTGCGATCCGGACCACTGGGTCGATGGCGACCCCCAGCGGCTCGCCCAGGTGCTGATCAACCTGCTATCCAACGCGCGGGACGCCTCACCGGCCGGCAGCGCGGTGCGGGTCAAGAGTGAAGCCTTCGAACACACGGTCGACCTGATCGTCGAAGACGAAGGCAGCGGTATCCCACAGAACATCATGGACCGATTGTTCGAACCCTTCTTCACCACCAAGGATCCTGGCGAAGGCACCGGTCTGGGCCTCGCACTGGTCTATTCCATCGTTGAAGAGCATTATGGACAAATCACCATCGACAGCCCGGCCGATGTACAAAGCCAACGCGGCACCCGTATCCGGGTGACCTTGCCGCGTCATGTCGAAGCGACGTCCGCTGTGAACTGAGACCGTCGAGAGAATCGAATCAATGCCGCACATTTTGATCGTCGAAGACGAAACAATTATCCGCTCCGCCTTGCGCCGCCTGCTGGAACGCAACCAGTACCAGGTCAGCGAAGCCGGTTCAGTGCAGGAAGCACAAGAACGTTTCAGCATCCCCACGTTCGACCTGATCGTCAGCGACCTGCGCCTGCCTGGCGCCCCGGGTACCGAGCTGATCAAGCTCGGCCAGGGCACGCCGGTGCTGATCATGACCAGCTACGCGAGCCTGCGCTCGGCGGTCGACTCCATGAAAATGGGCGCGGTGGACTACATCGCCAAGCCGTTCGACCACGACGAGATGCTCCAGGCCGTGGCCCGCATCCTGCGTGACCGACAAGCGGCGACCAGCAACCCTGCGGAGCCCGTTGGCAAGGCCAGTGCCTCGGCGAAAGCCGGCGCCAGCAACAATAATGGCGAGATCGGCATCATCGGTTCCTGCCCGCCCATGCAGGACCTGTACAGCAAGATCCGCAAAGTGGCGCCAACCGACTCCAATGTCCTGATCCAGGGCGAGTCCGGCACCGGCAAGGAGCTGGTAGCCCGTGCCCTGCACAACCTGTCACGCCGGGCCAAGGCGCCGATGATCTCGGTGAACTGCGCGGCGATTCCGGAGAGCCTGATCGAGTCCGAACTGTTCGGTCACGAGAAGGGTGCGTTCACCGGCGCCAGCGCAGGACGCGCCGGGCTGGTGGAAGCGGCGGACGGCGGCACGTTGTTCCTCGATGAAATCGGCGAGCTGCCGTTGGAAGCCCAGGCGCGGTTGCTGCGGGTGCTTCAGGAAGGCGAAATCCGCCGGGTCGGCTCGGTGCAGTCGCAAAAGGTCGATGTCCGCCTGATCGCGGCCACCCACCGTGACCTCAAGAGCCTGGCGAAGATCGGCCAGTTCCGCGAAGACTTGTATTACCGCTTGCACGTGATCGCCTTGAAGCTGCCCGCCCTGCGCGAGCGTGGCGCGGACGTCAATGAAATCGCCCAGGCATTCCTGGCTCGCCAGAGCGCGCGGGTCAACCGCACCGATCTCAAGTTCGCCCCGGACGCCGAACAGGCCATTCGTCATTACGCCTGGCCGGGTAACGTTCGCGAACTGGAAAACGCGGTCGAGCGGGCGGTGATCCTGTGCGAGAGCCCGGAAATCTCGGCCGACCTGCTGGGCATCGACATCGAACTGAGCGACCTGGACGACGAAGAGTTCATCGGCCTGGCCCCACAACAGGGCGGCCCTGCCAACACCACCAGCCACGAGCCCACCGAAGACCTGTCCCTGGAAGACTACTTCCAGCACTTCGTCCTGGAGCACCAGGACCACATGACCGAGACCGAACTGGCACGCAAACTGGGCGTAAGCCGCAAGTGCCTGTGGGAACGTCGCCAGCGCCTGGGAATTCCACGGCGCAAGACCGGGGCGACCAGCGAAAGCTGAGGTGTGGGGGTAACACCGCTGAATGTGAAAAAACTGTTACCTCAGCTTTTTCACGTAACAGAAGCCGGGGTTTACGGTAACGAAACCCCGGCTTTTTTTCGCCCCGAAAAAATGGTTATAACCCTAGAACCCCCGGTTTCGCTGGGTCTCGCAAAAGTTGGCACGCACCCTGCTATAGCTTTGGTACAAGAACAATAACAAGCAATGCAAAAGACAATAAAAATAAGACGAATCGACTCACGCACAATAAAAACAAGACGGCGAGAGGCGTAGCTAACTGATTCTTTTGGAGAGGCGTTGTATTTGGGGCTTGCCCCACAACCAGGCCGAGAACAATAAAAACTGTCTCAAGACAGGTGCCTGAACTGGTTGGATCGATTGATCATTGCAACACAGCGACCAAAGCAATCCGTTTGCTCTTGGCTCCCGATTGGGAGGGTCACGAAGGGAAAACCTAGTGACGCGGGCACTCAACAAAAACAAGAAGCCCGAAACCAATAATAAAAAAGAGCACGTAACTAATTCTGGGGGAGCTTCGGCTCCCCTTGTGGTTTCTGTCGTTCCGCCTCCCCGCAGCCTACAAGGCTTGTCGCGCAAGCTTGCAGCTCTAAACTGCTCCGTCCTACACCATCCCTCGACTAAATGCTAGAATCTCGGCCCATCATGCGGTCATTCTTCGTTTTTGGCCGAATATTCCTTCAAACAGTGCATCCCATGCTGAAGAAGCTGTTCCAGTCATTCCGTTCTCCCTTGCGTCGTACGCAACACATTCGCAGCACGCCTGAAGTGCTCAACAGCGGCCAGCATTCGCTGCAAAAGGCCCAGTTCAGCCGTTATGCGGTGAACATCGTCGAACGTTTGCAGAACGCCGGCTACCAGGCTTACCTGGTCGGTGGCTGCGTGCGCGACATGCTGCTCAACATCACCCCCAAGGATTTCGACGTCGCCACCAGCGCCACGCCGGAACAGATACGGGCCGAATTTCGCAATGCGCGGATCATTGGCCGGCGCTTCAAGCTGGTCCACATCCACTTCGGTCGCGAAATCATCGAAGTGGCAACCTTCCGCGCCAATCACCCGCAAAACGATGAAGAGGAAGACAGCAACCAGTCTTCCCGCAACGAGAGCGGGCGCATCCTGCGCGATAACGTCTACGGCACGCTGGAAGAAGACGCGCAACGCCGCGACTTCACCATCAACGCCCTGTATTACGATCCGGTCAGCGAACGCATCCTTGATTACGCCAACGGCGTACACGATATTCGCAATCGCCTGATCCGCCTGATTGGCGACCCCAAGCAGCGCTACCAGGAAGACCCGGTGCGAATGCTGCGGGCCGTGCGCTTCGCCGCCAAGCTGGATTTCGGCATCGAAAAACACAGCGCTGTGCCGATTCGCGAACTGGCGCCGATGCTGCGGGAAATCCCCTCGGCGCGCCTGTTCGAGGAAGTGCTCAAGCTGTTCCTGTCGGGCCACGCCGCAGACACCTTCGAGATGCTCGTGGACCTGCAGCTGTTCGATCCGCTGTTCCCCGCCAGCGCCGAAGCCCTGGAGCACAACCCGACCTACACCCACACCTTGATCAGCGAAGCACTGATCAACACCGACCTGCGCATCAAGCAGAACAAGCCGGTGACACCTGCGTTCCTGTTCGCCGCGTTGCTCTGGCCCGCCCTGCCGGCCCGGGTGTTGCGCCTGCAAGACCGAGGCATGCCGCCGATCCCGGCGATGCAGGAAGCTGCCCATGAGTTGATCGCCGAACAGTGCCAGCGCATCGCCATTCCAAAGCGCTTCACGATGCCGATCCGCGAGATCTGGGACATGCAGGAACGCCTGCCACGGCGCAGCGGCAAGCGTGCCGACCTGCTGCTGGACAACCCGCGTTTCCGCGCCGGCTACGACTTCCTGTTGCTGCGTGAAAGCGCGGGCGAGCAGACCGATGGCCTGGGTGAATGGTGGACCGACTACCAGGACGCCAATGACAGCGAGCGGCGCGACATGATTCGCGAGCTCAGCAGCAAGGATGACGGCGCCAGCGGCCCGCGCAAGCGCCGTCGCAGCAGCGGTGCCAAGCGCAAGCGTGCCGGTGCACCGAGCGCATCGGGCGAGTAATCAATGGAACGCATCTACATCGGTATGGGCAGCAACCTGGCCGAACCCGCCGAACAATTGCGCAGTGCCATCCAGGCGCTGGCGCAATTGCCCGACACTCAGCTGATGGGGGTCTCGGCGTTTTATCAAAGCGATTCCCTGCTGCCCGGCCAGCCGCCCTACACCAATGCAGTGGCGGCGCTCGACAGCCGCCTGGCACCGCTGGACCTGCTCGATGCGCTGCAAGCCATCGAAACCGGACAAGGTCGCGAACGCCTGGAACGCTGGGGCCCGCGCACCTTGGATCTGGATATCCTGCTGTTCGGCGATCGCCTGATCGATGAACCTCGCCTCAAGGTCCCCCATTACCACATGCAGGCCCGGGCCTTCGTGCTCTACCCACTGGCCGAGTTGGCGCCCGCCGATCTGCGCCTGGCCGATGGACGCTTGCTCCGGGACTTGCTCGCGGCATGCCCGTTTGTCGGCCTCGAACGCCTACCCAACTGACAAATCATCCCCTTGTGGGAGCGAGCTTGCTCGCGATAGCAATCTGTCAGCCAATACACCCGGCACTGACACACCGCCATCGCGAGCAAGCTCGCTCCTACAGGATCCGGTACCCGGCAGTCAGATCCGAAACACGCCTTCACGCTGAAACGCATCAGTAACCCCGGTAACACCCGGCGGTAACACATCCAATTGACTTCCCGAGTGCTCCTCACGACTATAGGCGTCCCGTTGCCGCCAATGCGGCGTTTAAAGGGCGCAATCCAGGCCTTACAAGCACCACACATAGAGGGTGCGCCTGTATAGATGACGATTCATGCGCGTTACTCGCAGTAGCTCAAGAGCGCCTAATGAGGACTTTTTCATGCCAGCTATTACCCTGACCACGCTGCAAGGCCTCAAGCAAAAAGGCGAGAAAATCGCCATGCTGACCTGCTATGACGCAACTTTCGCCCACGCCTGCAATGAAGCCGGTGTCGAAGTGTTGCTGGTGGGCGATTCCCTCGGCATGGTGCTGCAAGGTCACGACAGCACGCTGCCGGTGACCACCGCCGAGATGGCCTACCATGTGGCCGCCGTCAAACGCGGTAACACCGACGCACTGATTCTCGCCGACCTGCCATTCATGGCCTACGCCACCCTCGAACAAACCATGACTAACAGCGCCATGCTGATGCAGGCCGGCGCCCACATGGTCAAGGTTGAAGGCGCGTTGTGGCTGGCCGATTCGATTCGACTGCTGGCCGAGCGGGGAATCCCGGTGTGCGCGCACCTGGGCCTGACCCCACAAGCGGTGAACATCCTCGGTGGCTATAAAGTCCAGGGCCGCAATGAGAACCAGGCGCGGCAGATGCGCGCCGATGCGATTGCACTGGAGCAGGCAGGCGCGGCGATGTTGCTGCTCGAATGCGTGCCCAGCGAGCTGGCGGAAGAAATCACCCAGGCGGTGAAGATCCCGGTGATCGGAATCGGCGCCGGCCACGCCACCGATGGCCAGGTACTGGTGCTGCACGACATGCTAGGGCTGTCGATCACCGGTCGCGTGCCCAAGTTCGTGAAGAACTTCATGGCAGGGCAAACGTCTATCCAGGGCGCCCTGAGTGCCTATGTCGCGGAGGTCAAGGCCGCGACCTTCCCGGGCGCCGAACACGGGTTTTCTGCATGAACACCGTCAAAACCGTACGCGAACTGCGGGCCGCCGTGGCCCGGGCCCGCGGCGAAGGCAAACGCATCGCCTTCGTGCCGACCATGGGCAACCTGCACAGTGGTCACGTGGCGCTGGTCAACAAAGCCACGCAGCGGGCCGACTTCGTGGTGGCGAGCATTTTCGTCAACCCACTGCAATTCGGTGCCGGCGAAGACCTGGACAAATACCCCCGCACGCTGGCAGCCGACCAGGAGAAACTGCTCCAGGCCGGCTGCCATCTGTTGTTCGCTCCCAGCGTCGAAGAGATGTACCCCGACGGCATGGCCGGACAGACCCGGGTCAGCGTCCCACAATTGTCCGAAGGTTTGTGCGGCGCCAGCCGTCCAGGGCATTTCGAGGGTGTGGCGACGGTGGTCAGCAAACTGTTCAACATGGTCCAGCCCGACCTGGCGGTGTTTGGCCAGAAAGATTTCCAGCAACTGGCAGTGATTCGGGCACTGGTCCATGACCTGAACATGCCGATCCAGATCATCGGCGAACCGACCGTTCGCGCCGAGGACGGCCTGGCGCTGTCGTCACGCAATGGCTTCCTCAGCCCTGAGCAGCGCGCCGTCGCGCCGGTGGTCTATCGCGGCCTGAGCCAGATTGCCGAGGCGATCACACAGGGTCGACGAGATTTCCCGGCGCTGATCGATGAGCAGCTCAAGCAACTTGAAGCTGCCGGCCTGCGCCCCGATTACCTGGAAATCCGCCACGCCAAGACCCTGCGCCCGGCACTGAGCGAGGACCGCGACCTGGTGATTCTGGTGGCTGCATTTTTGGGCACCACGCGCCTGATCGACAACCTGCACCTGGACCTCGACACGCCCGCCTGAACCTGCGCAAACCCAGTAAGAGAAGACCTGTGAGAGCAAAGCTTGCTCGCGATAGCGATCTGGCAGTCGATCCAAGTGTTGAATGTGACGGCGTCGTCGCGAGCAAGCTTTGCTCCCACAAGGCTTGCTTTCACAGTTGATCATCGACATCCACTGCGTTTCCGTTTGTCGGACCTTTCCCGCCCCAGTTGTATAAAAAAGTACCGGGAAACTGTCTGACAAAGCCGAGACAGATCGCAACGCGAGGTTTACTGTAGTCGCCCTGCGTCCGGCGATCATGTCGATGCAGGGTCCGGACGCCCGTCCCATGTCGCGCCGGAATTTTTAGTGTACAAAAGGTCGTTCAAGTAAAAAGGAAACCCGCAGCGATGGCGTATTACCGAACCCCTCATGACGTGACCGCTCTGCCCGCCTGGCAAGCGCTGAATGACCACCGCAAAGCCATGCAGGATTTCAGCATGCGCGAAGCGTTCAATGCCGATCCACAGCGTTTCAACCAATTCACCTTGTCGAGCTGCGGCCTGTTTCTCGACTACTCGAAAAACCTGATCAACGCCCAGACCCGCGACCTGCTGGTTGGCCTGGCCAACGAAGTCGACCTCAAGGGTGCGATCAAGGCGCTGTTCGAAGGCGAAATCGTCAACGCCTCGGAAAACCGCCCTGCCCTGCACACCGCCCTGCGTCGGCCAGTGGGCGACAAGTTGCTGGTCAACGGCGTCAACGTGATGCCCGACGTGCACAAAGTGCTGAACCAGATCACCGACCTGGTAGGTCGCATTCACGACGGCCTGTGGCGCGGCTACACCGAGAAGCCGATCACGGACGTGGTGAACATCGGCATCGGTGGCTCGTTCCTCGGCCCGCAACTGGTGTCCGAAGCACTGCTGTCCTACACCCACAAGGGCGTGCGTTGCCACTACCTGGCGAACATCGACGGCAGTGAGTTCCATGAACTGACCATGAAGCTGCGTGCCGAGACCACGCTGTTCATCGTCTCGTCGAAATCCTTCAACACCCTCGAAACCCTGAAGAACGCCCAGGCCGCCCGCGCCTGGTACCTGGCCCAGGGTGGCTCCGAAGCGGAGCTGTATCGCCACTTCATCGCCGTGTCGAGCAACAACGCCGCCGCCGTGGCCTTCGGCATCCGCGAAGAAAACATCTTCCCGATGTGGGACTGGGTCGGCGGGCGTTACTCGCTGTGGTCGGCCATCGGCCTGCCGATCGCCCTGGCCATCGGCATGTCGAACTTCAAGGAATTGCTCTCCGGTGCCTATTCCATGGACCAGCATTTCCAGAGCGCTCCGTTCGAGCAGAACATGCCGGTGCTGCTGGCACTGCTGGGCGTGTGGTACGGCAACTTCTGGGGTGCGCAGAGCCATGCGATCCTGCCGTACGACCACTACCTGCGCAACATCACCAAGCATTTGCAGCAATTGGACATGGAATCCAACGGCAAGAGCGTGCGCCAGGACGGTACACCGGTGTCGACCGACACGGGCCCGGTCATCTGGGGCGGCGTCGGCTGCAACGGCCAGCACGCCTACCACCAGTTGCTGCACCAGGGCACCCAGTTGATCCCGGCCGACTTCATCGTGCCGATCGTCAGCTTCAACCCGGTTTCCGATCATCACCAGTGGCTGTACGCCAACTGCCTGTCCCAGAGCCAGGCGCTGATGCTCGGCAAGACCCGCGCCGAAGCCGAAGCCGAGCTGCGGGACAAGGGTGCCAGCGAAGAAGAGGTGCAGAAACTGGCCTCCCACAAAGTGATCCCGGGCAACCGTCCGAGCAACACCCTGGTGGTCGAACGCATCAGCCCGCGTCGCCTCGGCGCGCTGGTGGCGCTGTATGAACACAAGGTGTTCGTGCAGAGCGTGGTCTGGGGCATCAACGCCTTCGACCAATGGGGCGTGGAGCTGGGCAAGGAACTGGGCAAGGGTGTCTACAACCGCCTGGTAGGCAGCGAAGAAAGCCCGGCCGACGATGCTTCGACCCAGGGCCTGATCAACTACTTCCGCGGGCGTCATCGCGGCTGATCGTACCGCTCCCACAGCTCAGCGCTGAACCCTGTGGGAGCGAGCTTGCTCGCGATAGCGGCCGGACAGACAACTTCTTTGTCGGATGTCAGATCGCTATCGCGAGCAAGCTCGCTCCCATACGGCCTCCATGAACGACTTGAACTCGATATTCACTGGGCGCATCTTTATGACTTGTCGCAAAAACAAGAATAAGGAACCGTCATGTTCGATATCAGCCAGTACCCCCAAGCCGATGCCGTCCGCCGGGCTGCGCAACTGAGTCAGGACGAGTACCAGCGGCTTTATAAAGAATCCATCGAACACCCCAGCACCTTCTGGGCCGAGCAGGCCACGCGTTTTCTCGACTGGATGACGCCCTGGCAAACTGTCCAGCGCTATGACCTCAAGAACGGCGACGCGACCTGGTTCGCCGGCGGCAAGCTGAACGTCAGCGCCAATTGCATCGACCGCCACCTGGACAGCCGTGGCGACCAGATCGCGATCATCTGGGAAGGCGATGCCCCCGCCGAATCGGCGCAAATCACTTACAAAAAACTTCACAACCATGTGTGCCGCCTGGCCAACGTACTGAAAAGCCGTGGCGTGAAAAAAGGCGACCGGGTCTGCATCTACATGCCGATGATCCCCGAGGCCGCCTACGCCATGCTCGCCTGCACCCGCATCGGCGCGGTGCACTCGGTGGTGTTCGGTGGTTTCTCGCCGGACTCGCTGCGCGACCGGATTCTCGATGCCGATTGCCGCACCGTGATCACCGCGGACGAAGGCGTGCGCGGCGGGCGTTTCATCCCACTCAAGCGCAACGTCGACAAGGCCCTGGAAAGCTGCCCGAATGTCAGCACCGTGTTGGTGGTCGAACGCACCCAAGGCGAGGTGAGCTGGGTCGAAGGTCGCGACCTGTGGTACCACCAGGCCATGCACGAGATGAGCGACGACTGCCCACCCGAACCGATGGACGCCGAAGACCCGTTGTTCATCCTCTACACCTCCGGCAGCACTGGCAAACCCAAGGGCGTGCTGCACACCACGGGCGGCTATCTGCTGCAAGCGGCGATGACGTTCAAGTACGTGCTCGATTATCGCGACAACGAAGTGTTCTGGTGCACCGCCGATGTCGGCTGGGTCACCGGCCATAGCTACATCGTCTACGGCCCACTGGCCAATGGCGCCACCACGCTGATCTTCGAGGGCGTGCCGAGCTACCCGAGCAGTTCGCGTTTCTGGCAGGTGATCGACAAGCATCAGGTCAACATCTTCTACACCGCACCGACCGCCCTGCGCGCACTGATGCGCGAAGGTGCCGGACCGTTGCAGGAAACGTCCCGCAAAAGCCTGCGATTGCTCGGCAGCGTCGGTGAGCCGATCAACCCGGAAGCGTGGGAATGGTATTTCAACACGGTAGGCGAACAACGCTGCCCGATTGTCGATACCTGGTGGCAGACCGAAACCGGCGGCATCATGCTCAGCCCGTTGGTGAGTGCACCACGGCTCAAGCCAGGCTGCGCCACCCGGCCGATGTTCGGCGTGCAACCGGTGTTGCTGGATGAAGTGGGCAAGGAAATCAGCGGCGCCGGCAGCGGCGTACTGGCGATCAAATCCAGTTGGCCAGGGCAGATTCGCAGCGTCTACGGCGATCATCAACGCATGGTCGACACTTACTTCAAACCCTACCCCGGCTATTACTTCACCGGCGACGGCGCGCGCCGCGACGAAGACGGCGATTACTGGATCACCGGGCGCATCGACGATGTGATCAACGTCTCCGGGCATCGCATCGGCACCGCCGAAGTGGAAAGCGCCCTGGTGCTGCACGACAACATTGCCGAAGCGGCCGTCGTCGGCTATCCCCACGACCTCAAGGGCCAGGGCATCTACGCCTTTGTCACGCCGATGAACGGTGTGGAGGCCAATGACGAACTGAAGAAGGAACTGCTGGCCCACGTCAGCAAGGAAATCGGCAGCTTCGCCAAGCCGGAACTGATCCAGTGGGCGCCGGCGTTGCCCAAGACCCGCTCGGGCAAGATCATGCGGCGTATTCTGCGCAAGATCGCCTGCAACGAACTCGACAGCCTCGGCGACACCTCGACCCTGGCCGATCCAAGCGTGGTGGAAGGGTTGATAGAGAAGCGCCTGAACCGCTGAGGATTCCTGTGGGAGCGAGCTTGCTCGCGACGGAGCCCCGTCAGTCTAGACCGCCATCGCGAGCAAGCTCGCTCCCACAGGGACCACGTCAGCCATAACTGCTAAACTCCCGCGCCTCATTTCTCTAAGGCGCGCCCGGCATGTCTTCCTTGAATCTGGCGCTGCGCGCCGCCCTCGACCAGCGCCAGGAGCTGCTCGGCCAACTGCACCAGCAAGGCACCGACTGCTATCGCCTGTTCCATGGCAGCCAGGAAGGCGCACCCGGCCTGACCATCGACCGCTATGGCCCGCAACTGCTGGTACAGAGTTTCCATCAATCGCTGGAGCGCGACGACCTGCTGCAACTGCATGGCATCGTCAACGAACAGCTGGGCCTGGAGACTCTCTTGGTCTACAACGATCGCGCCCGGGGCAATTCGCGCATCGACCGCCAAGACATCGTCTATCAGGCTGACGAAGCCGCCCTGCAAGATCTGGTCGGGCATGAATGGGGCTTGAATTATCGCGTCCGCGGTCGCCATGCCGGCCAGGATCCACTGCTGTTCCTCGACCTGCGCAACGCCCGGGGCTGGGTCAAGGAACACAGCCGCAACAAAAGCGTGCTGAACCTGTTCGCCTACACCTGCGGCGTCGGCCTGAGCGCTGCGGCCGGTGGCGCACGGGAGGTGTGCAACCTGGACTTCGCCGAGGGCAACCTGGCGGTGGGCCGCGAAAACGGCCTGCTCAACCCCGGTTTGCCGCCGATGGAATTCGTGCAGTCAGACTACTTCCCGGCGATTCGCCAGCTGGCCGGCCTGCCCATCAGCCAGCGTCGCGGGCAGAAACTGCCCAGCTACGTGCGCCTGGAGCAACGCCAGTACGACCTGGTGCTGCTCGATCCACCGGCCTGGGCCAAAAGTGCGTTCGGTACCGTCGACCTGTTGCGTGACTACCAAAGCCTGCTGAAACCGGCGCTGCTCACCACCGCCGACAATGGCGTGCTGATCTGCTGCAACAACCTGGCAAAAGTACCCATGGACGACTGGCGCGAGCAGGTGTTGCGTTGTGCGGAAAAAGCCGGTCGCCCGGTGCGCGAGTGGAGCGTGCTGACGCCCGGCAGCGACTTCCCCTCCCTGGACCAGCAGCCGCCGCTCAAGACGTTGATTCTCCAGCTCTAGGCCCGCGTCGGAATTCTCACCGAGAAAACCGGACAACTCTCATAAATCACAGTGACTTCGGAACCGTAAACGCATGCCATACTCCAAGGCATTCCGAATTCACATCAAGATGAAGCCGCACATGCCCAAAGGATTGATTCGCGCTATCGGCGCTCTGTTGACCGCACTGGCCCTCTACAGCCTGTTGGGGTTCCTGATCTTGCCGGGCATCGCCTTGCGCATCGCCAACCAGCAATTGGCCGCGCTTGCGACGGTGCCGGCCCAGATCCAACGTATAGAACTCAATCCCTTCAGCCTTGAAGTCACCCTCTGGGGCCTGAATATCGGCGAACCGGGCAAAGAGCAAGTCGGCTTCGAACGGCTGTATGCCAATTTGCAACTCGACAGCGTGTGGTCCGGCGCCCTGCACCTGGTCGACATCGAACTGGACAAGCCCAAGACCGAAGTGATGTTCGCCAAGGACGGTCAGTTGAACCTGCTGGGCCTGTTCAAGCTGCCGGCCAGCGAACCGACGCCCGCCAATCCCGAGGCCAAGCCGTTCCCCCTGCGGGTCGATCGCATCAAGTTGGCCGGCGGCTATGTGCATTTCCAGGACCTGCGCCCCAGCGAGCCTATTGAGTTTCTCTACGACACCCTCGATTTCGAGCTGAAGAACCTCAGCACCCTGCCCGACGACAATGCCGACATGACCCTGGTGGCTGCTGGCCCTCAGGGCGGACAGATCGACTGGACCGGTAATTTCAGCCTCACGCCGATCGCCTCCCAAGGCACGCTCAAAGTCACTGGCGGCCAGATGAAAGCCTGGTGGCCCTATGTGCGCGACGCCGTACCGCTGGTGTTGGAAAACGGTGTCTTGAACCTCAGCACCGACTACTCACTCAACCTGGCCAAGGGCACTGAGCTGCTGCTCAAGAACGTAGCGGTCAGCGTCGCGCCCTTCGCCATCAAGGCGCCCGATGGCCGTCCGCTGGTGAAGCTCGAACGCCTGGACGTGAGTGAAACCTCGGTGGACCTGGCCAAGCAGCAAGTTATCGTGGGCAAGATCCGCAGCCAGAAGCTGGAAACCTGGGCCGCTCGCGAGGCGGACGGGCAACTGGACTGGCAGAAACTCTTCGCCAGCCAGCCGGCCAAACCGCAGGTCAAGGCTGAGCCGGCGTCCGCCCCGGCGGCGGCCGACTCACCAAAAACCGAACCGGCACCGCCCAGCAAACCGTGGCAGGTGATATTGAAGGACGTGCAACTGCGCGGTTATCAGGTGCACCTGGCCGACCGCCAGGCCCAGCCCGCCGTGGCACTGGAGGTCGGCCCGCTGAACCTTGACCTGCAGAACTACGACACCCTCAACGGCTCGCCCTTTACCCTCAAGCTGGACACCGGGATCGGCAAGCAGGGCAAGATCCTCGCCGACGGCGAGGTCAACCTGAACCCGATCACCGCCAAGCTCAAGGTCAAGACCCAGGATGTCGACCTGCGCGTCGCCCAGTCGTACATCAACCCGTTCATTCGCCTGGAGCTGCGCTCCGGGATGCTCGGCACCGATCTGGCAGTCGACCTCAAAAGCACCGAACCGCTGGCATTTGCCGTCACCGGCCGCGCCCAAGTCGATCAGTTGCACACCCTCGACACCCTCAAGACCCGCGACTTCCTCAAGTGGCAGAGCGTGGTCCTCGAAGGCCTCAGTTATCAGCACGGTGACAGCCTGTCCATCGACAAGGTCAACCTGTTCCAGCCCTACGCGCGCTTCATGATCAACGACGACCGCACCACCAGCGTCGACGACCTGCTAATCCCGCAGCCGGCCGACAGCGGCACGAAGAAAACCGCGGCAAAACCCGCCAACCAGGAAAAACCCCTGGGTATTCACATCGGCGGCATTGCCATTAACGACGGCTCGGCCAACTTCGCCGACTTCAGCCTGACGCCCAATTTCGCCACGGCCATCCAACAGCTCAACGGCGAGATCGGCACCATCGACAGCCGCCAGGCCAAACCGGCCAGCGTGGACGTCAAGGGCAAGGTCGATCGCTATGCACCGGTCACCATCAAGGGTGCGGTCAACCCCTTCGACCCAATGGCCAGCCTCGACATCGCCACCAGTTTCAAACGGGTCGAGTTGACCACCCTGACCCCCTACTCCGGCAAGTTTGCCGGCTATCGCATCCGCAAGGGCCGGCTCAATCTCGACCTGCATTACCGGATCACCCAGGGCAAGCTCCAAGCGGAGAACAAGGTGGTGGTCGAGCAACTGCAACTCGGGGAGAAAGTCGACAGCCCGGACGCCGTGAGCCTGCCGCTGAAACTGGCCGTCGCCTTGCTCAAGGACTCCGAGGGCAAGATTTCCATCGAGCTGCCGGTTTCCGGCGACCTCAACGACCCACAATTCAGTGTCATGCCAATCGTCTGGCAGACCCTGCGCAACCTGGTGGTCCGAGCGGCCCAGGCGCCGTTCAAGCTTATCGGTGGGCTGGTGGCCGGTGGCGGCTCGGAGGACCTGGGCAGCGTGGCGTTTGCGCCGGGTTCCAGCGACCTGAGTAAGGACAACGAAGGCACGCTGCTCAAACTGTCCGAGGCCCTTGGCAAACGTCCGGAGCTGCGCCTGGAGATCGAAGGTACCGCCGCCGAAAGCAGCGACGGTCCGTTGCTCGCCGCCCAGCGCCTGGAGCGCGAATACCAGTACAACTACTACAAGATGCTCCAGCGTCGGGGTGACAAAGTACCGGCCCAGGCCTCGCTGATACAGGTGCCCGAGGATGAAAAGCCGCCGCTGCTCGAAGGCATCTACCGTACGCGCCTCAAGACCCAGCCACCGGCCGAATGGACGCAACTGGATAAAAAGGCACGCATCGAGAAACTGCGTGAAGGTGTGATCAAGTTCTGGAGTGGCAGTGACGTGCTGTTGCGCCAACTGGGGCAGGAACGGGCCAGCAGTATCAAGGACTTCCTGGTGGACAAAGGGCAGTTGGCCGACGACCGCGTGTACTTCATCGACGCCAGCCTCGGCCAGGCCGAAAGCGATGGCCGGGTGATTACCCCGATGCATCTGGATGCCGAATAAGATGAAACCCTGGTTGGGGCTCAGCCTGGGTCTATTGCTGGCCGCCAGCCAGGCCTCGGCTGCCGACACGCTACGTTGCGGCAGCCAGTTGATCAGCGTCGGCGACCGCTCCAGCGAAGTGCTGCAAAAGTGCGGTCAGCCTGCGGCGCGGGATGACCTGGGCTACAAGCGCAGTGTCAATCGCCGGGAGGAGTACCCGGTGGAAGAATGGACCTACGGCCCCAACAGTGGCATGTATCAGTACCTGCGTTTCGAGGGTAATCGGCTGGTGCAGATCACCAGCAAGCGGGGGCGGTGAATGTACCGCCGCCATCGCGAGCAAGCTCGCTCCCACATTTGATCGCATCACGGCCCCTGCGGGAGCGAGCTTGCTCGCGATAAGGGCAACTCGATTTCCCAGACAGCCCCACAAACCTCACCCGCACTTTTCCACCCCGCAATAGAACAGGCCCCCGGCACGAATGCCGGGGGCCTGTAATGGCCACATCCCTATGGCCTTTCGCATGAACTCCAAAGCGACGGCAAGCGTATATCCTGGCCCGCTTGCCGCGCCTTCTCCCAGTCCAGGCGAGAAGTCTTAGCCTTATTCGGCTTTCAGGCCGTCAGCCGACACGGCTTGGACGCCTTTGATTTTCTTGGCGATCGCAACGGCAGTTTTCTTCTGCGCTTCGGTCACGGCAACGGTCGACGACAGGGACACAACGCCTTTGTTGGTTTCCACTTTGATGTCGGTGCCAGGAATGCCTTTCTCGGTGACCAAGTCAGCTTTGACCTTGGTGGTAATCCAGGTGTCCTTGGTTTCTTCCTTGGCCTTGGTCACTTCGCCAGCAGCCAGCATCATCGGCGCCTGATTCGCTTGAGTGGTTTCGGCGAATGCGCTAGCCATGGTCAAGGTCAGTGCGGTTGCAGCGGCGGCAGTGATAGCAAACTTCTTCATACGAGTAACTCCTGTTTTTCTCAAAAACTGCCGGAGGTACATCCCGGCAGGGTTATCAGGAGTAGTGCGAAGGTTGTGCCAGTTTTGAGAAATTAATTAATTACTTATAAATCAACAAGTTAAGCGAAGCGGCGAAATTCACAATCATGCAAATTGCATGAGCATCCCATTTTCAACATGCAACATGCCGATCCTGCCTTGCCGCTAAGCTGATAAATCAAGAAGGGTTTGCATGGCGAGGGAGCGGCCCCCCTCGCCGTGAGAGTATCAGGTGCCAGGGCAAGAGATCGGCAGGTATTCCTTGGGTGCGGTGGATCCGCATGTCCAGAGGCCGTTGACATCACGGCTGAGGGTGATCGTCTTACCTACTACGGAGGCAGGGGCGTTCAGGAGGGTACAAACGATGGTGCCTGCCGTCGTAGCCGTACCTGACACCGAAATTGTGCAGTTGCTGGTTGTGGTCGGGGCGTTCATGAGGGCCAGCGTCGGAGTAACGCCCTGATTCATCTGATCCTCGTACGCTACCTTCAGCGCCGAGATTTCCCCCAGCCCGGCGGTAGCCTTCGCCCGCGCTTGGTACCTGGAATATTGCGGCAACGCAAACGTCGCCAGGATGCCGATGATCGCCACGACGATCAGCAGCTCGATCAGCGTAAAGCCCTTTTGCTTGCTCATAGACATCTCCCATGCATGAGTCGAAATCTCATGACCTTTAATCGCCATTGCAGGGCACATGCCAATCCTCAAACCCCATCATTAAAGGGGGTTGAACCCGCACAACGGCAACGTCCTACCTCAACAACCGCACTATCTGACGTTTTTTGTCACCCCGGCCCGCTGGTTTGGCGTGGATGCTTGACTAGGCTATAAGTCATGAACTGTCCGCGTCCGGTACCCATATGAATGACATCGCCCTCAGCGGCCTGACCAAGCAATTGGTGTCGGCCGAACTGCTCACCGAGCAAAGTGCGCAACAGGCGTATCAACAGGCCCAACGCAATCGCATCCCCTTGGTCAGCTACCTGGTGCAAAACAAACTGGTCCAGAGCCGCCAGGTCGCGGAGATCGCCTCGGAGCATTTCGGCGTCGCCCTGCTGGACCTCAACAGCCTGGACAAAGAAACCCAACCCACCGGCCTGGTCAGCGAAAAACTGGTACGCCAGCACCACGCCCTGCCGCTGTGGCGGCGTGGCAACAAATTGTATGTAGGCATCTCCGACCCCACCAATCACCAGGCCATCAACGACATCCAGTTCAGCACTGGCCTGACCACCGAAGCCATCCTGGTGGAGGACGACAAGCTCAGCGACGCCATCGAAAAATTTTTCGAGTCCAGCAGCACCGGCCTGGAAGGCATGGGCGATGTCGACCTCGACGGCCTGGACATCGAATCGATCGACGACACCCAGCAGGATTCCATCGCAGGCCAGGACACCGACGATGCGCCCGTGGTGCGTTTCGTCAACAAGATGCTGCTGGACGCGATCAAGGGTGGCTCTTCCGACCTGCACTTTGAGCCCTACGAAAAAATCTACCGGGTGCGAGTGCGCACCGACGGCATATTGCGGGAAGTGGCCAGGCCGCCGACCCAGTTGGCCAACCGTATCGCCGCCCGCCTGAAAGTCATGGCCAGCCTGGATATTTCCGAGCGACGCAAACCCCAGGACGGCCGTTTGAAAATGCGCTTGTCGAAAACCAAGTCCATCGACTTCCGGGTCAACACCCTGCCCACGCTCTGGGGCGAAAAAGTGGTGATCCGGATCCTCGACCCGTCCAGCGCGCAAATGGGCATCGATGCCCTGGGCTACGAACCGGATCAGAAAGACTTGTACATGGCCGCCCTCAAGCAACCACAAGGGCTGATCCTGGTGACCGGCCCGACCGGCTCGGGCAAGACCGTGTCGCTCTACACTGGGCTGAATATCCTCAATACCGTGGACATCAACATTTCCACCGCCGAAGACCCGGTGGAGATCAACATGGAAGGCATCAACCAGGTCAACGTGAACCCGCGCCAGGGGCTGGATTTCGCCCAGGCCCTGCGCTCGTTCCTGCGCCAGGACCCGGACGTGATCATGGTCGGCGAAATCCGCGACCTGGAAACCGCCGAGATCGCCATCAAGGCCGCCCAGACCGGTCACCTGGTGCTCTCCACATTGCACACCAACAGCGCCGCCGAAACCCTGATCCGCTTGCAGAACATGGGCATCCCGGGGTTCAACATCGCCACCGCCGTGCATCTGATCATCGCCCAGCGGCTGGCGCGCAAGCTGTGCAGTCACTGCAAGAAGGCCATCGAGATTCCCGAGGAAACGTTGCTCAAGGAAGGTTTTCCTCGGGAACGCATCGGCACATTCACGATCTATGAGCCGGTCGGTTGCGAACAATGCAACAACGGTTACAGAGGGCGCGTGGGGGTTTACGAAGTGGTCAAGAACACGCCCGAGCTGCAACGGTTGATCATGGCCGAGGGCAACTCGCTGGAAATCGATCTGCAAATGCGCAAGGACGGCTTCAATGACCTGCGCACATCGGGGCTGATCAAAGTGATGCAAGGCGTCACCAGCCTCGAAGAAATCAACCGGGTCACCAAGGATTGAACATGGCGGTCAAGGCAGTCAAAACCGATGTTTACACCTGGGAAGGCAAGGACCGCAAAGGCACAAAAATGAGTGGCGAGCTGACGGGCCAGAGCCCGGCACTGGTCAAGGCACAACTGCGCAAACAAGGCATCAACCCGCAGAAGGTGCGCAAGAAATCCACCTCGATATTCAGCAAGGGCAAGCGCATCAAGCCGCTGGATATCGCCCTCTTCACCCGCCAGATGGCCACGATGCTCAAGGCCGGCGTGCCACTGTTGCAGGCGTTCGACATCATTGGCGAAGGCTTCGACAACCCCAACATGCGCAAGCTGGTGGACCAGGTGAAGCAGGAAGTCGCCGCCGGCAACAGCTTCGCCGCGGCGCTGCGCAAGTGCCCGCAATATTTCGACGAGCTGTACTGCAACCTGGTAGACGCTGGCGAACAGGCCGGTGCCCTGGACACGCTGCTGGACCGGGTCGCGACCTACAAGGAAAAGAGCGAAGCGCTCAAGGCCAAGATCAAGAAAGCCATGACCTATCCAATCGCCGTGGTGCTCGTTGCCGCCGTGGTCACGGGGATCCTGCTGGTCAAGGTCGTGCCGCAGTTCGAATCGGTGTTCTCCGGGTTCGGCGCGCAACTGCCGGCCTTCACGGTGATGGTCATCGGCTTGTCGGAAATCATGCAGCAATGGTGGTGGATGATGCTTGGCGGGGTGGTGGGGGCATTTTTTGGCGTGAAGTACGCGCTCAGGCGTTCGGAGCCCTTTCGTGATTGGCGCGATAAATGGCTGCTCAAGCTGCCGCTGATAGGCACCTTGATGTACAAATCCGCCGTGGCCCGCTACGCCCGGACGCTTTCCACCACCTTCGCCGCTGGCGTGCCGCTGGTGGAGGCCCTGGATTCAGTGTCTGGCGCCACCGGCAACGTGGTGTTCAAACGTGCCGTGCAGCGCATCAAGCAGGACGTCTCGACCGGCATGCAGTTGAATTTTTCCATGCGCACCTCAGGGATTTTCCCGAACCTGGCGATCCAGATGACGGCCATCGGCGAGGAGTCCGGTGCGCTGGACGACATGCTCGACAAGGTGGCGAGCTTTTATGAGGCCGAGGTGGACAATCTGGTGGACAACCTCACCAGCCTGATGGAACCCTTCATCATGGTGGTCTTGGGGTGGTCGTCGGCGGCCTGGTGGTTGCCATGTACTTGCCCATCTTTCAACTCGGCTCTGCGATCTGACATGCCCCTGAGCGAATTCTTCGTGCTGTACCCCCTGGCTTTCGTGCTCGTTGCGGCGTTGCTCGGCCTGATCATCGGCAGTTTCCTCAACGTGCTGGTGTGGCGTCTGCCGAAGATGCTCGACCGCGAGTGGCGCGTGCAAGCCCATGAACTGCTGGGCCTGCCGGCCGAAACCCCGGGCCCGGTCTACAACCTGATGCTGCCCCATTCCCAATGCCCGCACTGCGGCCATCGCATCCGCGCCTGGGAAAACATTCCGCTGCTCAGCTACCTGATGCTGCGCGGCCGCTGTTCGAGCTGCGCCGCGCCCATCGGCAGGCGTTATCCCCTGACCGAACTGGCCTGCGGTGCGTTGTCGGCGTTCGTCGCCTGGCATTTCGGCTTTGGCTGGCACGCCGCGATGGTGATGGTATTGACCTGGGGCCTGCTGGGCATGAGCCTGATCGACGCCGAGCATCAATTGCTGCCCGATACCCTGGTGCTGCCGTTGTTGTGGCTGGGCTTGATCATCAACAGCTTCGGACTCTTCGTGTCCTTGAACCAAGCGATGTGGGGCGCGGTGGCCGGCTATCTGGCACTGTGGTCGGTGTTCTGGGTGTTCAAGCTGATCACCGGCAAGGAAGGCATGGGCTACGGGGATTTCAAGCTGCTGGCGATGCTCGGCGCCTGGGGTGGCTGGCAGATCCTGCCGTTGACGCTGCTGCTGTCGTCACTGGTGGGTGCCGTCGTCGGGGTGATTGTGCTGCGTTTGCGTGATGCTCCCGGGTCGACACAGATCCCCTTTGGACCTTATCTGGCCATTGCCGGCTGGATTGCCTTGCTCTGGGGTGGTCAAATAACCGACTTCTATTGGCAGTCTGTCGGTTTTTAATGAATACCTCAGTGAAAAAACCCTGGATTCTCGGCCTGACCGGTGGCATCGGCAGCGGCAAGAGCGCGGCGGCCCAGCATTTCATCGACCTGGGCGTGCACGTCATCGACGCCGATCATGCGGCGCGCTGGGTGGTCGAGCCCGGGCGCCCGGCGCTGGCGAAAATAGCCGAGCACTTCGGCCCCGGCGTATTGCAGGCCGACGGCGCCCTGGACCGGGCGGCGCTGCGCAAGCTGATCTTCGAGAATGCCGATGAACGCCGCTGGCTCGAGGCGTTGCTGCATCCGCTGATCGCCGAGGAAATCGCCCATCACCTGGCCCAGGCACAATCGCCCTATGCGATCCTCGTATCGCCGCTGCTGATCGAGTCAGGACAGTACGCCATGACCCAGCGGGTCCTGGTGATCGATGCACCAGAACAACTGCAGATCGAACGTACGTTGCAGCGCGACCAGACCAACGAGCAGCAGGTCCAGGCAATTCTCAAGGCCCAGTCCAGCCGCCAGGATCGCCTGAGCCATGCCGACGACGCAGTGGTCAACGATCGCGACCTCGCCTGGCTGCACAGCGAGGTCGAGCGCCTGCATCACTTTTATCTTACTTTGCGTGGAGGCCAAGCATGAGCCAGACCCCAACCGTTGATTGCCCAACCTGTGGCGCCCCTGTGGAATGGAGCCCGGAGAGCAAATTCCGGCCGTTCTGTTCTGATCGCTGCAAACTGATCGACCTCGGCGCCTGGGCGTCGGAAGAACACAAGATTCCGCTCAGCCCCGACGCCGAGGACGAACTCTTCAGCGAAGATTTCGAACCGCGCTCACACCATTAAGGCCGCATGAAACCGTAGTCCTGTTCATCGTCGAGGTTTTCCGCGAGGAAACTCAACTCATCGGCCAGGTCTTCAGGGCTGCGCACGGTCTTGCTCTGTTGCACGATCGCACTGAGCAAGGCGCGCAGGCTCAAGCCCGGGTCGAAGCCGATCTCCATTGCGGCATCGTGACTACGCCTGATCTCTTGTCTGGCCCACTCATAAACACTCATGGTTGTGCTCCTGGAAATTTTCCAAAGCATGAAGGGCGTGTGGCGGTGCAGCCTTGACGTGAATCAAGGCTTGTCATCATCGTTCCACGGCGCCGACAGGTAGCGCGTGCGGTTGAAGGTCTCCAGCCATTCGGGACTGAACACCACCAACGCACTGATCACCATGCCGTTGATGAAGGCCTCGGGAAAGATGATCAGCCAGAGGTAGCCGACAAAATCTTCCAGCCAGTAAGGCATGGCGAATATACCGTCGTACCACAGCAGGCCAAGCCCCAGCAGCAGGCACGCCAACGCCGAAAGCGCGGCCGCGAGAAACCCCGAACAGAAGATATACACGAACAGATTGCGCGGCTGGGCGCGCTCCACCAGGATCGCGCAACACTCGGTGACCAGCACCGGCAACAGGATCAGCAGCGCACCGTTGACCCCTACCGCCGCCATGTCCTGACGGCCCAGCAGCACCAGCGCGAGCTGCGCGCACAGGCCACCGAGGATCGCCAACGGCCAGTCCAGCAACAGCGTCACGGCAGTCATGCCGATGAAGTGATACGAAACGCCCGTATCGAAATCCCGGCGCACCAGCCACAACATGAACAACGCCAGCACCGTGCCGAACAACAGATGCTGGCGACGGCTGTCGGTGAACAGCTCGACCCACGGCGCCCGCACCACGGCCCAGACCAACACCGGCACATACATCAGCCAACCGGCCACCAGGGTCTGCGGTGAAAGCAGTTCGGCACCGATCATGGGCTACTCCTGCGAGAACTTGAACGCCGTCCGTGCGCTACTCAGTAGCGACACTTCCTGGCTGTTGTACCAGGGCCATTGCAAACTTACCAAAGCCTACCGACCAATCCGAATAGTCATTCTCGTGCATGAATATGAAAACGTCTTGCGGACGAACCTCGGCTTGAACCCCGAGATTGTCCGCGATTTTTTTGTAGAGCTCGCGCTTCATCGCATCACTGCGCCCCCTGCGCATCGTAATCTCAATCACGATCAAATGGTCTGAACGAGCCACACCGTTAAACGTGCGGCTGTAGAAAAACTGTTCAGGGTCATAGTCCGTGACCAGGTTGAACAGTTCATCCTCGGGCATACCAATGCTCTCGACCAGCGCTTGGTGTATGCCATCGACGATGCGCTGACGCTGCTGCTGGCTGGTGCCCTTGATGATGGCTGTACGAACGAATGGCATGTGATCTGCTCTCAATTTGATTTGCAATACCCCCTCGATCCTGGCCACTCGCGATGGTCGTCAGTTACTTGGAGAACCTGGAGATTCTGCAAAATCCGCACAGCGCCTGATATCGATTTATACGCCCGATGTAATTGAGTTAAAGTCACTTCATGAAACGTCGCCTTCCCCCATTGAATGCACTGCACACCTTCGAGGCCGCTGCCCGATTGGGCAAAATGATCACGGCCGCCGAGGAACTGTCTGTCACGCCTGGCGCTGTGAGCCGCCAGGTACGCCAGCTGGAACTGAGTCTTGGCGTGGACTTGTTCGAAGGCCCAAAAAACAAACCGCAGCTCACCGCTGCCGCAAGAGAACTGCTGCCGGAACTGACGGCCGCACTGGATCAGATCGAGGCCGCGGTGAGCAGGGTCCGAGACACGGCGACAGGCACCCTGGACGTGTCCTGCTTCAGCACATTTACGCTCAAGTGGCTGATACCGCGTCTTTTCGACTTCAATACGACGTACCCAGAGATCAAGATTCGCCTGAGCTCACCGGTTCACGGAACCGATCCGGGCCGAGATCGCTATGACGTGATGATCACGGCTGAACAGGGCATCGTGGGTGAACCAAAGAACACCGTCCGGCTGTTTCCTGAACGATTGGGTGTCGTGTTGTCGCCCACCTTGTCCGCGCGTATTCAATTAACCGACTTGGGTTCGATTTTCAGCCATCCCCTGCTGCATACCAAAACCCGTCCGGATGCCTGGACAAACTGGGGGGATGCGATTGGACACCAGGCCACTGCGCCAGCCGGACTGGAATACGAGCACTATTACTTTACGTTGGAGGCGGCGATTGCCGGCCTGGGGATTTGTGTTGCTCCGTGGCACCTGGTGGCCGACGACATTCGCCTTGGCCGCCTGGTGGCACCGTTTGGGTTTCATCCGAGCCGCTACAGCTACATCGCGAAGCGAAGCGCACAACACAGCAAGAAATTGGATCTTTTCTGCGCCTGGCTGACCCGTCAGGCTGAACAGGATGGCCTGCCGGGCCCAGCCTGAGCGAAAATCTGCCCCTTCACAGCACGCTTTATTTTTTTTGATCACATTTGAACGCTAAGCTTGGGCTCATGGATGACTCCGATTACTTACGCCTGCTGACCATCGCGGCCGAGCAAGCCAACGCCTTTCTCTCCAATGCCCGCAAATGGGAGCGTGAGCGTTGGGTCTGCCAGCGCCTGCTGCAAGGGCTGAACGTGCCTTATCGCGCCGATGAGTTCGCGCCGGCAGGCGAACCGCCGGACGTGTTGTTTCGCGATGCCAATTTCGAGGTGTTTTTCGTGCTCGACGAAGGTCGCCGCCTCAATGACGAATGGCGCGATGAACTGCAACGCCGCCGCAGTGCCTTCTCCCTGAGCCAGCTGGTGCGGCGCGAGGCCAAGCCGCGGCGGATCCCGGCCAATGAGTTCCTGATGAGGCTGGCCCCGACCCTGCGCAAGAAAGCCCATAACTACACCGAGCGCGGCATGGACCTGGGCGACCTGGACATCATCGCCTTCGCCAGTCTCAAGCGCGAAGTGCTGGACCTCAACAGTCACTTCCCACCGCCGACCGAATACCTGCGCCAGGGCTGGCGCTCGCTGTCACTGGTGGGGCCGACGTTCGCCCGGGTGCTGTTCGCCCACCCCGATGCGCCGGATTTCCTGCGCAGCAACCTGGGCCGCAGCATTGTGTTCGATGTCGGGATCAGCCTGTGAGCCCGCTGCAGGAACTGATTGCCGCCGTGCCCCAGCAAGGCCGCGTACGCTGGATTGGCGTACGACCCCAGGGCCATGCGCCCATGATCGAACTGGACGCCGTGGAGGCCCGCCTGGAGGCCGGGCTGACCGGCGATCATGCCCGCCCCGGTGTACGCAATGCGCGGCAAGTGACGTTGATCCAATGGGAACACCTGGCCGTGATCGGCTCGCTGATGGGCCGTCCCGAGAACCGGCCCGTGCTGCCAGAGGAGCTGCGACGCAATATTGTGGTCAGCGGCATCAACCTGTTCAGCCTCAAGGGCCGGCGCTTTCGCATTGGCCAAGCCATTTTTGAAACCACCGGCTGGTGCCAGCCTTGCGCACGACTGGAGCGAAACCTCGGCGAAGGTACGTTCCAGGCCGTACGCGGCCATGGCGGAATCACTGCCCGGGTGTTAAAAAGTGGAATCATTCGCCTGGACGACAGCCTGACTGTCGAACCCGTTCCGGCGAGCGGCTACGCGACTTTCAATGCCGGCTAGCCGGACGCTGTAGCGTCTTCACATTCCGCAACGTCTACCTGACGAGGCCTTTATGACCAGCCGCCTGAACCCAGAAGACCAGAAGCATGTCGAAGAGTACCTGCAACTGTCCCAGCACCGAGTCGAGCGCCGGCCTTTCCGGCCGTGGATGCTCCTGGTGGTGGTACTGGCCGTGACCATTGGCCTGGGCCTGTTGAGCCGACTGATCAGTTACCTGACGCTATGAGCCTTAGACTCGCGCGGGTAATGGCACCGATTTCCTTTAGCCTTGCGAGATATCCCCATGACTCATCGTATTGTCATCGTTGGCGGCGGCGCCGGCGGCCTGGAGTTGGCTACCCGTCTGGGTAAGACTCTGGGCAAGCGCGGCACGGCCAGTGTGATGCTGGTCGACGCGAACCTCACCCACATCTGGAAACCGCTGCTGCACGAAGTGGCCGCCGGCTCCTTGAACTCCTCCGAAGACGAACTCAACTATGTCGCCCAGGCAAAATGGAACCACTTCGAGTTCCAGCTGGGGCGCATGAGTGGCCTGGATCGCGAGCGCAAGAGAATCCAACTGGCCGCCACCTATGATGAGGGGGGCGTCGAGCTATTGCCGGCCCGGGAACTGGGTTACGACACGCTGGTGATTGCCGTTGGCAGCACCACCAACGACTTCGGCACCGAAGGCGCAGCGCAGCATTGCCTGTTCCTCGACACCCGCAAACAGGCCGAGCGCTTCCACCAGCAATTGCTGCACCACTATCTGCGCGCCCACGCCGGGCAGACCGATATCGTCGAGCGCATCAGCGTCGCCATCGTCGGCGCCGGTGCGACCGGGGTTGAACTGGCGGCCGAGCTGCACAATGCCGCCCACGAACTGCACGCCTATGGCCTGGACCGGATCAAACCGGAGAACATGCACATCACCCTGATCGAGGCGGGCCCACGCGTCCTGCCAGCCCTGCCGGAGCGTATCGGCGCACCGGTGCACAAGACCCTGGAAAAACTCGGCGTCAACGTCATGACCAACGCCTCCGTCAGTCAGGTGACCGCCGACAGCCTGGTTACCGCGGACGGCAAAGTGATCGACGCGAGCCTGAAAGTCTGGGCCGCCGGGATTCGCGCCCCGGATTTCCTCAAGGACATCGACGGGCTGGAGACCAACCGGATCAACCAGCTGCACGTGCTGCCCACTTTGCAGACCAGCCGCGACGAGAACATCTTCGCCTTCGGTGACTGCGCCGCCTGCCCGCAACCCGGTAGCGAGCGCAACGTCCCGCCCCGCGCCCAGGCCGCGCACCAGCAGGCCTCGCTGCTGGCCAAGTCCTTGAAACTGCGGATCGAGGGCAAGGCCCTGCCCGAATACAAATACACCGACTACGGCTCGCTGATCTCGCTGTCGCGATTCTCGGCGGTGGGCAACCTGATGGGTAACCTGACCGGCAGCGTGATGCTCGAAGGCTGGCTGGCGCGGATGTTCTACGTGTCGCTGTACCGCATGCACCAGATGGCGCTGTACGGCATGTTCCGCACGGCCATGCTGATGCTGGGCAGCAAGATCGGGCGCGGGACCGAGCCTCGGCTCAAGTTGCACTGAGGGGCGAACCGCTGACGATTGCGCTGGATCAGCAACAATGATGCTGAATGATCCACCGCAATCGCGAGCAAGCTCGCTCCCACAGGATGACCGCGATCAACTGTGGGAGCGAGCTTGCTCCGGGCGGCGTTCCGACGATGAGGGCGGCACCGTCAATACTCAAGCTCGGGCAGGCGCCCTGTCCGAGCTATCCATCAATCAAACCTGAAACCGCTGCACCATCGTGCGCAGCGAATTCGCCAGCTGCGACAACTCATGGCTGGACGCGCTGGTCTGGTCCGCGCCGGAAGCCGAGCGCACCGACAAATCACGAATGTTCACCAGGTTGCGATCCACCTCGCGGGCCACTTGTGCCTGTTCTTCGGCGGCGCTGGCGATCACCAGGTTGCGTTCGTGGATTTCATTGACCGACGCCGTGATGGTCTGCAGCGCGTCCCCTGCCCGTTCCGCCATGGCCAGGGTACTGGCGGCGCGACTGGAGCTGGCCTGCATGGAGTCAAGGGCCTGGGTGGCACCACTGCGCATGCCCTGGACCATCTGCTCGATTTCCTGGGTCGATTGCTGCGTGCGATAAGCCAGCGCCCGCACTTCATCGGCCACCACCGCAAACCCACGTCCGCTCTCACCCGCCCGGGCCGCTTCGATGGCCGCGTTAAGGGCCAGCAGGTTGGTCTGCTCGGCGATGGCGCGGATCACGTCCAGCACCTTGCCGATATCCTGCGATTGGTTGGCCAGGGATTGCACCAGGCCACCGGTCACCTGCACATCACTGGCGAGGGCGCTGATGGCGTCGACCGTATCGCTGACCCGCTGCTGCCCAAGGGACGCCGACTCACTGGACTGCCGCGTGGCATCGGAGGTGGAAACCGCATTGCGCGCGACCTCTTCCACGGCGGTGGTCATTTCGGTGACGGCGGTGGCAGCCTGTTCAATTTCATTGTTCTGTTGTTGCAGGCTGTGGGTGCTGTCGAGCGTGACAGCGTTCAGCTCATCGGCTGCGGTGGCCAGTTGCGCGGCCGAACCGCTGATGCCCTGCAACGTCTCACGCAGATTTTGCTGCATGGCCGCCAACGCCTTGAGCAATCGGCTCACTTCGTCGTTGCCATGGGTCTCGATTGACCGGGTCAGGTCCCCCCTCGCGACGCTCTCCGCAGCGTTCAGCGCCTCACTCAAGGGCTTGACGATACTGCGCGTGAGCAGCATGGCCAGGGCCACCGTGGCCAGCGCGGCGAGCACAACGAACAGGCTGACGATCATGCGGGAATTGGCGTAATGCTCCTGGGACTTCTGGCTCTCGATGGAAACCTGCTTGGAGAACAGCTCCGCCAGGTCGTTAAGCTGCTTGCCGGAACCGTCCACCACGGTCTTCATGTCCACCAGCAGCAGCTTGATCAGTTCGTCCCTACGCCCCTGCTCCGCCAGGGTGAAGGATTGCGCGATACCTGTACGGTAAGCGGCAAAGGTCTGCTTGAACTGGTCGTAGAGGGCTTTGCCTTCAGGCGTCACGACGAGCTTTTCGTAGGCCGCGATTTTTTCGCTCAGTTCCTTGTCGCGCGTGTCCATCTGCCCGCGATACACCGCAATGTTCTTCGGGTCCTGGTCCAGGGCCATGCGCAGGGAAATGGTGCGGATCCGTAGCATCCATTCGCGAATCTCGTCACCGCCGCGAATGCTGGGCAGCCATTGGGTTTCCACCGCGACTTCACTGTCACGAATGCTCGACATCTGTCCCAGCGCGAACACCCCAAGCAACGCCACCAGCACGGCAATCAAAGCAAAACCCAACGCGGCACGGGGGGCGATATTCAGTTGACGAAGAACCATACGGAGCGCCTTTATTATTGTTGGCCTGAAGTGGGGCCATGCCCCTGTAGGTGGGTTATCGGCAAGTTGTACGACGACTTAAGACATTCCGCTTTATCGCGGGCAAAAAAAATCCCCGTATCTTTCGATACGAGGATTTTCAATATGGTCGGGGTAAGGGGATTCGAACTCCTGACATCCTGCTCCCAAAGCAGGCGCGCTACCGGACTGCGCTATACCCCGGTAAAAAAAAGGCGACCTTTGCAAGTCGCCTTCTCGATCAGCGCTTTTGGCCTCTGATCTTAAGATTCGATTCCAGCGAACTGGTTTCAAAAATGGTGGGTCGTGTGGGATTCGAACCTACGACCAATTGGTTAAAAGCCAACTGCTCTACCAACTGAGCTAACGACCCAAATATGGTCGGGGTAAGGGGATTCGAACTCCTGACATCCTGCTCCCAAAGCAGGCGCGCTACCGGACTGCGCTATACCCCGATTGAAATGGCTCCGTGACCAGGACTCGAACCTGGGACCCAATGATTAACAGTCATTTGCTCTACCGACTGAGCTATCACGGAACTGATATTTCAAGTTACAACGTTGAAGCTAGCTTCAACCTCTTCTACCCTTACGCATCGCTGCGTTCGTGTGTCTGAGGCGCGCTATTCTACAATCTTCAAAACCTCTGTCAACCCCTTAAATTGCTTTCAAGACAATGATTTGCAACTTATTTTCGCTTGCTTCCCAGTGGGAAGTCGCCGCGGGGGTGACGTACTGCGGGGCGCACTTTACAAGCCTTTTCCTTTGAGTTCAACGGCCTGATGAAAAAAATGGCCTCGCAAAGCGAGGCCATTTCCATTGCAGGCGATGCCGGCTTTCAGTTGAAGACGATTTCGTCGTTCTCCACCGTACCGGTCACGGTTTCACCCGGCATGAAGCGACCGGACAAGATCAACTGCGCCAGCGGGTTTTCGATCCAGCGCTGGATCGCCCGCTTCAGCGGCCGTGCGCCATAAACCGGGTCGTAACCCACCGCAATCAGCTTGTCCAACGCCTCGTCGCTCAACTGCAGTTTCAGCTCACGTTCGGTGAGGCGACTGCGCAGGCGACCCAACTGGATCTCGGTAATGCCGGCAATCTGATTACGGGCCAACGGCTCGAAGATCACCACTTCGTCGACCCGGTTGATGAACTCCGGCCGGAAGTGAGTAGAGATCGCGTCCATGACCGCCGCGCGCTGCGCCTCGCGATCGCCCACCAGTTCCTGGATCTGCGTCGAGCCCAGGTTGGAGGTCATCACGATCACCGTATTGCGAAAGTCCACCGTGCGCCCGTGGCTGTCGGTCAGGCGACCATCCTCCAGCACCTGCAGCAGGATATTGAACACATCCGGGTGCGCCTTCTCGACCTCGTCGAGCAGGATCACCGAGTACGGCTTGCGACGTACAGCTTCCGTCAGGTAACCGCCCTCTTCATAACCGACATAACCTGGTGGCGCACCGATGAGCCGTGCCACGGAATGCTTCTCCATGAATTCGGACATGTCGATGCGCACCATGGCCTCTTCGGTGTCGAAGAGGAACTCGGCCAGCGCCTTGCACAGTTCGGTTTTACCGACCCCGGTAGGGCCAAGGAACATGAACGAGCCGCTCGGCCGATTCGGGTCCGACAGCCCGGCACGGGAACGGCGCACGGCGTTGGACACCGCCACCACCGCCTCTTCCTGACCGATCACGCGCTGGTGCAGCAGGCTTTCCATCTTCAACAGCTTGTCACGCTCGCCTTCGAGCATCTTCGAGACCGGAATGCCGGTCCACTTGGAGACCACTTCGGCAATCTCCTCCTCAGTGACCTTGCTGCGCAGCAACTGGTTTTCGCTCTTGCCATGCTGGTCGACCATTTGCAGGCTGCGCTCCAGGTCCGGGATCACCCCGTACTGCAGCTCGGCCATGCGGTTGAGGTCGCCTTTACGACGGGCCGCCTCCAGTTCCTGGCGGGACTGTTCGATCTTCTGCTGGATTTGCGCAGAGCCCTGGACCTCGGCTTTCTCCGAGTTCCAGATTTCCTCAAGGTCGGAATACTCACGCTCGTGACGAACGATCTCTTCCTGCAACCTTTCCAGACGTTTCTTTGCAGCTTCGTCGCTTTCTTTCTTCAGGGCCTGGGACTCGACCTTGAGTTGAATCAGGCGCCGTTCCAACCGATCCAGCACTTCAGGCTTGGAGTCGATTTCCATGCGGATGCGGCTCGCGGCCTCGTCGATCAGGTCGATGGCCTTGTCCGGCAACTGGCGGTCAGTGATGTAGCGGTGGCTGAGCTTGGCTGCCGCGATAATCGCGCCATCGGTGATCGCCACCTTGTGGTGAACTTCGTAGCGCTCTTTAAGGCCGCGCAGGATGGCGATGGTGTCTTCCTCGCTCGGCTCCTCCACCAGCACTTTCTGGAAGCGCCGCTCGAGGGCTGCGTCCTTCTCTATATATTGGCGGTACTCGTTGAGCGTGGTCGCGCCGACGCAGTGCAACTCGCCACGGGCCAACGCGGGCTTGAGCATGTTGCCGGCGTCCATCGAGCCTTCGCCCTTGCCCGCACCGACCATGGTGTGCAGCTCGTCGATGAACAGGATGATCTGCCCTTCCTGCTTGGACAGCTCATTGAGCAGCGCCTTGAGCCGCTCTTCGAATTCGCCCCGGTACTTGGCACCGGCGATCAGCGCCCCCATGTCCAGGGACAACAAGCGCTTGCCCTTGAGGCCATCCGGCACTTCGCCATTGATGATACGCTGGGCAAGGCCCTCGGCGATGGCGGTTTTACCCACGCCAGGCTCACCGATCAGCACCGGGTTGTTCTTGGTGCGGCGTTGCAACACCTGGATCGTGCGGCGGATCTCATCGTCGCGACCGATCACCGGGTCGAGCTTGCCTTCCTCGGCACGCTTGGTCAGGTCGACCGTGTATTTGTCCAGCGCCTGGCGCGATTCTTCGTGGTTGGCGTCGTTGACCGCTTCGCCGCCACGCAGGTTGTTGA
The DNA here is from genome assembly GCF_018325905.1 of Pseudomonas sp. St316. Taxonomy (NCBI): domain Bacteria; kingdom Pseudomonadati; phylum Pseudomonadota; class Gammaproteobacteria; order Pseudomonadales; family Pseudomonadaceae; genus Pseudomonas; species Pseudomonas sp. St316. The sequence goes on along the minus strand of NZ_AP021901.1, from coordinate 974,433 downwards.
TGGCATTTTCCAGGGCTTTCTTGCTCACGCCCTGGCCGAGCAATAATTTGCCGAGCTTGCTGTTCTCGTCCATGGCGGCGAGCAGCACCAGCTCGCTGGAAATGAACTGGTCGCCCTTCTGCTGGGCCAGGCGGTCGGCCTGGTTGAGCAGCCGCGCCAGGTCCTGGGACATGTTCACGTCACCGGTGGGGTTCTGGATCTTGGGTAACTGGTCGAGTTCCTTGGCCAGTTCTTTGCGCAGACTGGTGACATCAAAGCCGACCTGCATCAGCAGGGGCTTGATGGAGCCGCCCTGCTGTTCAAGCATGGCCTGCATCAAATGCGCCGGTTCGATACCGGGGTGGTCCAGGCCGACGGCCAGGGACTGGGCATCGGACAGGGCCAACTGTAATTTGCTGGTTAAACGATCAATACGCATGGGTCACCTTCCTAATGGGCAGGCCGGACCTTTGGAAACATCCTGAATGAAGAAACCTGCCAGATACCGTTATAGATGTGGTCGATTCTGGAAGATTCAAGCCGTGCGCCCTTGATACAGATCAGAGAAGTCTAGCGTTCGATCCAGATCAACGAGGCGAAGCGACCGGTGCGCGGGTTGCGGCGGTAGGAAAAGAAACGAGGGTCGGTCACGGTGCAGAGACCGCCGCCGTAGACGGCCGTGACACCACGTGCGGCCAGGCGCAGCCGTGCCAACGCGTAGATATCGGCCAGGAACTTGCCGGCGTTGGGGCTCGCGACAAAGGCTTGTACCGCCTGGGGCAGTTGCGCGATGAAGGCTTCACGCACTTCCGGCCCGACTTCAAACGCTTGCGGACCGATGGCCGGGCCGAGCCAGGCAAGGATTTCATCCGCAGGCACGGCAAGGCTGTCGAGGGTGGCTTCCAGCACGCCGTTCGCCAGCCCGCGCCAGCCGGCATGGGCCGCCGCGACGCGGGTGCCGGCACGGTTGCAGAACAGCACAGGCAGGCAGTCCGCCGTCATCGCGGTGCAGGCGATACCGGGCGTGTCGGTCCAACTGGCATCGGCGGTCGCCACCTGGGCCGGATCAGCCTCGACCACGGCAATGCCATGGACCTGCTGTAGCCAGGCCGGGGTGATGGCGAATTGATCGGTGAGGCGACGACGGTTTTCGGCGACGGCCGCCGGATCGTCACCCACATGATCGCCCAGGTTGAGGCTGTCGAACGGCGCCAGGCTGACGCCACCCTCGCGGGTCGTGATGCAGGCCTTGACCCGGGCCGGCACGGGCCAGTCGGGTATCAGCCAGTCACTCATCCGATGAACGCCTCGCGGTCCTGCTTGAGCAACGTCAGCAGCCAGACGAAGTCATCTGGCAGCGGCGACTCCCAGCTCATGCGCTTGCCGGTCGTCGGATGATCCAGCTCCAGGAAACGTGCATGCAGCGCCTGGCGCGGGAAACTCTTCAGCGATTCGACCATGGTCTGGCTGGCAGCCGGCGGAATGCGGAAACGACCGCCGTAGGCCGGATCGCCCACCAACGGGAAGTTGATGTGGGCCATGTGTACACGGATCTGGTGGGTCCGGCCGGTTTCCAGCTTGACCCGCACATGGGTGTGGGAACGGAAACGTTCGAGCACGCGGTAATGACTGACCGCCTGCTTGCCACCCTCCATCACCGCCATGCGCTGGCGCTGCTGGCCGTGACGGCCAATGGGAGCGTTGATCTTGCCACCGGCGGTGACCACGCCGATCACGATGCATTCATAGATACGGCTGACGCTGCGGCTTTGCAGCTGTGTGACCAGCTGTGTCTGCGCCTGGATGGTCTTGGCCACCACCATCAGACCGGTGGTGTCCTTGTCCAGGCGATGGACGATGCCGGCACGCGGCACATTGATAATGTCCGGCACGTGGTGCAGCAAGGCGTTGAGCAACGTGCCGTCGGCATGACCGGCAGCCGGGTGCACCACCAGGCCCGCAGGCTTGTTGATCACCAGGATGTCATCGTCTTCGTAGACGATATCCAGGGCAATGTCCTGGGCGACCCATTCTCCCTGGGCCTCCTGCTCGGCAGTCAGCTCGAGAATGGCACCGCCGTGGACGATGTCGCGCGGGCGGATCACCGCCCCATCCACAGTCAGGCGGCCGTCCTTGATCCAGGCGGAAAGGCGCGAGCGAGAGTGCTCGGCAAAGAGTTGTGCGGCGACTTGATCGAGGCGTTGGCCGCCCAATTCGGACGGCACCTCTGCGCGAAGTTCTATTTTATCGGACATGCTCGGACTGGGCGTCGGCACAGCCTTTGGTTTCGGCTGCGCGCTTGTGGTTAAATACGGCGTCTTTTGCCCCGAGGCTTTCAACGGGGCGCTCATCATAACAGGACGGCCCCGCCCAAGACAGCGGCCGTCATAGGGACGCAAGCCGCCATGCAAGTGAAACACCTGCTGCTGATCGCCATCCTCGCATTGACTGCTGCTTGCTCGTCGAAGGAAGTCGTAGACGAAAACCTGAGCGAAGTCGAACTGTACCAACAGGCGCAGAACGACCTGGATAACAACAGCTATACCAGCGCCACCGCCAAGCTGAAGGCGCTGGAGTCGCGGTATCCGTTCGGTCGCTACGCCGATCAGGCCCAGTTGGAACTGATCTACGCCAACTACAAGAATGCCGAGCCGGAAGCCGCCAAGTCCGCTGCCGAGCGTTTCATTCGCCTGCACCCACAGCACCCGAATGTCGATTACGCCTATTACCTCAAGGGCCTGACCTCCTTCGACCAGGACGTCGGCCTGCTGGCGCGTTTCCTGCCGCTGGACATGACCAAGCGTGACCCGGGCGCCGCGCGCGACTCCTACAACGAGTTCGCCCAACTGACCAGCCGCTTCCCCAACAGCCGTTACTCGCCGGACGCCAAGCAGCGCATGATCTACCTGCGCAACCTGCTGGCCTCCTACGAAATCCACGTGGCCGACTACTACCTGACTCGTCAGGCCTACGTCGCCGCCGCCAACCGTGGCCGCTACGTAGTGGAAAACTTCCAGGAAACCCCTTCGGTGGGTGATGGCCTGGCCGTGATGACCGAAGCCTACCAGCGCCTGCACCTGGACGAACTGGCGGCCACCAGCCTGGAAACCCTCAAGCTGAACTACCCGGATCACCCATCCCTGGTCGATGGCCAGTTCACCCCACGGGTCGACGAAGCGGACAACCGTTCGTGGCTGAGCAAGGCGACCCTGGGCCTGATCGAGTCCCGTCCACCGCTGCCGCCAGGCGAGACACGCGCCAACCAGGACGTACAGCGCCAGTTCCAGGATGCCAAGGAAGCTATCCCGAACGAACTCAAGCCCAAGGATGAAAATGGCGACGTGATCGAGCAGCAAGAGCCTGAAAGCGAGTCCAGCGACCGCTCCTGGTTCAGCCACCTGACCTTTGGCCTGTTCGACTGAGACCAAGGCATTCAAAAAAGGGAGACCCGACGGTCTCCCTTTTTTGTGCCTGGGTTTTATTGCGCTGTGCGCCGTTCCTGTCCTTGGCTAAACTGCCTGATCTCTAGCCAAAAAGCCGCCCATCATGCTTCGTTTACTGTTCTGGATCGCCCTGATTGCCGCCGCGGTATGGTTCTGGCGCAAATTCAAGAGCACATCCTCCGCGCCGAACGCCCCCCGCGAGCAGGACGCACCGCCCATGGTTCGTTGCGCCCATTGCGGTGTACACCTGCCCCGTGACCGGGCGCTGGCCCTTGAACAACAATGGTATTGCAGCCAGGCTCACCTTGAGCAAGGCCCGGGCACTCGTGAGCGCTGAGGCCTCAAGCCCACGCGAAAAACAGGCGCAGCGCCTGCTGCGTCTCTATCACCTGTATCGTCTGAGCATCGGCATCACCTTGGTGCTGCTGATCTCCAGCAAACTGGACAACCGCCTGCTGGAGTTCGCCAATGACGACCTCCTGCGCAGTGGCAGTTGGTTGTATCTGGTACTGAATATCCTGCTGGTGGTGTTCCTTGAGAACACCCGCCGCCCTGCCCGGCTGTTCGGCCTGGCCCTGACCGACGTGCTGCTGCTCTCGTGGCTGTTCTTCACCGCGGGCGGTGTGCCCAGTGCCATCGGCAACCTGCTCATTGTCTCGGTAGCCATCGGCAATACGCTGTTGCGCAGCCGGGTCGGCCTGTTGATCGCCGCTGTCGCCGCGATCGGTATCGTCGGGTCGACTTTTTTCCTCGGCCTGAGCGACTCAAACCGTCCCAGCAGTTATCTGCAAGCCGGCACCCTGGGAGCACTGTGTTTTGCCGCCGCCCTGCTGGTACAGGGCCTGACCCGGCGACTGGAAGCCAGTGAAACCCTGGCCGAGCAACGGGCCAGCGAAGTGATCGGCCTCGAAGCGCTCAACGCACTGATCCTGCAACGCATGCGCACCGGCATCCTGGTACTCGACCGCGAACGGCGCGTGCAATTGGCCAACGAAAGCGCCTTGAACCTGCTGGGCATGCACGACCTGGTCGGCCAGCGAATCGATGACTATTGCACCGCCCTGGTCGAACGCCTGCAATTGTGGCTGAACAACCCCAGCCTGCGCCCCCCCAGCCTGACCGTGACCGGCACAGGCCTGACCCTGCAACCGAGCTTCATCGCCTTGGGGCATTACGATCAGCAGCAGTTCCTGGTATTTCTTGAGGACCTGGCCCAGGTTGCGCAGCAGGCCCAGCAACTGAAACTCGCTTCCCTCGGGCGCCTCACTGCTGGCATCGCCCATGAAATCCGCAACCCCTTGGGCGCCATCAGCCACGCAGCGCAATTACTGCGCGAATCCGAGGAACTGAACAACGCGGATCGACGTCTGACGCAGATTATTCAAGATCACTCCCAACGAATGAATCGCGTCATTGAAAACGTCCTGCAGCTGTCTCGCCGCCAGCAAACCACCCCTCAACGCCTCGACCTGCGGACCTGGCTCGACCAGTTCGTCCGGCAGGCCCGCGACAGCATGGCCGAGCACCAGCATTTGCACCTGAGCATCGACCCGGGCGACTACATCACGCTGATGGACCCCGACCAGTTGACCCAGGTACTCGACAACCTGCTGCGCAACGCCTGGCGTCACGGCGCCATGGCCCACGAACAGGCCGAGGCCTGGCTGAAACTGTTCATCGACCCACACAGCCAGCTGTCTACGCTGGACATCATCGACAACGGCCCCGGTGTCACGCCCGAGCAGCAGGCGCATTTGTTCGAGCCCTTTTTTACCACCAGCAGCCAAGGCACCGGCCTTGGGCTCTATCTGTCCCGTGAGCTGTGCGAAAGCAACCAGGCCCGCCTAGACTTCAAACCACGCCAAGGCGGCGGCTGCTTTCGCATCACCTTTGCTCACGGACGGAAACAGATTTGAATAATCGCTCACGGCAACGAATCCTGATCGTCGATGACGAACCGGACATCCGCGAACTCCTGGACATCACCCTGGGCCGGATGAAACTCGACACCCGCAGCGCCAAGAACCTTGCCGAGGCCCAAGCCCTGCTGGCGGGGGAAGCCTTCGACCTGTGCCTGACCGACATGCGCCTGCCCGATGGCACTGGCCTGGAACTGGTGCAGCACATCCAGCAACGTTTCCCCCAACTGCCCGTGGCGATGATCACCGCCTATGGCAGCCTGGAAACCGCCATCGACGCCCTCAAGGCCGGCGCGTTTGACTTCCTGACCAAACCGGTCGACCTGGGTCGGCTGCGGGAGCTGGTCACCAGTGCCCTGCGCCTGCCGCCGGTCGCCACACCGGGCACCCTTCTCGAGCGCAGCCTGCTGGGTAACTCGCCACCGATGCTCTGCGTGCGCAAGCAGATCGAAAAACTCGCCCGCAGCCAGGCACCGGTGTACATCAGCGGGGAATCGGGCAGCGGCAAGGAACTGGTCGCCCGGCTGATTCACGAACAAGGTCCCCGTGCCAACCTGGGCTTTGTGCCGGTCAACTGTGGGGCGATTCCCACGGAGCTGATGGAAAGCGAATTTTTCGGCCATCGAAAAGGTAGTTTCAGCGGCGCCATCGAGGACAAGCCCGGACTGTTTCAGGCCGCCCATGGCGGGACCTTGTTCCTCGATGAAGTGGCCGACCTGCCCTTGGCGATGCAGGTCAAGCTGTTGCGAGCCATCCAGGAAAAAGCCGTGCGCGCTGTTGGCGGCCAGCAGGAAGAAGTGGTGGATGTGCGAATCCTCTGCGCCACCCACAAGGACCTGGCCGGCGAAGTCGCCGCCGGGCGGTTTCGCCAGGATTTGTATTACCGGCTGAACGTCATCGAACTGCGCGTCCCACCGTTGCGTGAACGCCGTGAAGACATCGAGCTGCTGGCCAACCACATGCTCCAGCGCCTGGCGGCCAACACCGGCACTCCACCGGCCAAGTTGCATCCCCAGGCGTTGGATGCTCTCAGGAATTACCGCTTTCCGGGCAACGTGCGGGAGCTGGAGAACATGCTTGAGCGTGCCTACACCCTTTGCGAACAGCAGCAGATCGAAGCGGATGACCTGCGCCTGGCCGAGGGCAATAGTACTACTGAGGCAGGCAATCCCGATTTGATGCAGGTCGACAACCTGGAGGATTACCTGGAAGACGTCGAGCGCAAGCTCATCCTCCAGGCATTGGAGCAAACCCGCTGGAACCGCACGGCGGCGGCGCAGCGGTTGAAGTTGTCGTTTCGGTCGATGCGGTATCGGTTGAAGAAGCTTGGGTTGGATTGAGCGCGAATCTGGATCATTTCAACAATAGCCTGATCCAGACAAACTTTTGTGGCGAGGGGATTTATCCCCTCGCCACAAAAAAGGTTAGCCAGAGTTCTTCCCACCCGGCAACCGCCAGAACTCGTCGGAAAATTCGGCTCGAATCAGGATCTTGTCCGACCAATCCAACAAAGGCTGATTGGCTGTGAGGGCGGTGTGTATATCCGTTTCTGCGGTTACGGCTGCTTAGGGTTCCGCCCTGACGGCGGGTCACTTTCGAAAAGCCGGAATGCCGGCCCAGGCGAAAGTAACCAAAGCGCTTCTGCCCCACCACTCGGTGCCTCGCCTAGGCTCGGCATGCCCTCACTCCGGCATTGCTCCGTGGGCCCGCGTGGTTAACGGGGCGCCGAGATCAACGTCCGCCGCGAGGCGGCCTGATAGCCGACCTGGCTCTTGATGGGGACCGCATTTCTCCTGTGGGAGATTCTATGGTGCAGGGCTACCCCTTAAATGCCTTTTGGCAAATATTCGCTCTGGTTTTTCAGCAGGGCGAATACCACTCGGGCAAGCTTGCGGGCCAGTGCCACTAATGCTTCGGTTGTGCTGAGTCCCCGGGCCCTCAGTGCCTCATAAAAACCCTTCCATGCCGCTGTGCGCCTCGCCGACATCGCGGCGTTGTGCATCAGTCGACGCGCTTCCGGGTCGCCTCGCTTAGACAGGCAGCGGCGCCCCTTCTTTTTTCCCGAGTCTGCTATGCGCAGGTCCAAACCCAGAAAAGCGATGAAGGCATTGGCATTTCTGAAGTCCCCCCGCTGCAATGCCGTAAGTAAACGAGCGCCACTCAACAAGCCGATTCCTTCGACTTTCATGCAACGCTTGAGCTGATCGCCCAAACCGGCATCTTGCAACTGCGTCTGGATTGTTTTCTCAAGCAAGACTTCCAGCCTTTGCATGGCACTTATTTGGTTCTCGAAGGCTGTTTTTAGCAACGGCTCGTTCGCCCAGCTTTGCTTGAGGCTGACACGCGCCTGCACCAAGGCTGCTCGGCGCCGGAAAAGGCTTATAAGCCGGCAATACAGGGGCGATGGCGGAGTCCAGGGGTGCAACTGGTGGCCTTCATTGTTCAAATAGCGAGCCAGCAACCGAGCATCTAGCGCATCGGTTTTAGCGCGAACTTTCACACCTTTTCGGTAATGGCTGAGTTCGTAGCCGCCGATCATGTAGATCACACAGCCTTGCGCATAAGCCAGATCGGCGAATTCCTGGTGATAGATATTGGTGGCTTCAATGGCGACACTCACCGGTGCGGGCAGTGCCTTGAGCCACTTCTTGATCGCAGCTTTGGTGTTTAGGATCGTTTCGAGTCGATCGGATTCAGCGTGATAAATCACCAACTCGTCTTTGGCGACGTCCACGCCCACGATCGGCTTAGTGACAGAAACCGGCATTGCCATTGGAAATCCTCCGGGCTAAGGTTTGAACACTTGAAGGGTTCACCCAGAGGCGCAGGCTTGTTCCTATCGTCGGTCTAGGCCAGATGCATTCTTTATCGGCGCTTGGGTGAAAGGAGGAGGGGTGAAATCTCCCACGGTCTGTACTGCGCGAACAGTCAGAATCGAGCTTTGTCCCTCCTCCTCCCTTCAAGTCCTACCATACAAGCGAGCTTGCTCGCGAAGAGGCCGGAGCATTCAACCTATTCATCGACTGTGCCATCGCCATCGCGAGCAAGCTCGCTCCCACACTGGGTCGGTGACAATCTACAGATTTGCGGCCACTGCAAACCCTGTGGGAGCAAAGCTTGCTCGCGATAGCGGTAGTTCAGTTAGATAGGGATTGGATTGGCTGTCGTCATCGCGAGCAAGCTCCCACACTGGATCAGTGACGACCTACAGATTTGCGGCCACTGCAACCCCCTGTGGGAGCAAAGCTTGCTCGCGATAGCGGTGGATCAGCTTGCATCAGCGCTGGATGTACCGCCGTCTTCGCGAGCAAGCTCGCTCCCACAATGGGATCGCAGTAGGACCGGAAGAGCCAGGTCGGCTATAAGGCCGCCTCGCGAGCAAGCTTTGCTCCCACAAATCTGACAGGTGTACGAGCGGGAGAACCAGGCCGGCTGTCAGGCCGCCTCGCTTTTGATTTTGATCTGGGGCGCCCCGTTAACCACGATGGCCGAACGCAGGCATTGATCCGTGGGCACCTCGGCATGGATGCCGAGGTAGCCGCGCTGGGCCATGGATGGCCCTTCGCGGCGGCCCACGGAGCAATGCCTTCGTTCGGGCATGCCGAGCCTAGGCGAGGCACCGAGTGGTGGGGCAAAGCGCTTTTGCTTACTTTTGGCGCTCTTCCAAAAGTGAGCCGCCGTAAGGGCGGAACCCTAAGCCGCCGTTACCGCAGCAATGGATATGTACTCGGTCAACACCCTCACGCTCCCACAAGAAAAACCGGACCTTACAAGCGCCCCGCCGGCGCATAAGGCGCAGGATCGATCACCGGCTCACGCCCCAACATCAGATCAACAAACAACTGACACGACGCCGGCGCCAATACCAGCCCATTGCGATAATGCCCACAGTTCAGCCACAACCCCGCAACCCCAGGCACCTCGCCGATATAAGGAATGCCTTCAGGCGATCCAGGCCGCAACCCAGCCCAATGCCCAACCACCTCAGCGCCCGCCAGTGCCGGAATCAACTGCTGTGCCGAAGCCTTCAGGCTCTCCAGCGCAGTATCCGTCGGGGTCTTGTCGAAGCCCTCACGCTCCAACGTACTGCCAACCAGAATATGCCCATCACGACGCGGAATCGCATAACGCCCCTTGGCCAGGACCATGCTCGACAGAAAATCCGACGCGCACTTGTACAGAATCATCTGGCCCTTGACCGGCTCGACCGGCAACTTCAAGCCCAAGGTCTTGAGCAACTCGCCACTCCAGGCACCAGCAGCCAAAACCACCTCATCGCCACGGATTTCACCGGCAGAACTGTGCACACCCACCACACGCCCACCGTCGCGGATGAACCCACTGACTTCGCAATGCTCATGAAGCGTGACGTTCGGCAGCGCCAGCAAAGCAGCCTTGAGGGATTTCACCAGACGAGGATTGCGCACGTTGGCCACGTCGGCCATGTAGATCGCCCGGGAAAAACCGGTACCCAGCACCGGTACTGCATCGTGGACAGCCGAGATATCCACAGCCCGCATCGGGCGGCCTTCCCGCTCGGCCCAGGCCAGCGCCTCGTCCTGATCGTCCAGGTCCAGCCAATACAGGCCGGTGACATGCACTTGTGGATCGACTCCGGTAGCGGCGAACAAGCGCTCGCCCAGCTGTGGATAGAAATCCTGCGACCAATGGGCCAGCGCCGTCACCGCCGGGCTATAGCGCCATGGGTACAACGGCGACACGATACCGCCGCCGGCCCAGGACGACTCCTGGCCGACATTGGAACGGTCCAGCAACACCACACGCAGCCCTTCGGACGCCAGATTGAACGCTGTCAGCAGTCCAATGACTCCGCCGCCGACAATCACCACTTGCTGTTGCCTGGTCATGTTCTGATTCGACTCATAAGACAGAGGGCGCAAGGCTGCACCCGAAAAAAGAAACTCAGCGGCCCCAGCAATCCTTGGCGGTCAGCCCGGTAGCCTGGTTGACCATGTCTCGCGTGCCCGTGTTGTTGATCCTGAAATCACCGCATTTGTCCGTCGCCATGGACGAGCCACTCTTGCGCACAGCGGTCAAGGTGAAGCTCTGGTCCGCCAGCGTCGGGGTAATGGTGTAGAAATCGTTGCCGCTGCTCAGGCCGGTGGCATTGGTGTAGACGTTGTTCTTCGAGTAGTAGCGCTCGAGAATCTGCGCCTGCTCCGATAACAGCCCGGCGATTTCGGTACGCCGGCCCTTCTTCATGTATTCGGTCAGGCTCGGATAGCCGATGGTGATCACGATACCGATGATCGCGATCACGATCATGATTTCGATCAAGGTGAAACCCCGGTTGGTTCTGCGCATGCCTTGCCTCTTCATTGTATTTGCCGCCACATGATGCGGCGGCTGCCGCCCACGGTTTTTTCCAGCAACTCGGTGATGTTGCCGCTGGAGTCGTTGACGATCATGTTGGTGGCCCCGCTGGCGCTGACGACGGCGCTCAGGGTCGGGATACCCCCGGTGAACACCACCCCGCTGGAAATCGTGTCGGAGCTGTTGAGCGTGCCGTCACCGTTGGTATCGAGCACCGCATAGTTGAGCATCTTACCGTTGAACGCATCCACTTCGATCAGTTTGCCGGTACCGAAGCTGGCGCACGGGTCGGTGGTGTCCACGGCGGCCGTGGTAAAGACCACGCGCCCGCTCACCAGATTGGCCGGGTTGATCACCCGTTCGCCGGTCAATACGTTGTTGTATACCAACGGCAGGTACCAACCCTTTTTCGTCGGATAAGCCACGTCGGTCTGGCTGGTGGTCACGAACTGCCCCGTGCTGCCTGAGAACACCCCCGTGATCGACTGGGCCTGCAGGCTCGACACAGTGATTTGCCCGGCTCCGCCAGTGGCGTCCCAAATCGAGTAGAACCCTTGCAGGTCCTTGTTGAGTTTATCCGCCGTTTCGTTGAACTTGCCGGTGCCGAAAAACACCTGGGTACCGCCCTGCGGGTTGTTCGCCAGCAGCGGTTGAACGGTGATCGGCTGGGTCGCGCCACCGGGGGCGGTGAACAACGGCTGGCCGGCAAACGCCACCCCCCACGCAGTCGGGGAAGTACCACTGAGGTCGAACTTCCACATCCGCCCTTTCAAGTCGCCACCGTACGCCGCCTGCACTACGTTCTGGGAGTTGACCCGCAACTTGACCGACGACAAGCCATTACCGGTCTCGCTGCTGTTGATGACGATTTTTCTGATCAGCGAACCGTCGCGGATATCCACCACGTACAACGCCGCCACACCGCTGTTGCTGCCGTAGCCATTGGCGATGAACGCCGCCCAGCGCCCATCCGCCAGGCGCGCGACTTCAGGGCGTGCGTAGGCGTAGCCCAGGTCATTGAAAGCGTTGGCTGGGTTGGCAACGGCAGGGGCGCTGATTTCCCATAACGCCCGCAACACATTGCCCGCCGTCGCATCGAACAGCTGAACGGCATAGAACGTTTTGCCCCCGGCACCGGTCCCGCCCAAGGCAACGGTCTTCCAGGCGCTCCCCGATTGCGTATCGAATACACCCACCTGTCCATCCACCAGGAACTCGTGGCTCACGCCGTTTATGTAGTTGATGTCGGCAATGCCCTGCAACGAGGGCAGCACACTCGAAGGCATGTAAGCGTAACGCCTCGTGCCGTTTGCACTGTTGATGACGCTGAAAAAACCGTCGTTGGCGTTCACCACCAGGTTGGTGTCCATGTTCGCCGACTTGGTCGTCAGGTAGGTGCTGTAGCTGGTGTCGTTCAGCAAATCCGAAGCGGTCTGCTCATTGGGCGATGCCAGTACCAGCGGCGAATTGATAATGTCGCCCAACAATACGCTGCGCACCTTCAAGCCGGTTTTATTGACGCCCTTGCTCCACTCCACCAAGTCGTTGCCAGTGATCCCCGTGGGCAGGTTCTGACTGAGACTGGTTTGCTGGGCCGGCGAGAAGTTAGCGTAAGCCAGGGTGACAGGCACATTGGTCGCGGTATTCCAGGACTGGTAAATCGGTGCCGTGGCGCCGGGCACGATGGCGGTGTCGGTGGTCCACTGCACCGCAGCCCTGTTGACCGTACCTGTCGCGGTGAAACCGAACGCCCGGATGGTGCCGCGCCAGTCCTTGGGGTCGTAGGTGGTCTGGTAGTAACTGGAGGTGCTGGACAACGTGGCGGCGTTTGTCGTGCCAGCGCCCCCGGACCCGGCCTTGGAGGTGATGTCGCTCAGGGCAGAGGCCAACGCTGAGTTCAGGCCTTCGCTGTCGGTCGCTTGGTAATACTTACCTGCGCCGTAGCGGGCGGCGTCGGACAACATCGGGTTGCTGGCGGTAAAACCCACGGTGTAGGTATTGAGGTACTGTCGGGGAAAATCCGTGGCGTTCCAGCTCTGGCCGGTGGCGTCGGTGCCGGTGGCGCGCATGTCGATGTCGAAGGCAAACTTGGCGATGTCATCCAGGTAAAGCGTATCGCCCTCCTCATCACCATTGAGATCGGCACCATCGTTGTTGATGCCATCCCAATTCGGCAACCGGGCCAAGCCCAGCGGGTCGTTGGTGGGAAATGTTCGGTCATAGGTGGGCAAGCCGTCGGTGATCACCACCCCGAAGTTTTTCTGGCAGCGGTACTGGATCGGACTGGTATAGGTGGTCGGCGTACTGTTGTAATACGGCGCCATGCCCCTGAAATAGCGGATGACTTCGTAATAGCTCTCGGCCAACGGCGTATTCGCAACGGCGCCGAGACCGTTGATGGCGTTGATCAGGGCGCTGTAGTTGCTGTTGGCCTGGGCCTGGGTCACGCTGCCGCTGACTGGCGACAGGTCGCTGACCGAACGGGCGATGAAGCCTCCAGGACCGGAGTTGCTGCTGTTGGGTGGATTGAACGTGGCGAGGCCGATGCGCAAAGCGCGATTGCTGGTGACCAGGTCGTTGGAAACATCACGCGCCACGTTGATTCGATAATCATTGGGAATCGTGCCGGTGGTGAAGTCCCGGTTCGAGCCGTTGGCCAGGGTTAGCAGATAGGCCAGGTATTTTGTGGTGTAGCGGGTATTGCCGCCGCCCACTGGGTCCGGCAAACGCAGGCAGACCCGGCCCAGGTTACCCCGGTAGAAACCATACCAACCGCTCGTGCAACCGCCACGCTGCAGGCTGACCAACAGAACGTTCCCATCGTCTGGGTCCAGCAGCACGCCTCCCGAACAGCTGTTGCTGGAGTTACAGTTATTGACAGCTGAACGCGACACACTTGGATCAAACCCCGCCGCCCAGATAATGTTGTTCATACTCCCCGAATCATCGATCAGCAGCATGACGTTCGGCGTGACGGCAGCCGCACTCAACAGCGGTGAATCCGAAGGCGTGAACGCATAGGCCGGGGCCATCAGGTAAAGGCTGAGCAATACCCCCCACACCATCGCCATCCAGCCGCGGCGTGCCTCAGTATTTCGCATAGATGCTCTCCACCACGCTGCGCTGGTTATTGCCCACCACCGCCACCGCCGTGATCCGGTACAACGTCGCCGACGTATTGGCCGGCACGTTGACTGCCGCAAGCGTAGTGCCGATGTTCTGCACGCCATAAAACCCGCCGGCTGCGGCAACCCAGAGCACCCCTGAGGATGAATTGCGCCCAGCCGCCGTGACGGTCGCCGACTCGGCCGGTGGCGCGCATTGAGTCGCGGTGGTACAGACTGCCAGCGAATAGGTCTCGACCTGCACCGCACTCTCACCCACCCTCAACGCAGCCTCGGCATTCTGGAAGGACTGGTTGCGCTGCATGACGCTGCTGGTCATTTTTTCCTGGAGGGTGGCGCTCTGCATCGACGACAGGCCGATCAGCGTCAGCAGCAACAGGAAAACCAGGCTGACCAGCAGTGCCATGCCACGCTGGCGATGCTTGAGATCCATCGAACTCATCGATCGCCCCCTCATAGAAGCCGGTTGCGCAAGGCGGCAACCACATTGAAGGTCTGCTCGCGCACCGTGTTCCTTGGATCAAAAAGCGTCAGGCTCAGGCGCACGCTGCGGATCAGTGCCGGGTCTGCCGGGTTGACGGTGTAGCTCGACGCGGCGACGTCCGTGGCGCTGCTGGCCACGCCAAACGTCACGTCGAACGCCCGCACGTTGTCCACCAGCACCGACAGGGTCGGCGGATTGGCGGTGCCGCTGCCCAACAGCAATTGGTTGTTGTTGAAGCTGTAGACCAGTCGACGGATCGGGAAGGCCAATTGCCCCGCCGCTGGCAGCCGTGCGTTCGAGTAGGCCGTCGCCGAGGTACGGCAATCGGAGACGACGGTCCAGGTCGGCACGCTGCCGCCACTCCCGATGTCCGCGGTGACCAGGGTCAACCTCCGGTTGGCGTTATCCCAACGGATTGGAGTGATCTGGCTGGCAGCGAAACTGTTATCCGTTGAAGCATCGGTGATGGTCGCCACGCAGCCGAACATGCCCACCATGCGAATTTCCTGGACCATTTTGCTCAAGGCAAACCGCGCGTCCTCCTGAATCACCGCGGCGGCATTCTGGCTGACATAGGTATTTTTGGCGGCAATGAAAATCTGCACGACACCCAACACGACGATCAGGCTGAGCACCAGCGCGATCATCAACTCGATCAGGCCGAAACCGCGACTGTGCCGGTTCATGGCGGCGTCCCCACCGGGTCGACGGCGACGCGGCTGGTCAGCACGAAGCTGCGCCGCGCCTCGGCGGCGTTGGTGGTATTGGCGGCCCGGGCGTCGTCCCAGGAAATGGTGATGGTGTAGACCCGCTGGTTCAGCGCAATGGTGCCGGTGGCCGTGGCGCCGCCGAAGGCGATGATGTTGGTCTTGAAATCGTAGAGGTCCTGGTCCCGGGTCACGTTGAGGTTCGGCGAGCTGGGTGGTGTGATGGTGTAGTCGGCGCCGGAATTGGCGCGAATGCGGTCCAGCAGGTCGTAGGCAATGAAACTGGCCTGGCTGGTCATGCGTGAACTGTCGGTGTACTTGAGCGCATTGAGCTGGATCATTGCCGCCCCCAGCAAACCGACGCCGAGAATCAGCACCGCCACCAGCACTTCGATCAACGTCATGCCGGCCTGCGCCCTTTTACTGCAACCCTTCATCCGCAACTTCCACCCAATACGATTCTTCCATTGAGGCAAACACTCAGCGTCCTGCTCTGCGCCCCGCGTACATAATTGAAACTCACCGGCGTGGCCGGTGCCGACAACCCGCCGAGGTTGTTGAAGTCAATGTTAGTCACGTCTGAGGGTAGCGTCAGAGTCGCGCCGCTGCCCATTGCTGGAACAACCCGCAATACACTGGGCGACGAGCCAGTACTGTCATACACCGTCAGTTCGCCGCTCCAGACACTCCCTTGGGCCGTGGGGCGAATTCGCGTGGTGGTACCACGGTCGATCGCCTCCATCCGGGCAAAGTTCAGCGCCCGGCGCAAGTCGCCGATCTCGGTATCGGCCTTGGTGCTCTGCAGCGAGCCAGTGAATGACGGTACCGCCATGGTGATCAGGATCAGCAGCACGCCAAGGGCCACCAGCACCTCGATCAGCGTGAAACCTTTTGTACGAAGATCCATCGATGCCCTCCGTTGCCGTCGGCTATACCTGCCTCTACACGCTAGAACAAACCACCGCCTGTGGCGAGGGAGCTTGCTCCCGCTGGGGCGCGAAGCGGCCCTCATTTTTTGGAACTGTTACACACCCTCGCCACAACAAGCTCTCCAGGGAGGAGACGTCATGTATCAACAGGGTTTCAGCCTGATCGAACTGCTCATGGGACTGGCAATTGCCGCAATTGTTCTGCCGTGGGCCGGCGGGAGCTACAAAGAGCTGATCGAATCCATCGAACGCGAGGACACCGCGCAGTTGCTGATCAGCGGGTTGCGCATTGCCCGCAGCGAAGCCATCACGCGTAACCGCAGCGTATTGATACAAGGGATCGACAACGATTGGGGCCAGGGTTGGCGGATCATGCTGGACAACAAGGAAAAAACCTTGCTGATGGAGCGCACCGCAAGCGCCCGTGTGATCGGCAACCAGCCGATGAGACGCCGGGTGAGATTCGGCAACCAGGGAGAAGCACTGCATTCCAGTGGAGCATTCCTGGCCGGCAGGTTGCATGTCTGCGCCAAACGCGGGCCGGTCAGCCACCATCAAGTGATACTGGCGCCTTCCGGCCGCGTCCGCCTGGAAAGCGTCGAGGCCGAGGAGGCGCTGTGCGAGAAAGGACTTAAAGCAAGGAGCGCACGCGCAACTCTTTCGGCATCGAGAACGTGATGTTCTCCTCGCGACCGGCCAGTTCATCGGCACCCGTTGCGCCCCAGGCCTGCAATTGCTGGATCACGCCACGCACCAGGACTTCCGGCGCGGAAGCGCCGGCGGTGATGCCGATGCGCTCGACGCCATCAAACCAACTGCGTTGCATGTCCTCGGCACCGTCGATCAGGTAGGCCGGGGTGGCCATGCGCTCGGCCAGCTCACGCAAGCGATTGGAGTTGGAGCTGTTCGGGCTGCCAACGACCAGCACCACATCGCATTCGTTGGCCAGTTGCTTGACCGCATCCTGACGGTTCTGGGTGGCGTAGCAGATGTCATCCTTGCGCGGGCCGCCGATGGCCGGAAAGCGCGAGCGCAGGGCGTCGATCACACGACTGGTGTCGTCCATGGACAGGGTCGTCTGGGTCACAAAAGCCAGGCTCTCAGGGTTGCGAACCTGCAGGGCTGCAACGTCCTCCTCGTCTTCGACCAGGTAGATCGCACCGCCGTTGCTGACATCGTATTGGCCCATGGTGCCTTCGACTTCAGGATGGCCTTCATGACCGATCAGGATGCATTCGCGACCGTCACGACTGTAGCGCGCCACTTCGATGTGCACCTTGGTCACCAGTGGGCACGTCGCGTCGAAGACCTTCAGGCCACGGCCGGCGGCTTCGGTGCGTACTGCCTGGGAAACCCCGTGGGCGCTGAAGATCACGATGACGTCGTCCGGCACCTGGTCCAGTTCCTCGACGAAAATAGCCCCGCGGCTACGCAGGTCTTCGACGACGAATTTGTTGTGGACCACTTCGTGGCGCACGTAGATCGGCGGCCCGAAGACTTCCAGGGCGCGGTTGACGATTTCGATCGCCCGGTCCACACCGGCGCAGAAGCCACGGGGGTTGGCGAGTTTGATTTGCATGCTGTGCCTCGTGTCTTGCGCAGGAAATTGGATCAATGCAACTCAGTGTGGGAGCGAGCTTGCTCGCGATGGCGGTGGATCTGTCATCCCTGCACTGGCAGTGACTCCGCAATCGCGAGCAAGCTCGCTCCCACAGTCAATCGAGTGGCAGCCAATGCTGCCCGATAAACCTTAAACCGCCTTGACCTCGAGGATTTCCACTTCGAAGTTCAAGGTCTTGCCCGCCAGCGGATGGTTGAAGTCCACGGTCACCTGGGCGTCGTCGAACGCCTTCACCACACCCGGCAGCTCGGTATTGGCCGCGTCGTTGAAGATCACCAGCAAGCCCTCGGACAGTTCCATGTCTTGGAACTGGGAGCGTGGCATGGTCTGCACGTTTTGCGGGTTGGGCTGACCAAAGGCGTTTTCTGGCGGTACGACCACGGTGCGCTTGTCGCCGGCCTTGAAGCCGAAGATCGCCGCTTCGAAGCCTGGCAGCAGGTTGCCGTCACCGACCTTGAACACCGCCGGAGCCTTGTCGAAGGTGCTGTCGACGGTGTCACCGTTTTCCAGGTACAGGGCGAAGTGAAGCTTCACTTCAGTGTTTTGAGCGATACGCTGCTCAGTCATGGACGGCTTCTCCGGTTTTCTTGCTCTTGAACATATCCAGGGCGAGCATCACGGCGCCCACGCTGATGGCGCTGTCGGCAAAGTTGAACGCCGGGAAATACCAGCGGTTCTGCCAATGCACCAGGATGAAATCGATGACATGGCCCAGGACGATGCGGTCATAGAGGTTGCCCAAGGCACCACCGAGCACCAAGGCCAACGCCACGGCCAGCCAGGTCTCATTGCGCCCCAGGCGCTTGAGCCAGACCACCAGCACGGCGCTGACCACGACGGCGATCAGGGCGAAGAGCCAGCGCTGCCAGCCCGAACTGTCGGCCAGGAAGCTGAATGCCGCCCCGGTGTTGTAGGCCAGGGTCCAGCTGAAGTAGTCGGGAATGATCACGATCTGCTGGTACAGGGTCAGCGAGTTCTCGAAGTAGTACTTGCTGGCCTGGTCGATGACCAGGACCAGCACACTCAACCAGAGCCAGCCCAGCCGCCCGAAGCGGCCCGCCGCGTTAGGCATAATGACGAACCTCACCGGCGCCGCTGATGTTGTCGACGCAACGACCGCAGATTTCCGGATGCTCCGGATTCACGCCGACGTCTTCACGGCAGTGCCAGCAACGCGCGCACTTGGTGTGGTTCGACTTGACGATCTTGAGCTTCAGGCCGCTGACTTCAGTGGCCACCGCATCGGCCGGCGCCTGCGCGAAAGGCGCGACGCTGGCGGTGGAGGTGATCAGCACGAAGCGCAGTTCGTTGCCCAGTTTGGCCAGGTCGGCGTCCAGGGCATCGTCGGCATAGAGGGTCACTTCGGCCTGCAGGTTGCCACCGACGGCCTTGGCCGCGCGCTGGATCTCCATCTCTTTGTTGACCGCCGCCTTGACCGCCATCACGCGATCCCAATACGCGCGATCCAGCTCGAAGCCTTGCGGCAGTTCGGTCAGGCCTTCGTACCAGGTGTTGAGCATCACCGATTCGTTACGCTCGCCCGGCAGGTACTGCCACAGCTCGTCGGCGGTAAACGCCAGGATCGGTGCGATCCAGCGCACCAGCGCCTCGCTGATGTGGAACAGCGCGGTCTGGCACGAACGACGGGCCTTGCTGTTGGCGCCGGTGGTGTACTGGCGGTCCTTGATGATGTCGAGGTAGAAACCGCCCAACTCCTGCACGCAGAAGTTATGGATCTTGGAGTAGACGTTCCAGAAGCGGTATTCGCCGTAGTGTTCCTGCAATTCGCGTTGCAGCAACAGGGTACGGTCCACCGCCCAACGGTCCAACGCCAGCATGTCTTCGGCCGGCAGCAGGTCAGTGGCCGGGTTGAAACCGGTCAGGTTGGACAGCAGGAAGCGCGCGGTATTACGGATCCGCCGGTAGGCGTCCGCGCTGCGCTGCAGGATCTGCTCGGAAACGGCCATCTCGCCGGAATAGTCGGTGGACGCAACCCACAGGCGCATGATGTCGGCGCCCAGGGTGTCGTTGACCTTCTGTGGCGCGATCACGTTGCCCAGGGACTTGGACATCTTGCGGCCGGACTCGTCGACGGTGAAGCCGTGGGTCAGCAACTCGCGATACGGCGCGTGGTTGTCGATGGCGCAACCGGTCAGCAGCGACGAATGGAACCAGCCACGGTGCTGGTCCGAGCCTTCCAGGTACAGGTCGGCACGCGGGCCGCTCTCGTGGCCCATCGGGTGCGAACCGCGCAGCACGTGCCAATGGGTGGTCCCGGAGTCGAACCAGACGTCCAGGGTGTCGCTGATCTTGTCGTACAGCGGCGCTTCGTCGCCCAAAAGCTCAGCGGCATCCATCTTGAACCAGGCTTCGATGCCTTCGGCTTCGACGCGCCGGGCAACTTCTTCCATCAACTCGACGGTGCGCGGGTGCAGCTCGCCGCTTTCCTTGTTCAGGAAGAACGGGATCGGCACGCCCCAGTTGCGCTGGCGGGAGATGCACCAGTCCGGACGGTTGGCGATCATCGAGTGCAGGCGCGCCTGGCCCCAGGCCGGCACGAACTGGGTCTCTTCGATGGCCTTGAGCGAACGCTGGCGCAGGGTGTCACCGCTGGCTGGCTGCTTGTCCATGCCGATGAACCACTGCGCGGTGGCGCGGTAGATCAGCGGGGTCTTGTGCCGCCAGCAGTGCATGTAGCTGTGTTCGATGACGGTGGTGTGCAGCAGCGCACCCACTTCGGTCAGTTTGTCGACGATGGCCGGGTTGGCTTTCCAGATGAACTGGCCGCCAAAGAACTCCAGCGACGGCGCGTATACGCCGTTGCTCTGCACCGGGTTGAGGATGTCGTCGTTGACCATGCCGTATTTCTTGCAGGTCACGAAGTCGTCGACGCCATAGGCCGGCGCGGAGTGAACCACGCCGGTGCCCGCGCCCAGTTCCACGTAGTCGGCCAGGTACACCGGTGACAGGCGGTCATAGAACGGATGACGGAAATTGATCAGCTCCAGCGCCGAACCTGGCGCGGTGGCGACCACCAAACCTTCGAGGTTGTAGCGGGCCAGGCAGGATTCGACCAACTCTTCGGCCAGCACCAGCAGCTTGTCGCCGACATCGACCAGGGCGTAGTTGAATTCCGGGTGGACGTTCAGCGCCTGGTTGGCCGGGATGGTCCACGGGGTGGTGGTCCAGATCACGATCGAGGCCGGCTTGGCCAGCTTGCCCAGGCCGAAAGCGGTGGCGAGCTTGTCGTCATCGGCAATCGGGAAGGCAACGTCGATGGTCGAGGACTTCTTGTTCTCGTACTCGACTTCCGCCTCGGCCAGGGCCGAACCGCAATCGAAGCACCAGTTCACCGGCTTGAGGCCCTTGAACACGAAGCCGCCCTCGACGATTTTCGCCAGGGCACGGATTTCGCCGGCTTCGTTCGTAAAGTCCATGGTCTTGTACGGGTTGGCGAAGTCGCCCAGCACGCCGAGGCGGATGAATTCGGACTTCTGCCCTTCGATCTGCTCAGTGGCGTAGGCACGGCACAGTTCGCGGGTCTTGTCCGCGCCCAGGTTCTTGCCGTGGGTCACTTCGACCTTGTGTTCGATCGGCAGGCCGTGGCAGTCCCAGCCCGGGATGTACGGCGCATCAAAACCCGACAGGGTCTTGGAGCGGATGATCATGTCCTTGAGAATCTTGTTCAGCGCGTGACCGATGTGGATAGTGCCGTTGGCGTACGGAGGGCCGTCGTGCAGGACGAACTTCGGACGATCCTTGCCAATTTCGCGCAACTTTCCGTACAGGCCAATGCTGTCCCAACGCTGCAGAATCTGTGGTTCGCGCTGAGGCAGGCCGGCCTTCATTGGGAAGGCGGTGTCCGGAAGGTTTAGCGTGGCTTTATAGTCGGTCATTTAAGGCTCTTCATTAGCGATTGGCGCTGGTTGCGACAAGGGCACGGGCGGCGGCGATATCTGCATGGATCGCCGTCTTGAGCGCCTCCAGAGAGGCAAAACGCTGCTCTTCACGCAGCTTATGGTGGAAAACCACCGTCAAACGCCGGTCATACAGATCGCCGGCAAAATCCAGAACATGTACTTCAAGGTGGGCCTTGCCATCGCCCTGGACCGTAGGCCGCACGCCGATGTTGGCGACGCCGGGCCAGGTCTTGCCGTCGATCTCGACACTCACCAGATACACCCCGGTCAGCGGCACACGACGACGCTTGAGCTGCACGTTGGCCGTCGGCGTGCCCAATTGGCGCGCCAGTTTCTGCCCGTGCAGGATCCGCCCGGCAATCCGGTACGGCCGGCCAAGCAAGCGCTCGGCCAATTCGAAGTCGGCAGCCGCCAGGGCATTGCGGACTTGGGTACTGCTGACGCGCAAGCCATCCATCTCGACAGTCTGCGCTGCTTCGACGGTAAAACCCTGGGCGACACCTGCTTGTTGCAGGTAATCGAAATCCCCGGACCGGTCGCAACCAAAACGAAAATCATCGCCGACTTCCAGATGCTTCACACCGAGACCGTCCACCAGGATGGTCTCGACGAATTCGGCGGCACTGAGCTTGCTCAGGCGCTGGTTGAAGGCCAGGCACAGGACTCGGTCGACGCCTTCGGCCGCCAGCAGTTGCAGCTTGTCCCGCAACCGGGCCAGACGGGCCGGGGCGGTGTCCGGGGCGAAAAACTCCCGGGGCTGCGGCTCGAAGATCACCACGCAGCTGGGCACACCCAATTCCAGCGCGCGCTCGCGCAGCCGCGCCAGGATAGCCTGGTGGCCACGGTGAACACCGTCAAAGTTGCCAATAGTGGCGACACAGCCCCGATGTTGGGGGCGCAGGTTGTGGAGGCCTCGAACCAGCTGCATAACGCGCTTCTTGCTCATAAAGTGGCCGATTATAACCACACCCGGCGGCCGACGACAGGCAACACCGCACCCCAAAGTGATCGAACCGACAAAACCACTGCCCGCCCCGGGATTATCGAGGGCTTGCCCTCAGCTCAAGGCCTTGCGGTTGAAGTCACGCAGACGGAACCCCATCAGCAGCAACATGCCGAAATACGCCACCACGCCGGCAACCACCAGCGCCCCCAGGCGCAGGAAACGCGCGAGCATCTGCCCTTCGCCCCAAGCCGGCATGAAATGCATCGCCCCCAGCAAAACCGCCGACATCACCGCCACGGCGACCAACAGCTTGAGCCCGAACTTGCCCCAGCCCGGCTGCGGCTGATACATCTTCTGCTTGCGCAACTGGTAAAACAGCAGGCCGGCGTTGAGACACGCGCCGGCGCTGATCGCCAGGGCCAGGCCGGCGTGGGCCAACGGGCCGATGAGCAACAGGTTGAACAACTGGGTCATCACCAAGGTGAAAATGGCGATTTTCACTGGCGTGCGAATGTTCTGCTGGGCATAGAACCCCGGCGCCAGCACCTTGATCACGATGATCCCAAGCAGGCCCACCGAGTAAGCGATCAGCGCACGCTGGGTCATCGAGGCGTCGAACGCATTGAATTGACCGTATTGGAACAGCGAAACCGTCAACGGCTCAGCCAGGATTCCCAGGGCCAGGGAACAGGGCAAGACCAGCACGAAACACAGGCGCAGGCCCCAGTCGAGGATGCGCGAGTACTCCTGGCGGTCCTGACTGGCGTAGGTCTTGGCCAGGGTTGGCAGCAGGATCGTGCCCAGGGCCACCCCCAGCACGCCGGACGGCAATTCCATCAGGCGGTCGGCGTAATACATCCACGACACCGAGCCTGCCACCAGGAACGAGGCAAAGATGGTGTTGATGATCAAGGAAATCTGGCTCACCGACACCCCGAGGATCGCCGGTAACATCTGCTTCATCACCCGCCACACACCACTGTCGCGCAGGTTCAGCCGTGGCAGCACCAGCATGCCGATCTTTTTCAGGTGCGGCAGTTGATAGAGTAATTGCGCCAGGCCACCCACCAGCACTGCCCAGCCGAGAGCCATCACCGGCGGATCGAAATACGGCGTCAGGAACACCGCGAACACGATCATGCTGACGTTGAGCAGGGTCGGCACAAAGGCCGGTACGGAAAAGCGGTTCCAGGTATTGAGGATCGCCCCGGCCAGGGACGACAGGGAAATCAGCAATATATAAGGAAAGGTCACCCGCAGCAGGTCCGAGGTGAGCTGGAACTTTTCTGGCGTATCCGTAAAACCCGGGGCCGTGGCCCAGATCACCCACGGCGCGGCAAGCATGCCGGCAGCCGTGACCAGCGCCAGCACCAACGTCAGCAGGCCGGTGACGTAGGCAATGAACGTACGGGTCGCTTCGTCGCCCTTCTGGCTTTTATATTCCGCCAGGATCGGCACGAAGGCCTGGGAAAACGCCCCCTCGGCAAAGATCCGCCGCAGCAGGTTGGGCAACTTGAAAGCGATGAAGAAGGCGTCGGTGGCCATCCCGGCGCCGAATATCCGTGCGATCAACGTATCGCGAACGAACCCCAGGACGCGGGAAAGCATCGTGATAGAGCTAACGGCAGCCAACGATTTGAGCAGATTCATGAAAAGAGTTTTTGCCTGTCGATAAACAGCAGGCGAACAACGCGCCCACTTGTGCGATACTCCGCGCCGCTAAACAGTGCAGAGCCAAAGCCCGCGAGTTTACAGGTCGCACGCCGGAAAGAAATCCTTCGGTGCGCAGCACCTGCCATTCAGCGGAACGCGTCACCCGCCCTTGACAAGACTTCAACTCATCGGCATGATTCGCGGCCTATTTTGTTTGCTATTTCCCAAAAAGTCTTTCGAGGAGCTCGACGGTGGCCAACACACCTTCCGCCAAAAAACGTGCAAAACAGGCTGAGAAGCGTCGCAGCCACAACGCCAGCCTGCGTTCCATGGTCCGTACCTACATCAAGAACGTAGTTAAGGCCATCGACGCAAAAGACGCTGAAAAAGCTCAAGCTGCTTACGTTCTGGCTGTGCCAGTTATCGACCGCATGGCCGATAAAGGCATCATCCACAAGAACAAGGCTGCTCGCCATAAGAGCCGCCTGAATGGCCACGTAAAGGCCCTGAACGTTGCCGCTGCTGCCTAAGCGACGCGCTCGTTAAAAAACCGACCTCCGGGTCGGTTTTTTATTGCCTGGGATTTACCCCTCAACCAGAGCAGCCCCTCTCCTGCGGGAGCGGGCTTGCTCGCGATGGCGTTGGATCAGATGACGGAAAGGGTGACTGCACTGCCGTCATCGCGAGCAAGCTCGCTCCCACATTGGATCTTCAGTGGGCATAAGCCCTGCACCCACCTCCTGCGGGAGCCTACTCACCAAAATTGAAAACCACCGGCTTGGGCGGAGGGCAACCGCCAGGAGGTGGAAAATTCTGTACACCGGCCTCATCGTAGCCGGTGTAACACCCCACTATCTTGTCATCCTTGAAGCTCATGCGACGCTCGACCACGCCCGTCGGGTAGTAGTAGACCGTCTCACCTTCACGCTTGGCATATGAGTAATCCTTGTATTCCTTCCCCTCGACCGTTATCAGACGAAAGCCCCGCTTGACCTCGGAGAACTTTAACTGACCGTCGGGGTAGTACTCCCTGTGAATGACGCGATCATCCGGCTCCAACAACACCTCCCGGACGTTACGCCCATCCTGGGTGTGGCGAGCACTTTGCTCATTTCCGAACAGATACTCGCTCTCAGAGTCGAAATGGCCGTTGTTGAAAGCCCCTCGCTGCCTACCGCAACGCTTGATGCTGGTGTACTTGCCATCAGGCACATGACAGTAGTTCCTGTCAGCGATCAGCACGCCATTCGCATCAAAGGATTGCAGATTCCCAATGGGCTCATCCCCCTCGTAGGTTGCCACGGTGTCGGGCTGAGCATTGGGGTGATAGAGGCGAAACGGCCCCTCTTTCGAACCCTGCCGCCACGAAATATCCGAAAGCAGCACCTCACCGTCATCACTGTAGGTCAGGGCGCGCCCTTCGATTTGGCCATTGGCATAGTTGGCCGAATAGGTGAGCTTGCCATTCGCTGCGTAGGTTTCCTTCAAGCCATCCAGCACACCCGCGCGGTAATGCTCGACGAGCCGCAAGACACCTGCGGCATCCACTTCGCGCAATTCGCCTTGCTTCTTATCAGCGACGAAATCCACGGTCTGGACAGCACCACCCTCTACATTCAATTTCCAACGACCTTCCCGGACACCCTGCACGTAACGCCCCTCACCCCAAGGCATTTTCCAGTCGCCGTGCTGCTGGCCCGCCACGAAATTGCCGCGCTGGACAACCTCCCCATGACGCACGCGCTCGGAAGGCCCGTCGAAATCCCCGTGCTTGTAAGTATCGAAGCCGGACATCTGCCCCTCGTCGTCGCGCACCTCGATCGTCCAGCGCCCCTCATAGAAGTCATCAACGATCATGCCCTTGGAAACCGCACCCCCATCACTGACAACCCACGGCCCCTGGCGCAGCCCATCCACATAGGCGCCGGTGGACGCGTAGCCCGACTCATCGAATTGCGCCCACTTGCCCGACCTCTTGCCTTGGACATAAACACCCAGCGCCCAGAGCCGCCCATTCCCCAAGGCCGCCCAGGCCCCGTCCTCGGAGCCCTGGTACACCTTTGGATCGGTTTCCCAGGTCATCCTGCTGACACGATAGGCAGCGCCCACATCCTCGTCCCGAGGCGGCACGCGCTCATAAGTCAGCGTGAGCCAGCGCCCTTCGCGCTGCTGAAACGTCTTTTTGTAGGTGTCGCGATGAGGGTCCTCTGGCGGCTGCCCCACTGACGCCGGGACACCGTCGACGCCGAAGTACCCCACCAGCGTGCCACTCGCGGGCTCCAGCGTGTCGAACTCGGCGATACCGGTCCTGGGTAACACAGCGCTGTAATCGTAGGGCGGCAACTTGCCCAGTTCTTTCTGGACCAGCGCGGCAGTGAGGACCTTGCGATCAGCGGCGATACGATCCAACACCGGCTGCAGCGTCTCAAGCCGGCGATACATACCGGTGGACGGCACGAAGCGATAACCATGAAGCGCGTACTGCCCCCTTGCCCGTGACAGCACGACCAGCGTCTGGAGATCGCTGTCGAGACTGGCGTAGAACACCGACTCGATACTCGCATCGCCATACCTGTCGAGCACTTGCGGGACGCCATCCGGCGAATCACACAGGCATGAATAGCCGACGACACCCTGCGCCTCACGGATAAAGGCCAGGGTCGCACCACTCTCCTGGGAGACCTTGATCACCGGATGAGCCAAGGGCTTTGCGTTATAAAACGGTTCCGCCAACGCCCCGACGCAAACCGAACAACCCAGCACAAACAACAACAAAAACCCACGCATACGAATCCCTTCGCGCCTGAAGCACAACACATTCATAGATATTGAAAGCGCGAGCCGATCGGCTCGCCCATTATTTGAGACTTAACGCCACGGCAAGATCGGAATAGCCGTCACCGCGTTCTGCGGGCTGCCTTCGATCACGCGATCGCTGTAGACCAGGTACACCAATGTATTGCGCTTCTTGTCGAGGAATCGCACCACTTGCATGGTCTTGAACACCAGCGAAGTGCGCTCGCGGAACACTTCTTCGCCGTCCTTGAGCTCACCCTTGAAGCTGATAGGCCCGACCTGGCGACAGGCGATGGACGCCTCGGCGCGATCCTCGGCCAAGCCCAGGCCGCCCTTTACACCGCCGGTCTTGGCCCGCGACAGGTAGCAAGTCACGCCATCCACCTTGGGATCATCGAACGCCTCGACCACGATCCGGTCATTGGGCCCGACAAACTTGAACACCGTCGACACCTGGCCGATTTCCTCGGCCGAAGCCAGCAGCGGTACAGCCAGCAGCAAGCCGATCAATCCTTTTGCCAAACCCATGATTTTTCCTTAGACGAGGATCAGGTTGTCACGGTGAACCAGTTCAGGCTCCGCCATGTAACCCAACAGACCGACAATCGCATCAGACGACTGACCGATGATTTTCTGCGCTTCCAGCGCGCTGTAGTTGGCCAACCCACGGGCTATCTCGCGACCGTCCGGGGCCACGCACACCACCATTTCGCCCCGACGGAAGCTGCCCTGGACCAGCTTCACACCCACTGGCAGCAGGCTTTTGTTGCCTCGGGACAAGGCCGCGACCGCGCCTGCGTCCAACACCAGGGTGCCGCGGGTCTGCAGGTGCCCGGCCAACCACTGCTTGCGTGCCGCCAGCATGCCGCGCTCAGGAGAGAGCAACGTGCCGATGCGCTCGCCCGCTTTCAGGCGATCCAGCACCCGTTCCAACCGACCGCCGACAATGATGGTGTGCGCCCCGGAACGCGCCGCCAGGCGCGCCGCACGCAGCTTGGTCTGCATGCCGCCACGGCCCAGCGCACCACCGGTGCCACCCGCCACCGCGTCCAGCGCCGGATCGTCGGCGCGGGCTTCGCAGATCAGCTTGGCGTCAGGGTTGTTGCGCGGGTCGGCGTCGAACATGCCGTCGCGGTCCGTGAGAATCACCAGCAGATCCGCCTCCACCAGGTTCGCCACCAGCGCCGCCAGGGTGTCGTTATCGCCGAAACGGATTTCGTCGGTGACCACCGTGTCGTTCTCGTTGATCACCGGGATGACTTTGAGCTCCACCAGCGCGCGCAAGGTACTGCGGGCATTGAGGTAGCGCTTGCGGTCGGACAGATCGTCATGGGTCAGCAGGATCTGCGCCGTATGGCGACCGTGCTCGGCGAAGCTTGATTCCCAAGCCTGCACCAGGCCCATCTGGCCAATGGCGGCGGCAGCCTGCAGCTCATGCATCGCGCTGGGTCGCGACGTCCAGCCCAAACGGCTCATGCCAGCTGCCACAGCCCCCGAAGAGACCAATACCAGCTCGACGCCAGCCTCATGCAAGGCCACCATCTGCTCGACCCACACCGCCATTGCCTGGCGGTCCAGACCCTTGCCATCCGCCGTCAGCAGTGCGCTGCCGATCTTCACGACCCAGCGCTGCGCACCCGTCACCTTGCTCCGCATCATCTTCAACCTTTGCCAGCGAACGGCGCGACCCAGCGCCGCCCATGGGATTATTCGTATTTGCGTTTTACAGATACCAAAACGCCGCTCGAATGAGCGGCGCCTTGGAAACCGGCTGGCTGCGATGATAACACTGCACTGAACCACTTGAACCTGCCCCCCGAGAATCCTTGGGGGATGAGCCTGTGGGAGCAAGGCTTGCCCGCGATGACGCCATCACATCCAACACCTTTGCTGGCCGTAAAATCGCTATCGCGAGCAAGCTTTGCTCCCACAGGTTCGCTCACACAGGCCTTAGCCCCAACTGAGCGGCAACAGCACCAGATCAGTCGCGAACGTAGATGATTTCCGGACCGTCTTCGTCATCCACATCTTCTTCGTCCCAATCGTCGTCACCGATGTCATGGACCGACTTGACGCCGCTGCGACGCAGGGCTCGCTGGTCGTCCAGCGCCTGCAGCTGGGCACGGGCCTCGTCTTCGATGCGCTGATCGAGTTCGGCCAGCTCTTCCTTGTAGGCCGGATCGTTGGCCAGGCGGTCGGCGCGATCTTCCAGGTAACGCATGATGTCGTGGCACAGGCGCTCGGTGTTTTCCTTGGCGATGGCCGAGATCACGTAGACCGGACCTTCCCACTCCAGGCGATCGACGATTTCCTTGACCCGCTCCTCATGCTCTTCCTCAAGGATCTGGTCGCACTTGTTCAGCACCAGCCAACGGTCGCGCTCGGCCAGGGCCGGACTGAACTTGGTCAGCTCGTTGACAATGACTTCGGCGGCATCGGCGGCACTGGTTTCATCCAACGGCGCCATGTCCACGAGGTGCAGCAACAGGCGGGTACGGGACAAGTGCTTGAGAAAGCGAATCCCCAGGCCCGCGCCCTCGGAAGCCCCTTCGATCAACCCCGGGATGTCGGCGATCACGAAGCTTTTCCAACGGTCGACGCTGACCACGCCCAGATTCGGCACGAGGGTGGTGAACGGGTAATCGGCGACTTTCGGCTTGGCCGCCGACACCGAGCGAATGAAGGTACTTTTACCGGCGTTCGGCAGGCCCAACAGGCCCACGTCGGCCAACACTTTCATTTCCAGCTTCAGGTCACGCTGCTCACCTGGCTTGCCTGGCGTGGTCTGGCGCGGCGCGCGGTTGGTACTGGATTTGAAACGGGTGTTGCCCAGGCCGTGCCAGCCGCCATGGGCGACCAACAGACGCTGACCGGCCTTGGTCAGGTCGCCAATCACTTCCTGGGTGGCCGAATCGATCACCGTGGTGCCGACTGGCACGCGCAGGATCAGGTCTTCGCCCTTCTTGCCGGTGCAGTCGGTGCTGCCGCCGTTGGAGCCACGCTCGGCATCGAAGTGCCGGGTGTAACGGTAGTCCACCAGGGTGTTGAGGTTTTCGTCGGCGAGCATGTAGATCGAGCCGCCGTCACCCCCATCACCACCGTTCGGACCACCGTTTTCAATGAACTTTTCCCGACGGAAACTCATGCAACCATTGCCGCCGTCGCCGGCCTTTACTCGAATCGATACTTCATCAACAAACTTCATGACACACGCCTCTCGCCATACGGACGAGCCAAAAAAACAAGACATAAGACTCTTGCAAAAATGAGCGCAGCGGCCTGATGAAACGCCCCAATTGCAGCGTCGACGGCCCATACAAACAGTTTTGCAAGAGACTCACCCCACAAACGAAAAAGCCCCGTCGCAAGACAGGGCTTTTCCAGCATTCTCGCGATTAAGCCGCGACAACACTCACGTAACGGCGGTTGAACGCGCCCTTTACTTCGAACTTGATCACGCCTTCGATTTTAGCGAAGAGGGTGTGATCCTTACCCATGCCAACACCGTAACCGGCGTGGAATTGGGTGCCGCGCTGACGCACGATGATGTTGCCCGGAATGATTTTCTGGCCGCCATACATCTTCACGCCAAGGCGTTTGGCTTCTGAGTCGCGACCGTTACGGGTACTACCACCAGCTTTTTTGTGTGCCATGAGTTCAATTCTCCTAGTGAGGAATTAGGCTGAAATTAAGCCTGAATACCGGTGATTTTGATCTCGGTGTACCACTGGCGGTGGCCCATACGCTTCATGTGGTGCTTACGGCGACGGAACTTGATGATGCGGACTTTATCGTGACGACCTTGGGAGATCACTTCAGCCACAACGGTAGCGCCAGCAACGACTGGAGCGCCGATATTCACGTCATCGCCATTGGCGACCAACAGAACGCGATCAAAAGTCACGGATTCGCCGGTAGCGATTTCCAGTTTTTCGATCTTCAGGTATTCACCTGGGGCGACCTTGTATTGCTTGCCACCAGTAACAATTACTGCGTACGACATGGTATTTCTCCGATAATCCTGCTCACCCAGCGCTTTATAAGAAGAGGTATTGGCTGGCATGGCTGCATGGGCTGGAAGGCCCGGATGCAATTGCGTAAGGCAGGTGCTGCCCAGGAAGTTCAGGGTGCGCGATTGTACGCAAGCCAGCAGTCCCTTGCAAGTGGCCGTCCATCGCGCCTTGACACCTGCGGATGTGGGTCCTAGCATGCCGCGCAACCCTTCTGGAGCACCTGTCGCTGATGCAACCCCAAGCTTTCTACCGCGCGGTGGCGGACGATTTTAGCGCCGTCGACGGCATCATCAAGAAGCAGCTGACTTCCCGAGTGCCGCTGGTATCGAAAATCGGCGACTACATCACATCGGCTGGCGGTAAACGCCTGCGTCCTTTATTGGTACTGTTGTGCGGCAAGGCCTTGGGTCGCGAAGGCGACGACATGCGCCTGCTGGCCGCCACTATCGAATTCCTGCACACCGCGACCCTGCTGCACGACGACGTGGTCGACATGTCCGGCATGCGCCGTGGCCGCTCGACTGCCAACGCCATGTGGGGCAACGCCCCGAGCGTGCTGGTGGGCGACTTCCTGTATTCGCGCTCGTTCGAAATGATGGTCGAGCTGGGCTCGATGCCGGTGATGAAAATCCTGTCCCAGGCCACGCGCATCATCGCCGAAGGCGAAGTGCTGCAGTTGTCCAAGGTACGTGACGCCAGCACCACCGAAGAAACCTACATGGAAGTCATCCGCGGCAAGACCGCGATGCTCTTCGAAGCCTCGACCCACAGCGCCGCCGCCCTGGCCGGTGCCAGCGCCGAGCAGAGCGAAGCGCTGCGCACCTTCGGCGATCACCTGGGCGTGGCCTTCCAGTTGGTGGACGACCTGCTCGACTACAAGGGCGATGCCGAGACCCTGGGCAAGAACGTCGGTGACGACCTGGCCGAAGGCAAGCCGACCCTGCCGCTGATCTACACCATGCGCGAGGGCACGCCTGAACAGGCGGCACTGGTCCGCCAGGCGATCCAGAAAGGCGGTATCGAAAACCTCGAAAGCATCCGTGTCGCGGTTGAAGCGTCCGGCTCGCTGGACTACACCGCGAAACTGGCCCGGGACTACGTTGCCCGCGCGATCAAATGCCTCGACGCCCTGCCAGCCAGCGAATACCGCGATGCGCTGGTGGAGCTGAGCGAGTTTGCGGTGGCGCGTACCCACTGACACACAGGGCTTTTGTGGGAGCAAGGCTTGCCCGCGATGACGACGATGCGGTTCTTCAGAAACCGAGTCGCCTGTATCGCGGGCAAGCCTTGCTCCCACAAATCCTCTCGCCACAGGATATCCAGACGCGGCACCGCCCCTCTTTCGCAACAAAACCCTATATAATGTGCGCCCTTTTGCCCTCCTGATACCCAAGGAACCTTAGTGAGCACGTTGCCTCCCTGCCCGAAATGCAATTCCGAATACACCTACGAAGACGGTACTCAACTGGTCTGCCCGGAGTGTGCCCACGAATGGTCCGCCAGCGGCGAAGCTGAAACAGTGTCCGACGATACCGTGAAGAAAGATTCGGTCGGCAACGTCCTGCAGGATGGCGACACCATCACCGTGATCAAGGACCTGAAGGTCAAGGGCACGTCGCTGGTGGTCAAGGTCGGCACCAAGGTCAAGAATATCCGCCTGTGCGATGGCGACCACGACATCGACTGCAAGATCGACGGCATCGGCCCGATGAAACTCAAATCCGAGTTCGTCAGAAAAGTCTGATTCTGCTGTATTCCATCCCACGCCCCGCGTGTGGGATGGAGCTTCGCCTTCCCCCGCTTTAGCCCCCTTTTCTGGCGCTAGCCAGGTGCCAGCCGTCTTGAGCTGCCACAACCCATCATCAGAAAAACAATCGCAACGCCAATAGAGACTTGCTATTTAGCGAATAAGAATTATTCTCATCGGACCCCATCAAGGAGATGAGAACCATGACCTATTTGATCGATGCCTGGCTGGACCGCCCACATCCCTACCTCAGGATCCTGCATCGGGAAACCGGGGAAGTCTGTGCGGTGCTTGAAGAAGAGGCCTTGAACGAGCTGCAGGACCAAGGGGATCTGGACCTCAACAGCCTCAACTCCAGCGAGCCGCTGGTGCTCAAGGAGCTGGTGCGCAATCTGTTCCTGTTCTGCTACGCGCGGGCGTTGCGCCCGACGGGTGATTTCAGTGGCAGGTTCCACGGATGAAGCGATGGATCCTGTGGGAGCGAGCTTGCTCGCGATAGCGCTATGACAATCAACGCGGATGTTGAATGTAAGTCCGCCATCGCGAGCAAGCTCGCCCCCACAGGTATTCCAGGGTCTTACAGTACGTCCAACAACTCGACGTCGAACACCAGCACGCTGTGCGGTGGAATGCTGCCAACACCTTGAGCGCCGTAAGCCAGTTCGCTCGGCACGTACAGGCGCCATTTGCTGCCGGCGTTCATCAGTTGCAGGGCTTCGGTCCAGCCTGGGATCACGCCGCCTACCGGAAATTCGGCTGGCTGACCACGATCGTAGGAGCTGTCGAACACAGTGCCGTCGATCAGGGTGCCATGATAATGGGTACGCACCTGGTCTTCACGGGTCGGCTTGGCGCCTTCACCTTGGGTCAGCACTTCGAATTGCAGGCCGGAAGCCAGGGTGGTGATGCCTTCACGCTTGGCGTTTTCGGTCAGGAACGCACGGCCTTCGCCAGCGGCGGCTTCGGCCTTGGCTGCGGCTTCGGCCTGCATGATTTCACGAATGACCTTGAAGCTGGCGGACATCTCGTCCTGGCCCACGCGGCTTGGCTTGCCGGCGAACGCGTCGGTCAGGCCGGCCAGGATTGCGTCCAGGCTCACGCCCGGTGGCGGGTTGTCGCGCAGTTGGTCGCCCAACTGACGGCCAATGCCGTAGCTGACGCGGGTTTCGTCGGTGGACAGGTTAACTTCGGACATGATGCTGCTCCGCTGTGCGGACGGCTCGAGAGTTGCCGTGCGTGACACAGCGCCTCCCGGAGCGCCCGGAACCAAAAGGGCGAGCAGACTAGCACAGATGGCCCCGCGGGTGACGAGCCCCCTGCGCCAAAGCCACCCGCCGGAAACGACAACGCCCGCCTGCAATTCAACAGGCGGGCGTTGCGCCAGCGCGGTGAACGGACCTCAGTGCTTGGTCAGTTTGTCCAGGTAGCCCATGGCGAAGGCCGAGACCACGAAGGTCATGTGGATGATCACGTACCACATCAGGTGCTCGGGATCGACGTTCTTGGCGTCCATGAAGATGCGCAGCAGGTGGATGGAGGAAATGGCCACGATCGAGGCAGCGACTTTCATCTTCAGCGATGAAGAGTCCATGGTGCCCAGCCAGTTGAGCTTTTCCTTGTCGTCGGCGATGTCCAGTTGCGAGACGAAGTTCTCGTAGCCGGAAATCATCACCATCACCAGCAGGCCGCCCACCAGCGCCATGTCGATCAACGACAGCAGGACCAGGATCAGGTCGGACTCGGCCATGGAAAACACGTTGGGGATAACGTGAAAGACTTCCTGGAAGAATTTCAGCGCCAGGGCCAGCAAGCCCAGGGACAGCCCGAAGTAGATCGGCGCCAGCAGCCAACGGGAGGCGTACATTGCGTTTTCGATAAAGCGTTCCATTGAATCTCACACCAGGGCTGAAAAATCGCGGCGAGTATATCAGCCACGACCGGCCCCACAAATGCCGGGGCCCTCCCTGGTCCCTGCCCTTGTGACAAAATCTTACTGCCGGTGCCCGTGCGGTGATGGCCTTCAATGCAGCGGACGAAACTCGAAGCCGCCGACGTTGCGACAACGGCCTCCATTGATTTCACGCAGTTGAGCTTGCATGTGCAGGGACCAGATCTGCGGGTCGTCGGCCAGCTCGTAGCCGTGCAGTGTCAGGCTTTGCACAATGGTATCGAGGATGGATTCGGCGGCAGTCGGGCCGGGGAATGGCCCTTGGGCCTTGATGGCAGAAGGTTGTTCACCGGCCATTCCGGCGGCGAAGAGCAAGGTCCACATACCGGTATCTCCCGCCAGGGGGCGGATGGCGCATTCGATACGGGTGACAAGGCCCAGGCATTGGCGAGTGAGGCAAAGGTTGCGCGACATGGCGGCGCCCCTCGGTAGATCCGGTATTCAGCCCCGGGAGGAGGCTGTTTCGATCCGATGATGACTCTCGTTATCCTTGAGCTGAGGATAGAAGAAAAGTTCCGAGCGCAAGGACTTTCGAGACCAGAATGCGCCGAGCGGTCACAGTGTGAATATTGACGCCAAAGTGGTGGCGTTTTGTGAAGTAATCCACAAAAAACTGTGGGAGCAAGCTTTGCTCCCACAGGCTTGCTCCCACATTGGACTTACCAGCGGTCAGGAAACCGTCACGCCGGCTTGGCCTCCGCCAAGGCTTGCTGTGCCAGTTCCTTTTCCGCT
Organism: Pseudomonas sp. St316; assembly: GCF_018325905.1. Taxonomy (NCBI): domain Bacteria; kingdom Pseudomonadati; phylum Pseudomonadota; class Gammaproteobacteria; order Pseudomonadales; family Pseudomonadaceae; genus Pseudomonas; species Pseudomonas sp. St316. The sequence goes on along the minus strand of NZ_AP021901.1, from coordinate 939,137 downwards.
TCCTTGATGTCGTCCTCGCTGATCATTTCCGCGATCACCCGCAGCCGCTCCACCACCCGGGCGTTGACGCTGCCCTCCGGGAACTCGCCGTTTTCGTCCGGCTCGCCAGCAGGCTCGCCCACCAACAGGCTCAGGGCCTCGTCGGCCTGGCGCACCGCATAAACGTGGAACTGCCCGGCGCGCACGGCGGCCAGCACTTTCTCATCGAGCATCAGGGTCGCGACGTTGGCCTGGGGAATGATCGCCCCCTGCTCACCGGTCAACCCGCGGGCTTCACAGAGGCGGAAGAAGCCTTCGATCTTCTCGTTGACCCCGCCCACCGCCTGCACTTCGCCGAACTGGTTGATCGAGCCGGTGATGGCAAAGCATTGCTTCAACGGCGTCTTCGACAGGGCCGAGATCAGCGTACAGGCCTCGCCCAGGGACGCGCTGTCGCCGTCCACGTAACCGTAGGACTGCTCCAGCGCGATGCTGGCCGAAATCGCCAGCGGGAACTCCTGGGCATAACGGCTGCCCAGGTAGCCGGTGAGGATCATCACGCCCTTGGAGTGGATCGGCTGGCCAAGGTTGACCTCCCGCTCGATGTCGACGATGCCGCTACCGCCCGGGTACACCGTGGCGGAAATCCGCGCCGGCACGCCAAACGCCGAGTCGCCAACCTCAAGCACCGTCAGCCCGTTGCATTTGCCCACGGCCGCGCCCGCGGTGTCGATCAGGATGATCCCGGCCAGCATGTCGTCGAGGATTCGCGCCGAGACACGCCCGGTACGGGTGGCCTTGGCCTTGAGGGCGCGTTCGATGTGGCCGGCGTCGGTCATCTCGTCACCGGCCAGTTGGCGAATGAAATCCGCCTCGCTGACCAGTTGGAACAGGTCACCGATGCGCGCCGACAAGCGCCCCTGGTGTTCGGCCAGACGCGCACTGTAGGTCGCCAGGCGCGCTACCGCGTCGGCGGTCAGCGGCGCCATGCCCTCTTCCGAAGTGCGGGTCTTGAGCAACTGGGCGAACTGCTCCAGGCTCTCGTCGCCCATCGGGATGTCTTCGTCGAAATCCACCAGCACGCGAAACATTTCCTGGAAGTCCGGATCCAGGTCCTGCAACGTGTAATACAGCTGGCGAGCACCGATGATCACGACCTTGACCTGCAACGGGATGTGTTGCGGTGTAAGGGTGACCGTGGCCAGCCGTCCCAGCTCACCCAGTGGCGATTCCATCTTCAGCTTGCGCGATTGCAGGGCGCGTTTGAGCGCATCCCACACAAACGGCTCACTGAGCATTTTTTCTGCTTCGAGAATCAGGAAACCGCCATTGGCCCGGTGCAAGGCGCCCGGACGCAGCTGCCGATACGTGGTGTAGAGCGCGCCCTGGTCGGTGCTGTACTCGATGCGGCCGAACAGGTTGTCGTAGGTCGGGTGCGGCTCGAACACGACCGGGGCGCCACCGCTGAACGGATGCCCGACCATCAGGCTCGGGGCGTATTGCTCCTCCAGCAGCTTGCGGGCGATGGCGTCGGTCTTGCTGTCGTCCACCAATTGCTCGACCACGGTCTTGAGCAGATAGACCTGCATGGCCTGCAGGTAGCCGCAGACCGCAGCGTTTTCTGCGTACTTCTCCGACAGTGGTGCCAGCAACGGTTGCAGGGCCAGGGTGATGGTTTCTTCGTTGAGCTGGCGCAACTGGTTGCTGGACTCGCGCTTCCATTGCGGCAGGCTGGCGAGCTCTTCGTTCAAGCGCTCTTCCAGGCCCGAGATGTCCTCATGGAAACGCTCGCGCTCGGCTTCCGGCAACTGGGCGAACTCCGCTTCATCCAGGGCCTTGCCTTCGCTCATTGGCGTGAAGGCGATGTTGCTGCTGTCACGGTACAGCGCGACATCCTTCTCCAGCGCCAGGCGCTCGATGATATCCAGGGCACGGTCGTAGCGCTGGTTGAAGGCGCGGTCGATGGCGCTTTTTTTCTGCTGGTAGGACGGGTGCTCGAACACCGCTGGAAAGGTCGCCAGCAGGTTGTCGATCAGGCCGTTGATGTCGGTGATGAAGGCACCGGCCGTGCCTGACGGCAGTTCCAGGGCACGGGGTTCGCGGGGCTCATCGAAGTTGTTGACGTAGACCCAGTCCGCCGGGGTCTGCAGGCGCTTGCCTTCGGCCTTGAGGTAGCGTTTGACGAACGAAAACCGGCCAGTGCCGGGCTCGCCCATGACAAATACGTTGTAACCGGGGCGCGGCATGGCCACGCCGAACTGCAAGGCTTCGACCGCACGTTCCTGGCCAAGCACACCGCGGAAGGGCTCCAGATCATTGGTGGTAGAGAAGCTGAACTGTTCAGCGGAAAACGGACGAGTCAGCGCTTCGGGCGCTAGACGCAAGCTGGCAGCAACAGGATCAGGCATCGGGCTTCCTTACATCAGGCGGGGCAGATAGCGGCATTCTGGCGCCGCCTGTACCTGACTGGCAAGGAGCGCCTCTGCCCAAAGCATAGTCAACGGGAAAACCTCGGGCGGGGCCCCGCAAATAGATGATCCTCAGTAATGTTTTTGCAAAATGTCACGGAACCCCAGGATCGTGCCTAAACTCCAAATTGCGCGGCTGGAACAATAACCGGCCCCCTGGCACGCGTGGTTGAAGCCACAAAGGCGCCAGACCCTGTCCATTGGTATGCACATAAAGAGAACATAGCTATGAAACGGATTCTTCTCGGTACTCTCTTCACCGCTGTATCCATCAACGCCATGGCTCAGGCGCCGGGCGGCCCGGATTGCGGCTGGGGCAACATGCTGTTCGAAGGTCAGCGTGGCACCCCGGCTCACTTCCTGGCATCCACCACCAACGGCACTTCCGGTAACGCTACATTCGGCATGACATCCGGCACCAACGGTTGCTCGACCAACGCGGCACTGACCTACGGTGGCAAGTCCTGGCTGGCCATGAATGGCATGATGAACGAGCTGTCCGAAGACATGGCCAAGGGTCAGGGCGAAGCGCTGACCACCTACGCCGTGGTACTGGGCGTAGCGCCGGAAGACCGTGCGCATTTCTCCGCTGTCACCCACGAGCACTTCCAGCAGATCTTCAGCAAGGCTGACGTGACCGCCGAAGACGTGCATACCAATACCCTGGCCGTGCTGAAAAGCGATCCTCGCCTGGCCAAGTACGCCACTCAAGCTTAAGCTCGACACCACTCGCTCCTCTCGGGGAGCGGGTTTTCTTTTTGGGGCCCCTTCGGTCTTTATTTTTCGTCTTTCCAAGTAGCCGACTATGCTCAAACGCCTTGCCTGGCTGGCGCTCTGTGTGTGCGCCCCGCTGTCCGCCGCGCCTCATGTCGACCCTCAACGTTTGCAGCAACTGGCCAATGATCGCTTCTGGATTTCCCTGGGCCACTACGAGACCGCCAAGCTCGGCGGTTGGCGCAGCTATGTCAGCGACAAGAAATTCTTCCTCGCGCCCGATGGCAACGAACATCCCGCGCGTGAACTGAGCGCCACGCTAGAAGCCCTGTATGGCCCGGCCAGCGCCGGCCAGCAGCATGCCCAGTGCGTGTACCCGGCGCGAACACGCTGGCTCAAGGCCCAGCTCAACCTGACGAATCTGCCAGCCGTCGACTGCAGCGACTTCAAGCAATGGTTCAAGGACGTCTCGCCCCACAGCGCGGTGATGATCTTTCCCGCCGCGTACCTGAACAGCCCCTCCTCGATGTTCGGTCACACCCTGTTGCGCATCGACCAGGCCGACGTGCAAAGCGACAAGACCGCCCTGCTCAGCTATGCGATCAATTTCGGCGCCTACATCGAAGGTTCGGACAACAGCATCCTCTATGCCTGGAAGGGCTTGATGGGCGGTTATCCCGGCCTGTTCGCCCTGGTGCCGTACCAGGAAAAACTCTCCGAGTACCGTAGCCTGGAGAACCGCGACCTGTGGGAATATCGCCTGAACCTGAGCCAGGCGGAAACCGAGCGCATGGTCGAGCACGTCTGGGAACTCAAGCAGATTCAGTTCGATTATTTTTTCTTCGACGAAAACTGCTCCTATCGCCTGCTCGAATTGCTGCAAGTGGCTCGCCCCAGCCTGCGCCTGACCGAACAATTCCCGCTGACCGCGATTCCCACCGACACCGTCAAGGCAGTAAAAGAAGCCGGCCTGGTGGAAAGCATCCAGTATCGACCGTCCCGGGAACGGGAACTGCTCAGCCGCGCCGAACCGCTCAGCGATGATGAACAGCAATGGGTACTTAAAGTCAGCGCCGACCAGCAACAACTGCAAACCCCAGGCTTCAAGGCGCTGCCACGAGCGCGCCAGGCGCTGATCATTGATGCGGCCTATCGCCTGGAGCGTTATCGCGCCAATGGCCAGGAGCGCGATCCACAGCGGGCCCAGCGCAGCTTCGAACTGTTGCGGGCGATCAACCAGAACCCCGCACCGGAACTCGATATCCCACAACCGGGCCTGCCCGAAGACGGTCACCAATCACGCACCTGGCAGGCCGGCCTTGGCACGCGAGGCGACCGGGCGTTCGGCGAGTATGGCCTGCGCATGGCCTATCACGATCTCAACGACAACGCCGAAAGTTTCCCCTTGGGCGCGCAGATCGAGATCCTGCAGTTAAAACTGCGCCAGTACGAAGGCAATGACTGGCAGGTGCAACAACTCGACCTGGCAACCATCCGCTCGCTGACGCCGCGCAATGAGTTGCTGCAGCCACTGTCCTGGCAGGTCACTGGCGGCCTGGAACGGGTACCGGGCAAACACGACGATGAAACCTTGGTCAGCCATGTCAACGGCGGCGCGGGCGGCACCTGGGCGCTGGGCGAAGATATGCTGGGCTTTGCCCTGGGCACGGTACGCGTCGAGCACAACAACGACTTCGCCCAATTCATCGCCCCGGCCGCCGGTTTCAACAGCGGTGTGCTGTGGAAAAACCCGCTGGGCAACCTGAGCCTGGAAGCCAAGGGTGATTATTTCGTCAACGGCGAAGTGCGCCGTAGCCTGAGCCTGAATCAGCAGTGGGAACTGTCCCGCAACCTCGGCCTGCGCTTGAGTGCCCAGCGGGAATTCAGCCAATTGGCTTCACCGGAGAACGAGGTGATGCTCGAGGTGAAGTGGTACCACTACTGACCGGACTGGGCAACGAACGGATTAATCACCGCGCTTTCACGCCTTTCTGACGAATCCACTTCTAGACTTCTTGTATGAGCGGGATTCGGCAGGAAAGCACAAATGAAGCGCGTGGCAGTGGTCTTGGGTATGTTGATGTTGCTCGGTGGCTGTGAAACCACCCACGAAGACCTGGTCGCCCGGGGCTATCCACCGGCGTTTGCCGACGGCTACGACGATGGTTGCAGCAGCGGCCGGCAAGCGGCGGGTGTGATCACCGGCCAATTCCGCAAAGATGTGCCGCGCTATCTCAAGGATCCACGCTACGCCGAAGGCTGGAGCGACGGTTTCCGCCAGTGCCAGGCCATGCGCGAGAGCGAAGAGCGCAATGCCTATCGCGAACGCCATTGGGATGAACGTGAACGGGCCTGGCAGCAACAGAAAGACCAGGACGCCGCCCGGGCTTATCGCTCGCCGTAAGTCGCGTACAGACATCCATCGAAACCAAAACCCTGCGACCATGGCCCAAACTCCAATAGAGGAGAACACCATGAGTCGCGCTTTCGTCAACGAAGACAACGCCACAGCCCAGGCCGACCAACCGGTCGAACGCCAGGTCAGTGCGCAACCCAACTACGTCACCCCCGCCGGACTCGCCCAATTGCAGGCCCGGGTCGCCCAATTGCAGGCGCTGCACAGCCAGCAGACGGCCAGAGGGGAGCAGGCAGACAAGCAGCGCATCGCGGACATTGAAAGGGATCTGCGCTATTTCAACCAGCGCCTGCAAAGCGCCCAGGTCGTTGCGCCGACTTCATCCGATCAAGTGCGAATCGGACATTGGGTAACCTTTGTCGACGAGCATGATCACGAACAGCGAGTGCAACTGGTAGGTGAGGACCAGGCCGATGCGACCAGTGGACTGATCAACTGGGGCTCGCCGCTAGGGCGAGCGTTGTTGGGAGCGAAGGCAGGGGATGAAGTGATCTGGGAACGACCGGTTGGGAGTCTCGCCATTGAAATCATTGCGATAGCGCTTGATTAAGCGACAGTTATTAAGTGCACCGATAAAACATTTAAAACTACTCTCATCATCAACCGGATGGGAGTTTTAGGCGCTCTAGCACTAGAGTGTAGCAACAGCAAACTACATGCCTGTAGCAACATGTAACTGCAACATAAGGTCATAACGACAAGTTGGTGTTAAATCAGGAGCATGCTACTGTTTTTTCCGCACCAGAACAGGTGCGCAATAACAGCAGAGGAACCACATAATGAGCGAACAAATACTGGCAATGTCAGGCGACTTCGACGGTGACTTCAAGTCCTACCAGCAAGTTAACAGCCTTGGCATCGAGTCAGCAGTACTGACCATTGTCGAGTGCGGCACCGCAGAGTGCACCGCCCTTTTGTGCTAAATCCCACCCCTTCAAAGTCACCCCATGCAACACGACTTTGATATCCTTAATCCCATTCATAAAAAACTTCATTTTACATACTACAGTTCGACCGTAGTGACTGGCTTCCGATTGACCGCAGGTCGCTGTACGTGATGTTCAATAACTGATGAGGAAATACCATGAGCGAAAAAATCCTGAACATGTCCGGTGACTTCTATCTCGAATTCGACGCTTACCAAGCGCCGGCCAAAAATATCGGCTCGATGCTGGTAACGACGATGGAGTGCAACACCTTTGGAACGTGCACCAACATTGGATGTTCGACACTCGGGTGTTAAACCCCGGTTAGCCCATCATCGAACAGGCAACACCTATAAACAGAGAGCAGGCATCGCCTGCTCTATCCATGCCAGGAGCTACGGCATGCTTGTTAACGCTTTGAAGTTGGATCAGCGCGGGAAGTACAGATATTCGTCCGACGGCGACATCGCCCTTTTTGAAAACAACCTGAACCGTCTGCACGCTGACGACCAAACCTTGCTGAATCACTTTGGGTTGAACAGGGAGCAGTTGGTCTCTTACATCAAGGAACCTATCAACCAGCAGTGCTTGCCCGCCGATGGCGAAACCGCCTTGAACACCCTTAAGGATAAGCTTGCTCGCCTCGACAACATTAATGTCGAAACAAAAGAAAGCTCAGGCGGCACGGATAATTTTTATTGGTTCAGCTATCGTTTTTTTCTTTATTTCGTCGACACCTTCAAGGCAGATGAGCGCTATTTGAATGCGTCAACGCACATTGATGAACCCGCCTTGTTTGCAAGCCTTGAACGCTATGTCCTGATCCGAGTCGGGCGCACGGCAGAACAAAGCCTGGTTCATTATTTGAACACGCGGATTGCGCACGGCGATGCCATTGACCTGAACGGGTTCAATGAGCAGTTGCGCACATTGCCGTTGCTGACGTTTTTCGAATCCTACCCCGTGCTGGCAACACTGTTGCTTGATCTGCTGGAAGACACCCTCCATTACCTTTATGCAGTCATTCACAACTTCGCCGACGATGCGGAAGCGCTGGAGAGAGAGTTTTCGATTTCATCCCGGAAAATCGAGGCTATCGAGCTCGGCCTGGGTGACCCCCACGGTCGCGGCGAAACGGTCTGCCAAGTCACAATCAGCACGACTTCATTAGTCTACAAGCCAAGAGCAAACCGGGAGGCACTTTTCTTCTATTGTCTTCTTGGTCAATTGCATGAGTGGACAGGCGCAGATTGCTTTTCTATCCATAGCCCAAGGATTCTCAGCCGCGAGCGCCATAGCTGGGTAGAGAAAGTCGACAACCTCCCTTGTGACAGCGAAGCGGACGTTGAACTGTTCTATCAAAAAATGGGGGCACAGATAGCCGTCATTCATGCGTTGAATGGGATCGACTTTCACTACGAAAATATTATCGCGTGCGGCAACAGCCCGATCATGATTGACCTTGAGTGTTTGTTCACGGCGTCCACCAGCGATCTGCTCACTGACCTGCCCGCTGGCTGCGCACTGGCCAATGGTTTCAAATTGCTCCAGCAGTCAATATGCTCCAGTGGCTTCGTACCCTTTTCACAACAACCCAATAACGACCAAAGCGGTCTGACCCGGCAAGCGCTATTCATCTCGACGCGCCCGTCCCTGGTTTTCGATGGTGGCTTTTACCATCTGCGAAAAGTTGAATTCGAACACCACCTGATGCAAAAACACCTGCCGCTTTTGCGGGATGAGCGCAAGGGGCCCGAAGCTTATAAAGCAGCGCTTCTCCAAGGCTTTGAATATGCCTACGGCGAGCTCATGGTTCATCGGCGCGCGATCATGCAGCTGCTTGAACAATCCGCAGGCGAACTGTCGACCCGCGTATTGCTCAAGAACTCCCAGCGCTACGCTGACTTTATCGCGCTGATCCGTCATCCACGCTTCATGCAAAACATGCTCGACAGAGAACTTCTGCTCGCGACCTTGTGGAAAGACCTGAAAGAACCCTATCGGAAAAAAGGCATTCCCCGCTATGAAATAGCCGACCTGCAAAGATCCAGCATTCCATGCTTTACCATGCCGCTGAACGCCAACTATTTCACGAGCGCGCAAGGTGAAACGATAGAAATGGCAGCCGTGGAGCCCCCACTAGAAAGCTGCCTGCAGAAAATAGCCAACCTGTCCTGGAAAGACTGGGCCTTGCAACGCACCTTGCTCGAAATCTGTTTGTTCCCGGAACCGAATGGACATCCCCCCTCCCGTATCAAGCCGACGTTGGCAAACCTTGAAAACAAGCCCCTCGACGCGATCCTGAGCATCAGTTCCCGCCTCGAAGAACTCGCGATAGTGGGCACGGCACAGGATGTAAGCTGGCTGTCTTTCCATACGCACCCCAAGACTCAAAGAAAGTACCCGTCGCCAATGGATCACGGGCTGTACTCCGGCATCGCCGGGATTGGCTTGTTCTATCTGGGCCTGTTCAAGGTGAGCGGCAATCCGCACTTTCTGTCGCGTATGGATCAGGTCCTGTACTCACTGGAACAGCGCTTCGGTTTTTTCAAGACCGACCTGACGGTCAGTGCCTATCACGGGCTGGGGGCTTACCTTTATCTGCTCATCAATCGTCGCCAGGTCACCGGAGACGCCCGCCATGACGAGAAAATTGCCGACCTGCTGACCCAACTGATTGAAGTACCTCCTGAAGACTATGATTTCGACTTCCTGGGAGGTTGTTGTGGCGCCGTGACGCTGCTGGCCAATATCTACGCACTCTCTGCGCAAGAGGATGTGCTGCCGGCCATCCGACGCATGGTCGACTACATAAAAGACCAAATCCTGATTGAAGACGGCCAGCTTCTGCGACGCGACGATCGCTCTGTCATTTTGACGGGTTTGTCCCATGGCCTCTCAGGCGTCATCCATGCATTGTGCAAAGCCTACGACGTGACCGGCGATTCGGCCCTGGTGCCCTTGGTCATCCAGGTGCTGGAGGGCGAAAACCGCTTGAGTCGGGAGGGTTTCTGGCTGGACCTGCGCAACCTCGGGCCGGTGGACCATGCGTCCAAGTGGTGCCACGGTGATGGAGGCATCCTCATCGCCAGGCGTCAGCTCATGGCATCGATGGGAGATGCCCTGGACGAAGCGACCCGGCAGACAGTGCTCGACGATATACAGCGATGCGAGAACAATCTCTGGCAACACGGGCTTGGCGATGGCTACAACCTTTGCCATGGCGATTTCGGCAATCTGCTCTGCCTGTATGACTTGTATCGGCACTCGGATAATCCGGAGGGCATCAGCAGGGTCAGAAAGGCACTTGGGGAAGTCGCCCAGCGGTTTTTCGAAGGGCCATTACTCGACAGTGATCGGGTGCCCGACGTCAGCTTGCTGACTGGAATCGCGGGGGCGGGCTATGCCTTGCTGTACCAGATGGATCCGACAATCCCCAACGTCCTCTCCCTTGATTTCGCGACACCAGCATAGACAGCCAAAAAACCTGTGGGAGCGAGCTTGCTCGCGATGACGGCGGCACATTTAACATTGATGCAGGCAGACCCACCGCCATCGCGAGCAGGCTCGCTCCCACAAGGAATTGCGCCCTCCATAAAAAACGGAGCCTTCAAGGGCTCCGTTTTTCATGCAACTGACCGAATCAGGCCAGTTTCTTGTGCCGTACGCGATGCGGCTGGGCAGCCGCCTCGCCAAGGCGTTTCTTGCGATCGGCTTCGTACTCGGTGTAGTTGCCTTCGAAGAACACCGCTTGCGAGTCGTCTTCGTACGCCAGGATGTGGGTCGCCACGCGGTCGAGGAACCACCGATCGTGGGAGATCACAATGGCGGCGCCCGGGAAGTCCAGCAAGGCTTCCTCCAGGGAACGCAGGGTTTCGACGTCGAGGTCGTTGGACGGTTCGTCGAGCAGCAGGACGTTGCCGCCCTCCTTCAGGGTCAGCGCCAGGTGCAAGCGACCGCGCTCACCACCGGACAAGTCCTTGACGAACTTCTGCTGGTCGCCGCCCTTGAAGTTGAAGCGGCCCACATAAGTGCGCGACGGGATTTCATAGTTGCCGATGCGGATCTGGTCGGAACCGTCGGAGATCTGCTGGAACACGGTCTTGCTGCCGTCCAGGTCTTCGCGGCTCTGGTCGACGCAGGCCAGTTGCACGGTTTCACCGATTTCGATGCTGCCCGAATCCGGCGTTTCCTTGCCCATCAACATGCGAAACAGCGTGGATTTACCCGCGCCGTTACCACCGATGACACCGACGATGGCACCTTTGGGCATGGAGAACGACAGGTTGTCGATCAGCACGCGGTCGCCATAGCCCTTGGTGACGTTCTTGAACTCGATGACCTTGTCACCCAGGCGCGGACCGGCCGGGATGTAGATCTCGTTGGTTTCGCTGCGCTTCTGGAATTCCTGGGATTGCATTTCCTCGAAGCGTTGCAGACGTGCCTTGGATTTGGACTGGCGGGCCTTGGCGCCTTTGCGCACCCATTCCAGTTCTTCCTTCATGGCTTTTTCATGGGCCGACTGCTGCTTGGATTCCTGGGCCAGACGATCGGACTTGGCTTCCAGCCAGCCCGAATAGTTGCCTTCGTACGGAATGCCCGCGCCGCGGTCCAGTTCCAGGATCCAGCCGGCGACGTTGTCCAGGAAGTAACGGTCGTGCGTGATCGCCACCACGGTGCCTGGGAAGTCGTGCAGGAAGTGTTCGAGCCAGGCGACGGAATCGGCGTCCAAGTGGTTGGTCGGTTCGTCGAGCAGCAGCATGTCCGGGGCCGACAGCAGCAGGCGGCACAGGGCCACGCGGCGCTTCTCACCACCGGACAGGTGTTCGACCTTCGCGTCCCAGGCCGGCAGGCGCAACGCATCGGCGGCGACTTCCAGCTGGCGGTCCAGGTTGTGGCCGTCGCTGGCTTGCAGGATCGCTTCGAGCTTGGCCTGTTCGGCAGCCAGCTTGTCGAAGTCGGCATCCGGATCGGCGTAGGCGGCATAGACCTCGTCGAGGCGCGCCTGGGCGTCCTTGATCACGCTGACCGCTTCCTCGACCACTTCACGGACGGTCTTGGTCGGATCCAGCTGAGGTTCCTGGGGCAGGTAGCCGATGTTCAGGTCCGGCATCGGGCGGGCTTCGCCGTCGAATTCGTTATCGACGCCAGCCATGATTTTCAACAGCGTGGATTTACCCGAACCGTTGAGACCCAGTACGCCGATCTTGGCGCCGGGAAAGAAGGACAGTGAAATATTTTTCAGGATTTCCCGCTTCGGCGGAACAACTTTGCTCAGCCGATGCATGGTGAAGACGTATTGAGCCATGGTGAACCTAGCGTCAGTGACAGGTGAAAAGAACGAGCCAGGCCATGCGCGGCGCCGGCACTTGACGGTCATCAATGCCTGCGCGCGGATAGAGCCTGGGAATCTGGAGCTGGAACGCTCTTGTTTGACCGGCAAAGCTACCTCAACCGTCGGTCAAGGTCCAGCCGCCAAGGACTGGCACTTTGCCACAAGTCAAGGCATGCTAGCCGCCCTTCGGGCGTCCGGCTTATAGTGCACGTCGCGCCAGTCCAGCAAACCGCAGGATTACAGCTTGTCCAACGTCACGCCGCCCCTGTCCCCTCGCGCACCCGCTGTCGTGCCCGGCTCGCCCCTGCGCGGGACATTGAAGGGCGCGCTGGCGACGCTGGTGCTGCTATTGCTGGGCTTGCTGTTCTGGCAATTGCTCGACCAACTGCGCGAAACCCAACAGCAACAGCGCCAATACACCATCGACTACACCGCCGATCTCGCGTCGCAGGTCAGCCTGAACATGGCCCTGAACGCGCAAATCGCACTCAACTTGCTACCAATCGTCGAACAACCACAGACCGCCGACGAACAGCAGGCCCTGGTGCGCAAACTCCAGCAATCGCTACCCCAATTGCGCAGCCTGGCACTGCTGAGCCCTTCCGGCCGGGTACTCAGCGACAGCGACCCCGACAGCCTTGACGCCGATTACCTGGGTGAACTGGTGCGGCGCAGCCGGGCCCAGGCCCATTATTTCAGCAATGCCGAAGACGGCTCCGTCGTGCATCTACTGCTGCACCAGGCCAGCGGTAGCAGCCGTGGCTACTGGGCCTTGCGCCTGGACCCGACCTTTTTCGCCACCCTGACCAAGCAGACCGATATGGGGTTGCGCCCGCTGTGGCTGGTGGAGAACCGTCTCAACCAGCAGATCATCAGCCGCGACGAAAGCCTGCCCTCGAGCAGCCCTACCCATTTATCCCCGGATGACCTGGAGAACACCGTACTGACCGTGCCCTTGAGCAGCAGCGACTGGCAACTGCGGGGGCTGTTCGACCGTCGCCAGGTGATCGAACAACTGCTGCCGGCCTTCATTGGCAAATGCCTGCTGGGCCTGGCGTTTTCGTTGTTGCCGGTGATTGCGCTCTTGAACATGCGCCGACGTCAGCGGCAGTTGCATGAGGGTCGGCGACGCTACCAGGATATTTTCGAAGGCACTGGCGTGGCCCTGTGCGTGCTCGACCTGTCGGGGCTCAAGGCCTTTTTTGAGCGGACCGGCCTGCACACGGGCGATCAATTGCGCGCCTGGACGAAAACCTCCCATCTACTCGAGCAATTGCGCCAGGAAGTTCACGTCACCGAAGTCAACCAGATGGCGTTGAAACTGCTCAACGTCGATTCCTGCGATCAGGCCTGGCAACTGCTGGTCGGCAAGGGTGCGCAGGACAACAACCCCGTTGGCTCGAAGCTGCTCGAGGCGCTGCTCGATCAACACAAGCAACTGGAACTGGAAATCAAGCTCCAGGACGCTCACGGCCGCGACCAGCACCTGTGGCTGGTGCTGCGCCTGCCGGAAAAACAGCAAGACCATAACGCGGTCATCCTGAGCATCAGTGACATCACCAGCCGCAAGCTGATCGAGCTCTCGCTGCTCGAACGCGAGGGTTTCTGGTCCGACGTGGTGCGCACCGTGCCGGATCATCTCTATGTGCAGGACGTCATCAGCCAGCGGATGATCTTCAGCAACCACCACCTGGGCCAGACCCTGGGGTACGACCGCACCGAACTGCACCAGATGGGCGAGTACTTCTGGGAAATCCTGCTGCACAGCGACGATGCCGATCACTACCACAGCCTGCGCCAGGCACAACGGCGGGGCGGGTACACGCAATTGTTGCAATGCCAACTGCGCTTTCGCCATCGCAACGGCAAATGGCGCTGCTTCGACATCCGCGAACAGGCCCTGGCCCGGGACCGGGATAACCAGGTGACACGAATCATCGGCGTGGCCAAGGATGTCACCGAGCAGATCGAGGCCAGCGAATCGCTGCGTGACAGCGAGCAACGCTACCGGATGCTCGCCGAAAGCATCAGTGACGTGATTTTCTCCACCGACAACAAGCTTTCGCTCAACTACGTCAGCCCGTCGGTACAAGCGGTGCTGGGCTACACCGCCGACTGGATCTTCCAGAACGGCTGGCAATCGATCATCGCCAATCCGCAACAACTGACCGGCATCTACAGCCTGATGGACCGGGTCAGCAAGGCCCTCGACAAACCCGAACAACTGGCCGAGCTGCGCAACCAGATGCAGACCCAGCTGTTCCTGTTCGACTGCCTGCGTGCCGACGGGCGCAAGATCCCCATCGAACTGCGGCTGGTGCTGGTGTGGGATGAAAGCGGCACGTTCGAAGGCGTGCTTGGCGTCGGCCGCGACATCAGCCAACAGCGGCGCGCGGAAAAAGACCTGCGCATGGCCGCCACGGTCTTCGAGCATTCGACTTCGGCAATCCTGATCACCGACCCGGCGGGCTATATCGTCCAGGCCAACGAAGCCTTCAGTCGCGTCAGCGGTTATGCCGTGTCGCAGGTGCTGGACCAGTTGCCCAACATGCTGACCGTGGACGAACAGCAGGAAGCCCACTTGCGCTACGTGCTCAAGCAGCTGCAACAGCACAGCACCTGGGAAGGCGAAGTCTGGCTCAAGCGTCGCAATGGCGAGCATTACCCGGCCTGGGTCGGTATCACCGCGGTGCTGGATGACGAAGGCGACCTGGCCAGCTACGTGTGCTTTTTCAGTGACATCAGCGAACGCAAGGCCAGCGAGCAGCGCATCCATCGCCTGGCCTACTACGACGCCCTGACCCACCTGCCCAACCGCACCTTGTTCCAGGACCGCCTGCACACCGCGCTGCAAGCGGCCGAGCGGCAGAAGAGCTGGGTCGTGCTGATGTTCCTTGACCTCGACCGTTTCAAGCCGATCAACGACTCCCTGGGCCATGCCGCCGGCGACCGGATGCTCAAGGAAATGGCCACGCGGCTGCTCGGTTGCGTCGCCGACGACGACACCGTGGCGCGCATGGGCGGCGACGAATTCACCCTGCTGCTGCAACCACGCGCCAGCCGCGAGATGGCGTTGAACCGGGCCATTACCGTGGCCGAGCAGATCCTCGCCAGCCTGGTCCGGCCATTCGTGCTCGAAGGCCGGGAGTTCTTCGTCACCGCCAGTATCGGTATCGCCCTGAGCCCCCAGGACGGCAACGAACTGAGCCAGTTGATGAAGAACGCCGACACGGCCATGTATCACGCCAAGGAACGCGGCAAGAACAACTTCCAGTTCTATCAGGCCGACATGAACGCCAGCGCCCTGGAGCGCCTGGAGCTGGAAAGCGATTTGCGCCACGCCTTGGAACAGAACGAGTTCGTGCTGTATTACCAACCGCAGTTCAGCGGCGATGGCAAACGTTTGACCGGCGCCGAGGCCCTGCTGCGCTGGCGCCATCCGCGACGCGGGTTGGTGCCGCCGGGAGATTTCATCCCGGTACTCGAAGAGCTCGGCTTGGTGGTAGACGTCGGCGACTGGGTCATCACCGAAGCCTGTCGGCAGCTCAGGACGTGGCACCAGGCCAAGGTCCGGGTGCCGAAGGTCTCGGTCAACATTTCGGCCCGGCAGTTCTCCGACGGCCAGTTGGGTACGCGCATCGCCGATATCCTGCGCAGCACCGGCCTGCCGCCGGCCTGCCTGGAGCTGGAACTGACCGAAAGTATCCTGATGCGCGAAGTCAGCGAAGCGATGCAGATCCTGGCCGGGTTGAAAAACCTGGGCCTGAGCATCGCCGTGGATGACTTCGGCACCGGTTATTCGTCGCTCAACTACCTCAAGCAATTCCCCATCGACGTGCTGAAGATCGACCGCACCTTCGTCGACGGCTTGCCGTCCGGCGAGCAGGATGCGCAGATTGCCCGGGCGATCATCGCCATGGCCCACAGCCTCAACCTGGCGGTGATCGCCGAGGGTGTCGAGACCCACGAGCAACTGGACTTCTTGCGCGAACACGGTTGCGACGAAGTCCAGGGCTACCTGTTCGGCCGGCCGATGCCGGCCACCCGGTTTGAAGCGCAGTTCAGCAATGATGCGTTGTTCATGCTCGACTAAAGCCTTGTACCCTCTGGGCCGGCCTCTCGCGGGCAAGCCTTGCTCCCACTGGGGAATGCAGGCTTGCGTGGGAGCAAGGCTTGCCCGCGATGAGGCCGGCATGGGCGACCCTCCTCATAGGTGAAACCCATTCGTCCGCGACATGACGCCCTTTCATATGCCTTCCAAAACCGGTTGAGGTAGAATGCCCCCCTTTTCTGCCCCGATCCTTGAGGACCGCCATGTTCAGCCGTGATTTGACTATTGCCAAGTACGACGCCGATCTCTTTGCCGCCATGGAGCAAGAAGCTCAGCGCCAGGAAGAGCACATTGAGCTGATCGCTTCGGAAAACTACACCAGCCCCGCGGTGATGGAAGCTCAAGGCTCGGTACTGACCAACAAGTACGCCGAAGGCTACCCGGGCAAGCGTTACTACGGTGGTTGCGAGTACGTCGACGTGGTCGAGCAACTGGCCATCGACCGCGCCAAGCAACTGTTCGGTGCCGACTATGCCAACGTCCAGCCACACGCAGGCTCCCAAGCCAACGCCGCTGTGTACCTGGCGCTGCTGTCGGCCGGTGACACCATCCTGGGTATGAGCCTGGCCCACGGCGGCCACCTGACCCACGGCGCCAGCGTTTCCTCCTCCGGCAAGCTGTACAACGCCGTCCAGTACGGCATCGACGGCAACGGCCTGATCGACTACGACGAAGTCGAGCGCCTGGCCCTCGAGCACAAGCCGAAAATGATCGTGGCCGGTTTCTCCGCCTACTCGCAAGTCCTCGACTTCCCGCGTTTCCGCGAGATCGCCGACAAGGTCGGTGCCTACCTGTTCGTCGACATGGCCCACGTTGCCGGCCTGGTCGCCGCTGGCGTCTACCCGAACCCGGTGCCATTCGCCGACGTGGTCACCACCACCACGCACAAGACCCTGCGCGGTCCACGTGGCGGCCTGATCCTGGCTCGCGCCAACGCTGACATCGAGAAGAAGCTGAACTCCGCCGTCTTCCCGGGCGCCCAAGGTGGCCCGCTGGAACACGTGATCGCCGCCAAGGCGATCTGCTTCAAGGAAGCGCTGCAACCTGAGTTCAAGACCTACCAGCAACAAGTGGTGAAGAATGCCAAGGCCATGGCCGGCGTGTTCATCGAGCGCGGTTTCGACGTGGTGTCCGGCGGTACTGAAAACCACCTGTTCCTGCTCTCGCTGATCAAGCAAGAGATCTCCGGCAAAGACGCCGACGCGGCGTTGGGCAAGGCGTTCATCACCGTCAACAAGAACTCGGTGCCAAACGACCCGCGCTCTCCGTTCGTGACCTCGGGCCTGCGCTTCGGCACCCCTGCGGTGACCACTCGCGGTTTCAAGGAAGCCGAGTGCAAGGAACTGGCCGGCTGGATCTGCGACATCCTGGCGGACCTGAACAACGAAGCGGTCATCGACGCCGTACGTGAGAAGGTCAAGGCCATCTGCAAGAAGCTGCCGGTCTACGGCGCTTAATCCGCTCACCAGCGTCGCTGAAAGGCCCGCATCGAAAGATGCGGGCCTTTTTTATGGGTCTTGTAAAAGCAAAATCAAATAACCCAGGCAAGCCAGTACTTAATGTCCTGCAATATAGAAAACCCCACGCACCATTAGTAAGTTAATAAGATCCCGTTCGCGCCACCCCAAACTTAATCATTCAAGACAGGACTCATATTCACATGGACCGTGAACAATCTTTTTATGCAACACTCGGCATGTTCAAGACTCACGTCAATCTACTGGAAAGTCTGCATGGCAAACCTGCGATGGCGACCATCAGTTCATTCAGCGGGGGGTTCTTTACTGGCAGGCCGCAGACCCACGACCACTCGGATCTGCTGGGCATGCGCCCTGACGGGCATGACGTACGCAGCGAGCCGTTGCGGCTGCACTTTGGCTATACCGCCGACGGCTATATCCTGACCCTGAAAAATAGCGGCGAACACTACAACAAACAGTTGGGCAAACATTGGTTCGAAGTGCTTGGCGCAAGAGATCAGAACACTAGGAACCCGACGCTTTTCACCCTTGCCGATCCTCAGAACAACCTCATTACACGAGAAAAAATCACTTCCAGTCACACCCCCATCTCGCTCATGACAGATCATAAAAAACCTGTAGGAGGATTAAGGCTACGAGGCTCACCTTATCTCTATCTTGCCGAGACAGAAGAACGGTCAAAGGTGATGTTTATTCTCAGCCTGCTCTGAATGCCGGGAATAACGAATCACAGAGAATGTGGTGAGGGGATCTATCCCTTGCCCCAGGGCGATTCATCGCAGGAGGACAGCGTCGAAGCCTGCACGAATCTTCTCTTCGGGCAACTCGTCGGCAATGAACACAATCACGCTTTCGCGGTGTTCTTCTGGGGCCCACTCGGTGTCCCAATCGAAACCGTACAGCTTGAGCACCCCCTGGAACACCAGCCGACGGGGTTCGCCCGCGATGTTCAACACGCCCTTGTAGCGCAGCAATTGCTTACCATGCTCCTCCAGCAATTGGTTCATGAACTCGCTGAGCCTGTCGATATCCAGCGGCTGATCGGTGCGCAGGACCAGACTGCTGATGCGGTCGGCGGTGGTTACCTTGCTCACCGGCCGCAGGCTGAACCCAGCGCCCAGGTCGGCATTGAGATTGAAACCACGGATGTCGAGCAGTTCGGCCAGGTCGATCTGGCCGTGCTCGACCACCCTGATCGGCGCCCGCCGGTTGATACGCGTCAGGCGCTCGCTCAGGGCCTGGACATGAACGGCCTCCACCAAATCGGTCTTGCTCAGGAGCAAGCGGTCGGCAAACCCAACCTGGGCCTGGGCGATGGCTTGGGTCAGGTGGGTCTCGGCGTGCGCGGCGTCCACCAGGGTCAGAATGCCATCGAGGATGTAGCGCTCGCGCAGGTCCTCGTCGATGAAGAACGTCTGCGCCACCGGGGCCGGATCAGCCAGGCCGGTGCATTCGATCACCAGGCGGTCGAAGGCGATCTCGCCGCTGTCCAGCCGCTCGAGCAACAGGTACAGGGCCTTGGTCAGGTCGGTGTGGATGGTGCAGCACACGCAACCGTTGGCCAGGGTCATGACTTGCACCGGCTCGTCGCCCAGCAGTTGGGTGTCAATGCCGGCATCGCTGAATTCGTTCTCGATCACGGCGATTTTCAGGCCGTGCTCGGCCTTGAGCAGATGGCGCAACAGCGTGGTCTTTCCGGCGCCGAGGAAGCCGCTGAGGATGGTAACCGGGATGGGAGAGGACAACAGGGTTCTCCTGTTTCAAAATTAAAAGAAGACCACACACTCCTTGTGGGAGCGAGCTTGCTCGCGATAGCGCCGGGTCAGCCAACATCATTACTAACTGACACTCCGCTATCGCGAGCAAGCTCGCTCCCACAGGGGATCTGTGGTGTATGCAAATCCTGAGAGCCCCCAAAACAACTGTGGTGTATGCAAATCCTGAGAGCCCCCCCAAAACAACTGTGGTGTATGCAAATCCTGAGATCACCCAAAAACAACTGTGGGAGCGAGCTTGCTCGCGATAGCGCCGGGTCAGCCAACATCATCACTAACTGACCCACCGCTATCGCGAGCAAGCTCGCTCCCACAAGAGGGTTACCTCAACCCAAGCGGTGCTTCAACAGCACTTGGGCCCACCCTTGCCACCGTAACGGGCCTCCTGGCGTTCGCGAAAGAACGCCTCGTAGTCCATCAGCGGTTTGTCCGGGTGTTTGGTTTGCATGTGCTCGACGTAGTTGTCGTAGTCGGGCATGCCGACCATCAGGCGGGCGGCCTGACCGAGGTATTTACCCAGGCGACTCAAGTCATTGAACATCGTTGCAATCCTCGCTTCAAGCGTCCGGCAGGGCCTGGAATGGCGCTTCTTTATCCGTGCGTTCTTTTGTGCCCCAGGCGGCGATGCCGACCTTGAGCGCGTAGAACAGGATGCTTAAGACCACGAACAGGAACAGCGCCGTCAGCGTCGCGTTGGTGTAGGCGTTGAGCACCACGTGCTGCATCTGGTCGATGTTCTTGGCCGGCGCCAGGACTTGCCCCGCGGCCAGGGCCTCGTTGTATTTGCGGGCCAGGGCCAGAAAGCCGATCGCCGGGTTGGCGTCGAACAGCTTGATCAGGCCCGCCGTGGTGGTGCAGATCAGCAGCCAGGCCGCTGGCAGCATGGTCACCCAGACGTAGCGCTGGCGCTTCATCTTGATCAGCACCACGGTGGCGAGCATCAGGGCAATGCCGGCCAGCATCTGGTTGGAGATGCCGAACAGCGGCCACAAGGTGTTGATGCCACCCAGCGGATCGATCACGCCCTGATACAGCAGGTAGCCCCACAGTGCCACGCAACCGGCGGTGGCGATCAGGTTGGCGGTCCAGGATTCAGTGCGCTTGAGCGAAGGCACGAACGAACCCAGCAAATCCTGCAGCATGAACCGCCCGGCACGGGTGCCGGCGTCCACGGCGGTGAGGATGAACAGCGCTTCGAACAGGATCGCGAAGTGGTACCAGAACGCCATGGTGTTTTCACCCGGCAGCACCGAGTGCAGGATCTGCGCGATCCCGACCGCCAGGGTCGGCGCACCGCCGGCACGAGCCAGCACGGTGGTCTCGCCGATGTCCTTGGCCACCGCTTGCAGCGCCTCGGGGGTGATTGCAAAACCCCAGCTGCTGACGGTCTGGGCCACGGCCACCACGTCACCGCCGACGATCGCCGCCGGGCTGTTCATAGCGAAGTACACGCCTGGCTCGATCACCGACGCGGCAACCATCGCCATGATCGCCACGAAGGACTCCATCAGCATGCCGCCGTAACCGATGTAGCGGGCGTTGGTTTCGTTATCCAGCAGCTTGGGCGTGGTACCCGAGGCGATCAGCGCGTGGAAACCCGAGACCGCGCCGCAGGCGATGGTGATGAACAGGAACGGGAACAACCCGCCCTTCCATACCGGGCCCAAGCCGTTGGTGAACTGGGTCAGCGCCGGCATTTTCAGCTCGGGCATGGTCACCAGGATGCCGATGGCCAGGGCGACGATGGTGCCGATCTTGAGGAAGGTCGACAGGTAGTCGCGCGGGGCCAGGATCAGCCACACCGGCAGCACCGCCGCGACAAAACCATAGCCGATCAGCATCCAGGTGATCTGGATCCCGGTGAAGGAAAAGGCCTTGGCCCAGACCGGGTCGGCGGCGATCTGCCCGCCCAGCCAGATCGAGCCCAGCAGCAACAGCACGCCGATGAGCGAGATCTCACCGATGCGGCCCGGGCGGATGTAGCGCATGTAGATGCCCATGAACATCGCGATCGGGATGGTCGCCATCACCGTGAAGATGCCCCATGGGCTCTCGGCCAGGGCCTTGACCACGATCAGCGCCAGCACCGCGAGGATGATGATCATGATCAGGAAGCAGCCGAACAGCGCGATGGTGCCGGGGATGCGGCCCATTTCCTCGCGCACCATGTCGCCCAGGGAGCGACCGTTGCGGCGGGTGGACAGGAACAGGATCATGAAGTCCTGCACCGCCCCTGCCAGCACCACGCCGGCAATCAGCCACAGCGTACCGGGCAAGTAGCCCATTTGCGCCGCCAGCACCGGCCCGACCAGCGGCCCCGCGCCGGCAATGGCTGCGAAGTGGTGGCCGAAGAGAATGTGTTTGTTGGTCGGGACGTAGTCCAGGCCATCGTTGTTGAGCACGGCAGGGGTGGCCCGGCGCGCATCGAGTTGCATCACGTTGTTGGCGATGAAGAGGCTGTAGTAGCGGTAGGCGACCAGGTAGATGGCCACGGCTGCGACGACGATCCATAAGGCGTTGATCGCCTCGCCTCGACGCAATGCCACGACGCCCAGGGCGCACGCTCCTACGACGGCCAGCAGTAGCCAGGGTAGATGGCGCAGCAGGCTATTATTGTTTTTCATTTTTATATTCCAGCCAGGGTGGACAAGAAAGGCAGCCATTGGAGTTTAGCGCTAACCCAGGCAAAGGCCATACTCGACATTCGTCTGTCGGCGGCCGAACGGTGACGATCACCTCTCAGTTGGGTCTATAGTTCAGTGAATCTCCAGAAGGAATGCGTAATGAGCGAACGTCGCCGCTTCGTACGAATTGAATTCCATGCCAGGACTGAGCTGACCCAGGGTCCATTCACCTGGCCGGTGAAATTGCTGGACCTGTCCCTCAAGGGCCTGCTGATCGAAAAGCCCGAACCCTGGCTGGGTAACCCCGAGAAAACCTTTATCGCCGACATTCACCTGAGCAATGAGGTGGAAGTGAGGATGGAGGTTCGATTGACCCACGACGACCACGGCCACCTGGGTTTCGTCTGCGAGCATATCGACCTGGACTCCATCGCCCACCTGCGCCGGCTGGTGGAGCTGAACCTGGCCGACCATAATGAGCTGGAGCGGGAGTTGGCGGCGTTGATCCAGATTTGATTTGAGCTACCCCGTCCCTTTGGCGAGGAGTTCCATGTGGGAGCAAGGCTTGCCCGCGATAGGGGCGATGCGGTCCTTAAAAAATCGAGTCGCCTGCCTCGCGAGCAAGCTTTGCTCCCACATACATTCCTTCCGCAATTGCCAGTGCTATTCGAACAGCGCATCCAGCGCCTGTTCCAGGCGCGTCACCGCGATGATCCGCAACCCCGCCGGCGCTTCCTTCGGCGCGTTACCCTTGGGCACGATGGCGCGTTTGAAGCCGTGCTTGGCCGCTTCCTTGAGCCGCTCCTGGCCACTGGGTACCGGCCGCACTTCACCCGACAGCCCCACTTCGCCGAACACCAACAGGTCGTGGGGCAGCGGCCGGTTGCGCAGGCTCGACATGACCGCGGCCATCAACGCCAGGTCGGACGCGGTTTCCAGCACCTTGACCCCGCCCACGACGTTGAGGAACACGTCCTGGTCGTGAGTCGGAATCCCGCCGTGTCGATGCAACACCGCCAGCAACATGGCCAACCGATTCTGATCCAGGCCCAGGGTGACACGGCGCGGGTTCGCCAGGTGGCTGTCGTCCACCAGCGCTTGCACCTCGACCAGCATCGGCCGGGTGCCTTCCCACGTTGCCATGACCACGCTACCGGGGACTTCTTCCTGGGCTCGCGTCAGAAAGATCGCCGAAGGGTTCGAGACTTCTTTCAGGCCCCTGTCGGTCATGCCAAACACACCCAGTTCGTTGACAGCGCCAAAGCGGTTCTTCACCGCCCGCAGCAAACGCAGGCGCCCGTCGGACTCGCCTTCGAAATACAACACGGTATCGACCATGTGCTCCAGCACCCGCGGCCCCGCCAGTGCGCCCTCCTTGGTGACGTGGCCCACCAGGAAAATCGCCGTGCCGCTCTGCTTGGCGTAGCGCACCAGCAACGCCGCGCTTTCGCGCACCTGGGACACGCCGCCCGGGGCCGATTGCAGTTGTTCGGTGAAAATCGTCTGGATCGAGTCGATCACCATCACCTTGGGTTTTTCCAGGCGCGCCGTGGCGATGATGGTCTCGATGCAGGTTTCGGTCATGACCCGCAACTGGTCCTGGGGCAAGCCCAGGCGCCGGGCGCGCATGGCGACCTGCTGCTGGGATTCTTCGCCAGTGACGTACAGCGCTGGCATGCGGGTGGCGAGGTTGCACAAGGTTTGCAACAAGATGGTGGATTTGCCGATGCCCGGATCGCCGCCGATCAGCACCACCGAACCGTCCACCAGGCCGCCGCCGAGCACGCGGTCCAGTTCACCGGAGGCGGTGGAGAAACGCGGGATTTCTTCGACGCTGACTTCGGCCAGGGTCTTGATCTGCGCCTGCTGGCCGGCCCAGCCAGTGCGACCGGTGGGCGCCGCCGCGCCGCCGCTCTCGACCATGGTTTCGGTCAGGGTGTTCCAGGCCCCGCATTCGCTGCATTGGCCGGCCCATTTGGGAAAGGTCGAGCCGCACTCGGTGCAGCCGTACATGCGCTTAGCCTTGGCCATCTGAACTCCGGGGGTAAAACCGCGATGATAGCTCAGGCGGGCATCAGCGCGGGGCCGGCATTCTGATTTCACCGCGCGCGAGGTCCGTCGCGCTATTGCCCAGCGGATCCTTGGCCTCCAGGTCGGCGCCCTTGGCCTTCAAGGCATCGAGCAATTCATCACGCTTGAACAGACCGGCATACATCGCCGCGGTCTGCCCGGCGCCGTTGCGTTGGTCCGGACTGCAATCGGTGGACAGCAAACGCCGGGCGATCTGCACTTCGCCCTTGAAAATCGCGCCCATCAGCGCCGTGTTGCCACGTTTGTCCTGGGCACAGGCATCGGCACCCGCCGCCAGCAGCCGATCTACCGCTGGGCCGTGTCCGTGATAGGCGGCCAGGATCAGCGCGGTGTAGCCCTTCTCATCCCGGGTGTCCAGCGAATAACCGGCCTCGATAAACGTATCGAGCATCGGCACGTTGCCGCGGCGAGCGGCGTCGAAGTAATAGTTTTGCAACTGTTCCCGGACCGCAGCCGGTTCGGTGGGTATTGGCTGATCGGCCAGTACGCCCACCGACCACGCCGCGAGCATCGATAAAAGCAATCTGCGCATCATGACGTCTCCTCTGGCAGATGACTGTGGAGGCATGGTTGTGGGAGCAAGGCTTGCCCGCGATGCAGACAACTCGGTCTGGCTTCAGACCGCAGCGACTGCTTCGCGAGCAAGCTTTGCTCCCACAGGCCATGCACTTGCGAACTGTGGATCAGTCGCTCAGTTTTTCCGCCAGCGCCTTGACCCGGGCCAAGTCACCTTTGGCGACACGCGCCACGCCAGTACCGTACTCCGGGTCAGCCTTGTAGAGGAACGACAGGATGATGTGCTTGCTCTCATCATCGGTGGTCGCCAACGAGCCGCCGAAGCTGTCGATCAGGTCATCACGCTCTTTCTTGCTGAACGAACGATACAAATCACCGGCCTGCTTGAAGTTCTGCTCACGCTGGATCTTCGCCTGCTGGGTGCTGCCGCTCAGCGTGGCCTGGCTGTAGCGTGCCGCTTGCGGTTCTTCACGCGGCATCAGGCGGCTCGGCTGATAATTCACCCCGGTGCTGGTGCTGCCTGGGTTCATCGCGCCGTCCTGGTTACCGTTGTTCACCGCCACCTTGGGGGCGTTGATCGGCAGTTGCAGGGCATTGGCACCCAAGCGGTACATCTGCGTGTCGGCGTAGGAAAATACTCGTCCCTGGAGCAAACGATCCTCGGAAGGTTCGATACCCGGCACAAGATTGGCCGGCGCCATGGCCACTTGCTCGGTTTCCTGGAAGACATTCGCCGGATTGCGGTTCAAGACCATTTGCCCGACTTTGCGCTCAGGCACACCCGGCCAGATCTTGGTCGCGTCCAGCGGGTCGAAGTCAAACTTTGCAAGGTCCTGTGGATTGAGCACCTGGACGTACAAGTCCCACTTCGGGAAGTCGCCTTTATTAATATGACTCACCAGATCATTTGTCATGTGGCTGTAATCTTGACCCTGAACTTTCACAACTTCTTTCGGATCGAGATTTTTCAAGCCCTGCAAACTTTTCCAATGAAACTTCACGTAATGAACTTCACCCTTGGCGTTAACCAGTTTGTAGGCATGTACACCGTTACCATCCATCTCACGGTAACTGGCCGGTGTCCCGGAGTTGGAATACAACTCGGTCAGGGTGCGGGTCGACTCTGGTACATGGGAGAAGAAATCGAAGCGGCGTGAATCGTCGTCCAGATTGGTCCGTGGGTCGGGTTTGAAGGCGTGGACCATGTCCGGAAACTTGATGGCATCGCGAATGAAGAACGTCGGGAAGTTGTTACCCACCAAGTCCCAATTACCGTCGGCGGTGTAGAACTTCGTGGCGAAACCACGGGGGTCGCGCAGGGTTTCCGGTGAATGATTGCCGTGCACCACGGCAGAAAAACGCACGAACACCGGTGTGACCTGGCCGGCGGCAAAGACCTTGGCCTTGGTCAGGTCGCTGAGATCCTCGGAAACCGTAAAGGTACCGTGGGCACCGGTCCCACGGGCATGCACCACGCGCTCGGGGATGCGCTCACGGTCAAAGCGCTGGAGCTTCTGGATCAACTGCACGTCTTGCAGCAAGGTCGGGCCGTCGGGGCCTGCCGTTTGCGAGTTCTGGTTGTCGCCGACAGCCGCACCGTTGTCCCGGGTCAGGGTGGCCGCGTTGACAGACAAGGACAAAAGACTCGCTGTCAGCACCAAAAAAGCGCGGCGATGGGAATAAGCCCCGTGGCCAAGGGAAGTGTTCATAGGCGTGTTCCTCTGATGTTATAGAGCGCATCCATGTGCGCCATGCAGAGGCTAGTGCTCGAAAAAGGAAAACCTAAATAGAAATGCCGTACCGCGTCGATAGAAAAAACGTTGTAGGGCGCCAGGCTGAAACCGCGTATCACGCGCGATTGATGGCACTTTGAAAACTTTTCACCCAGGACTAGGTCGATAACTCAAGCTTTGTGAGCAGACGTTTCGAGCAGGACGCGTTGTGCTGACTTACACTGCCACTCATCTTTCATCTGTTACAAGGAATAGCTCATGGGCGTGCTAAGCGAGTTCAAGGCCTTCGCGGTCAAAGGCAATGTCGTCGACATGGCCGTCGGGATCATCATCGGTGCCGCTTTCGGCAAAATCGTTTCGTCATTCGTTGGCGACGTGGTCATGCCTCCCATCGGCCTGCTGATTGGTGGGGTGGACTTCAGTGACCTGGCCATCACCCTCAAGGCTGCCCAGGGCGATGCGCCTGCCGTGGTACTGGCGTACGGTAAATTCATCCAGAGCACCATCGACTTCATCATCGTGGCGTTCGCCATTTTCATGGGCGTCAAGGCGATCAACCGTCTCAAGCGCGAAGAGGCCGTAGCCCCCAGCGCGCCACCGGTTCCGACCAAGGAAGAACTGCTGCTCACCGAAATTCGCGACCTGCTCAAGGCCCAAAACGAAAGGCCCTGAGGAAGTCGGTCACTGACATGACCCTGATTGAGTTCTACCAGTAGTTTTCCACCGCCACCTGGCCTGGCCGACGGGTCAGGCTCAGTTGCAGCCCCCTGGCCTTGAGCAACTTGCGCGTGTCGTCGATCATTTGCGGGTTGCCGCACAGCATCACTCGCGAATGTTCCGGCGTCAGCGCTACGCCGGCCGCCCGCTCCAGCTCGCCATTTTCGATCAGCGTGGTGATCCGCCCACTGAGCGCCCCCGGATGCTGCTCACGGGTGACGGTCGCAATGAAACGAAACTTGTGAGCATATTCGGCCAGGTAGTCGCGCTGGGGCAGCTCCTTGATCAGCTCCTGGTATGCCAACTCGCGGGCCTCGCGCACGCTGTACACCAGGATGATCCGCTCGAATTTTTCCCAGACCTCAAAATCCTGCAGGATTGAAAGAAACGGCGCCACCCCCGTCCCGGTAGACAGCAGCCACAAATCCCGACCATCGACAAAGCGATCCAGCGTCAGGTAGCCGACAGCCTGCCGCTCCACCAACAGTTCGTCACCCGGCTGCAGGCGGCTGAGCTCACTGGTGAACTCGCCATCGGGAACCACGATGGAAAAGAACTCGAGGAACTCGTCGAACGGCGAAGACACCATGGAATACGCCCGCCAGACGGTGTTCCCGTCCGCCTTGACAACCCCCAGCCGGGCAAACTGCCCCGCCCGGAAGCGAAAGCCGCGATCCCGGGTCGTACGCAAAGTAAACAAATGAGGTGTCAACGGCTGGACATCGAGCAGGGTCTGGCGGGTGAACTTCTCTGCACTGTCGGTCATGGGCCACTCCAATGGAACAAGACTTACAGTGTCCCGCAAAGCGAGCATCTTCACCACCAACGGCGAATAATGGCACTTTAGCCATAGTTTCCACCCTCCAGGCCAAAACCTCTACCAAACTTATACAAACTCACAGACACCGTAAAAACAATCAATTAAAAAGTTTATTTCTTAAACATTTCATACTGTAAGCAAACTAAAAAAACTTACTACAAATTAAGAATAGTCCTACACTCAAATCTCGCATCATGGATTGGATCCGCAGGGACGAATCAAGCCAGGAGAGAGCGATGAAAAAGTGGAAGGACTTACTATTGAGAGAGTTGTCTTGTGAAAAAGACCTGCAGACGGCCTATCGTCTGGCCCTGAATTTCTTTAATAATCAAGGGTTTGAATATTGCGCCTTTGCAGCCTATCTCGGAAGCCCCGACAAACACACCAACAAGGTGAACCTGAATAACTACCCTTATGGATGGGACAGACTTTATGAACAAAATGGCTATGCGTCGAATGATCCGTTAGTAGCACATTGCAATCAATCACCGCTCCCCATCTTGTGGGATGAGACTGTTTTTGCTCACGCCCCCAAGTTATGGCGAGAACTTAATCGACAGGGCCTCAAGTATGGCTGGACCCAAGCCGTTCATGATGACCAAGGGGTACGTTGCAGCCTGTTCAGCCTGGCTCGGTCCCATTGCCCCATTGATATCGAGGAGCACTATGCAAATCTCGGCTACGCCATCTTCGCCAGTCAAAAGCTGCACGCACTCGCCAGCAAAAAATTGTCTGACGCCCTGGCAGACCAGCCCAAATGCCACCTGTCACCCAGGGAGATCGAAGTGTTGAGGTGGTCTGCCGAAGGCAAGACAGCGTCGGAAGTGGGCAGGATTCTCTGTCTTTCCGAACGAACCGTGAATTTCCATGTGTGCAGTTGCATGCGAAAGCTGAACGTCAGCAATAAAATTTCAGCGGTGGCAAAAGCAGCCCAAATCCATGTGATCTGAACAGTGGAGTGACACCACCCGGCTGAAAAAACCCGCGAGTAATGTGCAACAAAAAAACGTACCATTTACGGTCCCACTTGAATGATGCCGCTTCTTGCACGCGACGCAGTTCATTCAGGCGGTCCCGCACAGACACCTACCTCCAGGCAGCGGGACATTCGTTGATCTCCAGAGTCCCCAGCCATGCCCCTGCTCGACAGCCCCTTCGCCCAACTCGACCTGATCCGCCAACCCGAACAGCCGAACGAGCCGCTGCAAGCCTTCGATGCGGCCGATGAATACCTGCTCGCGTACCTGGCAGAACAACAGCCTGGCGAGCAGACTCGGGTCCTGGTGCTCAATGATGGCTTCGGTGCCCTGGCGGCCAGCCTGGCCGGCAAGGTCGATGTCACCAGCAGCGGTGACTCCTTCCTCGCGTTGCAGGCACTGGAGAAAAACCTGGTGCGCAACGGCCTCCCCTTCGATGCGGTGCCGACGTTGCCCGCCAGCGAGTTACTGACGGGCCCATTCGATCGTGTCCTGGTCAAAGTACCGAAAACCCTGGCCCTGCTGGAGGAACAGCTGATTCGCCTGCAAGGCCAACTGGCGCCAGGCGCCCAGGTGATTGCCGGAGCCATGGTCAAGCACCTGCCCCGGGCCGCTGGCGATTTGTTGGAGCGGTATATCGGCCCGGTGCAGGCCTCCCTGGCGGTGAAAAAAGCGCGGTTGTTGATTGCCACGCCACAGGCCAGCACTTTACAAGGCAGTGCGCCGGCCGTATCGCCCTACCCCACTCGCTACTGGCTGGACGAACCGAAGATCGAACTGCTCAACCATGCCAACGTGTTCTGCCGCGAAGGCCTGGACATAGGCACCCGCGCGTTCCTGCCACATCTGCCGAAAAACCTCGGGACAGCCCGGGTCGCGGACCTGGGCTGCGGCAATGGCGTGCTGGCCATCGCCAGTGCCCTGCAAAATCCCGAGGCCCGTTACACCCTGGTGGACGAGTCATACATGGCCGTGCAATCGGCCGCCGAGAATTGGCGTGCGGCCCTGGGCGAACGCGAAGTGTCGATTCGGGCCGGCGATGGCCTGGCCGGGCAAGAGGCGCAGTCGCTGGATGTGGTGCTGTGCAATCCGCCCTTCCACCAGCAGCAAGTGGTGGGCGATTTCCTCGCCTGGCGTATGTTTCAACAGGCACGTGAAGCCTTGGTGGTGGGTGGCGCGCTGTACATCGTCGGCAACCGGCACCTGGGCTACCACAGCAAACTGGCGCGGTTGTTCCGGGGTGTCGAGCAAGTGGCCGCCACGCCGAAGTTCGTGATCCTCAAAGCCCGCAAATAAATCGCCTGTGGGAGCGCTTGCTCGCGATGCAAGCACCTCGGCTCCCACAAGGGCGTCAGTGCGTGGTCAGGCCCGCGGCATTCATGAACATCCGCATCAGGCTGGCGACGATGAACAGCGCCAGCACACTGCCGGCCCAGATCAGTGCCAGCCAGCCGAGCCGCTGCCAGAGTGGCTTGCGTTCGGCGGCCTCGATGTCTTTCAAGTCAGGTTTGGCCATGCTCGACGTCCTCAATGGTAACCGTCGTCATGGGTCACCTTGCCACGGAACACGTAGTAGCTCCAGAAGGTGTACACCAGGATCAACGGAATGATGAACAGCGTACCGACCAACATGAAGCCTTGGCTCTGGGGCGGTGACGAGGCGTCCCAGATCGAGATGGACGGCGGCACGATGTTCGGCCACAGGCTGATGCCCAAGCCGCTGTAGCCCAGGAAGATCAGCACCAGGGTCAGGATGAAAGGCGTGTAGTTGGCATTGCGCGCCACTGCGCGGAACAATCCGTACATGGTCACCAGCACCAGGATCGGCACTGGCAGGAACCAGAACAGGTTCGGCAAGGTGAACCAGCGGGCTGCGATGTCCGCGTGGGCCAGTGGCGTCCAGATGCTGACGATACCGATCACGGCCAGCACCACGAACGCCAGGGGCCGGGCCAGGTCATGCATCTGCTCTTGCAACTTGCCCTCGGTCTTCATGATCAGCCAGGTGCAGCCGAGCAACGCATAGGCCGCGATCAACGCCAGGCCGCAGAACATCGTGAACGGCGTGAACCAATCTAGGGAGCCGCCGGCGAACTGGCGATTGACCACCTCGAAGCCGTCGATGAACGCCCCCAGCGCCACACCCTGGAAGAAAGTGGCCGTCAGCGAGCCGCCAATGAATGCCTTGTCCCAGAGGTGGCGTTTCTCAGCCTTGGCCTTGAAGCGGAATTCGAAGGCCACGCCGCGGAAGATCAAGCCGATGAGCATCAGGATCAGCGGCAGGTACAGCGCCGAAAGCACCACCGAATAAGCCAGCGGAAACGCTCCGAACAGCCCGGCACCGCCCAGCACCAGCCAGGTTTCGTTACCGTCCCAGACCGGTGCCACGGTGTTCATCATCACGTCGCGGTCGCGCTCGCCCTTGACGAAGGGGAAGAGAATGCCGATCCCCAGGTCGAAGCCGTCCATGATCACGTACATCATGATGCCGAAGATGATGACCACGGCCCAGATCAGCGGAAGATCAATACCCATGATTCAATTCCCCTTGTTCGAGCGTTCGTTATGGTCGTCCATGTCGTCGCCGTCATCGGCGGCCGACAATGGCCGGGCCGGCGTGCGTTTCTGGCCCGGGCCGCCATCGCTCGGCTCGGCTTCGTGGGCCTCCGGCCCTTTGCGCACCAGGCGCATCATGTAGCTCAGGCCGGCGCCGAACAGCGCGAAATACACCACGACGAACAGCACCAGGGTGATGCTCATCTGGGCGAAGCTGTGACCGGACGAAGCATCGGCCGTGCGCATCAGGCCGTAGACCACCCAGGGCTGGCGGCCGATCTCAGTGGTAAACCAGCCGGCCAGGATCGCGACCAGTCCGGACGGCCCCATCCACAGCACCATGTAGAGGAATGGCCGCGATTGGTAGATACGATCGTTGCGGCGCAGCCACAGGCTGCAAAGGCCGGTGAAAATCATCAGCAACCCAAGGCCGACCATGACCCGGAACGACCAGAACACGATGGTCGAGTTCGGACGGTCCTCAGGCGGGAATTCCTTGAGGGCAGGCACCTGCTTGTCCAGGCTGTGGGTCAGGATCAGGCTTCCCAGGTACGGGACTTCCACGGCGAACCGGGTCTTCTCGGCCTTCATGTCCGGCAGACCGAACAGGATCAGCGGGGTCGGTTCATTGCCGACATTTTCCCAGTGGCCCTCGATGGCGGCGATTTTCGCCGGTTGATGCTTGAGGGTGTTCAGGCCATGGAAGTCGCCGATGACCGCCTGTATCGGCGCCACCAGCAACGCCATCCACATCGCCATCGACAACATCCGGCGGATGGCTGGGTTGTCACGGCCGCGCAGCAAATGCCAGGCCGCCGACGAGCCGACGAAGAACGCCGTGGCGACAAACGCCGCGGTGGACATGTGCAGCAACCGATAAGGGAACGAGGGGTTGAACACCACCGCCAGCCAGTCCACCGGGATGACCCGGCCATCAATGATTTCGTAACCCTGGGGGGTTTGCATCCAACTGTTGGAGGACAATATCCAGAAGGTCGAGATCAGGGTGCCGATCGCCACCATGACCGTGGAAAAGAAATGCAGGCCGCGGCCGACGCGATTCCAGCCAAACAGCATCACGCCCAGGAAACCCGCCTCGAGGAAAAACGCCGTGAGCACCTCGTAGGTCAGCAGCGGCCCGGTCACTGCACCGGCGAAGTCCGAGAAACGGCTCCAGTTGGTCCCGAACTGATAGGCCATGACCAATCCGGACACCACGCCCATGCCGAAGTTGACGGCAAAGATCTTCGACCAGAAATGGTACAGGTCGCGGTAGGTGTCATCGCGGGTCTTGAGCCACAAGCCTTCGAGTACCGCCAGGTAACTCGCCAGGCCAATGGTGATGGCCGGGAACAGGATGTGGAACGAGATGGTGAACGCGAACTGGATTCGGGCGAGATCGAGCGCCTCCAAACCGAACATAAGTCTTCCTCTGTCAGGTAAAACCGGCTGCGGGCGGGGCCTGCATCACAAGCCCCAGGGATATGGAGTGCGATGCTTTTCAAATCGTTCTTTTATAACCGTCACAACGCAGGACTCTGGCCGGATGGCCGCCAGCCCAACACCCCGAAAGGCATTGATCTGGATCAAGCAATGATCAAAGAGTAGCCGCATTATTGCCGATGGACGGCGTGGTCTTTTGTCGCGTGACAGGTTGTCTCAGTGCGCACGCAAGCGCTGGGCGCCGGCGCAAACCTCTTGTGGCGAGGGGATCTATCCCCGCTCTGTGGGAGCAAGGCTTGCCCGCGACGAAGGCGACGCGGCCTTGCTGAGATCGGCGGTGACTGTTTCGCGAGCAAGCTTTGCTCCCACAGAGTGGGTATGAATTCCCTCGCACAGGATGATCCGGGCCGAGATCGATGTTTGGCTAACTATTTTTTCCGCCACCGCAACTTCCAGTTACAGCTCGGTGATAATCTCGATGCCTTCATCACCGGATCCGTCATAGATGCCCAGCCAAGCGCCGCTGCTGCTCCGTCACCATCGTCCCTTCATCGCCTTCTGGCTGGCCCGGGTATTCACCGCCAGTGGCTTCCAGATGCTCACCGTGGCCATTGGCTGGAACCTCTATCAACTGACCGGCAACGTCCTGGACCTTGGCCTGGTGGGGCTGGTGGAATTTGCCCCGCGCGTGCTGTTCATGCTCCACACCGGGCATGTGGCTGACCGTTATGACCGGCGCAAGGTCGCGGCCATCTGCCAGTCGTTGCAGGCGATGATCGCCCTGGCGCTGGTGATCGGCAGCGCCACCGACAACGTCACGCGGGAGATGATCTTCATCCTCGCCTTCCTGCTCGGCGCCGCCCGCTCCTTCGAAATGCCCACCACCCAGGCGCTGCTGCCGAGCATCGTGCCGGCTGCGCTGTTTCCCCGTGCCGTGGCCGCCGCGCAATCGGCCCAGCAATCGGCCACCATCGTCGCCCCCGCACTGGGCGGCTTGCTCTACGCCTTCGGCAGTGTCTGGGTCTACGGGCCGACGGTGCTGCTGTACATCATCGCCTGCGGCCTGATGCTCAACCTGCCCGCCCGCCAGACGCCGCTGAACAAAGGCAAGGCGACCCTGGATTCGTTGCTCGCCGGGATTCGCTTCATTCGCAGTCGCCCGGACATTCTCGGCGCAATCTCCCTGGACCTGTTCGCGGTCTTGCTCGGCGGCGCGACGGCGCTGCTGCCGGTGTTTGCCAAGGACATCCTGCTCACCGGCCCCTGGGGCCTGGGCCTGTTACGGTCGGCACCGGCGGTCGGGGCCTTGCTGATGTCGCTGTGGCTGGCGCGGTTTGCCGTGGAGCGCAAGGTCGGCCGGGTGATGTTCACGGCGGTGGGCGTGTTCGGCGTCGCCACCATTGCGTTCGGCCTTTCCACCTCGTTCTGGTTTTCCCTGGCGGTGCTGGTGGTGCTGGGCGCGGCAGACATGATCAGCATGGTGATCCGCGCCTCCTTCGTACAACTGGAAACACCGGATGAAATGCGCGGCCGGGTCAGCGCGGTGAATGGGCTGTTCATCGGCGCCTCGAACCAGTTGGGCGAGTTCGAGTCCGGCCTCACCGCCCACTGGTTCGGCACCGTGCCGGCGGTGGTCATGGGCGGCGTCGGCACGCTGCTGGTCACCGGAACCTGGATCAAACTGTTCCCGACCCTGGCCAACCGTGACCGGATGCACGAACCGGTGGTTGAAGCAAAAGCCTAGAGCAACTTGTCGAGGGTGATGGGGAAGTCCCGCACCCGCTTGCCGGTGGCATGGTAAATCGCATTGGCCACCGCCGCTGCCACCCCGACGATACCGATTTCACCCACGCCCTTGGACCCCAGCGCATTGACGATCTCGTCCTGTTCCTCGACGAAAATCACCTCAATGTCGCCGATGTCGGCATTAACCGGTAGGTGATACTCGGCCAGGCTGTGGTTCATGTGACGACCCAGGGCGTGGTCGGTCAGGGTTTCTTCATGCAAGGCCATGCCGACGCCCCACACCACGCCACCGAGAATCTGGCTGCGGGCGGTTTTCGGGTTGACGACCCGGCCAGCGGCGATGGCGCTGACCACGCGATTGACCTTCACCGTCCCCAGGTCTTCGTCCACCAGTACTTCGACGAACACCGCCGAGTGTGTGGCTGTGGCGTAGGCCTGGCGTTTTGCATCCGGCTCGGCCGTGACCTGGGCCTGCAACGGTGTCTCGCCGCTTTTTTGCGCCAGCTCCGCCAATGCAACACTCGCTTCGCCCAGCCGCAACTGCCCCTCCATGAACGTCACTTGCTCAAGGGTCGCGCCACTGAAGGCCGGACATGCCTGACGGGCCACGGCCAGGAGTTTTTCCTTCAGCGCTTCACAAGCCTGCTGCACGGCGGTGCCCACCGACGATACGGTGAATGAGCCGCCCTGCAGCGGCGCGGTGGGCAGCGACGAATCCCCCAGGACAAACGTGACGTCCTCAAGGGAAACGCCTGACGCCTGCGCAGCGATCTGGGTCATGACCGTGTAAGTCCCGGTGCCGATGTCAGTGGTGGCGCTGCTGACGGTCAGCTTGCCATGGGTATCCAGCGACGCCCGGGCGCTGGCCTTCTGCTGCATGGCCTCCCACACACCACCGGCCATGCCCCAACCCACCAGTTGCCGGCCTTCACGCATGCTGCGCGGTTCCGGGTTGCGCTTGTCCCAGCCGAAACGACGGGCACCTTGGGCATAGCACTCACGCAGTTCCTTGCTGGAATACGGCTTGCCTTCGTTCTCGTTGCGTTCGGCGTAGTTGATCAACCGCAATTGGACCGGATCGATCGCCAGGGCACAGGCCAGTTCATCCATGGCGCACTCCAGGCCAATCAAGCCGAGGGCGGCACCGGGGGCGCGCATGTCCAAAGGCGTGTAGACGTCCAGTGGTACCAGTTTGTAAGTCAACTCGACGTTGTCGCAGTGATAGAGCATGCCGCTCCACTCCACCACATGCTCGGTGAAATCCTCGAAGCGCGAGGTCTGGCCGACGGCGCTGTGCGCCACGGCCAGCAAACGACCATTGGCCGCCGCCCCCAGTTGCACGCGCTGGAGGGTTCGCGGCCGGTAGCCAAAGGTAAACATCTGCTGGCGCGTCAGGCTGACCCGCACGGAACGCTTGAGGGCCAGTGCCGCCATCACCGCCAACGGCAATTGATATTGCGGGCGCAGCCCGGAACCGAAGGCGCCGCCGACAAACGCGGCAAACACTCGCACTTGCTCTTTCTCAAGCCCAAAGACTTTTTGCACGTAGGCCTGGCCGTTCTGCGTGCCTTGGGTCTTGTCGTGGATGTGCAGGCTGCCATCGGGCTGATACAGCACGGTGGATGCATGTGGCTCCATGGGGTTGTGGTGTTCAATCGGCGTGCTGTAGGACACATCCACGCTGAGGGCGGAGCTGGCGTACTCGCCCTGAAAATTCCCACGGGGCTTGGGCAGTTCGGCCGGTGCCGGATGGGCGTCGTTTTGCAGGGTTACCAGATCGGTCTGATGCTCCTCGGCCGCGTATTCGATTTCTATCAGCGAACCGGCATACCGGGCCAACTCAAGATTTTCCGCCACCACCAAGGCCAGGGGCTGGCCGCTGTAAAGCACTTGGTCGTTGTACAGCGGCCGGAACGGCGAGCCGTCCGCCGCATCGGCATCCTGGTAGGGTTCGTCGTAGCTGGCAATCCTTGGTCGGTTGGTGTGGTCGATGACCGCGACCACGCCAGGCAGCGCCAGGGCGCGGGAAGCATCGATGCGCAGCACGCGACCACGGGCGACCGCACCGGAGACGACACTGCCGTGCAGCAAACCGTCCTCGGGGTATTCGCCGGCATAACGGGCCTGGCCCGTCACCTTGAGCAGGCCGTCGACCCGGTCGAGGGGTTGCCCTATGGATTTGCTCGGAGCGTTCATCAGGCTTGTCCTCCCTGCGGTGCGCAACCCAGCGCGGCATCGCTCAAGGCGCGGACAATTGCCCGGCGCGCCAATCGGATCTTGAAGCCGTTGTGCGCCAACGGCTCGGCGTATTGCAGCAGTGCATCAGCGGCGGCGGTGAAGGTTTCACGGCTGACGGTCTGTCCAACCAGCCAGCTCTCCACCGCCCGGTCACGCCATGGTTTGTGCGCCACGCCACCCAGGGCCAGGCGCGCCTGGCGAATCACCGGCCCATCCAGTTCCAGCGCCGCCGCCACCGAGACCAGCGCAAACGCGTAAGAGGCGCGGTCACGGATCTTCAAGTAATGGCTATGGTCGGCAAAACCGGCGGCAGGCAACTCGATGGCGGTGATCAGCTCGTCGTCGGCCAGTTGATTGTCCCGTTCCGGGGTGTCGCCGGGCAGGCGATGAAAGTCGGCGAACTCGATGGTCCGCGCCCCGCCCCGCCCCAGAACATGGACCACCGCCTCCAGAGCGGCCAAGGCCACACACATGTCGGAGGGATGGGTGGCGACGCATTGATCGCTGGCACCGAAAATCGCGTGGATCCGGTTCAAACCGTTCCGAGCCGGACAACCGCTGCCAGGCCGGCGTTTGTTGCACACGACGCTCGCGTCGTAGAAGTAATAGCAGCGGGTACGCTGCAGCAGGTTGCCGCCGGTGCTGGCCATGTTGCGCAGTTGCGGCGAGGCGCCCGCCAGGATCGCCTGGGCCAGCAGCGGATAGCGGCGCTCGATCCAAGGGTGCCAGGCCAGGTCGGCATTGCTCACCAATGCGCCGATCATCACCCCACCCGACGGGGTTTCACTGAGGTCCGCCAGGGGCAAGCCGGTGATGTCGATCAGGTGCTCGGGGCGGGTGAGGTTTTCCTTCATCAGGTCCAGCAGGTTGGTGCCTCCGGCGATGAAGCGAGAAACCGGGCTCGATAAATCGACGGCCGCCTGCACGGTGTCGGGCTTGCTGTACTGGAAGGGATTCATTGATCACCTCCCGGTTGCCGGCAGAGCGGCAATGCCTCTTCGATGGCATCACAAATGTGGGTGTAGGCCCCGCAGCGGCACAGGTTACCGCTCATCAGTTCACTGATTTGCGCGCGGGTCTGCGCCCTGCCCTCGTTGGCCAGCCCCACCGCGGAACAGATCTGCCCCGGCGTGCAGTAACCGCACTGGAATGCGTCATGGGTGATGAACGCCTGCTGTATGGGATGCAATACGTCATCACCGGCCAAGCCTTCGATGGTGGTCAATTCGGTGCCGTCGCACATGACCGCCAGGGTCAGGCAGGCATTGATCCGTTTGCCATCGCGCAGCACCGTACAGGCGCCACACTGGCCGTGGTCGCAGCCTTTCTTGCTGCCCACCAGGTCCAGTTGCTCACGCAGCAGGTCCAGCAACGTGGTCCAGGCCAGCACTTGCAACTCTCGCACTTGGCCATTGAGGGTCAGACGGATCGGATGACGGACGAAGGACGTCGACGTCGCTTCGGACAGAGTCGCGCTCATGGAACACCTCACGGTTGGTCGTACTCGCGGCGTTTTGGGAAACCGCCGTCATAAGGGGTACGACTTCTGGGTGGGGTGAGCGTTCAAGGCAATTGCGATGCCGTGACCACGCAAGAAGCACGGATTCAAGTGACCTGTGCGGTACATATATACCGCACCGACTGTAATGTATCGCCTTACACTCTTATCCATGATTAAATCCTTCCAGCACAAAGGCCTCAGGCTCTTTTATGAGACGGGGTCGACCCGTGGTATCCGGTCGGACCACGGAAAACGCCTGGCCCGCATGCTCCAGTTCATGGACAGGGCGCAGGTCGCCAACGACTTGGATATTCCCGGATGGCGATTGCATCCGCTCACGGGTGAGCTGGATGGCTGCTGGTCGCTGGGGGTTTCGGGAAACTGGCGGGGTATTTTTCGTTTCATCGGGTCCGATATCGAACAGGTCGATTATCTGGACTACCACTGATCAGGAGGCTGGAACATGCCCATGCACAATCCGCCACACCCTGGCGAAACCTTGCGGCTGGACGTGTTACCCGAACTGGGTATCACGGTCACCGAACTGGCGCGGCACCTGGGTTTCGCCCGGCCTCATCTTTCCCGGGTCTTGCACGGTCATGCGCCCATCAGCCCCGACCTGGCCGTGCGCCTGGAGCGTGCCGGGATCGGCAAGGCCAGGGTCTGGCTGGGCGTCCAGACCGACTATGATTTGTGGCAAGCCGAGCAGCGCGTGCAGCCTGTGATTGAACCGTTCCCACAACACGCTTGATACCTGTCAGACCAGCAACTCCGCCGCCACCACGCTCCTCACACCCTTGCCGCTGAGTTGTTCCACCAACGCCAGGGCAAACGCCAGGGCGGCGGCCGAACCTTGGGCCGTGATGCAGTTGCCATCCACCACCACGGGCTGATCGACAAAACTGCACCCGGACAACTGCTGGCTCACGGCGGGCAGGCAGGTCATGCGCCGCTGGCGCAGAACGCCGAATGCCTGCAAGGCCAGGGCCGGGGCTTCAGCGATGGCGGCAAAAAAACGTCCGGCGGCGGCCTGGCCCTTGATCAGTTGTTGCAGCGGCTGATGGGCCGCCAGGTGTTGGGCGCCAATGATGCCGCCGGGCAAGACGATCAGGTCGAAATCCTGCACAAGCATGTCCACCAGCATGCCATCGGCCGTCAAGCGCGTGCCGCGGGCGCAGGTGAGCATCCGCCGCCCTTCGATACTCGCCACCACGGTTTCGATCTGCGCTCGACGCAGCACATCGATCAGGGTAACGGTCTGCAGGTCATCGACACCTTCGGCGACAACGATCAGGGCTCGGGGGATCTTGGTTCCTGGAATCATGGGCGCGCTCTCCACTGGCTGATACCTATAGTGTAGGAGCTGCCCAAGGCTGCGATCCTTTGATAGGCGCTTGGGATTCAAGCGTCAGGGAAAAGATTGCAGCCGCGCTTCGCTCGACAGCGCCTACGGGGGACAGCGGTTATTTGATGTACAGCTGGGTCGACATCCGGTTGCCCGGTGCGTTGATCGACTGGTTGCTGAAGCTGAAGGTGCCCTCTTGCTTGCCCTTCAGGTCGAAGATGTACAAATAGCCGACGACTTTGGTCCGCACGGAGCAGTCATTGAGATTGCCGTTGCTGAACGCGCACACCGGCGAGCGGGTGCCGTCGACTTCAAAGCCGTCCAGGGTGACATGCGGTTGATGGCCATAGCCAACCTCCAGCACGTAGACCTTGATATTCGGGCCACTGTGATCGCAACGCGTCTGCGCCTGCCCCGGGACGATGTCCTCGAAGCCACAGGCCGGCGACTCGACCTTGAGCACCTTGACCTCGCTCAACGGCGGTGCCGACGCGGCATTCGCTGCCTGGCCGGACAACCACCAGCCCAGCATGCAGCCCACCGCCGCCAGCCGCTTTTTATTCATGCAATACATAGAGATCTCCAGGAACCGCGCGCAGTATGGCCCACTTGGCGCGTTGGCAAAACATCGACGACGATCGCAGCCACAACGCTACGCTGCTGGTATGATGCGCGGCTTTTTCCGACCCGCAGAAAATTCCCGGGCGCCGCTGGCGACCTGTGCTTTGCTGTTGAGGTCGATACATTCACGGCGCCGGGCGCGCCACGGGGAGCAGACATGCTGGAAAGGCTGTTTCAACTCAAGGCACATAACACCAACGTGCGGACCGAGATCCTGGCGGGCGTCACAACGTTCCTGGCCATGGCCTACATCCTGTTCGTCAACCCGAGCATCCTCGGCGAAACCGGCATGGACAAGGGTGCGGTGTTCGTCGCCACCTGCCTGGCAGCGGCCATTGGCTCCACGGTCATGGGCCTGATCGCCAACTACCCGATCGCCCTCGCACCGGGCATGGGCCTGAATGCCTTCTTTACCTACACCGTGGTCCTGCACATGGGCCACACCTGGCAAGTGGCGCTGGGCGCAGTGTTCATCTCCGCCGTGCTGTTCTTCCTGCTGTCGATCTTTCGCATCCGCGAGTGGATCATCAACAGCATCCCGCTGCCGCTGCGCTCGGCCATTGCCGCCGGTATCGGCCTGTTCCTGGCGCTGATCGCCCTGAACAATGCCGGCATCGTGGTGAAGAACCCGGCGACCATGGTCGGCCTCGGCGACTTGAAACAACCGGCGCCGATCCTCGCGACCCTCGGCTTTGTCCTGATCGTTGCCCTCGAAGCCTTGAAAGTACGCGGCGCGGTGCTGATCGGCATCCTCGCGGTGACCATCGTCTCGATCCTGATGGGCTTCACCTCGTTCGGCGGCGTGATATCGATGCCGCCTTCCCTGGCCCCAACCTTCCTGCAACTGGACATCAAGGGCGCCCTGGACATCGGCCTGGTGAGCGTGATCTTCGCCTTCCTGTTCGTCGACCTGTTCGACAACTCTGGCACCTTGATCGGCGTTGCCAAGCGCGCCGGCTTGATGGGCAAGGACGGCCACATGCCGAAGATGGGCCGTGCGCTGATCGCCGACAGCACCGCCGCCATGGCCGGCTCGCTGCTGGGCACCTCCACCACCACCAGCTACATCGAATCGGCGGCGGGCGTCAGCGCCGGCGGCCGCACCGGCCTGACCGCCATCGTGGTGGCGGTCCTGTTCCTGCTGGCGCTGTTTTTCTCGCCACTGGCCGCCAGCGTGCCGCCCTTCGCCACCGCCCCAGCCCTGTTGTTCGTCGCCGTGCTGATGACCTCGGGCCTGGCGGAGATCGACTGGGATGACATCACCGTCGCCGCGCCAGTGGTGGTGACCGCCCTGGCAATGCCGTTCACCTATTCCATCGCCAACGGCATCGCTTTCGGCTTCATCGCCTGGACCGCCATCAAACTGGTCTCTGGCCGTGGTCGTGAGCTGAACCCGGCGCTGGTCATTCTGTCCATTCTGTTCGTGATCAAGTTGGGTTGGTTCAACGCATGACTTTTGATTCCCAAGCCTACGCCACTCAGCTCCAGGACAAGGTCACCCGCTTGCGTGACCTGTTGGCGCCGTTCGATGCACCGCAACCTGCGGTGTTCGATTCGCCGCTGGAGAACTTCCGCCTGCGCGCCGAATTCCGTCTCTGGCGCGAGGCCGGCGAACGGCACTACGCAATGTTCTCCCAGGACGACAAGCGCACACCGATCCTCATTGAGGCGTTTCCCATTGCCAGCCTGCGCATCAACCAGTTGATGCCGCAACTCAAGGCCGCCTGGCAAGCCAGCGCGCCCCTGAGCCACAAGCTGTTCCAGGTGGAGTTCCTGACTACCTTGGCGGGCGATGCGATGATCACCCTGTGTTATCACCGTCCGCTGGATGAGCACTGGCACGCGGCCGCCTCGAAACTGGCGGCTGACCTGGGCGTGAGCATCATTGGCCGCTCCAAGGGCAAACGCGAAGTGATCGGCCATGACTACGTGGTGGAG
The DNA here is from genome assembly GCF_018325905.1 of Pseudomonas sp. St316. Classification (NCBI taxonomy): domain Bacteria; kingdom Pseudomonadati; phylum Pseudomonadota; class Gammaproteobacteria; order Pseudomonadales; family Pseudomonadaceae; genus Pseudomonas; species Pseudomonas sp. St316. Next base: position 897,066 of record NZ_AP021901.1, on the reverse strand, counting down.
AAACTCGAAGTGGGCGGTCGTACCTTCAGTTATCGCCAACCCGAAGGCGCCTTCACCCAGCCCAACGGCACAGTGAACCAGAAGATGCTCAACTGGGCTTATGACGCACTGGGCGATCGCAGCGACGATCTGCTGGAGTTGTACTGCGGCAACGGCAACTTCACCCTGCCCCTGGCCACCCGCGTGCGCAAAGTGCTGGCCACCGAAATCAGCAAGACCTCGGTGAACGCCGCGCTGAGCAACCTTAGCGAAAACGCGGTGGATAACGTCACGCTGGTGCGCCTGTCCGCCGAAGAACTGACCGAAGCCCTGAACGAAGTCCGGCCGTTCCGCCGCCTGCACGGCATCGACCTGAAAAGCTACGAATTCGGCAGTGTCTTCGTCGACCCGCCTCGCGCGGGCATGGACCCGGATACCTGCGAGTTGACCCGGCGTTTTGACAACATCCTCTACATCTCCTGCAACCCGGAAACCCTCGCCGCGAATATCGCGCAACTGAACGACACCCACCGCATCACGCGCTGCGCGTTGTTCGATCAATTTCCTTGGACCCAGCATATGGAGTCCGGGGTGTTATTGACTCGGCGTTAACCGCCGGGGCGTCCTCCCCTCTGGGCGGGACTGGACAAAGCGCTGTGGGAGCAAGGCTTGCTCCCACAGATAAATACCCTCGCCACAATTCCATCCCTGCCTCGATTGAGAGTCATGTTCGATCATCGAACACTTATTGGCCGATGTCGGCTGCTTTATTTGACCAAATTAACCATCTAGTACAATTTATCTGCAGCGGCTGAAACCCCGCCGACACCAACAATAAAAATGTGGAGAAATTGCGATGCCTCCGATCGTTCTGGTGCTCAACGGCCCGAACCTGAACCTGCTCGGCACCCGCGAGCCGGCGACCTATGGCCATGAAACCCTGGCTGACATCTCGGCACTGTGCGGCCGCACCGCTGAAGAATTCGGCCTGGCGGTGGAGTTTCGCCAGACCAACCAGGAGGGCGAACTGCTGGACTGGATTCACGGCGCCCGTGGCCGATGCGCCGGTATCGTCATCAACCCGGCGGCCTGGACCCACACCTCCGTGGCGATCCGCGATGCCCTGGTGGCCAGCGAAGTACCGGTCATCGAAGTCCACCTGTCCAACGTCCACGCCCGCGAAACCTTCCGCCATCACTCCTTCGTCTCATCCGTTGCCATTGGCGTGATGTGCGGGTTTGGCAGCCACGGTTATCGCCTGGCCCTGGAACATTTCAGTCAGCGGTTGAAGGGTTGATGAGCATGTCGAATATCACTGTGCTGGCCGGCCTAATCGGCGCGGGCATCCAGGCCTCTCGCACGCCTGCGATGCATGAGCGCGAAGGCGATGCCCAGGGCATGCGTTACCTGTATCGCCTGATCGACCTCGACGTGCTGAAACTCGACAGCGGCGCCCTGGCCGATCTACTGGTAGCAGCCGAGCGCATGGACTTCACCGGCCTGAACATCACCTTCCCCTGCAAGCAGGCGATCATCCCGCTGCTCGATGAATTGTCACCCGAGGCCCGCGGTATCGGCGCGGTCAATACCGTCGTGCTCAAGGACGGCAAGCGCATCGGCCACAACACCGACTGCCTGGGGTTCGCCGAAGGTTTTCGTCGCGGCCTGGGGGATGTGGCGCGCAAGCGTGTGGTCCAGATGGGCGCTGGTGGCGCCGGCGCGGCGGTGGCCCACGCGCTGTTGATGGAAGGCGTAGAAACCCTGAGCATTTTTGACGTCGAGGTCAGCCGTGCCGAGGCGCTGGCCAACAACTTGAATCAACACTTCGGCGCTGGCCGCGCCCGTGCCGGGCATGACCTGCCCACCGCCATGGCCGAGGCCGACGGCCTGGTGAACACCACGCCCATGGGCATGGCAAAATTACCGGGCATGCCGGTGCCGGTCGAACTGTTGCGCGGCACTTTGTGGGTCGCGGAAATCGTCTACTTCCCACTGGAAACCGAACTGCTGCGCAACGCCCGCGCGGTCGGCTGCCGCACCCTGGATGGCGGCAACATGGCCGTGTTCCAGGCGGTGAAGGCCTTCGAACTGTTCAGCGGCGTGGCGCCAGATGCGCAGCGGATGCTGGCGCATTTCCAAAGCATGAATCACTAAAGCCTGGTGACAATCCCCTGTGGGAGCAAGCTTGCTCGCGATAGCGTTGGATCAGTCAGCATCAATGTTGACTGAAACACCGTCATCGCGAGCAAGCTCGCGCCCACAAAGGTTTCAGAGTCAGGGTTCGGTGTCAGGGCTGCAGATACCGCAGCACCGACTCACAGACCATCGCGCGATGCCGCTGCTTGATCGCATCATCCGACAGGTCGATCTGAAAGATCTCACCAAATGTCTGGCGATTGGACACGCGGTAAAAACAGAACGAACTGATCAGCAGATGCACATCCAGCGGCTCGAGGCCGGCACGGAACACGCCCTCTTCAGCGCCGCGCCGCAGGATCACGCCCAGGGAATCGAGGATGGTATTGGTCATCGCCTTGATCGCACCTGACTGCTTCACGTACTCGGCGTTGTGGATGTTCTCGATGCAGACGATGCGCACGAAATCCACATTACGATCGTGGTGATCGAAGGTGAACTCCACCAGGCGCCGGATCGCATCGACCGGGGCCAGTTCCGCCAGGTGCAGGCGGCTCTCGGTGGTGCGGATATCTCCATAGAGTTTTTCCAGCACCTCGACGTACAACTGCTCCTTGCTGCCGAAGTAGTAGTAGATCATGCGCTTGGAGGTGTGGATGCGCTCGGCGATGGCGTCGACCCGGGCACCGGCCAGGCCTTGCTGGACGAACTCGACGATGGCTTCCTGAAGAATGTTCTCCCGGGTCTTCTCCGGGTTGTTCTTGCGACTCTTGCGCGGCGCGGCGACGGGTTCGTCGAGCGTTGCGGAAAGCTCTGGATTCATGGTCATTGCGGGGCTCACGGCCATCACTGCACAGATCGGCGATTATGGGCCGCACCGTGCAGTGAAGGAAGCCACGACATTGCCCTTTACCGCCACGTTTACGATTTCCCTACAACTTGGCGTGCCGCAAACCACCGCTGCGGGACTTGGCCATGGCCGCCAGGCGCACCGCGACATTGGCAGCGCCATAACCGGCATAGCCGTTCTTGCGCTGGATGATCTCGAAGAAAAACCGCCCTTCGAACGGCTCGGTGTAGACGTGGAACAGCTCGCCACCCTGGGCGTCACGGTCGTACAACACGTTGAAGTAGGCCAGTTCGCTGAGAAACTCGTCGTCGAAATCGAACCGCGCCGCCAGGTCGTCGTAGTAATTGAGCGGGATGTCCAGCAACGGTACGCCCGCCTCTTTGGCACGACTGACCTGAGCGAAGATATCGTCGCAGTCGAAGGCGATATGATGCACGCCAGAGCCGCGATAACTCGACAAGGCGTGTGAGATTGCAGTGTTGCGGTTCTCGGAAATGTTCAGCGGCAAGCGGATCGAACTGCAGCGGCTGCGCAGCGCGCGGCTTTTGACCAGGCCATAAGGATCGGGCAGGACGACTTCGTCGTCGGCCTCGAAATCCAGCAGGCTCTTGTAGAACAGCACCCAACTGTCGAGGCTGTCGGCCGGTAGCGCCATCGCCATGTGGTCGATGCGCTTGAGCCCGGCCCCAATGACCGCACCCGGCTGCAGATTGAAATCGGTGCCATAGACATCGGCCTGCTGGTCCACCAGGTAAATCAGGCTACCGTCCGGTGCGCGCACCGCCGCCAGCTCCAGTTCATTGGGGCCCACCAACCCACGATAAGGCTGGCCTTTGTAGGCAACGGCCCGTTCCAGGGCGCTGGCGCTGTTTTTCACGCGCACGGCGGTGGCGCACAACGAAGGTCCGTGGGCTTCGAAAAAACTGTGGGCGAACGAGTACGGTTCGCTGTTGAGGATCAGGTTGATATCGCCCTGGCGCAGCAGGCTCACATTCTTGGAGCGATGCTGGCCGGCCTTGACGAACCCCAGCCGTTCCAGCCAATGGGACAGCTTGGCACCGAGGTTATCGTCCACGGCGAACTCGAGGAATTCGATGCCGTTGTATTCACTGGCCGGCGGCGTGGCGAAAAGAATATCGGCATTGCTGGCGGCCGGCGCTTCTTCAGCCAGGCGCTGGCGGGTCTTTTCTTCCAGGTACAGCAGCGAGCGCAGGCCGTCGGCGGCATTGGCCCGTGGCGGCGCGGCGCGGAAACCGTCGTTGAAGATTTCCAGCGACAGCGGTCCGGTGTAGCCACTCTTGATGATCGGTGCCAGGAAACCCGGCAAGTCGAACTCGCCCTGCCCCGGGAAACAACGGAAATGCCGGCTCCACTCCAGGACATCCATGGCCAGGATCGGCGCGTCGGCCATTTGCACGAAGAAGATCTTGTCGCCGGGAATCTCGGCGATCGCGCTCGGATCGCCCTTGAGGGACAAGGTATGGAAGCTGTCGAGCAACACGCCGAGGCTGGGGTGATCGGCCTGGCGCACGATGTTCCAGACCTGTTGATACGTATTCACGTGCCGACCCCAGGCCAGCGCTTCGTAACCGATACGCAAGCCCCGCGCACCGGCACGTTCGGCGAGCAACCGCAGGTCATCGACCAGGATCTGCTCATCGCCGACGCTGTCGGCCGAGGCGTTGCTGCACACCAGCACCAGGTCGGTGCCCAGCTCCTGCATCAAGTCGAACTTGCGCTCGGCGCGCTCCAGATTGCGCGCCAGGCGGTCGCGGCGGCAGCCTTCGAAGTCGCGAAACGGTTGGAATAACGTGATGGCGATGCCCAGGTCGGCGCACATCTGCCTGATTTCCCGAGGGCTGCCATCGTAATAGAGAAGGTCGTTCTCGAAGATTTCCACCCCGTCAAAACCGGCGGCGGCAATGGCTTCGAGTTTTTCCGGCAAGGTACCGCTCAAGGATACGGTGGCAATGGAACGCTGCATGACTTCGGCTCCCGGGACAGGCATCGGCTACAAAAAGGTGCGCCGCTTTTTAAAGAGTCAGCCGATTATTGAGCTGCCGGTTTCTTTCAGCAATTTAATATGTACCATTCGGTTAGTTTTTTGGGCGATTATCGAACAATATGCCGATTGCTGAATTGACGATTTTTTGCTCACTGCGCACCATCGCTTCCACATTGACGCAGGCCCTGGCCGCCGGCATCAATGGACAGACCCAGACCAACCATAAGAATTTCAAAAACGGGTACAAGCTATGATCCCTTCCCAAAGTTCCCGCCTGGCCCCCGGCCTGGGTGTCTCCTCCGGCGGCATCGGTGACAAGATTCGCGGCGCCATGGCCGTGGGCAAGACCCGTTGGGGCATGCTCGCCCTGGTGTTTTTTGCCACCACGCTGAACTACATCGACCGCGCCGCCCTGGGCGTCATGCAGCCTATCCTGGCCAAGGAAATGAGCTGGACGGCGATGGACTACGCCAACATCAACTTCTGGTTCCAGGTCGGTTATGCCGTCGGTTTCGTGTTGCAAGGGCGGCTGATTGACCGGATCGGCGTCAAGCGCGTGTTCTTCTGCGCCGTGCTGCTCTGGAGCGTGGCGACCGGTGCCCACGGCCTGGCCACCTCGGCGCTGGGCTTCATGGTCTGCCGCTTCATCCTCGGCCTCACCGAAGCCGCCAACTACCCGGCCTGCGTGAAGACCACACGGCTGTGGTTCCCGGCAGGCGAGCGGGCCGTGGCCACCGGTATCTTCAACGCCGGGACCAACGTCGGCGCGATGTTCACCCCGATGCTGCTGCCGTTGGTCCTGCACGTGTGGGGCTGGCAAGCCGCGTTCCTGTGCATGGCCGCGCTGGGCGGGATCTGGCTGCTGTTCTGGGGCCTGAAATACTTCAACCCCGAAGACCATCCCAGCGTCAAACAGTCGGAACTGGACTACATCCAGGCCCAGGACGAACCGGACCAGGTCCGCGTGCCTTTCTCCCGTATCCTGCGCATGCGCGGCACCTGGGCCTTCGCCCTGGCCTACTCGATCACCGCGCCGGTGTTCTGGTTCTACCTCTACTGGCTGCCGCCGTTCCTGAACCAGCAATACAACCTGGGCATCAATGTGACCCAGATGGGTATCCCGCTGATCATCATCTACCTCACCGCCGACTTCGGCAGCGTGGGTGGCGGCATCCTGTCTTCATTCCTGATCGGCCGCGGCCTTGATCCGATCAAGGCACGACTGGTGTCCATGCTGCTGTTCGCCTGCTGCATCATCGGCGTGATCATGGCCGCAGGCTCCAGCAGCCTGTGGATAGCGGTGTTCGCCATTTCCCTGGCCATCGGCGCACACCAGGCCTGGACCGCCAATATCTGGAGCCTGGTCATGGACTACACGCCCAAGCACATGATGAGTACGGTGTTTGGCTTCGGCGGCATGTGCGCGGCCATCGGCGGGATGTTCATGACCCAGTTGGTCGGCCACATCCTCACCGTTACCAACAACAATTACACCGTGCTGTTCACCTTGATCCCGGCGATGTACTTCATTGCCCTGACCTGGTTGTACTTCATGGCGCCGCGCAAGGTGCCTACGCTGGAAAGCTGATTCCAGTCGCCCGGGATTCATCCCGATTGTGGGAGCAAGGCTTGCCCGCGATGCAGGCGCCTCGGTTCACTTGGGACCGCATCGTCTTCATCGCGGGCAAGCCTTGCTCCCACAATCAACTCTCCACAATCCGTGTTACCCCCGCCGCTGTTGCCACGCCGCCGCCAGCCCACTCAAGCAAATCAGAGCGATGCCCACCACCGTGGTCAGCGTCGGCGTATGGTTGAACAACAACCAGCCCAGCAGCCCGGCAAACACGATCTGGCAGTACCCGAACGGTGCGAGCAGCGCCGGAGCGGCAAAACGGAAGGCCTGGGTCAGCATCAGGTGCGCCGTCATCCCGCAGGCGCCCAGCGCCAGCATCATCGCGCCGTGCAAAAAGCTCGGCACTTGCCAGAAGAACGGCACCAGCGCGCTCATCACCAAGGTGTTGCACAGGCCGGCGAAGAAGTTGCTGGTGGTCGGGCTGTCGATCTCGCTGAGCTTGCGCGTGAGCAGTTGGTAGAAACAGAAGAACAGCGCCGAACAGAACGGCAATATCACCGCCGGGGTGAACAGATCACCGCCCGGATGGACGATGATCAACACCCCGATAAAGCCGAAGATCACCGCGATCCATTGGCCGCGTGTCACGTGTTCACCCAGCAATGGCACCGACAACGCGGTGACCAGCACGGGCGCGAGAAAGTTGACCGCCGTCGCCTCGGCCAACGGGATATACAACAGCGCCGTGGTGAAGAACAGGCTGGTACCCAGCAGGCACAGCGCCCGGGCCAGTTGCCACAAAGGGCGCTTGGTACGCAGGACCCGCAGCCCCGAGCGCGGCAGGAAAATACCCGCCATCAACAATGTGTGCACCACGTAGCGTGCCCAGACCACCATGATGATCGGGTAGAAACCCGAGAGATATTTCGCCAAGGCGTCATGACTGGAAAACAGAAACGTCGCCACCAGAATAAGCAGGATGCCCTTGAAAGCCTGATTGACGCCGGAAAGCGGAGTGCTAACGGTCATGTAGGAATCCTGCGTTGCGTGATGTAGGGAGCAAGGCTTGCTGTGACGGATGAGACCGCATTCAGCTGAACAACTCCGAGGCCTGGCTGGCTTGCGATAACTCCTCGGCAAACGCCAGCAAGGTCGGTGCCAGCTCATGCAACCGCGCCCGCGTCATCCGTGCGCTGGGGCCGGCAACACTCAACACACCGATGACTCGGCCATCCAATGGATGACGGACCACAGCGGCAATGGCCGACGTGCCGATCGCCGAGCTTTCCTCGACACAGGCATAGCCTTGTTCGCGGGCCTGGTGCAGGTACTGGAGCAGTTCAGCCGGGCTGCGTGGTGCGTTTGGCCCGGCGTCCTCCGGCACTTGCACGGCCTGGCGCGCCACCAGGGCCAACGCCTCGGCGTCACTCATGCAAGCCAGCCAGGCATGGCCCGACGCGGTATAGGACAACGGCGTCTCACGCCCCATGTCCGGGTCGTAACGCAAGCCGGAACGGGCCCCCTGAGACTTGGCGATCCAGGTCTGGCACTCCCCTTCGATGACACCCAGGCGCACCAGTTCACCCGTTTCCTGTGCCAGGCGATCGAGCACGGGCTGCACGATGTCAGCACCGCTTCGCGACAAATAGCGAAAGCCCATGGCAACCAGTCGGGTCGACAAGTGATAACGCAGGTTCTCGGGATTCTGGCGTACATAGCCCAGGCGCATCAGTTCGGCGAGCAAACGGTGGGTGGCACTCTTGGGAATCTGCAGCTGTTCGGCCAAGCCTAGCAGCGGCCACCCGCGTGGGTCGCTGGCGAGGCTTTCCAGCACATTGAAAACCCGTTCGATTTGACTGCCGGCCATGAGCGATCCAAAGACAAGTGCATCGATTCTAGAATATGCAAAGTGTAATGCAAATTCTGGAACCAATGAGCCCTTCATTCATGCCCTGATGAACCAAACCCCACGACGATTGCCTGAAAGCTCAGGCGACACGCGCATCCTGACGCCCCAAAAGCTAGACTCACCGCAACGGCAGTACAGTGACACCCCGGTCAACCAGAGGAACGCCCACATGCTATGGAAAAAAGGTCGCCGCAGTGACAACGTGGTGGACGCCCGCGACGACGGTGGGGGCGGTGGCGGTGGCGGGATGCGCTTCGGCGGCGGCAAGGGACTGAGCCTGACGGCCATCCTCCTGATCGTCGGCATCGGCTGGATCACCGGCCAGGACCCGATGCAGATTCTCGGGCAACTGGCCGGGCAGATGGACCAGTCCGCGCCCGCCACGTCACAAACCCGCCAGGCGCCACCGGCCAACGATGAACAGGCCGAGTTCGTGCGCTCGATTCTCGGCGATACCGAAGACACCTGGGGCCAGGTCTTCCAGCAAGCCGGACGCCAATACCAGCAACCCAAACTGGTGTTGTTCAGCGGTCGGGTCAACTCGGCCTGCGGCCTTGCCTCGTCGGCGACCGGTCCGTTCTATTGCCCGGCAGACCGGCAAGTCTACCTGGACATGAGTTTCTTCAAGGAAATGTCCCAACGCTTCTCCGCCGCCGGGGACTTCGCCCAGGCCTACGTCATTGCCCACGAAGTCGGACACCACGTACAGACGCTGCTCGGCGTGTCGGCGAAAATCCAGGAAGCGCGCCAGCAAGGCCGGCAGATGGAAGGCGATGGCGGCTTGTTGGTACGCCAGGAGTTACAGGCCGATTGCCTGGCGGGTGTGTGGGCCAATCACGCGCAAAAACGCCTGAACTGGCTGGAGCCGGGAGACATCGAGGAAGCCTTGAACGCCGCCAATGCCATCGGCGATGACCGCTTGCAGCAACAAGGCCAGGGCCGTGTGGTACCGGATTCCTTCACCCACGGCACGTCGGCGCAGCGAGTGCGCTGGTTCAAGACCGGGTTCGCCCAGGGCCAGGTCAGCCAGTGCGACACGTTCGCGGCGAAAAACCTGTAGATGAAGTGGGGGGCGCTGATCGGGTTGGTGCTGTGCTGCGCCGTTGCCCAGGCCGAGGAACATGGCGTCAACGTCGTCGCCCAAGGACGACTGCAGTTCAAGGGCGGCGCCATGGCCGTCGCCGTAAGCCCGCCCCCGGCGTCCATCCAGCGCGTGTTGATCATCCTCCACGGTCGGCTGCGCAATGCCGACACCTACCTGCACAGCGCCGAAAAGGCTGCCGGGCAGGCCGGGCAACTGGACACCACCCTGATCATCGCCCCGCAGTTTCTCAACGAACAGGACGTGGCGCGCCATCAATTGCCCAATGACATCCTGCGCTGGCAAGGCAACGACTGGATGGCCGGAGGCCTGTCCACAGGGCCCAACCCAGTCAGTTCCTTCCAAGTACTGGACGACATCGTTGCACGCGTCAGTGACCGGCAGCAGTTTCCCGAAGTGAAGGAGATCGTCATCGCCGGCCATTCCGGTGGCGCCCAGGTAGTGCAGCGCTATGCCTTGCTCGCCCACGGCCAGTACCGGATCAGCCCGCGGTTTGTCATTGCCAACCCGTCGTCCTACGCCTATTTCGATGCGCAACGGCCCATGGCCTTCGACCTCGCCAGTTGCCCTGGCTTCAATCACTGGAAGTACGGCCTGCAGCACTTGCCCGCCTATGCCGCCGGGCAAACACCCGCTCAGTTAGAAGAAAACTACGTCAGGCGCGATATCGTCTATCTGCTCGGGCAACAGGACATCGACCCGGAGCACCCGGCGCTGGATAAGGGCTGCGAAGCGCAGACCCAGGGGGCGTATCGGTTACTGCGCGGGCACTTCTTTTTCGACTACCTGAGCCGGCGTCACCCCGTCGGGTTGAACCAGCGGCTGATCGAGGTGCCCGGGGTGGGGCATAACGGGGATGGGATGTTGACTTCGCCTGAGGGGTTGAAGGCGTTGTTTGGTCAGTAAGCCTTGTGTTGCCTGACAGGGCCTCATCGCGAGCAAGCTCGCTCCCACAGGGGTTCTCTGTCGATTAAAGAATCTGTGCTCACCCACAAATCACTGTGGGAGCGAGCTTGCTCGCGATAGCGGCTAGCCAGCCGCTATCACTCTCAAGCCAACAGCATCCGCCGCAACTCGGCACAATCGCGCGCATGCCAATCCGTCAGCTCCGGCCACGGATTGTCCGGCAGGTTCACCAGCACCGTCCGCGCCCCCGCCGCGCGACCGCAGTCCAGGTCAAAGCGGTAATCACCCACCATCACCATCGCCTCGGGCGCCACGTTCCAGGCCTCGGCCAGTTTCAACAGGCCACCGGGATGCGGCTTGGGCGGAGCCTCGTCGCGCCCCAGCACATCTTCCACGGCGAAACAGTCCGCCAGGCCGATGGCCTCAAGGGTCACGTGGGCCAGTTCGCGGGCGTTGCGGGTGAGGATGCCCAGGCGATAACCGCGCCTCGCCAGTTCACGCACCAACTCGACCGCCCCCGGTGCAGGCTTGGAGCCCAACGCCAGGTCCCGTTCGTGCTCCAGCAGCCAGGCATGCTTGGTCGCGGCTTCATCAGCCGGCAACGCCGCCAGATGGGTGAGGATGTCGTCTTCGGCCGGAATCGCCAGGGCCACGCGGATCGCCGCGAAGTCATGCACGGCGATGGTCAGCGTGCCATCCATGTCGAACACCCAGTGACGAACCTCGGCCAGGCTCATGCCCAGTCCTTGCGATGGCGAATCAGGCCTTCCTGGGTCACCGAGGCCACCAGTTGCCCGGCGCGGTTGAACACGCTGCCACGGGAGAACCCGCGGGAATTGCCGGCCCACGGGCTGTCCATGGCGTAGAGCAACCAGTCATCGGCGCGCAGGTCGGCATGGAACCACAAGGCGTGATCGAGGCTGGCGACCTGCATGTCCTTGTGCCAAACCGATTTGCCGTGGGGCAGCAGCGAAGTGGTCAACAGGCCGAAGTCCGACGCGTAGGCCAGCAGGTATTTGTGCAAGGCCGGCGAATCCGCCAGGGCGCCATCGGCACGGAACCACACGTATTTGACCGGATCGGCCGGCTGCGGGTTGTAAGGGTCTTTTTCGGTGACCGGGCGCACTTCGATCGGCTTGGGGCACAGCAGTTTTTCGCGCATGTGCTCAGGCAGCAAGTGCGCACGTTGCTGGGTCAGTTCCAGCTCGGACGGCAGGTTCTCCGGCCCGACGACTTGCGGCATGCTGCTCTGGTGCTCAAAGCCCTCTTCGTCGTACTGGAACGACGCACTGCAAGTGAAAATCGGGTTGCCCTTCTGGATCGCCGTCACCCGGCGAGTGCTGAAGCTGCCACCGTCACGCACCCGGTCCACCTGGTAGACCACCGGCAATGCCGCGTCACCCGGACGCAGGAAGTAACCGTGCATCGAATGCACATGGCGCGCCTCTTCCACGGTCTGGCTGGCCGCCGACAACGACTGGCCCAGTACCTGGCCGCCGAACAACTGGCGAAACCCCAAATCCTGGCTACGCCCGCGAAACAGGTTCTCTTCGATCGGTTCCAGGGTCAGCAGGTCGACCAGATCTTCCAACACGTGGCTCATTCAGACTTTCCTCACACAGCGCAATACCGCGCAGTCTACGCTGCGGCGGTGGATCGATTGTTGGCCCGGGCCACTCTGGCGGGCATTGTAAACGTCCGTGTCGGCTAACCGTGCAGGGTCTGCAACCACTGCTCACGATTGATGCGATAGAGCACATGGTGACGCAATGGATGACCGACGGCGAGTGTCGGGTGTTCGAAGTCGTCAGCCGGGTCGTGCTGCATGCCAATGGCCTGCATGACCTTTTGCGAGGGCAGGTTATCGACGGCAGTGAACGCCACCACTTCGTCCAGCGTCAATTGGTCGAAGGCACAACGCAGGGCGGTCCACGCCGCTTCGCTGGCATACCCCAGGCCCCAGTGCTCCCGGGCCAGGCGCCAACCGATCTCGATAGCCGGTGTGAAAGGCGCATCGAACCCGACCACACCCAGCCCGGTGAAACCAATGAAAGCGCCTGTGTCCTTGCGTTCCAGGGCCCACAAACCAAAACCATGCTCGGCGAAATGCCCCCGTACGCGACCGATCAGGGCGGCGCTTTCCAGGCGGCTCAGGGGCGCCGGAAAATAACGCATCACCTGCGGGTCTGCGCACATGGCGGCAAATTCCGGCAAGTCATCATCGCGCCACTGCCGCAAGAGCAGCCGTGCGCTTTCCAGTTCCAGTATCGGCTCCATATTCACTCCCCTTCCATGCCCCAGAGTCTACATCGCTGGTAGGATCCGTCACTCAATCACTACTGAAAACACCATGTCGCTGCCGCTGATCTATCACGAAGACTACAGTCCCGAATTCCCGGCGGAACACCGTTTCCCCATGGACAAGTTTCGCCTGTTGCGCGATCACCTGGTGGACAGCGGCCTGACCCGCGACGCCGACCTGTTGCGCCCAGCGCTGTGCCCACCGGACATTCTCGCCCTGGCCCACGACCGAGCCTATATCGAACGCTACATGGGCGGCGAGTTGTCCCGCGAAGACCAACGGCGACTTGGCCTGCCCTGGAGCGAAGCCCTGGCCCGCCGAACGGTGCGCGCCGTGGGCGGCTCGCTCCTGGCCGCCGAACAAGCCCTCGAGCACGGCCTGGCCTGCCACCTGGCCGGCGGCACCCATCACGCCCACTACGACCACCCGGCCGGGTTCTGCATCTTCAACGACCTGGCGGTGATCAGCCGCTATTTCCTGGCCAGCGGCCGAGTTTCGCGGGTGCTGATTTTCGACTGCGATGTCCATCAGGGCGACGGCACCGCCCGAATACTCCATGACACCCAGGACGCCGTGACAGTTTCCCTGCACTGCGAAAAGAATTTTCCTGCACGCAAGGCGCAAAGCGATTGGGACATCCCCCTACCGATGGGCATGGAAGACGCGGCTTATTTGAAAGTGGTGGACGATGCGCTCAACTACTTGCTGCCACTCTATCAGCCAGACCTGGTGCTGTATGACGCTGGCGTCGACGTACACAAGGATGACGCCCTCGGTTACCTGAAGCTGACAGACGAAGGCCTCGCCGCCCGGGACGAGAGCGTCATGCGCCATTGCCTGGGACGCGACATCCCGGTGGTCGGCGTGATCGGTGGCGGCTATAGCAAGGACCGCAAGGCCCTGGCCCGCCGCCATGGGATCCTGCACCACAGCGCACAAAAGGTCTGGACGTCATCAGGTTGTCACTGAAACCTGGGCTTTACCCACAATGCCTGTGGAGCGGCCTGTGGATAACCTGAGCGAAACGGCTTACAGGCTATGGCGCATATAGCCTGCAGAGGCTTGGCTGTTTTTTGATCACTTCTTGGAAAGCACCACCCCACCCTGTGGGAGCGAGCTTGCTCGCGATAGCGGTGTGTCAGTGTCATTCATGTAGCTGACCTTCCGCTATCGCGAGCAAGCTCGCTCCCACAAAGAGTTGTGCTGGTAGAATGCCCGGCTTCTTCCTTACCCCTCGCAGCTCGCCATGACCCAAGCCCCCAAGCCTTCCGCCCCCAACATCGCCATCATCGGCGGCGGCCCCGCCGGCCTGATGGCGGCAGAGGTGTTGAGCCAGGCCGGCCTGCGGGTCGACCTGTACGACGGCATGCCATCGGTGGGCCGCAAATTCCTGCTGGCCGGCGTGGGCGGCATGAACATCACCCACTCAGAAGCCTTCCCGGCCTTCCTCTCCCGCTACGGTGAACGGGCGCCGAACATTGCCCCGCTGCTGCGGGCATTCGGCGCCGAGCAATTGTGCGATTGGATTCACGGACTGGGCATCGACACGTTTATCGGCAGCTCCGGACGGGTATTTCCTACCGACATGAAAGCCGCGCCGTTGCTGCGCGCCTGGCTCAAGCGCCTGCGCGATGCCGGCGTGATGATCCACACTCGCCATCGCTGGCTCGGCTGGAACCCCGATGACAGCTTGCGAATAGCGAGTCCGGAAGGCGAGAAAACGCTACGCCCCGACGCGACACTGCTGGCCCTGGGCGGCGGCAGTTGGTCGCGCCTGGGCTCTGACGGTGCCTGGATGCTGGCGCTGGAACAATGCGGTGTGGCCCTGGCGCCATTGCAACCGAGCAACTGTGGGTTCGAGGTAGAGGCCTGGAGCGACCTGATGATCAGCAAATTCGCTGGCGCCCCGCTGAAAAATATCGCCATTGGTTTGAACGACGATAAGCCGCGCCTCGGCGAGTGCGTGATCACCGCCACCGGCATCGAAGGCAGCCTGATCTACGCGCTTTCGGCAGCTATCCGCGAAGCGATCAACCAACACGGCCGCGCGACCCTTCACCTGGATCTGCTGCCGGGCCGGCCTGTGGATAAAATCCAGCAAGCCCTGAACAAGCCTCGCGGATCGCGCTCAATGGCCAAGCACTTGCACAGCCAGTTGGGGATCGACGGGGTCAAGGCTGCGCTGTTGCGCGAGCTTGCGCCAGCCGAGAGTTTCACTGACCCGGCGCAACTGGCCCAGGCGCTCAAGGCCCTGCCGCTCACGCTGGTGAAGACCCGCCCCCTGGACGAAGCCATCAGCAGCGCTGGAGGCGTGACGTTCGAAGCCTTGGATGAACGCTTGATGCTCAAGCAATTGCCCGGCGTTTTCTGCGCCGGGGAAATGCTCGATTGGGAAGCGCCGACCGGTGGTTACCTGCTCACGGCGTGCTTTGCCAGTGGCCGGGCGGCGGGTTTAGGAATTCTGGAGTGGTTGCAGCGCCTGGATTGAAGACCCAAGCGCACCCATCGCGAGCAAGCTCGCTCCCACAGGATATCTGCATGGACACCGGATTTGTGAACACCTGAACACCACTGTGGGAGCGAGCTTGCTCGCGATAGCGGTGTATCAGGCGCAACGGATCCTCAAGGCTTACGCTTACGCGGCCCGGTATTGAACACCGGCACCTTGCGCACAGGCTTGACCGAAGGTTCCACAGGCCCAGCGTCGCCGCTGTCCACCCACTTGCCCAGGTTGCGCTTGCCGCCGCTACCGGAGGTTTTCGGTTTCTTCGGCTTTTTCGGTTTCTTGATTACCTGTCCGCTGGCATCGGTGTCCGGTACCCGATGTTCAGGCTCGAAGTCCTGTTCCATCTGACGAGTCAGCGCCTGGCGCGTCAGCATCTCGATGGCCGACAGCAGGTTCACTTCGTCGGCGCAGACCAGGGAAATCGCTTCCCCGGTCGAGCCCGCCCGACCGGTACGGCCGATGCGGTGGATGTAGTCCTCGGCGACGATCGGCAGGTCGAAGTTCACCACCAACGGCAAATCTTCGATATCCAAGCCACGGGCAGCGACGTCGGTCGCCACAAGGATCTGCACTTCGCTGGCCTTGAAGCGGTCCAGTGCCCGCTGGCGGGTGGCCTGGGGTTTGTCACCGTGGATGCCGTCGGCGTTGACGCCCAGGCCCTGGAGTTTTTCCACCAGTGCATCGACACCGTTGCGGGTCTTGGCAAAGACCAGCACCTGCTTCCACTTGTTCTTGCGCATCAGGTGCACGAACAATTCCGGCTTGCGCTTCTTATCAACCGTCACCACCCATTGCTTGACGGTGTTGGCGGCGACGTTGCGCGGGCTCACTTCGATGCTCAGCGGATCATTGAGCATCTGCCCGGCCAACAAGCGGATCGCATCGGAAAAGGTCGCCGAGAACAATAGGGTCTGGCGCTTCTTCGGCAGGGCCTTGTAGATATTCGCCAACTCCTCGGAGAAGCCCAGGTCTAGCATGCGGTCGGCTTCGTCCAGCACCAGGGTCTGCAACTGGTTGAACTTCAGCGCATTCTGGCGGAACAAGTCGAGCAAGCGACCCGGCGTGGCGACCAGCAGATCGACGCCTTTGCGCAACTTCATCATCTGCGGGTTGATGCTGACACCGCCGTACACGGCGTAGGTGCTCAGCGGCAGGTTTTGCGCGTACTGACGCACGCTTTCATGGACCTGCTCAGCCAGCTCACGGGTCGGCACGAGGATCAGCGCCCGCACCGAGTTGGCGGCGACCTTCGGCCCTTCGGTGGTCAGCAACTGCAACAGCGGCACGGCGAAACCGGCGGTCTTGCCGGTGCCGGTCTGGGCCGCGGCCATCAGGTCGCGACCGGCCAGCACCGCCGGCATGGCTTGGGCCTGCACCGGGGTCGGGGTCTGGTAGCCGAGCGTCTCGAGGGCGCGCAGCAAGGGTTCGATCAGGCCAAGGGTGGCGAAAGTCATGGAAGTACCGTAGGAAAAATCAGCGCAAGGTGTGCAATGCGCGGCAGTTTACCCTAAATCAGGAAGCGGCCGGCGCAGGCTTGGGTTTACGCCACTGCGGCAAACCGATCAACACCACGGCACTGATGATCACCAACATCGCCATACTTTCTTCAGCGCCAATGGTTTCACCCGCGAACACGATCCCCAGCAACACCGCCACGGCCGGGTTGACGTAGGCATAGCTGGTGGCCGCCGCCGGGCGCACATGCTTGAGCAGGTACATATAGGCGTTGAAGGCGATGATCGAACCGAAGAAGGTCAAGTAAGCCAGCGCAAACCAACCTTCAAACGGCGGGACACGCTCCAGGTGTTCGCCGCTGGCAAAACTGCCGAGCAACAGCACCACACCGCCCACGAGCATTTCCACGGCACTGGCCATCGCCCCGGCCGGCAACGGCACGTGCTTGCTCAGCACCGAACCGAAGGCCCAGGAGGCCGCCGCGAATACCAGCAAGGTCGCACCCAACGGGCTGGACTGCAGGTTGGAGCCCAGGTTGAGCATCGCGATGCCAATCAACCCCAGCACAATCCCCGCCCATTCCAGACGGGTATTACGCGCGCCCCAGAAATAACCGCAGAGCAAGGTAAACAAAGGCACCGTCGCCACCGCCAGGGCCGCAACCCCGGACGCCACGCCCGTGTGCTCGGCCACACTGACCGCACCGTTACCGAAACTGAGCAACAGCACGCCGATGATGGCCCCGGCCTTCCATTGCGCCCAAGTCGGCGCCGGTGCCCCGCGCCAGCGCAGGAAGCCATACATCAGTGAACCGGCCAGCACAAAACGAATCCCGGCCAGCAACAACGGCGGCCAATGCTCCACCCCGATGCGAATCACCAGGTAGGTCGACCCCCAGATGACGTACAAGGCAAAAAAGGCTGCGATCAATGGCAAGGGAAAACGGCGTGGGCCAGGCATGGTCGGCTCGAAGTCAGGACAATGAGAGACGCTATTCTAGAAAGGCGACAGACGGAAAATAAGTTACAAAACCTGTTTATCCGAGCCGTACACTTTTCAAAACACGGAGATCAGCGCTATAAACCATGCTTTCGAAAGCCACGTCATTTGGAACCCCTCCTGTGGATAAATACGACCGCATGTTGCTCAGCGCCCTGTTGGAAAACGGTCGTGCGTCCTACGCCGAACTGGCCCGCAAAGTGAACCTCTCAGCCCCCGCCGTGGCCGAGCGGGTCAGCAAACTGGAAGCCAGCGGCGTCATCACCGGTTATCAAGCCAAAGTCGACATGGCGAAAATCGGCCTGCCGGTTCAGTGCGTCATCGAACTGCGGATGAACCAGCACGGCAACCAGAAGACCTACGACGAACTGTGCAAGATCCCACAACTGACCGAGTGCCACCGGGTCACCGGGGATCCCTGCGTGATCATGCAAGCGGCGGTTGGCTCAATGCCGGAACTGGAGGAGTTGATCAACCGCATCGCCAAGTTCGGCTTCAGCAAGACCTCGATCGTGCTGTCCAGCGCCATTGAGAAGCGCGTGCCGTTGGGGCAATTGGAAGGCAATGGGAAATAATCGACCCAACACAAATCAAAACTGTGTTTTTGTTTTGTAGTGTGTTCAGAATCCGCGATGGCGCTTGAGGTGCTCGTTGATCTTCGCCGCCGGCACTTTCTGCAAGCTGCACAGCAAATCATGGGACAACTCCCGCAACCCGTGCTTTTGCCGCAGTTCCGAGGCCAGGTGCGCAGTGAGGTTGGCGGCCATTTCGGCGTCGGCCATGGCCCGGTGAGCCTGGCCGGTATGGGGCAGGCCGGCGAACGCGTTGAGTGTGCCGAGCTTGTGGTTCGGCGCCGC
This sequence comes from Pseudomonas sp. St316, assembly GCF_018325905.1. Taxonomy (NCBI): domain Bacteria; kingdom Pseudomonadati; phylum Pseudomonadota; class Gammaproteobacteria; order Pseudomonadales; family Pseudomonadaceae; genus Pseudomonas; species Pseudomonas sp. St316. Next base: position 878,487 of record NZ_AP021901.1, on the reverse strand, counting down.
CGGCATCAGGCGCCGGGCCAGCAACAGTGAGCAGGCAAAATTCTGCAAGCGGGTGCGCTTGATTCGCCCCAGCTCAAAATCCCAGAACTTCTGGTCGAACGCGGCGTTGTGCGCCAGCAGCGGCGTGATGCCGACGAACTCGTTGACCTCGTTCATCACTTTTTCCGCCGACGGGGCGCTGCGCAGCATGGCATTGCTGATGCCGGTCAGTTGCTCGATAAATGCAGGGACGCGCACACCGGCATTCATCAGGCTCTGGTAGCGGTCGACGATCCGACCCTGTTCAAGGATCACCACGGCAATTTCGGTGGCCCGGCAACTGCTGCTTGGCGTGATGCCGGTGGTTTCAAAGTCGATGACTGCGATGCGTTCCAAACCTGTCTGAGCTCCGTAAAAATCAATTCTTGAGCAGCAAGGCGCCTTCGATGGGCACGTAGCGGCTGGCGGCGCGGATCAGCGAATTGGCGGTCAACCCCGGCACGCCATAGGCCACGGCCTGTACACCGTGCTTTTGGATGATGCGTTCGAGCAGCATGTCGAAATCGCCATCGCCGGAGGCCAGCACCACTTCGTCGACGTGGTCGGCGGCGTCCATGATGTCCAGCGTGATGCCCACGTCCCAGTCGCCCTTGGCCGAGCCGTCGCTGCGCTGGATGTAGGGCTTGAGCTTCACGACAAAGCCCAGGTTGCGCAGGATCTGCTGGAATTGCTGCTGCTTGCTGTCACCGCGATCGATCGCGTAGGCATAGGCCTCGACGATCTGCCCCTGCTTGCTGACATCAGCCCACAGCGCGGCGTAGTTGAAATGGCAACCGTAGGCTTGGCGCACGGTGTAGTAGAGGTTCTGGACATCGGCGAACACTGCAATTTTTTTCACCGCGTTTCCTCTTGGATGCACACGCACACAGGCCACCAGGGCCGAAAAGTCGCCCAGTATGCCAGCCCGAAGGATTGTTCCGCGAATAATCGGCCCGAGGCGCCAGGGCGCCCCGGACGAATGGCGGGTCAGACGAAGGAGTCGTCGTCGCCGAAGGAAGAAGAATCGTCGCTGTAGTCCGCGTCGCTGAAACCGCCCGGGTCGTTGCCATAGCTGTCGTTATCGGCCACCCGTTGGTCATCGCCCCAACCGCTGTCGCCGCTGTTGGCGGTGTCGTTGACCGGTTGGGCCGGCTCCTCCTTGATGACCTCGACGATTTCCTGGGGTTGCTGGCTGCTGTGAAACAGGCTGCTGATGCCTTGGGCCAGCATCACGCCGCCGGCCACGCCCGCCGCGGTTTTCAGGGCACCGCCGAGGAAGCTGCCCGCTGCCGGGGCCTGCTGCTGCGGTGCAGCATAATTGCCGGGCGGCGCGCCGAAGCCCTGCTGGGGCTGAGCATTGAAGGACGGCTGTGCCGGTTCGCGCCAGCCTCCCCCACTGGACGTCGGTGCGCTTGCCGGGCGTGAATCCCGGGCACTGCCACCAAAAATGCTTGAGAGAAAGCCTCCGCCACCGCTGGGTGCCGATGGCTGGGAACGGGCCCGTTGCAGATCGGCCTGCAATTGATCGACTTGCTGGGTGAGTTGCTTGTTCTGTTCATCGAGGTGCTTGATCGCGGCCTCTTGCACCAGAATCGCCTGGGCCATGAAATAGCCCGCCGCTGGCTGGCTGGCCAGGTGTTCCTTGATCCGCGCCTCGGCCTGGACGTCACGCGGGGCTGAATCCTTTTCGGCCTGTTGCAGCCGTGAAAACAGTCCATCGATCAGGGTTTGTTCTTCGCTGTTCATGGCGACCTCATTAGATTGCCGGGTAGAAACCATTCCGGTCCTTACGACCGGTGCCCACCAGTAATGGGGCTCGCCGCAAAGGTTTCAATGGTCTTTACCTGATGTTTACGTTTGCTTGTGCGGGCACCTGATCGGTTAAAGTGTCGGACCGCTTTTGAACTGCGATACCGACTCATGAATCCGTTTGACGTGCTGCGCGACTCTTTGTATTTCTTCAAGCGCCATCTGGGCCGGATCGCCCAGCTGTGCCTGCCGCTGGTCATACTCGAGGCTGTGCTGCAGCAAGGCGTGGACAGCGCCGTCGGACCCGAGGGCTTCCCCGGCTACAGCGTGATCGTCGGGCTCTTGGTGTACCCCTTGTATACCGCCGCGCTGATCCTGTTTCTCGACGCCCGCAGCCGCGGTGAAGCACCACGCACCCGTGACCTGCTCGCCACGGCCCTCACCCTGTGGCCTCGCTTTGCCTTGCTGACGGCCCTCAACACGCTGTTGATCCTGGTGGGACTGTCGTTGTACTTCCTGCCGGGCCTGTGGCTGATGGTGACCCTGGCCTTCAGTGAGTACCTGTTGGTCCTCAGGGGCCTGACACCCCTGGCGGCGATGAAGGAAAGCCTGAACATGTCCCGCGGCAACTTCTGGCGGGTGCTGTTGTGCATTCTGGCGGTGATGGGCCCGCTGTGGCTGCTCAAGGGTGTCAGCGTCTCGGTGTATCCGTCGCCTCAGAACCCTGTGCTCGGCCTGCTGATCGACAGCGTCCACAGTTTCCTGCAACTGTTCACCAGCGTGGTGCTGTTCCGCCTGTTCATGTTGATCGAAGCCAAGCCTGACAACCGCTGATCGCACATTGCGAAGGCCCCGGGCTTGGGCTTGAGAACCGCTCTCGGTTATGCTCGGGATCACTTTCGCGTTTCGCCCATAAGCCGAGCCATGACCCGTCTACTGCGCTACACCTTGCTGGGCCTGCTGTTGATCCTCAGCCTGGCCGCCCTGTCGATCTACGGCCTGACCTGGCGGCCACAACCTCGGGAAACCGTGCCGGTCAGTTGCACCGCCAACGCAGCACCGCTGGTGCCCGGCCAGGCCTTGAAGGTGATGACCTGGAACGTCCAGTTCCTCGCCGGCAAACGCTACGTGTTCTGGCACGACCTGGCCCAGGGCAACGATGAAAGCCCGACCCTGGAAGACATGGCCTTCAGCCTCGACGAAGTGGCACGGGTCATCCGCGACGAGCAACCGGACGTCGTGCTGCTCCAGGAACTGGACAAGGGCGCCAAGGCCAGCGATTACCAGGACCAGCTCAAGCTGTTGCAGGAGCGGCTGGCCGACCTCTATCCGTGCGGCACCAGTGCCTTCGACTGGAAGGCCGATTTCGTCCCCGATCCACACATCTTCGGCAGCGTCGGCCGGCAACTGGCGACCCTGAGTCGCTACCGCATCGACCATGCCGAACGGGTACAACTGCCGGTGGCCGACACCCACTTCATCAGCCGTCAGTTCCAGCCGAAAAATGCCTTGTTGGTGAGCTATCTGCCGCTGAGCGGCGGCGGCCAACTGGCGGTGCTCAACACCCACCTGGAACGGGCCAGCGAGCCGGACGAAACCCTGCCCAAACAAATCACCGCCGTGGCCAAGGCCTTGGATAAATTCGAATCCGCTGGCACACCCTGGCTGATCGGCGGCGACTTCAACCTGCTGCCCCTGGGCCAGTACCGGCGCCTGCCGGCCGAGCAACGCGAGCCCTACTCCGCCGACAGCCCCCTGCACCTGCTGTGGGACAAATACCCGATGATCCCCACCAACAACGAGGCCAGCGGCATCGACCGCGAACACTGGCTGACCCACTACCCGAACGACCCCGGCCTCAACGGCCCCGACCGCACCGTCGACTACCAGTTCTACAGCCCGCGCCTCAAACGGGTCGAAGCCCGGGTAAGGCAGGACGACACCTTGCGCATCTCCGACCATTTGCCGGTGATTGCGCGGTTTTTGTTGCCGGTAGCGCCGTGATCGGCGCATCGCCGCCGAACACCTGTGGGAGCGAGCTTGCTCGCGATAGCGCTAGATCAGCACCATGACTATTGGCTGACACACCGCTATCGCGAGCAAGCTCGCTCCCACAGTGGTTGGGGGGTGGATTGGAGTCAGTTCACTTGCGCGGCTTGACCCGCGCCGTCGCCTCCGCCACCAGTGGGTCGTCTGGCCAGTAATGCTTGGGATACCGCCCCTTGAGGTCCTTCTTCACCTCGGCGTAGGTGCTGCGCCAGAAGTTCGCCAGGTCCTGGGTGACCTGCACCGGCCGCCGTGCGGGGGACAGCAGGTGCAGCTTGACCACCTGCCGCCCGCCAGCAATACGCGGGGTGTCGGCCAGGCCAAAGAGTTCCTGCAGGCGCACTGCCAGGATCGGCGGATGCTCGCTGTAGTCCAGGCGAATCGACGACCCCGAGGGCACGCTCAAATGGTGCGGCGCCAGTTCATCCAAGCGTTGCGGCAAGGGCCAGGGCAACAGGTTATGAACGAAGCTCGACACGTCCAGGTTGGCGAAATGGCTGAGGCGCGAGACGCGGCCCAGATACGGCATCAACCAATGCTCGAGACTGTCCAGCAATGCGCCATCGCTGACGTCCGGCCACTCACTCTCGCCCTTGGCGTCCAGGTCCAGGCGACGCAGCAGCGCCACCCGCGCCTGCCATTGCCGCAGTTCCGGGGTCCAGGGCAATAATTCCAGGCCCTTGCGCCGCACCAGGTTCACCAGGGCCTGGCTACGGGCCGACTCATCCAGGCCGGTCAGCGGTTCGCGGCTGAGCACCAGTTCGCCGACCTTGCGCTGGCGCTCGGCGCGCAGCACGCCTTCGCGCTCATCCCAATCCAGTTGGTCCACGGTGCGCACTTGCTCAGCCAGCACCGAATCGAACAGCGCCGGGTCGAAATCCGTCGCCAGGTAGATCCGCTCTTCGCGCTGGCCCTGGCGGCTGCCCAGGTCGGCGATCACCAGCCACGCTTGCTTCATCAGGCTGTCAGCCTCGGCAAACAGCGCCGCACGGCCGTTGGCCAGACGATATTCAGCGCCGCCGGGCCGGCGCTGCTGGGCGACGCGGTCCGGGTAGGCCAGCGCTAGCAAGGCGCCGAGCCAACGCGGATGATCGGGATCGGCCACGGCTTCTTCGGCCTTGCCTCGCAGGTAACCGCGATATTGCCGGGCCAGTTGTCGCGCCCGCTGCACCCCGCCCTGGGCGCCGCGCGCTGCTCGTTCTTCGCCGGACAGCAAGGCCAGGCGGCTGTGCAGATCCGCGCCGGCGCCACGCAGAATATCGCGCTCGCCCAACAGTGCGGCGACGTTGCAGGCCATGTCCGCCAGCCCCAGCGCCTGACCGCGCAACAGCAGATGAGCGATACGCGGATGAGCCGGCAATTGGGCCATGGCCTGGCCGTGGCGGGTCAGTTGCTCGCCCTCCAGCGCGCCGAGGCGTTGCAGCAGGTCCTGGGCCTGGGCATACGCGGCGGAGGGTGGAACATCGAGCCAGACCAGTTGCGACGGCGTCACGCCCCAGCGCCCCAATTGCAGGGCCAACCCGGCCAGGTCCGCCGACAGAATCTCCGCGCTGGCGTAAGCGGCCAATTGTTCATGCTGGTCTTCGGACCATAACCGGTAGCACACCCCCGGCTCCAGGCGCCCGGCCCGACCGGCCCGCTGGGTGGCGCTGGCTCGGGAAATGCGTTGGGTGTCGAGACGGGTCATGCCACTGCCCGGGTCGAAACGCGGCACCCGCGCCAGTCCGGCGTCGATCACCACGCGTACGCCATTGATGGTCAGGCTGGTTTCGGCGATGTTGGTGGCCAGCACCACTTTGCGCTGGCCGGGCGGCGCGGGGTCGATGGCGGCGCGCTGGGCGGCGAGGTCCAGTTCACCGTGCAGCGGACAGAGCAACACATTGCCGCCCTCGCCCAAGGCCTCGGCCAGTTGCTGATGGACCCGACGAATCTCGGCCTGCCCGGGCAAGAACACCAAGACGCTGCCGGTTTCATCGTGCAATGCTTCCAGAACGGTCTGCACCAGCCGCGGTTCGATGAACTCGCCGGGCTGGAACGGCCGACCCCAGCGCACCGTCACCGGGAACATGCGGCCTTCGCTGCGCAGGATCGGCGCATTGTCCAGCAATTCGGCCAGGCGCTCACCTTCCAGGGTGGCGGACATCAGCAGGATCTTCAGTGGCTGGTCTTCGCGAAACAGCTCCCGGCCGTTGAGGCTCAAGGCCAGGGCCAGGTCGGCATCGAGGCTGCGTTCGTGGAATTCATCGAAAATCAGCAGCCCCACGCCTTCCAGCGCCGGATCGTCCTGCAAGCGACGGGTGAGGATGCCTTCGGTGACCACTTCAATGCGGGTCTTGGGGCCGACCTTGCTGTCGAGGCGAATCCGGTAGCCGACGGTTTCCCCGACCTTTTCCCCCAGTTCACTGGCCAGTCGCTCGGCCGCCGCCCGTGCCGCCAGGCGCCGGGGCTCGAGCATCAGGATGGTCTGCCCGGCCAGCCAGGGCTCGTTCAGCAAGGCCAGGGGAACACGGGTGGTTTTACCGGCACCGGGCGGCGCTTCGAGCACGGCTTCGTGGCGCGACGCCAAGGCTTGACGCAGGGCGGGTAAAACTTCATCAATCGGCAAAGAAATCATGCTGGCTCCAAAACAGAGGGCCGAGTATAACGGCGAACTGTTTAGCGTGGTCTGGACTCCAACCAGCAACGTCTTTACCTGTTCAGGAGATTGCTATGCGTATTCCCTTTCGCGTGATCGGTGGCGTCCTGGTCGCCGCCCTGCTGACTCAAATCAGCGCTTGCGGCTCGATCTTCTACCCGGACCGTCGCGGCCAGATCGATGGCAAGATCGACCCGGCAATTGCCGCGCTCGATGCCGTCGGCCTGCTGTTCTACATCATTCCCGGCCTGATCGCGTTCGCCGTGGACTTTGCCACCGGCGCCATTTACTTCGAACCGGGCAAAAGCGTCCAGATCGAGCCAGAAAAACTCAAACCGGCCATCAACCCCGACGGCACCGTCAATAACCACAAGTTGCAGGCGATCCTGGAACGCGAACTGGGCCGCAGCTTCCCGCTGGACGACCCACGGCTGATCCAGCACAAGGGCAGCGCACAGCAACTGGCCGCGCTTGGTCTCAAACCGGCCGCATGACAGGCGCCACACAAGGAACGATCGCGCCATGACCGTCAGCACTGAACACGCTCGTCTGCTACGCCTGGCCACCCGAGCCTCGGTGGCCGTGGCACTTATCCTGGTCGTCGCCAAGGCGTTGGCCTGGTGGCTCAGCGGCTCGGTGAGCATGCTCGCCGGGCTGACCGACTCGGCACTGGACGGCGTCACCTCGCTGCTCAATCTGCTGGCGGTGCATTACGCCCTGCGTCCCGCCGACGATGACCATCGCTACGGTCACGGCAAGGCCGAATCCTTGGCCGGCATGGCCCAGGCGCTGTTTATCGGCGGCAGTGCGGTATTGATCGCCTTGCAGGCCTTCGAGCGCCTGAAAAACCCGGTGCCCGTGGAGGCACCCTGGCTCAGCGTCGGCGTGATCGTGTTTTCCCTCGGGCTGACCCTGGCGTTACTGGCGTTGCAGCATCGGGTCATCCGCGCCACCGGCTCCAACGCCGTGCGCGCCGACTCGCTGCACTATCGCTCCGACTTGTTGCTCAACGGCAGCATCCTGGTGGCGCTGGTCCTGGCCGGATTCGGCTGGTATCAACTCGACGCCTGGTTCGGCCTGGGGATCGCGGCGTACATCCTGTGGAGCGCCATCCAGATCGCCCGGGAAAGCTTCGCGGTGCTGATGGATGAGGAACTGCCGCACGACGTCAGCCAGCACATGCTGGAACTGGCCTGCGCCGTGCCCGGCGTACTCGGTGCCCATGATTTGCGCACGCGGATCTCCGGCAACCACTGGTTCGTGCAACTGCACCTGGAGTTGCCGGGGGAACTGACCCTGTCAGTGGCCCACGGCATCAGCGACCAGGCCGCCGATGCGATCCATCATGCTTATCCTAAGGCCGAAGTGCTGGTGCATGCCGATCCGTCGGAAGTGGTGAGAGGCGCCACGCCTAACCCGGCGAGTACCTGATCCCCTCGCCACAAAAAGCGGCGTCCGCACGATCTTTACCGCGCCTCAGTACGTCACCTGATACCCACGACTGCTCAAGCAACTGCCTTGGGCCTGCCGATAGGTCTGCACCACTTCCGGTGCCGGAGGGTAGGTGTAGTTGCGCGGGTCGAAACCGCTCTGCTGCACCGCCCAGCGATAGCAGTCGTAGCCATCCTGGTTGACCTGCTCGGGGGACTGGCCGTTGGCCGGGTAGGCCACCACGTCAAAGCTGTTGCCCTGGGGCTGAGGTTGCGGGTTGGCCACCGGCGGCTCGACCACCACGTAGTCCTGGGTATTGGCTTCGTAGATGTAATAGGCGCCGGCGGCGAGGAAGAACAGCGAGCTGCCGATCCACACTTCCCTGGCGTAATCGGGCAGGTAACGGGTACGAATGCCCCGCGGCGGCTCGACCACGACGTAACGCGGCCCTTGAGGGCGATACCAGTAGCCGCCCGAGTAGAAATAATCCTGGCCACGATAAGGCACACGGTAGTTGCGATCCGGGAAACGGTCGATCACATAACCCGGACGGTATTGCGGCCCCGGGCCCCAGCCATTGCCATGGCCGTCCGGCCGGCCGGACCAATGCTGTTCGGGACGGTTGTCGCGCCCCGGACGGGGCCCGCCATTTGGATAACCGTCATTGCGACGTGGAATGTCACGGTAATACCCCGGTTGCGGTTCGCGGGTCTGGGTCACGCTGTCGGGCCGACCCTGGATCGGCAAGTTGTTGCCGGGCTGCGGTTGCGGGCGGCCATGGTCGTTGGGGTCTTGGGGCCCGCGATCATAGTGCTGGCCGCCCTGGTATTGCGGCTGTGGCTTGACCTCGAACTGACGACTGTTGTCGCCCCGAATGATTTCATTGCTCTGCCCCCGCGGCTGGCCCGAGTAACCCTGGCCGTTGCCACCGCGCCCGTCCTGCCCGCGACCGCCGTCCGGGCCGCCACGGTTTTGCTGATCATCGGCCATTCCCTGCGCACTGACACTTGCCCACAACAGACCAACACCTGCCAAACGCCAGATGCGCGACTTCATGAAATTCCTCACAACGGTTGGGGCCTGATCGTAAGACTGGAAAAGCCCAGGCCGGTTCTACGACAGATTATCAGTCACGGGGTTTATTTCGCAGGTATTTGCTTTCCCCCGACCAGGCCACCACCTTGCGCAGGGCCACATCAGCCAAGGCGAAGTGCCATCATCAAAATCGAACCGACAACTACCGCTCGTCGGATTCACAAGTAATTTTTCAAGATAAGAAGCACTACCATTTAAGATACCCACCGTTTTTCGCCAGGCGACAGGGACTTCCTATTCGCCTGAAACAACCGCCGGCATCCGCCGCAGTTAGCCATTCAAGGGAATGAAGGCATGTCACGTTTTGGCATTACGCACGTTTTGGCTTTTTGTGCGGTGTTTACATCCCTGGTCCATGCCGCTCCCATCCAAACACCCGGTGACCGCGATCTGATTCGTGATCGTCAGCAGCAACTGCTGCAGGAACAACAAAAACGCCTCGACGAACTCCAACAACTGCCCGGCAATACCTTGCCCGCGCCTGCCCCTGCCACCCCCGACGACAAACGTTGCTTCGACATAAAGACCATTGAGCTTGAGGGCGCGGCCCACCTTGACGCAGGCATGCGCGAGCAGTTGATCAAGCCCTATCAGAACCAATGCCTGTCGGTCGGACAGATCAATACTTTGCTCAAGGCCTTGACCCATCACTATCTCGAGCGCGGCTTCGTCACAACGCGAGCCTATCTGCCGCAACAGGATCTGTCGGGCGGCGTGTTGAAAATAGTGGTAGTCGAAGGGCGACTTGAAGGTTTCGACAGCTCCGCCCTGGCCACCCCTCGCGAATTGGCAATGACTTTCCCCGGTCAGACCGGCGAGCCGCTGAACCTGCGGGAACTGGAGCAATTGGTGGATCAGCTCAGCCGCTTGCCGTCCCGTCAGGCCCAGCTCGAACTGGCACCGGGCGAGCAGGTCGGTGGCAGCCGTATCGGCCTCAAGGGCGAGCGTGAAAAACCCTGGCGCGTATCGGCCACGCGTAACAACGACGGCGACCGCAGCACTGGCCAACAGCAAATGGGTCTGGGCCTGGACTGGGACAGCCCATTGGGCCTGGCCGACCAATTGAGCCTGCGCGCCAATCAGGACGCTGTCAGCGATCACTGGCGTCACTCCGACAATCAGAGCCTGTATTACAGCGTGCCCTACGGCTGGTGGACCTTCAATTACGCCTACAGCCAGAGTTTCTACCGCGCCAGCGGCAACGCCCAAGGCTACAAATTCGGTTATGACGGTACCAGCAAGAACCATGCATTGCGCGCCGAGCGCGTGCTGCATCGCGACAACGTGAGCAAGACCGGCATCAGTTTCGGCCTCAGCCAACTGCGCACACGCAACTTCGTGGACGATAACTTCATCGACACCTCGAGCGTGACCATCACCGAGACCCAATTGAACCTCAACCATGGTCGGCGCATCGGCTCGGCGTTCATTAACCTGGATGCCGGCTGGCAACAGGGGATTGGCATGCTGGATGCCCAGCGGGACAGCTCCCACCACGGGCCGCAATCGCGCTACAACAAATACAGCCTCACAATGAGCTACTTGCAGCCGTTTCGATTGTGGGGCGAAAGCTTCAGCTTCGACAGCCTTGCAACGGGTCAGCGCAGTGAAGATGAACTTTACAGCCCGCAACGAATCAGTCTGGGTGGGAGCAGTTCAGTACGAGGTCTGCAAGACCAGACCTTGACCGGCGATAGCGGTGGCTACTGGCGAAACCAGTTGCGCTGGCGCCGAGCTGTCACCTGGCAGCCTCTGCAACCGCTATTGCAGGAGTACGGAGTGGCGTTTGCCTACGACGTCGGGGTGATCGAGGGTAGATCCTCGAATCCTGACGAGCGCGGCCGCGTCACCGGTAACGCCCTGGAGTTCAACGCCAGGGGCAAGAACCTCGCAACTTCCGTGAGTTTTGCCCGCTCACTGGAACGCCCGGGGATTATCGAAAAACGTGAACGCCCGGTGTATTTCCGCGTCGATCTGTTTTTCTGACACCCGACTCGCTTTTGTAAATGGAAGACTTTCACATGGACGTCCGTAGCCCCCTGTCTCAGAGTATTGCCCTGGCTTTGGCCTCGATCGTGTTTCTCAATCCCATCGTCGCGGCGGCGGCGGGTCTTGCGGTCGACGCGGCGGCGGGGGGTAAGACGACCATTGGGGCAGCGGGTAACGGCGTGCCGGTGATCAACATCAACGGCGCCAATGGCAGCGGGCTTTCCCACAACAAGTTCACCGACTACAACGTCGGCAAGAACGGCGTAATCCTCAATAACGCCACCGGCAAGACGCAGAACACTCAGCTAGGCGGAATCATCCTTGGCAACGACAACCTCAAGGGTCAGGCCGCGCAAGTCATCCTCAACGAAATCACCAGCGGCAATCGCAGCCAGATGGCCGGCTACACCGAAGTAGCCGGGCAAGCGGCACGTGTCATCGTCGCCAACCCCAATGGCATCACCTGCAGCGGTTGCGGCTTTATCAACACACCGCGCGCCACCCTGACCACCGGCAAACCCGTCATGGACGGCCAGCGCCTGGACCACTTCCAGGTCGACGGTGGCGATATCAGCATTGAGGGGGCGGGCCTGGACGCCAGCGACGTCGACCAGTTCGACTTGATTACCCGCAGCGCCAAACTCAACGCCAATATTTACGCGAAGAACCTCAATGTGGTGACTGGCCGCAACGACGTCAACGCCGACAACCTGAGCGCCACCGCACGCGCCGAGAATGGTAGCGAAAAACCCGAATTGGCCATCGACAGCTCGGCCCTGGGCGGCATGTACGCCGGGGCGATTCGTCTGGTGGGCACCGAAAAGGGCGTGGGCGTGCGTTTGGCGGGCGACATGGCAGCCAGCGTGGGCGACATCCAGATCGATGCCGGCGGCAAGGTCAGCATGACCAACGCCAGCGCCAACCAGGCAGTCACCGTCAATGGACAAAGCCTGGACGTGCAAGGCAAGGTCTACGGTACCCAGGTCAACGTGAACACAAGCGGTAATGTGACGGTAGGCAAGAGCATCGCCGCTCGCGACAAAGTCACCGTCACCAGCGCCGGCAAGGTCATCAACAACGGCATCGTCGAAGCCGGAGTGAATCCGGACAATACCCGCAACCAGCGTGGTGACGTAGCCATCACCGCCAGGCAACTGAGCAACACCGGTAACGTCGTTGCCAGCCGTCACCTTGAGGTGGGTGCCAGCGAGGTGATCGACAATCAGAACGGCATCATCCAAGGCGCCAACGTTGGCCTGACCAGCGCTCGCCTGGTCAACCAAGGCACGGCGGCGCGAGTATTGGGGATCAATACGCTGTCCCTGTTGACGCCGGCGATCGCCAACCTGGGCGGTTTGATCCGCTTCGGCGACGGCCAATCCGCCATCCTCAATCTCGACACCCTGGACAACACCGGCGGCCACCTCGAACTGGCCGGCGGCAACCTCGCTCTCAACGCCAACCGACTGACCAACCTGCGTGGCTCAGTGATCGCCGATCAACTGCAAGTGACCGCCGAGCGCCTGGACAACCAAGGCGGCCTGATTGCGTCCAGCGTCGGCCAGTCCATTCTCAACGTCAGCGGCCAACTCGACAACACCGGCGGCGTGCTGCAAGCCCAAAGCCTATTGGATGTCAGCGCCGCCGAGGTTTTGAACCAAGGTGGAAAACTCGTCGCCGATCACCTCAAGCTCACCGCCGAGCGTCTGAACAACAGCGCCAATGGCTTGATCAGCGCCGAGCTTGGCAACAACGTATTGACCGTTACAAAAGACCTGACCAATCAGGGCGGCCGGATCCAGGCAGCTTCCGCATTGAACATCAAGGCTGGGAGCCTGGACAATGTGGGCGGCACGCTGGTGGGCCAACAGCTGACCTTCGTCAGCCAAGGTAACCTGAACAACCGACAAGGCAAGATCAGCGCCGATCAACTGGCCGTCACCGCCCTGGACGTGGATAACACCGAAGGCTTGCTGCAAGGCACAAGCAGCGCCTCCCTGACCGCCCGTGACCTGAACAACCTCAAGGGCAACGTCAACGGCGGACAGCTCAGCACCGGCTTGGACAGTCTCAGCCAGAACGCCCAAGGCGTGCTCAGCGCCGAAACCGGCAAGCTGACAATGGTCGTGACCCAACAACTGAACAACAGCGCCGGTCACCTCCAATCCAAAGTCGGTGATCTCGACATCACCGCTGCTGCGTTAAACAACCAGCAAGGCGTGATCGTCGGCAAGCATCTGCTGTTGACTCAAAGCGGTTTGCTGGATAACCGCGGCGGTCGCGTGGTGGGCGATCAACTGACCGTTGGTGCGGGGCGCATCGACAACAGCGCCAGCGGCTTGCTGCTGGCCGGGACCGGTGGTGCGCAGCTGACGCTCATGGATCAGGGCGTGACGCGGGGACAATTGCTCAACAACCAGGGGCGCGTGCAGAGCGACGGCCATTTGCAGATCAATGGCAGCGACATCGACAACCACGGCGGCGTGCTGCTGGGCAGCAGCGTCGGGGCCAATGTCTCCAACCTGGACAACAGCGCACAAGGCTCGGCGATCGCCACCGCCGGCGCGATTGAGCTGGCGGTCTCCGGCGTATTGAACAACGCCCTGGGCCTGATCGATGGCAGCGAGTCGACGGTTCGCGTGACCCAGGCCACCCAGTTCGACAATCAGGGCGGCACCCTCACCGGCAAACGCCTGGACGTACAGGCTACGGCGGTGGACAACCGCAAGGGCCAGCTCCTATCCGGTACCGAAGGTTTGAAAGTCACCGCTACCACCGTCAATAACAGCGAAGGTCTTGTGCTGGCACGCGGTGGTCACGCCAATCTACAGCTTGATCAAGGCACGCTGGACAATCAGGCTGGAGCGTTGCAAGGCGATAGTGTCGAAGTGAAAGCCGCCGCTGTGAACAACAGCGCACTGGCTGACAAGGCCGGCATCATCAACGCCCAAGTCGGCGATTTGAAACTGACGGTCGACAACCTGACCAACCAGGCAGGCCGACTTTATGCCCAAGGACTGCTCAGCAGCCAGGGCCAGATCCTGGACAACCGCGCGGGCGGTGAAATAAGCGCCAGGACCCTGAACCTCAACGCGCTGAACACCTATAACCAGACCGGCCTGATCGAATCGGGCGGTAACCTGCTGCTGACCGGCGGCAACCTGGATAACAGCACCGGCCGCATCCGCGCCATTGGCGGCGACCTGAGCCAGATTCTGCTCACGGGCGCCCTGAATAACCAGAACGGTTCCATCGGTGTCACTGGCCAGGCGCTCAACCTCAAAGCTGGCGCGATGAATAACCTTGCTGGCAGCGTCGAACACACCGGAGCGGGTTTGTTCAAGATCGACCTTGCCAGCCTGACCGGCAACCAGGGCAGCATCACGGGCCTGGGCAGCGCCGATGTGGACATTAGCTCGATCAATGGCACCGGGCGCCTGCAGTTCAATGGTGCATTGGATGTGGCCGTCAACGACAACCTCACCCTGCTGGCCGGCGACCGCATCGCCAGTGCCAGCGGCCTGGCGCTAAGCGCCACGACCCTGAACAACAGCGGCGAAGTACTCAGCGACGGTGACCTGGCCCTGACACTCACCGGCGACCTGAATAATAACGGCCTGGTGTCGGCGGCCAAAGCCGTCAGCATCTCGGCGGGTAACCTGACCCAAGATGGCGGACGCATCGCCAGCGCCGGCGATACCGTCCTCAACCTGCGCGGCAACCTGGACAACCTCGGACGCCTGATCGCCAGCCAGAATCTCAACATCCATGCCGCACAAGTCAGTAACCGCGGAACCCTCGGGGCCATGGGCCAACTGGACATCTTCGCGGGCAACGGCATCAGCACCTCAGCCAATACCCTGATCTACAGCGGCGCCGACATGAACCTGCGCGGCGCCACCTTGAGCAACCTCTACGGCGATATCTACAGCAAGGGCAACCTGAGCTTCGCCGCCCTGGACAATGGCCAGGCGCAGAGCCTGAGTAACCGTTCGGCGAACATCGAAAGCGAAGGCGACATGAGCCTCAACGTTGCCAGCCTGGAAAACACCAAGGACACATTCGAAATCGGCGAATCCCTTGTCAGCCGCCGCATCGACATCAACTGTACCGACTGTTCCGGCAAGCACCACACCGCGACATTTATCGTCAACAGCACCTACCTGGGTAAAGTCATCCAGGATTCCCCGGCCGCGCGCCTGATTGCCGGGCGTGACCTGCTGATCAATGCCGGTACTGTGGAAAACAAACAAAGCCTGCTCGCCGCCAACCGCGACGCCTTCGTCAACGCGACAAACTTCTATAACCGAGGGGCAACCCTCGACCAGCGTGTCGAAAGCACCACTTACTTCCTGCACGGGGTGAAACAAGACGACTTCCGTTGGGCGGAATCAAACGCCAATGCCTGGAACGCGGCCAATGCCGGCAGCGCTCCCGACCAGCAGCAACCCATTCCGACGGCGATCACCCAGTACCCACTCATTGGTCAGAGCAGCGTCGTACACAACGGCACCCAGGCGGGTTACGCTTCGACCTTGCAGTCCGGTCGCCAGTTGAACCTCACCGTCACCGGCAACCTTGAAAACGGCACCTTGACTCAACAGGCCAGCGCCCAGTTGACCGGCCAGAGCCTGACCAACACCGTTGGCCTGGTCGGCGGCCAGACCATCACCGTCAATGCCCTGGGCAGCGGCGGCAGCACCCAGGTCGCGGCGGATGTACGACGCGTCGAGCGCGTCACAGCCGACGGCAGCACCCAGCTCAGTTTTGTACCGGTGGACTTTGCCGGCGTACCTTTCGCCGCCGTCGACCCCACAGCGCTCGCCACCTATCGACTGCCGGAAGGTGACTATGGCCTGTTCGTGCGTAGCCAGAATCCGGACAGCCGCTACCTGATCGAGACAAACCCGAACCTGACCAACCTCTCGCGGTTCATGAGTTCCGACTACATGCTCGGCCAGTTGGGCTACAACGACGACCGCAGCTGGCGTCGCCTGGGTGATGGCTTGTACGAAACCCGCCTGATCCGCGAAGCGGTGCTGGCTCAGACCGGTCAGCGCTTCCTCGCCGCCAGCCTGACCAGCGACTACGAGCAATACCAGTACCTGATGGACAACGCCATCGCCTCCAAGGCCTCGTTGCAACTGAGCGTCGGCGTAGCCCTGAGCGCCCAGCAAGTGGCGGCGTTGACCCACGACATTGTCTGGATGGAAAGCCGCCAGGTGCAGGGCCAGCAAGTCCTGGTTCCGGTGCTCTACCTGGCCCAGGCCGAGTCGCGCAACCTGCGCGGCGGCAGCCTGGTGCAGGCCCGGGATATTAACCTGATGGCCGGCAACGACCTGACCAACGTCGGCACCCTGCGGGCCAGCAGCAACCTGGTGGCAGAGGCAGGGAACAATCTCTATCAGGGCGGTCTGACGCAAGCCAGCGAGCGTGTGAGCCTGATGGCCCAGAACAGTATTCGCAACGCCCTGGGCGGCGAAGTACGTGGCAATCAGGTCGACCTTAGCGCCGTCAAAGGCGACATCGTCAACGAGCGCGCCGCCATGGAAGTGCTCTACGGCTCCGGCTCGCGGACCAACCTGGATCAAGGCAGCCTGATCAGCGCCCGCCAGCAATTGAATGTCAACGCCGGGCGTGACCTGACCAACAAAGGCCAGATCAACAGCGACGGCAATGCCACGCTCAATGCCGGGCGTGACGTGGAATTGCTCGCGGTGCAGGATCACACCTTCACCCAGAATGCGATCCGCCGTGGCCTGGTGACCAACGACACGGTCAAGACCCTCGGTTCCAGCGTGACCACTGGTGGCGACCTGAAAGTGAACGCCGGACGCGACATGGCGGTCGTGGCGAGCCAGGTCAAGGCCGGTCATGACCTGGCCCTCAATGCAGCCAATGACATGGCCATTGTCTCGGCCCAGGACGAACAGTCCTCGACCTTCTACCAGAAGAAAAAAGGTTCCTGGGGCAAAAGCAAAACCACCCAGAGCGCGGACTCGGCGACCAGCAACGTGGCTTCGCAGATCGAGGCCGGACACGACCTGACCGTCAACGTCACCCAGGACAAGGACGGACGCATCGGCCTCAATGGCGGCCACGACGTGAGCGTGATCGGCAGCCAGCTCAAGGCCGGCAACGACTTGCTGGTGGGTGGTGCTGGCGACGTGAACCTGATGTCGGCGCAAGAGCAGACCGACAGCAGCTACAGCATGAAGAAAAAAGGCAGCTTCGGCCTGAGCAAAAGCGGTAATAGCCGCAGTTCCAGCAGCATCACCCAAGTGGGCAGCGAGCTGGACGCCGGGAACGATGTCGTGGTGGTCGCTGGCGGTAACGTCAACCTGTCCGCCAGCCGTATCGATGCCAAGCGCGATGCGCAATTGCGCGCCGGGATGATCGACAAGAACGGCGACGTCAACCTGATGGACGCCGCCAACGAGTCCACCAGCCAGAGCGAGAAGTACAAAAGCAAGGTGGGCTTCAGCACCTCCGGCAATTTCATTTCCATCGCCTCGGCGAAGAAGTCCGGACAAGAAAACCTGCAAACCCAAAGCGTCGGCAGCCAGGTCAACGCCGGCCGTGATGTCACCCTGCAAAGCATCCGTGACGTGAACATGATCGGCAGCACCGCCGAGGCAGGGCGTAACCTGCAAGTGGGGGCTGGGCGCGACGTCAACGTGTTGGCCGGTAGCAACAGCCAGGACCAGAGCAACTGGAAATCCACGAAGCAGGCCGGCCTCTCCCTGGAAAGCGATAGCAACGGTTTCACTGCGTTTGCCGGGCGCGAAGCGACCAAGCAAAAGTCCCGCGACGCCCAGCAGACCGCTGCCGGCAGCCAACTGGTGGCCGGCCAGGACATGACCGTCCAGGCCGGACGCGACCTGACCCTCGAAGGCGCGGGTCTCGACGCCGGACGCGATATCAACCTCCAGGCCACGCGCGACCTCAATGTCGATGCCGCCGATGAAACCTTCATCCAGGAACGCAGCAAGACCCGCGACCGCAACGGCCTGACCGCCAATATCAGCCACAACTATGGCAATACCAAGGACGCCATCAGCGGCACCGGCAAAGGCGAAGATAACGTCAGCAAAGCCTCCAGCGTGCTCAGCACCGTGGATGCCATCAATACCTTCACCTCCGGGCCCACCAGCGCGACCCATTTCGGCTCGGCCAGTCAGGGCACCAGCTCGCGCTCGGAAATTCGTGACAATGTCCCGTCCACTTTGAGCGCCGGGCGTGACATCAACGCCGTGGCTGGCAACAACCTCAATGTGCGCGGCAGTCAGTTCGAGGCCGGGCGCGACATCACCCTGGTGGGCAAGAACGTCAACCTCGACGTGGCCCGTGGCCAGATCAACGAGGAGAGCCAGACCACTCGCAGCCAGGGCGGTATCAACGGCCAGAGTGGTGGCGGCAGTGCCCGCGCCGGGATCGGCGGCAGCAACGGCGTGGCCAGCGAAGAAATGACCCAGGGCACCAACAATCCGAGCGTACTGCTCTCCGGGCGTGACACCAACATCGAGGCCAGCGAGAACCTGACCATGATCGGCACCCAGGTGATTGCCGGTCACGATATCGATTTGCGTGCTGGCAAGGACCTGACCATCCGTGCCGCTCAGAACGACTCCAACAGCGAATCCAGCCGTCGTAGCGGTGGTGGCGAGGTCGGTATTGCACTGGGTGGCAAGGACTTCATCGCGGTCTACGCCAGTGTCGACATGGGCAAGGGCAAGCTGGAGCGGGAAACCGAAAAACAGCAGACCGCCTACCTGTACGCAGGTAACCAACTGCGCTTCAACAGCGGTAACGACACCACCATCGCTGGCGCCAACCTGCGCGCCGAAGAAGTGGTTGGCCGCGTGGGCGGCGACCTGCTGGTATCGTCGGTGCCAGACACCGGCAAAGTCAGCGGCAAACAGTTCGATGCCAGCGTTACCGTCAGCATCGGCCTGGCCGGCGGCGGTGGCGTCAGCGGTTCAGTGGGGGTGGGCAAGACCACCGGCAAGACCAATTGGGTTGAACAGCAAACCAGCATCACCGGTAAAAACGGCGTGGATATCCGCACCGAGAAACACACCCAGATCGACGGTGCGCTGATCGCCGCCGACAACGGCAAGCTCAAGCTCGACACCAACACCCTGGGCTTCCGTGACATCAATGGCGTAGACAAGGAGCACAGCTACTACGTCAACGTTGGCGGTGCCTTTGGCTGGGGCGCGGACGCGGGTAACGGCGCCAAGACCACCGGCGGCAAGGATGTGGCCTTCACTGGCGACAAGAGCCTGAGCGGTGCACCCAAGGAAGGTTTCAATGGTTGGAGCGTGAGCGGCTACGATTACCGCAAGGAGCGCGAGCAAGACGTGCGCGCCACCGTCGGCGCGGGCAACATCATCGTGCGCAACGATGCGGTTACCGGGCAAACCTCCACCGGCGGCCTCAACCGCGATCCGTCCAAGGCCTACGACATCACCCGGGACAAGGAAAAGCGTACCGAACTCTATGTGAGCGAATCGTCGCTGAACTCGGTGGCCAACCCGTCGCAAACCTTGGATCGGTGGAAAAAAGGGCTGCAGAACTATGGCAAGAACAGTTCCGATCTGTTCAAGCCCTACGGCGACATGACCGGCCTCACCGAAAAAGCGCTGGAGGAAAATCCGGGCCTGGCGCCATTGGCGTGGATTCCGGGCGTGCTGCAAGCCGCTTTGGATAAAACCTCGTACGGGACCCTGGGCCTGATGCCGGGCGTGATCAGCCACGGCGGCGCAGCGACGCAACTGCCGGTGCTGCTCAGCGGTGATATGAGTTTTTACCGCACTACAGTGGATTACAAGAAAGACTCCGAGGGCAGGGTCATCATGGACCCGAAAACCGGCAAACCGCTGGTGGATAAGGTCGACTTCGACTTGATTGTGCGTCCTGACGCCCAGGGGGTGATTGCCATCAACGGCATCCAGAACTCGCTGCAAGATGCAGCGGTGAATGGCAGCATGCAAGGCGGCAAGGACAGCTTCATGCAAGGCTACAACCCGGAGCACGGCCTCCTGGGTGACCTGGTGGAGTCCCTATGGGACGTGGCCTTGGGTAGCGTCAAACGATCCGGTAACGCGCAACAGATAAGTGAGTTCTACCAGGCGGGTATTGACCAGGGGTTCAAGCTGGACTTGGTGGGCCACAGCCAGGGCGCGTTGCTCACCTATCGAGGGCTTGATGGTCTGCAATTTGGCAACAGTGCAGGCGGCATTCAACTGTCTGGCGCGCCAGTGTTCGCGCAACACTTCTTTGACGCCGCCCAAGAGGCGGGCTTCAATACCGACGGCAACAACGCAGTTTTCCAGGTCAACCGCCCGGACAGCCAAGTGTTCTTTGGCATGTTGCCCAAGACAGACACCGTGTCCGACTTTTTGGGCAACAATGCCCTTAACTCCAACGACCCGATCACCCGGTACTTGGGGGCTATATTCACAATCCCTGGCCTCCTGGGTAAGGAGAGCCCGCACTCCAACTATTTGTGCCAGGTGAAATCCATGTGCCAAACAGGCACTAACCAAGTGCAACAAGATTTCAAAAACGGCACGACTACCGACAAAGACGGGACGACGAAAAAGACTTACATCGTGCCCACTTTCATCGACAAGAACGGTAACTCCTTCGGCGCCTCGCTTTGAGGCCTGGGCGCGTTGCCCTGATGCTGCTGCCTGTGGCCCTGTGGGGCTGCGCGCCCGCGCCGCTGGTGCATGACGATGATAAGCGGCTCAGCCGAATGCTGTGTGAAGTGGGGGAACAGCGGGTGACCCTGAGCCCACGCTTCTCCTACGACCTGCCTGGGCCATTGCGGCACACGCCGTGCGGGACGATCAAAAGCGGCTTCAACTATGACAAGGTGCGCGACATTCAGTCGGCGAGTGCTGCCGGCGGCTTTCGCTCCGATGACCTCGTCGTGCTGGCCTCATCGCGCTGGATAACCGTCGAAAGCCTGCTTGACGGCAAGGACGAAGGGACGCTCTATTCTCCCGAGCAGTTCCTGCAAAACAAACTCGCCCTGATGGACCTCACCCCAAGCAAGGCACGCCCCGAAGGAATCGATTGGGTCACGCGGCAAGGCATGCAATGCTTGCGTTTCTATGACATATGGCATAGCCCGACGAATGCCTGGGAAGAAGATGTCACCTACTGGTGCTGGGAAAACCAGAGCGGCTTGAAACAGCCATTCTCGGTCAGCGCCGGCCAACGCTTGCCCGAAGGCAGCAAAGGCTACGACCTGGATCAGGCGTTTATCCTGCCTTTTTTCCAAAGTCTGAAAATCAATCGCCTGTCCGATACCGCCCTGGCCGAGGCTGACGCAAAAATCAAGGCTGCCTGCGCCCACGTCAAATCCCGCTATGACCAGCACCTGAACTGGGGCGCCGACTACCCGGACAAACGCCTGACCCGCCAACGCCTGCGTTCTTGCGGATATGACGCGCCCTAGCCAAAGCAGAATCTGCGCCCAATAAAAAAGGGAGACCCGTCGGCCTCCCCTTGAGAATTTCGTCCGTGCGCGACGCTTATGACGTCGGCTCACCTCACGCCGTCTTCTGGACAGTGTGCAGCTCGGGGGCCTGCCAGTACCGGTGGGTACTGCGACCGCAGCCGGCCTGATTGGGCGGGCTGCACTGGACTGTTTGTCCGAGCAGTGATCTTGGTGGTAAGCATAATCCTGGGGTGCCGACGGATGATTGCGAAGATTGCGGAAATAAACATCACTTGCGCAATTTTTAACCCCGGATAGATAATCCTCCGCAATTATCAAGATAAAGGCCCGACCGATGAGCAAACTCGACCGTTACGACCTGAGCATTCTGGCGGAATTGCAGCGCGACGCGCGCATCTCCAACCAGGAACTGGCCGAACGCATCGGCCTGTCGCCCTCCCCCTGTTCGCGACGGGTCAAGCAGTTGGAGGATGACGGCTACATCACCCGCCAGGTCGCCCTGCTCGACCGCAAGCTGCTGGGCCTGAGCCTGACGGCTTATGTGCTGATCGGCATGGACCGCCACACCCCCGAGCGTTTCGAGAACTTCGAAGCCGCCATCCGTAACCTGCCGCAAGTACTGGAATGCAGCCTGGTGACCGGCATGGACGCGGACTATCAGCTCAAGGTCGTGGTGCCGGACATGGACCATTACCAGAAGCTACTGCTGGGGCACCTGACCCGGATCGATGGCGTCACCAGCGTGCGTTCGAGCTTTGTGCTGAACCAGGTACTTAACAGCACCGAACTGCCGTTGACTCATCTGCGTAGCTGAAGCCCCCATCGCGAGCAAGCTCGCTCCCACAGGATTGGGTGTGAACTCGGATTTGTGATTACCAGAGTTCAATGTGGGGAGCCTGCTCGCGAAAGCGGTGTATCAGTCAATAAAGATGCTGAATGTGCTGACGCCTTCGCGAGCAGGCTCGCTCCCACAAGGATTTTGTAGTGAACTCGGTTTTTTGCGATTAACCAAAGCAATTGTGGGAGCGAGCCTGCTCGCGATGGCGCCAGCCCAGCCGATGAATAGCTGCGACACACCGCCGCAGGTCAATGCCGCGCCCGCGTCTCATGCCTTATACTCGCCGCGCCTTTTCAACCCCGCCCACGCCGGAGTGTCCTGATGGATCCTGCTGTTTTCGAAGAGTGGATGATGACCGGCCTGGTCAGCCTCCTGATCATTTTCATGGGTTTCATCGTCTGGGACCTGGCGAAGAAGTCCAAGGCCGGACGTTTTGGCTCGTTCATCCTGTTTTTCGTGCTGGGACTTGGCGTGGCCGCGTTCGTCATCAAGAGCGTGGTAATCGGCCTGATCGAATCCGGGACGTTATAAACGCGCCGGCACTTCTTTCCACTGGCCCTGATCGAGCCCTTCGATCGTCCAGTCGCCGATCTTGACCCGCACCAGGCGTAGCGTCGGCAAGCCTACCGCGGCCGTCATGCGGCGTACCTGGCGGTTGCGCCCTTCGCGTATCACCAGCTCCAGCCAACTCGTGGGCACGCTTTTACGAAAACGTACTGGCGGGTTGCGCGCCCACAGTTGCGGCTCATCCAATGAGCGTGCCTCGGCCGGCAGGGTCATGCCATCGTTCAACTCCACCCCATCGCGCAATCGCTGCAACTGTTCGGCACTCGGCTCGCCCTCCACCTGCACCCAATAGGTCTTGGCCAGCTTGTGCTTGGGGTCGGCAATACGCGCCTGCAACTGCCCGTCGTTGGTGAGCAACAGCAAGCCTTCGCTGTCGCGATCCAGCCGTCCGGCCGGGTAGATGCCCGGTACGTCGATAAAATCCTTGAGCGTCGCCCGCCCTTCACCGTCACTGAACTGCGTCAGTACATCAAAGGGTTTGTTGAACAGGATCAGCTTCGGCTCGGCCGGCGGGGCCTTGGCCACACGGCGCGGCGCGGCGGCTGGAAGCTTCGCGCCAGAACGGCGGGAAGCAGGGCGTGGAGGACGGGGCATGGCGAACACAACATCTAACGGTCAGGGCCGACCATGCTAGTGGCCCGACCGTTAAATAACCACCATCGGATCAGCGGAACGGCGGCTCATCGAAGCTGCGCAGCTTGCGCGAATGCAACGAGTTGAGTTCGGTGCGCAGCAGGTCCAACGCCTCGATGCCGATCTTCAGGTGCTGGTTGACCGCGCGTTCATAGAACGCGTTGGCCGAGCCCGGCAGCTTGATCTCGCTGTGCAACGGTTTGTCCGAAACACAAAGCAACGTGCCGTAAGGCACCCGCAGGCGATAACCCTGGGCGGCGATGGTGCCGCTTTCCATGTCCACCGCCACCGCGCGGGACAGGTTGATCAGCGGACGCTCCTGGGCCCAGCGCAGTTCCCAGTTGCGGTCGTCGTAAGTCAGCACGGTGCCGGTGCGCAGGCGCTTTTTCAGCTCGTCGCCCTTTTCCCCGGTGATGTTCGCCGCCGCCTGTTGAAGTGCCATCTGCACTTCGGCCAGGGCCGGAATCGGAATGTTCGGCGGCACCACCCGGTCGAGGATGCCATCGCGGCGCATGTAGGCGTGGGCCAGCACGTAGTCACCGATGGTCTGGGACTGCCGCAGCCCGCCGCAGTGGCCGATCATCAGCCAGCAATGCGGGCGCAGCACGGCCAGGTGATCGGTGATGTTCTTGGCATTGGAGGGGCCGACACCGATGTTCACCAGGGTCACGCCATGGCCATCATTGGTCTGCAGGTGATAGGCCGGCATCTGGTAGCGGTGCCAGACCACACCGGCGGCAATGGCCGACGCTTCGCTGTGCTCCATGTTCTTGTCGATGATCACGTTGCCCGGCAGGACCATGCGCACAAAGCGCGGGTCGCTGCGCAGTTGCTCCAGGCCATGGACGATGAACTGGTCGACATAGCGATGGTAGTTGGTCAGCAGGATCCACGGCTGCACATGGCGCCAGTCGCTGCCGGTGTAGTGCACCAGCCGGCGCAGGGAAAAATCCACCCGCGCGGCGTCGAACAGCGCAAGGGGCAGCGGGTCGGTGTTTTCCCAGTCATAGAGGCCGTCGGCAATGCCATCGGTGGCGGCCGACAGGTCGGTGCTGGGGAAAACCCGCGCCAGCACGGCGGCGGTCACGCCGGAGCCGGCCAGTTCATCGCCCTGCTCCACCACGTACGGGTACGGAATGTTCTGCTCGCTGACGCCCACTTCCACGGTGACGGTAAAGTCGTGCATCAGCGGGACCAGCTGTTCCAGCAGGTATTTACGGAAGGCGGCGGGGTGAGTGACGGTGACGCTGTAGGTGCCGGGTAACTGGACCTTGGCATAGGCTCGCGTGGTTTGCGGGACTTCACCGTGGCAGTGATAGGTCAGCCGCAAGGCGGGATAGCGAAACAACGCACGCTGCTCGGCATCCGGCTCGACGCGGTCCTTGAGATAACGCATCAGCGCCTGGTTCAACGCGGTGGTCGCACGCTCGTGCAGGGCCGCCAGACGGTCCACGGCTTGTTCGGCGGTTTGAACGACAATAAACGCTTCGGTCACGATCAGCTTCCTGTGTTCTGACTTGCAGGCCTTCATCTTGCCTGCATCGCCGCCCGACGGGAACAGTGGCGTAATGACCGAGCCTCCATAAAGCCTCTGTGGGAGCGAGCTTGCTCGCGATAGCGGAGTGTCAGTCACCACAAATGTTGGATAGGCCGACACCATCGCGAGCAAGGCTCGATGACGTACTCAGATGTCGCATACAACTCAGATCCCCTGTGGGAGCGAGCTTGCTCGCGATAGCGGAGTGCCAGTCATCACAAATGTTGGATGGGCCGGCGCCATCGCGAGCAAGCTCGCTCCCACAGGGGGTAGTGTTGTTTCTAAAAGCCGTGAGGGGTGGAGCGCGTCACGATCGCCTCGACGTTCAAGCCCCGAGGCAAGGCACCGTACACCCGGCCGGTCGAACCCAGGCGACTGGCGATGAAGGCGTCACTGATGTCGCTGTTACCTGCCTCGAGCAACAGCTTGGCTTGCAGGCCCACGGCGATGTCTTCGGTCAATTGCCGGGCGCGGTACTGGCTATCGTCGGTGTCCTTGAACGCGGCGTGCAATTGGTGGATGTGGCCGGCCAGGCGCTTGTCGCCGTGGCCGTCGCCCAACTCGCTGAACAAGACCTCCAGCACGCCGGGCTCCTTGGACAAGGCGCGCAGCACATCCAGGCATTGCACGTTGCCGGAGCCTTCCCACGTCGAGTTGACCGGCGCTTCGCGGTACAGGCGCGGCAGGATGCTGTCTTCGACGTAGCCGGCACCGCCCATACATTCGGCGGCTTCGTTGATCATCGCGGGGGCGCGCTTGCAGATCCAGTACTTGCCCACCGCCGTCACCAACCGGGCGAACTTGGCCTCATGCTCGTCACTCAAGTGATCCAGCGCCCGGCCCATGCGTAGGCTCAAGGCCAATGCGGACTCGCTTTCCAGCGCCAGGTCAGCCAGGACGTTTTGCATCAGCGGCTGTTCACTCAACAACTTGCCACCGACCTTGCGGTGCGCACAGTGATGGCTGGCCTGGGTCAGCGCCTGGCGCATCAGGGCACTGGAGCCGACCATGCAATCAAAGCGGGTCATGGCGACCATCTCGATGATCGTCGGCACGCCTCGGCCCTCTTCACCGACCATCCAGGCCAGTGCGCCACGGAACTCGACTTCGCTGGAGGCGTTGGAACAGTTGCCCAGCTTGTTCTTCAGCCGTTGGATGTAGAACTGATTGCGGGTGTCGTCGGGGCGATGGCGCGGCAGCAGGAAACAGGTCAGGCCTTTGTCGGTCTGGGCCAACGTGAGGAAGGCGTCGCACATCGGCGCCGAACAGAACCATTTGTGGCCCACCAACTCATAGGCCTGGCCAGGGCCGCTAACGCCCACCGGATAGGCCTTGGTGGTGTTGGCCCGCACATCGGTGCCGCCCTGTTTTTCGGTCATCGCCATGCCCAGGGTCACCCCGGCCTTGTGGGCTATGCCGACGTTGCGCGGGTCGTACTCGGTGGCCAGCACCTTGGGTACCCAGCGCTCGGCCAAGTCTGGCTGCAAGCGCAGTGCCGGCACGCTGGCGAAGGTCATGGTCAGGGGGCAGCCAGTGCCGGCCTCGGCCTGGCTGTGCAAATAGGTCATCGACGCCCGGGCGACATGCGCACCGGGTTGCGGATGCGCCCAGGGCAAACTGGGCAGGCCGTGCTCGACGGCGGTGCGCATCAACTGGTGATAAGCCGGATGGAACTCCACCAGGTCGATGCGATGGCCGTAACGGTCATGGCTGGAGAACACCGGTTTGTTCTGGTTCGCCAGGAAGCCCGCTTCCATCAATGGCCCGCCGGCCAGCGCCCCATACGCATCGATCCGCGCCTGTGCCCAGCCCGCCCCAAAGCGCTGCGACCACTGCTGCAGCGGCAGGTCGATGCGGTACAGGTTGGCGCCATCCAGGGACGGCGGCTGATTGGTGACGTCGTGGGTTTCAGCGAACTGGTGCAGGTTCATGACAGGGCTCCTCGATCGGCCAGGGATTCAGTTAAGCACCGCCTCCAGGCTGAACAAAGTGTCATATACGCCTAAATATCGGCGCTTTCACCGTGCCTTGGGCAAAGCACACGGCGCTGGAGCATCGCCTGCAGCGCCTCGAATTTCACCGGTTTGCTCAGGTAATCGATCAGCGCGCCCGAGGGGCAGCACTCCTGGCCCACGTTCGGACTGACCACCAGCACCGGCAACTCCTCGCAGCCGGCAAACGTGTGGATCTGGCAGCAGAGCGACACACCGTCCAGCGGCGGCGACTGGCAATCGAGCAGCACCGCATCAAAGCGCTCGCTTTGCAGCAGATCCAGCGCGGCGCGGCCACTGTCGGCGGTGCGCACCCGATAACCGAGTTTGAGCAACATGCCACGCATGACCAACTGATCGATGCTGTTGTCATCGGCCAGTAGCACCGTGCAGTCCTGCGGCAGGCGCGAACCCTGGCGGCCACCGAAGGAAAACGGCGTCGGGACCGCCGCTGGCAAGGCAAGGCCGAACTCCACGTCCAACTGAAAACGGCTGCCACGACCGGGCTCGGAGGTGTGGGTCAGACGCCCACCCAGCAGTTCCACCAGTTGCCGACAGATAGCCAGCCCCACGCCGAGGCCGCCGTATTCGCGGGTCATTGAGCCGTCGAGTTGGAAGAAGCGCTGGTACAAGGTCGCTTCCCCCAGGTCGGTAAAACCGATTCCGGTGTCGATGACGGCAAAGGACAGCACCAGCCGATCAAGCGCCGTCGGCCTGCCGCTGACTCGCAAGGCCAGGCCGCCGACCCGGGTGAACTTGATCGCGTTGTCCAGCAGGCATTCCAGGCTCTGGGCCAGCTTGCAGCTGTCGCCGAGCAAGCGGTCCGCCAGGCCCGGGGCCACGTCGACCTTGAAATCCAGGCCCTTGGCCGCCGCATTGGCGCCGAACTGCACCTGCAGCGCATCGACCACCCCACGCAGGCTGAACGGTGCCGGATAGACCTTGAGCTTGCCGGCCTGCAACTCGGTCAGGGTGAGGATGCCGTTGACCATGCGCATCATCTCCCGCGCCGAACCGGCGGCGGTCTGTTGATACTGGGTCAGTTCCTCGTCCATCTCGACGGTTTCCATCAGCTCAAGGGAACCGATCACGCCATTCATCGGCGTGCGCAGTTCATGCGTCAGGGTGGCGAGGAATTCATCCTTGAGCTTGTTGCCGTGGGCCAGTTGCTGGTTGAGCACTTCAAGTTTCTGCCCGGCGTCCAGGAGGGTCTGGGCCTGCTGCTCGCGCATGGCATTGATGCGGTCGGCCAGGGCCAGGGACAACAGCGCCACTTCGATGGCCGAGCCGATCTGGCTGGCGTACATGGTCAGGAAGACGTTCGGCAGGTAACCGAGCACCATCAACGTGTTGACGATGCCCCCCAGCAGAAACGCCGACCAGGCAATGATGAAATAACGCGCCACCCGCAGGCCGCGCCACCAGGCAAACAGCCCGGCGGCAAAGATCGCCACCGTGAACAGCAGCGCCAACACCGTCGCCAGGCGCAGCGCCAGAGCATAACTGGTCATCAGCGACAGGCCGACCACCACGGCGCTGTAGGCGATCAGCGCCAGCAGCGAGCGGTCCAGCCAACGGCTGTGCTGGGCGGTTTGCAGGAAGCTGCGGGCAAACTGGCTGCCAAACAGCCCCGCGCAGCCAATGAAGAACGGCGTCGCGGCGTTGGCCCACCAGGGGTTGTCCGGCCAGAAGTACTCCACGGCGGCGCCGTTGACCGACAACTGATACAGGCCGAACGAAGCAATGTAGAAGATGTAATAGAGGTAGCTGGTATCGCGCACGCTCAAGTAGATGAACAGGTTGTAGACCAGCATCCCCAGCAGCACACCATAAATGATCCCCAGCACATACAGGCGCACCGGCTGTTGTTCGAGGTACGCGGTGCTCGACCACAGCGTCAGCGGCGCCTGGATCGAACCCTGGCTTTGCAGGCGCAGGTAGAGGGTCTGCTGTTGTTCGGGTTTGAAAGCCAGGCTGAACAGGTAATTGTTCTGGCGGATCTCGCGGCTGGTGAACGGCAACGCATCACCGGTCTGGCGAACCAGGCGATAGGCCCCCGCCGCATCGGGCAAATACAAGTCGAGGTGGTCCAGCGGCGGGTACGCCAGCTCCAGCAGCCAGGTGCGCTGGGCGTCCGGATTGGCGGGACGGTAGTGCAGGTCGATTTTCAACCAGAAGGCTGACCGCGAATAACCAGCGTTCAGCGTGGCTTGGTCGTGGGGTTTGAAAGCACCCGCGCCAGCCTGGGCCAGGACATCGTCAATAGAGGCCGTGCCGCCCGCATCTTCGAACACTTGCAGGGCATGGCCCAAGGGCAGGTTTTGGGTGAATTCATCGAATTCGAGCGCACTTGCCAGAGGGGACAAGCACAGCAACAACATCAGCAAATAGCGCATTTAAGCCCCAGCGCGGCCTGTCCGGTTGAGTCAGGAAGCCCCCCATTCCCTGAGTAGACGTAAAACCGGCATTACCTGTTATGAGTTGGATCCATCTCTAGCATAGCCGCTGATGGCCAATTTTCACCATTGAAATCTTTCCTACAGAGGGCTCTAGAACGGGCGTTTCAGCGCCAGGCATTGAGATAGAGCTGTTGCTTTGATCAACTTGCGAAATGCCCGGGAGCCAAACTCATTTGTTTGGGCCCGAACAGGATTCCGTGGCGAGGGGATAAATCCCCTCGCCACAAGAAATTCCTCTACCACACAAGTTTTCCTCTGGTGCAGGCGTGCGCTGAGCGAAGGGTTTGGTGGTAAGCTCGCGCACCATGAATATCTACAGCTCTCGCCCCGTTGTCCTCTGTCTCTCCGGCCACGACCCCAGTGGTGGCGCCGGTTTGCAGGCAGATATCGAAGCCCTGCTCGCCCAGGGTTGTCATGCCGCCCCGGCCGTTACCGCACTGACCGTGCAAGACACGGTGAACGTGAGCGATTTCCGCGTGCTCGATCGCGAGTGGGTCCTGGCGCAAGCCAATGCCGTGCTCGGTGATTCCGAAGTCGCGGCGGTCAAGCTGGGGATGCTTGGCTCACTGGAAATGGTCGACACGGTGGTCGAACTGCTCCAGGCGCACCCGCACCTACCGATGGTCTGCGACCCGGTGCTGCGCGCCGGCGGTGGCGGGCGCCTGGGCAAGGATGAGGTTGGCTACGCCATGCGCGAACGCCTGCTGCCCCTGGCAATCATCGCCACCCCCAACCTGCCTGAAGCACGCATCCTCGCCGAACTACCCGAGGGCAGCGCCGACGAGTGCGCGGAAAAACTGCTGCCCTTCGTCAAACACCTGTTGATCACCGGTGGTCACGGCGACGAACATGAAGTCCATAATCGCCTGTACAGCCGCGATGGCCGGCGCGAAACCTTTACCTACCAGCGCCTGCCCGGCAGTTACCACGGTTCCGGCTGCACCCTGGCCAGCGCCCTGGCCGGTCGGCTGGCCCAGGGCGAACAGCTCGCCAGCGCCGTCAAGACGGCGCTGGATTACACCTGGCGCACCTTGCGCGATGCCGAACAACTGGGCAAAGGCCAGTTCGTGCCGCGTCGCCTGCCGCTGGATTTCTGCTCGTAGCACCGGAGGCCTGTGGAATGAAATTACGTGGCCTTTACGCCATCACCGATAGCCAATTGCTGGCCGGCAAGTTCCTCGCTTATGTAGAAGCGGCGCTGGAAGGTGGCGTCACCCTGCTGCAATACCGCGACAAAAGCAGCGACGAGGCCCGCCGCCTGCGGGAAGCCGAAGCACTGCGCAACCTGTGCGAACGCTACAAGACCCAGTTGATCATCAACGACGACGCCGAGCTGGCCGCACGCCTGGGCGTCGGCGTGCACCTGGGCCAGACCGATGGCCCATTGGCGCCAGTGCGGGCACTGCTCGGGCACAAGGCGATCGTCGGTGCCACCTGCCACGCCAGCCTGGCACTGGCCGAACAGGCCGCCAGCGAAGGCGCCAGTTATGTCGCGTTCGGGCGTTTCTTCAATTCCAACACCAAGCCCGGCGCCCCCAGCGCAAACCTTGAACTGCTCGAACAGGCGCACCTCAAACTGCATATCCCGGTGTGCGCCATTGGCGGCATCACCCTGGACAACGCCGCCCCGTTGGTGGCCCACGGGGTCGACCTGCTGGCGGTGGTCCACGGCCTGTTCGGCGCCGACAGCACCACTGAAGTGACGCGCCGTGCCCGCGCCTTCAATGAGCTGCTGCAGATCAAATAGTCCATTTTTCCGTTTTCGAGAGCCCTACCATGTCCCGTTCCGAAACCCTGTTTGCCAATGCCCAGAAACACATCCCCGGCGGCGTGAACTCGCCCGTTCGGGCGTTCAAGAGCGTCGGCGGCACCCCGCTGTTCTTCAAGCACGCCGAAGGCGCGTACGTCACCGACGAAGACGACAAGCGCTATGTGGATTACGTCGGTTCCTGGGGCCCGATGATCCTCGGCCACAGCCATCCGGACGTACTGGATGCGGTGCGCAAGCAACTGGTACACGGCCTGTCCTACGGCGCCCCGACCGCGATGGAAACCGAGATGGCCGACCTGGTCTGCTCGATCGTGCCGTCGATGGAAATGGTACGCATGGTCAGCTCCGGCACCGAAGCGACCATGAGCGCGATCCGCCTGGCGCGCGGTTTCACCGGTCGCGACAGCATCATCAAGTTCGAAGGCTGCTACCACGGCCATTCCGACAGCCTGCTGGTCAAGGCCGGTTCCGGCGCACTGACCCAGGGCGTGCCGAGCTCGGCCGGCGTACCGGCAGCGTTCGCCAAACACACCCTGACCCTGCCGTTCAACGACCTCGAAGCGGTCGAGCAGATGCTCGGCGAAGTCGGCCAGGAAGTGGCGTGCATCATCGTCGAGCCCGTGGCCGGCAACATGAACTGCGTGCCGCCGGCACCGGGTTTCCTCGAAGGCCTGCGCAGCCTGTGCGACCAGCATGGCGTGGTGTTGATTTTCGATGAAGTGATGACGGGTTTCCGCGTGGCCCTCGGCGGCGCCCAGGCCCACTACGGCGTCACGCCGGACCTGAGCACCTTCGGCAAGATCATCGGCGGCGGCATGCCGGTGGGCTGCTTCGGCGGCAAGCGCAAGATCATGGAATGCATCGCGCCGCTGGGCCCGGTCTACCAGGCCGGCACCTTGTCGGGCAACCCACTGGCCATGGCCGCCGGCCTGACCACGCTGCGCCTGATCAGCCGCCCGGGCTTCCACGCCGAACTGAGCGACTACACCACCCGCCTGCTCGACGGCTTGCAGGTTCGCGCTGACGCGGCAGGCATTCCCTTCGTGACCACCCAGGCCGGCGGCATGTTCGGCCTGTATTTCAGTGGTGCCGATGACATCGTCACCTTCGAAGACGTGATGGCCAGCGATGCCGACCGCTTCAAGCGCTTCTTCCACCTGATGCTCGACGGCGGCGTGTACCTGGCCCCGAGCGCATTCGAAGCCGGCTTCACTTCCATCGCCCATGGCGAGACTGAGCTGAAGATCACCCTCGATGCCGCCGAGCGGGCCTTTGCTGCGCTGAAGTAAGCCTGTGGATAACTGACGCTGGCTGAAGCTGGCGTCAGTAATTGCCGACAAGCTCCCGCCCTTTTCCTACGTATTTATGCCCGAAGCAGCTATTAGCATTCCCTCGCAGCAGAAAAACGAGTAAAGACTTTGTAAGGATGGCCCTGCTTATTTCATAATGCGCGCTTATTGGATCCCCCGGAGGGTCCGCGCGCCCCTCAGAGGTAAGTCGATTCCCATGAACCGCACCGGCCGCACCCTTGCCTTGGGCTGCCTGTTGCTCCTTCAGCCGCTGCTGGCGAATGCCCAGCCAGGCGGTAACTCGTTGTTGATCCCGGCGCTGGGCCGTTGCACGCTCAATACCCAGCCACAAGATCTCGCACCGGCACTCGACGCCTGTCAAAAAGCGGCGGACGCAGGCGATGCACAAGCACAATACGAGTTGGGCGAGTTCTACTACGAAGGCAAGGCTGCGCCGCGCGACCTCAAGCAAGCCCTCGACTATTTCGAAAAAGCCTCGCTGCAAGGCCATGCCCAGGCGCAATTCAAGCTCGGCGGCATGTTCTTCCATGGCGAAGGCGTACCCGCCAACAATGTCCAGGCCTACATCGTGCTGAAGATGGCGGCGGTCAACGGCGCCGAAGAAGCCCTGGACACCGCCGACGAAGTCGCCGAGCAGATGCCCCGTGACGAGCTGGAAGTGGCCACCCAGGTGCTGGGACAGATCTTTCGCAAATACCTGATGGAACTGCAGAACGCCGACGGGCGTACGCCCTTCTCGCCGTTGCCCTGATTATTGCTTCGGCCTTGAAGGCCTCATCGCGAGCAAGCTCGCTCCCACAGTCGACTCCCGGCAGACACAAGATTCGTGTACACCAGCAATCCCCTGGTGGGAGCGAGCTTGCTCGCGATTGGGAACAACTCGGTCTTGGGCCTTACTTCTCAGGCATAGGCATCGGAAACGGCATCACATTGCCGACCGCGCCGCGGGCTTCGCTGATTTTCGGGGTGCCCAGGCGTTCGACTTCGTCGATGCGCACGATCGAATGCATCGGCACGAAGCTGCGCACCACGCCTTCGAACTGCGCCTTGAGCTTTTCCTCGCTCGGGTCGACGACCACTTGCGTACGCTCGCCAAAGACGAATTCTTCCACTTCCAGGAAACCCCACAGATCACTTTGATAGATCTGCTTGGCGTACATTTCGAACACCTGGCCCTGGTTGAGGAAAATCACCTTGTAGATTGGAGCTTCACGTTTGGTCATGGCTGGCGAAACACATCGGCGGGTAAAAATGAGGGCGCGAACTATAGCATAGCCACTGCTCGCACAGCGGTAGGAACCCAGAGACTTGTTCCCTATAATGCGCGGTTCTTTGAATCACGTGATGATCCCGTCCATGGCCAAGAAGCTTTACATCGAAACCCACGGTTGCCAGATGAACGAGTACGACAGCTCGCGCATGGTCGATCTGCTGGGTGAACACCAGGCCCTGGAAGTCACCGCCCGCGCTGAAGACGCGGACGTGATCCTGCTCAACACCTGCTCGATTCGCGAACGCGCCCAGGACCGGGTGTATTCCCAGCTCGGCCGCTGGCGCGAACTGAAGTTGGCCAACCCGGAAATGGTCATCGCCGTGGGCGGTTGCGTGGCCAGCCAGGAAGGCGCGGCCATTCGTGATCGCGCGCCGTACGTGGACGTGGTCTTCGGCCCGCAGACCTTGCACCGCCTGCCGGAGATGATCGATGCGGCGCGCAGCACCAAGCTGCCGCAAGTGGACGTCTCGTTCCCGGAAATCGAAAAATTCGACCACCTGCCCGAACCGCGCATCGACGGCCCAAGTGCCTACGTGTCGGTGATGGAAGGTTGCAGCAAATACTGCACGTTCTGCGTGGTGCCCTACACCCGCGGCGAAGAAGTCAGCCGGCCGTTCGACGACGTGATCGCCGAAATCATCCACCTGGCGGAACACGGCGTGCGCGAAGTGACCCTGCTGGGGCAGAACGTCAACGGCTATCGTGGCCTGACCCATGACGGGCGCCTGGCGGACCTCGCCGAACTGATCCGCGTCGTGGCGGCAGTGGATGGCATCGACCGCATCCGCTACACCACGTCTCATCCGCTGGAGTTCTCCGACAGCCTGATCCAGGCCCACGCCGAAGTCCCGGAACTGGTCAAGCACCTGCACCTGCCGGTGCAATCGGGCTCCGACCGGATCCTTGCCGCCATGAAACGCAACCACACGGCGCTGGAGTACAAATCCAAGCTGCGCAAGTTGCGCGCGGCAGTGCCGGGGATCTGCATCAGCTCGGACTTTATCGTCGGTTTCCCCGGTGAAACCGAGAAAGACTTCCAGCAGACCATGAAGCTGATCGAAGACGTGGGCTTCGACTTCTCCTATTCCTTCGTCTACAGCCAGCGCCCCGGCACCCCGGCGGCCGATCTGGCGGACGACACCCCTGAAGAGCTGAAAAAGGAACGGCTCAACGCCTTGCAGCACCGTCTGAACCAGCAAGGCTTCGAGATCAGCCGACAAATGGTCGGCTCCGTCCAGCGGATCCTGGTGACCGATTACTCGAAAAAAGACCCCGGCGAATTGCAGGGACGCACGGAAAACAACCGCATCGTCAACTTCCGCTGCGACACTCCGGCCCTGATCGGCCAGTTCGCCGACGTGCACATCGACGCCGCGCAACCGCACTCCCTGCGCGGTTCGCTGGTCCAGTAACCTGCTCAAAAGCACCACTGCCTGTGAAAGCAAGACCAGTGGGAGTAAGGCTTGCCCGCGATGGAAGCACCGCAATCTTACTGAAGACCGCGGCGCCTTGATCGCGGGCAAGCCTTGCTCCCACAGGGGGTGTGCCAACCCTGTCATCAGATTCGCCTGTTTAAGAGCTTTCGCACCCAGCCTACTGGCGTTATCCTTGATTTCACCTTAATTGCCCTTGGGCGGCTAAAAACGACCTTGAACGCACCCATCGAACCACATCGCTTTATTCTCGAGCCCTTTGAGGCTCGCCGCTTCGCCAATCTGTGCGGGCAATTCGACGAGCACCTGCGCTTGATCGAACAGCGCCTGGCCATCGAGATCCGCAACCGCGGAAACCAGTTCGAACTGATTGGCGAACCCAAGCACACCACCTCCGCGGAAAACCTGCTGCGCCGTCTCTATCGGGAAACCAAGGGGAGCGAGCTGTCGCCGGATACGGTCCACCTGTTCTTGCAGGAGTCGGCTGTCGAAGAACTCGACAACCACGCCCCGTCGGAACCTGCCGTGGCCCTGCGCACGAAAAAAGGCATGATTCGCCCTCGCGGCTTGAATCAGCAGCGCTACGTGAAGGAAATCCTGGGCAACGACATCAACTTCGGCATCGGCCCGGCCGGTACCGGCAAGACCTACCTGGCCGTAGCCTGCGCCGTCGATGCACTGGAACGCGAACAGGTGCGGCGCATCCTGCTGGTGCGACCGGCGGTCGAAGCGGGTGAGAAACTCGGCTTCCTGCCCGGCGACCTGGCCCAGAAGATCGACCCGTACCTGCGCCCGCTCTATGACGCGCTGTATGAAATGCTCGGCTTCGAATACGTCGCCAAGCTGATCGAGCGCCAGGTCATCGAGGTCGCGCCGCTGGCCTACATGCGCGGTCGTACGCTGAACAACAGCTTCATCATCCTCGACGAAAGCCAGAACACCACGGTCGAGCAGATGAAAATGTTCCTGACCCGCATCGGCTTCGGCTCCACCGCCGTCATCACCGGGGACATCACCCAGGTCGACCTGCCCCGTGGCACCAAGTCCGGGCTGAACCATGTGATCCAGGTCCTCAAGGACGTGCCAGGCATCAGCTTCACGCACTTCATGCCCAAGGACGTCGTGCGCCATCCGTTGGTGCAGCGCATTGTCGAAGCCTACGAGCGCTTCGAGAATCGCGAGGCTGACGATGCGGCCGAAAGCAAAGGCACTCGCCACAATGCTTGAACTCGACCTGCAAGTGGCCTGCGAACACGCCGCTCCCAGCGAAGCCCAGTTCCGCCAATGGTGCGAACTGGCCCTGCGCCAGCGCAGCGCCGACTCGGAGCTGACGATCCGCCTGGTGGACGAACCCGAAGGCCGTGAACTGAACCACACCTGGCGGCAGAAAGACTACGCCACCAACGTGCTGTCGTTTCCCGCCGATGTGCCCGACGAACTGCTCGACATCCCACTGCTGGGCGACCTGGTGATCTGCGTCCCGGTGGTGGAGCGTGAAGCGGCGGAACAGGACAAGACCCCTGAGGCCCATTGGGCCCATCTGGTGATTCACGGCTGCTTGCATCTACTGGGTTACGACCATATAGAAGATGACGAAGCCGAAGAAATGGAAGCGCTGGAACGAACGTTGCTTGCAGAGCTGGGTCACCCCGACCCCTACGCCGGCGACGAACACTGATACATCAACCTGTAACGACAAAGGATTCAGAGTAATCGCTATGAGCGAAGATCGATCGAGCAACGGGCAGAAGTCATGGCTGGGCAAGCTCACCCAGGCTTTTGCCCATGAGCCGAAGAACCGCCAGGAGCTGCTGGAGCTGCTGCGCGACGCACACCAGAACAAACTGCTGGACAGCGAAGCGCTGGCCATCGTCGAAGGCGCCATCCAGGTCGCTGACCTGCAAGTCCGGGACATCATGGTCCCGCGCTCGCAGATGGTCAGCATCAAGGCGACCCAGACCCCCCGCGAATTTTTGCCCGCCGTGGTCGACTCCGCTCACTCGCGCTACCCGGTCGTCGGCGAAAGCCATGACGACGTCATGGGCGTGCTGCTGGCCAAGGACCTGCTGCCGCTGATCCTTCAGGAAAACGGCGACAGCTTCAACATCAAGGACCTGTTGCGCCCGGCCACCTTCGTGCCCGAGTCCAAGCGCCTGAACGTGCTGCTGCGTGAATTTCGCGCCAACCACAACCACATGGCCATCGTCATCGACGAATACGGCGGCGTGGCCGGCCTGGTCACCATCGAAGACGTGCTCGAGCAGATCGTCGGCGACATCGAGGACGAGCACGACGTCGAGGAAGACAGCTACATCAAGCCGCTGCCCAGCGGCGACTTCCTGATCAAGGCCCTGACGCCGATCGAGAACTTCAACGAATTCTTCGACAGCCAATTCTCCGACGATGAGTTCGACACCGTCGGCGGCCTGGTGATGAGTGCTTTCGGGCACCTGCCCAAGCGCAACGAAACCACGGAAATCGGCTCCTGGCGCTTCCGCATCCTGAACGCCGACAGCCGTCGGATTCACCTGCTGCGCCTGACACCCATTGCCCGATAACCCCTGCGAGACCCGCTAAGGAAACACATGCGCTGGATAAACCGCCCCGGCTGGCCCGGTAACCTGCTGGCCGTGGCGGCCGGCGCGATCACCACCCTGGCCCTGGCACCGTTCGACCTCTGGCCGCTGGCATTGCTGGCGGTCGGCTTGTTCTATGCCGGGCTGCGCGAGCTGTCGCCGCGCCAAGCCCTGGGCCGTGGCTGGTGTTTCGGCTTTGGCCTGTTCGGTGCCGGCACCAGTTGGATCTACGTCAGCATCCATAACTTCGGCGGCGCCTCGGTGCTGCTTGCCGGGCTGCTGATGCTGCTGTTCATCGCCGCCATCGCCTGGTTCTTCGCCCTGCCCGCCTGGCTCTGGGCGCGTTGGCTACGCCGCAACGAGGCGCCGCTGGCCGATGCCCTGGCATTCGCCGCGCTGTGGTTGGGCCAGGAAGCCTTCCGCGGCTGGTTCCTTACCGGGTTCCCGTGGCTGTATTCCGGTTACAGCCAACTTGACGGCCCGCTGGCCGGCCTCGCGCCGCTGGGCGGGATGTGGCTGATTTCCTTCACCCTGGCCCTGACCGCCGCGTTGCTGTACAACGCGCGCCGACTGATCGGCACCGGCCGCAAGGGCTTCATCGCGGCCGGCGTGGTGTTGCTGGCCGGCCCCTGGGTGGCCGGCATGGCCCTCAAGGGCCATGCCTGGACGAGCCCTTCGGGTGACCCGCTGAGCGTTGCGGCGATCCAGGGCAACATCGAACAAAGCATGAAATGGGACCCGGAACAGCTCAACGCGCAATTGGCGCTGTACCGCGACATGAGCTTTGCGTCCAAGCGCGTCGACCTGTTGATCTGGCCGGAAACCGCGGTGCCGGTGCTCAAGGAATCTGCCCAGGGTTACCTGGACATGATGGGCAGCTTCGCCGCCGAGCGGCATTCGGCGCTGATCACCGGCGTGCCGATTCGCCAACTGGTACGCCACGAGAAGCGCTATTTCAACGGCATCACCGTCACCGGCGAAGGCGACGGTACCTACCTGAAGCAGAAACTCGTGCCATTCGGCGAATACGTACCGCTACAGGACATCCTGCGCGGCCTGATCGCCTTCTTCGACCTGCCCATGTCGGACTTCGCCCGGGGCCCGGCCGACCAGCCGCTGCTGCAAGCCAAGGGTTACCAGATCGCGCCGTTCATCTGCTATGAAGTGGTCTACCCGGAATTCGCCGCCGGCTTGTCAGCGCGCAGCGACCTGTTGCTGACCATCAGCAACGACACCTGGTTCGGCACCTCGATCGGCCCATTGCAACACCTGCAAATGGCCCAGATGCGCGCCTTGGAAGCCGGCCGCTGGATGATCCGCGCCACCAACAACGGCGTCACCGGCCTGATCAACCCCTTCGGCCAGATCACCGCACAGATCCCGCAATTCGAGCGCGGCATCCTGTACGGCGAAGTGGTGCCGATGCACGAGCTGACGCCGTACCTGCATTGGCGCTCGTGGCCGCTGATCATCTTGTGCGTATTGCTGCTGGGCTGGGCGTTGATGGCGAGCCGGATGGCCAAGACCGTTTGACTCGTTCCCCCTGTGAATGAAAAACCTTGTGGCGTTCACCCTGATCATTCAGCGATAGAACAACCAATACCCCACCAGCCCCACCGCCTCATTCATCAACTGCCCGGATTGCCAGATCGACTTGAACTCCGGCATCCAGCCGCCCAGTGGCCGGGCGTTGTCCTGCCCCAGGAAACCCACCGGCGCCGGCACCACTTCAAACCCCGCGTGCTCGAAACTCCAGACCGACCGCGGCATGTGCCAGGCCTGGGTGACCACCACGACCCGCTTGATGCCTTCCGGCAACAGGATCTCAGCGCTCATCTGGGCGTTTTCCCAGGTGGTGCGGCTACGTCCTTCCTGCCAGCGCACGTTGACGCCGGAATCCTCCAGCATCGAGTCGGCCATCAACTTGGCCTCGCTGGGTGGGGTGCCGTAATGCAAGCCGCCGGTGGTCAACACGGGCAAGCCCGACGCCTTGGCCAGCCGCGCCGCATAACGCTGGCGCTCAAGGCCGACACCCGTGGGCTGATCGGCGCCCCAGGCCAGGTCACCGCGCTCGCGACCGGAACCCAGCACCACGATGGCGTCGGCACGCTGGGCCAGGGTCGCCCATTCACTGCGCAGCAGCGGCGGCTCACGCTCCAATGCCCTGGCGCTCCACTGCACCACCACCGGCAGGCTCATCAACCAGAAACCGCCCAGGCCCACGGCGAAACACAGCCGGGCCAGGCGCGGCCGAGAATGGCGCCACCACCAGGCGAGCGCCAACAGCAGCAAAAGAATGCCGGGCGGCAATAGAAGTTGTTTGATGAAATAGCGAAACGGCATCGGGCATCTCCATAGATGCCCGAAGCCTAAGGGGGTTGACGCAAAGCGACAACAGATTCGAAAAAGCCCTGAACCAAAAAAAGCGACACGCGTGAATCCGGCTTTACTTGAACTGCAGCGACCGGACCTTTACAGCATCCTTGTCAGGCGTCCGGTCCTTGAGCCACACAACCTTGGCCGAACGGGGCGCATCGAGACGCTTGAGTACCTGGGCCCCACTGGTGGGGGGTTGGTGTCCGGCCTGTTCGAGGTAAGCCTTGACCAGTTCGAACTCCGCGGGGCTCAAGCCTCGCAGTTCCAGCTCTACCGGGCGTTCATCACGCAAGCGACCGGCGGTTCTTGCAGCGTCCAGGGCCACCCCGAGACGATCGATCAGTTTTTCGTACAACTCAGGTGTAGCGACTTTTCGTTGTGATTCAACCATCCCTCACCTCATTGAAGATAAGACTCACTCCCCATTGAGAAGCTTAGCTTCGCTGGGCAAACCGGCAGGGCGCCGCGACCAACGGCCCTGAATGCCGGTCATCGCCGATGGTAAGCAAGGGTTTGGAGACAATCAGGGTTTCCCTCGGCAGAGCGCGGTCATGTATGCTACGGCGCTTCCTGTAACTCCACTTCCAGCTTGGCTGGGCATCGAAAACGCCGCATTCGGCGTCGTCTGCGTCCAGCATGGCAACGAAGAGGATTGGGCCACCCCATTCAGTACAAAAGTAGCCATGCACGAACACTACCAGCCCCGTGAAATCGAAGCCGCCGCCCAGTCGTTCTGGGACGAGCAAAAGTCCTTTGAAGTCAGTGAACAGCCAGGCAAGGAGACGTACTACTGCCTGTCGATGTTCCCTTACCCCAGCGGCAAGCTACACATGGGGCACGTGCGCAACTACACCATCGGCGACGTGATCTCCCGCTACCAGCGCATGCAAGGCAAGAACGTCCTGCAACCCATGGGTTGGGACGCCTTCGGCATGCCGGCGGAAAACGCCGCGATGAAGAACAACGTGGCCCCCGCCAAGTGGACCTACGAAAACATCGCCTACATGAAGAGCCAGCTGCGCAGCCTGGGCCTGGCGGTGGACTGGTCTCGCGAAGTGACCACCTGCAAGCCCGACTACTACCGCTGGGAACAATGGCTGTTCACCCGCCTGTTCGAAAAAGGCGTGATCTACCGCAAGAACGGCACCGTGAACTGGGACCCGGTGGACCAGACCGTACTGGCCAACGAGCAAGTGATCGACGGTCGCGGCTGGCGTTCCGGCGCGCTGATCGAAAAGCGCGAAATCCCGATGTACTACTTCAAGATCACCGCCTACGCGGATGAACTCCTGGAGAGCCTCGACGAGCTGACCGGCTGGCCCGAGCAGGTCAAGACCATGCAGCGCAACTGGATCGGCAAGTCCCGGGGCATGGAAGTGCAGTTCCCCTACGACGTCGCCTCCATTGGCGAAGCCGGCGCCCTGAAGGTCTTCACCACCCGTCCAGACACGCTGATGGGCGCCACCTATGTGGCCGTGGCGGCCGAACACCCGCTGGCGACCCTGGCTGCCCGCAACAACCCGGAACTGCAAGCGTTCATCGCCGAATGCAAGGGCGGTAGCGTCGCCGAAGCCGACGTCGCCACCCAAGAGAAGAAAGGCCTGCCGACTTCGCTGTTCGTCGAGCACCCGCTCACCGGCGAAAAACTCCCGGTATGGGTCGCCAACTACGTGCTGATGCACTACGGCGACGGCGCGGTCATGGCCGTGCCAGCCCACGACGAGCGTGATTTCGAATTCGCCCACAAGTACAACCTGCCCGTCAAAGCCGTGGTGCGCACCAGCGCCGGCGACCAGACCCCGGCTCCGTGGCAGGACGCCTATGGCGAGCACGGCGAACTGATCAACTCCGGCGAGTTCAACGGCCTGGATTTC
Source organism: Pseudomonas sp. St316 (assembly GCF_018325905.1). Taxonomy (NCBI): domain Bacteria; kingdom Pseudomonadati; phylum Pseudomonadota; class Gammaproteobacteria; order Pseudomonadales; family Pseudomonadaceae; genus Pseudomonas; species Pseudomonas sp. St316. Next base: position 836,412 of record NZ_AP021901.1, on the reverse strand, counting down.
CCCGGCGCGTTCGATGCCATCGAAGTCGCCCTGATCAAGAAGAACCTCGGCGCCTCGCGCACCCAGTTCCGTCTGCGGGACTGGGGTATCAGCCGCCAGCGCTACTGGGGCTGCCCGATCCCGATCGTGCATTGCGACACCTGCGGTGACGTACCGGTGTCGGAAGATCAACTGCCCGTGGTCCTGCCGGAAGACGTCGTACCCGACGGCGCCGGTTCGCCTTTGGCGCGCATGCCCGAGTTCTATGAGTGCAGCTGCCCGAAATGCGGCGCACCGGCCAAGCGTGAAACCGACACCATGGACACCTTCGTCGAGTCGTCCTGGTACTACGCCCGCTATGCCTCGCCGCACTATCAAGGCGGCCTGGTGGAAAAATCCGCGGCTGACCACTGGTTGCCAGTGGACCAGTACATCGGTGGCATCGAACACGCCATTCTCCACCTGCTCTACGCGCGCTTCTTCCACAAGCTGATGCGTGACGAAGGCCTGGTGAGCTCCAACGAGCCCTTCAAGAACCTGCTGACCCAAGGCATGGTGATCGCCGAAACGTACTATCGCCGCGAAGCCAACGGTGCCTACACCTGGTTCAACCCGAGCGACGTCGAGCTCGAACGCGACAGCAAAGCCAAGGTCATCAGCGCCAAGCTGATCGCCGACGGCCTGCCGGTGGAAATCGGCGGCACCGAGAAAATGGCCAAGTCGAAGAACAACGGCGTCGACCCACAGTCGATGATCGACCAGTTCGGCGCAGACACCTGCCGCCTGTTCATGATGTTCGCCTCGCCACCTGACATGAGCGCAGAGTGGTCCGATTCGGGCGTCGAGGGTTCGCACCGTTTCCTCAAGCGCGTCTGGCGCCTGGCGCAAGCCCACGTCACCCAGGGCCTGCCGGGCAAACTGGACGTCACCGGCCTGAACGACGAGCAGAAAGCCATTCGCCGCTCGATCCACCTGGCCATCAAGCAGGCCAGCCATGACGTCGGCCAGAACCACAAATTCAACACCGCCATCGCCCAGGTGATGACGTTGATGAACGTGCTGGAAAAAGCCGCACAAGGCACCGAACAGGATCGCGCGCTGGTTCACGAAGGCCTGGAGGCCGTGACGTTGCTGCTCGCGCCGATCACCCCACACATCAGCCACGAGCTGTGGAATCGCCTGGGTCACGCCGACCCGGTGATTGACGCCCGCTGGCCGGTGGTGGACGAAACCGCGCTGGTGCAGGACAGCCTGACCCTGGTCATCCAGGTCAACGGCAAGTTGCGCGGCCAGATCGAAATGCCGGCCGCCGCCACGCGCGAAGAAGTCGAAGCCGCTGCGCGGGCCAACGAAAACGTGCTGCGCTTCGTCGATGGCCTGACGATTCGCAAAGTGATCGTCGTACCCGGCAAGCTGGTCAACATCGTCGCAAGCTAATTGGATCGGGCGCGAGGCTTGAGCCTGGCGCCGAATACAACCTGCGGGGTCGCATGGTCGACCCCCATAGGGTTCAAGGGGAGCAACAAGATGATCAAACGTAATCTGCTGGTAGTGGGCCTGGCGGTCCTGTTGAGCGCCTGCGGCTTCCAACTGCGCGGCACCGGCACCACCGAGCTGGCGATCAAGGAACTGGATCTCAGCGCACGGGACGCCTATGGCGAAACCGTGAAAATGCTGCGCAACACCTTGGAAAACAGCGGTGTGAAAGTCTACACCGGGGCGCCGTACAAGCTGGTACTGACCCGTGAACAGCAAAGCCAGCGCAGCCTGAGCTATGCCGGTGCCGGTCGTTCCGCCGAGTACGAGCTCAATAACGAGCTGAGCTATGAGATCCGCGGCCAGAACAACCTGGTGCTGATAGACGACAAACTGCAAGTGCAGAAGGTCTACCTGCACGACGGCAACAACATTACCGGTTCCGACCAGGAGTCCATCGAAGTGCGCGGCGAAATGCGTCGTGAACTCGTACAGCGCATGATGCTGCGCCTGCAACAGCTGAGCCCGGCCCAACTGGAGCAGTTGCAACAGACCGCCAACGCCAAGGCCAAAGCCGAAGCCGATGCGCTGGAAGCAGCACGCAAGGCTGAAGCGGAAACCCCGCAGCAGTCGCCGATGCAAATCCCGGCTGAATAAGCCTTGCGGGGCGCTCCGGCGCCCCGCTCGCCTTCTCTTATGAAGCTCGCCCCTGCCCAACTCGGTAAACACCTGCAAGGTGCCCTCGCGCCGGTCTACATCATCAGTGGCGATGACCCGCTGCTGTGCCAGGAAGCCGCCGACGCCATCCGCGCTGCTGCGCGCCAGCAAGGCTTCGACGAACGCCAGGTATTCGCCGCCGACGCCAGTTTCGACTGGGGCACGCTGCTGCAAGCCGGCGCGAGCATGTCGTTGTTCGCCGAGAAACGCCTGCTGGAACTGCGTTTGCCGTCTGGCAAACCCGGTGACAAGGGCGCCGCTGCGCTGATCGAATATTGCTCACGGCCCGCCGAAGACACCGTGCTGCTCATCAGCTTGCCGAAACTCGATGGCAGCGCGCAAAAGACCAAATGGGGCAAGGCCCTGGTCGAAGGCCAGCAGACCCAGTTCGTGCAGATCTGGCCGGTGGATGTCAGCCAGTTGCCCAGTTGGATCCGCCAGCGCCTGTCTCAAGCCGGCCTCTCGGCCAACCAGGACGCAGTGGAGCTGATTGCCGCCCGGGTCGAAGGCAACCTGCTGGCCGCCGCCCAGGAAATCGAAAAGCTCAAGCTGATGGCCGAGGGCGGGCAGATCACCGTGGAAACGGTGCAGGCTGCCGTGGCCGACAGTGCACGCTTCGATGTCTTCGGGCTGACCGACGCGATCCTCAACGGCGAGGCCGCCCATGCCCTGCGCATGCTCGAAGGCCTGCGGGGCGAAGGCGTCGAGCCGCCGGTGATCCTCTGGGCCCTGGCCCGGGAATTGCGCCTGCTGGCCAACCTGTCCCTGCAGTACAGCCAGGGCGTGCCGCTGGACAAGGCCTTCAGCCAGGCCCGCCCACCCGTCTGGGACAAACGCAAACCGCTGATGAGCAAGGCCCTGCAACGCTATTCCGCATCGCGCTGGGCGCAATTGCTGCTCGAAGCCCAGCGCATCGATGCGCAGATCAAGGGCCAGGCCGCCGGCTCACCGTGGATGAGCCTCAGTCGGTTGTCGCTGTTGATGGCGGGCCAGCGGTTGGCGTTGCCAGCGGAATAAAAGATCGCAGCCTTCGGCAGCTCCTACAATGGAAATGCATACTTCTGTAGGAGCTGCCGAAGGCTGCGATCTTTTCCGCTCTTGATCCCACAAATATCGCCTCCATTTACCCTATGGACAGCCCCCCAACTCTGCCCCATCATTTACCCCGCAAAACCACCCCACGAGAGATCCGATCATGAGCAAAAAGCCATCCAGGCATGGCCCCAACAAGGCCAAGTCCATCGTCGCCCAGCCCCTGTTCCGCAGCCGCCAGGAACGACCCGCCAAGGGCAAAGGCAGCTACCGCCGCGAAGCCTTCCAGTCTGACAACTGGGAGGCTTCTTGCTTTCTGGCCGCTTGAAACACCAGGACAAGCCCTACGCCCCTTTCGCATGTTAAGGTCAGCACCTGATTTGTATTTCTGGACCCGTGCATGCCCTTCTGTCTTTCCCATCGTTGGCCACTGCGCCAAATGATTGTTGCCGCAAGCGTTGCCCTGCTTGTCGCCTGCGCCGAAAAACCTACTGCCGCCGACGCCCAACCGCTCCAGACAGCCCCCGCCGTGACCGCTCCAGCCATCGTGCCGCCGCTGGTGCCGACCGGTGAAGACCTGGCCATAGCGCCCACCCAGACCTTCGCTGAATGGCAGGCCGGGTTTCGCAAGGAGGCACTGGCTGCGGGGATCCGTGGCGACCTGTTCGACCGTGCGTTTGTCGGCGTCAGCCCGGACATGAGCGTGATCAAGGCCGATCGCAGCCAGCCGGAATTCACTCGCCCCGTGTGGGAATACCTCGATGGCGCGCTGTCGCCACTGCGGGTCAACAAAGGCAAGAGCCTGATCCAACAGAACGCCCAGGTCCTGCAAAGCATCGAACAGCGCTATGGCGTCGATCGCGAGGCGCTGGTGGCGGTGTGGGGCATGGAGAGCAACTTCGGCCAGTTCCAAGGCAGCAAGTCGGTGATCAACTCCCTGGCGACGCTGGCCTACGAAGGACGGCGCCCGGGTTTTGCCCATGCGCAACTGATCGCCGCGCTGCAAATCCTGCAACAGGGCGACATCACGCCGGAAAAAATGCTCGGCTCCTGGGCCGGCGCCATGGGCCAGACCCAGTTCATTCCCACCACGTACAACACCCATGCGGTGGATTTCGACGGCGACGGTCGCCGCGACATCTGGGGCAGCTCCACCGACGCCCTGGCCTCGACCGCCCACTACCTGCAAAGCTCCGGCTGGCAACGTGGCCAGCCATGGGGGTTCGAAGTCGATCTCCCTGAGGGCTTCGACTACACTCTGGCCGATGGCACGATCCGCAAGCCTGTTGCTGAATGGGAGCGACTGGGTGTTTCAGAATATGGCGGCCTGCCAATAACCCCGGATGACAAACAGCTCTCGGCGTCCCTGCTGCTGCCGGCCGGCCATCGCGGCCCAGCGTTCCTGATCTTCGATAACTTCCGCGCCATCCTCAAGTACAACAACTCGTCGTCCTATGCCTTGGCGGTTGGGTTGTTGTCAAAGCGCTTTACCGACGGCGGGCTGGTCTACGGCCAATGGCCCAAGGAGGACCTGCCCCTGAGCCGCAGCGAACGCATCGAGCTGCAAACCCTGTTGGGCAAGCACAACTACGACGCGGGCAACCCTGACGGTATCATCGGCGCCAACACTCGCAAGGCCATCCGCAGCGCCCAGCAGTCGTTCGGCTGGCCGGCGGATGGGTATCCGACGCAACAGTTGCTGGAGGCGTTGCGTAGTCGCTGAATTGCCGTATGGCCGCTGACGCCATCGCGAGCAAGCTCGCTCCCACACTAGACCGTGTTTACCTGAAGGAATGCGATCACCCTGTGGGAGCGAGCCTGCTCGCGATGACTGACTATCAGGCAACAAAAATCTAGCGACTGATCACCACATCCTGCTCCAACACCAACCGCTTCTCCCCCGCATCCAGCGTCACCAGCGCCCCCATGGGCAAGGTCAGGTTCGGATCGCAGTGCCCGCTGCGCCAGCCAGACAGCACCGGGATGCGCAACGGTTCGAAGGTCTGCTTGAGCAAGCGGTTCAACGCCTCGACGTCGACCCCGGCCACATCGCCCACCAGTACACCGCGCAACTTTGCCAACGTGCCGGCCAGCCTCAACTGGGTCAACAGCCGGTCAATGCGGTACAGCGGTTCGTTGACGTCTTCGATGAACAGGATTACCCCGTCGGCGTCGATCTGATAAGGCGTGCCCATGGTCGCGGCAATGATCGACAGGTTGCCGCCCAGCAGACGCCCGTGGGCGATGCCCGGCTCGACGGTGGTCAGTGGGTAGGCGGCGGGATGGTCCAACGCGCTGCCGGCCTTCGACTGTCCACGCAGCAGGCTGAAGAACGAGGTGACGGTTGGGGGTTCCTTGTCGCCTAGCAGGTCGGCGTTGAGCAGCGGCCCGTGGAAGGTCACGAAGCCTGCGTAACGGCTGATGGCCAGGTGCAGGGCGGTGATGTCGCTGTAGCCGACGAATGGCTTGGGGTTGCGGCGCAGGAGTTCGAAATCGATGCGGTCCAGCAGGCGCGGTGTGCCGTAGCCACCGCGCAGGCAGATGATCGCGCTTACTTCTGGGTCGGCGAAAGCGGCGTGCAGGTCGTTGAGCCTTACTTCGTCGTTGCCGGCCAGGTAACCGTCCTTTTCGTAGACGCCTGGGAATATTCGCAGTTCATGGCCCCTTGCGCGCATCCATTGGATGGCTTTTTCCGTGTCCAGCGGGGCGGGGCCGGCGGGGGCGATCACTCCGATCAGGCCTTCGGGGGGAGTGCTGGGACGGAGTGATGGGGGGTTAGGGCCATGGGTTTCCCGGGCTGTCGCTTGCTTGGTGTGTATATCCGTTTTTTGTGTAACGGCTGCTTATGGTTCCGCTCTTACAGCGGGTCACTTTTGGAAGAGCGCCAAAAGTAACCAAAAACGCTTTGCCCCACCACTCGGTGCCTCGCTCAGGCTCGGCATGCCCGAACGCAGGCATTGCTCCGTGGGCCCGCCGCGAAGGGCCATCCATGGCCCAGCGCGGCTATCCCGGCATCCATGCCGGGATGCCCACTGCGCAATGCCTGCGTTCGGCCAGCGTGGTTTAACGGGGCGTCCAGATCAAGATCCAAAGCAAAGCAAAGCAAGAGCGGGGGCATGTCCAGTATCTATGTGGCTGCACTACCGCTATCGCGAGCAAGCTCGCTCCCACATTGGAGCTTCAGCAGACAAAAAATCCATATACACCGCCCCCACACTGAATCTTCACAGACACAAAATCCATATACACCGCCCCCACACTGAATCTTCACAGACACAAAACCCACATACACCGCAAAACCTGTGGGAGCGAGCTTGCTCGCGATGAGGCCAGTAGGCTCAACATCCATGTATCCGAACCACCGCCATCGCGAGCAAGCTCGCTCCCACAGGAGAAATGCGATCTCACCAAGAGCCAGGTCGGCTATAAGGCCGCCTCGTAGAGGACGTTGATCTCAGGCGCCCCGTTAACCACGATGGCTGAACGCAGGCATTGGTTCGTGGGCAACCCGGCATGGATGCCGGGTTAGCCGCGCTGGGCCATGGATGGCCCTTCGCGGCGGCCCACGAACCAATGCCGGAGTGAAGGCATGCCGAGCCTAGGCGAGGCACCGAGTGGTGGGGCAAAGACCTTTTGGTTACTTTTGGGGCGTTTGCCAAAAGTGACCCGCTGTAAGAGCGGAACCCTAAGTGGCCGTTACCGCAGCAACGGATATGTACGCCACCTACCCGCCCCAAAAATACCGAATCAGGCCCCCAAAAGCTCAGCCTTGACCAACTTAGCCTGCTCATCCGCATGATACGAAGACCGCACCAACGGCCCCGAAGCCACGTTCTTGAAGCCCATCTTGTACCCTTCCTCGGCAAACCAGGCAAAGGTATCCGGATGCACAAAACGCTGCACCGGCAAGTGACTACGCGAAGGCTGCAGGTACTGCCCCAAGGTCAGCATATCGATGTCATGCTCACGCATGCGCTTCATGACCTCGATGACTTCCTCATCAGTCTCACCCAGGCCCAGCATCAAGCCAGACTTGGTCGGAATGTGCGGCATCATCTGCTTGAAGCGTTGCAGCAAGGTCAGCGACCACTGGTAGTCCGAGCCCGGGCGCGCGGCCTTGTACAGGCGCGGCACGGTTTCCAGGTTGTGGTTGAACACATCCGGTGGCTCGGCGGCGGTGATTTCCAGGGCGATGTCCATGCGGCCACGGTAATCGGGCACCAGGGTTTCCAACTGGACGTTCGGCGACAGCTTGCGGATCTCGCGGATGCAGTCGGCAAAGTGCTGGGCACCGCCGTCACGCAAGTCGTCGCGGTCCACCGAGGTGATGACCACGTACTTGAGTTTCAGGTCGGCGATGGCGATGGCCAGGCTTTGCGGTTCATTAGTGTCCAGCGGCTTCGGACGACCGTGGCCGACGTCACAGAATGGGCAGCGACGGGTGCAGATGTCGCCCATGATCATGAACGTGGCAGTGCCGCCGGAGAAGCACTCGCCCAGGTTCGGGCAGGAGGCTTCTTCGCAGACGCTGTGCAGCTTGTGCTTGCGCAGCAGGGCCTTGATCCGGTCGACTTCCGGGGACACCGGGATGCGCACGCGAATCCAGTCAGGCTTCTTCGGCAACTCGGTGGTCGGGATGATCTTGACCGGGATGCGTGCAACCTTCTCGGCGCCGCGCAGCTTGACGCCGGCCTCTACCTTGGCACGTGGGGCCGGACGCTCGGTGACGTCCTGCGTCGGGATCATGGTTTGCACTGCATCAGTAGTCATATCAGTCGATTCCGCCCGTGAGGGTCGTCTGCTCAGCATAGTCGAGGTGTTTGACGAGCTGCGCGCGCAGCCGGGCACTTACCTCGGCAAATTCAATCGATCCTGCATGCTCGCTCAACTGGGTCATCGCCAGTCCCGCGTAGCCACAGGGATTAATCCGTCGAAATGGCGCAAGGTCCATGTCCACGTTCAGCGCCAGGCCATGAAACGAACAGCCGTGGCGGATTCGCAATCCCAAGGAGGCGATCTTCGCCCCGTCGACATAGACACCCGGCGCATCCGGCTTGGCCGCCGCCGTCACACCATAGCTGGCCAGCAGCTCGATCAGGCATGTCTCCATGCGGGTGACCAGCTCGCGCACGCCAAACCCCAGCTTGCGCACATCCAGCAACAGGTAGGCGACCAGCTGGCCAGGGCCATGGTAGGTCACCTGCCCGCCCCGGTCGACCTTCACCACCGGGATATCCCCCGGCAGCAACAGGTGCTCGGCCTTGCCGGCCTGGCCCTGGGTGAACACCGGTGGGTGTTCCACCAGCCAGACTTCATCGTCGGCGGTGGTGCCGCGTTCGTTCGTGAAGCGTTGCATGGCATGCCAGACCGGCTCGTAAGCCATCGTGCCCAGCTCGCGAAAGCCCAGCGTGCCCGGCATCACAACACCATGTGCACGAAACCGGTCGCTCGCAGCTCGCTGTTGATGTCGTAGAGCTGTTCCTGGCCGGTGGCAATGATGTGCAACTGGATCGTCGTGTACTTGCCGTTGGTACTCTGGCGCTCGGCCAGGGTCTTGTGGTCAACGGTGGCGTGTTTTTCAAGGATCGCAATGATCCGGTCCTTGAAACCCACGCCGGTGTCGCCGATGACCTTGATCGGATAATCCGCGCAGGGGAATTCGATCTTTGGCGCTTTTACTTCAGAGTCTGTCATGGGGTAACGGCCTCGTAAGCCGTGGTAACGCACATGGCCCCGCTCCGGATGGGAACGAGGCCATGCAGGTCAACACTTCAATCAGTTGAACAAGCCGTAGAAGAATAGACGGATGCTATCCCACATGCGGCGGAAGATACCACCTTCCTCGACCGCGTCCAGAGCGATCAGGTCAGCGCTGTGCACCACTTTGTCGTCCAGTTTGACTTCGACTTTACCGATCACGTCGCCCTTGGCGATGGGAGCGGTCAGTTGCGGGTTCATGGTCATGCTGGCAGCGAGCTTCTTGAGCTGGCCTTTAGGCAAGGTCATGGTCAGGTCCTGGGCCAGGCCGGCCTTCACCTGATTGGTGCTGCCTTTCCAGACCTGGGCCTGGGCCAGTTCGGTGCCCTTCTGGTAGAAGGTCTGGGTTTCGAAGAAACGGAAACCGTAGGTCAGCAGCTTCTGGGTCTCGGCGGCACGGGCCACTTCGCTGCTGGTGCCGAAGACGACGGCGATCAGGCGCATGCCGTCACGCACGGCCGAGGACACCATGCAGTAGCCGGCTTCGTCGGTGTGGCCGGTCTTCAGGCCATCGACGGTCTTGTCGCGCCACAGCAGCAGGTTGCGGTTAGGCTGCTTGATACCGTTCCAGAAGAATTCCTTCTGGGAGTAGATGGCGTAGTGCGCCGGGTCTTCGTGAATGATCGCCCGTGCCAACAGCGCCATGTCGTGAGCCGACGAATAGTGCTCAGGGTTCGGCAGGCCGGTGGGGTTCATGAAGTGGCTGTTGGTCATGCCCAGGTCGGCCACGGTTTTGTTCATCATGTCGGCGAACGCATCTTCGCTGCCGGCGATGTGCTCGGACAGGGCGACGCTGGCGTCGTTGCCGGACTGGATGATGATGCCATGCAGCAGGTCGCTGACGGTCACTTGCGAACCGACCTTGATGAACATCCGCGAACCGCCGGTACGCCAGGCGTTTTCGCTGACGGTCACCGGATCGTTTTCACCGATCTGGCCACGACGGATTTCCAGGGTGGCGATGTAGGCGGTCATCAGCTTGGTCAGGCTGGCCGGCGGCAGGCGCTGGTCACCGTTGTTCTCTACCAGGACCTCGCCGCTGCTGGCATCCATGAGCACAAAGGATTTGGCGGCCAATTGAGGAGGCGCAGGCATCATCTCGACCGCGAACGCGGCTGGGGAGAGAAGCAGCGGGACTAGCAGGCAAAGGCGTTTGGCAAAGGTGGTGATGTTCATCCGTCTCTCGAAATCGCTAATGGGACTGCCCGAAGGCAAAACTAGAACAGGCGACCTTCTAACGGGTCGCCGCGTATTTAAGTTGCTCACTCACAACCCTTGCCGGGCTTTTGTTATTCATGGAGCCAACAACCTGACCCGCTCCAACCGCAAGCGGGCCTCAATCAATTACTCGGCGGTGACCAGGCTCGGCGAACCGAGATTGGCCAGGCGCACGCTGTTCTGCACTTGCTGGACTTCACCCGGAGAACCGATCGGCCCCAGGCGCACCCGATGCAGTGTCTGCTGGTTGCGCACGATCGAGCTGATGAACACCGGGGCGCTCACCATCGAGCTGAGCTTCGATCTCAACAGCTCGGCAGCGTCCGGGTTGGCGAACGCGCCCACTTGCAGAAACTGGCCAGACGCTGTTGCAGAAGCGTTTTTTTTTGCATCGATCTGCACCGGCAGCACGGCCGCGGCGTGTTGCTGCGGCGGTGGGGTCCACTGCTCGACCGTACCGGTGGACGCCGTCACGGTCGGCGCGGCATTTTGCGCCACTTTCGGCTCGTTGAGCATCAAAGGCGCCGGACGGCCGCGTTGGGCCCACCATTCCTGCGGGTCAATGCCTTCGACCTTGACCCGGGCGGTGCCGATTTCAGCGTAACCGAGTTTTTTCGCCGCCGCATACGACAAGTCGATGATGCGGTCGGAATAGAACGGCCCACGGTCATTGACCCGCAGGATCACGCTCTTGTTGTTGTCCAGGTTGGTCACCCGCACGTAGCTGGGCAGCGGCAAGGTCTTGTGGGCCGCGCTCATGCCGTACAGGTCATACACTTCGCCGTTGGCGGTGTTCTGGCCGTGGAACTTGGTGCCGTACCAGGACGCCGTGCCCGAGGCCACGTAGCGCTTGGAGTCGGCCATCGGAAAATAGGTCTTGCCCAGCACCGTGTAGGGGTTGGCCTTGTAGGGGCCGGTGTGCAGGGTTGGCGTGGCGTCGGGAATGCGCGAGACATCCACGTCCCACCACGGCGCGCCGTCCTTGTGGGCCCGGTTGATGTCCAGGCCGGGCGTCGCGCGCACGGCGGTGGAGTTTTTCTGGGCCGGCGCGCGGCTGGTCGAACAACTGACGACCAACAGCGACAGCGCGGCCAACGCCACGAGCTTGAGGGGCTTGGCTTTCAGGGGTTGATAGGTAGGCAATGCCCGCATTATTTGACGCCCCGTGCTTTGACCAGCTCTTCAGACAGTTGATATACGGCCATGGCGTACATCACGCTGCGGTTATAACGCGTAATCGCGTAGAAATTCTTCAGGCCCATCCAGTATTCGGGGCCTTGTTCGCCTTCCAGGCGTATCGCAGTGACCGGCATGTCGTCACGCAGCGCATCATGACTCGACCAGCCCAGCGCCCGCAACTCCCCGACGGTTTTCGTCGGCTCGATGCCCTCGGTCAGCCCCTCGTCCACCTGCTCGCCCCGCACATCGGCACGGCTGACCACCGGCTGGCCGGCTTCCCAGCCGTGGCGCTTGAAATAGCTGGCAACACTGCCGATGGCATCGGTCGGGTTGGTCCAGATATTGATGTGGCCGTCGTCGTCGAAGTCCACCGCGTAAGCGCGAAAACTGCTCGGCATGAATTGCGGCAGGCCCATGGCCCCGGCATAGGAACCCTTGAGGGTCAGCGGGTCGACCTGCTCTTCGCGAGCCAGCAGCAGGAACTCGCGCAGCTCCTTGCGGAAGAATTCGGCGCGCGGCGGGTAATCGAAGCCCAGGGTCGACAGTGCGTCGATCACCCGGAAATTCCCGGTGTTACGGCCAAAGAAAGTCTCGACGCCAATGATCGCCACGATGAACTGGGCCGGTACGCCGTATTCCTGCTCGGCACGGGCCAGGGCCGCCTCGTGCTGGCGCCAGAAGTCCACGCCCCGGGCGATACGCGCCTCGGTGATGAACATCGGCCGGTACTCGCTCCACTGCTTGACCCGCTCGGCGGGCCGGGAGATGGCGTCAAGGATCGACTGCTTGCGCTCGGCCTCGCGAAACACCCCCATCAGCTGCTCACCGGCAAAACCGTAGTCGCGGGTCATCTCGCCAACGAATTCGGCCACCTGCGGCGAACCTTCGTATTCGCCGGCCTGGGCATGGGACGCGCCGCCCAGGAAGCCGACCAGGCCGACCCACGGCGCATATCGCGTCGACCAGCCGCGCATTGCTTGCATTGAACTCTTCACCTTATTCAAACCTGCGCGATCCACTTGCGATGCGTATGAATCGACATCAAAACCCCAAACGCTGACAGTAGTGTCACCAGCGAAGTTCCTCCGTAGCTAATGAATGGCAACGGCACCCCCACGACCGGTAACAGGCCACTGACCATACCGATGTTGACGAAAACGTAAACAAAAAACGTCATGGTCAGGCTGCCCGCCAGCAACTTGCCGAACAGCGTCTGGGCCTGGGCGGTGATCACCAGCCCCCGGCCGATCAACAGCAAATAGATCAGCAGCAGCACGCAGATGCCCACCAGGCCGAACTCCTCGCCCATCACGGCGATGATGAAGTCGGTGTGGCTTTCCGGCAAAAAGTCCAGGTGCGACTGGGTGCCCATCAGCCAGCCCTTGCCGAACACCCCGCCGGAGCCGATGGCGGCCTTGGACTGGATGATGTTCCAGCCGGTGCCCAGCGGATCGCTCTCCGGGTCGAGGAAGGTCAAGATGCGTTGCTTCTGGTAATCGTGCATCACGAAGTACCACATGGCCACCGACACCGGCACGGCGATGGCGATGACGCTGAGGATCCAGCGCCAGCGCAACCCGCCCATGAATAGCACGAAGGCGCCGCCGGCCAGGATCAGCAGCGAAGTGCCAAGGTCCGGCTGGCGCACGATCAGGATGAACGGGATGCCGATCAGCAACAGGCTGATGCACACGTGCTTGAGCTGCGGCGGCAGGGTGCGCTTGGACAAGTACCAGGCGATGGTCGCCGGCATGATGATCTTGAGGAATTCCGAAGGCTGGAAGCGGATCACCCCGGGGATGTTGATCCAGCGGGTGGCGCCCATGGCGTTGTGACCCATCACGTCCACCACCACCAGCAGGCTCACGCCCACCACATAGGCCAGCGGCACCCAGCGGGCCATGAAGCGCGGCTCGAGCTGGGCAATGACGATCATCGACACCAGGCCGATGCCAAACGAGGTGGCCTGCTTACCCAGCAGGTCCCAGTTTTTGCCACTGGCCGAATACAGCACGAACAGGCTACCTGCGGCGAGGGTCAGCAGCAGGATGAGCAACGGGCCATCGATGTGCATGCGCTGCAACAAGGTGGCACGACGGCGCATCACATCCTCGCTGGAGAGGATCCGGTCGAAATTATTCTTCACGGGCCGTAGCCTCCGCAGTGATCGGGCTTGCGTATTCAGGCTTGAGCTGGCCGTGCTCATCCAGCAGCCAGGCGTCCATGATCTGGCGCACCACCGGCGCGGCGACGCCGGAACCCGACTCACCGTTCTCGACCATCACCGCCACGACGATCTTCGGGTTGTCGGCCGGCGCGAAGCCAACGAACAAGGCGTGGTCGCGGTGGCGTTCCTGGACCTTGGAGCGGTCGTACTTCTCGCCCTGCTTGATGGCGACGACCTGGGCCGTACCACTCTTGCCGGCAATCCGGTACTGCGCGCCGATGGCCGCCTTGCGGGCGGTGCCCCGGGCGCCGTGCATCACCTGCTGCATGCCGTTGTTGACCTTCTGCCAGTCCGACGGATTGCGCAGGATGATGTCCGGCATCGGGTCCGGGTCCAGGGGTTTCTGGCCTTCGATGGTCCTGGCCAGGTGCGGGCGATACCACTTGCCCTTGCTCGCCACCAGCGCTGTGGCCTGGGCCAGTTGCAAGGGCGTGGCCTGCATGTAGCCCTGGCCGATCCCCAGGATCAGGGTTTCGCCAGGGAACCAGGCCTGGCGCCGGGTCACGCGCTTCCATTCCCGGGATGGCATCAGACCGGGCGACTCTTCGAACATGTCCAGGGAGACTTTCTGACCCAGGCCAAACTTGTTCATGTAGGACGACAACCGATCGATCCCCAGCTTGTGGGCCAGGTCATAGAAGTAGGTGTCGTTGGAACGCATGATGGCCGTTTCCAGGTCCACATAACCGTCGCCGGTGCGGTTCCAGTTGCGGTACTTGTGGTCGTAGTTGGGCAGCATGTAATAGCCGGGGTCAAAGACCCGGCTCGACGCGGTCACCACGCCGGAGTCCAGCCCGGCAATCGCCACGGCCGGCTTGATGGTCGAGCCCGGCGGATAGAGGCCGCGCAGCACACGGTTGAACAGCGGTCGGTCGATGGAATCGCGCAACTCGGCGTAGGCCTTGAAGCTGATCCCGGTGACGAACAGGTTCGGGTCGAAACTCGGCTGGCTGACCATCGCCAGGACCTCGCCGGTGTTCGGGTCCAGCGCCACCACGGCCCCACGCCGGCCGCCCAGCGCCGCTTCGGCGGCCTCTTGCAGCTTGATGTCCAGGCTCAGGACGATGTCCTTGCCGGGAATCGGATCGGTACGCTTGAGCACCCGCAATACGCGGCCGCGGGCGTTGGTCTCGACTTCCTCGTAACCCACCTGGCCATGCAGCTCGGGCTCGTAGAAACGCTCGATGCCGGTCTTGCCTATATGGTGGGTGCCGCTGTAATTGACCGGATCGAGGGTCTTGAGCTCTTTCTCGTTGATCCGCCCCATGTAGCCGACCGAGTGGGCGAAGTGCGGCCCCTGGGGATAATGCCGCACCAATTGCGCCACCACCTCGACGCCAGGCAGGCGGAACTGGTTCACGGCGATCAGGGCGATCTGCTCTTCGGTCAACTCGAACAGGATCGGCACCGGCTCGAACGGTCGCCGGCCCTGGCGCATGCGTTTCTCGAAGATCGCCCGGTCCTCGGGCGTGAGTTGCAGCACTTCGACGATTACGTCGAGCACCTGCTGCCAGTCGCCGGAGCGCTCGCGGGTCATGCTCAGGCTGAAGCTGGGCCGGTTATCGGCCACCACCACGCCGTTGCGGTCGAAGATCAGCCCGCGGGTCGGCGGAATCGGCTGCACATGCACCCGGTTGTTTTCCGACAGGGTCGAGTGATACTCGTACTGGATCACCTGGAGGAAATACAGCCGCGCGATCAGCACCCCGATCAGCGTCACCACGGTAATGGCGCCGAACACGACGCGGCCCCGCACCAGACGGGCGTCTTTTTCGTGGTCCTTGATGCGGATCGGCTGGGGCATGGGGCAGGCTTACTTGTGGTAAGGGTGCCCGGACAGGACTGTCCAGGCACGATACAGCTGTTCGCCGATCAGGATCCGCACCAGCGGGTGTGGCAACGTCAACGGCGACAATGACCAGCGCTGATCGGCCCGGGCACAGACTTCCGGCGCCAGCCCTTCCGGGCCACCGACCATGAAATTGACCGTGCGCGAATCCAGCCGCCAGCGATCGAGCTCCACCGCCAACTGCTCGGTGCTCCAGGGCTTGCCATGGACTTCGAGGGTGACAATGCGCTCGTTCGGCCCGACCTTGGCCAACATGGCTTCGCCTTCCTGGCGGATGAAGCGCGCCACGTCGGCGTTCTTGCCACGGGTGTTGAGCGGAATTTCCACCAGTTCCAGCGCCAGCTCGGACGGAAGACGCTTGGCATATTCATGCCAGCCTTCTTCCACCCACTTGGGCATGCGAGAACCGACGGCGATCAGGCGCAGTCGCACAGCGGTCCCTTATTGCTGGTCTTTGTTGAGCTTGGTGAAGTGCTCATGGGGGTTTTCCGGGCTGTGGTGCGCGGCGCTGGCCGAACGGCTCTGCTCGGCACCGGCCCACAGGCGCTCCAGGTCGTAGAACTGGCGCGCCGAAGCAGTCATCATGTGCACGATGACATCGTCCATGTCCAGCAGGACCCAGTCGCTGTCGCCCTTGCCTTCTTCACCCAGCGGCTTGACGCCCTGGGCCTTGACCGCTTCGCGGACCTTGTCCAGCATCGCGCCGATCTGGCGGTTGGAGGTACCGGTGGCGATGATCATGTAGTCCGTGATGCTCTGCTTTTCACGAACGTCGATCACCTGGATGTCCTGGGCCTTGACGTCTTCCAGGGCGGCAACGGCCACCTTGACCAGCTCTTCACCAGCCAGTACGACGCCGGTGTGGGCCTCTACCGGCAGCGGGGCGCTTTTGAACGTGCCTTTGCGCTTTACTTTGTTTACGTCTTTGTCAGTCATATAAAACTCGTTTTGCTCGTATGTTCGGGCGCTTCGCTACACGCATTCACGTGCCTTGAAGCGCGCCTCTTTCAGTTCGACGCACGGTACAGCCCGTGCGCATCGATGTAGGCCAGGACCGCGTCGGGCACCAGGAAACGTACCGACTTACCGCTGGCCAGCAGTTGACGGATCTGGGTGGCGGATACCGCGAGCGGCGTCTGCCAGACGAATGCAATCTGTCCGCTCGGCCCTTTCAAGGCCAGCGGGTCGCTCACCGAGCGGGCCGCCAGCAGGTTGCGCAAGGCATCCGGCGGCTCGCTGTCGGCATCCGGGCGTTGCAGCACCAGGATGTGGCAATGCTGGAGCAACTCTTCCCAGCGATGCCAAGTGGGCAGGCCGCAAAATGCGTCCCAGCCCAGAAGCAGAAAAACCTGGGCATCAACGGCCAGTTCGGCGCGCATCAGCTCCAGGGTATCAATGGTGTAGGACGGTTTGTCCCGCTGCAATTCGCGGGCGTCCACCACCAACGGTGCCACACCGGCCACCGCGCACTCGACCATCGCCAGGCGGTCCTGCGCCGACACCTGCGGCGTATCCCGGTGAGGCGGCCGGGCGTTGGGCGTCAGGCGTAGCTCATCGAGGGCCAGGGCGTCGGCGACTTCCAGCGCACCGCGCAAATGGCCGATGTGCACCGGGTCGAACGTGCCGCCCAGGATACCGATGCGCCGGGGCGGGGTTGTCGTCACTGCGGCTGACGGGTCGAGGTCGCCCAAGTCAGACCGGCTCCTGTCCGCGCAACTGGCCGTCACCGACCACGATGTACTTCTCGCAGGTCAGGCCTTCAAGGCCCACCGGGCCGCGGGCGTGCAGCTTATCAGTAGAAATGCCGATCTCGGCACCTAATCCGTATTCGAAGCCGTCGGCGAAGCAGGTCGGGGTGTTGATCATCACCGACGCCGAATCCACTTCAGCCACGAAGCGCCGGGTTTCAGCCAGGTTTTCACTGACAATGGAATCGGTGTGGTGTGAGCCGTGGCGGTTGATGTGCTCGATGGCCTCCTCCACCCCGTCGACCACACGGATCGACAGGATCGGCGCCAAGTATTCGGTGTCCCAGTCTTCTTGCGTGGCCGCAACGGCCTCGATGATCGCCCGGGTGCGCTCGCAACCGCGCAGTTCGACGCCTTTTTCGCGGAACTGGGCAGCCATCGACGGCAGGAAGTCCTGGGCAACGGTCTGGTCCACCAGCAGCGTTTCCATCGCGCCGCAGATACCGTAGCGGTAGGTCTTGGCGTTGAAGGCGATGCGTTGGGCCTTCGGCAAGTCGGCGTGAGCGCTGACGTAGACGTGGCAGATGCCGTCCAGGTGCTTGATCACCGGCACGCGGGCGTCACGGCTGACCCGTTCGATCAGGCCCTTGCCGCCACGGGGCACGATGACATCGACAAACTCGGGCATGGTGATCAGTGCGCCGACGGCGGCACGGTCGGTGGTTTCCACCACTTGCACCACGGCCGCCGGCAGATCGGCCTCGGCCAGGCCGCGCTGGATGCAGGCAGCAATGGCACGGTTGGAATGAATCGCCTCGGAGCCGCCACGCAGGATGGTCGCGTTGCCCGACTTCAGGCACAGGCTCGCGGCGTCGATGGTCACGTTCGGCCGCGACTCGTAGATGATCCCGACCACGCCCAGGGGCACGCGCATCTTGCCCACCTGGATGCCCGACGGCCGGTAGCTCATGTCGCGGATCGCGCCGACCGGGTCCGGCAGCGCCGCGACCTGGCGCAGACCGACGATCATGCCGTCGATGCGGGCCGGGGTCAGCGCCAGGCGCTCGAGCATGGCCGGTTCTAGGCCATTGGCCCGACCAGCGGCCAGGTCCAGCTCGTTGGCGGCGGACAACTCGGCACGCGCAGCATCCAGCGCATTGGCGGCGGCCTGCAGGGCGCGGTTTTTCTGCGCGGTGCTGGCCCGGCCGATGATGCGCGACGCTTGGCGAGCGGCGCGACCCAGGCGGGTCATGTAGTCAAGAACGGACTCAGTCATGGTCTGTGTGGTCTTGGCGATGAGGAAAGCGGCAGATTATAGCTGTCGTAACCCGCGACTAACAGCATGGACTCACAGCAGTGACCGGCGGAGGAGCAAAACCGGCGTAAACAGCCGGTTGAAGCGACTGTTCAGCGGTGATTAAGCTTTCCATTGCTATCATCGCGCTTCCTTTGGCCTCACTTCGTTTAACACCATGACCGATTTGCCATTGCCCAACGCCCTGCCCCACGCCTTTTTCGAACGCGACGCCCAGGTGCTTGCCAAGGACCTGCTGGGCAAAGTCATTCGTCACAAGGTGGGTGACTTGTGGCTTAGCGCGCGGATCATTGAGACCGAGGCGTACTACTTTGCCGAAAAGGGCAGCCACGCCTCGTTGGGTTACACAGAAAAACGTAAGGCTTTGTTTCTGGATGGCGGCCACATCTATATGTACTACGCCCGGGGCGGCGATTCGTTGAACTTCAGCGCCCAAGGTCCCGGCAATGCAGTGCTGATCAAATCGGCGTACCCGTGGGTCGACGCCCTTTCCGGGCCGGCGAGCCTGGCGCAGATGCTGCTCAACAACCCCGACGCCCAAGGACGGCCGCGCATACCGCAAAAACTCTGTGCCGGCCAGACCTTGTTGTGCAAAGCCCTGGAGCTGAAAGTGCCGGACTGGGACGCCAAACGTTTCGACCCCGAGCGCCTGCTGGTGGAAGATGTCGGCGTGCCGACGGTCAATGCAATCCAGACCACCCGCCTGGGCATTCCCCAGGGACGGGACGAACATCTGCCCTACCGCTTCGTCGACGCGGCCTATGCGCCGTGGTGCACCCGCAACCCGTTGCGACGCGGACAGGTTGAAGGGCGCGATTATTTTTTGTTGCCCTGATGAAATACCGCATCTCCCTGTGGGAGCGGGCTTGTGGGAGCAAGGCTTGCCCGCGATGCAGGCGACACGGATCAACAATAAGGTCGCGTCATCGTTCGTCGCGAGCAAGCTTTGCTCCCACAAGCTCTCCCCACAGTAAAAAATGCATGCCGCTTACTATTCAATGGAGTTGTTCTTATGGGCCCATGGCTCGATAGCATCACCGGCTGGTTGACCGTCAACCCGCAATGGCTGGCGGTGGCGGTGTTCATCGTCGCCTGCGTGGAGTGCCTGGCCATCGCCGGCCTGATCGTGCCGGGTACGGTGCTGTTGTTTGCCATCGCCGTGCTGGCCGGCAGCGGCGCGCTGTCCTTGGGCGAGACATTGCTGCTGGGCCTGCTCGGCGGCTTGCTGGGGGACCTGGTGTCGTACTTCCTCGGCCGGCATTTCCACCAGAACATCCGGCGCCTGCCGGGGCTGCGGCAACACCCGGAATGGATGAGCGCTGCGGAAAACTATTTCCAGCGCTACGGCATCGCCAGCCTGCTGGTGGGCCGTTTTATCGGCCCGCTACGGCCCATGTTGCCGATGGTGGCCGGGATGTGCGACATGCCATTCCCGCGTTTCGCCGCCGTCAGCGTGCTGGCCGCGACAGGCTGGACCGTGGCCTACCTGCTGCCGGGCTGGGCCACCGGGGCGGCGTTTCGCCTGCCGTTGCCCGAAGGTTTCTGGCCGCAGGCCGGGGTGGTCGTCGGTAGCATCGCAGTGATGATCGGGCTGAGCGTCAACAGCAGCCTGCGTCGCCACCGGCATGCCACGGCGCTGATTGCAGGCCTGGGCCTGGTGATCCTGATCGGCTTGTTCATCGGCTTTCGCTACCTCACGGCCTTCGACCAAGGGCTGATGACACTGGTCCAGGAGCATCGCAGCCCGATGCTGGACGAAATCGCCGTGACCTTCACGCTGATCGGCGAATTCCGCTTCATGCTGATCTTCAGCGCCCTGCTGACCGCCCTGCTGTTGCTGGCGCGCCAATGGCGGCAGGCAATTTTTGCCGGGGGCACGATGCTGATCACCGCCCTGGCCAACACCGGCAGCAAGCACTTCTTTGCCCGGGTACGCCCGGAAATCCTTACCGATCCGCTGACCAGCTACAGCATGCCCAGCGGCCATGCCTCTGGCTCGTTCGCACTGTTCCTGACCCTCGCCGTCCTGGCCGGCCGCGGCCAACCGCCCCGCCTGCGCCTGACCTGGCTGCTGCTGGGCTGCCTGCCGGCGCTGGCCATCGCCCTGTCAAGGGTCTACCTGGGAGCGCACTGGCCGAGCGACATCATCGCCGGCGCCATGCTTGCCGCCTGCGTCTGCGCCGCCGCCCTGTGGTTGAGCCAGCGCCAGACCCCACTGCCGGCCATGCCGCCGAAAGTCTGGTGGCTGGTCCTGCCGACGCTGGTGGCGGCGTTCAGCTTCTTCGCGCTGCGGCACTTGCCGCATGCGATGTTGCGGTATGCCTATTGAAACTGGAGGCAGCAATCGCGAGCAAGCTCGCTCCCACAGGGGGCCGAGTTACTGCAGAAAGAATGCGATCGACTGTGGGAGCGAGCTTGCTCGCGATTGCGACGGGCCAGTCAAGATGAAGCCTGCTGACCCGACGCTATCGCGAGCAAGCTCGCTCCCACAAGGGTTCAGCGCTATTCAGTGAGCAGGCGCTAGATCAGGCGAACAACTCGCCCTGCAACTCATCGAGCAACGCCTGGATCGCATCCAGCCGCTGCTGGGGATCATCGAGTTGCAGCAGGTCGATCTTGTCCAGCTCATTGAACGGCAGCAGGTAGGCCAGTTGATTGGCCAGCGATTGCTGGCCGGTCGCTTCGGCGCCCATGTTCAGCGCCTCGACCATCGGGTGCTCGGCCAGAGCCTTGAGCAGCGCCACCAGATCGGCGTCTTCCTCTTGCAGCGGTTGCTCCGGTTCATCTTCCAGCCACTCGACCTCCGCGACCGTCAGTTGATCCGCCTGGACGCTGCTGCCATGGACGATAAAGCGCCGCCCGCCCTGCACCCGAATGCCCAGCAGACCATTGTCCTGCTGGGAGAAATCGGTGATGCGCGCTTCGCAACCGACCCGCGCGTAGCCTTCAGGCGCGATGCCGACTTCCTCACCATCGAGGATGCACACCACACCGAAGCCTTCACCCTTTTTCATGCAGCGCCCGATCATGTCGAGGTAACGCGCCTCGAAAATCTGCAAGTCGAGGATGCAACCGGGGAACAGCACAGTGTTCAACGGGAAAAGCGGCAAGCTCATAACCAGTTCCTTAAACCGTCATCGACACCACCAACGGCAGCAACACCGCCGTGGCCACGCCCATCAGACTCATCGCCAGCGCCGCAAAGGCGCCTGTCTCCTCGCTTTCCTGCAACGCCACCGACGTACCCACCGCATGGGCCGCCAGCCCCAGGGCCATGCCCCGGGCTTCTGGGTTATGGACACCCAGCTTGGTCAGAATGCTCGGACCGAGGATCGCCCCGAGCACACCGGTAATCAACACAAACACCGCCGCCATCGCCGCCACGCCGCCGATCTGCTCGGCCACCAGCATGGCGATCGGCGAGGTCACGGATTTGGGGGCCATGGTCATCAGAATCATGTGCTCGGCGCCAAACGCCCAGCCCAACACCACCGCAGAGCCCGTGGCGAACACCCCAGCTATCACCAGCGTAGTAAAAATCGGCCAGAACAACTGCCGGATCCGTCGCAAGTTCAAATACAACGGCACCGCCAGGGCGACCGTGGCCGGGCCCAGCAGGATGCTGAGGATCTCGGTGCTCTTGCGGTATTCGGCGTAGCCGATGCCACAGCCGACCAACACGCCGATCAACAGCACCATCGACATCAGCACCGGTTGCAGGAACACCCAGCGGGTCTTTTCGAACGCCGCCAGCACCAGTTGATAGGCGCCCAGGGTGATGCCGATGCCAAACAGCGGATGATGGATCACCGAGGCCCAGGCACCTTGCCAGTCGAGCATCATTGGCTGTCCTCCGGGGCGGCGACGTGACGCCGGGCCAGGCGCTGCATCAGCAGCCCCGTCAACGCCACGGACAACACCAGCGACAACGTCAACGCACCGACGATGGCCCAGAAATCGGCGGCAATCGCCCGGGCATAGACCATCACCCCCACGGCGGGCGGCACCAGCAGCAATGGCAGATAACGCAGCAGGCTGCTGGCGGCCAGGTTCAACGGCTCGCTGACTTCGCCGCGCATCACCAGGTAGCCCAGCAGCAACAGCAGGCCAATGATCGGCCCCGGCAACACCGGCAAGAACAAATGATTGATCGCAGTGCCCAGCAATTGAAACAGCACCAGCCAGGTCAGGCCCCGTAGCAACATCCGCTCTCTCCCCTGCAACAAACTCAATGAACGCGCCAATTCGGTTCACGGCGTGATTGTGTGGCGAGGGAGCTTGCTCCCGCTTGAGTGCGAAGCGCTCATAAAATGGGGCCGCTGCGCAGCCCAGCGGGAGCAAGCTCCCTCGCCACGAAATCAAACGCACACGTCAAATGAACGGAATCGCAAAGAATGCGCCGGCATTATAAGCATGCCCGCGCTATGGGTCGGCATTCGTAAAAAGCATGTTCGGTGACCTTCCTTGCGCGCCATGTTGATCTACAGTGGTTCTCCGGGGAGGCAAATCCCCGTTTCAGAAAAAGCAAAACCGATGAACCCAAGGAGAGTCTCAATGCCCTACGTCCCCGTTGCAGCGCTCAAAGATTATGTCGGCAAGGAACTTGGACGTTCCGAATGGCTCACCATCGATCAGGAGCGCATCAACCTGTTCGCCGAAGCCACTGGCGACTTTCAGTTCATCCACGTCGATCCGGTCAAGGCCGCGCAGACCCCGTTTGGCAGCACCATTGCCCACGGTTTCCTGTCGCTGTCGCTGATGCCCAAGCTGATGGAAGACATCCTGATCCTGCCCGAGGGCGTGAAGATGGTCGTCAACTACGGGCTGGACAGCGTGCGCTTCATCCAACCGGTAAAAGTCGATTCCAAGGTGCGGCTCAAGGTCGACCTGGTGGAAGTCACCGAGAAAAAACCCGGCCAATGGCTGCTCAAGGCCACCGCCACGCTGGAAATCGAAGGCTCGGAAAAACCGGCCTATATCGCCGAGCCGCTGTCGCTCTGCTTCGTGTAAACCTGCGCACATGCGAAACCGCCCAGGCAGTTTCGCATCGCTTCTCTGTATCTAACGCGTATAGCTGCGGCATACTCATGGCCTGATGACCTGGATCCCGTTATGCGCTTATTCGTCCCACTGACCCTGACCCTGCTGCTCACCGCCTGTGGCAACGGCGAATCGCCGCTGCCTCCCGACGCGCGCCTGCCCGACGGCGGCCGCTATCGCGGCGACCTGGTGGATGGGCTGCTGCAAGGTCAGGGGCGCATCGATTACCCCAATGGCAGCTGGTACGCCGGGCAGTTCGACAAAGGCCAGTGGCACGGTACCGGGGAATGGCATGGCAGCAATGGCGAGGTCTATCGCGGCCAGTTCCAGCAGGGGCTGTTCCACGGCCAGGGCAGCTTGACCACACCGACCAGCAGCTACACCGGCGGCTTCAAGCTGGGGCGACGGGACGGTGAAGGGACGCTCAAGGAAAACGGCATGACCTACCGGGGCGAGTTCAAGGCCGACCGCTATTCCGGTCTCGGACGCCTGGAACTCGACGACGGCAGCCAGTACCAAGGCCCCTTCGCCAACGGCAAGCCCAACGGTGAAGGCCAGCGCTTCGATGCCAGCGGCAACCAGTTCACCGGCAAATTTGTCGATGGGC
This sequence comes from Pseudomonas sp. St316, assembly GCF_018325905.1. Lineage (NCBI taxonomy): Bacteria > Pseudomonadati > Pseudomonadota > Gammaproteobacteria > Pseudomonadales > Pseudomonadaceae > Pseudomonas > Pseudomonas sp. St316. The sequence continues at coordinate 812,328 of NZ_AP021901.1, read as the reverse complement.
AACTGCAGGGCAAGGGCACCTTCAACAGCGCCGATGGCGATGTCTATGTCGGCGGCTTCAAGAACAACCAGCTCAACGGTCGCGGTCGCTACGAAAATGCCGACGGCGATGTCTGGATCGGCCAATTCAAGGATGGCGCGCTGACCGGCAAGGGCGAACTGATCGGCGCCGACGGCAGCCATTATCTCGGTCAATTCAATGATTGGCGCTTTACCGGCCAGGGCCGCCTGAACCTGCCCGACGGCAGTTTTTACACCGGGCAGTTCGAAAACGACAGTTACCACGGGCTCGGCACCCTGGTGATGACCGACGGCACCGTGCAAAGCGGCACCTGGGCCAACGGCCAGCGGCTGCGCGACGCTGACGGCAGGCTGCTACCGGATGTGCTCGAACTCGGCCTGCTGGCCCAGGGCCGCCTGCTGGAGGATGCCCTGGCCAACATCCCGGCCTCGACCCCGGCAGTGGAGCTGTATAGCCTGACCCTGGGCGGCGACGGCAAGCAAAGCGTGTTCCTGCGCGAATCCGACTATGTCGCCAACATGCTCGCCAGCCGTTTCGGCGCGTTCGGGCAGATCCGCCTGGTCAACCACCGCGATCACCTTGGCGACCGCCCCATGGCCACCCGCGAAAGCCTGCGCCGCGCCGTTGCCACCCTGGCCGAACGCAGCGGCCCGGAAGACCTGATTTTCATCTACCTGACCAGCCACGGCACCAGCGAACATGAGCTGGTGCTCGACCAGCCGCGCATGGAACTGGCCGACCTGCCGGCCGATGAGCTGGCCGTGGTGCTGGCGCCACTGAAGAACCGCGACAAGATCGTGGTGATCTCGGCCTGTTATTCCGGCGGTTTCATCCCGGCGCTCAAGGATGAACGCACGTTGGTCATGACCGCCTCCCGGGCCGACCGGGTGTCCTTCGGCTGTTCCGAAGAGGCCAACTTCACCTATTTCGGCGATGCGCTGTTTGCCCAGGCGCTGAACCAGACCGACGACCTGGAGCAGGCCTTCAAGCGGGCCAAGGCTACCGTGGCGGAACGGGAACAGGCCGACAATTTCGAAGCGTCCGAACCACAGATGTGGGCGCCGAGGACGGTCCTTTCCCACTGGCAACTGCTGCGCAAACAGCAGGCACGTAAAGCGTTGCAAAGTGCTGCATTGAACGACGCGGCCACAAAGAGCAACTAAGCTGAACCGTATCAAGGGGGAAACACTATGTACTTGACGCCTCAGCATGTTTTGCTCGCCGGTGCTACCGGGCTGACCGGAGAACATCTACTGGACCGGCTGCTCAACGAGCCGACCATCACTCGCGTATTGGCGCCTTCACGCCGGCCACTGGCTGAACATCCACACTTGGAAAACCCGGTTGGTGAGCCGGCCCAGGTGCTGCCACAACTCAGTGGCCAGGTCGACATCGCCTTCTGCTGCCTCGGCACAACCATCAAGAAAGCCGGCACTGAAGCAGCCTTCCGCGCGATAGACCTGGACCTGGTCGTGGCATTTGCCAAGCGCGCCCGGGAACTGGGCGCACGGCACCTGGTGGTGATCAGCGCGCTGGGGGCCGACGCCAAGTCATCGATCTTCTATAACCGGGTCAAAGGTGAAATGGAGGCGGCACTCAAGACCCAGGGCTGGCCGCAACTGACCATTTGCCGGCCTTCCCTGCTGCTGGGCGACCGCGTCGAACCGCGCCTGGCCGAACAACTGGCCGGCCCCTTGTCGAAGCTGATCCCGGGCAAGTACCACGGCATCGAAGCCTGCCAACTGGCCCGCGCCATGTGGCGTCTGGCGCTGGAAGAGCAGGATGGGGTGCGGGTGGTGGAGTCGGATGAATTGCGTAAGCTGGGCAAATGATTCTGCTGCGCCTGGACGGGCGCCATCGCGAGCAAGCTCGCTCCCACAGTTGACCAAGTTGGAACGCAGTCCCTGTGGGAGCGAGCTTGCTCGCGATAGCGGTGGATCAGCGTGCATTCATGCTGAATGAACAACCCCAGCTGTTGTGCTTGCTACAAACCGCCAGTGGCCTGAAACCCCACCCCCATCGCCGTAAACAACGACAACGGCAACAACAAGGTATCGAGCAACGCACTGCCCGGCAGATCGAGCCCGGGGTAACTCGGCGCCTCGGTGCCAAAGCGGTCCTTGGCGCAGCAGCCATCGTTGAGGGCGTAAAGATCCAGGCGCGTGCCGGCGTACACCACCGGCGCGCCAGGCTTGGCGGCGTCGAGGGTGCGGGCGGTAGCGCAGCCGGTCAGTTGCAGCGCCAACAGCACGATCAGCAGCTTATTCATCGCTGCTCAAATGATGCTCGCCCCAGCGCGGCAACATGTCCTGGGGAATGTTCAGCAGATTGAGGATGCGGGCGACGACAAAATCGATCAGATCATCAATGGTCTGCGGCTGGTGATAGAAACCCGGCGAGGCCGGCAGGATGGTCACGCCCATGTTCGACAGCTTGAGCATGTGCTCCAGGTGAATGCTCGAATACGGCGCTTCACGCGGTACCAGGATCAACTGCCGACGCTCCTTGAGCGTCACGTCCGCCGCCCGTTCGATCAGGTTGTTGCAGGCCCCGGTGGCAATCGCCGACAGCGTCCCGGTGGAACACGGCACCACCACCATGGCGGCCGGCGCGCCGGAGCCCGAGGCCACCGGCGACATCCAGTCTTCCTTGCCATACACGCGAATCTGCCCCGCCGCCGCACCGGTGTATTCGGTGAGGAAGGCCTGCATCATCTGGGTCTTGGCCGGCAGGGTCACGTCGGTCTCGGTGGCCATCACCAGTTGCGCGGCCTTGGAGATGAGGAAGTGCACCTCACGGTCTTCACGCACCAGGCAATCGAGCAGGCGCAAGCCGTACTGGGCGCCGGAAGCACCGGTCATCGCCAGCGTGATGCGTTCCGGGCCATTGCTCATTTCAGTGCCTCGGCCAGTTTGCCGTGCAAGCCGCCGAAGCCGCCGTTGCTCATGATCACCACGTGAGTGCCGGGCTGGGCCTGGCTCTTCACGCGCTCGATGATGCCTTCCAGGGAATCGCTGACAATCGACGGCACCGTGCACAGCGCCGCAGTGGCGCCCAGGTCCCAGCCGAGGTTGGCCGGCGCGTACCAGATCACCTGGTCGGCATCGACCACGCTTTCCGGCAGGCCGTCACGGTGGGCGCCGAGCTTCATGGAGTTGGAGCGCGGCTCGATGATCGCGATCAGCGGCGCATCGCCGATGCGCTTGCGCAACCCGTCGAGGGTGGTGGCGATGGCGGTCGGGTGGTGGGCGAAGTCGTCATAGATGGTGATGCCGCGCACCTCGGCGACCTTCTCCATCCGCCGTTTCACGCTCTTGAACGCACTCAACGCGGCAATGCCCATGGACGGCACCACGCCGACATGCCGGGCCGCCGCCAGGGTCGCCAGGGCATTGGCGACGTTGTGCTGGCCGGTCATGTCCCACTCGACCACGCCTTGGGACACGCCTTCAAACATCACTTCGAACTGCGAACCGTCATCCTTGAGCAATTTCACCTGCCACTGCCCGCCCGCGCCGGTGGTTTGCACCGGGGTCCAGCAGCCCATTTCGATCACGCGCTGCAAGGCCGGCTCGGTGGTCGGATGGATGACCAGGCCTTCACTGGGGATGGTCCGCACCAAGTGGTGGAACTGCCGCTCGATGGCCGCCAGATCTGGGAAGATGTCCGCATGATCGAACTCAAGGTTGTTGAGGATCGCGGTGCGGGGACGGTAGTGGACGAATTTCGAACGCTTGTCGAAAAACGCGCTGTCGTATTCGTCGGCCTCAATCACGAAGAACGGCGTGCCGCCCAGGCGCGCCGACACCGAGAAGTTCTGCGGCACGCCACCGATCAGGAACCCTGGGCTCATGCCCGCGTGCTCCAGCACCCAGGCGAGCATGCTGCTGGTGGTGGTCTTGCCGTGGGTACCGGCCACGGCCAGGACCCAACGGCCCTGCAACACGTGATCGGCCAGCCACTGCGGCCCGGACACGTAGGGCAGGCCCTTGTTGAGCACGTACTCCACCGCCGGGTTGCCACGGGACATGGCGTTGCCGATGACCACCAGGTCTGGCGCCGGGTCCAGTTGCGCCGGGTCATAGCCTTGGGTCAATTCGATGCCCTGGGCTTCCAGCTGAGTGCTCATCGGTGGGTAGACGTTGGCGTCGGAGCCGGTCACGTGATGGCCCAGCTCCTTGGCCAAGACCGCCATCGAACCCATGAAAGTGCCGCAGATACCGAGAATATGGATGTGCATAGTCGACCTCGTAAAACATGGCCGCAGGTTAGCGTAGGGAGGGGGAAATCGCACCTGGTGTTTCGAACTTGCTATCCCTTTTGCTGGTGCCCTCCCTTACTTGCAAACAGCACATCCCCCTGTGGGAGCGAGCTTGCTCGCGATAGCGGTGGGTCAGCTTGCATTGATGTTGAATGTGCCGCCGCCATCGCGAGCAAGCTCGCTCCCACAGTTGACCGCACTCCGTCAGGGCGATCGCGCACGAGTCAACGGGCAATGGCGTGCTTGCGCAGTTTTCGGTACAGGGTGTTACGGCTGATGCCCAGTTGCTCGGCGGTGTGGGTCATGTGCCAGCGCTGGCGCTCCAGCACGTCGAGCAGCGCCACACGCTCGGCATCTTCCAGCGGCCGCTGCGCCACGGTTTCAACCAGCGCCACCGGGCGCTGGCGAATCATCGCGGGCAGGTCCTCCAGCCCAATCCGCCCGCCGTCGCACAACGCCGCCAGGGTGCGCAGCACATTACGCAGTTGCCGCACGTTGCCCGGCCAGTCGAACCCCAACAACGCCTGGCGCGCCGCTTCGTCGAGGGTCACCGTCTCGGCGCCCGCCTCTTCGGCCAGCAAAAAATCCAATAACTGCGACTTGTCACCGCGCTCGCGCAACGCCGGCAGCGGGATTTCCAACCCATTGAGCCGGTAGTATAAATCCTCACGAAAACTGCCGTCCTGCACCCGATCCAGCAACTGCCGGTGAGTGGCGCTGATGATGCGCACGTTCACCGCCTCGGGCTCGCCGCCGATGGGTACCACTTGGCGGTCTTCCAGCACCCGCAGCAAACGGGTCTGCAAGGCCAGGGGCATGTCGCCGATTTCATCGAGGAACAGCGTGCCGCCGTCAGCCTGTTGCAGCTTGCCGCGCATGCCTTCCTTGCGCGCACCGGTGAAGCTGCCGCCGCGATAGCCGAACAGCTCGCTTTCGATCAGGCTTTCCGGGATGGCCGCGCAGTTGAGGGCGACGAACTGCTTGCCGGCGCGCTGGCTGGCGTGGTGCACGGCCTTGGCAAACGCCTCCTTGCCGGAGCCGGTTTCGCCCTGGATCAGCAACGGCACATCGCGCTCGAATACCCGCAGGGCCTTGCGAAAATGTTCCTGCAACGCCGCATCCCCCAGGCAGATGCCCGGCAGGCGAGCGGGCTCGATGATTTTGAACGCCGGGGCGATCGGCACCGGCACGCTACGCGGCTGCCCCCGCAGCACGGCGAACAAATGCCGACCGTCACGGGTGCGCAACGGCCAACTCGCACTGGCATTGACGCTCGCGCGGCCGAGCAACTCGTCCAGCGAACAATCGAAAAAGTCTTCCACTCGCTGGCCGAGCAAGCTGCCGCGAATATGCCCCAAGAGGTTCAGCGCGCTCTGGTTGACCGCGCTGATCCGCCCTTCGCCGTCGAACGCCAGCAAGCCTTCGCTGAACAACCCCACGGACTCGGCCTGCAAGTGAAAGCGCAGCAGCCATTGATTGTCGAAGCAACGCAGGAAATAGCAGCTCTCGATCATCTTCGCCGAGAGATTGACCAGGGCCATGGTGTGGAACTGGCTCTGGCGCGACACGTCCGGCCGGGCCGAAGACACGTCGAGCACCGCCAGCAGTTCGCCCTGGGGATCGAAGACCGGGCTGGCCGAGCAGGTCAGGCCGGTGTGGCGGCCACGAAAGTGTTCTTCCTGGTGGATGGTCAGGGCCTGACGCTCCACCAGGCAGGTGCCGATGCCATTGGTGCCTTCGCAGGCTTCGCTCCAATCAGCGCCGAGCCAGAGCCCGGCCCGTTCGAAAATCTTCCGTTCGCTGGGGGCGGTGACACAATTGAGGATCACGCCCCGGGCGTCGGTCAGCAGCACCGCGTGGCCGGCGCCGGAGAGCTGTTGGTGGAGGCTGGTCATTTCGGTGCCGGCGATGTGCAACACCTGTTGCAGACGCTCGCGGCTTTCCAGCACCCGGCCATGCTCAAGCACCGTCGGCGCGAGGTTCTGGGCCGGGTCGAGGTGATAGTCCTCAAGGCAGCGCAGCCAGGAACGGGCAATCGACGGATCGCTACCAGGCCCTTGCAAGTGAGACTTGCCCTGGGTGACCGTCAGGACTTGTTGGGCATGGCGACTCAAATGGTTGCTGTGCATTTCTTATTATTCTCCCCGAAGGTTGTAAGCCTTGCACCTGCCCTTGTGGCGAGGGAGCTTGCTCCCGCTGGGCTACGCAGTAGCCCCACCTATTCTGGGAGCGCTTCGCACTCCAGCGGGAGCAAGCTCCCTCGCCACAAAAACGTTCTGTCCATGCCTACTCATCAGCGCCCAGCATCCTCCAGCCCAACCGCCTTTGCAATGCTGGCGCGACCTGGCAGTCACAGACTGTCTCGCATCTGGCACAAACTGTCACACCCGCTGTATCGCGATCGTCACGCAAGGCATCCGTTTGTCCGACCGACTCCTCCTAAAGTCTTGATTTACGGGCCCTGCAAGGCAATGGCCCAACCTTTGCTCTAGGCTTAATTACCGGCGCTCAATTTTGCGCGGCCCTCCCGTATAAGCACAAAAGCCAAGGAGAACTCATCATGCGTTACGCTCACCCCGGTACTGAAGGCGCTATCGTTTCGTTCAAGAGCAAATACGGTAACTACATCGGCGGCGAGTTCGTCGCGCCTGTCAAAGGTCAGTACTTCACCAATACTTCCCCGGTCAATGGCCAGCCCATTGCCGAATTCCCGCGCTCCACCGCCGAAGACATCGACAAAGCCCTGGACGCCGCCCATGCCGCAGCGGATGCCTGGGGCGCCACCTCGGTTCAGGCCCGTTCGCTGATCCTGCTGAAAATCGCCGACCGCATCGAAGCCAACCTCGAAGTGCTGGCGATCACCGAATCCTGGGACAACGGCAAGGCCGTGCGCGAAACCCTCAACGCCGACATCCCCCTGGCCGCCGACCATTTCCGCTATTTCGCCGGTTGCCTGCGAGCCCAGGAAGGCAGCGCCGCCGAGATCGACGGCAACACCGTGGCCTATCACATCCATGAACCGCTGGGCGTGGTCGGGCAGATCATTCCGTGGAACTTCCCGCTGCTGATGGCCGCCTGGAAACTCGCCCCGGCCCTGGCCGCCGGCAACTGCGTGGTGCTCAAGCCAGCCGAGCAAACCCCGCTGGGCATCTGCGTGCTCATGGAACTGATCGGCGACCTGCTGCCACCGGGCGTGCTGAACGTGGTGCAAGGCTTCGGTAAAGAAGCCGGCGAAGCCCTCGCCACCAGCAAGCGCATCGCCAAGATCGCCTTCACCGGTTCCACCCCGGTGGGCTCGCACATCATGAAGTGCGCCGCCGAAAACATCATCCCGTCCACCGTGGAACTGGGCGGCAAGTCGCCGAACATCTTCTTCGAAGACATCATGCAGGCCGAGCCAAGCTTCATCGAAAAAGCCGCCGAAGGCCTGGTGCTGGCGTTCTTCAACCAGGGTGAAGTCTGCACCTGCCCATCCCGCGCCCTGGTGCAGGAGTCGATCTACGACGAATTCATGCAAGTGGTGATGAAGAAAGTCCTGCAGATCAAACGCGGCGACCCGCTGGACACCGACACCATGGTCGGCGCCCAGGCGTCCGAGCAGCAATTCGACAAGATTCTTTCGTACCTGGAAATCGCCAAGGGCGAAGGCGCCGAGCTGCTGACCGGTGGCAAGGTGGAAAAACTCGAAGGCAACCTGGCGACCGGGTATTACATCCAGCCAACCCTGCTCAAGGGCACCAACAAGATGCGCGTGTTCCAGGAAGAAATCTTTGGCCCGGTGGTGAGCATCACCACCTTCAAGGACGAAGCCGAAGCCCTGGCGATCGCCAACGACACCGAGTTCGGCCTCGGCGCCGGCCTGTGGACCCGCGACATCAACCGCGCCTACCGCATGGGCCGGGCGATCAAGGCCGGTCGCGTGTGGACCAACTGCTACCACCTGTACCCGGCGCACGCCGCGTTCGGTGGCTACAAGAAGTCCGGCGTGGGTCGTGAGACGCACAAGATGATGCTCGACCACTATCAGCAGACCAAGAACCTGCTGGTGAGCTACGACATCAATCCGTTGGGGTTCTTCTAAACGGACGGGGCGAGGCAGGTGGTTCTGCTTCGCCCTTTAGATAGCTATCGCGAGCAAGCTCGCTCCCACAGGGATCTGGGGATAACTCAACTTCAAGGTTGAGACAGATCCACTGTGGGAGCGAGCTTGCTCGCGATGGCGCCCTCACTGACAACATCAAAACACCGCCCCACCGCTCTGGCACGAGCCTTGCGTGCCCGCTCCACAGCAAACCCGAAAGTCCAACAGTTCGAACAATAAAAAAGAAGAGAGGACTTATGACAACTACCACTCAACTCAAACCCACACTCGGCACCCTGCATTTATGGGGCATCGCCGTCGGCCTGGTGATTTCCGGCGAATACTTCGGCTGGAGTTACGGCTGGGGCACCGCAGGCACCCTGGGCTTCCTCGTCACCGCCCTCATGGTGGCGTTGATGTACACCTGCTTCATCTTCAGTTTCACCGAATTGACCACCGCGATTCCTCACGCGGGCGGGCCCTTTGCCTACAGCCGACGGGCCTTTGGCGAGAAAGGCGGCTTGATCGCCGGGATCGCCACCCTGATCGAATTCGTCTTTGCGCCCCCGGCCATTGCCATGGCGATTGGCGCCTACCTCAACGTGCAATTTCCGGAACTGGACCCCAAGCTCGCGGCGGTTGGCGCGTACATCGTGTTCATGACCCTGAACATCCTCGGCGTCAGCATCGCCGCCGCGTTCGAGCTGGTGGTCACCGTGCTGGCGGTCGCCGAGTTGCTGGTGTTCATGGGCGTGGTTGCGCCGGGCTTCAGCTTCAGTAACTTCGTGCTCAACGGCTGGTCCGGCTCCAACGAGTTCACCCTCGCCTCGATCCCGGGCATTTTCGCGGCGATCCCCTTCGCGATCTGGTTCTTCCTCGCCATCGAAGGCGCGGCCATGGCCGCCGAAGAAGCCAAGGACCCGAAACGCACCATCCCGCGCGCCTATGTCAGCGGCATCCTGACCCTGGTCTTCCTGGCCATCGGCGTGATGATCATGGCCGGCGGCGTGGGTGATTGGCGCACCCTGTCGAACATCAACGACCCGCTGCCCCAGGCCATGAAGGCGGTGGTCGGCAACAATTCAACGTGGATGCATATGCTGGTGTGGATCGGCCTGTTCGGCCTGGTGGCGAGTTTCCACGGGATCATCCTCGGCTACTCGCGGCAGTTCTTCGCCCTGGCCCGGGCCGGTTACCTGCCCCGTGGCTTGGCAAAACTGTCGCGCTTCCAAACTCCGCATCGGGCGATCCTGGCTGGCGGCGTCATCGGCATCGCGGCGATCTACAGCGATGGCCTGGTCAACCTGCAAGGCATGACGCTGACGGCGGCGATGATCACCATGTCGGTGTTCGGCGCCATCGTCATGTACATCATCAGCATGCTCAGCCTGTTTCGGCTGCGTAAGACCGAACCGAACCTGGAACGCACCTTCCGCGCGCCGGGCTACCCGATCGTGCCGGGCATTGCGCTGTTCCTGGCAGTGGTGTGCCTGGTGGCGATGGCGTGGTTCAACACCGTGATCGGGCTGGTGTTCCTGGGCTTCATGATTGTCGGCTACCTGTACTTCCAACTGACCGCCAAACAACGCTCCGATGCGCCGGCGGACGCTATGCTCACAGGTATCTGAACATTGCACCGGCGCCGGGCCGGGGGCCCGGTGCCTGCCATTAAAAAGTGCACGCAGTTGCCCTCCTGTGTGGGAGAGCCCAGTTTGAGAAATAACCCTCTGTGGGGAAACTCTGTGGGAGCAAAGCTTGCTCGCGATAGCGGTGTACCAGTGGAGAATATTTTTCTGAGACTCCGCTATCGCGAGCAAGCTTTGCTCCCACAGGGCTACTCCACAGGGGTTGGGTCTGCACTGTAGTTGAATTATTTAGAGAACCAGGAGGACACCGCCCCATGGCCGCATTCGCCCATTCCGTCGGCGCCCAGACCTATCGCTTCGACAGCCTCAAAGACCTGATGGCCAAGGCCAGCCCGGCGCGTTCCGGGGATTTCCTGGCCGAGGTCGCGGCGCTTAACGATGGTGAGCGGGTGGCCGCGCAAATGGCCCTGGCTGACCTGCCCCTAAGCCATTTCCTGCAAGAAATGCTGATTCCTTACGAGGTCGACGAAGTCACCCGACTGATCGTCGACACGCATGACAAACACGCCTTCGCCACGGTCAGCCACCTCACCGTCGGCGGTTTTCGCGACTGGCTGCTCAGCGACGCCGCCGACGAGCACAGCCTGCGGGCCCTGGCCCCGGGCCTGACGCCAGAAATGGTCGCTGCCGTGTCGAAGATCATGCGCGTGCAAGACCTGGTATTGGTTGCGCAGAAAATCCGCGTAGTCACCCAATTCCGCGGCACCCTCGGCCTGCGCGGGCGGCTGTCCACGCGCCTGCAACCCAACCACCCCACCGACGAACCGGCCGGGATCGCCGCGAGCATCCTCGACGGCCTGCTCTTCGGCAACGGCGACGCCATGATCGGCATCAACCCGGCCACCGACAGCACGGCCTCGATCTGCGCCATGCTGGAAATGCTCGACGCCATCATCCAGCGCTATGACATCCCCACTCAGGGCTGCGTGCTGACCCACGTCACCACGTCCATCGAAGCGGCCAACCGCGGCGTGCCCCTGGACCTGGTGTTCCAGTCCATCGCCGGCACCGAAGCGGCCAACGCCAGTTTCGGCATCAACCTGAACGTGTTGCAGGAAGGCTACGACGCCGGCCTCAGCCTGAATCGCGGCACCCTCGGCAACAACCTGATGTATTTCGAAACCGGCCAGGGCAGCGCGCTGTCGGCCAACGCCCACCACGGCGTCGATCAACAGACTTGCGAGACGCGGGCCTACGCCGTGGCCCGACATTTCAACCCATTCCTGGTGAACACGGTTGTAGGATTCATCGGCCCCGAATACCTGTACAACGGCAAACAGATCATCCGCGCCGGCCTCGAAGACCACTTCTGCGGCAAGCTGTTGGGCGTGCCGATGGGCTGCGACATCTGCTACACCAACCACGCCGAAGCCGACCAGGACGACATGGACACCCTGCTGACCCTGCTGGGCGTGGCCGGGATCAACTTCATCATGGGCATCCCCGGCTCCGACGACATCATGCTCAACTACCAGACCACCTCATTCCACGACGCCCTCTACGCCCGCCAGACCCTGGGCCTGAAACCGGCGCCGGAGTTCGAGACTTGGCTGGCGAACATGGGCATCTTCACCCAGGCCGATGGCCGGGTGCGGTTCGGCGACAACCTGCCACCGGCGTTTCGTCACGCCCTGGCACATTTGCGATAAGTGAGCGACCGATGGACAAGACACCTGTCGATTCGTCAAACCCCTGGCTGGACCTGCGCCGCCTGACCCCGGCGCGCATCGCCCTGGGCCGCACCGGCACCAGCCTGCCGACCCAGGCGCAACTGGATTTTCAGTACGCCCACGCCCAGGCGCGTGATGCGGTGCACCTGGCGTTCGACCATCAAGGTATTCGTGCACAACTGACCGAACGCGGCCGCGAAAGCCTGTTGCTCCACAGCGCCGCCAGCGACCGCAACAGCTACCTGCAGCGGCCGGACCTGGGCCGACGACTGGATGAAGCCTCGGCGCAGGCGCTGGACGACTACGCCACCGCCCATCCCGGCGGCGTAGACCTGGCCATCGTCGTCGCTGATGGCCTGTCAGCGCTGGCGGTGCATCGGCATACCCTACCGTTTCTGGCGCGCTTGGAAGAACAGATCGCCGCTGACGGCTGGTCAGTGTCGCCCGTAATCCTGGTGGAACAGGGCCGGGTGGCGGTGGCCGATGAAGTGGCGCAGCGGCTCGGCGCGAAAATGTCGGTGATCCTCATCGGCGAACGCCCCGGCCTCAGCTCGCCCGACAGCCTGGGGCTGTATTTCACCTACAACCCCAAGGTCGGCCTCACCGATGCCTATCGCAACTGCATCTCCAACGTCCGCCTCGAAGGCCTGAGCTACGGCATGGCGGCTCATCGCCTGGTCTACCTGATGCGCGAGGCCTGTCGCAGACAGCTCTCGGGGGTCAATCTGAAGGACGAAGCCCAGGTCCAAACTCTAGACTCGGAAAATACCGCCGATATGAAAGGTAACTTCCTACTGATGCCGCCCCAAAGCTGATCCGTTTATCCGATTGCGTTTTTGATCCGCTTTCAGGCAGCATCAAAAGCACGGCAGCGCGATGTTGTTGTCTGAATATCTGTCGACCTTTGCAGACGAGACCTACCATGCGGATTATCCAAGCGACCCTGGAACACCTGGACCTGCTGACCCCATTGTTCGTCAAGTACCGGGAATTCTACGGTTCACTGCCCTACCCGGACTCGTCCCGAGCCTTCCTCGAAAAACGCCTGCGCCGCAAGGAATCGGTGATCTACCTGGCCCTGCCCGATGACGACGACAGCAAATTGCTGGGCTTCTGCCAGCTCTACCCCAGCTACTCTTCGCTGTCGCTCAAGCGCGTGTGGATCCTCAACGACATCTACGTCGCCGAAGACGCCCGCCGCCAACTGGTGGCCGACCACCTGATCCGCACCGCAAAAAAAATGGCCAAGGAAACCAACGCCGTGCGCATGCGCGTTTCCACCAGCAGCAACAACGAAGTGGCCCAGAAGACCTACGAATCCATCGGGTTCAAGGAAGACACCGAGTTCAAGAACTACGTGCTGCCGATCAGCGAAGGGATCTGAGCCGCTCAGAGGGAAATCAGCCCATGGATATATCTGTGACAGACATATCCATGGGAGATAGATCTGTGGGAGCAAAGCTTGCTCGCGAAGCGGTGGTTCAGTTGCACCAATGTTGAATGTGATGGTCGAGTGCATATCCATTGCTGCGGTAACGGCTACTTAGGGTTCCGCCCTGACGGCGGGTCACTTTCGAAAAGCGCGAAAGTAACCAAAGCGCTCATGCCCCACCACTTGGTGCCTCGCTTAGGCTCGGCATGCCCGAACGAAGGCATTGCTCCGTGGGCCCGCCGCGAAGGGCCATCCATGGCCCAGCGCGGCTATCCCGGCATCCATGCCGGGATACCCACTCCACAATGCCTGCATTCGGCCAGCGTGGTTAACGGGGCGCCGAGATCAACATCCACCGCGAGGCGGCCTAACAGCCGACCTGGCTCTCCCGGTCGTACACCCATCAGACCTGTGGGAGCAAAGCTTGCTCGCGAAGCGGCGGTTCAGTTGCATCAATGTTGAATGTGCCGCCGCCATTGCGAGCAGGCTCGCTCCCACACTGGTTTTGAGGCGCGCACAAAAACTAATGCTCACCCCGCCCCCCCCTGTGGGAGCGAGCTTGCTCGCGATAGCGGTCCGTCAGGCAACATCAATACTGACTGCCCCACCGCCATCGCGAGCAAGCCCGCTCCTACAAAGTGCTCCACTGCCCACAAAACCACCGAAATCCCCCGCTACAAACTCAACACGCACTTCACAATCCACACCGTATAATCCCGCTCTTCCCGGCTTGTAAGAAAAAGCTACACACTCTGTAGCCATACTCAAAGCCAGACCCATCAGCCTGCCGAGTCGGGCCGCCACCACAGGTGCTTTGCATGGATTTCAATCCCCTCGACCTTATTCTGCATCTCGACGTCTACCTCGACATGCTGGTGACCAACTACGGCACATGGGTCTACGCCATCCTGTTCCTGGTGATCTTCTGCGAAACCGGCCTGGTGGTGATGCCGTTCCTGCCGGGCGATTCCCTGCTGTTCATCGCCGGCGCCGTGGCCGCCGGTGGCGCCATGGACCCGCTGCTGCTGGCCGGCCTGTTGATGCTCGCGGCGATTCTCGGCGACAGCACCAACTACCTCATCGGCCGCACCGCTGGCGAAAAACTGTTCAGCAACCCTAATTCGAAAATCTTCCGCCGCGACTACCTGCAGCAAACCCACGACTTCTACGACAAACACGGCGGCAAAACCGTGACCCTGGCGCGCTTCCTACCGATCATCCGCACCTTCGCGCCCTTCGTCGCTGGCGTCGGGAAAATGAATTACTTGCGCTTCCTCGGTTTCAGCGTCCTCGGCACCGTCCTCTGGGTCGGCGGCCTGGTCACCCTTGGCTACTTCTTCGGCAACGTACCGTTCATCAAGCAGAACCTGTCGCTGTTGGTGGTGGGCATCATCCTGGTATCGCTGCTGCCGATGATCATCAGCCTGGTGCGCAGCAAACTGAGCCAGCGCGCCTCCAAAGCCTGATTACCCATGTGGTCCCTGAGCAACTGGCGCCGCCAGCGCACCCTCGCCAAACACCCCGTCACCGACGAAACCTGGCAGCGGGTGCGCCAACAGTTGAGCTTCCTCGACGGCCTCAGCGCCGCCGAGGACCAATGGCTGCGCGAAGCCTGCGTGCTGTTCCTGCACGACAAGCACCTCACCGCCCTGCCCGGCGTCGACCTGCACCAGGAACAACGCCTGCTGCTCGCCGCCCAGGCCCAACTGCCGCTGACGCACCTCGGCGACCTGAACTGGTACCAGGGCTTCCACGAAATCGTCCTCTACCCCGACGACTTCCTCAGCCCCAGCGCCACCGCGACGCCAGCGGCATCGAGCACGAATGGGACGGCGAACACAGCGGCGAAGCCTGGCCCCAGGGCCCGATCATCCTCGCCTGGGACGGCGTGATGGCCAGCGGCGGCTGGGACGGCTACAACCTGGTGATCCACGAACTGGCGCACAAACTCGACATGCTCAACGGCGACGCCAACGGCCTGCCACCGCTACACGCCGACATGCGCGTCAGCGACTGGGCCGAGACCATGCAGCACGCCTTCGACGACCTCAACCGCCAACTGGACCACAACCCCGACGCCGAAACCGCCATCGACCCCTACGCCGCCGAAAACCCGGCGGAATTCTTCGCCGTCAGCAGCGAATACTTCTTCAGCGCCCCGGACCTGCTGCACCAGGCCTATCCAAAGGTGTACGAGCAGCTCAAGGCGTTCTACCGCCAGGATCCTTTGGCCCGGCTGCGGCAACTTCAAGCGCAAGATCCGGTCTATCAGGCGTCATACTAAGGTCTCTAAGACCCTGCTAACGTGGCATCGACGGCTGAATATGCCTATAATCGCCGCCACTTTTTGGTCAATCCGACCAGTCATTTGGTCAACTAACGGGGGCACCGCCCAATGAGCTACAGCAAGATTCCGGCTGGCAAAGACCTGCCGAACGACATCTACGTCGCGATCGAAATCCCGGCCAACCACGCCCCGATCAAATACGAAATCGACAAAGACAGCGATTGCCTGTTCGTTGACCGTTTCATGGCCACCCCCATGTTCTACCCGGCCAACTACGGTTACATCCCCAACACCCTGGCCGACGACGGCGACCCCCTCGACGTGCTGGTCGTGACCCCCTACCCAGTGGCCCCAGGCTCGGTCATCCGCGCCCGTCCAGTCGGCATCCTGAACATGACCGACGACGGCGGCGGCGATGCCAAAGTCATCGCAGTGCCACACGACAAACTGTCGCAACTGTACGTCGACGTGAAGGAATACACCGACCTGCCACCGCTGCTGATCCAGCAGATCGAGCACTTCTTCGCGAACTACAAAGACCTCGAAAAAGGCAAGTGGGTCAAGATCGAAGGCTGGGCCGGCGCAGACGCCGCCCGCGAAGCGATCACCAAGTCGGTTGCCGCCTACAAAGGCTGAGACTGAACGTGCAGAAGAACCCCGGTTTATACCGGGGTTTTTTATGCCTTAATGGCACTTAAATACGAAGTTGTATTAATACTGTTTAAATGCGTTTAGCCCGCACCTTTCAGATCCTGCAAACGGAAAGATCGTCTTATATATTTGAACGACTTGTTTATTGCCGAAAACAGCGTCGCCCCTAAACTTTCCGTTTATGAAAATACTTTCCAGTGGCGACCGCTTCAGAGCCCTTCTAAAAGAAGCCCATATCCGTTCCGCCGACTTCGCGAAGTTATACGGCGTGAAATCCCAGCACGTGAACAACTGGTTCAACCGTGGCATCCCACCCGGGCGCATCCACAGCATCGCCAGCCTGCTGACCGTCAGCCCAGAGTGGCTCGCCCACGGCGAGGGCCCGCAAACCCCATTGGGCCTCGGCCCCGGCACCACCTATGAAGCCGCCGAAATCCAGGGCGTCTACAGCGTGGTGGAACCCACGGACATCGAACTGCCTTTCTACAAGGAAGTGCCCATCGCCCCCGGCGAAACCAAAACCCACATCACCGAAATCCCCGACCAATCCATCCGCCTGCCCCGCAGCCACCTCGAATCCTTGGAAATAAACCCCAGCGACGCCATCTGCACCACCATGGTCGGCGACAGCATGGCCGAACGCATCGAAGACGGCTCCACCCTCGCCATCGACCGCGGCCTGACCCACATCGTCGACGGCCAGATCTACGCGCTTGAGCATGACGGGATGCTACGTATTAAATACCTGCACAGAATTCCCGGTAATCGGCTTCGGCTGCGCAGTCATAACAGTGCTGCGTATCCGGACGAGGTTTTCAGTGCAGAACAGATCGATGCGCAGAACATCAGGGTGATTGGCTGGGTGTTCTGGTGGTCGACACTCAACAAACAGAGGCCGCCTGTATACGACTGACCCACCAAGAGCAGGAACAGTGGCAGGAGCTCCCTGTGTTAAGCAACTCCCTGTGGTGAGGCGCTCCCGTGGCGAGGGAGCTTGCTCCCGCTGGGCTGCGCAGCAGCCCCTGCTTTTTTATCTAAATCACCGATAACCCAATGATTCCACACCACTTACCACTGGGCTTCCGAAGAAAACCCGCGTATCCTGCGCCCCACATTTGCGAGCCCACGCCTCGCACCGACAAGGCAGATCACTTTCTGACCAAGTCCCACAGCCGGCCGCAAGAGCCGGATGTACGTTTTGAAGGCTGGTGAGGTTTGTCAAAAACGAACTGAGTTAGTCAACGAGAAGCCGGCCATAAGCCGGCTTTTTAATTGTCCGAAATAATCCTATCCCATCCGAGAATCCTGCCGATAGCCTAGCTATTGCGGGCATCTCTAGCATTCCCCTGTCCGATGGTGTTCAACACCATTCGACCTCATCCGACGATGAAGTGGGGGGACAGGTGGGGGACAAAGGGACAGCAAGGGGAAATCAATGGGTAAGCTGAATCCGAAACAAGTCGAAAACCTTGCCGAACCCGGCACCTACGAAGACGGTGATGGCCTACGGTTGGAAATCAAACCTAGCGGTAGTAAATCCTGGACGCTTCGCTTCCAACTGGCGGGGCGCCGGAGAGAGATGGGCCTAGGCTCATACCCTGAGGTGAGTCTTAAGAAAGCTAGGCTCGCAGCCAGCGCCAAACGCAGTCAGTTGAGCGACGGTGTAGATCCATTAGCAGCTCGCGACATCGAACGCGCAGCTCTGCGCGCTGCTCAGCGCGCCAATGAAGCGAAGCAACTGAAGTTCGAGACGCTCGCTACGGAATATCGTAACGCACACGGTGCCGCATGGTCGGAGAAGTGGCGTAAAGGCTGGCTGCGCAAGCTTGAGCTTTATGCCTTTGACCATATCGGCAAACTGTCAGCCTGTGAGATCGGTACTCCTCAAGTACTCAAGGTTCTGCAACCAATCTGGGCGACTAAAACAAGAACCGCCGATGAAGTACGTGGGCAGATAGAACAGATTCTGGAAGCCGCAAAGTCACGCAACCTGCGAGAGGGTGAGAACCCTGCTCGCTGGCGCGGACACTTGGAGAATCTTTTGAGCCGCGCTGAAAAGAAGAAGGCTCGGAAGCGTGAGCACTTTGAAGCCATGCGGTGGCAGGATGTGCCTACGCTGATGACCAGACTTAGCACAAACAACACCCCAGCTTCGTTCGCTGCTCGATTGCTCATCATGACCGGTGCGCGTGCCCACATGGTGAGGTTCGCCCGATGGGATGAGTTTGATTTGGAAGCCGGCACTTGGTCACTACCCGACGAGCGTATGAAAATGCGGGTGGCTTTTGTTGTTCCGCTAGCGGAGGAAGTCGTAAAACTCGTGCGGAGCATTTCGAGAGACGAAGCAAGTCCTTTTCTATTCCCAGGCCAGGGCAAGACAGGAGCCATGCATGCAAACGCAATCCGTACACTCCTGCATGACATGGACTACAAACACATCACCCGCCATGGCTTTCGATCTTCATTTCGTGACTGGGCAGGTGAATGCACACACTACCACCGTGAGATCTGTGAAATGGCGTTAGCACATGATGAGCGAGATCAAACCGAGGGGGCCTACTCTCGTACTGATTTTCTCGACAAACGACGCCTACTTATGAAAGATTGGGTAAACTTTTTGCTTCCGGAGTCAGTGATCGCTAATGAAAACATTAAGTAAACCTACCAAAGACCTCATCTTCCAAAATATTCCGAATAACGCTAAGGAATCCATCGAGACACAACACGGAAGGCTAAAAGAAATAAGTATACATTTCGAGGAGCCGCTGGACTTAGATGAGATACTTTCAGCATTATCACAAGCGATAGAAGCAGGCAATATAACTGAAGACGAGATAATGGAGTTGCATCTCGAGTGTGTGATCCCACGAAAGCGATTGGACAGACAGCAAGCGCAGTTTCACATGTCCTGTTTAGCGTATATACAGGCAAAAAAACTAATAGAATCTGGGGACGAAGCAGCGGCATGGCCGCTGCTTTGCCACACAAGTTACTTGATTGGCCAGACTGAGACTTGGCTTGCTGAATCTAATGACGCACGATGGACATCAGAAAATGCTTTGCTAGGCAGACAACTTGGCGGAAAAGTCACCAACGAAAAATACGCTCCATTTCGAACGCGTATGGTTGAACTACTGAAAAGCCGTGCTCCGGAAGGAGGATGGAAAACAAAAAAACAAGCTGTAGAAACCATATACCTAGAGTTAGAAAAATTCATTCCAGAAGATCCCAACTCTAATGTTCAAATTGAAGACTTCCATCAAGCCGCCACAAACTGGCTTAAGAAGTCTGGAGTTACTGAGATAAATGAGGCCTACCAGGCGCATTCATATAAAGCCAAATGAAAAGGGCGTCTAATTAGACGCCCTTTTTAGCCTTTCCTTGGTCGCCCCCGATTTGACTTTGTCCTAGTTGGGGGTATGCCCTTCCCGAATGTTCGCCGACCGGAAGGAATGGCTGATCGAACGAAGTAATCACACTTAACTAGGTAGTTAGCGGCCTTTCTGAGATTACCTCGAAGAACTTTGTCGTTATGGCTAATCATGCCTAGACCACAAAAAGCGCCATATCCTGCTTTGTTTGCGTTACAGTTCCAGTATCTACCTCTACCACACGTTACAACGGCTTTCCAATGCTCCCCTACGATTTTTGCCACCCTGACATCTAGTCGTATCTTTGAACCATCCAAAAACAAGAGTAGATGATAGTGAAGAGAGCTCATCAGCCCATACTCAAGCTTCCAAGCGAACCCTACGTAGCACTCCTTAAATAGTCGATACCGTATGTCATTAAGTAGTTTAACGCGATGATCGTTCGCCTCCTTGTAACTAATAGACTCTCTAGATGCTAAGGCACTCGCTTTCTGATAGCTAAGATCGACTCGAACTACCAGCAGCCTAGGATAATAATCGAACAGCTTATCGATGTAACCATGTAGACCCGCCTGATTCTTATTAGTATTCCTCGCGTGGTGCTCCATGAGCTTAACAAACTCTGCCTGATTAGCGCGCTTACGGATTTCGCTAACGAAATTATTTAGCTCCGCTACTGTATCCCCCCATTCTGCCTGACTCAACGGATGCGTTAATTTGTACATACCTAATAGCCTTGGATCGAGAGCCTCAACCTGATCTTTAAAAAGCTTGAAATATGGATTGAATTCACTGTGCGGAAACAGATCACTAATACGTGAGAAGTCTGTACGTATACAGGTGCTAACGGACAACGCCAACGATTTTAACTTAAGTGACCCTCCTACAACCCAAGCATCAGCCGTAAAAACTTTTTGAGCGGAACCCAACAAACGTATGGTCGTATCAATAACATTTGCCACGTCAGAAATTGCGTTAAACCCCTCTACATTTTTAGGCTCGTCGCGACTGCCGCCTACTCCATAAAGAAAGTCCTCAAGGTTACCTTTTAAAATTTCATCTTGTGACAAGCTATTTTTTGGCGATTCATTTACCGGTGTGATAAATTCTGAGATGTAGTAATTCAACATTGCAGACACCAACCCTACATTAGGTCTAAATATCTAGGCGACATTTAGACCTAGTTGTTTGATACTCGCATTACTTAATAACATAAGCTCCTATATTGCTTTCAAACTAAAGCTGCCGCTCACAGCAACCTCCACAGGCTAAACTCGGGCAGCTCTGCACTCTGACCTTCTCAATCGCGAAAATAGTTAGTGTTTGGGATGCTGAAAACTTCAGTTAACGGCGAGCCATCAGCCACTCTGTGATGGCTGAGTCAAACCAGCCAATAGCGGACACCCCCAGCTTCACGGGACGGGGGAACGTGCTGTCGAAGCGAGGTGAATTCGGGTTCATACGGTCATAGATCGTGGAGCGGCTCAGGCCGATCCGTTCCTGTACTTGACTAAGCCGCAGAATCTTCAAAATGCCGTCGGGGGCAGCTTTCATGTCTCTCTCCAATAGGCCGCATGCTCGGTGTGATTTCAGCTTATGCGACTGTCCAACCGAATCGAAGCTAAGCGCTGCCGTGTATTTTTTTACCGCGGCGACACGATCGTGTTGCTCAACCCGGAGTGGCATCATCCGCCTGATCAACGCGGACCGTAAAAGAGCGCTCCAGCTCGGAAGACTTAGTTCCTCCTCCCCCGAAAGTTAGATCCTAGGCCCACGAATCCGGGGCCCGCTGGGAAACCCACCTGGCAAGGCAACCCAGAAGAAATTGGACATATATCACCCTTCTGAGAGCTGGCAGATTCATTTGAATCACCGCACCACAGCTTTCACAACCAATCAAAAAATCACCGAATAGGCAAAATCATGATTTGTCCAAACTGCGATTCCACTCATGTGACAACGAAGAACTACGGGAAGAAGGTAGGTGGTGCTGTAGGGGGAGTTACGGGCGCCGTAGGAGGCTTTACCGGGGCAATGAGCGGTGCCGAAGCAGGAGCGCTTATTGGCTCACTCGCGGGCCCTATCGGACTGACGCTAGGATCGGTCGCTGGAGCCATCTTTGGCGGAATGTTCGGCGGGGCAGCGGGGGGGATCGCTGGAGCGAAATTGGGGCAGGCCGTCGACGAAGAAGTGCTAGATAACTTCGAATGCTTGGACTGCGGCTTCTGCTTCAGCAGCCGTGTATAGACCAAAATCTGAGCCTACAGTCCTGCATCTTTCAGCAAATCAGAAGGCTTGCAGGCCAAGGACTCGGCGATCTTGACGATATTCAGAAACGTGACGTTCCTTTCTCCTCGTTCAATCTTCCCCATGTGGGATCGGTCAATGCCTGCAAGATCGGCGAGCGCCTCTTGTGAGAGGGACAAGACGTTGCGTCGAGCACGCACCGCTACCCCGAACCGGGCCAAGTTAGCATCCTCGTCGCGTGCACCGGAGACTCTTGTCATGGCGACGATGGTGTAGATATGATGCCTATACGGCCACGGTATTTACGACCCATTTTGAGCCGTCTTAAGGAGTAATGTGAAAAAGGTACTTTCATTTATCGTGGTAGGTTTACTCGCGGCGAATGGCGCAAATGCCTCAAGCCACGTTGGCCAATGCGTATTCCCTAAAACCAAAACCCTCCCCAACGGCAACCTGTCGTTCGTACATGCCATCGACATCTCCGATCAGCCGTCTCCACAGGCAGCCATCAAACCGCTTGTTTCGATGGAGGCTTACCAAATCAGTGCTGAAGAGAAAGGATTCATCATGCTGGTTACGGTTCCGGACTATTCGCTACCCGACCCACAGGCCAACGCCGGAAAAATAGTCGGATGGGGAAAGATCCGGGACTTTGACGTCCAGGCACCCCGCAACTGCAACTAACATTTAACGAAGCCGTACCTACCTGGCCAAGCTTGATACTCCATCAATCCCGGAGAAACGATGAGACCTATATTCGGCTCTTTGCTGCTTACGTCACTTATGCTCACATCCGCTTGCTCAAAAGCAGATAAGTTGCCGCTCGAAATATCTGTTGGCGATACGCAGGGCGTTCCAACAATATTTGCGACTTCAGTGGCTGATAAAGTTAAGTTACTGGGTTACACAATAAACAGGGGAAATTGCACCGGAAGATCTGTGTACCAAATGCCTGTAGACATCCTGTTCGGCGGCGAGCTAAAGATATTCGCCAATGGTGGGTGCAATATCCGAGAGGTGACTCTAACCACAGATACTGGTGAGATTACATATTCAAATTAACCATGCATTGATAACCCACGCCCGCAACGCATAAGCGTATTCGGCAGCGCGGTAACTTCTCATAAAAGGCCAGACTAAATGTCTGGCCTTTTTTATGTCTGTCGGGAGAAAACATATGTCACATCTTGTAGAAACTATGGCTTACGCTGGTAATACGCCTTGGCATGGCTTGGGCAACCACCTCTCGTCCAAACAACCCCTGGAGACCTGGTTAAAGGAAGCCGGTATGAGCTGGCAGATCAATGAGTCGCCCGTGCAATTTGCGGCCGACCCCGTTGACGATCAACGTCCTATTCGTTCGTTTCCCGAACAAAAGGTACTTTACCGTTCGGACACCCAGGAAGCCCTTTCAGTGGTTTCACAACGCTACCAAGTGGTGCAGCCGCGTGAGGTCCTAGAGTTTTATCGGGATCTAACTGAACGCTCGGGTTATGAGCTGGAGACCGCCGGAGTACTCAAGGGCGGGCGCAAACTCTGGGCGCTGGCTCGGACCGGGCAGTCAATTGCGCTAAAGGGCAATGACGTAGTCAATGGTTATCTGCTGCTCGCGACATCCTGCGACGGCACACTCGCGACCACGGCAACGCCAACGACCGTAAGAGTTGTCTGCAATAATACCCTGACGATTGCTGTCAATGGCGCCAGCCAAGCTATCAAGGTGCCGCATAGCACACGCTTCGATCCGGGTGTCGTTAAGAAGCAGTTGGGCATCGCCGTTTCGCAATGGGACGAATTTATGTATCGCATGCGCACGCTAGCCGCTCGCCCTGTCAAAGCTCATGAAGCCAAGGACTATTTACAGAGCGTGCTGTGCGAACCGCTAACAGATCGCCCAGAGCGTAACAATTTCTCTAATGGAAAGGCCTTAAACAAGGTGATGAGGATGTATGAGGGGCATGGCCGTGGGGCTGATTTGGAAGCTGCCAAAGACACCGCCTGGGGCCTGCTCAACGCAGTCACAGAGTATATAGACCACGAGCGTCGCGCTCGCAATAAAGAGTATCGCATGGACACCGCTTGGTTCGGACAAGGCGCCGTCATCAAACAACGAGCGCTCAGCACAGCTCTGCGACTGGTCGTGTAAAGCGCTTGCACATTAAGAGGGAGGCGTATGCCTCCCTCGTCCAACGTTTTCTTTCGAACGCATACTCCTACCTCCTCGCCCGTGATTTCACAACGAAGAGCACCCGGCCTTAACGCTTAAACCATATAAAACAATGGGTTATGTAAGCGGTTGAACAAAGCCTCTGTTTGCTGCCTTTTGAATATCGCTCCATACCTGGCATCCAGATATGGAGTAACTCCCTCGAATTAATTCATCTCAATCCAAAGATGGCGCAGTTCGATATTAGCTAATCCCGCTTTGCGTGTATGGAGCGACTGTAACACTCCAAGCCCTAAAGAGGCGTCGTGCCTATGAAGAGCAATCCCGTCCGCTACTGCCCATCCGCCGATTTTTGCTCGAGCGAGAGTCTTGGTCCAAAACAATAATTTCTTCTCCCAAGGCGTTATTGCTCCATCCTGAATGAACCCAATCATCGCGCCCAGAACATGCCCAGCCCCATGATGTCCTTCCTTGAAGCGATCAACTCCTCCGGTGCTTGAATGCCTACTATAAAGATATTCAAATTTGTCACGTTTTGAGCCAGGCGGTGTCGGTAGACGCTTGCACTCAATCGGCAGCAGCGGGTCGAAGTCGAAATGCCTGCGCCCGTTAATCCAAACAACGCAACCACTAGGCGCCGGTACAAGGTCAATCTTCCGCCCACCGACGACCTCATCGGGTTCCTCAGTCCGGAACTGAAGAAAATCCCAGCTGGACTGACGCGATGCACTGTTCATATGGGCGCAAAACTGAGATGTAAGCGTCGTTTCTGAAGTCGCGGGTTTTCTTTCTGAGCGATCACGCCACCTTGGAAGCTCGTCCGCCATGAAGTCGATTAACTTCAATAACGAAGTTGATGCAAGGTGAATACCGGGTGAAATCACTCCAGACTGAACTTGTGATACTCCATCATCTGCCAGCATTGCTTAAAGCCCCTGCATTCGCAAATCAGCCAAAGTCTCGTCTGCATCACGTAGGGCAATAGAACCCAGCCAATAGCGAAGTCGATCAGGCTTCAGTAGAAAAATGAACTGCCCATCGTAAATTCGTGCGATTCGCGTTATTGATAATGAAGAACAACGCTGCTCGTGAAGGAGATGATTGAGCTTACCCTGCAACATTTCCGCGTCCGTCCAATCCACGACACCATCACCGAACACAAACGGAAAGCAGATCAAACCCGGCCAAAGCTGAGGCTGAAGAGCCACAAGTGGTACGTCTCCATAGACTGCGTTGATTTGACTCGTGTAACAGGTCGCAAAACCAGGCAGAGCATCATCTGCTCTATCACGCAAAGACGCTGACGCTTCACCTAAGCGAATAAAATCGCACTGATTGCCCACAATGTCGGCTGCTAGAAGAGATTCGTTTGCGCTTATTTCCAATGACCCATGAGTTAGATAAGGCAGTGTCAAGATATCGGCGCTGGACAGAGCTGTCGCCTTGCGAGTGAAAAGTCGCGTACTGATTGCAGCAGCGTAAGCCCGAAGAACAGTATTTTCCCTCTCCAGCCATTGCGACACGCGATCTAATTCAACTTTTTCACCGCCATTCGCAGCAAAGCCAATAATTTCGTTTTTATAAGTTATATAGCTGTCGCTCCACACCACATGTTGAAGCTCTGCATGTTTTCGGATGAGAAGAAGGGGGGGCGTAAATCGGCCAGCGGAACGCGGACCTTCAATTAGCTTATTAGGAACCTTATCAATTTTTTTTATGTCCAACCCATTCTTGGTTAGTGCATTAGGCGGGATCAATGCTTGACCAATGAGATGATCAGCACTTTTTGATAGCCCATTAGCGCCTTCAATAAACCCTTCTCCAAAGTCCCAACCCTGATGTTCTGCGTGTTCACGTAATGTTGGAAAGCCCATCAGTCGTTTAACGAAATCATAGACGCGTCCGCCACCAAGCAAGTTGGATCGCCAAGCTATCGGGTTAGACCGCACAAGCGCACGAGGCATCCAATGCAAGTCATAATAGTCGATATCGAAACCTTGCTCTGCGTCCGCGCGCCCACTGCGCCGAAACACCGCATGTAGAATCTTACTAGCAGGGGTCGGCCGTCGCGCTGCTGCCACCACCACCACAATCTTGGTATCCGCGCCTCCCTTCTGAAATAGCCCTCGCACCGATACAAAGTCTAATAACTCACGAAGATCCCAACGATCCAAGAAAGCATCGCGGAAATCAGCAGATTTTTGATTATAAATAAATCCATACTGCTGAAGCATACTTAGAATGCCATCTTCAACAACTAACTCCATCGCTTCATGCAGAAAAAGATAAGCAATCTGATTGTCCGGCAGCCTTCCATACTCTTTCTCATATCGATCACGACTACGGCGCGATCCAGCTGTTGCCAACTTCGAAACGAATGGAGGGTTACCAACGACCACCCCAACCTTACTCGACAATAGCTGCTTTTCCTTAGCTTCAAAAAAGCAACTGTGATGAAGGGTGGAACCGTCTAAACTTGGGAATAACTTCACACTTACACGAATCGCTTCAGGCTCCAGCGCATCGCAAAGAGCTAAGCAAAGGCTGAAGGCTGCCAGCTCGATGGCACCTTTCTCAAGGTCAACACCATGCACATGAAAGAGAAGACCTCGAAGCTCCTCCACACCTGGCTTTGCCCACATGTTACGACTACGCCAGTGCAGTACGAGCCGTTTGTAAGCTTCAACCAAAAAGACACCCGACCCACAAGACGGATCGAGAATCACCTCATTGCGCTCAATAAGGCGGTCAAGGCGCTCCCAACCCAAAGCCTCATCGAGAATCAATCGGACGAGAGCCGGAGGAGTGTAAATCGAGCTATTACTATCAGTAACAAATAACTGGTAGATATGACTTATCAGTTCGACCGGCAAATCTTTAAAAGAATACAACTGCCAAAATGTAAGTTGCCCACCAGACTCTTCATGAGCTTCAATCAAACGAGCAAAACGAGCTAAATCGGGAGAAGCGATAAGCGCCTCACGCTCTGCATCAGTCAGCGTAAAAACATGGCCATTAAAGCGGGCTTCGAGGTCTTTCAACATTGAGACTAAAGCAGCGCCATCACCAAGAACCTCAAAAAAACGGGTCGCGCCCTCTTTTTGTTTAGCAAAGTAATCAGGCAGTAAGATTCTACGCTCTTCAAGATAGGCTATTAGCAGCGATAGGATGAGTAGATGCCGACGCAACCCTGCACTGAGCAAATTCTGTTCGCGAAGATCTCTACTGAGCTGCTTTACTGCTTCGATCAAACTTCTGTGTGCGGATTTGGAGGATGACAACATCTGCTTACAAACAGCAGGATCGTCCCAGAGCGTGCCATTACGAAGCCGTGTTGCATCCCACCACGCGCCGGGCGCGGCAACCTTGGCAGCGAGATTTAACATCTTGACTGGGCGGCAAACTGGAATGCCATCGGGAGCTGCGAAGTCAGGCTTATGAGCACAACGGAAGAGTTGAACTAGACCTGGGCTCTTTCGATAAATGAGCGGAACACCACCCCAGCTCCAAAGACGTTTATGAAGCTGAGCGAATGCAGCATCCTCAGCCGGACCTGAGGAGAGGAAAATAAACGCTTGCGCTATAGGGGCTCGGCTATGACGGCTCGCTTCGAAGAAGACCGCATATGCGCCATAAGCACTCGCCTTCTCCATCATTGCAACTTCTTCGGGCCACCTACCCTTACTGTCATAAGTAGCGACTATTTCCAACCCGTCGACGCTGGGATTGCTCACAGTTCCGAGCGATGTAAGCCAGGCCTCTGGTTTGGAGAGCTTAACCACAGGAGACCTCACGACACGTGCTAGTGTATCGGCTATTCATGGGCGCTCACGCTGCTTTTTGCTCAAAGCAAAGCCTTCTTTGAGCAGTTCGACCATGGTCATTCCCTGATTTACGGCATAGCCCTTAAATTCTTTTTTGAAGTCTGGATCAACCTTGAAATTGAGCGAGCCGAATTTCTCCGGCTCGTGCTGAGTGTTCCTATTAGAGCCGCTGTCGCTCATCATTTGGGCCCGAAAACAATAAATTAAGGCAGGATTATGATGGATTTTCTGCCTTTCTTGCAAGCCAGATAGCCAGATAGCCAGACAAGAAGATTGTGTGAATCGAGCCTATCGCTAAGCATGACAAGGAGCTTCAGCATAGAGGCTTCGTTCATGCCTTATGCTTCTTTATTAGCCCTAGCAGACCAAGCGAGCAATTCGTGGATCGTAGGTCACTTCGGTAATAGATCCATTTCGAATGCGCTCAACTGCTTCATCAATCACATTGAGCGGTACTAGGAACCACTCTCTCGGCTTGACCGGATTTCCGAAGCGGTCTTCGATGGTCAGATCAAGCTGTGCTGCGCCAAACAAGCGGTGGAAGATATTCTCTAGCCTAGTCCGATTCAGGTTGTGCAGCGTGTAGGCGGCGACCACCTCTACGCCGGCTAGCATATAGGTGGCGTCTTTTTCCGCACCTGCGATGCGGGTTTCCACCTTGCCTCCAGTCACGCCGATCTTGTGGATCAGCTCGCGGTGCTCGGCTACGAATGGGTGGCTAGACAAGCTCCGCAGTACATAGATAGTCCCGCTCTCAATGTCGTCAGGCTCTGGAGCATCGCCGAACAACGGCCCCATGTCCGGGTCGGTCAGTCGGCGACCAGTGTCGTCCTTGTAAAGCGCCCGTTGTAGCGACCGACGCAGCAGGTTGCTTTCCGTGCCGTTGGCGTAGATGACGCGCAAACGTGCATCGCTCTCCCCATTCGGAGCCTTGATGGTTTCTCCTATTTCGGCCACGTACGCTAGCTGCCCGCCTACGATGAAGTAGTTTCCGGTTTCGACGCTGGTATCGCGTCCGAACCGCAGGGTTTTGCGAACGCCAGATTTCAGATCCCTCTCAGCCAGCTCGAATAGCGGTTGGAACTTTTCAAAGTCGGCGCATGGAGCACGGTCGGCGATTTCCTCGGCTGCTCGCTTTTCAGTGCTCGAACGTACGTGGCGCAGCACCGTGATGTCGTCCTGGTCGGAGGACGCACCGCCGATGCCCAGCTCGGCCAGCAATGCGTCTTCATCCAGGTCATCCACATCCACCGAGACCACTAGGGCACTAGACAGCAGGTTAGGGCCATCCAACTCAGTTAGCAGGGTTTGCGCTTCCGGCAACTTGCGTAGCTGATCCAAGCGCACGGCATACAACCGCTCGAAGATGTCGCGGTCTTCACCATGCAGTGGTGTGCGGCCGTGGGCCTGATAAAAGCGCAGGATGTCCTCGAAGCCGGCGATGATGCGCTCTTCACGCGGGGTTCGGCTTGCTGCCTTGAGTGGA
This sequence comes from Pseudomonas sp. St316, assembly GCF_018325905.1. Taxonomy (NCBI): domain Bacteria; kingdom Pseudomonadati; phylum Pseudomonadota; class Gammaproteobacteria; order Pseudomonadales; family Pseudomonadaceae; genus Pseudomonas; species Pseudomonas sp. St316. Next base: position 783,184 of record NZ_AP021901.1, on the reverse strand, counting down.
GTGACTTCTATGCCAAGCGCATCCAGCAGTTCGTCATCGTTCATATCAGCCATTGTCAGATTCTCTAAGAGCCTGCGCTGCCTTTGCTTGCGCACGGTAACGCGCTAGCACTGCCACTCCTTCAGCCATACGCTTTTCCCACGAATCGGCAGAATTGATGTCTGGCAGGCGACCACGTTCATTCTTGAACTGCAAGGCGCGCCTTGCTAGCTCGCGAGCTTCGTCTTCGGGAATACTCAACTTCTTGGCGGCAATGCTGGCCTGCACCTGGCGTAGTGATTTCTCATCCATCGCTTTCGCCAGCACTGCATAAGCAGCATCAAAGGGGTTGATGCGGTCAATCAGGTCAATGTCCAGTTCGCGTACGTTAACAAACTTTCGCACGCCATCCAGCAGCGCTGTACTTCCTTGCACAGCGTCACCAACGTTTGCATCGGCCTGTCCCAAGACTAACTTGGCCTGCTGGGTAATGTTCATGGCAGCGATAGCGTGCTGGCGGATGGCTTCCTGATCGACTTCGCTCAAGTCTGGATAACGCTCGCGCACGATCTTGCCCATGCGCAGTTGGGTAAGCTCTTCGGGCAGGGTGTTTTCCTTGTCGAACAAGCCGCGCTCCAACACGGTTTTGTCCTGCAAGAAGTTGGTCACCACTTCATTCAAATCTTCTTTGCAAATGCGCGTAGCTTCTGCGCTTTGCGGCGTGGTCAGGCCGTTGATTTCGACATGGAATTGGCCTGTGGTTTCATTCACGCCCAGGTTAGTGCCGCCCGGCAGATAACCAACGAGCCCATAATTGAACCCCTCTTTCGGCCCTGCATCTTTAGGAGTGAACTCATAGCGTGGCGCCAGCACCTGCTCCATCAACAAGCTGGCAGAAATGGCCTTAAGCATATCGTTCACCGCTTCCGCGACAGCGGCTTGATCGGCTGTGGGTTCAGCAATCAGGTTGGTGAAGCGTGATCGCTCCTTGCCCTCTGCATCACGTGTTGCGCGGCCAATGATTTGCACAATTTCCGTCAAGCTTGAACGGTAGCCAATGGTCAGTGCATGCTCACACCAGATCCAGTCAAAGCCTTCCTTCGCCATGCCTAACGCAATGATCACATCCACGTTGTCTCGGTTGTTCTTTTGCACAGGGTCTTTCAGCGCGGCAAGCACTTTGGAGCGTCTGGCCGCGTCGCTGTCATCGACCAGGTCGGCTAGTTTCAGGATGCGACCATCACTGGTCTTAATGAGATGGAAGCCGGTGGCGGGATCGACGCCCTGCCAATCCCCCAGAGCACTCATTATTTCGTTAACCTCGCGCTCCTTGTCTTTGAGACTTTCGCGGGCATTCACATTCGGGATATGGATAATAGTTTTCAATGCTGGGTCCAGCACCTTGGCGACGGCATCCACATACCTGCCAGTGTAGAAAAAGTAACCGATATCCAGCGACTTGAGCCAACGGTAGCCGTTGAGCTGCTCGTAGTAGGTGTAAGTTACCGTCTCAAACTTAGCTTCTTCCGCAGGGGCAAGTACTGCCTCGCTGTCGCCACGAAAATAAGAGCCAGTCATGGCTACCAGATGCACTTTATCGCGACTGATGAACGCGCTCAGTTGGCCGCCCAGCTTATTGTCTGGGTTGGCGGAAACGTGGTGGAACTCGTCGATGGAGATCAGGCGGTTGTCGAAGGCTTCGATGCCCAATTCTTCCACCGCAAAGCGGAAGGTGGCATGGGTACAAACCAGCACTTTATCAGTACTTTCCAAAAACTTGCCTACCGCGCCCACCTTGGATTTGGCTACACGTGGCTCGTCGATGCCAGGGGCGTTACACAGGTTCCACTGCGGAGATACCTGCCAATCCCAGTAGAAGCCAAACTTGCTCAGAGGTTCATCCGCAAAGCTGCCACCAATGGAGCGCTCTGGTACCACGACAATGGCTTGGTGCAGGCCCTGGTTGTGGAGTTTATCCAGCGCGATAAACATCAGCGCACGGGATTTACCCGATGCCGGTGGTGATTTGATCAGCAGATACTGCTCGCCGCGTTTGGCATAGGCGCGTTCCTGCATGGAGCGCATACCCAGCTCGTTAGCTTTACTAGATGCCCCCGTGCGCGCTGTGCTGATAGACACCGACGGCACCGTGTAGGTGTTGGTTGGATTGCTGGCTAGTTCCGTCACGATTTCACTTCCCTTTTTGCTTTGGGTGCGGTTTTAGCCGCAACTGCCGTCATCTTGGTGTAGAGGTCAAACAGTTTTTCCAGTCGCTCAGTGTCGTTTTTGAAACGACGACCGATATAGATGCGCTCCAGTACTTCATCGTTGTGCTCGTGGGCGTGGCGCAGGTTGTCCGGCATATTCTCCGGGTCGTACAGGTCGGCGATGGTGGCGGGGAAGTGAGCTTCGCGGGCCAGCAAAATATCTTCTGCACAACGGGTCAGGTCGGCTTTATTTTGCTCGGTGAACCGGGGGACCGGGAAGGTATTCCAACCGAGGGTATTGGAGTACGAAAAATCGGTGCGCATCCGCACGCAGACAGTGCCAATCCAGACCCAGTGGATACGCGAGGCGATGATGGCTAGGTTCCAGAGGGGCGCATCGTAGAGGGCAAAGTTCCGGTCGCCGATGATGGTCCCATGCGAAAGCAGCACAACAGGCAGGTAGGGTCGGTTTTCTGAAGACACGCGAGGCACTACCATGAGAGTTTCATCGCCTCTCTGTCTGACTTGTTGAAAGGCGTGTGGCGTGCGAGCTCCTCTGCGGGTTAATTCTTTCGTGCTTGCTTGGCGCATCACACGCACATCGTCCATGCGAGCGGAGATGGCCGGAATTGATTGGGCAAGATCAACGCTTGCATCATTAATCCACAGGCAGAAGCGCTGTTTTCCATTGATGGCTTCATCAGAGCCGACGAAGGGTCGAACGAACTGCGCAGCATGAGCATCAGATGAGCGAACGGTCTCTGCCTCGGTCAAATCCAAAATCAGATGTCCACCATCAGCAGGCTTATTGCCGTTGGTCATAGGTGAAACAACACCAAGCGGGTTTGTCTCGGCTTCGACTATGACGTTTGCGCCTGCCACCAAATATGCATTGATGTAATCGACCTCGCGCAACACTGTCTGCTTCTCATCACCTTCACTGTACAGGCGACGTGGCTTTGCGGCATTCCGCGCAATGCCCACGATAGCGACCGTCACACCTGCATTGTGACTGGCGAGATTCGCCCATTTGAATGAAGTGTGCGCAAAGGCTATCTCGTGCCCCGTGTTAAAAATGAATGGCCATAGATACGAAACCTGCTGCCCTTGACAAATACTGTTGGTGGTAACAAAAGCGGTGATCGAGTTGGTGTATGTGCCATAGTCAGCGGCTTTCATAAACCAACCTGCAACATAATCCAGCGTTTTCCACGTCTTTGTGTACTTGCTAAAGATGGCCTCCAAGTCGGCTTTTTGCTCGTCGGTTTGCCAAGTCGAACCCAAATATGGCGGGTTGCCACAGATATACGTCTCACCGCCGTCGTTCTCGAAGTCAATTTCACTCTGATTCAGTGGCGTGCCGAATAAATCATCTGCGAGCACCTTCACGCCCGTGCCCGTTGGCGGACAGATGCTCAGCCAATCCAGTCGAAGCGCGTTGCCGCAGACGATCCAATTCTGCGCATTCAGAGGCAAAAACTCTGCCAGAGCATCCTGCTGGCCACGATAAAGCACGTCGCACTGGAACTCGGCAATGATCAATGCTAAGCGGGCAATCTCTGCCGGAAAGTCGCGCAACTCTATACCGCGAAAGTTGGTCAGCGGGATCTCAGACCTGTTGTTGGCCTCGTCTCGACGGCGATTGATCTCCGCCTCAATTTCACGCATCTGCTTATAGGCGATGACTAGGAAGTTCCCAGAGCCGCAGGCTGGATCAAAAACGCGGATACGCGCCATACGTTTGCGGAGGTTGAGCAGCTTGGCTTTGTTGTCTCCCGCCGCGTCGAGTTGCGCGCGCAAGTCATCAAGGAACAGCGGACTCAGCACCTTGAGGATGTTGGGCACGCTGGTGTAGTGCATGCCTAGTGAGCCTCGCTCCTCATCGTCGGCCACGGCTTGGATCATGCTGCCAAATATGTCTGGATTGATCTTTTGCCAGTTCAGGTTTCCAGCGTGCAGCAGGTAAGTACGCGCCATGCGCGTGAAGCTCGGCACTTCAGTGCTACCGGAGAACAGGCCGCCGTTCACATAGGGGAAGCCGTTGGCCCAGCTGGGCAAGCGCCGCTGAGCAGTGGCGCGGTCGGCCAGTTTAATATTCATCGAGCGGAACATTTCCGACAGCACCTGAGCGGTGTTGGAGCCGTCGCGCTCGCTGTACTGCTCCACCGTTTTGGTGAATAGGCCGTCACCACTGAAGATATCGGTGTCTTCAGCGAAAAAGCAGAACACCAGCCTCGCCATAAAGTGGTTCATGTCGGCACGGCGCTCGGCCTTGGCCCAGTCCGGGTTCTCCTTGAGCAGTTCGACGTATAGCTTGTTCAGGCGACTAGTGGCGCGCACGTCGATAGGGTTGTCTTTGATCTCCTTAATGGTGGAGATCCCGGCCAGAGGCAAAAGAAAGCCGAAGTGGTTGGGGAAGTCCGAATAGGCGCAGGTGATGGTCTCGCCACCCACCAGCTCTTCTGCCTCAAGGGTTTCGCCATCGGTAGCGAGAATAAACTTGGCTTTGCTTTTTGTAGTGGCCTGGCTGGCGCGCAACGTTTTGAGAGTTTCGCCGACAGTGCCGGGTTCGCATGCCGCAATATGGATGTTGTTGCGCAGTAGTACGCCACCGGACACATCCGATGCGTTGTTGTTGCCTGCTCGCAGTCGCTTGAGAGCCGTATCCTTGTTGCCGAACGCGGCCAGAAAAGCGAACGGAAACTCCGCCATGTCGAAGGGTTGGAGGGCCAGCTCCGAGATTGCGGATTCAATTTCTACTGCGTTCATGGTTTACCACTGTCCAAATTGCTCATAGCGAGTAGGGGGCGACTTTAGCCGTTAATTTGATGGTCATGGCTAGACCTCAGAGGGCATCTGCTTTCATGCCGGCCACGATTATCCCTCCGACAACCTCGAACGATGTGGTATCGCGTGCGAGGAGACCGACCAAAAGCCAAAAGCAGCGGCAATGGCCGCATAGCAACCGGGTCAAAACGCATCGCTTCAATGCGGGGGCGCTGCCAGCCGTTATAGAAGATAAAATGACCCAATATCCAGAATCCATTTGACCTCCTACACGGCGCCACGGATTGTAAAGGAAGGTTCTTCATTGTGGTGAATAACCGTAGCTCGCACCGTTGAGCGTGCTGAGCGCTTGGGCGATGTGTAAAAAACGATGGCTGAGCAACTATCCGCTTGGCACTGATTTTCGGGTCGTGCGTGATGAATTGACGGTGTCGTACCCTTTGTCCATTCTAGACATAGAGGAGCGAATGACCATCTGCTCCAGGGCCTCACTTTTTCACTCGGGATTGACGCGCACATCGGAAATAAGCGAATACACCTACTCTCATCAGCGTTTGCCTCAACAGAAAGGGGATGTGAGTTTCTCAAAGCAGTAGTCTATGTCTAACGACCGCCAACACAGAGCCAATGAACACGATGGCACTTGCTAGGATTGGGCAATGGGCTTCAACGGCCAAAGTTCAGTCACCTCCTAAGTGGGGGGATAAGTGGGGGACAAAAATCGAACAAGCCGTAAAAACCAGTAAAATATGGGCATAACTCAACAATAACGCCGCCCACAAGCCGGCTTTTTAATGTCTGAGCTTTATCCATCCCCCGTCTAAAATCCCGCCTGATGACCAAACAACGTCGCTCGTAAGCACCCCGTTCTCGACAGCGAAGGTCATCGAACACCGTATGATTCCCAAACGCCATCAGAAGAGAATATTCTGACGACATATTGCGCTGCGTCCTACAGCGAAACGGGAACCCTACGGATAGCCCCCGCCATGTCCTCTTTACCTACCAGTAATCAATCCAATCCGCCTTGGAGCCGTGACGAACTCGTCCTAGCCCTGAACCTGTACCTGCTGTACCGCAATGGCTTACCTGGCGTTAACCATCCGGAAGTCCGAGCCTTATCACAGAGCCTCAATCTCATTGGCAACGCCACCGGTGCGAGCAAGAACCAGAGCTTTCGTAACACCAATGGTGTTTACATGAAGCTCAACAATTTCCGTCGCTGGGATCCGAGCTACACCAACACCGGTCGTACAGGTCTTGCAAAAGGTAATAAGGACGAGGAGTTGGTATGGCTGGAATTCGCTAATAACCCCGAGCACCTCGCCGCAGTTGTGGCAGCCATTAAGGCAAACGTCGGCACTGCGTCCACTACGCCAATAGATTTAAGCGCGGAGGAAGAACCGGGCTTCTTCGAAGCAGAGGAAGGAAAAGTGTTAACCCGCGTACACCGTGTACGGGAAAGGGACAAAAAACTCGTCAAACGCAAAAAGGACGAAGCCCTAAAAAAATTCGGTGCTCTCCAGTGCGAAGCCTGTGGCTTCAACTTCAGCAAAACATACGGCCCGGACGTCGAGGGTGTTATCGATGTACACCACACTAAGCCACTGCATACGCTCCAACCTGGCGATAAAACCAAGCTCGCAGACCTGGCTTTACTATGTGCCAATTGCCATCGTGTGGTGCATTCCCGCCGTAAGTGGCTGAGTGTGGCCGAGGTCAAGGACCGCTACCAAGCAGCCGGAAATAGAGCCTGACCTGGGCCGACTATCGAAGGGAAAATCAGGAAAAGCCCACTCCCCCAAAAGAAAACTCTTACAATCAATCCCTAGATTTCTGACGTGGCTGTTGTCACGTTTCTGGCGGCGAACGAGAGGCAAGCCTGTGAGCACGGCAGATGGCACACCCAAACAACTAATCGACGTGGCAAATCTTGAAGCGTCGCTCCAACGCTTTGCAGACGACCGCGACTGGCAGCAATTCCACTCGCCCAAAAACCTTCTGCTCGCGCTGACAGGCGAGGTGGGTGAGCTATGCGAAGTTTTCCAATGGATGAGCGAAGCCGACTCAGTGGCTGCTGCGAAGCATCCCTCGACCGCCCAAGCAGTGAAGGACGAGCTAGCCGACGTATTCATGTACTTGGTCCGCCTGAGCAGCGTGCTCGGTGTCGATCTCAACGAAGCGGTCACGAGCAAACTTGCTCTGAATGACCAGAAATACCCCGTCGACAAAGCTAAAAGCACCAGCAAAAAGTACGACCAACTCTGACCTTCAGTGCTCTAAGGATCTCTTGTGATCGTTTACGCTGCGACCAAACAGCAATTCTTGAAAGACAACGATAACGACGACATTGAAGAAGTCATTCTCCGGCACTTCAAAGAGGCCACCGGCAAGAAAGTCGGCGCGTCAGAGATAAGATCATGGCAGGGATCCCTGACCTACATGGCCAAGGTGCTTCGAGATGATGACCTACCCAGCGATGCTGGTCTGGCCATTGAGTTGCATATCCCACAGTCCTCGAAACGTATCGATTTTTTGCTCACGGGGCGTGATGAGAACCAAGCAAAAAAAGCTGTATTGATCGAGCTGAAGCAATGGAGCAAGGCGAGCGCAACCAACAAGGACGCAATTGTCAAAACTGCCATGGGTGGTGGTCTCGTTGAAACCATTCACCCGTCCTACCAGGTATGGTCGTACGCAGCGCTATTGGAAGGTTTCAACGAAGCGGTCTATGACAAAAGCATCGAAATTCGCCCCTGTGCCTATCTTCATAACTATGTCAGCGATGGAGTCATCAATTCCGCTCACTACGAAGCACACACCAGTAAAGCTCCGTTGTTTCTCAAAGGCCCTGAGGAACTGACGAAACTACGAAGCTTTCTGAAAAAGCACATCACTCACGGCGACAACAAAGAGGTTCTTTACGAGCTTTCCAACGGGAAAATTCGGCCATCCAAAGCGTTAGCCGAGGCGCTTGGCGGGCTCATGAAAGGCAAACCAGAGTTCGTATTGATTGACGACCAGAAGGAAATCTTCGAGTCAGCGCTTGTTGCTGCAAGTGAAGCGTCCATAGCGGCGCCAAAGGTGCTGATCATTGAAGGCGGTCCAGGGACCGGGAAAACCGTTCTGGCGATCAACTTGCTGGTAAGACTCACCGCGTTAAAGCTGCTGAGCAAATACGTCTCGAAAAACGCAGCGCCACGCAAGGTGTATGAAAGCAAGCTCGTTGGTACGATCAAACGCAGCCATTTTTCCAATTTCTTTTCTGGCTCGGGTGCGTTTATCGAAACCGAGCCCAACACGTTCGACGCACTCATCGTTGACGAAGCTCACAGGCTCAACGAGAAAAGCGGTCTTTATGGAAATCTGGGCGAGAACCAAATCAAGGAATTGATCAACTCCGCGAAATGCTCGGTTTTTTTCATCGACGAAGACCAGCGCGTGACCTTGAACGACATTGGTAGCAAGCAGGCTATTCGTACCTTTGCGAAATCCAAAAGCGCAACCGTGGAGGAATACACACTGTCCTCTCAGTTCCGTTGCAGCGGCTCTGATGGTTATCTAGCGTGGTTGGATGACGTATTGGCTATTCGACCGACCGCCAATCCGCTACTCGATACTAGCGAGTACGAGTTCAAGGTGTTCAACACCCCTCAGGCGATGCACGCAGCCATTGAGCAGAAAAACCACGGAAACAAGGCTCGCGTTGTTGCGGGTTACTGCTGGCCTTGGCTCAGTAAGAAAGACTCCACGGCGTCCGATATCGTGATCGGCGATGACTACGCGCGCCAATGGAACCTGGATCAGGATGGCAGCCTGTGGATCATCGCGGAAAACTCCATTGAACAGGTCGGTTGCATTCATACCTGCCAAGGGCTGGAAGTTGACTATATAGGGGTGATCATCGGACCGGATTTGATCGTGCGTGACGGGAAAGTGCTGACATCGCCGCACAAGCGTGACAAGCACGATAAATCGATTCGTGGTTGGAAAAAACTGATGAAAGAGCAGCCTGATTTCGCCCAGAGAGAAACGGATCTGATCATCAAAAACACGTATCGGACACTGATGACCCGAGGGATGAAAGGGTGCTACCTGTACTGTACTGATCAGGAGACGGCCCAATACTTTGAGAGTCGGCTTGCCGAGTACAGCAACGACTGACGATCTGAGTCAAGACGTCAGGCCTACTTTACCAACAGCGGATCACGGCACCGCAATAGACCAAGTCTGCTGGGCTGGTTAACATTGGCACGCCGAAACGCACCCAAGTAAGTGCGTCTCTCAGAGGTGGCCTCCTGAGACTGATGATGGCGGGCGCTGTTCTAGGGGTTATAGGTCCTACGGACTTCATTGCAGGTTTTGTAAATTCAGAAATCATCTCCCACCTATCAAATCTCAAAATGGAGGATTTTCATATGGTCAAGAAGGTAATACACGAGGTAATGGCATACGTAAAACGCTTCACGAGCCGCATCATCGCGCCTCTGGAGGCCCACCTCCCTTCCAGGCGAAGCCTGCTGAAGAGCTTGTGAAACTCAAGCGAAAAGGAATCTGAGAAATCACGTTATCGGGTAACGGTACCGAGCCGAATTTGACATGGCGAAGGTCAACAGAGGGCGGCCCTGCACAACTCTGAGAGTTCATTGCTCCGACTCTCGGGCACAAAAAAAGGCCTTGCCATGCAAGACCTTTTTTCATACCTGGGGTAAGCGCAACCCCTTGTTACCTCACCTCAACAATATCCAAAGCCCGATTCGCCAACAGCTCACTCACCTCAATCACCTGCAAAATCCCCAACGCCACATGCCGGCGCGATCCCTCAAGATCAAACGCCAAATCACTGATCATGGCATTGGCCGAAGCCAGGTTTTCACTGAGATTGGCAAGCAGACATTCCGAATCAACATCCGGTGCGATACGGAAGATGGTGTTGGGTTTGTCAGACGTTTCGTTTTTTGGCGTAGGCTTCAGGTAGTAATCCAAAGCCCGGTTCGCAGCATCATCAAGCTTGTTGTTACGAGCAGACTGAGCGCGAGATACATGCTCATCTGCAGTCGGAGGGTTCGGTGTAATTTTTGCCATCGACTTAGGTTCCTGTAAGTGATGCTGCAACCACCTCGCGACTAAACGAGAGGGCGGCAGCTGTGCGCAGGTTAGTCGACCGGTGAACCTAAGAATCCCGGCGCGCCCGGGGGCGCCCTGCGCACAGCCACCATCAATACAGGAACAGCACAGCCTGTCCGACGGGACTTGGTACGCCTTAGGTTGATACGGGCGACTAAACCCGATCACTGATGTTCAGTGACAGGACCCAAACTACCGACGCCCTCCAAGACGCACAAGCCGGCGGATTCTGGCGTAGTTGTAGGCAATGGCGCAAGGCGATGTCGGTCGTGGCTAGTTTCGTGTAGTCACGATAAACAAGTGGCCGGAATGTGGCTGACACACCGCTATCGCGAGCAAGCTCGCTCCCACAGAGAAGCTTGTGTGCCTATGTCGTCGCTGGCGACATGACGACAGAACGTGTCGCCGAAATCAAAAACCGGCGACACGTCAGGCGTTTCATAAATAGGACTGGTGGGAATGCGACTGGCTGCATCCTTGCAGCCAGTCGCGAAGAGGGTTACGAGTCATTGTTCAACATCGCAATCAATCAGGCGGGATATCTCGATCCTATCCACAACGGTTTTGTCATCGACCACAAACCCGCTGCCTGAAACCCGGTATGGCTATTACTTAAGCGTGACGTCCAGCATCGGCGGGATGTAACCGTAGTCGTACTCCGCCACCACGAACGTCTGCAGCCCTTTTATCTTCATGCCCACCGTCGGCGCCTCAGTGCCACCCACACGAATCTGCGTGCCGGTTTCGTCGGTCGGTACGCTGTCGATGAAGGAGGTCACCAGGCCGTTTGGCATTACATAGTGCGAGTAGGTCTGGAATGGCTGGGAGGACGGGTTGCCCAGTACCAGGCCGGAACCGTTCAGCGGCACGTAGGGGCCGAACAGCGAGTCCGCGACGAAGCCGTACACGCCGTCCGGTCCGGTCACGCCGTCGGCGTAGGTGAAGGTATGGCTGATGGTGAACAGGTAGTACTTGCCATCCTGGAACACGAAGTGCGGGCGCTCGGTCTGGTCGTTGACGCCCACGGCGGTCAGCAGTGGCGGCAACATTTCCCAGTCGTCACCGTCGGCGTCGCGGGCTACGGCGATGCCGACGCAGGCGGTCTGGAAGCGCGAGTTGCCGACATCCTCATAACCCGGTGGCACGTCGCCGATTTCTGCTTCTCCTACTTTGTGCGAGCCGCGCTCACCGGCCACGTTGCCCTCGAACAGCATGTACAGCTTGCCGTCTTTCGGGTCGCGGAATGGCCATGGGTCGCGGAAACCCCAGAAAGCGTTTTGTGCTTCGGTCTGGTACATATTGCCGTCGGCCTCGAACAGCGGCTTGACCTTCTCGAAGCCGACCATGCTGACACCGTGTTCGGTGGTCACTACCCGACCGCGCACCTTGACGATGGTCGCGCCTGGGGTGACGGCGGTGTAATACAGGTCCACTTCACCTCGGTCGTTCAACAGGATCGGCGTACCGGCCCATTCGCGAGCGGTCGGCGAAATCCCTTCGGCCATCACGCGGCCACCGAATTCCCAGTTCTTGCCGGTACGAGAGAACCAGTAGTACATCTTTGCCCGACCGTGACGATCGTTCCAATCGCGGAGGATGTCGTAGTTACCGTCCTCGTCGAGGTACTGCGGGTCGTTTGGATGACGATCGGCCGTGAGCGTGAAGATCACCGACCAGCCATCGACGGACGTCACGTTACCGTCCAAATCACGCAGGGGCATGGTGTCCCAGATGAACAGGTCGTTGTTCAGCACCGGGAAATCGGCGCTGACCAGCGGCTGGGTGGTGGTGGGGTCATCCGCCCGGACTTTCAACGCATCAGCGCGGGTCCAAAGGCTGGGTTGATGGGGGGTTGTACCGAATTTTTCAGTGTTGGTTTTCATGAGTGAGTGCCTCGTCCATGAATGGATTCAAATAAATAATGGTTAAGAAGTACTGTATGCGCATCCAGTTGAATCACCTTATAGAGACTTATGCATGCGGGTCAAGCAAAAAAATGCATTTGTGCATAATCGGATTTTTTCTTTGAGCTGATACGTTTCAGCCATGAACGTTTGCAGAAGTTAATTCATGGGGAAATCGACGACGTTGCCTGCACGGTCGGCGCACTGAACGTTACTCAGTGGAAAGCGCGCGTAACGGGGCAACGGGTGGAAGCAGTGCATAGAGAGATGGGGCAACTGAGCCTGCGCGTTCTGCGCAAAGGCCAATGCAAGGTGGGGAGTCAGCGGTTCTGATGATGACTGGTGTGCCGCTATCGCGAGCAGGCTCGCTCCCACAGTCGGGGGGTGTGAAGTGCCTGTTATGGCGGTGGGTCAGTTGTTTTGATCTGGCTGATTGCGCCTGTCACCCTGACCACCGACACGCTCCGTCCTCATACCGATTTTTCTCATCACCTGTTCCGGCAACAGTTCGCCTTGCTCGAAAACGTTCTTGATGGGCTAATTGATGGTCATCTTGGCCTTGCCAGAGTGGGCGAAGAGCATCGCGGGCAAGCCTTGCTCCCACAGGGGATGGCATACACAGGAGGATGGCGATGGACGTGGGGGGCGGCTTGTGCAAAACAACATCGGGCAGGTGACCAAACCTGCCCGATGCCAACGACCTGGCCTGTTACCCCAACGCATTCAAACAAACCACCTTCGGCTGGGTCATTTCCTCATACGCAAACCGCACCCCTTCCCTGCCCAGACTCCCGTATTTCGACCCGCCAAACGGCATCGCATCGAAGCGGAAATCCGACGAATCATTGATCATCACCCCACCCGCCTCGATCCGCCGCGCGGCGCTCATGGCCGTGGACAGATCATTAGTGAAAATCCCGGCATGCAGCGCGTATTCAGGTTCGTTAGCTAACGCAATCGCTTCATCAAACGTATCAAACGGCTGCAACACCACCACCGGCGCGAAGACTTCGTTGCACCAGAGTCGGCTGGAATGATCGACATTTTCCAGCACGGTAGCCGCGTAGCAGGTGCCTTGACGACGGTGGCCGCAGAGTAAGGTGGCGCCTTGTTGCAGGGCTTCGTTGACCACTTGCTCGGCGTTTTGCGCGGCTTGTTGGGTGATCATCGGGCCGATGTCGGTGCCGGCGAGCAGTGGGTTGCCAACGACGAGGGCTTGGGCCTGGTTGACGAAGCGTTCGCGAAAGGCCTCGTAGATGGGGGCGTGGATGAGCAGGCGTTGGGTGCCGATGCAGTTTTGCCCGGCGGCCCAGAAGGCGCCGGAGACGCAGCTGTCGACGGCGGCGTCGAGGTTGCAGTCGCTCATGACGATGACGGGGGCGTTGCCGCCCAGGTCCATGGCGAGTTTTTTCAGGCCGGCGGTGCGGGCAATTTGTTCGCCGGTGACGAAGCCGCCGGTGAAGGAGATCATGCGCACCTCGCGAGCGGCGACCAGGGCTTTGCCCAGTTCGGCGCCGCCGGTGGCGACGGTGACCACGGTTTCGGGCAGGCCGGCGGCGACCAGGTAGGAGACCAGTTTTAGGGCCGACAGCGGCGCCAGCTCGGACGGTTTGAGGATCACCGCGTTGCCGCCGGCGATGGCGGGGCCGAGTTTGTGGGCGACCAGGTTCAACGGGTCGTTGTAGGGGGTGATGGCGACGATCAGGCCCAGGGCTTCGCGGGTGAACCAGCCCTGGCGCGATGCGGCGCCTTCGTAGGCGTCGAAGGGTACGATTTCACCGGCGTTGCGCTTGGCCTCTTCGGCGGAGAGCTTGAGGGTGTTGACGCAGCGTTTGACTTCTTTTTCCGCCTGTTTGAGGGTCTTGCCGGCTTCGTCGACGATCAGCCGGGCGAAGGCTTTGGCGTCGCGTTCGATGTTCAGTGCGGCGTGTTCGAGGATGCTTGCGCGGCGATGGCGCGGCAGTGCGGCGCAGGCTTTCACGCCGCTGCGACCGGTCTCGAGCAGGTGTGGGACTTCTGAGGCGCACACGTCGGCGACGGTGCCGACGATGCTGCCGTCAAACGGGTTGAGGACTTCGATGTGCGGTTCGACGACCGCCAGGGCCAGGCGCGATACGTTCACAGGTTGTGCTCCTGTTTGCGGGTTGCCGATTGGTGGATGTGGATGATGTCCGATAGCAGTGCGAAGGCGGTTTCGGTGCGGCCTGCGCCGGGTCCCGAGACGGTGACGGCGCCAAGCAGTTCGGAGGTGAACGACACAGCGTTGGTGGCGCCGCTGATGCTCGCCAGTGGGTGGTCGTTGCTCAGCAGGCGCGGTTCGACGCTGGCGCTGATGGCGCCGTCGGCATTGCGGGTGGCGGCGCCGATCAGCTTCCAGCGGGCGCCGTCCTGGCGAGCTTTGTCGATGTCGTCGAGGCTGAGGGAGGAGATGCCGCTGCAGGTGACGTCGTTGACGGTGAGTTTGGCGTCCAGAAGTTCGTTGGCGAGGATCACCACTTTGAGGCGCACGTCGTGGCCTTCGACGTCTGCCGTCGGATCGGCTTCGGCGTAGCCCAGGGCTTGGGCCTGGCTGACGGCTTCGGCGAACCCAAGGCCGCCTTCCATGCAGGTGAGGACGAAGTTGGAGGTGCCGTTGAGGATGCCTTCGAAACCGGTGATCGAGCTGCCGGCCAGGGCCTGCTTGGCGAGGCGAATGACGGGGGTGCCGCTCATCACTGAGCCTTCGTATTCGAAGGCGACGTTGTTGCGCTGGGCCAGGGCTTTGAGTTCGGCGCCGTGCAGGGCGATGGGGCCTTTGTTGGTGGTGACCACGTGTTTGCCGCGCTCCAGGGCCCAGCGGCAGAACGAGGTGGCGGGCTCGCCATCCACCGGGTTGGTGAAGGTGGCTTCGGCGATGATGTCGGCGCCGCATTCCTTGATCACCGCTTCGTTGAGGGCATCGACGGTGCCGCCGGGCAGTTGTGCCATGGCGCCTTTGGCGGCGGGCAACCGGGCGAGCGATGCGGCGTCGAGGCCGTGGCGGTTCATCACCGAACCGAGGAACAGGTCGGTCACGCCGACGATTTTCAGGGTGAAGCCGAGTTCGGTTTTCCACTGCTGGTTGCGCTCGGCAATCAGTTGAGCCAATGCCCGGTTCACACCGCCGAAGCCGACCAGCGCCAGTTTGTATTCAGTCATTTTTGTTATGTCCTTGGTCCGGGTGATGAGGTTGTTGGGACCTAGGTTAGGGGGCTGGGGTGGGCAGTGAAATAGGCCAATTTGCTCTATTTCTTGGGCGTTTTGACCAGGGGGTGGGCAAAGCGATAGGGATGAAAAAAACCATGGCGGCCGGCTCACATCCCAGGCTGATGGGCTTCATTTGTGGTGGCAGGGGTATCTGGCAGGGCACACATCACCCTGTGGGAGATTCTATGGTGCAGTGCTACCCCCTACATGCCTTTCGGTAAGTATTCGCTCTGGTTCTTCAGCAGGGCGAATACCACTCGGGCAAGCTTGCGGGCCAGTGCCACTAATGCTTCGGTTGTGCTGAGTCCCCGGGCCCTCAGCGCCTCATAAAAACCCTTCCATGTCGCTGTGCGCCTCGCCGACATCGCGGCGTTGTGCATCAGTCGACGCGCTTCCGGGTCGCCTCGCTTAGACAGGCAGCGGCGCCCCTTCTTTTTTCCCGAGTCTGCTATGCGCAGGTCCAAACCCAGAAAAGCGATGAAGGCATCGGCATTTCTGAAGTCCCCCCGCTGCAATGCCGTAAGTAAACGAGCGCCACTCAACAAGCCGATTCCTTCGATTTTCATGCAACGCTTGAGCTGATCGCCCAAACCGGCATCTTGCAACTGCGTCTGGATTGTTTTCTCAAGCAAGACTTCCAGCCTTTGCATGGCACTTATTTGGTTCTCGAAGGCTGTTTTTAGCAACGGCTCGTTCGCCCAGCTTTGCTTGAGGCTGACACGCGCCTGCACCAAGGCTGCTCGGCGCCGGAAAAGGCTTATAAGCCGGCAATACAGGGGCGATGGTGGAGTCCAGGGGTGCAACTGGTGGCCTTCATTGTTCAAATAGCGAGCCAGCAACCGAGCATCTAGCGCATCGGTTTTAGCGCGAACTTTCACACCTTTTCGGTAATGGCTGAGCTCGTAACCGCCAATCATATAAATCACACAGCCTTGCGCATAAGCCAGATCGGCGAATTCCTGGTGATAGATATTGGTGGCTTCAATGGCGACACTCACCGGTGCGGGCAGTGCCTTGAGCCACTTCTTGATCGCAGCTTTGGTGTTTAGGATCGTTTCGAGTCGATCGGATTCAGCGTGATAAATCACCAACTCGTCTTTGGCGACGTCCACGCCCACGATCGGCTTAGTGACAGAAACCGGCATTGCCATTGGAAATCCTCCGGGCTAAGGTTTGAACACTTGAAGGGTTCACCCAGAGGCGCAGGCTTGTTCCTATCGTCGGTCTAGGCCAGATGCATTCTTTATCGGCGCTTGGGTGAAAGGAGGAGGGGTGAAATCTCCCACGGTCTGTACTGCGCTAACAGTCAGAATCGAGCCTTGTCCCTCCTCCTCCCTTCAAGTCCTACCATACAAGCGAGCTTGCTCGCGATCGCGGTGGATCAGCCAACATCTGAATTGACTGACCTGGCCCTATCGCGAGCAGGCTCGCTCCCACAGGTATTTTCAGGGTTAGGTCCGATGGTGTCAGGGCGCGCTCCCTCGCCACGGGGTTTGTGGTGGCTGGGCATTTGGCAGAGCACATGGCCCATGTGGGAGCAAAGCTTGCTCGCGATCGCGGTGGATCAGCCAACATCTGAATTGACTGACCTGGCCCTATCGCGAGCAAGCTCGCTCCCACAGGTCTTCAGGCTTCAGACCACCGACGACAACACAAACGACGTCACGGTGTTCTCCACCCCCGGCAACGCGGAGATCTCTTTCCACACCTTATGCACCCGCTCCGGATTCGCCGCGCCGACCCGCAGCATCAGGTCGAATTCGCCGCTCATCACATCGCACTGCTGCACTTCGGGCATGGCTTGCAGGGCCTGCAAGACCTCGGCGCCGCGCATGCGGTCGTAGCGGTAGACGAAGATCACCGCGTTGATGTTCGACGACGCTTGCCCGCCTTCTCCGGTGCGCACGGTGTAGCCCTGGATCGCGCCGTCGCGTTCGAGGCGTTCGATGCGTTGGCGTACGGCGTTGCGCGAAAGGTTGACCTTGGCCGCCAGTTCAGCGTGGGCGGCCCGGGCGTTGAGGCGCAGTTCGGCGATGATGCGTTCATCGAGAGGGTCGAGAATTCGCTTCATGGGGCCTCCTGTTATAGGGTGCCGAGCAGTTGATGGAGGGCACCGAGGTCGTCCGGCTGGATGCGATGAATCTGCGCTGGGCCATGTTCGGAAACTCGACGTTGTTGCGCCGCGATGTGGATCCCCAACTCGCCAAGCAACAGTGCCGATTTGGCCGGGGAGATCTCGCCCAAGGTCACCATCGGCGCCACCAGGCTGCGCCGGTATAAGCGCGCCGCGAGCACGCCGGTGGCGGTGTGTGGGTCGATGACGTAACCGGTGTCGCGATGCAGCGAGGTGATTTCCTCCAGTGTCTGTTCATCGCTGACCGCGTACGAGTCGATGATCATCCGCGCCTGCAACCAGAACTCGTTGGCGATGGTCATTTCACCCTGGGTTTCGAAGGTGTGCATCAGTGCGCTCACGGCCTGGTCGTCGTGCCCATAGAGCTCCCAGAGAAACCGTTCCAGGTTGGAAAAGATCGACAAATCCATGGCCGGCGACAGGGTCTTGCTGGCGCGCAACCGCGAGTAGTGGTTCTTCAAAAAGAACTGATGCAGCGCGTCATTCTGATTGGTCGCCACAATCATCTGCGTGATCGGCAAGCCCATCTTCTGCGCGATGTAGCCGGCATAGACTTCGGCAAAACTCGCCGCCGGCACGCTGAAACCGATGGGCCGCTGACCGCCGCCCAGTTGCAGCACGGCGTGGAAATAAAACACCAACTGCGCCATGACGCTGACCCAGTTGCTGGAATTGAAACTGATCGCCTCATGCTGCCTGAACAGTTGGGTGACCAAGGTCTGGCATTCATCGAAACTGCCATCGACGGCCACTTGATGAACCCGCGGATGCGCCGTCGCTTGCAGCTCTTGAAGTTGGTCTTGCGGTACGCCGGCCTCGGGATAAATCACCACCACGTCGGTCTCGTCGCAGTGTTTGAAAGCCTCGATGGCGGCCAGGCCGGTGTCGCCGTTGGTGACGCCAATCACCACCGCGCGACGCCCGCGTTTACGCAGGAAGTACTGCACCAGCCGCGCCTGCAACTGCGCGGCAAAGTCCTTCGAGGAACGGGTCGGTCCATGGAACAATTCCAAGACCCATTCATTGCGATCCACCTGATGCAACGGCGCCAGGGAGCGATGGCTGAACTGGCTGCCGGCCTCCTTGAGAATGTGCTTGAAGTCGGCCTCGGGGATCGCCTCGCCCACGAACGGACGCATCACCCGATAGGCCAGTTCGTCATAGGACAATGTCGACCAGTTGGCGATCTCCTGGGGTTCGAACAGCGGCAATGCGACAGGCACGAACAGCCCGCCATCCTCAGCGATAGCCGACAGCACGACTCGTTCAAAGTCGACCAGCTCGTCTGAACTTCGGGTACTTATATAGCGCATGGTCAACTCCGCAAACTCATATAAAACAGTTCATTTGAAACGATGCGCCTGCTCCACCAGCCAGGTGGAAAACCGCGCCGCGTCCGGGTGCTGTTCGGCCCCGGAACTGCGCACCAGGTAGAACGATTCGCTGGCTTCGATGCGCTGGGCGAAGGGTTCGACCAGACGCCCATCCTCCAGCAACTCACTGACCATCGACGACCGCGCCAGGGCGATACCCTGCCCCAGTTCCGCCATGCGCAAGGTGCAGACCAGCGTGTCGAATTGCATGCCGGTCGAGGAATCGACGCTGTCGGCACCGACCATTTTCAGCCAGTAACCCCAGCCCTCTTCGTAGCCCAGCACATGCAGCAACGGATGCTTGGCCACGTCCGCCGGCACTTTCAGCGTCGCCATCAAGGCGGGCGAGCACACCGGGAACAAGGTGTCCCAGGTCAAGCGCTGCGACACCAGGCCGGGCCACTGACCGTGGCCCCAGCGAATTTCCATGTCGTCTTCGCCATCGAGTTCCTTGACCCAGATGTTGCTGATGTAACGGATGTCGACATGTGGGTGCGCCTGGCGAAACTCCACCAGTTTTGGCGCCAGCCAGTGCACGAAAAACGCCAGGCTGCCGCGCACCTTGATTGGCCGGCGCTTGTGCTGGCCAAAGATCTCGTTAGTGCCCACCGCCAGTCGTGTGATTGCGTCCTGCACCACCGGCAGGTACGCCTGGCCCTCCTCGGTCAGGCCCAGGCCACGGGGCAAGCGCTTGAACAGCGCCACGCCGAGGTGGCTTTCCAATTGGCGGATCTGCTGGCTGACCGCACCTTGGGTCAAAAACAATTCGTCGGCGGCGTGGGTGAAGTTCAGGCAGCGGGCGGACACTTCGAACGCCCGCAGCCAGTTCAACGGGGGCAACGTTTTTTGCTTCATGATCTGGACCTCGTTGACCCCCACGCACCGGGCACGTTTGCCCGCCCCGTCGACGCGCCTTAGAACGCGTCGGACGGTTGTGCCACGAGGGCAACCGACAAGCGTCGCTCGCGGCTTTTACGGGTAATGTAATACACGAAGTAACACCAGGCGATGAACGGCAAGCCGAAGTACAGCGCCACCCGTTGTTCAGGGTCGAAGGCGATCCCGATGCACGCCAGGCTGCAGCACACCAGCGCCCCCAGTGGCACCCACGGATAACCGCGAACGCGGAACTTGAGTTTGCGAATGTCGCCGCCGTTGGCCACATAGTGACGCCGAAAAGCGATCTGGCTCGCGGCGATGCTCATCCACACCACCACCACGGCCAGGCCGGAAATCGACACCAGCGCCAGGTAGATGGTGTCAGCGGCAAACACGCTGCTGAGCAACGAAGCGGCGCCGCCGGCCATGCTCACGATAATCGCGTTGAGCGGCGTGCCCATGCGGGTCAGGGCCGAGAACTGCTTGGGCAGGTGGCCTTGGTCGCTGAGGGTCCAGAGCATCCGCGAGGCGGCATACAAGCCGGAGTTGGCCGCCGACAACAGGGCGGTGATGATCACGAAGTTCATGATGTCGGCGGAGTACGGAATACCGATGTAGGTAAACACCGTGACGAAGGGGCTTTCGACCAGACCGGCCTGCTCGCGCGGCAACAGGGTCGCCAGGACAAAAATGGTCCCGACGAAAAATACCGCCAGGCGCAGCACGGTGGTGCGGATGGCGCGCGGCACATTGCGTTGCGGATCCTTGGTTTCGCCCGCGGCGATGCCGATCAGCTCAGTGCCGGAGAACGCAAAGGACACCGCCAGCAGCGTCATCGCAATGGGCATGAAGCCGGTAGGAAAAAGTCCTTCTCGGGTGAAGTTGCTCAGCCCGATGCTGTGGGCCTGGTCGATGTTCAACAGGCCGAGAATCGCGCCACCGCCAATCAGCAGGAACACCACCACGGTCAGCACTTTGATCAACGACAGCCAGAACTCGGTCTCGGCGAACAAACGCACCGAAATCACGTTGGTGAGGAACACCACGACGGCGAACAGCGCGCTCCAGATCCACACCGGCGTGTCGGGAAACCAGCGCGACATGAGGATACCGGCAGCGGTGAATTCGGAACCGATCGCCACCGTCCACGTCAGCCAATACAGCCAGGCCACGGTGTAGCCGGTGCCCGGGCCGAGGAAGCGCGTGGCGTAGGTGCTGAACGAACCGGTTTCCGGCATCTGCACCGCCAGTTCGCCCAGGCACATCATCACCATGTAGACCATGAGCGCGCCGATGATGTACGCAATCACCGCGCCCATGGGCCCGGCCTGGTTAACGGTATAGCCCGAGGTCAGGAACAGCCCGGTGCCGATCACGCCACCCAATGCCAGCATGACGATATGGCGCGTCTGCATTTCCTGTTTAAAACCGGAACGCGGATTATGTTGTTGTTCTTTTATGGACATGGTTGTTCTCATGAAAGTTGTTAGGGCGCGCATGAACGTCCGCGACAAGTTATTGGGCAGAGTAAAAGTGCATCGCCACTAAGCTTTATTATTATTCCTATTCATGAACGCCCCACTCACAGCCTTGTGGTGGGGTACCAGCTTTCAAACTTCAGTTTGCGGTCTCGACAGGGACTTCATTGAGTTGCGGATTGAGGGTCTTTTTGACGAAGGCGAAGGCCTGTTTCAGATCGTCCAATAGATCGTCCGTGTCTTCGATGCCGACCGAAACCCGCACCAAGCCTTCGGAGATGCCCAGGGCCAGGCGTTCTTCCAAGGTGTTTTCGACGTGACTGGTGGTGCGAGCCGGGCCGTAGATGGTTTCCACCGCACCCAGGTTGCCCGCGCAATGGGCGAAGCGCAGGCGTGGCAGCAGCAGTTTGACCGTGTCCATGCCACCGACCAGGACAAAACTGACGATGGCGCCGAAACCGGACATCTGCGCGCAAGCCACGGCGTGGTTCGGGTGGCTGGGCAAGCCGGGATAATTCACCGCCTCTACCAGTGGTTCGGTGCAGAGGAATTCGGCCAGGGCCCGGGCGCTGTGTTGCTGCTGGCGCATGCGCAGCGCGAGGGTCTTCATGCCACGGATGATCAGGTAGGCCGAGAACGGGTCGAGGCTCGCGCCGTTGATTTCCCGGTAATGGCGCACCTGGGCCATCAGGGCTTCGCTGCCACACACCAGGCCACCAAGCACGTCGCCATGGCCGCTGAGGAACTTGGTCGCGCTATGAATCACCACGTCCACCCCCAAGGCCAGCGGGCTCTGGTTCAGCGGCGTGGCGAAGGTGTTATCGGCCACCACCAGGGCGCCGACCCGTTTGGCCGCTGCCACCAGGCGTGGGATGTCGAGGATTTTCAGGGTCGGGTTGGTGGGGGTTTCCAGGTACAGCACCTGGCAACCCTTGGCGATTTCGCGCTCGAGGTCGTCGTGATCGAAGGTCTCGCACAAGGTCACCGTCACGCCGGTGCGCGGCAGGAACTCCTCGAAGATCTTGTTGGTGCCGCCGTAACTGTCCTTGGTCGACACCACGCGATCGCCATGGGCCAGGAAGGTGTAGAGCACGCTGCTGATCGCCGCCATGCCGCTGCTGAAGGCCACGGCGGACTCGGCCATTTCCAGCTCGCGAATCTTGGCTTCGAGGGTCTCGACGGTCGGGTTGCTCATGCGGCTGTAGATAAAACCGGGGGCCTTGCCCAAGGCGACGTCGTACCAGACGTCGATGTCGTCGTAACCATACGCGGCGCTGGCCACGATGGGGGTTTGCGTGGCGTTGTAGGGGTGCCTGACCTGCTCCCCACCCCAAACCGCCCGGGTTGCCGCTCCCGCATTTTCAAGCCCTGCGCTGTCAGGTTTATTGTTCATTGAGGCTACTCACACTGAGGGGGTGGACGTTGAGCCATCCACCGGATCTGAGGGCCAATATAGGGAAAAGCCGCCGGCCCGAGAAACGATGTTATCGGTGCCAAAGGGGTGGTTTTTTTAATGGCTGGGGACAACGCCGCGACGGGCAAATTACTGATAAAACCTGTGGGAGCGAGCTTGCTCGCGATGGCGGTGGTTCAGCTGCCAATGGTGGTGACTGACACTCTGCTATCGCGAGCAAGCTCGCTCCCACACTGGGGCGGTGTCGCCAATCGGCACGAAGCGCGCCGCCTGGAACAGGTGCACCCGCGTCAGCGGCCCCTCCGCCGGGCAGGCCGGGGACGAACGCGAGACTCTGCCGGGGATGAAAGGGGAATTAAGTCAGGGGACGGACAAAGGATGTAGGGCGATTCGCTAAATTTAAACGCTTGGCGTGGGAACCCCGTCGATGACTATAAACACCGCGCCATAAGCCATTGCTCTTTCCCCCATGCCTCAAAACGCTCCAACACGTCCCAACCCAGCGTGGCGTAATAATCACGTTGGCTGTGGGTGTGCAGGAACAAGGTGGTGGTTCCAGCCTCTCGCGCATGACTGCAGATGCCTTCGATCAACTGCGCCGCAATCCCTCTGCGTCGGGCACTGGGGGCGATGAGCACGCAAGCCAGCCACGGCCCCAGCTCTGGCCGGTCAGGCAGGTCGTTGCTGGCAAGTGAAGCGCCGCCGAGCAACTGGCCGTGTTCCATGGCGATCAGGCACTTCCAGCGCCCATCTCGCTGCCCCGCAGCGAATTCCTGCTGCCAACTGGCGAGGGATTGCTCGGCGAATTCATAGCTGAATTCGCGATGGAGCCACTCGGCCATCTGGTCGCATTTATCCATGTGGTCAGTGAGCCAATCCATTTGCAGCATTTGAAACACTCCTTGTTTATTTGTCTGGGTGATAAAGCTGAAGATCTATTTGCTTGCCGTATCGCCATCGCGAGCGAGCTCGCTCCCACAGGAGTTTCGTTGTTTGATCCAGTGATTGAAACCTCATCGACTGCTCTTATGGAATCACCACGTCTATCCGTTGAGACGTTCCCACATTGGAAGAGGGTGGTTTTCCACCGAAAAATGTCGTTTTAGATGCCTACCCGCGCTCATTCTCGAGAAATACCCGCCTGCAACCCCTCAACCTATCGTAATCTCGCACCTGTATAAGCCCCTGCCCCGCAACCGGCCGAGATCTCACCCCGATGCCCTCCATCTACCAACTCAAACCCGCCTTTCAAAACCTGCTGCGCCCCATGGTTCAACGCCTCTACAACAACGGTGTCACCGCCAACCAGGTCACGGTGCTCGCCGGCATCGTTTCGGTATTGGTAGGCGCGGTCATCGCCTGGTTCGCCAGCCATCCGTGGATCTTCGTCCTGGTGCCGATCTGGATGTTCCTGCGCATGGCGTTGAATGCCGTGGACGGCATGTTGGCGCGGGAGTTTGGTCAGCAATCGCATCTGGGCGCCTACCTCAATGAGCTATGCGATATCATCGCCGACGCTGCCCTGATCCTGCCTTTTGCCCTGATTCCCGAGGCCAGTCTGCTGCTGGTGCTGTTGGTCACGCTGCTGGCGTTGTTCAGCGAATACGCAGGCGTGCTGGGGGCGATGGTCGGGGCTTCGCGGCGCTATGACGGGCCGATGGGCAAGAGTGATCGCGCCTTTGTGTTGGGTGTATTGGCGACCGGGATTGCCCTGGGTTGGCTCGGGGCCCTGTGGGTCGATGGTGTGATGGCGGTGGTTGCCGCCCTGCTGGTTTATACCTTGGTCAATCGGGTCCGTCATGGCCTGAGCCAAGTGAAGGAAAACGCTCCCTCAGCATAAAGGAACTTGCAATGCGCCAAGCTCAGGAACTGACGTTCACCACCCACGATGGCGTGGAGTTGTTTTACCGGCACTGGCCGGCTGTCGACGCGGCGCCGGGTGAACCCCGCCAGGCTGTGTTGTTGTTTCACCGCGGCCATGAACACTCCGGGCGCATTGCGCACCTGGTGGATGAATTGGACCTGCCCGGGTTCGACTTCTTTGCCTGGGACGCGCGCGGCCATGGCCAATCGCCTGGCGAACGGGGCGACAGCCCGAGTTTTGCCACCAGTGCGCGGGATGTGCAGACCTTCTGCGATCACATCGGCGCGGCCCATCAGATCGACGAAGCGGACATCGCCGTGGTTGCGCAAAGCGTCGGCGCAGTGATCGCGTCCACCTGGGTCCACGACTACGCGCCGCGCATTCGCTCGCTGGTGCTGGCGTCGCCGGCGTTCAAGGTCAAGCTCTACGTGCCGTTCGCCCGCCCGGGCCTGGCGCTGATGCGCAAGTTTCGCGGCAATTTTTTCGTCAACAGCTACGTCAAGGCGAAATTCCTCAGCCATGACCCGGAGCGCGTGGCGTCCT
Organism: Pseudomonas sp. St316; assembly: GCF_018325905.1. Classification (NCBI taxonomy): domain Bacteria; kingdom Pseudomonadati; phylum Pseudomonadota; class Gammaproteobacteria; order Pseudomonadales; family Pseudomonadaceae; genus Pseudomonas; species Pseudomonas sp. St316. The sequence goes on along the minus strand of NZ_AP021901.1, from coordinate 758,270 downwards.
ACGACAGCGATCCGCTGATCACCAAGGCGATTTCGGTGAACGTGCTGCTGGGCCTGTACGAAGCCGCCGACCGCGTAGTAGCCGATGCCCAGGCGATCCAGGTGCCGACGCAGCTATTGATCTCCGGTTCGGACTTTGTCGTGCACCGCAAACCCCAGGAGCAGTTCTTCGAGCGACTGGGCAGTGTGCACAAGGAGAAACACATTCTGCCGGGGTTCTTCCACGACACCCTCGGCGAGAAGAACCGCGCGCCGGCCGTTGCCAGTGCCCGTCGCTTCATCCTGCAAAACTTTGCCCGACCATTGAACCGCCCTTCCCTGCTGGACGCCGATCGCCTGGGCGTGACCTGCGCCGAAGCCGAAACCCTGGCCACGCCGCTGCCGCACAACTCCCTGCGCGACCTCTACTGGCGCATGACCCGCGCCAGCATGCGTTTTGGCAGCAAATTGTCTGCGGGTGTGAAGTTGGGCTTCGACACCGGGTTCGACTCCGGCAGCACCCTGGATTACGTCTACCGCAATCGCCCCACCGGCACCTCGGCCGTGGGCAAAATGATTGACCAGAACTACCTGAACTCCATCGGCTGGCGCGGTATTCGTCAGCGCAAATTGAACGTCGAAGAACTGCTGCGCCTGGCCATGGGCAAGTTGCGCGAGCAGGACCGCGAGGTGCGCATCGTCGACATCGCCGCCGGTCATGGCCGCTACATTCTCGAAGCGCTGCAAGGCGTCAGCCCGTTGCCCGAGTCGATCCTGCTGCGCGACTACAGCGACATCAACGTGCGCGATGGCAGTGCGCTGATCGTTGAAAAAGGCTTGGGCGATATCGCCCGGTTCGTCAAAGGTGATGCCTTCGACCGCCAGGACTTGGCGGCGCTGGAGCCAAAACCGACCCTCGCCGTGGTGTCCGGTTTGTATGAGCTGTTTGCCGATAACCAGATGGTCGGCGGCTCCCTCGCCGGCTTGGCCGAAGCGGTAGAGCCTGGCGGCTTCCTGATCTACACCGGCCAGCCGTGGCACCCGCAGCTGGAACTGATCGCCCGCGCCCTCACCAGCCACCGTGCCGGTCAGGCCTGGGTGATGCGTCGGCGCACGCAGGCGGAGATGGATCAACTGGTTGAGGCGGCGGGCTTTCGCAAGATCACCCTGCGTGTCGATGAATGGGGCATTTTCAGCGTTTCGCTGGCTCAGCGAGTGCAGTAATGAGCGCCGTCATCGCTCCGGCCCGCGAACCCGCACTGCTGAAACCGGCGGTACTGTGGTTGCTGTTGTTGGCGCCGCTGTTCTTCACCACTTACGGCTTCGCTACCTGGGTCACGTCCCAGCGTGACGATGTCGGTACGCTGGTGTTCGCCTGGGAAAGCCACATGCCGTTCATGGCCTGGACCATCGTGCCTTACTGGTCGATTGATCTGCTGTACGGCCTGTCCTTGCTGTTGCCCTCCAGCCGTGAAGAACTCAAGCGCCACGCCTTGCGCCTGCTCACGGCGCAGGTGATTGCGGTCAGTTGCTTCCTGCTCTGGCCGTTGCGCTTTACCTTCCCCCGCCCGGAAATGGACGGGGTGTTTGGTTGGTTGTTCGAAGTGCTGGCGGGTTTCGACAAGCCGTTCAATCAGGCGCCGTCGCTGCACATCGCGTTGCTGGTGGTGCTGTGGGTCTGTTATCAGCGGCATCTGCAGGGCTTCTGGCGCTGGGTGATGCACGGTTGGTTCGCGTTGATCGGCGTGTCGGTGCTGACCACTTATCAACATCACTTTATTGACCTGCCGACGGGTGCGCTGGCCGGTTGGTTGTGTGTGTGGTTGTGGCCGCTGGATCGACCGAGTCCGCTGTTGAGTGCGCATCTGGCGACGGATCCCGCCCGCCGACGCTTGGCCTTGCGTTATGGCTTGGGCGCGGCGGCGCTGTTCATCCCGGCGTTTGCCTTGGGCGGTGCGTGGCTCTGGCTGATCTGGCCGGCGGTGGCGGTGCTCATGGTGGCGTTGAATTACCTGCTGTTGGGTGCCGACGGTTTCCAGAAGCGTGCCGATGGTCGCTTGAGTCCGGCGGCGCGTTGGTTGCTGGCACCTTATCTGGCGGCGGCGTGGATTAACTCGCGCGTCTGGACGCGCAAGCATCCACAACCGGACCTGGTGGCGGAGAACGTCTGGCTGGGGCGTATTCCCACACCGATGGAGCTGAAAGACAGCGCGTTTAGCGGCGTGCTCGACCTCTGCGCAGAACTGTCCATGGACAGCACGGGCGTCGCCTATCGCGCATTGCCAGTGCTCGACCTGACCGCACCGACCACCGAGCAATGCCTGAAAGCGGCAGAGGCCATCGAAAGCCTGCGCCAGCACGGACCGGTGCTGGTCTGCTGCGCCCTGGGTTATTCGCGCAGCGCCACGGCGGTGGTTGCCTGGTTGTTGCACAGTGGACGGGCAGCGAGCGTTGATGCGGCAATCGTGCAAATCCAGCGCGCTCGACCGCGTATCGTCTTGCACGCGGCGCACCGTCGGGCGCTGGAGCCGTTATCCACGGCACAGGGGAATGTCCATGATCACTGATATGGAACTGCACACCGTGGCGAGTCTGTTGCGCCGGGGGCATTCGCTGGACCAGTTTTCCACTGGGCTGACGCTGCTGGCGGTGCTGCTGGGGTTCGGGCCGTGGCTGGTGGGCGTTATCGATCCGTGGTTGCTGCTGTTGAGTGCCACACTGATCGTCCTCGGCGTGCTGGAAAAATACTGGGCGCTGCGCGTGGCATTCGATGCCGATCTGTTCCAGCGCATGGCTGACAGCAGCCAATCCCTGGCCGAACGCACCTTTAACTTGGACCAAGCCCTCACCTCGCTGGGCCTGCAACCGGCCGAACGCGCCGGCCGTCTCTGGACTGAACGGCGGCACGGCGCGTTGTTGCTGCTGCGTCGGCAGTCGCGGTTGCTGGCCGTACAAGTTGTCTTGGTGCTGAGCTTCATCCTGGCCAGTCCCTGGCTAGCCTTTTCAGGATAAGGAATCCTCATGTTCGAACCCGTGGTCGCCAACCTCATCACCTCCGCCGCCCGCATGGTCACCGGCGCTCGCAGCCTGTGGCTCGGCTGCGCGCCGACGCCGGTGCAGCGGATCTACTTCGCCAACCACAGCAGCCACGGTGACTTCGTGTTGCTCTGGGCCTCGTTGCCGCCGGCGCTGCGCAAGCTGACCCGGCCGGTGGCGGGGGCCGATTATTGGCAAACCAGCCCGGTGCGTCGCTACATCATCAACCGGGTGTTCAACGGCGTGCTGGTGGACCGTGAGCGCAAGGACCCTTCCTACAGCCCATTGCAGCCGATGCTCGATGCGCTGGAAAACGGCGACTCGCTGATCATCTTCCCGGAAGGCACGCGCAATCCGGAGGAAGGCCTGTTGCCCTTCAAGAGCGGGATCTATCACTTGATGAAAAAACACCCCGAGGTCGAGGTGATCCCGGTGTGGATCGCCAACCTCAACCGCGTCATGCCCAAGGGTCGGGTACTGCCTCTGCCACTGTTATGCACCACCAGTTTCGGCGCACCGCTGTGCATCGAAGAAGGTGAAAGCAAAGAGCAATTTCTTGAACGCAGCCGCGCCGCGCTGCTAGCACTGGCCCCGGAGCACGTCTGACATGGATCGATATACTCTGATGTTGTTTGGCGGGATCGGCGCCATTCTGGTGCTGGCCTCGTTGATCGGTTTCATTCTCAGGCTGCGCACCAAAGGCGCGCCGAACTCCGTCATCGACAACCTCAATGCCCGGATCAACGCCTGGTGGATCATGGTGCTGGTGATCGGCGTTGCGTTCTGGCTCGGCAACGCGGCGGTGATCCTGTTGTTCTATGCGGTGTCGTTCTACGCCCTGCGCGAGTTCCTGACCCTGACACCGACGCGCCGCAGTGACTACCCCGCCCTGGTGGCCGCGTTCTACCTGGCACTGCCGCTGCAATACCTGTTGATCTACTACGACTGGTACGGGCTGTTTTCGATCTTCATCCCGGTGTATGTGTTCCTGCTGCTGCCGATCCTGGCGTCCCTGGGCGGCGACAGCACGCACTTTCTGGAGCGCGCTTCCAAGGTCCAGTGGGGCTTGATGATCGCGGTGTTCTGCATCTCCTTCGTGCCGGCCTTGCTGACGTTGGACATCGCCGGTTTTGAAGGGCGCAACCTGTTGCTGATCGCTTACCTGGTGATCGTGGTGCAGCTGTCGGATGTGCTGCAGTACGTCTGCGGCAAGCTGTTCGGCAAACACAAGATCGCGCCGAACCTGTCGCCCTCCAAAACCGTGGAGGGGTTTGTCGGCGGCATCTTCCTGGCCTCGCTGATCGGTGGCGCGCTGTGGTGGATCACGCCGTTCAATCCCTGGCAGTCGTTCCTCATCGCGTTGTTGATCAACTTGTTGGGGTTTGCTGGCGGCATCGTCATGTCGGCGATCAAGCGCGACCGCGGCGTCAAGGACTGGGGCCACATGATCGAAGGCCACGGCGGCATGCTCGACCGGTTGGATTCGGTGTGCTTCGCCGCGCCGATCTTCTTCCACCTGGTGCGGTACTGGTGGACCTGAGGAAAGTCTTCGGCGAACACCCAACCTGTGGGAGCGAGCTTGCTCGCGATAGGGCCAGGTCAGTCAACATCAATGTTGGCCGGCCCGCCGCCATCGCGAGCAAGCTCGCTCCCACAGGGGGGTCATGTGCTTAATCCACAGTTGTGTGCAGGTAGTCAGTCCAGGATCAGGTGCGGCAGAAACCGGCTTGAATCCTTGGTGATCAGGCTGTTGTCTTCCCGCACGCCAATGCCCGCCGCCTGGTCACCAATGACCCAGGAACCGATCAGCGTGTAGCTGTCGTCAAACTTCGGCAGTGGCGCAAACTCCTGAAGGATGAAAGGCGCATCGGTGTAGGGGCCGTCTTCCTTGACGATCAAGCCATCGGCGGTCTGCAGCTCGATGTTGGCGCCTTCCCGGGAAAAGAACGGCTTGCGCACCCAGCCCTTGGGCACCGCTTTGCTCGTGTCGGTATCCAGGTGGGCTGCGAGCAGGTTCGGGTGACCTTTGTTGAATTCCCACAGCAACGGCAGGATGCCTTTGTTCGAGATGATCGACTTCCAGGCCGGCTCGAAAAACTGGGTATCGCACTGGGCAATCGCTTCACCAAACGGCTCGTGGAAGATGAACTCCCAGGCATGCAGCTTGAACAGGTGCGGAATCCAGCGCTCTTCCAAATCGACAAAGCGCCCGTCACTGTTGAGGCCGATGTCTTCGATATCGATGTGCCGCGATTCAATGCCGACTTTTTCCGCGATCAGGCGCAAGTAATCCGTGGTGCCCTTGTCTTCCACTGACCCTTTCATCGAGGCGAAGTAAAACGGCTCCTTGAGCTGCAACTGGGCAAAGGCCTGGTGCAGCTTGGTGTCGATGCTGTTGAACTGGTCGGCATGCTTGGGCAACAAGCCGCGCTCGATGCATTGCTCCAGCCACCCCCACTGGAACGCCGCCGCCTCGTAGAGGCTGGTCGGCGTGTCGTAGTTGAGTTCCAGCAGCTTGGCGGGGCCGCTGCCGTTGTAGGAGAAATCCATGCGTCCATACAGGTGCGGATGACCTTCGAGCCATGAAGTGCGCACCAGGTCGAAGAACGGCGCGGGAATGCTCAGGCGCTCCAGCAATTCTTCGCTCTGCACCACGCGGGCCACGAGGTCCATGCACATCTCATGGATCTCGGTGGTCGGGTCTTCCAGGTCGTCCTCGATCTGCTTGAGGGTGAACTGGTAGTACGCGCTTTCGTCCCAATAGGGTTCGTCGTCGATGGTGTGGAACAGAAAGCCGAGCTGCTCGGCGGTCTGTTTCCAGTCATGACGTTCGGCGCAATGGATCTTCTTCATGGCGCTGGTTCCTCAACCGCCGGAGCTGCTCGAACCGCCCCAACCGCTGCGGGCACTGGACTTGCTGCCGAAGCCGCCACGAGACGTGGAGGACGCGACGGACATCGCCTTGCTGCTCTTGATCGAGTCGGTGTAGCCGCCGTACCGCGCCTGGTTGGACTTGGTAAAGGTCGAGCCACTGGACACCCGCTGGCTGAGGGTCGAGGACCCGTAGTCGCCGCGATCATCGCGGTAGCGGTAGACCGGCTCGGCGTAATAGCTGTTGCGGTTGCCGCTCAACATGTTGCCGATCAGCAGCCCGGTCAGCAGGTTGCTGAAGCCCGAACCACCGCTGTTCGCTTCCGAAGCCGGCAATTGGGCCCGGGCGGCGTCGACCTGGGATTGCGTGACCTCGCCATCGGCGCTCAGCTCGAAACCACCCAGCTTGGGGATGAACTGACCGGACGAGTCCTGCTGGCACCAATCGGGCACAAAGTCGGCATCGCAATCGGCCTGGCTGACGTACGTCGGCGCGATGCGACGATGCTCGGCCATGGCGGTCATGTAGGCGTCGGCGCAGATGTCCACCGGCAGTTTTTCATCGACACATTGCTGGACGGACTGGAAGTTGTACTTTTTCTGTAACTTGTAGGTTTTTTCCGTTGGCCCACAGCCGGATATCGCCAGGGCGACCGACGCGGCCAGCGAAAGCTGGACGTACTTGCTTCGTTTCATCGGGTTCTCCGTGGCGCAATCAGTTCGTGGAAGGCGTCATGCACGCGGCGTTCAACATGCCGACGCTGATGGCCACGGCAGCGATATAGATACCGGCGGCGATTTCACCGTTCTTGATGCGCGCCGAAGCGCCCTTGAGCACCAGGCTGGTCACCAGGAACGCCAGCAACTGGACGACAGCGGCGATCACCGCCCAGACGACGAAGTCCAGCATGCTGATCGAGTAGGCAATCACGTTGCTGGCCGGAATGGCGAAACCGATGAGGGCACCGCTCAGGGCGATCGCCGCCGCCACGTTGCCCGAGCGGATCAGCTCGAACTCTTTGTGCGGCGTCACGTGGATGTAGATGAACTGAAACAGCGCGAACAGCACGGCGGCGCCGAGGATGTACAGGGCAAAGCCGAACACCGCGGCCTTGTTCAGGGAAATGGAGAGCGCTTCAAGCATGGACTTGTTCCTTATTCAAAGAGTGTTCAGGTCAGTGGTGTACAGCGAAATACCCAGCGAAGTGCTCAGGCTGACGGTGCCTTCGGCGTCCTCTTCGACGGAGAACAGCAAGAACTCCCGGCGATCCGTCAGGCCGGTGTCGCGGGCGTACAGCATCGAACGGTGCTCGACGCTGTAGGATTCATCCGGATTGCTCACGCGCTCGCTCAACCCCACCAGTTCTGTCTGGCCAGCCTCGGTGCCCCATTCGCGGGTGTACTCGACGCCGTCGTGGGTGTAGGTCGGCAAGCCGATCAGGCTTTCAGGGCCGGCCAGGCGACGCAACTCCGCTTCACTGTTGATCGTGACGTAGCTTTGGTAGTTGAACAGGATCACCGACTCGACCTGCCCGGCGATGTCGCCGCTGGTGTGCACTTGCAGCCAGTAGTCTTCGTCGTTCATGTAGCAGCGCGACAGCCAGTTCGACTGCCCGAGGTCGACGATGCCCAGGCTCCAGATCTGTTGGGAGCCCGGGATGACCACGCTGCTGTTGCCGTCGAGCAACAACTTGAGCGTGGAGTCGAACATGACCTGCTTGCCGGATGCCAGGCCCAGCGGCCCGGTGATAGGCGAGTTATGGCTGGCCGTCGTGTTCGCATTCGGGGCCTCAAGCCCCATCAACTGTTTAAACCACCCCATGGGAAATTTCCTTGAGACGCGTGGAGGCGATATAGAAGAGTTCTCCGCCCACGACGCGGGTGGCGCCGGGCGGGTTGATCGACGGGTGTCGGGCGCCCTTGGCGCGGTAGCCGATAAGCGTAGCGTTGTGCTGCTCTTTCATCCGGGCATAAAGGTCGCCGAACGTCGCTTCAAACGCCTCGGGTAGCTTCATCAGGTACTGAGTGGCGCCTTGGCCGACACAGAGCAATTCATTGATGACCACGGACGAGCCCGGGTCCTGGGAGGCACGCACCAGCATTTCGATGGCCATGCTGGAGGTGCATTCCAGGCTCGGCGCGTAGGCGCTGGCGAGGGCGGCGATTTCGCTGTCATTGAAGTGCGCGACCACATGCCCGACGGGCCCCAATTGATTGATCGCCAGCACGGTGGCCAGGGTCAGGTCGTCGGAATGGGTTCGCACCAGCACGCGTTCGGCACCCGGCACGCCAGCACGCTGCAACAGCGCGACGGAGGACAGGCTGTCGCCCTTGATGAACGATGTCTTGCCGGGCATGGGGTTTTCTTCAAGATCGCAATCACAGATGACGATCAGATTGTCATTGGAGGTTTCGTCCTGCAGCAGCAATTCAATGACCCGCTCGCTGGAGGCGCCCTCCCAACCAATGAGAACCGTGTGGCCGACCTTGCCGGTGTAATCACCCTTGCCCTTCATGCCTTTTCTCCATACATCGATAACGCTGCTGGTGGTTTTGCCGATGACCGTCGTCAACAGGGCAATGCCCCCGAGCATGATCCAGGTCGCCACGAAAATTCGCCCGGCGGATGTCTGTGGCAACAGATCGCCATAGCCGACGGTGAGCGTGGTGGTGAGATAGAAGTAGATAAACGTGGCGGCGGCGATGAGGTGTTGCTCGCCCAAAAGCACCAGGCCAATCCAGGCCGTGGCCAGGTGCACGCCCAACGCAATGGCCAGGCCCGCCCAGCCGAACCGGTGGAAGAACGACGAAGCGTACGAACGCAACAAAAGGAAAATCGACATTTCGTCCCTGACTCCGTGGGGCTTGGTTCCTGGCGGGACCATCGCTCTGGCGTCTGAGTGCCGAGCGTAGTGGCCGGACAGCATTAAACCTGTTGCGGGGCTCGGATAAAAGTACCCACGCCACAATTAAATCCAAGGTGTCGGACACCATTGTGGCGAGGGAGCTTGCTCCCGCTGGGGGGCGAAGCGGCCCCAGAAAATGGGACTGCTGCGCAGTCCAGCGGGAGCAAGCTCCCTCGCCACGGGTTCGGTGCGTTCAGCGATTACTCAGCCGATTTTTTCTTCAGGCGTTCCAGGATCGCATTGGCACTGCCTTCGTTCGGCGTGATGCCGGCATCGCGCAGTTTGCGTTCCAGGTCGGAGCCGGTCGAAGCGTCGGCCAGTTCGTCCTGGGCTTGCAGCTCGGCGGCACGTTGCTGTTGCTTGGCCTGCAGGCGGTTGAGCGTACCGACCGCGGTTTCCAGTTTGCCATTGGCACCGCCACTGGCGATCGAGGCACTGACCTGGGCCTTCTGCACGCTTTCACGGGCCTTGGCCATGTCCACCTGCTGACGCAGGCTCTTGATGCGGCTTTCGGCCTTGGTGATGTCCTTGCGCATGTTGTCGGCGTAACCGCCAAACTCAGTCGCGTGCTTCTGCTCGGCGTCCAGTTCGTTGGTCAGGGTCGAAATGGCTTCGGCCACTTCCAGCGCCAGGTCTTCGCGGTTGGCCTGGATCGCGGCCAGGGCCTTGGCTTCCAGGTCCTTGATCTTGGCGTTGTATTCACCGACGCGATCGGTCGCCAGCTTGTGCTTGGCCATGATGGTGACCAGCTCACGCTTGGCATTGGCCAGCGCGCTGTCGGCATCGCGAATTTCCTGGTCGAGGATGCGCAGGGCTTGTTGGTCGACGATCGATTCGCCGACTTCGCTGGCACCGCCACGCAGTGCGGTAAACAACTTGCTCCAGATGGACTGAGTCATTGGATGGTTCCTGTTCGGCGAATTAGATGAAGAAGCGTTCGAAGGCTTCGCTGGCGCGCTGGACGTTGTCGACGAGGGTTTTGACCTCGGTCACGACGTTGGTCAGGCTGGAATCGGAGCTCAAGGCGCCGAACATGTTGTAGACGACCTGTCCGTTGGGCATGGTCTCGATGCCGATGGACGACAGCGGGAACATTTCCCGGCTGCGCAGCACGGCGTCGTTGAAGGCCGCCACATCGTTGATCGACTCGACGTCCACCAGGACGGTGTCGACGATGATCTGGTCGCCCACCACGGCGATGTAAATCGGCAAGCCACCGAAGTCGTTCATTTCCAGCTTGATGCTGGACTCCGAGCCTTGGACGAGGGAAAGGGTGATGTCGTTCGCGACCACATCGTCCAGGGCCTGAAGGGCGCTGTAGAGGCGATCGATGTTCCAGTTATTACCTGCGCTCATGTAATCCTCCGACATGAATGAGCCAGCCAGAATCGGTTGGCGTAGCTGTTTCTCCATTTGCTTGAGCAGGCTTCGGTTTTCGGGAAGCACCCAAGTCTCGTGTTTCACATACCCGGCGGCACTCAGGCCCGCGCGCATCTGCTTCATGTAGAAGCTCGATGGTTTTTTCGCGGCGGGTTTGGAGCGCTCTCCCGTGCGGCTCGCTGTATCAGTCACAGACCCGTCAGGCGGATCTGATGGAGCGCTGGTTGGCATGGTACTGACCCCACTGTGAAAAACTCACGCGTGAGAAACACTACAGGTACTTTCCCAACCTCACAATAGCTCACGCGTGAGATTTTTCTGTTACAAATGGATGAATCCTGCTCGCGATAGGGCCACCCGGCTACCCCACCCCTGTCGCGAGCCGCAGAGGGTCGATTCGTCCGAAAACAGCGAAGCCAGCAAACCAAAGGTTGCCGAACGGGTGGGGCGATCGCTAACGTAACGCCAAACGTCATTACAGGTAATCCCCCATGGCTTCCATCAACATCCGCATTGACGATGACCTTAAGCAGCGGTCATTTGCCGAGCTGGAAAAGCTCGGTGTGACGCCTTCCGAACTGCTACGCCAGACACTTCAATACGTGGCGGAGCGAGGCAAGCTGCCTTTCAAGGCAGCATTAATCAGCGAAGAAGATGAAGCGCTTATCGCAGTGGTTACGGAACGCCTCGCCAACCCTCAACGAGTGAAGGTCAGCCTGGATGACCTATAGCCTTGAATTTGATCGACGTGCATTGAAGGAGTGGAACAAGCTAGGCGAAACACTGCGACAGCAGTTCAAAAAAACGCTCATTGAAATTCTTGAAACCCCCGCGTCGAAGCCAACCCACTCCGACAACTCCCCAACTGCTACAAGTTGAAACTGCGCAGCGCCGGGTATCGGTTGATCTATCAGGTTATTGATCAAGAAGTCGTGGTGTTCGTTGTTGCGATAGGAAAACGCGAGCGCGAAGCGGCTTATCAAGATGCGCAGGAGCGCATCTCGTCCGGCTGAAAACTTCTGCTACACCCATCGCTTGCTGAATTGTCCAACAGCCGTTGGACAATTCGCCCTCACGGGTAACTAAAACTCTTGACCAACGTCAGCTCCCCCACCGCCCGCATCGGCACCACGAAGGTTTCCATCTTTTCGCTCGGCGTGCCTTCTTCGGTGATCACGGTGACTTGTGCGGTGGTCAGGGCTTGTTGCGCTTGTTCACCGCCGCCCTCGCCTTCCTCGCTGTCTTCTTCACTGCGATAACCGCCACCGTAGTAGTTCACATACACCAGGTACTGGCCTTTGATCGGCGCGGGCATGGCGAAGATTTCCGGGCCGTAGCCGGTGGTGACGTCGACGTCGAGGGCGGCGCCGTTGGGGGCGACGCGGTCGCCGTACCAGATGTGCGCGCCGTCCGGGGTAACCAGGTGCAGGTCAAGGTCGGTGCCGTCGCTGTCCCAGGTCAACAGGACCCGCAGCTTGGCCGGTGTGGCGCCGCCGCTGGTGTTGAGAAATTGCGTGCGGTGGCGCTGCTGGCCATCGGCGCTGCGCACTTCAACGCTGTTGCTGCCGTTGGGGAACGAGAACGGGCGGTCGAAGCGGCCTTCCTCATCCAGCTTCAGCGGCAGGCTGACACCGTTGACGATGAGTTGGCCCGGCGCGTTGCTGTCCTTGGGCGCGCTTTTGATCTGGCCGGTGATGCGCGCGGTGTTGGCCTGGTCCGGGGGCGTGTTGACCGACGAGGCCGGGTAGTTGACGGTCTGGCTGAAGCTTTCGCCTTCACCGCCTGGCGCACCGCTGCGCCAGCCGCCGACGGGGGTGTCGAGCTTGATGGTGTCGGCGGCCATGGCCGGTGGTAACGCGGTCAGGGCGCAGAGCAACAGCAAGACCTGTGGATAACGGAGTGTCATGGTCTATTCCAGCAAGAGGTGACGGGCGAGCCCTTCGATATAGGTTTCGTCCTGGCCGTTGGGATGAGCTTCGAAGGCCAGGTGCAAATATTCATGGGTCAGGTCGAGGCGGTCTTGCAGCGACAGCACGCCGCGCACGTAGATGCGCTGGCGCTCGCGGTCGACATAAGGCCGGCCAAAGGCGACGCGACAGACGGCGAAAGCGCTGATTTCGTTGTAGCCCACTTCACTTTCCAGCCGCTCACGCCAGCCGCGCCGCTGCTTCAGCAACCAATCCTGGGCGGCCGGCAGCGCTTCGCAGGAGGCCACCGGGTTATCCCAGCGGCTGAGGCTGGCACGCGGGTAGGCGTGCAGCAGGATGGCGTCGTAGCGTTGGCCGGCGTTGGCTTGTTCTACCGCTTGCGCCCAGGACAGTTTGTCCGGCCCAGGCTGGTCGGAGTGGTAGGTGACATCGGTGCCGGCCAGCACCAGGTCGCTGGTCCAGGCGGCAATGGCGCGGGCTTCAGGCGCCGCCGGGCGCGGCGCGACACGCTGGCGATGGCTGCTGTCGTCGATGCTCAGGCAATCGCCGTTACGCTGGGCGTTCTGCAGCAAATAGGTGCGGATCGCCACCGCCAGTGCCTTGGCGGCTTCGGCAGGCTCGGCCTTGGCTTCGCGCTGCAGGACTCGGGCGACGTATTCCTCCCGGTCCAGGCGCGCCACCAGCTTGCTGGGCAGCAGGAACAGTTCGCCATCGCTGTGGATGTCCAACTGGTTGCCATTGGTGAATTCGACGCGGTAATCGCCGCGCAGTTGACCCGGCGAGGCCGGACGGTCACCGGACATCACCCGTTGCAACGGATAGCGGGCAAACAGGCCGACTTCCACGCAACGCCCGGTTTCCGCCGGCCAACGCGATGGCAATGCCGCCGCCAAGCCTTCGCCGTAGACCTTCAAGACCTGCTGGCTGGTGCCGCGGCCACCGGCCCACACCGGGGTGCCGTCGACCAGCCAACCGGCGAAACCGCCCTGTCGCGATGAAGGCCCCTGGTCACCCAGCCAGCTCCAGGTCTTGACCCGCAGGCGACTGCCCAATTCACCGACCAGCCGCCCGTCGGCCGCGCTGAGCGCCACATCCAGCAGCACCCGTCGGGCCTGCTCCTGGGCCGGCAGCGTGGCCAGGGCCTTGAGCAATTGCACGACGGGCACCTGCGTCTGGGGCTGCAAGGTCGGCAGGTCCAACAACCAGGCCGGCGCCTGACGGGCCTGCCAGTAATCACGCCAGTTCGAGGCCGACAGCCCGAGCCGCTGCGGCTCGAAATACAGGCCACAGGATTTCACCAGTGCCTGGTCACGACCGATGCTCTGCCCGGCATTGCAGCAATAGACTTCTTCCTTCGACTCGCCGCGGCACTCATAGACCGGTTCGCGAGCGTCGGTGTCCACCAGCCAGGCGTAGACAAACAGCTTCCACAGGCTGCCCAGTGGCGCCTGCAAGGAGTCGGGCAACGGCTGGCGATCCAGCACCTGGGTCTGGCTCACTCGTAGCAACTGACCGTCGAAGGCCAGGCGCAACGGCTCGTCCTGCGCTGTCGCCAGCGCAGGGATCAAGCACAACCACCACCAGACCCGCAGTCGGCCCATGTCAGTTGACCGTGACCTGACCGAGCGCCGGTTTCTGTTCCCGCGCCTGATGCTGTGGCGCGTAGACCTGGGTGAAGCGCACTGGCGGCAAGCTGAACTGGCCCTTCTGGGAGAAGCGCACCAAATGCCGCAGGCGCAGCTCGCCACTGAGGGCATCCACCGGCACGGCATAGGCCATCTGGCCCGGCTCGAAGCGCGCCTTTTCCAGGGACGTCGGTTCGCTGTCGGCCTTGCCCATCAACTGGATGCCCCAGGTGGTGCGCTCCACGTCGGCGCCCGGCGGCAGCGGCACTTCAAGCATGCCGTAGCGCAGTGGCGTTGGGGCCTTGCTGTTGATGATCACTTCATCCAGGTAAAGGCTGTCGCTGGACAACGGCTTGTTACCGACGGCTTCGAGCTTGAAGGTAAAGGCCTCGTCCCCCGGCACCAGACGCGACAGGCGACGGGTGATGGACACGGCCATCGGCGCGAGCGGCGGTTGCTGGCTCTGGAAGCTCAATGCCGCTTGCAATGGACGCTCCTGGGCACCGGTCAGGGTCAGCATGGTCGGCAGCTGCGCGCCCTGCCACTGCCAGTAGGTTTCACCGGTCGCGCCCTGTTTGGCGGCCCAGCCTTCACCCGGCGCCAGCGCCACGGCCGGCGCCGCCTGTTCGATGCTGCGCTGCAACCAGGTCAGGGCCAGGGCCCGCTCCAGGGTGGACTGCTGCGGCAGCACGCGTTCCAGCAATGCAGTGGCACGGGCTTGATCGAAGCTCTGCAACGACAACAACAAAGCCTCAACGAAGGGTTGCGAGCTGAGTTCCAACTGCTGTTGCGCGGCGTCTGCTTGACGGCTGAAGGCCGCCGGCAACGGCACCTTCGCCTGTTTCGCCAGGGACGCGGTCAAGACACGGGCGCTGGCCAGGCCAAGGGCCGAGTCCGGTGCGTTCATGACCAGGCTGTCTTCACCGCTGTCCAGCACGCTCTCGGCAGTGTCTTCACTGGCCTTGGCCAGATCATCCATCAGGCCGCTGAGCAAGGTGTTCACCGGCAGTTGCATCTGCTTGGCGAACGACAGGATCAGCGCACGTTGCAGCAGCGGCGTATCACCGGCCTGCTTGGCGTAGACCTCCAGCACCCGTTGCCAGTGTTCCGGCGGCAGGCTCAGGTCCAGCGCCTTGCTGGCGTGCCAGTCGGCGTAATAGGCATAGGCGGTGAGGAATGCATCTGGCTCACCGTCCTGGCCCCACCAGGTGAAGCTGGCCGAAGGGCCGGCCATCTGCACCAGGCGCAAGCGGCTGTTTTGCATGATCAACCGCAAGCGGTCGCGGATCTGCGGGTTCGACGCCAGGGTCGGATAGGCAATGCTCAACGGCAACAGACGACTGGCGGTCTGCTCGACGCCACCGTATGGGTAGCTCAGCAGGTCATCCAGGGCCGAACGGAACAACGCTTGCGGGCTGTCGTCCAGGCGCAGGCGGATATCGCTGGCGTCGGCCGGCAGGGTCAGCGGGGTGTCGCCGCTCGCCACATCGAGGCGCTGGTTCTGGGTGACTTGCCAGCCGTTGCCGCTGGCGTTCAAGCGCATGGCCAGGGCGTCCTGGGTTTCGCCGTTCAATTGCAACTGCACGTTCAAGTCGCCACTGCTCAGCTCCAGGGTCGGGAGCGCCACGTAGTTGATGCCGTTTTTCAGGTCCGCCACCACACGCTGTTCAGCGCCGGCGTAACGGATCAGCAGCTCGGCCTTCAGTGGTTTTTCAGACTGGCTGAACACAAACAGGCCCAGTTGCGGCTTGTCGCCCGTGCGGAAACGGGTCGGGCCGCTCCACTTCAGGTACAGCGGTTTTTCCGAAGCGATGAACTGCTTCTTCTGACCCACCTGGCCGTCGTCGGCGATGGCCTTGGCGGTGATGCGCCAGCGGGTCAGCGAGTCCGGCATCTTGAAGGTGAAGCGCGCCTTGCCGCTGGCGTCAGTGACCAGTTCCGGTTGCCATGCAGCGGTGTCGACGTCTTCACGACGTGGCCGCTCCAGCACCTTGACCCCGCGTTCGCTGCGGTTGGCCTTGCCCGGCGCGCCTGGGCTGCCTGGCAGCGCCACGTCGTAGCTGATGAACGACAGGCTGGCACTGGTGCGCACGTTGTTGCGACGCGGGTGATAGAAGAACTGATCGATGCTCGGAGCCACTTCCGGTTGCAGGGCGTAGACCATTTCGTCCACCACGCTGACCGTCAGGTGCGCCGGGATCGCCTTGCCGGCGAACTGGGTGCTCAGGTCCACGGTCACCGTGTCGCCCGGGCGGTAGGTGGCTTTGTCGGTGACGACGGCAACGTCGATCTGCGGCGTGACCACCTTGATGCCGGCGTTCTGGAAGCTGTACTGGCCGCCCTTGGTGTACAGCACCGAGAAGGTCAGGTTGGGCGCAAAGTTATCCTTCACGGCAATGCGCGCGCGGTATTGGGTGTCGCTGAGCTTTTCCATCTTCAGCCAGTCGCCGCCCTTGGACAGCAGCGCCGTGGCCTCGACCTTGTCCCGCTCAAGCGACAGCAGCGCATCGCTGACGGGCTCCGGGAAGGTGATCAGCGCCAGCGCTTCGTCACCGGTCTTGTATTCAGCCTTGTCGAAGACGATCTCGACAGTGCCCGGCACAGCCTTGATGCCTTCACCGGTCACCGCATGGGCGGCGGCGCCAATGACCCGGCCGTGATCGTCCTTGAGCGTCATGTTGTAGGTGCCGGGGCGCTCGAAGGTCAGGCTGAAGCCCTTGTCCTTGGCTGCCAACTTACCTTCGCCGGTGCTCTGGTCTTCCAGGCGCACCCAGGCGTAGCTGCCTGGCGTCACGGCTTTGGCTTGTTCGTTGCCGCCTTCGTTGGCATAGCTGAACGACACCTTCTGGCCGGCGGCGCTGAACCGCTGGGGAGCGCTCAGGCGGAAATTCGCCGCGCCGCGGTCGATGAGGATTTCCTTGGTGGTCTTGACCCGATACGCCGCACCATCGCTGGCGAACACGGTGAGCGTGTAGCGGCTTGGCTTGTCGGCGGCCGGCAAGTCGAGGGTCGCGTTGCCCTTGGCATCGGTGGTCACTTCGCTGCTGGTCAGCTCGACCGGGAATTGCCCCAGGTATTGCAGCTCGTTATCGACCATCGACAGTTGCTGGGCGCGCAGGCTCAGGCTCACCGTGGCATTCACCACCGGTTTGCCGTCCGGGTACAGCAGCACAAGGTTGCCCTTGACCGGCTCGCCGGTGCGGTAGTCCTGCTTGGCCAGGTTCAGGGCGATCTCGAAGTGCGGCTTGACATATTCGGCGACACGGAAGGCGCTGCTGTAGAGCTGGTCCTTGTAGCGCAAGCGCAGTTCATAGCCGCCGGCAACGGCGTTTTCCGGCAGTTGGAAACGGCCTTGGGTGCCGGCCTTGGAATCGAGCTTCAGGGCCAGGGTTTGCAGCTCGGTGCCGGTGGCGTCCAGCACGCTGACATTGACGTCGGCGGCAGCCGGTTGCACCGAATCACGGGCGTTCTTGAACTCACGACCGACGATTTTCAGCGACACCCAATCACCTGGGCGATACAGCGGCCGGTCGGTGAAAGCGTAGAGCTTGGTGTCGTAGATTTCGCTGTCGTAGTAGAAGTTTTCCGAGACGAATACCCCGCCCTCCTCGTCTTCACCGATGACGAACGAACGCTCCGGGCTGACGTGCTTGAGGCGCAGCAGGCCGTCTTCATCGGTGGCACCGCTGTTCATTACGCCCAGGCCGTCGGTCCACAGCACGTTGACCTTGGGCACCGAACGCCCTTCATGCTTGCGTGCAGCCCAGACCAGCAATTCATCGCCGGCAATCTTGCTCACCGCCACGGTGTTGGAAACGAAGACCATGGTGGTTGCGCGGTATTTGCCGACCAGCGCTTCCACCAGGTACAGGCCCGGCTTCAGTTGGCCCAGCGGCACATAGACGTTGCCCGGCGAGACGCTGACAAACTCACTCGATGAACCGGCCAGGTTGACGCCCGCAGGCGGCTGGATCGGCTTGGCTTGCCACAGCGGATAACGGAACTGGCTGACCACCGGCAAACCCGGGATCAAGGCGAATTGTGCCGGTGCGTCGTAAGGGGTCGGCGCGACCAGGGCATCACCGATCTTCAGTTCCGGCACTTCTTCGGTGACTTGCTGACGGGACTCGTAGGAGAACGCCCGCTGCATCACTCGACGGGACTTGCGATACCAGTTGTCCCACAGGTACGCGAGGGTGTTCGACAGGCCTTCGCCCTTGAACTGACCGTCGCTGACCACACGGTGCAGGTTCTTCTGGCGCTTTAGGAAATCCAGCGGCTTTTCGATGCGATAGACGCGGATATCGGCGCCGCCGTAGGGCTCCATGCGAAACCGACGGTAGTCGCGGCCCGGCGCTTCGAGGCGGACCATGGCCTGCTCGTCGCTGGCAAAGCTGCTGTCGGCCAGCAGGAAGAAACTTTCACCGGACACCGGCGTGTAGCCGCTGGGCTCCACCGTGTCTTCGGCGTTCACGACAGGTGCCAGCAACAAGGCAAACAGCAGGGGCAATTTTGAACACAAGCGCAGCATGCGGGCACCGGTCATTGGGAGAGAAAGTTGAGTCGATAGACGCCGATGAAGTTGGGGTTGGCTGCGTCGGGTATCCATCGGGTGTCCTTCCAGTTCATGAGTTGTTGCAGGCTTGCGGAGCGCATGCCGTTGTCGGTAGGGGTTGTGGTGCCAGTGTGATAGGCGATGTAGCGGCCCATCCAGATCATCAGGTGCTGGTCGTCGCCCTGATCGAAGAACATCAGGTCGCCGGGACGGGCCTGGGCCACATCGCGGCCCACCAGGTGACTGTTGAACTGAATCAGCTTGATGGCGTTGACATAGGGCCCGACCTTGCCGCCACCCTGCTGCCATTGCTGGGCCAGGCGCCGCTGGGCGTCACTGAGCTCAAGCTCCGGCGGCAGGTAGCGGTTGGACAGGCCATTGCTGCGCAGCCACTTATCGTTGTGGACCTTGAGCGCCTCGTTGGCGGCAAACCGCACCAGGCCGGCGCAGTCCTGCTGATACCAGCGCGGGCTCGGGCCTTTGCTCAGTTGCTCCTCGGCGATGCGCACGAACCAGGCACGAAACACCTGGGATTGCTGCACATCCAGCGACGGCGCCTCGACGGCAAGCGCAGGCCCACCGAGCAGCAGCGCCAGCAGCAGCGTCAACGCGGGGTTGCGGATCAGTGCTGTCACAGCGCTTTCCATTCCAGTGGCAACCACTGCCAGTGCCCGTCCGGCTCGCTGCCGGCCGGCAACGTCAGGGCGTACTTGCCATAACCACCCAGGGTGCGCAGTTTCGGGATCAGGTAGGTTTGCGCGGCGTTATAGAACACCGGCTCCATGTCCTGGGGCAGGCTGTCGAGGGTTTCGCGCTGCATCAGTTGCGCCATGGAATCGGGGCCGAAATAGATCGGCATCAACACATCCTTGGGCACCACGTCGGCCATCGGCGGGAAACGCTTGTCGAGGGTGCCGAGGGCCTTGTCCACCAGCTTGTCGTCAAGGGAGAACACCAGGGTCGAACCGTGGCGTGCCAGGCTGACGCGCAGGAACGCCTTGCCGGTGATGGCGTCCGGTTGCAGCGAGTCCTTGGCCAGGTATGGGCCGAAGTTGGAACTCACCTGGCGCTGCCATTGGTGCATCGAGCCTTCCTGCTTCTCGACAACCGGGAACGCGTGTTCGGCGACATTGTTCTCATAGGCGCCCACCATCGAGCCGAACAGCTTGCCCAGGTCGGCGTCGACCTTGCCGTCGTCTTCGTTCAGGCTCGCCACCAGCAACGGTGTGTACAACCGCGAATCGGCGTACCAGCACAGGCCTGCCGCGCCGGCCACATGGTCGACCATGGCCTGGGCGGCCTTCTCGTCGGCGCCGAGTTTCACCAGCAGCGGTTTCTGGGGTTCTGCGGCCAACGGCAAGGCGACGCAGGCACTGGCGCCCATGGGCATGGCTTGCCAGATTGGCTTGAAGTCGAAGTCCGGCTGGTTTTCCAGCTCGTCCATGGCCAGGAAGCTGTGCCAGCCCTTGTCATCCATGTCGAAACGCAAGCCGGCGAAGTTCGGGATGAAACGCTGGTAGCCCATGGCGAGCACGCTGGCGTTGACCGAGATGCGTTGCTTGACCTCTGGCGCCTTGGGCGGCAGGCCGAACGCTTCGGGGAACAATTTGTCGCCGTTGAGCAAAGCGGCCAGGGCGGTCGTCGACACACTGCCGCGCTCATCCGATGGGCCGTTAGCCGGGTCATAGAGTTTTGCCGGGTTGGACAACACCACCAGTTTGTCGCCGTGGGAGGCAAAGAGCAGGGATTTGCTGGCGTTGTAGCTCAATTGGTAAAGCGCGACCTCATCACCCGCGACCTTCAGATCGCTGAATTTGCTCAGCTGCGTGTCGTCCAGGGCGACTTTCGCCAGCGGCTCCAGGACCTTGGCCAAGCCACCGCGATCCATCACCAGCAGGAAGTCCTTGAGGCGACCGTCGGCACCGCGCCACAGCGCGACATCGGCCGGCTGGTCGAAAAGCTCTTCGATCAGGCTGTCCTGCAGCTTGAGGTCGTGCTCGTAGATGATCCGGCGCAGGCTGCCGATGAGCCCGAGACGGTCGGCATGGGCCTCGTAATAGAAGACGAAGTCCTCGGTGAGCGTGGCCTTGAGGAACGGCACCGCCAACAGATCCTTGGGCAACTGACTCAAGGAATGGGCCTCGAGCAAGCCGTCGGGACGGCTCAGGCCGAGTTTGTCCAACGCCAACTCCATGGGCGGCGCCTTGGGCTTGGTCATGAACCAGCCCAACCCGGCGGCGACACCCGCCACCAGGCACAGCCCGATCAGCATCGCCGGCCAGCGGCGCACAGGTTTGGCGACAGGTGTCGGCGTGGTCGGGGAAGCAGTGTTGTCGCTCATATTCACAAGGGCCTGTTCATCCGTGGAGCGGATTTAGTAGTTGAAAGTCTTGACCAGCAACAGATCGCCAATGGCGCGCAGGGGCACGACAAAGGTCTCGCGTTTTTCATTGACGGTGTTTTCGTTGAGCACCAGGTTGATCTGCGAGGTAATCACCTCGTTGTCATTGCTGGTTTCATCGAAGTTGTAGCCGCCGCTGCCGTAGTTGCCCCAATAGTTCACGTAGACCAGGTAGGTGCCGTGCATCGGCGCAGTCATGGTGAACATTTCAGGGCCGGGGCCATCGACGCCATCAGGGTCGAGACCGCCGCCGTTGCTCAGCGCCGGCTGGCCGAAGAACGCATGTTGGCCGTCGGGTGTGACGATATGCAGATCGAGTTCGGCCTTCGGATCGTCCCAGCCCAGCACCACGCGGATCTGCGCCGGGGTGCGCAGGTTGTTGGCTTCATAGAATTGCACGCGCTTGAGGGACTGGCCTTCGGAGCTGCGCACCTCGACGCTGTTGGAGCCGGCGCCGAACGCGTACGGCCGGGCGAAACGCCCCTCTTCGTCGGTGTAGAGGTTCAGTGGATTGCCGTTGACCGACAGGCTGTGGGGTTGGCGCATCGTGCCCATGGCCTTGATCCGGCCTTCGATCATCGTACGATTGCGCTGAACGCCCCGGTCGATGGGTGGTGTGGGGTAGGCGACTTGCGGATTTTCGGTGCGATCGAGCAAGCCGCTGTAGCGCCAACCGCCCACCGGCTCCGACATTTCAGCAGAGGGCTGCGCCCACGCCAGCGGCGCGCCCATCAGCACGATCAATAAAGAAAGAAAACGCACGTATGCCTCCTGCCATGCACGACGCAACCCGGCGTCAATCCTCAACGCACTTGTCATTATTCGGGCTTCGTCTGAAGGCCCCGTCGCAAGGGGGCCGTAGATGGCGCGAAGGTTAGCGATTCGGCGGGTTATTAACAATCGGGGAACGCGCGATTCTGTGTGGGAAATCACGTACTGAGGGGTGCGTGAGCCGAATAGAGGATTTATTCGGCTCACCAAATGAGCCGAATACGGAAACTGACTTAAATTTGGCGCAATCCCGTGGCGAGGGAGCTTGCTCCCGCTCGACTGCGCCGTGTAGGAGCTGGCGAAGCCTGCGATCTTTTGATCTTTTGATCTTTCGCTTGAGATTCAAGTGCCTGGGGAAAGATCGCAGCCTCGTTGCACTCGACAGCTCCTACACAGCTCCTACACAGTTCCTAAACAGCCCAGCGGGAGCAAGCTCCCTCGCCACAAGAGCGGTAGGTCCTGATTTGCCCCAATACCCCATGTCTGCTAGTGTCGCGCCGGTTTAACAAGCAACCGGAATAGCCGCCATGGCCCGCAAAAAAGCTGCACTGGATTTCGAACAATCTCTGGCCGACCTGCAAACGCTGGTCGAACGGCTGGAGAACGGCGAATTGTCGCTGGAAGACTCGCTGACCGCCTTCGAGCAGGGTATCGGCTTGACTCGCGACTGCCAGGCGTCGCTGGCCCAGGCCGAGCAGAAGGTGCAATTGCTGCTCGAACGCGACGGCGAGCTGACCGAAGAACCTTTCGACGCGGAACAGCCTGAATGATCGGCGCCTATCAGGCCAGCAGCCAGGCCCGGGTCAATGCTGCATTGGATACCTTGTTCAGCGCCCCGAGCCCGGAACTGGCGCGCCTGTACGAAGCCATGCGCTACAGCGTGATGAACGGCGGCAAGCGTGTACGGCCGCTGTTGGCCTACGCCGCGTGCGAAGCCTTGGGCGGCCAGGCCGAGCAGGCCAACGGCGCCGCCTGTGCGGTGGAGTTGATCCACGCGTATTCGCTGGTGCACGACGATTTGCCGGCCATGGACGACGACGACTTGCGTCGCGGCCAGCCCACCACCCACAAGCAATTCGACGAAGCCTGCGCCATCCTGGCCGGCGACGGCTTGCAGAGCCTGGCCTTCAGCGCTCTGCTGGACCCTGCCCTGAGCGATTGCCCGGCGCAGCTTCGCCTGGACATGGTCAGTGCCCTGGCGCTGGCGGCAGGCCCCGCCGGAATGGTCGGCGGCCAGGCCATCGATTTGGGCTCAGTGGGCCTGAAGCTGGACCAGAGCGCCCTGGAATACATGCATCGGCACAAGACTGGCGCCTTGATCGAGGCCAGCGTCAAACTCGGCGCCCTCGCCAGCGGCCGGGCTACAGCCGCCCAGTTACAAGCCCTGCAGACCTATGCCCGGGCCATCGGCCTGGCGTTCCAGGTGCAGGACGACATCCTCGACGTCGAAAGCGATACCCAGACCCTGGGCAAACGCCAGGGTGCCGACATCGCGCGCGACAAACCGACCTACCCGGCCCTGCTCGGCCTCGACACCGCCAAGGCCTATGCCCTGGAGTTGCGTGACCAGGCCCTGGCCGCGCTGCGACCCTTTGACGCGGCGGCCGAGCCGTTGCGCGACTTGGCGCGTTATATCGTCGAACGACGCAGCTGATACAGGGTCAACCCATTCATAAGTGCGTATCGGCCAAGTTCCGGCCAACGCGTGGGCAGCTTGCGATCCATAAGGTAAACTGCCGCCTCTTTCTATACCTATAACGATTCGCCTGATGCCCACGACGTTTCAAGAGATTCCCCGCAAGCGCCCGACCACGCCCCTGCTGGACCGCGCCAACACGCCGGACGGCCTGCGTCGCCTGGGTGAAGCCGAGCTGGAAACCCTGGCCGATGAGTTGCGCCTGGAGCTGCTCTACACGGTCGGCCAGACCGGTGGGCACTTCGGCGCGGGCCTGGGCGTCATCGAGCTGACGATCGCGTTGCATTACGTGTTCGACACCCCGGACGACCGGCTGGTGTGGGACGTGGGGCATCAGGCCTACCCGCACAAGATCCTCACCGGGCGTCGCGAGCGCATGGGCACGCTGCGTCAGAAGGACGGTATCGCCGCCTTTCCGCGCCGCGCCGAGAGCGAATACGACACCTTTGGCGTCGGCCACTCCAGCACCTCCATCAGCGCCGCCCTGGGCATGGCGATTGCCGCCCGCCTGCAAAACAGCGACCGCAAGGCCATTGCCGTGATCGGCGACGGCGCACTGACGGCGGGCATGGCCTTCGAGGCACTGAACCACGCGCCGGAAGTCGACGCCAACATGCTGGTGATCCTGAACGACAACGACATGTCGATCTCGCGCAACGTCGGCGGCTTGTCCAACTACCTGGCGAAGATCCTCTCCAGCCGTACCTACGCCAGCATGCGCGAAGGCAGCAAGAAAGTGCTGTCGCGCCTGCCCGGCGCCTGGGAAATCGCCCGCCGCACCGAGGAATACGCCAAGGGCATGCTGGTCCCCGGCACGCTGTTCGAAGAGCTGGGCTGGAACTACATCGGCCCCATCGACGGCCACGACCTGCCCACGCTGATCGCCACCCTGCGCAACATGCGCGACCTCAAGGGCCCGCAGTTCCTGCACGTGGTCACCAAGAAAGGCAAAGGCTTCGCCCCGGCGGAAGTCGACCCGATCGGCTACCACGCCATCACCAAGCTCGAACCCCTGGACGCTCCGGCGGCCGCGCCGAAAAAGGCCGGCGGACCGAAGTACTCCGGCGTGTTCGGCCAATGGCTGTGCGACATGGCCGCCGCCGACCCGCGCCTGGTGGGCATCACCCCGGCGATGAAGGAAGGTTCGGACCTGGTGGCCTTCAGCGAACGCTACCCGCAGCGCTATTTCGACGTGGCGATTGCCGAGCAGCACGCCGTGACCCTCGCCGCCGGCATGGCGTGCGAAGGCGCCAAGCCGGTGGTGGCGATCTATTCGACGTTCCTGCAGCGGGCCTACGACCAACTGATCCATGACGTCGCGGTACAGAACCTCGACGTGCTGTTCGCCATCGACCGCGCCGGCCTGGTGGGCGAAGACGGCCCGACCCACGCCGGCAGCTTCGACCTGTCGTTCCTGCGCTGCATCCCCGGCATGCTGGTGATGACCCCGAGCGACGAAAACGAGCTGCGCAAGATGCTCACCACCGGCCACCTGTTCAATGGCCCGGCGGCAGTGCGCTACCCCCGTGGCACCGGCCCGAACGCGACGATCTCGACCGACCTCGAGCCAATCGAGATCGGCAAGGGCGTGATCCGCCGCCAGGGCAAGCAAACCGCCCTGCTGGTGTTCGGCGTGCAACTGGCCGAAGCCCTGAAAGTCGCCGAGACTCTGGACGCCTCCGTGGTGGACATGCGCTTCGTCAAACCGCTGGACGAAGCCCTGGTGCGCGAGATGGCCGGCAGCCATGAACTGCTGGTCACCCTCGAGGAAAACGCCATCATGGGCGGCGCCGGCGCGGCGGTCAGCGAGTTCCTGGCCCGGGAGAACATTCTCAAGTCGGTGCTGCACCTGGGCCTGCCGGACAGCTACGTCGAACACGCCAAGCCGGCGCAGATGCTCGCCGAATGCGGGCTGGATGAGGCAGGGATCGAAGCGGCGGTGCGCCAGCGGTTGCAGCGGCTGGGCCTGTAATCCTCAAACCACGCGGATCCCCCTGTGGGAGCGAGCTTGCTCGCGATAGCGGTAGACCAGTCGACACCTATATTGACTGACCCACTGCTATCGCGAGCAAGCTCGCTCCCACAGGGGTTAGCGTGGAGCCATATTTTGCGGAACCCCCATGAAACTGCGCCTCGCCCTCAGCCTTTCCCTACTGCCAGGCCCTGAATTGCTGGCCGACACCTTCGAACGCGACCAGGCCCTGAAGCTGCCCGACGTCGTGATCAGCGCCAACCGCCAGGTCGAGGCCCGCAACGACAGCAGCGCCGCCAATACCGTGTTCACCCGCGACGACATCGATCGCTTGCAGCCGGCCAGTGTCACGGACTTGCTCAGCCGCGTGCCAGGCGTGCAGGTGGCACCACTGGGTGGGCGCGGCAGCCTGCCGGGGATTTACATTCGCGGCACCAAATCGGCCCAGAGCCTGGTGCTGGTGGACGGTCAGCGCATCGGCAACGCCACCTCCGGCGACAGCAACCTGCAACGCCTGAACATCAACCAGATCGAGCGTGTGGAAGTGCTGCGCGGTTCGCGCTCGGTGATCTACGGTGCCGATGCGGTGGGCGGCGTCATTCAGATTTTCACCCGTCGCGGTAACGAGCAAGGCCTGCAACCGCGCCTGCATATGGGTGTCGGCAACCATCAGACCTGGGAACGCAGCCTGGGCCTGTCCGGCGGCGACGACCAGACCCGCTTCAACCTCGGCGCCAGCCTCGACGAGAGCGCTGGCGGCAATCGGACCCGCCAGTCCTACGCCAGCGACCGCGACGACGATGCCAACCGCAACCAGTCCTTCAGCCTGAGCCTGAGCCATGCGGCCAGCGATGACCTGGAAGTCGGCCTGAACCTGCTGGATAACCGCGGCAAAAGCGAATACGACAACCCGTTTGGCCGCTTCGACCCGGCCACTTTCGAATCCCTGCCCCAGCAACCCTACAGCGAGTTTGCGGTGAGCAGCTTCAGCACCTATGTGGACGGGCGAATCAACGAGGCCTGGAAATCGCGCCTGGAACTGGGCCACGGCGAGAACCGTGAAAGAACCTTCGACAAGCTCAGCGACGTCCGCGAAGTGTTCAACACCTACCGCGATTCCGTAACCTGGCAGAACGACGTGAAGCTGGACGAGCGCAACAGCCTGATCGTCGGCGGCGACTGGTATCAGGACCGGGTCAACAGCAGCACGCCGTTCGACGAAGACAGCCGCTGGAACCGTGCCGCGTTCATCCAGCACCGCTTCCAGGCCGAAACGTTCTCCACCGAGCTGGGCCTGCGTCGCGACCAGAACCAGCAATTCGGCGGCCAGAACAGTTGGAGCGGCACGTTCACCCTGCCGCTCAATCCGGACAACGACCTGTTGCTGACCTACAGCGAAAGCTTCCGCGCGCCGACCTTCAACGACCTGTACTACCCGGACTTCAGCAACCCTGACCTGAAACCCGAAACGGCCAAAGGCTACGAGCTGCAATGGCGCAGCCAACTGAGCGACAGCGCCCGCCTGGAGACCTCGCTGTACCGCACGGACCTGGAAGACGCGATCATCTTTGGCAGCAACTCTCGCCCACAGAACGTTGCCTCGGCAAGGATCAACGGTTTTGAGATGGCCTACCTGCAGGATGTGTTCGGCTGGCAGGGCAACCTGGGGCTGGCCATCATCGACCCACGCGACCGTGACAGCGGCCACACCCTGGCCCGCCGCGCCCGGCGGACCTTGAGCCTGGACCTGGACCGGCAATTCGACCGCCTGGGCCTGGGCGCCACCTGGCAAGCGGTGAGTGACAGCTACGACGACGAGAACAACCGCAACGCCCTGGGCGGCTATGCCCTGCTCGGGTTGCGCGGCAATTGGACCCTGACCCGGGAGGTGAAGCTGGAAATGAAGGTGGATAACCTGCTGGACAAGGGTTACAGCCGGGCGCTGTATAGCCATGATGGGGGCCAGTATGGGTATCGGGAGGAAGGTCGGACCTGGTTGTTTGGGGTGACTTGGACCCCCTCTCTCTGATCCAGAACCTGTGGCGCCTGGGCGGACCTCATCGCGAGCAGGCTCGCTCCCACAGTTGGAATGTGTACCCCCCTGTGGGAGCGAGCCTGCTCGCGATTGCAGGCACCGCGGTCTACCTCTCTGGCGCAATCAACTCACACAACCGGGCCGTCGCCTCGATCATCTGCCCACTGGGCCGCTCCAGCCCCTTGTCATTGACCAGCAACAACCGCCCCTGCGCCACCGGCCAGGTTTTCCAGGCGTCGAGCTGCGCCTGCTCGGTGGCAAGGATGATCTGCGGATTGCGTTGCAGCACCGCTTCCACACTCACCTGCGGGGCCGGCACGCTCAGGTCGGCGAAGACGTTGTGGGCCCCGCACACCGCCAGCGCATCACTGATGATCTGACCACCCCCGACGGTGTACAGCGGCCGGTCCCAGACCTGGTAGAACACCTGCAACGGCGGGTCCCGTCGATAGCGCTGGCGTAACGCCTCCAAACGCACACGCAACTGCGTCGCCCGTTGCACGCCCCGCTCCGGGCGGCCGAGCTGCCTGGCAATGTCTTCAATTTGCGCGATGAGTTGGTCGAGACTGCGGGGCTCGGCGACATAAATGGGAATACCCAAGCCCTTGAGCTGCTCGCGCTGGGTCGGGCCGACACTGCCGGGCCAGAGCAGAAGCAGGTCGGGCTTGAGGCTGAGCAAGCGCTCCATGTCCAGTTGGCCGTAACGCCCTACGGAAGGCAGGTCTTTAAGGATTGGGGAACGATCACCACCATCCAGCACGCCCACCAGCAGGTCGGCGCTGTCCAGTTCAACGACGATTTCCGACAACGACGGCGCAAGGCTGACGACCCGCGTAGCCGCCATCGTCGAGGCACTGACCGCCAGCAGCAAGACCGCCAGCCAGCGGCTCATCAGCCGAGTTGACGCGGGATACGGTACAGGTAGAACAACACGGCGGTCGACAAGGCCAGCAGCATCAACGGCACCGCCTCCAGGCCCACGAATACGGCAAGGGCGCCGACCCAGGCCGGCAGCCCGGCCACCAGGAAAGCTGAGCGGCGACGGGCCGCCAGGTCAATCCAGGCCTGGGGTTCTTCGGGCGTGTCGAGGGCTTTCTGGGTGGCGATCAGGGCTTGCTTGTACGGCCCGAAAAATCGCAGGCTGACAAACATCGACGCCATGCCAGCAATGAACAGCGGCATCGCCAGCACCGGCAGAATCGCTTCGCCCTGGCCGAACACTGCGTTGATCACGAACAGCGGCAGCAAGGCCAGGGCCAGGTATTTCCACCAACTGACCGACAGTCGCCGCCGAACCTGACCGCGCGTCACGCCCGGTCAACCTCGCCTTGGTGCTCGTTACCCATCATGTGGTCGAGCTTGCTGGCCTTGGTCGCCAGGTAGAGTTTGTTGTGGGGGTTGTGACCGGTGTGCAGCGGCACACGCTCGGCCACCACGATGCCCATGTCGGTCAAGGCCTTGACCTTGCGTGGGTTGTTGGTCATCAGCCGCAGGGACTTGATACCCAGGTGCTCGAGCATCGGCAAGCAAATGCTGTAGTCACGCAGGTCGGCGGCAAAGCCCAGGCGTTCGTTGGCTTCCACGGTATCGGCGCCGCCATCTTGCAGTTCATAGGCGCGGATCTTGTTTAACAAGCCGATACCACGCCCTTCCTGACGCAGGTACAGCAACACACCACGGCCTTCACGGGCAATGGCCTGCAGGGCGGCCTCCAGTTGCGAACCGCAATCGCAGCGCTGGCTGAACAGGGCATCGCCAGTCAGGCATTCGGAATGCAGGCGGCCCAGCACCGGCGCACCGTCGGCGAAATCACCCAGGCTCAGCACGACGTGCTCGCGGCCGGTGGCTTCATCGAGAAAACCATGCATGGTGAATTGCGCAAAGGGCGTTGGCAGCTTGGAAGCGGCAACAAAAACGACAGGCACCGGTGTGCTCCTGATTTAGTACTGGAGATTCGCAGAGGCGGGCATTGTAACAGCACGATCCGACAGACGCTTAGGCTCAATTATCGCTAATCATCATCGATAAGATTGATCACGGCTTCGGTGGCTTGCCATTCTCGTCGAAAGGATAGGGTTGCTTCCAGCGTTCGAAAATCGGTTTCAACTCACCGCTCTTCACCAGCACCTCCATGCGTCGGTCGTACAGTGCTCGCAACGCACGACCGTTTTCGTTGTTGGCGAAGCCCAGGTACAGCGGCAAATTGATCAGCGGCGAAAGCTTGAATTGCTTGGGATCGTCAGCCTTGGCCAGCACATCCTGGATTTCCATCAACGCATCGATATAAAAATCGGCACGATCATGGGCCAGCATCGGCAAGATACCCACGGCGCGGTGGATTTCATTGAAACGCCGGATGTTGGGCAGGTAGTTGTTGTATTCGTACCCGCGCATCCACACCAGTCGATAGTTGCCAATCGTCGCCAACGTCGGTGACGGCTTGGAGGCCAGTCCCAGGGCATAGATATGATCGACGTCGTAGTGCCAATGCGGGTAAAGCAGCCCTTCGGTTTCATCGCGATAGGCGCCGACCTGTGCGTCCATCTCCCCACGCTGCACCAACCCGATCGAGCGGGTGTAGGGCACGCTGCGGATCTCCAGCTTGACGCCTTCAGGCTCGAAGACCGCGCGCAAGATGTCCCAGCCCATGCCCTGGCCATCGGCCTGGGTGTAATCGGCCCACTCTTCGCTGGCCGCACGGATCTTGTCAGGCAGCGGCGTCGACTCGGCCACCCTTGCACCCACACAGGTTCCTAAACACAGCAACAGCAGTAGTGCGCGGCTTACGCCCATGCCTGGCTCCCTCAGGTGAAACACCACACCAATCCTTGCATTGCCAGCCAGGCGAAAACCCCGGCCAACACATCATCGAGCATGATACCGACACCTCCGTGTACATGCCGGTCGATCCAGCGGATCGGCCACGGCTTGAGGATATCGAAGAAACGGAACACCAGGAAACCCGCCAGCAACCAATACCAGCCTTCCGGTACCAGCCACAAGGTGATCCACATGCCGACCATTTCGTCCCAGACGATGCCTTCATGATCGTGCACCCGAAGGTCGTCCGCCACTTTGCCACACAGCCAGAAGCCAAACAGCATGGTGATGCCCAGCATCAGCCAGTAGCCCCAGTCCGGCAACATCTGCCACAACGGTATGAAGGGTAGCGCAACCAGCGAGCCCCAAGTGCCCGGGGCCTTGGGCAAAGTACCCGAACCGAAGCCAAATGCCAGGAAATGCCAGGGATTGCGCCAGACCGAAGGCGGAACGAACTCTGCCGGGACCTGGTTGGGATGATCTGTCACGGTGTCTCCCGAAAATGTTGATAGCCCCTTACTTGCGGGGTGATGTCGTGCCCGACGCTGTCGACCAGCGTGACGCCTTGCCCGGCCAGTACGCCGCCAATCACGTGGATCGGCCAGCCTTCGGCCTGCAATGTCGCCACTCGGGCCGGTGCCACAGCGAACAGCAGCACGTAGTCGTCACCGCCGCTCAGGGCCGCGTGGGCGGCATCCGCCTGACCAAGAAACCCTATCAGGGCATTGGACAGTGGCAGTCGATCCCGTTCAATCTGAAGAGCCACCCCTGATGCCTGGGCGATATGCCCGCAATCAGCCAGCAGGCCATCGGAAATATCCATCGCCGCGCTGGCCTTGCCGCGCAACGCCAGGCCCAGGTCGATCTGCGGACGTGGCGACCAGTAATGGGCCAGCAACGGCTCGGCAATCGCAGGTTCGGCGTTGCGCTGGCCGAGCACCAGCGGCAATGCGCCGGCGGCATTGCCCAACTCGCCGCCCACACACAGCAAGTCGCCGGGCCGCGCGCCGCTACGGGTCAGGGCCTGGCCGGACGGCACGTGGCCAAACACCGTCATGGTCAGGCTCAGGGGCCCACGTGTGGTGTCCCCGCCCACCAGCGCCACGCCACAAGCCACGGCCATCTGGTTCAAACCGCAGGCATAGGCTTGCAGCCAATCGGCGGTCACCGTCGGCAAGGTCAGGGCAAGGGTAAAGGCGAAAGGCCTGGCGCCCATGGCAGCCAGGTCGCTGACCGCCACGGCCAGCGAGCGCTGGCCGAGGAGGAACGGGTCGCACGGGTCTGGAAAATGCACACCGGCCACAAGCGTGTCGGTGGACACCGCCAGCTGTTCCCCGGGAGGAACGGCGAGCAAGGCGCAGTCGTCACCGATCCCCAGCGCAACGCCCTCGCCGCCCTGCGCGCAAGGCGCGGCGGCGAAGTAGTTACGGATCAGCTCAAATTCACCCATAGTCGCCGCAAGCGCCAATCAGCGCTTGAACGCCTTCACTTCAGCTTCACGCAGACGCGGGGCGAGTTTGTCGAGCACGCCGTTAACGAACTTGTGGCCATCGGTGGAACCGAAGACTTTCGCCAGCTCGATCCCTTCGTTGATCACTACGCGGTACGGTACGTCGACGCGCTTGAGCAGTTCCCAGGTGGACAGGCGCAAAACCGCCAGTTCAACCGGGTCCAGCTCTTCGATGGTCAGGTCCAGGCAAGGCGTGAGCGCGGTGTCGATTTCGGACTTGAACTGCGGGACCCCATGCAGGATCTCGCGGAAGTAAGCACCGTCGACATCACTGAAATCGTTGTCGACCCGAAACTGCGCTTCGATCTCGTTCAGCGATTGCTTGGCCATGTGCCATTGATACAGCGCCTGGGTCGCAAGCTGACGGGCTTCGCGACGCTTGACGCTTTTCGACGGCTTGCCGGCATCGGCTGGCTTGGGATCGCGCGGGTTGAAACGATCGCTTTCGTCGCTAATCACTTGGCCTCCAACTGCGCCAGCAGGCTGACCATTTCCAGGGCGGACAGGGCAGCTTCGGCACCTTTGTTACCGGCCTTGGTGCCGGAACGTTCGATGGCTTGCTCGATGGAATCAACGGTCAGTACG
The DNA here is from genome assembly GCF_018325905.1 of Pseudomonas sp. St316. Taxonomy (NCBI): domain Bacteria; kingdom Pseudomonadati; phylum Pseudomonadota; class Gammaproteobacteria; order Pseudomonadales; family Pseudomonadaceae; genus Pseudomonas; species Pseudomonas sp. St316. The sequence continues at coordinate 726,201 of NZ_AP021901.1, read as the reverse complement.
CCGAAAGCGACTGGCACGCCGAATTCCATGGACACCTGGGCCAGGCCCTTGGTGCATTCACCGGCCACGTATTCGAAGTGCGGAGTACCGCCACGAATGACCGCGCCCAGGGCGATGATCGCCGCATATTCGCCCTTTTGAGCGACTTTCTGCGCAACCAGCGGAATTTCGAAGGCGCCAGGCGCACGGATGATGGTGATGTCGCTTTCGCTCACGCCATGGCGAACCAGGGCATCGACCGCACCGCCAACCAGGCTCTCGACCACGAAACTGTTGAAACGGCCCACTACCAGAGCGTAGCGGCCTTTGGGGGCGATGAAGGTACCTTCGATGGTCTTCAGGGTCATTCGTCAGATCTCTTAAAGAGCCAGAGCACGTTCGATACGCGCTCCTCAATGATATTTAGCCACGAATACACAACTTCAATTCAAAGAAGCGGCCCCTGTGGGAGCGAGCTTGCTCGCGATGGCGCCGGATCAGCAACATTGATGTTGCCTGACGTACCGCTATCGCGAGCAAGCTCGCTCCCACAGAGGCGACCTCCTCAAGTAAACGAGGTCATTATTCGGAGGGCACGTATTCTACAACTTCCAGATCGAAACCGGATATCGCATTAAATTTCATCGGTGCACTCATCAGGCGCATTTTACGCACGCCCAGGTCACGCAGGATCTGCGAACCGGCACCGACGATGCTGTAGGTGGTCGGTTTTTTCACCGGCACCTGGTCGCTGGTTTCACGAATGTGCGCCAACAGCACGTCGCCATCGAGCGGGTGCCCGAGCAGCAGCACCACGCCGCTGCCGGCCTCGGCCACCGCAGCCATGGCGGCCCGCAGGCTCCAGCGGCCGGGCTGCTTGACCATCAGCAGGTCACGCAACGGGTCCATGTTGTGCACCCGCACCAGGGTCGGCTCTTCGGCGCACACGGTGCCCAGGGTCAGCGCCATGTGCACGTCGCCTTCCACCGAATCACGGTAGGTCACCAGGTTGAACTGGCCCAGTTCGCTGTCCAGCGGCTGCTCGGCAATCCGCTGAACGGTACGTTCGTGGATCATCCGGTAGTGGATCAGGTCGGCAATGGTGCCGATCTTGATGTCGTGTTCGGCGGCGAAGGCTTCCAGTTCCGCACGACGGGACATGGTGCCGTCGTCGTTCATCACTTCGCAGATCACGCCGCTGGGCTCGAAGCCGGCCATGCGCGCCAGGTCGCATGCCGCTTCGGTGTGGCCGGCGCGGGCCAGGGTGCCGCCAGCCTGGGCCATCAGCGGGAAGATGTGGCCGGGGCTGACGATGTCTTCGGCCTTGGCGTCCCGGGCGGCAGCGGCCTGCACGGTGCGCGCACGGTCAGCCGCGGAGATACCGGTGGTCACGCCCTCGGCGGCCTCGATGGACACGGTGAACTTGGTGCCGAAGCCCGAGCCGTTGCGCGGCGCCATCAGCGGCAGCTTCAGCAGCTCGCAGCGCTCGCGGGTCATCGGCATGCAGATCAACCCGCGGGCGTGCTTGGCCATGAAGTTGATGTGTTCGGCCTTGCAGCACTCGGCGGCCATGATCAGGTCGCCTTCGTTCTCGCGGTCTTCGTCATCCATGAGGATGACCATCTTGCCTTGGCGGATGTCTTCAACCAGTTCTTCGATGCTATTGAGCGCCACGCGGCACCCCCTTGGGTCAGGATTTGAGGTAGCCGTTGGCGGCCAGAAAACTTTCAGTGATGTTACCCGCCCGCCGTTGTGAAGAGTCAGACTCTGCGGCCTTGTCTCCCATAAGCAGGCGCTCCAGGTAACGGGCCAGCAAGTCGACTTCCAGGTTGACCCGGCGACCTGGCCGGTAAGAGGCCATGATGGTTTCGCTCAGGGTATGGGGAATGATCGTCAGCAGGAATTCGGCGCCATCCACTGCGTTGACCGTCAGGCTGGTGCCGTCGACGGTGATCGAGCCTTTGTGGGCGATGTACTTGGCCAGCTCCTTCGGCGCGCGGATGCGAAATTCCACGGCCCGGGCGTTATCCGTGCGCGAGACCACTTCACCGACGCCGTCCACGTGGCCGCTGACCAGGTGCCCGCCCAGGCGAGTGGTGGGGGTCAGGGCTTTTTCCAGGTTGACTGGGCTGCCGCTCTTGAGATCGTTCATGGCCGTGCAGTCGAGGGTTTCGCGGCTGACGTCCGCCAGGAATCCGTTGCCTGGCAGTTCAACGGCGGTCAGGCACACGCCGTTTACCGCAATGCTGTCGCCCAACTTGACGTCGCTCAGGTCGAGCTTGCCGGTTTCGACGTAGACCCGCACATCGCCGCCCTTGGGGGTGAGTGCACGGATGCTGCCGATGGATTCGATGATGCCGGTAAACATGGAGTCCTCCTCGAGAACAGGCCGCCGCTTGCGCGAAAGCCGGGAATTATACGCTCGCCTGCAGAACGGGAACGGCGATGACTCGCCAGTCGTCGCCCACGGCGCGGATTTCGGTGATTTTCAGCTGCGGGGCGTCTTTCATCTGCGCCAGCGGCCAGTCCAGCAGCGGCCGCGCCGAAGAACCGAGGAACTTGCCGGCGATGAAAATCTGGAACTCGTCGACCAGCCCTTGCCGGGCGAAAGCCCCCGCCAGGCGCGGACCGGCTTCCACCAGCACCTCGTTGACGCCACGGCCCGCCAGCTCCACCAGCAGGCGATGCAGATCAACCTGGCCGTCATCGCCCGCCACGATCATGCATTCGGGACCGTTGGCGTATTGTTCTTCCACCGCCATGCAGGTCGCGACCAACGCCGGGCCGGCCTTGAAGAACGGGGCATCCAACGGCACTCGTAAACGACCGTCCACCAGCACCCGCAGCGGCGGACGGCTCATGACCAGCGCGGTCTGCTGCGCATCGAGCCCGAGCTCCTCGGCGCGCACGGTCAGCCGGGCGTTGTCCGCCAGCACCGTGTCGGCGCCGGTCAGCACCACACTGGCCTGGGCGCGCAGGCGTTGTACCGCCGAGCGTGCGGCCGCGCCGGTGATCCACTGGCTTTCGCCGCTTTCCATGGCGGTGCGGCCATCAAGGCTCATGGCAAGCTTGACCCGCACGAACGGCAGGCCGTGTTCCATGCGCTTGAGGAAACCTTCATTGAGCTTGCGCGCCTCGCCTTCCAGCACGCCGCTTTCAGTCGCGATACCGGCCTGGGCCAACCGTTGCAGGCCGCGCCCGGCGACTTCCGGGTTGGGGTCCTGCATCGCCGCGACTACCCGAACCACGCCAGCATTCACCAGCGCATCGGCACACGGCGGCGTACGCCCGTGATGGCTGCACGGTTCAAGGGTCACGTAGGCCGTAGCACCGCGGGCCTGTTCGCCAGCGGCGCGCAGGGCATGGACTTCGGCATGGGGCTCGCCGGCGCGGATGTGCCAGCCTTCGCCGACAATCTGCCCGTCACGCACGATCACGCAACCGACCCGGGGATTGGGGTGGGTGGTGTAGTGACCGCGCCGCGCCAACTCCAAGGCACGGGCCATGTAATGGGCGTCGAGGACGGCCTGCTGCGCCGCGCCGGTCATTGTTTCACCGGTTCGCGGGCCAGGCGGTCGATTTCTTCGCGGAACTCGTTAAGGTCCTGGAAGCGCCGGTACACCGAGGCGAAGCGGATGTAGGCGACTTCATCGAGCTTCTGCAGCTCGGCCATCACCAGCTCACCGACCACCAGGGATTTGACCTCGCGCTCGCCGGTGGCCCGCAGCTTGTGCTTGATGTGCACCAGCGCCGCTTCGAGGCGCTCGACGCTCACCGGGCGTTTTTCCAGGGCGCGCTGCATGCCGGCGCGCAGTTTGTCTTCGTCGAACGGCTGGCGGCTGCCGTCGGTTTTGATCAGGCGCGGCAACACCAGTTCAGCGGTCTCGAACGTCGTGAAACGCTCGCCGCAAGCCAGGCATTCGCGGCGGCGGCGGACTTGTTCGCCCTCGGCGACCAGTCGCGAGTCGATGACCTTGGTGTCGTTGGCACCGCAGAAGGGACAGTGCATGGTGGCAGGCAACAAAAAAAGGGAGGGCCATGGTAGCGCATCCCACTGGCAAGACAAGCCATAGGGTTTACGGTATACAGACGGGCTTACCGTCAGATCCATGGAATTCACCTTGCTGGAGCCACACATGCCGCTACGATCGCTCGTTTTGCTCAGTCTTTTCAGCCTGCTGATGGCGTGCAGCAGCGACGCCCCCAAGCCTGCAGCCCCCGCACCGGCCCCGGCGCCGAAACAGGCCCAGGAAAAAGCCCGCCAGGCGGCCGAGCTGGGGCCGCTGCCGGCCTATCAGCGCGAATTGAGCGGCACCTTGCAAGGCGTGCCGGCCGGCGCCGAGGTCGAACTGGCGTTGCTGGTGATCGATGACAAGGACCGCCCACAGCAATTGCTCGCCAGCTCCAGCCTGATCGGCACCAACCAGGCCCTGCCCTTCCACCTGCGTTTCAACCCCGAAGCCTTCCCGGTGGGTGCCCGCGTAGAGTTGCGTGGCCGCGCCAGCCAGTCCGGCCAGTTGATCCTGCATCTGCCGGAACAACGTATCAGCCAACCGACCACCCAAGCGTTGGGCACCCTGCAATTCGTCAAAGCGCCATGAGTGCACCGCAAGACCTGCAACGGGCGTTGGGTGAGTTGCTGGGCGACGCGCGCCTGGTGGCCTGCCCGCTGCCCGGCACCGACTTGAAGCTGTGGCTGATCGACGGCGACAACATGGATCGCGCCTTCAGCCCGGAAGAAACCCGCCGCATTCTCCACGAGCCGCCGTACTGGAGCTTCTGTTGGGCCAGCGGCCTGGCGATGGCGCGCTACCTGGCCGAACAGCCGCAATGGGTCGAGGGCAAGCGCATAGTGGATTTTGGCGCCGGTTCCGGCGTGGCGGGCATTGCGGCGGTCAAGGCTGGGGCACTGGAGGTGGTGGCCTGTGACCTGGACCCACTGGCGATTGCCGCGTGCCGGGCCAATGCCGCACTCAATGGCGTGGAGTTGGGGTATTCGACGGACTTCTTTGCCGAGGCTGATCGCTTCGACCTGATCCTGGTCGCCGATGTGCTCTACGACCGTGCCAACCTGCCGCTGCTCGATCAATTCCTTAGCCGTGGCCGTGAGGCGTTGGTGGCCGACTCCCGGGTACGGGATTTCCAGCACCCGCTGTACCGGCGCATCGAAATGCTGGAAGCCATGACTTTGCCGGACCTGGCCGAGCCGGAGGAATTCCGGCATGTGAGCCTGTACCACGCGCGGCGTCAGGCTTAAAAGCATCGCGAGCAAGCTCGCTCCCACAGGGTTCTATGGTGTTCACACATTGTTCGAAAAAACCATCGCCTCTGTGGGAGCGAGCTTGCTCGCGATGAGGCCCCGCCAATCAATACACCTCCCACCATTCCCACCGCTTTCAGCCACCCCCCACCAAGCCGTATAGTTGCCCCATTCAAGCGCTCTACGAGATTGCCCATGACTCAGGAAACGCCCTACATCTTCGACGCCACCACCGCCGATTTCGACCAGTCGGTGATCGCCAACTCTTTCCACAAACCGGTACTGGTGGATTTCTGGGCCGAGTGGTGTGCGCCGTGCAAAGCGCTGATGCCGATGCTGCAAACCATCGCCGAGAGCTATCAAGGCGAGCTGCTGCTGGCCAAGGTCAACTGCGACATCGAGCAGGACATTGTCGCCCGCTTCGGCATTCGCAGCCTGCCAACGGTGGTGTTGTTCAAGGACGGCCAACCCGTCGACGGCTTTGCCGGTGCCCAGCCGGAATCGGCCGTGCGAACCATGCTCGAACCCCATGTGCAGATGCCACCTCCGGCTGCGGCTGACCCATTCGAACAGGCCCAGGCGCTGTTCGACGACGGTCGTTTCGCCGACGCTGAAGCCGTGCTCACGGTATTGCTGGGTGAAGACAACACCAACGCCAAGGCCCTGATCCTGTATGCCCGCTGCCTGACCGAGCGCGGTGAGTTGGACGAAGCGCAAACTGTGCTCGACGCGGTGAAAAGCGACGAGCACAAGGCCGCCCTCGCCGGCGCCAAGGCGCAGATCCAGTTCCTCGGCCTGGCCAAGCACCTGCCGGACGCCGCCGACCTCAAGGCGCGCCTGGCGAAAGACCCGCAAGACGATGAAGCGGTGTACCAACTGGCGATCCAGCAATTGGCGCGCCAGCAGTACGAAGCGGCCCTCGATGCACTGCTCAAGCTGTTCGTGCGCAACCGCAGCTACAGCGAAGGCCTGCCCCACAAGACCTTGCTGCAGGTGTTCGAACTGCTGGGTAATGACCATCCGCTGGTGACGACGTACCGCCGCAAGTTGTTCGCGGCGTTGTATTGATCCCCCTGTAGGAACTGCCGAAGGCTGCGATCTTTTGACCTTTGGCTCGAGACTCAAGCGTCAGGGGTAAAGATCGCAGCCTCGCTTCGCTCGTCAGCGCCTACACAGCTTCGTGCCAGCTGTAGAGCGGTGTGTCGGTGCCGCTGATGACTTTTACATCCGGGCTATGGCGCAAGCGCACCAACAGGCGCTTGCCCGCCGAGGCGCTGCCGGTGAGGCCTTCGAGCTGTTCCAGCAAGTCCGGGCCGCTCAGTTGCCCGGCCTTGCGCAGCAGTTCCTTGGCGATCTGCCATTGGGCATCGTCCGGACTCACTGGATTGGCCACCGGACTGGCCGTCGGTGCCGCCGCGACTTCAGACTTGGCCACTTGCAATTGCGCGCCGAGCTGCGCCCAGTCGCCCTCATCCATTTCGATCGACAAGTCCACCGGCCAATCGCCGACGGTTCCGCGTATCCGCAACATCACCGTGCTCCTGAATATTTCATGTACGCATGCTCCCATGGCCCTTGCGCGACGCCAAGCAGACGGTCAAACTCTGCGCACTTTCGTTATAAGATTACATAACACAACTCGTACTTTCTGGAGACTCGTCATGCGTCGTCTGCTTCTTGCCCTGCCGTTCGCCCTGCTGCCATTGGCTGTCGCTCATGCGGCGGTCGAACACGATCATGACCACGAGCACGGCAGCCTTGGCGCCCACGAACACGGGGTTGGCCGATTGAACGCTGCGTTGGACGGCCAGACCCTGGAGCTGGAATTGGAAAGCCCGGCGATGAACCTGGTGGGCTTCGAACACGCCGCCACCAGCGATGCCGACAAGGCCAAGGTTGCCGCCGTACGCGCGCAGTTGGACAAGCCGCTGGCGTTGTTCAACCTGCCGGCCGCCGCCCAATGCACCGTGGCCCAGCAGGAACTGGAAAGCCCGTTGTTCGGCGATGAACCAGGCCACGAAGACCACGATGAAGACGCCGACGGCGACGAACATCACGAGCACAGTGAGATCCATGCCCACTACCAATTCACCTGCGCCACCCCGGGTGCATTGAGCAACCTGGACCTGGCGACCGTGTTCAAAACCTTCCCGGCCACCCAGAAAATTCAGGTACAACTGATCAGCCCGAGCGGCCAGCAAGGCGTGGAAGTGACGGCCAAGGCGCCCACCCTGAAGTTCTGATTCACCGCAAACCCAATGTGAGAACAAGCCTGGTGGGAGCAAAGCTTGCTCGCGATAGCGGTCCGACAGTCAACATACAAATTGAATGTGGTGATCTCATCGCGAGCAAGCTTTGCTCCCACAGGTGTTCCACTGGTTCCACTATTTGAAGCGGCAAACATGACCCAAGCACTCATCGAACTGTCCGACCTGGGCTTCAGTTGGCCCGGGCATCCGCCGTTGCTGGATATCCCGGCGTTTCGCCTGGAGGCCGGCGAAACGCTGTTCCTCAAAGGGCCGAGCGGCAGCGGCAAGACCACATTGCTGGGCCTTCTGGGTGGGGTGCAGACGCCGGATCGCGGCAGCATTCGCCTGCTCGGCCAGGAACTCAGCGAACTGGGCGCCGGCAGTCGCGACCGCTTTCGCGTCGACCACACCGGCTACATCTTCCAGCAGTTCAACCTGCTGCCGTTTCTCTCGGTGCGCGAAAACGTCGAGCTGCCCTGTCACTTTTCCAAGCTGCGGGCGCAACGGGCCGTGCAGCGCCACGGCAGCGTCGATCAAGCCGCCGCCACGCTGCTGGCCCACCTGGGGCTGACCGATTCGAACCTGTTGGAGCGGCGCGCCGACTCGTTGTCCATCGGCCAGCAACAACGGGTCGCCGCCGCCCGGGCGCTGATTGGCCAGCCAGAACTGGTGATCGCTGACGAACCGACTTCAGCCCTGGACTACGATGCCCGGGAAAACTTCCTGCGGCTGTTGTTCGCCGAATGCCGCGAGGCCGGGTCGAGCCTGTTGTTCGTCAGCCACGACCAGAGCCTGGCGCCACTGTTCGACCGCAACCTGTCGCTGGCCGATCTCAATCGCGCCGCCACGCCACTCGAGGTTTGAGATGTATTTGTTCCGTCTAGCCATGGCCAGCCTGGCGAACCGTCGCTTCACCGCGATCCTCACCGCGTTTGCCATCGCCCTTTCTGTTTGTTTGTTGCTGGCAGTAGAGCGGGTACGCACCGAGGCGCGGGCCAGTTTCGCCAGCACCATCAGTGGCACCGACCTGATCGTCGGCGCCCGCTCAGGTTCCGTGAACCTGCTGTTGTATTCGGTGTTTCGCATCGGCAACGCCACCAACAACATTCGCTGGGACAGCTTCGAACACTTCGCCAGCAACCCGAAAGTGAAGTGGGCGATCCCCATGTCCCTTGGCGATTCCCACCGTGGTTATCGGGTGATGGGCACCACCGAGGCCTACTTCGAGCATTACCAGTACGGCCGCCAGCAGCACCTGGCGCTGGCCGATGGCCGGGCCTTTGCCAGCGATCCGTTCGAAGTCGTGCTCGGTGCCGAAGTGGCCGAGGCGCTGCACTACAAACTCGGCGAAAAACTGGTGTTGGCCCACGGCGTGGCGGCGATCAGCCTGGTCAAGCACGACGACAAGCCCTTCACCGTGGTCGGGATTCTCAAGCGCACCGGCACCCCGGTGGACCGCACGTTGCACATCAGCCTCGGCGGCATGGAGGCGATCCACATTGACTGGAAGAACGGCGTGCCGGCCCAGGGCAATGGCCGCATCAGCGCCGACCAGGCCCGCAACATGGACCTCACGCCTCAGGCGATCACCGCGTTCATGCTCGGCCTCAACAGCAAGATTTCGACCTTTGCCTTGCAGCGCGAGATCAACGAGTTCCGTGGCGAACCGTTGCTGGCGATCCTGCCCGGTGTGGCGCTGCAGGAATTGTGGAGCCTGATGGGCACAGCGGAAAAAGCCTTGTTCGTGATTTCGCTGTTCGTGGTCCTGACCGGGTTGATCGGCATGCTCACGGCTATTCTCACCAGCCTCAACGAACGTCGTCGGGAAATGGCGATCCTGCGTTCGGTCGGCGCGCGGCCGTGGCACATCGCAACGCTGCTGGTGCTCGAAGCCTTCGCCTTGGCGCTGGCCGGGGTCATCGCCGGGCTGGCCTTGCTGTACATCGGCATCACCGCCGCCCAAGGTTACGTGCAGTCGGCCTACGGCTTGTACCTGCCGCTGGGTTGGCCGAGCGAATATGAATGGACGCTGCTGGCTGGCATCCTGGTCGCTGCCCTGCTGATGGGCAGCGTGCCGGCCTGGCGTGCCTATCGCCAATCGTTGGCCGACGGCCTGTCGATCCGTCTATGAGGACCTTGAAAATGCCCCGCGCCCTGTTTGCGCTGTTGATGATGGTCGCCCTGCCGCTGTGGGCAGCCGAACCAAGGGACCTGGCCTGGTCGGAAATGATCCCGCCGGACGCACCGCCAGAAGTGCCGGACATGACCCCGCTGCACGACTTGTCGAAGATGAGCGACGCCCTGGCCGCCGAGTCCGCTCCAGCCGCCAGGCAGGATTTGCCCAACGCCCCGGTAGTCAAGGCCCTCGATGGCCAGCAGATTCGTTTGCCGGGCTACATCGTGCCACTGGAAGTCAGCGAGGAAGGTCGCACCACGGACTTCTTGCTGGTGCCGTATTTCGGCGCCTGCATCCACGTACCGCCACCGCCGTCCAACCAGATCGTGCATGTGAAAAGTGAAGTCGGGGTCAAGCTCGACGAGTTGTACCAACCGTACTGGGTCGAAGGGCCGATGCAGGTCAAGCCGTCCACCAGTGAACTGGCCGATGCCGGGTATCAGATGGAGGCCGAGAAGATTTATGTGTATGAACTGCCGGAGTGAATCCGGTGGTGATTGATTGGCCTATCAGATAGCTACCGCGAACAAGTTCGCAGCAATTGGGGAGAACCAGGTCGGCTGTAAGGCCACCTCGTCCCCCCATCAAGGCTCAATAACCGTTAGCCCCATAATCGACGGTAAAGGCAAACCCAACCACCCGCTCAACCCCCGTTTCCACTGCCCCATCTGGCAACAATCGCAGCCACCGATACCCAGGCGCCTGCAAGCCCACTGCAAAATCCTCACTCCCGGGCTCGAACTGAATACAAGTCGAAGGCGAAGCCAACAAACGAACCCCCTCGCGCATCTGGTCAATTTCCTGATGCACATGCCCCCAAAGTACCGCCCGAACCTGAGGAAACCGATCCAACACGGCAAACAGCGCCTCAGGATTACGCAAGCCAATCGGCTCCATCCACGCACACCCAATTGAAACCGGATGATGGTGCAGACACACCAGGTGATGACGCTCCGGCGCCTCACTCAAGGCATTGGCCAACAGAATCAACTGTTCTTCGGCCAAAAACCCTGGCACAGATCCGGGCACGGCGGAATCGAGCATCGTCACGCGCCAGTTGCCAATGTCCACCACCGGATCGAGCAACGGGCTCTTGACCGCCGCCTCAAGCATCACCTGCGGCTCATCATGGTTGCCGGGAATCCACCGCGCCGGCGCATCGATTCGCGCGGTCAATTGCCGAAACGCCTGGTAAGACTGCAGCGTACCGTCCTGGGACAGATCCCCGGTGGCGAGCATCAGGTCAATGTCCGGCTGCTGCTTGAGCACCAAATCAATGACCGCCCGCAAACTGTCACGGGTATTCATGCCCAGCAACGAGGCATCGGCCTCGGCGAACAAATGGCTGTCAGACAGTTGGACCAGCAACGCCGCATCGGCAGTGGTCAAGCTGGATACGCTCGGCAAATCGCTCTCTCCCAGGCGCAGTCACGCCGTTGCATGGAACCGCAATTATGCTGGGGGATGATCGAAAGGGGAAACCCGCGAACCGGAACCGGTTCACAACTACCGAACGACTTCGAACTCGTGGCCCAGCGCCAGGCAATGACTCAGCCACTCGCCCAGGAACAGGTTCAATTGGGCCTTTTCGTCCGGCTGGTGCATTGACGCATTGGGGTAAGGATAGATGCCGCGAAAGCGTCGTGCATGTTCGGCGCTGACGACTTCGGCCATGCGCGCATCGTGATAGACCTGGACCTCCAGCTGCGGCACCGGCAGCCAGGGCAGGCTGTGCTCCTGGCGCACTTGCAGCGTGGTGGTGTAGGGGCAGGTCTGCAGCACTTCCAGAGCCAGCACGCCCAGCATCTGATCGCCATGGGTCACGGCGATACGCCGCGGCGCCGGATCGTTGCGCATGTCCGGCAACAAGCGCATCAAGCGCGCGTAGTTGGCCTCGCAGGCGGCCTGCAACCCCACCAGATCGACGCGATAGCGGTCGCGCAGCTTGTTCAGGACCATAGCCCCCTCACTTCATCGCGATTCAAGGCCAGCCATTGCAAGGCAATGATGCTGGCCGCGTTGCAGATACGCCCGTCGCGCACGGCTTGCAAGGCGTCCTCAAAAGCCCAGACCTTCACCCGAATGTCCTCGGCTTCCTCCAGAAGGCCATGCAGGCCGCCCGCCCCCGTGCTGTCGCAACGCCCCAGGTACAAATGTACGAATTCATCGCTGCCGCCCGGCGATGGAAAATACTTGGTCATCGGCCAAAGCGCAGCGAAGGCAAGCCCAGCTTCCTCCTGCGCTTCGCGATGAGCAACTTCTTCCGGCTGCTCGTCCTTGTCGATCAGGCCGGCCACCAGCTCCACCAGCCAGGGATTGACGGTCTTGCCAATGGCGCCCACGCGAAACTGCTCGATCAACACCACTTCATCGCGTTGCGGATCGTAGGGCAGCACGCACACCGCGTCATGACGCACGAACAATTCACGGCTGATTTCACGGCTCATGCCACCGGCAAACAGCTCATGGCGCAGGACAAGGCGGTCGAGCTTATAGAAACCCTTGAAGCAGGTTTCACGCTTGACGATGTCCACGGTGTTGGGTGTGGCGTTGGCGAAATCGGTCATGACAATCCTCGTGTGCAGTCGATCAATACGAGGTTCCAACCTCGGCTTCGCGCCATCCTAACGCGCCCGTACCTTTTGATGCAGCCCCTTTCCACTCATCGGGATGGACGGCAGAAGGTGAAAGAACTCTAATGAGCTTAGTGGCGAACTGATTGTCCTGCTGGCAGTCGAAGCGGGTAACTTTTCGCCTTTCCCTGTTCCATGAAGGACGCCCATGTCGCTTTTCAAAACTGCCTCCGTGGCCGCCATTGCCCTGACCCTGGGCGCTTGCCAAAGCCTGTTCCAACCCAACTACCGCGCACCGCTGGAAACCACCCGCGATGCGTCGGAGCAACTGCAACCAGGTTGCGCCAGTGCCGACTGCCCGCTGGTGAACATCGACACCCTGCGTTTTCCCGCCGAGCCGGTCCTGGACGGCATTGTTGAAAAACGCCTGCTGGAACTGACCCGCGCCACTCCGGGCGCCCCGCTGGCGCCGACGCTGGCGGCCTATCGTGAGCAGTTTTTGCGCAGCGCCGCGCCACGCAACAGCAGTTACTTGCAAGCCAAGGTACGCGAGCAGCATGACGGCTTGGTGATCATCGAATTGTCCAGTTACCTGGACACCGGCGGCGCCCACGGTACGCCGGGACGCGGCTTCATCAACTATTCGCGGCCACAGCACAAGGTGCTGACGCTGTCGGACATGCTGCTGCCGGGCCAGGAAGAGGCCTTCTGGAAAGCCGCCCAGGTCGCCCACAACAGCTGGCTGATCAGCACCAAACTGGATCAGGAGCCCGAGTTCATGAAGCAGTGGTCGTTCCAGAAAACCCCGCACATTGCGCTGACCTACGGCGGGGTGATCCTCAAATACGAAACCAGCACCATCGCCCCGTACGCCCTGGGCCACATCGAACTGAAGATCGCTTACCCGCGCCTCAATGGCATCCTCAAGCCCGAGCTGTTCCCCGGCCGTAGCTGAAAGCCCGGCCCAGCAACAGTTGCAGCAACCCTGCCAGAATCAGCGAAGGCAGGGTTGCGCCGATGTCCGGATAGACGTTGGCCAGCAAGTGATAAGTGCTCACCCCACCCAACCAGGCCAACAGGGCCGGCCAGCGCAATGCGACTGACATCACTTGGCGGCTGCGCTTGCGCAGGATGAAGTGGTCCACCAGCACCACGCCGAACAGCGGTGCGAACACCGAGCCGATCAGCAACAGGAAGTTCTGGTATTGCGCCAACGGCGCGAAGCAGGCGATCAAGGTGCAGAGTACGCCAATCGCCAATGCCAAGTGCTCGACCTTCAGCCCCGACAACATGCCACTGGAGACCGCCGCCGAGTGAATGTCGGCGAAGGCATTTTCCGACTCATCCAGCAGAATCAGCAGCAGCGGAATGCCCAACCCGGCGCCAGCCAGGGCCAGTAGCAACGCGTTGACTTCACCGCTCGGCGCGAACGCCAGGGTGTAGGCCACGCCCAGGCTCATCAGCCAGAAGTTGCCGATGAAGAAGCCCAGCGCAGTGCCGCCGAAGACGTTCTTGGCGCGTTTACCGAAGCGCGAATAGTCGGCAATTAGCGGCAGCCAGGACAGCGGCATGGCAATGGCGATGTCAAACCCGACCGCCAGCGGCATCGAGCCGTCACCGGCCTGGGCCCACAGCGCCGCCAGGTCGGCCTTGGCAAACAGGTTCCAGGTCAGCCAGATGCACGCCGCCAGCAACAGCCAGATGCCCCACTTACGCAGCACTTTACGCACGAACGTCAGCGGGCCGCTCACGGCGAGCAGGGTCGCCAGGGCGCCGAAAAACAGTGTCCATAACAGCGGATTCGAGCCCAGGCTGCCCTCACTGAAAGCCCGGGCGCCGAGCAGGCTGGCGGCATCGCGCATGACGATGATTTCGAATGAACCCCAGCCGATCAACTGCAGCAGGTTCAACACCGCCGGCACACTCGCGCCCTTGCCGCCGAGGCTAAGCTTTAGCGCCGCCATGGCCGACAGGCCGGTATCGCTGCCGATCACGCCGACAGCCGCCAACAGCAGGACGCCCACCAGCGTGCCGAGGAAAATCGCCAGCAGCGAACCGCTCAGGCCCAAGCCCGGCGCAAGCAAGGCGCCGACCTGCAAGACCATCAGGCCGATGCCCAGGGAGAACCACAGGGAAAACAGATCGCGGGCGCCAAAGACGCGTTTGTCGGTGGGGACAGCCGTGTCTGGGGAATAGGTACTGGGTTGGATGTTCAAGGGGGTTATCTCAGGGGGATATTTGTTGTTTTATCGACCGCTGTCGCGAGCAAGCTCGCTCCCACAGTGGACCTGCTGCGAACACAAAATCTGCGTACACCGACGATCTACTGTGGGAGCGAGCTTGCTCGCGATGACGGCGGTAAAGACACCGCCGCCTTCAGCTCAGGTCAAACCTTCTTGTAAAGCTGACTTCCTTCCTTCTTGAATCGCTCGGCCTGTTCCGCCAATCCCTGGGCGACATCCACATCCACCGCTTCGATGCGTTGGTTGGCCGCGTATTCGCGCACTTCCTGGGTGATTTTCATCGAGCAGAATTTCGGCCCGCACATCGAACAGAAATGCGCCACCTTGGCCGAGTCCTTCGGCAGGGTTTCGTCGTGGTACGAACGGGCGGTGTCCGGGTCCAGGCCGAGGTTGAACTGGTCTTCCCAGCGGAACTCGAAGCGCGCCTTGCTCAAGGCGTTGTCGCGGATCTGCGCGCCCGGGTGGCCCTTGGCAAGGTCGGCTGCGTGCGCGGCGATCTTGTAGGTGATGATCCCGGTCTTCACGTCATCCTTGTTCGGCAAGCCGAGGTGTTCCTTCGGGGTGACGTAGCAGAGCATCGCGCAACCGAACCAGCCGATCATCGCCGCGCCGATGCCGGAGGTGATGTGGTCATAGCCCGGCGCGATGTCGGTGGTCAGTGGGCCGAGGGTGTAGAACGGCGCCTCGTCGCAGCACTCGAGCTGCTTGTCCATGTTTTCCTTGATCAACTGCATCGGCACGTGGCCGGGGCCTTCGATCATGCATTGCACGTCGTGCTTCCAGGCGATCTTGGTCAGCTCGCCGAGGGTTTCCAGCTCACCGAACTGCGCTTCGTCGTTGGCGTCGGCAATCGAGCCCGGACGCAGGCCATCGCCCAGCGAGAAGCTGACGTCGTAGGCCTTCATGATTTCGCAGATGTCTTCGAAGTGGGTGTAGAGGAAGTTCTCTTTGTGGTGCGCCAGGCACCACTTGGCCATGATCGAACCGCCACGGCTGACGATACCGGTGACGCGCTTGGCGGTCATCGGCACATAGCGCAGCAACACGCCGGCATGGATGGTGAAGTAGTCGACGCCCTGCTCGGCCTGTTCGATCAGCGTGTCGCGGAACAGCTCCCAGGTCAGGTCTTCGGCCGCGCCGCCAACTTTTTCCAGGGCCTGGTAGATCGGCACAGTACCGATCGGCACCGGCGAGTTGCGGATGATCCACTCGCGGGTTTCATGGATGTGCTTGCCGGTGGACAGGTCCATGACCGTGTCCGAACCCCAGCGGATGCCCCAGGTCAGCTTCGCCACTTCTTCTTCGATGGACGAACCCAGCGCACTGTTGCCGATGTTGCCGTTGATCTTCACCAGGAAGTTACGGCCGATGATCATCGGTTCCAGTTCGGTGTGGTTGATGTTGGCCGGGATGATTGCGCGACCACGGGCGATTTCGTCACGCACGAATTCCGGGGTAATGACTTTCGGCACGCTGGCGCCGAAGCTGTGGCCAGCGTGTTGCTGGTCCAGCAGGCCAGCGGCGCGGGCGACTTCCAGCTTCATGTTTTCGCGGATGGCGACGTATTCCATCTCGGCGGTGATGATGCCTTGGCGCGCATAGTGCATCTGGCTGACGTTGGCACCCGGCTTGGCGCGACGCGGGTTGTTCACGTGGGCGAAGCGCAGCTTGGTCAGCTCGGGGTCGGCCAGGCGTTCCTGGCCGAAGTTGGAGCTCAGGCCCGCCAGGCGCTCGGTGTCACCACGGGCTTCGATCCACGAAGAGCGCACGTCGGCCAGGCCTTTGCGCACGTCGATGATCACGTTTGGGTCGGTGTAGGGGCCCGAGGTGTCGTACACCACGACCGGCGCGTTGATTTCGCCGCCGAAGTCGGTGGGGGTCACGTCGAGGCTGATTTCGCGCATGGGCACGCGGATATCCGGGCGACTGCCCTGGACATAGATTTTTTGCGAGCGGGTAAAGGGCTGAACCGATTGCTGATCGACTTGGGCCGATTCACTTAGATTGGTCGCGTTTTTTGGTTTTATCGTCATCACGGGCTCTCCAGACACACATCCAGGCAGTGGATTTTTGTCGGAGCGAACCTGTAACGAATGGACGCGTCCCTGCACGGAAGTGCGGACGCTGTGCTTACTGCTCGAGCATGTTCGAAGATCGAAAGTCGATGGTCGAACAACATCCCGGACGAAGCACAAGAGGACTCGCCGGGTGACGAGAAATCTTGTTCCCTACGCAGGCGCTAACCTGATCAGGTTCAACGGGATCCGAAATTATTCGATCTCAGCCTCATAGCAAGGCACCCCGACAAGAACCCGGCCAGTCTAGACACAACCTCGAGAGAACGCCATCACCAGGGCAAAAGGCGTGATGAATGGCGCATATACAGGATTGTTGCCGCGCCATCGCACAACTACACTCGCTACGCGGCGCTTCTAATTGCGCACTCTCATTTTATGAACTAGGGATAGCCTCATGCTGCGCAAACTTTCACTGGCCCTTGCCGTGTCTTGTGCGTCCAACGCAATGGCATGGGCTGCCGAAGCGCCCCTGACCACCAAAACCGATCTGGTGAGCGTGTATCAGGAAGCGGTGGATAACAACGCTGACCTGGCCGCAGCCCGCGCCCAGTACGGCGCCCAGAAGGAAGTGGTGCCCCAGGCGCGCGCCGGGTTACTGCCGAACCTCTCGGCGGGTGCAGACTTGAACAACACCCGTACCGAACTCGACCAGCCAGCGATGAGCGCCACCCGCAGTGCCACGGTTTACCAGGCCACGCTGTCCCAACCGATTTTCCGCGCCGATCGCTGGTTTCAGTTGCAGGCGGCAAAGTCCGTTGACGAACAAGCGTCGCTGCAACTGTCGGCCACCGAACAAAACATGATCCTGCAAAGCGCCGAGAGCTATTTCAATGTGCTGCGCAGCCAAGACAACCTGGCCTCGACCAAGGCTGAGGAGGCGGCGTTCAAGCGTCAGCTCGACCAGTCCAACGAGCGCTTCGACGTGGGCCTGTCGGACAAGACCGATGTGCTGCAATCCCAGGCCAGCTACGACACTGCCCGGGCCAACCGGATCCTCGCCCAGCGCCAGGTCGACGACGCCTTCGAAGCCTTGATCACCCTGACCAACCGTCAATACAACTCGCTGCAGGGCATCGTCCATACCTTGCCAATCCTGCCGCCGGCACCGAACGACGCCAAGGCCTGGGTGGATACGGCGGCCAAGCAGAACCTGAATTTACTGGCCAGCAACTACGCCGTGACCGCCGCCGAGGATACGCTGCGTCAGCGCAAGGCCGGCCACGCGCCCACCCTCGATGCGATAGCCCAGTACAAGAAAGGCGACAACGATGGCCTCGGTTTCACCAACCCGAGCCCGACTGGCCAGCGCTACGGCGGTGATGCCGAGCAACGCACCATCGGCCTGCAACTGAGTATCCCGCTCTACAGCGGCGGACTGACCAGTTCCCAGGTGCGCGAGTCCTACTCGCAACTCACCCAGACCGAACAGCAACGCGAAGGCCTGCGCCGGCAGGTGGTGGAGAACACGCGCAACCTGCACCGCGCGGTGAACACTGATGTGGAACAGGTCCAGGCTCGACGCCAGTCGATCATCTCCAACCAGAGCGCGGTGGAAGCCACGGAGATTGGCTATCAGGTCGGCACCCGCAACATCGTCGATGTGCTCGATGCCCAGCGCCAGCTATATACCTCGGTGCGCAACTACAACAACGCCCGCTACGACTACATCCTCGACAACCTGCGTCTCAAGCAGGCAGCCGGGACCTTGAGTCCGGCGGACCTGCAAGACCTGTCGCGCTACCTCAAGCTCGATTACAACCCGGACCGCGACTTCCTGCCGCCGGACCTGGCCCAGGCGGCGGCGCAGCAGTTGCGTTCGCGGCCGGCTCAGTGAACCATCGTCCTCACTAACGACAGTTCATCTTTTGTGGCGAGGGAGCTTGCTCCCGCTTGGGTGCGAAGCATCCACCAGAAACGGGACCGCTTCGCGGTCCAGCGGGAGCAAGCTCCCTCGCCACAACAGCGTTCGCCAAAGTGCAACGATCACCGCCCAGCGAGCAACCGCCCCAACCCCTCCAGCAACCGCTGCAACGCGCCCTGGTTGCTGCGCATCACCCTCAATCCCGCCTCGGCCATACGCTGGGCATCGCGGGGCAGTTCGAACAGGCGTTGTACCGCCAGGGCCAGGCTTTGGGCATCCTCGACTTCCGCCAGCGCACCGGCAACGCGCAGTTGCGCGGCGATTTCGAGGAAGTTGAACAGGTGCGGTCCGCTGAGCACCGGTTTCGCCAGCGCCGCCGGCTCGAGCAGGTTGTGTCCACCGTTGGGCACCAGGCTGCCACCGACAAACGCGCTGTCGGCCAACGCGTAGAGAAACAGCAGCTCACCCATGGTGTCACCGAGCAACACCGAAGCCTGCGCGGTCACGGGCTGCCCGCTGGAGCGACGCACCGTGACCAACCCTTCGCTTTCACACAGTTGATGCACTGAGTCGAAGCGCTCGGGATGACGCGGCACCAGGATCAACAACGCATCGGGATAGCTGTCAAGCAGCCGACGGTGGGCGGCCAACACCACTTCGTCCTCGCCCTCGTGGGTGCTGGCGGCGATCCATACCGCGCGTTCGGTTGCCTGCCACTGGCGGCGCAAGGCACTGGCGTCTTCGAGCAGTTGCGGGTCGATGGTCAGGTCGAACTTGATGGAACCGGTGACGTCGACGGTTTCCGCCCTGGCGCCCAGCTGGCGAAAACGCTCGGCTTCGGCTTCGGTTTGTACGGCGAACAGGCTCATCTCGGCGAGCATCGGTCTGGTCAACTTGGGGAATCGCGCGTAACCCCGCGCCGAACGCTCCGACAACCGCGCGTTGGCCAGGGCCACGGGAATGCCGCGCTTGGCACACTGATGGATGTGATTGGGCCACAGCTCGGTTTCCATGATCACCGCCAAGGACGGTCGGACCCGGTCGAGAAAACGCTTGGCAGCGCAAGGCAAGTCGTAAGGCAAATAGCAATGCTGGATGCGCGGCTCGTCGGCGAACAACGCCTGGATCCGCTCCGAACCGGTGGGCGTCATGCACGTGACGGTGATCGGCAGCTGTGGATAACGTTGCAGCAAGGCGCGGATCATGGGCGCGGCGGCGATGCTCTCGCCCACCGACACCGCGTGGACCCAGATGCCCCCCGGCACCATGACCGGCAGCCCCCAGGAGAACCGCTCGCCAATGCGCCGGGCATAAGCCGGCGCCTTGCGGGCCCGCAACCACAGCCGAATCGCTACCAGTGGCAGCCCCAGGTAAAACAACGCGCTATAGAGAGTTCTGTTCATGGCGGCGGAGTTTATCGGGTTTTCAGCCAATCGCCTGCAACTGCACGGCAAAACGTTCCGCCAGCCAACGCGCGGCCGGGCCCAGGGGTTCATCGCGGCGCCAGACCAGTTCCACCACCAGGGCCGGCGGGGTCCATTCGCTGTTGAGCTCGACCATGTCGCCCAGATACGCCGGATATTGCACCACGTGCCGTGGCAGCCAGGCCCAGCCCAGGCCACTCCTCAACCATTCGGCCAACACGTAAAAACTGTCGGCCCGCCAAACCTGCGGGCTGGCCTGCTCGCTGCCGGGGTAGACGCTGGACTGGGTCGCCATCAACAACTGGCGGTGTCGAGCCATCTCCCGGCAGGTCACATAATCGTGGCTCGCCAGTGGGTGGCCCCGGCCACACACCGTGACCATCTCGACGCTGCCCAACACCCGGCGCTCCAGCGCCTCGGGGATCTGGTCGTGATAGAACAGCAAGCCGAGGTCGGCGCGGCGCTCCACCAGTTTGCGCGCCACATCGCCTTGGGCGGCGCTGGCCAGTTGCACTTCGAGGGTGGGGAATTGCTCGGCCAGGGCCGCCAGGCTGTCGATGACCGGCTGATAGGGCATGGCCTCGTCCTGGGCCAGGCGCAGCGACGCTTCCTGTCCGCGCATCAGGGCCAGGGCCCGGCCATTGAGGCGCTCGCACTGGCGCAGCACTTCCCTGGCCTCTTCAAGCAAGGCTTCGCCAGCGTCGGTGAGCCTGGGCTGACGGCCGCTGCTGCGCTCGAACAAGCTCACGCCCAAATCCGTCTCCAGCAACGCAATCGCACTGCTGATGGCTGATTGGGCCTTGCGCTGATCCCGGGCCACGGCCGAAAACGAGCGCTTCTCGGCGACCCCGACAAACAACCGCAATTGCTCCAGGTTCCACTGAACGTTCATGGCTCAACCTATCTTGATTGCAGATAGGTAATGACTTTACCGCATCTGACCTATCTCTAGAATGGCCCCATCGAAAGACGCAACCGTCGAAGAGGAACCGCCTATGAACGCCTACTACTACCTGGCCATCGCCATCTGCGCTGAAGTGATCGCCACCGTTTCGATGAAAGCGATCAAGGGCCTGAGCACGCCCCTGCCCTTGCTGCTGGTCATCGTCGGCTACGGCACCGCGTTCTGGATGCTGACGCTGGTGGTGCGCACCGTACCGGTGGGCGTGGCCTATGCGGTCTGGGCTGGGCTTGGGATCGTCATGGTCAGTGTCGCGGCGTTGTTCATCTACGGGCAGAAACTGGACGTGCCGGCGATGCTGGGGATGGCGTTGATTGTGTTGGGGGTGGTGGTGATTCAACTGTTCTCCAAGACTGCAGGACACTGAAAACCCACTGTCATCCGAACTGAAATACATTTTCATTGAGCTGGAATGCGCTTGTGGCGAGGGAGCTTGCTCCCGCTGGGTTGCGCAGCAGCCCCATTTTTTATGGGCGCTTCGCACCCAATCGGGAGCAAGCTCCCTCGCCACGAAAGCTTTTCTCGCAAGCTGTCGACGTTGATCGCCAACAAATTCCCCGCGCATCGAGTCTGTATACTGCGCCCTCGTCTTGAACACTGAGGTCGCTCATGCCATCCGTTATTTCCACCGACATTCTGATTGTCGGCGCAGGCGTCGCCGGCCTCTGGCTCAATGCACGCCTGCGTCGCCAGGGTTTTTCGACCGTGCTGGTGGAAAGCGCCAGCCTCGGCGGCGGGCAGAGTGTCAAATCCCAAGGCATCATCCATGGCGGCGCCAAGTACGCCTTGCATGGTGCCCTGACCGGTGCCTCGGAAGCCATCGCCGACATGCCGCGTCGCTGGCGCGAAGCCCTGAAAGGTGAAGGTGAGCTGGACCTGTCCGGCGTGCGCATGCTGTCCGACGCCCATTACCTCTGGTCCCCCGGCACCCTGGCCGGCAACCTCACCAGTTTCTTTGCCAGCAAGGCCGTACGCGGGCGGGTCGATCAGGTCAAGGGCGACCAACTGCCGCCGGCCCTGCAAGACAAACGCTTCAAGGGCAAGGTCTATCGCCTGGCCGAGCTGGTGGTGGACGTGCCGAGCGTGATCGCGCGCCTGGCGGAACTGGCCGGCGACAGCTTGCTCGCCGGGCAACACATCGAACCGCTGCGCGAAGGCGGCGAGCTGATCGGACTTAAGGTCGATGGCCGCGAGATTCGCGCGCAACGCATTGTCCTCAGCGCCGGAGGCGGCACCGCCGACCTGCTCAACGCCTTGGGCCTGGACCAGCCAGCCATGCAGCGCCGACCGCTGCACATGGTCCTGGTCAAGGGCCCCAGTCTCAAGCCGCTCTACGCCCATTGCCTGGGCGGCGGACCGAAGCCGCGCGTCACCGTGACCACTCATCCGGCGGCCGATGGCCAATGGGTCTGGTACGTGGGTGGCGATCTGGCCGAAGGCGATGGCGTGACCCGCGAGCCTGCCGCGCAGATCGCCGCCGCCCAGAAAGAACTCGGCCAATTGTTGCCTTGGATTGACCTGAGCACCGCACAATGGGCCACGCTGCGGGTTGACCGCGCCGAACCGTTGCAGTCGGGCCTGACCCGTCCGGACAACGCCTTCCTCGCCGAGCAGGATCGCCTGCTGGTGGGCTGGCCGACCAAACTGGCCCTGGCTCCGGACTTTGCCGATCGGGTGTGCAATGCACTGCAACGCGATGGTATCCAGCCCACTCACCCGACCCCCTTGCCGCAGCTGCCAAAGCCGCCGATGGGCGTCCCTGCCTGGGAGCAACTGCTGCCATGAGCCAACCGACCCTGCATGACCTCTATCGCCCCCTGGGCCATGACGGCCCGCGGGTCTCCCCCTTGGGCCTGGGCACCGTCAAGCTCGGTCGCGACCAGGGCGTCAAATACCCCAACGGCTTTCAAATTCCCGATGACGACGAAGCGCGCATGTTGCTCAAACTGGCGCGCGAGCTGGGTATCAACCTGATCGACACCGCGCCGGCCTATGGCCGCAGCGAAGAGCGCCTCGGCCCGCTGTTGCGCGGCCAGCGCCAGGACTGGGTGATTGTCAGCAAGGTCGGCGAAGAATTCAGCGACGGCCAGTCGCGCCATGACTTCAGTGCCGCCCATACTCGATTCTCGGTGGAGCGCAGCCTCCAGCGCCTGGAAACCGACTACATCGATCTGGTCCTGGTGCATTCCGACGGCAACGACCTGGCGATCCTCAACGACAGCGAGGTCTACCCGACCCTGGCGGCGCTCAAGCGCGAGGGCAAGATCGGCGGCTTCGGTTTTTCCGGCAAGACCGTCGACGGTGGCTTGAAGGCCTTGGAGCAAGGCGATTGCGCGATGGTCACCTACAATCTGAACGAACGAAACGAAAAGACGGTCATTGACTACGCCAGCAAACACGGCAAAGCGATCCTGGTGAAGAAAGCCCTGGCCAGCGGGCACGTTTGCCTGAGCCCCGGGGTAGACCCGGTTCGCGCCAGTTTCGAACTGTTGTTTGAGCATCCTGGGGTCGCCAGTGCTATTGTCGGCACCATCAATCCGCTGCACCTCGCCCATAACGTCGCGACCGTAGCCAAGGTCCTGCGTAAACACTGACGCCGCCCTACGCGGCCTTAAGGAAGGAGCCGACATGCCGCGTACGCTCATCAGGAAAAACCCGAGCAACTTCAAGACCCTGCCCCTGTTCGTCGAAGCGACACCCGAAGGCCTGACGTACCAGAGCGTCGGGATGCCGCTCAATTTCGCCCAGACCTTGCAGCGCCGCCGCCCGGTAGCGGTGGCCGATACCGAGCGCTTTTCCCTGGAGCTGGCGAACCTGGGCGTCTCGGTGCGCCTGACCCTGCATTGGCAGAACCGCGATTATTGGGTACTGGTGCGCCAACGTCGGCAGGATCGCGGCGATGTGGTACTCAAGCTGATTTCCGGCTACGTGCCGGCCCACGAACTGAACCTGCCGCTGCTCACCGCCATCAGCGAAATTGCCGAGGAATGCCTGCTGGAAACCCCAGAAGGCTGGCTCGGCGGACGTTTCAACGACACCTGGCTACCGGCCCCCTATGCCAGCGCCCTGCACTATCGCGAAGCCCTGCCGTTTCGCCTGACGCCGCTGTCGGGCTCGGCCCGTCCGGTGCGCAGCGCCAACCTGCAACTGATCGAGCGGCCAAGGGCCTACGTGCACCTGCCCACGGCATCGCTGCAACTGATCTATGACTTGCGTCTGGATGTGCCCAAGGAAGCCAAGTCCCTGAGCCTGTTTCACGTCGATGAGCGCCTGGAAGGCGACCAGTTGGTGGCGCGCCTGGATCGCAAGCGACCCGACCTGTACCTGATGCCGCTTGAAGACGGCAAGCCGATCGGAGAGCTCTATACGCTTAAACGTGATCAGTTGGTCGCGGCCAGCACCCGAGGCCTGCATCTGGCTGAAAGCTTCGCCAGCCAAGAGGGCTGGGTGGTTCGCGACGAACGCATCCGTTGGAAGGATTGGCTGGTGAAACAAGGCCTGGTCGTGCACACGCCTCGTCGCCAAGGCTTGACCAGCTTGCACAAGAAAGCCATGGGCCTGATGCGCATGGTTCGCGGGACGCTACACAAATAGCGTCAGCTGGAACGCCGTTTATCCAGGTAGGTTCGCCACCGTGCAAACAGATGGAAATAACGATTTTCACGCTTGCCCATGCCACGCTTGGGCGAGAACGATTCTTCGGCGAAGCTGCCATCGATGCGTACCCGTGACGCGGTGGTTGGCAGGGTGCACACCTTTACCCGGGCTTGTTGCAACGCGTATTTGAGCAGACGCTCGGAATGCAGTTGCCGGCCCGTCGCCTCGCAAAAATCGAATATGCGCTCGATGCGCTTGCCATAGGCTCGGTAGGCATCACGCCCGCAAATAGCGAAACGGTCGTTCAAGCCCCCCCACCATTGCCAGTCTGGAATGTAGGCATTGAATCTGCGTGCATCAGCGTGAGCGAACACATACGCCGGAAGCGCGCTGTGGTAGAAATTGTCAGGCCGCACAAACACGACGAAATCCGGATCAAACGGTTCCATCATGGCCGTCACGGCATTCAGGGAGTTGAGCTGGTAGATCAGGTTTCTGAGCGAAGCATGCCCATCTGCCCACGTATCGCCCAAGGACTTGACCCGCTCGAAGTCCCAACGCTCCAGGACGCCTTCGGTAGAGTCGAGGCGACCGGTCATGGTGGTGAACGGTGCATAGTTGTCCGCTTTCAGTTCACCTTGCTCCCCGGAGCGCGGGTTGCGGACTTCGTCGATTTTGTACAGGTGATAAAAACACTGCACTTCACTCCCGGCAGGAATGTGCGCCAGGACGTTTTCTCGAATAGAGGGAAAGCAGATTTCCGAGTTTCTCGGAATACCAAAAAATGCCAGCGCAACTTTCAACACGCGTCCTGCCCTTGTCGTAAAAAAGAATTGCCCGGTGGCATCGTATCAGGCGACTCAACGCGCCAATGCGACTCAACGGCGACGAAACCACCTTTGCCACCAACGGCAGCGTTGCAACGGCACAACACTCACATCAGCCTGGAGCAGCCACTGGCGCTCATAATCCCAAGCGTGCCCGCTCCAGAACTTTCCGGCCTCGTTGGAAAAACCCAGCGTCATGATCTGGTAGTTATAACCTGCATGGCCACGCAACCAATCGAACAGCACCAGCACATTGAAACCCGTCGACGGACCGACATAGCGCTTGCCTCCCTCCCGGTTGACCGGGTAGTTCCACAAAGGTGGTAATGGAATGCGCTCCCAATACAAGGCCACGCCTGGCAGTGGCGACATATTCCCGGTGCATCCCACCAACATCGTGAAACAACGTGCGTCGGGCAAGCCGAACAATCGCTGCACCTCGGCGTTGTAGGGCAGGCCGAAGAAATAGGCGTCGGGGGCATTAAAGCCATGGACGAACACATTGACGCTGCGCGGACTGAGCAGTGCCGACTTCACGCAGGTGTTGAAGGTCACGACCACATCGTCACTGCCGATTTCAAGTGCCTGGAAGTCGGCCGCGGTGATCGCTGGGTTATTCGCCACCAGCACCACCCGTGACGCCCTTTCCAAACAATCCTTCAACGCCTGTGGCAAGGCCTCCGTCAACGATTGATGGCCCCCCGGCAATTTGTCGAACGCCATTTCATCGCTGATTTGCGGTACACGATCCGTCATGTCGGTTACCCCGGCACCTTCATTCCATAGCGCAGCTTGACCCATCCGCGAGTGAGCGCCGAAGGGGCTTGCCAGGGACGCATTTCCCGCTGGATTTCCTCGGCCAAGACGCGCCCGACGCGCGCAAACGAATAGCGGCTCTCGGCGAAGGCCTGGCCATTGCGGGCGATCCGCGCGGCCAGTTCCGGGTCACGCTGCAGCAGCTCGAGCTTCTGCACGGCCTCGTCCTCGGAGCGATAGAAAACGGTGTTTTCCATGTCCTCGAAACCCAGCAATCGATCTTCCTCGCCCTGGCTCCACGCCAATAACACGCAACCGCAGGCCATGGCCTCGAAGTTCTTGATCATGAACTCGCCCATCCCCAGATCGGCGCTGACAAAGATCTTGATGCGATTGAGCGTTTCCAGATACTCGCGACCCGATTCGGTGCGTGTCACGAGCATGCCGGTGCGTTGTACCAGGGATTCAAGCAGCGCTTTGCGTTGAGCATATTCAGTGCTCTTGAGACTGCCGAGAAAACCAACGGGAATATCGCGGACGCCGTCGGTATTGTGCAGCATCTGTTCGTCATAACCTTTGGAGACGAACACCGCATCGATGTTCTCGGCTTGCATTCGGCGAGCCACCACAGCCCCTGATACCAAGGCGCGGCAACTGGGCAAGCGGCGGTAAAGACGCGAGTAGACACCCTGATATTTACTTTCGCGCATGTAGTTCTGATAAGCGTCGTGCTCAAGGAAGATCAGCCCCGGAATACACTTCAATACGCTCAATTGTGAGGCCAGGCGCTTGACCCGCGAAAAAATCACCACCCGATCGAAATCTTCGTAATTGACCGAAGCCAGGAACTTGCCAAGTTTCATTTGCTGCGGCTTACTCAAGCGATAGATTGTGCAGTCGTCGCAATTCTCTCGCACGACTTCATACAGTCGATCGAGGATCACACGCTGTTCATCCATAACCAGAAGCATGACTTTCATAAGTTAATTAACCACGAAACGAAACAAGCTGGGCCCATGATCAAGCTCAGGCCGCAAAGGCAGCGCTTGTCATACAAGGCCTTCCCCGGAATACAAAATGATCCCTTCAACGGCTGCGAATCTTCTCGACAATAGCCGTCGTCGAACTATTTTCCACCAGCCCCAACACCTTCACTGTACCGCCGTAGGCCGTGACGATGTCCGCACCCACGACCTGATCAATCCCGTAGTCACCGCCCTTGACCAGCACATCCGGCTTGACCTGGCGCAGCAGGTTTTCTGGCGTGCCTTCGCTGAAGCTGATCACCCAGTCCACCGCACCCAGGCCGGCGAGAACCGCCATGCGCCGGTCGACGCTGTTGATCGGACGACCAGGCCCTTTGAGACGGCTCACGGAGGCATCGTCGTTGACCGCGACGATCAAGCGATCGCCTTGGGCCCTGGCCTGCTCGAGGTAGGTCACGTGGCCGGCGTGCAGGATGTCGAAGCATCCATTGGTGAAGACGATTCGTTCGTTGTGGGCACGGGCATCGTCAACGGCCAGCAGCAATTGCTCCAGGCCCAGCACGCCCCGCTCGGAGCCTTCCTCGCGCTGGATGGCACGACGCAGCTCGGGGGCGCTGATAGCCGCGGTACCGAGCTTGCCGACGACAATGCCTGCCGCCAGGTTCGCCAGGGCCACCGCATGGGGCAGTTCCTCGCCGGCGGCGATCGCCGCGGCCAGGGTGGAAATCACGGTGTCGCCAGCACCCGTCACGTCGAACACTTCACGGGCACGGGCCGGCAGGTGCAACGCCGGATGATCGGGGCGCAGCAGGGTCATGCCGTGCTCGCCACGGGTCACCAGCAAGGCACCGAGGTCGAGGTCTTGCATCAATTGCGCGCCTTTGCTCACCAGTTCGTGCTCATCGACACAACCGCCGACGATGGTTTCGAACTCGCTGAGGTTCGGCGTGATCAGGCTGGCCCCACGGTAGATGGAAAAATCCTTGCCCTTGGGATCGGCCAGGACCGGAATCCCACGGGCACGCGCAGCCTGGATCAGCACCTGGTGGTTTTTCAACGCGCCTTTGCCGTAGTCCGACAACACCAGGACCTTGATGCCTTCGAGCAGGTTGTCGACCTCGGCACCGAGGGCCAGTGGATCGGTGGCGAACGGTTCTTCGAAGTCGATGCGCAGCAGTTGCTGGTGACGGCTCATGACCCGCAGCTTGACGATGGTCGGCTGATGCGCGATGCGCTGGAATATCGCCCGCACGCCCGCGCCCTTGAGGCTATTGGTCAGGCTGTCGGCAGCCTCGTCGTCGCCGGTCACGCCCACCAGCGAAGCCGGAGCGCCGAGGGCAGCGATGTTCAGGGCAACGTTGGCGGCACCACCGGGGCGATCCTCGATGTGTTCGACCTTGACCACCGGTACCGGCGCCTCAGGGGAAATCCGTGAGGTACCGCCATGCCAATAGCGGTCGAGCATGACATCGCCGACCACCAATACAGGGGCTTGATCGAATCGCGGCATGGACAACTTCATGGAGCATCCCACATACAAAATGAACAGGGCGGGGATATTAGCACAGGCTTGGTAAAGGCTTGTCCCTGACAATAAACGGGTGCATCGCTCAGTTTTTCAACAACTCAATGAGCCGGGTGCAAGCGGTCGCCAGCTCCACCTCGCAAGTGTTTATCTCGCACTCCGGTGACTGCGGCGCCTCGTACGGGCTGTCGAGCCCGGTGAAATCCTTGAGCCGCCCCGCGAGCGCCTCCCGATAAAGCCCCTTCGGGTCACGTTGGGCACAGACTTCAAAAGGCGTGCTCACATAAACTTCAAGAAAAGTATCGGGCTCAAATAATTGCCGCGCAGCCTCCCGGTCAACTCGAAATGGGGAAATGACAGCGACAATCACGATCAGGCCCGCGTCGACCATCAACCTCGCCACTTCGGCAACACGCCGGACATTCTCTTTGCGTGCCTCGGGCCCCATGCCCAAATCGCGACACAACCCCTGGCGCAGCTTGTCACCGTCGAGCAGACTCGTATGGAAACCCTGTTCGTGTAATCGCACCTCAAGCGCATTGGCCAACGTCGACTTACCCGCCCCGGATAGCCCAGTCAGCCAGAAGCACTGCGGTCGCTGTGACTTGATCGTCGCCCGGGCCCGCGGCGCGACAATCTGCGCATGGGATAGAACGCACGACTGCTGCGATAACATCTTTGACGCACTGTCCATGCTCAACATCTCCCTGAGGTCGAATCGCCGTAATGGCTTACCCGTTCGCGCACAGCCGCTTCACGCGTGCCGACCGGCTCACCGGGTAGACCACAGAATAGGACATTTCACCGATCGCCGACAAAGAGGTCAATGGCCATCCGGCCGCGCGGCATCCAGCGAACGCACCCAAAAAAGCTCATGCCGACGTACTGCCTTGCGGAAAAATTCATCTTCCCCCGTGCGAGGCCAGCAACGCCCGGCCAACAATCGCTGGATCACTCGGCGCAGCCGCCTCTTGAATGGCGGACGGCCTTGCAGATCGTGCTGCATGCCCAGGGCCATGGCCTTGTCCATCCGAGTGGCTTCATCCAGTAAAGGGCTCCATAACCCATCGGCCGGTAACGGCTCGATGGCGGGTGGCAGGGCAGTGCCATAACCCGCGGGCCCCATGGGCCAACGATCGTTGTCATGCAGATGATTCGCATAGAGCAGCAATGTACGCGGACGCCAGCTACTGAGCTCAATCGCCTCCATCAACGCACGAGTACTAGCGACGTGATCGCTGTGGGGGTCCAGTTCAGGATGGGGCGTCAGCACGACTTCGGGCTGATGATGCTCAAGCAGACGCGTCAAGTCAGCGACCAGGTTACGCCAAGTAGGCTCGCCATCAATGTCACCCGGCAAGCTCAAGGAATTGAAACGACGCACGCTACGGATGTCCTTTTCGCCAGACTCCAGGGAGCCGAAGCTTTGCTCGGGCTGCCCTGCCATTGCATGCAGTTGCAGGCAGTAATAACCCAACTGCGTACATTGCCGTTGCGGCACGCCGCCCCACAGGGGGACCGCCAGACTGTCCCAACTGCGTAAACGGCCCTTGAGCCGGGCGGCCTGAGAGGAATCCAGCCCCATGGCACGATAGTTCTCGGCCTCTATTTCCCCCTGGGTCAGTGTGACGATAGCCACCTCGGACGCTCGACTGTAAACACCGAAAGCTGCGAGTTCGGCATCGTCTGCATGAGGCGCGATGATAAGCAACGGTTGCCGCCCGAAATCCGGATTGCTCAGAACGTGCAAAGTCGCCTGCGACGCCAGGCTGCAAAAGCGCCCTCGTACCTTCAGGACTCCTTCGGACAATGTCGAGCCCTGCCCGGACAGATTGAGAAAACGCTCGCCCGCGACCCCGCGCTCCAGATCCTGCCGGTCTTCGCCGATCCACACCTGCGGATCAAGAAAACGCCCCAACCAGTGGCTCTTGACCCGAACTTGCAAGATCAGGGTCTGCCCCATCACGAACTCACCCGACACCGTCAGGAAACCATCGGTCAGCGTCACAGGAATTTGCGGCGTGCCCGCCGGAAAGTCATAGCGATAATCGTCGCCTGGCGCATAGAACAGATGATCGGAAAACCAGGCCTCATGGGCGACCCAGCCCATCATCAGAAACAGTGGCAATGGCCACCACGCGACAAAAATACCGAACAGCAACGCTGTCGACAATGCACCGAGCAGTACCATCCGCTTGCGCTGTCGGTGGCGTTTAAGCAACTGCTGCTTGCGTCCACTCATGACTGCCTGACCTCGCTCACACCTGATAAACCGGAGCCCGATGACACCAGCGATCCTTGTATTCACGATCGGCGCGGCCGAAGGAGTAACGCAGGGACTTGCCCAACGCTCGCGCCTCTTCCCATGCGGCGTGGGTATTGACGAAGCTGAGCACGCTACCGGGACTGAATTCGCGGTTTTGCGGGTCCACGCCCCCATTGATGTATTCCAGGCTAACCCACTTGGGCGCCTCGACCCGATACAGAATCTGCACGGCTACCGGCTCGTCACCCAGATAAATCAGCGAACCGGTCATGAATTCGCGCAACAGGCTGAAGACTTCCGTCAGGTGGGCCTTGCCCGGCACCTCGAAATTCCAGCGGCGCTTGAACAGGTCGGCATAGATGGTCGCCTGCTCACTGGCGCTCAGCTCCAGCATCGGCCGGATACTTCCGCCCGCCTCTTCCAGCAGACGCTGTTCACGGCGTTGGTTGTAGCGAAATTTCTTGCTGTAATCCTCAGGTTCACGAGCCAGCGCCAGCCCCTCGGGCTGGGCCTTGAGGGTGGTGATATTCGCGGCATTGTGTTCGGAGACATAGCGCATGCGCTGGCGCACAGGGACTTGAGCGCCCTCGGCGATGGGAAGTATGACCTCCGCATTGCCCAGGTCGAACACGCCACGCTTGCCCTCGCGCTTGAGCACGTCCTTGGACAAGGCCAAATGCCTACCCCAGCAGGGGATCGCTGCAACCAGTTGGTTATCGCGCTCCCAGCCCAGGTAGCGGACCGGCAGCCCGGCAAGCCCGGCGAGGCGCTCGACCACGTCGGGGTGTGTTACCACGCTGCCGCCGAAACGATGCCAAGCCTGGGCGTATGCCGTGGAGTCGATGGGTGTCCAGCCCCGCTCACGCCAGCAGCGCAGCATCCTCAGCATATTCCGACCGTGTGTGCGCCAGCTTCGTCATCGCTCTCTTTGAAGTTCCGGGCGTGCAAGCGCGAATAGAAGCCGTTCATCGCTAGCAATTGCGGATGGGTACCACGCTCAACGATCTTGCCTTGGTCCATGACCAGAATCAGATCGGCCTTTTCAATGGTCGTCAGGCGGTGCGCAATCACCAGTGTAGTTCGGTTGTTCATGGCGTTGTCGAGGGAAGCCTGGATATGGCGCTCCGACTCGGTGTCCAGCGCAGAGGTGGCTTCGTCGAGAATAAGTATCGGAACATCCTTGAGCAGCGCCCGCGCAATCGCAAGGCGCTGCCGCTGGCCGCCCGAGAGCAGCACGCCATTCTCGCCGACCAGGGTTTCGTAGCCCTGGGGCATCGTCACGATAAACTCATCGGCATAGGCCTCTTTTGCGGCCACTTGAATATCGGCCAGTGGCGCACCCGCTAGATCACCGTAGGCGATGTTGTTCGCCACCGTGTCGTTGAACAGCGTGACCTGCTGGTTCACCAGGGCAATCTGACGCCGCAGGCTACGCAAGGTCAATTCCTGGATCGGCACGTCGTCAAGCAGGATCTGCCCCTGCTCATGCTGATAAAAACGCGGCACCAGATTGGCCAGGGTCGACTTGCCGCTACCGGAACGCCCCACCAACGCGACCATCTGCCCGGCCTCGACAACAAAGCTGATGTCATTGAGCACCAGTTTGTCGGAGCCTGGGTATTTGAAACTCAGGTTGCTGACTTCCAACCGGCCGTTGACACGATCCAGGGAAAGGGTGCCCTGATCGACTTCTGGGGTTTCATCCAGCTGTTCGAAGATACTTTCGGCGCCGGCCACACCCTTCTGGATGGTGGAACTGACTTCCGACAACTGGCGGATCGGCTTGGGTAAAAGTCCGGCCATGGTGATGTAGGCGACCAGGTCGCCGGCCGAGGCATCACCGCGAAGGAAAAGCACCAGGAACATGACGACGGCCATGCCCACGTAGGTCACCAGTTGTAACATCGGGGTATATACCGCGCCGGTCTTGGTCATTTTCAACTGTTTGGCGGTGTTGCTCTGGCTGGCGCGTTCGAAGCGGTTCTTCTCGTACTCTTCGCCGCCGAAACTGCGCACGACGCGAAACCCCTGGACAGTCTCGGACACGACGTGAGTGATGTCCCCCATGGCCACCTGGATCTTCTTGCTCTGCTTGCGGAATTTCTTGCTGGTGCTGTTCACCATGATTCCAATCAAGGGCAGGATCGCCAGCATCACCAGCGTCAGCCGCCAGTTCATCCACAGCAGCGAAACGAACAGGAACACTACGGTCAGCCCCTCGCGGATGACGACTTTGATCGCATCGGTAGCCGCGCCAGTGACCATGGTGACGTTGAAAGTGATGCGGGAAATCAGATGTCCGGAGTTATGACTATCGAAGTAACGGTTGGGCAACTCCAGCAGCTTGTTGAACAGCGCCACACGCAGGTCGTGGACCAGTCCAAGGGAAACCCTGGCGAGAAAGAAGTTGCCCAGATAGGACCCAACGCCCTGCCATAACGCAATGATCACAATCATCATCGGCACGGCTTGGAGCAGTTGCAGGTCCTTGAGGTACGGATTGTTCGGGAAAAGGCTCGCCTCCGGATTGGCCAGCCCGTCGACAAAATATTTGAGAATGTAGGCCAGCACCGGCTGGGTCGAGGCGAAGATCAAGAAGCCCAGGATACTCAACAAAAACAACCCCGCGTAGGGGCGCACGTAGGTCAGCAGGCGCAGATATATCTTCAGCGTAGACTGAGCGGGAACGTCAGGACTGCTCATGGGAATCCATACTTTAAAAAAGAAGCAATGCTATCACACCCCACCGCCCCTTTTATGAGGGCAGCGACAGGTCAATCCCGATCAAGTCGGTTAAGATGCGGGTCAATTTTTGGGGGATGACGAATGCAAACACTCAATCACTCTTCCTACCTCGCGCTTCGCGAAGGTGCGAAAGTGCTCGAGGCTGACGGCAGCGGCGACAAGGTATTGTTGCTGCAAGACGGGCGTTACCTGAAACTGTTCAGACGCAAACGGCTATTCACTTCGGCACTGCTGCTGCCCTATGCCTGTCGCTTTGCCCACAACACCGAGGCCTTGCTCAAGCGCGACATACCCTGCCCCACTGTGCTCGGTGTCTACCGGATAGCCAGCATCGCTCGCGATGCGGTGTATTACAGTCCGCTGGAAGGCCAGACCATCCGCCACCTGAAAACAGTCGGAGAAGAGGTCGATACCTTGCGTTTCGAACTTGGAGCTTTTATCGCACGACTGCACGAGAAAGGCGTGTACTTCCGCTCATTGCATTTTGGCAACGTGGTATTGACGCCTGAAAACACCCTGGGCCTCATCGACATTGCCGACCTGCGCTGCCAGCGCCGCGCACTGAGCGACACTAAGCGGCTGCGCAATTTTGCCCACCTGCTGCGCTACAAGGAGGATCGCCATTGGCTGCTCGAACGGGACGCCGGGGCCGACTTCATCGAAGGCTATAGCCAAGGCCTGCCAGCGAATCGACGGACATCATTGATCAATGCCTTGCGCCTGTTGCTGGCTTGAGGTTCAGGGCCCAACGACCAGCACCGTAGCGCCCTTGCGATTGGCAAATCGAGCAATGATTTTCTGCTTGTGTTGCGCTAGCCACTCAACCAGCCATGGCTCGTTTTCACGAGCCTCGATCAGAAAATAGCGAAAATCGCCGGCGTGCTCAGTCATCGCTTGCTCGCGGGTCATCACCTGCAACGAGTACCCTCGGCCAGCGTAGTAGCTGATGCGTCCGTCTTCGAAGTATGCCGGGGCACCAGGCTCAGTATTCGCCGCCATCCAGCGACCGGCCTCCACGAAATGGGTTTTTCCAGCGCCGGTGGAGATCACGTTGGACAGCATCACCAGCAACCCCAGCACTATGATGACCTTGCCCAGGCGTGGAAACTGTCCGACGAAGGCTGCCAGCGCCAAAGCCAGGAAGGGTACGCTCAGCAGGTTCAGAAAACTCATGTACCGTGAATTCATGAATTGCTGGCGCATGAAAAACACCACCAGAACCAATACATACAATGCCGCCGCCCAGGCGAATGGACGATAATCGCGCCAGTACACCCGCAGCACCCCCCAGTTGCGTCGTAACGCGAAAGGCGCAGCGAAAGGCCCCATCAGCTTGACGAATGTGATGAGCAGCGTCGCCAGGATCCCAAAGAAAATGATCTGTCCCGCATCGTCCCGAGAGTATTTATAGGTCAGGGAGTTGGCGAATTGGTCACTCAGCAGGTTGAACGCAGCAAAAATGGTACGGACGTCAATCATGCTCAGGTAGTCAGCCAGCCGGGGCGATGAAAACACATCGAAAATCGACAGCCCAATGGCCCCAACCACCACGGGCACCAGACTGAACTGGACAAAACGCTGGCGCCGAGCGGAGGAAAACAGATTGGGCAACTGCCATAGACCCAGCGCAGGAAGCAACAAAATCGCTTCCAAACGGAACAGCACGGCTGCGCCAATAGCCAGATGAATAGTGTTCGCGCGAACCCAGCCACCGCGCTCTTGCCAACGCAGCGCCAACCAGAGCGTCAGAGTGCAGAAAAACCAGAAACCGAATTCACGAATGATATCGTTTCGAAAAGTGTTGACCGCCGGCATCGCCAACACCACCAGGCAAGCCCAGCCGGCAGCTTGCGGCGTCTGGCGCCGGACGCAGTCCACCATCAGGGCGCAGGTGCCTGCCAGGAACAGCCCGCACCAAAGATAGGCACTCAGCTCCAATGGAATATGCAGGGCGATATGTGTCCCGGCAAGGAGAAAGGAAAACCAGGGCCAGTCGAATGATTGCCAGGCGACCTTGGCTCCTTGCTGAGTAATGTGTTGGGCAATGTCGATGTACAGCGCAGCGTCACGCCCAACGGTTGCCGTCCCCAGCACCGCTACCAGCGAAAGCAGCAGACTTCCCCAAAAAGCAACCCGGACAGGATACTCGGTAAATACTCGCCGAGCCTGGGCTCTCACATCACCAGCACGTTCTATCACTGCCCCCCTTAAAATTGAATCCACATCACGCCAGACTATCCAGTCCATGGGCTGTGGCACTACAAGACAACGCTCGATATTCAGTCTAGCGCTTGGACATGCGACTTATTTGATAAGCAGCCGCGCTGCCTTTCGCGTGTAGGACCAGCGCATGACAGCGCGCCAATCCGTTCGCAACGCCTGCAAATAAAACTGCCTGGCCAGTTTATATCTACCGCCCACATAACAGTCGCGAAACAATGAGAGGCAACGTTGCGCAAAAAAGGGCTGACGCAAATCATGCAGGTCCGCCGGCATACGTTCAGGAGAAAAGACTTCGTCGACAATATCCGTACCTGCGGCGAGACTTTGGGCCAAGTCGTTGCGCATGCTGTCGGCATGTTTATGGATATAGGCGAGGGGCATATCGATAGCCGTGCAGGGAAAGCGCGCCAACACCTGCGCAAACACGGGAACATCTTCAACGTTACGAAAGCGCTCGGGATAAGTGCCGGGGCCGAACACATCCCGGTGCATAGCGCAGGCACCGTTGGAAATCGGCAGCGTCTTGTCCAGCAGGTAGCCACGGATTTTCTGACGCGCCGTGGGCGGCAAATGCTTGACGCACTGCAGGCTGCGCTTGCCGCCAGGGAAAACGGACCAGTACCCGCCGATGATCATCCGGCTTGCCGGATGCATGGCGATATGCCGCTTCAAAGCCGCCAGCGCGTCGTCCGCCATCTCGTCGTCGGCATCGAGAAAAATCAGAAAATCCCCAGTGGTTTCTTCTATGCCTCGATTGCGAACGGATGACAGCCCACCGTTAGGCTTACGTAGGAACCGGAACCGTCCGGCGTACTTGGTCGACAACGCCTGCAGCACCTGCGGCGTTGCGTCAGTAGAACCATCATCTATCACCAGCAGTTCAGCGCGGACATCACCCAACTGCTTCATCACCGAATCTACCGCGCGCGGCAGAGTTCCAGCGTAATTGTAAGCAGGGATGACTACGCTGATCAGCACCTCAGTCATAGGCATCCACACCGTCTTTGACCACCAGAATGTCTTCCATGATCAGGTACTGCAGGTCGGAACCAAAGAACATGTTCAGCGCATCGGTCGGCGAGCAGATCATCGGTTCGCCACGACGGTTGAGCGAGGTGTTCAACGACACGCCGTTGCCGGTCAGGACTTCCAGGGCCTTCATCATGTCGTAGTAGCGCGGGTTGTATTCGCGCTTGAGCACCTGGGCCCGGGAGGTGCCGTCTTCATGGACGACTTCCGGCACGCGGGTTTTCCATTCCTCGGCCACTTCAAAGGTGAAGGTCATGAACGGTGCCGGGTGATCGACCTTGATCATCTGCGGCGCGACGGTGTCGAGCATCGACGGGCAGAAAGGCCTCCAGCGCTCGCGGAACTTGATCTGTTCGTTGATGCGGTTGGCCACGCCGCTGGCGCTCGGGCAACCGATGATCGAACGGCCGCCCAAGGCACGCGGGCCAAACTCCATGCGGCCCTGGAACCAGGCCACCGGGTTGCCGTCGACCATGATCTTGGCGATACGCTCGGGGGTGTTGTCGATCTTGCGCCAGGCAGGCTTGCTCGGATGACGGGCGCACGCGGCGATCACGTCTTCGTTGCTGTAGGCCGGGCCGAGGTAGACGTGCTCCATCTTCTCGACCGGCACACCACGGGCGTGGGACACATAGGCCGCCGCGCCGACCGCCGTACCGGCATCGCCGGAAGCCGGTTGCACGAACAGCTCCTTGACGTCGTCACGGGCGATGATTTTCTGGTTCAGCTTGACGTTCAACGCGCAGCCACCGGCAAAAGCCAGTTTGCCGGTTTCCTTGAGCACGTCGCCCAGGTAGTGGTCGATCATTTGCAGCGCGAGCTTCTCGAACAACGCTTGCATGCTCGCCGCGTAGTGAATGTACGGCTCGTCGGCGATGTCGCCTTCACGTTTCGGGCCGAGCCATTCGATCAGCTTCGGCGAGAAGTAGAAACCCTTGCCCTTCTCTTTATAACGACGCAGGCCGATCACGTTGGCGTAGTCGGTGTTGATCACCAGCTCGCCATTTTCAAAAGAGGCCAGACGCGAGAAATCGTACTTGGTGGCATCGCCGTAGGGCGCCATGCCCATGACCTTGAACTCACCGTCGAGCATTTCAAAGCCCAGGAACTCGGTGATCGCGCCATACAGGCCGCCCAGGGAGTCCGGGTCGAAGAACTCCTTGATCTTGTGGATCTTGCCGTTTTCGCCGTAGCCAAAGAAGGTCGTGGCGTATTCGCCCTTGCCGTCGATGCCCAGGATTGCGGTTTTCTCCTGGAAGCCCGAGCAGTGGTAGGCGCTGGAAGCGTGGGCCAGGTGATGCTCGACCGGCTCGATCTTGATCTTTTTCGGATCGAAGCCCAGTTGCTCCAGGCACCAGACGATCTTGCGGCGATAGCGCTTGTAGCGACGGTTGCCCATCAGGATCGCGTCGAGGGCCCGGTCCGGGGCGTACCAGTAACGCTTGGCGTAGTGCCAGCGCGCCTCGCCGAACAGGCTGATCGGGGCGAAGGGGATCGCCACCACATCGACGTCGGAAGGCTTGATGCCAGCCTGCTCCAGGCAGAACTTCGCCGATTCGTAGGGCATGCGGTTCTTTGCATGCTTATCGCGTACGAAGCGCTCTTCCTCGGCCGCCGCGATCAGCTTGCCGTCAATGTACAGCGCCGCGGAAGGATCATGGCTAAGGGCGCCGGACAGGCCAAGAATCGTCAATGCCACAGGGGTCTAGCCTCTTATGTCTGCATACGGGCGACAAGCGCCTCGAAAAATGGATGTGCCGCGCGCCCAGGGCACGGGGCAGCTAAAGGGCGGGATTATAGCTTAAAAGAGGCCTTAAACCTCTAACCGTGAATGCGGGCCGTTGTCCAGTTTCATGGGTGGTTCGACGAGGCGCTATCGACTGTTTTGGGCAACCGTCCATCAATCACCCGATACAACGCACTGTCCTCGGGCCAATTGCGCATGAACCGCGCCCGATCCCGGGCGTAGGCCGAGGCGAAGCTGGCGTGGGTGCGGTGTTGGCACATGGAGTCGAGGTCGATCAGCGCCCAGCGGTCGTGCTGCCAGAACAGGTTGTGGCCCTTGAAGTCGCCGTGGCTGATGCGCTCGCGGATCAGGTCGGCGAACAGTCGATCCAATGCCAGCAACTCGGCTTCGGGCGCATCACCATTTTGCACGTAAGGGCCGAAGCGCTCGATGATGTCCGGCCCCGCCAGGTGCTCGGTGACCAGGTAAGCGCCGCGACGCAGCCACAGGAAACGCTTTTCCAGCAGAGCCAGGGGCTTGGGCGTGGCGATGCCGAGAAAGGCCAGGCGATGGCCTTCGCGCCAGGAATGCCAGGCGCGGCTCGGGCGCCAGAAGCGCTTGAGCCAATGGGCGAAGTCCTTGATGTTGTAGCGCTTGATCACCAAGGTACGACCGTTCACCTCGACCTTGCCGACACTGGCCGCGCCGCCGGTCTTGTACAGGTGGCCCTGGTCGAGCAACGCATCGGCCTGCTCCAGCACCGGCGTCATGGCCGTTTCTTCATCGCGACGGATCGCCCGCAGGCCGAATGCCCCGCGCTGCACGCTGAACAAGCTGCACTCGCGCCCGACTTTCGCGAGGAAGTCCTTCAGGCGCCAGGCTTGCACCTTGTCGATCTGTTTTTGCAGCGCTTCCATGGGCAGCGCGTGTTCGGCGTTGCCCAGCAGGTAATACACCAACAGCTCTTCATTGAAAGGCTGGAGGGCTTTGGGAAGCTGGGCAAAAAACACCCCCAGGTTCTCCAGGACTTTGTGCCGCGACAACGGTTGGCCTGGCGTTTCAGCGCGGATGCCGGCGCCGTCGATCAAGTAGAGCTTGCCGTCGTGACGCAGCAGATTGTCCAGGTGCAGGTCTTCCTGCCACAGGCCTTTGCTGTGTAATTGCGCGATAGCGCCCAGGGCTTCGGCCAATACCGCCGCCTGTTCGTCGGCCAGCAATGGCAGGTGTTCGACCTGTTTCCAGGCATCCCCCAGGCTCTCGGCGTCTTCGAGCAATTGGAACAACAACCAGCCGCCTTCACCCTCTTTCAGGCCATCGGCCAGCAACAACGGCGTGGTCAGCCCTTGCTCCGCCAGCAGGCGCACGCCTTGCAGCTCCCGCTGGAAATGCCGGGCGGCCTTGCTGCCCACCAATAATTTGGCCAACACCGGCCTGCCACGCCAGACGCCCGCACCGACGTAACGTTGCCCCGGCAACACCCGCAACAGCGAAAGCAGCTGCAACTTTGCCGGGCCGGCGGCATCGGCCAGTTCCAGACTCATGGGCAGGCTGGGGCTGCGGCCGGCATTCTTCAATTCGGACAAATGCATCAACGGGCTTCCTTGTGGCTGCGCCGAGCGCTCAGACGGGTCATCCAGCGGTCGACCAGCCCACTGTCGAGCGGCTGGTCCAGATAACTGGACAGTAACTGGCGCACATCGGCATCACTCCAGACAAAGGCGCGCCGCAGCAACGGCTCCAGGTCCTTGACCCGATCACGCAGGCCGAACAATAGCGGCCGAGTCTTCTCCAGGTCGATCAATTGCGCCTGATAACCGTCGGCGGTGGCTTGCAGGAAGATGTGTTTTGGATAGAAGCAACCGTGCACCTGATGCATGCCGTGCAGGCGTCGCGCCAACTGACCGCAGGCGTTGAGGATGGTGGTGCGCTGCGCCGCCGTCAGGCTCGACCAGCGCTGCACCAGTGAATCCAGGTCATCCCAGCCGTCCAGGGCACGGGTCAGCAGGATCGCCCGCAACTCGCCGTTCACCTTGCGCTGACCATAGAACACCGCTTGCAGGGCCGGAATGCCCAGTTGGCGGTAACGGCTGATGTTGCGAAACTCCCGGGAGAAACTTGGCTCGCCAAACGGGTGGGACAAGGTTCGAGTCAGGTAATTGCTTTGTCGTTTGAGGTAATAACCCCGCCCCTCCAGCTCCAGCCGGAATACGCTGCTCCAGCCGTCACCCGAAGTGTTGGGTTCGTCCACCGCGTCCAGTTGCCGCGCCCACAAGGCCTCGAAGCTGTCCAAACCATGACGTTGCAACAACGCCTGGTCTTCAGCGGCCAGAAAATCAGTCATTCACGCCCCTCGAAAAATCTCACCACGTGACGGATGCGCTTCTTGTCGCACGCATCGAGCCGGTCGCTCTGGCGATATTGCAGGTAAAAACGCAGGCGCTGCGTGGCCGACAAATGGTATTTGGCCACTTTATCCAGGCACGCCAGATCCTTGGTAATACGGTATTTGAGCCAGAAGCCACGCCAGAAGTCCCCGTTTGGACAGTCGATCAGAAACAGCCGCGCGCAGTCATCAATCAACAGGTTGCGCCACTTCAGGTCGTTATGGGTGAAACGGTGGTCGTGCATGGTTCGCGTGTAGTCGGCCAGTTGCCGGCTCACATTATCGACCCAGCCGCGGTCGGCCAATCTTGGATCGCGACGGTCGGCCAGGGCCGAGAGGTCTTCGGTTTGCGGCAGTTCACGGGTGATCAGCGCGCCACGGGCATAGGTCGCGCCGTTTCGTTCCAAGCCCCAGCCTACAACCTCAGCGGTGGGAATGCCCCATTTGGCGAAGCGCTTGAGGTTCTGCCATTCGGACTTGACCCGCGGTTTGCCCAGGTAACGCCGCAAGCCTTTGCCGGCCCCGACGTAGCGCTTGACGTAGTAATTCACGCCGTTTCGCTGCACCCGGATCACCTCTGACAACGGATCACGGGTCAAACGTTCCCCTTGCAACGCGAACACCGCCTCAAGGCTGCCAAAGTCCTCCGCCAACTCGGCGTAGGCCGGCTCCAGGCTCCACCCCGACATCAGAGCGCGTCCCCGTACCGCTGCTTGCGGGCATACAGCTTGTTGGCCTTGCCTTCGAGCCAGGCCAGCAACGCAGCCTCTTCGGCGAGGATCCGCCGCAGCGGTTGCTGGAAATAGCCCTTGAGGAAACGCAACTTGTCGCGGCGGGTCAGGCCAATGTCCAGCGCCGAGAAATACAGCGCCGCCAGGTCCTTGTTGCGCCAGCGAGTGGTGATGGCCGGGCGGGTCTGGGCACGGTGTAGGTCAATCACCGAAAGCTTGAAATCGGCAGGTGTCACCGGCTTGTCGGTGTGCAGCAGGAAGTGGCAGATGTAGCAGTCACGATGATTGACCCCGGCGCGGTGCATCATGCCGGTCATGCGCGCCACTTCGGCGATCAGCGCACGCTTGAGTGCCGGTTGTGGCGGCTGCTTGACCCAGTCGATGCTGAAGTCTTCGAGGCTGACGGTCGGCGCCAGCTCTTCGGTGACGATGAACGAGTGCTGGTCTGCCGGGTTGCTGCCTTTCTCGCCGTAGGCGACAGCCGTCATGGTCGGCACGTCGACTTCCTGCAAACGCTGGATCGCTTTCCATTCCTGCCCTGCACCGAGCACCGGCAGCTTGGCGGTGAACAGGTTCTTGAAGATCTCGCCCCAACCGATGCCACGGTGGATCTTCACGAAAAAACCGCGGCCGTCCACCTCCGTGCGCAAAGTGCGCCGGGCTTCGAGTTCACGATAGACCTCGCCCTTGAGCGCCTCGACTTCGGCGAACGCATCGCGCCCGGCCCAAAGGCTCTTGAACGGTTCGGCCAGCATCAACTTCATTGTGCGTGCTCCGCCAATATCACATCGGCCGCGTGCTGCGGCATGCTGTAGAGGTCGGCCGTCTCGGCGAAGGCCAGACCGTTGCGGCTCCAGGCCACCCGGGCATCGGCATCGTTCAACATGCGACCCAGGTACTCGGTGAGCTGCGCTTGTTCGAACGGCTCGTCCAGCACCAGGCCACTGTCGGCCTCGGCGATGTAATGGGCGTACCCACACACCGCACTGACCAGCACCGGCAGCCCGGCCACCAGCGCTTCGAGCAGTACGGTGCCGGTGTTCTCGTTGTACGCCGGATGGATCAACAGGTCGGCGCCCAGCAGGAAACGCGGGATGTCGCTGCGGCCCTTGAGGAACCGTACGTTGTCACCGAGCCCCAGCGCGGCGCTCTGCAATTGGAATACTTTGGGGTCGTCCTGGCCGATTACAAACAGCCGGGTGCGTTTTTTCAATTCGGCGGGCAGCGCGGCCAGGGCCTTGAGGCTGCGATCCACGCCCTTGGTCTTGAACCCGGAACCGATCTGTACCAGCAGCAGGTCGTCGGCGGCCAGCTCGAATTCAGCCCGGAACGCCGCGCGGATCTCGTCAGCGTCGGCGGGCCGACGGCGGTCCTGGGCGATGCCCGGCGGCAGCAGGTGAAAGCGCTCAAGCGGCGTGCCGTAGTGCTTGATGAACAGTGGCTGCTGGACTTCG
The DNA here is from genome assembly GCF_018325905.1 of Pseudomonas sp. St316. NCBI lineage: Bacteria > Pseudomonadati > Pseudomonadota > Gammaproteobacteria > Pseudomonadales > Pseudomonadaceae > Pseudomonas > Pseudomonas sp. St316. The sequence goes on along the minus strand of NZ_AP021901.1, from coordinate 683,149 downwards.
GAGATCATCAACACGTCAGTCTTGGCGTCCTTGGCGAACACGGCCCGCTCGTATTCGGCGAAATGCCGGTAGCGACCCCAGCGTCGGTACAGCGAATTGCGCAGGTTCTGCGCCTTGTCTTCGAAGCAGCCGTCGGCGGCGTAGTACACGTCCAGGCCGGGCATCTTGTTGAAGCCGATCAAACGGTCCACCGGGCGCTTGGCCAGGTCGGCCTCCATCCACGCACTGAGCTTCTCGTTGCGGCGATGGTTGAACAGCGCCTTGACCGGCGCTACCAGCACTTCGAAGCCGGGGGCACGTCACCTTCCCAGATCAGCGTGTAGACGCGGATCTGGTGACCGCGTCGCTGGCATTCCAGGGCGATGCGCATGAAGTCACGCTGCAGGCCACCGAAGGGGAAGTACTTGTAAAGGACAAAAGCCAATTGCATCAGCGCGGCTCCTCAGCCAATAACGTGCTCAGGTGGCTGGCAACACGCTCGGGGTTCAGACGCGTGAAGCACAGGGGCTGCTCGCGTTTCAGATCAAACCGCCGGGCATCTTCGGCGGTCGGCGGGTAAGTGCATTGTTTCTGCATGCACGGCGCGCAAGGGAAATCACTGGCGAGGTGAATCTGGCCCTTGCCGTAGGCGCCGGTCAGCACCGGATTGGTCGGGCCGAGTAGCGAAATGGTCGGTACGTCCAGGGCCGCGGCCAGATGCCCGAGACCGGTGTCCACAGCCACGCAGGCCTGGGCACCGGCAAGCACCTTGCCCATCCCGCCGAGGTTCAGCTTCGGCAGCACCAAGGCATTGCGCAGCCCGTTGGCGATGCGTTCGGCCCGGGCCTTCTCGGCCGGGTTGCCCCACGGCAGTTTTACCACCACGCCAAACTGCCCCATGCGCTCAGTGAGCTGGCGCCAGTAAAGTTCGGGCCAATGCTTGGACTCCCACGTCGTGCCGTGCAGGAACACCACGTAGGGGTAAGGGCGTGGCAATTCCACCAATCGGTCGATGTCGAGGCCATAGCTGCCCTGGGTTTGCGGCAAGTCATAGCCCAGCGCCAGGGCGAACAACTGACGCACGCGCTCGACCGCATGCTGACCGCGAGCCACCGCCAGGCGCCGGGAATAAAAGCGCGCCGCCAGGGGCTCACGCGCCGAGTTTTTATCCAGACCGGCCACCGGGGCCTTGACGTAACGGGTCAGCCAGGCGCTTTTCAGCAGGCCTTGGGCGTCGATGACCAGGTCGTACTTTTCGCCGCGCACGCTCTGCTTGAAGCGTCGCCATTCGCCACTCTTGACGGTTTGCCAGAGGCTCTTGCGCCAGCGACGGATCGCCACTGGGATGACTTTGCCCACGGCCGGGTGCCAGGTGGGAATTTCGGCGAAGCCTTCTTCCACCACCCAATCGAACTTGATGCCAGGAATCGCCCGCGCCGCGTCGGTCAGCGCCGGCAGGGTGTGGACCACATCCCCCAGCGAAGAGGTCTTGATCAGCAATACCCGCAAGTTACCGAACCTCCACAGGTGTGCCCTGCAGACGCTCCAGGGCCTCGTTCACCGACGACGGCACGAGCTGGCGCAGGCAATTGTAATGACCGAAGCGACAGGTGCGGTCGAAGCACGGACTGCACTCGATGCCCAGGCGCACGACTTCGACCTTGTCGGCCAGCGGTGGCGTGAAGCCCGGCGAGGTGGAACCGTAGACCGCCACCAATGGGCGGTTCAAGGCCGCGGCCACGTGCATCAGGCCGGAATCGTTGGACACCACCGAATCGGCGCAGGACAGCAGGTCGATGGCCTCCGCCAGGGACGTGTCGCCGCTGAGGTTCACCGACTCTTCCCGAAGGCCCGGGATCAGTCGCGAGCGGATGTCCTCGCCCACCGGGTGATCTTTTTTCGAGCCGAACAGCCAGACCTGCCAGCCTTCGCGAATCTTCGCCTCGGCAACCTGGGCATAATGCTCGGCCGGCCAGCGCTTGGATTCACCGAACTCGGCTCCCGGACACAGGGCCAATACCGGACGGTCCAGGCTCAGGCCGAACTTGGCCAGCGCCGCTTCGCGGGTAACCGGGTCGATCGCAAGGCTCGGTCGTGGATACGGCTTGGGCAACTCGGCCCCAGGCTCGCAGGCAAGCGCCATGAAGCGCTCGATCATCAGCGGATAACGTTCTTTGTCCAGGGTGCGCACGTCGTTGAGCAGGCCGTAGCGAAACTCGCCCCGCCAGCCGGTACGCTTGGGGATGCCAGCGAAAAACGGCACCAGTGCCGATTTCAACGAATTGGGCAACAGGATCGCCTGGTCGTACTGACCGGCCAGGGATTTGCCAATGCGCCGACGGGTCGCCAGCTCCAGCACGCCGTGGCCGAGCGGGAAGCTCAAGGCTTTGCGTACTTCTGGCATGCGCTCAAGGATCGGCCGGCTCCACTCGGGGGCCAGGACGTCGATTTCGCACTGCGGATGACGCTGTTTCAGGCACTGGAACAGTGTCTGCGCCATCACCATGTCACCGACCCAGCTGGGCCCAACGATCAGAATATTCATGTGCTTTCCAAAAACGATACGGGGAGGCCTACGCCTCCCCGCCTCGAGAATCACTGTGGCTTAGGTCGTTGCCTGTTGCCCTAATCTACAACACTGTGGGAGCGAGCCTGCTCGCGATGGGGCCATCACATCCGACACCCATGCTGCCTGACATTGCGCAATCGCGAGCAAGCTCGCTCCCACAGGGGTTCTGCATAGGCTTCAAGCACTGCGCAGCACCACAAATCTACTGTGGGAGCGAGCTTGCTCGCGATGAGGCCAACGCATCCAACATCAATGCTGCCTGACCTACCGCTATCGCAAGCAAGCTCGCTCCCACAGGGTTCTGCATAGGCTTCAAGCACTGCGCAGCACCACAAATCTACTGTGGGAGCGAGCTTGCTCGCGATGAGGCCAACGCATCCAACATCAATGCTGCCTGACCTACCGCTATCGCAAGCAAGCTCGCTCCCACAGGGTTCTGCATAGGCTTCAAGCACTGCGCAGCACCACAAATCTACTGTGGGAGCGAGCTTGCTCGCGATGAGGCCAACGCATCCAACATCAATGCTGCCTGACCTACCGCTATCGCAAGCAAGCTCGCTCCCACAGGGTTCTGCATAGGCTTCAACTACTGCGCAGCACCACAAATCTACTGTGGGAGCGAGCTTGCTCGCGATGAGGCCAACGCATCCAACATCAATGCTGCCTGACCTACCGCTATCGCAAGCAAGCTCGCTCCCACATTTAAACCTTCAGCTCAGGCCCAGCTCCCGCCAGATCCGCAGTACCTGCCGGCGCTCGTCCACGAACTGATCACCGGTTATCACCCCCGGGTCTTTCTGCAAGGCCTGGCGGTGAGCGGCGGAGCGGAAGGCTTTATAGGCCTCGCGCAACAGGCTGGCGTCTTCGGCCGGCATCAACCCGACCTCCTGCAACCCATCCAGAATCCGGATGTTATCGGTGTAGCGCACCAGCGACGGGTGTTCCTCGGACCACGCCAGGGCCGCGTATTGCACCATAAATTCAATATCGACGATACCTCCGGCATCCTGCTTGAGGTCGAAGGGCGCCGTGGCCTCGAAGGCATTCGGCGCGGTCCCGGCGGCGGTGGCCTTGCTGCCAAGGTTATCGCGCATCTTGGCACGCATCTCGCTGACCTCCTGGCGCAGCGTCGGCAAGTCACGCTTGCGTCCCAACACCTGGGCACGCACTTTCTCGAACGCCTGGCCCACGTCCTGGCTGCCCACCAGCACCCGCGCCCGCACCAACGCCTGATGTTCCCAGGTCCAGGCTTCGTTCTCCTGGTAACGGGCAAACGCCCCGAGGGAGCTGACCAGCAGTCCCGACGCCCCGGACGGTCGCAGACGCATATCCACTTCATACAACTGCCCGGAATTGGTCTGGGCAGTCAGCAGGTGAATGATCCGCTGGCCGAGCCGGGTGAAGAACTGTGCACCGTCGATGGGTTTCGGGCCGTCGGTTTCCGCCTGAGGATCGCCATCGTGGATGAACACCAGATCCAGGTCAGAACCATGCCCCAATTCCAGGCCGCCGACTTTCCCGTAACCGACAATAATGAAGCCCGGATCGCACAGGCTGCCATCGGTGCGCAATGGCACGCCGTGCTTGGCGGCCGTCTGGCGCCAGGCCAGGGCCAACACTTGTTCGAGAATCGCCTCGGCCAGCCAGGTCAGGTAATCGCTGACTTTCATCAGCGGCAGGCTGCCGGCAATTTCCGAGGCCGCCACCCGCAGGCGGTGCGCCAGCTTGAAATGCCGCAGCGCCTCCATTTGTTGCTCAAGGTCATCCTCGGGGATGCGCGTCAGGCGCTCACGCAACTCCGCCGCCAACTCCGGCGCCAAGGGCGGCTTGAACAGCCGGCCCTCGTTGAGCAATTCATCGAGCAGCAAGGGGAAACGGGTGATTTGTTCAGCAATCCACGGACTCGCCGCACACAACGTCAGCAAACGCCGCAGGGCGCCGGGGTTTTCCGTCAACAGCACCAGGTAGGCCGAACGGCGGGCCACGGCCTCCACCAAGGGCAGAACCCGCTCCAGCACCAGGTCTGGATCGGCATGTTCCACGGCTTGGGCCAGCAGACGTGGAATGAAGGCATCCAGACGCTCGCGTCCCAGGCGCTGCATGGCGCGCAGTTGCGGGCTGCCGCGCAGGGCGGCCAACGCCTTGAGGGCTTTGGGTGCATCGACGAAGCCACCCTCCTCCAACTGACGACACGCCGCCTCTTCATCCTGGCTGTCTTCCCACAACGGCAACCATTCGCCGCCCACCACCACTTCGCTTTCGCCACCCTCCTCGTCATCCGGGTCGGCGATGACCTGGCCGAAATGCCAGGCCACACGCCCGCGCCAGTACATTAATTGCTCGTGAAAGGCCGGCCAGTCGGCAAAACCCAGCATGAACGCAATGCGCGCCTGGTCCTGCGGGTTGTCCGGCAACATCTGGGTCTGGCGGTCGGCAATGGCCTGGATCGCATGTTCGGTATAACGCAGGAATTCATAGCCTTGGCGCAGCTCGTCGATCACCTTGGCCGGCAGGTAGCCCTGGCCTTCCAGGGTCCCCAGCACCTTGAGCAGCGGACGCTGCTGCAAGCTCAGGTCGCGACCGCCATGGATCAACTGGAACGCCTGGGCAATGAACTCCACCTCACGAATGCCGCCCGAGCCCAGCTTGATGTTGTCGGCCATGCCCTTGCGCCGCACCTCCTGCTGGATCAGCTGTTTCATGGTGCGCAGCGCTTCGATGGCGGAAAAATCCAGGTAACGGCGATAGACGAACGGGCGCAGCATGTCGAGCAATTGCGCACCCGCCACCTGGTCGCCCGCCACCACGCGCGCCTTGATCATGGCGTAGCGTTCCCAGTCGCGGCCCTGATCCTGGTAATACTGCTCCAGGGCATTGAAGCTCAGCACCAGCGCCCCGGCCGAGCCGTAGGGGCGCAGGCGCATGTCGACGCGGAACACGAAGCCGTCGACCGTCATCGGGTCCAGGGCCTTGATCAGGCGCTGGCCGACGCGGATGAAAAACTCCTGGTTATCCAGCGGTCGTTTGACACCAACGGTTTCGCCGCCCTCGGGGTAGGCGAAGATCAGGTCGATGTCCGATGACAGGTTCAGCTCCACCGCACCCAGCTTGCCCATGCCCAGGATGACCATCTGCTGCGGCTCGCCGCTGCGCCGTCCGGTGGGTGTGCCGAATTGCTGGCTGAGGCGCTGGTACAACCATTGATAGGCCTGGTCGATGCAGGTGTCGGCCATGTCCGAGAGGTCGCGACAGGTCTGGACCAGGTCGGCCTGGCGGGTCAGGTCGCGCCAGATGATCCGCACCTGCTGGCGGGTGCGTTGGCGGCGCAGGACGCGGCCCAGTTCTTCTTCAGTCTCGGCGGCCTGCACGGCGGCACCGATCTGCGCGCACATTTCACCGGGCGCCAGGCTGCGGTCCAGTTCGCCGCTGCGCACCAGCTCCAGCAGCATCACCGGGTCACGGACACACTGCTCGATGAAAAAGTCGCTGGCGGCGGCAACACGGTTGAACGCCTCCCAACGCTGTGGGGGCCAGGCCGACAACCCGTGATCGTCGTCGAACAAGGCGACCACCGCACGGAACGACTGCTCGGCACGACTGACCAATGACTGGAGAATCGCCGGTACTTCGGCAAGCGAGGGCAGGCTCATGGTCTATCCTTGATCGGCGCGGGAGAGGCTGGATGTAGTGTTTTTTCAAAAGACACTACCGGGTTGACTGTCGAACAAAGATGATAAATAGCTGAAAATCTGATTTTATTGGCAGCCGGCATCAAGTTTTTACCTGTTCGAGTTGGCTAAAGACCAACAGTAACGATTATTCTCACAACGAAACGAGGGGCCAGAAGCCGCTCATGTGTAGTTTTACTACTCGTCTATACATTCGAAAGGCTGAAACGGCCGACGATTTGTAGTAAAACTACACGCCGCCGAAACAACCTTCGGCAATCCAAGAATTTATATCGTCTGCCCACAAGGCCAGTCGCAAACTCAGGCAACCGATTCTGGTAGCCTTTCCGCCCTGGAGCAAGCCATGCAAGACCTCGATCCCGTCGAAACCCAGGAATGGCTGGACGCCCTGGAATCGGTTCTCGACAAAGAAGGCGAAGACCGTGCTCATTATCTGATGACCCGTATGGGCGAACTTGCAACCCGCAGCGGTTCGCAACTGCCCTACGCCATCACCACGCCATACCGCAACACGATCCCCGTTACCCACGAAGCACGCATGCCTGGCGACCTGTTCATGGAACGCCGCATTCGCTCGCTGGTACGCTGGAACGCGTTGGCCATGGTCATGCGTACCAACCTGAAAGATTCTGACCTGGGCGGTCACATCTCCAGCTTCGCCTCCAGTGCGACGCTGTATGACATCGGTTTCAACTACTTCTTCCAGGCCCCGACCGACGAACACGGCGGCGACCTGATCTACTTCCAGGGTCACGCATCGCCAGGCGTCTATGCCCGTGCGTTCATGGAAGGCCGCATCACCGAAGACCAGATGAACAACTTCCGCCAGGAAGTGGACGGCAATGGCCTGTCCTCGTACCCGCACCCTTGGCTGATGCCGGACTTCTGGCAGTTCCCGACCGTTTCCATGGGCCTGGGCCCGATCCAGGCGATCTACCAGGCGCGCTTCATGAAGTACCTGGAAGCCCGTGGCTTCATCCCGGCCGGCAAGCAAAAAGTCTGGTGCTTCATGGGCGACGGCGAGTGCGACGAGCCGGAATCCCTGGGCGCAATCTCCCTGGCCGGCCGCGAGAAACTGGACAACCTGATCTTCGTCATCAACTGCAACCTGCAGCGCCTCGACGGCCCGGTTCGCGGCAACGCCAAGATCATCCAGGAACTCGAAGGCGTGTTCCGTGGTGCCCAGTGGAACGTCAACAAAGTCATCTGGGGCCGTTTCTGGGACCCGCTGCTGGCCAAGGACGTCGACGGCATCCTGCAACGTCGCATGGACGAAGTCATCGACGGCGAATACCAGAACTACAAGGCCAAGGACGGCGCGTTCGTCCGTGAGCACTTCTTCAATTCGCCTGAACTCAAGGCCATGGTTGCCGACTTGTCCGACGACGAGATCTGGAAACTCAACCGTGGCGGCCACGACCCGTACAAGGTCTATGCGGCGTACCACGAAGCGGTCAACCACAAAGAGCAGCCAACCGTCATCCTGGCCAAGACCATCAAGGGTTATGGCACCGGCGCCGGCGAAGCGAAGAACACCGCGCACAACACCAAGAAAGTCGATGTCGACAGCCTGAAGTTGTTCCGCGACCGCTTCGACATTCCGGTCAAGGACAGCGAGCTGGAAAACCTGCCGTTCTTCAAACCCGAAGAAGGCAGCGCCGAAGCCCGTTACCTGGCCGAGCGCCGTGCCGCGCTGGGCGGTTTCGTACCACAGCGTCGCGCCAAGAGCTTCAGCATCCCGACCCCGCCACTGGAGACCCTCAAGGCGATCCTGGACGGCTCGGGCGACCGTGAAATCTCCACCACCATGGCCTTCGTGCGGATCCTCGCGCAATTGGTCAAGGACAAGGAAATCGGCCAGCGCATCGTCCCGATCATCCCGGACGAAGCCCGTACCTTCGGTATGGAAGGCATGTTCCGCCAGTTGGGCATCTACTCGTCCGTCGGCCAGCTCTACGAGCCAGTCGATAAAGACCAGGTGATGTTCTACCGCGAAGACAAGAAAGGCCAGATCCTCGAAGAAGGCATCAACGAAGCGGGCGCCATGAGCTCGTTCATTGCCGCCGGTACTTCGTACTCCAGCCACAACCAGCCGATGCTGCCGTTCTACATCTTCTACTCGATGTTCGGCTTCCAGCGGATCGGCGACCTGGCCTGGGCGGCTGGCGACAGCCGTACCCGTGGCTTCCTGATCGGCGGTACCGCCGGCCGGACCACGCTGAACGGCGAAGGCCTGCAGCACGAAGACGGCCACAGCCACATGCTGGCCGGGACCATCCCGAACTGCCGCACCTATGATCCGACCTACGGCTACGAGCTGGCGGTGATCATCCAGGACGGCATGAAGAAGATGACCGAAGAGCAACAGGACGTCTTCTACTACATCACCGTGATGAACGAGTCCTACCAGCAGCCAGCCATGCCGGCCGGTGTCGAGGCAGGCATCGTCAAGGGCATGTACCTGCTTGAGGAAGACACCCGCGAAGCGGCGCACCACGTCCAGTTGATGGGCTCGGGCACCATCCTGCGCGAAGTGCGTGAAGCGGCGAAGATCCTGCGTGAAGAGTTCAACGTCGGTGCCGACGTGTGGAGCGTCACCAGCTTCAACGAACTGCGTCGCGACGGCCTGGCCGTAGAGCGCAGCAACCGCCTGCACCCTGGCCAGAAGCCAAAGCTGAGCTACGTCGAAGAATGCCTGAACGGCCGCAAAGGTCCGGTCATCGCCTCTACCGACTACATGAAGCTGTTCGCCGAGCAGATCCGCCAGTGGGTTCCTTCCAAGGAATTCAAAGTGCTGGGCACCGACGGTTTCGGCCGTAGCGACAGCCGCAAGAAGCTGCGTCACTTCTTCGAAGTCGACCGTAAGTTCGTTGTGTTGGCAGCCCTGGAAGCCCTGGCTGACCGTGGCGATATCGAACCCAAGGTGGTGGCCGAGGCCATCGTCAAGTTCGGCATCGATCCAGAAAAACGCAACCCACTGGACTGCTGAGGAGAATTTTCGTGAGCGAACTCATTCGCGTACCTGACATCGGCAGCGGTGAAGGTGAAGTAATTGAACTGTTTGTGAAGGTCGGCGACCGTATCGAAGCCGACCAGAGCATCCTGACGCTTGAATCGGACAAGGCCAGCATGGAAGTGCCTGCGCCGAAGGCCGGTGTGATCAAGAGCCTGAAAGTGAAGCTGGGCGATCGCCTGAAAGAAGGCGACGAACTGCTGGAGCTGGAAGTCGAGGGCGCCGCTGCGGCGCCTGAAGCACCCGCCCCTGCTGCGGCCCCGGCCGCGGCTGAAAAACCTGCCGCCGCACCGGCTGCCGAAGCGGCTCCCGCGCCAGCTGCTGCGCCTGCCGCTGCCACGGTCCAGGACATTCATGTCCCGGACATCGGCTCGTCGGGCAAGGCCAAGATCATCGAAGTACTGGTCAAGGTCGGCGACACCGTCGAAGCCGACCAGTCGCTGATCACCCTGGAATCCGACAAGGCCAGCATGGAAATCCCATCGCCAGCCGCCGGTGTGGTGGAAAGCGTCGAGATCAAGCTGGAAGACGAAGTCGGCACCGGTGACCTGATCCTGAAGCTCAAGGTCGCTGGCGCTGCGGCACCTGCCGCACCCGCCCAGGCCGCTGCGCCTGCTGCCAAGTCCGAAGCGGCCCCAGTTCCAGCCGCCGCACCTGCCGCCAAGGCCGAGGCTGCCCCAGCCCCGGTCGCCGCGCCTGCACCAAGCGGTGCCAAGGTGCACGCCGGCCCTGCGGTGCGTCAGCTGGCCCGTGAATTCGGCGTCGAGCTGTCTGCTGTCGGCCCGAGCGGCCCACACGGCCGCGTGCTGAAGGAAGACGTGCAAGCCTACGTCAAGGCCATGATGCAGAAGGCCAAGAACGCACCGGCCGAAGGCGCTTCGGGTGGCGCTGGCATCCCGCCGATCCCGGCAGTGGATTTCAGCCGCTTCGGCGAAACCGAAGAAGTGGCCATGACCCGCCTGATGCAGATCGGCGCGTCGAGCTTGCACCGCAGCTGGCTGAACATTCCCCACGTGACGCAGTTCGACCAGGCTGACATCACCGAGCTGGAAGCCTTCCGCGTTGCGCAGAAAGCCGTGGCGGAAAAGGCCGGCGTCAAGCTGACCGTACTGCCCCTGCTGCTCAAGGCCTGTGCGCACCTGCTCAAGGAACTGCCGGACTTCAACGCCTCCCTCGCCCCAAGCGGCAAGGCTGTGATCCGCAAGAAATACGTGCACATCGGCTTTGCCGTCGACACCCCGGAAGGCCTGCTGGTACCGGTCATCCGCAACGTCGACCAGAAGAGCCTGCTGCAACTGGCTGCCGAAGCCGCTGCCCTGGCCGAAAAAGCCCGGAACAAGAAGCTCACCGCCGATGACATGCAGGGCGCCTGCTTCACCATCTCCAGCCTCGGCCACATTGGCGGCACCGGCTTCACGCCGATCGTCAACGCGCCGGAAGTGGCGATCCTGGGTGTTTCCAAGGCCACCATCCAGCCTGTCTGGGACGGTAAAGCCTTCCAGCCGAAGCTGATGCTGCCACTGTCGCTGTCCTACGATCACCGTGTGATCAACGGCGCCGCCGCCGCACGCTTCACCAAGCGTCTGAGCGACCTGCTGGGCGACATCCGCACCATCCTGCTGTAACACCGGGCGGCCCTCCCTTGCGGAGGGCCATTCGGAGCACTGTTTTCCGAGCGCCACGCTCGTACCTCAACCCCGCCCGTTTGGCGGGGCTTTTTTTGCCTGGAATTCAAGCCAGGCAGCCTGGGTGCTGGATGTGCCGGCCTCATCGCGAGCAAGCTCGCTCCCACAGGAGCACCACAAGCCCTCTGTGGGAGCTTACTCGCGATGGCGGAAGGTCAGGTGGCGCAGCAACTTTCCTACCACACAAGTTTGAAATGACTACGCCTTCTGTTAGGCATTACTCACAACTTGCGCCCTCTCCCTGATCAATATTTATTCCGCATCGAGCCTTAGCATCAGAGGCTCAAGGCAACTTGATGTTTGCCCCCTCTACTGAAACTTCGAATGGATTCGAATATGTTCAAACCTACCGTTGGCCCCTGGACTTGCCCCTACAAAACCGGACACCAACTCCCTGTTAAATTGATGCTGCCGCCAAGCGCCTGAACTCCCTCGGCGAGCGATATTTCAAAGCGCTGTGCGGATGCTGCTCGTTGTAATGTTCGAAGGCAATTGCCAGGTTACGCAACGCCGTTTCCCGATCCGGTTTGGGCATGTGCGCCACGTAGTCACGCTTGATCGTCTTCACGAAGCTCTCCGCCATCCCGTTGCTCTGCGGGCTGCGAACTGGCGTGGTCACCGGCTGCAAACCGATCTGCCGAGCAAACAGGCGTGTCTGTTCGGCGGTGTACGCCGAGCCGTTGTCGCTTAGCCATTGCACCGGCGTGGTGGGCAATTGATCACCGAAGCGCTTCTCCACGCTTTCCAGCATCAAATCGCGGATATCATCGCCGCTGTACCCGGTCGGGCTTGCCACCCAGCCGATGGCTTCGCGATCACAGCAATCGAGGGCGAAGGTCACGCTCAGTTTGGCGCCGTCCTCGCAGCGGAACTCAAAGCCGTCCGAGCACCAACGCGTATTGCTGGTTTTCACGGCAATACGGCCTTCGTGCCGACGCGGCACGCCGGGCTGTTTGAGTCGACGCTCCAGCAGCAAGTTGTGATCACGCATGACCCGGTAAACCCGCTTCACATTGATCGCCGGCAGCGAATGGGTTTCACGTTCCCGACGCAGTAATCCCCAGACACGACGGTAGCCATAGCTGGGCAACTCGCTGACCTGCTGTTGGATTTCAACCACCAACTCAGCGTCGTCCACAGGTCTGCTTCGCCGTGTCTTGGGCGATACCGATTGCTTGATTCGAACCGTTAATTGCGAGCGCGCCACACCGAGACATTCGCTGACCAGCTTCACTGGTCGTCCCCCGGCAACAAGGGTGAGTGCGCAATCCATTTTCGCGACCGGGCGATCTCCACGGCCTCTTTGAGGATTTCGGCTTCCATCGTTTTCTTGCCCAGAATCCGTTGCAGTTCACGGATCTGCTTGAGCGCATCGCTCAGCTCGGAGGCCGGCACCACGGCTTCGCCAGCACTGACCGCCGACAGGCTGCCGTCCTGATACAGCTTGCGCCACAGGAATAACTGGTTGGCATTGATGCCGTTGCGTCGAGCGACGACCGACACACTTTGCCCTGGCTCAAGGCTCTCGCGAACCATGGCCAGCTTTTGCTCTGGACTCCAGCGGCGTCGCCGCTCCTGGCCCAAAAGCTCCCCACTCTTATCGTTGCTATTAGTCATAAACATAACCGTTTGCCTATCCCTTATCGTAAGGGGGAAACGGTGTCCTGTCTTTCATGGGGCTCGTTCAGCCCCATTGTCGGCCACACGACAACGGACCACGCCCGGATATTCCTGCGCGGCGATCGCGGCAACAACCGGGTATTCGCCGGTATTCGCCACCGGCGCCAAGGCGATACACGCTGGTCGAAAGGGCATTTTGTCGAATTGAAGGCCTACCGCGACATGTCCGATGTCATCGTGTTGAAAGGCCTTCAACCCGATACCGCCTACGAGTACCAGGCCGGCTGGTTCAGCCCCCTGAGCCCGAGCCATACCCTGGAAACCGTCCAGGAACTGCCGCTGCAATGGCCCAGGGACACCTACCGCCTACGCACACCGGCCAACAAAACCGATGCGCCACGCGCTTACATCGTGGGCTCTTGTCGCTACTTGCGAATCGCCGCCGGCACCCCGTTGCTACCGGGGCTGGGGGACCGCACCTTTGCCGGTATCAACCGCATCGTGGCGCAGGCCGAGCCACCGATCAGCGCGGTACTGATGACCGGCGATCAGGTTTATCTGGATGACCTGAATGTCATAGGACCGGACCGAACCTATCAGAACATTCTTTTCAGATACCGATCGGTATTTACCCAGCCGCATATCCGGAAACTGATGTCTGGCACCCCGACCTACATGATCCTTGACGACCATGAGATCGAAGACAACTGGCCCGCCAGGAAAACCGGTAACGACGATGTTCTATACGCCAACGCCATCGCCGCTTATAGGCTTTATCAGGCCAGTCACGGGCCCGCCCATGAACTGTCGGGCGACGGAACATTAGACAAGTCGTTAACCCGCTACTGGTACACCTTCACCCACGGCGATATTCAATGGTTCGTCACCGACAGCCGGACGCAACGCAACCTGTCGGCGCACGATCGGCGCATCCTCGACGAGGAGCAGGAGCAGTCCTTGCTTGAATGGCTCGTCAACAGCCCCGCCCGGGTCAAACTCATCGTGACCAGCGTCATGTTCTTCCCTGACAGCAAGCACAACGACGGCGATGCCTGGCAGGCCTTCCCGGAACAACGCCTGCGCCTGCTGGAAACCATTCGCCGCCATCGGATCAAAAACGTGGTTTTCGTCTCGGGCGATGTCCACGGCTCCATGACCAGCCGCCTGCGTCACAGCGAGGATCCTGATTTCGAGGTCAACACCGTGGTTTCCTCGCCGTTCTACAACAGTAAATGGCTACCTTTTGCGAAAGCCTCGGATTTTATTTTCAACAGGCCCATGGCCCACACCAAAAGCGGTGAGTACCGCTATGAACTGACCAGCAAAGTGGTGAGCCAGGACAACTTCGCCCGCCTGCATGTCACGACCCAGAGCCTTCAAGTCACCTTCCACGACCGGGACGGCACCCCCTTGCAGACCGTTCATATCCCACTGCAATGATTTTCCATGTCCTCTGATCGGTCGACGACTGGAGAAATCCTCTCGTCGGCCGATAAAAGGTTTATAGCACTTGGCCTTCATCTCTCTTGTCAGCCAGTGCCGCAATGATGCAACCTTGCGCCAATCCGTAATAACGAGGGCGTCAGCCCGGCGCGATCAGCATTTTCGAAGCGAGTTTCCCCATGAAAAGCCAACCCGATGCCGCCAGCCGTATGGCGGCCGAGGTAGTGACGCAGTTACCGGTGCCCTCGCGGCTCGGTATGCTGCGTTTCGAACGGCTGAATGAAGCAAGCTGGGCGCTGTTGTTCCTCGATCCCAACTGCGAGCGATACTTTGGCCTACCGGCGGTGGAGCTGTGCTCGCTGGTCAGTGCGCCTTACGCCAGCTTGATGGAGCCCGAAGCACGCTATCAGTTGCACGACGCCATCCAGCAACAATTGGCCCAGGCCGCGCATTACCAGATTCGCTACACGCTCCACACCGCCAAGGGCCCGATGAACGTGCTGGAGACGGGTGAAGCCTATAAGCAACACAATCGTCATCTGCTGCGCGGTTACCTGCTGGCGGTGGACAATTTGTTGCAAGGCGAACCCTCTATGCCAGCCCTGGACCTGGAAACCCAGAACTCACGCCTGCAGATCGCCCTGGAACTGAACCAGCGCGCCCAGCAAGAGCAGCTCCAGCACCTGGACCGGGTACGCGCCCAGCAGGACCTGATCCTGCTGCTGACCCGTCAACGCTACAGCGCCAACAACTCCCTGCTCGAAGCCGCCGAACTCATCACCCGCAGCGCCTGTGACATTTACCAGATCGACTGCGCCAGCCTCTGGAACCTGGAGAATGGCAAGCTGGTGCCGATCTCTGCCTACAACCGCGCATCCCAGGACTACTTCCTGCCAGCGGTCATCGATGCCAACGACTTTCCCGACTACATGGAGGCGCTGCAGACCTGCCGCGCCATTGACGCTCACAACGCGATCCGTGACCCGCGCACCCGGGAAATGGCCGAGAGCCTACGCGCCCGCGACGTCAATGCCATTCTCGACGCCAGCGTGCGCATCGACGGCCAGGTGGTGGGCGTGCTGTGCCTGGAGCAAGTGGGCGCCACCCGCGCCTGGCAGTCAGATGAAATCGCCTTTGCCGGCGAGCTGGCGGACCAGTTCGCCCAGGTCATCAACAACCACAACCGACGTACCGCCACCAGCGCCCTGCACTTGTTCCAGCGTGCGGTGGAGCAGAGCGCCAACGCGTTCCTGCTGGTCAATTGCGACGGTGTGGTGGAGTACGTCAACCCGAGCTTCACCGCGATCACTCAGTACACCACCGAGGAAGTCCACGGCCAGCGCCTCTCGGAACTGCCGGCCCTGGAAAACCTCAGCGAACTGCTGTTCGACGCGCCCTCGGCGCTGGCCCAGAGCAACAGTTGGCAGGGCGAGTTCAAGAGCCGGCGCAAGAACCTGGAACCCTACTGGGGCCAGTTGTCGATTTCCAAGGTCTACGGCGACAACCGTGAGCTGACCCACTACATCGGCATCTACGAAGACATCACCCAGACCAAACTGGCGCAGCAGCGCATCGAGCGCCTGGCCTACACCGACAACCTGACCAACCTGGGCAACCGTCCGGCGTTCATTCGCAACCTCGATGAACGCTTCGCCCGGGACAGTGATTCGCCCATCAGCCTGCTGCTGGTGGACATCGACAACTTCAAGCGCATCAACGACAGCCTCGGCCACCAGACCGGTGACAAATTGCTGATCAGCCTGGCCCGGCGCCTGCGCAACAGCTTGAGCCCCAGCGGCAGCCTGGCGCGATTTGCCAGTAACGAATTCGCGGTCCTGCTGGACGACACGGGCCTGGAATCCGGGCAGCAGATCGCCAGCCAGTTGCTGATGACCCTCGACAAACCCATGTTCGTCGATAACCAGTTGATCAGCGTGACCGGTTCCGTGGGCCTGGCCTGCGCGCCACTGCACGGCCGCGATCCGCAGACCCTGATGCGTAACGCCGGCCTGGCCCTGCACAAGGCCAAGGCCAACGGCAAGCATCAGGTCCAGGTGTTCACCGAGGCGCTGAATGCCGAGGCCAGCTACAAGCTGTTCGTGGAAAACAACCTGCGCCGCGCCTTGACCCAGAATGAACTGGACGTGTTCTACCAGCCCAAGTTGTGCCTACGCAGCGGCCGCCTGCTGGGCATGGAGGCGCTGCTGCGCTGGAACCATCCGGAAAAGGGCATGATCCGCCCGGACCAGTTCATCAGCGTGGCCGAAGAAACCGGCCTGATCATTCCCATCGGCAAATGGATCGCCCGCCAGGCCTGCCGCATGAGCAAGCAACTGACCGCCGCCGGCCTGGGCAACCTGCAAGTGGCGATCAACCTGTCGCCCAAGCAGTTCTCCGACCCGGACCTGGTCGCCTCCATCGCCAGCATTCTCAAGGAGGAACAACTGCCGGCCCGGCTGCTGGAACTGGAGCTGACCGAAGGCCTGTTGCTGGAAGCCACCGAAGACACCCATTTGCAGCTCGACCAGCTCAAGCGCCTGGGACTGACCCTGGCCATGGACGACTTCGGCACGGGTTATTCGTCCCTCAGTTACCTGAAGAAATTCCCGATCGACATCATCAAGATTGATCGCAGCTTCATCCACGAAATCCCGGACAACCAGGACGACATGGAAATCACCTCGGCGGTGATCGCCATGGCCCACAACCTGAAACTCAAGGTCGTGGCCGAAGGCATCGAAACCGCCCAGCAACTGACGTTCCTGCGGCGCCACCGCTGTGACGTCGGCCAGGGCTACCTGTTCGACCGGCCAATTCCCGGCGCCGAGCTGATCGAAAAGCTCAAGCGCTACCCCCGCGGGCCGCTTGTCTGACGGCCGCAGCCCCATACGTCCATCCCCTCGCCAACACTGTGTCTTTCTTAACTAATCGGCATTGGGCACACTGACGGTCTATTTCGCTCAATTCAATCTGACTGAGAGGACTGATCAATGGTCTTGCGCTCGGAAATCCTGGTGAATAAAAACGTGCTTCCTACTCAAGAACAAGCCCTGCCTGGCCGCGAAACGCCAATGAGCGTGCCGGAAAAACACTTCGTCCTCGACGCGCCGCTGCTGGGCCCGTTTGCCATGGACGTGGATTTCGCGATCTTTGGCCTCGGCTGCTTCTGGGGCGCAGAGCGCAAGTTCTGGCAGCGCGAAGGCGTGGTCAGTACAGCGGTGGGGTACGCCGGCGGCTTCACGCCGAACCCGACGTATGAAGAAGTCTGTTCGGGCCTGACCGGCCACAGTGAAGTGGTACTGGTGGTCTATGAGCCGGAAAAAGTCAGCTACGAGCAGCTTCTGAAAATGTTCTGGGAACTGCACAACCCGACCCAGGGCATGCGCCAGGGCAATGACATCGGTACCCAGTACCGCTCAGTGATCTATGCCACCAACCCGGCTCAACTGGCGGCGGCCAAGCACAGCGAGCAAGTCTTCCAGGCCGAGTTGACCAAGGCAGGCAAAGGCACCATCACCACCGAAATCGAAGAAGCACCGACGTTCTACTTCGCCGAGACCTACCACCAGCAATACCTGGCGAAGAACCCTGAAGGCTATTGCGGGATCGGCGGTACGGGCGTGACGTGCCCGATCTGACTCTCTAAGCCCAGACCCAGTGTGGGAGCTGAGCTTTGCTCGCGATGGCGGCAGCACATTCGACATCAATGCAGCTGAACCACCGTCATCGCGAGCAAGCTCGGCTCCCACAGGAATGGGTGGCGGTGGCAATTCCTGCGGACACCCCCCGCCCCCATGTGGGAGCTGAGCTTGCTCGCGATGGTGGCGGCACATTCAACATCAATGCAGCTGAACCACCGTCATCGCGAGCAAGCTCGGCTCCCACAGGGATGGGTGGCAGTGGCAATTCCTGCGGCCCCGCCCCCATGTGGGAGCGAGCTTGCTCGCGATGGTGGCGGCACATTCAACATCAATGCAGCTGAACCACCGTCATCGCGAGCAAGCTCGGCTCCCACAGGAATGGGTGACGGTGGCAATTCCTGCGGCCCCGTCCCCCCCATTTGGGAGCTGAGCTTGCTCGCGATGGCGGTCTTCCAGACGCCATCGTTGCATCAGCTTTCAGCGATCAACCAATCCATCTGCCACCCACCTTGGGTCTGCCCCAGTTTTTTCGACAGCCACGGCAGCAGTTCACGCAACTCCTCCTCCAACCCCCACGGCGGATTGGCAATCGCCAGGCCGGAGCCGTTCAGGCTATTGGGCGTCGCCAATGGGTGCACCAGCAGCTCCACGCGTAACAGCTTCGGGGCTCCCGTGCCGGCCAGGTCCTGGTAGAAGCGGCGCAACATCCGCTGGTCCTTCACCGGATACCAGATCGCCGCCACTGTCTGGCGCATCCGGCCAATGGCCTCCTTGAGGGAGGCAGCGCAGCGCTGCATCTCGTCCAGCTGTTCAAAGGGCGGATCGATCAACATCAGGGCACGCTTCTCTGCCACCGGCAGCAACGCCCGCGGCACATGCCAACCCTCACCCAGGTGCACCGCCACGCGACGGTCGCCTTTCATGTTGTCCTTGAGCAACACGCCGTCTTCAGGGTGTTTCTCATTGAGCAGCACACGGTCCTGGGAGCGGGTCAGGCGCCGCGCCAGCTCCGGCGAGCCCGGGTAGTAGCGCAACTGCCCGTCCGGGTTCATCTCGTGCAGCACCTTCATGTAATCGGCGGTCAGCGGCGGCAGATCACCCTCACCCCACAACCGCGCAATGCCTTCCAGGTACTCGCCGGTACGGTTGGCCTGGTCACCCTGCAAGTCGTACAGCCCGATGCCCGCGTGGGTATCAAGGTAGGCGAAGGGCTGCTCCTTGCGCGACATCAAGCCGATGAGGCGGGTCAAGGTCAGGTGTTTGAACACATCGGCGTGATTGCCGGCGTGGAAGGCGTGGCGATAATTCATGGCGGCTCCTGCGAAGGGCGACGAGTTTACCTCGAAGCGCGTCGCACGTCAGGGGTTCGCAGCCCGGCGGACAGGCCAGCATCAGCCCAGCTCTCGCAGCAAATACGCCTGCAATGGCGCCTTTAACGCCTCAGCAGGCCTGGATCGCTCAAGAAAGTGGGCAATCTTGCAGCGCAGGACGCTGCCATCGACCCGCTCGAACACTTGCGGATGTTCTTCACCGAGCCAAGTGAGCACGTTGTCCAGCAGACAGTCCGTCGGGCTCTCGGCCATCGCGTCCAACAGAGCGACAGGCACTTGCCACCAGGGAAAAGCCTGGGCCGGCCGCTGGGCATTTCCCACGACCTCAAGGGACCGCCCGTTGATCAGGCAACGTTTGATAACCGGCAAGAGTTGCCCGGCCTCCACTTCCGTCGATTGCAGGATCGGCCCCATAAAGCGCCCATCCCAAAAACGCAGGAAGACCGGCTTGCCACCAGGCAACAGCACCTGCGTGAGCCCCCGCAAATGTTCGGCAAGGGTTTGCTGGTCCACACCCGAAACCGCCAGCCAACCCCAATCGAGCGAGTCGGTGGCGACTATCCAATCAAGAAAGCCGCTGTTCGCGCTGACAAGCCCTACATAGGGCATGACCGATTCCCACTCGGCGTAAGGTGTGTCGGCCCAGATCGGGCTCGCCTGCGAGTTCATCGAGCGCCGCCAGGCCGACAATACCCCGGCACTGCTGACGTTGCTGAAAATGGCGAAAAGTTGCTCGCAGGCCTGCAAAGGATGTTCCTCAAGCCAGGCGCGGGGAGATTGACTGCTGTTCATGGCCGCTCCTGGGCATCGACAGGTTTGTGAAAGACCGACGGCGCTACGCAGGCGCCGTTTCTGCAACGTTCACACTCCTCGCAGAACGGCGCCGAGCCTTGGAAACTGAGTGTTTGCGCAAGGGAAAGCGCAGGCGCTGCAGCGACCCGCTTCTCGGCGCTGCCTGGAGAGCCCGATGCCGCGCTCATGACCGCCATCGGCGCCCCTCCGACCTCGATCGGCACGCTGCTGGAGATCCCGCCGGCCCCGATATTGATCCAATGGCCGCCGGCCTGGAGGGTCACGCTGGCTCCCGCGTCCAACACCACGTGTTGGCCGGCGCTGACATGAAACTGCTGGCTGGCACTCAGGACCTGGCTGGTGACGCGGATATGCCGCTCGCCACTCACCAGCAGATGATCGTCCTGCCGCACTTCTGCCCGACGGCGCCCATGGGTAAGGCGCTGCTCATCGGCCTTGAGCTCGTGTCGCGCCGTACCCGTGACGACAATGTTGCGCTCATGATCGACCTGTACCCGCTGGTCATGCAGCACATGCTGGGTCCAGTTTCGCTGGGCCCGCAGGTAGATCTCCTCGGCCCCCTTGCGATCTTCGATGCGCAGTTCGTTGTAACCTCCCCCGCCGGGGCTGCTGCGGCTGCGCAGCAGGCTGCGGGTCTTGTCCGCCGGCAAGTCCAGCGGCACCGGGTTGGCGCCATTGGGCAGGCAACCCACCACCAACGGCTTGTCCACGTCACCATCAATGAACCCGACCAGGACTTCCATGCCAACCCGGGGGATCATCACTGCGCCATAGTGATCGTGGGCCCAACCGGAGGCCACACGCAGCCAGCAACTGGAATGCTCGTCGTGTTTACCGTCGCGATCCCAGACCAGCTGCACCTTGACCCGGCCGAATTCATCGCAATGGATCTCGCTGTCCACCGGTCCGGTCACCACCGCTGACTGATAACCATGGGCCCGAGGCTTTTCGTGATGCAAAGGTGGCCGAAAGAACACGTCCCATGGCGTGGCGAGAAAGGTATTTCTGTAGCCCTGGAATTCATTCGGGCCGGCGGCGGCTGTTTCTTCCAGCACCTGCGGTTGACGGCCATGATGGTCGATCTGCGTCAGGAGCCAGAGATCATTCCACGGTTGCCGGGGATGCTCCTTGATGCGCATGAAATGTCCGCTGACCAGGGCGCTTTCATTGCTGCCACCTTCTGCCACGCAGTGGTCGGTGCCATGGCGCTCAAGGGCGCGCCGGGTCAGATGCTTGCCGTCGTCACGGGCGCAGAAACCGCCGGGGTAGCGATAGTCTTCGAGCGCAGGGCGCTGCCGATTGTCCAGGTGGGTTTGCAATAACAAGCCGGGCTTGCGGAAGTCGTAATCGCGCAACGTCACGGCAGTGGTGCAGGTCTGGAGCCGCACCGCCAGGCGCTTGATTGCCGGCTCGTCGGCGACCATGCCGCTGTCCGCCATGTACAACGTCGACTCGGGCAGGCGGGAAAACACCGTCTGGTCGTCACCGAACACCAGCAGATGGCCATCCGGACGGTGCCTGAAGTGATAATGGATGCCGACTTCGGCGCATATCCGCTCGATGAAGACCAGATCGCTTTCGCCATACTGCACACAATACTCGCGTTCGAGGTACTGCCCGCCAAGCGTGAACTGGCAGGCATCCGCCAGGATCCCGTGCTCCTTCAACACCCGGGCAACGATATCGGGCACGCTCAGGTGCTGGAAAATCCGCTGGTTGATGCGATGCCGCAAGTAGGCCAGACGCGGCACCAGGCTGATCTGGTAACGGGTCAGGCGCTTGCCCGAATCCCCCTGGGCCACGCTATAGACCTGACCGTGTATGCCACCCTGCCAGGCATCGAACCGCAGAAATGCCTGGCGATGCAGGAGCTCTTCCAGCGCCAGGTCGGACCGTTCACTGACCAGTTCCAGGTCAAAACGATAGGGTTGGCTGATGGCTTCCTTGCCCTTGAACTCAAGCACCTTGAGCTCATTCGGTACGCCGTCGAGCGTCAGCGTGAAACGCGGTTGGTTGGCAGGCGGGAACATCCGATGTGCCTCTGCGAAATGGAGGCGGGCGATTCTGCATGAGCCCCACGCAAAGCTGAGCGACCGTCATGAAAAACAGATTTGCCTTACACCCAAGAAGATAAAAGCACGCAGCATGCGCTGTGCTTTCCGACAGACATTCCTTGCATGGCGGCAAACTGAAGTCGCTGCCCGAACAACCAGCAACTTCCTGCAAAGTGACGGCCCCCGGGACTGCAACTGGCCGTGCTAACGTTCTTTCGTCGCAAAAAAGCAAAGGACGCACCGATGACGATCCGTTACGCAAAAATCGCAATGACCTTGGCACTCGCCGCCTTCGCCTTCCTGACCGTGTTCAATAACATCACGGACTACAGCTCCAACTTCAATTTCGTCCATCACGTACTGAGCATGGATACCACCTTCCCCGACAACGCCGCCCGGTACCGGGCCATCGATCAACCGTGGATGTGGCACGGTGCCTATTGGCTGATCATCCTCGGCGAAGCGCTGACGGCAGGGTTGCTGGGTTACGGCGCACTGAAACTGTGGCAGGTGCGTCAAGCCGAAGCCCTGGTGTTCGCACGCGCCAAGGGGTGGGCCGTTGCCGGTCTGACAGTGGGCTTCTTCGTCTGGTTCTTTGGTTTCATGGTCGTCGGCGGCGAGTGGTTCCTGATGTGGCAATCAGAAATCTGGAATGGCCAGGACGCTGCGTTCAGGTTCTATATGGCGATCCTGGGCGTGTTGATCTTTCTCAACCAGCCCGATATCGACATGCAGTGACAGGCATGTGTGCGAGCTTGCTCGCGATGCGCTGCCACATTCAGCATCCAGGCAAACTGATACACCGCTATCGCGAGCAAGCTCGCTCCCACACGGAATAGGCCCACGGTCGATAAATTCCGCCAAAAAAAAGCCCGACTCCATTGGAGACGGGCCTTTTTCATGCAAACCCTCCTGCGAGCCATCGAGGCCGCGCTGGAGGCCTTACTGGTTCAAACGAAAATCTTTTTCCGCCGCGTCGAAACGCTGCAGCATACCCGCGGTAGGCGAGCCCATCTTGCTGACAATGTAGATGGCCACACTGGCGAAGATGAAGCCCGGGATGATTTCGTACAGGCCCAGCAACGCGAAATGCTTCCAGACGATCACGGTGATCGCACCCACCAGGATGCCGGCGAGCGCGCCATTGCGGGTCATGTGCTTCCAGATCACGGAGATCAGGACAACCGGACCGAACGCGGCACCAAAACCGGCCCAGGCGTAGCTCACCAGACCCAGTACACGGTTTTCCGGGTTGGCGGCCAGGGCGATGGCGACCAAGGCCACCAGCAGCACCATGGCGCGGCCGACCCAGACCAGTTCCAGTTGGGAAGCGCTTTTGCGCAGGAAGGTCTTGTAGAAGTCTTCGGTCAAGGCACTGGAGCACACCAGCAACTGGCAACTGAGGGTACTCATCACCGCCGCCAGGATGGCCGACAGCAACACGCCGGCAACCCATGGGTTGAACAGGATCTTCGCCAGCTCGATGAACACGCGCTCTGGGTTATCAGTCACGGGACCGGCCACATCAGGGTGCGCCGAGAAGTAAGCGATCCCGAAGAAGCCAACGGCCACGGTGCCACCCAGGCAGAGAATCATCCAGGTCATGGAGATGCGACGCGCCTTGGCGATCGACTTGACCGAGTCGGCGGCCATGAAGCGCGCCAGGATGTGCGGTTGGCCGAAGTAGCCCAGGCCCCAGCCCATCAACGAGATCACGCCAATGAAGGTGGTGTTTTTCAGCATGTCGAACGACGTAGGATCTTTCGCTTCGATCGCCAGGAACGTGGTGTCCACGCCGCCCGTGGCCAGCAGCACAATGATCGGCGTGAGAATCAGCGCGAAGATCATCAGGGTGGCTTGCACGGTGTCTGTCCAGCTCACGGCCAGGAAACCGCCGACGAAGGTGTAGGCGATGGTCGCCGCGGCACCGGCCCACAGCGCTGTCTCGTAGGACATGCCGAAGGTGCTTTCGAACAGACGGGCGCCAGCGACGATGCCGGAAGCGCAGTAGATGGTGAAGAACACCAGGATCACCACCGCAGAGATGATCCGCAGCAGGCCGCTCTTGTCTTCGAAACGGCTGGAGAAGTAATCCGGCAGCGTCAGGGCGTCACCGTTGTGCTCGGTCTGTACCCGCAGGCGACCGGCCACGAACAGCCAGTTCAGGTAGGCACCGATGATCAGGCCGATGGCGATCCAGCTTTCCGACAGGCCGGACATGTAGATGGCACCCGGCAACCCCATCAACAACCAGCCGCTCATGTCGGAAGCACCGGCGGACAATGCCGTGACCACGCTGCCCAGGCTGCGACCGCCCAGGATGTAATCGGAAAGGTTATTGGTGGAGCGGTAAGCCATCAGGCCGATCAGGACCATGGCTGCGATGTAGATCACGAAAGTGATCAAGGTGGGATTACTAACACTCATGAGTTACGCCCTGGCTTTGTTTTTATGATGCGGTGGCAGTTGAAAGCGTCGACAACATAGACGTTGTAGCGACGATTTGCGGTCCCGCGAATTTATGACTGATGTTTCCCCAGGAAAGCCATCAGCCGATGCCCCTCGACTTTGACGCCGGTTGCACCTTGGCCACGAATGCTATTCAACAAATCAAATAAGGTGCAACCAGTTTCGCTCGAATAAGTTGCACCTGATCGGTTTTATCGCAAAATCCGTGCTTTTTGCTCCCTTTTAGTGCAGTTCCCAGCACTCAGCTAGACGCCAAAGCACTAAGCCAGTGCAAGATAGACGGGGCAGAATTTACTTCCAGATGAACTGCCGGTCATTTCGAGAAAAAAAGGGTTGCACCCGGTTGCACCTCAATCACCGCGCAGCTAATCTTGCCGCCAGCTGATGCCACGCCATACGTGGTAAACATGAGGATAAAAATATGGCTACCACCACCCTTGGGGTCAAACTCGATGACCCGACCCGCGAACGCCTCAAGGCCGCCGCAACCTCGATTGATCGCACGCCGCACTGGCTGATCAAGCAGGCAATTTTCAATTACCTGGAAAAACTCGAGGGTGGTGCAACCCTGACCGAGCTGAACGGTTCACCTCGCACCGACAGCGATGATGCCGGCGATGTGCAGGTCGACCATGCTCACCAATGCTTCCTCGAATTTGCCGAGAGCATCCTGCCGCAATCGGTCCTGCGCGCCTCCATCACTGCTGCTTACCGCCGCCCAGAGCCGGAAGTGGTGCCGATGCTGATCGAGCAGGCCCGCCTGCCGGCACAAATGGCCGAAGCCACCAACAAGCTGGCGGCTTCGATTGCTGAAAAACTGCGCAACCAGAAAAGTGCCGGCGGCCGTGCCGGTATCGTTCAGGGTTTACTGCAGGAATTTTCCCTGTCTTCCCAGGAAGGTGTAGCACTGATGTGCCTGGCCGAGGCGCTGCTGCGCATCCCGGACAAAGGCACCCGTGACGCCCTGATCCGCGACAAGATCAGCACCGGCAACTGGCAGCCACACCTGGGCAACAGCCCGTCGCTGTTCGTCAACGCCGCCACTTGGGGCCTGCTGCTGACCGGTAAACTGGTCGCCACCCATAACGAAGCCGGCCTGACCTCCTCCCTGAGCCGTATCATCGGCAAGAGCGGCGAGCCGATGATCCGCAAGGGCGTCGACATGGCCATGCGCCTGATGGGCGAGCAGTTCGTCACCGGCGAAACCATCGCCGAGGCCCTGGCCAACGCCAGCAAGTTCGAAGCCAAGGGTTTCCGCTATTCCTACGACATGCTGGGTGAAGCCGCGCTCACCGAACATGACGCCCAGAAATACCTGGCCTCGTACGAACAAGCCATCCACTCGATCGGCAAAGCCTCCCACGGTCGTGGGATTTATGAAGGCCCGGGCATTTCCATCAAGCTGTCCGCCCTGCACCCGCGTTACAGCCGCGCCCAGTACGAGCGCGTCATGGAAGAGCTGTACCCGCGCCTGCTGTCGCTGACCCTGCTGGCCAAGCAATACGACATCGGTCTGAACATCGACGCCGAAGAGGCCGACCGCCTCGAATTGTCCCTGGATCTGCTCGAGCGCCTGTGCTTCGAACCGCAACTGACCGGCTGGAACGGCATCGGCTTCGTGATCCAGGCCTACCAGAAGCGTTGCCCGTATGTGATCGACTACGTCATCGATCTGGCCCGCCGCAGCCGTCATCGCCTGATGATCCGCCTGGTGAAAGGCGCGTACTGGGACAGCGAGATCAAGCGCGCCCAGGTTGAAGGCCTGGAAGGCTATCCGGTCTATACCCGCAAGGTGTACACCGACGTGTCCTACATCGCTTGCGCCCGCAAGCTGCTGTCGGTGCCCGAAGTTATTTACCCGCAGTTCGCCACGCACAACGCCCATACCCTGGCAGCCATCTACCACATCGCCGGTCAGAACTATTACCCGGGGCAGTACGAATTCCAGTGCTTGCACGGCATGGGTGAACCGCTGTACGAACAGGTTGTAGGCAAGGTTTCCGAAGGCAAGCTGAACCGTCCGTGCCGCGTGTACGCACCGGTCGGCACCCACGAGACACTGCTGGCTTATCTGGTACGTCGCCTGTTGGAAAACGGCGCGAACACTTCGTTCGTCAACCGTATCGCTGACCAATCGATTTCGATCCAGGAGCTGGTGGCCGATCCAGTGGCCAGCATCGAGCAGATGGCGACGCTGGAAGGCGGTTTCGGCCTGCCACACCCGCGCATCCCACTGCCGCGCGACCTGTATGGCAGCGACCGCGCCAACTCCAGCGGCATCGACCTGGCCAACGAGCATCGCCTGGCATCGCTGTCCTGCGCCCTGCTTGCCACTGCCCATAACGATTGGAAAGCCGTGCCGATGCTCGGCTGTGCCGCCAGCGAAGAAACCCCGGCCCCCGTACTGAACCCGTCCGATCACCGCGACGTGGTCGGCCATGTGCAGGAAGCCACGGTCGTCGACGTCGACAACGCCATTCAGTGCGCCCTTAACGCCGCACCGATCTGGCAGGCCACGCCACCGGCCGAGCGCGCCGCGATCCTTGAGCGTGCCGCCGACCTGATGGAAGGCGAGATCCAGCCGCTGATGGGCCTGCTGGCCCGCGAAGCCGGCAAGACCTTCGCCAACGCCATTGCCGAAGTGCGTGAAGCCGTGGATTTCCTGCGCTACTACGCGGTACAGGCTCGCAACGACTTCACCAACGACGCCCACCGCCCACTGGGTCCGGTGGTCTGCATCAGCCCGTGGAACTTCCCGCTGGCGATTTTCAGCGGCCAGGTCGCCGCTGCCCTGGCCGCCGGCAACCCGGTATTGGCCAAGCCCGCCGAGCAGACGCCATTGGTGGCTGCCCAGGCTGTGCGCCTGATGCTCGAAGCCGGCATTCCGGAGGGCGTGCTGCAACTGCTGCCGGGTCGCGGCGAAACCGTCGGTGCCCGCCTGGTGGGTGACGAGCGGGTCAAAGGCGTGATGTTCACCGGCTCCACCGAGGTCGCGCGCCTGCTGCAACGCAACATCGCCGGTCGCCTGGACAACCAGGGCCGTCCGATCCCGTTGATCGCCGAAACCGGTGGCCAGAACGCCATGATCGTCGACTCCTCGGCGCTCACCGAACAAGTGGTCATCGACGTGGTTTCGTCAGCCTTCGACAGTGCCGGCCAGCGCTGCTCGGCCCTGCGGGTCCTGTGCCTGCAGGAAGATTCCGCCGACCGCGTCATCGAAATGCTCAAGGGCGCCATGGCCGAATCTCGCCTTGGCAACCCTGAACGCCTGTCCGTGGACATCGGCCCGGTGATCGACGCCGAAGCCAAGGCCGGCATCGAGAAACACATCCAGGCCATGCGCGACAAAGGTCGCAACGTGTACCAGATGGCAATCGCCGACAGCGACGAATGCAGGCGCGGCACCTTCGTGATGCCAACCCTGATCGAACTGGAAAGCTTCGACGAGCTGCAACGCGAGATTTTCGGCCCGGTGTTGCACGTGGTCCGCTACAAGCGCAAGGAACTGGATCAGTTGATCAACCAGATCAACGCGTCCGGCTACGGCCTGACCCTGGGCGTGCACACGCGCATCGACGAGACCATCGCCAAGGTCATCGACAATGTGCATGCGGGCAACGTCTACGTGAACCGCAACATTGTCGGGGCTGTGGTCGGCGTGCAGCCGTTCGGCGGCGAAGGCCTGTCGGGTACCGGTCCCAAGGCCGGTGGTCCGCTGTACCTGTACCGCCTGCTGTCGACACGTCCTACCGATGCCATCCAGCAATCCTTCGCCCGTGGCGATGCCCTCACCGCGCCGGACCTGCGTTTGCGCGAAGCCATGGGTAAACCCCTGGCCGCGCTGCAAGCCTGGGCCGACAGCCAGAAGCTCGCCGAGCTGAGCACCCTGTGCGCGCAATTCGCGGCCCAGTCGCAAAGCGGCATTACCCGGACCCTGACCGGCCCGACAGGCGAACGCAACAGCTACGCCATCCTGCCGCGAGAGCACGTGTTGTGCCTGGCCGACGTGGAAGGCGACCTGCTGACGCAACTGGCGGCGGTACTGGCCGTGGGCGGCTCGGCCGTGTGGCCGGAAACCGACACCAGCAAGGCCTTGTTCGCCCGTTTGCCGAAAGACCTTCAGGCGCGCATCCAGCGGGTGGCTGACTGGACCAAGGACGACGTGCTGTTCGACGCTGTCCTGCATCACGGCGATTCGGACCAACTGCGCGGCGTTTGCCAGCAAGTGGCCAAGCGTGCCGGCGCCATCGTCGGGGTGCATGGTTTGTCCCAGGGCGAAACCAGCGTGGCGCTGGAGCGTCTGGTGATCGAGCGGGCCTTGAGCGTCAACACCGCGGCCGCGGGTGGTAATGCCAGCTTGATGACTATCGGCTAAGCGACATAACTGAGCATCTGCAATGGATGCTCAGTCCACCGACCCTGTGGGAGCAAAGCTTGCTCGCGATCCAGGCGCCGCGATCCTCAAGAGACCGTGGCGCTTTCATCGCGGGCAAGCCTTGCTCCCACAAAGCTCGCTCCCACATTGATTAACGGCACCCTCACTCCTCCATCACTTAAATCAATCATCCTATTCAGCCTCCATTCCCACGCCTAGACTCGGCCCATCCCAAAAAAAGGTAGGCCGCCATGTCCGAGACGTTGCTCAGTTCCCGCAATCTGGCTTTCGAGCTGTATGAAGTCCTCGATGCCGAGGGCCTGACCCAGCGCGAGCGGTTTGCCGAGCACAATCGCGAAACCTTCGACGCGGCCCTCGCGACGGCCCGCAGCATCGCCGAGAAATTTTTCGCGCCCCACAACCGCAAGAATGATGAAAACGAACCGCGCTACGAGAACGGCGAAGCGATTCTGATTCCCGAGGTGAAACCGGCGGTGGATGCCTTCCTCGAGGCTGGCTTTCTCAACGCGGCGCGCAGCTTCGAGGCTGGCGGCATGCAACTGCCGACGCTGCTGTCCCAGGCCTGCTTCGCGCATTTCCAATCGGCCAACGCCGCTTCGACCTCTTATCCGTTCCTGACCATGGGCGCGGCGAACCTGATCGAAAGCTTCGGCAGCGAGGAGCAGAAGCAACGCTTCCTGCAACCAATGATCGACGGTCGCTTCTTCGGCACCATGGCCCTGACCGAGCCCCACGCGGGCTCTTCGCTGTCGGATATTCGAACCCGTGCAGAGCCCGCGTCTGACGGTAGCTATCGACTCAAGGGCAACAAGATATTCATTTCTGGCGGCGATCATCCGTTGTCGGAAAACATCGTGCACATGGTCCTGGCGAAATTGCCGGACGCGCCGCCGGGCGTGAAGGGCATTTCGCTGTTTATCGTGCCCAAGTTCCTGGTCAACGACGACGGCAGCCTCGGCCAGCGTAACGACGTGCTGTTGGCCGGGTTGTTCCACAAGATGGGCTGGCGTGGCACCACCTCTACCGCGCTGAACTTCGGCGACAACGGCGAATGCGTCGGTTACCTCGTAGGCAAACCGCACCACGGCCTGAGCTACATGTTCCAGATGATGAACGAGGCACGGATCGGCGTCGGCATGGGCGCGGTGATGCTGGGTTACGCCGGCTACCTGTATTCCCTGGAATACGCCCGCGAACGCCCGCAAGGCCGGGTGCCCGACAGCAAGGACCCAACCACGCCGCCGGTGGCGATCATCCAGCACGCCGATGTGCGCCGCATGCTGCTGACCCAGAAGGCCTACGTCGAAGGTTCGTTTGACCTGGGCCTGTACGCGGCGCGCTTGTTCGACGACACCACCACCCTGGAAAGCGAAGCCGAGCGCCGGCGTGCCCATGAGCTGCTGGATTTGCTGACCCCGATCGTCAAATCCTGGCCCTCCGAGTTTTGCCTGAAGGCCAACGAGCTGGCGATCCAGATTCTGGGGGGCCACGGCTACACTCGCGAATACCCGGTGGAGCAGTATTACCGCGACAACCGCCTGAACCCGATCCATGAAGGCACCCACGGCATCCAGTCCCTGGACCTGCTGGGGCGCAAGCTGGCGCAGAACGGCGGGGCCGGGCTCAAGCAATTGATCCGCCTGGTAGCCGACACCACTGAACGCGCCCAGGCCCACGCATCACTGACACCACTGCGCCAGCCGCTGGAAGCGCTGGTGGCACGCCTGCAAACCGTCACCCTTGGCCTGCTGACGGACCTGGGCCAAGGCAAGGTCAACAGCAGCCTCGCCAACTCGGCGCTGTACCTGAAGGTGTTTGGGCACATGGTGATCGGCTGGCGCTGGCTGGAACAGGCGATTCGGGCCGAGGAAGGCCTGGCCAAGGGGAATGCCGCGGACAGCGACTTCTATAAAGGCAAGCTGCAAGCGGCGCGCTACTTCCTGACCTGGGAAGTGCCGGGTTGTCATCATGAACTGGCGATTCTCGAGGCGCGGGATGAGACGTGCCTGGGGATGCGGGATGAGTGGTTCTAACCCAGCGTTTGTGGCGCGGTTGACATCCCATCGCGAGCAGGCTCGCTCCCACAAGGGGTTCCAAGTGGACCGACCTGCTGTGGGAGCGAGCTTGCTCGCGAAAGCGGTGTTTCAGCCAACACAAAGGTAGCGGTGCTGACGCTATCGCGAGCGAGCTCGCCCCCACACAAGCTCCACAGTCAACCCTCGCTGGCGGTTTCAGGCCTGCTGAATGGTCTTGGCAATCACATCGACCGTGGCGCTGACTTGCTCTTGGTAACGGTCGAGTTCCGCTTGATGTTGCTTCTGCATTTCGATCTGTTGCGAACACAGGTTCATGGCCGCCAATACCAACAGGCGATCACCGATCAACGTCGGGTATTTCCTTTTCGTGTCGGCCAGGGCGGCCTTGAGCATGGCAGCGGCGTCCAGCAGGGCCTGTTCCTGCCCGGCCGGCGCCTTGATTGAATAATCTTCTCCCAGGATCGAGAGAACCGTTACCCCATCGGCACCGTGCTTCATGCGCTGACGGACCCATTGCTAGCGCGCTCGATCAACGCCTGGATACGGGCGGCGGTGGCGCCGTGCAGCTCTTCCTGTTCCATGAGGCTCAGTTGCAGGCTCTCGTTTTCATCCTTGGCCCTGGCAAGTTCCGCGTTCAGGGTTTCATTCACACCGGTGAGATGACGGTTCTGTTGCACCAGGTCGTTGACCAGTTGCTCAAGCTGGCTGAGGGATGTTTCCAACATATTGATTTCCAGGCATTTTCAAGGGGCGCGTACGATAAAGAAAAGTCACCGCCGATGCCACGGTTATGGGCGGCGGTGCTTCGCTCGCGAGTTGTAGAGACTGTAGGGAGGGGATCTGGTTCCTGCCCTTCGTCGTGTTGCAATGTCTGCCCTGCGACAAAAGTGCGCAGTCCCCTCAAGACTTTAGTCGTATGACCGATAAGTCATTAAGCAGCCGTTAACGCTCCGCACGAACACACCTCCTTCCGGTACTTCCCATGTCTCTACGAAATATGAACATCGCGCCAAGAGCGTTTCTCGGCTTTCTCCTGATCGGCGCGCTGATGCTGGCCCTTGGGGTGTTCGCACTGGTCCAGATGGGCCAGATCCGAAGTTCCGGCGAAAATATCGTCGACAACAGCGTGCCCAGTCTCAAGGCCCTGGATGAGCTCAACCAGCTCACCCTGCGCCTGCGCGTGTTGTCCTACCGCTTGTTGGTCAACCGCGAACCGGATACCCAACAGAAAACCGTCGCCCTGCTCGAACAACGCAACCAGCAGATCCGCACGGCCCAGGCGGGGTACGAAAAGCTCATCAGCTCCCCCCAGGAACGAGCCGCCTACGACAAATTGGTGCAATTGCTGGGTCAGTACCGTCAGTTCGACGAGCGGATGAGGACCCTGTCGCGCAATAATCAGCTCGAAGAATTGCGCGTACTGATCAACGGTGAAGTGCTGGATAACTCCGAGGCGATGAACGCTGCTCTCGCCCAATTGATGGAGATCAACAACCAGCAGGCCGACGCGTTCAACGTCGGGGCGGCACAACAATATTCCGAAGCCTTCAATTGGGTGGTCATGTTGCTGGTCGTTTCCACCGGCCTGACCCTGCTGTTCGCCTGGCTGCTGACCAACAGCATTACCAAGCCGATTGCCAATGCCCTGAGCGCCGCCGAGGAAATTGCCAAGGGCAACCTGACCCGCCCGATTGTCGTCGATGGCAGCGACGAAGCCGGTCGCCTGTTGCGGGCGATGTCGACCATGCAGGAAAAACTGCGCGACACGTTGCAACGGATCTCCGGTTCGGCCACGCAACTTGCTTCGGCGGCCGAAGAACTCAACGCTGTCACTGACGAAAGTGCCCGCGGCCTGACCCAGCAGAACAACGAAATCGAACAGGCCGCCACCGCGGTCAACGAGATGACCAGCGCTGTGGAAGAAGTCGCGCGTAATGCGGTGAGCACGTCTGAAGCGTCGAAAAACGCAACCACGTCCGCTGGCGATGGCCGCGACCTGGTGCAGGAAACCGTCAGCGCCATTGAACGCATGAGTGCCGACGTGCAGAGCACCGCCACGCTGATCGGCAACCTGGCCAACGAGTCCCGCGACATCGGCAAGGTGCTGGACGTGATCCGCGGCCTGGCCGACCAGACCAACCTGCTGGCGCTGAACGCCGCCATCGAAGCCGCCCGTGCCGGTGAGGCCGGTCGTGGTTTTGCCGTGGTGGCCGACGAAGTCCGCGCCCTGGCCCACCGCACCCAGCAGTCGACCAGCGAGATCGAGCGCATGATCGGCAGTATCCAGAGCGGCACCGAACACGCCGTGGATTCGATGCGCAACAGCACCGAACGCGCGGAGTCGACGCTGAACATCGCTCGCGGTGCCGGCATGTCCCTGGACACCATCAACACCGCCATCGTCGAGATCAACGAACGCAACCTGGTGATCGCCAGCGCCGCCGAAGAGCAGGCCCAAGTGGCCCGTGAAGTGGACCGTAACCTGGTGAACATCCGCGACCTGTCGGTGCAATCGGCCACCGGCGCCAACCAGACCACCGCCGCCAGTGCCGAACTGTCACGCCTGGCCGTGGACCTGAACAGCATGGTCGGGCGGTTCAGCCTTTAATCCGCAGCGAGGGAGCTTTCCCAAGAGCTGCGTATGAACTGCGTAGGAGCTGCGTAGGAGCTGTCGAGTGCAACGAGGCTGCGATCTTTCCCCAAACGCTTGAGTCCCAAGCGAAAGATCAAAAGATCGCAAGCTTCGCCAACTCCTACAGAGCCAAGCAAGAGCAAGTTCCCCTCGCCACGGTATAGCTGCCGCGCTTGTCCCCAAATCCCCAACCTTTTTTGACAGCATCACATTTCAACAGGTTAGAATCGCTGGCACGCAGACTGCATGGTCAGTCTCTGCCCGCCCTTCAGTTTTCCCGGAGTAACGCCTTTGACTGCGACGACCATCAACAGCCTGTTCTTGATCGGCGCGTTGCTGGTAGGTGCGAGCATTCTGGTGAGTTCTCTTTCGTCCCGCCTGGGCATCCCGATCCTGGTGATCATCCTGGCCGTGGGCATGGTGGCCGGTGTCGACGGCGCCGGTATTCTTTTCGATAACTACGCCACGGCCTATCTGGTCGGCAACCTTGCCTTGGCCGTCATCCTGCTCGACGGCGGCTTGCGCACGCGGGTCTCGAGCTTTCGCGTAGCGCTGTGGCCGGCGTTGTCGCTGGCCACGGTCGGGGTGCTGATCACTACCGGGCTGACCGGCCTGGCAGCGGCGTGGCTATTTAATCTGAATTTGATCCAAGGCCTGCTGATTGGCGCCATCGTCGGCTCGACCGATGCCGCGGCGGTGTTCTCGCTGCTGGGCGGCAAGGGCCTGAACGAACGGGTCAGCGCGACCCTCGAGATCGAGTCCGGCAGCAACGACCCCATGGCGGTGTTCCTGACTGTCACCCTGATCGGCATGCTCGCCAGTGGCGAAACCGGCCTGCATTGGAGCCTTCTCGGGCATCTGGTGCGCGAGTTTGGCATTGGTTCGGTGCTTGGCCTGGGCGGTGGCTGGTTGATGTTGCAACTGGTCAATCGCATCAACCTGGCCAACGGCCTCTACCCGATCCTGGTCATCAGCGGCGGCCTGGCCGTGTTCGCCCTGACCAACGCCCTGCACGGCAGCGGCTTTCTCGCGGTGTACCTGTGCGGCCTGGTGATCGGCAACCGCCCGGTGCGCAGCCGCCACGGCATCCTGCACATGCTCGACGGCATGGCCTGGCTGGCGCAGATCGGCATGTTCCTGGTGCTGGGGTTGCTGGTCACGCCCCACGACCTGCTGCCCATCGCCCTGCCCGCCCTGGGCCTGGCCTTGTGGATGATCCTGTTTGCGCGCCCGCTGTCGGTCATGGTCGGCCTGCTGCCGTTCAAGGCGTTCCACGGTCGCGAAAAAGCTTTTATCTCCTGGGTCGGCCTGCGCGGTGCGGTGCCGATCATCCTCGCGGTCTTCCCGTTGATGGCCGGCCTGCCCCACGCCCAGCTCTATTTCAACCTGGCGTTCTTTATCGTGCTGGTTTCGCTGCTGGTGCAGGGCACGAGCCTGCCGTGGGTCGCCAAGTTGCTGCATGTCACCGTCCCGCCAGAGCCGCTGCCGATTTCCCGGGCGGCGCTGGAGGTCCACGTCACCAGTGAGTGGGAACTGTTCATCTATCGCCTGGGCGCGGAAAAATGGTGCATCGGCTCGCCCCTGCGGGACCTGAAAATGCCCGAAGGCACGCGCATCGCCGCCCTGTTTCGTGGCCAGCAACTGCTCCATCCGTCGGGTAGTACGGTGCTGGAAGTCGATGATTTACTGTGTGTTATCGGCCATGAACACGACTTGCCCGCCCTGGGAAAACTGTTCAGCCAGGCGCCACAACGGGGCCTGGATTTGCGTTTCTTCGGCGACTTCGTACTCGAAGGAGACGCCCAGCTGGCCGCGGTTGCGGCACTGTACGGGTTAAAACTGGACGGCATCGATCCGGACATGTCCCTGGGCCGCTTCATTGCCCAGAAAGTCGGCGGTGCGCCGGTGGTCGGCGACCAGGTGGACTGGAACAACACCCTGTGGACCGTCGCGGCCATGGACGGGAACAAGATCGGCAAAGTGGGCGTCAGATTCCCCGAAGGAAGTCGCCCGGGTCCCGGCCTGTTCCTCTAAACTGCTCCCACTCTCACTTGCTCGACCGGTCTTTATGCCTACCCTGCGCTCCTTTTTCGCCATCGCCCTGCTGGGCCTGAGTCTCTCCGTCTGCACACTGCAAGCCGCTGATCTTCCCGCCAGCGCTTCAGTGCAGGCCAGCCTGGACAAGATTGCCGACCGCAAACTGCCGGAAGCCGACCAGAAAGCCCTGCAGGCCGTCTTGCAGAACACGCTGACTCAGCTCAGCAACAAGGCCGACTACGAACAGAAACTGCAGGCGCTCAAGCAGCAACTGGCGACCGCGCCCAAGCAGAACATCGAGAATCAACGCGAGCTGGCGCGGCTCAAGAGCACCACCGTGGTGCCAGTGGCGCAACGCTACGCCAACCTACCGATTCCCCAGCTCGAGCAAATGCTCACGGATCGCTCCACCCAGCAGGGTGACCTGCAAAAAGCCCTGGCCGATGCCAACAGCCTGATCATCACCGCCCAGACCCGCCCCGAGCGTGCCCAGGCGGAAATTTCCAGCAGCCAAACCCGCATCCAGCAGATCAACGCCACCCTCAAGGCCGGCCGAGACGCTGGCAAAACCCTGAGCGCCGAGCAGCGCGACCAGCTCAACGCCGAGCTGGCGGCGCTCAATGCGCTGATTCCGCTGCGCCGCCAGGAGCTGGCTGGCAACAGCCAACTGCAAGACCTGGGCAACGGTCAGCACGATTTGCTGATGGAAAAAATCGCCCGCATGGAGCAGGAAATCCAGGACCTGCAGAACCTGATCAACCGCAAGCGCCTGGCCCAATCCCAGGAGACGGTGACCCAGCAATCCATCGAAGCCCAGAAGGCCGGTGGCAGCAGCTTGCTGGCGACCGAAAGCGCGGCCAACCTGAAGCTATCCGACTACCTGCTCAAAAGTACCGACCGTCTCAACGAGGTCACCCAGCAGAACTTGCAGACCAAGCAACTGCTGGACAGCGTCACCCAGACCGACGCCGCCCTGGACGAGCAGATCAGCGTGCTCAAGGGCAGCCTGCTGCTTTCCAAGATCCTCTACAAGCAGCGCCAGACCTTGCCGCGTTTGAAGCTGGACCAGAACCTGGCCGACCAGATCGCCGACATCCGCCTGTACCAATTCGAAGTCAGCCAACAGCGTGAGCTGCTGAACAATCCAAGCACCTATGTCGACAACCTGCTGGCCTCCCAGCCATCGGAACAAGCCACGCCGCAACTGCGCAAGACCTTGCTGGAACTGGCGCTGACCCGCGTCGACCTGCTGGAGCGCCTGAACCGCGAGTTAAGTGCGGTACTCAACGAATCCATCACCTTGCAGCTCAACCAGAAGCAACTGCTCAGCACCGCCCAGAACCTGCGGGCGACCCTCGAAGAGCAGATGTTCTGGATTCCCAGCAACAAACCGCTGGATTTCGAATGGATGCGTACGGTGCCGGTACGCCTGGAAAAACAGATCGATTCGCTGCCCTGGGCTTCGAGCCTCAGTGAGCTGGCCGATGGCCTGACCCAGCGGCCACTGTTGTTCCTGCCCCTGGCGCTGCTGATCGGCGCGCTGCAGTGGCGGCGCAAGAGTCTCTATGCTCGCCTGAACAAGGTTCACCAGGACGTTGGTCACTTCAAGCGCGACAGCCAGTGGCACACTCCCCAGGCGATCCTGATCAATATCCTGCTGGCGATGCCGGTGGCCCTGGCACTGACCCTCTGCGGCTATGCCTTGCAGATCGACGCCCGCGGCCAGAACGCCAACCTCGGGGCGGCACTGCTGCAGATCGGCCAGGCCTGGCTGGTGTTCTACACCGCCTATAGGGTGTTGGCGCCGGGCGGCGTAGCCGAGCTGCATTTCCGCTGGGAGAAACCCCAGGTCGAATTCCTCCAGGGCTGGATCCGCCGGCTTGGCCTGGTGGTGCTGGCGTTGGTGGCCGTGGTGGCCGTGGCCGAGTTGCAACCCTCGACCCTGGCCGACGACGTGCTCGGCATGCCGGTGGTACTGACCTGCTACGCGCTGATGGCGTGGTTGCTCAGCCGCCTGCTGCTGAGCAGCCCAACGCACCAGAACACCTCGCTGTTTCGCAAGGCTGTCGGGGTGCTGTTCACCGCGCTGCCGATCGCGCTGTTCGTGGCGGTGTGCTTCGGCTACTACTACACCGCGCTGAAACTCAGCGACCGGTTGATCAATACCCTGTACCTGCTGATGTTCTGGCTGGTGATCGAAGCCACCTTCGTCCGTGGCCTGTCGGTGGCGGCGCGGCGCCTGGCCTACCAGCGCGCCTTGGCCAAGCGTCAGGCCGCCAGGGAGGCCGGCGACGGCGAAGCGGTGGTCGAGGAACCGACCCTGGACATCGAAAAGGTCAACGAGCAGTCCCTGCGCCTGATCCGCCTGGCGCTGCTGGGCGGTTTTATCGCCGCGTTGTATTGGGTCTGGTCGGACCTGATCAGCGTGTTCTCATACCTGGACAACATCACCCTCTACGAATACACCAGCGGCACTGGCGCCAACATGAGCATGGTGCCCATCAGCATTGGCGACATGCTCGGCGCGCTGATCATCATCGGCATCACCTTCGCCCTGGCGCGCAACCTCCCGGGCCTGCTGGAAGTGTTCGTGCTGTCGAAACTGAACCTCGCCCAGGGCAGCGCCTATGCCACCACCACGCTGCTGTCCTACGTGATTGCCGGCGTCGGTTTCGTCACCACCCTGTCCACCCTGGGCGTGAGCTGGGACAAACTGCAATGGCTGGTGGCCGCGCTGTCGGTGGGCCTGGGCTTCGGCATGCAGGAAATCTTCGCCAACTTCATCTCCGGCATCATGATCCTGTTCGAGCGCCCGGTGCGGATCGGCGACACCATCACCATCGGCAACCTGTCGGGCACGGTGAGCAAGATCCGCATTCGTGCGACCACCATCACCGACTTCGACCGCAAGGACATCATTGTCCCGAACAAGACCTTCATCACCGGGCAACTGATCAACTGGTCGCTGACCGACACCGTGACCCGGGTGACCCTGAAACTGGGCGTGGACTACGGCTCGGACCTGGACCGGGTGCGCGAATTGCTGCTCAAGGCCGCGCGGGAGAACCCACGTGTGCTGAAGGAACCGGAACCGATCGTGTACTTCCTGAACTTCGGTGAAAGCACCCTGGACCATGAACTGCGCATGCACGTGCGCGACCTCGGCGACCGCAACCCGGTGCTGGATGAGATCAACCGCTTCATCAACCGTGAGTTCAAGAAGGAGCACATCAACATCTCCTTCCGACAGATGGAAATCTATCTGAAGAACCTTCAGGGCCAGGAATACAAACTGGTACCCACCGAGCCTGACAAAAAATCCATCACGCCCGTGCCCTCGACCGTAGCCAACATCAAACCGGTGCCCGAGCCACCGCAAGATATACTCGACTGATCGCGGGGTGCCAGCAGGCATCGCGCCGGAGACGCCATGAAAACGCTGGAAACCCTGACCTTCGATAACCGTTTCGCCCGCTTGGGCGACGGTCTATCGACCCACGTACTGCCCGAGCCGATCGACAATCCGCGGCTAGTGGTCGCCAGCCCGGCAGCCATGGCGTTGCTCGACCTCGATCCGGCCGAAGCCCAGGCACCGCTGTTTGCCGAGATCTTTGGCGGCCACAAGTTGTGGGCCGAAACCGAGCCCCGGGCGATGGTGTATTCGGGGCATCAGTTCGGTCACTACAACCCGCAATTGGGCGACGGCCGCGGGTTGCTGCTGGGTGAGGTGTACAACGAGGCCGGTGAGCACTGGGACCTGCACCTCAAGGGCGCCGGCCAGACGCCGTTCTCACGGATGGGCGACGGGCGCGCGGTGCTGCGCTCCTCGATTCGCGAATTTCTCGCTTCCGAAGCCCTGCATGCCCTGGGCATCCCCACCACCCGCGCCTTGTGTGTGATCGGCTCGGACACGCCGGTGTGGCGCGAAAAGCAGGAGCGCGCCGCCATGGTGCTGCGCCTGGCGCCCAGCCATGTGCGCTTCGGGCATTTCGAATATTTCTACTACACCAAGAAACCCGAGCTGCATGCGGCCCTCGCCGAACACGTATTGAACCTGCATTTTGCCGAGTGCCGTGAACAGCCGGAACCGTACCTGGCGATGTTCCGCGAAATCGTCGAGCGCAACGCCGAGCTGATTGCAAAATGGCAGGCCTATGGTTTCTGTCACGGCGTGATGAACACCGACAACATGTCGATCCTGGGCATCACCTTCGACTTCGGGCCGTTCGCCTTCCTCGACGACTTCGACGCCAACTTCATCTGCAACCACTCCGATGACCAGGGCCGCTACTCGTTCAGCAACCAGGTGCCTATCGGCCAGTGGAATCTCAGCGCCCTGGCCCAGGCCTTGACGCCGTTCATCAGCGTCGAAGCCCTGCGTGAGACCCTTGGCTTGTACTTGCCGCTGTATCAGGCCCACTACCTGGACCTGATGCGCCGCCGCCTCGGCCTGACCCTTGCCGAAGAAGACGACCAGAAACTGGTGGAGCGTTTGCTGCAATTGATGCAAAACAGCGGCGTCGACTACAGCCTGTTCTTCCGCCGGCTGGGCGATCAATCCCCCGCGCAAGCCGTCGCCACCTTGCGCGATGACTTTGTCGACCTCAAAGGTTTCGATGCCTGGGGCGAGCTCTATATCGCCCGCATCAACCGCGACGGCGCCATTGACCAAGACCAGCGCCGCGCCCGCATGCACGCGGTGAACCCGCTGTATGTGCTGCGCAACTACCTGGCGCAGAAAGCCATCGACGCCGCCGAATCCGGTGACTACGACGAAGTCCGCCGTCTGCACACCGTGCTGAGCAACCCCTTCGAAGAACAACCGGGCATGGACAGCTATGCGCAACGTCCGCCGGAGTGGGGCAAGCATCTGGAGATCAGTTGCTCGTCGTAGCCCTCCCGCCAAACACATAACCCTGTGGCGAGGGAGCTTGCTCCCGCTGGGCTGCGTTGTAGGAGCTGTCGAGTACAACGAGGCTGCGATCTTTCCCCAGACACTTGAGTCTAAAGCGAAAGATCAAAAGATCGCAGCCTTCGGCAGCTCCTACAGAACCGAGCGGGAGCAAGCTCCCTCGCCACAAAACAATGAGCACGCCCAGCCATCAAATAAAGGTTTCAACCGATACGCCGAAGCGTTCCGCCAACCAGCGGATCTGCCTCAAATTGAGCTGGCGCTTGCCGCTCAATATCTCCGACACGACCGACTGGGTGCCTATGCCCGGCAAATCGCTCTGGCTCAAGCCGTGTTCGCGCATCAGATAACGGAGCGCCTCAACGCCAGTTGCCTTGGGCATCGGCCGGTGTTGATGATCCCAGGCCTCGATCCATTCACCGATGATGTCCACCAGGCTCATCAGCGGATGGGCTTCTTCTTCGCCAACCAATTCCAACAATTCATCGAGCGCCGCGACCAACCGGTCGTAATCCTCTTCGCTCCTGGGCTTACGCAACAAGGGCGACACAAACTCCCAATGGGCGGCGACTTGTTCGATCAGTGCACTCATCCCTTTTCCTCCTTCCACTTGCCTCTGTCGTATTCCCGATGGTCAAGCACGCATTTGATATACAGACGCTGCGCTCGGTATCGAATCACCGCAATCAGCCGCAACTTGTTTCCACCGATGTCAAACACATGCAGCGGACCGACCTTGTCGGTTGCCGGAAATATGGATTTCATCGCTGCGAAATCAGCCGATACCATTGATCCAACGCATTCGCTGAATGTGGCCATTTCTCCTTGGCCTCCCAAATGCGTTTCTCAGTGATCACATGCATGCAACGTCCTTATCGCATTTTGCTATGGGGAAGTTAAACACAAATCTGGCGCATCGCAAATTGCGATAGCGCCAGTTAGACAAATGGTTAGTTCTTGCTGGTTTCCAGCCTAGTCGCCAAAAGCTTTAGGTCTCGGTAAGAAATGTGAGCAGATATGAGTCCTGCTCACCCAACCTTATCGTTCCCCTGCTCAGGCGTCTCGATGCCCGGTTCCGTCTCGGCACCCTCTTCGCCA
This sequence comes from Pseudomonas sp. St316, assembly GCF_018325905.1. Taxonomy (NCBI): domain Bacteria; kingdom Pseudomonadati; phylum Pseudomonadota; class Gammaproteobacteria; order Pseudomonadales; family Pseudomonadaceae; genus Pseudomonas; species Pseudomonas sp. St316. Next base: position 641,732 of record NZ_AP021901.1, on the reverse strand, counting down.
ACCGGTTTGGCCGGCGTTTTTTTCTCCGGGTAACCGGGCATGCCGCGGGCGTCTCCAGGGGTCAGTTCATCCCGGTCGTGGCGGCGGTCGGTGGCGTAGGACGGGGCGGCGTTGGGGTCTTCGTCGCGGCCGGCGGTGCCGAGGACGAAGCCGTCGTCGTTGGGGTTGTCCACTGCCTGGGGAGTGGCTGGGTCTTGAGGATGGCTCATGGGACCTCCTGAGTCTGCAAACAGATACGTGGTGTCTTTTTGAGGCCGTGACACCTTTTCAGTGCGGCGCACCTGATGAATGGCAGCCTTGAGTACAAGCCCCACAATGGGATTGGAGTACGAGAGGGAGAGCAAGGCCGGCTGTCAGGCCGCCTTCGCGAGCAAGCTTTGCTCCCACAGGACCTGCTCAAACAAGTCTGATGGGTGTACGACCGGGAGAGCCAGGTCGGCTGTCAGGCCCGCCTTCGCGAGCAAGCTTTGCTCCCACAGGACCTGCTCAAACAAGTCTGATGGGTGTACGACCGGGAGAGCCAGGTCGGCTACTAGGCCGCCTCGCGGTGGACGTTGATTTCGGGCGCCCCGTTAGCCACGCTGGCCGAACGCAGGCATTGTGGAGTGGGCATCCCGGCATGGATGCCGGGATAGCCGCGCTGGGCCATGGATGGCCCTTCGCGGCGGGCCCACGGAACAATGCCGGAGTGAGGGCATGCCGAGCCTAAGCGAGGCACCGAGTGGTGGGGCAGAAGCGTTTTGCTTACTTTTGCGCTTCTCAAAAGTGAGCCGCCGTAAGGGCGGAACCATAAGCCGCCGTGACCGCACAATGGATATGTACCCAGTCAAAAACCCCGACCAACTATCAGGCCACCATCCCAAGCAAGCCCACCCAAGGGAAATACGCTGGCATAGCTGCCTCCACGCTACGCCATATCACTCTGGCTGAATTCCTCGGCCAGAAAATCAATCAGCGTACGCACCGACGGCAGCAACCCCCGGCGCGAAGCAAAGATCGCATGGACGATCCCGCACTTGGGCGTCCAGCCCGGTACCAGTTCCACCAGCCGGCCAGCGGCTATGTCTTCGCGCACCACCACGGTGGGCAGGTGAGCGATGCCAATGCCGGCCAGCACGGCATGACGCAGGGCCAGCAGGTCGTCGGTGACCATGCGCGGTTCATGGCGGATCAGCGCGCGGGTGCCGTCCGGGCCGAACAATTCCCACTGGTATTCACGCTGCGCCGCGCCCCAGTGCACGCTGGGCAAGCCGTTGAGGTCCGCCGGGGACGCGGGTGAAGACAAACGCTCCAGGAACGCCGGGCCGCCCACCAGGCATTGGGTGCTGTTGCTCAGTACTTTCATGACCATGTCGGTGTTTTCCAGCGGCGGAAAGCGCACTCGCAAGGCAATGTCGAACCCTTCATGGATCAGGTCCACCCGGCGGTTGGTGCTCTCGATGAACAACTCCACCCGTGGGTACTTGAGCATGTAGCGGGTCAGCATCGGCCCGACCCAACTGTTGAGTAGCGCCGTCGGGCAACTGATGCGCACCAGCCCCTGGGGCTCGGAGCGGTTGCGCTCGATCACTTCCGCCGCGCTCTCGGCTTCGACCCGCATCGCCAGGCAGCGCTGGTAATAGGCCTGGCCGATCTCCGTCAACGTGCAGTGGCGGCTGGTGCGATGGAGCAACCGCACCCCGAGCCGCTCCTCCAACTGGGCAATACGCCGGCTGAGTTTCGACTTGGGCATGTCCAGCGCCCGGCCAGCGGCGGCGAAACCGCGGTGCTCGACCACCTGGGTGAAATAGTAAAGCGTGTTGAGGTCTTCGATGATCGTTCTCCAAATAGAACGCTAAGGCGGATTTTTGCAGTCTAGCGCATCAAAGGTGCCAGTTTTAATCTACACCCATCGAAACGCAACACGGATTGAAGCCGGACGCTTCGACCGGATGAGTCACCGATCAATCGCTACACCGACATTTGAAAACCTTAACCACGCCGAAACCTTCGGCAACCAAAACTTAAAGAGGACTACGCCATGACCACTTCCTACAACCGTCTCGACAAAGATAACGCCGCCGTCCTGCTGGTGGACCACCAAGCCGGCCTGCTGTCCCTGGTGCGCGACATCGACCCGGACCGCTTCAAGAACAACGTGCTGGCCCTGGCCGACCTGGCGAAGTACTTCCAGTTGCCGACCATCCTCACCACCAGCTTCGAAACCGGCCCCAACGGCCCCCTGATGCCCGAGCTCAAGAACCTGTTCCCGGACGCGCCGTACATCGCTCGTCCCGGCCAGATCAACGCCTGGGACAACGAAGATTTCGTCAAGGCCATCAAGGCCACCGGCAAGAAGCAACTGATCATCGCTGGCGTGGTGACTGAAGTCTGCGTGGCCTTCCCGGCACTGTCGGCCTTGGCTGAAGGCTTCGACGTGTTCGTGGTGACCGATGCCTCCGGCACGTTCAACGAGCTGACACGTCAATCGGCCTGGGACCGCATGTCGTCCTCCGGTGCGCAACTGATGACCTGGTTCGGCCTGGCGTGTGAGCTGCACCGCGACTGGCGCAACGATGTGGAAGGTTTGGCAACCCTGTTCTCCAACCACATCCCGGACTACCGCAACCTGATGACCAGCTACAACACGCTGACCAACGCAAAATAACCGGCAACACATACCCCCTGTGGGAGCGAGCCTGCTCGCGATAGCGGTCTGACAGTCAATGCCTTCTTGACTGATATTCCGAAATCGCGAGCAAGCTCGCTCCCACAAGTTTTTGCGGTGGTTTCTATATAGTGTTCGATCTGTGCCAATGATTTTCTGGAGACTGACCTGATGCTGATCCCCTGCCCCCATTGCAACGGGCTCAATCGCATACCCGTCGAACGCCTGGGCGACCAGCCCAAGTGCGGGCGCTGCAAGGCCCAGGTGTTATTGAGCAAGCCGTTCGAACTCAAGCAAGGCGACTACGCCAGCCAGATCAAGGGCGACCTGCCGTTGCTGGTGGATGTTTGGGCCGATTGGTGTGGACCGTGCAAGTCCTTCGCGCCCGTGTTCGAACAGGCCGCCGCGCAACTGACAGGCAAATGCCGGCTGGCCAAGCTCGACAGCGAAGCCAACCAGCCGTTATCGGCGCAGTTGGGGATCCGTTCGATTCCCAGCCTGATTCTGTTCAAGGATGGCCGGGAGGTGGCGCGCCAGAGCGGGGCGCTGCCGTTGCCGCAGCTGATGGGGTGGTTGCGCAGCCAGGGGATTTGAATCAAAGCACTGTGGGAGCGAGCTTGCTCGCGATAGCGGTGTATCAGTCAATACTGCATCGACTGCCCGGCAGCTATCGCGAGCAAGCTCGCTCCCACAATGGATCTCTATCGGTCAGGCGCTTTCCAGCAGGCTATGCAATTCCATGAACTGCTGGGTCAGTTTGTGCCGTGGGTCAAGGTGGATCAGCGGCAGGCTGGCCTGGTGGGATTCGCGCATGCGCACCGAACTGCTCAGGTACACCGGCAATACGGGCAGGCCTTCGGCGATCAGTTCGTCGAGAATCTGCTGCGGCAGGCTGGCCCGGGCCTGGAACTGGTTGACCACAATGCCTTCGACTTCCAGGCCTTCGTTATGGTCCTCCTTGAGCTCTTCGATTTCCGCCAGCAGGCCGTACAGGGCCTGACGGGAGAAGCTGTCACAGTCGAAGGGGATCAGCACCCGATCAGCGGCGATCAACGCTGAAACCGCGTAGAAATTCAGCGCGGGCGGGGTGTCCAGGTAAATCCGGTCGTAATCCTCCTCCAGCTCTTCAAGCAGTTTGCGCAGCTTGTTGATCTTGTGCTTGGCCTCAAGCTTGGGCTGCAAATCCGTCAGCTCCGCCGTGGCGGTGATCACGTGCAAGTTGTCGAACGGCGTTTCGTAGATATCCACCTTGTTCTTTTTCGAGAACGGCCCGGACGACAGCGTTTGCTTGAAGAAATCGGCAATGCCCATGGGAATGTCATCGCCGGTCAAGCCAGTCAGGTATTGAGTGGAGTTGGCCTGGGCGTCCAGGTCCACCAACAGCGTGCGATAGCCCTCGCTGGCGCTGACTGCCGCCAGATTGCAGGCGATGCTGGACTTGCCCACGCCACCTTTCTGATTGAACACCACGCGCCGCATGTCAAAACCTCCGTGTATCAAAGATTCCCGAGTGTAGTAGGCAGCGACACCGCTTAGCTACCTTCTGCGTAGAAGGACTACGGCAACAGTGGCGTTTCCAACAATCGAAGCGTCAATTCGCTCGACAAATGACAGAAAAAACCGACAGACAGGCCGGCAATAGTCGTGACAATAGTTCGCGACTGAACCAAGCCGTACATTTCGCTGGACAATATGTAACCAGTATTTGCTACAAGCCAACCGCACCGGGATAATGCGCGCCACTTGGGTCGCAAGGCCATGCAGGGTTGGACGCGGGTCAAACCACTGAACCGTGACAATAAAAGCCCGCAGGGGTGGGGTGTAGTTTGTGATCAATTTCAATATCGCCCAATGGCGCACGTGGGCCCCTGGGCTCGAAAGCGTGGCCGATTGGCAGGCATGGAGCCGACAGCCGGTCGTATTGCCGGCCAGCGATGCCGCCCCTGACGTTTCGTTCCTGCCGGCCATGCAGCGCCGGCGCCTCAGCCGCCTGGCGCGGATGGCCTTCAGCGTCGGCTGGCCACTGGCCGAGGGCCGGTCGGACCTACCGTTGGTCTTTATTTCCCGCCACGGCGAAACCCCGCGCACTTTTGAGATTCTCAAGGACCTGGCAGCCGACCAGCCTTTGTCGCCGACCCAATTCAGCCTGTCGGTGCACAACGCGGTGATTGGCCTGTGGTCGATCATGCGCGGCGAAACCAGCGAAATGACCGCCCTGGCCGCGACCGGGGACGGGCTGGAACACGGTGTGCTGGAGGCTGTCGCGCTATTGAACGAAGGATCGCCTGCGGTGCTGCTGGTGATCACCGAAGAACAGCCTCCGCAAGTCTATGCGCCGTGGGTCGACGACGTGCCGTTTCCATATGCCATGGGCCTGCTGCTGACCCCGGGCGATGACTGGCAACTGGACCTGCGCGCGCAGGCCGGCCAATCGTCTGGTAGCGACTGGCCCCATGCCCTGGATCTATTGCGTACCCTGCTGAACAACGAAACCACCTGCCAACATGCCTGGAAGAATCGTGTATGGACCTGGCAACGCAACCGGTGACCGGTAAACATCGCGACGCCTATTGCTGGCGCCTGGTCGCGACCGCTGCAAGCTTCGCCCTGTTCGGGCTGGGCGGGCTGTGCCTGCGTTTACTGGTGTTCCCGTTGCTGGCCTGGTGGCCCGGCGATGCCCAGGCCCACCGCCAAAGGGCCCGCCGCACGGTCGGGCGGTTGTTCTGGTTCTTTATTCGGTTCATGGCCCGTACCGGGGTGCTCACCTATCAGATCGATGGCGCCGAACGACTCGGGCGCCCCGGGCAGATGATCATTGCCAACCACCCGTCGCTGATCGACGTGGTGTTCCTGATCGGGCTGGTGCGCGACGCCAACTGCGTGGTCAAGCAAAGCCTCTGGGACAACCCCTTTACCCGGGGCCCCCTGCATTCGACCCAATACATCAGCAACGACGGCAGCATGGACATGCTCGATGCCGCCAGCGACGCCTTGCAAGAGGGCCAGACGCTGATCGTCTTCCCCGAAGGAACGCGCACCCAGCCAGGCCAGGTGCCGGCCTTTCATCGGGGGGCGGCGGCCATCGCCCTGCGGGGTGCGAAAATCCTCACGCCCGTCACGATCAAGGTCTGCCCCACGACCCTGACCAAGGCCGAACCCTGGTATCGCATCCCCCAGCGCCGCGTGCACTTCAGTTTTCATGTCGGGGCCGATATAGACCCACAGGCGTTCGCCGCGCTCGGCCCGCCACCCCAGGCTTCGCGCAGGCTCAACGATTTTTTGCATCACTATTACATCAAGGAGCTCGCCGAAGATGAGCGATCTGCACCGTGACATCAAACAGCTGATCATCGACGCCCTCGGCCTGGAAGACATCGGCATCGACGACATCGGCGACCACCAGACCCTGTTCGGCGAAGGCCTGGGCCTGGACTCGGTGGATGCCCTGGAGCTAGGCCTGGCGATCCAGAAGGAGTACGGCATCAAGATAGACGCCGACGCCAAGGACACCCGTAACCATTTCAGCAATGTGGCAAGCCTTGCGGCCTTCGTCACTGCAAAACGCCCCTGAGACCGGATCATGCAAACTCGTGACGATATTTTCCACACCCTGCGCGATGCTCTGGTCGAGCTTTTCGAGCTGGACCCTGAGCGTGTGACGCTGGAATCGAACCTCTACCAGGACCTGGAAATCGACAGCATCGATGCGGTCGACCTGATCGACCATATCAAGCGTCAGACCGGCAAGAAAATCGCTGCCGAAGAATTCAAGTCGGTGCGCACCGTCAATGACGTGGTCGAGGCGGTTTATCGACTGGTCCAACCGGCCGCATGACCCGGCTGATTGGCCTCGGCCTGCTGCTGGCGGGCCTGCTGTACCCCTTTGCGGTGTATTTCGGCATGGAGCACTTCGCCCCGTGGCAGTTCGGGCTGCTGCTGGGTAGCCTGTGGCTGGCCCGGGCATTGCTTGGCAAGGGTGGGGCCGGCAGCCGCTGGATGGCGGCCACGGCGATCGTGTTTTGCATATTGCTCGCGCTGTTCGACAGCCCGCTCCTGCTGCGCTGGTACCCGGTGCTGATCAGCGCGTTCATGCTCGGGCTGTTCGTGCTGAGCCTGAAATACGGCCCGCCGATGATCGAACGCCTGGCCCGCCTGCGCGAACCGCAGCTGCCGGCCAAGGCGGTGGTGTATACCCGCCAGGTCACGGTGGCCTGGAGTGTGTTTTTCCTATGTAACGGTTTGCTCGCCGCCGCCCTGACCCTCTGGGCGCCGCTGAGCTGGTGGATGTTGTACACCGGCCTGATTTCCTACGGATTGATGGGGCTGCTGTTTGCCATTGAATGGCTCATACGACAACGGGTAAGAGGCCGCCCATGAATTGGATAACACTTGAGCAGATGCTGCTCAAGGCTCAGCCGGAACGCACCGTTGCGGTCGATCCGGCGCTGAATCACTCGCAACTGCGGGACGCGGCGTTGCGCCTGGCGACCGGCCTGCATGCCCGGGGCGTGCGGCAGGTGGCGGTGCACCTGGAAGATGCCGCCGACCTGGCCGTCGCCCTGCTCGGTGCCTGGCGCGCTGGGGTCCGGGTCCTGCTTCCCGCCGACTTGCAAGCGCAGACACGCCAGCGCTGGGCGGCGGACGTGGACCTGTGGCTGACCGACCAGCCCGGCGACACCCATCCCGGCGACCTGCAACAGGCGCCGATGGACGCCGCCGAACTGGATTTGGATCACTGCTGGCTGAGCCTGTGCACTTCTGGCTCCAGCGGCGAGCCCAAGCGCATCGAGAAAACCCTGCGCCAGTTGAGTAACGAGGTCCAGGCCCTGGAGCACCTGTGGGGTGCCGACCTGGGCCCGGCCTGCATGATCGGCAGCGTGGCTACCCAGCACATCTACGGGTTGCTGTTCCGGGTGCTCTGGCCCCTGTGCGCCGGGCGGGCGTTCGTGCGGCGGCAATTGGCGTTCCCCGAAGACCTGCAACGCGCCAGCCGCGACCAACCGGCGTTCGCCTGGGTCGCCAGCCCGGCGCTGCTCAAACGCATGGGCGATAACCTCGATTGGCCGACCCTGAGCAGCGTGCGCCGGGTGTTCTCCTCTGGCGGCGCCTTGCCACCCGACGCTGCACAAAGCTTGCAGCAGCGCCTGGGGCAATGGCCGACGGAAATTTTCGGCAGTTCGGAAACCGGCGGCATCGCCTGGCGCCAGGGTAGCGGATTGTGGCAACCCTTTGCCGACGTCGAACTGAGCCAGGACAGCGACGGCGCCTTGCTGATCGCCTCGCCCTATCTGCCGACCGGGCATGTGGAACACACCGCTGACGCGGCCCGAATCGCAGAAGATGGGCGCTTTGAGCTCCTCGGACGACTAGACCGTATCGTCAAACTCGAAGAAAAACGCATCTCCCTGCCGATGCTCGAACAAGCGCTGGTGGCCCACGACTGGGTCAGCGAAGCGCGGCTGGGGGTGGTGCAGGAGAATCGTGCCTCCCTTGGCGCGCTGCTGGTGCTGAGCGAGGCTGGCCTGCGTGCCTTGCGCAATCAGGGCCGTCGCGCCGTTACCGAAGGCCTGCGCCGGCACCTGAGCGAACATTGCGAAACCCTCGCCCTGCCACGGCGTTGGCGCTGGTTGCGGCAGTTGCCGCTCAACGCCCAGGGCAAGCTGCCCCAGGCCGAGGTCGAGGCGCTGCTGATGGCGCCACGCCCCAAGGCGCCTGAAGTGTTGGAACACGTCGAAACCGACGGTGAGTGGAACCTGCAACTGGTCGTGCCTGCGGACCTTGCGTACTTCAGCGGCCACTTTCCCACAGCGCCGGTACTGCCGGGCGTGGTGCAGGTCGATTGGGCCTTGAGCCTGGGCCGCCAATTGCTGGACCTGCCGCCCCGATTCGTCGGCATGGAAGTGCTGAAATTCCAGCAACTGGTCCGCCCCGGCGATCAGGTCCAACTGCACCTGCGCTTCGACCGCGAACGCGGCAAGCTGTACTTCGCCTACCGCAATGACACGGCGGCCTGTTCCAGTGGACGGATTGTGCTGGGGATGACTCATGATTAATTGCACCGCCCTCCTGTGGCGAGGGAGCTTGCTCCCGCTCGAGTGCGAAGCACTCGCTCTTGAAAAACCAGGGTCTGCTTCGCAGCCCAGCGGGAGCAAGCTCCCTCGCCACAATGGATTTGTGGAGGGCAGCAATCATGCATAACCCCTGCGCCGTCATCCCGGTCTACAACCACGAAACCGCCCTCCCGGCCGTGGTCCAGGCGTTGCTCGCCAACGGCCTGCCCTGCGTACTGGTGGATGACGCCAGCAGCCCGGCGTGTGCCGCCGTGCTGGAACGGTTGGCCGAAGGCGAGCGGGTTCATCTGGTCAGGCTGGCCGTCAACCAGGGCAAGGGCGGCGCAGTGATGACCGGCCTGCGCGAAGCCGCGCGCCTGGGGTTCAGCCACGCCTTGCAGGTGGACGCCGACGGCCAGCACGACCTCAGCGACGTAAAGACCTTCATCGAGCAATCCCGTGCCCATCCGGATGCGGTGATCTGCGGTTACCCGCGCTACGACGCCAGCGTGCCGAAAGGTCGTCTGTACGCACGCTACCTGACCCACGTCATGGTCTGGATCAACAGCCTGTCCCTGCAAATCCGCGACTCCATGTGCGGCTTTCGGGTCTACCCGCTGCCGCCAACCCTGGCACTGATCGACTCGGCCAACATCGGCAAACGCATGGATTTCGATTCGGACATCCTCGTGCGCCTGGCCTGGCGCAATCAACCGATGCACTGGCTGCACACCCGGGTCCATTACCCCCAGGATGGGGTCTCGCACTTTCGCCTGTTCCACGACAACGTGCTGATCTCCAGCATGCACACCCGGTTGTTCTTCGGCATGCTGGTGCGCGCGCCGTTGATTCTCTGGCGACGGTGGCGGACATGAGCCTTCAGGCAGACAAGCAACATTGGGCCGACCGCCAGGAGCGCGGCAGTTTCTGGCTGATGAAACTCACCGCAGTCGCCGCCAAGGTGCTGGGCCGGCGCTTACTGACCCCGGTGCTGTACGGCATCGTCCTGTACTTCTTCATTTTCGGCCGCAGCGCGCGCCGGGCGGCCTGGCAGTACCAGCAGCGCCTGGCCGACTGGAGCGCACGTCCCGAGCTGCGCCCGACCCGCTGGCGGGTGTTCGGACAGTTCATGGCCTTTGCCGACTCCCTGCTGGACAAACTCGATGTCTGGAACGGCAAGCTGAGCATCGACCAGATCGAAATCGTCGACACGGCACAGCTGCGCAACCACCTGCGCGATAGCCGCGGGCAGATGCTGGTGGGCGCGCACCTGGGCAACCTGGAGATGTGCCGTGCCCTGGCCGAGCTGGGCGAGAAAGTCACCATGAATGTGCTGGTGCACACCAAGCACGCCGAGCAGTTCAACCGCTTGCTCGGTGAAGCGGGCGCCACACACCTGCGGCTGATCCAGGTCAGCGAGCTGGACCCGGTGATCATGTTGCAGTTGAGCGAACGCCTGGAGCGCGGCGAGTGGCTGGCGATTGCCGGCGATCGCGTGCCGCTGCACGGCGGGCGCAGCGTGACCGTGGATTTCATGGGCCACCCGGCGGCATTTCCCCAGGGCCCCTGGCTGTTGGCCGGCCTGCTCAAATGCCCGGTCAACCTGCTGATGTGCCTCAAGCACGAGGGGCGCTATCGCGTCACCCTCGAACCCTTCGCCGATGCCGTGGCGTGGAAGCGCAACGAGCGCGAGCAAGTGATCGCACACTGGGCCGGCCGCTACGCCGAGCGCCTGGCGCAGTACTGCCTCCAGGGCCCCCAACAGTGGTTCAACTTTTACCCTTTCTGGAAGACCGATGACGATGCCCACTCTTGAGCCGGTAACCTTCGGCGAACGCCCCTTACGCATTGAAGATGTGTTGGCCCTGGCCAACCGCCAGGCACCGACGCAATTGCAGGACGACCCGGCGTTCCGCCAACGCATTGCCAAGGGTGCGCAATTCCTCGATTCCCTGCTGGACAAGGAAGGCGTGATCTACGGCGTGACCACCGGCTACGGCGACTCCTGCGTGGTGGCCGTGCCGTTGCACCACGTCGAAGCCCTGCCGCGTCACCTGTACACGTTCCACGGCTGCGGCCTGGGCAAGCTGCTCGACGCCCAGGCCACCCGCGCGGTGCTGGCGGCGCGCTTGCAGTCGCTGTGCCACGGCGTGTCCGGGGTGCGGGTCGAATTGCTGGAGCGGCTCCAGGCCTTCCTCGAATACGACATCCTGCCGCTGATCCCGCAAGAGGGTTCGGTCGGCGCCAGCGGCGACCTCACGCCGCTGTCTTATGTGGCCGCCACGCTGTCCGGCGAACGAGAAGTGATGTTCCGTGGCGAGCGGCGGTTGGCCGCTGATGTGCACCGCGAACTGGGCTGGACCCCATTGGTGCTGCGGCCCAAGGAAGCCCTGGCACTGATGAACGGCACTGCCGTGATGACCGGCCTGGCCTGCCTGGCCTTCGCCCGCGCCGACTACCTGCTGCAACTGGCCACCCGCATCACCGCGCTGAACGTCGTCGCCCTGCAAGGCAACCCGGAACACTTCGACGAACGCCTGTTCGCCGCCAAGCCACACCCGGGGCAGATGCAAGTCGCCGCGTGGCTGCGCAAGGACCTGGCGATCGACGCCCCCACCGCGCCCCTGCATCGCCTGCAAGACCGCTACTCCCTGCGCTGCGCGCCCCATGTGCTTGGGGTATTGGCCGACAGCCTGAACTGGCTGCGCGCGTTCATCGAAACCGAACTCAACAGCGCCAACGACAATCCGATCATCGACGCCGAAGCCGAGCGCGTGCTGCACGGCGGGCATTTCTACGGTGGGCATATCGCCTTCGCCATGGACAGCCTGAAGAACCTGGTGGCCAACGTCGCCGACTTGCTGGATCGCCAGCTCGCACTGCTGGTGGACGAGCGCTACAACCACGGCCTGCCAAGCAACCTGTCCGGCGCCAGCGCCGAACGGGCGATGCTCAACCATGGCTTCAAGGCCGTGCAGATCGGCACCAGTGCCTGGACCGCCGAAGCCCTGAAAAACACCATGCCGGCCAGCGTGTTCTCGCGTTCCACCGAGTGCCACAACCAGGACAAGGTGAGCATGGGTACCATCGCCGCCCGGGATGCGATCCGCGTACTGGAGCTGACCGAACAAGTCGCCGCCGCCACCTTGCTGGCCGCCAACCAGGGCGTGTGGCTGCGCAGCCGTGCCAAAGACGCCCGCCCACTGCCGCCGGCCCTGGCCGCCATGCACGAGCAACTGGCCGAGGATTTCCCCCCGGTGATCGAAGACCGCGCCCTGGAAGGCGAATTGCGCCTGTGCCTGCAACGTATCGCCGACCAACACTGGAGGCTGCATGCGTAACCAAGGTGTTTTGCACGTCGACACGCAGATCGTGGTGCCATTTTTCGATGTCGATTCGATGAACGTGGTCTGGCACGGCCACTACGTCAAATACCTGGAAGTGGCCCGCTGCGCCTTGCTCGACCTGATCGGCCACAATTACAACGACATGCTCGAATCCGGCCACGCATGGCCGATCATCGACCTGCAACTGCGCTACGTGCGCAGCGCCGTGTTCGGCCAGGCCCTGACCGTGCGAGCCAGCCTGGTGGAGTGGGAAAACCGACTGAAGATCAATTACCTGATCAGCGACGCAGTAACCGGCGAACGCCTGACCCGTGCCAGCTCCGTACAGGTAGCCGTGGACATGAGCAACCGTGAAATGCTGCTGGCCTCGCCCCGGGTCTTTGTCGAAGCCGTGGAAAGGAAACTGCCATGAAGCGCCTGTCAGTCTGGCTATTGCTGTGCTGCCTGGCACCCCTGGCCCAGGCGTTCGACTTGCAACAGTTGAGCGACCAACTGGCCCGCCCGCAAGTGATTCACGGACAGTTCATCCAGGAAAAACACCTGCGGGCCCTGCCCCAGCCCCTCACCAGCAAGGGGCGCTTCGTGCTGGCGAAAAACCACGGGCTGCTGTGGCTGCTGCAAACCCCGCTGCAACAGGACTACCGCATCACCGCCCAGGGCATCGCCCGGCGGGATGGCAACGCCTGGCAGATGCTGCCCAACAAGAGCGCCGGCGCCGAGCAGAATCGCTTGTTCCTGGCGGTATTGCAGGGCGACAGCAGTGGCCTGCAACGGGATTTCGAACTGAGCCTGTCGGGCGAGCCGCAACAATGGAAGCTCACCCTGACCCCGCGCTCGGTGCTGCTCAAACAGGTTTTCAAGCAGATCAACATCGACGGTGGCGAACTGGTGCAGCGCATCGAATTGCTGGAAACCCAAGGCGACAGTACCGTGCTGCGCATGCAGGACAGCAACAGCGCACAACCCTTGAGCGAAGCGGAGCAACATGATTTTACCGAGTGAACGGATGCTGCCCCGGCTGTTCCTGATCCTGCTGCTGGCAGTGCTCGCGCTCGCCGGTTGGCAATGGCGCAACGGCGCGCCGCTGTCGGCCAATCTCATGGAGCTGGTGCCGGGCACGTCGCCCGATGCCCTGGAACTCATCGCCGAACAACGCATGCAGGAGCCGCTCAATCGCGAGATGCTGGTGCTGGTTGGTCACACCGATCGCCAGCAAGCCATCGCCCTGGCGCAAACCCTCGGCGAGCAATGGCAGGCCAGCGGTCTGTTCGACAAGGTCCAGTGGACGTTGCAGGCCGACTTGCCGGCGCTGCGCGCACAATTGCTCAACGGGCGGCTGGCGATGCTCTCGGCGGCGGACCGGCAGCAATTGATCGAACAGCCCCAGGCGTTCATCCAGCAACGGGTGCAGGCCCTGTTCGACCCGTTCAGCGGCTTCAGCCTGGTGCCGAACCAGGACGACTGGCTGGGCCTGACCGGACGCATCCAGAACAGCCAGCCACAACGCGGCGCGATAAAGTTCGACCTGGGCAGCGGTGCGTTGGTCGCCGATGCCGACGGTAAAAGCTGGGTGATGCTGCGGGCCCGCGCCCAAGGCAACGCCTTCGACATGAACCTGCCGTTGCAAGTGGCCGAACTGCTGCAACGCAGTCGCGACCAGGCGGGCCAGGCCCAAGGTCAACTGCTGGCGGCCAGCGGCCTGCTGTACGCCGCCAGCGGCCAGCAACAAGCGTCGCGAGAAATCACCTGGGTCGGCGGTGGCGCGACGGTCGGCATCTTGCTGCTGCTGTTGCTGGCCTTCCGACGCCTGCGCGTATGGCTGGCGTTCATGCCGGTGCTGGTGGGCATGCTGTTCGGCGCGGTGGCCTGCGTGGCCCTGTTCGGGCGCATGCATGTGATGACCCTGGTACTGGGTTCCAGCCTGATCGGCGTCGCAGTGGACTACCCATTGCACTACCTGTCCAAGAGCTGGAGCCTCAAGCCATGGCGCAGTTGGCCGGCCTTGCGCCTGACCCTGCCGGGGCTGAGCCTGAGCCTGGCGACCACCTGCATCGGCTACCTGGCCTTGGCCTGGACACCGTTCCCGGCCCTGACCCAGATCGCGATCTTTTCCGCCGCCGGGCTGGTGGGCGCCTACTTGACCGCCGTCTGCCTGCTGCCGGCACTGCTCAAGGGTGCCGACTTGCGTCCGGCCCAGTGGCCGCTGCGGTTGTGCGAATGCCTGCTCCAGGCCCGCCAAGCGCTGTTGGCGCGGGTACCCACGCCAGTGCTGCTGGTGTTGCTGCTGAGCTTTTGCGCAGGTGGCCTCTGGCACCTGACCACCAAAAACGACATTCGCCAGTGGATCGGCACGCCCCAGCACCTCACCGACGAAGCCCGGGACATCGCGCGCATCACCGGCTTCCAGCCCACCAGCCAGTTCTTCCTGATCCGCGCCGACGATCAGTCCCAACTGCTGGAGCGCCAGACCGCCCTCAACGAGCGGCTGGATCAGTTGATCGGCCTGGAAAAACTCCAGGGCTACCTGTCGCTGAATCAACTGGTCAGCCCGCCCGCCGAACAGCAGAAGGTGCGTGAGGCCCTGGCCCGCTTGCCAGCCTTCTGGCAACCGCTGCTGGACCTGGGTGTGCCGGTCGCCGCGCTGCAAGCGGAGCTGGCGCAACTGCAAGCCTTGCCGGTGCAAGACATCGATGTCGCGTTGACCGGACCCTTGGCCGAGCCCTATCGCACACTCTGGCTCGGGCCGACAGGGCAAGGCGTGGCCGCCATGATCAGCCTCCAAGGCTTGAACAATGCCGCATTGCTGCGGGTGCAGGCGGTGGATTTGCCGGGCGTACAACTGGTGGATCGCCTGGGCGACCTGAACCGGGTCTTCGCCGCCACGCAGGTCAGCGCCGCCGAGTTGAAACTGGCCTCCTGCGTGCTGATTGTGCTGCTGATCTGGCCGTTTGGCGTCGGCGGCGCCTTGCGCATCGTGGCACTGCCGTTGCTGGCCGCGCTGTGCAGCCTGGCGAGCCTCGGTTGGCTGGGGCAGCCACTGACCTTGTTCAGCCTGTTCGGCCTGTTGCTGGTGACGGCCATCGGCGTCGACTACGCGATCCTGATGCGCGAGCAGATCGGCGGTGCCGCCGTGAGCCTGCTGGGCACGTTGCTGGCGGCGGTCACTACCTGGCTGTCGTTCGGCCTGCTGGCGCTGTCCAGCACACCGGCGGTGAGCAACTTCGGTCTGGCGGTGAGCCTGGGGCTGGCCTTCAGCTTCATGTTGGCGCCGTGGGCCGGACATCAAGCCCACGCGGCTGCGGTCGCGGAGCCCGCCCGATGATGATCCTGTTGTTCTGGCTCATGGCCCTGGGGCTGTTCGCAGTCGCCACTCGCCTAGGCGCTCGCTTCGGGTTGATCCCGATTGTCAGCCAATTGTTGCTGGCGACCTTCGGCCTGCCGCTGTTGATGTATTTCTGGATCGAGCCGGGCTGGCAGCTCAGCGGCGCGCAACTGGTGTCACCGGTGTGGCTGAAGAACCTTTACAGCCTCGCGTTCGCGCTGTTGCTGGGGCACATCCTCAGCGACGTGATCGACCTGCGCCTGGACCGCCAGAGCGTGAAAATCGCCCTGCCAAGCTTCGTCGTTCCGTTCGCCTGCGGCCTGGCGACAGCGTGCTGGCTGCTGCCGCCCCAGCCCTGGATCAGCTCCCTGGCGGTGGGACTGCTGTTTGCGCTCACTGCGATCCCGGTGCTGTACCTGTACCTGCGTCACATCGATTACCCACCCGCCGCCACCCGGCGACTGGTACAAACGGCGATCCTGATCGACCTCGCCTGCTGGACCCTGTTCGGCCTGGCCCAGGGCAGCCTCCACCTGGGCAGCCTGCTGTTGCCGTTGGCAGGCACCTGTGTGCCGCTGCTGTTGCGCCTGGTTGGCCTGCGCCAGCCGTTGCTGTACAGCGGTGTGTTTTTTGCCCTGCTGGTGGTGGCCGAGCACTACCGGCTCAATGCGCTGATCGTCGGCATTGGTTATCTGCTGTGCATGGCCGCGCTCAAAGTGCCCTTGAGGCTGGCGCTCAATATCGCCTGGATGCAGGGTTTGCAGACGTACCTGGCGATCCCGCTGATCCTCACGTTCGGCATTGTGCAGATCGACGTCCATAGCGCCATCGGCAGCCTCGACTGGCTGCAATTGACGGCGTTGCTGCTCTTGCCCATTGCCAGCAAACTGCTGGGCAACTGGCTGGGCCTGGGTTGGGCCGAGGCGTCATTCGCCAGCGCCAGTCGCTGGCGCGAGAGTGTCTTGCTGAACATTCGCGGCTTGAGTGAAATCGTCTTCCTCAATCTGCTCTTGCAACAACAGCTCATCAGCCCCGCGTTGTATTTCACGCTGATGCTGATGGGGCTGATCGCCACATTGCTACCGGCCGTGACCGGTTTCCACCGTATTCCCTCGATTGCCGTCCCGGCCAGGAGCTCCAGTGCCAATAGTTGAAATGGAACGTCGACAGGTCGTCATCATCGGCGCAGGCCCTTCCGGCGCCATCGCCGCCGCGCTGCTCAAGCGCAAGGGCCACGATGTGCTGGTCATCGAGCGCCAGCATTTCCCCCGGTTCTCCATCGGTGAGAGCCTGTTGTCCCATTGCCTGGATTTTGTCGAAGAAGCCGGCATGCTCGACGCGGTGAATGCCGCCGGGTTCCAGCGCAAGAACGGCGCCGCGTTTGCCTGGGGCGAGCGCTACAGCGCCTTCGATTTCGGCGATACCTTCAGCAATGGCAAGCCCACGACCTTCCAGGTACAACGCGCCGATTTCGACAAGTTGCTGGCCGACCAGGCCGCGCTGCAAGGCGTGGAGATCCGCTACGGCCAAGCGATTGCCAAGGCCGATTTCAGCCTCGCCAAGCCCCAACTGGGCGTGCAGCGCGAAGACGGCAGCGAGTACGGCATCGAGGCCGACTTCGTGCTCGATGCCAGCGGCTATGGCCGTGTCCTGCCGCGCCTGCTGGATCTTGAAGCCCCGTCGAATTTCCCGGTGCGCCAGGCGGTGTTCACGCACATCGAGGATCGCATCGACGCCCCGGCTTTCGATCGAGAAAAGATTCTGATCACCACCCACCCAAGCAAACGCGACGTGTGGTTCTGGACCATTCCGTTCAGCGGCGGGCGTTGCTCGGTGGGCGTGGTCGCCGCCGCGGAACACTTCGCTGGCCGCACCGACGACCTCGATGCCTGCTTGCGCGGTTTCATCGACGAAACCCCAAGCCTGGCCGGCCTGCTGCGCAACGCGGTGTGGGACACCCCCGCGCGAACCATCGGCGGCTACTCGGCCAACGTCAAGACCCTGCACGGCCCTGGCTTTGCCCTGTTGGGCAACGCTGCGGAATTCCTCGACCCGGTGTTCTCCTCTGGCGTGACCATCGCCATGCGTTCGGCGAGCATGGCCGCCGCCTTACTCCACCGTCAGTTGCAAGGTGAAAGCGTGGACTGGCAAAGCGAGTTTGCCGAACCCCTCAAGCGCGGCGTCGACACCTTCCGCTGCTACGTCGAGGGCTGGTACGCCGGCACCTTCCAGGACGTGATTTTCTACACCGAAGGTTCGGACGACATTCGTCGCATGATCAGCTCGATCCTGGCCGGCTACGCCTGGGATCAGCGCAACCCGTTCGTCAGCGAACCCAAGCGGCGCCTGCGCATGCTCTCGGAAATCTGTGCGAGCCCGGCACCATGAGTCAGCAACCATGAGCTACCTGAGCGACAACTACGTCGAAGAAACCCGTTTCGGCTTCTGGTTCCTGCGCAGCCACACCTGGCAGCACCATGTGTTGCGCGTGGCGATCAACGACCTGCGCAGCCTGTTCAGCACCCCGCTGCCGGCCAACCCGGTGCTGCTGGACGCTGGCTGCGGCCAGGGCAAGTCCTTCCAGTACCTGCGCCAGGTCTTCGCGCCGCAACATCTGATCGGCGTGGACGCCGACCCCCACAGCCTGGACTTGAGTCGGGAGGAAGCCGCGCGCCAGGGCATGGCCGTGGAACTGATCGGCAGCGACTGCGCGACATTGGCAGTACCCGATGCCAGCGTCGACCTGCTGTTCTGCCACCAGACGTTCCATCACCTGGTGGAACAGGAAAAGGCCCTCGCCGAGTTCTACCGCGTACTCAAGCCCGGCGGCTACTTGATGTTCGCCGAATCCACCGAAGCCTACATCGATACCTGGGTGATTCGCTGGCTGTTCCGTCATCCCATGCACGTGCAGAAAAGTGCCGCGCAGTACCTGGAGATGATCCGCGGGCAAGGCTTCCAGTTCGAAGCCCGTAATGTGTCCTACCCCTACCTGTGGTGGAGCCGCGCCAAGGACTTCGGCTTGCTGGAGCGTTTTGGCCTGCGCCGTGCCAAACCGTTTGGCGAGCGAGAGGAAACCCTGGTCAATGTGGTGGCTCGCAAGCCCGTCGAAGGGGCCATCGGATGATTCGTGCCCTGCTTATCGGCTGCCTGTTGCTGCTCGGCGCCTGCGCCAGCCATGCGCCGCTGCCCGAGCGCACGCCAACCCTGGCCTTGCCGATGCAACTGCACATCGAGCGGACCCTGGCCGGCCAACGCCAGGACTGGTTGTTGGTGATCCAGCGCGAAGACGCTGGCATCCGCTGGTCGATGATGGACCCGCTGGGCATTCCCGTGGCCCGCCAGCGCCTGGTCGCCGGCCAGTGGCAAGCCGACGGTCTGCTGCCGCCCAATGCCGAGGCCCGGGAGTTGTTCGCCGCGCTGTTGTTCGCTCTGACCCCTGAAGCCGAACTGCCCGGCAACTACCCGGCCGCCCGGCAACAGGCGTCGCAACGGACCCTCGAGAGTCGCTGGCAGGTGCGCTACACGCAGCCGCTGGATTTTGAAATGAGCCTGACCCAAGGCCCCCGCTACCGCATCACACCGTTGACCGAGAACGCCCCATGACCGCCTATCTGAATGCCCTCGGGGTGATCTGTGCCCTGGGCCGCGACAAGCACGCCGTCGCGCGCAACCTGTTTGCCGGCGACTGCTCGGGCGTGCGTATCCAGGACGGCTGGGTCGCCGAACGTGCGTTGCCGGTTGCCGCGGTGCCGGGTGAACTCGCCCCCATTCCCCCAACCCTGTTGGCGCATCGCAGCCGCAACAATCAACTGCTGCTGGAAGCCGGGCTGCAGATTCGCGCCGAGATCGACCAGGCCATCCAGGCCTACGGTCGCGCCCGCATCGGCATCGTGTTGGGCACCAGCACTTCGGGAATCGATGAGGCCAGCCAGGGCATTGCCCATTACCTGCGCGAGCAACACTTCCCCGACGGCTACGACTACCAGCAACAGGAACTCAGCGCGCCGGCCAACTTTCTTTCCGACTGGCTCGGCCTGAGCGGCCCGTCCTATGTGATTTCCACGGCCTGCACCTCCAGCGCCCGCGCCTTGATGAGTGCCCGGCGCCTGCTGAACCTGGGCCTGTGCGATGCCGTGCTGTGCGGTGGCGTGGACAGCCTGTGCAAACTGACCCTCAACGGTTTTTCCGCACTCGAAGCGGTGTCGAACGAACGCTGCAATCCGTTTTCGGTGAACCGCAGCGGCATCAACATTGGCGAAGCAGCCGTGCTGTTCCTCATGAGCAAGACGCCAGGCGACGGGACACCGATTGCCTTGCTCGGCGACGGCGCCAGTTCCGATGCCCACCATATTTCCGCCCCCGAACCCAGCGGTCGCGGCGCCCGCCAGGCCATGGAAAAAGCCCTGCGCTGCGCTGGCCTCGAGGCCAGCCAGATCGACTACCTGAACCTGCATGGCACCGCCACGCAGCACAACGACGCCATGGAGAGCCAGGCGGTGGCCGGGCTGTTCCCGGCGGGCGTGCCCTGCTCGTCCACCAAACCCATGACCGGCCATACCCTCGGCGCGGCCGGGGCGCTGGAAGCGGCGTTCTGCTGGCTGGCCCTGAGCACGCAAAACAGCGCCCAGGCCCTGCCGCCGCATGTCTGGGACGGCCAGGCCGATCCGGCCCTGCCAGCGCTGGACTGGGTCACCGCCAGCACCCGCCTGAACCCGGCCACCCCACGCCGCCTGATGAGCAATTCATTTGCCTTCGGCGGCAACAACGTCAGCCTGATTATCGGAGACGCCCCATGATTGACTGGCCGCTCGCCGAACTGCTGCCCCATGCCGGCGACATGATCCTCATCGACCGGATCCTGTCGTTCGATGACGAACAGATCCATACCTGCACCACCGTCAAACCTGGCGGTTTGTTCAACCGCGACGACGGCGCGCTGCCGGCCTGGGTCGGCATCGAGCTGATGGCCCAGAGCGTGGCGGCGTTTGCCGGTTGCCATGCACGTCAGCGCGGCGATGCCGTGGAACTGGGCTTTTTACTCGGCACCCGCAAGTTCGAATGTAACGTCGACTGTTTTCCCGTCGGTACCGAACTGACCATCCATGGCGTGCGTTCCCTGGAAGATGACAACGGCATGGGCGTGTTCGAATGCCACATACACGCCCACGGCATCCACGCCACGGCCCGGCTCAACGTATTCCGTCCGCCCCAGGCCGCCCATTACCTTCATGAACCGTCCGCAACAGGAAACCCGTCATGACTGAATCCGTACTGGTCACCGGCTCCAGCCGTGGCATAGGCCGCGCCATCGCCCTGCGCCTGGCCCAGGCCGGGCACGACATCGTGCTGCATTGCCGCAGTGGCCGCGCCGAAGCCGAAGCCGTCCAGGCAGAAATCCAGGCCCTGGGCCGCCAGGCGCGTGTGCTGCAATTCGACGTATCCGACCGCGCCGCCTGCAAAGCCATTCTCGAAGCCGACGTCGAAACCCACGGCGCCTATTACGGCGTGGTGCTCAATGCCGGCTTGACCCGCGACGGTGCTTTCCCAGCCCTGAGCGAAGACGACTGGGATGTGGTGATGCGCACCAACCTCGACGGTTTCTACAACGTGCTGCACCCGGTGATGATGCCGATGATCCGTCGTCGCGCCGCCGGGCGGATCGTCTGCATCACCTCGGTTTCCGGGCTGATCGGCAATCGCGGCCAAGTCAACTACAGCGCCTCGAAGGCCGGTTTGATCGGCGCGGCCAAGGCGTTGGCAATCGAGCTGGGCAAGCGCAAGATCACCGTCAATTGCGTCGCGCCAGGCCTGATCGACACCGCCATGCTCGATGAAAACGTACCCGTGGAAGAACTGATGAAAATGATCCCCGCCCAGCGCATGGGCACCCCGGAAGAAGTGGCGGGTGCGGTGAACTTCCTGATGTCCTTTGAGGCCGGCTACATCACCCGGCAAGTCCTGGCCGTCAACGGAGGCTTGTGCTGATGAAGCGCGTCGTCGTCACCGGCATGGCCGGTATCACCTCCATAGGCAGCGACTGGGAGACCATCGCCGCCAACTTCGCCGCCAACCGCAGCGGCATCCGGCGCATGGATGAGTGGGACCGTTTCACCGAACTGAACACCCGCCTGGCCGGCCCCATCGACGACTTCCAGGTACCGGCCCGCTGGACCCGCAAGCAACTGCGCAGCATGGGCCGGGTTTCGCGCCTGGCGGTCGCGTCGGCGGAACAGGCCCTGGCCGACGCCGGCCTGCTGGGCGACGAGTCGATCAAGGATGGGCGCATGGGCGTGTCCTGCGGTTCGTCCACCGGCAGCACCGACGAGATCAAGGCGTTTGGCAACATGCTGCTCAACAGCGTGGCCGAAGGGCTGAATGCCAACTCCTACGTGCGGATGATGCCCCACACCACGGCGGCCAACATCAGCATCTTCTTCGGGCTGACCGGGCGCCTGATTCCCACCTCCAGCGCCTGCACCAGCGGCAGCCATGGCATCGGCTATGCCTACGAGGCCATCAAGTTCGGGCGCCTGCCATTGATGCTCGCCGGTGGCGCCGAAGAACTGTGCCCGACCGAAGCGATGGTCTTCGACGCGCTCTACGCCACCAGCCTGAAAAACGATGCCCCACAGACCAGCCCGCGCCCCTACGACAAGGACCGCGACGGCTTGGTGATCGGTGAAGGTGCCGGCATGCTCGTGCTTGAAGAACTGGAACACGCCCTGGCCCGTGGCGCGCGGATCCATGCCGAGATCGTCGGCTTTGGCAGCAACGCCGACGGCCAGCACGCCACCCGCCCCGAACTGCTCACCATGCGCCGGGCCATGGAACTGGCCCTGGAAGATGCCGGCCTCGAACCGTCAGCCATCGGCTACGTCAACGGCCACGGCACCGCCACCGAACAGGGCGACATTGCCGAGACCCTGGCCACCAGCAGCCTGTTCGGCGAACACATGCCCATCAGTTCGCAGAAAAGCTTCCTCGGCCACACCCTGGGTGCCTGCGGGGCGCTGGAATCCTGGTTCAGCATCGAGATGATGAACCGCGACCTCTACGTGCACACCTTCAACCTCGATGAGGTTGACCCCCAATGCGGCAAGCTCGACTACCTGCGCAACGAGTTCAGGTCGATGAGCAACGAATACGTGATGAACAACAACTTCGCCTTTGGTGGGGTCAACACCTCGCTGATCTTCCGCCGCTGGCACTGAACCGAATTCAAACTGCTGTTACCCCTCGTCAAGGAGACCATGATGTCGTTGAAGAAAATCGCCGTAACCGCCGCCCTGTTGCTCAGCACCCTGCCAGCCATCAGCCAGGCTCGCGATACCGCGCTGTTCCTACCGTTCGACAAAGTCGTCGCCGAAGCCATCCGCACCGGCAAGATCGACGGCAGCGTGAAGTTCTACCTGGCCGGCAACAAACCGGCCGGCAACGTCACTGTCGTCAGCCCGGGTGCCGTGACCAACAAGAAAACCAACGCGTTCAACAAGTCCGATGAAGTCGCCTGCGAATGGGTGCTGCAATCGGCCCTGATCAGCCTGCACCAAGCGGCCAAGAACGCCGGCGCCAACGCCGTCACCAACATCGTCAGCTTCTACAAGAGCAACGAACGCAAGGACCCGACTACCTACGAATGCCACGCCGGCGCGATCATGGCGGGCGTTGCGTTGAAAGGGGATTTGGCGAAGGTGCAATAAGCCCGGCACGGCTGAGTGCACCGATCCACCGCAATCGCGAGCAAGCTCGCTCCCACAGTGGATCTATGGTGTACGCAATATCTGGGTACGCCACCCAATCCTGTGGGAGCGAGCTTGCTCGCGATTGCGGTGGGTCAGCACCGTTGATGTTGGCTGGAGCTGCCGTCATCACCTGCGCCTCTTCATTTGTAGGTAGCCCAGAATACCGAAGGGATCAGTCGCGCCTTGCAGGGGCAGGTACTCTGGCTATCCAGCGTGCCGGCCAGATGCCTGCCATGGCTGACCATATGCGCAATGCCCCCCCTGATCTGATAGGTTTTTCCATCCTGTCCACACGAGACACGATCACCTTCGCGGGCTTGCAGCAGGCCAAACAGATTGCCCCTGCTATCGCCCTCTAGCACTTTCCCACCACAAGTGGTCTTGTCACCCAAGCCGATGAAGTAGCCCTCGTTCATTGGATGTCCTCCTTCACCCCATTCGAGTGCAAGTAATGAACATCCGCCAGTTTGAGAGCGGGCAAAAAGTCGTCGGCCATCGGCACGCCTTTACGCACGATGATCAGAAAACGTCTCTGAAGCGTATTGATGATCTCGTCGCCATTGCTCAAACGGCTGCCGACCAGGGCGATATTACTGTTGGCCGCCCCGGCGGCGGTTACGATCCGCGCTGTGCTGCCATCGGCGTATACCACCTCGTCGCCTTTCTGCGCGGCTCGTACTTTCAAGCCATTATCCAAGGTGAACGTCAACGACGATGACACTTGCTGGATCGTTGCGCCGTTACGCGTCTGGCTGCCCTCGGTGGCCACTCGGTAAATAGCGATGGGGGGATGAGCTTCGACGAATGCTTTTTGTTGATTAATAAATGTGATGACTTTTTCGTCAACACCATCGAGTTGCTGTTGCACCACGTACAAATCGTCCAAATGACGGAGATACTCACAGGAGACTTCGTTGGTGTATGAGGCGTATAAAGTTGAGTGCATTTCCAAGGCCTTATTCACGGGCTTCAGTCTGCTCCCCTTTCTGCCGGGAAAGAGCACTGAGCCAGATGATTCGGAATGATGAATAAAACGTTGCAACGCTGGTGAATCGCAATCCCAACATCGTGGGCATCTGGAGCGAATAGGAAACATCGCAACTAGAAATGCGACTTTTCCTACAGTCAACAGGAGTCCGATGCAAGTTCCGGCCTACTTTTGCACCTGCCGCTGCTCTGCCGGGTCTCAATCGGAACAATTGCCGCTTGTCGGAACTGTCAACTTCGACAGTATCGATGGCATTCGGAAAGCCACAGGCTTTAAACGCCTTAAGAACACCTTACAAGTTAACGCTCGACAAACAGTTCAGCGCTACTTATGCGCTGCACGGCGTATCTCATGAAATTAATTCGGTTCCCAAAATGGACGAGAAAATGATGGATTCCATAGCCTGGTCGGGCGTCACCGCCTTATCTTCTCGACACCAGGCCACATCGCCTTCTGTGGAACAAAACATTGTTGTAGGGGGTGCATCATTCACACGGGCCTACGTGTACGTGAACGGTATCCGCATGCACTATCTCACAAGCGGTGATGGCGCAAACCCGGTGCTGCTGGTGCATGGGTTCCCGGGAAGCTGGCGCAATTGGGAAGTATTGATGGGGCCATTGGTGCGTGCCGGTTATACGCCTATCGTTCCTGATTATCGCGGTGCTGGAGAAACCGATATTTCAGAAAGCAGCTATGACAAAAAAAGCATGGCGCATGACCTGCACGAACTGGTCATCCACCTGAACATCAAACAGGTTGATATTGTCGGCCATGACATGGGTTTAATGATCGCCTATGCCTACGGAGCACTTTATCCCGATGAAACCAAACGTATCATCCTGATGGACGGATTCATTCCTGGCATCCCAGGGTGGGAAACGGCTTATAACGGAGACCCGCAAGCCCGCCTTGCGAGCAAGTGGCATTTCCGCTTCTTTGGCAAGACGGCTCTCACCATGATCCAAGGTCAGGAACAAACTTACCTGGACATGTTTTTTGACGACTTTGTATTTCCCGGCAACGACACAATGCCGGACGAGGTGCGTGTGGCTTTGGTGAAAGATCATTCCCGGCCTGGACGCATGGAGGCGGCCTTCATGCTTTATTCAGCCTGGATAGAGCATGATGTGAGTGATAATCAAGCATTCGCCAACAATAAACTGACGGTGCCTGTGCTCACCATCGGTGGGGACCATTCGAGAGGAAATACCTTGGCCGAGCAAGTCAAATGTATCACTACGCAACCGTACTCTTTTATATTGCACAACACTGGGCATTGGGTACTGGAAGAAAAAACACAGGCAACCTGCGAGGCGATCCTGGTATTTTTGCGTGATAAAACATGAGCGTTAGCATGACCCGTCAAGGCCCATCGCCAACAGGCTCGCGGCCCCATCGATCATGTATCCACAACTTCGGTACACCGCCTGGCAGCACGCCATGCGGTATCTATATACCGCCCCCTCTTCGCACGTCTTCAATAGGTTGTTCCTTCCGAAAAACTTTCAGGAAGAGAACATGCTGGAGAACACCCCCTTACCAACCGCTAGCGCCCTGCTGATACACCAACTCAATGCCTCGCAGCAGCAGATGATCCGCCTGAACGATGCCGTTCCGCGCGCCTCGACAGTGGCTGCGCGGCACTTGGATGATGGGTTCAGGCAAGCCTTCCCCACCCTGGTGAACACGCTGGCCGTCAAAGAAATACTCGTGTGCCGACGGCAAGATGAAGCCGTCCCCCCAACTGAACGCGCAGCCAACGCGCCGGCGTTTAGAACGGTGGCGCAAACAGTCCCCCTCGACACGCTCTTCTGGTGTGCGGTGGCAGGAAAGATCAATGCCCACGAGTTCTTCGACGATTTGGGCAATATCGACATCGTCACCGATCGGAACAGCGTCACGGATATGCCGGCAGCCCTGAATAACCGTGACGCCAAGCAAGCAATCAAGCAACTGATCAGCGTCACCCCGACGTCGTATGAACAAATGCTGACGCGGGCGCTGGACAACTTCTGGGACACCCCGCCCGACGCTAGCCAGGACCGCAGCGTCAGCCAATGGCTGGCCGATGAATTCGGTAGGCAACTCAAGGCACAGGCCGATCTCCACCAACTCGATGGAACCCTGAGCCTGCCGCTGCACAAGGCGCTGACGGAACATGCGCTGTCGGCACCGGACGCAACGTCTCGCGCCAGGCTGGCGGAGCGTGACCGGCCCGGGGTCTACAGCCTGAGGATCACCCCCGAAGGATGGGGGTTCAGCGTGCCGGTGTCAGGCGCTGTTGCACTGACCCGACATGACAATACCGACTCGGCAAGCGCGGTGTTGTACCGCTTGGGCAAGCCGCTGGAGGTGTACGCGGACCTGACGGCGCTGAAGGCCAGCCTGGAGGCCGACGATAACGTTCAGTATGGCGTGACCATCGCCCCCATCGCCGGGGACTTCCTTGCCTACCTGGTGACGGATCTGCGAGCGGCGCAAAAAACCGCCGTGAGCGACGCGTTGCTGAACGGGCTGGGAGAGGATGAGGACATCAGCGCCTGGATCGCCAGGCTGGATACCGCGGCGAACCTCAAGGACCGGCTGGACCTGGCGGGCGCCATGGACGAGCGCGCGCTACGGCTGTACCAGAAAAAACTGGACGACTGGCTGCACGCCAACCCGAACGTGATCGGCAGCGACCGCGTGGCCTGGTGGAACGCGCTGCAGGACCTGCAGATAACCCTGGCGGATACCCCACCCCCGCCAGATCCCGTGACGCTGGCGTCCCCTGACGCCCTCCAGGACCGGACCCGCACGCTGCTCGCCGGGTTCATCAAGGACAAATACGCCCCAGTCGATCCTGACCAGGTATCCCTATGTATTCGCAAGCAGACCATCGACTCGCACGCGCCCACGGGCGAGTCACCGTTCGGGTCCGGGGTATCGCTAGGCAACGTGGAGGCGATATTCGACGATTGCCGTTCCATGACGCAGTGGGCAATGTCCAACCTGACACCGGACGAACGCAACGCTTCCCACCACACCGAAGAGGGGCCGCTAAGCTTTGCGCAGATCGTAGAGATCATTGAAAGGGCGAATGTGGGTGCCCGTCTCCCGCCCGCGCTGCAGCTTGCGGCCCGGGAGCGTCAGGCACAATGGATGGCTCTGAAAGCCAAACAAATGCGGGCGCAGGCGTGGGCCGCGCATATATCGGGGGACTTTACACACGATAAGGACAACACCGGCCTGAACCTGGTGCTGGCGGCGTTGGACAGCGCGATGCCTGAGGAACGCCGCAAGGTCAACGGGCACGAGGTGGTGGTGCGTCAGATCCAGTGGGGCGACAGTGTGCTGAAAGAGCTGCTGGCCTTTGGCGTCAGGAAACTCTCCAGCCGGCCGTCATTGACGCTGTACACACCGGGCGCGCCGGACGGAAAAATGTACAGGGACATCCACGCGCAAAGCGACCGGGAGCTGGAAGTGGCCCTGGTCACGGCACTCACCGCCACGCTGGACATGACCCGCTGGCTGATTGCGCAACTGCCGTTGATGGAACAAGCCGATCAGCTTGCCAGCCTGGTGCCGGCAGCGGAAAACCTGACCCTCAACGAGAAAATCAAGAAAGTCACGCAGCCCACCTTCTCGTGGATAAGACATCGGGTTCAGGATGATTTCGCGTTGAAGGTCGCGTCCCCGGTGGTTAAAGGCGACCTGCTCAAGGCGCTGCATGAAACGCAGCTCACCCACGCGCTCAAAACGGTAGATGTGCTGACGGTGACCAACACCGAGCGCGACAGCGCGGCGGCCCAGACGGGGCGCCGCAATGGCGTCACGTTGCTGACGGGCGCTATGGCCATGTTCTACGGGGGCCGACTGGGCGGGGTATTGGGACGCGCGATCCTGCCGGTGATGGTCGCAGGCGCCGCAGTGTCGGCAATAAAGGACGAAGGTGGCACCTTCAGCCAGTGGACCGGTGATTTCATCAACGGGTTGGGCGAGGTCATGGCAGAGGCTGGGCAAGACCTGATCATGGCCCGCGCAGCCCGACGCCGAAGCCAGGACCACCCAGAACTGTCGTCCCTGCCGCGCATGCCTGACCCGGAACTGGCGCCGTACCTGCTCAAAGGCTTTGACGGCAAAGGGCTGATACCCGAGGGTCGTAACCTGTTCAGGGACGCGGGCGGACAAGGCTATTTAAAGCTGGGGAGTGGCTACAGTAAAACCGCGATACAAGCAGGCGAGCGGATCATCCATGCGTCGAACAACCGTACTCAACAACTGCCAGTGACTTGGAAAAATGGCCGGTGGCACATCGAAGCACCACAACGGCTACTGGGTGGTGGCCCCCTGCTGAGTCTCTTCAGACGGCCCCCGGAAACCCCGCAACAAAAGACCTATAACGCGTTGGTAGAGGGCGTGCTCGTCGACCATCACTGGCCCTCCCGGGACGTGGTGAATACGGCAACGAAGGTCATCCATTCAATGCCAGAAGCGTTGGCCGAGCGCATCCTGCACGAGAGCATGAATGATATCGGCGTGCGCGATATAGACACTTATCGTTCACGCATCACCCAGATAAACAACGGACTCCAAGGTCTCGCGCAACATAAAAAGCCCCACGAAAGCCTGCTGTACAAATACAACGTCTGGCAGGCCGTCGACTACTGCACCCGGGACATCGATTCACAGGTCAGAGGGATCCAGCTTACTGCCGCACAAAAAGTAAAAATATTCGACATGACCCTGCCACTCAAGAAGGAGCTTTTCGACAGCGAAGGCAACTTCAGGATGATGATGTCCTCCTTGCCCGACAACCTCACCGGCGCCTTATTCATCACCATCATCCCTGACCAGGGAAAAAAGAAAGCGGCCATGACCAAAATCCAGAACGACATTAATGATGTGCGCGAAGCAGCGGAAAAGCGTGTCTGGGCCGATCTGGGCGACGTGTACTCAGGGGATGGGGCCGAAGCAGAAGCCGCCAGGGAAACCTATAAAACAACCCCAGAAAACTTTCTTGAATATAAAAAGAAAAAACTCAGCGCCTTCAGGGACGAAATGAAAAGAAGACACAAGCCTGGACTGCTGACGGAAATCCGCAACAACAAGATTCCCTATGTCATCGCCAACAAAGGCACGTCGCTGCGAAAGACGTTATTGGTCACCGGCGAGGACATCACAAACTTCACAAAAAACCTCCCGAACTACGACACCTTTGATATCGAAGTCGTGACCCAATTGCCGACGAAAAAGGTGCCTGGCAAGTCACCGACCACCAGCACTGCGCCGGTACTGGCAGAAGCATCAACCGCAACAGAAAAATTTACGGTGAGCCTCAGCACACTGGCAGAAACCCAGATGTCATATGACAACTTTCCCGAAGCGGCCAGAGCCAAGATGACAGAAATCATGGATGACATTCGAGCCGGCAGAGCCACGACAAAACGCATCAACAAATATTACTGGTACGACATGGCGCAACTGTCACCTGGAAGTGGCAGGGGCGCGTGGCGCGCGGCATTTGAACGCAAGGGCGATACCTGGACCCTCCAAGGGTTTTATGACTATCACGTCAATAAGCCTGCGACGGTTTGGGAGGGCTGAAGAAAACGGTAGATGATTGCTCCCACCGGGTATATCAGTCGATGCTGCGGCTATAACGAGAAAGGGCGCCTTACGGCGCCCTTCACAAACAGGCTGGTCTGTCATCCATCATGCTGACCTGTTCAGGTGCTGGCATGCAGTTTCAGTCCCAATGCTTTGACAACTTTCAAAATAGTGCCGAACTCAGGATTTCCCTCCCCCGACAAGGCGCGGTAAAGATTTTCCCGGGACAGCCCGGCTTCACGGGCCACCTGGGTCATTCCGCGAGCGCGTGCAAGGGTTCCCAAGGCTTTTGCGATGAATGCAGGATCATCTCCTGCCTCTTCCATGCATGCATCCAGATAGTTAGCCATGTCCTCTTCGGTCTTGAGGTACTCGGCAGAGTCCCAGCGAGTGAATTGTTCGGTCATGGGTTTTGCTCCTGCCAGGATTTCGCAATGAGCCTGGCTTGTTTTATATCGCGAGTTTGACTGCCTTTATCGCCACCACACAGAAGGATGATCAATACATCCGCTCAAGCCAACATAACGTCGCCCTCGATTGATTGGCCACCACTTCAAACAGTCCCGGTATCCTTGGTCAACAACTCCACAAACGCCTTCGCCATCGGCGAACGCTGATCCTTGCGCTGTACCAGCCACACTGCCGACACCGCCGCCGGGTCGAGCAGCGGTCGATAGACCACGCCATCAATCCGCATGCGCTGGTAGGACGCCGGCAATACCGAGACGCCCAGCCCCGCCGCGACCAAGCCAATGATGGTCATGGCCTCGCCGGCTTCCTGGGCGAAATGCGGACTGAAGCCGGCATCGCGGGCCAGGCTCAGGAGTTGTGCGTAGAGGCCGCTGCCGTAGCTGCGGGGGAAAAACACGAAGGGTTCCTGGGCCAGCGCCGAGAGGAACAGCCCTGCTTCGCTGCCCTGGGCCAGGGGATGCTTGGAACTGAGCACGGCCACCAGCGGTTCGCGGCTGAGTTCGATTTCCTGAAGGGAGTCGGGCAGGGGCAAAGGCCGCATGATGCCCACCTCGATCGTCTCGTCCATGAGGGCATCGGCCACCTGGGTGCTGCTCATTTCCCGCAGGTTCAAATGCACGGCCGGGAAGCGCTGGCGAAATGTGAAGATCGCTTGGGGAATGGTGGAGTTGAACGGCGCCGAGGACGTAAAGCCGATTTTCAACTCGCCCAACTCGCCCAACTGGGCACGGCGGGCCACGTCAGCCGCCTTATCGACCTGGGCCAGCACCCGTCGCGCCTCTTCGAGGAACAGTCGCCCAGCTTCGCTCAGTTCAACCCGGCGATTGGTGCGCTCGAACAGTCGCGCACCGATTTCCTGCTCCAGCGCCTGGATCTGCTGGCTTAAAGGCGGCTGGGAAATGCCCAGCGCCAGGGCGGCGCGACCAAAATGCAGCTCTTCGGCCACAGCGATGAAGTAACGCAGGTGACGCAATTCCATGGGCAATCCAATAGGTCGCAGAACGTCTTAAACAGGTCGAACAATATATTGGATAGAAACATTAGCTGGCTATATGCTTTTTTCATTGCCTGCCTGGCCGTGCTTGTTCGAGGTCCACCGTGAAAACTGCTGTCGCTCCATTGGCCCATGAAATCCCACCTCGTGTGCAGGATGATGTCACTGCCGAATTGAAGGACATCTACATCGAGAAAGGCACGCCGTTGTTCATGCGCACGGTGCTGGCGCTGTTCAGCGGTGGCTTTGCGACCTTCGCCTTGCTGTACTGCGTGCAACCGATGATGCCGTTGCTGTCCAAGGAGTTTTCCATCAACGCGGCACAGAGCAGCCTGATCCTGTCTGTGGCGACCGGCCTGCTCGCCATCGGCCTGTTGATCACCGGCCCGATTTCCGACCGCATCGGTCGCAAGCCAGTGATGGTCGCGGCGCTGTTCGCGGCCTCGGTGTGCACGATCGCCAGTGCCATGATGCCGACCTGGCACGGTGTGCTGCTGCTACGCGCCCTGGTGGGGCTGTCGCTGAGCGGCTTGGCTGCGGTCGCGATGACCTATTTGAGCGAAGAAATCCACCCCAAGCACATCGGCCTGGCGATGGGGTTGTACATTGCCGGCAACGCCATCGGCGGGATGTGCGGGCGCCTGATTACCGGGGTTCTGATCGACTTTGTCAGCTGGCACACCGCGATGCTGGTGATCGGCGGACTGGCCCTGATCGCCGCGGCGGTGTTCTGGAGGATCCTGCCCGAGTCACGCAACTTCCGCCCTCGCTCGCTGCACCCGCGCAGCTTGCTGGACGGTTTCACCATGCACTTTCGCGATGCCGGCCTGCCGTTGCTGTTTCTCGAAGCCTTCGTGTTGATGGGTGCGTTCGTGACGCTGTTCAACTACATCGGCTACCGCTTGCTGGCCGAGCCTTATCATCTGGATCAGGCCTTCGTCGGGTTGTTGTCGGTGGTGTACCTGTCGGGCATCTACAGCTCGGCGCAAATCGGTGCACTGGCAGACAGACTCGGTCGGCGCAAAATGCTCTGGGCAACCATCGCGCTGATGCTGGCCGGCCTCGCACTGACCATGGCCACGCCGTTGACGCTGGTGATCCCGGGCATGCTGGTGTTCACCTTCGGTTTCTTCGGCGCCCACTCGGTCGCCAGCAGTTGGATCGGCCGCCGCGCTCTCAAGGCCAAGGGCCAGGCATCATCGCTGTACCTGTTCAGCTACTACGCCGGTTCGAGTGTCGCAGGGACGGCGGGCGGCGTGGCCTGGCACCTGGCCGGGTGGAACGGTGTCGGCCTGTTCATCGGCACGTTGCTGGTGGTGGCGTTGCTGGTGGCGGTGAAACTGGCGAAGTTACCGTTGTTGCCGGGGAATGTTCAGGTTTAGGCCGAACGAGGTCTCTGTCCAAACCTGGTGTAGGAGCTGCCGAGTGCAACGAGGCTGCGATCTTGTCCCAGACAACTGAATCTGGAGTAAAAGACCAAGATCAAAAGATCGCAGCCTTCGGCAGTTCCTACAAGGCGCCACCGAGTTCGGTCATTGAAGCAAAACCAC
The DNA here is from genome assembly GCF_018325905.1 of Pseudomonas sp. St316. Taxonomy (NCBI): domain Bacteria; kingdom Pseudomonadati; phylum Pseudomonadota; class Gammaproteobacteria; order Pseudomonadales; family Pseudomonadaceae; genus Pseudomonas; species Pseudomonas sp. St316. The sequence goes on along the minus strand of NZ_AP021901.1, from coordinate 609,026 downwards.
CCGCGCGCCCAGCAAACCATTCTCAGCTTCCAGAGTGAGCGATTGCAGCACCGCGCCCTCCCGCTCTTGTTGATCCAACCAATGAAGCAACGAATTGGCATCGCCACTGACGACGAGCCGCAACGAATCGCCATCGACTTCCATCTCTGCAATGTCCAACCCCGCCGCGGTCGCACTGTCGTTGACTCGCACCGACAAGGGCCGTGTCGCGGCGGTCAGATCCCGAGTGGGTTCGGCGCGCTGGATTCGGGCGTGCAGCTCAACCTGTTGGCGATACTGTCGCTCGGCAACCTCCAGCCGTTGCCGAGTCGGTTGCCAAATCAAGGTGTAGGCCACGACCACCAGCAACAGTCCGACGAGGCCCAGCAACAATTGTTGCTCACGGCGTGACACCCTCCCCCAGGCCTGAATCAAGCTAACGAAGTTCATCAACTGTTCTCCAGCGTGAGGGTGGCCTGCACGCGGTTGTTCTGTTTGCTGGCGCTACCCAGGGAGACGGGCAGTCCGTTTTGCTGCCCGCGTTCGCGCAGTTGCTCAAGCTCGACGAAACTGTTGGCGGTGAGCTGGATTTTCCAACCCTCGTCTTCCCGAAAATCGATGCGCTGTACTGCGACGCTGCTCGCGCCAATGACCTGCTCCGTCAGACGGACCAGACGCGCGACCTGGGTGTCCTGGCTTTGCCCACGGCGACCCTGCAACGCCTGGAACTGCGCCGCCAGGTCGACGATCCGGGTTTGCTCGGGATACAGCGACCTGAATCGCTGCTCGCCCTGGGCGTACAGATGACGGGCTTCGCTTTCAAGAAATCGTATGCGACCCTCGCTGAACGCCCAGGTGAGCAATAGCAATCCCAACGCGGCAACCGCCACGCCACGCCACGCCAGCGGCTGGTGACGTCGACGGAACTCACCTTGCATCAGGTCGATGGGATGTCCGCCAGCGCTGAGCAGCCACTCATCGATACCTTCGCGATCGCGCCCCTCGTCCAGCCAGTGAATCTCTTCGGGCAAGTCAGGCTTGAGCACGGCCAGGGCCTGGGCCGACAGCGACACGCGCGCCGGCAATGCCCCGCCCAACAGCCAGCGACCGAACCAACGCACCGCAAAAGTCCTGTCATCGGGCAGCAGGTCGGCGTCGACATACATCGCACGTACATCGATGCCTTGCGCGGCCAGCAGCGCCAGCAGTGCCTGGAATCGGCCTCGCTCGGTCACCATCAGTGGATAGCGCTGCTGACGGTCGCGCGCGCCGACGCTGATGTGCAACGTCTCCAGGTTTTCACTCAACTGTTCTTCGATGGCGAATGCGAGAGCCTGGGGTCGCGGCTGGCGTCGGGAAGGCCACGGATCGCTGCGCAGCCAGCTGCACATTTCCATCGGCAACAGCACGTCGACGAGCCGCCCATTCAACTCGCGGGCGGCTTCATGCAGGGGCAGGCTGCGTCGTTCGCCCGTGGGCGACCACACGCAACACGGCCAGTTGACGCAAGGCGCATCCATGCCATCGGCCGTCAGGTAAAGCCAGGTTTTCATCTAAGGGAGCTCGCGGGGCTGATAGGTAAAAAACGACGCTGACCCACAGTCCAGCGTCCGCTAACGGGGTCGCGCTCGATGTCCGAGGCCAGGCGCAGGCGGCTGCCGGCACGGGCCACGCTCACGGTGATTCGGAACCAGCGGCTGCTGACGCCCAGGCCATGGCTGCCAATGCCCACCCCGGACAACAGCGGATCATTGGTGAAGGCCTGCACGCTGGCGTATGGCTGGTGGCGACGCTGGTTGATCAACGCTTTGGCCGGCCCCTCCTCCATGCCGTCCAGGCTCATCAACACTGGCAGTGGTGCGGTATTGATATTGAGCAGGGCATCCCTGGGCAGCAACACCACCCAAGGCTCCAGGCGCCGCAGCGCCTGGCCGTCGATGTCCGGCAACAGGCGCAGTTGACTCAACTCCTGCACCGAGCCGACCTGGGGCAATGAGAACGCGGGTAAATCCAGCAATGCCAACAATCGCGTCCAACGACCGAGAGTGACTTGATCGGTTTGACCCTGGGCCAGCAGCGCATTGAGGTTCAGGCGCCCGGACAGATCCTCGATATTGAGGTGAACCTCGGCGTCCTCCATCTCGAACACAGGTTTGCGCCGGGCCCAATCCTGGCTCAGGTCTACCGGCCCGGACGACGTTATCGCGCTACCTTCCAACACCGCCTGCGCCCAGGCTTCAGCGGCCAGCCCCAATTGACGCAGTTGGATGTGCTGCAACTGCTGTGCGCTGCTCTGCAACAACAGGCGATGACTGCGCAGCATGCCGGCGGTGAGCAACAGCGCCAGGCTCAGGACCAACAACACACTGATCAGCGCCACGCCTCGTTGCCGGTTCACGGCAACGACCCAGGCAACAGCAGCACGCGACGGACCTGCTGGAAACGCCCCGTGGACATCACCAGTTCCAACGCCAGCGGCGCGTTGCCGCGCACGGTTTCGTCGTGCCAGCCCCGTTGCGCATCGAATACACGCCAGCTCAGGTGACGTACGTCCTCGAGCAATTTCTGCTGTTGCACGATGACCGGCCCTTCACCGCGACTGTCGCGCCACAACGCCGCGCCCTCGAGTCGAAAGCTCACCGTTTGCCGCTCGCTGCGCGGCTGGTCCAGTGGATTGGGCCAATGGCTACGCTGCAATTGCAGGCGCCCTGACGCGAGCACGATGGAACCGGCAACGGCCTGCCACACATCCCGTTCGATCACCCCCACCGCACGTTGCAAGGCCCTGAGTTCGCGCTCATGTTGGCCGGCGCCCTGCTGGGTACGCACCACGCCATCGAACAGGCGCCAACTGGCCAGGCCGAGCAAGGCAAAAACGGCGATGGCAATCACCAGTTCCAACAAGGTAAAGCCCGACTGTCTATTCATGACGGTTGCGGATCCATCCGGTGGTGCAGTGCACGACCGCTGGGCTGCCAGCCCGGCTGACCTGGATCTCGACCTGGAGCAGATGTGGGTCGCGGGCCGGGGCGACACGCTGTTGCAAGACCCAATCGCGCTGATCCAGGCGCCGGGCCAGACGCTGTTGGCCCAGTGGCGTAGCGGCTTGCAGACGGAGCTCGCTGAGTTGGTTGTCCGCTAGCCAGGCGCCGAACAAACGGTCCTCGAGCCCGGCGCTTTGCTTGAGCACGAACTGGCTGGCCGACAGCACCGCCGCCGCCAACGTGGCGAAAATCGCCAGCGCGACCATGACTTCCAACAGCGTGAACCCCTGGCAATCGGCGGCCAGCCTGCGAGCGTCAGCCATCGATCAACGGCTCCGCCAGGCCATCACTCACAACCCGGGAAATCGTCTGGCCAGCGACTTTGATGAACAACCTGAACGGACTGATCTCGTCACTGCTGAGCATCAGCAACTGTGGTGGGCCTAGGGCATCATCGAGCGCCAGGACATGGCCGTCCTGCTCCAACCCAAGTGTCAGGCTTTCAGGCAGCCGATGCGCCGCCGACACCGCCGTCCAGCCCTGTGACTCGAGTCGCAACGCCTGATAGCTGCGAGGCTGTACACGCACCCCGTATTCCAGCCCATCCAGCACCGCGCGTTCGCGCAATTGCTGGACCACACGAACGAAGTCCTGGGCTTGCTGCCGAGCCTCACGCGTCGGGCTCGGGCCGATAGCCAGACTGACCATGCCCATCACGACCCCGATCAACACAATGACGACCATCAGTTCCAGCAAGGTGAACCCCCGAGAATGGCGGCCCATGTTCACTCGGCCCAATTGCCGATATCAGCGGCATACCCCTCGCCACCCGGCACGCCATCGGCGCCCAGCGAGTACAGGTCATAGCCGCCATCGAGTGATTTGAGGCCGGGGTTGAGGAACTGGTAGGGCGTGCCCCAGGGATCGATCGGCAGGCTTTTCAGATAACCCTGGGGGTTCCAGTTCTTTGCCACGGGCGTACCGGCCGGACGCTTGCTCAGCGCGTCCAGGCCTTGTTGGGTCGAGGGGTAATGAGCGTTGTCGAGACGGTACATTTCCAGGGCCGTGGCAATCGCCTGGATATCGGTGCGCGCGGCCGTGACCTTGGCTTGGTCCGGCCGGCTCATGAACTGCGGCACGACGACGGCACCGAGGATGCCGATGATGACCACCACCACCATGATTTCGATCAGGGTGAAGCCGCGCTGGGGACGCGCCGGTCGGTTGCTTTGAAGTTTCATGGGTCAATTCACCAATTGGTTGAGGCTCAAGATAGGAAGCAGAATGGCCATGACGATCAGCAGCACGACGCCGCCCATCAGCACCAACATGGCCGGTTCGAAAAGGCTCACCACCAGCGCGATGCGCGCCGCGAGGCTGGCCTCCTGCTGTTCGGCGGCGCGGGCCAACATGCTGTCGAGCTCGCCGGCTCGTTCACCGCTGGCGATCATGTGCAACATCAGCGGCGGGATATCCCCGCCCAGTTCCAGGCCACGGGTCAGGGTTCCGCCCTCGCGGACCGAACGAGCCACGTCGGCCATGCGCGCGCGAATGGTCAGGTTGCCGATCACCTGGGCGGCGATGTGCAAGGCCTCCACCAGCGGCACAGCGCTTTTGCTCAGGATCGCCAGGGTGCTGGCGAAGCGGGCCGCTTCCATCGCCCGCAGCACCTCGCCCAGCAACGGCAGCCTGAGCAACAAGCAATGCCAGCGCAGGCGCCACACCGGTTGGCGCAGGCTCCAGCGCCACAGCCCGAGCATCCCGGCCAGGGCCCCGAACAGCAGCAGACCGTAGCGACGCAAGCCGTCGCTCACCGTGATCAACGCCTGGGTCAGCCAAGGCAACGGCTGGCCACTGTCGATAAAAATCTTCACCACATCCGGCACCACGTAGCCGAGCAGAAACGCGACGATCGCGACGCAGGCGAACATCAGGATCAGCGGGTACACCAACGCCAGTTGAATGCGCTGGCGCGATGCCTGGCGCGCCTGGGTGTAGGACGCCAGTTGCTCCAGCACCTGGCCCAAGTGGCCGGATTGCTCGCCGGCGGCAACGGTGGCGCAGAACAGCTCGGGAAACGCCTGGGGAAATGCCCTCAGTGCCGTCGCCAACGCATGACCTTCCATCACCCGACTGCGCACCGCCGACAGCAGGTGCACGACATGGCGCTTCTGACTCTGTTGCGCCACGGCCCCCAGGGCTTCCTCAAGGGGCAGGCCAGCCTGGATCAGGGTGGACAGCTGCAACGTCAGCAACGCCAGGTCAGCCGGGTTCAGACGTCCCCCGCCAGGCCACCCCCCCAGGGTTCGCGGCTCCCCGGCTTCACGCAATTCACTGGGCAGCAAGCCGCGCTCACGCAACAACTGACGGGCATGGCGGGGGCTGTCGCCTTCCACACGGCCTTTGCAGCGTCGGCCCTGGGCATCTTCGGCCCGGTAGTCGAAGGTCGGCATGGCGCTAATCCTCCTGGGTGATGCGCAGCAGTTCATCGACGCTGGTCAGGCCTTCGAGAACCCGCTGGCGCCCGTCCTGGAACAGACTGCGGGAGCTCTTGCGCGCCTCAGAGGCCAACGCCTGCTCGGTGGCCCCCTCGTGAATCAGCTGCGACAACGCGGCACTGATATTCACCAGTTCGTAAATGCCGATGCGCCCTCGATAACCTTTCTGGCATTGATCACAGCCTTGGGCCTTGAACAGCCGTGGCGCGGCGCTGGCTTCAAGCCCCAGGCGTCGACACGTGGCGGCGTCGGCCACATAGGGCGTCTTGCAGGACGGACACAAGGTGCGCAACAAGCGCTGGGCCACGATGCCGGCCAGGGACGACGCCAGCAGATACGCATCCACGCCCATGTCCACCAGCCGCGTGACCGCGCCGACGGCGGTATTGGTGTGCAGGGTCGAGAGCACCAGGTGCCCGGTCAGGGACGCCTGGACGGCGATTTCGGCGGTCTCGCGATCGCGAATTTCACCGACCATCACCACGTCCGGGTCCTGGCGCAAAATGGCCCGCAGGCCACGGGCAAAGGTCATGTCGACTTTCGGATTGACCGGCATCTGGCCGATGCCCGGCAGGTGATATTCGATGGGGTCTTCGACGGTGAGAATGTTGCGGCTCTGGTCGTTGATGCTGCTCAACGCCGCGTACAGGCTGGTGGTTTTGCCCGAGCCCGTGGGCCCGGTGACCAACACGATGCCATGGGGTTTGCCGAGCAATTGGCGCAGCCCGGCCAGGGTGTCGTCAGGCAGGCCCAGGCGCTGCAGGTCCAGGCGCCCGGCCTGCTTGTCGAGCAGACGCAACACCACACGCTCGCCATGGGCCGACGGCAGTGTGGAGACCCGCACATCGACTTCGTGCCCGGCCAGCCGCAAAGCCATTCGTCCATCCTGGGGCACGCGTTTTTCGGCGATGTCCAAACGGGCCATGACCTTGATCCGCGACACCAGCAGATTCGCCAACTCCCGGCGTGGACGGAGCATTTCCTGCAACTGACCGTCGATGCGCATGCGCACCGACAGGTATTGCTCGAACGTTTCCAGGTGCACGTCCGAGGCGTGTTCGCGGACCGCCTCGCTGAGCAGGGCATTGATCAGCCGGATAATTGGCGCATCACCTTGTTGCTCCAACAAGTCGGTGGTCTGCGGCATTTGGTCGGCCAGGCTGAGCAGGTCCAGTTCCTCGTCCAGGCCCTGGGCCACCTGCTCGGCGGCACTCTGGCCCTGGCGATAGACGCTGGCCAGGCGCGCGGCGAACGGCGCCGGCTCCAGCACCTGGATGGGCAAATCCCGCCCGCACAGTCGCCGCACTTCCGCCACGGCGGTCAGGGGCGTATCGCCGCGCATCACCAGGGTCAGGGTCGGCCCGGCGCCTTCGAGCAGCACACCGAAACGTCTGGCGAAACCAAAGGGCAACGGGGCCTGCGGGTCCGTCACAGGGCCCCCGAACGCGGTTGCGGATCGGCCACCGACGCATCCGTGGACGAATCGAACAACTGGCGGGCATCCCGGGGCAACAGCAGCGAATTGTTTGCTCGCGAACCGGGTTTGCTCAACTCCCGGAGCGCGTCGTAGCGCTGGCGGCTGACCTCGGCCAAGTCTTCGTTGCTGCGTACGATGGTCGGACGCAGGAATACCATCAGGTTGCTTTTGGTCTGGGTGTCGCGGTTCCAGCGAAACAGCGCGCCCAGGTACGGAATACTGCGCAGCAACGGCACACCGCTTTGCTGGGTTCGGACACTGTCGCGGATCAGGCCGCCGATCACGATGATCTCGCCATCGTCCGCCAGGATCGTGCTCTTCAAGGCCCGCTTGTTGGTGATCAGGTCAGAGGAGTCCACACCGGAAACAGACGGCGCGATGTCCGAAACTTCCTGCTCGACTTCAAGGCGCAAGGTCGAGCCTTCGTTGATGTAGGGCTTGACCTTGAGGCTGATGCCGACGTCCTTGCGCTCCACGGTGGTGAACGGATTGTCCGCACCGTTGCCGCTGGTGGCGTAGGAGCCGGTCTTGAACGGGACGTTCTGGCCCACGATGATTTCCGCTTCCTGGTTATCCAGGGTCAGCAGGCTGGGGGTGGACAGCAGGTTGCTATGGGTATTGCTCGCCAACGCCGAGACCAGCGCACTGAAGCGATCGCCGCCCAGCCGCAGGAAGACGCCTTCAGTCTTCTTATCCAGCTTGTTGAGGTCCAACCCGATGATCGGGATGTCGGTTCCCGGAAAGTTGATGGCCCCTGTCGCGCTGCCACTCTCCAGCCCCCACTGCACCCCCAGCGCTTCGGAGATATCCCCAGTGACCTCGACGATGGCCGCGTGAATGAGCACCTGGGCCCGGGGCTGGTCCAACTCTCGGACGATGTTCTCGATGATGCGGACCTGGGCCGGCTCGGCAATCAACACCAAGGCATTCTGGCTTTCATCGGCCTTGATCATGAACGGGCTGGCGCTGGCCGTTTCCCGCAGGCCGGCCAGTGCCGGCGTGGTTTTCTTGTCCTGCCCGACCGCCTCCAGCACCTCGGCCAATTGCTTGGCATCGCTATGGCGCAGGCGGATGACCCGGGCGTTGTCCCGGGATGCAACGGCCGGGACATCCAGGCTCCGGGCCAGGTCGATCAAGCGCTGGCGCACCGCCGGGGCGCCGATGATCACCAGCCGATTGCTGCGGGCATCGGCGATCACCGCGCCCGCCGTCTCCCCCTCGCGCTTGCCGCCGGAGGCTTCCATCAGCGGCGCTATGTCCGCGGCCAAGGCGTGCTGCAACCGCACCACCACATGATTGCGGTTGCGCCCTGAATCCAACTGCCGTACCACCCCGGCGATGCGCTGGACATTGGCAGCGGTGTCGGTCACCACCAAGGCATTGGACGATACCGAAGGGCCGACGTAACCATTGGCCGACACCAGGGGCCGGACCAACCCGGCAACATCAGCAGCGATGCTCGATTGCAAGTCGAGGACCCGGGTGACGAATTGCGACGGTGTGGCGCTTTGTTCATCGGCGATACCGGCACGCGTCTTGGCATCGCTGACCGGGGTGATCAGGATCCGCTCGCCTTCGTCGATCACCGTAAAGTTGTGCGCATCGAGCACCGAGTAGAACAACCGACGTACGCCTTCGCGGTCCAGTGCTTCGCGGGACATGACGGTAATACGCCCCGATACCCGGGGATCGAGCACCACGGTCTTGCCCAGGATCTCGGAGAACTCCTCGACCACATCGCGCAGTTCCGCGTTGTTCATCGCCAGTTGCCACTGGGCCTCCTCGGCTCGCAGCAAACCGGGGAACGTCAATGGGCAAACCACCGCAAGGCCGAACAGGACGCGCGCTACACGGGCCCGGATAAAGCTGTTCATGAATTCGATCACTCTGATTGCCCGGCCACCGGGCGTAGGTATTGCGAGGAATGAACCGTGGCATGGCGCCCGTCTTCGGGGCTCAATCGGCGCAGCAAGGGCTTGACGTCCTGTTGCAGGGATAGGCGCTCTTCCCTTCCGTTGCGCCACAACAGCACGTGGCTGGCCTCGACCCGACGCAGCACGCTGCCACCGGGCAAGCGCTCACCCACCTGGTAAATGCGCGGGCCGGCGGCGTCCGCCAGCAATGCCCGCGACAAGCCTTGGCCGGCGACAAAACTGGCCTGCAACGTAATCGATTCGGCGCTGGGCGCCTGGGCACCTTCAGGCGCCAGGCCAAGCACGGTCGCCACGGCTTGCACGTTGGGCAGGTCACGAGCCGGAACCACTGGCGGGTCGGCCAGCACCGGCACATCACGACCCAATCCCTGGTGAAAGCGCCACTCTTGGCCGGCCAGCAATACCCCATACAGCAGCGGCACGAGCACCAGCAGCAGCTTCGGCAGACGGCGGCCAAGGACAGGCAAGCTCACCTTTGCGCTCTCCGGCTCATCGCGCCCACTGGCTTGGCGAAAGACATTCGCCGTACCACCCTGCGCCCGGAAAACTCATGCCAGAGCACCGCGCACAGGTGCAGTGCAATCAACATCGAAAGCACCACGCAAGACAGGATATGGAGGGTGTTGGCCAGTTCGATCAGCGCCGGCTCAGCCAATGGTTGAGGGAAGCGAACAAGGCCGAAGACACTGATGGCGCTTTTCATCATCAGCACGCCTGTCACCAGCACGACGCCGATGGTCAGGTAAATCAGCGTATGCACCGCCAAGGCCAGCTTCTTGTTCAATGAAAGCGCTGCCCCACGGGGCTCCAGCTCACAAAAAAACAGCCAGGCCCGCCACACGAAAAACGGAATGAACAGCGTGGTCAGCGACACATTGAGTGAGCCGATCCAATGTTCGGTCGAAGCCGACACCGGGTTGAACGCCACATAAAAACCGGATGCCAGCGCCCATAAGATGATGGCCGCCGACAGCCAGTGCAGCAGCACCCGTCGCGTGGAATAGTTGATAGGCATCATTGCGCCCCTCGTCTGAAGGCCCCAGGCAATCCGCGCGGATCGCCTGGGGCCTGCCTGTCAGGACTTACAGCTTGTCCCAGGCGCTCTGCCAGGACGCACCGAGACCCGGCTCAAAAGCGTTCGCCGTCGGGCTGTACTGCTTGCAGTAGCCGGACGCCGGGAACGGCTTGCACTCGAAGACTTCGTCAGTCTTGGGCTGCAGCACTTTCGTGCCGGCGGTGTAGTCGCTGATGCCTTCAGGGAAGACGAAGTCGTACTCGATGCCGGCGCCTTCGCCGGTCAGGGTGACCTCCTGGGTCTTCTGACGAGTGGTGCGCCCGTCTTCGGTGGTCCCCACCAACGTCAGGGTATGGGCGCCGGGGGCGCTGCGCACGTCCAGGCTCAGGCCGGTGCTGCCTTCTCCCGAGGTCTGGCTGACGACACCGACCTGCTTGTTCTTTTCATCGAACAGGGTGGCCTCGAGGTTCATCTTGCGGTTCGTCTGGGCAGTGAAGGTCACGCTGCCCCGGCCTTTGTCGAGTACGTACTCTGGCTGCAGGGAAGAAATTTCCATGCTGGCGCTGGCGTCTTCTTGCATGTCCAGTTGCACTTGATAACCGGTCACATCGCTTTCTTTCTGGGCGTACAGCCTGTTAGTCCCCTTGACCGGCGTGATATTGCCGTCGTCGTCACGGATACCGGCACGAATCAGGGCGTGGGCGTTGTTGATCGCTTCGGCCAGTTTGAACGACCAGTTCTCAGGCTTGCCTTCTTCAGCGTTGTCGATGCTGATTTCTACGCTGTACTCAGCATTTTCGCCGCTGGCGGAGAACGCCCGGGCCTTGACCTTGTCACCCGCCAGCAACGAGGTCGATGGGGTAATGCTGCCTACCGGCAACCAGCCGCCCGGCAATGCGGCTTCGGCGAGAATGTTCACATCCACCGGGTTGTAGAACGCGTTATCCGTGTCGCCCACGGTCCAGACGGCCAGGATGACGTGATGACCCGATTTACTGTCAGGAATGACGCAGTTGTGCGGGGTACCGCCTACCGGAATCTGTTGACCGCCATCCACCGTACAGAACGGCGTGCTGTCGAACGAGGCACGCTTGAGCGCTTCGTTCGGGTTCCAACCCTCGCGAGTAATGAAGTATTCGTGTTTGCTGGTCCGGTGTGCCGCGACGTATTGCCATTGAAAGGTGACGTTGCGGTCCCTGATTTCGCTCGGGTGCCAGCGCGAAGCCGATTGCGCATCAAGAGCAGAAAAGTTGGGATTGCCGCCGCTGGCGATTTTGCCGTCGATAGGGCCTTGCAGCGGCCCGCCACCGGCCCCATTCGGGAAGCCCTTGAAGGTCTCGCCGGTGCTGTGCGGCTCGTATTGCGCGCCGCCGCAGTTTTTGTTGATACCTTTCTGGCACAGCAGCGCACGGGAAGGTGGCACTTCGACGAAACCGTGGGCAAACACACTCTGGGAAGCCATCATCGCCGACAACAGAACTAACGACGAAGCACACCCCGTTAACACACTGTTCTTCTTGAAGTTGTTGTTCATATAAATTCCAGACTACTCATCGAGATTGAAAGACGTATCACCGCCATCTTGAAAGGTGCGCCGGGTCGTTCAGCGCGTAACCTGACAAGCGCCGAACCTTATAGAAAGTTGAGTATTTCCTATGTAGGAAAAATCTCTCAAAACAGAAGGAATGATCTCTGAAGCTATTTCTATTACATAGTTCGAGAAACTTCTTACGAATAGAAATAGCTATCAAACGAACACAAACAGATACTTCATACAAAACAACTAACAAATTTCATATTGAACAAATAAACAACCGGGCAAAAAAAAGCCTGTCCAGGCACGAGGCCGGACAGGCTGGGTAACGCTGGGCATGATTACTGGTGATAGGGCGCCGACAACTCATGCACCGCGCGCAGGAAAGCACCGGCGTGTTCCGGATCGACTTCCGGGGTGATGCCATGGCCGAGGTTGAACACATGGCCGCTGCCGCTGCCGTAGCTGGCCAGGATGCGCCCGACTTCTGCGCGGATGGCTTCGGGCTTGGCGTAAAGCACGGTCGGGTCCATGTTGCCCTGCAGGGCAACCTTGTGACCGACACGCTCGCGAGCGTTGCCAATGTCGCAGGTCCAGTCCAGGCCCAGGGCGTCGGCGCCGGCATCGGCGATGCTTTCCAGCCACAGGCCGCCGTTCTTGGTGAACAGGATCACCGGTACTTTACGACCCTCGTGCTCGCGGATCAGGCCGCTGACGATCTTGCGCATGTAGGCCAGGGAGAATTCCTGGTACGCCGCCGCCGACAGGTTGCCGCCCCAGGTGTCGAAGATCTGCACCGCTTGCGCACCGGCCAGGATCTGGCCGTTGAGGTAGGACGTGACCGACTGGGCCAGCTTGTCCAGCAACAGGTGCATGGCCTGCGGGTTGTCGTAGAGCATGGCCTTGGTCTTGCGGAAGTCCTTCGACGAGCCGCCTTCGACCATGTACGTGGCCAGGGTCCAAGGGCTGCCAGAGAAACCGATCAGCGGCACACGACCGTTGAGTTCACGGCGAATGGTGCTGACCGCGTCCATGACGTAGCCCAGGTCTTTCTGCGGATCGGGAATCGGCAGGGCCTCGATGTCGGCCAGGGTGCTGATGACTTTCTTGAAGCGCGGGCCTTCGCCGGTCTCGAAGTACAGGCCTTGGCCCATGGCATCGGGAATGGTCAGGATGTCGGAGAACAGGATGGCCGCGTCCAGCTGCGGATACCGATCCAGAGGCTGCATCGTCACTTCGCAGGCGAACTGGGGGTTCATGCACAGGCTCATGAAGTCACCGGCCTTGGCACGGCTGGCGCGGTATTCCGGCAGGTAGCGACCGGCCTGGCGCATCATCCACACCGGGGTGACGTCTACGGGTTGCTTGAGCAGGGCGCGAAGGAAACGGTCGTTCTTCAGGGCAGTCATGTCGGCATCCGGAAAAAAAGTGCGGGCATTTTCTCAGAGCGCGAGGCAAAAGGCACGGCAAGAGCCGTGCCTTTTATCTATCGGGGCAATTTGTCGCGGTGCGGCTCAATTTTCGCCACCACAAAAATTACTGTGGGAGCAGTTTTGTGGGAGCAAGGCTTGCCCCCGATGAAAACACCGCGGTCTCTTGGGCACCGAGGCGCATGGATCGCGAGCAAGCTTTGCTCCCACAAAGCTCACTCCCACAGCTTTTGTGTTGCCTGATCAGACCCCCAGGTAATCCAGGATCCCTTCCGCCGCATTACGGCCTTCGAAGATCGCCGTTACCACCAGGTCGGAACCGCGGACCATGTCGCCACCGGCGAAGATCTTCGGGTTGCTGGTCTGGTGCTTGTACTGACCTTGCTCAGGTGCCACGACGCGGCCCTGGCTGTCGGTCTGGATCTCGAACTGTTCGAACCACGGCGCCGGGCTTGGACGGAAGCCGAAGGCGATCACCACGGCGTCGGCCGGGATGATTTCTTCGGAACCGGGGATCGGCTCGGGGCTGCGGCGGCCGCGGGCGTCGGGTTCGCCGAGACGGGTCTCGACCACCTTCACGCCTTCGACCTTGTCTTCACCGACAATGGCAATCGGCTGGCGGTTGTAGAGGAATTTCACGCCTTCTTCCTTGGCGTTCTTCACCTCTTTGCGCGAGCCGGGCATGTTCGCCTCGTCACGACGGTAGGCGCAGGTCACCGACTTGGCGCCCTGGCGGATCGACGTGCGGTTGCAGTCCATCGCCGTGTCGCCACCGCCGAGCACCACGACCTTCTTGCCTTTCATGTCGACGAAATCTTCCGGCGACTTTTCAAAGCCCAGGTTGCGGTTGACGTTAGCGATCAGGAAGTCGAGTGCGTCGTAGACGCCCGGCAGGTCCTCACCGGCAAAGCCGCCCTTCATGTAGGTGTAGGTGCCCATGCCCATGAAGACCGCATCGTATTCGGCGAGCAGTTGCTCCATGGTCACGTCCTTGCCCACCTCGGTGTTCAGGCGGAACTCGATGCCCATGCCGGTGAAGACTTCGCGACGATTGCTCAGCACAGTCTTTTCCAGCTTGAACTCGGGAATGCCAAAGGTCAGCAGACCGCCGATTTCCGGGTTCTTGTCGAACACCACCGGGGTCACGCCACCACGCACCAGCACATCGGCACAGCCCAGGCCCGCCGGGCCGGCACCGATGATCGCCACGCGTTTGCCGGTCGGCTTGACCTTGGACATGTCAGGACGCCAGCCCATGGCGAACGCGGTGTCGGTGATGTACTTCTCCACCGAACCGATGGTCACCGCGCCAAAACCGTCGTTGAGGGTGCACGCCCCCTCGCACAGGCGATCCTGCGGGCACACCCGACCGCAGACTTCCGGCAGGGTGTTGGTCTGGTGGGACAGCTCGGCGGCCTGGAGGATGTTGCCCTCGGCCACCAGTTTCAGCCAGTTGGGAATGAAGTTGTGCACCGGGCACTTCCATTCGCAATACGGGTTACCGCAGCCCAGGCAGCGGTGGGCCTGGTCGGCCGACTGCTGGGGTTTGAAAGGCTCGTAGATTTCCACGAACTCTTTCTTGCGTTGACGCAACAGTTTCTTCTTCGGATCCTTGCGCCCGACATCGATGAACTGGAAGTCGTTATTCAGACGTTCAGCCATTGTTAAAACCTCATCAAACTCTTCAGGCGCATATCACTGCGGGTTGGCACGAGTGCTGGAAAGCAACGATTTCAGGTTGGCAGCCTTAGGCTTGACCAGCCAGAAACGGCGCAAGTAGTCATCGAGGTTCTCGGCGAGTTCACGACCCCACTCGCTGTCGGTTTCCGCGACGTACTCGTTCAGCACGTTTTGCAGGTGGCTGCGATAGGCTTCCATTGCCTCGCCGCTGATCCGCTGGATTTCCACCAGTTCGTGGTTGACCCGGTCAACGAAGGTGTTGTCCTGGTCGAGCACGTAGGCGAAACCGCCGGTCATGCCAGAGCCGAAGTTATAACCGGTCTTGCCCAGCACGCAGACAAAACCACCGGTCATGTACTCGCAGCAGTGATCGCCGGTACCTTCCACCACAGTGTGGGCCCCGGAGTTACGCACGGCAAAACGCTCGCCTGCGGTGCCGGCGGCGAACAGCTTGCCGCCTGTGGCGCCGTAGAGGCAGGTGTTGCCGATGATGGCACTGTCCTGGGTCTTGTAGACGCTGCCCTTGGGCGGAACGATGACCAGCTTGCCGCCGGTCATGCCCTTGCCCACGTAGTCGTTGGCATCACCTTCCAGGTACATGTTCAGGCCACCGGCGTTCCAGACGCCGAAGCTCTGGCCTGCGGTGCCCTTGAAGCGGAAGGTGACCGGCGCCTTGGCCATGCCCTGGTTGCCGTGCTTGCGCGCGATTTCGCCGGAGATCCGTGCGCCGATGGAACGGTCGCAGTTGCAGATATCCAGGTTGAACTCGGCACCGCTCAGGTCGTTGATCGCCGCAGCGGCCATGTCGACCATCTTCTCGGCCAGTTCACCCTTGTCGAATGGCGGGTTGCGCTCGACCTGGCAGAATTGTGGCTTATCTGCCGGAATGTAATCACTGCCCAGCAACGGGGTCAGGTCCAGGTGATGCTGCTTGGCGGTCTGGCCTTCGAGCACTTCCAGCAAGTCGGTACGGCCGATCAGCTCTTCGAGCGAACGCACGCCCAGCTTCGCCAGCCACTCACGGGTCTCTTCGGCCACGTAGGTGAAGAAATTCACCACCATGTCGACGGTACCGATGTAGTGGTCCTTGCGCAGCTTGTCGTTCTGGGTCGCCACGCCGGTGGCGCAGTTGTTCAGGTGGCAGATGCGCAGGTATTTGCAGCCCAGGGCGATCATCGG
Organism: Pseudomonas sp. St316; assembly: GCF_018325905.1. Taxonomy (NCBI): domain Bacteria; kingdom Pseudomonadati; phylum Pseudomonadota; class Gammaproteobacteria; order Pseudomonadales; family Pseudomonadaceae; genus Pseudomonas; species Pseudomonas sp. St316. The sequence goes on along the minus strand of NZ_AP021901.1, from coordinate 593,316 downwards.
CGCGGTGCCGAAGCCGAAGCTCTCGGCGCCGAGGATGGCGGCCTTGATCACGTCCAGGCCGGTCTTCAGGCCACCGTCGGTCTGCACCCGGACCTTGCCGCGCAAATCGTTGCCGCGCAGGGTCTGGTGGGTTTCAGCCAGGCCCAGTTCCCACGGCGCACCAGCGTACTTGATCGAGGTCAGCGGCGAGGCACCGGTGCCACCGTCGTAGCCGGAAATGGTGATCAGGTCGGCATACGCCTTGGCCACGCCGGCCGCGATGGTGCCAACACCCGCTTCCGCCACCAGTTTCACCGAGACCAGCGCCTTGGGGTTCACCTGCTTGAGGTCGAAGATCAGTTGCGACAAGTCTTCGATCGAGTAGATGTCGTGGTGCGGCGGCGGCGAGATCAGGGTCACGCCAGGGACCGCGTAGCGCAGCTTGGCGATCAGGCCGTTGACCTTGCCGCCGGGCAACTGGCCGCCTTCGCCGGGCTTGGCGCCCTGGGCCACCTTGATCTGCAGCACTTCAGCGTTGACCAGGTATTCCGGCGTCACACCGAAGCGGCCGGTCGCCACCTGCTTGATTTTCGAACTCTTGATGGTGCCGTAGCGCGCCGGGTCTTCGCCGCCTTCGCCGGAGTTGGAACGCGCACCGAGGCGGTTCATGGCTTCGGCCAGGGCTTCGTGGGCTTCCGGGGACAAGGCGCCCAGGGAAATACCGGCCGAATCGAAGCGCTTGAGCACCGATTCCAGCGGCTCTATTTCACTGATGTCCAACGGCGTGTCGAGGGTCTTGACCTTGAGCAGGTCGCGAATCATCGACACCGGACGGTTGTCCACCAGCGAGGTGTATTCCTTGAACTTGCTGTAGTCGCCCTGTTGCACGGCGGCTTGCAAGGTGCTGACCACGTCCGGGTTGTAGGCGTGGTACTCGCCGCCATGGACGAACTTCAGCAAACCGCCCTGCTGGATCGGCTTGCGCGGGCTCCAGGCTTCGGCAGCCAGGGCTTTCTGTTCGGCTTCGATGTCGACGAAACGCGCACCTTTGATGCGGCTCGGCACGCCACGGAAGCTCAGCTCGCAGACTTCTTCCGACAGGCCGATGGCCTCGAACAGTTGCGCGCCACGGTACGAGGCGATGGTCGAGATACCCATCTTCGACAGGATCTTGAGCAAACCCTTGGTGATGCCCTTGCGGTAGTTCTTGAACACCTCATAGAGGTCGCCCAGCACTTCACCGGTGCGGATCAGGTCGCCCAGCACTTCATAGGCCAGGAACGGATACACCGCCGAGGCACCGAAACCGATCAGCACCGCGAAGTGATGCGGATCGCGGGCGGTGGCGGTTTCCACCAGGATGTTGGAGTCGCAGCGCAGGCCTTTTTCAGTCAGGCGATGGTGCACCGCGCCGGTGGCCAGCGAGGCGTGGATCGGCAGCTTGCCTGGCGCGATATGACGGTCGCTGAGCACGATCTGGGTACGACCGGCGCGCGCGGCTTCTTCAGCCTGATCGGCGACGTTGCGGATCGCCGCTTCCAGGCCGACGCTTTCGTCGTAGTTCAGGTCGATGACCTGGCGCGCAAAGCCCGGGCGGTCGAGGTTGGTCAACGAGCGCCACTTGGCCGGGGAAATGACCGGCGAGCTGAGGATCACCCGCGAGGCGTGTTCTGGCGACTCCTGGAAAATGTTGCGCTCGGCACCGAGGCAGATTTCCAGCGACATCACGATCGCTTCGCGCAGCGGGTCGATCGGTGGGTTGGTCACCTGGGCGAACTGCTGGCGGAAATAGTCGTACGGCGTACGCACGCGCTGCGACAGCACGGCCATCGGCGTGTCGTCACCCATGGAGCCGACCGCTTCGTAGCCCTGCTCGCCCAGCGGACGCAGCACCTGGTCACGCTCTTCGAACGTCACCTGGTACATCTTCATGTACTGCTTGAGCTGGTCGACGTCGTAGAACGCCGAACCATGGTCGTTGTCTTCCATGGTCGCCTGGATGCGCAGGGCATTCTTGCGCAGCCATTGCTTGTATGGATGACGGGACTTGAGGCGGTTGTCGATCGCATCGGTGTCGAGGATCTGGCCGGTTTCGGTGTCCACGGCAAAGATCTGGCCCGGGCCTACGCGCCCCTTGGCAATGACGTCTTCGGGCTTGTAGTTCCAGACGCCGATTTCCGACGCCAGGGTGATGAACCCGTTGGTGGTGGTGACCCAACGCGCCGGACGCAGACCGTTACGGTCCAGCAGGCACACGGCGTAGCGACCGTCGGTCATGACGATACCGGCTGGGCCGTCCCACGGTTCCATGTGCATGGAGTTGTATTCGTAGAAGGCGCGCAGGTCCGGGTCCATGGTCTCGACGTTCTGCCAGGCCGGCGGCACCAGCATGCGCACGCCGCGGAACAGGTCGATACCACCGGTCACCATCAGTTCCAGCATGTTGTCCATGCTCGAGGAGTCCGAGCCCACGCGGTTGACCAGTGGGCCGAGTTCTTCGAGATCCGGCATCAGGTCGTTGGCGAACTTGGTGCGACGGGCCACGGCCCAGTTGCGGTTGCCGGTGATGGTGTTGATCTCGCCGTTGTGGGCGAGGAAGCGGAATGGCTGGGCCAGCGGCCATTTCGGCAGGGTGTTGGTGGAGAAGCGCTGGTGGAACACGCAGATCGCGGTTTTCAGGCGCTCGTCGCTCAGGTCCGGATAGAAGGCGGTGAGGTCCGCCGGCATCATCAGGCCTTTGTAGATAATGGTCTTGTGGGAAAAGCTGCAGATGTAGTGATCGGTGTCGGCGGCATTGGCCACGGACGAGCGACGACGGGAGCTGAACAGCTTGATCGACATGTCCTGGTCGCTCAGGCCTTCGCCTGTGATGAACACCTGCTCGATCTGCGGCAGGCGCTCAAGCGCCAGGCGGCCGAGGACACTGGTGTCGATCGGCACTTTGCGCCAGCCGACCAGTTGCAGGCCGGCGGCCAGGATCTCGCGGTTCATGTTCTCGCGAGCGGCCTCGGCCTTCACCGGGTCCTGGTTGAAGAACACCATGCCCACGGCGTATTGCTTGGGCAGGGTCACGCCAAACGTTTCCTGGGCTACGGCACGCAGGAACTCGTCGGGTTTTTGAATCAGCAAGCCACAACCGTCGCCGGTCTTGCCGTCGGCGTTGATCCCACCACGGTGGGTCATGCAGGTCAGGGCCTCAATGGCCGTTTGCAAAAGGGTATGGCTGGGCTCGCCCTGCATATGGGCTATCAGGCCGAAACCACAGTTATCCTTGAATTCATCTGGTTGGTACAGACCTGCTTTCATAGACACTTTCTCACCAGGCTGCCCCTTATCGAGGCAAATTTCTTTTCAATTCAACCAGTTGCATGCCGCGCCGAACGTACGCCAGCTTTGCGGGGGCAAAAGGGAGGTCATTGTACACACCGACACAGAGGCCCACAAATTTGACGACGAACTGTCGCAAATCCATGTCGCATTTGTGAAAGGTTTAAAGCTATATGCTGTGCTAGTCAAAACTTTTTTGGGTTCGACCGCTACGACTCAAACGCTACTGTGACGCAGACACCACAAGGCGTGCGGCCTGAAAGGTCGCCCGCCCTTGCGGAAATTTTGAGGTTGCCGGGAGAGGCGGCCTGGGTAAGGCCGCCGAATCTTCAGCGAGTTGCTGCCAGTTCCTGTTGGACGCTGGCGACAGTGCGAGGCCAAGGTTTACCAGCCTGAACCTTCGCTGGCAAGGCCTTGATGGCGGAAACGGCTGCATCACGGTTGGCAAAGCTGCCGTAGGTGATGACATACAACGGCTTGCCGTTGAGCACTTTCTTGAAATAGCGGTACTCGCCGCCCTGTTCCTTGACGAAGTTCTGCGCCGCGGCTTCGGAACTGGTACCGAGGATCTGCACCACGTAGTTGCCCGGTGCCTGGCCGGCGTACCAGCTACCGCCCGTGGCCTTGGCCGGGGCAGCAGCAGGCTTGGCTGCGGGTGCTGGCGCCGCGGGTTTGGCGGCAGGCGCCGGAACCGGGGCAGGCTTGGCGGTGGCCACCTGGGTGGGCGCCGGGGTCGGTTTGGCGGCCGGACCAGGCGTCGGAGCAGGACCGGCTGGCACGCCCACAGGCGGCGCGGTGGTGGTCACGGTCGGCGGCACGTCGCTGCTGTCGTCGATCGGTGGCGCTGCGCCATCGTCGCCTTCGGTGATGCCGCCGGCCGCTTCAGCCAGCGGGCCACGCATGACCGGTTGCGACTGGCCGACCAACGGCAGTGGCATCGGCTGGGTGTTGCCGGCGAATTCCACTGCCGGCGCACCACCGTTGGGTTGCGGCGTCCCTTGGCCGAGAGGCAGTTGCGCCTGTTCGTTGGCAGGGGCACCCGTGGCGGGTGCCTTGGTACGACCCGGCATCAGCCAGGCGGCGGCAACCGCGACCACGACGACGGCGGAAATTGCCAATACGTGTTTCTTCGGCATGTTGAACCCCATACTTGGACGCTTCACCGCTGAGCGGCTGGCAATCATGACTTCGATCAGAGCATCGCGAGCGACCTGGTTGATGTTGCCAGGCCAACCGTCGGCGCTTTCGTGAATCTCAGAGATCTGATCGGCGGTAAAAAGTTCGATACCCCGGCCCGCACCCTCAAGACGCTGGGCCAGGTATTCACGCGTTTCTTCCTCGGTGTAGGGCGCCAGCTCGATGACGTGGAAGCGCTCTTCCTCAAGGCTCAATTGGTCCAGGTCGGCGATCAGCGACGACTCACCAAACAGGAACACATGAGGGCGACCCTCCGGCGCACCGGCTGCCAGGGCCAGCAGGGCCTCGAGGGCCGACTCGTCGAGTTGCTCGGCATCGTCCACCAGCAGATAGACTTCCTGCCCGGTCAGTGCCAACTGCACGATCTGATCGAGAATTGCACCGATTTCGGCCTGCGCGACGTTCAGCGCCTGGGCCACCTGACGCAATACACCAGCAGCATCGCCGGCGCCACGGGCCGACACCACCACGCTTTGCACGGACTGCTTGTTGGTGCTGGCCACCAGGGCCTGGCGCAACAAAGTCTTGCCGCTGCCCTGGGGACCGGTGACCACCAGCAGCAACTGGCTGTAGCGCGCCAGGTGATGCAACTGGCCCAGTACCGGTTTGCGCTGGGCAGGGAAGAACTTGAAGCCCGGGACCCGCGGTGCGAAAGGGTCATGACTCAATTGGAAATGGCCGAGGAAAGCCTCGTCGGCATGCAAACTAGTCATCGGATCTTATTAACCTTTAAGCTGAGCCAGGGCGCGGTAGTCCGCTCCCAGCGTGGCCTGTAGAACTTCTTTCGGATAATCGTCGGTCACCACCGCTTCGCCCATGTGGCGCAGCAGCACCAGACGCAGACGACCGTCGATCACTTTTTTGTCGATTGCCATGTGTTCAAGAAAATCCGCCTCGCTCATTTCCTCGGGCGGAACCACCGGCAATCCGGCGCGCTGGAACAGACGAATACCGCGATCACGCTCCTGTTCGCTGATCCAGCCCAGGCGCGCAGACATCTCCAGGGCCATGACCGTACCGGCCGCGACCGCTTCACCGTGCAGCCAGACACCATAGCCCATGTGGGTTTCGATGGCATGGCCAAAGGTGTGACCCAGGTTGAGGGTGGCACGCACCCCCGACTCACGCTCATCAGCACCCACCACGGCAGCCTTGGCGGTGCAGGAGCGTTCGATGGCGTAGGTCAGGGCCGCTTGATCCAGTGCACGCAGGCGGTCGACGTTCTCCTCGAGCCAGCCCAGGAACGGCTCGTCGCAGATCAGCCCGTACTTGATGACTTCCGCCAGCCCCGCAGACAGTTCGCGGGCCGGCAAGGTATTGAGGGTGGTGGTATCGATCAGCACCACATTGGGCTGATAGAAAGCACCGACCATGTTCTTGCCCAGCGGATGGTTGATCCCGGTCTTGCCGCCCACCGACGAATCGACCTGGGACAGCAGTGTGGTGGGAATCTGGATGAAATCGACGCCGCGCTGATAACAAGCGGCTGCAAAACCGGCCATGTCGCCGATCACACCACCACCCAAGGCAAGCACCGTGGTGCGGCGATCATGGCGTGCGGTCAGCAGGCCATCGAAAACAAGTTGCAGGGTTTCCCAGTTCTTGAAGGCTTCGCCGTCGGGCAATACCACGGAAATGACCGAGAAGGCCGACAGGCTGCGGGTCAGACGTTCCAGATACAGGGGTGCGACGGTTTCATTGGAAATGATCGCCACTTGCCGCCCGGCGATATGCGGCGCCAGCAGTTCGGGCTGGTCCAGCAAGCCTTCGCCAATATGAATCGGGTAGCTGCGCTCGCCCAGGTCGACCTTAAGTGTCTGCATGTGTCCCCACAGAGAAGATGGAATCAGGCGTCCTGCCTGCAATTAACGAAAGTCCACGGTGCTTGTTCTGACACCAGTTAATGGCCATCCGCCACGCCCCAGGCGGGCCATGACGGGACGTCGAGGATAGCGCATTTCGCCAAACGCATTAACGGGGAGGCAGTTGCTGAAGGCGATCGAGAATATCCAGCACCACCATCCGCGGCGGCCGCTCGTCGGTTTCCACCACCAGGTCGGCGATCTCCCGATACAGCGGATCACGCAGCGCCAGGAGGTCGCGCAGGGTCTTGGCCGGATCGGCGGTGCGCAACAGCGGGCGGTTGCGATCCCGGGCGGTGCGACCGACCTGCTGCTCGACAGACGCATGCAGATAGACCACTCGTCCGCCGGCATGCAGCGCCCGACGATTGGCTTCGCGCATCACCGCGCCACCACCGGTGGCAAGCACCACGCCATCGAACTCGCACAGCTCGGCAATCATCGCCTGCTCACGATCACGAAAGCCCGGTTCGCCTTCCTTGTCGAAAATCCATGGGATATTGGCGCCCGTGCGCAATTCAATTTCCTTGTCGGAATCTTTGAACGGCAGGCGCAGCTCTTTGGCCAGCAAACGGCCGATGGTGCTTTTTCCAGCGCCCATCGGCCCAACAAGAATCAAATTTCGCACAGAATCAACGACTCACAGCAATCGCCTGGTTATTCATGATACGCGGAGTGAGGAACACCAGCAGCTCGGATTTTTTCTCCGAAACCACATCACGCCGGAAAAGGCGGCCAAGATACGGCACATCGCCAAGAAATGGCACCTTATCTACAACCTTGCTCTGAGTATTTGAGAAAACCCCGCCAATCACAATGGTCTCGCCATCATTGACCAGGACCTTGGCATTGACCTCGTTTTTCTTGATCGGCGGTACATCATTCACCTTGTTCAGGTAGTCCGGCTCATCCTTGGTGACCTTGACCTCCATGATGATCCGGTTGTCTGGAGTGATCTGCGGCGTCACCTCAAGCGACAGCGAAGCCTCCTTGAACGACACCGACGTAGCGCCGCTGGAGCTGGCTTCCTGATAAGGGATTTCCGTGCCCTTGAGGATCTTTGCCGTCTCCTTGTCGGACGTCACCACCTTGGGCTGGGAGACGATCTCCCCGTTGCCGGTTTTCTCCATGGCCGTCAGCTCAAGGTCCAGCAAGACGTTGTCGGTGATGAAGGCAATGCCGATGCCCGAGGTATTGCCCGAGGCGCCCAGGTCGACAAACGGCTGGTTGGTGCTGGTACTACCCGGCGTGCCAACGGTGGTGGAATTGCCAGTGGTGACCCCCGAGGAGTTCCAGTTGCCCTTGTTTTGAACCGAGCCGCCCCAGCGCACGCCCAGGCTTTTGTCGTAGTCGACGTTAGCCTCGACAATCCGCGCCTCGATCATCACCTGGCGTACCGGAATATCCAGTTGCGCCACGATCCGGCGCAGTTCGTCGAGGCGGTCCTGGGTCTGGTAGGCAATGATGTTGTTGGTGCGTTCATCGACCGTGATCGAGCCGCGCTCATCGGCTTTCGCCTCGGCACTGGTCACCGACTGGAACAGCTTGGCGATGTCCGTCGCCTTCGCATAGTTGACCTGCAACAGTTCACGCCGCAGCGGCGCCAGGTCGGCAATCTGCTTCTGCGACTCCAGTTCCTGGCGCTCACGGGCGGCAATTTCGTCGGCCGGAGCCACCAACAGCACGTTGCCGACCTTGCGCTTGTCCAACCCCTTGGTCTTGAGCACCAGGTCGAGCGCCTGGTCCCAGGGCACATTCTGCAACCGCAGGGTGATGCCACCCTGCACCGTGTCGCTGGCGACGAGGTTAAGGTTGGTAAAATCGGCAATCAGTTGCAGGACCGAACGCACCTCGATGTCCTGGAAGTTGAGCGAGAGCTTCTCGCCACTGTAGGCCGCGCGGTCGGCGTTACGTTTTTGCAGGTCGTCGACGGTCATGGGCCGGACGCTGACGGTGAGTTTGTTGTCGGTCTGGTAGGTCGAGTAGTCGAAGGTGCCGCTGGGTTCGATGCTGATGGTCGCCCGGTCGCTGCCGGCGCTGGCATTGACGAATTGCACCGGGGTGGCGAAGTCCTTGACGTCCAGGCGCACCCGCAGCGGCTCGGGCAACTGGGTCCTGGCGAAGTTGAGGATGATCTTGCCTTCATGCTCCTGGATGTCCGGGGCAATGGACGGATCAGACAGGTCGATCACCACATTGCCTTCGCCCTGGGTCCCGCGCTGGAAATCCACGCCACGAATCGCCTTGCCCACTGGCGCACTGGCCCTCGCAGGTGCAGCGCTGACAACCGCCGGGCGCGGGGCCTGGGCGGAGCTCTTCGGGGCAGTACTCGTCGAGACGGCGCCCTTGCCAACCACCACGAACAGATTGTTACCTTCGACCCGGGTGTCATACGGCGCCAGTTGGGTAAGGCCGATGATCAACCGGGTACGATCCCCAGCCTCGACCACGGTAGCGCTGCGTGCATTGCCCCCGCCCAGGTCGCGGCGTTTGCTGGAAAGCTGATTGGTCACGCCCGGCAGGTCCAGTGCAATCCTCGCCGGTTGCTCGGTGGTGTAGCCCCGGGGTGTCGGCGGTGGCCCGTCGAAGGTGAGCTTCAACTCGACACGGTCCCCCGGCAACGCCGCCACATCCAACGTCTTCAGGCTGGCCCCATGAACCATCGGCGACAACAACGCTATCCATAGCGAAATACCGAGGGCTGAAAAAAACCTGTTCATTGTTCGAGTTCCACTATGAATGCTCTTTCAAAGGAATGGTCCGTGGTCGCTCCAGCCAGGCACCCTCGCCATCGGGAACGATTTCGACCACATCGACCTGGGTGGCACTGATGTTGACGATCCGCCCATCGTTGCGTCCCAGATAGTCACCGACCTTGAGCCGATGCACCCCGCCCGCGCCCCGCAGGAGCGCGAAGGAGCCACTGACGTTGGAGATCGTACCGACCATTTCAAACTGCTCGATGTTGAAGCCCTCCAGGTACTGTTTGACCCGGTTCGGGTCCGGCCGGACGTTGCGCGTGCCCCGCTGGCGCTCGGCCTGGTCCACGCGGACCTGCCGGGAAAACGGGCTGCGCAGGTTGGCGGCACTGTAGGTAAAGGTTTCGTAAGGCCTGAACGTCGGCGTTGGCTCGATCTTGCCGGGCGGCCGCAGGCGCACTTCATTCATGTAGGCGTCCAGGTCGCTGAAACCATCGTCGTTACCGCAGCCCGACAGCGCGACCAGGCCTGCCAGCAGGCAGATGCGACACACCGGCCTCATGGTTGCGCCTCTTGCTCGTTGTACCGGTAGGTCTTGGCCTGGATGCTCATGCGCAGTTTTGCGCCTGCCTCGGGCTCCATCGGTGCGATCTCGAAATCGTGCAGCGTGACAATCCGGGGCAGCCCCGCCACCCCACTGACGAACGTCGCCAGGTCGTGGTAGCCGCCGGTGACGGTGATCTGGATCGGCAACTCGATGTAGAACGGCTGGGTGACCTCCGGCAGTAGCTTGATTTCCTCGAACTCCAGGCCGCTGCCCAGGCCGGTGCGAGTAATGTCCTCCAGCAGGCCCGGCACTTCGGTATCGCTGGGCAATTGCCGCAACAGCACACCAAAAGACGTTTCCATCTGCTTCATCTGCTCGGTGTAGCGCTCCAGGTTCGCGGCCATGTGGGCCTTGCCCTCGAACTGCGCCTTGAGGGTGTTTTCTTCCTCGCGCACCTGCTGCAATTGGTTCTCCAGGTCACTCAAGGCAAAGTTATAGCCCAGCCCCAGCACCAGCACCACCAGCAGGACCCCGGCCAGCCATTTGATCGGCGCCGGCCAGGAGCCGATGTTGTTGGTGTCCAGGTCACTGAAATCGATCTTGCGCAGTGCGTCTAACCACTCCCCTGGTTTCATTGGGCGTCCCCCGCATCGGCCGGGCGGGTCTGGCGAACCGTCAGCTGGAAGACATTGGCCTGGTCGAGCTGCCCGGCGGTGGTGGCCTTGACCTCCGTCAGGCTGGGCGTGTCGAACAGGTCCGACGAGTCCAGGTTGCGCATCAGGTCCGAGACCCGGTTGTTCGATTCCGCGGCACCTTTGATCGAAAGCGTGCGGTCTTCCATCTTCACTTCAGTGAAATACACCCCATCCGGCAAGGTCCGCACCAACTGGTCGAAGATGCGCCCACTGACCGGCCGGTTACCTTGCAAGTCCTGGATGATGCGCATGCGCTCCAGCAATTGCTGGCGACGAGCCTTCAATTCGCTGATCTGTTTGATGCGTTCGTCCAGCACGGCGATCTGCTCGGAAAGATGGCTATTGCGAGCGACCTGGCGGTCGATGGCGCTGTCGATGTACCGGACCGCGACCAGGACCACGCCGACCGCGCCGACCAGCGCACCCACCAGGGCCAGCAAAAAGCGTTTGCGCCGTTCTTCGCGCAGCTCTTCGCGCCAGGGAAGCAGGTTGATCCGCGCCATCAGTCGAAACTCCTGAGGGCCAGCCCGCAGGCAATCATCAGCGCTGGCGCATCACTGGCCAGCGCCCCGGCATTGACCTTGCTGCCCAGGGCCATATTGGTAAACGGGTTTGCCACCTGGGTCGGCGTGCCCAGGCGCTGCTCGATCAGCCGATCCAGGCCGGCGACCGAAGCCGTGCCTCCGGCCAGCAGAATGTGGTCCACCGCACTGTACTGGCCCGAGGCGAAGAAGAACTGCAAGGACCGCGAGACCTGCTGTACCAGGGCCTCGCGAAAAGGCTGCAGCACTTCACTGGGATAATCGTCCGGCAACCCACCCTGCTTCTTGGCCAGGCCGGCCTGCTCGGGCGTCAGGCCATAGCGACGCTGGATCTCCTCGGTCAGTTGTCGACCGCCGAACAATTGCTCGCGGGTATAGATGATGCGCCCGTTGTGCAGCACGCTGAGGGTGGTCATGGTGGCGCCGATGTCGATGACCGCCACGGTCAGCCGTTCCTGGGAAGCAGCCAGTTGCGTGGCGAGCAGGCCGAAAGCACGTTCCAGCGCATAAGCCTCTACATCGACCACCCGGGCCGTCAGCCCGGCGAGCGCCAACGCGGCCTCGCGGACCTCGACGTTTTCCTTGCGGCACGCCGCCAGCAACACTTCGACGCGCTCGTTACTGCGCGGCGAAACACCCATCACTTCGAAATCAATGGCCACCTCATCCAGGGGATAGGGGATGTATTGATCGGCCTCGATCTTGAGCTGGTTTTCCATCTCATCGTCGGACAGCCCGGCGTCCATCTCGATGGTCTTGGTGATCACCGCCGAACCCGCCACGGCCACCGCCACGCTCCGCAAGGGCGTCCTGGCCTTGGCCAGCAGGCGCGACAATGCCTGGCCCACCCCTTCGAGCTCGGCGATGTTCTTCTCGACCACGGCGTTGGCTGGCAACGGTTCGACCGCGTAGGACTCGACGCGGTATCGCTCGCCCTGGCGGCTCAACTCAAGCAGCTTCACCGACGTCGAACTGATGTCGATCCCCAGAAGCGCATGGGCTTTTTTATTGAAGAGTCGTAGCACTACCAATTCCCTATGACTATCCGTGAGTTACGGACTCTCTAATATGCATTGCGTTCAATCACGCCGGTCCGACAGACGTCGGGATGGCATTCCCGACGAAAAAAAATGCTTATAATGCCCAGCGTTTTTTTTCGCTTTGTTGCAAGCACGGGTCCATCCCTGCACCTGGCGCCTTTTCATTCTTTGCCTGGATATCCAAAAGCCTTGATTCGTCTGCTGAAATTTTTCGGATGGTCCATCGTCGCCGTTTTCTGCGGACTGCTCTTGGGCCTGAGCGGTGCCTTCCTTTACCTTAGTCCGGGATTACCGTCCGTGGAGGCACTGAGAAGTATTCAGTTGCAGATTCCTTTGCGGGTGTACAGCAGCGACAACAAGTTGATCGCCGAATTTGGCGAAATGCGCCGCACGCCGATCCGTTTCGCCGACATTCCCCCCAATTTCATCAATGCGTTACTAAGTGCTGAAGACGACAACTTCGCCAATCACTACGGCGTCGACCCAGGCAGCCTGATGCGTGCCGCCAGCCAGTTGGTCAAGAGCGGGCACATCCAGTCCGGCGGCAGCACCATCACCATGCAGGTGGCCAAGAACTTCTTCCTGACCAGCGAGCGCAGCTTCTCGCGCAAGACCACCGAGATCCTCCTGGCCCTGCAAATCGAGCGCCAGCTGACCAAGGATGAAATCCTTGAGCTGTACGTGAACAAGATTTACCTGGGCAACCGCGCCTACGGCATCGAGGCGGCGGCGCAGGTGTATTACGGCAAGTCGATCCGCGATGTGAGCCTGGCACAGATGGCAATGATTGCCGGCCTGCCCAAGGCACCGTCGCGCTTCAACCCACTGGCCAACCCGGCGCGCAGCAAGGAGCGTCGCGACTGGATCCTGGGGCGCATGTACAAGCTCGGCAAAATCAGCGAGCCCGACTACACCGCCGCGATCAATGAGCCGCTGAACGCCAGCTATCACGTGCCAACCCCGGAAGTGAACGCCCCGTATATCGCCGAGATGGCCCGGGCCGAGATGGTCGGGCGCTATGGCAGCGATGCTTATACCGAAGGTTTCCGCGTGACTACCACGGTGCCGAGCAACTTGCAGGAAATGGCCAACACCGCGCTGCACGAAGGCTTGATGAGCTACGACCAGCGCCATGGCTACCGTGGCCCTGAATCGCGCCTGCCGGGCAAGACCAAGGAAGCCTGGGCCCTGGAGCTGACCAAGCAGCGCACCATCAGCAGCCTGGAACCGGCGATTGTCACGTCGGTGGACAAGGACGGCATCAAGGTGCTGACCCGTAACGGCGAGCAGGAGGAGCACGTGGCCTGGGACACCATGAAATGGGCCCGTCCGTTCCTCAATACCAACAGCATGGGCGCCAACCCACGGCAATCGTCGGACGTTGCCCAGGTCGGAGACTTGATCCGTGTCCAGCGCCAGGCGGACAACACCCTCAAGTTCAGCCAGATCCCGGCCGCCCAGGGCGCCCTGGTGTCCCTCGACCCGCAGGACGGTGCCATCCGCTCGTTGGTGGGTGGCTTCGCCTTCGAGCAAAGCAACTACAACCGGGCGTTGCAGGCCAAGCGCCAGCCGGGCTCGAGCTTCAAGCCATTCGTCTACAGCGCCGCCCTGGATAACGGCTACACCGCCGCCAGCCTGGTGAACGATGCGCCGATCGTGTTCGTCGATGAATACCTGGACAAGGTCTGGCGACCGAAGAACGACACCAATACGTTCCTCGGCCCGATTCGCTTGCGTGAGGCGCTGTACAAGTCCCGCAACCTGGTCTCGATCCGCCTGTTGCAGGCACTGGGCGTGGACCGCACCATCGACTACATCAGCAAGTTCGGCTTCAACAAGCAGGACCTGCCACGCAACCTGTCCCTGGCCCTGGGTACCGCGACCTTGACGCCAATGGAGATCGCCACGGGCTGGAGTACGTTCGCCAACGGCGGGTACAAGATCACCCCGTACATCATCGACAAGATCGAAAGCCGCAACGGCGAGACACTGTTCGTCGCCAACCCGCCACGCGTGCCCTCGGGCGAGCAGGCCAGCGATGGCGTCGCCGCACCGTCCAGCGAGACGTTCACGGTCAATGCGGCACCGAGCCAAGCCACCACGGCCCCAGGCCTGCCGCAGGCGCCCGCCATCGCCGAACGCATTGTCGATGGCCGTACCACCTACATCCTCAACAGCATGCTGCAGGACGTGATCAAGCTCGGCACCGGCCGCCGCGCCCTGGCCTTGGGTCGCACTGACCTGGCGGGCAAGACCGGTACGACCAACGAATCCAAGGACGCCTGGTTCTCCGGCTACAACGCCGATTACGTGACCACTGTCTGGACCGGTTTCGACCAACCCGAAAGCCTGGGTCGCCGCGAGTTCGGTGGCACCGTGGCGCTGCCGATCTGGATGAGCTACATGGGCGCCGCCCTCAAGGACAAACCGCCTCACACCCAGCCGGAGCCGGAAGGCATCCTCAGCCTGCGGGTCGACCCGGTCAGTGGCCGCGCCGCCACGCCGGGCACCCCGGGTGCGTACTTCGAACTGTTCAAGAGCGAAGACACGCCACCGTCGGTCAACGAGCTGGGCAACGGCGTGGCACCGGGCAGCCCGTTGCCAGCAGACGAAGCGGCGCCGATCGATCTGTTCTGATCAGCGACAATCTTAAAAGCCCCGCCTTCGAAAGAAGTGCGGGGCTTTTTTGTCTGCTCCTGCATCCCCCCTGTGGGAGCGAGCTTGCTCGCGATGACGGTCTGGCATTCAACATTGATGCAAGCTGGTCCGCCGCTATCGCGAGCAAGCTCGCTCCCACAGGGGATTTGCTGCGCTCACACCCATTCGCAGGCACAAAAAAGCCCCGGCTCGCAGGAGCCGGGGCTTTCGTTGAAGCGCTACAACGACTTAGCCGTTGAACACGTCATCCACGCTCTTGAGCGGGTAGTTCTTCGGATACGGCAGGGTAGCCACGCCAGTCTCGATGGCGGCCTTGGCCACGGCGTCGGAGATCAGGGTAATCAGGCGAGCATCCATTGGTTTCGGGATGATGTACTCACGACCGAATTCCAGCTTGATGCCGCCGTAGGCATCGCACACTTCCTGAGGCACCGGCAGCTTGGCCAGTTCGCGCAGGGCGTTGGCGGCCGCGACTTTCATTTCTTCGTTGATGCGCTTGGCGCGAACGTCCAGGGCACCGCGGAAGATGAACGGGAAGCCCAGTACGTTGTTGACCTGGTTCGGGTAGTCCGAACGGCCGGTGGCCATGATCACGTCGTTGCGGGTAGCGTGAGCCAGTTCCGGAGAGATCTCCGGGTCCGGGTTCGAGCATGCGAACACGATTGGGTTCGGCGCCATGCGCAACAGGTTTTCCGCGCTCAGCAGGTTCGGACCCGACAGGCCGACGAATACGTCGGCACCGTCCAGCGCGTCCGCCAGGGAGCGCTTCTCGGTCGCGTGGGCAAACACGGCCTTGTACTGGTTCAGGTCGTCGCGGCCGGAGTGGATCACGCCGGTGCGGTCGACCATGAAGATGTTTTCGATCTTGGCGCCCATGCTCACCAGCAACTTCATGCAGGAGATGGCCGCAGCGCCGGCGCCGAGGCAGACGATCTTGGCTTCCGGCAGGGTCTTGCCGGCGATTTCCAGGGCGTTGATCATGCCGGCCGCAGTAACGATCGCGGTGCCGTGCTGGTCATCGTGGAATACCGGGATGTCGCACTGTTCGATCAGGGCGCGCTCGATCTCGAAGCACTCAGGTGCCTTGATGTCTTCCAGGTTGATGCCGCCAAAGGTGATGGAGATGCGCTTGACGGTGTCGATGAAGGCTTGCGGGCTCTCGGAGTCGACTTCGATGTCGAATACGTCGATACCGGCGAAGCGCTTGAACAGCACGCCCTTGCCTTCCATGACTGGCTTGGAAGCCAATGGGCCGAGGTTACCCAGGCCGAGAATCGCGGTGCCATCGGAAATGACTGCAACCAGGTTGCCTTTACCGGTGTATTTGTAGGCCAGTTCAGGGTCGCGAGCGATTTCGCGCACTGGTTCGGCTACGCCGGGGCTGTAGGCCAGCGACAAGTCGCGAGCAGTAGCGGTGGCCTTGGTGAGCTCGACACTCAGCTTCCCTGGACGAGGATTAGCGTGATATTCGAGAGCGGCAGTTTTCAGATCAGACATGTGGGCATTCCGCTTTTTACTGTGTTGGACAGACGGACCGCCGAGGATACGCGCCTCGCAAAGTCCCCACAAGACTGACCAGTCACTGCTGTCAAGCGCCCTACCCTACGACTTTGGGCCAAGAGCCGCGAAACACAAGGGTCATATGCATACAATCCATCAACAAAATGTCTACAATTTTTTTCTTACAAGACCGTTTGCAACATGGCAGGATCGGTCAGCGGCAACATCCATCGCGCCTGCCCGGCCTTGTTGCCGCCACGTCGGGCGCGGTCCACGACCCAGCCACGGGCCTCGATTCTTCGGCCCTTTAGCTTCTCCAGGGCCGAGGCGTCGAAGCGCCGCTGCACACTGGGCGTAATGTGCAAGACAATCGCCCCCTGTAATTCAATCCAGATGCCACCGCGATTGCGCTGCACGCTTTCGACACGTCCGCTCGTCAGCACAAAACCGGGTGCTTTGATTTGCTCCGCTCGCACGACGGGCGATTTTTTCCAGAGACCGAATCGGGCTTGCCGCGCATGACGTTCGGCCATTTGCTGGCAACTGACCAGCTCGACGTTCGGCGCGACCGCCACCACAAACCCCAGCCCCTCGGCAATCAACCGCTCCTCCAGGTTCTCGCCCTGGGCGTTGTAGACATGGGCCAGCGTACGGCCGTAATCATCCCGGTCATCCTTGCCAGGCAACACGCCCACCCGTCCATCGCTGGCGGCTACCAGGGCTTCGAGTCGCTGACGCGCCGCCACGGCGAACGGTTCGTCGGCGCGGCCTCGCTTGCCCAACTCGGGACTGTTGAGCCCAATCATCCGGACGCGGCGGCCATCCTCCAAGTACAAGGTATCGCCATCCACCACGCGCTGCACCGCCACCTGGGGCAGGTTGCCCGGCGAAGGACAGGACGCTTGGGCACCACCGAGCCAAATCGCAGACACAAAAAAGGCGCCCACAAGGGACGCCTTTTTCATCAGTCTGGAGCGGTCGAGACGACCATCCAAAATGATCAGCCTCAGGCTTTTGGAGCAACTTTGCCGAAAGCACCGAAACGATCGGCGAACTTCTGAACACGACCGCCGGTATCCAGAGTCTTTTGCTTGCCGGTGTAGAACGGGTGGCATTCGTTGCAAACGTCGATCGCCAGGGCTTTGCCGTAGGTCGAACGCGTTTCGAACTTGTTGCCGCAGCTGCAGGTTACGGCAATTACTGGGTATTCCGGATGGATATCGGTTTTCATGCTGTTTTCCTCAGGCTAGCGTGCCGCCACCCAACACTATTGTTGAATACCGCACGTAATTAGGCCGCGGATTCTACCAGACAACATCAATCACGCAAGCTATGACTTGTACCAACCGTCTGCTAGGCTCCCGGCCTCAAGCACAATCCCTGTGGGAGCGAGCTTGCTCGCGATAGCGGTGGGTCAGTTGCAGTGATGCTGGCTGTGCCGCAGCCATCGCGAGCAAGCGCGCTCCCACATTGAGTCGTGCTCAGCCTTGCGAACTTGTCCGCCTATCGAGATCCCCCGCGTGCCCGACGCCATCCTGCGCCTCGCCCTGCCTTCGCCCCTGCGCCGCCTGTTCGACTACCGCGCTCCGGCCGGGGTCCCGCGTGCCCAGTTGCAACCGGGCATGCGCCTGCGGGTACCGTTCGGCCGACGGGAAATGATCGGCATCCTAGTGGAGGTCACCGACCATAGCGAGGTCCCGGTCGACAAGCTCAAGCCGGCCCTGGCCCTGCTCGATGCCACGCCACCGCTGCCCGCAGCGCTGTTCAAGCTGTGCCTGTGGACCTCTCAGTATTACCAGCACAGCCTCGGCGACACCCTGAGTTGGGCGCTGCCGGTGCTGCTGCGCCAGGGCGAACCGGCCGAGGCACGCCAGGAACGGTTCTGGTCGATCGCACCCGGCGCCTCGCTGGACGATCCGCGCATCGCCCGCGCGCCGCGCCAGCGCGAAGCCCTGGCAACCCTGGCCCAGCATCCCCACGGTGTAGCCCATCAATTGCTGAGCAAGCTGATGCTCAGCAAAGACAGCCTCGATCTGTTGCTGGCCAAGGATCTGGTCCAGGTGGAGATCCGCAGGCACGCCCCTGGTGCCCGCCATGAGCATTGGCTGGCACAGCCGGAACTGCCACTCAACGCCGAACAACGGGCCGCTTGCGAAGCGATCCGGGCAGGCTTCGACAGTTATCACGCCTTCCTGCTGGCGGGCGTCACCGGCAGCGGCAAGACCGAGGTCTACCTGCAACTGATCCGCCAGACCCTGGAGGCCGGCAAGCAGGCCCTGGTACTGATTCCGGAAATCAACCTCGGCCCGCAAACCCTGGCGCGCTTCGAACAGCGCTTCAACGCCCGGATCGCCCTGGTGCATTCGGCGGTCAACGACCGCGAACGCCTGGAAGCCTGGCTCGCCGCCCGTGACGGCGAGGCCGATATCATCATCGGCACCCGTTCGGCGCTGTTCACACCGATGAAGAACCCTGGCCTGATCATCATCGACGAAGAACACGACGGCTCTTATAAACAGCAGGAAGGCCTGCGCTACCACGCCCGCGACCTGGCGCTGGTGCGTGCCCGCCAGGAAAACATCCCGATCGTCCTTGGTTCGGCCACGCCATCGCTGGAAAGCCTGCACAACGCCTACACCGGCCGCTACGGCCTGCTGCGCCTCAATGAGCGGGCCGGCGGCGCCAAGCAACCGCGCTTCCTGCGCCTGGACGTGAAAAGTCGCCCGCTGGACAGCGGTATTTCCGGGCCGATGCAGCAAGCCATCGGCCAGACCCTGGCTGCCGGGCAACAGGTCCTGGTGTTCCTCAATCGCCGTGGTTTTGCCCCGACCCTGTTGTGCCACGACTGCGGCTGGATGTCTGGCTGTGAGCGCTGCGATGCGCGGATGACCGTGCATCAACGCCATGGCGAGCTGCGTTGCCACCATTGTGGCCACGCCGAGCGCGTGCCAAGGCATTGCCCGCAGTGCGGCAAAGTGGACTTGCGCCCGGTCGGCGCCGGCACCGAGCGGGCCGAAGAACGGCTGGGCATCCTGTTCCCCGATTACCCGGTACTGCGGGTGGATCGCGACAGTACTTCGCGCAAGGACGCGATGAACCAGTTGTTCGCCACGATCCAGAAGGGCCAGCCGTGCATCCTGGTGGGCACGCAGATGCTCGCCAAGGGGCACCACTTTCCCCGCGTCACCCTGGTGTCAATCCTCGACGCCGATGGCGGACTGTTTTCCGGAGACTTCCGCGCCAGCGAGCGCATGGCGCAGCTGATCGTCCAGGTCGCAGGCCGGGCCGGGCGGGCCGAGGAGCCGGGCAAAGTGATCATCCAGACCCACCTGGCCGATCATCCGTTACTGATCCAACTGACCGAGCAAGGTTATTTCGCCTTCGCCGAACAGGCCTTGAGCGAGCGCCGCAGCGCCGGCCTGCCGCCCTTTACCCACCTGGCATTGTTGCGGGCCGAAGCCCACAAGCCGGGGCAGGCCGAAGGCTTTCTCGATGAGGCCTGCAGCGAGGCAGAGCGTTTGCTGGCGGAGCAGAACCTCACCGGCATCGAACTCCTGGGCCCGGTGCCGGCGCCGATGGAGCGGCGGGCCGGGCGCTATCGCGCGCAGCTTTTATTACAGGCCAATGCCCGGGCACCGCTGCATCGACTGCTGAGCGCCTGGCTGCTGGTGCTGGAACAGATGCCCAGCGGGCGGGCGGTGCGCTGGTCGCTGGATGTGGATCCGGTGGATTTGTATTGATGGGCTGATTGCAACATCGACTCATACCATGCCCTGTGGGAGCGAGCTTGCTCGCGATTGCGGTGGCACAACAACATTGATGTTGGATGACACACCGCTATCGCGAGCAAGCTCGCTCCCA
Source organism: Pseudomonas sp. St316 (assembly GCF_018325905.1). Lineage (NCBI taxonomy): Bacteria > Pseudomonadati > Pseudomonadota > Gammaproteobacteria > Pseudomonadales > Pseudomonadaceae > Pseudomonas > Pseudomonas sp. St316. The sequence goes on along the minus strand of NZ_AP021901.1, from coordinate 573,409 downwards.
CAGGGTTTGAGTCTATCTGTGAGGGACAGGTCAACTGTCAGTCGTCTCGCAAACAGCCATATGGACCCGCTACAGTTGGCAAGCCCGTCTTCGCCACGGATAATGCCCAGTTTTTCCACCAGCGCATCGAAGCGCCGCCGCGCCTGCGGTTGAAAGAGAAGACCATGAAAGACACCATTCGCCAGCTCATCCAGCAAGCCATCGCCCAACTCGTCACTGAAGGTGTGCTGCCAGAAGGCCTGTCGCCGGCGATTCAGGTCGAAAACACCCGCGACAAGACCCACGGCGACTTCGCCAGCAACATCGCGATGATGCTCGCCAAGCCGGCCGGCATGAAGCCACGGGACCTGGCGGAGAAAATCATCGCCGCCCTGCCGGCCGACGAGAACGTCAGCAAGGCGGACATTGCCGGCCCCGGGTTCATCAATTTCTTCCAGAACACCCAGGCCCTGGCTTCGCGCCTGGACGCGGCCCTGGCTGACGAACGCATCGGCGTGCGCAAGGCCGGCCCGTTGCAGCGCACCGTGGTCGACCTCTCGGCCCCCAACCTGGCCAAGGAAATGCACGTCGGCCACCTGCGCTCGACCATCATAGGCGACGGCGTGGCCCGGGTCCTGGAGTTTCTCGGCGACACGGTGATCCGCCAGAACCACGTGGGCGATTGGGGTACCCAGTTCGGCATGCTGATGGCCTACCTGCAGGAAAACCCGATCACCAGCGATGAGCTGTCGGACCTGGAGAACTTCTACCGCGCCGCCAAGCAACGCTTCGACGAGTCGCCCGAGTTCGCCGACCGCGCCCGGGGCCTGGTGGTCAAGCTGCAGGCCGGCGATGCCGAGTGCCTGGCACTGTGGAGCAAGTTCAAGGACATCTCCCTGTCCCATTGCCAGAAAATCTACGAGCTGCTGAACGTCAAATTGACCATGGCCGACGTGATGGGTGAAAGCGCCTACAACGACGACCTGATCAACGTGGTCAACGACCTCAAGGCCAAGGGCATGCTGGTGGAAAGCAACGGCGCCCAGTGCGTGTTCCTCGACCAGTTCAAGACCGCCGATGGCGAGCCGCTGCCGGTGATCATCGTCAAGGCTGACGGTGGCTACCTCTACGCCACCACCGACCTGGCGGCCGTGCGCTACCGCAACGGCGTGCTCAAGGCCGACCGGGTGCTGTACTTTGTCGACCAGCGCCAGGCCCTGCACTTCCAGCAAGTGTTCGAAGTCGCGCGCCTGGCCGGTTTCGTGACCCATCCGATGGACATGGAACACATGGGCTTCGGCACCATGAACGGCGCCGACGGCCGCCCGTTCAAGACCCGCGATGGCGGCACGGTGAAGCTGATCGACCTGCTGACCGAAGCCCAGGACCGCGCCTATACCCTGGTCAAGGGCAAGAACCCCGAGCTGGCCGAAGACGAACTGCGCAAGATCGCCAAGGTCGTGGGCATCGACGCGGTGAAATACGCCGACCTGTCCAAGCACCGCACCAGCGACTACAGCTTCAACTTCGACCTGATGCTCAACTTCGAAGGCAACACCGCGCCGTACCTGCTGTACGCCTACACCCGCGTGGCCGGTGTGTTCCGCAAGCTCGGCAAAAACTTCAATGAAGTGGACGGCCGCATCGTGCTCCAAGCCGCTCACGAACAGGAGCTGGCGGCGAAGCTGGCGCAGTTCGGTGAAGTGTTGAATAACGTCGCTGACAAGGGCACGCCGCACACCCTGTGTGCCTACCTGTACGATGTCGCCGGCCTGTTCTCCAGTTTCTACGAGAACTGCCCGATCCTGAGCGCGCAAACCCCAGAGCAAATGCAGAGCCGCCTGCGCCTCGCCGCGCTGACCGGGCGTACGCTCAAGCAAGGCCTGGAACTGCTGGGCCTGGAAACCCTGGAGCGCATGTAAGTTGGCCGCCAAGAAAAAACCTGCACCCAAACGCGGCGCCAGTCGTTACCAGCCTCCAGCCAAAAAACCGATTCCGGGCTGGTTGTGGATGGCCATCGGCCTGACGGTCGGCGCTTTCATTGTGTTTCTGATGAAGCTGGAGCCGGGCCAGGGCGATGACGTCAAGCGCGTCCGGCAAGAGCAGCAGAAAGCCACGCGGATCGCCGAGGCCAACAAGACCCCGCCGAGCCCGACGCAACCGGTGAAGCCGAAGTACGACTTCTACACCTTGCTGCCGGAATCGGAAGTCATTGTGCCGCCCGAGGCCGTGCCGGAGAAAACCCTGCCGACACCGCAAGTGCCCACCACGCCGGTAACCCCGGCCGAAGCGGCGAAAATCGACACCGCTCGCGCCCAGGCAGCCCTGGCCGGCATCACCCCGCCACCGGCCCCACCGGTGCAGAAAGCCGCGCCGGTGACGAAGTTCTTCCTGCAGGCCGGTTCGTTCCGCAAGGAAGCCGACGCCGACAAGGTCCGGGCGCAGATCATTCTGCTGGGCCAGTCCGTGTCGGTGGAGTCCGGCACCGTGAAGGACGAAACCTGGTACCGGGTACTGGTCGGGCCGTTCAGCAACCGCGAGGAACTGACCAAGGCCCAGAAACAATTGGCCGGCAGCGGTTTCAGCAATCTGTTGTTACAACAACGCCAGAGCCGCTGATCTGCGCAGAAAACACCTGTGGCTTCGTGGCTTTTGTGGCGAGGGAGCTTGCTCCCGCTGGGCTGCGAAGCGGCCCCAAGAGCTGGGGACCGCTACGCGCTCCAGCGGGAGCAAGCTCCCTCGCCACAATAGCTGTTTTGCTAGCCCAGCCATGATGGTTTGCCATTCCACGCATTCGACGCCCCGCAGCACCACTCATCCCCTTCCCCGCCCCACAGTTGAAAATCCCCGCGCCACCCCCATATGAGTTCCATCCGGGCATTTTCGCCCCGCTGCGTGGAGACTCTCCCTTGACCACCATCGTTTCAGTCCGCCGTCATGGCAAAGTCGTCATGGGCGGCGACGGCCAGGTTTCACTGGGCAACACCGTGATGAAAGGCAACGCGAAGAAAGTCCGCCGCCTGTATCACGGCGAGGTCATCGCCGGATTCGCCGGGGCCACCGCCGACGCTTTCACCTTGTTCGAACGTTTCGAAGGCCAGCTGGAAAAACACCAGGGCCACCTGGTCCGTGCCGCCGTGGAACTGGCCAAGGAATGGCGCACCGACCGCTCCCTGAGCCGCCTCGAAGCCATGCTCGCGGTCGCCAACAAGGACGCCTCCCTGATCATCACTGGCAACGGCGACGTCGTTGAGCCCGAGGATGGCCTGATCGCCATGGGTTCCGGTGGCGGCTACGCCCAGGCCGCGGCCAGCGCCCTGTTGAAAAAGACCGACCTGTCGGCCCGCGAGATCGTCGAGACTGCCCTGGGCATCGCCGCCGACATCTGTGTATTCACCAACCACACCCAGACCATTGAGGAGCAGGACCTCGCGGAATAAGCCTGTTCTGGCCTAGCGCCACGGCATTCATTCTTGCTTGAGGACCGCCAATTATTATGTCCATGACTCCCCGCGAAATCGTCCACGAACTCAATCGCCATATCATCGGCCAGGACGATGCCAAACGCGCCGTCGCCATCGCCTTGCGTAACCGCTGGCGCCGGATGCAGCTGCCTGAAGAGCTGCGCGTTGAAGTGACGCCCAAGAACATCCTGATGATCGGCCCGACCGGTGTCGGTAAAACCGAGATCGCCCGACGCCTGGCCAAACTTGCCAACGCGCCGTTCATCAAGGTCGAGGCCACCAAGTTCACCGAAGTCGGTTATGTCGGCCGCGACGTCGAGTCGATCATCCGTGACCTGGCCGATGCCGCCATCAAGCTGCTGCGCGAACAGGAAATCACCAAGGTCCGCCACCGCGCCGAAGACGCCGCCGAAGAGCGCATCCTTGACGCCTTGCTGCCACCGGCGCGCATGGGCTTCAACGCCGACGCCGCCGCGACCCAGGACTCCAACACTCGCCAACTGTTCCGCAAGCGCCTGCGCGAAGGCCAGCTGGACGACAAGGAAATCGAGATCGAAGTGGCCGAAATGGCCGGCGTCGATATTTCCGCGCCGCCAGGCATGGAAGAGATGACCAACCAGTTGCAGAGCCTGTTCGCCAACATGGGCAAGGGCAAGAAGAAAAACCGCAAGCTCAAGGTCAAGGAAGCGCTGAAACTGGTGCGCGATGAGGAAGCCGGCCGCCTGGTCAACGAAGAAGAGTTGAAGGCCAAGGCACTGGAGGCGGTCGAGCAGCATGGCATCGTGTTCATCGACGAAATCGACAAAGTCGCCAAGCGCGGCAATGTCGGCGGTGCCGATGTGTCCCGCGAAGGTGTGCAACGCGACCTGCTGCCGCTGATTGAAGGCTGCACGGTCAACACCAAGCTGGGCATGGTCAAGACTGACCACATCCTGTTCATCGCCTCCGGTGCGTTCCACCTGAGCAAGCCGAGCGACCTGGTGCCGGAGTTGCAGGGTCGCCTGCCGATCCGTGTCGAACTCAAGGCGCTGACGCCGGAAGATTTCGAACGCATCCTCAGCGAGCCCCACGCGTCCCTGACCGAACAGTATTGCGCGCTGCTCAAGACCGAAGGCCTGAGCATCGAGTTCACGCCAGAAGGCATCAAGCGTTTGGCCCAGATCGCCTGGCAGGTCAACGAAAAGACCGAGAACATCGGTGCCCGTCGCCTGCACACGCTGCTCGAACGCCTGCTCGAGGAAGTCTCGTTCAGCGCCGGCGACCTGGCGAGCGCCCACAGCGAAGCGCCGATCCTCATCGACGCCGAGTACGTCAACAGCCACCTGGGTGAGCTGGCGCAGAACGAAGACCTGTCGCGGTATATCCTGTAACCCACTGACAGGTTTCCCGGGACCTGTGGGAGTGGGCTGTGTGGGAGCAAAGCTTGCTCGCGATCCAGGCGCTGCGGTCCTCAAGAGACCGCGGCGTTTTCATCGCGGGCAAGCCTTGCTCCCACACAGCCCGCTCCCACATTTGACTGTGTCGTTTATAGATCAAGATGTCCTTCAGAGACGGATCACAGGCCATGACCAAGCTCCCCACCGCCATCAACCTGCACAAAGCCTCCAGGACCCTGACGCTCAAATACGCGCCGGACGAGGAGTATCACCTGCCCGCCGAGTTCCTGCGGGTGCACTCGCCTTCCGCCGAGGTCCAGGGCCATGGCAAACCCATCCTGCAATACGGCAAGCTCAACGTCGGCCTGACCAAGGTCGAACCGGCCGGCCAGTACGCACTGAAACTGACCTTCGACGACGGCCACGACAGCGGGCTGTTCACCTGGGACTATCTCTACCAGCTAGCGGTGCGTCAGGAAGACTTGTGGAACGATTATCTTGGCGAACTCAAGGCCGCCGGAAAAACCCGCGATCCGAACGCATCCGTCGTCAAGCTGATGCTCTAACTCAAGGGCTGGCGCTTTAGGGCGATTTTTCTAGACTCATCTGCTTGAATGCGCGCGCGACAAGGTCAATGACTGGCCTGCTTGCGAAAAAAATTAAACTCGGGTAACCAATGGAGCTGGCAAGTTACCTGCAAAGGAACCGCCGAGTTCCTGGCATACGTTTCCTCATTGGCCCTCGATGCGGAATTAATGGTCACCCGAGCAGCGTACCTGGTATTGGCTGTGTGGCTTCATGGCACGATCCGGGTACTCGTCTGAAGGACAATGGAGCGTCGTAGATGAGCAACAAGAACAACGATGACCTGAAGTACCAAGCCTCGGAAAATACCCTGGGGTTGAATCCCGTCGTCGGCTTGCGCAGGAAAGACCTGCTGGCCTCTGCCCGGATGGTGCTGACCCAGGCCATCAAGCAACCGCTGCACAGCGTCAAGCATGTCGCCCATTTCGGCGTCGAACTCAAGAATGTCCTGTTCGGCAAATCCGAGCTGCAACCGGCCGGCGACGACCGTCGCTTCGCTGACCCGGCGTGGAGCCAGAACCCACTCTACAAACGTTACCTGCAAACCTACCTGGCGTGGCGCAAGGAGCTGCACGCCTGGATCGACGACAGCAACCTCTCGCCCGCGGACATCAGCCGCGGACATTTCGTGATCAACCTGATGACCGAAGCCATGGCCCCGACCAACTCGGCGGCCAACCCGGCAGCAGTCAAGCGCTTCTTCGAAACCGGCGGCAAGAGCCTGCTCGATGGCCTGTCCCACCTGGCCAAGGACCTGGTGCACAACGGCGGGATGCCTAGCCAGGTCAACATGGGCGCGTTCGAGGTCGGCAAGAGCCTGGGCGTGACCGAAGGCGCCGTGGTATTTCGCAACGACGTGCTGGAGCTGATCCAGTACCGGCCCATCACCGAACAGGTCCACGAGCGACCGCTGCTGGTGGTGCCGCCACAGATCAACAAGTTCTATGTATTCGACCTGAGCCCGGACAAGAGCCTGGCGCGTTTCTGTCTGCGCAGCAACGTGCAGACCTTCATCGTCAGCTGGCGCAACCCTACCAAGGAACAGCGCGAGTGGGGCCTGTCGACCTACATCGAGGCGCTCAAGGAAGCGGTGGACGTGGTCACGGCCATCACCGGCAGCAAGGACGTGAACATGCTCGGCGCCTGCTCGGGCGGCATCACCTGCACCGCGCTGCTGGGCCATTATGCCGCCCTCGGCGAGAAAAAGGTCAATGCCCTGACCCTGCTGGTCAGCGTGCTCGACACCACCCTGGACACCGACGTGGCGTTGTTCGTCGACGAACAGACCCTGGAAGCGGCCAAGCGCCATTCCTACCAGGCCGGTGTACTCGAAGGTCGCGACATGGCCAAGGTGTTCGCCTGGATGCGCCCCAACGACTTGATCTGGAACTACTGGGTCAACAATTACCTGTTGGGCAACGAGCCACCGGTGTTCGACATCCTGTTCTGGAACAATGACACCACGAGGCTGCCGGCGGCGTTCCACGGCGACCTCATCGAAATGTTCAAGAACAACCCACTGATCCGCCCCAATGCACTGGAAGTGTGCGGCACGCCCATCGATCTCAAGCAGGTCACCGCCGACATCTTTTCCCTCGCCGGTACCAACGACCACATCACACCGTGGAAGTCCTGCTACAAGTCGGCACAGCTGTTTGGCGGCAAGGTGGAGTTCGTGCTGTCGAGCAGCGGGCATATCCAAAGCATCCTCAACCCGCCAGGCAACCCCAAGTCGCGCTACATGACCAGTGATGACATGCCGGCCAAGGCCGAGGACTGGCAGGAGAATTCAACCAAGCACACCGACTCCTGGTGGCTGCACTGGCAGGCCTGGCAGGCCGAGCGCTCGGGCAAACTGAAGAAAGCCCCGACCGTGCTGGGCAACAAGGCCTACCCGGCCGGTGAAGCGGCGCCCGGCACTTATGTGCATGAACGCTAAGGGATGCAACTCGTCCGCTGCAGGAGTGGGTTTGCTCACGAAAGCACTCCGGCAGCCGACATGAAAATGTAAGGCCCGCATCGCTGGTGAACGCAAACTCATGTTCGCGGCAGATCCAATGTGGGAGCGAGCCTGCTCGCGATTGCGGTGTATCGGAACACATTGATGTTGGATGTACCGCCGTCATCGCGAGCGGGCTCGCTCCCACAGGGGATCGGGAAAAAAAATGAAAGACAGCGACCCAACCCATAGGGCTTGAAGCATGCCGCAACCGTACATCTTCCGTACCGTCGATCTGGATGGCCAGACCTTGCGCACCGCGGTACGTCCCGGCAAGCCTCACTTGACGCCGCTGCTGATTTTCAACGGCATCGGCGCCAACCTCGAGCTGGTGTTCCCGTTCATCCAGGCCCTGGACCCGGACCTGGAAGTCATCGCCTTTGACGTGCCCGGCGTCGGCGGTTCATCGACGCCCAACCGGCCGTATCGCTTTCCTGGCCTGGCCAAACTCACCGCGCGCATGCTCGATTACCTGGACTACGGGCAGGTCAACGTGATCGGCGTGTCCTGGGGGGGCGCCCTGGCCCAGCAGTTCGCCTATGACTACCCCGAGCGCTGCAAGAAGCTGGTACTGGCGGCCACGGCGGCCGGGGCGGTGATGGTACCGGGCAAACCGAAGGTACTGTGGATGATGGCCAGCCCCCGGCGCTACGTTCAACCTTCCCATGTGATGCGTATCGCCCCGCTGATCTACGGCGGATCGTTCCGTCGCGACCCGAGCCTGGCGGCCAGCCATGCGGCCAAGGTTCGTTCGGCGGGCAAGCTCGGTTATTACTGGCAACTGTTCGCCGGCCTGGGCTGGACCAGCATCCACTGGCTGCACAAGATCCACCAGCCGACCCTGGTGCTGGCCGGCGACGACGACCCGCTGATCCCGCTGATCAACATGCGCATGCTGGCCTGGCGCATTCCCAATGCCCAATTACACATCATCGATGACGGCCATCTGTTCCTGATCACCCGGGCCGAGGCGGTGGCGCCGATCATCATGAAATTCCTGGAGGAAGAACGTCAGCGTGCGGTGATGCATCCGCATCCCTCGCCGCTGGGCGGCTGAAACCGCCCATTAGCGCCTGGCAGGACGCCGGACCGCGCAGCGACCCGAAACAGCGACTATGTTATCTGGTTCGGTGTGTTTGTTTTTAGCCTGATGACGAAGGAGTTGACTCATGCGCGACAAACCGGCGAAGGGTTCCATGCCCGCCCCTGCCAGCTTCATCAACGCACAAAGTGCGGTCACCGGCCTGCGTGGCAGGGACCTGCTGTCCACCTTGCGCAGCGTTGCCGTACACGGTTTGCGCAACCCGGTGCACAGTGCCCGGCATGCATTGAGGCTGGGCGGTCAACTGGGCCGAGTGCTGCTGGGCGAGACCCTGCACCCCACCAACCCCAACGACCAGCGTTTCGCCGACCCCACCTGGCAGCTCAATCCGCTCTACCGCCGCAGCCTGCAGGCCTACCTGAGCTGGCAGAAACAGGTGACGAGCTGGATCGACGAAAGCACCATGAGCCAGGATGACCGCACCCGCGCCCACTTCGCCTTCGCCCTGCTCAACGACGCCGTTTCGCCGTCCAATACGCTGCTCAACCCGCTGGCGGTCAAGGAACTGTTCAACTCCGGCGGCACCAGCCTGGTTCGAGGCCTCAGCCATCTGGTGGACGACCTGCTGCACAACGACGGGTTGCCGCGACAAACCACGCCCCATGCCTTTGAAGTCGGCAAGACCCTGGCGACCACCCCTGGCGCGGTGGTGTTTCGCAACGAATTGCTCGAGCTGATCCAGTACCGGTCCATGAGCGAAAAGCAATACGCCAAGCCGTTGCTGATCGTGCCGCCGCAGATCAACAAGTTCTACATTTTCGACCTGAGCCCTTCCAACAGCTTCGTCCAGTACGCCCTGAAAAACGGTTTGCAGGTCTTCATCATCAGTTGGCGCAACCCTGACGTACGCCACCGCGAATGGGGCCTGTCCAGCTACGTCGAGGCCGTGGAAGAGGCCATGAACGTCTGCCGGGCGATCACCGGCGCCCGCGAGGTCAACCTGATGGGCGCCTGCGCCGGGGGCATGACCATCGCCGCCCTGCAAGGCCACCTGCAAGCCAAGCGCCAGCTGCGCCGGGTCGCCAGTGCCACGTACCTGGTGAGCCTGCTGGACAGCCAGATCGACAGCCCGGCCACGCTGTTCATCGACGAGCAGACCCTCGAAGCCGCCAAGCGCCGCTCCTACCAGAAGGGCATCCTCGATGGTCGCGACCTGGCCCGGGTATTCGCCTGGATGCGCCCCAACGATCTGATCTGGACCTACTTCATCAACAACTATCTGCTGGGCAAGGAGCCGCCGGCCTTCGACATCCTCTACTGGAACAACGACTGCACCCGCCTGCCGGCGGCTTACCACGGCGACCTGCTGGACTTCTTCAAGCACAACCCACTGACCCATCCCGGCGGCCTGGAAGTGTGCGGCACGCCCATCGACCTGCAGAAAGTGACGGTGGACAGCTTCAGCGTGGGCGGCATCAACGACCACATCACGCCGTGGGACGCGGTGTATCGCTCGACCCTGTTGCTCGGTGGCGAAAAACGCTTCGTGCTCTCCAACAGCGGCCACGTCCAGAGCATCCTCAACCCGCCGGGCAACCCCAAGGCCAACTACATCGAAAGCGTGAAACTGAGCAGCGACCCGCGGGCCTGGTACTACGACGCCAAACACGTCGAAGGCAGTTGGTGGACCCAATGGCTGGGCTGGATCCAGGAGCGTTCCGGCGCCCAGCACGAAACCCGGATGACCTTGGGCAATGCGAACTACCCGCCCCTGGACGCAGCTCCCGGCACCTATGTTCGCGTGCGCTGAAGGCCATGACCCCACGGCCAGGCGATTGGCCGTGGCATGACTTGATCATTAAGAAGACCGGATGAAAACCCGCGACCGAATCCTTGAATGTGCCCTGCAATTGTTCAACGAAAAGGGCGAACCGAACGTCTCCACCCTGGAAGTTGCCAACGAAATGGGCATCAGCCCGGGCAACCTCTATTACCACTTTCATGGCAAGGAACCGCTGATCCTCGGGCTGTTCGAGCGATTCCAGGGCGAACTGGCGCCGCTGCTGGACCCTCCGGCGGACGTGCAGTTGGCGCCGGAAGATTACTGGCTGTTCCTGCACTTGATCGTCGAGCGCCTGGCTCAGTACCGCTTTCTATTCCAGGACCTGTCGAACCTGGCCGGACGCCTGCCGAAGCTGGCCAAGGGCATCCGCCAGTTGCTCAATGCCCTGAAGCGCACCCTCGCCTCACTGCTGGCGCAGCTCAAGGCCCAGGGGTTGCTGGTCAGCGATACCCAAGCCCTGGGGCAACTGGTGGAACAGATCACCATGACCTTGCTGTTCTCCCTGGACTACCAGCGGATCCTGGACCGCGAGGGCGAGGTTCGGTTGGTGGTCTACCAGATCATGATGCTGGTGGCCTCGCACCTGCCGCCCGCGACCAAGGTGGCGACAGAGCAACTGGCGTTGCGCTATCTGGAAGAGCACGACTGACCGCCGGCAGTGGGAAGGCCTTTGTACAATGGTCCATTGTGGGAGCGAGCTTGCTCGCGATGACGGAGTGTCAGTCAACCTGCATGTGACTGAAACAATGCAATCGCGAGCAAGCTCGCTCCCACACCGGATCCATGGCGCATAAAAAACGCCCGACCTTCACAGGCCGGGCGTTTTTGCATGTCCGTAAAAATCAGGACTGGGTGGTAGGCGTCGATGGAGCCGGCGCGGTAGTCGGAGTGGCAACCGGGGTCGGAGCCGAAGCGGAGTTCGCCGTGCTCGCCGGGGTTGCCGGTTTGGCCGCCGTAGCCAGCGCCCTGGGGGTACCTACTTTTGGCGCGGCCGGTTTTTTCACGGCCGGTTTTTTCGCCGCAGCAGGTTTGGCCGCCGCTTTTGCCGCAGGCTTAGCGGCTGGTTTAGCCGCAGCAGGTTTAGCCGCTGCAGTCTTGGCTGCTGGCTTGGCCGCAGGCTTGGCTGCTGCTTTCGCCGCGACCGGTTTGGCCGCCGTCTTGGCAGCAGGTTTGGCCGCTGCGGTTTTAGCCGCGGGCTTGGCTGCTGCCTTCGCCGCAGGTTTGGCGGCGGGTTTTGCCGCAGCCTTGACCAGTGGCTTGGCCGCCGTTTTAGCGGCCGGCTTGGCCGCTGCAGTCTTGGTCGCCACGGGTGCGACTTTGGCGCCGGTGAGCTTTTCGATCTGCTTGGTCAGGGTGTCGACCTTGCTGTGCAGCGCCTTGACTTCATTACGACTTGGCACCCCCAGGCGCGAGATTGCGCTGTTCAGGCGCTTGTCGAAAGCCCCTTCCAGTTCGTCCCATTTGCCCAGCGCACGATCCTTCACGCCGCCGATTCGCGACTTGGCGGACTCGGCAGTGTCTTTGGCCGCATCGACTTGTTTGCCGACCGCCGTCTTGGTGAGTTTTTCGGCCTTCTCGCCGTCCTTTACCAGGGACTCGAAGAGCTTGCTGCCGTCAGAGTCGATCTTCGAGTACACGCCTAAACCAGCAAGCCAGATTTTGCGGGAGTATTTTTCAATCTTCCCGGCCCACGAGCTGCCTTCTTTTTCAGTGATTTTTTTGCCAGCCATCCCGTTCTCCTTAATGTTTACGCGCGACACGTTCGAGCAATGCTGTCAGCTCATCGAGCTTAGCAGAGAGTGTCTCAACGTCATGTTTAGACGGAATGCCGATACGATTCAAGGCACTTGCAACACGGGCATCAAATACCTTCTCGACTTTATCGAGTTGTACTTCAACCCGAGCCTTGAAAGTATTGACGTCGCTCTTGGCTTCAATCAATTCGCTGTTGGCCGCTTCAAGTTTCCCGGCAATTTTCTTTTTACCTTTGGTTTCAATAACTTCGCCAGCCTTAACCAACTCCTGGAAGTACTCGCCGCCTTCCTGGCCGACCTTCGCGTAGGCGCCCAGGCCCGCCAGCCAGATCTTGCGCGCGTACGTTTTCACGTCGCCGAGCGTGGAAGATTCAACGTCGGTTTTTTTCTTCAGAATAACTTTGGCCATGGTGCACCTCACTCGAAAAAAGGTTTGAGGAACTGCCCGCACACGGTCGGGCTCAGGCACAAAGTAGTGACAATAATTAGAAAGGGCACCCTAACAACTGACCCACATCTCACCGGCTGTAACGCCTTCCTGTGGGAGCGAGCTTGCTCGCGATGGCGGAGTGTCAGCCAACGTTGATGTGACTGAAACAATGCCATCGCGAGCAAGCTCACTCCCACAGGTTATCGGTGGTGAACTTGAGCCATGCCTTCCACCCACCCTTTCGGTCGATCAGGCCAACGCTTTATCCAGCGCTTTTTCAATTTCCGTCTTGATCGTCCCACTCATGGCCGACATCAACATGCCCAGCTCCACGTCGACGCGGATCGAGTCCTCGCCCACATGCACTTCGCCCTTGACCCCGGAACGCTTGAGTTTCAGGGTGTCGCCCTCCCACTGCGGCTCCAGGCCATAGCTGTCGGACAACTTCTGCGCCAGCTTGTCGGCTTTCTCTCGCGCCGCTTCCTTGCCCAGGCCATGGGCACGCTCAACAGTTATACGGGCCATCGGGTGACTCCTGTGTTATCGGGACTTGCCTGAACGTTTCAGACCCTGGCTGCGTCAAAACGTCCCGGCGGTTGCCCATCTTACCTTCAGCCTTGCCAAGACAAAGCCCTCCACCGGGATTAGAATGTCCCGCATTCTTTTTTGGTGACCGCGATATGACTGATCAGCGCAAAGGCAGCGATGCCGAACCCACCACTCACTTCGGCTTCAAGAACGTGCCGGAAAGCCAGAAAGCGGAAAAAGTCGCTGAGGTTTTCCACTCCGTAGCCGCCAAGTATGACTTGATGAACGACCTGCTCTCGGGCGGCATGCACCGCTTGTGGAAGCGTTTCGCGATCGAACTGTCGGGCGTGCGCAGCGGCAATCGCGTGCTCGACATCGCCGGCGGCACGGGCGACCTGACGAAGAAGTTTTCCCATATCGTCGGGCCAACCGGCCAGGTGGTCCTGGCCGACATCAACGAATCCATGCTCAAGGTCGGCCGCGACCGCCTGCTGGACCTGGGTGTGGCCGGTAACGTCGAGTTCGTCCAGGCCGACGCTGAAAAGCTGCCGTTCCCCGACAACCATTTCGACTGCGTGACCATCGCCTTCGGCCTGCGCAACGTCACCCACAAGGAAGATGCCCTGCGCTCGATGCTGCGCGTGCTCAAGCCCGGTGGCCGCCTGCTGGTGCTGGAGTTCTCCAAGCCAACCAATGCGCTGATGTCCAAGGCCTATGACGCCTACTCGTTCGCCTTCATGCCGCTGATGGGCAAGCTGATCACCAACGACTCGGAAAGCTATCGCTACCTGGCCGAATCGATCCGCATGCACCCGAACCAGGAAACCCTGAAGTCGATGATGGTCGAGGCCGGTTTCGACCGCGTGACCTACCACAACATGACCGCAGGCATCGTCGCCCTGCACCGCGGTATCAAACCCTGATGCTGCTCACCGGGCTGCTTGCCAGCGTCGAACTCGGCCTCAACCGGGTGTTGCGCCTGGACAGCACGGCGCTCGCGCGCCTGGCGCGCTTGAGCGGCAGCGTGATCGCCGTCGACTGCCGCAGCCCGGCGTTGCGGTTGTTCATCCTGCCCAGTGACGAAGGCCTGATGCTCGCTGGGCACTGGGAGGCCGAGGTCGACTGCACGTTGCGCGCCCCAGCGTCGAGCCTGCTGAACCTGGCCCTGGGCAAGGATAAGACCGCGGTGCTGCACAGCCCCGACGTGGAGCTCGACGGCGACAGTGGCGTGCTGCTGGAGCTGGCGGCGATTCTCCAGGACCTGGAGCTGGATTGGGAATACGAAGTGTCCCGCTGGATCGGCCCGGTGGCCACACAATTGCTCAGCGGTCATCTGCGCAGTCGCACTCGCTGGTATCGCCAGGGCTTCGCCAGCCTGGGGCAGAATCTGAGTGAATACCTGGCTGAAGAATCGCGTACCCTCGTAGGCCAACGCGAAGCACAAGCCCGTTTTAATGAACTGGACCAGATCAAACTTGACCTGGAACGTCTCGAGGCGCGTTTCGAGCGCCTTTCCCGATCCCTTGAAACCAAGCGATAACGCATGAAGCTGCTTGCCGTCCGCCGTTTGTTGCGCATCCAGCGCGTCGTGATCCGCTACCGCCTCGATGACCTGCTGTTCGCCCTGCCGCTGCCCTGGTTTCTCCTGGCACTGCGCTTTGTGCTGCCGTGGCGCTGGTTCCCCGCCGGACGCTGGATTTGAGTCGCGGCGCACGCCTGCGCCTGGCGTTGCAGGACCTGGGGCCGATCTTCATCAAGTTCGGGCAGATCCTCTCGACCCGTCGCGACCTGTTGCCCGAAGACATCGCCGATGAGCTGATGCTGCTGCAAGACCGCGTGCCGCCGTTCGATTCCAAGCTGTCGGTGGCGTTGATCGAAGCGCAACTGGGCAAGAAAATCAGCGAAGTCTTCAGCCGTTTCGATGTCGAGCCCCTGGCCTCGGCCTCCGTCGCCCAGGTGCACGCCGCGCAACTCAAGAGCGGCGAAGAAGTGGTGGTCAAGGTCATCCGCCCAGGCCTCAAGCCGATCATTGCCCAGGACCTGGCATGGCTGTTCATCCTCGCTCGGGCCGCCGAGCGGCTGTCGGCCGATGCCCGCCTGCTGCACCCGGTGGACGTGGTCCAGGACTACGAGAAAACCATCTACGACGAACTCGACCTGCTGCGCGAGGCGGCCAACGCCAGCCAGCTGCGTCGCAACTTCGAAGGCTCGCCGCTGCTCTATGTGCCGCAAGTCTACTGGGACTGGTGCCGACCGAAAGTATTGGTGATGGAGCGCATCTACGGCATCCAGGTCACCGACCTGGCGACCCTGGCCGACCAGCGCACCGACATGAAACTGCTGGCCGAACGTGGCGTGGAGATCTTCTTCACCCAGGTGTTTCGCGACAGTTTCTTCCACGCCGACATGCACCCGGGCAACATCTTCGTCAGCACGGTGCAGCCGTGGAGCCCGCAATACATTGCCATCGACTGCGGCATCGTCGGCAGCCTGACCCCGGAAGACCAGGACTACCTGGCCCGCAACCTGTTCGCCTTCTTCAAGCGTGACTACCGCCGCGTCGCCCAACTGCACATCGACTCGGGCTGGGTACCGGCCGAAACCAAGCTCAACGAGTTCGAAGCGGCGATCCGCACCGTGTGCGAACCGATCTTCGAAAAACCGTTAAAGGATATTTCCTTCGGCCAGGTGCTGATGCGCCTGTTCCAGACTGCGCGACGCTTCAATATGGAGGTTCAGCCGCAGTTGGTGCTGTTGCAGAAAACCCTGTTGAACATCGAAGGCCTCGGCCGCCAGCTGTACCCGGACCTCGACCTGTGGAACACCGCCCAACCGTTCCTCGAACGCTGGATGCGCGAGCGCGTCAGCCCCAAGACCTTGCTGGGCAACGTGCAGAGCCAGTTCGAACAGCTGCCGCACCTGGCCAACATGACCCGCGACCTGCTCGAACGCATGTCGCAGCCCCACGCACACGACCCGGCGCCACCGTGGCACCGACGCAAGGACGACTGGTTCCTGCGCCTGCTGGGTGCGGCTCACCTGGGTGGCGGCGCAGTGTTGGCGAGCGGCGGGCCGTTGAGCCAACTGGGTCACTGGCCTGCCGGGATCATGGTGGCGGTTGGTTTGTATCTGGTCGTTCGCCGATAGCCAGCACCGGTTCGCGCTGGCACACTGTTTCAACGCTGGGCCCGCCAACGTCAGGTGCGCGGCCCATGGTCGGAGTCAAAGATGAAAAACTGGCAGGACGAGATCAAGTGGGACGCTGACGGCCTGGTGCCGGCCATCGCCCAGGACCACAAGACCGGGCGCGTATTGATGATGGCCTGGATGAACCGCGAAGCGCTGGCCTTGACCGCCGCCGAGAACCGCGCCATCTATTGGTCACGTTCCCGTGGCAAGCTGTGGCGCAAAGGTGAAGAGTCCGGGCACGTGCAGCACCTGCATGAGATGCGCCTGGACTGCGACGGCGACGTCATCATCCTGATGGTCGAGCAAGTCGGTGAGATTGCCTGCCACACCGGCCGTCAAAGCTGCTTCTATCGCGTCTTCGAGAGCGGCGACTGGAAAACCGTCGACCCGGTGCTCAAGGACCCGCATGCCATTTATTCAGGACATACCCATGAGTGACACCCTGACCCGCCTGGCCCAGGTGCTGGAAGAGCGCAAGGGCGCCGCGGCCGACAGTTCCTATGTCGCCAGCCTGTACCACAAGGGCTTGAACAAGATTCTGGAGAAAGTCGGCGAAGAGTCGGTCGAGACCATCATCGCCGCCAAGGACGCCGCCATCAGTGGCGATTGCAGCGACGTGATCTACGAGACCGCCGACCTGTGGTTCCACAGCCTGGTCATGCTGGCCCAACTGGGGCAGCATCCGCAGGCCGTACTGGATGAACTGGACCGTCGCTTCGGTCTGTCCGGGCACGTCGAGAAAGCCTCGCGCCCGTCCGCCTGATCAACTTTTGAGAGGAATAGCCCCATGGGTATCTTTGACTGGAAACACTGGATCGTCATCCTGGTCGTCGTGGTGTTGGTGTTCGGTACCAAGAAACTGAAGAACCTCGGCACCGATGTTGGCGAGTCGATCAAGGGCTTTCGCAAGGCCATGAACGATGACGAAAAACCGGCCGACCCGACGGCGGCCCAGGCTCAACCCGTACAACCGGCCCAACCGGTACACCCACAAGCCACTCAGCCTGTGAATGCGCCCAATACCATCGACGTGCAGGCTCAGAAAGTCGAAGAGCCCATCCGCAAAGACTCGTGAGCACTGACTAATGTTTGGGATCAGCTTCACTGAACTGCTGCTCGTCGGCCTCGTCGCCCTGCTGGTACTGGGCCCCGAGCGCCTGCCGGGTGCTGCGCGCACCGCCGGTCTGTGGATCGGCCGTCTAAAGCGCAGCTTCAATGCGATCAAACAGGAAGTTGAACGTGAAATCGGCGCCGACGACATCCGTCGGCAGCTTCACAACGAACATATTCTGTCCCTGGAGCAGGAAGCGCGGAAAATCTTCACGCCGACCCAGCAGGAGCCGACGCCGGTCCAACCTGTGGCCGAGCCGACGATTGCCCCCCAGGCGCCGGTGGATGGCACGGTGCCCGTGGCTGAGCCTGCTCCAGTGATATCGACGGCAGCGGATACAGCGTCCCCCGCAGTCCCTGCGCCCAACGACCCTACATTGCCGCCGCGAGCCCCATGAGCGATATCCCTGAAAACGACCAGCCGATGCCGCTGGTATCGCACCTCACCGAGTTGCGCACGCGCCTGCTGCGTTGCGTCGCGGCGGTTTTCATCATCTTCGCCGGGCTGTTCGCCTTCACCCAGCAGATCTACACCTTTGTCTCCACGCCGCTGCGCCAGTACCTGCCAGTGGGGGCGACGATGATCGCCACCGACGTGTCGTCGCCGTTCCTGACACCACTGAAGCTGACGATGATGGTCTCGCTGTTCCTGGCGATCCCGGTGATCCTGCACCAGATCTGGGGCTTCATCGCACCGGGCCTGTACAAGCATGAAAAACGCATTGCCGTGCCGCTGCTGGTGTCGAGCATCCTGCTGTTCTACACCGGCATGGCGTTCGCCTATTTCTTCGTATTCCCGCTGATTTTCAAATTCTTCGCCGCCGCCACTCCGGCGGGCGTGGAAATGATGACCGATATCACCAGTTACCTGGATTTCGTCATGACGCTGTTCTTCGCCTTCGGCGTGGCGTTTGAAATTCCCGTGGCGGTGGTGCTGTTGGTGTGGATCGGCGTGGTAGACGTCAAATACCTGAAGAAAGTCCGCCCGTACGTGATCATCGGCTGCTTCGTCGTCGGCATGATCCTGACCCCACCGGACATTTTCTCCCAGACCCTGCTGGCCGTGCCGATGTGGCTGCTGTTCGAGATCGGCATCCTGTTCGGTGGCCTGGTGCGCAAACGCCGGGAAGAAGAGCCCGAGGAACAACCGGTCGATGACCACAACGACCAGCCGCCAGCGACCCAAGCGTGAACCTGCTGCTGCTCGAAGAGGCCGACTTCATCGAGCCCGACCGCGTGATCCTGAGCGATCGCCGGTTGACCCACATGCAGGAAGTCCATCGCAGCGCCGTCGGTGACAGCCTGCGAGTCGGGCGCATCGGTGGGTTGATGGGTACGGCCCAGGTGCTGCGCCTGGAGGCCCGCGAGGCCGAACTGCAAGTGACCCTCGACCAGCCTCCACCCGCCAAGTTGCCGCTGACCCTGGTGCTGGCCCTGCCGCGTCCGAAAATGCTTCGGCGGGTGTTCCAGACCGTCGCCACCATGGGCGTGCCGCGCGTGGTGCTGGTCAACAGCTATCGCGTGGAAAAGAGCTTTTGGCAGACGCCGTTCCTCGAGCCCGAGGCCATCCGCGAGCAACTGATCCTGGGCCTGGAACAAGCCCGGGATAGCGTGCTGCCAGAAATCATCATCGAAAAACGCTTCAAGCCCTTCGTCGAAGACCGCCTGCCGGCCATTACCGACGGCACCTTGGGCCTGGTGGGTCATCCTGGCAACTACCCGCCTTGCCCTCGCGCGCTGACAGAACCGGTGACACTGGCCATTGGTCCGGAGGGCGGCTGGATTCCCTACGAGATCGACCTGTTGGCCAAGGCCGGCCTGCAACCGGTGCAACTGGGCGAGCGGATCCTGCGGGTCGAGACCGCGGTCACCGCGCTGCTCGCACGGTTGTTCTGATCCCAGCGGCCTGAGCACCTTTGTGACAGGGTGGATTTATCCCCGCTGGTTGCAGAGCCTGCCCGCACCGTGCAAGTGGCCCCTCGCCTATTTTCTACAGATCCCTGTGACATGGTCGATACTCTCCTCATAAGGCCTATAAAAGGTTCGAGGGAGTATCGGCATGTTCAGTTGGCTCACCGAAAAGCTGGGAAACGTAAGTGTCAATCGCAAGCTAGGTTTTGGTTTTGGCCTGGTGCTGCTCATGACCCTCCTGAGCACCTTCGCGGGTTGGAACAGCCTGAGCAGCGTGATCAGCCGCGCTGATAAACAGGCGTCCATCGCCAGCCTGAATGAGTTGGCCAAGGATTTGCGCGTCGCGAGCCTCAGTTACGAGATGCGGCGCGGCGAACAAGGGCCAGCGGCCGTCAGCGAGCTCTTGGGCAAGCTTCAGGAGAGCATTCAGGCGGCCCTCAAACAGTTTGTACGTCCGGCAGACCAGGAGTTGCTCAATCAGCAACTGGCGATCCTCGATGAATACAAACGCGCCTTTGCCGACTTGACCCAAGCAACGCAGAACCGCGAGTCGGCCCGATCCAAACTGGGCGCCAACGCCGACAACGCCGTGGCCAAGGTAACCGAAGTCGAAAATGCCGTGCGCCAAGGCGATAGCGTTGCTCAATTCGACAGTGTGGTAAGCCTGAGCAAGGCCATCCAGCAAGCCCGTTATCAAGTCCGTGGCTACACCTACAGCGGCAAGGCCGATGCCGAGCAACCGGCACTGGATGCCATCGATAACGTCCTGAAAACCCTTGAAAGCCTGCCGGGCAAAGTCCCGGAACAACACACCGCCAACCTGCAACAAAGCAGCGAATCGATGAAAGCCTATCGCGCGGCTGTCAGTCAGTTCCGTGACTCACAGGTAGCCAGTGCCGCGGCCCTCAAGAAAATGCTGGATCAAGACACCCGTTTGGATGTGCTGAACAATCAATTGACGACCTCGCAAATCGAGAAGCGCAACCAGGAAACGGCTCAAGCGAAAGAAACGCTGATCATCGTCACCATCCTGGCGTTAGCGTTTGGCCTGCTGGCCGCATGGATCATTACCCGGCAGATCGTCGGTCCACTGCAGCAGACCCTGGTTGCCCTCGAACGTGTCGCCTCCGGCGACTTGAGTCAGAACCTGGTGGTCACCCGCCGTGACGACATGGGCCAATTGCAAGGCAGCCTGCAGCGAATGGTGATCAGCCTGCGGCAACTGATCGGCGGCATCAGCGACGGCGTCACGCAAATCGCCAGCGCTGCCGAACAGCTTTCAGCCGTCACCGAGCAGACCAGCGCCGGGGTCAACAGCCAGAAAGTGGAAACCGACCAGGTCGCCACCGCGATGCACGAAATGACCGCCACGGTGCAGGAAGTGGCGCGCAATGCCGAGGAAGCCTCCGAAGCGGCCCTCGCCGCTGACCAACAGGCTCGCGAAGGCGAAAAAGTGGTCGGTGAAGCCATCGCCCAGATCGAACGCCTGTCCAAGGAAGTCGGCAACTCCACCGAAGCCATGGGTCATCTCAAACGCGAGAGCGACAAAATCGGCAGCGTGCTGGACGTGATCAAGTCCGTCGCCCAGCAAACCAACCTGCTGGCTCTCAACGCCGCCATCGAAGCGGCCCGTGCCGGTGAGGCCGGGCGTGGTTTTGCGGTGGTGGCCGACGAGGTTCGCAGCTTGGCCCAGCGCACCCAGAAGTCCACCGAAGAAATCGAAGAGCTGATCCTGGGCCTGCAATCGGGCACCGAGCAGGTCGCGACCACCCTGGACAACAGCCGCAACCTGACCGACAGCAGCGTCGAACTGACCCGTCGTGCCGGCGGCTCACTGGAAAACATCACCCGCACAGTCTCGGCGATCCAGTCGATGAACCAACAGATCGCCGCTGCGGCCGAGCAGCAGAGCGCCGTGGCCGAAGAGATCAACCGCAGCGTCGTGAACGTTCGCGATGTCTCCGAACAAACCGCCTCCTCCAGCGAAGAAACCGCCGCCTCCAGCGCTGAACTGGCGCGATTGGGGGTTCATTTGCAGACGTTGGTGGGGCGATTCCGGGTTTGATGCTTAGGCACAACTCACTCCGTGGCGTGGGTACTTGCTCCCTCGCCACGGGAATGCATGACGTCTATTTTCTACAGATACTGCCCAAACTGCCGATATAGCGCTGATAAAACCAATTAAGCGCTACAAGGGAGTATCTGCATGTTCCGGTGGCTTGCCCAGGGTCTGGGAAACGTAAGCGTTAATCGCAAACTCGGCGCAGGCTTCGGCCTGGTGCTATTCCTCACCTTGATGATTGCATTCACCGGTTGGTCCGGCCTGGGCAACGTCATCAGTCGGGGGGACAAACTGGGGTTTATTGCCAGTCTCAACGACTTGAGCAAAGACTTGAACCTGGCCAGCATCGACTACAACACCACGCGGGGCGAGAAAGGACCGCAACCGGTCAACGACCTGCTGGGCAAGCTCGAAGAGGGCTTGAAGACTGCTCGCCTATTGATCGAACAACCGGCCGACGTCGCGCTGATCGATGCGCAACTGGCCGCCGTCGCCGAATACAAAAGCGCCTTCGCCCAGATGACCAGCGCCACCGTCAGCCGCGAAGACGCCCGCAGCAAGCTCGGCGCCAGCGCCGACAGCACCGTGGCCCACGTCGCCGGGGTGGAAAAAGCCTCGCTGCAAGCCGGCGATATAACCCAGTTCAACAGTGTGGTGGCCCTGAGCAAGGCGATCCAACAGGCGCGCTATCAGGTTCGCGGCTACACCTACAGCGGAAAAAGCGAGGCCCAGCAACCGGCCATCGATGCTATCACCGATGTCCTGAAGCTACTGGCACGCTTGCCGGCCCAGCTACCCGAGGAACACGCCGATACCCTCCAACAAGCCAGCGACTCGATGAACGTCTATCGCGCGGCGGTCAGCCAGTTCCGCGACTCCCAGCTGGATAACAATGCAGCACTGCAACGAATGAGTGAGCAAGGCAAGATACTGATCGACTCCAGCCAGAAGCTCACCGTATCCCAGACAGCCGTGCGTGACCATGATACCGGCCAGGCCAAGTCTGTCCTGATCGCTGCTGCCGCCCTGGCGCTGCTTTTTGGCGTGATCGCCGCCCTGTTCATCACCCGGCAGATCGTCGGTCCACTCGGCGAGACCTTGAAGGTCGCCGAGCGCGTGGCCGCCGGCGACCTGACTCACAACCTCACCTCCGAGCGTCGCGACGAACTGGGCCAACTGCAACGCGCCATGCAAAGCATGACCGTGGGCCTGCGGCAATTGATCGGTGGCATCAGCGAAGGTGTTACCCAGATCGCCAGCGCTGCCGAACAGCTCTCGGCCGTGACCGAGCAGACCAGCGCCGGGGTCAACAGCCAAAAAGTGGAAACCGATCAGGTCGCCACCGCCATGCACGAAATGACCGCGACGGTGCAGGAAGTCGCGCGCAACGCCGAGGAAGCCTCCGAAGCCGCCGTCGCAGCCGATCAGCAGGCCCGTGAAGGTGACAAGGTTGTTGGCGAAGCCATCGCCCAGATCGAGCGCCTGGCCAAAGAGGTGGGTAACTCCACCGCCGCCATGGGCGATTTGAAGCGTGAGAGCGACAAGATTGGCAGCGTCCTGGACGTGATCAAGTCCGTGGCCCAGCAAACCAACCTGCTGGCCCTCAACGCGGCCATCGAGGCGGCCCGTGCCGGTGAGGCCGGACGCGGCTTCGCCGTGGTGGCCGATGAGGTCCGCAGCCTGGCCCAACGCACCCAGAAGTCCACGGAAGAAATCGAAGAACTGATCGTGGGCCTGCAAAGCGGCACCGAGCAGGTCGCGACCATCATGGACAACAGCCGCAGCTTGACCGAAAGCAGCGTCGAACTGACCCGCCGTGCCGGGGGTTCGTTGGAGAATATTACTCGCACGGTGTCGGCGATCCAGTCGATGAACCAGCAGATCGCCGCGGCGGCTGAGCAGCAGAGTGCGGTGGCTGAAGAGATCAACCGTAGTGTGCTGAATGTGCGCGACGTGTCTGAACAGACCTCGGCGGCCAGTGAAGAGACCGCCGCTTCGAGTGCTGAGCTGGCGCGGTTGGGGACGCATCTTCAATCGCTGGTTGGCAAGTTCAAGACCTGAAAACACTTCCCGCGATTAATGGATGTCCTCAACCAGTTGCATCCAGGAGGCATCGACTTCTGACGTATTGAACGACTGAGGTCGATGAAGCATTCTTTCCCTGCCGAACATCTGGATGAATCAAACAGGTCCAGGGCGTACGCGAGCGAGGCGGATGGTTGAGTCATCAGCACCGCCGCGTAGCTGGACACCGCAGCCTTACCCAGCAGTGCCCAGCCTGAGCCTCAAAGCTCGTCTCGTGGCAATGGTCTACGGCCTAAATCCTGGGCAAATCGAAGCAAATAGCCGTCGGGATCAAGCACCAGGAAGTTGCTCTCGCCTTGGAGCTCTTTATTTTCCCTATACCAATGCTCCTCTATAGGCTTGCGCAACGTATACCCAGACAATACGAGCGCTCTCGCCAAAGTCTTGACATCGGGACACTCGATTGAAAGATTCATTCCGCGTCCATAGGGTTTCTCCAGCGGACCAACTCGCCAGGGAGACGTATCCTGACGGTCCTGCTCCAACATCAATTGACTTCCATGATATGAAATGAAAGCAAAGCCGTCTTCCGGCCGTTCATACTCAACATTGAAACCTATCACCTTGCAGTAAAACTTCAAACTACACTTCATGTCAGAGACAATCATTTCTGGTAATAGCGCATTAAAATCAACCATAAAACCTCGTCATCCTTGATGAGACATGATTATTAATTCGACCAAAGCCCACCCTGGCCATTGCCAGGGAAGTCATCCTGCATTTCCAATAGTCATCATTTCAAAAAACCTGACTTCCCCAAGCAGAAAACATAGACGACTATCAAGCGAAAGAAAAACCTCTAGATTGTTTCCAATCATGACCAGCAAAATTTGCCAATCCGAAAAGCCTTGGCACCTGACGTAACTAAACCACAAAGAAGTAACCAGTTACGTCCGAAATATCTTTTATATTTTTTTCGCTTTACGGGCGCCTCTACCTTTTTGTAGATTCGCCGCCGTCAAAACGGAACAACTCATCATAAAGCAATTATCCACGACTGGGTCAAAGCATCTGCCGGCGCATTACCGTCGCACCCGATAACGGCAAGCATTTTCAAATCGCTCCAGCAGACATATTCATCTAACCCTTCCAAAATCAGCAACGTCAACTTAACACAGGCAGACCCGTTAGATGGCTAACTTCGTCACGACAGAAAAAAATTGTGATCCAAAACTACAACACAGTGCGTTAACAGCAATAAAAAAATTGGTCAGCCCGGTACCCGTACGAGACACTGACCATCATCAATTGCAAGGCCAGGCCTTGGAACTTTGGTCGAAAAATTCCGAACAGCTGAGTGATTTCTTGCGTCAGTCAGAGCAAGCGATAAGAAAATTTCAGCTATTGAAAATAAAGAGGCTAGTCGATAACGCTTTCACCAACGTACCCTTTTATCGTGAATTATATGGAGCGTGTGGGTACGAGCTGGGAAGTCTGTCCAGCTTCTCAGACTTCGAAAAGCTTCCCATCGTAAGCAAATCGCTTCTCAATAGTGTCGAACCAAGCAAAATAGTCAATAACCCTCGGCACCTTAAGTATGCCAACACCTCTCGCACATCCGGCTCCAGCGGAAATCCGTTTACAGTATATAGCGATGACGAGGACATCATCCTCGATCACCTACAAGTCATGCGCTTCTACGACTCATGCTTGAGGGAGAAACTACAAGAGCATGATTGGCTGTACCTAATTCATCACGTAGGGTTGGCGTTCTCGTCCCTTCATGGAAAATACAGAACGTTCCAATTACCAGACTTACTGCCTGACACCCCATTAGGCGAACACCTGCTCCATCTCCGGCCCAAGCTGCTTATTACGCTACCAAGCTATCTTCCGCTTATACTTCAACACAAAGAGCAGCTGAAAAATAGCGGGGTGGAGGCTATATTAACGAACTCCGAGTCCAGCACTCAGCAGGAGCGTGACTATTACTCTGACGCGCTGGGTCTCCCGCTGTACGACGAGTACAGCTCAGAAGAAATAGGAATGATTGCAACCCAATGCATTCATGGAAACTATCATGTTGTTGAAGACGGTGTGTATCTGGAAATTGTCAACGCCGACGCCCGAGGCTTTGGCAACGTCATCTGCACGGATCTCAACAACGAGCTGATGCCATTGATTCGGTTTGATCATGGAGATCTGGCCAAGAAAAATACCTCCAGTCGCCTTTGCGAATGCGGCAGCGCATGCACCTCTCTCAAGGAAATAAACGGTAGACGTGACGATGCCTTCCGCACCCGGGACCTGGAAGTCGTGCCGAGTGCGTCTCTTCTAGCCGCGATAGACGACATATTGATCACACCCGACAAAACCTTGAAAAACTTTCGCTTGATACAAAAAAATCCAGAAACAGTAGAACTCGTTACACAATACTCAGGTGAGCCACATAAAAACATGCCTGAAATACTACAAGAACTCAGAAATCGAATTTCCTTTCTATTCGGCTACCCCATTACGTTATTACACCGAGAGGTGGATGCGTGGCCCGCGCAGAAATCCTACAAACGCAGAAGTATTGTTAGAGAATGGGAATTCAATTAACCATGTCACTGATAAAGCTGGATAACGTTTCTTTATCTATCCATGGAAATTTACTTTTCTCGCACCTAAACCTGACAATATCCAGTGGTGACCGACTGGGCATAGTCGGGGATAACGGTTCTGGAAAGAGTTCACTACTGCGCAGTATCGCAAAGATACTGGATGAGCATGAGGGCGACATAACGCATGTCCGAGGGCTACGCTGCCACTACGTAGAGCAGGGATTCCCCGACGAATGGAACGAGTCCAGTGCAGTTGAGATACTGGAAAGTTGTTTATCCGATGCCACTACGGACAAATGGAAAGCCGACTACACGCTCGAATTGCTAAATTTCCCGGAAGGCCATCGATCACTCCGATTCGCTCAATTAAGTGGCGGTTGGAAAAAGATGGTGATGATTGCCCAAGCGGTCATTTTGGAGCCTGATGTATTGCTACTGGATGAACCTACGAACCATCTGGATCGCTCACATATAGAGCATCTCATTCGCTTGCTTAGAGATAACCGCATTACACCCACCTTTGCGGTAGTCAGCCATAACCGAGACTTCCTGGACTCGGTTACGAAAAGCACTTTGCTTCTTAGCGGCCGGGGATCCTCTTATTTTAACGCGAGTTTCACACGGGCGAGAAATTTACTTCTGGAACAAGAACAGGCTCTTTCCGAAGCCAGGGCTGTGGCGCTGAGTGAGATTCAGAGATTAAAAAAAAGCGCACACTACCAACGACAACTGGGCATAAACAATCACAGTGACAATGCGCTTCAAAAGGCAAAAAAAATTGAGAGAAGAGTTAAAAATCTAGAATCAGCCATACCGACCGCAAAAACACCACGCAAAAAAAATATTACCCTGGCTATCGATAACTTCAATGCAAGAAAAATCCTCCAGATCAAAAACCTTCAATTGCACTCAACCGCTGGAAACTTGCTTTTATCCATCGAATCCCTTGTCATAAACAAAGGTGATCGAATCGTTATTTCTGGCGTAAACGGATCAGGCAAAAGCACTTTGCTAAAGGCCATTCTTTCCAGAACAGCAACCGAGATCACGCTTAGTCCGTCCGCCAAGGTAAGCTTTCTCGATCAAGATATTTCCGCCTTACCAGAAACGTCGAGCATATTGGAGTTCTTCTCGAGCAATTTCGAAATTGATCAACAGCAGGCGATCAACAAACTCGCCTCAGCAGGATTTTCATACCCAAGCGCCCAAAAAAATTTGGGCAGCTCAGCTATGGTGAACGCAGTCGGCTTGCCATGTTGGCATTGCGCTTGAACAAGCCAAACTTTTTGATTCTGGATGAGCCTACAAATCATCTGGACATAAGCTCCCAGGAGACACTGGAGAAGGAAATCCAGCGCCTGAATCCCGCTGCAATAGTCGTTTCCCATGATGCAAGGTTTATCGAAAATATTGGCAATCGTTTTTTTGAAATAGCCAATGAAACACTTAAAGAGCTTTGAGCATAGAACCGAAGCGGCTTTCGCGCTGCACATCCGCCAAGTGCTATAAACACTTCTATAAGACTTATATCCCATGAATAGTTTGATCAGCCTGAAGTCCGTTTGCAAAAAATATTATTTAGCCAAAGAGACTAGAAGTGTAGCCGATTGGTGCAAGCAATTAATAAAACCAAAATATGAAACATTCCAGGCGTTGGACTCCATAGAGTTAACTATTGAAGAAGGCGCAGCCGTTGGATTTATTGGACCCAATGGTGCGGGAAAGTCCAGCTTGATAAAAATATTGTGTGGCATACAAAAACCGACCTCAGGACAAGTGAGGGTTCTCGGACATGATCCAAGCCTTCGTGAAAAAAGATTCCTGAAACAAATAGGGGTAGTCTTCGGTCATAAGACATCACTCTGGTGGGATTTACCAGTCAAAACAAGTCTCGACACTTATAGAGAAATTTATGGCATAGCGGACGAAGACTACAAGCGGAGACTTTCGGAGCTGTCTGATGCTTTGAATCTGGCTAAAGTCCTTCACAAGCCGGTCCGCAATCTAAGCCTGGGTGAGCGAGTAAAATGTGAACTGACCCTGAATCTGATGCATTCTCCAAAACTTATTTTTTTGGACGAGCCGACTGTGGGCCTAGACGTAACATCGAAGTATGAAATACGCAAATACTTGAATCATGAAAGAAAAACCAACAACCTTTCCGTGTTTCTAACCAGTCATGATTTGGGCGATATAGAATCTTGTTGTGATGATGCCATCATCATCGACAAAGGAAATATTCGCTTTGACGGATCCATGCGCGAATTAAGCGCCAACTTCAGAGCTAACGTAAAACTGACGGTAAGCACTCAGAATACAACTCAAAGCGAGAAAGACCTTCAGGCATTTAAGAAAGCCATTCAAAAAAAACCAGACATAAGTATTCTTAACGACGGACCCAACCAAATATCCTACATAGTTCCCAGGGCTTCCATCGGCGCAATTTTCAGCTTATTCAAAGATGGCATCTATGACCTGGAAGTTTCTCCTCTGGATTTTGAAAATAGTGTCGTAAATCTTTTCAAGACATGGTCCGGTAAGTAAACAGTGAATACAGTCGCCTATTTCAAGCTAGTGCAAACAGGACTACTCTCGGCATACCGAGACAGGTCCATGTTAATAACCGACCTGATAATCGCTACAGGTGTACCTTTTTTTATACAGTTTGCAATATGGGGCTTTGTTTACCAAGATACCAACACCGAAACCCTACCCCAATATACGCTAGCAGAAACATACCTCTATTATGTCGCGGTGCTAGCCCTCAACCGCTTAAACAACACTTACGACCTGATATTCAGAGTCGCCACGAATGTGCATGAAGGGCAGTTGGAGGGGATTTTTGTAAAGCCGATAAGCTACTTTAAGTACAACCTGTTTATTTTCTTGGGGGAAAGCATTCTTTATTACGTACCCATATTGCTTATCGCCCTCTTCGTAATAGCTTCAGGCGCTGTAGGAACTGGGGTTATCGGCTTCATAATGTTGAGCCTGTTTAATCTGTTTTTCTGCTTTTTACTCGGCTTCCTAATGTCTTTGTCTACGTTTTGGCTAACCCGCCCTGACATGATCCTGAGTTTCCAGGCCATCTTGGCAAATGTCATCGGCGGTACGTTACTCCCACTATCTTATTGGCCAGACTTTCTTCAACCCTTGATGCGCTACAACCCATTCAGATTGATAATCAGTGGTCCGGCAGAGTTTCTGCTACGCCCAAGCAACGAGTTACTTATAGAGCTTCTGAGCCTTTATGGCATCTGGTTTTCAATCATGTTGATGGCTTGCAAGGTCATTTTTAGATTCGCTGGCAACCGTTACTCGGGAGCGGGAGGTTAAATGCATATATTCATGTTTATTAAAAATGCAGCAAAGGAAGAAGCCAGGTATAAAATAAATTTACTTGGAGGCGTTCTTGCATTAGTCACACTTTACAGCCTACAGTTCATTTTTTTTGATGTCATCAGCGCTTTCGTTGCCACGGACAAGATAAATACCAACTGGTTACTGATTTTCTTTATGTCCTACGCGCTAGGCGGTTTGGTCGTTAGCTTCTTTAGTTCCGCTATAGCCGGTTTCTTTCGACAGCTCACCCAGGGGCGGATCGATATCTTACTGGTGCGACCAGTCAACCTGCTCACATTGATTCTATTTCGCTGGTGTCAAGTCCACTACTTGTGGAGTGCCATATTCGTGATTATTGTTTGCGCCATCTCGAATAAAATAGACCCTTCGCCGTTTCTGGCAAGCGCGGTAAATTCCGGCTTGTATTTATTTGTCATGCTGACAGGCGTGGTCGCGAGCGTTACTTTTATCCTGGCGCTGAACTCATTTTCATTTATTACTCAGCGTGATCTACCCGTTGACTATATTCACTCATCAATTTTTACGTTTGCGTTATTACCAGCGGCTTTCTACTCAAAAGTATTGCTATATTTTTTGGTAGCGGCCTTGCCAATGATCGTGTTCGCATCCGTTGCCTTGGATGCCTTGTTCAATGGGCTGACTTTATTCGTCTCGGTATTCGTGATGGTAGTGTTCGTCACATTTTTCGTAGCCGTCAAGAAGGTCTATAGCCTCTTTAGACGATTCGATAGCATCGGAGGATGAAATAGCGAATTGGCCAGGGATGTTTTTCGGTAAAACCTATTAAAGCTGCTTAATGGAAGGTA
Organism: Pseudomonas sp. St316; assembly: GCF_018325905.1. NCBI lineage: Bacteria > Pseudomonadati > Pseudomonadota > Gammaproteobacteria > Pseudomonadales > Pseudomonadaceae > Pseudomonas > Pseudomonas sp. St316. Next base: position 543,337 of record NZ_AP021901.1, on the reverse strand, counting down.
GCGAAACAGGGTCTCCGCGGCTCGAAGTGAAAGAACAGGGGGAAAACTCGCTTTACGCTCGAGATGCAAATTATCGTTGGCATAAAAGATTGGGGGACGTTATCCACGCCCCCCTTCATCGACTTTTATAGAGAATCCACTATAGAACTGGTTTTCGATAGGATCCACGCAATGGCATTTACTGCCAATAGGCCGAATACTTCACCTCTCCATGGGAAACTCAATGACATGCTTTACCGCCTTGGCGAAGATATCACTGACCGTACCGCGTTCCTGTGCAGCCAAGTGAGAAGTTATCACCAGATTTTTGCCAGATAGAGAAAGCAGGCCATGAGGGTCTTCATGCTGACCTTTATTTTCTACCCACTCATTGTAGTAACCATCGATAAAACAAAACGCCTCGGGATGAGTGGAAAGGTATTTTTCAAGTGCTATAGGACAAATGATCCATGGGCTTGACATATTGAAAATCTTAAGTTTAGGATTCGCCCCCTTCAATACGACTTCATCGATCAGTTTTCGAGTTTCCAAACAACCTGCAAGATGAATGCACAGAACATCAACCGTAGCCATCATATCGATCAGAGTTGCATATTTTATTCCCATTGCTCTTTCGAGCTCAGGCTTTTTGGTTCGGGACCAATATTTCATGTTCGAACAGCCACGCAAATGTAGCTGATGTGCCATCTCGGTGCCAATGGCTCCCAGCCCCACAAAACCGATGCTCAAGTCGGACACGGAAGGCCTGGGTGTTTGGATCCACCGACTTCCCTCTTTAACGGCCTCAATACTTTCAGGAACCTTTGCCAGGCAGATGGTAAGCATGGCCAACGTGAATTCTGCCACTGCGTTGACGTTCATATGCGGCGTATTAGTAAGACGTATGCCTTTTTTTGTGGCGTATTCGATATCCACGAAGCTCGCCGTCCCAGTTCCCATGACGACGACGTTTTTCAACTGAGTCGCGGTGTCTATTAACTGAACTGACAAATACTCGGGCCCACCCAGAATATAGTCATGTATGTCGGGTAACAAATCCAGAATTTGCTGCTCGTCAACGGGGCATCTGATATGGACAAGCTCAATGTCATTTGGAAATAACGCCTTGTCGATGTCAAAATCCCCAGTCACTAATACCTTTCTCATTCCGAAACCTTCTCTGCAGAAATATTGCGACCTTTGGCCGATTCAATTTCGAGTAAAGCGTGCCTCAAGCGTGAGATCGAGGGGCCGAATTGATCATCCGGTTTCAAAAGGGAAATTCTTATACGGTCGTGTCCTGCGAGGTCATGGCTATTCCAATAGAAATACCTTCCAGGCAGTACAGCCACATCATAGGAGGCAAGGTAGTCAGTCAACTCCAGATCCGAGAGCCCGGTTCGCTTTATATTAAGCCACATCACCGTCATGACTGAACGCGAAAGCGGAGTCTCAATAGAGACTCGCGTCCCGATGAGTTGGGAACGCACCGTTTCGGTATTTTTAGAAATAATCGAATGCATGTAATCTAGGCCACCCCTTTTCAGCGTCGCCTCGATAAAAGCAATAATCACTCTTAATACAAAATTAGAGCTGCAAAGATAAATTTCTTCGTAGATGGCTCTGATATCCTGCGCCAAGTCCTCACTGTATGAAAGCAGGCTCGCCTTGGCATCCAGGGTCGGCCACTGTTTACCAGTGTCCTCCAGAACGATAAATGAAGCACCCTTTTCAATCAGAATCGTGTACTCGTCGATTGGGTGTTCATGGCAGAACCGAAAGGAAGTATCGAGTATTAAAATCACATTGAGTCGAGAGCATAGCTCGGCAATGCTTTTCATCATGACCGCGTCACTGACGAATCCTGTCGGGTTATTGGGATTAACCATGAACAGAGCATCGAGTTTTTTGTCCTGAACAAAATCCTCCAGCAGTCCCAAGTTGTAAAACACATTTTCTGGAACGGCTTCAATTGTTACTTCTCTACGTCGAAGCAACTGAGCCAGATTATCAAATGTTGGCTCGACGAGTCCGACTCTCAAGTTTTTCGATCGCGCCCAAGCCCCCACTATGTCGATACTATTTGACGCGGTCGGACAAACTGAAAAATGCTTGTGCGTTTTTAAACCTGGCAGTGAAAAATAATCTGCAAAAACACCTTTAAAAGCCACTTCCATTTGTGGAATAGGCGTTTCGACCGCCGAATCCCACAGATCAGGTAGATTAAATAGCACCCCCCTGAAATGCGTCTTCGCGGAAATGTAACTGTGACCATCGGCAAGATTATATTTTACTGACAAGCCAAAAACTTCATGTTCAGTCAGGCTTTGTTTTTTGTAATCAGGCAAAAAATTCATCAGGCTTCCAACCGGCTAGTCTTAAAAGTTCAGTTCGACCATGACCCTATGATGCGCCTTCCATGACGTGCCGAACCTTAATAACCACATGCCCGCATGTAAAGTTAGCCTAATCGTGACTAATTATCTAAATATTTCCTTTACTTATTCCCCACAGTTTCAATCGTCACGAACAGAATTATTTGTTACATGATTTACCCAAACGATATTCCGCCTTAAAAGTTGAAGACCTCACTATCGTCCAACCTATTCAGGCGTGCCAACTTCCGAAAAAACCAATAGCAGAGGAATTAAAATCCGAATAACTCACTATAAAACCCACCCAACATTACAAAACATCTCGGCGCAACAATTAGTATCCCTTCACAAGGTAACCTTTCGTTATTAAACAGTTACAACTGATCACCGTACCTCACAAGCCCTTGAAATTGATCATCGTATAGGTTCATTACTTTCATGGAACCTAGCAGTTCTGTTAGTGGACACCTACCCCAGACCGACGGAGACTGGAGAAATCGTCTGGCTTGCGGATATGATCGATGCTCAACATTCCTGGCAGACTGCTAATCCAATTCCACTATGATGCTCTTGATCGTTTGGTCGGCCACGTGTCAGCCAATCAGCCCCGGCGTGACTGTTTCTATCAACTAGATCGACTGACTACAGAAATCCAAGGCCCCCTTCAGTATCAGATTTTTCAGACCATGGATGTATTGCTGGCGGAAAGCTACGAGAACAACACGCGTACGTCATTACTTATGACCGACAAGCATCGCTCGGTGCTACAGAGTAGCGACGGCACTTCAATCTATACGCCTTATGGCTATCGCACCGCTCAGACGGCTATGAGCAGTCTTCTGGCTTTCAATGGCGAAAGGAACCAGACGATTACTGGTTGCTACTTGCTGGGAAATGGGTACCGCGCGTTCAATCCTGTTCTGATGCGCTTTAACAGCCCTGACCGCTTAAGCCCCTTTGGGGACGGTGGACTGAATTGTTATGCATATTGCCAGGGAGATCCCATTAATCGTACGGATCCCACAGGGCGGATTGCGCAAGGGTTACTGTGGCTTGCGAATGGGCTGATGGAGTTCGGCGGAAGCTATGTACTTCCGTTGCTTGCTCCTAAAGGACTGGTACGACGGTTGCCCTTTGTCGCGGGTAGCAAATTCGGGCGAGTTAATAAAGTACTGGCCGCCAGCAGCGCCTTTGCGGGGACCGTAAGTTATATCGTGCTGAACCGAATGGAGGAGCACCATCCTGATTCGCCCGTCAATGACCCGCTCCTGATCGCCTTGGTGGCACTGGCGGCGGTTGGCACGTTAAGTAGTTTTGGCGTTTTGCTGCATAAACGAGCTCAACCACCTCGAATTCAGAATCCATTGGACCGATACCACAGTGGTCACCGCAATTTCATTGCTGGACGCGAAAGCCGAGTGCCACCTTTCCCTGCTCCCTCGCCAGGTCTGGGCTTTGAGGAAAAAAGGAGACGATTTGATCAGAGCGAATTCTTGGTAGCGATTACTCTCGCTATCCGAGAAAATCTCCATAACCCAAAAAGCAGTCATCAATCGAACTGGCAGCGCACAAACAAAAAGCCCCGCTAGTTTGCGGGGCTCTTCGTCATGCCACTTGAGGCTGCACGCTCACCGGCTGTAGCGGTAGCAACGGTGCGTGAGGATCGGCCTTCACCGACTCACGCCACGCCGCCAGCCACTCCGGATGCGCCTCGCTCCAGACCTGCTCGTGCAGGCGGGACAAGGCCACCGGGTCGCTCAGCAGGGCCAGTCGCTCGGCGTTGCTGAGACCGGCAGGGCCGGCCTTCAAGGCGTGACGAACGCGCTCGACCCGCAGCCACTCGATCGGCTCGGCCTGGCCGTGACGCGAAGTTGCCAGCGCATACGCCAAGGCGTTCTGTTGTGGATCGACCACTGCCCGGATGAAGCCGTCGTTCAGCGCGTGCCAACGGTTTTCATGGGTGTACTGGTCCGTCGACAGCAGTTCCTGCGGCGGTGCGTATTCCTCAGGGATCAGGAACAGGCTTTCATCACGGGACTTCAAGCCCAGGCCCACGCGGCTGGAGATCACCGACACCGGGATCGACAACATCAGCGAACCCACGATCGGCACCAGCCACCACAGGAAGCTTGGGTTCAGCCAGATCACCAGCAAGGCCCAGAAGAAGCCCAGCAAGGTTTGCGGGCCGTGGCGCTTGACCGCTTCGCTCCATGGCGTGGAGTCGTCGTCACGTTGTGGCGAGTTCCAGGTCGCAGCCCAGCCCAGGAACGCAGCGAGCACGAAACGGGTGTGGAAAATCATCCGCACCGGCGCCAGCAGCATGGAGAACAACATCTCCAGGAGCATCGACAGCGTCACCTTGAACTTGCCACCAAACTCCTTCGCACCCTTGGCCCAGATCAGCACGATACTCAGCAACTTGGGCAGGAACAGCAGCACGATGGTGGTGGAGAACAGGGCGATGGCTTTTTCCGGGTGCCATTGTGGCCACAACGGATAGAGTTGGCGCGGCTCGAGGAAGTACTGCGGCTCCATCAGCGTGTTCACGGCCAACAACGCAGTGGACAGCACCAGGAAGAAGAACCACAGCGGTGCCGACAGGTAGGACATCACGCCGGTCAGGAACACCGCACGGTGCACCGGGTGCATGCCCTTGACCAGGAACAGCCGGAAGTTCATCAGGTTGCCGTGGCACCAGCGACGGTCACGCTTGAGTTCGTCCAGCAGGTTCGGCGGCAGCTCTTCATAGCTGCCCGGCAAGTCATAGGCAATCCACACGCCCCAGCCAGCACGGCGCATCAGTGCCGCTTCGACGAAGTCGTGGGACAGGATGGCACCGGCGAACGCGCCTTTACCGGGCAGCGGCGCCAGGGCGCAGTGCTCGATGAACGGTTTCATGCGAATGATCGCATTGTGGCCCCAATAGTGGGATTCACCCAACTGCCAGAAGTGCAGGCCAGCGGTGAACAGCGGACCGTACACCCGGGTGGCGAACTGCTGCATGCGCGCATACAGCGTGTCCATGCCCGAGGCGCGAGGCGCGGTCTGGATGATGCCGGCGTCCGGCGTGGCTTCCATCAGGCGCACCAGGCTGGTCAGGCACGTGCCGCTCATGACGCTGTCGGCGTCGAGCACGACCATGTACTTGTAGTCGCTGCCCCAACGACGGCAGAAGTCGTCGAGGTTACCGCTCTTGCGCTTCACGCGACGGCGACGGCGGCGATAGAAGATCTTGCCGAAGCCACCGGCTTCACGGCAGACATCCAGCCAGGCCTGTTGCTCGGCCACGCAGATATCGGTTTCGTTACTGTCGCTGAGCACGAAGAAGTCGAAACGATCCAGGTCACCGGTGGCAGCCACCGACTCGAACGTGGCGCGCAAACCGGCGAATACCCGTGGCACGTCTTCGTTGCAGATCGGCATCACCAGCGCAGTGCGGGCGTCCTTGGGAATCGGCTCGTTACCGGCGCTGGCACCGGAGATGCGGTACTTGTCGTGACCGGTGAGCAATTCGAGAAAGCCCATCAACGCCGTCCAGAAACCCGCCGAGACCCAGCAGAACAGGATCCCGAACAGAATCAGGATGCTGGTTTGCAGCGCATACGGCAGCACTTGCGTGGCGGTCTGCAACAGCGGTTGATGCAGGACTTCGTCCAGGTCCACGAACGACCAGCCCTGGTACGGCATGATGCCTTTCATATACCAGCCGGCAACGATGGTCTGGCCGAGCATCAATATCAGCAGGATGTAGCGACGGGTCGAGCCCACGGTACGCCAGCGTGCATGCGGCAGCACGCGCTCATCCTTGGGCGGCTTCGGTGGGTTGGTACGACCGGTCAGGCGCCGCCAGCCACGCACCAGGATATTGGTGCGCCACGGCTCCGGTACGACCTTGGTCCGACGAATCGGCGGCGTCGCTTTCAGGCAGACCCGACCGCTGGCGTCGAGCCCCAGCATCTCGGCGTCTTCGAGCTCTTCGGCGGTGCTCAGGGTCAGCCGGCGGCCCACCGAGGCTTGCGCCGCCTCGGCGGGCGCGTCGAAGGTCGATGACGACAGGCGTTCATGCAATTCGCTGAAGGACTTGCAGCCCGCCAGTTCGGCGCGCTGCTCATCGGTCATGGGCAAATGGGCCAGGTACTCGCTGAGCGTCTCTGGCTGTACTGGAGTATTACTCATCGGCTGGCAACTGATAGCTCCAGGTCTCGGTCAGGACTTGTTCAGTCGGTTCCGGTTCCTGCTGGGTTGGGGTCGGTTCAACAGCCGCGTCCGCCGTCTTGACGGTCTTGGCTTCTTCTTTCTCTTTTTCTTTCGCGAGTTCTTTTTCGGTCTGCTGGCGGGCGACTTTGTCGGCCTTGGCCAGGGTCGTGGTCACGGAGTGCGCGGTGGCCGGGGCTTCGACAGGCGTCAATGGACGGACCAGTGCTGCGCGCATTTCGGTGGCCTGTTTCGAATCCTTGATCTTCAAGCGCAGTGTCAAGCGCCAGCCCTTGGTTTCAGGGTTGTAACGCACGCTGTTCTCGACGATCTCACCGTTTTCGCCAACGCTCACCTGGCTACGCACATCGGCGTCTTCCGGCAAGTCTTGCAGGGACGGACCTTCGAAATCCACCAGGTAGGCGACGCTGCCGTCCGGCTGACGGATCAGGTTGGATTGCTTCACGTCACCGGTGGAGCGCAGGGTCTGCTTGACCCAGGCGCTGTCCGGCGAGTGCAGGCTGGCCTCGTCGAGGGTCCAGTGCAGGCGGTAGCTGAAGTCCAGCGGCTGGCCTGGCTCAGGCAGTTTTTCCGGGCTCCAGAAGGCAACGATGTTGTCGTTGGTTTCGTCGGCGGTCGGAATTTCCACCAGGTCGACGGTACCCTTGCCCCAATCGCCTTTCGGTTCGATCCAGGCACTTGGGCGCTTGTCGTAGCGGTCGTCGAGGTCTTCGTAATGGCTGAAGTCACGCCCCCGTTGCAACAGGCCGAAACCACGCGGGTTCTCTACCGAGAAGTTGCTCACGGCCAGGTGTTTTGGGTTGTTCAGCGGACGCCAGATCCACTCGCCGTTACCGGCATGGATCGACAGGCCGCTGGAGTCGTGCAGTTCGCGACGGTAGTTCAGCACTTTGGACGGCTGGTTGGCGCCGAACAGATACATGCTGGTCAACGGGGCCACACCCAGCTTGGTCACGCGGTCACGCAGGAACATGCGCGACTTCACGTCGACCACGGTGTCGGTGCCCGGACGCAGGGTCAGGCGATAGGCGCCAGTGGCGCGCGGCGAATCCAGCAGGGCGAAGATCACCAGGTGCTTATCGGTTGGTTTCGGACGTTGGATCCAGAATTCGCGAAAGCGCGGAAATTCTTCACCCGATGGCAACGCGGTATCGATGGCCATGCCGCGGGCAGACAAACCGTAGGTCTGGCCCTTGCCGATGACGCGGAAATAACTCGCGCCCAGCATGGTCATGATCTCGTCCTGCTTGTCAGCCTTGTTGATCGGGTACAACACGCGAAAACCCGCGTAACCCAGCTGCTCAGTGGCCTTGGGATCGAATTTCAGATCGTCGAAGTCAAAGCGCGACGGGTCGTACTTGATCTCTTCAACGGTGGTCGCAGTGATTTCGTTGATCTTCACCGGCGTGTCGAAATGCATACCCTGGTGATAGAAGGACAGCCTGAACGGTGTCTTCTGGTCGGCCCATTCGGCTTTTTCGGTGCGGAAACGAATTTTTTGGTAGTCAGCGAATTTCATTTCGCGGAATTCGTTCGGCAGATTGCTGCGCGGGGCTTCGTATTTTTGCCCGGCCAGCTCTTTAGCCTTCGCCGATACATCATCCAGGCTGAATGCCCACAGTTGGCCCGCGCCGAACAGGCACAGCAGGGCCGAGCCCGCTACCAGAGCGTTTCTAAACCGTTTGGCAGTCATTTTTGGTGCATTACAGGGACTAACAATCACGAGCAACCCTCGCCGAAAACTGATCAAAAAACCAACGGCCAGATAAAGTATCTGCACGGTAACGGCACTGAAAAACCGTTCCTGCGGACCACTCTTGCCAAGTTGGCGAGCATTGTTCCGACTCCGATGGGACAAAATGATTCCCCAAACGGTCCAGGACAAGTCTCTACCTAAGTCAAATGGACCAGCGAACGCTGATCCCCCGTAGCGCGCGATTATCTAGTAGCCCGCGTGACAACGCATCAGGGGTAGCAAAGTATTTATCGAGAAAACTCCCTGTTTTACCTCGAAACAGGCTCGAAAAGATGTTTCAAACGCTTTCAGACCTGTAACAGGAAGGTTACCGGGCCATCGTTGACCAAATGCACCTGCATGTCGGCGCCGAATCTACCTGATGCCACAGTGCCATGCACCTGTTTCGCCTGGGTGAGCAAATAGTTGAACAACTCTTCTCCCAGGGCCGGAGGTGCGGCTGTCGAAAAACTCGGGCGCAAACCACTTTTTGTATCGGCCGCCAAGGTGAACTGCGACACCAGCAGCAACCCACCACCGACATCTGCCAGGGACAGGTTCATCTTGCCGTCGGCGTCGCTGAACACTCGATAGTTAAGCAGCTTATGCAGGAGTTTGTCGGCGCTGGCCCGGGTATCCCCTGGCTCGACGGCCACCAACACCAGCAAACCTTGATCCACGGCCCCGACGATCTCGCCTGATACTTCGACCCGTGCGCAGCGAACTCGTTGCAACAGCCCCTTCATGCTTCTTCAGGCGGCAGGTCGAGCAGGCGCCGGGCCATTTGCGCAGCGGCGCGCACCAGGGCGTCGGTGATCCCAGGCTCGGAAGCGGCATGGCCGGCGTCGCGAATCACCTGCAGTTCGCTGTTGGGCCAGTTCTGATGCAGCTCCCAGGCATTGTCCAGCGGACAGATGACGTCGTAGCGGCCATGCACGATGACGCCCGGCAAATGGGCGATCTTGCCCATGTCGCGAATCAACTGGTTGGGTTCGAGGAAGGCATTGTTGGTGAAGTAGTGGCATTCGATCCGGGCGATCGACAGCGCCCGCTGCGGTTCGGAGAAGCGATCGACCACCAGCGGGTTCGGACGCAGGGTCGCGGTGCGGCCTTCCCACGTGGACCAGGCCTTGGCCGCGTGCATCTGGGCGATCTGGTCGTTACCGGTCAGGCGCTTGTGGAAAGCGCTGAGCAGGTCGTCGCGCTCGTCCAACGGGATCGGTGCGATGTAGTCCTGCCAATAATCGGGGAACAGGCGACTGGCACCGGCTTGGTAGAACCACTCGATTTCCTGCGGCCGGCAGAGAAAGATCCCACGCAGGATCATACCGTGTACCCGCTCTGGATGAGTCTGGGCGTAGGCCAGGGCCAGGGTCGAGCCCCAGGAGCCACCAAACAGCACCCATTTTTCGATGCCCAGGTGTTTGCGGATGCGCTCCAGGTCTTCGACCAGATCCCAGGTGGTGTTGTTCTCAAGGCTGGCATGGGGGGTTGACCGACCGCAGCCGCGCTGGTCGAAAGTGACGATGCGGTACAGGTTCGGATCGAAGTAGCGGCGGCTCTGTGCATCGCAACCAGCACCCGGGCCGCCGTGAATGAACACTACCGGCAGGCCTTCCGGGGAACCGCTTTCATCGACATAGAGCGTGTGGGTGTCATCGACAGCCAGATCGTGCCGGGCATGGGGTTTGATCTGCGGGTACAAAGTCTGCATTGCGCGCTCCGTAAGGGGTCGAGTCATCCCTGTGGGGACTTCTATTTAGTCTGCCGTCCGGCATCATAAACCCGAATTACCTTAATGAGCATGTCCCCTGCGCAGTCAAAGCATGTCAGCCAGGTACGCCAGCAGCGTGCGATACATCCGATCGACCTCCGGCACCTGGCCCCGACCGCGCAGGCAACCGTGGACCAACCCTTCGCCCATGTACAACACAGAGGCTACCCCTGCGGCGTTCAGCCGCTCGCTATAGAGGACGCCATCGTCGCGCAGCGGGTCCCACTGCGCCACGGCGATCAACGCCGGCGGCAAGCCGTCCAGATGCTCAGCGAGCAACGGCATGGCGCCGGGCGACGGTGCGGCACCGCCTAGGTAAAGCGCGTGATAACTGTCCAGATCATGGCTGCTCAACAGCGGCGCATCGGCACATTCACGGCGCGATGGCAGTGCTGCCGAGCCACCGAGTGCCGGATAGATCAGCACCTGGGCCCGGGGCAACGCTTGCCCGGCATCGCGCAAGGCCAGGCATAACGCAGCGGCGAGATTGCCGCCGGCACTGTCACCGACCACCAACCGACGACGCGGGTCGATGGCAAAGGGCGCGGCTGCCAGGTGGCGCCACACGGCGAGGCAATCGTCCAACCCGGCTGGAAACGGATGCTCTGGCGCCAGCCGATAATCCATCGCCACCACCAGCGCACCAAGGGCTGCCGCCAGCTCCATGCAGATGAAGTCATGGGAGTCCAGGTCCCCCACCACCCAACCACCGCCGTGCAGATAGAGGATGCACGGCCAGCCGGCGGGTGGCGCGGCACCTCGTGGGTGATAGGCGCGCACAGCCACACTGGCCAGCTCGAAGTCCTCGATTGCCAGTGTTGGCGGGCATGCCGGAGTGAACGCCCGGCACATTTGGCTGTAGGCCTGGCGCAAACCGGCGAGGCTGTCGTCCGGGCTGTTGAAGCTCAGGGTTTTGTCGATGAAGGCTGACATCTGTCTAGAGAGTGGATATGAGGCCATGAAGAACACCACCTTGCTCCCACAAATAAATCACTCCACCACAGATAAATCACCCCGCAGCAGCCAGGTAGTTCAGTTTTTGAGACTGGCCTGCACCGCCGCCACGCCATCCTTGCCGTCGAAGCTGGTGACACCGGCCAGCCAGCGTTGCAAATCCTCGGGATGATCGCGCAACCATTGCCGAGCGACGTCCTGGGGCGTCTTGCGCTCCATGATCGGGACCATCAACTGACTCTCCTGGGCGGTGGTGAAGGTGAGGTTTTCCAGCAAACGGTTCACATTCGGGCAGCGCTGGGCATAGTCCGGCGCGGTGACGGTGGAGACGGTCGCGGCGCCTTCGTTCGGGCCATAGACATCCTCACTGCCGGTCAGGTAGGTGATGTTCATGTTGATGTTCATCGGGTGCGGGGTCCAGCCGACGAAGACCACGAACTCCTTGCGATTCACTGCGCGCTGCACCGCGGCCAGCATGCCCGCTTCACCGGATTCGATCAGCTTGAAGTCCTTGAGGCCAAAGTGATTGGTTTCAATCATGGTCTTGATGGTGGTGTTGGCCCCACTGCCCGGCTCGATGCCGTAGATCTTGCCGCCCAGTTGATCCTTGAACCGGGCGATGTCGGCAAAGGTTTTGAGCCCCGCCGCTGCCACGTAGTCTGGAACAGCCAGGGTGGCCTGGGCATCGGCCAGGCTCGGCGTGTCCAATACCTTCACTTGGTTGGCCGCCAGGAACGGCGCGATGTTCTTGTCCATTGCCGGCTTCCAGTAGCCCAGGAAAATGTCGAGACGCTTGTCGCGGATGCCCGCGAAGATAATCTGCTGCACGGCGCTGGTCTGCTTGCTGTCGTAGCCCAGCCCGTTGAGCAACACATCGGCCATGCCGCTGGTGGCGATCACGTCGGTCCAGTTGACCACGCCCATGCGCACGGTCTGGCACGCCGCAGGCTCGATGGCCATCGCCCCGGCGCTCAAGAGGGTGGTACCGCAGAGGATCGACAGACAGCGTTTGAACAGTCTTTTCATCGGGAAGGTCTCGTGCGGCAGCGGTTTATTGTAGGTCGGTGTCTTGCTGCACCGTGCCCAAAACATTACGCAGCGTCGAGGGGCCGAAGATGAACTGTGGCGACGCGGTTTTGCACGGTGACGACCGTTCCCGCACGAGGCTCAAGAACAAAACAAACCTGTAGCGGGAGGATCTGTGGGAGCAAGGCTTGCCCGCGATGAAGACACTGCGGCTCCCCTGACACCGAGGCGCCTGTATCGCGAGCAAGCTGTGCTCCCACAGATGACGCCCCTCGCCACAGAAGAATCGCGCAGGTCTTTATTTCTTGTACGTCTGCCGCCCCCACGCCAGGAAGCCTTCCAGCAATTCCCTGAGCACCACCTGGGTCGGCTCCGCCAGGTCCGCGCGGTAGTTGAACGGTTCGAACTCTTCCATGTAGGTGCTCTGGCACAGTTCCAGCTGCACCGCGTGGATGTCTTCGGCCGGGTTGCCATAGTGCCGGGTGATGTGTCCGCCCTTGAACCGCCCGTTGAGCACGTGGGTGAACTCGCCATGGCGCGCGCAGATGGCTTCGAGCTGGCTGGCCAGGGTCGGGTCGCAACTGGCACCGTTGAACGTGCCGAGGTTGAAGTCCGGCAGCTTGCCGTCGAACAAGTGCGGGATCACCGAACGGATCGAATGGGCATCGAACAGCAAGGCATAGCCGAACTCAGCCTTGAGCCGCGCCAATTCCTGTTGCAACGCCTGATGGTACGGCATCCAGACCTGCTGCAGATAAGTCGCGCGCTCTGCAGCTGACGGCTCCAGCCCTTCGCGAAACAGCGGCACGCCATCGAACAGCGTCGCCGGGTACAAACCGGTGGTGGCGCCAACGTACATCGGCTTGTCATCGGCGGGGCGGTTGAGGTCGACGACGAACCGCGAGTACTCGGCGGCCAGGGTGCTGGCGCCCAGCTCGGCGGCGAACTCGTAGAGCCTTGGGATGTGCCAGTCGGTGTCTGGCAGGCTTTGGGCCTCGGGGATCAACCCGGCCTGTACCGCCGGGGTCAGGCGCAGGCCGGCGTGAGGCATGCTGATCAACAGCGGCACGCGCCCTTGCTTGAAATTCAGGACCTTCTCCACAACCGTTCTCCTCAATCGATTTCCACGCCGTGACGCACGACGCGTTTTTCCAGGTCGCCACCGAGCCAGTACGAAAGGTCAGCTGGGCGGTCAATGTGCCAGGCGACAAAGTCCGCCACCTTGCCGGCTTCCAGCGAACCGTGGGTTTGAGCCATGCCCAAGGCCTGGGCCGCATGAATCGTCGCTCCCGCCAGGGCTTCTTCCGGGGTCATCCGGAAACAGGTGCAGGCCATGTTCAGCATCAGGCGCAGCGACAGTGCCGGCGAGGTGCCGGGGTTGAGGTCGCTGGCCACGGCGATTTTCACGCCATGCTTGCGCAGGGCATCCATGGGCGGCAATTGGGTTTCGCGCAGGAAATAAAACGCGCCCGGTAACAGCACCGCCACGGTCCCGGATTCAGCCATGGCCTTGGCATCATCCTCGGTCATGAACTCCAGGTGATCGGCCGACAGCGCCTGGTAACGCGCCGCAAGGCTGGAACCGTGCAGCGACGACAATTGCTCGGCGTGCAGCTTCACTGGCAGCCCCAGTTCATGCGCCGTGATAAACACCCGCTCGACTTGTGCCGGGGAAAACGCCAGGTATTCGCAAAAGGCATCCACCGCATCCACCAGTCCTTCGGCCGCCAGGGCTGGAAGCATCTCGGTGCAGATGTGCTCGATGTAGTCATCGGCGCGATCTTTGTATTCCGGCGGCAAGGCGTGGGCCGCCAGACAGGTGCTGCGCACGCTGACCGGCAGCTCGGTGCCGAGGCGGCGGATGACGCGCAGGATCTTGCGCTCGCTCGCCAGGTCCAGGCCGTAGCCGGATTTGATTTCCACCGTGGTCACGCCGTCGTGCATCAGGCTTTTCAGGCGTTTGGCGGCGCTGGCGAACAACTCGTCTTCGCTGGCGGCCCGGGTCGCGCGTACGGTGCTGGCGATACCGCCACCGGCGGCGGCGATCTCGGCGTAGCTGACGCCTTGCAGGCGCTGCTCGAACTCACCGCTGCGGTTGCCGCCGAACACCGTGTGAGTGTGGCAGTCGATCAGCCCCGGGGTGACCCAGGCGCCCTTGAGGTCGTTGACCGCCGGGTAGTCACCGCCCGGCAGTTCGGCTCGCGGGCCGATCCATTGAATGTGCTCGCCCTGGGTGACGATAGCGGCGTCTTCGATGATCGAGTAGACGCCCTGGGCCATGGTGGCGGCGTGGCAGTTTTGCCAGAGGGTTTTCATCCCGAGTCTCCTCGTCTCATTCAAAATCGAATCGCGAGCAAGCTCGCTCCCACAGGGGGCAGGGTGTACCCCAAATGAGTGTTCAACCCCGCCTCCTGTGGGAGCGAGCTTGCTCGCGATGAGGCCCTTACAGGCTCGGCAACAATTGCGCCGTAACCAATTCGTTCAGGCACCGACTCGCCAGCAATTCACTGGCCGCGTTGATGTCCGGCGCAAAGAAGCGGTCCTTCTCATAAAACGGCACTTCTGCGCGCAAGAGGGCCCGGGCCTGTTCCAACTTAGCGGAGGTCTTCAGGCCGCCGCGCAAGTCCAAGCCCTGGCAGGCCGCCAACCATTCCACCGCGAGGATGCCACGGGTGTTCTCGGCCATTTCCCACAAGCGCTTGCCGGCGGCCGGGGCCATGGAGACGTGGTCTTCCTGGTTGGCCGAGGTCGGCAGGCTGTCCACCGAGTGAGGGTGCGACAGCGCCTTGTTTTCACTGGCCAGGGCCGCGGCGGTGACCTGGGCGATCATGAAACCGGAGTTCACCCCGCCATTGGCGACGAGGAACGGCGGCAGTTGCGACATGTGCTTGTCCATCATCAACGAAATGCGACGCTCGCTCAGGGAGCCAATCTCGGCAATCGCCAAGGCCATGTTGTCGGCCGCCATCGCCACCGGTTCGGCGTGGAAGTTGCCGCCGGAAATCACGTCGCCCTCGGCAGCGAACACCAGCGGGTTATCCGACACCGCGTTGGCCTCGATCACCAGCACTTCGGCGGCCTGGCGGAACTGAGTCAGGCAGGCGCCCATCACTTGCGGTTGGCAGCGCAAGGAGTACGGGTCCTGGACCTTGTCGCAGTTCTGGTGCGAATCGGAGACTTCGCTGCGCTCGCCCAGCAAATCGCGGTAGGCAGCGGCGGCGTCGATCTGGCCTTTCTGGCCACGTGCGGCATGGATGCGTGCATCGAATGGCGAACGCGAGCCGAGCACCGCTTCCACCGTGAGGCCGCCCAGGGCCAGGGCAGCGGCAAACAGGTCTTCGCCTTCGAACAGGCCTCGCAGAGCAAACGCGGTGGACACCTGGGTGCCGTTGAGCAGCGCCAGGCCTTCCTTGGCGGCCAGGGTCAGCGGCGCGAGACCGGCGACTTTCAGGGCCTCGACGGCCGGCAGCCATTCGCCCTTGTAGCGGGCCTTGCCTTCGCCCAGCAGCACCAGGGACATGTGAGCCAGTGGCGCCAGGTCACCGGAAGCACCGACCGAACCCTTGAGCGGAATGTGCGGGTAGACCTCGGCATTGATCAGCGCAATCAGCGCATCGATCACCTGCCGGCGGATGCCGGAAAAACCCCGGCTCAGGCTGTTGACCTTGAGCACCATGACCAGCCGCACCAGCGCATCGCTGATCGGCTCGCCGACACCGGCGGCATGGGACAGCACCAGGGAGCGCTGCAGGTTTTCCAGGTCTTCGCTGGCGATGCGGGTCGAGGCCAGCAGGCCGAAACCGGTGTTGATGCCGTAGGCGGTGCGGTTCTCGGCAAGGATCTGTTCAACGCAGGCAACACTGGCCTCGATCTGCGCAGACGCGCTGGCGTCGAGGCTCAAGGTCACGGGTTGCTGATAGATGTCACGCAATTGAGCCAGGCTCAATTGGCCGGGAATCAGGTTTAAGGCAGTCATGTATTGCTCCTTTTGAGAGTTTTGTTTTCACCCGCCAGTCGCTCCGGAATGTTCCGTTATCCGTCACCTTCGCTTTTTGGGCGATGCCTTGTGGGCAATAGGTGCCTTGGCACGCTGGCGCTTTTTTGATCAGTTCAAATTCGGTAATACGTTGTGCAGCACGTTTGGGTCTTTGAGCAGGCCGGCGGCACTGGCGATGTCCGGCGCCAGCCAGCGATCCTGGTCGTAGGCCGGGACGCGTTCTCGCAGCAGTTTCCAGGCGATGTCGGTGCCGGCGCCGAAGCGCTGGGCCTTGAGAAATTCAAAAGCCTGGGCCGCCAGCAGGTATTCGATGGCGAGGATCTGCGTGCAGTTTTCCAGCGCCCGGTGCAGCTTCAGGGCGGCGTTGGTGCCCATGCTCAAATGGTCTTCCTGCAACCCGGAGGTGACGAAATTGTCGAGCACCGCCGGTTGCGCCAGTTGCTTGTTTTCCGCGCACAGCGAGGCGGCGACGTATTGCACGATCATCATCCCCGAGTTCACCCCGGGGTTGGCCACCAGGAAGGCTGGCAGGCCGCTGACGTGGGGGTTGATCAAGCGGTCGAGGCGACGCTCGGCGATAGAGCCGATCTCAGCCATGGCAATCGCCAGCAGATCCGCCGCCAAGGCAACCGACTGGCCGTGGGGATTGGCCTGGGACACGACCCGGAAGTTCTCCGGCGTACCCAGCAGCAGCGGATTATCGGTCACCGCGTTGAGTTCGGTTTCGATCTGTTGCCGGGCGTGAGCCAACTGGTCGCGAGCCGCGCCGTGCACCTGGGGAATCGAGCGGATGCTCAAGGCATCCTGGGTGCGAATGCCCAGGCTCGCGGCAATGACTTCGCTGCCGTCGAGCAAGGCCCGCAGGTTGCTCCCAACTTGCTGCATGCCCGGATGTGGCTTGAGGGCGATGATTTCGCCATCGAACGCGGCAATCTGGCCGCGCTGGGCTTCGAAGCTCATGGCGCCGATCACATCGGCCCATTGCAGCAGGCGCGTCGCATCGGCCAGGGCCAGGCAACTGAGGCCGGTCATGCACGGCGTGCCGTTGACCAGGCACAGACCGTCCTTGGCCCCCAGTTGCACCGGTTGCAAACCTTCTGCGGCCAGGGCCTGTTGCGCCGGGATTATTTGCCCGCGATAGCTGACCTGGCCGACGCCCAGCAGCGCGATGCTGATATGGGCCATGTGGGTCAGGTAACCCACCGAACCTTGGGAGGGCACTTGCGGTGTGATGCCACGATTGAGCAGCGCCAGCAAAGCTTCGACCACCCGACGATGGATGCCGGACTTGCCCTGGCTGTAATTGAGGATGGCGGCGCAGAGAATCGCCCGGGTCTGTTCATCGGCCAACGGAGCGCCCACGCCACAGGCATGGCTGAGCAGGGTGTTGCGCGACAGTTGGCTGAGTTGCTCATCCTTGAGCGAGACATTGCACAAGGCCCCAAGGCCGGTGTTGACGCCATAGGCGCGCTCGCCGCTTGCGACGATGCGCTGGACGATGGCCTGGGCATTGTCGATCCGCGCCCAGGCCTGGGCGGACAGCTCAAGCTCAGCGCCGAAGCGAGCGACGGCGACCACGTCCTGCCAACGCAACGGGGCGTCGGCGATAACAATTTTTTCAGCCTGGGACATTTCCAACCTCATGCTTACAACCTGAACATGGATCCAGCTTTGCCGGCCCTATCGCGAGCAAGCTCGCTCCCACAGGGGTACGCATTCCAATGTGGGAGCGAGCTTGCTCGCGATGGGGCCAGCCCAGCCACCACAAATTCCTCAAACCACCGCCGCCCGCCGCTGCACGAACCGATCAACATACTCATCCGCCGGTGAGTGCAGAATCTCCCGGGGCGTGCCGACCTGGATCAGCTTGCCGTCCTTGAGGATCGCGATGCGGTTGCCGATGCGCACGGCCTCGTCGAGGTCATGGGTGATGAACACGATGGTCTTGTGCAGGGTCTTTTGCAGTTCCAGCAACTGGTCCTGCATTTCCGCGCGGATCAGCGGGTCGAGGGCGCTGAAGGCTTCGTCCATCAGGATGATGTCGGTATCCGCGGCCAAGGCCCGGGCCAGGCCGACGCGCTGGCGCATGCCGCCGGAGAGCTGGTGCGGGTATTTGTTCTCGTAGCCTTTCAGGCCCACGGTGTTGATCCAGTGCAACGCCCGTTCGGCGCACACCTGCTTGCTCTCGCCGCGCACTTTTAAGCCGTAGGCGACATTGTCCAGCACGCTCTTGTGGGGCAGCAGGCCAAAGCTCTGGAACACCATGCTGATCTTGTGCCGGCGAAATTCGCGCAGGGCGTCCATGTCCAGTTGCAGGATGTCTTCGCCGTCCACCAGGATCGCGCCGCTGGTAGGGTCGATCAGCCGGTTGAAATGGCGCACCAACGTGGACTTGCCGGAACCGGACAGCCCCATGATCACGAAGATCTCGCCAGTGCCGATACTCAGCGACAGGTCGTTCACCCCGACCACACAACCGGTTTCGGCCAGCACCTGGTCCTTGGTCTTGTTCTGGTGGATCAGCGCCAGGGCTTCCTTGGAGCGATTGCCGAAAATCTTGAAGACGTTCTTGACTTCGATTTTGCTGATGGTTGCGTTGTTCATTTGCTCACCTCATGCCGAGGACGACCATAGGCCTGGGTAATGCGGTCGATGACCACGGCGAGAATCACGATCGCCAGCCCGGCTTCCAGGCCGCGGCCGACGTTGAGGGTCTGGATGCCCACCAGAACGTCTTCACCCAGGCCTCGGGCGCCGATCATCGAGGCGATGACCACCATCGACAGGGCCATCATGGTGGTCTGGTTGATCCCGGCCATGATGCTCGGCAGGGCCAGGGGCAGTTGCACGCCGAACAGCTGTTGCCAGCGGTTGGCGCCAAAGGCGTTGATGGCTTCCATCACTTCGCCGTCCACCTGGCGGATGCCCAGGTCGGTCAGGCGAATCAGTGGCGGCGCGGCGTAGATCACCGTGGCGAAAATCGCCGGGACCTTGCCCAGGCCGAACAGCATCAACACCGGAATCAGGTACACGAAGCTCGGCATGGTCTGCATGATGTCCAGCAACGGCATCAACACCGAACGCAAGCGATTGCTGCGCGCCGAAAGAATGCCCAGTGGAATGCCGATCAACACCGAGATCAGCGTCGCCACCAGCATCAGCGCGAGGGTCTGCATCAGTTTGTCCCACAGGCCCACCGCGCCCACCAGAAACAGCAGGCCGACGATCACCGCCGTGGTCACGACCTTGCGGGTGGCGTGCCAGGCGATGCCGCCGACGATGGCCAGCATCAGCCACCAGGGCGCCATGCGCAGCAGGCCTTCGAGGTTGACGATGGCCCACAGCAGGGTGTCGGAGATGTGCCGGAACACATCGCCATAGTTGGTCACCAGGGAGTCGACCCAACCGTTGACCCAGTCGGCGATGGAGAAGGTAAAGCTTTCGGGAAACATAAGAGACTCTCGATCAAGTGGATGCAGTGAACGTCCCGGCCAGCCCTAGGATTGGCCGGGGGTATTCGACCTACAGAGCCGCGTCGATTTTCTTGGCCGCGTCTTCACTGACCCAGGCGTGCCAGACTTCAGGATGTTCCTTCAGGAAGATCTTCGCCAGTTTCGGCGACTCGATCCGCTCCTTGGCCATGCGCCCGAGGTTCTGGTTCAGGATGTCGATAGGCAGGTTGACCTTTTCCAACACGGTTACCAGTTCCGGGGCCTCGTCGTGGAAGGTCTTGGACAGGCCGACCTTGATGCTCACGCTTTTATCCACGCCGGGTTTTTCTTCCAGTTTCACCAAGTCGACCTGGCCCATCAGCGGCGTTGGCGACCAGTAGTAGAACAGGATTGGCTCGCCGCGCTTGTAGCTCGACAGCACCGCTGCATCCAGGGCCGGGCCGGTGCCTGGACGGAAGTTGGTGTAGGTTTTTTCCAGGCCATAGCTTTTCAGCATTTCGCTGTTGTCCAGCTCGCAGGTCCAGCCGGCCGGGCAGTTATAGAAGCGGCCCTTGGACGGCTCCTCCTGATCCTTGAACACGGCGGCGTACTGGCCCAGGTCCGCAATGTTCTTCAGGCCCGGAGCCTTAGGTTCGAGCTTGCGCTTGGCGTCACCTTCGATCACGTAGCGCGGCACGTACCAGCCTTCGATGGCACCCACGACCGGGGCACCGACGCCGACTACCTTGCCGGCCTTCTCGGCCTTGTTCCAGACTTCACTGCGACCGACCCACTCTTCGGCAAACACCTGGATGTCGTTGCTGCTCAGGGCATTCTCCATGGTGATGGAGTTGCCTGGCAGGCTGTCGGTCTTGCAGTCGTAGCCTTTTTCCAGCACCACTTGCAGGACGTCGGTCAGCAGCATGGCGCTTTCCCAGTTCAGGCCGGCGAATTTCACCGGTTTACCCGACTCGCACCAACCCGCCGCTTGCGTGGCGCCGGCACTGGCCAGCAGGCCCATGGAAAACAATGTGGTCAGCAGGGTCTTGTTCGACTTCATTATGTGACGCTCCTAATCGGTTGGATTGGCTTACGGCAGTCAAGAGGCATCCAGCCCTGTCAACGTCCCATCAGACCGCTTGAATGCGGCCCGCCCTGCTCGGTTGTGCGTCAACCGTGTCCTGCTCGACCGGCAGGATCAATTGATCGGGTACAGCGCTGTGCCACTTCTTGGCGACGACGTAATACAGCACCGCCGGAACCACCAGGCCGATGATCCAGGAAATGTCCACGCCACCCATGGCCGCCACCAGCGGACCGGTATAGAACTTGGTGGCGATGAACGGCAGTTGGACCAGTACGCCGAAGACATAGACGCTGATACCGAGGGCGTTCCAACGACCGTAGCGACCGTTCGGGTCGGCCAGTGCCGGCACGTCATAGCGCTCGCGAGTGATGCAGTAGTAGTCCACCAGATTGATCGCGCTCCACGGTGTGAAGAACGCCAGCAAGAACAGGATGAAGGACTTGAACGCACCGAGGAACGAGTGTTGGCCGAGCAGCGCGATCAGGGTCGCGGCACCGACGATGACCAGCACGAAGACCAGGCGCTGCAAGCGCGTGACGTTCAGGTGACCACGAAAACCGCTGATGATGGTCGCGATGCACATGAAGCTGCCGTAGGAGTTCAGCGTGGAGATGGTGACCTTGCCGAACGCGATGCTGAAATACAGCAGCGCAGCGGTGGCGCCGGTCCCGCCCAGGCCCACGATGTAGGCCACTTCGTGACCGGCGAACTGCCCATTGGCCGAAGCGGCGGCAAACACGCCGAGGATCATCGCCACCTGGGCGCCGATGACTGAACCGGCGCCTGCGGCAAAAAAGGTTTTCACCGAAGACGTCTTGCTCGGCAGGTAACGGGAATAGTCCGCCACGTAGGGGCCGAAGGCGATCTGCCAGGAGGCCGCGAGCGACACCGCCAGCAGGAAACTGCTCCAACTGAAATGGCGGATTTGCAGGAGTGCGCCAACGTCCGTCTGGCTGATCAGGCGAGCGAACAGGTAAACAAAGGCGATCACACCGATGATGCTGGCGACACGGCCAATGAAGTGAATCACCCGATAACCGAGCACCGTGACCAGCACGATGACACTGGCGAAAATGAGGATGCCGACACTGTCGCTGACGCCAAACAACTGGCCCAGCGCCTGGCCGGAAAGCACGGTTCCCGTAGCAGTGAAACCCAGGTACATCAGGCACACCAGCACGATCGGGATGGCCGCGCCATACACACCAAACTGCACCCGGCTGGAGATCATCTGCGGCAGGCCCAGCTTGGGCCCTTGCGCGGCATGCAACGCCATGACGCCACCGCCGAGCAGCTGGCCGATCAGCAAGCCGATCAACGACCAGAACACATCACCGCCAAGCACCACCGCCAATGCACCGGTGACAATGGCTGTGATTTGCAGGTTGGCCCCCATCCAGAGGGTGAACTGGCTCAACAATCGGCCGTGCCGCTCCGTTTCCGGGATGTAGTCGATCGAGCGTTTCTCGATCAACGGCTTGCTGCTTGCGCGTGTGCTACTGACAGCCATGGTTCAACCTCTGGTGGATTGTTCTGGAATTCATCTGCACTGCAGTTTCCCCTGTGGGAGCGAGCTTGCTCGCGATAGCGGCGGGTCAGTAGACACTGCTGTTGACTGACACGCCCTCACCGCGAGCAAGCTCGCTCCCACAGGGGCTCCGGGGTTATTTGCCGGTGATCATCGGCAAGTTCAGCCCCTGCTCCTTCGCGCAATCAATCGCGATCTGGTAGCCGGCATCGGCATGACGCATCACGCCAGTGGCCGGGTCGTTGTGCAGTACGCGAGCAATGCGCTCGGCCGCTTCATCGGTGCCGTCGCAGACGATCACCATGCCCGAGTGCTGGGAGAAGCCCATGCCGACGCCGCCACCGTGGTGCAGCGAAACCCAGGTCGCGCCGCTGGCGGTGTTGAGCAAGGCGTTGAGCAACGGCCAGTCGGAGACCGCATCGGAACCGTCCTGCATGGATTCGGTTTCACGGTTGGGGCTGGCGACGGAACCGGAGTCCAGGTGGTCGCGACCGATCACGATAGGGGCCGACAATTCACCGCTGCGCACCATCTCGTTGAACGCCAGGCCCAGCTTGGCGCGCTGGCCCAGGCCAACCCAGCAGATACGGGCCGGCAAGCCCTGGAAGCTGATGCGCTCGCGGGCCATGTCCAGCCAGTTGTGCAGATGGGCGTCGTCGGGGATCAGCTCCTTGACCTTGGCGTCGGTCTTGTAGATGTCCTGCGGGTCACCGGACAGCGCGGCCCAGCGGAACGGGCCAATGCCACGGCAGAACAGCGGACGGATATACGCCGGGACGAAGCCTGGGAAGTCGAAGGCATTTTCAACGCCCTCTTCCTGGGCCATCTGGCGGATGTTGTTGCCGTAGTCAAAGGTCGGCACGCCCATTTTCTGGAAGGCCAGCATGGCTTTGACGTGAACGGCCATCGATTGCTTGGCGGCCTTCACCACAGCGGCGGGCTCGGTCTTGGCGCGGGCACGGTATTCGTCCCAGGTCCAACCGGCCGGCAGGTAGCCGTTGAGTGGGTCGTGGGCGCTGGTCTGGTCGGTGACCATGTCTGGGCGCACACCACGACGGACCATTTCTGGCAGGATCTCGGCAGCGTTACCACACAGTGCGATGGAAATCGCCTTGCCTTCGGCGGTGTATTTCTCGATGCGCGCCAGGGCGTCGTCGAGGTCGGTGGCTTGCTCGTCGACATAACGGGTTTTCAGGCGAAAATCGATGCTCACCTGTTGGCACTCGATATTGAGCGAGCACGCACCGGCCAGGGTCGCGGCCAAGGGTTGCGCACCGCCCATGCCGCCCAGGCCGGCGGTCAGGACCCAACGCCCCTTGAGATTGGAGTCGTAGTGTTGGCGACCGGCCTCGACGAAGGTTTCATAAGTGCCTTGCACGATGCCCTGGCTGCCGATGTAGATCCAGCTGCCGGCGGTCATCTGGCCGTACATGGCCAGGCCCTTGGCGTCGAGTTCGTTGAAGTGCTCCCAACTGGCCCAGTGCGGCACCAGGTTGGAGTTGGCGATCAGTACGCGAGGGGCGTTGCTGTGGGTCTTGAACACGCCCACCGGCTTGCCGGATTGCACCAGCAGGGTTTCGTCGTCATTGAGGTTGGTCAGGCTTTCGACGATCTTGTCGTAGCACTCCCAGTTGCGCGCCGCGCGCCCAATGCCACCATAGACCACCAGTTCCTTGGGGTTCTCGGCCACTTCCGGGTCGAGGTTGTTCATCAGCATGCGCAGCGGCGCTTCGGTCAGCCAGCTCTTGGCGGTCAGCGTGTTACCGCGAGGGGCACGGATTTCAACGTCACGGTATTTTTCGGGTTTGCGGGTAGCGTCGGTCACAGCAAAAACTCCTCAGCGATCAATCCAGACCAGCCCGGGCAGCGGGCTTCGATTTAGCGAACGTTGCGTTGAATATCGGTGACTCATACGCATACGTCTTTACTTGTATGTACAAGCATATGCAATCAAGCGGCCAACTTGTTAGAGATGGTGTTCAGAAACAGTTGGGCAATTAGCTGAAAGCCTTGTGATTTAAGGGCTGCTGAGCGACATGAAATTTTTTAAGAGGGTTTTCGAGGGGGAAATCGGAGCGTCACTGACGCGTGGTGTTGCGCCACGCTGGGGCATTCGGTAACAAGTTGGTGCGCAGAAGAAACAGCAGGCAGGCACCTTGTGGCGAGGGGATCTATCTGTGGGAGCAAGGCTTACCCGCGATGCAGGCGAGTCGATTTTCTGGCAGACCGCATCGTCTTCGTCGCGGGCAAGCCTTGTTCCCACAGGGTACTCAAGACGCTGAAATCAGTGGGCAGTCAGCTCAATCACGCAGCATTGGCCGTGGGTCGAGACATCCACCAACCCGGTGTTACCGCTCAGTTGCAAACAATCGTAGAGACCCAAATCAACGGCGGATTCACCGATCTTGATAGCCAGTCCCGGAGCGGCACTGAACACCAGCACCGTTTGCGCCTCACTGAAAAACCGCTGCTGGCCGCCCAACCACTGCAACCGCGCGCGGTAACGTTGCGGCGCGTAGATCAGATTGAAGTCACGAATCGGTCCGCCCAGCAGCGTGCAATACACATGACTCTCGCCGCTGAACGCAAAAGGGTCCAGCGGATGCAGAGGCCGCGTGGCCTGGCCATCGACGTTCAGCGTCATGCCGTCTCCCTGCAAGACGCTGATGATCCGTTCGTAACCGGCGAAGTTGGAGAAGCCGCCCGACTCACCGATGTCGGCAATCGACAGGCGCCAGCCGAAACCTTCCAGGCCGGCGCCGGTATCGCGGGTGATTTCTTCGGTGCTGCCGCCACCGTTTTTCCACGGCATGCGTGGGTAGTCTGCCGCGCGTAAAACCTTCAAATGGCTCATTTGTGAAAGCGCCCTTCCAGACTGTGACGGGAGCCCGGATGGATCAGGCGCGCGGCGGTCACCGGCTGGCGTCCGGACCAGGTGCGTCGGCGGATCAACAGGCACGGCTCGCCCCTTTCGATCTGCAGCAAACTGCATTCACTTGGCTCGGCCAGGATCGCCTCGACCACATGCTCGCCCTCGGTCAACGGCGCGACCTGGTTCAGATAGGCGTAGGGCGTTTGTACGGTGAAGTCCTGCTTGAGGTAGTCCGGCGCCACCAGTGCGTTGACGAAACGGTCCTCGATTTGCACGGGAATGTCGTTCTCGAAATGCACGATCAGCGAATGGAACACCTTCTGGCCTTCACGCATGTCCAGGGCCAGGGCCCGCTCGGAGCCGGCCGCTTCTTCTTCCAGGGTGATGACCTGGCAAGTGTGGCGATGGCCACGGGAGGCGATCTCATCGGCGATGTTATGCACTTCGAACAACGCGGACTGGCTCTTGGGCTCAGCCACGAAGGTACCGACACCCTGCATGCGCACCAACAGGCCGTCGGCGGTCATTTCCCGCAGAGCACGGTTGATGGTCATGCGACTGAAGCCCAGTTGGCTGACCAGTTCGCTTTCCGACGGCACGCGGTAATGCGGCGGCCAGTTCCCACTGTCGATCTGCTGGGTGATCATCTGTTTGACGCGGGCGTACAGGGGTGCCGGACTGTCACCCATGTTTGCGGCCAGCGGCGGTTTGGCAGGCGGAGTCGACACGGCGGTTCCTTGTTCTGCGGATAAGAATGCTAGCTTGCCGGAGTTTACCGGCCAGGCAAACGTCTGTATATGTATATACAAATTACGCACGATGAGGTTGAACCATGTCCGCCTTCTTTGCCGAACGCGCGCTGCTGCCTAGTGGATGGGCCAATGATGTACGTCTTGAGGTGGATGCCGAAGGCGTCCTGACCCATGTCCAGGCCGGTTCCCACGCAGACGGCGCCGAACGGCTGGGCGGTCCGCTGTTGCCGGGTATGCCGAACCTGCACTCCCATGCCTTCCAACGGGCCATGGCCGGGCTGGCGGAAGTGGCGGGCAATCCCAACGACAGTTTCTGGACCTGGCGTGACTTGATGTACCGCCTCGTCGGAAAAATCAGTCCCGACCAACTCGGCATCATCGCCCGCCAGCTGTACATCGAAATGCTCAAGGCCGGTTACACCTCGGTCGCCGAATTCCATTACGTGCACCATGACACCGACGGCGCGCCCTACGCCGACCCGGCGGAACTGGCCTTGCGCATCAGCCACGCCGCCAGCGCCGCCGGTATCGGCCTGACGCTGCTGCCGGTGCTCTACAGCCACTCCGGTTTTGGCGGCCAGGCGCCCAATGACGGGCAGCGCCGGTTCATCAACAGCACCGAAAACTACTTGAAGCTTCAGTCACGCTTGCAGCCGATCCTGGCCGGGCAGCCGTCCCAGGCGCTGGGTCTGTGCTTCCACTCGCTGCGTGCCGTGACGCCCGGGCAGATCCAGGAGGTGCTGGCCGCCAGTGACCGTGAGTGCCCGGTGCACATCCACATCGCCGAGCAGCAGAAGGAAGTCGACGATTGCCTGAGCTGGAGCGGCGCCCGCCCGCTGCAATGGCTGTACGAAAACACTGAAGTCGACCAGCGCTGGTGCCTGGTCCACGCCACCCACGCCAACGCCCAGGAAGTCAGCCTCATGGCCAGGAGCCGGGCGATTGCCGGCCTGTGCCTGACCACCGAAGCCAACCTGGGCGACGGGATTTTCCCGGCCGTGGACTTCCTCGCCCAAGGCGGGCGCCTGGGGATCGGCTCTGACAGCCATGTATCGCTGAGTGTGGTCGAAGAACTGCGCTGGCTGGAATATGGCCAGCGCCTGCGGGATCAACGGCGCAACCGCTTGCATCGCGCGGATCAGCCGATGGTCGGCCGCACCCTGTTTGACGCGGCGCTGGAAGGCGGCGCCCAGGCCCTGGGGCAACCGATCGGCGCCCTCGACATCGGCAAGCGCGCCGACTGGCTGGTGCTCGATGGCAGCGACCCGTATCTGGCCACCGCCCAGGGCGACGGGATCCTCAATCGCTGGCTGTTTGCCGGTGGCGATCGCCAGGTGCGCGATGTGATGGTCGGCGGCCGATGGGTGGTGCGTGATGGACGTCATGCCGGCGAAGAGGACAGCGCCCGGGCGTTTACCCAGGTGCTGCGCGAACTGCTGGGCTGAGTCAATCAACCCTGTGGGAGCGAGCTTGCTCGCGATGGGGCCTTTGCCTTCAACATAGAAGTTGACTGAAAGTCCGCTATCGCGAGCAAGCTCGCTCCCACATTTAGCTGTCGGTTGGCAGTCAGTCCGAAGTCTTGGCCATCTGTCGATCCGACGCTCGCCAGATCAACCGTGTCGTGTCATAGCCCTGCTGACGCGCCTTGCTCAACAGTTCCTCGCGCACGACGCTATTGACGGTCGGTGTACGGGACAACAGCCACATGTAGCGACGGCTTGGGTCGCCAACAATGGCGGTCTTGTAGTCATCGCTGACGTACAGCACCCAGTATTGCCCTTTCGCCACACCCGGCACGATCCGCGAAAACCAGTTATCGAACTCGACCCAGAGCTTGTCGGTCTTGCCCGGCACCTGCGGCGTGGCGGTGCCCCTGGCTTCTTCCCACTGCCAGTCGGAGGTCAGGCAGCGGTTGAGCACCCCCACGTTGCCGTCTGGCTTGAGGATGTAGTGGGCTTCCGATTGCGCACAATTGCGCTGGAAATACATGGGCAGGCGGGCCAACTCATACCAGGTCCCTTGGTAACGCTTGAGATTGACGCTGTTGACCGTCTTGGGTGCCAGCGGATCTTCGCCAGAAGTGGCACAGCCAGCCAAAATCAGGCCAGCCAAAAGCACAAAAACTAACCGCATCATTATTTTTCTCCCGCGGGCGCGTGGCCCCGGTTTACTTCAGGCCTTGGCCGGAAAACATCAACACTTTGTCACCGGCGTACTGCACGCTGATAAAGCTTTTCTGGTCGCCCCAGGTGCAGCTGGACATGCCGAGCGCGCCTGAACAATCGGTCGGTTTCCCCAGCAACGTTTCGACTTCGGACTTGGGCATGCCAGCCGACAGCTTCGAGTAGTTTTCCTGGTTGACCTTGCTGCATGCACTCAATACGACACACACAAACAACAAGGCGATAGATCGCAGCGACATGGTGTAACTCCTGGAACAGAAGGGGGGTGGCAGGTGCCAACCAGAAGCTTAGAAGAGAAAACCCCTATCTGGTTCCCCGACGCCCCCGGTATTTATTGGGCCTCGGCAGGTGTTTCATCGATGAAACACCTACTTTGTGACGGCGTCGCGCATTTCGTCGGAATTGAACCGCCACCGGCTGATGAGGTGACCTGGCGCGCCGATAAAAAGAAACAGCGCAAACCAATGCGTTATGGCAAATTGACAGCCCGTCCTGACCCGTCCCTCCGCGGTAGTGTTATTAATGACCAGAAACATGAAATTCAGCCATAAAATCCTATTGGCTGCCGCCCTCGTGGTGGCTGTTGCATTCGCCTGTTTCATCCTGTTCAACGACTATCGTCAACGCCAGAGCCTGCAGGCCAGCACCGAGACCTCCATGCAGGAACTCGGCAGCCTGACCAGCCGCAACATCCAGACGTGGGTCGACGGTCGTATCCAGCTGCTGCAATCGCTGGCCCAGCAGATCGCCGTGGACGGCAGCAGTGCCGACAACCTCAAGCGCGCCGTGGGCCTGCCGGCCTACACCGGCAATTTCCAGCTCAGTTATTTTGGTGGGACCGACGGCGTGATGTTCTCGGTACCGGCCGGCAATCGCGCCGCCGATTACGACCCGCGCGCCCGTGGCTGGTACAAGGCCGCCAACAGCGCACAGCAAACCATCGTCACCGAACCCTACATCGCCGCCTCGTCGGGCAAGCTGGTGATTACCGTCGCCACCCCGGTGCAGCACCAGAACCAGATGATCGGCGTGGCCGGTGCGGACATTGACCTGTCCAGCGTCAGCGCCATCATCAACTCACTGAACTTCGGCGGCCACGGCCACGCGTTCATCGTCAGTGCCGACGGCAAGATCCTGATCCATCCCGACAGCAAGCGCGTGCTCAAGACCCTGGCCGAGGCCTACCCTAACGGCGCGCCTCAAATCAGCCCGGGCGTGAAAGAAGTCGACCTCGACGGCAAGACCCAATTCATCTCCTTCACCCACGTCAACGGCGTGCCGGGCGCCGACTGGTACGTGGCGCTGGTGCTCGACAAGGACACCGCGCTGGCGATGCTCAGTGAGTTCCGTACCTCGGCGCTGATCGCCATGGCCATCGCCGTGGTATTCATCATCGCCCTGCTCGGCATGTTGATCCGCGTGCTGATGCAACCGCTGCTGACCATGGGCCGCGCCATGCATGACATCGCCGAGGGCGAAGGCGACCTGACCCGGCGCCTGGTCATCCACGGCCATGACGAATTCGGGGCGCTGGGTACTTCGTTCAACCGCTTTGTCGAACGCATTCATACCTCGATTCGTGAAGTGGCCTCGGCCACCGGCCAGGTCAACGAAGTCGCCCTGCGCGTGGTCAGCGCGTCCAACTCGTCGATGTTCAACTCCGACCAGCAGGCTTCGCGCACCAGCAGCGTGGCCGCCGCCATCAACCAGCTCGGTGCCGCCGCCCAGGAAATCGCCCAGAACGCCGCCCTCGCCTCACAACATTCCAGCGATGCCCGCAACCTGGCTGAAGACGGCCAGCAAGTGGTGGATAAAACCATCGCGGCCATGCAGCAGTTGTCGGCCAAGATCAGCGATTCGTGCGGCAACATCGAGACGCTGAACAGCAACACGGTGAACATCGGCCAGATTCTTGAGGTGATCACCAGCATTTCCCAGCAGACCAACCTGCTTGCCCTCAACGCCGCCATCGAAGCGGCCCGTGCTGGTGAAGCCGGGCGCGGCTTCGCCGTAGTGGCCGATGAAGTGCGCAACCTGGCCCACCGCACCCAGGATTCGGCGCAGCAAGTGCAGAAGATGATCGAAGAGCTGCAAGTCGGTGCCCGGGAAGCGGTACTGACCATGACCGACAGCCAGCGCCAGAGCGAAAGCAGCGTCGGCATCGCCAACCAGGCCGGCGAACGCCTGAGCAGCGTCACCCAGCGTATTGGTGAAATCGACGGCATGAACCAATCCGTGGCCACCGCCACCGAAGAACAGACCGCCGTGGTGGAGTCGATCAACGTCGACATCACCGAGATCAACACCCTGAACCAGGAAGGCGTGGAAAACCTGCAAGCCACCTTGCGGGCCTGTGCCGACCTCGAGCAGCAGGCGGCGCGGTTGAAGCAGTTGGTGGGCAGCTTCCGGATCTAGTCTGGAAGGGCCCCATCGTCGGATCGCCGCCCGGAGCAAGCTCGCTCCCACAGGACTTCAGTGAATGGAGATCCAGTGTGGGAGCGAGCTTGCTCGCGATGGCGGCATCAGCCCCACAGAAAAAATCAGAACCTGGACCCAGGCCTGTTCAAGAACTCGACTTCCTCAGCCGTGGACTCGCGCCCCAACACCGCATTGCGATGGGGAAAACGCCCAAACCGGGCAATGATCTTCTGATGCCGTTCGGCGTAATCCAGGTTGTCTTCAAACACCGCCCGCTGCGCCTCCGGCTGCTCTCGCACCAAGTCGATAAACCGCGACACGGCCTCGTTCTGCACCGCGAGGTTTTCGCAGTGTTCCAGCACCAGGTAGATGAATACGCGCTGGATCGGCTTGAGTTGCCGGTCGAAACCCGCCGCCATGCCTTGGGCCACCAGCGCTTGGGCACGCAGGTCACCGGAGAAGGCCTTGGGGGTGTCGCGAAAGATCATTCGCGGGAGTTGGTCGAGTAGCAGCACCAGGGCCAGCCAACCTTCCGGGCGTTGCGCCCAGTCGGTCAATGCGCCGGCCAGTGCCAGCTCGACCTGATCGCCAAAACGCTCGTTTGCCTGGCGATCATGGCGTTTGCCGAACCACAGCTTGCCTCTGTCAGCCGATATCTCGTCCGGTGCCTTGGCTGAACCAAACCACCAATCGAGCAACGGCTGCCAGGGCTCGGCCATGATTTATTCCTTGTGGTAGGCCGTAGCGCGTGCCACTTCTTCCTTCGAGCCGAGGAACACGGCCACGCGCTGGTGCAGGCCTTCGGGCTTGATATCGAGGATGCGCTGGTGACCGTCGGTGGAAGCACCGCCCGCCTGTTCCACCAGGAACGACATCGGGTTGGCTTCGTACATCAGGCGCAGTTTGCCCGGCTTGGACGGCTCACGGCTGTCGCGCGGGTACATGAACAGACCGCCACGGGTCAGGATACGGTGCACGTCGGCAACCATCGCGGCGACCCAGCGCATGTTGTAGTTCTTCTTCAGCGGACCTTCTTCGCCCGCCAGCAATTCTTCGACGTAGCGTTTTACCGGGGCTTCCCAGTGACGCTGGTTGGACATGTTGATGGCGAATTCCTGGGTGGTTTCAGGAATGGTGATGTCTTCGTGGGTCAGGACGAAGCTGCCCATCTCGCGGTCCAGGGTAAAGCCCTTGACGCCGTCGCCCAGGGTCAGCACCAGCATGGTCTGCGGGCCGTAGATGGCATAACCGGCAGCGACCTGCTCGGTGCCTGGCTGCAGGAAAGCCTTTTCATTCAAGGCTTCGTTCTGGCTCAGGTATTCGTTCGGGCAACGCAGTACCGAGAAGATGGTGCCAACCGGGGCGTTGATGTCGATGTTCGACGAACCGTCCAGTGGGTCGAATACCAGCAGGTAGGCACCCTTGGGGTATTTGCCCGGGATCTGGTAGGCATTGTCCATTTCCTCGGACGCCATGCCGGCCAGGTGACCGCCCCATTCGTTGGCTTCGAGCAGGATTTCGTTGGAAATCACGTCGAGTTTCTTCTGCACTTCGCCCTGTACGTTTTCGGTGCCCATGCTGCCCAGGACACCACCTAGCGCGCCTTTGGAGACGGCGTGGCTGATTTCCTTGCACGCACGCGCCACCACTTCGATCAAAAAGCGCAGATCGGCAGGGGTGTTGTTGCTGCGGGTCTGCTCAATCAAATAGCGACTCAAGGTAACGCGGGACATGGACGGCTCCGAAGAATAGGGGGCGGAAAAACCAGCGCAGTTTAGCGCGAGTCTGGACTTAATTCCTCCTATGAGACGGGGAATGGAGGATTGAGTTCACGGTTAGCGGTTCGCTTGGGTATTTCTGTTGATTGAGAGGACGCTATCGCGAGCAAGCTCGCTCCCACAGTTGACCGAGTTGTTCCGACGAACGCGGTCTATTGTGGGAGCGAGCTTGCTCGCGATGAATCACCTCAACCCTTGACCGGCGGCTTGCGCAACAAGCTGAACGCCATCGCCGCGAGGAACAGCACGCTGAGCAGCAGCACCGCCCACAAGCCGATTTTCTTCCAGTTGGTCTCGACCGTCGCTGGCGCGGTTACCGTGGCCGCAGCCTGGGTCGACGTGGCAGCGCCGTTCACAGTCGCCGTGCCCAGCGTCGCCAGGCGCGACGGCTTGTAATCGGGCACCAATGTGGTCAAGGGCAAGCTGGCCGCCTTCACTGTCGCGCTGCCCAGGGCCAGGCTGTAGGGCCCTTCGCCACGCGCCAGGAACACCACCTGGGTCGGACGCACGGCAAAGCGCAGGGCCGGGGCTTCGGTTCCCAGGCCACCGCCGCGCTCGTCCACGGTCAGTTTCAATTGCTGTACGGTCTGGCCAGACAGTTGCAATTGGTTTTGCAGCACATCCTGGCCGTTCTGGGTCAGGCGATAGAGCAAGCCACTGCCCAGCGGTTGCCACGGATGGCTGCTTTCACGGCGACCGGCCAGGGTCACCGGCGCCAGGCTGTTGGCCTGGCTCAGTTCGACCTGCACCTGCTCGATGTTCAGCCCCATGGGCAACTGCCAGGTGTATTCACCGGCCTTCGCGGTGCTGCCGGCCAATGGCTGCGACCAGGCCAGCGGCAACGGCAGGCTTTCGCGGCTGGCGCTTTGCAACTGGGCCGAAGTCAGGACCGGCGCGGAGGACGGCGAATCCCACAACAACCGCAGGTAACGCGCCGATTGCCCCGGCAAGCTCACTTCATGTTGCTCGACCCGCTCATCGGCAAAGGTCAGGCGCGCCACCTGGCCTTCGCCCCACGACTGCCAGTGTTGCAAGTCATCACTGGCTTCGATGGTGAACCGCTGGAAGCCGTCGCGCTCACTGGTCCAGTCGAGTACCAACTGCTGCAACGGCGCCTTGATCGCGCTGGCATCCAACAACCAGCCACGCAGCTCCTCCTCCCCGGCTTCGAGCCGGCTGGAGGGTTGGACCTCCACCAAGGTGCCGTTGGCATTCGATTGCACCCGCACGCTGGGCGCGCGCTCGTTGTCATCGGCGGCGTTGTACAGCGGGAACCATTTCACGTCGGTGAGGGTACGGTTCTCCCGGCTCTGGGCCGACTCACGCACCAAGGCGTAGGCCTGGGCCTGACCGGCCGCGTTGAAGACCCGCACGTCGCTCAGGTCGGTCTGCCGCGCTTGCAGCTGAACGTCCAGTGGCAACGGGAGGCGATACCACGGTCCTTCGCCACTCAAGGCCAATGGCACCTGATGGGCGAAGTCCGCCGGTTGCTCCTGGGCCACGGCCGACAACGCCGCCCATAACCCCACCACACCCAGCCCGATCCGACTCAACTTGCGACTCAAGATGACACTCCCTCACTGACAGGCATAGGCGGCTCGGTCGGCGAGGCCGACTCCGGGCGTTTGGGCGGCAGCGGTGCGAAGTAGCCCACCACCAATAGCAATACACCCACGCCGATAAACGACACGATCCGCGCCAGACCGCCACGGTTACTCAACTCGACAAAGAACAGCTTGGCCACGACCACCGCGATCAACGCCGCGCCGATCAGCCACACTTCACGACGGTGGCGCAAATGCCCACCGATCATCAGCCCCAGGGCGATCAGGGTCCAGACAATGGACAACCCGGCCTGCACGAACATCGACTCGAGCAGCGCGTCCAGCTCATATGGCACCCCCATCCACTGATGGGCACTGCGCATCACCAGGGCGGTGAAGAACGCGAACAGCGACACACCGGCGATCAACTGCGCGATGTGCCCGACGCGATTCCAACGGTTCGTCGATTGCTCCACGGCGTTTCGGGCCCACACATAGATACCGAACAAGGCGAACAGCAGGCCCAGCTCCAAGGGATTGAGCAACGGCACATAAGGCAGTGGCTCTGAGTTGCCATCGCTGAAGGTGTTGGTCAGCCAGAACCAACCGAGCATCAACAGCGCCATCGGCGCCGCCGCGTAGACCCGGTACTCGCGTGGTTGGGCCGATACCGGCCATGGCAAGGTACGCGGCGTGGCCATCAGCACCAGGTAAAGGCCTGGCAGGATCGCCCAGGCCAGCCAGCGCCAGGCGTTGTACTGCTCGGACAGCAACAGCAGGCCGTAACGCAACTCCAGCATCAACACCGCCATCAGCAACCAGCAACCGAGTACGTGGGCCGTACTGCGCGCCTGGGCCGGCAGCGTCTCGGCCAGGCGCTTGAGCGACAGGAAATGCACAGCAAATACCGCCAGCCAGGCCAACCAGCCGAAATTCGCGGCCGGGTGATAGTGGCTGTGCCCCGTTGCTACCAGCACGCAACCCGCCGCCGGAATCAGCAAGGTGCACAGCAGCCCCAGCGCCGGCCATTTCAACCGCAGCGCCAAGACTGTCCACACCGCGACACTGATCGCCGCGACCAACAACAGCAAGCTGCCTTGCAGGTTCACCGGGGCGAAGCGCAGCACTTCGCTGACCCACGCCAGCGCCCACCAACCGGCGCCCCAGATCAGCAACAGCTCGGACAAGCGCTGCAAGCTCAAGACCTCGAGCTCCTGCGCCACGTGCGCCCGCTGCAGGCGCCATGCGCCCACCAACGCTGCCAGACCCAGCACCAGCGGCGTCCAGAAGCCGCTATGGGCCAGCGGTCGCAGGTCCTCGGCGTTGAGCGGCCCCAACAGCGCCGGCCCCGCCGTCAGGAACGCCGCACCGCCAAGCAGTTGCAGCAGCAGGCCGAAGACAAAACTCACACGTTGTTTGAGGTACAGGCTCAGCCAGATGATCAACAAGCCGCTGGCCGCCCACACACCGCTCGCCGTTTGCCACGGCAGGACGAACAGCACCGCAAGATTGATCAGCACCAGCCCCGCCAGCAGCACCACCGACAAGCCGCGCAGCAACCGGACATCGTTGCGGACCATGTCGTCACGTGCCGCCAGCAACATGCCGCCAATCAACGCCAGGCCGATCAGCGAGGCGCTGAGCAAACCGCTCCAGCCCGCGCTGAACACCGCCGACGCATCGCCCTCGGCGCCTTGCAAGCGCACCAGGAACAAGGCGCCGCCAAGCAATTGCACCGCAAATGCGCTGAACAGGAAGCTGCGCGATTGCAGGCGCAGGCCGACAAACAACGTCGCCAATCCGGCCAGGGCCCAGGCAATGGCGGTGCCGTGGGTGAAGAAAAACAGCGGTGCCAACAGATAGAGGAAACTCAACCCCAGCACAGCCAGCACCGGCAGGCCTCGACGCTCCCAATTGGCGCTGTGTTCAGGCTCAGCCTTGTGCAGTTGGTAGAAGGTGAACAGCAAGGCGCCGCCGAGCATCAGCGCGCCCAGCGCCGAACCATCAAGCAGGCTGCCGTCGCCTATACGCAATTCGCTGACGAACGCCAATGCCGAGCCCAACTGCAGCAACAAGGCAAAAGCCCGGGCGAATGGACGCTGCTGGCGCAGGCCCAGCCAGAAGATCCCTGCGCCCTCCACAGCCCACGCCGCTGCGGTCCAACGGGCATCGAGCCCCAAAGGGATCGCCAGGCTGGCAAAAATCACCCCCAAGGCAAGGCAGGTTTCCGCCAGCAGCAGGGCGCGACCGCCCATCAATACCCGCGCCAGGCCCATGTAGATCATGCCCAAGGCCAGGGCGCTGAACGCAGCGGCGAACTCAAAATGCTGCACCAACGCAAACTGCAAGCCGAAGCCCACCAGTGGCGGGCCGAACAGCATGGTGCCGTCCACGTAATCGCCCTTGCGCGCCGACCAGTGCAACAGCGCGTCGCGGCTGGCGTCTTCAGGGGCATCGCTCATTTCCAGCAACTTACGCCGGGTGAACAGCAAGCCAATCGCCAGGTAGATAAGGAAGAACAAGATCAGGAACGGCTCGGTGCTCCAGAGCAGTTCCGGGGTATAAGAACGCAGGCCCCAGGCGAAACCGATGCCGAAGGTGCCGACAAAACCGATCAGGTTGAGCAGGCGCCAGGCCTTGAACCAGGCAATCGCGAGGATGCCGGCGTTGAGCAGGATGAAATAGCTGAACAGCGCGACGTGGTTGCCACTGCCGGTGGAGGTCAGGATCGGCGCGGCAAACCCGCCCAGCGCCGCAGCCGCAGCCAGGCCCAGGGCGTTCTGGGTAATCGCCAGGATGGCCGAGAACACCGTCACCGCGACCAGCAAGCCCAGGGCCGCCTTGGCGTCGAGCAACGGATGCAGGCGCATGGCCGCAAACACTGTCAGGTACAGCACCGCGATCCCGGTACCCTGGAGCATCAGCGCATAGTTGCTGTTGCGATGGCGCAACCACCAGCCCAGGCCCAACAGGCCCAACGCGCTGGCCGCGACGCCGGCGTAACGCAACTCGATCGGCACTACCATGCCTTCGGTGGCGTAGCGCAGCAAAAACGCCAGGCCGAGGAACAACAGCACCACGCCGACCCGCAGCACCGTGTTGCCGCCAAACAGCCAGTTGCGCGCGCCAATCACAGCGCGATCGAACACATTCGGGCCACGGGGGGCCGCGGGTTTCGAAACCATCGGCTCCAGGGGCAGCGGCGCAAAGTCACGGTCGGCATGCCGACTGGCAGTGGCTGGCGCAGGTTTCCAAACGTCGTCGGGCAATGGTTGGCTGGCTTGGGTGGCCATCGTGGGAACGGGCTCGAGCTCTGGCGGCAACTCCCAGACGAGCCCTGGCTCGGTGCGCGCTTCGGGCTTCGCGGCCTGGGGCACGACAACCTCGGGCGCTGGCGCCGGCTCACTCGATGCGGCAACGGCCCCGCGCTCGAACACTGCCAGGCGTGCCTCCAACGTGAGCAAACTCTGCTGGGCCTCTTGCAACAAGATCTGTTGCTTGGCCGCCTGGATACCCAGGCGCCCCAATCGAAACGACTGGGCGATGCCAAGCCCCACCAGCGCGCCTATCAGCGCATCGGCGAACGACTGGTCCACCACCCAGCCGAGTGCCAGGCCCAACAGCGTCAAGATCCATTGCATGGTCGATATCCCTAAGCGGCCCGTTGCGGGCGTAACCGGGGTGATGCGGTGCCTGGATCAGTCTAGTGGAAACCCCCAAACCCTGTGGGAGCGAGCTTGCTCGCGATAGCGGTGTATCAGGCGCATTCGTACTGCCTGACCGACCGCTATCGCGAGCAAGCTCGCTCCCACATTGGACACTTTTGACTGAGCGACAACACCGCAGCCCGGCGAAACTGGCGCCTAGTATATCGACGAAGCCTAACCGCCGTTGGGCTTCGCTCACATTTCTTACAGCAAATGCTACTCCAGGGCTTTCCAGATGTCGGTGGCATATTCGCGGATGGTCCGGTCCGAAGAGAACCAGCCCATGCGCGCGGTGTTGAGCACCGCCGAACGCCACCATTGCTTGGTGTCATGCCAACGCTCTTCGACCTTGGCCTGGGCGTTCCAGTACGAATCGAAGTCGGCGCAGACCAGGAAGCGGTCGTAATCGACCAACGAGTCCACGAGCCCGACGTAGCGCATCGGATCATCCGGCGAAAACACCCCGCCACGAATCGCCTGCAGCACATCGTTGAGCCGATGGGAGGCAGCGATGTCCGGCGCGGCGCTGAACTCACCGTTTTGCTTGCGGGCCTCCACCTGCTCGGCGGTCAGGCCGAAGATGAACATGTGTTCACCGCCGACGCGCTCATGCATCTCCACGTTGGCGCCGTCCATGGTGCCGATGGTCAGCGCACCGTTAAGGCCAAACTTCATGTTGCTGGTGCCCGACGCCTCGAAACCGGCGGTGGAGATCTGCTCCGACAGGTCCGCCGCTGGAATGATGCTCTCGGCCAGGCTGACGTTGTAGTTGGGCAGGAACACCACTTTGAGCAAGCCACGCACGGTCGGATCGTTGTTGACCACCCGGGCGATGTCGTTGGTCAGCTTGATGATCAACTTGGCCTGGTGATAACTGGCGGCGGCCTTGCCGGCGAAGATTTTCACCCGCGGCACCCAGTCCACTTCCGGCTCGGCACGGATCGCCTGGTACAGCGCCACGGTGTGCATCAGGTTGAGCAACTGACGTTTATATTCGTGGATCCGCTTGACCTGCACGTCGAACATCGCCGCCGGGTTCACGGCAATCCCCAACCGCTCATGGATCAGGTAAGCCAGGGCTTTCTTGCTGTGCAGGCGCTGCTCGGCGAACTGTTTGCGAAACGCTGGCTTATCGGCAAACGGCTCCAGTTCGATCAGGCGTTCCTCGGGATTGTCGAGCACGCTCGGCCCCAGCGCGTCGACCATCATCGAGGTCAGTTCGGTGTTGGCCTGGAACAACCAGCGGCGGAAGGTGATGCCGTTGGTCTTGTTGTTGATCCGGTCCGGATAGAGTTTGTGCAACTCGGAGAACACCGTGCTGCGCATCAGTTGCGTGTGCAACCCGGACACCCCGTTGACGCTGTGGGAGCCGAGGAACGCCAGGTTGCCCATGCGCACCCGGCGACCGTTGTCTTCTTCGATCAGCGAAACCGAACGCAGCACATCGAAATCGTGCACGCCCTTGGCCCGCAGCGAATCGATGTGCTGGGCATTGATCAGGTAGATGATCTGCATGTGCCGGGGCAGCATGCGCTCCATCAACCCCACCGGCCAAGTTTCCAGGGCTTCGGGCAGCAGCGTGTGGTTGGTGTAGGACAGCGTGTCCTGGGTGATCTGCCAGGCCGCATCCCAAGCCACATCGTAGACGTCCACCAGTTGCCGCATCAACTCGGCCACGGCAATGGACGGGTGAGTGTCGTTGAGCTGGATCGCGGCGTGGTCGCCCAGGGTCAGTACCGAGGTGTGCATGTTGCGATGACGGCGCAGCAGGTCTTGCAGCGAGGCGGCCACGAAGAAGTATTCCTGGCGCAGGCGCAGTTCCTGGCCAGCCTCGGTGCTGTCGGCCGGGTACAGCACACGGGAAATACTTTCGGCCCGGGCCACTTCGGCTACCGCGCCCAAGTGATCGCCGGCGTTGAAGCGTTCCAAGTGCAGGTCTTCCACGGCCCGGGCGCGCCACAGGCGCAGCGTATTGACGCTGGCACCGCGCCAGCCCACCACCGGCGTGTCATAGGCAATGGCACGCACGGTTTCGGCCGGGGACCAGACTTGCCGGGTCTTGCCGGCGTCGTCGGTGACGGTCTCGACACTGCCGCCAAAGCCGATCGGGTAGACCACCTCCGGCCGTTCGAACTCCCACGGGTTGCCGAAATCCAGCCAGTGTTCAGTCTGCTCCTGCTGCCAACCGTCAACGATCGCCTGGCGGAACAGGCCGTGTTCATAACGGATGCCGTAGCCATGGCCGGCAATGCCCAGGGTCGACATGCTTTCCATGAAACACGCGGCCAAGCGGCCAAGACCACCATTGCCCAATGCCGCATCCGGCTCAAGCAGGCGAATGCGTTCCAGGTCCACGCCCAGCTCGGTCAGCGCCTCGCGCGCCGTGTCCAGCAGGCCGAGGTTGCTCAGGCTGTCGTAGAGCAAGCGACCGATGAGGAATTCCAGGGAGAGGTAATAGACGCGCTTCTGGCCCTTGCGGTAGATCTGTCGCGTGTGGTCCATCCAGTGATCGACCATATGGTCGCGGGCGGCAAGGGCAATGGCTTCGAACCAGTCGTGATCAAACGCATGATCCGGGTCCTTGCCGACGGCATAAGTGAGTTTGGTCAACACGGCATCGCGAAATGCAGCGACTTCGGCTTCGCGAACAAGTGGTTCTTGAGTCATTGATGAGACCTCGAACGAGCATGGAATTGTCTGAGCCTAGTCGGTCTGACAGACGGTACAGGCTCTTGGTTCGGTGGATTTCCCCGAGTGTCGAAGAATCGCCGCCATGGAATTGCCGGATGGTCGAATGAATGCAGGGGCCGTGCCGATCTGGGTGGGTTTGGCCGGGATGAAAAAAAACTGGCGGATGGTCGTTCAAAATTTCACCAGTCCCGGTATGATCGCGCGCCCTGATGCATGCTGGTAAATCTCGATGATGAAGCCCAATCTGATCGCCGCCGCGGAACTCGACCGACTCGATACCTGGGCCAAGTACTCCGCCCCGATGTGCGGCTCCTGCGTGTCGAGCTGCTGCACGCTGCCGGTGGAGGTCAAGATCAAGGACCTGATCCGCATTGGCATCGTTGACGAGTTCGAGCTGGGCGACCCGCCGAAGAACATCGCCAAGCGCCTGCAAAAAGAAGGGATCGTCGAGCGCTACAACCAGAAGTCGGAAATCTTCACGCTCCAGCGCATGAGCAACAACGATTGCCTTTATCTGGACCGCAAAAGCCGGTTGTGCACCATTTACGAGAAGCGCCCGGATACATGCCGCAACCATCCGCGGGTTGGGCCACGGCCGGGGTATTGCGCCTACAAGCCCAAGGAAGTGGAGCGCGAGCGCAATCCGCGGACGCTGGACAAGTTTTGATCGACTGATAGTTCTGTGGTGCCTGAACCGGCGCTATCGCGAGCAAGCTCGCTCCCACAGTTGATTTTCAGTGGATACAGATGATGTGTCCGACATAAATCCACTGTGGGAGCGAGCTTGCTCGCGAAGGGGCCTTATCAGACACCCAATAATTTCAAGGCATAAAAAAACGCCCCTGATCTCACAATCAGGGGCGTTTTTTTTCAGCCATTAACTAAGTCGAAACTCAGTTACCGCTTTTCTTGGCAGCGCGGGTACGCTCGCTTTCGCCAAGGATTTTCTTACGCAGGCGAATCGACTTAGGCGTCACTTCGCACAGTTCGTCTTCTTGCACGAACTCCAGCGCTTGTTCCAGGGTGAACTTGACCGGCGGAACCAGGGCGATGGTTTCGTCCTTGCCCGAAGCACGCATGTTGTCGAGCTTCTTGCCTTTGGTTGGGTTCACACCCAGGTCGTTGTCGCGGCTGTTCAGGCCGACGATTTGACCTTCGTAGATATCCTGGCCGTGTTCAACGAACAGCTTGCCACGGGCTTGCAGGGTTTCCAGCGAGTAGGTCAGCGCCTTGCCGGTCGCAACCGATACCAGAACACCGTTCTGACGGCCGGACATGTCACCGGACTTCATCACGTCGTAACGATCGAAGATCGAAGTCAGGATGCCGCCACCGGAGGTCAGGGTCAGGAACTCGTTACGGAAACCGATCAGGCCACGGGCCGGGATGTTGTACTCAAGGCGCACACGGCCCTTGCCATCCGGAACCATGTTGGTCAGGTCGCCCTTGCGCAGGCCCATTTGCTCCATGATCGCGCCCTGGGATTCTTCCGGCAGGTCGATGGTCACGTTTTCGTACGGTTCGTGCTTGACGCCGTCAACCATACGGATGATCACTTCAGGACGACCCACGCCCATTTCGAAGCCTTCGCGACGCATGGTTTCGATCAGAACCGAGAGGTGCAGCTCACCACGGCCGGAGACCTTGAACTTGTCAGCCGAGTCGCCTTCTTCAACGCGCAGTGCAACGTTGTACAGCAGCTCTTTGTCCAGGCGTTCCTTGATGTTACGGCTGGTGACGAACTTGCCTTCACGGCCGCAGAACGGCGAGTCGTTAACCTGGAAGGTCATCGAAACGGTTGGTTCGTCAACGGTCAGCGGCTTCATCGCTTCGACGTTCAGTGGGTCGCACAGAGTGTCGGAGATAAACAGCTGGTCGAAGCCGCTGATGCAGACGATGTCGCCGGCCGCTGCTTCTTCAACGTCGATACGGTGCAGGCCGTGGTGACCCATCAGTTTGAGGATACGACCGTTACGCTTCTTGCCGTCGGCATCGATAGCGACCACCGGGGTGTTCGGCTTGATGCGACCACGGGCGATACGGCCAACGCCGATCACACCCAGGAAGCTGTTGTAGTCCAGCGCGGAGATTTGCATCTGGAACGGACCGTCACGGTCGACTTTCGGCGCCGGTACGTCGTCGACGATCGACTGGTACAGCGGGGTCATGTCTTCAGCCATGGCGGTGTGGTCCAGACCGGCAATACCGTTCAGGGCCGAGGCGTAGACGACTTTGAAGTCCAGCTGTTCTTCGGTGGCACCGAGGTTGTCGAACAGGTCGAAGATCTGGTCCAGAACCCAGTCCGGACGCGCGCCTGGACGGTCAACCTTGTTGATGACCACGATCGGACGCAGGCCGGCTTCGAAAGCCTTCTTGGTCACGAAACGGGTTTGCGGCATAGGGCCGTCTTGAGCGTCAACCAGCAGCAGCACGGAGTCGACCATCGACATCACGCGCTCTACTTCACCACCGAAGTCGGCGTGGCCCGGGGTGTCCACGATGTTGATGTGGTAGCCATTCCAGTTGATGGCGGTGTTTTTCGCCAGGATGGTAATACCGCGCTCTTTTTCCTGGTCGTTGGAGTCCATCACGCGCTCGTCGTTGAGCTCGTTGCGCTCCAGGGTGCCGGATTGACGCAAGAGTTTGTCTACCAGGGTGGTCTTACCATGGTCAACGTGAGCAATGATGGCGATGTTGCGTAGATTTTCGATCACTTGTGTATCTCGATCAGAGGATTCGGTGTGCTGACAGGTCGTGGCAGCGATTTACGTTGAGTCCGACAAAGCCGTTACAGCCTGTCGGCGGCGTCGGGGGGCCGGTGACGCAGGCCACAGGCAAACAGCCCCGGGCACTTAGCTCGGTCGATAAACGCGCACATTGGCATGCCCCTCACTGAGCAAATGGTGGGCATGCAGGCGACTCATCACGCCTTTGTCGCAATACAGCAGGTACTGGCGAGTAGGGTCCAGTTCCTTGAAACGCGCGTTCACGGCATAGAACGGCATCGTTTTTACCTCGATGCCGGCGATGCTCAGCGGGTCGTCTTCAGCGTCGTCCGGGTGACGGATGTCGATGATGATCTGACCAGCCAGCGCTTCGCCGACTTCTTCAATCTGAATGTCCTGGCCCAACTCATCGATGACTCGATCGATTGGCACCAGCCTGGCGTTTTCGAGCGCACGCTCGAGCACCGCCATGTCGAATTCTTTCTCTTCGTGTTCCACCCGCCCGCGCTTGGCCGCCGTCTTCGGATTGACCGAGATGACGCCGCAGTACTCCGGCATGTGCCGGGCAAACTCGGCGGTGCCGATTTCATTGGCCTGGTCGATGATGTCCTGCTTGTGGCTGGCAATCAGCGGCCGCAAGACCAGCTTCTCGGTCACGCAGTCGATCACCGACAGGTTCGGCAGCGTCTGGCTCGACACCTGGGAGATCGCCTCGCCGGTCACCAGCGCATCGATTTGCAGGCGGTCGGCAATTCGAGAAGCGGCGCGCAACATCATACGCTTCAAAATGACGCCCATATGACTGTTATCGACTTTGCCGAGAATCTCGCCCAGGACTTCTTCGAACGGCACGCTCACAAATAACACGCGTTGGGAGCTGCCGTACTTCTTCCAGATGAAGTGCGCCACTTCCATCACACCCAGTTCATGGGCGCGCCCGCCGAGGTTGAAGAAGCAGAAATGGCTCATCAACCCGCGCCGCATGATCTGGTAGGCGGCCACCGTGGAGTCAAAGCCGCCGGACATCAGCACCAGGGTCTGCTCCAGCGAACCCAGCGGATAACCGCCGATGCTGTTGTGCTGGCTGTGGATCACGAACAGCCGCTGGTCGCGAATTTCGATGCGCACTTCGATCTGCGGGTCTTTCAGCGAAATACCGGCCGCGCCGCACTGTCGGCGCAACTGGCTGCCGACGTACTTCTCCACATCCATCGAACTGAAAGGGTGCTTGCCGGCACGCTTGCAGCGCACCGAAAAGATCTTGCCGGCCAGGGCATCACCATAATGAAGCATGCACTTGGCAAGGATGTCGTCGAAATCCCCCAGCGGGTATTCATCGACTTGCAGGAAATGCGCGATGCCCGGCATGCAGCTCAGGCGCTCGGTCATTTCCTTCAGGAGCTTGGGTTCGCTGACACGGGTTTCCAGCTCGAGGTTGTCCCACACGCCATTCACCACCACGGCCGGGTCCAGGTCTCGGAGCACGGCGCGGATGTTCTTGGCCAACTGGCGGATGAAACGCATCCGTACCGGGCGGCTCTTGATGGTGATCTCGGGGAAGACTTTTACGATTAGTTTCATGAAAACAGCGCGCGAACGGCCAGCCGAAAAAGGGGGGCGCGGATTATAGCGGAAATTGCTCAAGGTTTAACCAGTTAATGTGCAGTTCGTTTTCAATGCACCAAAACAGGTCATAACCACAATTGCGCGCCACATTGCGGTGCGCAATTGTTCGACAATCCGCTATACCTACCCTCCAAG
The DNA here is from genome assembly GCF_018325905.1 of Pseudomonas sp. St316. NCBI lineage: Bacteria > Pseudomonadati > Pseudomonadota > Gammaproteobacteria > Pseudomonadales > Pseudomonadaceae > Pseudomonas > Pseudomonas sp. St316. The sequence goes on along the minus strand of NZ_AP021901.1, from coordinate 498,804 downwards.
AGCGTGGATTTGGTGCAAAACACCCATGCTGGGGCACTGGCATGCAATTTGCTCCCTTGTGAGGCAGGTTGCCATGGCAGAGTATTCGCGCCGGCATCACCCATATCTAAGGGCACTCCACTACCCGCCCGAAGCCACCCGGAGGACATATGTCGAAGTCGGTTCAACTCATCAAAGATCATGACGTCAAGTGGATTGATCTGCGCTTCACTGACACCAAAGGTACTCAACATCACGTGACCATGCCGGCTCGTGATGCGCTGGACGACGAATTCTTTGAAATCGGGAAAATGTTCGACGGTTCCTCCATCTCCGGCTGGAAAGGCATCGAAGCCTCCGACATGATCCTGATGCCGGACGACGAAACCGCCGTCCTGGACCCGTTCACCGAAGAGCCGACCCTGATCCTGGTCTGCGACATCATCGAACCTTCGACCATGCAAGGCTATGACCGCGACCCACGCGCCATCGCCCACCGCGCCGAGGAATACCTGAAGTCCACCGGTATCGGTGACACCGCTTTCTTCGGTCCTGAGCCTGAGTTCTTCATCTTCGACTCGGTCAAATTCAAGTCCGACATCTCCGGTTCCATGTTCAAGATTTTCTCCGAACAAGGTTCGTGGATGTCCGACCAGGACGTGGAAGGCGGCAACAAAGGCCACCGTCCAGGTGTCAAGGGCGGCTACTTCCCGGTTCCACCGTTCGACTTCGACCACGAAATCCGTACCTCCATGTGCAACGCACTGGAAGAAATGGGCCAGACCGTTGAAGTTCACCACCACGAAGTGGCAACTGCCGGCCAGAACGAAATCGGCGTGAAATTCAACACGCTGGTCAAGAAGGCTGACGAAGTTCAGACCCTGAAGTACGTCGTGCACAACGTGGCCGATGCCTATGGCCGCACCGCGACCTTCATGCCGAAGCCACTCTACGGTGACAACGGTTCGGGCATGCACGTTCACGTGTCGATCTCCAAAGACGGCAAGAACACCTTCGCTGGCGAAGGCTATGCCGGTCTGTCGGACACCGCCCTGTACTTCATCGGCGGCATCATCAAGCACGGTAAGGCCCTGAACGGCTTCACCAACCCGTCGACCAACTCCTACAAGCGTCTGGTCCCAGGCTTCGAAGCCCCGGTGATGCTGGCCTACTCGGCTCGCAACCGTTCCGCCTCGATCCGTATTCCTTACGTCAACAGCCCTAAAGCTCGTCGTATCGAAGCACGCTTCCCGGATCCAGCTGCCAACCCGTACCTGGCCTTCGCTGCACTGATGATGGCCGGTCTGGACGGTATCCAGAACAAGATCCACCCTGGCGATGCCGCTGACAAAAACCTGTATGACCTGCCGCCTGAAGAGGCCAAGGAAATCCCACAGGTGTGTGGCAGCCTGAAAGAAGCCCTGGAAGAGCTGGACAAGGGCCGCGCGTTCCTGACCAAGGGCGGCGTATTCAGCGATGACTTCATCGACGCTTACATCGCACTGAAAAGCGAAGAAGAAATCAAGGTTCGCACCTTCGTACACCCACTGGAATACGAGCTGTACTACAGCTGCTAATCCAGTAAACGCCGCCACGCACGGCGTGAATAAAGAGAGGCCTCCTTCGGGAGGCCTTTTTTATGGGCGCCGGTTACGTGCATGATGCCTCGTCGCTCCCCCATAGAAAACGAGACTGCCCATGACTTTGCGCTTCAAGCTCTGCCTTGCCCTGTCTGCCGCGCTGCTGGCCTGCACCGCCGAAGCCGCCTCGGCCCCCGCCCCTGAAGCCCTTACCCCGTTGCTTAACGCCATTGGCGAACGCCTGGCCCTTGGCGATCAAGTGGCGTTGAGCAAATGGGACAGCCATAAACCGGTAGAAGACCGTCAGCGCGAGCGAGAAGTGATTGCCGCCGCCGTCGCCCAGGCGCCGGCCTACAAGCTGAGTGGCGAAACCGTGGAAGCGTTTTTCGCCGCCCAGATAGAAGCCAACAAAATGGTGCAGTACATCAACCTCTCCGACTGGGCCATGGCAGGCAAGGCCCCGGACCTTCCGCGCCCGGACCTGGTGGGACAGATCCGCCCGCAACTCGATCGACTGCAAAAACGCCTGCTGCAACAACTGGCCGACTTCGCCCCCTACCGCACCGACCCGCAGTGCCCGCAATGGCTGGCCCGAGCTACCCACAATGACAAGCAGCACCCCGTGCACCGCCTCGCCCTGATCCGGGCGACCGGAGAGCTGTGTATCCCCACAAAAGCTTAAAACAACACCCCTTCCCCTGTGGGAGCGAGCTTGCTCGCGATAAGGCCGGCACAGCCAATATCTCAGTGACTGACACGCCGCTATCGCGAGCAAGCTCGCTCCCACAGGGGCTGAGCGCAACAACTTGGGTCAATCCCCATCCCTGACCTATGCTGCAACCCATCACTTTTCATTTTCGGTCGATTTTCCATGGGTCGCGGTTTTTCAATCATCCTGTTGCTGCTGTTGGCGCTGCCTGCCGCTGCGCAGATCTACAAGTACACCGACGCCGAGGGCAACACCGCCTACAGCAACCAGCCGCCCCAGGGCGTACCGGCCCAGACGGTGGAGTTGCCGCCGCTCAACAGCATCGAACGCCAATCCCCGGCCAGCCCGGCCACACCGCCAGCCCCCGCCAACAACGACGAGCCGCGCAATGCCTACGAGATATTGGAACTGACGGACATCCCCAACGAAGAGGCCCTGCGCGCCAACAACGGCACCTTCACCGTTGGCGTGCACGCTCAACCGCGCCTGCGCAGCCCGCACCTGTTCCGGTTACTGTTGGACGGACAGCCCTACGGCCAGCCGAGCAACGTGCCGCGCCTGCAGTTGATGAATATCGATCGGGGCGAACACAGCCTGGCGGTTCAAGTCATCGACGGCGAAAACCTCGTGCAGCAAAGCGAAACCGTCACCTTCACCGTGCAGCGGGTGCACCAGCCATGATCCGCTGGCTGCTCGCGCTTAGCCTGGCGCTGGCGGCACTGCCAGGGGTGGCGCAGGTCTACACCTACATCGATGCCCAGGGTAATCGCGTCTTCACCGATCAGCCGCGCCCCGGCAATGCGAAGAAAGTCCAACTGCCACCCGGCAACCGGATGCCGACGCCGCCCCCGGGTACACACTCGGCGCCCACCGCCGAAGCTCGGCCCGAGCCCTTGTTTCATTACGAAATGCTCCGACTGTTGATACCCGAGCCGGACGCGACGATACGCAGCACCGCAGGCGAACTGATCGTCAGCGTCACCAGCGAACCCGGCCTGAAAAAAGGCCACCGCTACCGCCTGCTACTCGACGGCCAGCCGACGGGTGCGCCGGGGCCAAGCCCGGTGTTTGCCTTGAGCAACATCGATCGAGGCACCCATCAACTGGCGGTAGAAATCCTCGATGAGCAGGACCGCATCGTCGAACGCACCGCCAACCAGCCCTTCCATATGCAACGCATGTCACTGGCGCAAAAGCGCCGCATCAAACCCTGCGCCACGGCCGATTACGGTCAACGCCCCGAGTGCCCACTCGCCGAAAAGCCTGAAGAAGAAAAAAGCAGCATCCTGCCGTTCTTCTGATGCCGCCCAAGCTCGCGCACTATATTGGTGCAAATATTTGCACGCTACTCAGTTTCCAAACCCATTTTGGTTCGAAAGTACCCGAAAAAGCTGGCAGAACGCCACGCAACTGGGCGAAAAACACCTTTTTGAGGCTCTAAACGCTTCTTTTCGGAGCCTTGGTTTGGTTTTTGCATTTTCCTTGTAACAGCGCATTAATCGCGCGCGCAATTTGGGACCGGTCCCGATTTGCTACGCTCCAAAAGAGGTCCTGATGACCATTAGCGACGCACTACACCGCTTGCTGCTCGACAACCTCACCACCGCGACCATCCTGCTCGATGCTGAACTGCGCCTCGAGTACATGAACCCGGCGGCAGAGATGCTCCTGGCCGTCAGTGGCCAGCGCAGCCATGGGCAGTTCATCAGCGAACTGTTCACCGAATCCGCCGAGGCACTCAACTCCCTGCGCCAGGCGGTGGAACAAGCCCATCCGTTTACCAAGCGCGAAGCGATGCTCACCGCGCTGACCGGCCAGACCCTGACCGTGGACTATGCGGTTACACCGATCCTGAACAACGGCGCCACCCTGCTGTTGCTGGAAGTCCACCCGCGTGATCGCCTTCTGCGTATCACCAAGGAAGAAGCGCAATTGTCCAAGCAGGAAACCAGCAAGATGCTGGTGCGCGGCCTGGCCCATGAGATCAAGAACCCCCTCGGCGGGATCCGTGGCGCGGCGCAGTTGCTCGCCCGCGAACTGCCGGAAGAAAGCCTCAAGGACTACACCAACGTCATCATTGAAGAAGCCGACCGCCTGCGAAACCTGGTGGACCGCATGCTCGGCTCGAACAAGCTGCCATCGCTGGCGATGTGCAACGTCCATGAAGTGCTGGAGCGCGTCAGCAGCCTGGTGGAAGCGGAAAGCCAGGGTTGCATCACGCTGGTGCGCGACTATGACCCGAGCATTCCCGATGTCCTGATCGATCGCGAGCAGATGATCCAGGCCGTGCTGAACATCGTGCGCAACGCAATGCAAGCCATCAGCAGCCAGAACGAGCTGCGCCTGGGCCGCATCAGCCTGCGTACCCGCGCCATGCGCCAGTTCACCATCGGCCATGTGCGCCATCGCCTGGTGACCAAGATCGAGATCATCGACAACGGCCCGGGCATCCCTGCCGAGCTGCAGGAAACCATCTTTTTCCCCATGGTCAGCGGCCGTCCGGACGGTACCGGGCTGGGCCTGGCCATTACCCAGAACATCATCAGTCAGCATCAGGGCTTGATCGAGTGTGAAAGCCACCCCGGCCACACCACCTTCTCGATCTTCCTGCCACTGGAACAAGGAGCCACAGCGACATGAGCCGTAGTGAAACCGTGTGGATCGTCGATGACGACCGTTCTATCCGTTGGGTTCTGGAAAAAGCCTTGCAACAGGAAGGCATGACCACCCAGAGCTTCGACAGCGCCGATGGGGTGATGAGTCGCCTGGCGCGTCAGCAACCGGACGTCATCATCTCCGACATCCGCATGCCTGGCGCCAGCGGCCTGGACCTGTTGGCGCGGATTCGCGAACAGCATCCGCGGCTGCCGGTGATCATCATGACCGCCCATTCCGACCTGGACAGCGCCGTGGCGTCCTACCAGGGCGGCGCTTTCGAATACCTGCCCAAGCCATTCGACGTCGACGAAGCCGTGTCGCTGGTCAAGCGCGCCAATCAACATGCCCAGGAACAACAGGGCATGGAAGAGGTGCCGGCCCTGGCCCGCACCCCGGAAATCATCGGTGAAGCGCCGGCGATGCAGGAAGTGTTTCGCGCCATTGGGCGCCTGAGCCACTCCAACATCACCGTGCTGATCAACGGCGAGTCGGGCACCGGTAAAGAACTGGTAGCCCACGCCCTGCACCGTCACAGTCCACGGGCGGCATCGCCGTTCATCGCGCTGAACATGGCCGCGATCCCCAAGGACCTGATGGAGTCCGAGCTGTTCGGCCACGAAAAAGGTGCGTTCACCGGCGCGGCCAACCTGCGGCGCGGGCGCTTCGAGCAAGCCGACGGCGGCACGTTGTTCCTCGATGAAATCGGCGACATGCCGGCGGACACCCAGACCCGCTTGCTGCGCGTACTGGCGGACGGCGAGTTTTATCGAGTGGGCGGGCATACGCCGGTCAAAGTGGACGTGCGCATCATCGCCGCGACCCACCAGAACCTGGAAACCCTGGTTCACGCCGGCAAATTCCGTGAGGACTTGTTCCACCGCCTGAACGTGATCCGCATCCATATCCCGCGCCTGGCAGATCGTCGCGAAGACATTCCAACCCTGGCCCGGCACTTCCTCAGCCGCGCGGCCCAGGAACTGGCGGTCGAGCCCAAGCTGCTCAAGAGCGAAACCGAGGAATACCTCAAGAACCTGCCGTGGCCGGGCAACGTGCGTCAGTTGGAAAACACCTGCCGCTGGATCACGGTGATGGCTTCGGGTCGCGAAGTGCACATCAGCGACCTGCCGCCGGAGCTGTTGAGCCTGCCACAGGATTCAGCCCCGGTGACCAACTGGGAGCAAGCCCTGCGCCAGTGGGCCGACCAGGCCCTGGCCCGTGGTCAATCGAGCCTGTTGGACAGCGCCGTGCCGAGCTTCGAGCGGATCATGATCGAAACCGCCCTCAAGCACACCGCCGGCCGCCGCCGCGACGCTGCGGTGCTGCTGGGTTGGGGCCGCAATACCTTGACCCGCAAGATCAAGGAGTTGGGGATGAAGGTTGACGGTGGGGATGATGATGATGGCGAAGAGGGCTGATCGGCCGGTAACCCTTCGCTGAATTTGGAGGCCCTATCGCGAGCAAGCTCGCTCCCACAGGGTTCAGGGGTGTTCACGGGCTCGCGAACACCGAAAATCCACTGTGGGAGCGAGCTTGCTCGCGATGCTTTTAGAGGCTTCATGCACCGCATCAATGCACGGCGAACCGCAATTGCGCATGCCGCGCGAGCCTAAGCCAATCGGTAAAACGCGAAAACCCAGCCCATACAAAAGAAAAAGCCCCGCAATACGGGGCTTTTCGCAGCATCAGCAATTTTTTTGTGACAAACCATTTAAACCTGGCACGCCCCCTGCAATAACTCAATCACTACCCAGTTTCGGGGACCTTGGTACAGGCAGGCCGGGGATTCCCCATTTTATACCGGGCTCATCGAGCCCACTGTTTTGGGGGCCTTGATACAGGCAGGTCAAGGTTTCCCTTCTTTACACCAGGGCTGGACCTTCGCGGTAAGCCCTCCCGTTTTGGGGACCTTGGTACAGGCAGGCCGGGGATTCCCTCTTTTATTGCTCCTGGAGACGGACCTCCAGCCGCCAGCGATCATCGACCTCGCTGGCGGTCCACGCCCCGCGCAGTGGACGCGCCGCCACCAACGTCAGCAACAATCCCTTGTCACTCAACCGCACCCGCCAGTTCACGTCCTTGCCGTTGAACTTCAACTGGCCGTTCTGCGGCCGACCTTCTGCTTCGAACAACAACGCTACCGAGCCGTCGATGACCTCCCCGTGCAGCTTGGGTTCGGTGTTGAACCAAGCCACCACCCCACCGTCAATCACCTCGACCTGCTGCAGTACGCTCGGTTCGGGCGTGGTCAGGCGTCCGATCATCAGCCCGACCATCATGCCGAAAATCGCCAACGAGCCCATCACCCGAGGCATTAGCTTCGAACGTCGCTCGGTTTGCGGCGTAGAATGCCGCTCATCTTCATCTGCGGAGCCGTGCATGTTTCACGTCATCCTTTTTCAACCGGAAATTCCACCGAATACCGGCAACGTCATCAGGTTGTGCGCCAACAGCGGCTGCCACCTGCATTTGATCGAGCCGCTGGGCTTCGACATGGACGACAAGCGCCTGCGCCGTGCCGGTCTCGACTATCACGAGTATGCCACCTTGCAGCGTCACGCCGACCTTGCCAGTTGCCTGGAAAGCCTCGGGCATCCGCGCCTGTTCGCCTTTACCACCAAAGGTTCGCGGCCGTTCCATGACGCCAGCTTCGTCGCGGGTGATGCGTTCCTGTTCGGCCCGGAAAGCCGTGGCCTGCCGGCCGACGTGCTGGACGCCCTGCCTGCCGAACAACGCTTGCGCCTGCCGATGCGCGAAGGCTGTCGCAGCCTGAACCTGTCCAATACCGTGGCAGTGGCGGTTTATGAGGCTTGGCGGCAGAACGGGTTCGCCTGAACCCTTCCCGTCCACCAGAAACACCTGCGAGAGAAACACCTGTGGGAGCGAGCCTGTGGGAGCCGAGCTTGCTCGCGATGAGGTCGACACGGCTCAACTGCAAAACCGCGTCATCGTTCATCGCGAGCAAGCTCGGCTCCCACAGGGCTCGCTCCCACAGGTTTTGTAGCTGGCTGACAGCGCCGCTTACTGAACGGTCGCGCCGCCTTCTTGCTGCATGCGCTGCAGCTCTTGGGCGTACAGGGCATCGAAGTTCACCGGAGCCAGCATCAGGGCCGGGAACGAACCGCGGGTCACCAGGCTGTCCAGGGTTTCGCGGGCGTAAGGGAACAGGATGTTCGGGCAGAACGCGCCAAGGGTGTGGCTCATCGAAGCGGCATCCAGGTTCTTGATCAGGAAAATCCCGGCCTGTTGCACTTCGGCGATGAACGCCACTTCGTCACCGTTTTTCACAGTCACCGACAGGGTCAGCACCACTTCGTGGAAGTCATCTTCCAGCGCTTTCTGGCGAGTGTTCAGGTCCAGGCCTACGCTCGGCTCCCACTGCTGGCGAAAGATCGCCGGGCTTTTCGGGGCTTCGAAGGACAGGTCACGTACATAAATGCGCTGCAAGGAGAATTGCGGTGCGCTTTCTTCTTCGCTGGCAGCTGTGTTCTGTTGGTCAGTCATCGCAGATCCTTCTTACTTTCAGGTTCTTTCAGTGGGAAATTCAGGCCTTGAGCAGTGCGTCGAGCTTGCCGGCGCGCTCCAGGGCGAACAGATCATCGCAACCGCCCACGTGGGTGCTGCCGATCCAGATCTGCGGCACGGACGTGCGCCCGGCCTTCTGGGCCATTTGGGCGCGCAGTTGCGGCTTGCCGTCGACCTTGATCTCTTCGAAGGCCACGCCTTTGTTCTGGAGCAGGAACTTGGCTCGGGAACAATAGGGGCAGTAATCGCTGGAATAGACAACGACGTCGGGCATTTCACTTCACCAGGGGCAGATTGTCGGCTTTCCAGCTCGCCACACCGCCGGACAGCTTGGCGGCGGTGAAACCGGATTTCATCAGCTCGCGGGCGTGGGTGCCGGCGTGCTGGCCTTGGGCATCTACCAGAATCAGCGTCTTGGCCTTGTGCTTTTCCAGCTCGCCAATACGGGCGATCAGTTTGTCCTGGGGAATATTCACCGCCCCGACAATGTGGCCAGCGGCGTAATCCTTGCTCGGGCGGATGTCCACCACCACGCCGGCATCCTTGTTGACCAACGCCGTCAGCTCGGCGGTACTGAGGCTGCGACCGCCACCCTGCATCGTATGGGCTACCAGCAACGCCAGCAGTACGACGAAGATACCGACGAGAATGTAGTGGGTAGTGGCAAATTCAATCAGGTGAGCAACCATCGAAGGAGGTTCCAGGGCGTTAAAATGTCGGCCAGTATACACAGCACACAAGGCCGGCCAAACCCCGCCCGGCGGTGACGCCGTCGGAACTTACCTTTAAACTGCCCGTCCCTTTTCCATCGTCTTCTTTTAACCCGCCACGAGTGGATTCCATGACTACCACGCCTAAACCTTTGGTCCTGATGATTCTCGACGGCTTCGGTCACAGTGACAGCCACGAATCCAACGCCGTGTATTCGGCCAACAAGCCTGTGCTGGACCGTTTGTGGGCCACCGTGCCCAACGGCCTGATCTCCGGCAGCGGCATGGACGTCGGCCTGCCGGACGGGCAGATGGGCAACTCCGAAGTCGGCCACATGAACCTCGGCGCGGGCCGCGTGGTGTATCAGGACTTCACCCGCGTGACCAAATCGATCCGCGACGGTGAGTTCTTCGAAAACCCGACCATCTGCGCCGCCGTGGATAAAGCCGTGGCCGCCGGCAAGGCCGTGCACTTCATGGGCCTGCTGTCCGACGGTGGCGTGCACAGCCACCAGGACCATCTGATTGCCATGGCCGAACTGGCCTTCAAGCGCGGCGCCGAGCAGATCTACCTGCACGCGTTCCTCGATGGCCGCGACACCCCGCCGAAAAGCGCCACGTCGTCGATCGAACTCCTGGACGCAGCGTTCCAGGCACTTGGCAAGGGTCGCATCGCCAGCCTCATCGGCCGCTATTACGCCATGGACCGTGACAACCGTTGGGACCGCGTTTCCCAGGCCTATAACCTGATTGTCGACGGCAACGCCGAGTTCAACGCCGCCACCGCCCAGGAAGGCCTGCAAGCCGCCTACGAGCGCGGCGAAAGCGACGAATTCGTCAAGGCCACCACCATTGGCGAACCGGTCAAGGTTGAAGACGGCGACGCCGTAGTGTTCATGAACTTCCGCGCCGACCGCGCTCGCGAACTGACCCGCGTGTTTGTCGAAGACGACTTCAAGGAGTTCGAACGCGCTCGCCAGCCGAAACTGGCCGGTTTCGTGATGCTGACCCAATACGCCGCCAGCATCCCCGCGCCATCGGCCTTCGCCGCCGGCAGCCTGGAAAACGTGCTGGGCGACTACCTGGCGAAGAACGGCAAGACCCAACTGCGCATCGCCGAGACCGAAAAGTACGCCCACGTGACGTTCTTTTTCTCCGGCGGCCGTGAAGAACCCTTCCCGGGCGAAGAACGCATCCTGATCCCCTCGCCCAAAGTCGCCACCTACGACCTGCAACCGGAGATGAGCGCACCGGAAGTGACCGACCGCATCGTCGAGGCCATTGAAAACCAGCGTTACGACGTGATCGTGGTCAACTACGCCAACGGCGACATGGTCGGCCACAGCGGCGTGTTCGAGGCGGCGGTCAAGGCCGTGGAATGCCTGGACACCTGCGTTGGCCGCATCGTCGAGGCCCTGGAAAAGGTCGGCGGCGAAGCCCTGATCACGGCCGACCACGGCAACGTCGAGCAGATGTCCGACGAATCCACCGGCCAGGCCCACACCGCCCACACCACCGAGCCGGTGCCGTTCATCTATGTCGGCAAGCGCAACTTCAAGGTCCGCAACGGCGGCGTGCTGGCTGACGTGGCACCGACCATGCTGATGCTGCTGGGCATGGAAAAACCGGCGGAGATGACCGGGACTTCAATCCTGGTCTGATTGATCCACCAATCACCGCAAACCCTGTGGGAGCGAGCTTGCTCGCGATAGCGATCGTCCAAGCGGCATCTTTGTTGACTGTACTGGCGCTATCGCGAGCAAGCTCGCTCCCACATTGGGGTTTCTGGTGTTTTTTTAGCCAGTTATCACACAGCCCCAAATGGGCGTTTTTTTTGCAGCGTGGGGCGGGCATACTAGGCCGTCCCTTTCCCTGGTGTCGCCCGCCTCTATGCTTCGCGTCCTGATAGCCCTCGCTCTGACCTGCCTGCTCCAACCGGCCTTTGCCGACGAGCGCGCGCAAACCCAACAACAGTTGGAAGCCACGCGCCAGGACATTGCCGAGCTGAAGAAGCTGCTGGGCAAGTTGCAGGAAGAGAAATCCAGCGTGCAGAAAGACCTGCGCGGCACCGAGACCGAGATGGGCAATCTGGAGAAGCAGGTCGACGCCCTGCAAAAAGAGCTGAAGAAAAGCGAATCCGAGCTGCAGCGACTCGATGGAGAGAAAAAAAAACTCCAGAGCGCGCGCACTGAACAGCAAAAGCTGATCGCCATCCAGGCCCGGGCCGCCTACCAGAACGGCCGCCAGGAATACCTCAAGCTGCTGCTCAACCAGCAGAACCCCGAGAAGTTCGCTCGCACCCTGACTTATTACGATTACCTGAGCCAGGCCCGCCTGGAACAGCTCAAGAGTTTCAACGAAACCCTGCGCCAACTGGCCAATGTCGAAAAAGACATTGAACTGCAGCAAGCCCAGTTGCTGGTGCAAAAGAGCAGCCTCGACACCCAACGCGAAGAACTCGAGAAGGTGCGAAAGGAACGCCAGGTGGCCCTGGCCAAGCTCAATGACGACGTGAAGGCTCGCGACAGCAAGCTCAAGGCCCGCGAGCAGGACCAGGCCGAACTGGCCAATGTGTTGAAAACCATCGAAGAAACCCTGGCCCGCCAGGCCCGAGAGGCAGAAGAAGCGCGCCAGAAAGCGCTGATCGCCCAGCAGGAAGCCGAAAAAAAGCGTTTGCGTGAAGCCCAGGCCGACGCGGACGCCGGCGACGCACCGCGCAAACCAGCAAAATCGAGCCCCGGCGCGCTGGTTTCCAGCGACGGCGAAACCTTCGGCGGCGCATTTGCTTCAGCGCGAGGAAAACTTCCATGGCCGGTCAATGGTCGATTGCTTGCGCGCTTCGGTGAAACCCGCGGCGACGACACCCGCACCAAGTGGGACGGGGTGATGATCAGCGCTTCCGCCGGCAGCCAGGTACATGCCGTGCATGGCGGGCGCGTGGTCTTCGCCGACTGGTTGCGCGGCGCCGGCCTGCTGGTGATCCTGGATCACGGCAACGGTTATTTGAGCCTGTACGGCCACAACCAGACGCTGCTCAAGTCGGCGGGGGATGTGGTCAAGGCCGGAGAGTCCATCTCCACGGTCGGTAACAGTGGCGGGCAGGATACGCCAGCACTGTATTTCGCTATTCGTCAGCAGGGTCGCCCCAGTGACCCGGCCCAATGGTGTCGTGCGCAAGGATAAGCGCGCCCATCCTATTAAGGAGTTCGTTCGACATGCTGCATTTGTCCCGCCTTACCTCGCTGGCCCTGACGATCGCCCTCGTGATCGGTGCGCCCCTGGCTTTCGCCGCCGAACCAGCCCCGTCGGCCCCCGCTGCCACAGCCGCGACCGCCAAGGCCCCGCTGCCGCTGGACGAGCTGCGCACCTTTGCCGAGGTCATGGACCGGATCAAGGCCGCCTACGTCGAACCGGTGGATGACAAGATGCTGCTGGAGAACGCCATCAAAGGCATGCTCAGCAACCTTGATCCGCACTCGGCCTACCTGGGGCCGGACGACTTTGCCGAGCTGCAGGAAAGCACCAGCGGCGAATTCGGTGGCCTGGGCATCGAGGTCGGCAGCGAAGACGGCTTCATCAAGGTGGTTTCGCCGATCGACGACACACCTGCTTCCAAGGCCGGCATCCAGGCCGGTGACTTCATCGTCAAGATCAACGGCCAGCCGACGCGCGGCCAGAGCATGACCGAAGCCGTGGACAAGATGCGCGGCAAGATCGGCCAGAAGATCACCCTGACCCTGGTGCGCGACGGCGGTACGCCATTCGACGTGACCCTCACGCGGGCGGTCATCCAGGTCAAGAGCGTGAAGAGCCAGTTGCTGGAGTCGGGCTACGGTTACATCCGCATTACCCAATTCCAGGTCAAGACCGGCGAAGAAGTCGCCAAGGCCCTGGCCAAGATGCGCAAGGACAACGGCAAGAAACTCAACGGCCTGGTCCTGGACCTGCGCAACAACCCCGGCGGCGTGCTGCAATCGGCGGTGGAAGTGGTGGATCACTTCATCACCAAGGGCCTGATCGTCTACACCAAGGGCCGCATCGCCAATTCCGAGCTGCGCTTCTCGGCCACCGGCAACGACCTGAGCGAAGCCGTGCCATTGGTGGTGTTGATCAATGGCGGCAGCGCCTCGGCATCGGAAATCGTCGCCGGCGCCCTGCAGGACCAGAAGCGTGGCGTGGTCATGGGCACCACCAGTTTCGGCAAGGGCTCGGTGCAGACCGTATTGCCACTGAACAACGACCGCGCCCTGAAGATCACCACCGCGCTGTATTTCACGCCCAACGGTCGCTCCATCCAGGCCCAGGGCATCGTCCCGGACATCGAGGTGCGCAAGGCCAAGATCACCAACGAGCAGGACAGCGAATACTTCAAGGAAGCCGACCTGCAAGGTCACCTGGGCAATGGCAACGGCGGCGCCGACAAACCGACCGGTTCCGGTGGCAAAGCCAAGCCAATGCCACAGGATGACGACTATCAATTGGCCCAGGCCTTGAGCCTGCTCAAAGGGTTGAACATCACGTCCGGCCGCTGAGATGGGCCTGCGTTTCACCTTCGTCCTGCTGTGCCTGCTGGCGGGAGCCGTTAACGCGGCGCCCGCCACACCCTCTTCGCCGCACAAGGCGTACCTGAGCCTGATCATCGATGACCTGGGGCAAAACCTGCCTCGGGATCGTCGGGTACTGGCCCTCCCCGGCCCGGTCACCGCGGCGATCATGCCTGATACACCCCACGCCGCCGAATTTGCCCGCGAGGCCCATCGCGCCGGCAAACTGGTCATGCTGCACATGCCCATGGACCCGGCCACCGGGCCGTTCGCCTGGCATCCTGAGCTGCCCATCGAAGAACTGGGCAAGCGCCTCGACGCCGCGTTTGCTGCCGTGCCTTATACCAGCGGGATCAACAACCACATGGGCAGCCGCATGACCGCCCAACCCCAGGCCATGGCGTGGCTGATGGCGAATTTGCAGCAGCGACACAAGTTTTTCGTCGATAGCCGCACCAGCGCCCAGACAGTCGCCGCCGCCGAGGCGCAAAAGATTGGCCTCGCCAGCGTGTCGCGGGACGTGTTCCTGGACGACGAGCGCACCGAAACGGCCATCGCCCACCAGCTCCAGACCGCCATCGACCTGGCCCGCCGGCAAGGCTCGGCGGTGATGATCGGCCATCCCTACCCGCAGACCCTGGCCGTGCTCGAACGCGAACTGCCCAAGCTCAAGGCCCAGGGCATCGAATGGATCGACATCAAGTCGATGATCAGCCTGCGCAGCAATCGGGCGATGGTTGGGCATGGGAAGGATGGGGTTTATCGATAGCTTTCAAACCGAGTCGCCGCCATCGCGAGCAGGCTCGCTCCCACAGGGGATCTGCTGTGAACACAAATCTAGAGCTAGATGCAGAACCACTATTCTGAGCTGGACACAAAGCCTGTGCCCGATGCAGAACCACTGTGGGAGCGAGCTTGCTCGCGATGGCGGCTACACATTCGACATTGCTGCAGGCTGACCCACCGATTTCGCGAGCAAGCTCGCTCCCACAGGTTTGTTCCAGCGCTCAGAGATACCGCGCCATGATCGCGTCCACTTCACCTTCCTTGCGCAGTTCATCCAGGGCCGCTTGCAGCCGGGCAACCACGTCGTCAGGCACGTCCCTGTTCAACGCCAGGTATAGCTCGGCACTGTTGAAGCGCAGCACGGTCTTGAGATCGGTCACCCCTTCCTGACGCGCCAGGTAACGCCCGGCCGGGTCGCCGGTGGCCCACAGATCGATCTGGCCGTTGAGCAGCTTTCTGGCGTTGTCCTGATCGCGCAACACGACAATCGGCTTCAATCCTTGCTTGGCCAATGTCTCGGCAATCGCATCGCCCTTGTAGGCACCGATTTTGTATTGGCGCGCCTGCGCCAGCGAGTCGAGGGCAATACTGCTGTCGGCCTTGGCGAGCATGATCCAGTCATCCGGGCCGATGGGGCCCACCCATTTGAAAAGCTTTTCACGCTCCGGCAAACGCGCCATGACAAACACACCGTAGCCAGGTTTTTCCAAGGCGAGTTTGTAGATCCGCTCCCAAGGGAAACGCAGCGTCAGGCTGTAGGAGATGTCGGCACGCTTGAAGATTTCGCGGACGATGTCCACGGCAATGCCATGGATGTTCTCGTCCTGGGCGAAGTTCTTGCCGTTCTTGGCCATGTTGTATGGGGGGAAGTTTTCCGTCAGCAACACCAGCGACGTATCAGCGGCGCGGACGGTGCCTGCGAGCAGCAGCGTGGCACCGGCAAAGGCAAGAACGAGGCGTTTGAGCATGTCGGGCTACCGCAATCCATGGTGTGCCCAAGAGTGCCTTGGGCCCGCCATGGTGTCCAGCGATCAGCGAATGCAGATACCACGATGCGCCATGTAGGCCTTGGCTTCCGGCACGGTGTATTCACCGAAGTGGAAAATGCTCGCCGCCAGCACCGCGCTGGCATGACCTTCCAGAATGCCGTCGGCCAGGTGTTGCAGGTTGCCGACGCCGCCGGAAGCGATCACCGGAATGCCCAGGGCATCGCTGATGGCGCGGGTCACACCGAGGTCGAAGCCGTTTTTCATACCGTCCTGGTCCATGCTGGTCAGCAGGATTTCACCGGCGCCCAGGCCTTCCATCTTCTTCGCCCACTCCACGGCGTCGAGGCCCGTGGGTTTGCGGCCGCCGTGGGTGAAGATTTCCCAGCGCGGGGTTTCGCCCGGGCCGGAAACCTTCTTCGCGTCGATGGCCACGACGATGCACTGCGAGCCGAAGTGCTGGGCCGCTTCACCGACGAATTCGGGGTTGAACACCGCCGCAGTGTTGATCGACACCTTGTCGGCACCGGCATTGAGCAGGTTGCGGATGTCCTGCACGGTGCGCACGCCACCGCCCACGGTCAGCGGGATGAACACCTGGCTGGCCATGCGCTCGACGGTATGGAGCGTGGTATCGCGGCCATCGACGCTGGCCGTGATGTCGAGGAAGGTGATCTCGTCCGCACCCTGTTCGTCGTAGCGACGGGCGATTTCCACCGGGTCGCCGGCATCACGGATGTTCTCGAACTTGACACCCTTGACCACCCGGCCGTTGTCCACGTCCAGGCAAGGGATGATGCGTTTGGCCAGCGCCATGGTGAGTCCTCAGCCTTTATAGGTATCGCAGAAGGCCTGGGCCTCGGCGACGTCCAGGGTGCCTTCGTAGATCGCGCGACCGGTGATCGCACCGATGATGCCCGGCGCCTTGGCGTCGAGCAGTGCCTTGATATCACCCAGGTTGTGGATACCGCCGGAGGCGATGACCGGGATCTTCGTCGCGGCGGCCAGGGCGGCGGTGAACGGGACGTTGCAGCCCTGCATCATGCCGTCTTTAGCGATGTCGGTGTAGACGATGGCGGACACGCCGTCAGCCTCAAAACGCTTGGCCAGGTCGATCACCTGTACGGTGCTGACTTCGGCCCAGCCATCGGTGGCGACGAAACCGTCCTTGGCGTCGAGCCCCACGATGACCTTGCCCGGGAAGGCGCGGCAGGCTTCAGCGACGAACTCAGGTTCCTTCACAGCCTTGGTGCCGATGATCACGTAGCTCACGCCGGCCTTGACGTAGTGCTCGATGGTTTCCAGCGAACGAATGCCGCCGCCGATCTGGATCGGCAGGTTCGGGTAGCGCTTGGCGATGGCCGTGACCACTTCGCCATTGACCGGCTGCCCTTCGAAGGCGCCGTTCAGGTCGACCAGATGCAGGCGACGGCAGCCACCCTCCACCCACTTGGCGGCCATGCTCACCGGGTCATCGGAAAACACCGTGGAGTCTTCCATGCGGCCCTGACGCAGACGTACGCAAGCGCCGTCCTTGAGATCGATAGCGGGGATAATCAGCATCTGGCAAACCTTCAAATACGAATATTCAGCTTGGCTCGAAAATCAGTTTTTCTCGAGCGCCCACAAGTCGCTTTCGATGCTTTCGAACCTTTCTTTAAGGTGCGCCTGCACATCGAAAATCGCCCTGTTGTAATAGTGCGGAGCAATTTCGCGGGTAAACAGGTCAAGAATTTCCGCCGCCTCGAACGAACCCAGGTCCAGCTCGAAACGCTCCTCCATGAACCGCTGGATCTTGCGGTTCGCTTCACTCTCCTGCTCGGGCGTGAGGGTGAGGATCGGCGGTTTCTTGCGAGCCATTACCAGCGCCCGTCCCACGCTGCGAAGTTCTGCAACAGCTGCAGGCCATGGGTATGGCTCTTCTCCGGGTGGAACTGAACGGCGAAGCGCGAACCATCGGCCAGGGCGGCGGCGAAATCGACGCCATAGTGACCGCTGCCCACCACCTGCCGCGCATTGCCGGCGGCGATGTAGTAGCTGTGCACGAAGTAGAAGCGCGCCAGGTCCGGGATGTTGTGCCACAGCGGGTGATCCACCGTCTGCTTCACTTCGTTCCAGCCCATGTGCGGAACCTTCAAGTGCTCGCCGTCTTCATGCAGGCCCTTGCCGAAAAACTTCACCTGGCCTGGAAACATGGAGATGCAATCGACGCCGTCGTTCTCTTCGCTGCGCTCGAGCAAGGCTTGCATGCCCACGCAGATGCCAAGGAACGGACGGTCCTGGCTGACTTCGTGCACCAGCTTGTCGAAGCCCAGGCGACGAATCTCGGCCATGCAATCGCGAATCGCACCGACGCCGGGGAACACCACCCGGTCAGCTTCGCGAATCACGTCGGCATCGCTGGTGATCAGCACCTTGCCGGCGCCCACGTGCTCGAGGGCCTTGGCCACCGAGTGCAGGTTGCCCATGCCGTAGTCGATAACGGCGACCGTCTGCATTACAGGACGCCCTTGGTGGAAGGCATCTGGCCGGCCATGCGGTCATCGAGCTCGACGGCCATGCGCAGGGCGCGGCCGAAAGCCTTGAACACAGTTTCGATCTGGTGGTGGGTGTTGTGCCCGCGCAGGTTATCGATGTGCAAGGTCACGTTGGCGTGGTTGACGAAGCCCTGGAAGAATTCCTGGAACAGGTCAACGTCAAAGCCGCCAACGGTGGCACGGGTGTACGGCACATGCATTTGCAGGCCCGGGCGACCGGAGAAGTCGATGACCACGCGCGACAGCGCCTCATCGAGCGGCACGTAGGCATGGCCGTAGCGACGGATGCCCTTCTTGTCGCCGATGGCTTTGGTAAAGGCCTGGCCCAAGGTAATACCGACGTCTTCCACCGTGTGGTGGTCGTCGATATGCAGGTCGCCCTTACTGACGATGTCCAGGTCGATCAGCCCGTGACGGGCGATCTGGTCCAGCATGTGCTCAAGAAAAGGCACGCCGATATCAAACCGGGCCTTTCCGGTGCCATCCAGGTTGATCGAGGCTTTGATCTGGGTTTCCAGAGTGTCGCGCTCGACAGACGCCTTACGTTCGGCCATCACCAGCTCCGCAAAATCATTGGGCGAAAAAGGCAGCCATTATAGGGGCGCGAGCGGCAAACAGAAACACAAGAGGTGACATCACTGACGGGGTGTCGGCGATAGACATGTCCATACAAGCTTCGCCACACACAAAAAAAATGTGGGAGCGAGCTTGCTCACGATAGCGGTGGATCAGCCGACCATGATGTCGACTGACCCGCCCCCATCGCGAGCAAGCTCGCTCCCACATCGGGTTGCCCTGACCGGGTGGCCAGGGCAACGGTCTTAGTGGAACAGCACTGCCGTCTTCTGCAGGGTCACCCACACACCCCACGCCAACGGAATGCCCACCACCAGCCAGGCGGCGATCGCCAGGGGCTTGGTGCCCGGCGCCGCTTTCCACTCCAGCGAAGTGCTGCTGTCGGCACCTTTGTCATGGCCCAGCGCCTGTTCGGCAGCCAGTTCGGCGTCGGTCATGAAGTACTTGTCGGCGACCGGGCGAACCATCAGGTTGCACAGGAAGCCCAGTACCAGCAGGCCAGCAAGGATGTACAAGGTGATGTCATAGGCCGCGGCACGTTCCACGCCGATGCTCAGCTGATATTCACGCAGGTAGTTCACCAGTACCGGACCCAGCACGCCCGCTGCGGCCCAGGCGGTCAGCAGGCGACCGTGGATCGCGCCAACCATTTGCGTACCGAACAGGTCCGCCAGGTAGGCCGGCACGGTGGCGAAACCGCCGCCGTACATC
This sequence comes from Pseudomonas sp. St316, assembly GCF_018325905.1. Taxonomy (NCBI): domain Bacteria; kingdom Pseudomonadati; phylum Pseudomonadota; class Gammaproteobacteria; order Pseudomonadales; family Pseudomonadaceae; genus Pseudomonas; species Pseudomonas sp. St316. The sequence goes on along the minus strand of NZ_AP021901.1, from coordinate 479,506 downwards.
GACAGGATGATGCAGAACGCCGCCACGAACAGCGCGACGCTGCCCAGGTGACCGAGGTTCGGGATCAACGAGTACAGGACAACGCCCAACGCGAAGAACACGAAGTAGGTGTTCTTGCGACCGAGGTAATCCGAGAAGGACGCCCAGAAGAACCGTCCGCCAATGTTGAACAGGCTCAACAGACCGGTGAAACCGGCGGCGATGGCCGCGATCTGACCCAGTTGCGTGGCGTCCAACTGACCGAAGGGCAGGTCGTTGCCAAGCAACTTACCGCCAAACACTTCCTGCAACAGCGGCGAAGCCATGCCGATGATGCCGATACCGGCGGACACGTTCAGGCACAGCACCAGCCACACCAGCACGAATTGCGGGGTTTTCCAGGCGACGCTCACGTGGACGTGACGATGGGTGATCATCGCGTTCGACGCTTTTTTCGGCGCCGGAGTCCAGCCTTCAGGCTTCCAGCCGGTTGGCGGAACGCGGTACGACAAGGCGCCACCGATCATGAACACGAAGTAGATCGCGGCCATGACCAGGAAGCTCTGCCATACGCCCACGCCGGTCGGCGAAGCGAAATGGCTCATCAGCGCCGCAGCCAGCGGAGCACCGACCATCGCACCACCGCCGAAGCCCATGATCGCCATGCCGGTGGCCATGCCGCGTTTGTCCGGGAACCACTTGATCAGGGTCGATACCGGGGAAATGTAGCCCAGGCCCAGGCCGATACCACCGATCACTCCGGAACCGACCCACATCAGCCAGATCTGGTGGGTATAGACACCCAGCGCCGAAATCAGCAGGCCACCGCACCAGCACAATGCCGATACAACGCCAGCCTTGCGTGGCCCGGCGTGTTCCAGCCAGCCGCCCCAGATGGCTGCCGAGCAACCCAGGAAGATGAAGAACAGGGTGTAGATCCAGCCGAGCATCGAGATCGGCCAGTCACATTGGGACGAAAAAACTTGCGAGATAAAGCTCATATCCGGTGCACAGGCCACAGGCTTGGTGACACCCAAGGCTTTGGACAGTGGCAACCAGAACACCGAGAAGCCGTAGGCCATGCCGATGCAGAGGTGAATGGCCAGTGCGGCCGGTGGAACCAACCACCGGTTGAAACCGGGCTTGGCGATGATACGTTCCTTGGAGAGGAACGCTGGCTGGTCGGCGACGCCGCCAGCCGTGATGCTCGTGCTCATTGTGTATCCCCCAGTTATTGGAATGGTCCGTCAGCCACGCGTCACCCTCAGCCTTCATTGCACGCAGGCATGGCTGTATTTTCTGGTGAAGCTCCATAGTGTGCGACATCGAGTCGCAGAAGGGCGGACGAACGGGCAAAGGTTACCATTTGCTCGCGGCGTAAAAACCAAAGTGATATCACCTTTTTCGTGCCATCTGTCTTATCGCACGCCTGCTCGTTTTCTATAGGGGGCTAACGATTTATTTTTTCAGGAATTTTCATGCACATCGTTAGTCGAGCTGTTGTGGGAGCGAGCTTGCTCGCGATGGCGGCCGCACACTCAACACATTCAGTGACTGTCACACCGCTATCGCGAGCAAGCTCGCTCCCACAATGGACCTGCGCACCGGACTTATAACGAGCACCCAACGCACCACCATCAACCCACAGCGTTATACTCCCGGCTAAATTTTGAACTCAACCTACAAGGATTCGCCCATGAAAGCGTTCGGCAAAATCCTGGGTCTGGTACTTCTCGGGCTGTTGCTGATCATTGTGGCCCTGGGCTTTGCCCTGACCCACCTGTTCGATCCCAACGACTACAAAGAAGAGATCCGCCAGATAGCCCGCGACAAGGCCCACATCGAGCTGACCCTCAATGGCGACATCGGCTGGAGCCTGTTTCCATGGCTGGGCCTTGAGTTGCACGACGCCAGCGTCGCGACCTTGGCCAGTCCGACCCAGCCTTTCGCCGACCTGCAGATGCTCGGCCTTTCGGTCCGGGTAATACCGCTGCTGCGCCGGGAAGTACAGATGAGCGATGTGCGGGTCGAAGGCCTGAACCTGCGGCTCAACCGTGACAAGAACGGGCACGGCAACTGGGAAGACATCGGCAAGGTGCCGGCCTCTGCGTCGACGGCGAACGCGCCGGCACCGGTGCCGGCCGAACAACCGGCCCCGCCCGGCGGCACCCCGGCAGAAAAACCTGCCCAGCCGACCCGCCTGGATATCGACAGCCTGACCGTGAACAACGCCCGGGTCGAATACACCGACGAGCAGACCGGCAAGCTGTTCACGGCCGAGAGCATCCAACTGAGCACCGGCCCGGTCCACGACTCCACCAACATCCCGGTCACCCTGACCGCCTTCCTGTCCAGCAACCAGCCAGCCGTGCGCGTACGCACCGAAGTGACGGGTGAACTGCGCTTCGAACGGGCCTTGAAGCGCTACAAGTTCGAAGACCTGAAATTGTCCGGCGAAGCCACCGGCGACCCCTTGCAGGGCAAGACCCTGAACTTTGCCGCCCAAGGCCAACTGTTCCTGGACAAAGCGGCAAACGTCGCCGAATGGACCGGCATCAAGCTGTCGCTCAATCAACTGCGCGCCCTGGGTGAACTGAAGGTCAATGACCTCGACAAGACTCCACAGTTGAATGGCGGGGTGTCCATCGCCCAGTTCGACTTGGCGAAGTTCGTCGACAGCGTCGGCCAGAAACTCCCGGCCATGGCCGAAGGCAGCCTGGGCAAGGTCGAGCTGTCCAGCCGCATTGCCGGTACGCCAACCAGTGTCGAGCTCAACGACTTCAACTTGAAAGTGGACGACAGCAACTTCAGCGGTCGCATCGCCGTGGAGGACTTCGCCAAGCAGTCCCTGCGCGCGCAGCTCAAGGCCGACACGTTCAACGTCGACCGCTACCTGGCGCCAAAGTCCGCCGAAGCCGACAGCTCCAAGGCCGCCCGCGAGGTCGAAGTCAGCAACACCGAAGCCAGCGCCATGGCCGGTGCTGGCAGTACACCGCTGCCAAGCGCCCCGACCCAGGGCGCCTGGAGTAACGATCGATTGTTTCCGGTGGAACGCCTGAGCAAGCTGGACCTCGATGCCGACCTGACCTTCGGGCAACTGACCCTCGATAAACTGCCGATCCAGAACGCTGCGCTCAAGGCCACCGGCCGGGGCGGCCTGCTGACCCTGGAGAACCTGCGAGGCGACCTGTACAGCGGCAACTTCGAAAGCAAGGGCACCCTGGACGTGCGCCAACCTACCCCACAGTTGAGCCTGCAAACGCGCATCAACCGGGTCCCTGCCGAGAAGATCATCGAAAGCCAAGGCAAGAATCCGCCGGTCAAAGGCCTGGTCACCGTCAACAGCGCGATCACCGCCAGCGGCAATAGCCAGAAAGCCCTGATCGACAGCCTCAACGGCACCGCCGGGTTCGTCATCAACGACGGCGTGCTGCTCAATGCCAACCTCGAACAGCAATTGTGCAAAGGCATCGCCACCCTCAATCGCAAGACCCTCAGCGGCGAACCCCGGGGCAAGGACACGCCATTCCAGCAACTCAACGGCAATCTCACCTTCAACAATGGCGTTGCCAACAACCCGGACCTGAAAGTCCGCATCCCCGGCATGAGCGTCAACGGCAACGGCGATATCGACCTGCGAGTGCTGGGCATGGACTATCGCGTCGGCATCATCGTCGAAGGCGACAAGAGCGACATGCCCGATCCGGCCTGCCAGGTCAACGAACGCTACGTTGACGTCGAATGGCCATTGCGCTGCCGCGGCCCGCTGGAACTGGGCGCCAAGGCCTGCCGCCTGGACAACGACGGGCTGGGCAAGGTCGCAGCGAAACTGGCTGGCGAGCGTCTCGGCGACAAGATCGATGAGAAGCTGGGCGACAAGGTCAGCCCCGAACTCAAAAATGCGCTCAAGGGGCTGTTCAAGCGATGAGAGCCGAACAGTTTTCCACCGCTGTCCTGGATTGGTTCGACCGCCACGGGCGCCACGATTTACCCTGGCAGCAGGGTATCTCGCCCTACCGGGTGTGGGTCTCGGAGATCATGTTGCAGCAGACCCAGGTCAGCACCGTGCTCAACTACTTCGATCGGTTCATGGCCGCGCTGCCCACCGTTCAAGCCCTGGCCGCCGCGCCAGAGGACGAAGTGCTGCACCTGTGGACCGGGCTGGGTTACTACACCCGTGCGCGCAACTTGCAGAAAACCGCGAAAATCGTCGTTGAACAGTACGGCGGCGAATTCCCCCGGGACGTGGAAAAACTCACCGAGTTGCCGGGCATCGGCCTGTCCACCGCCGGCGCCATCGCCAGCATCAGCATGGGCCTGCGGGCGCCGATTCTCGATGGCAACGTCAAGCGGGTACTGGCGCGCTTCACCGCCCAGGAAGGCTACCCAGGCGAACCCAAGGTGGCGAAACAACTGTGGGCCACCGCCGAGCGCTTCACGCCACAGGACCGGGTCAACGCCTACACCCAGGCGATGATGGACCTGGGCGCCACGCTCTGTACCCGCAGCAAGCCCAGTTGCCTGCTCTGCCCGCTGAAGCAAGGTTGCGAGGCCCACATGCTGGGCCTGGAAACCCGCTACCCGATTCCCAAGCCACGCAAGGAAGTGCCCAAGAAGCGCACCTTGATGCCAATGCTGGCCAACCACGAGGGCGCAATCCTGCTTTATCGTCGCCCCTCCACAGGGCTCTGGGGCGGGCTGTGGAGCCTGCCGGAACTCGACGACCTCGACGACCTGCAGCACCTGGCCCTGCAACACTCGCTGGAACTGGGCAACCAACAGCAAATGCCAAGCCTGGTGCACACCTTCAGCCACTTCCAGTTGGCGATCGAACCCTGGCTGGTCCGGGTCCGGGAAACCGGCCATCACGTGGCCGAGGCCGACTGGCTCTGGTATAACCTCGCCACCCCGCCGCGCCTGGGCCTTGCCGCCCCGGTCAAAACCTTGCTCGAACGCGCGGCCGCCGTAATGAACGCAGGAGAGTTGCAATGACCCGCACCATCATGTGCCGCAAGTACAAAGAAGAACTCGAAGGCCTGGAACGTGCACCGTTCCCGGGTGCCAAGGGCCAGGACATCTACGACCACGTCTCGGCCAAGGCCTGGGCCGACTGGCAGAAACACCAGACCCTGCTGATCAATGAAAAACGCCTGAACATGATGAACGCTGAAGATCGCAAATACCTTCAGGGCGAGATGGACAAGTACTTTTCCGGCGAAGATTACGCCAAGGCCGAAGGCTACGTGCCGCCGTCCGAATAAGCTGTTCCACACGGGGGCGGATCGTAAGCGACGGTAATAATTAAATATTTTTTGATAACGTGCTTGACGCCCCCCCGAAAAACCCGTTTAATGCGCCCCGTTGCCCAGATAGCTCAGTCGGTAGAGCAGGGGATTGAAAATCCCCGTGTCGGCGGTTCGATTCCGTCTCTGGGCACCAAATACCGAAAACCCCGATCAAGCAATTGATCGGGGTTTTTTATTGCGTGGGATTTTCTTCCTCCGCCTTATCGACTCGGCTACATTCATCAGCTTCCCTCTGATAAACGAGTCGACATGGATATCTCCGGCATCCCTTTTGGCACCACCGATTGGTCAACCATCGAGCCCACCGAGCACAAGGGCATTACCGGAACCGCGTATTGGCGTACCCAACAGTTCGGGACCATTCGCGTGCGGATGGTGGAATACACGTCGGGGTACCTGGCCGACCATTGGTGCACCAAGGGCCACATCCTGTTTTGCCTCAAGGGCGAGCTCAACACTGAACTTGAAGACGGGCGGCAATTTTTGCTCAAGCCAGGCATGAGCTATCAAGTAGCCGACCAGGCCGAGCCCCATCGCTCCTCGACTTCGTCAGGGGCCACGCTCTTCATAGTGGATTGATTCGAAGCGTTCACGCCGAAGCTGTAGGATAGGTCGACTTATTCATCAGGAATCCGGCCATGTCATCGGTGAACAAACAGCAGAAACGCAACCAGCGCGCCAAGGCGAAAGCCAAGAACAACCGGATAAAGCGCGCTGCTGCGCCGAACGATTTCCTCGACCCGAACGATGAGCGTATCGATCTGGAAACCGTGGACCTGACGGAGCTGTTCCAAATCATGCGTGACGCCGAAAAAGTCAGCCAGAAGGCGCTGTGCGAGGCGTTCCTGGCATATCCACTGCTGGCGTTGGTACTGGAGCAGGAAGGTGAAGAAGAGGCGACCGACTTCATCATTACCGCATTGATCGAATACCGCCGCCTGACCACAGGCGTCGATGAGCAGACCGCGCTGGATTGGGTGGAAAGCAAGCAATTCCAGGCCGATTATGTGGCTGCATCCCAGACGTTTACGCAAAGCCAGGACTGACTGTCTGGCCGGGACCGCGGTGGATGACGCCCTCCGGGGATAATTCCCACAATCCAAGGTCAACCAACATGGGGCGGCGTCATACCCGTCCTGCATCACTCTGCTATTTTTCCGCCCAAGCAATCATCCCCGTCCGGCATCATCGAAACATCGCCTGGAGCATCCTTGCGGTCCGCCCCCTCTCAATGGCTGGACACTTCGATGACGCCCATGCTGCCCCAAGATGACCCACAGCTCGCTCCCTTGATCAACGAACTCGGCGAACTGATTCGCCAGGCACGCCAAAAGGTCCTGCGTGCCGTCGATACACTCCAGGTACAAACCTGCTGGCAGATTGGGCGGCACATTGTCGAATTCGAACAGGGCGGCGCCGAGCGGGCAGCTTATGGGGCTAGACTGCTGCCGACGCTGGCTAAAGAGCTTACGACGCGGTTTGGGAAAGGATTCGATGAACGGAATCTGCGGCACATGCGGGACTTTTATCAATCGTTTCCGATTTGGAACGCAGTGCGTTCCGAATTGAGTTGGACCCACTACCGTACGCTTCTGCGGATAGAAGACGATAACGCCCGTCATTGGTACATGAACGAAGTGGCTACCCAGAACTGGTCAACTCGTGCGCTGGAACGCCAGATCGGCACCTTCTACTACGAACGCCTGCTGGCCAGTCGGGACCGCCCTGCCGTGCAGCAGGAAGCGACAACTCACCTTGAAAAACTCAACCTCAGCCCAAGAGACATCATCAGGGATCCGGTGGTCCTGGAGTTTCTCGGCCTGCCCAATGCCGGCACGCTACTGGAAACGGAACTGGAACAAGCCCTGATCGACCAGCTACAGGGTTTCCTCCTTGAGTTGGGCAAGGGTTTCGCCTTCATCGCTCGCCAGCAACGCATCAGCACCGACAGCAAGGACTTCTACCTCGACCTGGTCTTCTACAACTACTTGCTCAAGTGCTTTGTAATCGTCGACCTCAAGCGTGGCGAACTGAGCCACCAGGACATCGGGCAGATGGACATGTACGTGCGCCTCTACGACGACCTCAAACGCGGCCCCGACGACAAACCCACCGTCGGCATCATTCTCTGCGCCCAGAAAGACGAGTCAGTGGTGCGTTATTCCGTCTTACAAGGCAACGAACAACTATTCGCCAGCCAGTACCAACTCGTGCTCCCTACGGAAGAAGAACTGCGCAATGAGCTGGATCGCGAGCGGACACGACTTGAGGCACGGCAACCGGGGCCAGCGACCTGACAGAAAGCCACCCACCCAAACCGGTTTGTTCATTTCCCAGGGGATTGTCCAGGCCCATGGCGGTAAACTGCTCGCCGAAAGCCAGCCAGGCCAGGGCAGCGAATTGCGCTGTACCGTGCCTAAAATCGACTGAGCCGGGCACCGTCCCCCTAACGAATGTGGAAATCGAAGCCCAATGGCCTCTCTGAACAAACAGCAAAAACGTGCCAAGCGCGCCAAAGACAAAGCCAAGCAGATCCGCATGACCGGGCGTAAATCCATCCCCATGTATGGTGACCCGGACCACGCCACCGCCCAGCCACCGGTCTATGTACTGGAGCTGTTCGCCAAATTGCGCGAAGCCGAGGCCGTTAGCCGCAGTGAAATGCTCGACACGCTGCTCGCCTCCCTGAGCGTGATGATCAGCGAACGCCCAGGCCTGCTCGACCTGAAGAACGCCGAAAACGAAAGCATGGCAGCCACCAACCTGGCCGCCGACATGCTGGTGGACTACCGCATGTGGGTCGATGAAATGGACCGCGAGACCGCCCAGCGCTGGCTCAGCACACCGGAGTTCATCAAGGACTTCAGCGAGGCCCTGGACCGTTATCGCCAGTCGATGGAGGAACCGGCCAGCGAATAAGCTCGTCGGTTATTCGTCACCGTTCCAATGAAACACCAGGTTGCGCGCGGCCCCGCTGCCTACCTCAGCAGTGTCGCGCCGCGCCTCACCGTTGCGCGTCGCCACCACCGTGTATTTGCCGGGCGGCAGTTGCACGTAAACCAGCGGCCCGGCCTCAGTCAGCGTCAGCAGCGTTTGCCCCGACGCGTTATGGACAGTGACCTCCACATCCGGGATGTATTTGTTTTCCGGGCCAACCGCGAATGTCATGTGCAAGTTGTAACCCTGGGCTTGCCCGATGGCCCGGGCTTCATCCTCACCGATACCGCCCGACAGATAAGTGATGCCGTTCTGCTGCATGGGCTGGACCTGCACGCCGCTGTTGTCGATGGGTGCGAGGTTGGTGGCGTTGAGGGCGATGGGGAACAGCAGGACGCTGATGGCGACGAAGGGTAATACAAAATAATGAATGAGCTTCATGGCGAGGACTCCAGCCTCTGGAAACAACTCACATGAGTTCTTTTTAGAGCTCAGTCGCGAGCCAACGTTTAGATCGATTGGAACTATTGGTTGGGACTGTCTGATGATCAAATTCATGCTCGACACCAACATCTGTATTTTCACGATCAAAAATAAACCCCAGATCGTTAGAGAAGCTTTCAATCTTCATCACGGCCAGCTCTGCATTAGCGCCGTCACGCCGATGGAGTTGATCTACGGCGCAGAAAAGTCATCCGCCCCAGAGAAAAATCTCGGCGTCATCGAAGGGTTCTGTGCCCGACTTGAGGTTTTACCTTTTGGTTATGACGCTGCAGCACATACCGGAATGATCCGGGCGGAGCTGGCAAAGATGGGCAGGCCAATCCGCCCCTACGACCAGATGATTGCCGGCCACGCCCGCTCCCTCGGGCTGATCGTGGTCACTAATAACCTGAAAGAGTTCGAAAGAGTCCCCGGACTGCGCATCGAGGATTGGACCACTGTGACGACGACAGGGTCGTAACTTCGGTGGCTTGAAGTTAAAAAACAGCTCAATCGAGGCCCAATGTGGGAGTGAGCCTGCTCACGATGCGGCCATCAACCTCACATCTCCGTTGGCTTCTCTACCGCTATCGCGAGCAAGCTCGCTCCCACAGGTTTACGGCCACTTTCTCGCTCAGGAAGCTACGGAGCATTGGCTTCACAGCCCTGAAGTACAGGCGGATTTCGAAACTGCACGAGCCAGTTTCAAAGAGGTCCTCAACATATTGTGGGATCTCGAGGACGCTCCCGAATAACCCGACATACTTTTGAGTTCGGTAACGCTCATCCGTTTAACCCTTCCAACCCCCGCCCAAAGCTGGCACCATCGCGCCTTTTTTTACGCGACTCCCGGGGCTTTTCACCGGTAGACCAGGTTCAAACGGCTGTTCGGTTGTTGATGGCGCGACAGTCTGCTGCGCCGATGCGACAACCTGCCGCACATCACCGGTTTACCGCCCGTAGCGCTGTTGGCTGCCATTCGCCACGCATGCTAGCTTGGCCGCCTCGCCAAGGAAGGCAGCCAACAGCAAGGGAGCACATACCATGAGGACCGCACATGGCCCAGGCCACGCCCGCGCTTGAAATCCGCAACCTGCACAAACGCTACGGACAGCTGGAGGTGCTCAAAGGCGTCTCGCTGACCGCCCGCGACGGCGATGTGATCTCGATCCTCGGATCCTCCGGGTCCGGCAAGTCCACGTTCCTGCGTTGCATCAACCTGCTGGAAAACCCTAACCAGGGTGAAATCCTGGTGGCCGGCGAAGCGCTCAAGCTCAAGGCCGCGAAAAATGGCGAGCTGGTGGCCGCCGACGGCAAACAGATCAACCGCATGCGCAGCGAGATCGGTTTTGTCTTTCAGAACTTCAACCTTTGGCCGCACATGAGCGTGCTCGATAACATCATCGAAGCGCCGCGCCGGGTGCTTGGCCAAAGCAAGGCCGAAGCCGTCGAAGTGGCCGAGGCCCTTTTGGCCAAAGTCGGTATCGCCGACAAGCGCCACGCCTACCCGGCCGAACTGTCCGGCGGCCAGCAACAACGCGCCGCCATCGCCCGCACACTGGCGATGCAGCCCAAGGTGATTCTGTTCGACGAACCCACCTCCGCCCTTGACCCGGAAATGGTCCAGGAAGTACTTAGTGTGATCCGCGCCCTGGCCGAAGAAGGACGCACCATGCTGCTGGTCACCCATGAAATGGGCTTCGCCCGTCAGGTTTCCAGCGAGGTCGTGTTCCTTCATCAAGGCCTGGTCGAGGAGCAAGGATCGCCACAGCAGGTCTTCGAGAACCCGCTTTCGGCGCGCTGCAAACAATTCATGTCCAGCAACCGCTAACGGAGCAATACACATGCAGACCTACAAGAAATTCCTCCTGGCCGCAGCGGCCAGCCTGGTTTTCTCGGCCAGCGCCATGGCGGCCGAAAAGCTGAAGATGGGCATCGAAGCGGCCTATCCGCCGTTCAACAACAAGGACGCCAGCGGCCAGGTCGTGGGGTTCGATAAAGACATTGGCGACGCCCTGTGCGCCAAGATGAAAGTCGAGTGCGAAGTGGTCACGTCCAACTGGGACGGCATCATTCCCGCCCTGATGGCCCAGAAGTTCGATTTCCTGATTTCTTCGCTGTCGGTCAACGACGAGCGCAAGCAAGCCGTGGACTTCACCGACCCGTACTACTCCAACAAACTGCAATTCATCGCGCCGAAAAACGTCGACTTCAAAACCGATAAAGAGTCTCTCAAAGGCAAGGTCATCGGGGCACAGCGCTCTACCCTCGCCGGCACTTGGCTGGAAGACGAACTGGGCAGCGATATCACCGCCAAGCTCTACGACACCCAGGAAAACGCCTACCTGGACCTGACCTCCGGCCGCGTCGACGCGATCCTGGCGGACAAATACGTGAACTACGATTGGCTGAAAACCGAAGCTGGCCGTGCTTACGAATTCAAGGGCGACCCGGTGGTGGAAGGCGACAAGATCGCCATTGCGGTGCGCAAGGGTAACGACGAACTGCGCAACAAGCTGAACGCCGCACTCAAGGAAATCATTGCCGACGGCACCTATAAAAAGATCAACGACAAGTACTTCCCGTTCAGCATCTATTGATACTGATGTGCCTGGCCGGCGCCGCTGCCTGGCAGCGCCGGCCCTTAGCAAAGCCTGCCGCGATATGAACTCTTACCCATGATGATCGATCTCTACGGATTCGGCCCGGCGCTTGCCGCCGGCGCGCTGATGACCGTCAAACTGGCGCTCACGGCCCTCTGCCTGGGGCTGGTGCTCGGCCTGCTCGGCGCCTTGGCCAAGACCTCGCCGTACAAGCCGCTGCAATGGCTGGGCGGCACCTATTCGACGCTGGTTCGCGGCATCCCGGAATTGCTCTGGGTGCTGCTGATCTATTTCGGCACCGTCAACCTGCTACGTGCCTTGGGTGAGTATTTCGGCAACCCCGACCTCACCCTCGATGCCTTCGCCGCTGGCGTCATTGCCTTGGGCCTGTGCTTTGGCGCCTACGCCACGGAAGTGTTTCGTGGGGCGATTCTGGCGATCCCCAAGGGTCACCGTGAGGCCGGCGTCGCCCTGGGCCTGTCGAAGTGGCGGATCTTCACTCGGTTGATCATGCCGCAGATGTGGCGCATTGCCCTGCCCGGTCTGGGCAACCTGTTCATGATCCTGATGAAGGACACCGCACTGGTCTCGGTGATCGGCCTGGAAGAAATCATGCGCCATGCGGAAATCGGCGTAACCGTGTCCAAGCAACCGTTCACCTTCTATATGGTCGCAGCATTCATGTACCTGGGCCTGACGGTGTTCGCCATGATCGGCATGCACCTGCTGGAACGACGCGCCGCCCGTGGCTTTACCAGGAGCACCCAATGAACTGGGACATCATCATCAAATGGCTGCCGAAGCTGGCCCAAGGCGCCACGCTGACCCTGGAGCTGGTGGCCATCGCCGTGATCGCCGGCCTGCTGCTGGCGATTCCACTGGGCATCGCCCGCTCTTCGCGCCTGTGGTACGTGCGGGCGTTGCCCTACGCCTACATCTTCTTTTTCCGTGGCACGCCGCTGCTGGTCCAGCTGTTTTTGGTCTACTACGGCCTGGCGCAGTTCGATGCCGTGCGCAGCAGTGCAATGTGGCCGTACCTGCGCGATCCTTTCTGGTGCGCCACGGCCACGATGACCCTGCACACCGCTGCCTACATCGCCGAGATCCTGCGCGGTGCGATCCAGGCCATCCCCCGGGGCGAGATCGAAGCCGCACGGGCCCTGGGCATGTCGCGGCCCAAAGCGCTGCTCTACATCATGCTGCCCCGCGCTGCGCGCATCGGCCTGCCCGCCTATAGCAACGAAGTGATCCTGATGCTCAAGGCCAGTGCCCTGGCGAGTACCGTGACCTTGCTGGAACTCACCGGCATGGCCCGTACCATCATTGCCCGGACCTATATGCCGGTGGAGATCTTCTTCGCGGCCGGCATGTTCTACCTGTTGATGTCCTTCGTCCTGGTGCAAGGTTTCAAACAACTGGAACGCTGGTTGCGCGTCGATGCCTGCCAAGGTCGCTGAAAGCGACATTCTGATGGGCGAGGCACTGCTCGCCCGCTTCACGGCGCTGGACGTTTTTCTCACAGCGCACCAAGCACTGTGGAAGCCGCGTCCGTTCACCCATCTGCAACTGCCTTGGGAACCGTCCCACCCGCAATTGTCCGGATGGCTACGCCAGCGCTCGCTGGAAGCGGCAGAAAACGACCATCATCAGCCGTGGTTGATGAAAGACGCGCCAGCGCCATTCCCGGAGTTGGCCGCTATCTCCCGGGCATTGAGCGCTGTCGCAGAATTGCCGGCCAGCACGCTCCGGGCGCCAAGCCATCGCCTCAACGTCGACGTGCCCGGACGCAAATGGCAGCAGATCGAAGCCTTCGCCAGCCGCCTGCACTTCACCACCCAGCCGACCCACTGGCTGGATTGGTGCGCCGGCAAAGGCCACCTCGGTCGACGCCTGCTGCACGGTACTCAGCAGCTGACCTGCCTGGAATATGACCCCGCCCTGGTCGCCAGCGGCCAACAACTGAGCCAGCGCCATCGCCTGCCCGCCACGCACCTGCAACAAGACGTGCTGGCGGCGGACGCCGCTCAGGCGCTCCACGCCGAACACACCCCCGTAGCTCTGCACGCTTGCGGTGATCTGCACGTGCGTCTGATGCACCTGGCCAGCGCCGTCGGCTGTGCACAACTGGCGATCGCGCCGTGCTGCTACAACCGCATCAGCAGCGAGCGTTATCAAGCGCTGTCCGACGCGGCCAAGGGCTCTGCCCTACGGCTGTCGCTCGACGATCTGAGCCTGCCGCTGACCGAAACCGTCACCGCTGGGGCGCGCGTCAGAAGACAACGGGACCAATCCATGGCCTGGCGCCTGGGCTTCGACGTGCTGCAACGGCACATCAGAGGGTGCGACGACTACTTGCCCACTCCCTCACTGCCCAGCGCCTGGCTGGAAAAATCCTTCGCGCAGTACTGCACCGACCTGGCGGCCCTGAAAGACTTATCCACAGTCGGCGCGCCTGACTGGGTCGCCTTGGAAGCAGCAGGCCATCAGCGCCTGGCGGAGGTGCGCAACCTGGAACTGGTGCGAGGGCTTTTCCGGCGGCCACTGGAGCTTTGGCTGGTTCTGGACCGGGCGCTTTTCCTCACGCAAAAAGGCTACGAGGTTCGCCTTGGCACCTTCTGCGAAACGCCCCTGACGCCGCGCAATCTGCTGTTGCTGGCAGAGCGTTGCTGAGACGAAACACCCTGTGGATAACTCTGTTGATGAAATAAACCAGGATCCAAGAAATTCGCGATTTCATGACCCAATCAGCGCTGGTCATTTTTTGTTCACATGGATAAAAAACCATGAAAACAGACATTTGCGACGAAACGCGAAAGCGGTCACAAAATCGCAAGATGCCCAGCGCCTTATCCTGCCCGTTGTGCATAAGCGTCTAAGCAAAACGACATAACCGCCGAATTCAGTGCTGCCTCGCGCCAATAATTGCGTCCACCGCGCCCGTGCTATACAACAGCCCAACGTACTGTGATTGACACAATGCCGACACACTCAAGGACTGGCCGTGACGTTCATTTCCTACGCACAAAACTTCGAAGACATACGCCTGTGGCGCGCCCTTCAATCGGTGGAAAACGGCTTTTACCTCGACGTCGGCGCCAACCATCCGACAGATGATTCGGTCACCCGAGCGTTTTACGACCGCGGCTGGCGCGGCATCAACATCGAACCGGTGCCGGCTTACTACGACGCCCTCTGCCAACAACGCCCCGACGACATCAACCTGCAATGCGTGGCCGGCGAAAACGCCGACAGCCTGACCTTCTACACCATCGCCGACACCGGCTTGTCCACAGTAGAAGCCAGCGTCGCCCAACAACACCGCGACGCCGGCATGGACGTGCGCAACCAGACCGTCCAGTCCCGCACCCTGGCCTCCATCTGCGAGCAATACGCCCAGGACCGCCCCATCCACTTCCTGAAAATCGACGTCGAAGGCCACGAAGAAACCGTCCTGCGCGGCATGGACTTCAGCCGCTGGCGTCCCTGGATCATCCTCATCGAAACCCCATGGGCCCGCGACCAGGCCTGGGAAACCCTGGTGACCGACGCCGGCTACCAGTCCATCCTGTTCGACGGCATCAACACCTACTACCTCGCCGAAGAACACCTGGCCCTCAAACCCGCCTTCGACATCCCCCCGTGCAACCTCGACGGTTTCCAACTCTGCAAAGGCCACAAATTCAGCCACCCCATCGACGACACCGACCAACAACTCAGCGCCGCCCTGCAACGGGCTGAGCAGGCCGAAGCGCAACTCCATGCCCTGCAAAACAGCCGTGCGTGGCGAGCCTTTCAGAAAGTACGCACCCTGCTACGCCGCGCTTAAGCATGGGGCGTGCAAAAATAGTCAGAATTCAGGGGTTTACAGAACTCACCCAATCGCTATAATCGTCGCCCACACGCCGGTATAGCTCAGTTGGTAGAGCAACTGACTTGTAATCAGTAGGTCCCGGGTTCGACTCCTGGTGCCGGCACCATACAAAACGAAGCCCTTGCAGAAATGCGAGGGCTTTGTTGTTTCTGGGGTGTTCACTTTTCGTCCACACCCTGAAAAACCTGTGGGAGCGAGCTTGCTCGCGATGAGGCCGTTACCTATGTCCGCACAGCGCAAAGCTGGGAGCGCCAAAAACACCTCACCCGCACTGCCTCCGCTTCCGCGCGATTCAACCAAGCGAGGGTTGGCATTGTAAAGATT
This sequence comes from Pseudomonas sp. St316, assembly GCF_018325905.1. Taxonomy (NCBI): domain Bacteria; kingdom Pseudomonadati; phylum Pseudomonadota; class Gammaproteobacteria; order Pseudomonadales; family Pseudomonadaceae; genus Pseudomonas; species Pseudomonas sp. St316. Next base: position 464,003 of record NZ_AP021901.1, on the reverse strand, counting down.
CGGAGATGACCTATCTGATTACCGTGGTCTGACCCCGTTTCCTCTCAAGTTATCGAGCAGATCAAGAAAGACCCATTCGAAGCTTTCTGCCGCCGTACGCGCCTGATCCTGCATCCCCAATTGCGCGAGATATCCAGCGTTCAACAGGCCGGCATGAGCTTCGAATTGCGCTTGATAGAGATCGATAGCCTCCAGCATCCCTGGCCAGGGTTTATCAGACGTTTTCTGTTCAAGCAGCAAGCTTCAAAGCGTTTCGACAGCGACGGCAAGCGACTGCTTGATCTCTTGCTGTTGATCATCGGCACGACTCAACGCAAAGCTGTTTTCGGCGACTCGGGCACGCAGCACCCGTTCATTGATAACCATGACCTTGTTCAGCTGTTCATTGCCATTGAACAGAGAGTGCTGACTCACTAAAGCCGTAGCAATCACCCCCAATGGTTACCAACACCGCGAGCGCAAAACCAAACGCCAGTTTGCCGCCGACCGGAAGGTCGCCAAGAGCGCGTTTAAAAAATCCAGGCGATATCGGGCCAGGCCGAGACTCACCCGTGAGGCGGGAATCAAGCATTGTCATAGGGGTTTTCTTGTTTTAGTGGCTGTAGACACTCGTTACAACGAGTGCAAACGGATCGCGGCGCGCCAGAGCTAAAGCTTCAAACCAAGCCGTTCCATGGCCTCATGGGCCTCGATGATCATCCCGGACACCTCGGCGACGGTTACATGCAGCTTGGTTGCCCGCGACCTCATGTGTTCGTAAGCCTGAGTCTCGGTCAGGTTTTGACGTTCGACCAACACCCGAATGGCTTTTTCGATCTGTCGACGGGATTTTATGGTCAACTCCAGTTTGTCGATCTTCCCCTGCAAGCGTTCCTGGTAGCTGTACGAGGCTCTGGCCAGTACCAGCGTGCTAAGAATTCCGGAAGATCGAAACGGTTTTGAAATCACTCCGTGAGCGCGCGTATCGAGCAACAACTTCAAGATGGTCGGGCTTTCGTAGTCGGAAAGCGCGATGAGTGCCGCGTTGACGGAGGCGCCCGACCAGATCTTATTGCCTTCCAGATCCTGCGTAATCTGAAAGAGAATGACGTCGACGTCCGCAGGCGGCTCTGAGGGGAATGGCCAGACGATCTTCACGCGGCAGCCAATTCTTTTCAGTTGCTGCATGACAATATCGCGGTCATCCCCAGGGGGATAAACAAACGCAACGCAGATGCTGCGCAAATCTTCATAGAGACGGCGAAGGCTGGAACTCATGGCGTTACCTCAACCAAAACTCAGAGAAGCCGAAAGTGGAGAGGTAAGGATCGGGTTTGACCGGCCCCGAACCTTCCCATACGACGTCGAATTGCCCATCACTGCGGCAGATGCCGATCCGGGGCGTCAGGGCGCAATGGTTATTTTCCGCATCAATCGCTATCGGCCCTTCTGGCGAAGCGAACTTCACCTTGTGTACAGCGTCGACTAATTTGCGCCTGTCCAGACTACCAGCTCGCTCCAGAGCACGCGCAAACAGGTGAACCTGGGAATAGGCCATTTCCGACCAGGTACTGGTTGGCCGATCACCGAATCGTGTGCGCCAAAGCTCAATGAACCGTTGATTACTGTCGTTGCGCAGCGAGCCGAAATAGGTGGCGGCGGTGATGTGGCCTTCACACAGTTGCGGCCCGATCAAACGGATTTCTTCTTCGGTCATGGATAGGCTGGCAATGGGCATTTTTTTGGGATCTAGCCCATGCTCGCCATACAGCTGATAGAAAGACCGGGCCGACTGTCCGACCAGGGTCGAGAAAACAACATCCGGCTGGGCTTCGCGGATTTCATTCAAAACGTCCTTGAGCTGCTCTACGCCTGCGTCGATGGGCAGGTAGACCTCATCCACAATTTCGCCGCCGTATTGTTCAACGACGTCCCTCATGATGCGATTGGATTCACGCGGATAGATGTAGTCCGCGCCCACCAAAAAGAACCGGGTGCCCTTGTTTTGCAACAGGTAGGCGGCCAGTTGAATGCTGTTCTGATTGGGTACGGCGCCGGTATAAATGATGTTTGGTGAATATTCGAACCCTTCATAGAACGAGCAATACCAGAGCAACGCGTTATGGCGCTCGATGAGCGGCAGCACCGCTTTTCGGCTGGAAGATCGGGAACAGCCAAAAATTACGTTGATCTCATCTTCGATCAGCAACTTGCCGGTCAAGCGTCGGTATTCTTCCGCAGACCCCTTCGGGTCATATGCGGTTGGAATCAACGGCAAATTCAGGACGCCACCCAGGGAGTTTATTTCCTCGATCGCCAGCGCAGTACCAAAAAAATGTTCGGACTCGGTGACACCGGTAGCACCCGAGCGCGAGTACAAGATGCCGATAGGCCACCCCTGATCTTTAGTGACTGCTGTCTTGGTGCTTGGCATGACGCTCACCTATTGATCAAAAATGTCTTGTAGTTCGGTTGCGGACCTGAGGCTTTGGATAGCCAACATCAACAATATCCTCGCTTTCTGCGGACTCAGGTCATTGGCGAAGATGACACCGGCTTCTTTCAAAGTACTGCCGCCCCCGGCAAAGCCATAGAGAGGCCTGACCCGACCACGAGGTACGCGGGTGGCAACGACCACCGTGATACCGGCGTCGATCGCCTGCGAAATGGCTGCATACACCTGGGCATTCACATTTCCCGCCCCCAGCGCCTGGATGACGATCCCCCTGGCGCCCGCCTGCACGGCAGCGTTCAACGAGGAGGCGTCGGCGCCGGCGTACATAGCTACGATGTCAACGCGAGGCAAGCTGTCTCGCCCCAGCGACAAGTATTGTCGACGACAGGATGAGCGATAAAAAATGACCGTATCGCCGTCCACTCTTCCGAGAAAACCGGCGTCGCCCGAGTTGAACGACTCAACGTCCGAGGTGTGGGTTTTGCTGACTTCCCGTGCGGCGTTGATCTGATCGTTCAGGACCACCATCACGCCCTTGCCCGAAGATTCAGGCTCAACGCAGACCCTGGCACCGCTCATCAGGTTGCGTGGCCCGTCGAAGTCCGATTCGGATGCATTGCGTTGAGCACCGATAAGCACAACAGGCTTGCGGCACGTCAATGTCAAGTCGAGAAACCACGCGGTCTCTTCAAGGGTGTCGGTGCCGTGTGACACCAGCACACCCGCGATATCCTGACGGGCCAACGCGGCTTCAATGATCTGATGCAGCTGTACCCAGCGCTGCGGCCCCATTTCGACTGACGGAACATTGGACAGGTTGTTGATTTCGAGCCGCGCGATCTTTGCGATGGCAGGAACGACCTTGATCAAGTCGCTGCCCGACAACGCAGGTATCGGGGCTGACGTCGAAGGGTCAACTTGCATGGCAATTGTTCCGCCTGTTGCGATGAACAGGCACAACGGAAGGTCGTCAGAGCTAGACAGGGCCATAAGCGTCACACCCTCAGATGGTTGAAAATGGCTTCGGTAGCACCCGGCGCGCGGGCGTCGCCTTCCTCTTCGATCTCACCTTGTTTAAGCACCAGGTATCGATCCGCCACCTTCAATGCGAACGGCACATTTTGCTCGATAAGCAGCAGGGTCGTGCCGTGGCGTTGCCGCTCGTGCACCAGTGCGACAGCGATCCGGTCAATCACCGAGGGCTGCAAGCCTTCAGTGATTTCGTCCAGCAAAATGATGGAGGGGCGCATCATCAACGCGCGCGCCACCAGCAGCATTTTTTGCTCACCTCCCGACAGCGTGCCGGCGTACTGCTTCAGACGGTCCTTGAAAACCGGGAACACGGATTCTATGGCAGCGAAACGCTCATCGAACAACGCGTCTTTCTCGAGCCCCATACGCAGGTTGTCCCGGATGCTCAGTTCGGTGAAAAGCGCTTTTTCCTGAGCCGCATAAGCAATACCTACTTGTGCGACTCGATGAGGCGACAGTCGGGTAATGTCACAGGCGTTGACTTGAACAGTGCCTTGTTTCTTGGGCAGGTACCCCATGATGGTCTTGAGCAACGTCGTCTTGCCCATGCCGTTCTTGCCCAGCAATGCGACCGCTTCGCCGGCCGCGACTTTGAACGACATATCCCGTAGGACGACGGACGCCCTGTAACCGCTCGTGACTGAATTCAGTTCCAATGTGGCACCGTTCATGCGACCTCCTGTGGAGCAAGTGCAGACCCGGCATAAATCGTCTTGACCAAGTCCGAGTTGACGACTTCTTCGAAAGTGCCCTGCATGACCATCGTCCCTTGATGTAATACCACGATTCGGGTAGCGATCTGTTCCACAAAATCCAGATCGTGTTCAACCAGCAGGCAGCACAACTTGTAGCGGTTTGCGAGCATGGAAAGCACCACACCGATTTGCGTGCGTTCGGTCTTTGTCAGCCCTGCGGTAGGCTCGTCGAGCAGCACGATACGAGGTTCCAGGGCCAGCACCATGGCCAGTTCCAGCGCTTGCTGTTCACCGTGCGACAAGTCTCGAGCGACCACGTCCAGCATGTTATCCAGCCCGGTAACCCGCAGAACGTCCAAGGCATAGGATGGCAAGGCCAACGTATCCGCCCGAGTGAAAAACGAGGGTCGTTCGTGAAGGGTTCCGGCCATACGCAGACACTCGGCGACGGTCAGGGATTCGAAAATATTGGCATTTTGAAATTTGCGCCCGAGACCAAAACGGACGCAGGCCTCAGCCGGAAGCCGACGGATATCGTTGCCGCACAGATGCACCGTCCCGGATGTACGGTCAGCCCCGTCGCTCATGCACCGCATCAGCGTTGTTTTACCGGCACCATTGGGGCCAATCAATCCAACCAGATCACCGGCCTCGGCCTTGAGGTTGATCCCCTGCAGTACCTTGAGCGAACCATAACTCTTGGTGACGTCCTCCATTAGAAGCGCAGGCACGCCATCCGATTCGGGAACCGCTTTCCCTTCACGTTCAACCAGCGCCGGTACTCGCCGCGAAGGTGCACCGAAACCGAGGGGCTTGAGCAGAGCCGGGACGATCCCCTGCGGCAGCAAGACGATCACCAGCACGAAAGAGAGGCCGAGGATCAGTTGCCACAAAAACGGCATGCGGCTGCCGAGATAGGCCGTTGCGACATTAATCAGAATCGCCCCCGCCATGGGCCCCCACAACGTGCCGCGTCCACCCAGCGCAACCCAGATGATCAGCTCGGTACCCAAGACGAAACCGGACAACTCGGGCGCCACCACGCCACTGAAAGCACCGTAGCTAAAACCTGCGATCCCTGTAATCGCCGCAGTGGCGATCAGCAGAAGGATTTTGATGTTCGGGACGTTGATCCCCAGGTACGCACATCTGGACTCGTTGTCACGTATCGACGCCAGCACACGCCCGGCATCACTGCGCACGAACAGCCAGGCGAAAAGCCCTATCAGCGCCACGCCACTCCCGGCGATCCAGTACCAGGCATTGAGCGACAAGTCGAAGGTGTCATAGCCGGTCAGGCCCGAACTGGAGCCCGTCCACTCCCCACCGGACAGCAGCAACTGGGTCATTACGATGGGCAACACCAGCGAGATAACCGTGGCAAAAAACGGCGAGGCGCCCCGGTAGAAGGACAGCCACCCCACCAGCCCTGCAACCACCATCGGGACGACAAGCGCGAGCCCGATGGCGATAGCAATGGAGCCAGGCGACAGGCCAAAGTGAGTAAAAACCAAGCCTGCGGCATACGCACCGATACCAAAAAACGCCGACTGCCCAAAGGTGAGATATCCGGTATAGCCCCACAGCACATCCACCGTGATAACGACGATCGCAAACAGAAAGGCCTTGATCAGCAGGTTGAGAACGTAGCTGTCGAAAATCCATGGGCCAGCGACCAGCAATGCGATGGCGATCAAAGACAGCACGCCCGAACGGCCCCATGCTCCCTGACGACTGGAGCCCGTGGATTGGGGGTTTGCCGCCTGCAACGTAGTGTTAGTCATGTGCGAACCCCTTTGGACGAATACGCAAGGTCAACGCCGCCAACACGGCAATCGTGAGTCCGCCGAGTACCGGGCTCGCATAGGTGCTCACGATAACTTGGCACGCACCAAATACCGCGCAAGTCACGATAAGGCTGGGCATCGAATGCCCGGAGACCATGACGAGCATGAAGGCAGAAACCAGCCAGATAATCCCCATGCCTGGGTCAATACTCGAAAGCGGACTAATCAAGGCCCCGGCCAATGTGCCCAGGCCCGCGCCCAGGCTGAAGGTAATGAAGCGTATGCGCCCGGCATGGATGCCCAGGCCACTGGCCAATTCCTCGTTCATGATGACGGCGCGGGTTTTGACACCGAAGCGGGTCCCGTTGAGTAGCGCCGTCAGCAAAGCGCACAGGCCGAGTGCCAAGGGAATCAGCAGCAATCGATAGGCGGAGTAATCCGTTCCACCCAGCGACCAGGTTCCTGTCAGGGGCACGTCTGCAAACTTCACGTCCCGGCCAAAGGCGAGAATGATCAGCTGACCGATCACGATACCCAGCCCCCAGGTTGCCAGGATGGCATCCAGAGGACGTTTATAGAGTGGCCTAACAATCAAGTATTCGATGATCGCGCCAACGATCATTCCGGTCGCGAGAGCCAACGGCCACGCAAGCCAGGGACTCCATCCCAGTTGGGTCACGACAAACGCCGCATACCCTCCCATTGTCAGCAAGGCACCATGGGCGAAGTTGACGATTTTCATTATTCCGAAAATCATCATCAGGCCCGCAGTAACAATGAACAGCATGGCTATTGTTGTTGTTATATCTAGAATTAACACCATGACGTCTCCCTCCGGGGAGAATGCAACGTGAAGCGTTACTTAGTAATCAAGCAATGGACTATTTCAAATTCGGGCATTGAATACCTGGGCTGACTCCTTCTTGGGTTTCAAGAATGCGAATAGAACCATCGCTTTGTATTTGGCCCAGGCGCATGGCCAGTGGGGTATGACGGCTGGCATTCATCTGCACAACGCCACGTGGCCCGACGATCGAGACATCGTTCAGCGCCTCTACGACCGCCGCGGAGTCGATGGAGTTGGCTTTTTCCACCGCGGCCTTGTAGAGGAAGAAGGCTTCATATTGCGGTTCGGACAGTTCGTTTGGCGTGGACAGGTTCCCGGCAAACTTCTGGCCGAGGTCACTCAGGAATTTTTTATTTTCCGGTGTGTCGATGCTGGTCAAGTACGAAGCCGACATGTACATGCCTGTTGCGACATCCCCCATGGTCTTGCCGGTGCCTTCGTCAATGGCCAGGTTGCCGTAAGGCAGTGTCAGCGCCGCTGCTTTCAACTGTTTGGCCAATGAGACGTTAGGTGCGCCACCTGCTGTGGCACTGATAAGCGCGTCAGGTTGCGTCGAGCGAATTTTTGAAATAACGGCGGTCCAGTCACTCCCGTCCATCGGCAGGTACTCTTCACCGATGACCTTCCCGCCGTGTTGCTCAATGTACGCTTTAGTAAACTTCAGCATGCCCCGGCCAAAGGCGTAATCGCTACCGACAAGAAAGTAGTTTTTAGCCCCGAGTTTCTGGCTGAAGTAATCCACTACGGGGGCAACTTGCTGTTCTGGTACCCAACCGTTGACATACATCCACTTATTGCAAGAACGGCCTTCATAGAACGAGGTATAGATATAGGGCACGCGCCCCCGGGAAATAACCGGCAAGGCGGCATTGCGCGCGGCGCTACTTTCCATCGCGATAATGGCGTTTACTTTCTTTTCCAACACCAGCGTATCAAAGGCTTTCTGTGCACCTATTGCGCCGGAAGCATCATCGACAATCTCCAACTGCACCGGGCGACCGAGGATTCCACCGGCGGCGTTGATCTGCTCCACAGCGAGTTCTGAGGACTGGACTACAGCCGGTGCCACGACACTATTGGCGCCTGACAACCCCACCGCGACACCAATCTTGATCGGTTCAGCGGCATGTCCCTGAGTTGCTACGAGTGCTGTAGCGGCAAGAACGGCAATGCGGATGAGGGGATAAGTGGATTTCATGTGAGTATCCTCAATATTTTTTATTGTAGATAAGGGGGGTTAGTAGCGAGGTAGCTGCCAGCCGGTGCCTAGCATGGGGTCGTAGATGTCGGTGCGGCGGTCACGCAGGACCGTGTTGAACGTCGTAAGGTGCCGGGATTGACGGGACGCCTTCAGATTGATGTCGGCGTAGAGTATTTGCTGGAGGTCAGCACTGCCTGGGGTAGCCAATGGCCAACCGTCGGCGCCGACAATGATGCTGTTACCCACAAAGAGCTGACCGCGTTCGGTGCCTACGCGATTAGCGCAAATGATGTTCAGACCGTTGACGTGCGCATTGGCCATGGCCAGTGTATTGGCCATGATCATGGCGCCGTTGCCCTGTCCCGGCATGGGTACCCAGTTGGTTGGCATGCAGACGATATCTGCGCCTTGCATGGCCAACAGCCGATAGACCTCCGGGAACCAGCCGTCATAGCAGATGATCATCGCCAAGCGGCCAAAAGGCGTATGGAACACCGGTAAACCAAGATCGCCGACCTCGAAATACAGATGTTCGTCACCCCATAGATGGAGCTTGCGATAAGTCCCCACATAACCTTCGGGGCCGACCATGACGGCAGCGTTGTAAAGCTTGTGCCCCACCCGTTCGGCAACGCCGCCGATGACGTAAACGTTGTGCTGGCGGGCCGCGTCTACCCACGCCTGGGTGCTGATGCCTGCCGGTACGGATTCCGCCAGTTCAAAGGCCTCTTCACGACTGGAAAAGACATACCCGCTGCTGACCAATTCGGGCAGTACAACGATCTGCGCACCGGCGCTGGCCGCTTCGGCTATCAGGTGCAGCGACACTTCCAGGTTTTCAGCCTTGCAGCCCACTCGTGGCTCCATTTGTACGGCTGCCACCGTGGTGCTCGGAAATTCTTGGGTTTCGTCAGAGGATTTCAAAGTCGACATTTAAATTTTTCCAAAAAAAAACCCCCGACTGCGCTATTCACGCAAATCAGGGGCTTCTATAGCCGATATGTACTCAGCAATATTGCTGAGGGTCTGCGATTTCTGACAAGAAAAGGCGACCTATTTGATGGAAGTTATACCGACCTTTCGAGCTACGTCAACGATTTTTTTAACGACAGAATCGAACTCTGCTGATGTGGCTACGCTCCAGCGTCAATCTTGCCAATCCTGTAGCTATTCGCTTGTATTGAGTGATGCCGTCGAACCTAGCGAACACCTGCGACTTGATTAGGATAATCGTAGGGATAGAAATAAATCAGCGTAATTACGTTGTAAAACAGGTGCTTACTTTTCTATTCGACTCCTGGTGCCGCACCATACAAAACGAAGCCCTCGCAGAAATGCGGGGGCTTTGTTGTTTCTGGGGTGTTCACTTTTCGTCCACACCCTGAAAAACCTGTGGGAGCGAGCTTGCTCGCGATGAGGCCGTTACCTATACCCGCAAAGCGCAAAGCTGGGAGCGCTAAAAACACCTCACCCGCACTGCCTCCGCTTCCGTGCGATTCAACCAAGCGAGGGTTGGCATTGTAAAGATGCGGAGATGACCTATCCGATTACCGTGGTCTGACCCTAAGGGCCCCCCAAATTTTCTTACAGAAAATCAAGAAGTTGGAAGATTGAAGAGGCCTGAATGAGTCGGCAGCTTGTATTGCACCACACAAAAACAAGATCCCGAACTCATGCAGGCCATCCGATTTTTATACAGAGCGCTCGCTCAAGCACTTTCCTCTGTCCATTCCCGCCGTCTGACGACGTTGATGAGTTGTGTCAGTTCATTACTGCAAGGCCGTCGTCTGACGCTGACGGGTCTAGGGCGGTCTCTGCCGGGTCGGGCTTACCCCAAACATGCCATCAAGCGAGTAGACCGATTGCTGGGTAATCGGCACCTAAGGGCAGAGCGTCCACTGTTCTACTGGGTAATGTTACGAGCGTTGCTGGGCTCACTAAAACATCCATTGATTTTGGTCGATTGGTCTCGATTGGCGTTGCTGCACGGACTTTGGCGGACGAAGGCATTTAGAAAAGCTCGAGCAGGCCCTGCGTGACGAGGTGCATTATCAGGCGCAGAGCCTGGAGTAGATTTGTGGGGATCCCTCAGGGTCTGACCCCGTTTCTTCACTAATTTTCAGGTCGGGATGCTTCGCGGTATTGCTGAGTTGTACGAGAGTGTCGTGTTAGCAGGTTCTATCGCCATCAGCCCAGCGCTTGATATCACTCACTTTTGGCGACCTGATGCCCGTACTCAAGATATTCTTGGTTGTGTATAGGCTGATCTTAGCTTTGTCACCATCATGACTTTCTATCTGAATTAGCGTGTTGTTGATCAACAGTCCTTCTGAAAGAAACTTTTGAATGATCTCACCTTCTTTACGCTCACCGTCAAACTCGCTTAATACGATGACCGGATTTCCTGAATATGCCTCATATTCCATACACTGCCTTGCCATGTGCCTTATGGTTCGATAAGTATCGGAGGTCCCCGTCTTGCTAATGAAACTGCCGTCTAAGGATGACTTGCTGTTTTTCAAATCACTGACGGTTATGGCGCATCCGCTAAGTGATATAGAAAACAATATTGTAGCCAGGGTCAAATATTTCAACTTATGCTCCATTATTCTGGTAAATGTCCTACGCATGACCGAGACTAAAATTGCGTTCTCTTTCAGACGGAGTTGTGATTTGGGATATCAACAATAACCATGAGCCCACCTTCTGCAGACGTACTTAGTAAAATACTGCTGTTGTGTTGCTGCGCAACCGCTTTGACTATTGCAAGCCCCAATCCACTCCCGCTTTGTATCTGATTGGGATCACGAAAAAATCTGTCGAACACCCGCTCCCTCAATTCGACCATGATTCCGGGCCCTGCATCTGAGATACGCAATTGAATGGATTTTTCTAACGATCGTACCTCTACTTCAACCCGCCCGCCCTCAGGACTGTACTTCACAGCATTTTCAATTAAGTTGTCGATCAGCGACATCAGGCGTTCCCTGACACCTGTAATCCAGACTTCATCATGAGAGTAGAATTCAAGCTCAACTCGGCTCTCAGCCGCTAGCGGTGCCAACTCAGCCATTCGCTCTTGTATGAGCGTCGTCAGCGGCACAGGCTCCATAACAGTGTCAATGCGCGCTTCACTATGCATCAGCAGCAGCAACTGATTGACGAGACGAGCAGCACGGCTATTGCTACGAATAATCCCTGCAAGCAATTCCTGTTGACTAACGTTGCCTACATCGGACTGCAAAGCTTCAACATTGACTCGCATTGCAGCCAGTGGAGTACGCAGCTCGTGAGCGGCATCTGCAATGAAAATCCGTTCCCTTTCAGTGCTTTCTCGTACCCTGGCAAGGAATATATTAATCGCGTCCACTATTTGGCGAAGCTCCTTGTGCTTGGGAACTGCTTTTAAGGGAGAAAGATCTTCTGGTGTTCGTAAGGAAACTTCATTTGCCACCTTGTTCCAGGGACGCATTGCAATGCGGATTGACAGCCACGCAGGAAACAAAAGAAAAGGAATGCATACCAGCAGCGGTAATATGTAGTATCCGCGCGAGTTCAGGTATATGAAGAAGTTCCAACCGCCAGCAGGAGTGAGCAGGGTCACCTCTGTGTCGGAGCTCCTAGACTTCAGAGTACGACTAGTCCAGGTGCGGCCGTTACTCTGAACACTCTGAATCATCCCATAACCGGTGTTTGTCACTCCTACTGGAGCGCCATCAGATGAATAAATTATCTCTTTATTCTTCCGAACGATTATGCTGATTGACATTTTTGGGTCTTCACCTCCGCCATAGCCTTCCCGCAATGCCTTGCTGAATGTTTCCAGCACATCGGTTAGATCGTGCGGGCGATCCCCCATACGATCCACCAATGTCAGAATGGTTTCATAGGTTTTGTTGCCTGATAGCATTGGAGGGCTGCGTAAGTTATCCCATAAAATGTAGGTCAGAAAAATACACCAAAGCAGCGTGAGTAATAGCATCTGGGCGATCATAATTCGCCGTACGAGCGTTGGAATTCTCAGACAGCGCCAAAAATTACGCATCAACCTGCCCCCTTCTGAATGGGTACGGTTTCAATGACAAACCCCACACCTCTCACCGTTCGCACATAGCCGTCACCAATTTTTCGACGCAAATTTCCCATATGTACATCGAGCGCATTACTCATATTTTCTTTTGCACCGAAGATCCTTTCTTCCAGAAAACTACGGGTCAGAACACGGTCAGAACGCAACATTAACGTTTCAAGCAGCGCGCATTCACTTGCCGTCAAATCAACATGACTTTCGCTCACTGTCACGCGACGAGTCGGCACATGGAGAGATAGCCCTCGAATCTCTATCACATCATTCTTAAAACCGTAACTGCGCCGCACAAGTGCTCTCACCCTGGCCAATAACTCAGCGAGAACAAAAGGTTTGACGAGATAGTCGTCTGCACCGGCATCCAGCCCAGTCAAGCGATCTTGCAGAGTGCCCCGAGCAGTCAGGATGATGACGGGGATCCCCTTGAGCTGCTGACGCAGACGCGCCATCAGGCTCATGCCATCACCGTCGGGCAGGCCGAGGTCGAGCAATACAAGTTCTGGCACGCATAGATCGAGTTGATGCAGAGCATCCACTTTACGGCGAACCCATATGACATCTAATCCTTGGTCTGTAAGGGCAATACGTACGCCATTGCCGAGGTCGATGTCGTCTTCGATTAGGAGAATTTTCACAATAGTGATTTTATCAACAGTGAATGAAGAAAGTCTGAAGAAAAAAACGGTGTCAGTAAATTTATCAGGTTTGCAGAACTGGTACTAGCTTCAGTATTTCTTCATTTTTGGCTCATGAGAACTTCAGGGCCAGCATTCAAACTGAGCGTTCTGGCGTTTAAAACCGCTTGTATCGTAGTCAGTTGAACCCACAAGGACTTCCTTAATGAGAAACATCGAACTGAGTCATAAGTTCCTCCATTCACTCTCGGGGCATACCCTGGAAAAATTGTTGTCAGGATTTGTCCTCGCGTTATTGGCAACCCCAATACTGGCAGCAGAACAGAAACAGGGCAACGAATTGACCTTGGGAGGAGGCGTAGAAGTTGCGCCACGTTATTCTGGTTCGGATGAAAGCCGAGTCACGACGGCCCTAGTGATTGATTACTCTATGTTAAATGGTTTCTTCGTCAGCTCCACGCGTGGTATCGGTTACGGTAACAACATCGGCAAATTTGATTACAGCGCTGCGCTCAGTTATCGCGCAGGCAGAAAGGATCGTGACGTGGACAGCGACTCGCTCAGCTACGGTAGCGACTACTTGCGAGGTATGGGTGACGTTAAGGGCTCAGCTATCGGTTTGCCTGGCCTAGGATACGAGGTGACCGACTGGCTTAATTTGCAATTGCAGGCTGAAGTGCCGATTTCTCAGCGAAGCAATGGTGAGGCCCTGCATTTCAGCATTGTCAGCCCGCTCTATACGTCATCGAAAAACGCTGTGACGATGGCGCTGACCAATAGTTGGGGGACCAGCAAGTACATGCAGACTTACTACGGGGTAAGTGCATCACAGTCGGCAGCATCGGGGGTTACTCGATATGATGCCAAGTCTGGAATTTATGCCTATTCACTGAATACGGACTGGACGCACAAGCTTAATCAAGACTGGAGCGTAGTTGCCGCAGCAGGTTTTACGCAGTTGGCTGGTGATGCACGAAATAGTCCAATTGTTCAACGAAAAACATCGCCCACTGGCAGCCTGAAGGTGACATATAGTTTCTGATCGTTGTTCGACGTGTGCTTCTCGGTAGCTTGTGGCTATGCACTGTCAATCAATACAAATTCGCCCCGCCCCAGTTCAGATGATGGGGCGCTACCCAACTCACCAAATCGCCTTGATTATGCCATGTCACTCAGAGCCATGTTATTAACTATGCTTAGTTTGAGGAGCAATAAATGAATTTAAAACTGACTGGGAAAGTGGCTCTAGGGAAGCTCTGAAGTAGGCATCGATTTTTGATGCCCTCTCCTCACCCACAATGGCAATCGAAACACCCGCAGCTCCACTGCCTTCATGATCTTCGTTTCGTAGGTGCTGTGGCGCCGCTGCTCATTACCCACGCTGCCGACCACCAGGTAGTGCATACCGGTGATCACGAAAGCCTAAATCCAAGACACACAATTCCTAACCCGCCAGCATCGCGCCACGATTGCAGCCTCCCCAATCGCCCACTACTCTCTGAACGTCGCTGCCAATTCAGCGACCGGGCCTGAGAACCCGAGTAAGATGCAGGCGCTACAGCGCCCGAACCACGTTTTGCGGCGTTTTTTTATGTCCGCATTCCGTGCAATGGCGGCTGTGCGTGGGAGACCTTCGGGTCTGCCGGGTTCCTGTATCTCCGGTTTCTCAGCCTGCGCACAGCTGCCACCCATTCGCCTGAGAACGAACGTGGCAGCTCTCATTCGATATGGGAGTTTATCGATGCACGCCATGGATCTGCTGCAGTCTCGCTTATCGCTTTGCTAGTCACCGCCCGCCGCCAATTGGCAAATGGAGGTGCGCAATGACCCATCCAAAAGACCTCAAAACCCCAGGCCTAACCCCCTTCTGCTACCACTCCGACCGCCCGCTATTTCGCGTCAACAGCGGCATTCCCATCGGCGAAGCCCTGTCCCACGCCTCCGATCTGCTCCACGTTGCCAAGGTCCTGGCCGAGGACGCGGCGATGATTCGCAGCACGGATCGGTATGCCTGGGCGTCATGTTATTTGCAGGATATGAGCAAGGCCGTCATCGATGATGTGGTGAAGGTGCTGGAGGCGCCGGGGAGTCATCCGGCTTAAGAGCCACAGGCGCAATGCTGCTCACTGAGCGGGGCAGCATTGGGCTTAGTCTGCAGGGGCAGTTAAAGAAGGGCTGCTTCGCACCCCGGCGGGAGCAACCCCTCATGAAACAAACTACAACTTACTGATTTTAATAGTAAACATTCTCTCCAAAACACAGTTCGGCAATGTGTCTCAGTGAGTCGAGCACCGCCTTTTGTGGCGAGGGGATTTATCCCCTCGCCACAGGGACTCCCTTGCCACGGGTTTACGTTCAGACCAGCCGAGCCCCACCGTCAATGTTCAGCGTGGCGCCGTTCATGAACGTGTTGGTCATGAGGAATACGGTAGCGGCGCCCGCCTCAGCGGCGGTGCCCACGCGGTGCAACGGCAGTGCTTGTTCCCATGCGCGAACATACGCATCGCGCCCCTCGCCCAGGGCTTTGCTGAAAATGGGGGTGTCGATCGGGCCTGGGGACAGGGTGTTGACGCGAATCGGCGCCAGTTCGAGGGCCAGGCCACGGGCCAGTGCTTCCATGGCTGCCGAAGCGGCAGCGAGTACAGCGGTGCCATGGGCATTGGGCCGGTCGGCCAAGCAGCCAGAAATAAAGGTGATGGAGCCGTCCTTGGATAAACGATCCCCGAGCGCGCGAATGGCGTGCACAGAAGCCCACATCCGCTCTTCGAACGCTCGGCGCAGGTGATCGATTTCCGCCTCCAGTACCTTGCCCCCCACAAATGTGCCGGCGAGTAGAACCAGATGATCCACGTGGGGGATGTCCGCCAAGGCGGTGTAGATGGCCTCGCTGTGGGTGACATCAGCGGCACGCCAGCCGGCGAGCCCGTGTTCCAGAGCGGCTTGCTTGGCACGTTCAGCATTGGAGCCAATTACGGTCACGCGTGCACCGGCCGCTTTGGCTTGAATCGCGGCGGCTAGACCGATGCCAGACGTGCCGCCGAAAATCACCACGGTGCGGCCTTCGAGTTGGGCTGGAAGCGTTTGGGTAAATGCGTTTGGGGTAGCAGTGGAATGGCTCATGGTCTCTCTCCTTGAACGCCTTGATGGCGTCGATGAGCAAAGATTAAAGGCGAGATCCCATATTGATAATTAGGGCATAAGTCGCTTTACTAATGCCATGAAGGAACAAATAGGGTTGGACCGCCTTACGGGTCTCATTGCCTTTGCCCGGGCTGCCTCTTTGGGCAGTTATACCGCTGCTGCGCGCGATTTATCGGTGTCGCCCTCCGCCATCAGCAAGAGCGTGCAACGTCTGGAGCAGCATTTCGAGCTGAGTTTGTTCAACCGCACCACACGCTCGCTCACCCTGACAGCGGAAGGCCGGGACCTGTACGAACGAGCGCTGCGAATTCTGCGAGAGGTGGAGGACATCGAGCAGGCCGCAGCGGCCTCGCGCGCGGAGCCCTCCGGCACCTTGAAAGTGACAGCGCCACCGCCTATCGGGCTGAACATATTGGCGCCGGCGATTCCCAGATTTCGCGAGCGCTACCCCAAGCTCGCCATCGACCTGCGTTTGGGCGATCAGTTTGCGGACATCATTGAGCAAGGCATCGATGTGGCCGTGCGCGTGGGCGAGCTGGCCGACTCGCGACTCATCTCTCGTACGCTGGGGCCGCATCGAATTTGCGCTTTTGCCTCGCCAGCCTATCTAGCCAAACGCGGCACGCCGCGGGAGCTCAGTGATCTGGCCGACCATGACTGCGTGAATTTTCGCTACCAGAGTTCGGGTCAAGCGTTGCGCTGGCCATTCAGCGTGGGGGATCGAATGGTGGAGATCGTACCCGACGCAGCCATCGTCATCGACGCCAGTGATGCGGTGGCTGCGGTGCTCGCAGCGGGCGGTGGCATTGGCATTTCACCCACTTATGTCGCGGCGCCCTATGTTGCCCGGGGAGAACTGAAACCGCTCTTTCCACAGTTCGCAGTCGACCGCTCCTCCATCACGGCCTTGTGGCCTGAAAGCCGCCGAGGAAGCCCGAACGTTAAAGCGTTTGTGGGTTTTCTGAACGAGCTATTTCCTACCCCCACGGCATGGGACGAGATCGTAGCGAAGGCGTAGGCGCCTGCTTCGCAGCCCTGCGAAAAAATCCCCTCGACCGTGCCTTCTGTCCAAACAGTTTGCGGCGTATTCATCTAATCATTTACCCCGCCGATACCCAAATAAGGGCATGGCCTGACCCAAGGCTCCGCTCACGCTCGTCTACACTTTCCCAGAATTCCCCCGCTCCAGGAGCAGTCAGCGATGAAGATCCGCACCAAGGTCATAGGCTCGGGGTTGGTCAGTCTTTCTTTTGCGCTGTTGCTTGGCGGTATCGGGTTGTGGGGTTATCACGCCATGACCGAATCCCTGGCGCAGAATGAGACCAGTATCTCGGCCATGCGCAAGCACATGGAGGCAGACATGATGCATGACGCCATTCGGGGTGATGTGCTGGCGGCCTTGCTGGTGGCGCCGGGGGATGCGGCGGCGGGCAAAGAGGTTACGGATGCGTTCGATGAGCATACGCAGCGCATGCGCCAGGTGATTGCCGATAACGCGGAGGCGAAGTTGCCCAAGGATGTCGCCCAGGCGATTGTCGAGTTGAAGCCCCAGGTCGAGACGTATATCGATAAGGCCAAACAGGTGATCACCAAGGCACTGGGCGGCGCTCAGGACGGCCGGGCGTTGCGGGCGGAGTTCGACAGCGCGTTTTCGGCGCTGGAGGTACGCAACGAGGCGGTCAGTGAGCTGATCGAAAAACAGGCGCAGGTGTCTCGCGAGCTTCAGGACACCAGCATCCAAAGCGCCCAACGCTGGCTCGTCCTGACGCTGCTGGCCACCTGCGTGGCGCTGGTGTTGTTGTCGTGGAACTTGCTCAAGGCTGTGCTCACGCCGCTGAACAAGATCATCCTCAACACCCAGGCGATCTCCCAAGGGGATTTGCAGCGCTCGATGGGCGCGCAAAGCAAGGATGAGCTGGGTCAGTTGCAGGGGGTGATCGAGCAGATGCAGACCAATCTGCGGCAGATGATCGCCACGATTCGTGGCCAGAGCGATGACTTGCACGGTACGTCCCGGAACCTGGGCGATACGGCGCGGCAGATTGTGTCCAGCGCCGATCAGCAGGCCCAGAGCGCAACCAGCATGGCCGCGAGCATGGAACAGATGATGGCGAACATCAGCCAGATCCATCAGCACGCCGACAGCGCCCGGACGATTTCCGCACAGTCCGAGCATTTGGCGAGCAGCGGTGGCCAGGTGATTCTCGGGGTGGTGGAAGGCATGAACCGGATCGCCGAAGTGGTCAACCAGTCATCCAGCAAGATCACGGCATTGGACGCATCGTCCGAGGACATTCATTCCATCATCCAGGTGATCAAGAGCATCGCCGAACAGACCAACTTGCTGGCGCTCAACGCCGCCATCGAAGCCGCCCGTGCCGGTGAGGCGGGCCGTGGTTTTGCGGTGGTGGCCGACGAGGTGCGCAACCTGGCGGCGCGCACGACCCAGTCCACCCAGGAAATCACCGCGATGATCGAGCGCATCCAGTCCAGCGCCCGGGACGCGGTGGCGAACATGCAGGCGTGCGTCAGTCGCGTGGACGAAGGCGTCAACCTGGCCCAGCAGGCCGGGGTGTCCATCAGCGAAATCCGCACCGGCGCCCGGCATGCGGCCGAAGTGGTGGAGGAGATTTCCCAGACCATTGCCGAGCAGTCCAAAGCCAGTGACGAGATGGCCCAGCGGGTGGAGTCGATCGCCGAGCAGTCCCGCGAGAATACCCGCTCGATTCACACCCTGACGCAAACGGCGGATCAATTGAACCATGCGGCGGGGTCGATGCAGGCTTCGGTGCAGCAGTTCAAGATTTGATCAATCGACACTGTTACGGCGCGGGAGCTTGCTCCCGCTGGGCTGCACAGCGGCCCTTGAGTCCCACTGATCAACGAGCAAACGTTTCGCTTTCAGCCTGCGCAAAATCTTATGCTAAATTATGGCTCAGCAATAATTATGGCTAATCCATAAAACAGAATAATTGCATGAGCAGCATTTTCCAGCGCCCGGAACTGGCTGAAAGCATGGCCAATCAGCTTCTTAATCCGGGGGTTCTTGACGAAGGTTTGCGTTCAGGCCTGTTCCTGTCCGGGTTGCGTAGAACCGGCAAAACGACTTTTTTGCGCAGCGACCTGATTCCGACATTGGAAAAAGAGGGTGCGCTCGTTATTTACGTGGACCTCTGGAGCAATACCCTCGCCAACCCGGCCACCTTACTGCACGACGCCATTCGTAGAGCGCTACAGGAATTACAAACCCCCACCTCTGGGCTGCTTGAAAAACTCAGGCGGGTCGGCGGCGTCGATATCGGCGCGGCAGGATTCAAGTTCGGTTTTAAACTTGAAGGAGTCGGTGATGTTGGGGGCACGACGCTCGCGCAAGCATTCACCGAAGTTGTCGATCAAGCCAAGACTGACCTGGTGCTTATCGTCGACGAGGTGCAACACGCCATCGCCTCTGAAGATGGGAACCAGATGTTGCTCGCGCTGAAAGCCGCTCGTGACGCCATCAACCCTCGCCCCAATACTCCGGGTTACTTTCTGTTCATCGGCACAGGCTCTCACCGAGCGCAGGTCAGCGAACTCACGGCAAAACGTAACCAGGGTTTTTCCGGCGCGACTTCCACGGCGTATCCCGTCTTGAAAGGTGATTATGTCGAGTATCTGCTGAACCGCCTGGCAATGACGGTCAGCCAACACAAACTGCCGTCGCTTGAAGTCGCAACGCAAGCTTTCAATACACTGGGTAACCGCCCGGAAGAAATGCTCAAGGCCCTTAGGCAAGTCTTGCAACAAGAGGGTAATCCAGACCTTTTCTTGCCCGTCATCGCCAGTACGCTGCGCTCCGCCGCGGCAAACATCGAGCTTGAGAAGGTTGAGCAATTGGGCAGTCTGGCTCAAGCCATCTTCAATAAAATCGCCTCGGCAGCAGCGGACGCTCGCGGCATTTTTTCCGTTGACGCGGCAGCAGAATACTCAAAAGCCGTGGGTCGCGATGTTCGTATAGAAGAAATTCAACCTGTGGTGATTGCCTTGGTGGCCGAAAATATCATCATGCGTCGCGGACATGGGATCTATGCGATTACAGATCCGTTCGTTCAGGAAATATGGTTGGAAGAACAAGCGTTGATCGCGGCAAGTTGATTCACAAACAGGGCCGCTGCGCGGCCCAGCGGGAGCAAGCTCCCTCGCCACGAGGTTGCACGATCCTGTGAGCAGGGTTGCTGATTCTGTCAGGTGTTCTTCCTATTCCAATTCACACCTGACTCACCTCAAACACAAACGAAATCTCCCGCTTCTGGGCACTCCAGACATACCGAATATGCTTGCCCTGCACCGGAATCGACACCGCCGGCGGGCGAAACGCGGCCACGCACTCGTGGCCGGGCAGGCGGACGCTGTTGTACAGCAGCCCCCACGACAAGGTTTCCCGCAGTTGCCGGGCGAACACTTGGGACGGGCCGTAGGCTGTAGGGTCCGGGTCGTGGAGGTGGGGATAGTCGTGGCGGACGTCGTGCAAGGGTTTGACGACCTTGTTGACGTAGGTGCGCATGGTCAACTCCAGGTCGGGCTCGTTGGTCGCGCCGAGGAATCGTGCCTGGTGGAAGCAGGTCTCGGCGATGGCGGCTTCCTGGCTGCTGGCGGCGTAGTAGACGCCGAAGGTGCCGTCGCTGAAGCGGCTGCTTTTGCCGATGTGGGTAAACGCCGCCATCACCGGCGAAGAGCCGGGCCCGGAAATGCGGTCCTCGGGGCGTACCCGGGACAGCACGCCGGCTTGTTCCATCAGCCGGTCGTTGGTCAACGCTTCCAGGGCGTAGGCCGTGGGCAGGTCTTCGGGGTCGAGTACGTCTTCAAACAGCGAAATCGGCGGGAAGCTGCTGTTGACGATCCGATAGGCCCGTTTCCATTGCGGGTCCGCCAGTGGAGGCATCATCAACCGCGCACTCCGTCGAGGTATCGCCGCACATCGGCGATGTCCACCACCCGCCCGGTCAGCATGTAGGACAGCGCCGACTGGCCGTTGAACGGTGCCGCAGTGTTCGGGCTGCTGACCCACTGATAGGCACGGTCCCGGCTGTTGCTGAAGATGATGCTCAGCGCCTTGTGGATACCCATGAGGTAGGAAATGCGCTCGAGCGTATCGCGAGGCAGCTTCACGTTTTCCGGCAACTGTTTGTATTTGTAGAAGGTCGTGTTGCCCACCTTGCCCAGCAATGTGCGCTGCTGTTCGACGCTGCAGCCCCAGAGATCCATGAGGTTGAAGAAAAACTTCAATGCGACTCGACCCGCGCCCGGGGAGTCCAACTGTTGCTGTGCATTGAGGTTGATGGAGGAAGTCGCCATGGGTTTGGGCTCCTTTGTCGCGGGGGTGGTGCTTAGAGGATAGTACAGATATGGATTATTTTTAAGTTTTTATTCGCAAGCGGACTAAAGCGCTCCAGCTAACCGATCTTGGCCAGCACCGACTGGGCAAAATCCCCAAATCCCGCATAAGCTCCAACCATCGCCTCCCGGCGCTTTTCGGCACAAAATCGCGACAACCGTGGCAAGGTGCATGATGATAGCGCGCATGCACTACCTGGCCCGGGCCAGGAGCACAACAATAGCGAGCCCACTTAAGCAGAGGGCATTACCTCATGGATAGCAGAACCCTACGCAACCTCATGCGTATCGTGCAGACCGGCTCCTTGTCGGCAGCGGCCGAGCATTCGTGCCTCACGGTGCAGGCGCTGGCGGCGCAGTTGAACAAGGTCGAGGAACAGTTCGGTTTCCGGTTGTTCCGGCGCTCGAACAAGGGCCTGACGTTGACGAGCCAAGGCTCGGAACTGACCCCCTTCATGGATCAGGTGCTGGTTGCCACCCGGCAGTTGGAAGAGAAAGTCGCGGCGCTCAAGACCCCGCGACAGCGCACGCTCAGAGTGGCGCTCAATACCACCCTGCCGGCGGAGTTCAACCGGCGGATGATCGATCGGTTGATCGCTGTGTTCCCCCAGTATCAGCTGGAATTCAGCTACGCCGAGTCGATGGAGAACCTGAGCAAGCTCAGGAATGAAGATTTTGACCTGGCGATCCTGATCGGGCAGCAACAGGCCGGTTTTTCCAGCATCACCATGCCGGATGTGCAGGTGCGGGTGGTCGGCGCCCATTGTGGCGACGCGGACGATTCCCTTGGCCTGCTCGGTGACAAGTTTCAGGTGCGCCCGGCAGAAGAATGTCCGTATTCCCACAGCTTCCTGCGCTTTCTCGATGCAGGCCTGGGCGAATACGGGTCGAGCCAACGCATGGTGTATTCCTGCAGTGAAACGCTGACGTTGTCGTTGATCACCCAGCTCGATGGCTTGGGGCTGGTGTCCCGGGAAGCCGCGCTGCGCAATGGCCTGGCGATTTTCCCGGATTTCGAGGATTTCCTGGAGGTCCGCCTGGCGGTGAACAATCCGGAGTTGTCGGGCCAGGCATTGCACGATGTGGTGGACCTGACGCTACAGGAACGAACCGAGCGCGATGTACGCCGCCGTGCCCACCGCCACACTGAGAAACAGGTTACGGCTGAAATACGCACATAACAGCGTCGGAATCGCGGCATAAAATTCAGGGCGGTCGAGTTGTATCCGCTGATCCTTGATCAACAAGGGAGTCAGGCTGATGGCAGCGACGATCGCCACTGGCAGGTATTCCAGGGCACGGGCGACGAAGGGCGGCCAGTGTTCGGTGTTGATCTGCAGCGGCAGGGCGCGTGGCAGGAAGGTCACGGCCATCATCAGGACCACGACCAGGATCAGGAACGTTTGGTCAGGCATACGCCCACCCCGCAGCCAACGAACGTGGCAATGAAGACATTGAACGGCGAGCTGCCCAGCAGGCTCAGCCCCCCATGCAGACGACAGCCGCCAGGGCTGCGATCAACTTGTTGCGGGTGTTGCACAACGAAACCAGGACATAGAGCATCATCGCCGTCAGGGCATAGTCGAGCTGATATTTGATGAGGTGCGCCGCGTATTGCGCACATACGGCGCCCAGCAAGCCACCCAATACCCAAGAGGTGTGGCAGAACAGGTTGAAACCGATCAGGTAGCGAACGCTCACTGGCGCCCCGCTGCCGAGCTTGACACTGTGGAACGCGAACGACTCGTCCGTCAGCCCCGCCGCGTAGCACCAGCGCTCGAAACGGCTGAGCCCCAGCGCTCGCAGGGCCTTGGCCATGTAGACCGACATCAGCATGTGCCGGGCATTGATCAGGAACGTGGTGAGCACGATGGTGGTCAGCGACGCGCCGCTCGAAATCAACGCCAGCGCCGCAAATTGCGAAGCGCCCGCGTAAACGAACAGGCACATCGCCACCGGCAACCACAAGGGTAGCCCGGCGTTGACCGCCATCAGACCGAACACAAACGAAACCGTAAAATAACCCGCTACCACCGGACTGGCTTCAGCAAAGGTACGCGAGGCTTGTGGTTCGACCGCCAGCGGCTGGCTGGAAGTCTTGTTCATAAATCCCTCTCGAAGGTGATTTCACCCCGAGGCTCACAGAACCCCTGGGCGGCCCAGAAACGCTTGCCGGCCAGATTAGCATCGTCGACGAAAAGGAACATGCGCAGCACGCCTACCCGCTTCATGTCAGCCGATGCGGCCTCGACCAGGCGCTGGCCCAGGCCTTTGGTGCGATGCTGCGGGCTGACCGCCAAGTGATTGATCGTGCCGCGGGTACCGAGCATGCCGCCGATCACCGCACCCACTACTTCACCGCTCGCATCGATGGCCAGGTAGGCGGTGGTGGTTTCCTGCAACAACACACCGCGCAAGAATCGGGCGTCCTGCCATTCGCAGAACGACACTTCGTCGAAACCGCGAAAGAACCGCTCCAGTCGCTCGGCGTCCCGGACCATGGTTCGGCGCAACAGGACCTGCTGCGTCGGGTCGTCCATGGGTTCGAGCCGTTCAGCGAACAATGTCGAAAGCGGTCCCGGGCCGCGAGAACGAAATGGCCAGGATCTGCCGGTACGCCATGTCATGGCTATGGGTGTTGCGCGCCGGGGTCACGTAATGACGCATGTCGCGGTCCAGGAAAAACGTGGTGTCGAGGATGTCCTCGTAGGTAATCGCCGCCAGTTGTTCTTCCTGGGCGGTGTACAAGCGGCTTTCGGCGCCCGCCACATTATGGCGGCCCCAGAAGTGCACGCCGCTGAACGGATACCCGTCGCAGTGGATGCCTTCGGGGGTGATTTCCAACTCTTTACCCGGCTTGATCTCGATGCGGATCTGGTGGATCTGGCACTGCCAGATTTCATCGTGCAGTTCCTGTGGCAGGACGTTCTTGTACACCTCGAAGTCCGTGTCGATCAGGCTGCGCATCACCGGCGAGTTCATCACTTCGTTGGAGAAGTCCTGGAAGTGCCGCTCCAGGCCGCCGACATAGCTGTTATTGGCCTTGGACTGAATGTAGGCCCGGTGTTCGAGCTGCATGAGCTCACGGGTCCTGGGGTTGTATTCGAAGTCGCTGTAGCGGCGAAAACGCATGCCTGACTCGGCCTGGCCGTAGTAACTGTCGGGCTCCATGTTTTCCCAGCTTTTGGTCAGCCGGACAAAATCGCCGAAATGACCGTAGAGGTTGAAGTCCCCACCGCGAACGTTGACGTATTTATCACGTCTTAGCGCTTCGCCCACTTCCCTGTTCAGAACGATCATTTTTCATAGGTCTCCGCTGCATTGAGCGGCCTAATCTAGTAGGTGCAGGATTTACGTCCATGAGAAAGTATTTGAGGCACTTCAAGCCGTGTTTGAAACGGCGCTTGGGGTTGCATTAGTACGACTTTTTCTCGGGGAAACGGGCGCTCTTTGCGACTTTTCTGGCGCCAAAAGGTAAAAAACCCCCGAGTTGACGTCGGGGGTTTTTATCAGGCGCTTGTCATGCGATCAGGCATCAGAAGACGTTGATCGGGTAATCCACGAACACCCGCAGCTCATTGCCGCTGACGTTGTACTCGCTGGACTTCTGCGACACCCGCAGCACGGAACTGCGCAACCTTACGCTCAAGTCCTTGGCCGGGCCGCTCTGGACCACGTACTTGAACTGGTTGAAGATCTCGCGCTCAGTACCGCCTTCGCTGGTGGAGGTGGTGATGTTATCGCCACGCACATAAGCGACGTTATAGGTCAGGCCCGGTACGCCGAAGGTGGTGAAGTCCAGGCCATAGCCCAACTGCCAGCTGCGTTCGTCTTCAGCGTTGAAGTCGGACCAGTAGGAGTTGGCCAGGTAGATCGTGTTACCGCCATCACCCACCCGATTCTGCCCGCGCTGATAGCCACCGTAGGCATAACCCAGGTTGCTGTCGCCGGTGCTGCGCTGGTGGGCGAGCGTGAAGCTGTGCGGGCCCGTGGCGAAGGTGGCAGCCAGGCTCCAGATCTTGTTGTCATCGCCGGTGACGTTGTTTTCACGCACGTAGCTGTTGTCCAGCTTGGTGCGATAACCGTTGAAATCCAGGGTCAGGGACTGATCCTTGGCCAGCGGGAACACATAGTTGGCGTTCACGTATTGCTTCTTCAATACATCCTCGACATCCGAAGCGTAGAGCGAAGCCTTGAACTGCTCGGTGAACTGATAGCTGCCGCCCAAGACGTTGATCGACTTCAGGCCACCGCTGTCGCGGCCTTCGGCGCTCTTGCGCGATTCGGCGGTGAAACGGCCGGCATTGAGTTCCAGGCCCTTGATCTCCTTGGAGGTGATCAGCGTGCCGGTGTAGCTTTCCGGCAGCAGGCGCGAGTTGTCATAGCTGAGCACCGGCAGGGCCGGCATCTGGTCACCGTAGGCCAGCACGGTGTTGGAGACGCGGAACTTGACCGCTGCACCGAACTTGGACAGGTCATCGGCCGCGTTGCCGCTGTCACCTTGCTTGAAGAAATCGATGCCTTGCGCACCGCTACGGCCCTTGCCGCCGTCCAGGCGCAGCGCGTACAGGCCGAACGCATCCACACCGACACCGACGGTGCCCTGGGTGAAACCGGACGAGAAGGTACCGATGGCCGCTTGGCCCCACTCGGCCTTGTCGTCGTTGCCATCTTTGTAATCGCGGTTGATATAAGCGTTGCGCAACAGCACTTTCAAGCTGCTGTCTTCAACGAACCCCTTGGACTCAGCCTGGTCGTTGGCCATGGCGTGTGTCGTGCTCAAGATCCCCAGTGCGATCAAACTAATGCGCTTGTTCAACATAATTATTTTCCTTGTACGGGTTGATACGCACTGCGGCGGGCAACCGAAATGGCGCTTTTTGCGCTCTTTTTCGGACTCTTGCTCCTGGAAATAATGAAAAGGCCCGCCCACGAGAGATCGTGTCGGGCCTTTTTATTATTTAAGAATCATGGCTGTTAGCCACAGGCGTAGGACGAATCCTAGTCGCGCCCTCAAGGGTGTGTCAATTTCGTGAATCGTCTGTAATTAGGCAAAAAACTTCTAACAACCGATTCAAAACGAACAGCCATCCAAACCGCAAGCCGCCGATGGCGTGGATACCTGCGCCGGCAGGGCTTGCGTTAGCCATTGGGCGAATGCCTCGGGTTTGCCGAACCAGGGGCCGATGTCAATTCGTGTGTACTGGCCGTCCTGCTCCAGGGCAAAGGTCGGGAAACCCTGGCCACCGACCTGGGCCAGCAAGGTACGACTGGCCTTGATATGCCCCTGCACATCAACCGCGCGCAACGCCGCCAGGAATGCCTGGGCTGGCAGGCCGATGGCTTGAGCGAACGCCAGCAGAACGGTTTCGTCAGCGATGCGAAGGCCTTCGACGTAATGTGCGGTTTGCAGGCGCCCGAGCAATTCCAGGCCGTGGCCGCCGAGCTGTTCGGCAGCGAGGATGGCGGCGGTCGGCGGCGCCGAATCGAACACGGCGCTGTGGTCACGCAGCAAACCTTCGAAATAGGCCTCGCCAAACGGCTGCCCGGAATATTCGGCGATGCGCTGGTCGTGGGGCATCACGTAATTACGCAATTGCGGCGAAACCTGCTGGCGATTGGCACCGGTCATCATGCCGCCGCCATGGGCAATGACCGGCAAAACGGTCCGGGCGGCCTGCACCAACGGCTTGGCGCCGTAACACCAGCCGCACAGCGGATCGTAAATATAATGAAGAGTGGTCATGGGAACTCCGCTAACCATGAGGATTGGATGGCAGCAGGGTAGTCTTGAGCGCGCTGCGGAAAAACGCTGGAACGGTTTTCAGTGTGTTTCGTGGATCGGTCGAATGCCCACTGAATTTGAACACCCCCGCTGTGGGAGCGAGCTTGCTCGCGATGGCCGTGTGTCAGTCAACAGCAGTGTTGTTGACCCACCGCTATCGCGAGCAAGCCCGCACGCAGGGATTTGTGTGAATCCGAAAGCCTGCGGACACAAAAAAAGCGCTGCCATCCCGGCCAGCGCTTCTTATCAATCCGTCGAATTCTATCCTTGCATCACGTCCCACAACGCTTCCAGCTCCGCCTCGCTGAACAGGCCAACGGGGTAACGCTCAACGATGATCCGGCGCGGATCAGGCTCTCTGATCTGACGCGTTCCGTTGGACTTCAACCACTGCGCCAGGGCTTGAAGCGACTCACCATTAACGGCCAAGGGATGGCATGTGCGCTCGCTTGTCATATTCATTCCAGCGCCCTCTCCTGGTTGATGAGCGGCCAATTTATCCAAGGTTTATGACAAAACAACGCAGTTCCGCTCCCCGAAACTGCACAGGTGCTGATACAAGAGCTATGCCAATGTATCCGCGGCAGCCATAAACAGGCACAAAAAAACCCACGGCCCAATCGGGCCGCGGGCTTGCCATGATGGATCCAAAAGCGCCGACCTAGAGCCGGCGCAGTCGATGTCACCCAGCTGTTACATCGCCACTCATTTTGCCCGCGGCGCCGGTTGCTGTTGAGTAAGGCAATGGATATTCCCGCCCCCCAGTAACAGTTCGCGCCCTGGCACCATGACCACTTCGTGCTGCGGGAACAGGTTCTGCAGGATGTCCCTGGCCGGTGCGTCCAGCGGATCGTCAAAACTTGGGGCGATGATGCCGCCGTTGACGATCAGGAAATTCACATAGGAACCGGCCAGCCGCACGGTTGGGTTGCGTTCCTGGGAACCCTCTGCCGCGTCCACGCCGGCACATTCTTCTTCGGTGGCATACAGCGGCCCCGGAATCGGCATTTTGTGCACTGTGAACGGGCGTCCCTTGGCGTCAGTGCTGTTTTGCAGCACATTCATTGCCGCGTGGCAGCGGGCGTAGTTCGGGTCTTGCGGGTCGTCGGTCCAGGCAAGCAGGACTTCGCCTGGCCGCACGTAGCAGCAAAAGTTATCCACGTGGCCGTCGGTTTCGTCATTGAACAGACCGTCCGGCAGCCAGATGATCTTGTCCACCGCCAACTGCGCGCTGAGCACGGCCTCGATCTCTTCACGGCTCAAGTGCGGGTTGCGATTGCGGTTGAGCAGGCACTCTTCGGTGGTGATCAGGGTGCCTTCGCCATCCACGTGGATCGAGCCGCCCTCGAGCACAAAACCTTCGGTGCGATAACGCGGGCTGCGCTCGATCTCAAGGATCTTGCCGGCCACTTGCGCATCACGGTTCCACGGCGCATACAGGCCACCGTCGAAACCGCCCCAGGCGTTGAAATCCCAATCGACACCGCGCACTTCGCCGTTGTCATTGATGACGAACGTCGGCCCTGTGTCGCGAACCCAGGCGTCGTCGCTGGACATTTCCACCAGGCGGATATTCGGCACGTCGAGACGCGCCCGGGCATTTTCGTACTGGGCCGCAGACACCGCCACGGTCACCGGTTCAAAACGGGCGATAGCCTTGGCGACCGCTACGTGGGCAGCCTGCGCGGGCTTGCCGCCCAGGCGCCAGTTGTCCGGGCGCTCGGGCCAGATCATCCAGACCTGGGTCTGGGTCGCCCACTCGGCAGGCATGTGGAAACCATCCGCGCGCGGAGTGCTGTGCAACGTTGTCATGGGTCATCTCCTGGGCGATGGGAAGTGGCAACTTTATAAACGATAAATATCGACTAATAAAGTCAAAATAACTAATCAGCATCTTGAAATAGCGGAAAACATCGACAAAAATCGATTTTAGAAAGACCGCCTAACCCTGTGGGAGCGAGCTTGCTCGCGATAAGCGGCGAGTCAGCCAAATCACTATTGGCTTGGACACCGTCATCGCGAGCAAGCCCACTCCCACCGGGAACGGCTTGGCGTTCCAGATGAATTACAACCCCTCGTCCAAGACCTTCACCAGCATATCGACGAAGAAATCCACGCTCTGGCGCGTGGTGACCATCGGCGGTTTGATCTTGAGGATGTTCAGGTAATCGCCGGTCGGTTGCATGAAGATCCCCAACGCTCGCAGGCGGTTGCACAGCGCCGTGGTTTCTTCAGTGGCCGGCTCCAACGTGTCGCGATCGCGGATCAGTTCCACGCCCAGGTAGAACCCGGAGCCATGGACCGCGCCGACCAATGGATAGCGGTCGATCAAGGCCTCCAGCCGCGCCTTGAAGTGCCCGCCCACTACTCGGGCGTTTTCCCAGAGATTTTCTTCTTCCATGACATCCAGCACCGCCATGCCGATCTGGCAACTGACCGGGCTGCCTCCGGCCGACGAAAAGAAATAACCCTCGGCTTCCAGCGCCTCGGCGATCTCCCGGCGGGTAATGACCGCGCCCAGCGGCTGGCCGTTGCCCATGCCCTTGGCCATGGTGATGATGTCCGGCACCACGCCTTGCTCTTCGAAGCCCCAGAAAAACTCGCCCATGCGCCCGTAACCGACCTGTACTTCGTCGGCGATGCAAACCCCACCACGCTCGCGCACCCTCGCGTAGACCTGCTTCAGGTAACCAGGCGGCAGCGCGATCCCACCGGCGTTGCCGTACACCGGTTCGCAGATGAAACCGGCAAGCTGGCGCTTGCTCTCGGCGATTTTCGCCAGGTTGTGTTCCACGCTGCGCACGTAGTCCGGCGCAGTGTCGAGGCCACGGAATTCGCCGCGATAGGTGTTCGGTGCCGTCACCGGATGCACCCAGTCCGGGCGGCTGCTCAGGGCCAGGGGGTTGTCGGCAATGGACGTCGAGACCGCATCGGCCGCCACCGACCAGCCGTGATAGGCCTCCAGTACGCTGAGCATGTCCCGCCCGCCGCTGTAGGCCCAGGCCAGGCGGATCGCCAGGTCATTGGCCTCGGTGCCGCTGTTGACCAGGAACACCCGGTCCATGTTGGACGGCGCCAACGCCAGCAGGCGTTCGGAAAATTCGGCAATCGCCGCATAGTGGAAACGCGAGTTGGTATTGAGCAGCGACCATTGCCGGGCAGCCACTGCCGCCATGCGTGGATGACCATGGCCCAGCACCGCGACATTGTTGAGCATGTCCAGGTAGGAGCGGCCCTGCATGTCGATCAGGTGATTGCGCCAGCCGCGCTCGATACGCGGCGGATCGACGTAATAGTGCTTCTGCGAACGGGCAAAGCTCGCATCGCGACGGGCCAGCAGCACCTGGGGATCAATCTCCGGCTCGGCATCGCAAGCCAGTCCCAGCAGCACCGCCGGCGAAGGGCATAGCGCCTGCCAGGCCAGTGCCCTGGAGGGCGTGCAGAACAGCGGTGGATTCACCTGGGCGCCACGGCACAACTGGACCCGCAACGGCCCCGTCACTTCGCCCAGCACCTGCCCCTTGACCAGTGCCGCGCCGGAATGCAGCGGCGACGTCACGCCCCACAGCCGCACGCTCAACTGTGCGCTGTCCAGCTGCAACAGGCCGTCGGCAGCCTTGTGCACGACCCCTGCGAACGGGGATTCGAGCGGCGTCCCCCGGGAACGCTCAACTCCACGTGCAGTGGATAAGTATCGGGTTCGCCGGCGCTGTCCGGCCGAGTGCGGGATAACCGGTACTGCCCGTAGCGGCTGGCGGCCAGGCCATGGACGCCAGCGGCCTCACTCAGCAGGCGCTGGTCGATCCCCGGCTGCTCCCAATTGCCGGCCTCGAAATGCGGGCTCAGTACACCCAGGTCAATCAGCGCAAACTCACGTCCCACCAGAGTTGGCAGCAGCGGCGCAAAGCCTTCGCTGGCAATCGGCGACAGGCCGTGGCCGACGGCGGTGAGAATCGCCGCTTCCATCAGTTCGAAGGGCACCGAGTGGGCGACCCGAAAAATCTCCCACTCATGCGCCAGGTTGTCGCGGCTGTATTGGTTGTCCGGGTCGATGCAAACCTGCTGCTCACCGCTGAGCACCAGTACCGCGGCGCGTGCCACGATCAGTGGCCATAGCGCCAGCAGCTCTTCGCGTTGCAAGGGGTTGACCGCCTGGTAGGCCTTGATCGCCGGCAAGATAAAGAACGGATCGCCGTCGGCATGGTGCAGCAGGGCCGCGCAGGTCACCGACAAGTCAGTGATGCGCCAGGTGCGGATCAGGTCGCCGAAATCGATGACGCCCTGCAATTGCCATTGGCGCTGGGCATCGCGCTGCCAGACCACGTTGTCATCGGTGATGTCCATATGAATCGCCTGCATCGGCAGGCTGGCCTTGAGCGGCTGCAAGCGCCGCTCGGCCTGTTGCGCGATCTCGGCGATCAGTTGGCGTCGCTGATCGTCGTCGATGACCGGCAACAGGTGATCGACCAGGGCGGGGGCGTGGCGCGCGTCCCATTGCAGGGTGCGCGCAAGGCCCGGGTGGTCGAATGTCGCCAGGGCCAGGTCCATTTCCGCGCACAGGCGGCCCAGGCCGGTCACCAGCTCGGGCGTCAAGTGCTTGAGCTGGGTGAGGGACTGGCCGTCGATGTACTCCAGCAGTCGCATATGAACCGCTTGGCCGTCGACGTCCAATGTCAGCAGGTCTTGCCCGTCAAGGGCTGCAATGACCCGCGGTACTTTCACCGCGTCATGTCCGGCCAACTGCTTCAAGGCAGCATGTTGGGCCTGGATTTCCTGGACAGCGTAGTCGCCGTGGCAAATTTTCAACACGAAGCGCCCGCGCTCGCTGTCGACGCGGTAGTTGAGGTCCTGGTGGCTGCCAAGGGGTCGCAGGTCACCGCTGAGTCCGTAATTGGAGCGCAGCAGCACCAGCGCTTGTTCGGCGCTGATCTGTGGGCTCGGCAAACTGGCACGGTGAACCAACGTAGCGAATGGCATACAAGGACCCCTGAAATGGTTTTGTTCGGGTCCCTATCTCGCCACTGAGTCGGGGGATAAGCAACCCCCTCCTGTTCAAAAATATGCACAGCCCTCCTGAGAAGCTGTGTCGGGAGGGGCTGTGCATGGGATATTTGCTTGCACCGCTCCCGCCATGCCGACAAGCTATGCACCTATGCTTTGTCGTCCCACGGAAAAAGGCTTAACTGGATGCGCATTCTCATCACTGGCGGTGCTGGCTTCATCGGCTCGGCACTCATACGGCACTTGATCCTCGACACCGAGCACCAGGTCCTGAACCTCGACAAGCTGACGTATGCCGGCAATCTCGAATCGCTGAGCAGCATCGATCACGACAGCCGTTACGAGTTCATCCAGGCCGACATCGTCGATCAAGCGACCGTCAGTGCGCTGCTGGCGCGATTCAAGCCCGAGGCCATCATGCACCTGGCGGCCGAGTCCCATGTGGACCGCTCCATCGATGGCCCGGCGGAATTCATCCAGACCAACATCGTGGGCACCTACAGCCTGCTGGAAGCCACTCGCGCGTATTGGCTGGCCTTGCCCGAGCCGCAGAAGCGCGCGTTTCGCTTCCACCATATTTCCACCGACGAAGTGTATGGCGACTTGCACGGCGTGGACGACCTGTTCACCGAAACCACCCCCTATGCCCCAAGCTCACCGTATTCGGCGAGCAAGGCGGCGTCCGACCACCTGGTCCGCGCCTGGCAACGCACCTACGGCTTGCCCGTGCTGGTGACCAACTGCTCGAACAACTACGGGCCATTTCACTTCCCCGAGAAGTTGATTCCGTTGGTGATTCTCAATGCCCTGGCCGGTAAACCGCTGCCGGTCTACGGCAACGGCCAGCAAGTGCGTGACTGGCTGTTCGTCGAAGACCATGCCCGTGCATTGCTCAAGGTCGTCACCGAAGGCGCGGTCGGTGAGACGTACAACATTGGCGGGCACAACGAGCAGAAAAACATCGACGTGGTGCGCAGCATCTGCGCGCTGCTCGAAGAACTGGCGCCACGCAAACCCGAAGGCGTCGAGCACTACGCCGACCTGATCAGCTTCGTCCAGGATCGCCCCGGCCACGACCTGCGCTACGCCATCGACGCGGGCAAGATCGAACGGGAACTGGGCTGGACGCCTCGGGAAACCTTCGAGACCGGTCTGCGCAAGACCGTGCAGTGGTACCTCGAAAACCTGCTGTGGTGCCAACGTGTCCAGGACGGTAGCTATCAGGGCGAGCGCCTGGGCTCGCTCGACAACAAGGATGCAATTGCATGAAAGGCATTGTTCTGGCCGGCGGTTCCGGCACACGTCTACACCCGATCACCCTTGGCGTTTCCAAGCAGCTCTTGCCGGTTTATGACAAACCGATGATTTATTACCCGATATCGGTACTGATGCTCGCCGGCATCAAGGACATATTGGTGATTTCCACCCCGCAGGATCTGCCGCAATACCGCGCCCTCTTGGGCGACGGCCATCAGTTTGGCGTGCAGTTCAGCTACGCCGAGCAGCCGACCCCCGATGGCCTGGCCCAGGCGTTCCTGATTGGCGAACAGTTCATTGGCAGCGACTCGGTATGCCTGATCCTGGGCGACAACATTTTCCACGGCCAGCATTTTGGCGAACAACTGCAGACCGCCGTCAACCGGCAGAGTGGCGCGACCGTGTTCGGCTACTGGGTCAAGGACCCCGAGCGTTTTGGCGTGATCGACTTCGATACCGAAGGACGGGCGATGTCCATCGAAGAAAAACCCACAGCGCCCAAATCCAGCTACGCGGTGACCGGCCTGTATTTCTACGACAACGACGTGATCAAGATCGCCAAGACCATCAAGCCATCCAAGCGCGGCGAACTGGAAATCACCGACGTCAACAATGCCTACCTGCAACGCGGCGACCTGCACGTCGAGCGCTTCGGCCGTGGTTTTGCCTGGCTGGACACCGGCACCCACGACAGCCTGCTGGAAGCCTCGCAATACGTGCAGACCATCGAACATCGCCAAGGCCTGAAAGTGGCTTGCCTGGAAGAAATTGCCTACCAGCAAGGCTGGGTCAGCCGCGAGCACGTCCTTGAACGCGCCCAGTATTTTGGCAAGACCGGCTACGGCCAGTACTTGTTCAATATCGCCGGAGAAACACGATGAATGTCATCGCCACTCGCTTGCCAGACGTCCTGGTCATCGAACCGAAAGTCTTTGGCGACGACCGGGGTTTTTTCTACGAAAGCTTCAATGCCCGGGCGTTTGCCGAGGCGACTGGCTGCACCCTGCAGTTCGTCCAGGACAACCATTCACGCTCCACCAGGGGCGTGCTGCGGGGCCTGCATTATCAGATCGAACAGGCCCAGGGAAAACTCGTGCGCGTCACGGCGGGGGAAGTGCTCGATGTCGCGGTGGACATCCGCCGCAGCTCGCCGACCTTCGGCCAATGGGCCAGCGTACGACTGTCGGCGCAGAACCACCGGCAGATGTGGGTCCCGCCAGGTTTCGCCCACGGTTTCGTCGTACTGAGCGAATCAGCGGACTTCCTCTACAAGACCACTGATTACTACGCCCCCTCGGCCGAGCGGTGCATTCGCTGGGACGATCCGCAGTTGGCCATCGATTGGGAGCTCGAAGGCGCGCCGATCCTCTCGGCCAAGGACCAGAACGGCAAGACCTTGCACGAGGCAGACCTGTTCCCATGAATGCTCCCTTGCGCATCCTGATCATCGGCCAGAATGGCCAGGTTTCCCGGGCCCTCCAGTCGCGCCTGAGCGACCTGGGCGAGTTGATCGTACGCGGTAGCGAGCAACTCGATCTGGCGCAACCGGACTCCCTGCGCGCGTCCGTCGAAGCCCTCAAGCCCGGCCTGATCATCAATGCCGCCGCCCACACGGCCGTCGATCAGGCCGAAAGTGAACCGGAACGGGCGTTTGCCATCAATGCCACGGCACCGGGCATTCTGGCCCAGGCAGCGGTTGCACTGGGCGTCCCGCTGATTCATTACTCCACCGACTACGTCTTCGATGGCCTCAAGCCCGCCCCCTATACCGAGGACGACACGCCCAACCCACTCAGTGTCTACGGACGCAGCAAACTGGCCGGCGAAAACGCCATCCGCCAGGCTGGCGGCCAGCACCTGATACTGCGCACCAGTTGGGTGTACTCCACCGAGGGCCGCAATTTCCTGTTGACCATGCAACGCCTGTTGCAAGAAAAACCGCAATTGCGGGTGGTTGCCGATCAAATCGGTGCACCGACCTGGGCGGGCACCATTGCCGACAGCACCGCGCAACTGATCGAGCGCTGGCAAGCCGGCCAACCCGGCGCCTGGGGCACCTATCACCTGACAGCCCGGGGCGAGACATCCTGGTTCGGTTTCGCCCAGGCCATCGGCGAAAACCTGCTCGAACGGCACAAGCCGTGCGCACTGCTTGAGCCCATTGCGTCGAGCGCCTATCCGACTCCGGCCCCGCGGCCGCCGAACTCGCGCCTGGACTGCACACCCCTGCTCAAGGAGTGGGGGGTGAGCCAGCCTGACTGGCGAAGCGCGTTGCAGTGGTGCCTCGCCGGACAAGCCTAGTACTGCCTTACAAATAGTATTTGCGAGGCAACTAGGCATAATACGCCTGTCACCACAGGCGCCCGATGCTCATGAATTCCACCCTTCCCCGCAGACCCCGTTGGCGCAGCCTGGCCTTGCTGGCGCTGTGCCTGGCGCCCTTGCTGTGGCCGTTGGAACACCTGGCCGAACGTTATTACCGCAGCGAACTGGCCGGACAGAACCGCCAGACCCTGGACCTCTACGTCGCCAACCTGTTGGGCACGTTGCACCGTTATGAGGTGCTGCCGCAGATTCTCGGCGACCTGCCGGCCTTGCGTGCCGTCTTGTCGGCCCCGGACGATGGCGTGACCCAAGGCAATGCCAACCGGCTGTTGAAAAACATCAGCGCCCAGACCGGCGCCGAAGTCATGTACCTGATGGACCCTTCCGGCAAGACCCTGGCCGCATCGAACTGGGATAAGCACGACAGTTTCGTCGGACGCAATTTCGCCTTCCGGCCGTACTTTATCGAAGCCATGGCCGGGCGCCTGGGCCGCTTCTTCGGCCTGGGCACGACATCGGCCAAGCGCGGTTACTTCTTTGCCGCCGCCGTGCGCGACCGCGAAAAAGTCATCGGGGTGCTGGTGGTCAAGGTCGACCTGGATCACACCGAAAGCCTGTGGGGCAAGACCCCCGAACAGTTGCTGGTGACCGACCACAACGGCGTGGTCATCCTCACGTCGCGACAGGAATGGCGATTTCGCGCGACCCGGCCCCTCAATGACGACGAGCGCCAAGCCATCAGCGCGGTACAACCTTATCCGACCCGCGATCCCAAGCCGCTGAACCTGGACGCCAATGCCTGGCTGCCCCAGACCCAGTCCATCGAGGAAACCGGCTGGAGCGTAAGCATTCTTGCCCCGCGCACGCTGATCGATCGTCCGGTGCGCACCGTGGTCGCCATCGGAGGTGCGGCGCTGCTGGTCTTGATGTTGTTGCTCGGGTTGATGATGCAGCGCAGGCGCCATTACCTGGATCGGATCGCCTTCGAAGCCAAGGCCCGTCATCAGCTGGAGGGCCGGGTGGCCGAGCGCACCAGTGACCTGGAAGGGCTGAACCGGCGATTGAAACAGGAGGTGCTGGAGCGCGAACAGGCCCAGCAGGAATTGGTCCGCGCTCAGGATGACCTGGTGCAGGCCGGCAAGTTATCAGCCCTGGGCACCATGTCCGCGAGCATCAGCCACGAACTCAACCAGCCGCTGGCAGCGATTCGCAGCTACGCGGAAAACGCCGAGATCTTGCTCGACCACCAACGCACCGAAGACGCCCGGGGCAACCTCAAGCTGATCAGTGAACTGACCGGGCGCATGGCCTCGATCATCGCCCACCTGCGCGCCTTTGCCCGTCGCGACCGCCATGCCCCGGAAAGCGTCGCCCTGCAACCGGCGCTGGACGACGCCCTGGCACTGCTCGCCAAACGCCGGCGCAGCATGGAAGTGGAACTGATCCGTGACTTGCCGGCCGCCACGCTGTGGGTCGAGGCCGGCGAAACCCGCTTGCGCCAGGTACTCGGCAACCTGCTGGCCAACGCCCTCGATGCGCTCACCGAAAAAGGCCCACCGCGCAAACTCTGGCTCAGCGCCCAGGCCACCGAAACCGGCGTCAACCTGTACATCCGCGATAACGGCCCGGGGTTTTGCATGGAAGCCCTGGGCCGCGCCGGCGAGCCCTTCTACACCACTAAGACCCGCACCCAGGGCCTTGGCCTAGGGCTGGCGATCTGCGACACCCTGATGCGCGCCTTTGGCGGCGAACTGTCGTTCGCCAACCACAAGGAAGGCGGCGCCCTGATTACCCTGAAACTGCGCGCTGGCGCCCCCGGGGTGAGCCTGCAACCGTCCGAGGACCGAAGTGTATGACCATCGACAACCGGATTGAGGTGGTGCTGATCGACGACGATCCCCATTTGCGTCAGGCCCTGAGCCAGACCCTCGACTTGGCCGGCCTGAAAATCCTGCCCCTGGCCGAAGCCAAGGGTGTGGCCGGGCAACTGCCCCGTGACTGGCCGGGTGTGGTGGTCAGCGATATTCGCATGCCGGGCATGGACGGCCTCGAACTGCTGGGTGAACTCCACGCCCAGGACTCGGAGCTGCCGGTGCTGCTGATCACCGGCCACGGCGATGTGCCGTTGGCCGTGCAGGCGATGCGCGCCGGAGCCTATGACTTCCTGGAAAAGCCTTTCGCCAGCGATCATCTGCTCGACAGCGTACGCCGGGCCCTGGCCTTGCGCCGGCTGGTGCTGGACAACCGCAGCCTGCGCCTGGCCCTGAGCGATCGCCATGAACTCAGCGCCCGACTGGTCGGCCAATCGACCCCCATGTTGCGCCTGCGCGAGCAGATCGGTGCACTGGCTGCCACCCGCGCCGACGTGCTGATCCTCGGTGAAACCGGTGCCGGCAAGGAAGTGGTGGCCCGTGCATTGCACGATCTTTCAGGCCGGCGCAACGGCCCCTTCGTGGCGATCAACGCCGGGGCCCTGGCCGAGTCGGTGGTGGAAAGCGAGCTGTTCGGCCACGAACCCGGCGCTTTTACCGGCGCGCAGAAACGCCGCATCGGCAAATTCGAATTCGCCAACGGCGGTACGCTGTTCCTGGATGAAATCGAAAGCATGAGCCTGGATGTCCAGGTCAAACTGCTGCGCCTGCTGCAGGAGCGCGTGGTGGAGCGACTGGGGGGCAATCAACAGATCCCGCTGGACATCCGCGTGATCGCCGCCACCAAGGAAGACCTGCGCCAGGCCGCCGACCAGGGGCGTTTTCGCGCCGACTTGTATTACCGCCTGAACGTCGCGCCGCTGCGCATACCGCCGTTGCGCGAACGGGGTGAGGATGCGCTGATGCTGTTCCAGCATTTCGCCGACGAAGCCAGCGCTCGCCACGGGCTGCCGCCCCACGAATTGCAGCCGGCGCAACGGGCGCAGCTGCTGCGCCATAGCTGGCCGGGCAATGTGCGGGAACTGCAGAACGCCGCCGAACGATTTGCCCTGGGCCTGGAGCTGGCCCTGGACAACAGCGCGCCCGACGGCAGCCCCGGCGCACCGGTGGAAGTGGTCAGTGGCGGCTTGAGCGAGCAGGTGGAAAACTTCGAGAAAACCCTGATCGCCGCCGAACTGGCCCGCCCCCACAGCTCGGTGCGCAGCCTGGCCGAAGCCTTGGGCATTCCACGCAAGACCTTGCACGACAAGTTACGCAAACACGGGCTGACCTTCGGCGACAGCAGCCAGGGTTCAGCCGATGAGTCCGATTGAGTCAGCGTCATTTCCCTTTCAAGCAAAAGGCCCCGCAATGAACCGCGACAGTCGTTACCTGGAATCGATCCTGCACCACGACATCCCCTTGACCCGGGACATGGGCCTCAAGGTGCTCGATTGGCAGGCCCGGCAACTGCGCCTGTCCTTGCCGCTTGCAGCCAACGTCAACCACAAGAGCACCATGTTCGGTGGCAGCCTGTATTGCGGCGCGGTGCTCGGCGGCTGGGGCTGGCTGCACCTGGCCCTGCGCGAGGAAGGCATCGAAGACGGGCATATCGTGATTCAGGAAGGGCAAATCAGTTATCCGCTGCCGGTAACCCGCGATGCAACCGTCGTCTGCGAAGCGCCCGAGGAAAAAATCTGGAAACGCTTCCTGGCCACCTACCGGCGTTATGGAAGGGCACGGCTGGCGTTGCAGACGCGGGTGATGAATACCGGCAGCGAGGACGTAGCGGTGCAGTTCGAGGGGCAGTACGTGTTGCACCGCTGATCTTGAAAACGCCACAAAGGATCAAGCCAAGCTTAAGGGCGGGCGAGTTCCAACAACTTTGCGCGCCACGGCGCCTTCGCCGGCAAGGCCAGGAACGAGCTGTTGAGCAATGACTCCCGCGGCGGATAGCAGAACGGCTCACCATTGAGGTCCAGTACCGCGCCCCCCGCGCCTTCCAATACACCCTGGGCGGCGGCGGTGTCCCATTGGGAGGTCGGCGCCAGCCGTGGATAACAATCCGCCGCGCCTTCGGCCACCAGGCAAAACTTCAACGAACTGCCGATACTGGTCAGCTGCAGCTCGCCCAGGCTCCCGCTCAAGCCCTCCAGCAGGCGCTCCTGCTCCGGGCTGGTGTGCCGGCGACTGGCGACCACGGTGAACGCTTCGCCCGGCGCCAATACGTCACGCACCGCAATAGGCAAAGGCACGCCGCCCTTGTCGCCACGCCAGGCACCCAGCCCTGCGCCGCCCACATAGAAGCGACCCGTGGTCGGCATCGACACCACGCCGAACACCACGCGGCCCTGCTCCACCAACGCGATGTTGACGGTGAACTCCTCGCTGCCGGAAATGAATTCCTTGGTGCCATCCAACGGGTCTACCAGCCACCAGCGATGCCAGCCGGCGCGAACGCTTTGGGCAATATCGGCGTCCTCTTCGGAGAGGATCGCAATATCCGGAGCCAGCGCCATCAGCCCAGCCACGATCACATCATGAGCGGCCATGTCTGCGGCGGTCACCGGCGACTCGTCGGCCTTGTGGTTGACCTGCACATTGGCGCGCCAGAACGGCAGGATCGCTTCACCGGCCTGGAGCGCCAGCTCGACGACAGGGGCCATCAAGGGATGAGGGAAAGTCATGACAGGAACGCTCCACGCTGGCTCAGCAGGTCACGGGCCAGGTAGAGCGCCGCCAAGGCCCGGCCCTCCGTGAACTGCGGGTTCTGTGCCAGGGCCGACAGCTCACGCAGGTTGACCTTGTCCACGCGCATCGGCTCGGGCTCGTCACCCTCCAGCCGCTCTTCATACAGATCGGTCGCCAGCACCACCTGGATCTTCTGGCTCATGTAGCCGGGGACAACGACAGTTCGGTCAGGTGCTCCAACTGACGCGCACCGAAACCGGCTTCTTCCTTGAGTTCCCGTTCGGCCGCCGCCAGCACGTCTTCGCCTGGCTCGATCAAACCCTTGGGCAGGGACAGTTCGTAGGCGTCGGTGCCACCGCAATACTCTTCCACCAACACGGCGTGGTCGGCATCGAGCATCGCCACGATCATCACCGCGCCGTAGCCCGCCCCCTTGCTCGCCAGACGTTCATAGGTGCGCTCAACGCCGTTGGAAAACCGCAATTTCAGTTCTTCCACGCAAAACAGGCGGCTGGTAGCGACGATCTGGCGATCGAGTATGGTGGGTTTCTGGCGCATAAACGGCTCCCTGGGCGATAGCGGGATACTATACCCGGCCTATTCTGATTGTTTGTGTCGGATATCCGATTACCGCTGGAGAAGTTTTATGGCCTTGCTGCCCTGGCATGAGATCGATACGGTTCTGCTGGACATGGACGGCACCCTGCTGGACCTGCATTACGACAACCATTTCTGGCTCGAACACCTGCCCCAGCGCTACGCCGAACTGCATGGCGTGAGCCGGGCGATGGCCGAGATGGAGCTGCAGCCGCTGTTCGAGCGCAACGCCGGTCAGTTGCAATGGTATTGCCTGGATTTCTGGAGCGCAGAGCTGAAACTGCCGGTACGCGAACTGAAGTTGGAAACCGCGCACCTGATCGCCTTGCGCCCGGACGCCGATACCTTCCTGGCGGCGATCCAACGGGCCGGCAAACGCGTGGTGATGATCACCAACGCCCACCGCGATTCGTTGTCCCTGAAGCTGGAACGCATCGAACTGGCTCCCTATTTCGACCGCTTGATCAGTTCCCACGACTACGGCTTTCCCAAGGAAAACCCGCAATTTTGGGACGCGCTGCAAGCCGACTTGAATTTCGACCCGGCCCGCAGCCTGTTCATCGATGACACCTTGCCGGTGCTGCGCAGCGCCCGGGACTTCGGCGTGGCGCATTTGCTGGCCGTGAGCGAGCCGGACAGCCGCAAGGGGCCCAAGGATACGGGGGAGTTCGAGGCGCTGGGGATTATCGGGACTTGATTATCGGGCTTTGAACCGTGTCGCCTTCATCGCGAGCAAGCTCGCTCCCACAAGGGGATCTCTGTTCGCCACCGATCCAGTGTGGGAGCGAGCTTGCTCGCGATGAATACGACTCGGTCCTGAAGTTTACTCAGGGATACGCAAAACCTGCCCCGGATAGATCTTGTCCGGGTGCGACAACATCGGCTTGTTGGCCTCAAAGATCTTCTGGTACTTATTCGCATCACCATAGACACGCTTGGAAATGGCACTCAAGGTGTCACCTTTCTCGACGGTCACGAACTTGGCCTCCTTAGCCACCGGGCCAGTTACCGTGATCTGGTCGTCAACACTGCCGACACCGGCGATGTTGCCCACCGCCAGCAGGATTTTTTCCTTCTCTTCCTGGCTTGCCACTTCACCGGTGACGATGACTTTGTCGCCCTCGACGGTCGCCTGTACATTCGGACTACCCAGGCCGACCTTTTCAATATGCGCTTTCAGTTGTTCGCTGGCATTGGCATTGCCGGGGGTCAGCAAGTCGATCAGCTTTTCACCGGCCTCCTTCACAAAGCTAAAGATACTCATGGCACATGCTCCTTGATTTAAGTGTCCGAACGCAAAGACTAGACCAGGCGAGACGAACCCGGTTCCCAGCCGACCAATGACCCCGCCACGCGCAAGCGCTAGAATCCGACTCTTCCCGCGCCCTGGAGCGAAGATGGACATCAAGCAGCTGAAATTTCTCATCGCGCTGGACGAAACCCGCCACTTCGGCCAGGCCGCCGCACGCTGCCACATCACCCAGCCGACCCTGTCGATGCGCCTGCGCAGCCTTGAAGAAGAACTCGACCTGCCGCTGGTCAACCGCGGCCAGCGCTTCGAAGGTTTTACCGCGCCGGGGGAACGGGTGCTGGCCTGGGCACGCACGGTGCTGGCGGCCTATGACGGGCTCCAGGCCGAAGCGGCGGCTTGTCGTGGCAACCTGGTGGGTACGCTGCGCCTGGGCGTGGTGCCCTTGTCGGATTTCGACCCGCTGTCGATGATGCAGCGCTTGCACGCCGAGCACCCCAACCTGCGTTTCGAATTATCGTCCCTGAGCTCCGAACGCATCCTTGAACAGTTGGCCAATAACCGTATCGACCTGGGCATTTCCTACCTCGAACGCCTGGACAACGAGCGCTTCGAAGCCCTGCCCTTCAGCCACACCCGCATGGGTCTGCTTTACGACCAACGCTTTTTCTTTTTCGGCGAACAACCGCTGAGCTGGGAAGCCCTGATAGAGCTGCCCCTGGGCATGCTCACCAGCGGCATGCATTTTCGCCAATCCATCGACCACAATTTCCACAGCCGGGGCCTCACACCTCAACCGCTGTTGCAAACCGACGCGGTGCACCAATTGTTACAAGCTGTGCACGGCGGACTGTGTTGCGCAGTAATGCCCTTGGACAGCGGCCTGAATGTGCTGACCGAAGACTTGCGCATCCAGCCCATCGAAAGCGCGCAGACGTTGGTCCCGCTGGGCCTGATCATGCGGCGCGGCGCCCCACGTTCGGCCTTGGCAGAGGCCTGTTTTGCGCTTTATCAGAAATCATCGACGACTTCTTGATCGACGTCATCTATTGAGAGATCAGTAATAGCGATTAGACGTGGCAGATTGCCGCATTTAGTCTTAACACTGTTCCTACTTTCAGTGATGCCTATGAACGACAAGCCTCCGGTCAGTCCAGCGCCAGCGATGGAAACATCTGCGCCGGCCGCCAGCCAGAGCTATCGCTACTGCAATCTGGACCACTCCCAATCGGACAGCACTGCGCTGGCCGAGGAAGTGGCGCTGGCGATTGCCTATAACGGCATCAGCCAGGCGGTCATGCTGGTCACCCCCACCGACCTTGAAGACTTCATCGTCGGCTTCAGCCTCGGCAGCGGCATCATTGAAGACCTATCGGACATCTATGACCTGCAACTGAGCGGCACGGGTGCGGCGCACCATGCCGAGGTAACTATCGCCAACCGCGCCTTCTGGAACCTCAAGCAGCAACGCCGGCAATTGACGGGCACCAGTGGCTGCGGCTTGTGCGGCGTGGAAGCAGTGGAACAGGCATTGCCAAACCTCAAGGTGCTGCCCGGCGCAGCGCTGCCACCAGCGCAATGGCTTGATGGCCTGCGTGACCGTATCAGCCAGTTCCAGCCCCTGGGCCAGTATTGCGGCGCAGTCCACGCCGCATTGTTCATGAACGCCCAAGGCGAATTGCTGCTGGGTCGCGAAGACATTGGCCGGCACAACGCCCTCGACAAGCTGATCGGTGCGTTGGTCCGGCAGCAGATCCCGGTGGCCGGCGGCGTGGCGATCGTCACCAGCCGGTGCAGCCTCGAACTGATCCAGAAAGTCCTGCGGGCTGGCATCCAGACCCTCGTCAGCCTGTCGTCGCCCACGGGCCTTGCGGTGCAGTGGGCCCGCCAACACAACCTCAACCTCATCCACCTGCCGCAAAAAAATGCGCCGCGGGTCTACAGCCCTGCGATGGAGAAACAAGCGTGAGCAATCATCAACAAGCCGACCAGAAACCCGTACCACGCTACAAGCCCTACAAGGGCCCGGCCGGTGGTTGGGGTGCGCTGATCAGTGTCGCTCAGGCCTGGTTGACCAGTGACAATGCGCTGAAAAACATCCGCATGATGCTCAAGACCAACCAGAATGGTGGTTTTGACTGCCCTGGCTGCGCGTGGGGTGACTCTCCCGAAAGCGGCATGGTCAAGTTCTGCGAGAACGGCGCCAAGGCCGTGAACTGGGAAGCCACCAAGCGCCGCGTCGATGCTGCATTTTTCGCCAAGCACAGCGTGACCTCGCTATTGGAGCAGAGCGACTACTGGCTCGAGTATCAGGGTCGCCTGACCGAGCCAATGCGTTACGACGCCGAAACCGACCGCTACAAGCCCATCAGTTGGGAAGCGGCGTTCGCCCTGGTCGGCAAGCACCTGCAAGGGCTGTCCAGCCCCAACCAGGCCGAGTTCTACACGTCGGGCCGGGCCAGTAACGAAGCGGCCTACCTGTATCAATTGTTCGTGCGCGCCTACGGCACCAACAACTTCC
Source organism: Pseudomonas sp. St316 (assembly GCF_018325905.1). Taxonomy (NCBI): domain Bacteria; kingdom Pseudomonadati; phylum Pseudomonadota; class Gammaproteobacteria; order Pseudomonadales; family Pseudomonadaceae; genus Pseudomonas; species Pseudomonas sp. St316. Next base: position 419,435 of record NZ_AP021901.1, on the reverse strand, counting down.
CCGACTGCTCGAACATGTGCCACGAAGCCAGCGGCGTAGCGCTGGCCCAGAGTGTTGGCGTGGGCAAAGGCACCGTGACCTTCGACGACTTCGAGCACGCCGACGCGATTTTCGTCTGGGGCCAGAACCCTGGCACCAACCACCCACGGATGCTTGAGCCGCTGCGCGAGGCAGTGAAACGCGGTGCCCAAGTGATCTGCATCAACCCGCTCAAGGAGCGCGGCCTGGAGCGTTTCCAGCATCCGCAGAGCCCGATCGAAATGCTCACCAACGGCAACAAGCCGACCAACACCGCCTATTTCCGCCCCGCACTGGGCGGCGACATGGCGATACTGCGCGGCATGGCGAAGTTCCTGCTGCAATGGGAGCGTGACGCGCAGAACACCGGCGCGGCAGCGGTGTTCGACCACGCCTTCCTCAATGAGCACAGCACCAACGTGCTGGATTACCTGGCGACGGTCGACGATACGTCGTGGGAACAGATCGTCGAGCAATCGGGCCTGACCCTGGTTGAAATCGAGCAAGCGGCGCGCATGTACGCCAAAAGCAAGAACGTGATCATGTGCTGGGCGATGGGCATCACCCAGCACCGTCATTCGGTGGCGACCATCCAGGAAATCGCCAACGTAATGATGCTGCGTGGCAACATCGGTCGTCCAGGCGCCGGCCTGTGCCCGGTTCGCGGCCACAGCAACGTGCAGGGTGACCGGACCATGGGCATCAACGAGCGTCCGCCGGTGGCGTTCCTCGACGCGCTGGAGCGGCGTTTCCAATTCAAGGTCCCGCGGGAAAACGGCCACAACGTGGTCGAGGCGATCCACGCCATGGCCGACGGCCAGGCGAAGGTGTTCATCGCCTTGGGTGGCAACTTTGCCCAAGCCACGCCGGACAGCCATCGCACGTTCCAGGCCTTGGCCAATTGCGACCTGACGGTGCAGATCAGCACCAAGCTCAATCGCAGCCACCTGGCCCACGGCAAGGACGCGCTGATCTTGCCGTGCCTGGGCCGCACCGACATCGACCTGCAAACCGAAGGCGCGCAAGCGGTGACCGTGGAAGACTCCTTCAGCATGGTGCATGCCTCCAAGGGCCAGTTGCAGCCGCTGTCGAACCTGATGCGCTCCGAACCGTGGATCATCGCCGGCATCGCCGCCGCCACGCTGGGTAGCCGCCCGGTGGACTGGAACTGGCTGGTGGCCGACTACGGTCGTATTCGCGACCTGATCGCCGACACCGTCCCCGGCTTCAAGAACTTCAATGAGAAGCTGAAGAATCCCGGTGGGTTCTATCTGGGCAATAGCGCCGGTTCGCGACGCTGGAACACCCCGTCGGGCCGCGCCAACTTCAAGCCAAATAGGCTGCCGACCGACCTCGTGCATGAACGCACCCGGGCCACCGGCCAGTTGCCCGACCTGATCATGCAGTCCATGCGCTCCCACGATCAGTACAACACCACCATCTATGGCCTGGATGACCGCTATCGCGGCGTCAAGGGCCAGCGTGACGTGTTGTTCGCCAACGAAGCGGACATCATCCGCCTGGGCTTCAAGCCGGGTCAGAAAGCCGACATCGTCTCGCTCTGGGATGACGGTCGCGAGCGTCGGGTCAAGGGCTTTACCTTGCTGGCGTTCGACATTCCAGCCGGGCAGGCTGCGGCCTACTACCCTGAAGTGAACCCGCTGGTGCCATTGGAAAGCACGGGCGATGGCAGCCACACCCCAACGTCGAAATTCGTCGCGATCCGTCTGGAAGCCGCGAGCGAGAACGGACTGATCCTGGCCAAGTCGGCCTGATACAACGTGCTAGGAGATCAGGTTGTGTGGGAGCAAGGCTTGCCCGCGATGAAAGCGGTGCGGTCTTTCAGAAATGGAGTCGCCTGTATCGCGAGCAAGCTTTGCTCCCACACAGCTTTGCACTCACAATCGTATTTTTCGAACGCCCACAAAAAAGGCCGTTTCCCATAGAAAACGGCCTGTCCGAAGTAGCTAAAGACCGGCCAATTCGCCTTAAGTTCCCACCTAAAAACAATAACTTAGAGAATTGTGCACAAGTCGTGTTACTCGTCGGATTTCTATTGTAACCAAGCGAGGCGAGCCTCAGGATCGCGCCGTCATCCCTTTGAGGCTCCTCTATGAAGTTCTCCTCCATTCTCTTGTTGTCCCTTAGCCTGGCCAGTGGCATCGCTTCCGCCGGTGGTACTGCCGAAGCAGGTGTGGGCGGCGCATTGGGCGGGGTTTTGGGTTCGGTCGTCGGCCAGTCCCTGGGCGGCAACACCGGCTCCACTATCGGCGCAGCGCTGGGCGGCGCGGGCGGCAGTGCAGTCGGTGCAGACAAACACAGTCGCGGCGAAGCAGCCATCGGCGGCGCACTGGGCGCAGCCGGCGGTAACGTGGTCGGCCGTAGCGTCGGCGGCAGCACCGGTAGCCTGATCGGTGCGGCAGCGGGCGGTGGCGCTGGTGGCGCTCTGGGTAACTACATGGGCAAGGACGACGACGATGACCGTCGTTATGACGATCGCCGTGGTGACCGTCGCTATTACCGTGACGGCCACCCAGGTCGTGGCCATGCCTACGGGCATCGCAAAAAACATCATCGCTACTACCGCGACTAACGGTTGGCTGATACCCACCGTTAAAGATCGCAGCCTCCGGCAGCTCGAAGAGCTGACAGGAGGCTGCGATTTTTTGTTTCAGACCACCAACTGTTCCAAAGCCCCACGTAGCCGATCCGCAATCGCCACCGGCCGATTCGACGCCCGGTCCACGAATACGTGAACAAAACGCCCCGCCGCGCAGGCCTCCTCCTCGCCCACCTTGAACACCGCCAGCTCGTACTGCACTGAACTGCTGCCCAGCTTGCCGACCCGCAGGCCGATTTCAATCCGGTCTGGAAAGGCGATCGAGGCGAAGTAGTCGCAAGCCGAACTCACCACGAATCCCACCACTTCTCCATCATGGATATCCAGGCCGCCGACTTCGATCAGGTAGGTATTCACGGCGCTATCGAAAAAGCTGTAGTAGGTGACGTTGTTGACGTGACCGTACACATCGTTGTCGTGCCAGCGCGTGGTAATGGGCTGCAGGTGTGGGTATTCGCTACGTTGCGGCATCAAGTGCTCTTCATGGTTGTTCATTGGTTTACAAAGGTGGCGGCCTATCGGTTCGCAAAGCCCTTGCCCTGTGCTGCCAGTTCGCCGACCAGGCGCGCGGGCTTCCACTGGTCGCCCTGCTTCGTTTCGAGCGCCAGCAGGCGTGCGTGAATATTCTCCAGCCCCTGGCTGTCGGCCCAGGCCATCGGTCCGCCCTTGTCCGCAGGGAAGCCGTAGCCGTTGAGGTAGACCAGATCGATATCGTGGGCCGACTCGGCAATGCCTTCCTGCAGGATCCTGGCCCCCTCGTTGACCAGCGCCAGCAAGCAACGCTCAAGGATTTCCTCCGGGCCGATCAGGCGACGCTGGAAACCCAGCGCTTCACTGACCCGTAGCACCAGCGCATCGACCTCGACATCGTGCTCGGCCTGTCGACTGCCCGGCTCGTAGTGATAGTACCCATTGCCGCTTTTCTGGCCGAACCGTCCCAGCTCGCACAGACGATTGTCCACCTGCACCTCGGGTGCATCCTGGCCCTTGCCCGCCAGCTCACGGGCGCGCCACTCCAGGTCGATGCCCACGACGTCGTACATGCGAAACGGCCCCATGGCGAAGCCGAAGCCTTGCAACGCCGCATCCACCTGATGGGGCAATGCCCCCTCCAGCAGCATCTTGCGCGCTTCCAGCACATAAGGATGAAGCATCCGGTTGCCGATGAAGCCATGGCAGTTGCCTGATACAACGCTGACCTTGCCCATGCGCTTGCCCAGCACCAACGCCGCGTCCAGCACCGCTGTGGAGGTGTGTGCGCCGCGAACGATTTCCAGCAACTTCATGATGTGCGCCGGGCTGAAGAAATGCAGGCCCAGGACCTGGGTTGGCCGGTGGGTGACAGCGGCGATGGCATCGATGTCCAGCGCCGAGGTGTTGCTCGCCAGGATAGCCTCGGGCTTGAGCAAGCCGTCCAGTTCACGAAAGATTTTCTGTTTGAGCTCGAGGTTTTCGTAAACCGCTTCGATCACCAGGTCCACATTGCGGATCGCCGCATAATCCTGCGCCCCTGTCACCCGGGCGATCCGTGCATCGGCCTCACCCTGGTCGATACGGCCCTGGCGCACGCCGTGGGCATAGGTCTCGGCCACAGCGACCAGAGCCTGCTCGAGCATCTGCGGATTGTTGTCGACCCACTGCACCGCCACGCCGGCATTGGCCAGGCACATCACGATGCCCCGCCCCATGGTGCCTGCACCGACCACCGCGGCGCGCTGAATATCAAAAGGTGTCTGGCTCATGTTGGCTCTCTTATTGGCGATCCGAGGACAGCCTTCACCTTAGTCAGCCGCCGAATATTTTTGAAATTTATTCGTGTGATGAAGGGCATTCAGCGGATGGATGCAGCTCACAGGTGCGCTTGCGTCCAATCGCGAACTTCAGCGTACGGATATTCCTCCAGTGCGGCATACCCCAGGATCTTGCGCGCCTTCAAACGAGTGAACAGCGGCACGCTGATCCCACACAGAAACCGGGTCAACCGCTCTGCAGAGGGCGCATTGCCGGTGTGCTGCTCGTGCTTGTGGATAAAATCACCACACAGAGCCTCGAAGCTTTTATCCACAAGTGCCGGCAACGAAGGGGGTTGTGGCAGGTGAGCGACATGGCCATGGCACACCGAGCAATGACCGCACTGATGCGGCGCATTGTCGTCGCCAAAATACTGCGCCAAGCGATAACCCAGGCAACGGTCGGTGGCGAACAATTCGAGCATGGCGTGGATCCGCGCGATTTCACCGTGCTCGTGCCGGGTGAAATAGGCGTGTAGCTCAGCGCTCAAGACCTGCACATCCAGGTTCGTCTCCAGCACGCTGTAAACCTCGGTCATCTGCTTGCTTTGCAGCTCGATCCAGCCCTTCTCCTGGAAATAATCCAGCGCCTTGACCACGCGATTGCGCTCAGCGTGATACTGCTGGTACATCCCGTCGAAATTCACCGTGGCCCAGGTCCGGGCTCGGTTGGAAGTCTGGATGATGGCCGAGACGAAGTCCCTTCGCTCGCCTTCGAAGCGCTCCAGCAGCTCATCGGGTTCAGTCAGGAACTTGAAGCGATATTCCGCGAAATAGGCATAACGCGGTGCGATCAACCGGCGCAGCTCCAACTGGACCAACAACGTCTTGAGCGGCAGTTGCCGGATGTTGCTCTGGTCCGCCAGCGGGCCCAGAAAGAACTCCCATTGTCCATCGGAGGCGGCGGCCTTCAGTTCGTCGAGCACGCAACGAATGCCCTCCAGTTCGGGCGTATCACCGTACACAAAGTTTTCCAACACGTTGAGGCTGTCGCGGTTGGCCAGCACCAGGCAATCAGACGGCTGCCCGTCCCGGCCGGCCCGGCCGATCTCCTGGCTGTAGTTTTCGATGGACTTGGGCAGGTCGAAATGCACCACGTTGCGGATGTCGCTCTTGTCGATGCCCATGCCGAAAGCGATGGTCGCGACAATGCAATTGGACTGCCCGCCCATGAACCGCCGCTGGATGGCTTCGCGTTGTTCGTGGGGCAAACCGGCGTGATAGGCCTCGGCCCCGATACCGTTGCGACTCAGGTGCTCGGCGATCTGCTCGGCGGTTCGCTGCAAGGTGACGTAGACGATGCTCGGTTGCCCGGGACGTTCGCCCAACCATTGCACCAGCCGCGCTCGCTTATCCGCACCGCGCACGGGTTCGACCAGCAAATTGAGGTTGGGCCGGTAGAAACCGGTCGTCACCACATCCTCGGCGGCGATGGCGAACTTTGCCTGCATGTCGGCAATGACCTTGGGTGTTGCTGTGGCCGTCAGCAACAACACTTGGGGAATGTTGAACTGATGTTGATAGTCGGGAAGCTTGAGATAGTCAGGGCGGAAGTTATGGCCCCATTCCGAAATGCAGTGCGCCTCGTCCACCACCAACAACGAGATCGGCACCTGCTGCAGGAAATTGCGAAAGCGCTCGTTTTTCAACCGTTCCACTGAAATCATCAGAATCTTCAACTCACCCGACCGGGCCCGTGCCATGGCGTCGTTGGCTTCGTCACGGCTCTGAGCCGAATCGATACTGGCCGACGCGATGCCGTGACGCTGCAGGAACGCCAACTGGTCCTGCATCAGCGCCAGCAGTGGCGAGACCACCAGGGTCAGGTGCGGCAACAACAGGGCCGGCAACTGATAACACAAGGACTTGCCAGAACCGGTGGGAAAAATGGCCGCCGCCGACCGGCCGGCAAGTACCGCGCTGACGGCGGTTTCCTGACCGGGGCGAAACTGTGGATAACCGAAAACCTGTTCCAGGGTGCTGTGCATGCGCGGTCGCTCCTTTGACTGCTGCGATGCCCAAAGCCTAGCGGGACAGCGCAGCGCGTCGAGAAAAGGTCGGGGTAAAAACGATACCGGATGATACAGCCTCAGCGCCCTTTTGCTTCGCCACGAGGAGATACAAATCGAGGCACGTTGACGCCTCGTCCCACCCCACTTGCAGGTTAAGGTGCGCGCTCTATAGTGTGCGGCGCGATTGAAAATCGTACTGGAGAGGGCTCAAATGCACACAGAAAATCCGTCCATCGATCGATACCGGGGCCAACCGCCACGACCTTTGTGACGCCGACGCCCAACGAATCCGCGCTTCCAGCGACCTGCTTGAACCCTTCATTGCCTATGCTTCAAGAGACCGTTGTTCTTTTTCCAATGAGTAACGATTTCGCCCTGAACTTTCATCCCTACGGACTCACCTGATCAGCCCGGACACTTCACCATGCACCTCGCACCAGACTTCCCCGACGACCAGCTCATGCGTCAACTCATGGAACTGCTTCACGAAGAAATCGGCATACCCGAGCGCAAGACCATTCGCTTGGAAACGGCGATCAATCTCGACCTGGGCTGCGATGGCGCAGACGCTCGGCATCTGATGGAAACCTTGGAGGAGCGGTTCGCCATCGACCTCGTCGACTACGACGCTTACCAATACTTCCAGCCGGAAGGCTTTGATGTGTTCCAAAAACGCAGGGCCAAGGGCCGTGGCAACAAGATGCCGCTGACCATCGGCATGCTCTACAAGGCCATCAAGGCACAACGATGGGACACTCAGGCAGCGGAAGGGGCCAGCTGATGCAGCAAGTGGCATTATTCTGGCTGTTTATGACGATTTAAGATGAGATATTGGCAGTTATCGGCTCAACGCCCCTTGTAATCACGCCTATCGCAGATCGCAGCCATTTCACTTATTCGGCTCAATACAGCTGCCCGGTGGATCACTCAGGGGAGCCCGGCCAAACGCCCGTTTCACCGATGCGCCCAGGCACCTATGGATGGCCAAATTCCGTCGCCCACAAAAAAACCGCCCTGATCAGGGCGGTTTTTTCATTGCCGAACTGAATCTTACAACTGCGGCCCCGCCGCCTTGATCGCATCGCTCACGTCGAACTTCTTGAAGTTCTCGGTGAACAATCCGGCCAACGCCTTGGCAGCTTCGTCGTACGCAGCTTTGTCGGCCCAGGTGTTACGTGGATTCAACAGAACCGTCTCAACGCCTGGAACAGCCAGCGGCACGTCCAGGTTGATGATGTCCAGGTGTTCGGTTTCAGCACCGATCAGCGCGCCGCTCTGGATCGCCGCGATCACCGCACGGGTGGTCGGGATATTGAAGCGCTTGCCAACGCCATAGCCGCCGCCGGTCCAGCCAGTGTTGACCAGGTAGACCTTGGAGCCGAAACCACGGATGCGCTTGATCAGCAGTTCCGCGTATTCGCCGGCCGGACGCGGGAAGAACGGCGCGCCAAAGCAGGTGGAGAAGGTCGACTTGATGCCGCTGCCCGAACCCATTTCAGTCGAGCCCACCAGTGCGGTGTAGCCGGACAGGAAGTGGTAGGCGGCTTGCTCTTCGCTGAGGATCGACACCGGCGGCAGTACGCCGGTCAGGTCGCAGGTCAGGAAGATTACGGCGTTTGGCTCGCCACCGAGGTTTTTCGGTGCGCGTTTTTCGATCAGTTCACGCGGGTAGGCGGCGCGGCTGTTCTGGGTCAGGCTGTCGTCGGCATAGTCGGCTTTCTTGGTGACCGGGTCGAGGACAACGTTCTCCAGTACGGCGCCGTGTTGGATGGCTTTCCAGATAACTGGCTCGTTCTTCTCGGACAGGTCGATGCACTTGGCATAGCAGCCGCCTTCGATGTTGAAGACCACGCCCACGCCCCAGCCGTGCTCGTCGTCACCGATCAGGTAACGGCTTTCGTCGGCGGACAGGGTGGTCTTGCCGGTGCCCGACAGGCCGAAGAACAGGGTCACATCACCCTCTTCGCCCATGTTCGCGGCGCAGTGCATCGGCAGCACGTCAACAGCCGGCAGCAGGAAGTTCTGCACGGAGAACAGGGCTTTCTTCATTTCACCGGCATAACGCATGCCGGCGATCAGCACTTTCTTGGCCGCGAAGTTGATGATCACGGTGCCGTCGGAGTTGGTGCCGTCGCGCTCAGGCTCGCAGACGAAGTTCGGCGCGTTGAGGATCTGCCATTCATCCTTGCCACCGGCGTTGTACTGCTCGGGGTTGATGAACAGGCAACGGCCGAACAGGTTGTGCCACGCGGTCTCGGTGGTCATCTTGACTGGCAGGTAGTGCGCAGGATCGGAGCCTACATGCACATGGGATACAAAACGCTCGCGCTCGCCCAGGTAGGCTTCGACGCGGCTCCACAGGGCATCGAACTTGTCGGCCGGGAACTTGCGGTTGATCGGGCCCCAGGCGATGGCGTCCTGGGTGGTTGGCTCTTCTACGATGAAACGGTCGACTGGCGAGCGACCGGTACGATGACCGGTACGAACAACCAGCGCGCCAGTATCGGCAAGCTCGCCTTCACCGCGATTCAGGGCTTCTTTGACCAGATCATCGACACTCAGATCGGTGTACACGGCGTTATTGGCTTGCGTCATGAGATTCCCCGTCGGCCCGTGGCCGAGTGCTCCAAACGTTTTGTAGTAGGAAGTCGCGCACTACTACCCGAAAAAAGTGGGCCGGATTATGCCAGAAAACCCCAAAAAGAGTAGGGCCCTCCCGTCAGTACGGCGTAAATCCGGCGTTTGCCAGGAGATTTACCTGCGCTGAACCGTTTTAGTGACGAGTATCTGACGGTGTGTCGACACCCGCACCGGCGAACAATTGGGCGATGTCCGCCGCATCGAACAGGTAGCGCTCGTTGCAAAACTGGCAATCGACCTCGATGGCGCCGCCATGCTCGATCACCAGTTGCTGCGCATCTTCCAGACCCAGACTGACCAGCGCATTGCCGGAACGTTCACGAGAGCAACTGCATTGGAAGCGCAACGGCTGTCCGTCGAACAAACGTACCTGCTCCTCGTGATAGAGGCGATGCAGCACGGTTTCGTTGTCCAGGCTCAGCAGCTCATCGGCGCTCAAGGTGCTGGCCAGAGCGGTGATGTGCTGCCAACTGGCGTCACGCTCCTCCGGGTCGCGCAGGCGATCGGCGGGCAGTTGTTGCAGCAGCAAACCGCGCGCACGCCGCCCGTCGGCGTAGAGCCAGAAACGGGTATTGGTCTGCTGGGACATGACGAAGTAATTGGTGAAGCATTCGGCCAGGGTCGCGCCATCGAGATCGACGATGCCCTGGTAGCGCTTGCCCTGGGTCGGATCGACCGTCAGGGCCAGTACGCCATTGGGCATCATGTCGGCCAGGGTCGCGTCGGGCGCGATCTGCTCGGCGTGATAACGGGCCAGGCCACGGATCTCACGTTCGCTGGAGCACTCGATCATCAGCAGCGGCACCGGACCTTCGGAGCGCGCCTGGAGAATCAGCAAGCCATCGAACTTCAAGGTGCCCACCAACAACGCCGCAGCCGCCATCAGCTCGCCGAGCAGCTGTGCGACCGGCTCCGGATAGGCGTGTTTGGCGAGGACTTCGGCGTAGCTACGCTCCAACGCCACCAGCTCGCCACGGGCGTCGCTGTCATCGAAGATGAAACGTTGGGTGTAGTCGGTATCCGGTAAATCAGTCATAGGGTCTGGTATCTGAGGTGATGACAAATGATGGCAGGCATTTTATGGGCATTCAGGGTGGGTTCCAAGCAAGGCTTGGGCTGGCCTGACGGGAAGGAGATGCACCGCCTATCTTCCCGAGAACCTGTGGCGAGGGGATTTATCCCCGCTGGACTGCGCAGCAGGCCCTGAACTTTGCACGCCGCGTCAGATCTGTCGCGTGTTTATTTGGGGGCCGCTGCGCAGCCCAGCGGAGATAAATCCCCTCGCCACAATCGCCAGCCTGCATGTCTATTCGCTATTGCCACCACGAAACTTGAACAGGTCCCGGCGCTGTTTCTTGCTCGGCTTGCCGTCGGTGCTGACCCCCAGGGCGCCGGCCTTGCGTTGCGCGGCGGCGGTTTCACGCTTGGCGATGCTGGCTTCGGTTTCGCGATACAGCGCCTGCGCTTCAGGCGCACCGCGACGCACGATCGACAAGGCTTCGACCACCACGGTCTTTTCATCGAAGCCGGTGCGGATGACAAATTCATCGCCAACGCGTGGTTCCTTGCCCGGCTTGCAACGTTCTCCCCGGTGATGAACCTTGCCGCTTTCGATGGCGGTCTTGGCCAGGGCCCGCGTCTTGTAGAATCGCGCCGCCCACAACCATTTATCGAGACGGACCTTGTCGTCCTCTTCCTTTTTTTGTGCCACTGCCATTCCTCTTTTCTGCCAATAGCCGGAACTGTACTACCGTTTTTGTCGAGCGCACGAATCCGGCCCGACAGATAGAATGCCCGCCAAACCGTCTCCACACCCATGGCTTGGCTCGGAATCGGTTACAAGCACAAACAAGTGCGTAGATAACTGTCGCCATTTTGTGATTATTCTGCGTGAATACCGCGATTCGCGGAGTCCACGATCCGATGTACTGATCGCAGGTTTTTTTATTGAAGACTTTTGACCATTTGACCGTTGTCGGTCTGCGCGAGTGGGTGGCGCTCCCGGATCTGGGAGTCGTGGGCCTGCGGGCAAAAATCGACACCGGCGCCAGCACCTCCAGCCTGCATGCCACCGACATCGAGCCGTTCGAGCGCGATGGCGAAAAGTGGGTGCGCTTCACGGCGCACCTCGGCACGGTGGTGCAGTTGCGCCATCGCCGCTGCGAAGCGCCACTGGTGGCCCGCAAGACCATAAAGAGTTCCAACGGCCACGCTCAGGTCCGCTACGTGATCAGCACCACGCTGGCGCTGGGTGACCGGGTCTGGCGGGTCGAGTTCACCCTTGCCTGCCGCAAATCCATGCGATATCGCCTTTTACTCGGTTCCAAAGCCTTGATCGACGGCCAACTGGTGGTCAATCCAGGTACCAAATATGTTCAAGACAAGCCGGCATTCCCGGTGTCCACTACCTCTGCCACAGGTGTTGCATGAAGATCGCTGTGCTGTCGCGTAATCCGCGTCTGTATTCCACTCGTCGCCTGGTTGAAGCCGGGACCGAACGAGGCCATGAAATGGTGGTGATCGATACCCTGCGCGCCTACATGAACATTGCCAGCCACAAGCCGCAGATCCATTACCGTGGCAAGCCGCTGGAAGGGTTCGATGCGGTGATCCCGCGCATCGGCGCATCGGTGACGTTCTATGGCTGCGCCGTGTTGCGCCAGTTCGAAATGATGGGGGTGTTTCCCCTCAACGAGTCGGTGGCCATTGCCCGCTCCCGGGACAAGCTGCGCTCGCTGCAGTTGCTGTCACGGCGCGGGATCGGCCTGCCGGTCACCGGTTTTGCCCACTCCCCCGACGACATTCCCGACCTGATTGCGATGGTCAACGGCGCACCGCTGGTGATCAAGGTGCTGGAAGGCACCCAGGGCATCGGCGTGGTCTTGTGTGAAACCGCAACGGCAGCGGAATCGGTGATCGAGGCGTTCATGGGCCTGAAGCAGAACATCATGGTCCAGGAGTACATCAAGGAAGCCGGTGGCGCGGACATTCGCTGCTTCGTGGTCGGCGACAAAGTGATTGCCTCGATGAAGCGCCAGGCCAAGCCCGGGGAGTTCCGCTCCAACCTGCATCGCGGCGGGAGCGCCAGCCTGATCAAGATCACCCCGGAAGAGCGCATGACCGCCCTGCGCGCGGCAAAAGTCATGGGCCTGGCCGTGGCGGGCGTGGACATCCTGCGCTCCAATCACGGGCCACTGGTGATGGAGGTGAATTCCTCGCCAGGCCTGGAAGGAATCGAGACCACCACCAGCAAGAACGTGGCGGGGATCATCATCGAGCACCTGGAAAAGAATGGCGGGCCGAACATGACCCGGACCAAAGGCAAGGGCTAACTCAGACCACCCCATATGGGAGCTAGCCTTTGTGGGAGCCGAGCTTGCTCGCGATGGCGGTGTGTCAGTCAAGATCAACTTTACTGATCCACCGCCATCGCGAGCAAGCTCGGCTCCCAGAAAGCAAAGTTCTCTGTCTTATCTTGAGAGAGACCGCTACACCGCATCCCGCGGCAGCATCAAGCCCAATGGCAACCGCACCCGAGCTTCCAGCCCACCACCGACGCGGTTACGCAGCTCGACGTTGCCGCCGTGCATCGAGGCGATGCGCTTGACGATGGCCAGGCCCAGCCCCGTGCCCTTCCCACCCCGGGCGCGATCACCGCGAGTGAACGGGTTGAAAATGGCTTCCAGCTCAGAGGGATCGATGCCGGCGCCACGGTCCATGACACTCAGCACCACGTAAGGCGCACTGGTATCACCGGAGACATAGGCCGCGACTTCGACGCCGGTGCCAGCGTGGTTCAGCGCATTGCCGATCAGGTTGTTCAGCAAACGCTTCATCGACACGCGACGCAACGGGAACGGCTGTATCGGCTCCAGGCGCAGGTGCACTTTCTCATCGTTCTGGTTATAGGGCGCGGCCACCTCCCGCACCAGTTCACTGAGGTCCACCTCTTCCACAGACTCGTCACGACCGTCGCGAATGAACGCCAGGAACTGGTCGAGAATCGCGTCCATGTCCTCGATGTCGCGGACCATATCGTCAGTCAGGTCGGTGTGCTCGCCCATCAATTCCAGCGACAACCGTAGCCGGGTCAGCGGCGTGCGCAGGTCATGGGAGACGCCAGCGAGCATCAACTCACGCTCGCGCCCGGCCTGTTCGACATCCTCGGCCATCTGGTTGAAGGCACGGTAGACCTCGGTCATTTCGCTGGGCGTATCGCTGATGGGCAGCCGCACGCTGCGCCCCTGGCCCAGTTGGCGGGCAGCGTAGACCAGGCGCTTCAACGGTTGGTTGAGCTGGCTGACGAAGATCCACGCCGACGCCGTCGACAGCAGGCCGATGGCCAGGAACCAGCCGAGCACGTTCCAGATTTTCTGGCCACGCAGCGGATGCGGGTACAACGGCACTTTCAGCCAGCCATCCCCCAGGCTCGGGGCCCGCACCCACAGCGCCGGCGGCGAGTGCATGCGCAATCGCACCTCGGTATCGGCGCCCAGTTCGGCCTGCATCTGGCGTTGATAGATCTCGCTGTAGGGCCAGTGCTGCTCGCCCTCCGGCACGCCGGCACCGACAACGCGGATCAGCGTCGCCGCCTCGGCAATTTTCGCGCGGTTGGTTTCGTCCGCCGCCCAATAGGCCCGCAGGGTCAAGGCAACGCCGTGACTGTACTGCCGATCCACCAGAACGTCTTCGTTCATCAGCAGGTACACCAGCGTCAGTGCCTTGGAGAAGAGCACGACGATCAGCACCAGCCAGAGGGTGCGGGAGAAGAAACTCTGGGGAACCAAACGGGGGTTTTCATGAATAACCGCTACACACTTGCAGGAGCGAGCGATGCTCGCACACTGACAGACCGCGAGTCGCCTGGAAGAAGACATTTCAACCGGCCAGGCCACCCGCTCCTACAAATCGCCGATCACTTGCTGGCGGCGCCATCCGGTACGAACACATAACCCACGCCCCAGACGGTCTGGATATACCGCGGCTTGGAAGGATCGGGTTCGATCATCCGGCGCAGACGGGAAATCTGCACGTCAATGGAGCGCTCCAGCGCATCCCATTCACGACCACGGGCCAGGTTCATCAGTTTGTCGCGGGTCAGCGGCTGGCGGGCGTTCATCACCAGGGCCTTGAGCACGGCAAACTCACCCGTGGTGAGCATGTGGACCTCATCGCCGCGCTTGAGCTCACGAGTGGCCAGGGACAGCTCATAGTCGCCGAAGGTGACGCTTTCATCTTCGCTGCCCGGCGCGCCAGGTACCGGCGCCGACTGACGACGCAGCACCGCCTTGACGCGGGCCATCAGCTCGTCGGGGTTGAACGGCTTGGCCAGGTAATCGTCGGCGCCCAGCTCCAGGCCCTTGATACGGCTCAGCTCGTCGCCCTTGGCGGTGAGCATGATGATCGGGATCTGATTGTTGGCGCCGCGCAGGCGGCGGCAGGCTGTCAGGCCGTCTTCACCGGGCAGCATCAGGTCGAGCACCACCAGGTTGAAAACTTCACGGGCCAGCAGTCGATCCATTTGCTCGGTGTTCGGTACGGTGCGGGCGCGGTAGCCCTTGCTGACGAAAAAGCGTTCCAGCAAGCTGCTCAGCCCCGGATCGTCGTCAACAATAAGAATTTTTTCGCCTTCAGCAGTTTGTGCAGTGCTGCTCATAGGAAGCTCCTTTGATCTCGGCGCGCATTATGGCCTAGCTGCCGTTATACGCACCGTGTGCATTGTTAGCAGATTTTTCCTCTATGACCACAAATCCGGGTATCAAGCCTACAGACCATGTCCCCCCCTCAGGACGGAACGCTGGTTATAATGCGCCGCCCTTTGTGCCAGGGATGCCGGATCGTGACTCAGTTCATGGACCAGGCGGCGTGCCATTTTTTTCCCCTTGGCCAGGCAGCACTTTTTGAATTTCGCGGGTCAACAGGCAGCCTTTTGACCCAGGCAGCGGCGCGTGCCAGGCCGCTCAACCAGTCTCGCCGAGCCCTGCTTCTGCGGTGGCGAGCCTGATTTCACAATTTGTCAGGTGGTTTTATGGACAGCATCAACAGCCGCATCGCCGAGGAACTCGGCGTACGCCCGCAACAGGTCGAAGCGGCCGTCGCGCTACTCGATGAAGGCTCCACGGTGCCTTTCATCGCCCGTTACCGGAAGGAAGTGACCGGCAGCCTCGATGACATTCAGCTGCGTCATCTGGAAGAGCGCCTGCGCTACCTGCGAGAACTCGACGAACGGCGCATCAGCATCCTGGCCAGCATCCAGGAGCAGGGCAAGCTGACCCCGCAACTTGAGCGCGACATCAAGCTGGCCGACACCAAGACCCGCCTCGAAGACTTGTACCTGCCCTACAAGCAAAAACGCCGCACCAAGGGCCAGATCGCCCTGGAAGCCGGCCTCGGCGAGCTGGCCGACGGCTTGTTCAACGACCCGACCCTGGCCCCGGAAGCCGAAGCCGCACGCTTCGTCGATGCCGAAAAAGGCGTGGCGGACGTAAAAGCGGCGCTGGAAGGCGCCAAGTACATCCTCATGGAGCGCTTCGCCGAAGACGCCAACCTGCTGGAAAAACTGCGTAGCTACCTCAAGCAGGAAGCCACCCTCAGCGCCCGGGTGATCGCCGGCAAGGAAGAGGAAGGCGCGAAGTTCCGCGACTACTTCGAACACGACGAACCGCTCAAGAGCATGCCGTCCCACCGCGCACTGGCGATTTTCCGTGGTCGCAACGAAGGCATTCTCAGTTCCGCCCTGAAGGTCGGTGAAGAATTGCCCGGCACCATGCACCCGTGCGAAGGGATGATCGGCCAGCAGTTCGGCATCCAGAACCAGAATCGCGCCGCCGACAAATGGTTGGCCGAGGTGGTGCGCTGGACCTGGAAGGTCAAGCTCTACACCCACCTGGAAACCGACTTGCTGGGCGAGTTGCGCGATAACGCAGAAACCGAGGCGATCAACGTCTTCGCCCACAACCTGCACGACCTGCTGTTGGCCGCACCGGCCGGCCCACGTGCCACCCTGGGCCTGGACCCGGGCCTGCGCACCGGTTGCAAGGTGGCGGTGGTGGATTCCACCGGCAAGCTGCTGGACCACGCCACGGTCTACCCGCACGTGCCGCACAACAAGTGGGACCAGACCCTCGCCGTGCTCGCCGCCCTGTGCGCCAAGCATTCGGTGGACCTGATCGCCATCGGCAACGGCACCGCCAGTCGCGAGACCGACAAGCTGGCCGCCGAGCTGATCAAGAAATACCCAGCCATGAAGATGACCAAGGTCATGGTCTCCGAGGCCGGCGCTTCCGTTTATTCGGCATCGGAACTGGCCTCCAAGGAATTCCCCGACCTGGACGTGTCGATCCGTGGCGCCGTGTCCATCGCCCGTCGCCTGCAGGATCCACTGGCGGAACTGGTGAAGATCGACCCGAAATCCATCGGTGTCGGCCAGTACCAGCACGACGTTTCCCAGTTGAAGCTGGCCCGTGGGCTGGATGCCGTGGTGGAAGATTGCGTGAACGCCGTGGGCGTGGACGTGAACACCGCTTCGGTGGCGCTGTTGGCGCGTATCTCCGGTCTGAACGCCACCCTGGCGCAGAACATCGTCACCCACCGTGACGAACACGGCGCGTTCAAGACCCGCGCCGCGTTGAAGAAAGTCCCGCGCCTGGGTGAAAAAACCTTTGAGCAGGCCGCCGGTTTCCTGCGGGTCATGAACGGCGACAACCCGCTGGACTCCTCGGCCGTCCACCCCGAGGCCTACCCGCTGGTGCAACGCATCGCCGCCCAGACCGACCGCGATATCCGTTCGCTGATCGGTGACGCCGGGTTCCTCAAGCGCCTGGATCCGAAGAAGTTCACCGACGAAACCTTCGGCCTGCCGACCGTGACCGACATCCTCCAGGAACTGGAGAAACCAGGCCGTGACCCGCGCCCTGAGTTCAAGACCGCGGAGTTCCAGGACGGCGTCGAAGACCTCAAGGACCTGCAGCCGGGCATGATCCTCGAAGGCGTGGTGACCAACGTCACCAACTTCGGTGCCTTCGTCGACATCGGCGTGCACCAGGACGGCCTGGTGCATATCTCCGCCTTGTCCGAGAAGTTCATCAAGGACCCGCGCGAAGCGGTGAAAGCCGGTGATGTGGTGAAAGTGAAGGTCATGGAAGTCGACATCCCGCGCAAACGCGTCGGCCTGTCGATGCGCATGAGCGACACGCCGGGCGAAAAAGTCGACGGCGCCCGTGGTGCGCGTCCGGGCTCGACGCCACGCCAGTCGCAAAACACCGCGCCGCGCAAGGAAACCGCCACCGCGGCCCCGACGAACAACGCCATGGCCTCGTTGTTCGCCAACGCCAAGCAGTTGAAGAAACGCTGATGGACATGCCAGCCGGGTTGGTGGAGAGCGCGTTTTTCAAGCTGCTCGGCTGCCGTCTGCACAGCCTTGGGGACGGGGTGGCGCAAGTCGCCCTGGGCCTTGAGCCGCCGCTGCGCAATCGCGGCGGCAAGCTGCATGGCGGCGCGCTGTTCAGCCTGGTGGACATCGCCATGGGACTGGCCTGCTCCAGTGTCCATGGCTTTGACCAGCAGAGCGCGACCATCGAATGCAAGATCAACTACATTCGCGCCGTGTCCGACGGCGACGTGTTGTGCACCGCCCGGGTCATCCACCCGGGCCGGCGCACCCTGGTGGTCGAGGCCGAGGTGATGCAAGGCGACAAACTGGTCGCAAAAGCGCAAGGCACGTTCGCTGTCCTATAGCTCCCTGTCATCGATTTGGGTTAATTTCGACGCACGAATGCAGTGTCGGGCTTTCCGGTGGGAGCGAGCTTGCTCGCGATAGCGGAAGATCAGTCGAGATCAACGTTACTGATCCACCGCTATCGCGAGCAAGCTCGCTCCCACAGAGAATGGCGGCGACTGGCCTTTGGCCGCACAAAAACCAGGCGAAAACGCCAGTTTTAACTTCACCCTTGTAGACCGTCTTGCCCACCCCCATATTGGGGCGACTGACGCGTGAAGGAATTCAACTTGAGCGACCTTTTAAACCGCCGCCTGGCCCTGCTCGGCGAGCGCGCCAACCTCTCCCTGCTCGAACAATGCCTGCACGGCATCGAGCGTGAATGCCTGCGCGTCACCGGCGACGGCCTCCTGGCGCAGACCCCGCATCCCGAGGCCCTGGGTTCGGCGCTGACCAACGAGCAGATCACCACCGACTATTCCGAGTCGCTGCTGGAGTTCATCACCCCGGCCCTGGCCGACCCGGCCGATACCCTGCGCAGCCTCGACAAGATCCACCGGTTCGCCTACAGCAAACTCGGCGACGAATAC
The DNA here is from genome assembly GCF_018325905.1 of Pseudomonas sp. St316. Taxonomy (NCBI): domain Bacteria; kingdom Pseudomonadati; phylum Pseudomonadota; class Gammaproteobacteria; order Pseudomonadales; family Pseudomonadaceae; genus Pseudomonas; species Pseudomonas sp. St316. Next base: position 401,049 of record NZ_AP021901.1, on the reverse strand, counting down.
TTGTGGAGCCCCTCGATGCCGTGCCCGTTGCCGGCGGAAGAGGACATCCCGATTGCGTATTACGGCACGTCTAATATCGGTCGGCTCAAGTACGTCTACCGCAAAGGCCTGGCCCTGCGCTACGGCAAGACCATGCAATGCATTGCCGGGATCCACTACAACTTTTCCCTGCCGGAAAAACTCTGGCCGCTGCTGCGCCAGAACGAAGCCGTCGATGTGAGCGACCGTGACTTCCAGTCTTCGGCCTACATCGCGCTGATCCGTAACTTCCGCCGCTACAGCTGGTTGCTGATGTACCTGTTCGGTGCTTCGCCGGCCCTGGACGCCGGTTTCCTGCGAGGTCGTCCGCACCAGTTGGAACAATTGGATCCGGACACCCTGTACCTGCCCTACGCCACCAGCCTGCGCATGAGCGACCTGGGTTACCAGAGCAACGCCCAGGCTGGCCTGACGCCGTGCTACAACGACCTGGCGAGCTACACCGACAGCCTGCGCAAAGCGGTGGCGACGCCCTATGCGCCCTACGTCGAAGTCGGCACCCACCAGAACGGCGAGTGGGTGCAGCTCAACACCAACATCCTGCAGATCGAAAACGAGTACTACTCCAACATCCGCCCCAAACGCGTGACCTACACCGGCGAGCGGCCGATCCAGGCCTTGATGGCCCGGGGTATCCAGTACGTCGAAGTGCGTTGCCTGGACATCAACCCGTTCCTGCCAATGGGCATCGACCTCACCGAGTCGCGATTCCTCGATGCGTTCCTGCTGTATTGCGGCCTCAACGAAAGCCCGCAGCTGGAAAACAACGAATGCGGCAACGCCACGAGCAACTTCCTGACCGTGGTCAAGGAAGGCCGCAAGCCGGGCCTGCAATTGCAGCGCCAGGGTCAATCGGTGGACATGCAGGCCTGGGCCGTCGAATTGCTGGAAAAAATCGCACCCTTGGCCTCGCTGCTCGACCAGAGCCATGGTGGCGATGCCCACCGCCAGGCGTTGGATGCGCAATTGGCGAAAGTCCGCGACCCTTCCCTGACGCCTTCCGCCCAGGTGCTGGCCGCCATGGCCGAACATCAGGAAAGCTTTGCCCAGTTCTCCTTGCGCCAAAGCAAGGTCCACGCTGAGTTCTTCCGCGCCGAACCTTTGCCTGCCCAGGAGCAGACGGCCTTCGAGGAAACCGCCCGTGAATCCCTGGTTCAGCAAACTGAACTGGAGCAGAACGAGGTGGGAGATTTCGACGTGTTCGTGGGTTCGTATCAGGCGAGCATCCTGGCGATCAGCAACTGACCTCTTTTTGACGAGGACACGTTTGTGGCGAGTGCGCTTGCTCCCGCTCCGCTGCGCAGCCACCGTAAAAGGGGACCTGCTGCGCAGTCCAGCGGGAGCAAGCGCACTCGCCACAAGGGGTCCGAGCCGCTTTCGATAGATTTTTTCGCAAATAAGCTCATGCGAAAAAGTTATTTATTTCTGAGTTCTTAGATCATTTAGTCTCCTCCAACGCCGAACATCCGGCGGCCTGTTGAGGAGCTTTCCCATGTCTTTGAGTTTCCCCCTTCGCTTTCTCGCGGCCGCCTCCCTGGCTGCAACGAGCTTTTTTGCCCAGGCGGCCGAGCTGACCGTCGCCTACCAGACCACCGTCGACCCGGCAAAAGTCGCCCAGGCCGATGGCGCCTATGAAAAAGCCACCCAAGCCAAGATCGATTGGCGCAAGTTCGACAACGGCGCCGATGTCATCACCGCCATCGCCTCGGGCGACGTGCAGATCGGCTACCTCGGTTCCAGCCCGCTGACCGCAGCCATCACCCGCAAGGTCCCGGTGGAAACCTTCCTCATCGCCACCCAGATCGGCGCCGCCGAAGCCTTGGTGGTTCGTGACGGTTCGGGTATCAACTCCCCGCAGGACCTGATCGGCAAGAAGATCGCCGTGCCGTTCGTCTCCACCGGCCATTACAGCCTGCTCGCCGCGTTGAAGCACTGGAACATCGACCCGTCGAAAGTCACCATCCTCAACCTGGCGCCACCGGCCATCATCGCCGCTTGGAAGCGCGGCGACATCGACGCCACCTACGTCTGGGACCCGGCCCTGGGCGTGGCCAAGGAAAACGGCAAGGTGCTGATCACCTCCGCAGAGCTGGCCAAGTTCGGCGCCCCGACCTTCGACGCCTGGATCGTGCGCAAGGACTTCGCCCAGAAGCACCCTGAAATTGTCACAGCCTTCGCCAAAGTGACCCTGGAGGCCTACGCCCAGTACCGCAAGGACCCACAAGCCTGGCTGGCCGATGCGTCCAACGTCGACAAACTGGTGAAGCTTTCCGGCGCCAAGGCCAGCGACATCCCGCTATTGCTGCAAGGCAACGTCTTTCCCCTGGCGGCCGATCAGGTCGTGAGCCTCGGCGCACCGACCACCCAAGCCATCACCGACACGGCGGCCTTCTTGAAAGAGCAAGGCAAGGTCGAAGCCGTGCTGCCGGACTACGCGCCGTACGTCAGCGCCAAGTACATCACTCGTTAAGCGGAAAAAGGGAGACACGCGATGGCCTTGCTACAGCTGGAGCGCATCAGCGCACAGTACCCCGGCGCGGCGGACCCCGTGCTGGCGGACATTTCCCTGACCCTGGGGCCCCAGCAACTGCTGGTTGCCCTCGGCCCATCCGGCAGTGGCAAGACATCGCTGTTGAACCTGATCGCCGGGTTCGTCGAACCCAGCGCCGGGCAGATCACCCTCGACGGCGTACCGGTCAAGGGACCGAGCGCCGAACGCGGCGTGGTGTTCCAGGACGATGCGCTGCTGCCTTGGCAGGACGTGCTGGCAAACGTTGGGTTCGGCCTGGAACTGGCTGGGGTCGGCAAGCAAAAGCGCGAAGCCCGGGCCCGGGAAATGCTCACCCTGGTGGACCTGGCCGGTTTCGAGCAACGCCGTGTCTGGCAGCTCTCCGGCGGCCAGAAACAACGCGTCGGCCTGGCCCGAGCGCTGGCAGCCGACCCGCGCGTATTGTTGATGGACGAGCCTTTCGGTGCCCTGGACGCCTTTACCCGCGAGCAGATGCAGGAACTGTTGCTGCAGGTCTGGCAGCGCACCGCCAAGCCGGTGTTTCTGATCACCCATGACATTGAAGAAGCCGTATTCCTTGCCACTGACTTGATTCTGTTGGCACCGAACCCAGGGCAGATCGTCGAACGCCTGAGCCTGGATTTCGGCCAGCGCTACGGGGCCGGGGAATCGGCGCGCTCGATCAAATCCGACCCGCGCTTTATCGAAACCCGCGAGCATGTGCTCGCCAAGGTGTTCTCCCAACGCAGCGCCACTCGGCCACAGGAGCGCGCATGAGCAGTTACGAAATTCCAGCCGTGATCAGTGAAACGACGCGCAAGCACCCGGCCGGCGGCTTAAGGCCAAGCCTGAGTACGCGCTGGATCAGCGGCTTGACCCTGATCGCGCTGCTGGCGGTTTGGTGGGCCGTCACCGCCAGTGACCTGATCGAACCGCTGTTCCTGCCCTCGCCCGCCGCCGTGCTGCAAAAAGGTTGGTTGCTGGCGACCAGCGGCTACATGGATTCGACCCTCTGGCAACATTTGGCCGCCAGCCTTGAACGCATCGGCCTGGGCCTGTTGTTCGCGGTGCTGACGGCGGTGCCGGTGGGCATCGCCATTGGCGCCAACCGTATCGCTCGCGGCGTGCTCGATCCGTTGATCGAGTTCTACCGACCAATTCCACCGCTGGCGTACCTGCCGTTGATCGTGATCTGGTGCGGCATCGGCGAGTTGTCGAAGGTGCTGCTGATTTACCTGGCGATCTTCGCCCCGATTGCCATTGCCACCGCCACCGGTGTGCGCACTGTCGACCGGGCCAAGCTACGCGCTGCGCAATCGTTGGGCGCCACGCGGGCCCAGTTGATTCGCCACGTGATCGTGCCCAGTGCCTTGCCGGACATCCTCACCGGCATTCGCATTGGCCTGGGCGTGGGTTGGTCGACGCTGGTGGCCGCCGAGCTGATCGCCGCCACCAGCGGCCTTGGGTTCATGGTCCAGTCAGCGGCACAGTTTCTGGTGACCGATGTGGTGGTGCTGGGGATCCTGGTGATCGCACTGATCGCCTTCGCCATGGAAATGGGCCTGCGCGCCCTGCAACGCAAGCTGGTGCCGTGGCACGGCCAGGCCCATTGATAGCCAATGACCACGCCGACCATTCGGCGCCCCAGACCGAGAGCATTGCGATGAATCGCCCGACCATTACGCCTTTGAGCACAGCCCTTGGCGCGCAGATCGATGGGATCGCTATCAGCCAGCCCCTGAGCCAGGCAGATCGCGACACCCTTGAGCAGGCGCTGCTCGACTATCAGGTGCTGTTCTTCCGGGACCAGCCGATCGAACCGCCACAGCAGGCACGCTTCGCCGGGTATTTTGGCGACCTGCACATTCACCCCATCTACCCCAACGTGCCGGAGCAGCCCGAAGTATTGGTGCTCGACACCGCCGTCACCGACGTCCGTGACAACGCCGTGTGGCACACCGACGTGACCTTTCTCCCAACGCCCGCCATGGGCGCGGTGCTCAGCGCCAAACTGCTGCCGGCATTTGGCGGCGATACGTTGTGGGCCAGTGGCATCGCGGCTTACGAAGCCTTGTCGGCACCGTTGAAGCGCTTGCTGGAGGGCCTGACAGCGACCCACGATTTCACCCGATCCTTTCCCTTGGAACGGTTTGGCAACAGCGCCGAAGACCTGGCGCGCTGGGAAGAGGCTCGGCGGAAAAACCCGCCGCTGTCCCATCCGGTAATCCGCACTCATCCGGTGAGCGGGCGACGCTCGCTGTTCGTCAATGAAGGCTTCACGACACGGATCAACGAGCTGTCGGAAAGTGAAAGCGAGGTCATCCTGAAACTGCTCTTTGCCCACGCCACCCGCCCCGAGTTCACCCTGCGCTGGCGCTGGCAGGTCAACGACGTGGCGTTCTGGGACAACCGCGTCACCCAGCATTTTGCCGTGGATGACTACCGCCCGGCCCGGCGCGTAATGCACCGGGCGACGGTGTTGGGGGATGTGCCGTTCTTTCGGTAACAAACCCATCACCCGTGGCGAGGGAGCTTGCTCCCGCTGGACTGCGCAGCAGGCCTATTGCTTATGGCTGCTGCGCAGCCAAGCGGGAGCAAGCTCCCTCGCCACGGGGTCTGTTTACTCGGCTGATGACGGTTTCTCCCACAGATTGATCCCGCCTTCCTGGGCAAACCGATCGATCTGCGCCAGTTCTTCCGCAGTGAAGCTCAGGTTCTTCAGTGCCCCGACGTTCTCGATGATTTGCTCCGGCCGGCTGGCGCCGATCAGTGCGCTGGTCACGCGGGGATCGCGCAGGGTCCAGGCCAAGGCCATTTGCGCCAGGCTTTGGCCGCGCCGCTGGGCGATCTCATTGAGGGCACGTACATGGGCGATGTTTTCCTCCGACAGGTGCGAAGCCTGCAAGGAACCACCGCCCGGACGGTTGACCCGCGCATCGGCCGGAATACCCTTGAGGTACTTGTCGGTCAACAGGCCCTGGGCCAGTGGCGTGAAAGCGATTACACCGGTACCCAGTTCGTCGGTGGCGTCCAGCAGGTCCTTTTCCACCCAGCGGTTGAGCAAGTTGTAGGCCGGCTGGTGAATCAGCAGCGGGATTTTCCACTCTTTGAGCAGCGCCGCCATTTCCCGGGTCTTCACCCCGGAATACGAGGAAATGCCGATGTACAGCGCCTTGCCCTGCTGTACGGCAGTGGCCAGTGCGCTGGCGGTTTCTTCCAATGGGGTGTCGGGGTCAAAGCGGTGGGAATAGAAGATATCCACATAGTCCAGCCCCAGGCGTTGCAGGCTTTGGTCGAGGCTGGCGAGCACGTATTTGCGCGAGCCACCGCCCTGGCCGTAAGGACCCGGCCACATGTCCCAACCGGCCTTGCTGGAGATGATCAACTCATCGCGGTACTGCTTGAAATCTTCGCGCAGCAACCGGCCAAAATTGATCTCGGCGCTGCCGTAGGGCGGGCCGTAGTTGTTCGCCAGGTCGAAGTGGTTGATGCCCAGGTCGAACGCCGTGCGCAGCAAGGCGCGCTGGGTGTCGATGGGCGTGCTGTCGCCAAAGTTGTGCCACAACCCCAGCGACAGCGCTGGCAGCACCAACCCGCTGCGACCGACGCGGCGGTAAGGCATGGACTCGTAGCGATTTTCGGCAGCGGTGTAGGTCATCGAAAGGCTCTCTGTTCAGACGCAGGTGGCAGAAGCTAACATTTCACAGACGCCTCGGTCAGGCTGAAAGTTCGCCAATCCCTGTGGGAGCGAGCCTGCTCGCGAATGCGGGGGGACTGCAGACTTTCAGTGACTGGCATCGCGCTTTCGCGAGCAGGCTCGCTCCCACAAGGGGTTCCAGCGTGGCCAGTCAACGCGCCTGCGCAAATACCTGCGCCACCCAATCCACGAACACGCGCACCCGCGGCGACATGAGTCGGTTGTGCGGATAGAGCACCGACACCGGCATGGACGGTGGTGGGGTGGTGGTGAGGATTTCCTGCATGAGGCCCTGCCGGATCGGCTCTTGCATCCGGTAATGCGGGCATTGGATCAGGCCCAGGCCGGCGATGGCCGAGGCGGCATAGATTTCGGCGCCGGACACCGACAGCGAGCCTCCGATCGGTACCTCCGTGAGCTCGCCATCGACCATGAACTGAAACGGGTACAGTTTGGCGGTGGTCCGCGAGACGTAATTCACCGCCTTGTGATGCTTCAAGTCATCGAGGCATTTCGGCTCACCGTACTGGCGCAAATAACCGGGACTGGCACAGGTAATCTGCCGAAGATTGGCGACACGCCGACCGATCAATGACGAATCCGCCAGCTCACCGGAGCGCAGCACGCAATCGACGCCTTCGGCAATCAGATCGACGAAACGATCGGCCTCGCTGATGAACAGTTCTATTTCGGGATAGCGGGCCATGAATTGCGGCAACGCCGGAATCACGAAATACCGTGCCTGGGTTCCGTGCAAGTCCACCCTTAACTTGCCTTTGGGCGCCACGCCGCGAAACGCCAGCTCGGCTTCCTCCAGCTCCGCGAGCAATTGCACGCAACGCGGGTAATAGGCTTCGCCGTCGAGCGTCGGGCGCACCTTGCGGGTGCTGCGCTCCAGCAAACGCACGCCCAGCCAGGCTTCGAATTGGTTGAGCGTATGGGTCAGCGTGGCCCGGGGCATGTTCAAGTCTTCAGCGGCCAGGGTGAAGCTGCTGCGCTCGTAGATGCGGACAAACACCCTCATTGCCTTGACTTGGTCCATCTGAATCCTGCGTTCTCATTGTTGGGAAATACTGAACAGTCAAGGCAACTTTCCGGCATTTATCGCCAAGAGTAAACATGTGAACCTGGCCCTACCCCATTCAAGAGGACTCAAGCATGCCGACTCAAACGTCCAAAGTTGCCATCATCACAGGTGCTTCCCGCGGCATCGGCGCCGAAATCGCCAAGCAACTGGCCAGCGAAGGTTTCGCCGTCGTCATCAACTACGCCAACAGCGCCAGTGAGGCGTCCAAGTTGGTGGTGCAATTGCGCCAGGCCGGCCACCAAGCCATAGCGGTGAAGGCGGACGTGTCCTCTGCCACCGATGTTCGTCGGATGTTCGATGAAACCGAAGCGCAGCTGGGCAAGGTCGATGTGTTGATCAACAACGCCGGCATCCTCCAGGTGATGCCTCTGGCGCAGCACAGCGACGAGCTGTTCGACCAGACGTTCGCCGTCAACACCCGCGGCACCTTCAATACCCTGCGCGAAGCCGCGACCCGCCTGAACGACGGTGGCCGGATCGTGAATTTTTCCAGCAGCACCGTGGGCCTCAACCTGCCCGGCTACTCGGTGTACATCGCCAGCAAGGCCGCGGTGGAATCCCTGACCCAGGTGTTCGCCAAGGAACTGCGCGGTCGCCAGATCACGGTCAATGCCGTGGCCCCCGGCCCCGTCGCCACCGAGCTCTTCATGCACGGCAAGAGTGAGGAACAGGTGCAGCACTACGCCAAGATGCCGCCCCTGGAACGCCTCGGCCAGCCGCAAGACATTGCCAGCATCATCGCGTTCCTGGTGAGCCCCGCCGCTGGCTGGGTGAACGGGCAGATCCTGCGGGCCAACGGCGGTCTTGTCTGAGACTGTGCTCTCTATCGCCAGCCACGCCGCCATCGCGAGCAAGCTCGCTCCCACAGGGTTAAGTGATTCCCTTGTGGGAGCGAGCTTGCTCGCGATGGGGCCGACGCAGATGAAATCAGGCCTCGGTCAGCGCACCAAATGCAGGAACTGCAGGTGTCGCTCGTACTGGTCGAGGATGTCGTTGATGACTTGCTCCTTGGTGTAGCCCACCAGGTCGTAATCCTGGCTGCCTTCGCTCAAGTGCACCTCGGCACGGTAGTAACGACGGTTGTTGAGCTCCTTGGAGCCCATGCCGCCGCGGGCGAAGGACGGTGTGAAGTAACCGCGCATCTGCACCTGGTAGATGAACGGATGCTGCTCGCCGTGGCCGATCTCCAGGCTGACGCTGTCGTTGGCCGGATCGGGTTGGGTCACCACCGTCAGGCCCTTTTCGACGAACACTGCCGTCACTTCTTCAATGGCCGGGCGCACCGTGGTGTCGAGGAAACGGTACACCTCATCACGGGATGGAAAATGCACCGCCTGGCTCAAGCGTTGGCGCCAGCCGCCCGTGCCCCGACGTGAGCCCGACACCGGCGCCAGGGAGTGCAATTGCGCGATCTGCTTCTGGGACTCCAGGTAGAACGCTTTGTGCAGGCCCCACATCATCAGCAGCAGAATCAATGAAAACGGCAAGGACGTCAGCACCACCGCCGACTTCAAGGCATCGATGCTGCCGGAGAACAGCAACGCACTGGTCACCAAGGCCGTCATTGCGCCCCAGAACACCCGCAGCCATTTCGGCCCGTCCTCATCGGGGTTGCCGCCCTTGGCCGACAACGTCGACAGCACCACGGTGCCTGAGTCGGCGGACGTGACGAAGAACACGAAACTGATAAACACGGTGACCGCGATGACGGTCTTGCTCCAGGGGTAGGTTTCCAGCAGCAGGTAAAGGCTCATCGACGGGTTTTCCAGGGCCGACATGCCCAGGGCAGTCATGCCGTGGTTCAACACCTGGTCGATGGCGCTGTTGCCGAAGATCGACATCCACGCCAGGGTGAAACCCAGGGGAATTAGCAGCACGCCAAAGACGAATTCACGGATGGTGCGCCCACGGGAAATCCGTGCGATGAACAGCCCCACGAACGGCGACCACGCGATCCACCAGGCCCAGTAAAACACCGTCCAGCCGCCCAGCCAGTCGCTAGGTTCGTTGTAGGCGTACAGGTCAAAGCTCTTCATCGGCAGGGCGCCGAGGTAATCGCCGATGTTCTGGATCAAGGTGTTGAGCAAATGCTGGGTGGGCCCGGCGAACAGCACGAACAGCAACAACGCGCAGGCCAGCAGCATGTTGATGTCGGACATGACCCGCACACCTTTGTCGACACCGGCCACCGCCACAATGATCGCCGCCCCCATCATCAGCACGATCAGGCCAACCTGAATCCACTGGGTGTGGGCGATGCCGAACAAGTAGTCGAGCCCGGAATTGAGGTGCAGCACACCAAAGCCCATGTCCGCACCCAGGCCGAACACCGTGGCGATAATGCCGAAGCCGTCCACGGCGTAGCCGATGGGGCCGTTGATGCGCTTGCCAATCAGCGGATACAACGCCGAACGCAGGGCCAGCGGCAAATTGTGCCGGTAGGCAAAGTACGCCAGGGCCATGCCGACGAACGCGAAAACGCCCCAGCCGTGCAGACCCCAGTGCAAGAACAGGATCTGCATGGCCTGGCGCGCGGCCTCGGCGGTACCGGCCTCGCCCTGGGGCGGCTGGACCATGTGGGTCAGCGGCTCGGACACGCAGAAGAAAAACAGCGTGATGCTGATGCCGGCGGCGAACAGCATGCCGGCCCAGGACAGATAACTGAATTCGGGCTCGTCGTGGTCGGCACCGAGCTTGATCTTGCCGTAGCCGGACAAGGCGGTGACCACCACGAAGACCAGATACAACGTCATCGCCAGCATGTAGTACCAGCCAACCGTATTGGCCGCCCAGTTCTGCGCGGCCAGCAACCAGGCGCCGGCCTGCGCGGGCATGGCAATCACCACCAGGCCGAACAGCAGGATAAAGGTCGCGGCGAAGTAAAAGACCGGCGGGTTCATGCGGACCAGGCCGCTGGGTGGAAGGGACGAGGCACTCATGGGCGGTGCACTCCGGAAAGCGAAAGGATGGTGATCGAAAACGGACTCGGCAAAGGCAAGCCTCCTGTTGTGAGCGGGCAGCAAACCGACGGTTTAACTTGAATGAACGTTCAAGTTAAACATAAATAGGTAGCTAAGGACTAATCGCAGGGCTCGACGGCACGCTTCCTACACTAGCCTACGAGAGGGTATGACGTTGCCAGTAGAGCATTCGTTCACTGGCGCCAAGCCCCCGTGGGAACGAGCTTGCTCGCGATAGCTATCCGCCATCCAACATCTTCATCGACTGTCACGCCGCTATCGCGAGCAAGCTCGCTCCCACATGCCGGTTGCCGGTGTATATCCGCATGCCTATAGTCCAGACATCGCCTACAACCAGTACGGACTCATGATCAAACAACAGCTGTCTCGCTTTAACCGTCTCGACCTGCTCGGCCATCCGACACCGCTGGAAAAACTCGAGCGCCTCTCCACCTGGCTCGACCGGGACATCTATATCAAGCGCGACGACCTGACACCCCTGGCCTTGGGCGGCAACAAACTGCGCAAGCTCGAATACCTGGCCTTTGATGCCATCGCCCAAGGCGCCGATACCCTCATCACCGCCGGGGCGATCCAGTCCAACCATGTACGCCAGACTGCCGCGCTGGCCGCGAAGCTGGGCCTGGGTTGCGTGGCCTTGCTGGAAAACCCCATCGGCACTGAAGACAGCAATTACCTGGGCAACGGCAACCGCCTGCTGTTGGAATTGTTCGACGCCAAGGTCGAGTTGGTGGACAACCTGGACAACGCCGATGAGCAGCTACAGGCCCTGGCCGGTCGCCTGCGCGCCAACGGGAAAAATCCCTACCTGGTGCCGATTGGTGGTTCAAACGCCTTAGGCGCGCTGGGTTATGTGCGCGCCGGCCTGGAACTGGCCGAGCAGATCAAGGACACCGGGATTGAATTCGCCGCCGTGGTACTGGCCTCGGGCAGTGCCGGCACCCACAGCGGCCTGGCGCTGGCGCTGAGCGAAGCCCTGCCGGCGCTGCCTGTCATCGGCGTCACGGTTTCGCGCAGCGAGGAAGACCAGTTTCCGAAGGTCCAGGGCCTGGCCGAACGCACCGCCCAGTTGCTGGACGTGGCCCTTCCCGGGGCTTTCAAGGTCAATCTGTGGGACGAGTACTTCGCGCCCCGCTACGGTGAGCCAAACGCCGGAACCCTGGCGGCGGTCAAGCTGCTGGCCAGCCAGGAAGGCCTGTTGCTCGATCCGGTCTACACCGGCAAGGCCATGGCCGGCCTGCTCGACGGCCTTGGCCGCGACCGCTTCGACGACGGCCCGATCATCTTCCTGCATACCGGCGGTGCACCGGCATTGTTTGCCTATAGCACGGCATTCCCGGCGTAGTGGAGACTTCGGTGGGGCGAGCTTGCTCGCGATAGCGGTATGTCAGCTCCATACATTTCGGCTGATCCACCGCGATCGCGAGCAAGCTCGCTCCCACAAATACTCATTCCAAATAGACATATGCGATTGATTTAATATTATTTTCCAATCTATAAAAGCCATCTTATAGTCTCGCCGCAGGCGCATTTGCCGCGAGACGCCCGAGCTGCTTTAAGGCAGGATGTGGCAATCTTTTCGGATCGCGGCTACGCCTTATCTCAGCCAAAATAACCTCTTCATAAGAAAGCACAGGGGCTTGTCATGAATTTCTCCGCATTACGTCGCAACCTGTTGGTAGGTTCGCTGGGCCTGGCATTGAGCGCCGGGCTGTTGGGGCAAGCAGTTGCCGGTGAGCAGCTGCAAAAAATCAAGGACGCAGGCGTGATCAACGTCGGCCTGGAAGGCACTTACCCACCGTTCAGTTTCGTCGACGCCGACGGCAAGCTGGCCGGTTTTGAAGTGGAGTTTTCCGAAGCCCTGGCCAAGGAACTGGGGGTGAAGGTCAAGCTGCAGCCGACCAAATGGGACGGGATCCTCGCGGCACTGGAATCCAAGCGTCTGGACGCGGTGGTCAACCAGGTAACCATCTCCGAAGAGCGCAAGAAGAAATACGACTTCTCCCAGCCCTACACCGTTTCCGGGATCCAGGCGCTGGTGCTGACCAAGAATCAGGACACCATCAAGACTGCCGCCGACCTGGCTGGCAAGAAGGTCGGTGTAGGCCTGGGCACTAACTATGAACAGTGGGTCAAAGCCAACGTGCCTGGCGCTGACGTGCGTACCTATGAAGATGATCCGACCAAGTTCCAGGACCTGCGCGTTGGCCGCATCGATGCCATCCTGATCGACCGCCTCGCGGCGCTGGAATATGCCAAGAAAGCCAAGGACACCACGGCCGCCGGCGAAGCGTTTTCTCGCCAGGAAGCCGGCATCGCCCTACGCAAAGGCGAGCCAGAGTTGCTGGACGCGATCAACAAGGCCATCGACAAATTGCGCGCCGACGGCACCCTCGCCAAGATCTCGCAGAAGTACTTCAACGCTGACGTCACGAAATAATGGAAGCGGCTTTTCAACTCGCGCTGGACTCCGCGCCCTTCTTGCTCAAGGGCGCGTACTACACGGTCTTCCTCAGCCTGGGCGGCATGTTTTTCGGCTTGCTGCTGGGGTTCGGCCTGGCGCTGATGCGCCTGTCGCGCTTCAAACTGGTGAACTGGATCGCCCGCATCTACGTGTCGTTCTTTCGCGGCACGCCGTTGCTGGTGCAGTTGTTCGTGATCTATTACGGGTTGCCGCAACTGGGCATAGAGCTGGATCCGCTACCGGCGGCCCTGATCGGTTTCTCACTGAACATGGCCGCCTACGCGTGTGAAATCCTGCGGGCCGCCATCAGCTCCATCGAGCGCGGCCAGTGGGAAGCGGCGGCAAGCATCGGCATGACCCGCGCCCAGACACTGCGCCGGGCCATCCTGCCGCAAGCCGCACGCACGGCCCTGCCACCGTTGGGCAACAGCTTCATTTCCCTGGTCAAGGACACCGCGCTGGCGGCGACCATCCAGGTGCCGGAGCTGTTCCGCCAGGCGCAGTTGATCACCGCGCGAACCTTCGAAATCTTCACCATGTACCTGGCCGCCGCGCTGATCTATTGGATTCTGGCCAGCGTGCTCTCGCACCTGCAGAACGTCCTGGAAGCCCGGGTCAATCGCCATGACCAGGAGTCCTGACCCATGATTGTCGTGGAAAAACTGACAAAGCAGTTCAAGGGGCAGGTGGTGCTCAACGGCATCGACCTGAAGATCGAAGAAGGCGAAGTGGTTGCGATCATCGGCCCCAGCGGCTCGGGCAAGACCACTTTCCTGCGCTGCTTGAATTTCCTCGAAGAGCCTACCAGCGGTCGGATCAAGGTCGGCGACATCGAGATCGATGGCAGTCGCCCGCTGAACCAACAACAGGGCCTGGTGCGCCGTTTGCGCCAGCAGGTGGGCTTCGTGTTCCAGAACTTCAACCTGTTTCCCCATCGCACAGCATTGGAAAATGTCACTGAAGGCCCGCAGGTGGTGAAGAAAATTCCCCGCGCCGAAGCCGAAGCCCTGGGACGCAAGCTCTTGGCCAAGGTCGGGCTGGCGGGCAAGGAGGACGCCTACCCACGGCGTCTTTCTGGCGGCCAGCAACAGCGCGTGGCGATTGCCCGGGCGTTGGCGATGGAACCGGCGGTGATCCTGTTCGACGAGCCGACCTCGGCCCTCGATCCGGAACTGGTGGGTGAAGTACTGGCAACCATTCGCGGCCTGGCTGAAGAAAAACGCACCATGGTCATCGTGACCCACGAAATGGGCTTCGCCCGGGACGTGGCCAACCGCGTGGTGTTTTTCGACAAAGGCGTGATCGTCGAACAAGGCGAAGCCAAGGCCTTGTTTGCAGCGCCCAAGGAAGAACGCACTCGACAGTTCCTCAGCAAGTTCCTGTCCGCCGGACACGGCAACCAGTAAATCAGCATCATCACTTCCAGGGATGGAAGTGAGGCTGCTACATAATTAATACGGCGTTATCACAGGCGCTACAAAGACGTCACAACTTGCAACTTCCGTCCCACTCATCTTATACATGCAACAGCATATACATACCTCTCGTAACACTTCCCTTGCGCCCAAGCCTCCCGCCACCTAGTTTCCAGACCTCGTTCAAGACCTATTTCGAAAACCGGCAAGCCTGGGAAAATGGCCTTTGAAGCCAAGCATTCTTAACAGGCGCATGTAGGATGTTTCTGAAGCCTTTCATAATGAGTTATTAGGCAAACGGCTCTATTGACACCGAAACTAGAGAGCCCTTATCTAGTGCCCAACAGGCAACGCACATTGATTAGTTTGCGCATCGACTAAGCGCAGACAGCCTATAGGGCTGCGCAAATAAACCATGTCGCGATCCACCATTGCCGTTGAACTTTCCGAAACGGACTTAGTTTTCAAGCATCAAGGAGAACACCATGACATGTAAGTCGAAGAGTCCCGAGTTGGCCGCCCCCACCCTGGTCAATGCCCACCCTACTGGCATCAATATCGCCAACGCCGCTCACCTGGAGGTTGCCATCGCGCCCTACCCTGGTATGGACGCAGGTGACCTGATCGAACTGTTCTGGGACAACTGCTATGTCGGCTCGCGCGTGCTGTCGCCGGCAGATGTACCGGGCAACATCACGATGCGGGTCCCGGAGAGCTTTATCGTCAACGGCACCTCGCGTATCCATTACCGGGTGATGCAGGTTGGACGCGGGCCGGCGCTGTCAGCCAAGCAACGGATGCAGGTGAAGCTCGATTGTCCCGGCGGCCAACCGGTGGCCCTGAGCGGCGATGAAAACCAAGGCCTGGCGCCAGTGCGCATTCCCGGCACTATCCGACGCCAAGGGGTGAACCCCAACCAGATCAAGCGCGGCGTACCGCTGACCATCGAACCCTACCTGAACATGGCCGCCGGCGATGCCGTGACCCTGCGCTGGGGCGATGTACGCATGGACCTGCCTGCCGTCACCGCCAGTGAGGTCGGCCAACCGATCAATATCTGGGTTGCGCCGCAGATCATCCTGGAGGCAGGAGAAGACCTGCGCCTGGAAGTGACCTACTGCATCCTCGACCGTGTGGGCAACAACTCCCACTGGGCACCGCCACTGACGTTGAAGATCGGTTGCGCCAATCCCTATCTGAAAAACCCGACGAAAAACGCCGCTATGGTCGCCGAGCCGCACCGCCGAACGTGAATCCCTGAGCAAGCAGCGTGGCGAGGGGATTTATCCCCTCGCCACAACATCACTCGACAAAAGCTCTCTATTAATATTCCTAAAAGTTAGTTTAAAAAAAATTTATACACGCTTAGGGTATATGAACCGGACCACCGGACATTCTTGATTTTCGCTCGCCGCATTCATCGCGGCGTTTCTTGAGATGTGAGGTGGGTATGGAACGCAACACAATCACCCCAGTGCAGTATGCCCCGGCACTGCCCGCAGCCACGGAGTGGCTGTAATGTCGGATTTGGCGCAAGCAAAGGTCCAGAGCGACCAGGACATCGCACCGCTGTTGTTGCCCGCACAGGTGTTGCGCAACGATGCCGAGGCCATCAAAGCTGCCCATGAACTGGCGCAGGTCGCTCGTCAGCAGGCCGCGCGTCGTGACCAGCAACGCAAGCTGCCCTGGGCAGAAATTGAGCAATTTACCCGCAGCGGACTGGGCAGCATCGCCATTCCCCGGGCATACGGCGGCCCACAGGTTTCGTTCGTCACCCTGGCCGACGTGTTCGCAATCATTAGCGCCGCTGACCCGGCCCTAGGGCAGATCCCGCAAAACCAGTTTGGCATTCTCCAGCTGATACTCGGCACGGGCACCGAACGGCAGAAGAAAATTCTTCTGCAGAGCGTCCTCGAAGGTTGGCGCATCGGTAACGCCGGGCCGGAACGGGGTGTTCGCAATACCCTTGAGCTGAAGGCACGGATCACCGCCGACGGTGACGGCTTCGTCATCAATGGCCAGAAGTTCTATTCCACCGGCGCACTGTTTGCCCATTGGGTAGCGGTCAAGGCGTTGAATGAGGAAGGCCGCCAGGTGCTGGCGTTCGTGCGGCGCGGCACACCGGGCCTGCGGATCGTCGACGACTGGTCGGGGTTCGGCCAGCGCACCACGGCCAGCGGCACGGTGCTGCTGAACAATGTACGCGTGGATGCCGAGTTGGTTCTGGATAACTGGCGCATCAACGAAACACCCGGCGTGCAAGGCGCGATTTCCCAACTGATCCAGGCCGCCATCGATGCGGGCATCGCCCGTGGCGCCATTGACGACGCCATCGCCTTCGTCCGTGAACGGGCCCGGCCCTGGATCGACGCCAAGGTCGAGCGGGCCAGTGATGACCTCTACGTGATCGCCGACATTGGCAAACTGAAAATCGAACTGCACGCCGCCGAAGCCTTGCTGCGCAAGGCCGGACAAGTGTTGGACCAGGTCAGTGCCGCCCCCATCACGGCGCAATCGGCTGCCCGCGCCTCGATTGCCGTGGCCGAGGCCAAAGTGCTCACCACCGAAATCGCCCTGCAAGCCAGCGAAAAACTCTTCGAACTGGCCGGCAGCCGCGCCACCCTCGCCGAATTCAACCTCGATCGCCACTGGCGCAACGCACGGGTCCACACCCTGCACGACCCGGTGCGCTGGAAGTATCACGCGGTAGGCGCCTACCACCTGAACGGCACCTTGCCGGCCCGCCATTCCTGGATCTGACGACCCGACCTCTGGAGCAGCACATGACGTTTTCTCAACACGTCGCGGTGATCACCAGCGATGAACAAGCCCTGATCGTGGCCAGCGACCTGGCCGATGACTTCAAGCGTGACAGCGCCCTGCGCGACCGCGAGCGCCGCTTGCCGTACCCGGAACTGGAGGCCTTCTCCCGCTCGGGCCTGTGGGGTATCAGCGTGCCCAAGGCCTATGGCGGTGCCGGTGTTTCCAACGTCACCCTGGCCAAAGTCATCGCGCTGATTTCTCAGGCCGACGGCTCGCTGGGGCAGATTCCGCAAAATCATTTCTACGCCTTGGAAGTGCTGCGGGTAAACGGCACTAAAGCGCAACAACAACGCCTGTACGCCGAAGTGCTCGCCGGCCAACGCTTTGGTAACGCCCTGGCCGAACTTGGCACCAAGACGGCCCATGACCGCATCACCCAACTGCGCCGCGACGGCGAGGGCTATCGCATCAACGGTCGCAAGTTCTACGCCACGGGCGCGATCTACGCCCAACGCATCCCCACATCGGTGGTGGACGAAAACGGCGTGCAACAACTGGCGTTCGTTCCTCGCAACAGCCAGGGCCTGACGGTGATCGACGATTGGAGCGGTTTTGGCCAGCGCACCACTGGCAGTGGTTCGGTGGTGTTCGAAGACGTGTATGTCGCCGCCGCAGACATCGTGCCCTTCCAGAGCGCCTTCGAACGCCCCACACCGGTAGGGCCGCTGGCGCAGATTCTTCACGCCGCCATCGACACCGGCATCGCCCGCGCCGCCTATGAGGACGCCCTGCATTTTGTCCGCAATAAAACCCGCCCCTGGATCGACGCCACCAGCGACGTCGCCACCGAAGACCCGCACACCCTCAAGAGTTTCGGCCAACTGAGCATCCGCCTGCATGCCGCCGAAGCCCTGTTGGAGCGCGCCGGTGAGTTTCTCGACCGAGCCCAGGCCGACACCCGGGCCGACACGGTCGCCGCTGCCTCGATTGCCGTGGCCGAAGCCCGTGCCATCAGCACCGAAATTTCCCTGGCCGCCAGCAGCACGCTGTTCGAATTGGCCGGCAGCCAGGCGACCCTGGCCGAACATGGCCTCGACCGCCACTGGCGCAACGCTCGGGTGCACACCCTGCATGACCCGGTGCGCTGGAAATACCACGCGGTGGGCAACTTCTACCTCAACGATGAAAAACCGCCGCTGCGGGGGACTATCTGATGGCGGACGGCAAGAAAAAAATCCTGCTCAACGCGTTCAACATGAACTGCATCGGGCACATCAATCACGGCTTGTGGACCCACCCCCAGGACACATCGACCCAGTTCAACACGATCGAATACTGGACTGCCCTGGCGCAATTGCTCGAACGCGGGCTGTTCGACGGGCTGTTCATCGCCGACATCGTCGGTGTCTATGACGTGTACCAGCAGTCGGTGGACGTCACGCTCAAAGAGTCGATCCAGCTGCCGGTCAACGACCCGTTGTTGCTGGTTTCTGCGATGGCCGCCGTGACGAAAAACCTCGGCTTCGGCCTCACCGCCAACCTGACCTACGAACCGCCCTACCTGTTCGCCCGACGCATGAGCACCCTCGACCACCTGAGTCGTGGTCGGGTCGGCTGGAACATCGTCACCGGCTACCTGGACAGCGCCGCCAAGGCCATGGGCCTGACGGCGCAGGTCGAGCATGACCGCCGCTATGACCAGGCCGATGAGTACCTGCAAGTGCTTTACAAATTGTGGGAAGGCAGCTGGGAAAACGACGCGGTGCTCAACGACCGCGAGCAGCGGATTTATGCCCGCCCGGAGAAAGTGCACAAGGTCCGGCACCAGGGCGAGTTCTACCAGGTCGAGGGCTATCACCTGTGCGAACCCTCACCCCAGCGCACGCCGGTGCTGTTCCAGGCCGGCAGTTCCGAGCGCGGCCTGCTGTTCGCCGGACGGCATGCCGAGTGTGTGTTCATCAGCGGCCAGAACAAACCGGCGACCAAGGTCCAGGTGGACAAGGTGCGTGCCAGTGCCACCCGGGCCGGGCGTAATCCCGAGGACATCAAGGTGTTCATGGGCCTGAACGTAATCGTCGGCGAAACCGAAGCGGCCGCCTGGGCCAAGCATGCCGAGTACCTGAGCTACGCCAGCGCAGAGGCCGGTGTGGCGCATTTTTCCGCGTCGACAGGGATCGATTTTTCCCAGTACGAGCTGGACGAACCGATCCAGTACGTCAAGAGCAACGCCATCCAGTCCGCCACCAAGACCTTGCAGAACAACGACTGGACCCGGCGCAAATTGCTCGAGCAACACGCCCTGGGCGGTCGTTACATCACGGTGGTCGGCTCGCCCGAACAGGTGGCCGACGAGCTGGAGTCGTGGATCGCCGAAACCGGCCTCGATGGTTTCAACCTGACCCGCATCGTCACGCCGCAAAGCTACGTGGACTTCATCGACCTGGTGATTCCCGAGTTGCAGCGACGCGGCTCGTACAAGACCGAATACGACAACGGCACCCTGCGCGAGAAACTGTTTCACGCGGGGGCCCATCTACCCGGACAACACACTGGCTCGACCTACCGGCACTGACCCTGTGGGAGCAAGGCACTGTGGGAGCAAAGCTTGCTCGCGATGCAGACACCTCGGTTTTTGAGAGACCGCATCAACTTCATCGCGGGCAAGCCTTGCTCCCACATAGCGCTGTTCGCCACAAAAATATGCACCGCCCCCCTGAAATGACTGGAATATCCGACATGACCAAGCAACGCCTGACCCTGCCAGTCAAAGCACTGGCCCTGACCCTCGGCCTCTTCAGCTCGGCGCTGTTCGCTGCTGATGCACCGTTGAAAATCGGCACAACCGCCGCGTTCGCCATTCCCCTGGAGGCCGCCGTCGAAGAAGCCGGCAAACAAGGCCTGAAAGTCGAGCTGGTAGAGTTCAGCGACTGGATCGCGCCCAACGTCAGCCTGGCCTCCGGTGATATCGATGTGAATTACTTCCAGCACATCCCGTTCCTGGAAAATGCCAAGGCCGCCGCCGGATTCGACCTGGTGCCGTTTGCGCCAGGAATCATCAATAACGTCGGCCTCTATTCGAAAAAATACAAAAGCTTCGACGAACTGCCAGAAGGTGCCAGCGTCGCCATTGCCAACGACCCGATCAACAGCGGGCGCGGCCTGCAACTGTTGGCCAAGGCCGGGCTGATCAGCCTCAAGCCGGGTGTCGGCTACAAGGCCACCGAAGACGACATCGTCGCCAACCCGAAGAAGCTCAAGATCCTGCAGGTCGAAGCCGTGCAGTTGGTGCGCGCTTATGAAGACGCCGACCTGGTGCAGGGTTATCCCGCCTACATCCGCCTGGCCAAGACCTTCGATGCCAGCTCTGCCTTGCTGTTCGACGGCCTCGATCACAAGGAGTACGTGATTCAGTTCGTGATCCAGCCCAAGAGCAAGAACGACCCGCGGCTGATCAAGTTCGTCGACATCTACCAGCATTCGCCAGCCGTGCGCGCCGCCCTGGACAAGGCCCACGGCAAGCTCTACCAAGCCGGCTGGGAAAGCTGACATGAACGCCGTCAACCCTCGACTCCGACACCAAGCCCCCACGCTCCAGAGCGCCGAGCAGACCGAACTGCATCCGCTGCTCAACCGTGCCCATGTGCGCTTCATCGGCCTGGGCAAGACCTACAACGGTGCCCAAGGTCCGGTGGCCGCGCTGCAAGGCATCGACCTGGCGATCCAGCGCGGCGAGGTGTTCGGCATCATCGGCCGCAGCGGCGCCGGCAAGTCGTCGCTGATCCGCACCATCAACCGCCTCGAACAACCCAGCAGTGGCCGGGTGTTGATCGATCAGATAGATATCGGCGAGTTCGATGAAGACCGCCTGGTGGAACTGCGTCGGCGCATCGGCATGATCTTCCAGCACTTCAACCTGATGTCGGCCAAGACCGTGTGGCAGAACGTTGAGCTGCCGCTGAAAGTCGCCGGCGTGCCCAAGGAACAGCGCCAGCGCAAAGTCCGCGAGTTGCTGGAACTGGTCGGCCTGCAAGGCAAGCACAAGGCCTATCCCGCGCAGCTTTCCGGCGGGCAGAAACAGCGGGTGGGGATTGCCCGGGCGCTGGTGCATGACCCGCAGATCCTGCTGTGCGACGAGGCCACCTCGGCCCTGGACCCGGAGACCACTCAATCGATCCTCGGCCTGCTGCACGAGATCAACCAGCGGCTGGGCCTGACCATCGTGCTGATCACCCACGAGATGGCGGTGATTCGCGAAGTCTGCGACCGAGTGGTCGTGCTCGAGCAAGGGCGAATCGTCGAGCAGGGGCCAGTCTGGGAGGTCTTCGGCAACCCGCAACACGAGGTCAGCCGGACGCTGCTGGCGCCGTTGCAACACGCCATACCGCAGGAGCTGCAAAGCCGCTTGCAGGTGCAACCGGCGTCGGCGGACGCGGCGACCGTGCTGCGTCTGCAATTCACCGGCATCGATCGTGAGGAACCGGATCTTGCCGCCTTGTTCAGTGCCCTCGGCGGGCGGGTGCGATTGCTGCACGGTGGCATCGAACGGATTCAGGGCCACGGGCTGGGGCAACTGCTGCTGGCCGTGAGCGGTTCGTCGTGGGGCGCCGAGGAACTGCGGCAACGGGCGGGCAATTGGGCGCAACGGGTGGAGGTGCTGGGTTATGTGGTTTGATCGGTTGTTGCAGGGGTTCATCGACACCTTCCTGATGGTCGGCGTGTCATCGTTGATTGCGTTGTTGGCGGGCATACCGCTGGCAGTGATCCTGGTCACCAGCGGCAAGGGCGGGATCTATGAAGCGCCAGCCCTGAACCGGGCCCTGGGCGCGTTCGTGAACCTGTTCCGCTCGATACCGTTCCTGATTCTGATGGTGGCGCTGATTCCGTTCACCCGGCTGATCGTCGGCACTACGTATGGCGTGTGGGCCGCCGTCGTACCGCTGACCATCGCCGCCACGCCGTTCTTCGCCCGCATCGCCGAAGTCAGCCTGCGGGAAGTCGACCATGGCCTGATCGAAGCGGCCCAGGCCATGGGTTGCCGGCGCTGGCACATTGTCTGGCATGTGTTGCTGCCCGAAGCGTTACCGGGCATCGTCGGCGGCTTTACCATCACCTTGGTGACCATGATCAACTCTTCGGCCATGGCCGGAGCGATAGGCGCCGGCGGCCTGGGCGACATCGCCTACCGCTATGGCTACCAACGCTTCGACAGCCAGATCATGCTCACGGTGATCGTATTGCTGGTGGCGTTGGTGGCGGTGATCCAGTTGGGCGGCGACCGCCTGGCGCGCGGCTTGAATAAACGCTGACCATGGGAAAAGTTGACCTGTGGGAGCAAAGCTTGCTCGCGATAGCATTACTCCATCCAACATGGATGCCAACTGGACGACCGCAATCGCGAGCAAGCTTTGCTCCCACAGGCAGACCAACGGGCTTGCGGTATAGTCACCTGACGCTCCCCACTCAAGCCCCCGATCATGAAGCACACCACCGAAGACCTGCACGCCATCACTGCCACGACCTTGGGCCATTACAACGCCGTGGCAGAAAGCTTTCGCGAAGGCACCCGCGATCACGATGTCAGCCAGAACATCGACGCCTTGCTGCGCCATATCCAGGGCCAGGCACCGCTGCACATCCTGGATTTTGGCTGCGGCCCGGGGCGCGACTTGCGCACGTTCACCCGCCTGGGCCACGTCGCGGTCGGTCTCGACGGCTCGGCGGAATTTGCCCGGATGGCGCGCCAGGACAGCGGTTGCGAAGTGTGGCAACAGGACTTCCTGGCGCTCGACCTGCCGGCCGAGCGCTTTGACGGGATTTTCGCCAACGCGGTGCTGTTTCATGTGCCCGTCCAGGAACTGCCTCGGGTGCTCAAGCAACTGCACGCCACGCTCAAGCCCGGCGGTGTGCTGTTCAGCTCAAACCCTCGAGGCGAAAACCAGGAGGGCTGGAACGGCCAACGCTTCGGCGCCTACCACGACCTTGCGGCCTGGCGCACGCTGCTCGGCGACGCAGGCTTCGTGGAACTGGAGCATTACTACCGACCGGCTGGACTGCCCCGGGAGCAACAGCCTTGGTTGGCGAGTGTCTGGCGAAGACCTGCTTAGGATTTGAAGGCGCCATCGCGAGCAAGCTCGCTCCCACATTGGAACGGCGGTGCTCATAGACTATGAGTTCACAACTGATCAAGTGTGGGAGCGAGCTTGCTCGCGATAGCGGTGCAACAATCAATGAAGCTCGATGGTTTGGCCTCATCGCCTGGAAGCTTCACTCCTGTTTTTTCAACCACTTCTGCGACAACCGCTCCAGCCTTCCATCCTCCTTGATACGTGTCAGGGCATTGTCCAGGCTTGCCTTGAACGCCGGATTACCCTTCTGGAACGGAATCACCAGGCTCGGCGCCGGGACGCTCTTTTCTTCCGGCTGGAACGACTGCGCCATGACCAACGGACGTTGCGTCTGATCCTTGCTCGCCAGCAGTTGCGCATCCGGATGGCTGTAAGCAGTGCTGAGGTCGAAACGTTCCGCCAGTTCCGGGGTCATTGCTATGTGGTTGATGGCGACGTCGTACTTGCCGCTCTCCACCCCGCTCAGCAGGTCACCGGCATCGGTGACCACGAAGTCGGGGCGTACATCGAGCTCACTGGCAAGCATTTCGCCCAGTTCCACTTCGAAACCGGTGAGTTTGCCGTCTTCCTTGAAGTTGAAGGGCGCGGTATTGGCCTCGAGGGCAATGCGCAGTTCGCCACGGTCATTGATGTCATCGATCAGTTCGGCATGAGCCAGGGGACTCAAAAGGGGTAGCAGGCAAATCAGGCCAGGCAGAAAGCGCATGGTCACTCCTTTGTATTTATACAAGCGGCGCTCGTTTCAGGCTCGCTTTGCTATGGTTGTAGCAGGCTTCGACAACGATTGGTCATGAAGTTGTCATGGCCGAGCGGATTTCATGGAAAAACTGGAGAAAAAAATGAAAAGCTTTATGTCTCGTGCCACGTTGGCCGGCCTGTTGCTGGGTGCTTCGATGCTGGCAAGCGCCGCGACCCCGGCGCCCAAAGGTGCAGAAGTGTTCATCGTTTCCCCGGCAGACGGCGCCACCGTCGCCCAGGAATTCACGGTCAAGTTCGGCGTCAAGGATATCGCCCTGGCCCCGGCCGGCGATGTGACCAAAAATACTGGCCATCACCATTTGCTCATCGATGTCGACAAACTGCCCGCCGCCGGCGCTCCGATTCCAAACGACGCCAACCACATGCACTTCGGCAAGGCACAAACCCAGGCCACCATCAAACTGGCCCCGGGCAAGCACACCTTGCAATTGATCCTGGGTGACAGCGGCCACATGCCGTTCGATCCGTCGATCGTGTCCGAGAAAATCACCGTGGACGTGAAGTAACAGCCTATCGGTTGGCCCAACGCAGCCCCTGTGGGAGCGAGCTTGCTCGCGATGGCAGTCTGTCCGACACGTTAATATTGGCTGACATGCCGCCATCGCGAGCAAGCTCGCTCCCACGGAGTTTCCAGGTTGTGTGTGTCATAAAAAAACGGGAGCCCCTTGCGAGGCTCCCGTTTTTTTTGCCGGCCAGATCTGCTTAGAACAACACGCGGCAACGAATGGTGCCGTTGATGTGCTGCAGCTTCTCTTGCGCCAGGTCCGAGTATTCGGCGTCGACGTCGATCACCACGTAGCCGACTTTCTCGTTGGTCTGCAGGAACTGACCGGAAATGTTGATGCCGTTTTCGGCGAAGACCTTGTTGATCTCGCTCATCACACCCGGGATGTTTTCGTGGATGTGCAGCAAACGGTGCTTGCCAGGGTGTGCCGGCAGGGCCACTTCCGGGAAGTTCACGGACGATACCGAAGTACCGTTGTCGCTGTACTTGACCAGCTTTTCCGCCACTTCCAGACCGATGTTGGCCTGGGCTTCAGCGGTGGAACCGCCGATGTGCGGCGTCAGGATCACGTTGTCCAGGCCACGCAGCGGGCTTTCGAAGATGTCGTCGTTGGAGCGTGGCTCCACCGGGAACACATCGATGGCGGCGCCGATCAGGTGCTTGTCCTTGATCGCGTCGGCCAGGGCGTCGAGCTTGACCACGGTGCCGCGAGCGGCGTTGATCAGGATCCCGCCCTTCTTGATGGCACGGATTTCCTTCTCACCGATCATCCACTGGGTGGCAGCGGTTTCCGGCACGTGCAGGGTCACGATGTCGGACATGCCCAGCAACTCGTGCAGGTTGTTGACCTGGGTAGCGTTGCCCAGCGGCAGCTTGGTCACGGTGTCATAGAAGAACACCTGCATGCCAAGGCCTTCAGCCAGTACCGACAACTGGGTGCCGATCGAGCCGTAGCCCACGATACCCAGCTTCTTGCCGCGGATTTCAAAGGAGTTGGCCGCACTTTTGATCCAGCCACCACGGTGGCAGGAAGCGTTCTTCTCAGGGATGCCGCGCAGCAGCAGGATCGCTTCGGCCAGCACCAGTTCGGCAACGGAACGGGTATTGGAGTACGGCGCGTTGAACACCGCGATACCGCGCTCGCGCGCCGCGTTGAGGTCAACCTGGTTGGTACCGATGCAGAAGCAGCCGACCGCGACCAGTTTCTTGGCGTGGTCGAAGATTTCTTCGGTCAATTGGGTACGGGAGCGAATACCGATGAAGTGAGCATCGGCGATCTTTTCCTTGAGCTGGGCTTCCGGCAGAGAACTGGTGATGTACTCGATGCTGGTGTAGCCCGCCGACTTGAGGACGTCGACAGCCGATTGGTGGACGCCTTCGAGAAGAAGGAACTTGATCTTGCTCTTATCGAGAGAAGTCTTGCTCATCTGCGTAAACCTGTGTCCCGGAGAAAAATGGCAGGGAATCGGACAGCGCATGCTGGCCCGACCGGCGTGACAGCCGTCGCCGCAGAACAGCCGTTGGGCACTACGCTGCGGGGCCGGTATGCTAGCATATGCGACCTCCAAACACTCATTCTGCGACGTGAAGCGTCCTCAGGATGACCATGAAATGTTCGAGAGTTCTATCGATGACCCATCCTGCCGTAATAGATGAGCTGAAGACCCTGGTTGAGCCTGGCAAGGTCCTGACCGATGCCGACTCCCTGAACGCTTATGGCAAGGACTGGACCAAGCATTTTGCCCCTGCGCCTTCGGCCATCGTCTTTCCCAAGACCACCGAACAGGTCCAGGCCATCGTGCGCTGGGCCAACGCGCACAAAATCGCGCTGGTGCCATCGGGCGGACGTACCGGGCTTTCCGCCGCAGCCGTGGCGGCCAACGGCGAAGTGGTCGTGTCGTTCGACTACATGAACCAGGTGCTCAACGTGAACCTCACCGACCGCACCGCGGTCTGCCAGCCTGGCGTGGTCACCGAACAACTGCAGAACAAGGCCGAAGAACATGGCCTGTACTACCCGGTAGACTTCGCTTCGGCAGGCTCAAGCCAGATTGGCGGCAATATCGGCACCAATGCCGGCGGAATCAAGGTCATTCGCTACGGCATGACCCGCAACTGGGTGGCGGGCATGAAGGTCGTCACCGGCAAGGGTGACCTGCTGGAGCTGAACAAGGACCTGATCAAGAACGCCACCGGCTACGACTTGCGGCAGCTGTTCATCGGCGCCGAGGGCACCCTGGGCTTCGTGGTCGAGGCCACCATGCGCCTGGACCGTGCGCCGAAAAATCTTACCGCCATGGTGCTCGGCACGGCGGATTTCGATTCGATCATGCCGGTGCTGCACGCCTTCCAGGGCAAGCTGGACCTGACCGCCTTCGAATTTTTCTCCGACAAGGCCCTGGCCAAGGTCCTCGGTCGCGGCGACGTGCCGGCACCGTTCGAAACCGAGTGCCCGTTCTACGCCCTGCTGGAATTCGAAGCCACCACTGAAGAAGTCGCCAATCACGCCCTGGAAACCTTCGAGCATTGCGTGGAACAAGGCTGGGTGCTGGACGGCGTGATGAGCCAGAGCGAAACCCAGCTGCAGAACCTGTGGAAGCTGCGCGAATACATCTCCGAAACCATCTCGCACTGGACGCCGTACAAAAACGACATCTCGGTGACCGTCTCCAAGGTTCCGGGTTTCTTGCGGGAGATCGACGCGATCGTCGGCGAACACTACCCGGATTTCGAAATCGTCTGGTTCGGCCACATCGGCGACGGCAACCTGCACCTGAACATCCTCAAGCCGGAAAACCTGAGCAAGGATGAGTTCTTCGCCAAATGCGCGACCGTGAACAAATGGGTCTTTGAAACCGTCGAGAAGTACAACGGCTCGATTTCCGCCGAGCACGGCGTGGGCATGACCAAGCGCGACTACCTGACCTATAGTCGTTCGCCAGTGGAAATCGAGTACATGAAAGCGGTGAAGGCGGTATTCGACCCGAACGGCATCATGAACCCGGGCAAGATTTTCGCGATTTGACGCCTAAAAACACCTGATGAATCCCAGAAGCAGGAGTCGGTAATGAGCTATCAGCACCAGTATGTCGACGGTACACGTATTCATTTCCCGGTCGGGAAAGTGGTGTGCATTGGCCGCAACTACGCCGAACATGCAAAGGAACTGGATAACCCGGTGCCCACCGAACCCTTGCTGTTCATCAAGCCGGGCAGTTGCGTGGTGCCACTGGAAGGCGGTTTCAGCATTCCTGCCGACCGCGGCTCGGTGCATTACGAGGCGGAAATCGCCGTGCTGATCGGCAAGCCGCTGTCGCCACGCCCAAGCGCCGAGGAAGTGCTGGACGCCATCTCCGGCTTCGCCCCGGCCCTGGACCTGACCCTGCGGGACAAGCAGGCCGAGCTCAAGGCCAAGGGCCTGCCCTGGGAGGTTGCCAAATCCTTCGACGGCGCGGCGGTGCTCGCCCCGTTCGTGTCGAGCGGCACCTTTGCCGACCTGACCGACATCCCCGTTCGCCTGACCATCAACGGTGAGGTGCGCCAGGACGGCAACAGCAGCCTGATGCTCAACCCCATCGTGCCGATGATCCAATACATGGCCGGCTGCTTCTCGCTGCAGGCCGGCGACGTGATCCTCACCGGCACCCCGGCGGGCGTCGGGCCGTTGAATGCAGGGGATGAACTGATCCTGGAGTTGCCGGGAGCGAGCCGCTTCGACAGCAGCGTTCGCTAACGGTTAAACCTGTTCCCCTGTGGGAGCGAGCTTGCTCGCGATGAGGCCATCACATCCAACATAGATGTTGGCTGACACACCGCTATCGCGAGCAAGCTCGCTCCCACAGGGTGGACGGGTGGAGACCTCTCCCACCCTTTGCCATTTTTTTCACATGCCATCCGGATAATTCCGGGGAATGCGGCATCTGAGCCAGCCATTCCCCTAGCCGAATTTTCTGGAACGCATTCCCCGATGGCCAAAACCCAAGCACTGTCTGCCGCCAAACCTGCCCGCCGCTCCCGCTTCGCCCTGCCCTGGTATGCCTGGTCGCTGCTGGCGGTGGCCGCGGCCTATGGCCTGGCGTTCGCGATGCATTGGGACGACCGCGGCCTGCTTTGGCTATCGGAACACTTCCAGAGCCCGGCCCAGCGCCAGGAAAGCATCTGGCTCCCGGACTACCGCGCCGTGATCGACGCCAAGCCACTACCCGGCATGGAGAAGGACGAAGCGTCCGATGTGACCTACAACCCGCAGACCAAGACCCTGTTCGCCGTCATGGGCAAGAACCCATTCCTGGTGGAACTGAGCCTGCAAGGCGATGTGCTGCGCAAGATGCCCTTGGTGGGTTGGAGCAACCCCGAGGGCGTGGCCTATATGGAAAACGGCTTACTGGCCATCACCGACGAACGAAGTCACACGCTGACCATCGTCCACGTTGATGCCGATACCCGCGAACTGAACAATGCCAACTTCCCTCACTATGATCTCGGCCCCTCCAAGAACCAGAACAAAGGGTTCGAAGGGATCGTCTGGGACCCGCGCAACCAGCAACTGGTGCTCGGAGAGGAACGCCCGCCGGCGCTGTTCACCTGGAAAAGCGATGGCAGCCAGTCGCTCAAGGGCGACAAGCAGATCCACACCAGCAATGAACTGGACCTGCGCAACCTTTCGGCACTGGCGGTCGACCCGCGCACCGGGCACATGCTGGTGCTTTCGGCCGACTCCCATCTGCTGCTGGAACTGGACGAAAAAGGCGAGCAGGTCAGCTTCATGACCCTGCTGGGCGGCTTCAACGACTTGAAAGACACGATCCCTCGTGCCGAAGGTGTCACCGTCGATGAGGCCGGCAATCTGTACATGGTCAGCGAACCGAATCTGTTCTATCGTTTCGAAAAGCAGCGCTGACAGCACTGACTCTGTAGGATAAATCCTCTTTCGTTGTAGGGTGTGGCACACAGCCATTAAGCTTCAGTTCAGGCAGCCGTGGTATTTCCACCCACCTGTTCTTATCCGAGCCCACCCCAACATGCGTCGACTCGCCCGCCCCAAGCCCTTGAGCCTGATACTGCTGACCCTGGCGCTGATCTGCCTGATCGCCGCCGGCCAGCATCTGCGCCTATTCGAACGCGCCTGGTTCAACCTCAACACGCTCTGGAAAACCACCAGCGAACAGGCCATCGCCCTGGACCAATACCGGGTCACGGTCGAGGCGCAGGTGATCGAAGGCCTGGACGATGACGTTTCAGCGCTGACGTTCGACCCGATCCGCAAGAGCCTCTTCACCGTCACCAATAAGAATGCCGAGCTGGTGGAGTTGTCGCTGGACGGCAAGATTTTGCGGCGCATCGCCCTGATCGGCTTTGGCGATCCGGAGGCGGTGGAATTCATCAGCGAAGACATCTACGTCATCACCGACGAGCGCCAGCAGCGGCTGATCAAGATTCGCCTGGAAGACAACACCCAGTTCCTCGACGCCGCCGAAGCCGAACAGATGACCCTGGGCGTGCACATGAGCGGCAACAAGGGGTTCGAAGGATTGGCCTACGATTCGGTGGGCAAACGGCTGTTCGTGGCGAAGGAACGCGACCCGATGCTGATTTATGAAGTGCATGGGTTTCCCCACCACAATCCGGAAAAGTCCTATGCAGTCCATGTGATCAACAACCCCAAGCGCGATGCCGGGCTGTTCGTACGCGACCTCTCAAGCCTGCAATACGACGAGCGCAGCGGCCATTTGCTGGCGCTGTCCGAGGAGTCGCGGTTGATTATCGAATTGGATATCGACGGCCGGCCGTTGAGCACGCTGTCGTTGAGCAAGGGGCGCCAGGGCCTGCAAAAAACCGTGCCCCAGGCCGAAGGCCTCGCCATGGACGACGATGGCAACCTGTATCTGGTGAGCGAGCCGAATCTGTTCTACGTGTTCAAGAAACCGCAGCCTTGATCCACTTACCCTGAACAACAAACCAATGTGGGAGCGAGCAAGCTCGCTCCCACAAGGGTTACTTCACTCAAAAGAGCAGGTTATTCAGCCCGCAGGGTCTTCACCCCTTCAGGGGTCCCCAGCAACAGCACATCCGCCGGCCGGGCAGCGAACAAGCCGTTGGTGACCACGCCAACGATAGCGTTGATCTGGCTTTCCAGCGCCACCGGATTTGTGATCTGCAAGTTATACACATCCAGGATGATATTGCCGTTATCGGTCAACACGCCTTCGCGATACACCGGGTCGCCGCCCAGCTTCACCAGTTCGCGGGCCACATGACTGCGGGCCATCGGGATGACTTCCACTGGCAATGGGAACGCGCCTAGCACCGGCACCAGTTTGCTGGCGTCGGCGATGCAGATAAAGGTCTTGGCCACGGCCGCGACGATCTTCTCGCGCGTCAGGGCCGCGCCGCCGCCCTTGATCAGGTTCAGGTGTGCATCGCTTTCGTCGGCACCGTCGATGTAGAACTCCAGGTCGCTCACGGTGTTGAGCTCGTACACTGGAATCCCATGGCCCTTGAGGCGCGCGGCGGTGGCTTCGGAGCTGGCGACCGCGCCGTCGAATGCGCCCTTGTGCCTGGCCAGCGCGTCGATGAAGCAGTTGGCCGTGGAGCCGGTGCCGACCCCGACGATGCTCTTGTCATCCAGCTTCGGGAGGATAAGGTCGACAGCGGCCTGGGCCACGGCCTGTTTGAGTTGATCCTGGGTCATGCGGGCTCCGAAGGTGCCGAGAGGGAACGAAAGGCCGGCATTATAGGCGTAGAAACCGTGGCGAGGGAGCTTGCTCCCGCTTGAGTGCGAAGCGCTCATCGCTTTTTCTGGGGCCGCTACGCGACCAGCGGGAGCAAGCTCCCTCGCCACGGGGGTTTCTGTGCCCAAAGTGCCTTAATTCGTGTGGTCGCCCAGCCAAAAGCCGGGTTAGACTCCTTGGCCCTGCCCAACCCGCTCAGTGATGCTTTCCGATGCTTGAACAGTACGTCAAAAAGATCCTCACCTCGCGCGTTTACGACGTTGCCGTAGAAACCCCGCTGCAGACCGCTCGCCAGCTCTCAGAGCGGCTGGGCAACAGCATTTTGCTCAAGCGTGAAGACTTGCAGCCGGTGTTCTCGTTCAAGATTCGCGGGGCCTACAACAAGCTGACCCAGCTCAGCGACGAAGAGCGCGCACGCGGCGTGGTCACGGCTTCGGCGGGCAACCACGCCCAGGGCCTGGCCCTGGCGGCCAAGGTGCTGGGCGTCAAGGCCACCATCGTAATGCCCAAGACCACCCCGGAAATCAAGGTCGAAGGCGTGCGCTCGCGTGGCGGCAAGGTGGTGCTGCACGGTGACTCGTTCCCCGAAGCCCTGGCCTACTCACTGAAACTGGTCGACGAAAAGGGCTACGTCTACATTCACCCGTATGACGATCCCCACACCATTGCCGGGCAGGGCACCGTGGCGATGGAAATCCTGCGCCAGCACCCGGGGCGCCTGGATGCGATCTTCGTCCCGGTGGGCGGTGGCGGGCTGATTGCCGGGATCGCGGCCTACGTGAAATACCTGCGCCCGGACATCAAGGTCATCGGCGTCGAGCCGGACGATTCCAATTGCCTGCAAGCGGCCATGGCTGCTGGCGAGCGCGTGGTCCTGCCGACCGTGGGGCTGTTCGCCGACGGCGTCGCCGTGGCGCAGATCGGCCAGCACACCTTCGATATCTGCAAGCACTACGTGGACGAAGTCATCACTGTCAGCACCGACGAGATCTGCGCAGCGATCAAGGACATCTACGACGATACCCGCTCGATCACCGAACCTGCCGGCGCCCTGGGCGTGGCCGGGATCAAGAAGTACGTCGAGTCGCGGGGTGTCAGCGGCCAGACCCTGGTGGCCATCGATTCCGGCGCCAACGTCAACTTCGACCGCTTGCGCCACGTGGCCGAGCGCGCCGAACTGGGCGAGGGCCGCGAAGCGATCATCGCCGTGACCATCCCCGAGAAGCCGGGCAGCTTCAAGGCGTTCTGCGAAGCCGTCGGCAAGCGCCAGATCACCGAATTCAACTATCGCTACAACACCGGCAGCGAAGCGCACATCTTCGTTGGCGTGCAGACCCACCCGGAAAACGACCCGCGCAGCGCGCTGATCGCCAGCCTGACCGAACAAGGCTTCCCGGTGCTGGACCTGACCGACAATGAACTGGCCAAGTTGCACATTCGCCACATGGTGGGCGGGCATGCGGCCCATGTCATCGACGAAGTGGTGCTGCGCTTCGAATTCCCGGAACGCCCGGGTGCGCTGTTCAACTTCCTCAACAAGCTGGGCGGGCGCTGGAACATCTCGATGTTCCACTACCGCAACCATGGCGCGGCGGATGGCCGTGTGGTCGCCGGGCTCCAGGTACCGCACGATGAGCGCCACCTGGTGCCAGCCGCCCTGGAAGAAATCGGCTACCCGTACTGGGATGAAAGCGATAACCCGGCCTATCAACTGTTCCTGGGTTGATAAAGCCGGGCTAGGCTGTGAGCAAGACTTAAGGAAAATCCAACAATGGAAACATTAACTGCGCTGAAGATCGCTCACGTCATCGCCACCGTACTGCTGCTGGCGGGCGCCCTGGGGCTGGCCGTCTGGGTCTGGCGCACGCGCCGCAACGGCGATGCCACGGCGGCGGCGCGCACGCTGCAACGTCCGCGGCTGTTCATCTGGCTGGTGATGATCCTGGCACTGGCAAGCCTGCCCTTCACGGGCTGGTGGATGGTGCATCAGGTTGGCTGGCCGCTGGGGCAGACCTGGCTGTTGGCTTCCAGCGTGCTCTACACCGTGGCGGCGCTGGCGGGGTTCTGGCTGGTGGTGCGACTGAACAAACTGCGCAAGACGCCGACGGTGGGCAATGGCAGGTTCACCTTTGCCCTGGCGGTGTTCAGCATGGTCTGCTTTATCGCCATTGCGGGGTTGATGGGGGCCAAGCCGGTTTAAGGCTTGGGACCGCGTCGCCCCCATCGCGAGCAAGCTCGCTCCCACAGAGGTTGTGTGATTGACGCAAATCCATTGTGGGAGCGAGCTTGCTCGCGATAGCTATTTCAACCGCGCAGACTGATCACCGGCCAACCCCGCTTATCAGCCTCGGCCCGCAGATTCGGATCCGGATCCACCGCCACCGGATGCGTCACCACTTCCAGCAGCGCCAGGTCGTTCATCGAATCGCTATAGAAATAGCTGCCATCAAGCGAATGCCCGGTTTCTTCCAGCCAACGGTTCAGCCGGGTCACCTTGCCCTCGCGAAAGCATGGAACATCGGTGCTGCGCCCGCTGTAGCGACCGTCGATCATTTCACATTCAGTGGCAATCAGCGTCTCGACGCCCAGGCGCTCGGCAATCGGCCCGGTGACAAAGCGGTTGGTCGCGGTAATGATCACCAGCTTGTCGCCGGCGTCACGGTGCTTTTTCAACAGGTCCAGGGCCTGGGGCAACACGATCGGCTCGATGCAGTCGCGCATGTAGTCCAGGTGCCACTGGGCCAGCACGTGCATTTCGGTACGACCGAGGATTTCCAGGCAAAAATTCAGGTACTCGGCATTGTCGAGCTTGCCGGCCAGGTAATCCTGGTAGAACTCGTCGTTGCGTGCCTTGTAGGTGACAGCGTCCAGGAAACCGCGCTCGCACAGGTAATCACCCCACGCGTGGTCGCTGTCGCCGCCCAGCAAGGTGTTGTCCAAGTCGAATAAAGCCAGCCGCATTGCAGTTACTCGCTGAAAAATCTGAAGAAAGGCGTCCAGAATACGGACTTTTCACAAGAGTGCACATAAGGTGATGGCCTGTGTGGCTAACTACACAGGCCACTGCGCAGGCTCGTTGCTGCTTTCACAACCTTTGTGGAACAATGCGGCGACATGCGTTTGCGAGGTTGTTGCCGTGATCGACCCCGATGGTTTCCGCCCCAATGTGGGGATCATTCTGACGAATGATGCAGGGCAGGTGCTATGGGCTCGCCGTATCAATCAAGACGCCTGGCAGTTTCCCCAGGGTGGGATCAACCCCCAGGAGACGCCGGAAGAGGCCTTGTACCGCGAGTTGAATGAAGAAGTGGGGCTTGAGCGAGAAGATGTCGAAATACTCGCCTGCACCCGCGGCTGGTTGCGCTATCGTTTGCCGCAACGCTTGGTCAGGACGCACAGCCAACCGCTGTGCATCGGCCAGAAGCAGAAATGGTTTCTCCTGCGCCTGATCTCCAACGAGCAGCGGGTGCGGATGGATTTGACCGGTAAACCGGAGTTCGATGGCTGGCGCTGGGTCAGCTATTGGTATCCGTTGGGCCAGGTAGTGACATTCAAGCGCGAAGTCTACCGACGCGCTCTCAAAGAGCTTGCCCCGCGCCTGCTGACGCGCGACTGACGACGGAGTTCGACCCCGAGCCATGCTCAATACGCTGCGCAAGATCGTCCAGGAAGTTAACTCCGCCAAGGATCTCAAGGCGGCGTTGGGGATTATTGTATTGCGTGTCAAAGAGGCCATGGGCAGCCAGGTCTGCTCGGTCTACCTGCTGGACCCCGAGACCAATCGTTTCGTGCTGATGGCCACCGAGGGCTTGAACAAGCGCTCCATCGGCAAAGTCAGCATGGCCCCCAATGAAGGCCTGGTCGGTCTGGTCGGCACACGTGAAGAACCCCTGAACCTCGAAAACGCCGCGGATCACCCGCGCTACCGCTACTTTGCCGAAACTGGCGAAGAACGCTACGCCTCGTTCCTCGGGGCACCGATCATCCACCACCGCCGCGTTGTCGGCGTGTTGGTCATCCAGCAAAAAGAGCGCCGCCAGTTCGACGAAGGTGAAGAAGCCTTCCTCGTGACCATGAGCGCGCAACTGGCCGGGGTTATCGCCCACGCCGAGGCCACCGGCTCGATCAGCGGCCTGGGTCGCCAGGGCAAGGGCATCCAAGAAGCCAAGTTCGTCGGCGTACCGGGTTCACCGGGCGCGGCAGTGGGCACGGCGGTGGTCATGTTGCCGCCCGCCGACCTCGACGTGGTGCCGGACAAGGCCATCACCGATATCGACGCCGAACTGGGGTTGTTCAAGACCGCCATTGAAGGCGTGCGCGCCGACATGCGCGCCCTGTCGGCCAAGCTGGCAACACAGCTGCGTCCAGAAGAGCGCGCGTTGTTCGACGTTTACCTGATGATGCTCGACGATGCCTCCCTGGGCAGCGAAGTGACCACCGTCATCAAGACTGGCCAGTGGGCCCAGGGCGCACTGCGTCAGGTGGTGACCGACCACGTCAACCGT
Organism: Pseudomonas sp. St316; assembly: GCF_018325905.1. Classification (NCBI taxonomy): domain Bacteria; kingdom Pseudomonadati; phylum Pseudomonadota; class Gammaproteobacteria; order Pseudomonadales; family Pseudomonadaceae; genus Pseudomonas; species Pseudomonas sp. St316. The sequence continues at coordinate 365,469 of NZ_AP021901.1, read as the reverse complement.
TTCGAACTGATGGACGACGCCTACCTGCGCGAGCGGGCCTCGGACGTCAAGGACCTTGGCCGCCGGTTGCTGGCCTACTTGCAGCAAGAGCGCCAGCAGACCCTGGTCTACCCCGACAACACCATCCTGGTCAGCGAAGAGCTGACCCCGGCCATGCTCGGCGAAGTGCCCGAAGGCAAGCTGGCGGGGCTGGTCTCGGTATTGGGTTCGGGCAACTCCCACGTGGCGATCCTGGCCCGGGCCATGGGCATCCCGACGGTGATGGGCCTGGTGGACCTGCCGTACTCCAAGGTCGACGGCATCCAGATGATCGTCGATGGCTACCACGGCGAGGTCTATACCAACCCCAGCGACGTGCTGCGCAAGCAGTTTGCCGATGTGGTCGAGGAAGAAAAGCAACTGTCCCTGGGCCTGGACGCGCTGCGGGACCTGCCATGCGTGACCCTCGACGGCCATCGCATGCCATTGTGGGTCAACACCGGCCTGCTGGCCGACGTGGCCCGGGCGCAGAAACGTGGCGCCGAGGGTGTGGGCCTGTACCGCACCGAAGTGCCGTTCATGATCAACCAGCGCTTCCCCAGCGAAAAGGAACAGCTGGCGATCTACCGCGAACAACTGGCCGCGTTCCACCCGCAACCGGTGACCATGCGCAGCCTGGACATCGGCGGCGACAAGTCCCTGTCCTACTTCCCGATCAAGGAAGACAACCCGTTCCTCGGCTGGCGCGGCATCCGCGTGACGCTCGACCACCCGGAAATCTTCCTGGTCCAGGCCCGGGCCATGCTCAAGGCCAGCGAGGGCCTGAACAACCTGCGCATCCTGTTGCCAATGATCTCCGGCACCCATGAACTGGAAGAAGCCCTGCACCTGATCCACCGGGCCTGGGGCGAGGTGCGCGACGAAGGCACCGACGTGCCGATGCCGCCGGTGGGCGTGATGATCGAGATTCCCGCAGCGGTGTACCAGACCAAGGAACTGGCACGGCAGGTGGATTTCCTGTCGGTGGGCTCCAACGACCTGACCCAATACCTGCTGGCCGTGGACCGTAACAACCCACGGGTGGCGGACCTGTACGACTACCTGCACCCGGCGGTGCTGCAAGCCTTGCAGAACGTGGTGCGCGACGCCCATGCCGAAGGCAAGCCGGTGAGCATCTGCGGCGAAATGGCCGGCGACCCGGCAGCGGCCGTGCTGTTGATGGCGATGGGTTTTGACAGCCTGTCGATGAACGCCACCAACTTGCCGAAAGTGAAGTGGATGCTGCGCCAGATCAACCTCAGCAAGGCCCAGGAATTGCTGGCGGAAGTCATGACCATCGACAACCCGCAAGTGATCCACAGTTCCCTGCAACTGGCGCTGAAGAACCTTGGTTTGGCGCGGATGATCAATCCGGCTTCGAACAAGACCCTCTAAGCCAGTAGCACTGCCATCGCGAGCAAGCTCGCTCCCACAGGGGATCTCGGTTGTTCACAAAATAGGTGTTCACTGAAGATCAACTGTGGGAGCGAGCTTGCTCGCGATGAGGCCGGCCACCACACCGCAAACTAAACCCTGACTTCAACCTCCCCCAAATGCCCCCCATGCGGCCCGAAACTACGCTCGACCAAGTGCCGCGTCCCATCGGCATGGACGATCAGCGCCGTGCTCGCCCGCGTCCCGTAGGCCGGGCTGGCGATGAACACACTCGATAACAGCATCTCGGTCGCCACTCCCACCCCCGTATCAGGCAGCTCAGCCACCGGAGCAGGCTTCGGGTCGTTCAGCAGCGCAAGCAGCGCCTCGGGCTGCGGATCGTCCAATACCTCGCTCAGCGCCGCGCGGGCCTTGAGCAACTTGGGCCAGGGCGTGTTCAACCCAGCGTTCGACAAGCCATAGACACCCTCAGCCAGACGCTGTGGCTGGCTATCGCGAGCGTTGAAGTGCCACAGCTCAGCGCCATCACCGAGCAGCAGGTTAAACCCACCGAACTCACCGGCACGGGGCACGATTTCGCTCAAATACTCGGCAATCGACAGATTTCCGGTCAGAAACCGCGCGACCAGTTCGCCGCGCGACTTGAACGCCGGGAGCTGGCCCGGGTCGCGGATGTTGGTCAGGGCGGCAAAGCGCCCCTCGGCGCCAATGCCGAGCCAGGTGCCGCCGGCTTCCAGGTCGCGACCGGCATGCACATGGGGCGCATCAGGCCACTGGGCCAGGGACAAGGTCGGCCGGGCATAGAACTCGTCGCGGTTGGCCGCCACGATCAGCGGCCGGGCATGGCCGGGGCGCCAGGCAAATACGATCAGGCACATCAGGTTGTCCTGTTTAAGGATGAAGCTGAACAACACCGCTTTCGTGGCGAGGGAGCAAGCTCGCGCTGGGCGCTATAGGAGCTGGCGAAGCCTGCGATCTTTTGATCTTTCGCTTGAGACTCAAGCGCCTGGGGAAAGATCGCAGCCTCGCTTCGCTCGGCAGCTCCTACAGCGGCAGCAAGCTCCCTCGCCACGAAAGCTGTCGCCGTGCCTACTCTACCCACACATCACCTATGCATCCATCGCCTTCAGTGGAGCCAAGGGCCATGGATCCGTTACCATGCCGCTCTTATTTCGGGGATGGGCGGGGAGACGCTGGTGGAATTTGTGCTCTATCTGCTGCTCGGCGCCTGCGCCGGCGTGCTGGCCGGGTTGTTCGGCGTGGGTGGCGGGATGATCATCGTCCCGGTGCTGGTGTTCAGTTTCACCCTGCAGGGCTTCGACCCGCAGGTGTTGACGCACCTGGCCGTCGGCACGTCCCTGGCGTCGATCATCTTCACCTCGGTCAATGCCGTGCGCGAGCACCACCGTAAAGGCGCGGTGCGCTGGCCAATATTCGCCTGGATGACCGTAGGGATCCTGATCGGTGCCGGTTTCGGCGCGATCACCGCCGAAGCGATTTCCGGCCCGCACCTGCAAAAGATCATTGGCGTGTTTGCCATGATCGTCTCCGTGCAACTGGCCCTGGATTTCAAGCCCAAGGCCAGCCGCACGGTGCCGGGCAAGACCGCATTGACCGTGGCCGGCACGGTGATCGGCTGGGCCTCGGCGATTTTCGGCATTGGCGGCGGTTCGCTGACCGTGCCGTTCCTGACTTGGCGCAGCGTGCCAATGCAGCAGGCGGTGGCGACTTCATCAGCCTGCGGTTTGCCGATCGCCCTGGCCAGCGCTTTAAGTTTCATGATTCTGGGCTGGCACGATCCGCTGTTGCCGGCCCATAGTCTCGGTTTTGTGTATTTGCCGGCGCTGCTGGGCATCGCCCTGACCAGCATGGTCTTCGCCCGCTTCGGTGCGCGACTGGCCCATCGCCTGTCACCGCGCTTGCTCAAGAGGCTGTTCGCCGCCCTGCTATTCTGCGTCGGCTTGAGTTTCCTGTTCTGACGCAATCCTGGCTTAATCCCGAGGTGGCAGCGTCGCCCGGGTATTTTTGACGTTTACGAGGAATATCAATGCTGCCTTACCCGCAGATCGATCCGGTGGCCCTGGCCATCGGCCCGCTGAAAATCCACTGGTACGGCCTGATGTACCTGGTCGGCATCGGCGGCGCCTGGCTGCTGGCGTCGCGTCGGCTGAACCGTTTCGACCCAACCTGGAACAAGGAAAAGCTCTCCGACCTGGTGTTCTGGCTGTCCATGGGCGTGATTGTCGGCGGGCGCCTGGGCTACGTGCTGTTCTACGACCTGAGCGCGTACCTGGCCAACCCGACACTGATCTTCGAAGTCTGGAAGGGCGGCATGTCGTTCCACGGTGGCTTCATCGGCGTGATGCTGGCAGCGTTGTGGTTCGGCAAGAAAAACAACAAATCGTTTTTCCAGCTGATGGACTTCGTCGCACCGATGGTGCCGATCGGCCTGGGCGCCGGGCGCATCGGCAACTTCATCAACGCCGAGTTGTGGGGCAAGCCGACCGACGTGCCGTGGGCAATGATCTTCCCGCCGTTCAGTGACCCGGCACAATTGCCGCGCCACCCGTCGCAGCTCTATCAGTTCGCCCTCGAAGGTGTGGCATTGTTCCTGATCCTCTGGCTGTTCTCGCGCAAGCCGCGGCCAACCATGGCAGTGTCGGGCATGTTCGCACTGTTCTACGGGATCTTCCGCTTCATCGTCGAGTTTGTCCGCGTACCGGACGCCCAGCTCGGCTATCTGGCGTGGAACTGGCTGACCATGGGCCAGGTGTTGTGCTTGCCGATGATCGTCGGCGGCCTGGCGCTGATCTGGCTGGCTTATCATCGTGCGTCGGCTGCGGCGGCCAAAGTTTAAACCCGAACGCCGGGGCACTGCCCTGGCTTCAAGGACACAGGTAATTCATGAAACAATATCTCGAGCTGGTGGCCGACGTCATCGAGCACGGCACCCGGCAAGCCAACCGCACCGGCGTCAACACCATCAGCCTTCCCGGCGCAATGTTGCGCTACGACCTGAAGAAAGGCTTCCCGGCCATCACCACCCGCAAGATGGCCTTCAAATCGGCCATCGGCGAGATGTGCGGTTTCCTTCGTGGCGTGAACAACGCCGCCGAATTCCGTGCCTTGGGCTGCAAGGTCTGGGACCAGAACGCCAACGAAAACGCGCAGTGGCTGGCCAACCCGTTCCGCCAGGGCGAAGACGACCTGGGCGAGATCTACGGCGTGCAATGGCGCAAGTGGCCGGCCTACAAGCAGATCCCCCTGAGCAACCCGGCGGCCATTGAGCAGACGCTGGCCCAGAGTTACCGGCAGATCGCCGAAGGCGAAGAAAACGGCCAGGCCTACGTGGTGCTGTACAAGGCCATCGACCAGGTCCGCCAGTGCGTCGACACCATCATCAAGGACCCGGGCAGCCGGCGCATCCTGTTCCACGGCTGGAACTGCGCCCAGCTCGATGAGATGGCCCTGCCGCCGTGCCACCTGCTCTATCAGTTCCACCCCAATGTCGAGACCAAGGAAATTTCCCTGACCCTCTACATCCGCTCCAACGACCTGGGCCTGGGCACGCCGTTCAACCTCACCGAAGGCGCCGCGCTGCTGAGCCTGATCGGCCGCCTGACCGGCTACACGCCGCGCTGGTTCACCTATTTCATCGGCGATGCGCACGTCTACGAAAATCATCTGGACATGCTGAAAGAGCAGCTTAGGCGCGAGCCGTTCCCGATGCCCAAGCTGGTGATTTCCGAGCGTGTGCCGGAATTCGCCAAGACCGGCGTGTACCAGCCAGAGTGGCTGGAGTTGGTTGAGCCGAGCGACTTCAGCCTCGAAGGCTACCAACACCACGCGCCGATGACCGCGCCGATGGCGGTCTAAGCCACTCCACCTCTCCCTGTGGGAGCGAGCTTGCTCGCGATAAGGCCATTACATTCAGCATTAAAGTTGACTGACAGACCGCTATCGCGAGCAAGCTCGCTCCCACATTGGGTCGGCATGAGCATCAAGATCGGCTCAGTGCCCGTGACTGCGCCCCACATGCGAATGCTCCACCTCCGGCGCCACCGCGCCACTCACCTCCAGCCGCTGCAAGATCCCGCATTGATCCAGGTCCGGCCCTTCGCCACAGCGATGGCGCAGGTCGATCAGTTGCGTCTGCAAGGCCAACAGGCCGTCGATACGGGCCTTGACGTGTTGGATGTGTTCGTCGATCAGCGCGTTGACGCTTTCGCACTGGTCCTGGGGGCTGTCGCGCAGGGCCAGGAGGCTGCGGATTTCTTCCAGGGTCATGTCCAGGGTGCGGCAATTGCGGATGAACGTCAGCCGCTCGGCATGGGCCTGGGTGTAGACGCGGTAATTGCCGTCGCTACGGGCCGGCTCCGGCAACAAGCCTTCGCGCTCGTAATAGCGGATGGTCTCGACCTGGCAGTCGGTGATTTTCGCCAGTTCGCCGATCTTCATGGCAGTGCCTCCTGAATAGGTGCTTGACCCTATAGTGGCTACAGGGTCTTTACTGTGCAACAGGCACTTTTCACGGACGCAACCCGATGAGCGATTCTCTTCACATCCACAAACCCGACCACGGCCATGACCACGGGCATTCTTGCTGCGCCTCGAAAGCAGCACCGCCTGTGGTCATCCTCGGCAAAACGCCGACGGACGGTGCGCGTCTGAGCAGTTTCCGCATCGAAGCCATGGATTGCCCCACCGAACAGACGCTGATCCAGAACAAGCTCGGCAAGCTCGAAGGCGTGCAGCAACTGGATTTCAACCTGATCAACCGCGTGCTGGGCGTGACCCACGATTTGCCCAGCGACGCGCCGATCATCAAGGCCATCGAATCCTTGGGGATGCAGGCCGAGCCGTTGACCCCAGGCCAGAAACAAGCAACCAAGGACCTGCCCGCGCCGGCCAAACCCTGGTGGCCGTTGGCGCTGTCCGGTGTCACGGCCCTGGGCGCCGAGGTCATCCATTTCACCAATGCCGCGCCCAGCTGGGTGGTGGCCGTGGTGGCACTGGTGTCGATCCTCAGCGGCGGCCTCGGTACCTACAAGAAGGGCTGGATCGCCCTGAAGAACCGCAACCTGAACATCAACGCCCTGATGAGCATCGCCGTGACCGGCGCCGTGCTGATCGGCCAGTGGCCGGAAGCGGCGATGGTGATGTTCCTGTTCACTGTGGCCGAACTGATCGAAGCCAAATCCCTGGACCGGGCACGCAACGCCATCAGCGGCCTGATGCAGATGGCCCCGGAGCAGGCCACCGTGCAACAGGCCGATGGCAGCTGGCAGGTGCAAGACGTAAAACTCATCACCCTCGGTGCACGGGTCCGGGTCCGCCCGGGCGAAAGGGTTGGCCTGGACGGTGACGTGGTCGCCGGTCGCTCGACCATCGACCAGGCACCGATCACCGGCGAGAGCCTACCGGTGGAAAAAACCATCGGCGACAAAGTGTTCGCCGGCACCATCAACCAGGCCGGCGAATTGGAATACGCCGTGACCGCGGCGGCCGATCACTCCACCCTGGCGCGGATCATCCACGCCGTGGAACAGGCCCAGGGCGCTCGCGCACCGACTCAGCGCTTCGTCGACCAGTTCTCGAAAATCTACACCCCGGCGGTGTTTGTCCTGGCGCTGGCTGTAGCCATTATCCCACCGCTGTTCATGGGCGCGGCGTGGTTCGACTGGATCTACCGGGCGCTGGTGTTGCTGGTGGTCGCTTGCCCGTGCGCACTGGTGATTTCCACCCCCGTGACCATCGTCAGCGGCCTCGCCGCCGCCGCGCGCAAAGGCATCCTGGTCAAGGGCGGCGTGTACCTGGAAGGCGGCTACAAGCTTGACTACCTGGCCCTGGACAAGACCGGCACGCTCACCCACGGCAAGCCGGTGCAAACCGACTATGTGGCGCTGGACCCGAGCGTGGAAACCACCGCTGCGGCCCTGGCCGCCAGCCTCGCCGCCCGCTCCGACCACCCGGTTTCCCGGGCGATTGCCAACGCGGCTGTGGATAAGCAACTGGCACAGCAGGTTGTGGATAACTTTGAGGCACTTGCCGGGCGCGGCGTGCGCGGCGACATCGGTGGGCAGACTTATCACCTGGGCAATCACCGCCTCGTGGAAGACCTCGGTCTGTGCTCCGCCGAACTGGAAGAGAAACTCTTCGCCCTGGAAAAACAAGGCAAGTCCGTGGTGCTGCTGATCGGCGCTACAGGCCCCTTGGCACTGTTTGCCGTGGCCGACACCGTGAAGGACTCCAGCCGCGAAGCCATCCGGCAGCTGCATGACCTGGGTATCAAGACCTTGATGCTCACCGGCGACAACGCTCACACCGCCGACGCGATTGCCGCGCAGGTGGGCATCGATCAGGCCCGGGGCGATCTGTTGCCCGAGGACAAGCTGCAGGCCATCGAAGCGCTTTACGCCAAGGGCCACCGGGTCGGCATGGTGGGTGACGGCATCAACGACGCCCCGGCCCTGGCCCGGGCGGAAATCGGCTTCGCCATGGCAGCGGCCGGGACCGACACGGCGATTGAAACCGCCGACGTCGCGTTGATGGACGATGATCTGCGCAAGATCCCGGCTTTCATTCGCCTGTCGCGGCAGACTTCAAGGGTCCTGAAACAGAACATCGCGTTGGCGTTGGTGATCAAGGCGATCTTTCTCGGGTTTACCTTCGCCGGGGTCGCCACCATGTGGATGGCGGTGTTTGCCGACATGGGGGTGAGCTTGCTGGTGGTGTTCAATGGGTTGCGGTTGTTGCGTAAATAAGAAGTCCTGGGTGGCTGGACGGGCCCTATCGCGAGCAAGCTTTGCTCCCACAACTGGAGCGTTGTGAATACAGCGTTTTGAACTCACTGCAGATCTGCTGTGGGAGCAAAGCTTGCTCGCGACAGGGCTGCACAGCAGCCCTGACGATTCAGTCACGCTTGGGCTCGCGAATCTTGTACCAGGCCACATACAGCGCCGGCAGGAACAGCAACGTCAGCAAGGTGGCGATGATGATCCCGCCAATCATCGCGTAGGCCATCGGCCCCCAGAACACTTCGCGGGCAATCGGGATCATCCCCAGACTCGCCGCGGCGGCCGTGAGCAGGATCGGCCGGCGCCGGTGCTCGGTGGCTTCCACCACCGCATCCCAGGGTTCGTAGCCGTCACGTTCGTATTCATCGATCTGCGTCACCAGGATCACCGAGTTACGGATGATGATGCCGATCAACGCGAGGATCCCGAGGATCGCCACGAAGCCCATGGGCGTGCCCGTCGGCACCAGCGCCAGCACCACGCCGATCAAGCCCAGGGGCGCGACGCTCGCCACCAGGAACAGTTTCTGCACGCTGTGCAGCTGGATCATCAGGAAGGTCGCCATCAAGAACAGCATCAGCGGCACGACACTGGCGATCGGCCCTTGGGCCTTGCTGCTCTCTTCCACCGTACCGCCCGTGGCGACCTTGTAGCCCACCGGCAGGCCGGCGGCGAACTTGTCGATGGCTGGCTGCAGTTGCTTGACCAGGTCGGTGGGCTGGATTTCATCGCGCACCGCCGCCTTGATGGTGATGGTCGGCTTGCGGTCACGACGCCACACCAAGGGCTGTTCCAGTTCATAGCGCACCGTGGCGAACGCCAGCAACGGAATCGAGGTGCCGCCCGGGGTGACGATTTGCAGGTTCTGCAGGGTTTCCGGCGAACCACGCTCGGCATCTTCAGCACGGCCGACCACATCGATCAGGTAAATATCGTCGTTGACCTGGGTCACAGGGGAACCGCTGACGATGCTGTTCATCAGCCTGGCCACGTCATCGGAAGACAAACCCAGTTGCCGCGCCTTGTCCTGGGCGATGTCGATGCGCAGCACCTTGCCCGGTTCGTTCCAGTCGTAAATGATTTCGCCGATGTGCGAGTTCTTGTCCAGTTCGGTGGCCAGTTCGATCGCATGCTTGCGCACCTGGTCGATGTCCTTGCCACTGACCCGGTACTGGATCGGCCGGCCCACCGGCGGGCCCATTTCCAGGGCCTGCACGTAGCTGCCGATGCCGACGAAGTCTTCACGCAGGCGCTTTTGCAGGCGCTCGGTGAGGGCGGTGCGCGACTCCAGGCCTTTGCTGACGATCACCAATTGCGCGTAGTACGGGTTCTGCAGTTGCTGGTCCAGCGGCAGATAGAAACGAATGGCGCCTTCGCCGATGTAAGTGCTCCAGCGCTCGATGTCCGGATCACCCTTGAGGCTCGCCTCCAGGCGATCGACGACCTTGCGGGTCTCGTCCATCGAGGCGTTTTGCGGCAGGTTGAGGTCCACCAGGATTTCTGGCCGGTCCGAGGACGGGAAGAACTGGTTCTGCACGAAACGCATGCAAAACACCGCCAGCACGAACAGCAGCACCGTGATGCCAATGGCCCACCAGCGATTGCGCATCGCCCACAGCAGGCCGCCGTTGAAGGCCCGGCCGATCCGCCCCGGTTCGGCGCTGTGGGGTTTGATGTTGGTACTGAGGATGTGCACGCCAATCACCGGGGCGAACAGTACCGCGACAATCCACGACACCAGCATCGCCACGGCGATGACCGCGAACAGGGTGAAAGTGTACTCACCGGCGGAACTGGCGTTCAGGCCGATGGGCACGAAACCGGCCACGGTCACCAGGGTCCCGGTGAGCATCGGGAACGCCGTCGAGGTGTAGGCGAACGTGGCGGCCTGGTCCTTGCTGTCGCCCTTCTCCAGGCGCGTGACCATCATCTCCACGGTGATCATCGCGTCGTCCACCAGCAGGCCGAGGGCGATGATCAACGCACCAAGGGAAATCCGCTGCATGGTGATGCCGCTGTATTCCATGAACAGGAAGACCATCGCCAGCACCAGCGGAATCGAGCAGGCCACCACCAGCCCAGCGCGTATGCCCAGGCTGATGAAACTGACCACTAGCACGATGATCACCGCCTCGAACAAGGCACTGGTGAAGCCGCCGACCGCCTCCTCCACCACCTCGGCCTGATCCGACACGGTGTGCACGCCAACGCCCACTGGCAGGTCGGCCGTCAACTCGTTCATGCGCGCATGCAACGCCTTGCCGAATTCCTGGATGTTGCCGCCCTTCTTCATGGCGATGGCCAAGCCAATGGCCGGCGTACCGTTGAAGCGGAACATCGGTGTGGCGGGATCGACGTAGCCGCGACGGATGTCGGCGATGTCGGTCAGGCGATAGAACCGATCGTTGAGCCGCAGGTTGACGTTGGCCAGGTCTTTTTCCGACTGGAACTGCCCGGACGTGCGCACGGAAATCCGCTCCGGCCCCGCATCGATCACTCCGGCCGGGGTCACGGCGTTCTGGGTCTGCAAGCTTTGCACGACTTGGCGCTGGTCGATCCCCAGGGCGGCGAGCTTGCGCGTGGAGAAATTCAGGTACAGCACTTCGTCCTGCTCGCCCACCATCTCGACCTTGCCCAGGCCGGGTACGTCACGGATCTCGGCGCGCACCTGTTCCACGTAGTCACGCAACTGGCGCATCGACAAACCGTCGCCGGTGAAGGCGTACACCGAACCGTAGACATCGCCGAACTCGTCGTTGAAGCCAGGCCCTTGCAGGCCATCCGGAAAATCGCCGCGAATGTCGTTGATCTTCTTGCGCACCTGGTACCAGATCTCGGGGATTTCCTTGGCCCCGGTGGTATCGCGCAGGTACACGAATACCGTCGATTCCCCCGGTCGGGTGTAGCTTTTGACGTAGTCGAGGGAATCGAGCTCTTCGAGTTTTTTCTCGATGCGGTCGGTGACCTGCTTGAGAGTTTCCTCCTGGGTCGCACCGGGCCAACGGGTCTGGATGACCATGGTCTTGATGGTGAACGACGGGTCTTCTTCACGCCCCAGGTTCATGTACGAGAACACGCCCATCAACAACGCCACGAACATCAGGTACCAGACGAACGACTGATGCCGCAGGGCCCATTCGGACAGGTTGAAAGGCCCTTTCATCGTGCGTCCTCATCGAGTTTCACTTTCTGCCCCGGCTGGAGAGTGTTCACGCCGGCGGTGACCACGCGGTCGCCGGCCTTGATGCCGTTGGCCACCAACACCGAGTTGGCCGAGCGTTCGAGAATCCGCACGTCACGGGGTGAGACCGTCTGGCTGTGCGGGTCGACCAGCCAGACCCGTGCCTTGCCATCGACCTCTTGCAGCGCAGCGAGCGGCAATTCGATGCGCGGTTCGATGGTCGAGCTCAGGGTCACGCTGATGGCCGTGCCCAGGCGCAAGCCCGGCGGCGTCTCGGTCAGCGTCAGCCGCGCGCGGCGCGTGCGGGTGGCGCTCTGGGCCTGGGGTTCGATCTCGCGGACGATGGCGGTGGTGTGGGTGGCCGGGTCCAGTTGCGCGGCGACTTCGAACACCACGTCGGCGGGCAGCCGGTCGACGAGGTCGGCGGGCAGGTCGATCACCGCCTCCTTGATGTCCGGGCGAGCCAGGGTCACCACTTGCTGGCCGGCGGTGACCACCTGCCCGACTTCGGCATTCCAGGCCGTGACGACTGCGTCGTGATCGGTGTGCAGTTCGCTGTAGTTGAGTTGGTCACGGGCCTGCGCCACCGCTGCCTTGGCTTGTTCGAGGGCTGCACCCGTGGTTTTCAGGTCGGTCTGGGCGATGTCCAGTTGCGCCTGGGCGCCGACGCCACGGTCGAACAATTGCTGCTGGCGACGGGCATTGGCCTGGGCATTGATGTACTGCGCCTCGATCCGCGCCAGGTCGCCTTGGGTCGCGCGCAACTGATTCTGCTGGTCGGTGGGATCGAGGGTGGCAAGCAGGTCGCCCTTCTTCACTTGCGCACCGACATCGACATCGCGGCTGGCGATCCGTCCTGGCACGCGGAAACCCACGTTGGTTTCGTAACGCGCCTGGATATTCCCGGCGAACCGTCCGAGGGCCTGTTGATCCAGGGCCTGGACTTCGACCGACAGCACCGGGCGTACCGGCTCGGGCGGGGCTTCTTCCTTCGAACAAGCGACCAGGAGCAACGCCACCAGGAGCGTCCATGGACCTTTCATGGCTGGACTCCTGTCGGCGATTTCGCGGCGCTATCCGCTATTTCGACGCGTACGCCGGGGTGCAGCAACTGCCCGCCCGCGGTGACGACTTTCTCGCCGCCCTTGAGCCCGTCGCTGATGATGACCTTGCCGGTCAGGTAACGGCCGACGGTGACCGGGTGCAACTGCGCCTTGCCCTCGCCATCCACCAGCCACACGGCCGGCTCACTGAGGTTCTTGGTCAATGCCGACCAAGGCAGCTCCACGGCGGTCTTGCCGGCGGACTTGGCCGTGGCGCTGACCACCGATCCCAAACGCATGCCTTCAGGCAGGTTATCAAGGGTGACCTTGACCTGAACCGTGCCGGTCTGGGCGGACACTGCCGGGGTGATCTCGCGCACTTTGCCGGTGGTCTGGATGGCCGGATTGTCCAGCAGGCTGATGATGATCGCCGGGTCCGATGGTGGCTCACGCAACAGCGATTCATAAATGTTGAATACCGCATCGCGCTCGCCATCCTGGGCGAGACTGAAAATCGGCTCGGTGGCCTGCACCACCTGGCCCACCTCGGCCTGGCGCGCCGTGATGATGCCCGGCATCTCGGCCACCAGTGCGGTGTAGCCCAGTTGTTCGCGGGCGTTGGCCAACTGGGCCTGGGCTGCGGTCAAGGCACTCTGGCTGCTGCGCAGCTGCGCCTGGGCCGCGTCGTATTCGCTCTGGCTGGTGTAGCCCTTGGGCAGAAGTTTCTGCTGGCGCACAAACGCCGCCGCACTCTGCTTGACCCGCGCCTGCTCGGCGGCGACCTGGGCCTCGGCGGAGTCGACATTGGTCTGCAGGTCACGCGGATCGAGCCGGGCCAGCACTTGCTGGGCCGAAACCCGGTCGCCGACATCCACCTTGCGCTCGATGATCTTGCCGCCCACGCGAAACGAAAGATCGGTCTGCACCCGCGCCTGGACATCACCGGTCAGCGTCACCGAGGCAGCATATTCGCTAGGCACGGCTTGCTGCACGAACACCCGTGGCAAGGCTTTTTCCACAGGCGTCTCATCACCGCATCCCGCCAACAATGCACACAAGCCCAAGCCAACAACCAGTTTGATTCGGGGACCCCCCATGCAGACTCCTTGCATTGCACGAACGTGCCAGTGACGATACGACTGTGAGCTTAGAACAGGGTTCAACGAATACAATGGACACAACAAGTCGGGCAAACTGATCGCCTCCTACGAACCCAGGTAGCAGGAGTCTGCCCATGCTCAAGACCCTCGCGGTGGCCAACTACCGATCCATCAACAAGCTGGTGATCCCACTGGGGCGGCTGAACCTGATCACCGGCCCCAACGGCAGTGGCAAGTCCAACCTGTACCGCGCCCTGCGCCTGCTGGCTGAAACCGCCCAGGGTGGAGTGGTCAACGCCCTGGCCCGCGAAGGGGGATTGGACTCGACCTTCTGGGCCGGACCAGAAGAAATAAGCCGACGCATGCGTAACGGCGAGGTACCTGTCCAAGGCATCGTGCGACAAGGCACCAAGCGCCTGCGCCTGGGTTTTGCCGGTGAAGACTTCAGCTATTCGATCGCCCTGGGCTTGCCGGAGCCCAGCCGCTCGGCGTTTTCACTGGACCCTGAAATCAAGCGCGAATGCATCTGGGCCGGCCCGGTGTTTCGTCCCGCCAGCCTGCTGGTGGACCGCAACGGCCCGATGATCCGTGCCCGCGAAGGCCGTTCCTGGGATGTATTGGCCCAGCACACGCCCACCTTCGACAGCCTGTTCGACCAGGTCGGCAGCTTGCGCACCTCGCCCGAAGTGTTCCAGATGCGTGAATTCATTCGGCGCTGGCGCTTCTACGATCACTTTCGCAGCGACGCCGATGCCCCGGTGCGCCAACCGCAACTGGGCACCCGCACGCCGGTGCTGCACCACGATGGCCGCGACTTGGCCGCCGCCCTGCAGACCATCCTTGAAATCGGCGACTTCGAGGCCTTGCACGCGACCATCGGCGATGCGTTCCCTGGCGCTCGGCTGCACATCGAAAAACTGCAAGGTGGGCGTTTCGCGATCGCGTTCCAGCAACATGGCCTGCTGCGGCCGCTGTCCGCCGCCGAACTGTCGGATGGGACCCTGCGCTATCTGTTGCTGGTGGCCGCCCTGCTCACACCACGACCGCCCTCGCTGATGGTGCTCAACGAACCGGAAACCAGCCTGCACCCGGACCTGTTGCCGGCCTTGGCGCGGCTGATCATCCGGGCCTCAGTCAATTGCCAGGTCTGGGTGGTGTCCCATGCCACGCGCCTGATCGCCGCCCTCGAACAGGATGAGCAGTGCAACTGCATCGTGCTGGAAAAGGAGCTCGGGCAGACCGCGATTGTCGGGCAGCGGGCGCTGGATGAGCCGGCTTGGCATTGGCCCGATTGAGCGGCGCCTGATCAAACGAATCGCCTTATCAATGAAGCAGCAGATAGCTACTCGGCAGGCACTGAATTTAAAGGTATGAAAAGCGTAACTTAAATACCATTAAAGCCTATTTATATCACGCAAAAAACTTTCCCCAGGATTTGCCGCGAGGGCCAAAGACGACTATTTTCTTTGCGCCGCAGGGAGGACTTTTGTTCGAAACCCCGAACCATTACAAGGAAGAAAACATGGCTGACGTAAAAGTGCCGCAGCGACTGGAACCGCAGGAAATACTGAAATTGTTGGTGGCGTTGCGCAGGGCGTTGAAGACCAGGGTGGTTTGATCCATCGGCCAGATTGGCCTCTGGTGGGAGCGAGCTTGCTCCGGGCGGCAATTCGACGATAACGGGCTGTCAGTCACATCGGTGCTTATTGACCAATCGCCATCGCGAGCAAGCTCGCTCCCACAGAAAAAAACGCCGACGCTGTATCAGCCGTCGGCGTTTGAAACCGTGAAAGGGTTTGCCGCGCGAATCAGAACGCCGGCAGTACCGCGCCGCTGTATTTCTTCTCGATGAACGCCTTCACTTCAGGGCTGGTCAGGGCCTTGGCCAGTTTCTGGATGGCCGGGCTGTCCTTGTTGTCCGGACGGGCCACCAGGAAGTTGACGTAAGGCGAATCCGCACCTTCGATCACCAAGGCATCCTTGGCCGGGTTAAGCCCCGCTTCCAAGGCATAGTTGGTGTTGATCAGGTCCAGGTCGACCTGGTCCAGCACGCGCGGCAGCATGGCCGACTCCAGTTCCTTGAACTTGAAGTTGCGCGGGTTCTTGGCGATATCTTTCGGGGTCGCCAAAGCGTTTTTCGGGTCTTTCAACTCGATCAGCCCAGCCTTCTGCAGCAGGATCAGGGCGCGGCCGCTGTTGCTGCCTTCGTTGGGAAGCGCGATGGTTGCGCCGTCTGGCAGATCAGCCAATTTTTTGTACTTCTTCGAGTAGCCGCCGAACGGTTCGACGTGAACGCCGATCACGGTTACCAGATGGGTGCCTTTGCCTTCGTTGAAGTTCGTCAGGTACGGCAGGGTCTGGAAGTAGTTGGCGTCCAGACGCTTCTGATCAACCTGTACGTTGGGTTGGACGTAGTCGGTGAAGACCTTGATTTCCAGGTCCACGCCTTCTTTGGCCAGGGCCGGCTTAATCAGCTCGAGGATTTCAGCATGGGGCACCGGGGTGGCCGCCACGACCAGTTTCTCTGCGGCCTGGGCCAGGCCAGAGGCCAGGGCTGCCGCCAGTGCGGTGAACAACAGAACCTTTTTCATGCAGTGTCCTTATCGAAAATCACTGTCGTCATGGACGACGGCCAAATGTGGAGTGCCAGTGAAGTGCTATCGCTGGCGTGATGCGGACAATACCGATATTTTTTATTCCTTAACAATATCTTTTATTCAAGTTCATATTCATTTTGCTCATATAGAAAAACGCTGTTTTTGTGGCGAAGGTCTATAGCGTTTGCTCCAGTCGATTGAGCAGCGCCTTGAGGGCTAGGCGCTCGGCTTGCGAACCTTGGGCAATGACCTGCGCCACCTGCTGATCAATCAACTTCAGGGCTGAAGGCTGGGACGGCAGATTCAAGTGCTCCGGCAAGATTTCATCCCCTGTGCTCACCAACAACGCGAAGTGAATGACGTTTTCCAGCTCGCGGGTGTTGCCCGGCCAACTGTGCTGTTCAAGGGTATGCTGCGCCGCCTCGCTGATCAGCGGCACGCTGAGGCCGAGTCGCTGGCTGTAGATGCCCAGGAAATATTCGGCCAGGGACAAGATATCGCCCACCCGTTCGCGCAGGGCTGGCAGTTCGAGCTGGCCTTCGCCAAGGTAATGGTAGAGCCGTTCGTGGAATTTCCCGGCCGCCACCGCTTGCGCCAGGTCGATGCTGGTCGCTGCCACCAGGCGGACATCCACCGGGCTGGGCTGATGCGCCCCCACACGGGTGACTTCATGGTTTTCCAGGGCCGCCAGCAATTTGATCTGGATCGGCAGCGGCAAATCACCGATTTCATCCAAGTAGAGGGTGCCGCCATTGGCCGAACCGAACCAACCGGCCCGGCTGCTGGCCGAACCGCTGTAGCTGCCGGCGGCATAACCGAACAGCTCGGCGTCGGCGTAGGTCGGGCTGATCGCACCGCAGTTAACCGACACAAACAACCCACCGCGATCACTTTCGCGATGGATATGCCGGGCCAGCAGTTCCTTGCCGCTACCGGTTTCACCCCGTATCAGCACCGAGACCGCACGCGGCGCCAGTTGCTCCAACGCCTGGCGCAACTGCCGCGAACGAGGGTCGACAAACACCAGCGCCTTGGCGCGAATGCTCAGGGGGCTTTTTTCCGCATCGGGAAAGGTCAGCAAGGGCTGACCGAAGGTTTCATGCAAACTCATGGCAGGCTCCCGCCCCAGACCGCCGGGAGACGGGGGGCGCTAAAAATTCAGGCGCGACGCAGGGCGTGATGCTCCATGCGGTTTTGCAGACGATAGAGGTAAGCGAAACCCTGCTCCCATCGTTGGTGGCCAGACTTCACGTTGATATGCCCCGCCCCCGCCAGGATCCCGGCCTCTGCGCCCCAGTTACGGGCCAGTTCCAGGGCGCGCGGGGCGCTCACGGCAGCGTCGTTGTCGGAGCTGACCACTTGGCTTGGGAACGGCAACAGATCAGTGGGAATCGGCGCGAAGTTGCGCAGCGCCGGGACACAGGCCGGCCGCTCGACATCCGCCGGCGCCACCAGCAACGCCCCGCGCACCTGTCGCAGAAACTGCACCGGCGCGGTGGCGGCCCAATGGGCCACCGTGATGCAGCCCAGGCTATGGGCAATCAGGATCACTGGCGTGCTATCGGCGGCCACGGCCTCGGCCAGCGCCGCGACCCAGTCTTCACGCCGAGGCGTGACCCAGTCGGCCTGCTCGACCCTGGCGCTGTTGGGCAGGCTGTTTTGCCAGTGGGTTTGCCAATGATTTTCCGGCGATCCTTGCCAGCCCGGCACAATCAGGTAGCGAATCGATTCGTTGCGCATGGGTGCTCTCCTGCGTGTCTGTTCCCGGACGAGTATAGGGAGGAGAGCCATATTGCTTAAGGAATAAGAAGCTATTTATTAATGCAATTAAAGAATAAGAAACTGTGGGAGCGAGCCTGCTCGCGATAGCAGCCTGTCATTCACCATTGTCGTACCAGACACTCCGTTATCGCGAGCAGGCTCGCTCCCACAGGTTTTGGTTCTTTTTCAAAATGGTGCGTGCCTCACTCGCTGCGCCCCTTGCGCAACAAAACATCCAACTGGTCTATCACTTCCGCCCAGTCCGCATCCTCGAGGATCTCGTCGCGCAGCATTTGCCGCTGGCCCTCGCTCCAGAAAAACGCATCGGCCAGGTGCAGCCCAGGCTTGAGGGGGGAATGGCTGGTGATAAATTGATCAATGCCCTGAGCGTCATCGGGCAAGCCCAGCTGCTTGAATAATGAGGAAAGAGGGTGAATTGGGGTTTCCATACGGGCCTCCTGAACATAATGGAGATGGCGGGGTGTTTCTGCGCAGTCTAGCCCCTCGACGACCGTCAGACTGATCAAAATTCAATCAACCCACACCTCGACTAGACTTTGAATAAACATCCCGACGAATACACGTTGCGGAGGGTCCCGTGAACATTCACTGGTTGACGGTCGCGCTGCTGGCGATCAGCGGGCCTGCGTTCGGCGCCGATGGGCTCGTGCTGCCAGGCACCGATCCCCTGGGGTTCTGGCTGGTTGCCGTTGGCGTGGCCTTGCTGGTCTTCGAGGCGGCCCTGCCCAATTATGGCGTCGCGGGGCTGGGTGGCATTGTCCTGTGCGTGATTGGCGCGGTCATCCTGACCAACGCCGATGTACCGGCTCCGCTGATGCTCGGCCTGGGCCTGGTCAGCGCCTTGCTGCTGATCATCCTGTTGGTCCGTGCGTTGAAAACACGACCGCGCCAACCTGTCAGCGGCGATGCCGCGCTGTTGGGCAGCGTCACGGCGGTGACCGCGTTGCAAGCCGGCAATAATCATCATGGCTGGGTCCAGTTGGAAGGCGAACGCTGGCAGGTGGCAAGTGCGACGCCGCTGCGGCCTGGGCAAGCGGTGCGGGTCATCGCACGCAAGGGGTTGCTGCTGGAAGTGGCCGCCGCTGACTCCGGAGGGGTATGAGATGGGCATGCAAATCGGTTTTGTGCTGCTGTTGTTGCTGTTGATCGCCCTGGCGGGTGCGACGTTCCGGATCCTGCGCGAATACGAACGAGCGGTGGTGTTCCAGCTCGGTCGGTTCTGGCAGGTCAAGGGGCCAGGGTTGATCCTGCTGATTCCGGTGGTGCAACAGATGATCCGCGTCGACCTGCGTACCATTGTCCTCGACGTGCCGCCCCAGGACGTGATCACCCGCGACAACGTCTCGGTGAAGGTCAACGCGGTACTGTATTTCCGCGTGCTCGATCCGCAGAAAGCCATCATCCAGGTCGAGAACTTCCTCATGGCCACCAGCCAACTGGCCCAGACCACACTGCGCGCGGTCCTCGGTAAACATGACCTGGACCAACTGCTGGCCGAGCGCGAGCAATTGAACGGCGACATCCAGCAGGTGCTCGACGCCCAGACCGACGCCTGGGGCATCAAGGTCGCGAACGTCGAGATCAAGCACGTGGACCTCAACGAATCCATGATCCGCGCCATCGCCCGCCAAGCCGAAGCCGAGCGCGAACGCCGGGCCAAGGTGATCCACGCCGAAGGCGAACTGCAAGCCTCGGAAAAACTCATGCAGGCCGCCGAAATGCTCGGTCGTCAGCCCGGTGCCATGCAGCTGCGCTACATGCAGACGCTGGGCTCGATTGCCGGGGATAAAAGCTCCACCATCGTCTTCCCCCTGCCGATTGAATTGCTCAAGGGAATGGCGGAGTTGTCGCCCAACAAATCTTGATGCGTTGCCCACTGTGGGAGCAAGGCTTGCCCGCGATGGCGGCGATGCGGTCTTTCAGAAATCGAGGCGCCTGTTTCGCGAGCAAGCTTTGCTCCCACAAGGGGAAGTGCGACGCTTCGCTAAATCCCCTCGCCACAGCGCAATGTTTCGAGTGCTTCATAGGGCCCCTGCGCCCAGCGCAGGACCTGCTCACGCAACAGCGCCGAAGCCTCCCGGTGCTTGTCCTCGCTATCACCAACAAACGCCTGCGCCGGCTGCTTGGCATGCTGCCCCACCGTCGCGAACACCCGCCTGCATTGCTCATCATCGAGGCCGAAAAACGCCGCCAGCCTGCCCGTCATTGCCCCAGGCAGTTCGGTGTAGTTGACCGCCATTGCACCCAATACCCGACAGTATTCCAAACCCGTCGCCAACAACCGCCCTACCCGACGCGAGATGAAATCTTCCCGGCTACTGAACGGCAACCCATCGTCCAAGACACTCGTCCCGATCATCCCCGGCACCATGTGCATACCAGGACGGCGCAGATGGGAGACGGCGATTTCCAAGGGGTCGCGGTACAGGAACAGCCAGGGCGTGTCGGGAAAACATTCTCGCAACAGCGCCAGCTCACCGATGTTCCAGGCGTCGAGCTTGACCACCAGGCGTTGCTCCACGCCTCGGCGGCGCTGCCCATAGGCCGACATCAAGCCCTTGAGCGCCACGCCCCGCTCGGGCGACGGCAAATCACTGCGCAGCAACGTATCCAGGGGCGGTGGTTCCGATATGACGATGTGATCGTCCAATTGGGCAAGCATCTGGCTGATCAATGTCGAACCGCAACGGGAGGCATGGAAAATGAACGCACTGGGCGCCAGCCCCGGGCTTTGTCGTTGCCACTGACCGAGTACGTCCAAGGGTGTCTGGCGGCGCAATGCCTGGTTGAAGGGCAAGCGCAGGGCGTCTTCCACGGCATCGCCGAAGAACGGCTGCGACAGTCGCGCGTCGCCAAACCAGCACCAATCGACCCGCCACAGCCCGGCCTCTTGCCATACGCGGATCGGCAACCAGCCGTGCAGGTTCAGGTCTTCCACTGGTCTCTCCACTGCTGGCGACCTGTGCGCATCGCCGCCCGCAATTCTTCCCGGGTGAAATGAAGCCCTTGTTCGGCCCCCAGCGCCAGGGCAGAGTCAATGAACGCTTCCAGCTCAGGCAAGTTCTGCAAGGTTCGGGCGAGATGAGGATCCGTTTCCACACGCTGCTGAAAACGGACAAAGTCGCTTGGCCCGACGCCCGCGGCGGGTGTGGTGGGCAGCCCATTGGCAATCTGCTGTGCCAGCCAAGGCCCGGGGCGACAATCGAGTACCAGGTGAACCCGCGAGTGAGCACTTCGATTCACAACCCGATGAGGCCGCGCCAGGTCGAGGAACCAGCACTCGCCTGCCGTCATCGCAATGATTTGCCCATCCAGGAAGAAGTCCACGCCAGGCGAGCTGAGCAGCGGCACGTGCAGGCGCAGGTCGGCGTCCGGCCCGTCCAGGTCATAGTCGCGATGTTCGTGGATGCACCCGCCGGGCCCGAGCCGCAGCAGCCGGGCCGAGACGATCTCCAGGGGCCAGTCGCGCAACGCTTCATGCCAGCGGCCATCCCTTGACCAAGGCGCGCGATGCAGGGGCTGGCCGCGCCCGGGCGACAGCTCGGTGACGGCATCGGCTGCTGAAATCAGCGCCACACCGCTCCAGTCGCCGCTGTAATAGGCACTGTTGAAATGCCCCTGCCAGCGCTCGTCTTCAATGGCGGCCAGTGCCTGCAACAGCAACGGCAGGTTCACCGCCACCGGCAGCCGGGAAAACGCCGGGCGCGTCATGCCAGCGCCCGGTTATTGGGGCACCGTGGCCGTGGTCGGCACCGTGATATTGCCCTGGGCCCAGGCCGCTTCGCGGTTAGCCAGCGCCGTGGCAATCGACTGGACTTCGGTCGATTGCACTTCGTTTGGCAGTGGGTCGAGACCGGCACTGGCAAAGATCTGCCCGTAGGCGTTGCGCAGGTCGGCGTAGGCCAGGTCCCGGCGCAGATCGGCCTGCAGGGTATTGAGTTCACCCTGGATCAGATCGAGCTCGCCAATGCCGGCAGCCTGGTGACGACTGCGCAATTGACCGACAATCTGCCCGTCGATGTCCGACAGTTGCTGGCTGGTCTTGAACTGGCGCAGCGCTTCGCGATAGTTGGCATTGGCCACGTACAACTGCGCCAACACGGCAATCGACATCGCCTGGCGCCGCGCCGACGCCACTTCTTCACCGGCCTTGGCCACGTCGATGGCCGCCGGGGCGGAAATCACGTTGAACAGGTTCCAGGTGACTTTCACGCCATAGTCGGCCCAGCCCTGTTCCACCAGGAACGAGTTGCTGTCGTAGTGCCCGCCGGCGGAGAACTCCAGGCCTGGCAGCAGGCGCAGCATGGCCTTGCGGGTTTCGGCGGCGGTAATGCGCGTCTGATAGTCCTGCTCGCGCAGTTCCGGACGGCTGGCCAGGGCTTCCTGTTCGAGGCGGGACAGGTCGACCTTGAGCTCCGGAATCTCGTACTCATCCTGGGTCGCCAGGGTCAACTCGGTGCCCAGGGGCAGGTTGATCAGGGTCGCCAGTTCGGTCTTGGCCAGCGACAGCGCCCGGCGCTGCTCTTCGAGCTGGCGGGTGGCCTGGATCAGCGAGCGCTGGTAACCCAGGGCCTGAACCGGGTCACCGATGCGTTGCTCGCTCATGCTCTGGCTGTTGCCGCGTGCCGACTCGACCCGGGCCATCAAGCTGTCGATCTGCTTGAGCAGGCGCTCGGCGGCCATGGCGCGCCAGTAGGCTGAACGCACGTCCTGGACGATGGTGTTGATCACCTTGCGACGACGCTCCTGCACGATCAGCCGCTGGTCGCCGGCCTGCTTGGCGCTGATGTAGCTCACGCCGAAGTCGAGCACGTTCCAGACCATGGTCAGGTCCGCCACCTCACGGTCGCGGTCCTGGGAGGTCGACGGTTCCAGGGACTGGGTGCCGGTTTCGACACTCTGGCTACTGGAGGCGCTGACATTGTTGCGGCCGACATAACCGGCATCCAGCGCCATGCGCGGCAGCATGTCGAAACTGGCGAGGTCCAGTTGCCGTTTTGCCAGGGCCTCCTCCATGATCTTCAAGCGACCTTCGAGGTTGTACTTCACCGCGCGGGCCATGGCCTGGTGCAGGGTCAGCGGGCCACTGAGGGGCTCCTGGCCCTTGTACATATTCTGCAGGTCGGTCCGGGCGCGCTGTTCGCTGACGCTTCGATCGATCGGCTCACTGGTGACGGCACATCCGCTGACCACCAACGCCAGCGCACTCACTGCGAATAACTTCTGACTTCTATTCATTCCCTGGATTGCCCCTGGCTGCCCCATTTTTTAGTTTTATCAGGCCTGTACCTGGCTGATGCCGACCTGTTGCAAAGCCATCGCCAGGCTGTCTACCTGACGTTGTTCAGTGTCCTTGAGGTGTTGCAGTTGCTGGCCCAAGGTCGGTGCGCCAAACATCCCGCGCAAGCCCTGGGACACATCGCCCCCCTGCATCGATGAATTGCCGAAGGCGTCCATCGATTCGCCCTCGGAAGCGGCGTCCTGGTTGAACAGCGTCGACAGCGTGCTGCTGCCGAACACCCCGCCATCGCCACCGCCAAAGCCCAGGAACCCATGGCCCGAGCCGTCGCCGGCAGCATCGCTGCTAAAGACCTGGGCGATGTAGCTCGGCGCCAGTTCACCCCGGTTGATGAAAATATCGCCTATCGGATCCAGGCCACCGCCCACATCCCGTTGCTCGAACAGCGGCGGGAAGCCCAGCGGCGAGCCCAGGTTGCCGGTGGGCGGCGTGAAGATGATCGGCTGCAACGGCACGTCGGACGGTGGCACCACGGTAACCGGGTCCGAGATCAGGAACTCCGGTGGCGGCTTCACATCGTTGGGCACCACGGTGTCGATCTGGTAATTGTTGGACACCGACACCCCAGAGCCGGCGTTGCCCGACAGGTCGCTGACGTTGCTGGTGTCCAGGGCGATGAAATTGCTCGGGTCGGTGAGGTTGCCCGTCGGCGTGAACGTCGCCGTCCAGGTCTTGCCGCCGTCACTGCTGGCCAGGTTGGTCAGTTCACCGTTGGTGACGCTGAGATCCGACAGGTCGAAACCGCTCACCGCCTCGCTGAAGGTGATGGTCACCTGGGTCGTCTCGCCCACGCTCAGGTTCGGGTCGGCGACCACGATGGTCGCTGTCGGCCGGCTGGCATCCAGGGCGTAGTTCGCCGAGATCGCGATGCCAGCGCCCGCGTTGCCGGCCAGGTCCTGGACATTGCTGCTGTCGAGCAGGATCAGGTTGGTGGCATCATTGACGCCCGCGGTCGGCGTCAGGGTCGCCGTCCAGGTCAGGCCGCCGTCATTGCTGGCGAGGTTCGACAGCACGCCGTTGGCCACGCTCAGATCCGACAGGTCGAAGCCCGACACCGCTTCGGTGAAGCTGATGGTCACGGTGGTGGTCTGACCGATGCCCAGGCTGGTATCGCCCAGGGTGATGGTGGCGCCCGGGCGCACCGTGTCGACCGCGTAGTTGTTGGAGTTCACCACCCCGACGCCGCTGTTGCCCGAGGCATTGACCACGCCGCTGGTGTCCAGGCTGATGAGGTTGCTGGTGTCGGTGATGTTGCTCGCCGGGGTGAAGGTCGCAGTCCAGGTCACGCCGCCATCGCTGGACGAAACGTTGCTCAGGGTGCCGTTGCTCACGCTCAGGTCGCTGTTGTCGAAGCCGCTGACCGCTTCCGAGAAGGTGATGGTCACCAATGAGGTTTCACCGACGTTGAGGGCGTTGTCGGCCACCACGATCGTGGCGCTGGGCACCCGGGTCTCGACCGCGTAGTTAGCCGAGTCGGTGGTCCCCGCGCCGACATTGCCTGCCACGTCGCTCACCCCGGTATTGTCCAGGCTGATCAGGTTGGTGGCGTCGCTCACACCCAGGGTCGGGGTGAACGTGGCCGTCCAGGTCAGGCCACCGTCGCTGCTGCTGACAGCGCTCAGGGTGCCGTTGGCCACCGTCAGGTCAGCGTTGGTGAAACCGGTCACTGCTTCGCTGAAGGTGATGGTGACCTGGGCGGTTTCACCCGGCCTCAGCGTTGAATCACTGAGCACGATGGTGGCGGTTGGCAACTGGGTGTCGAGGGCGTAGTTGTTGGAATCGGTGGTGCCGCTGCCCGTATTACCCGCCAGGTCGGCCACACCCGTGTTATCCAGCGTGATCAGGTTGCTGGTGTCGTTGACGCCGACGGTCGGCGTGAACGTGGCCGTCCAGGTAATGCCGCCATCGCTGCTGCTCAGCCCGGTGAGCGAACCGTTGGCCACGCTCAGGTCGGCAGCGGTGAAACCGGTCACGGCTTCGCTGAAGGTGATGGTCACCAGCGACGTCTCGCCCGCGGCGATGGCCGTGTCGGCGACGATGATGGTCGCGGTCGGACGCACGGTGTCGATGGCATAGTTGTTGGAATCGGTGGTGCCGACCCCGGCATTGCCTGAACCGTTGGTCACACCGGTGTTGTCCAGGGTGATCAGGTTGCTGGTGTCGGAAACGCTGGCGCTCGGGGTGAACGTAGCGGTCCAGGTCACGCCACCGTCGCTGGACGAAACGTTGCTCAGCGTACCGTTGGCCACGCTCAGGTCGGCAGCGGTGAAACCGGTCACGGCTTCGCTGAAGGTGATGGTCACCAGCGACGTTTCACCGATGCTCAGCGACGTATCGGCCACCACGATGGTGGCGGTCGGAACCTGGGTGTCGATGGCGTAGTTGTTGGAGTTGGTCGTGCCCGTACCGGCATTGCCCGCCACATCGCTCACGCCACTGTTGTTCAGGACGATGAGGTTGGTCGCATCCCGTGTGCCGATGGTCGGGGTGAAGACCGCTGTCCAGGTGATACCACCGTCGCTGCTGCTGACGGCGCTCAGGGTGCCGTTGGCCACGCTCAGGTCCGAATTGTCGAAGCCGCTCACCGCCTCGCTGAAGGTGATGGTGACCAGTGACGTTTCACCGACGCTGAGGTTGGTGTCGGCCATGACGATCGTCGCCGTTGGGCGCAAGGTGTCGATGGCGTAGTTGTTCGAGTCGGTGGTGCCGCTGCCCGTATTACCCGCCAGGTCGGCCACGCCCGTGTTATCCAGCGTGATCAGGTTGCTGGTGTCGTTGATACCGACGGTCGGCGTGAACGTGGCCGTCCAGGTGATGCCGCCATCGCTGCTGCTCAGCCCGGTGAGCGTACCGTTGGCCACGCTCAGGTCGGCCGTGGTGAAACCGGTCACGGCTTCGCTGAAGGTGATGGTCACCAGCGACGTCTCGCCCGCGGCGATGGCCGTGTCGGCGACGACGATGGTCGCGCTCGGGCGCACGTTGTCGATGGCGTAGTTGTTGGAATCGGTGGTACCGACCCCGGCATTGCCTGAACCGTTGGTCACACCGGTGTTGTCCAGGGTGATCACATTGGTGGTGTCGCTGATGCTGGCGCTCGGAGTGAACGTGGCGGTCCAGGTCACGCCACCGTCGCTGCTGCTGACGTTGCTCAGTGTGCCATTGCCGACGAGCAGGTCACTGTTGTCGAAACCGCTCACCGCTTCGTTGAAGGTGATGGTCACCAGGGACGTTTCCCCGATACTCAGGGACGTATCGGCCACCACAATGGTCGCCGTCGGCACGTTGGTGTCGATGGCGTAGTTGTTGGAGTTGGTGGTGCCAGTGCCGGTGTTGCCTGCTGCATCGCTGACGCCGGTGTTGTTCAGGGTAATCAGGTTACTGACGTCGCTGACCCCCAGGTTCGGGGTCAGGGTGGCGGTCCAGGTCAAGCCGCCGTCGCTGCTGCTGACCGCGCTGAGCGTGCCATTGGCCACGGACAAGTCCGAGTTATTGAAACCACTGACCGCTTCGGAGAAGGTGATGGTCACCAGCGACGTTTCGCCAACGCTCAGCGCGGTGTCCGCCACCACGATGGTGGCGGTCGGGCGCAGTGTGTCGACGACGTAGTTGTTCGAGTCGGTGGTGCCGCTGCCGGCGTTGCCTGCTCCGTCCACGACCCCGGTGTTATCCAGGGTGATCAGGTTGCTGGTGTCGCTGATGCCCGCGCTCGGGGAGAAGGTCGCGGTGTAGGTGATGTTGTCGCTGGTGCTCAAGTTGCTCAAGACACCGTTCGCCGTCGTCAGGTCGGCCAGGGTGAAGCCGGTCACCGCTTCACTGAAGGTGATCGTCACCACGGACGTCTCGCCGATGCTGAGGGTGCTGTCGGCGACCACGATCGTCGCGGTCGGCCGAACGTTGTCGATGGCATAGTTGTTGGACGTGGTGGTGCCGCTGCCGGCGTTGCCGGCGGCATCGCTGACGCCGGTATTGTCCAGGGTAATGACATTGCTGGCGTCACTGATGCTGGCGGTCGGGGTCAGGGTCCCGGTCCAGGTAATACCGCCGTCGCTGCTGCTCAGCCCGGTGACGGTACCGTTGGCAACGCTCAGGTCGGCTGTGGTGAAGCCGGTCACCGCCTCGTTGAAGGTGATGGTCACCAGCGACGTTTCGCCGACGCTCAACGACGTATCGGCCACGACGACGGTGGCGGTCGGACGCTGGGTGTCGACGGCGTAGTTGTTGGAGCTGGTGGTGCCGGTGCCGGCATTACCGGCAGCGTCGACCACACCCGTGTTGGCCAGCACGACCAGGTTGGTGGCATCGGCGATGCTGGCGGTCGGCGTGAGCGTCGCGGTCCAGGTGATGCCGCCATCGCTGCTGCTCAGGCCACTCAAGGAGCCGTTGGCGACCGTCAGATCGGCCAGGGTGAAGCCGCTCACGGCCTCGCTGAAGGTAATGGTCACCAGTGAGGTTTCGCCGGCGGCCAGCGCGGTGTCGGCCACCACGATCGTGGCGGTCGGGCGCAGCGTGTCGATCGCGTAGTTGTTGGAGTCGGTGGTGCCCGCGTTGACGTTGCCGGAGAGATCGGCAATGCCGCCGCTGTTCAACGTGATCACGTTGGTGGTGTCACTGACGCTGGCGGTCGGGGTCAGGGTCGCGGTCCAGGTGATGCCACCATCGGCGCTGCTCAGTCCGGTCACCGAGCCGTTGGCGACCGTCAGGTCGGCGGCGGTGAAACCAGTCACCGCCTCATTGAACGTGATGGTTACCAGGGACGTTTCACCGACGCTCAGCGACGTATCGGCCACCACGATGGTGGCGGTCGGCAGCAGGGTATCGATGGCGTAGTTGTTGGAGTTGGTGGAGCCTACCCCGGCGTTGCCGGACAGGTCGGCGACGCCGGTCTTGTCCAGGACCACCAGGTTGGTGGTATCGGTGATATCAGCGCCCGGCGTCAGGGTCGCGGTCCAGGTGATGCCACCGTCGGCGCTGCTCAGGCCGGTGATCGTGCCGTTCGCCACCGTCAGGTCGGCGGTGGTGAAACCAGTCACCGCTTCAGAGAAAGTGATGGTCACTGCCGAGGTTTCACCGCTTTTGAGCGCGGTATCGGCCACCACGATGGTCGCGGTTGGCGCCACGGTGTCGTTGACCACGTAATTGTTCGAGCTGGTGGTGCCCACGCCAGCGTTGCCGGCCAGGTCGGCGACGCCAGTGTTGTCCAGGGTGATCACGTTGGTGGTGTCGGCAATGTTGCTGGCCGCCGTCAACGTGCCGGTCCAGGTGATACCGCCGTCACCACTGGTGAGGGTGCCGACAGTGCCGTTCTGCACCGTCAGGTCCGACGCCGTAAGGCCGGTCACGGCCTCGGAGAAGGTGATGGTCACCAGCGACGTACCGCCGGAGTTCAGGTTGGTATTGGCTACCACGACAGTCGCGGTCGGTGGCGTCAGGTCCGGCACATAGTTGGTGTTGATGGTACCGCCGTCACCATAGACGTTGGTCACCGACGATGGCGAAGTACCTGCGGTACCCGCACTCGCCCCACCAATGCCACTGCCCCCGACGTTGCCGGCCAGGGCCGCGAAGTTGGCGGCGGTAATCAGGATCGAACCTTTGTTCCAGATCGCACCAACACCGACGCCGCCGGCACCACCGGTGTGGTTGTAGCCGCCACCGGCCCCGCCGCCACCGCCGCCACCGCCCGCACCGATGTTGTTGGAAATCACCGAGTTGCCGATGATCCGCAGGGTTGCACCCGTATCGTTGTAGATACCGCCGACGGCTCCGCCACCGGCGCCGCCGATCTCGTTGTAGCCATCACCACCGCCACCGCCGCCGATGGACCGGCCGCCGCTGGACGCCGTGCCGCCGGCCGAACCGGTGCTGTAGCCCGGATAGGCGGCACCGCCAGCCCCGGCAGTAGAAGAACCGCCTCGCCCGCCCATGTTGGAGAAGCCACCACCGGCCCCGCCTTGACCAGACGAGCCGATGGAACCTGTGGCGTTGAGCGTATTGCCGCCGTTGCCGCCGTTGCCGAAACCGCTGATCGCACCACCGCCACCGCCACCGCCACCGGCGTATTGCGGCGTCACACCGCCACCGCCGCCACCGCCCGACGCGGCGTTCGCGGTGACCGTGACGTTCTTCAGGGTCAACGTCCCGGCGTTGTAGATCCCGCCGCCCTTGGCTACCAGCGCATCCGTGCCGCCGTCGCCGCCGTTACCCGCCACCATGCCGCGGGTGATCACCAGGCCATCGAGGGTAGCCGTCGTGCCGGACGTCACATTGAGGATCTGCGTGCGGAATTGTCCGTCGAGGGTCACGTCGGCGACATTGTCGTTATTGAGGTCGCCATCGATGGTCACGTTCTTGTTGACCACCAGCACCTGGGTCAGCGCGACGGTCATGCCACTGTTGAAGGTCACGATATCGCCGTTCTGCGCGGAAGCCAGGGCCGCACGCAACGAGCCCACACCAGTGTTGGCGTTGTTGGTAGCCGTCCAGGTGGCAAGACCCCATTGGTACTCGCTCATCGCATTGGCCGACAGCACGTTGGCGCTTTCGATATTGCCGGTGGCAATTTCCAGGTCCCAGTCACCGCCCAGGCCTGTGCGGTCATTGGAGGCCGCCACGTCGCGGCCGGTCAACTGCGCCAACGAATCGACCAGCGCCAAGCCACGGTCGCCCTCGGCGGTGTAGCAGCCGTAGATCAGGATATCGCCACCGGCGTTCATGTCCTGGCCGATCTGCGCCAGCACCTCGCTGCGGGCCTGGACGTTGTCCGCCGACAGGTAGGCGTTGCCCAGCCACAAATCGCCGGCATTGCCGTGGGCGATGATTTGCACCGAGCTCACGCCCTGGTGGGTGTCCAGGTAGTCGGCAATCTGTTGCAGGCCGTCCTTGGTGGCATCGAGCTGCACCACTTGGGTGCCGGGCGCGACGCCATCGAGCAGGCTGGCAGCGTCCTTGACCCGGGAATCGACAAACACCACGGACTTGCCCGGAACGGCAGCCTCGGTGGCATCGACCTGCCCCTGGGGCGCATGTGTATCGGCAGGCTGGTCAGCCGTCGGCGTCTTGGCCGCATCAGCAGTGGGATGAGCCTCCGGTTGCGCGGCCTCGGCCACGGTCGCGGCCACCGCGCCGTCGAACAGCATGCGCGGCTCCAGTGACATGATCATTGGCGATGCCAGGGCCTGTGCGCCCTCGATTACCCGCGATTTACCTTTGCTCCACCACATGACGTTCACCTGGACTCGAACTGCTTGAACACGCAAATGAAAAAAACCGCGATCAACTGATCGCGGCGTCGGTTTTCATACGAATGACATTGGCGGCGCTGGCAGCCCCATCGCGCCAGAACGACAACTCGGCATATTTTTCGAACAGATCCGGCGGCAGCAGGGTCCGCCGGGTTTGCGGCGCGACCTTGGGCTTGACCTTGTGCAGGCCGGCAACGCCCAAGGCCTGGTCGAAGGCCGGTGCGTCGTAGGTCAAGTGATTGAAGTCGTGTTCGAACCAGGGCTCGCCGATGAACTCGTAGACCAGCCGCATCACCCGCTCGGGCGCCTGGCTCAGCAGGTCGTAATCGACGATCAGCAGCGACTCGGCGTGCTCGCCGTAATAGGCTTCCTTGAGCGCCGTCCAGGCAAACCCCACCAAGCGGTTGCGCTGGGCCAGGGTTTCGCAACGGCTGTAGACGGTATTGCGCTCGTCATCGTCGATGAACAGCTTGGTGTTCTCGAAGGGGTTGGCGCGATACAGCCGCTCCAGACTGTCGAGCACCCAGGCGACATTGCGTACACAGGCGATGGTCTTGGCTTGGGGAAACAGGTCTTGCAGGGCCGGCAGGCGCGCGCACCATTGGCGGTTGGTATCGAAGATGACGGGTTTGTCGGCCTTGTCGGCGTAGTAGGAGTCGAACAGCCCACGCAACAGGCGGCGGCGCAGGTCGGTGTCGATCACCGAGCCAAACTCGCTGCCGGCGCTGCACTGCTGCAGCACACTGCTGAACAGCGAACCGACGGGGCTGGTCATACCGGCGTGAAAGCGCGGGTTCTGCAACAGAATCGCAGAAAGCAGGGTCGAGCCTGAGCGCGGCAAGCCGGAAATAAAGTGAAACTGTGACAATCCTTTCACCATTTGTAGTCCTTTTGTGTCCGAAGCGTAGCTTAGGAAACAAGCGCCGCATAGTAGTACTTTGATATCAAATAGACCTCATCCCGTAAAAAAGATGGACGGTACAGGCTCTCGCCACACCTGAATCGATTTAGCCGATCCAGAAGAATTTTCCTGACGTCTCTCCCGGCAAAATCAGATATCCCGGTCTACGCTCAGCCGTGCGTGACAGGCCAGGGAATGAAGGCGTCGGGCTGATCGACCTTTCCCCCCATACCTTGCCCGCCCAACAGCAGAGCAATCACCTGAGGGATGAGGAATCTATGGAAGTATTCATCGGAACCATTCAAGCATTTGCCTTCAATTTCGCGCCCAGGGATTGGGCTCTATGCCAGGGGCAAACGCTCAGCCTTGCCCAGTACCAGACCCTTTTCGCCCTGATCGGCGTGACCTACGGGGGCAACGGCCAAACCAACTTCATGTTGCCCAACCTGCAAGGGCGCATGCCCATAGGGCAAGGCAACGGCCCGGGCCTGAGCCCACGCGTCATCGGCGAGGTTTCCGGCACCGAAAACGTCAGCGCGACACTGAATAACCTGCCCAACCACACCCACACCCTCACTGGCATCACCGCCTCGACCACCCTGCAACTGGCGAACCCGGCCAGCAATCCGGCGAATACACCCACGGCCACCAACTCGTTCATCGGCACCTCGGGCACCGGACCAGGTGCGGCGAATATTTATTCCGATCAGGTCGGCGCCTCGCCGGTGCCACTCAAAGGCGTGACAACGACGGTCAGCGGCACGGTCTCGCCCACAGGCGGCAGCACGCCGATGGCAATCATGAACCCGTTCCTGGCGATCAACTTCAGCATCGCCCTTCAAGGTTACTTCCCGTCCCGTAACTGATGACCCACCGCAGGGCCCGGCCCTCGGGTCCGTTGGAGTATCAACATGCTGCAAGCGGTTCATAGCCACCATTTCCAATCGTTGCTGGGCCAGACCAGCAGCCTGACCCTGCCCGACGGCAGTTGCCTGCCCATACGGGTCGAGACCCTCGAGGAGACGCCCAGGGCCAAGCTGCCGAACACCGAGCGCATGCCGTTCAGCGTGGAGCTCAACAGCTTGCAGGCCACCGAGTTCGTCGATGGCCTGTGTGCGCTGGACGTGCCCGAACTGGGCAGGCTCGAAGGCGTGTTCGTGTCACGGATCCCGCCGATGGGACGGGACCCCACGATTGGCTATTTCTACATCGCGTTCAATTAGCGAGTGGAGCTGCTACCGCCAGCCCCTGTGCGAGCCTGCTCGCGAAGGCGGTAGCACATCCAACATGACGACAACTGACCCCACTGCGTTCGCGAGCAGGCTCACCCCATAGACACATCAATCGGAGACCACCGCCCCAAAGATCTCGCCCGGCAGAATGCCGCAACCGCTCAGCCGTGCGTGATCAGGCCAGGGAATAGGGAATCGGGCCGAACGCAATCTTCTTCTCTGGCGACACCAGACCAATAACCTGAGGGATGAGGAATTTATGGAAGTATTCATGGGCACTATCCAGTCTTTTGCCTTTAACTTCGCACCCAATGGCTGGGCGCTGTGCAATGGACAGACACTCGCCGTCTCGCAATACCAGGCGTTGTTCTCACTGCTCGGCACCTACTACGGAGGCAATGGCACGACCAACTTCACGCTCCCCGATCTGCAAGGCCGCCTGCCGATGGGCCAGGGCAACGGCCTGGGCCTGACCCCGCGCGTCATCGGCGAGGTTGCGGGCACCGAAAACGTCACCGCAACCCTGAACAACCTGCCCAACCACACTCACGCCCTCGCCGGTATCACTGCCTCGACCACCCTGCAACTGGCGAACCCGGCCAGCAATCCGGCGAATACACCCACGGCCACCAACTCGTTCATCGGCACCTCGGGCACCGGGCCAGGTGCGGCGAATATCTATTCCGACCAGGTCGGCGCCTCGCCAGTGCCGCTCAAAGGCGTGACAACGACGGTTAGTGGAACGGTGTCCCCGACGGGCAATGGCCTGCCGATGGCGATCATGAACCCGTTCCTGGCGATCAATTTCAGCATCGCTTTGAACGGTCTCTTCCCGTCCCGCAACTGATCACCCGCCGCAGGGCCGTGGCCCGCCCCATTGGGAACGAGCCTGCTCGCGAAAGCGTTGGGTCAGTCGAATCAATGCCTTTTGACCCAGTGCGTTCGTGAGCATGCCCGCTCCAACAAGCTCACAAGACCCTCAATCGCCTTTCGGGTACCACACCAACCGCTCAGCCGCCGGGTTGCGTTCTTGCACTTCGAACCCCAGCGCCAGGTAGTGCCGCCGTGCGTGGGGGTTGCTGGCCCAGACCACGGTCGCCACCGGGCAGCGAATCTGCTGTGCGGCTTTCTGCACCCCTTGCAACACCGTCCGGCCATAACCCTGCCCGCGGGCCTGGGGGATGAAGGCCAGGTACAGCACGCGGATTTCATTCGGCCCGAAATCCGTGCTCAGGGCGCCGATGGCGGTGCCGAGCTTTTCCACCACGTAATGCATGGCATTGGGAAAGTTCTCCCCCAGCCCCTGCTCTTGCACCTGGAACTGCTGGGCGATTACCTGTTGCACCTGCTCGTGCTCACCGTCGATCCATTGCAGATCCGGACGCGCCGCCTGGTAAAGGCTCTGCAGGAACGGACCATCGCTGACCCGCGATGGCCGCACCACCAAGCCTTCTGCCGCCACTGAATCCATGTTCGCTCCTTAAAATCCGCTTTCCCTCACACCCAGCGCCGCCAACCGGCGCCAAGCCGCTCCCAGTACCGACTCCCC
Organism: Pseudomonas sp. St316; assembly: GCF_018325905.1. Classification (NCBI taxonomy): domain Bacteria; kingdom Pseudomonadati; phylum Pseudomonadota; class Gammaproteobacteria; order Pseudomonadales; family Pseudomonadaceae; genus Pseudomonas; species Pseudomonas sp. St316. Next base: position 331,334 of record NZ_AP021901.1, on the reverse strand, counting down.
CCGCCCCTGCAGCACCACCACGCCACGCAGCGGTTGCAGCGGCGCAGCCCCGTCCTCGATCGCACTCAAGCGCACGCCGTACTGCGCCTGCACCGGTTCGGCCCGCTGCTGCGAATCACGGCGCACCGCGATCGGCCCGTGGTGATCGGAAGTCAGCGCCTGTTGCTCGACCCAGGCCACGCCGTTGGTGTCGATCTCATTCAGTTGCACGGCAATCGAAGGGTGCATCGGATCGTCGGCAATGAACCGGCCCGTGGCACCGGCACTGACCCGCCACAGCTCGGCCTCGGTCAGGTACCCACGCAGGCGAGAATCGGTCTGCACCACTCGCGCCAGCGGCTGCGTTGGCGATAGCCAACGCCCCACCGACAGTTGCGGCAGCAGGTCGCGCACCTGGCCGGCATGGGGCGCGCGCAGCAACAGGCGTTCCCGCTGGGCGACCAGGCCGCGGTATTCCGCCACCGCCTCGGCCAACTGCTGTTCAATGATGCCAGCATCGGCGGCGGTCTCGCTGCGCCCGGCCTGACGACGCATCTGCAACTGCTGGATCTCGATTTCCCGGCGCACGATGACCAGGCGCGACGCCATGTCCGGCGACTCCAGTTCAACCAGGACGTCGCCTTGGGCCACGGTCTGGCCGTCGTGCACATTCACTTGCTTGACCCGTGCCGCCACCGGCGCATACAACGCACTGGCACGACCGGCCTCCAGCATCGCCGGCACTTCCACGGCGCTGCGCCAGGGCAGCAGCAACGCCAGCACCAACGCCAGCAAGACCAGGCCGCTCAGCAGCACCCGCGGACCGTGGGCCTGTTCACGGCGACTCCACCATTGCCGCCACTCATTCACGATGGGCATAAAGATGAACCAGACCAATTCCACCATCATCAGGAAAATGCCCAGCACCTTGAAGAACAGGTGATAGACCGCCAGGGCAATACCGAAAAACAACGCCGCGCGCCACAACCACGAGCCATATCCCCAGACGAGCAAGCGACGGCGCATCTTCGGCGACCAGGGCTCCGGGGCCGCCAAGCCATAGCCGAACAAGGCTTCGCGCAGGCGCCAGCGACACAGGGCGAACGCACGGCCTTGAAGGTTATCCACCGCCCAGAAATCACTGAGCAGGAAATACCCGTCAAAGCGCATGAAAGGATTCAGGTTGATGATCAGCGTGGTGATCCAGGTGGCGCTGGCCAGCATGAACGCGGCAGTGCGCGCCGGCCCGTCGGGTAACAGCGACCAGGCCAGCAGGGCGACGCAGGCCAGCAGCAATTCTGCCAATACGCCACCGGCGCCGATCAGCAACCGCGCCCGTCGGTCGTTGATCCGCCAAGCATCACTGACATCGGTATAGAACATCGGCAACAGCACCATGAACGCCACACCCATGCTCTGCACCCGACAACCGGCGCGCTTGGCCATGAAGGCATGGCCGAACTCATGGCACAGCTTGGCGAAAAACAACGCCACCCCGAACGCCAGCGCACCGCCCAGGCTGAACAGGTGCGGAAACGTCGCCAGGAACCGCTGCCAATCCCGTGACACCAGGAAAATACCGAGCCCCAGGGTCAACGGCAGCCCATAGCGCAAGAGCTTGGGACCTAACCGTGCCAGCCAGGGCCAGGCGCGGTTGAGGAAGGCGTCCGGGCGCCACAGCGGAATGCGGAAAAACAGGTATTGGTGCAGCAGTATTTGCCACAGGCTCTGGCGCCGGGCCGCCGTCTTGAATGAGTAGCTGGCGCGCTGTTGCGGGTCCATCGCGCTGATCAGATCGTGGCCACGCAGAAAACCCAGCAACTGCTCCAGCGACTCACCATTGAGGGGCAGGCCCGGCTCACGGTTCGCCGCTTGCAGCACCCGTTCCGGGTCGCCCAGGGACCAATGACGCAGCATGCGCATCGCCGCCGCACCCAGCTTGAAATAGCGCCCGCGCACCGGGTCGGCCAGGGTCCATTGCGGCGAACCGTCAGGGTCTGGAGCCGCCGGGGACAACTGCAAATCGGGCCGCAGGCTCGGCAGGTTCATGCTACAGGCCTACGCTCTGGCGCAGCCCGGCCAGTGGCCGGCGCAACAGGTACAGTGCCAATGGGGCGCGCTCGCCAAAGACCTTTGCCGTGCCTCGCAGGCCGATGCGCGGCGCCGTGGCATCGAAGCGCGCGTCCAGCCGATAGGCCAATTGCCCGGCCGCCGTGGGCTGCGCTTCATAGGCCGAACGTTCGAGCCAGGCCAGATGCCGCTGCAATGGGTCGCTGTCAAGAAACAGCGCCACTTGTGCGCCGGGCTCCAGGGCGATCGCGTCGCCCACCGCCAGCTCGATACGCAACTCAGCCTGGTTCGGATCGGCAATTTCCATCAGCCGCTCGCCGGTCTGCACCGGCTTGCCGAGCCAGCGCTCGGCATCGGCAAACACCGCAATACCGTCCCGCTCGGCACGCACCTCGCTGCGCTTGAGCAGCTCCATCGCATAGTTACGCTCGGCACGTTTCTGTTCGACGCGGGCGGCCAGCAGGTCAACCTTGGAGCTCGACTCCGCATCGGCGAACGAGCGCTGGGAGTTGGCCTTGAGCTCCGCTTCGGCCACGCCCAACGCGCGCTCGGCCACATCGGCCTGAGCCTTGAGGCTGGTGCTTTCGAAACGCAGCAACAGGTCGCCATTCTTCACGGCCTGGTTGGGCTTGACCATGAACTCGGCAATGACGCCGTCCAACGGTGCCGCCACCACTTGCCCGCCCAGCGGCACCACTTCGGCCGGGGCCAGTACCGATTGGCGGACCGGAATCAGCAAGCCCAGCAACAGCATGGCGGCCAGCGCCACCTGCCGTTTGCGCGTCCAGCGCAGGCGCCACGGCTTGCGCGGTTGCAGGGCCAGCCAGGCATGGCTGTAGGTATCGCCCAACTGCGACAACAGCACTTGTTCAGACGGGGTCCACGGCAAATCACGGGCCAGCCACAACCCCCCGAACACCTGGCCTTGATGATCGACCAACGGCAGCCAGAACACCTGCCCCGCCGACAAACTGCGCCAGTCCGCCCGGATGGATTCACTGACCCCGTCAGCGGCGATCACCCGGGCCTGATTGAGCAGCCCTTGTTTGAACAACTGGGCCACCGCCTGCTCGACGAACGCCACGAACGGCGCATTAGGCTCCACGGCGCTGACGCCAGTCACCGCCTGCACCTTGCCGGCAATCAAGAGCGCGGCATGGCGAAACCCGAACAGCGCCTGGCCGTCATTGACCAGGCTGTAGCTCAATTGCGCCGGGGTGCGGGCAGCCCGCGTCTGGCGCTCAAGGTCGAGAAAACGGGCAAACACCTGCTCGGCGCTGCCCGATATCGGCGCGTTCACTTGGGCTCCGCAAAACGCGCCGTGCCACTCATGCCGGACAGCAAGCCGCTGGCATCCGGCACACTCGCCACCAGTAGCAGGGTCTGGCTGCCCTCATCGATGCGCGCGCCCAGGCGCTTGACCGTCGCCTGCAACGGCTTGCCGGTTTCATCGGGGATAAAGGTGAACGGCTGGCCGGGCTTGAGCCGGTCCATCCAGCGCGAAGGCACCAGCAGATGGATTTCCAGGGAGCGGTTGTCGACCACATCCAGCAACGGTGCGCCGGCCGCCACACTTTCATAACGCTGGACCTTGCGCGCCACCACCTGCCCGTCGAACGGTGCGACCACACTGCAACGCTTGACCTGCACCTGGTAGACCTGGGACTGCGCCTGCGCCTCGCTGACCCGCGCCTCGGCCCGCGACACTTCGAAACGCCCGACCGACTTCAACTCCGCCAGTTGCCGGTTATGGGCCAACTCTTCACTGGCGCCACGGCTGGCCGCCTGGGCCGCGTTGAGCTGGGCCTGGTACGCCGAGCAATCGAAACGCGCCAGGGTATCGCCCTTCTTGAACGACTCGCCCTCGCTGAAGGGCAACTCGACGATGCGCCCGGCCAACTCGCTGGCCAGCACCGCCTGGTCCCGCGCCCGAAGCACCCCACGCGCCTCGTTGCCGCCCGATGCACTGGCCGCGACGTTGCTGCCGAGCAATGGATCATCTGCCGCAGGCGTTTGCGCCTGGACGCCGCACGTTACAAAGGCCAATCCCACAACCCAACTACTCAAACGTCGCATGACCGTTACTCCCTGACGGATGGGCGGAGTCTACGACAGCGGTGGGGAGCGTCAAGGGAATAGCCTTATGAAGGGTGAAATATCTTGTTTAAAAAAGACTGAACAGTGGTCGAGAATGCTCGAGGTTTTTTTCTGAGGTATATCCGTAATAAATCCCACAGTGACTCAAGAAGAGCCGCTCATTCAAAACAGCACCGAATGATGGATTATTCCTTTCGTTGAACCGCTTCCATTCATTTCAATAAAAACTGAAATAATCGCTGACAAATCTAGCTGGAAACGTCTTGATCTTTGGTCGTAATAGCGCACAAAACTCAGCAGGCCGGTGCTTGAGCTTGTTCCCCTGCGGTTGACTCAGCGTCATCCCAGGCTTAGGATTCGCTCACTGCTCAACCTCGTACGCAGAGATTAAGTTCTCTGGCCGTTGGGGTGAAAACACCGGCTTCGGCCGGTTTTTTCGTTTCTGGGGATTGAGTTTGTGCGCACCGCTTTTTTCGTTGACGGCTATAACGTTTTTTATGGACTGCTTGCCGACACACCTTACAAATGGTTGAACCTGGCGCAGCTATTGGCGCACATCGCTCGCGTCGAAAATCCTCAAAGCTCACTCGCCTCCGTTGATTACTTTACGTCTTCGGTCAAACCGGAGTTGGCGACACGAGGGATCCTTTCCAAGGAAGCTCAAGACTCGTATGTCCGCGCACTGAAGGCCAGCAAAGTCGCCGTTCATTATGGTCGCCATCAGCTCGAGCGGGCCAATGCCCCTCGCTTTATCAGCAGAAGCGTCGGTGCCTCACGCCAGGACACAGTGGCTATTTGGAAGCTGGAAGAAAAGGAAACGGACGTCCATATTGCAATCAGCATGTATCGCATGGCCTCAAGACAAGAAACACTGCCAGTAGAAGAGCGTATCGAGCAACTCGTGCTGGTCTCTGGCGACACCGACATGGCCCCAGCATTGAGGGCTATCCGAGAAGATTTCCCTCACTTGAAAGTGGGTGTGGTGCTCCCCTACCAAACCGGTTCCAAGCGCCTCGCACCAGGCTCCTTGAAGGAACATGCCCACTGGATGCGCCGCGTGGTCACCTGCGAAGAACTCCAATCCCACCAGTTCCCCCACCGAGTCCCCACGCACAAGGCCCCCGCCATCAAGCCGGATTACTGGTAACGACCCCGCTGCCGGGTGACCGTCTACTCCACCAGCGTCAACTCACCATCGCTATAGCGCACCTCACGTCCCAACCATGCCACATCAACCTGCGGCAGTACCGCCGAGGGCTTGCGCAATTCGCGCAGCAGCGTCGATCCATGGGACAGGCGCCCGCCCATGCGCGCGATCACTGCCCGGGCGCGTTGATAGTGGGCGTGGCGGCCAGGGTCGAGGGTGTCTTCCAGCAGGATATCCTCGCCGAGAATGCCTTGGGCTTGACCCGGGTAGATCAGGAAGCCGTTCGCCTGCTCGGTGCCTTCGCGGCCGTCCTGCCAGAAACTGCCGTCGCGGGTGCGGATGTCCGGGTGCGGCGCAAACCAATAGGCTCGATCGGCCAGTGGCATGGCGTGGTGCAGGCGAAAGAACATCCGCATCAGGTTGTCGCGGTACCACTCACGCACTTGCAGGTAGTAACCGCGCAAGCCCGGCAGCCCGGCTCCATGGGCCAGGCGAATCGCCAGGGGCCACTGGGGGAATGCCTGCAAGGGCAGCTCGGTCGAGGCCGGTCGCAGTGTCGCCGGGTCGGTTTCCCAGGGCAGGCGATGGGGGCTGTGCTCAAGGTCGTCATAGGCGGTCGGCGGGCGGCCCAAGAGGTCGCCGCCGCTGCTGGCCAACGCACTGGCGATGCACAGGTTGCCTTGCACCACGAACACGTAGAAACGGGTGAACCAGTCGGCCAATCGCTGGCCGTCGGCGCCTTGTGCGGTCAGTTCGAACAGCTCCCGGTCGAAACGCCGCAAGCCCGTCTCGAGCGTCAGCAAATGCCCACGCGCGATGCGTTGCATGCGCAGGAACAACGGCAGCGAACGTATCAGGCGCAACGGCCGCCAGGGCAGGTGCGGCGCCGCGCCGCCGACCTCTCCCGCATAGCGGTTGGCGCTGATGCCCCAGTCGGCCAGCCGGGCAAGGAACAGGTCGTTGTTGATGTACGACGCGCCGCCAAACACTGCCGTGAACGGCTCGTTGTCCTGCAATACCCGTGCGTCCCAGCGCGCCATGATTGCCGGAATGCTCGCCGCCGCCCGGCGTTGGGTGTACTCCACCAGGACGCTGGGTTGCGGCGGCAGGATTTCGGCGATGTTGGCGGCGGTCAGGTGGCGGCGCCAGCCGTAGTCACTGATCGGCCGGTATTGCAGCAACCAGAGCTGCGTGCCGTCCCACGCCCATTCAACGTCGCCGGGCACATAGTGGAACACCCGCAACACGCCTTGGAGAAAACGCCACAGCGCCTCTTCGGTCAGGCCATGGGCGGGCTTGAAGGTGCCGCTGCTCCAGGCCGCGCCGAGGCGGGAAAGGGTCGCGCGCTCGGGGCTCGCCTGGCCATCGGCCAACGACTCCAGGTGCCCCTCGACCCACTCCAGTTCGACCGCCAGGTGGCGAACGAAGGCGATCCCGGACAGTCGCGGTGTGATGAACCGCTGCACCACCACTTCCTCGACGCCCGCCGCTGTCAGCTCGGCGATGCGCGCCGGCACGTTGCCGGTCGGCTCACGCAGGAACGTGGTGCTCAGGCCGGCATTCGCCGCATCCGCCTGATCCTCGCCGTAGCTCGAGGAGCGCACTGCCCAGGTCGCGTTCGGTTGGCTGGCAAGAAACGTTGGCAGGCGCAGGTCGTGGCAATCATTGAGGGTCAGCGCCGACGGCACCGCTTGCCCGGCCAGTTCCGCCAGGCGCAGGCGCCCGCCCTTGGTGTGCGCGACGAACCCACGCTCGCCCGATTCCAGCCAGGCGGCGAACTCGGCCGGTGCGTCGATCCAAGGGTAGTGGCCCCAACCGGGCTTCAGGCTGATGGTCAAGTCGGCCCGAGCAAGAATGGCAGACCAGGCCGCTGCCTGCTCGACGCCCAGCACGTTGTCCTGATCGCCCCACACCAGTTCGACCGGGTCGGTGATCCATTCCAGCAGCGGCAACGCGGTGTCGGCACGCACCAGGTCCCAATGCGGCACAAAGGCCCGGCAGCGGGCGTACCCGGCGCCCATGCGTTGGTACTGCGCGGGCGTCCAGGTCTGGCGGGAAAACTTGTGGGCAAACAGCGTCGGCTTGTTGGAGAGCAGCCAGTGAATGGTCTTGCGAATCGGCAGCGGCGACATCAACGCCGGCAGTCGTCGCTGCCACAAAAACGCGCCCACCGGTGCCAGCAACACGCTACGGCAAAAGTGCCCCGGTTGACGTTGCAAGGCGTGCAGCACCAACAAGGCGTTCACGCCAACCGCCATGATCGCGCTGCCCTTTTCCGTCGCCGCCAGCAAGGCCTGGGCGTAGGCCGCCAGGTCCTCGCAAGGGGCTTGCGGGTTGCTGCCAAAACCCGGCAACTCCAGCGGCACCACGTCGTAGCATTCAAAGTGCGGCAACGCGTCGTCCCACCAATCGGCGGCGCTGCCGTTGCCGGCCAGCAGGTACATCCGGGGCTTGCTCATGGGCGCTCCTCAGGCCAGGTCGCGCAGGGCAGCGTCGAGGGTCGGGTAACGGAACGTATAGCCCGCCTCGACGAGACGGCTTGGTAGCACACGTTGACCGTCGAAAAACAACTGGGCCATTTCGCCTGCCAGGGCGCGCACCGGCGCGGCGGGAATGTGGAACCACACCGGGCGCTTGAGCACCTTGCCGACGCTTTCGGCGAACAGTGCCTGACTGACAGTTTCCGGTGCCACCAGGTTGTAGGTACCGCTCAGGCTTGCGTCATCGAAGGCGCGGGCGATGACGGCAATCACGTCGTCGCGGTGCACCCAGCTCATGATTTGCCGACCATCGCCCATCCGCCCGCCGAACCCCAGCCGAAATGGAATCAGCAGCGGCAGCAACGCGCCGCCCGGACCAAACACCACACCCAGGCGCATCACCAACTGGCGTACACCCAGTTCGGTGGCGGGCAGCGCCGAAGCTTCCCAGCGCGCACAGAGTTCGGCCATGAAGCCATCGCCCCGGCTGGCGCTTTCATCGAGGCTTTCGCTGGCATCCCGCACGCCGTAGAAGCCGATGGCAGACGCTTGAACCCACAACGCCGGTTTGTGCCGGGCGTTCTTCAGCCAAGCCATCAACGCTTCGGTGGTATTGACCCGGCTGGCGATGAGTTGCGCCTGACGCTTGGGGCTCCAGCGCGGGCCGGCCACCGGCGCGCCCGCCAAGTTGATCACCACGTCGAAGGTTTCGTCATGGCCCAGCTTGCCCAGCGAGCGCAGGCACCGGGCACGGCCGTCGAACAGGTAGGCGGCCTTCAATGGATCGCGGGCCAACACGCTGACCGTGTGCCCGGCGTCAAGCAGTTGATTGACCAGGGTTTCGCCGATAAACCCGGTGCCTCCCGTGACCAACACGCGCTTGTAGGCGCCACCGGCAAACGGGTTGGCGGGCTTGCCCGCGCGTTGCATGCGCAGCGCTGCCAACCCGTCTCGAATTCCCGAGGCCGTGACCCCAACGGCGAACAAGGTCAGCAACCAGCCACGCCAGCCCAAGTCAATCGCGCCCAGGCCGGTCGGCAAACTCGCCCACTGCGCCAGTTGCACCCCGTACAACGCGAAGAAGGCGCCGCCATTGACCGCCAACACCGTGTGCATGATGCGCTCGATGGGCGGCAACTTGCGGCTGCGATCCTCGACCACAAAATCCCAGAGCGTCAGGCCGATCTCCAGCGCAAACAACAGCGCGATGACAATCGCCCATGTCCCCTGGAAGGCCAGATGGGCGATACCCAGGAACAGAATCCCGTAGAAGCACGAGCGCAGGGCGTGGATGGAAAGTTCCAGGCGAGCGCTGTGGCGATAGGGCAACGCGACGGTGAGTTCGTGGTGATACAGGGTATCCAGCGCGCCCAGGATTGCCTGGGCAATCAGCAGCGCGATGGCCCAGTCCAGCGGTGAAAAGTCAGGCATGGTTTGAATCACTCGACGCATTGGCAGTCAGGGATGTGCGGCGGTCGTGGCGATAGAGCCAGAACAGCGGCGGCAATAAAACGAGCAGTGCGACGCTGTCGAACCACAAGTGTGACCAGACCTGTGCCTGGGCGGAAATCAGCATGTCCTGGGGTGCCCAGAGCAGGATGCCGGCGATCAACCAGCCCCAAGGCATGGCGTTCTTCAAACGATTGCCGATGTGCACGAGGGCGAGCATGTACAGCGCATAGCTTTGCAGCGTGGCGCCGAACAAGGCCAGCCACCAGACCTGCTGCGCATGGGCCATCGCGGGCACCACCGTGTCGGCGCCCCAGAAAGCTTGTTCGATGTTCTGCAGATAACCGTCGAGCAAGCCCGAATGACCGGCCCAGGTCAGCGTGACACCGGCGAGCAGGTGCATCAGGGCGGCGGCATAGAGCCAAACGACCAGGGCTTTGCGAAGGGTACTGGGAGGGGTTGGCATTCCGTGTCCTGAAGGCTTGCTTGAGGGCGGCCAGTCTAAAGGAAATGGAGAGGGCTTTACTTGGCTAATGGGCCGGGCAGCGATAAATAAAATCCGCCGTCTGGTGCACATGAAACCTAAGCCGAACCCTCGCCACAGGTTTGTGTGCTGCTTTCGTGCAGCGGAGTCCTAGGAGATTTCCTTCGAGTTGCGGCGATGTTGATGAACTTGTCCGGCTTCGGGCTCACCGCTAGTCTGGGTTTGTCACTGAAAAAACGGTGACACGGACGTGCAAGTCCGGGTAAAAGACGTCGCACATCGCTATGAGCCTTGATCAAGGCTCTCTTTATGGCGGTTGTGCGTGGGAGATTTTTCCGCAAGGTGAAATCTGCCGGGGTTCCGTCTGCCCGGTCTTGCACACCTACGTACAACTGCCACCTCATTTGCGTGCAAGCGAAGGGTGTCAGTTCCAACATTACAGATGGAGCTACACGACATGTTCAAGGTCACGCCAAATCCGCCAGGAAACCCTGGCAGCGCCTGCGATAAATCTTCGAAGACCAAAAAGCTCGACGAAGCCGCCGAACGCGCCCTCGACTACTACCTCAACCCCAAACCGGCCGATGAAACCTCGGGCAAAACCCAAACCGCCCAGCTCTTCATGGTCGCCCCGGACATCGACACCGAAACGCTGCTGGCCAATGCCTCCGAAGACCTGCGGTCCATCAGCGCCATCGCTGCCGATCTGGCGGATGATGTTGAGGGCAGTCGTCGCAGTGTGATCCTGGCGATCAGCCGGATGGCCGATGGGGTGCATTTGCTGGTGGAGCGGGCGATGGATCGGCTTGAGGTTCAAGCGGCGGGCTGACACTCCTGCGGTGAATGGACGATTGCCATCGCGAGCAAGCTCGCTCCCACAGGGGTTTTGTGTCATTTGAAAATGTGAGATCAACACCGCTCAACTGTGGGAGCGAGCTTGCTCGCGATGACGCCAGCCCAGACAACCCAAATCCGTGTAGCGTAGGAGCTTGCTCCCTCGCCACAGGGTTCATTCAACCCACGGGCTAACGCTGCATCCCCCAACGCTTCACCGTCACCCGCTCCAAACTGTCGAACACCAGGTTCTCCACCAGCAACCCAATCAAAATCACCACCGCCAACCCGGCAAATACCTTGTCGGTGTACAGCTCGTTGCGATTCTGGAAGATGTACCAGCCCAATCCACCCTTGCCGCTGGTGGCGCCGAACACCAGTTCAGCGGCGATCAAGGTGCGCCAGGCGAACGCCCAGCCGATCTTCAACCCGGCGAGGATCGACGGCAGCGCCGCCGGGATCAGGATGAACAACACGAAGCGCAGGCCCTTGAGCCCATAGTTGCGCCCAGCCATGCGCAGCGTTTCCGACACACCGAGAAACCCCGCGTACATGTTCAACGCCAGGGCCCACAGCACCGAATGCACCAGTACGAAGATCAGGCTGTTCTGCCCCAGGCCGAACCACAGCAGTGCCAACGGCAACAGGGCAATGGCTGGCAACGGGTTGAACATCGACGTCAGTGTGCTGAGCAGGTCACGGCCCAACTGCGTCGACACCGCCAGGGTGGTCAGGCCGAACGCCAGGATAATCCCCAGCAGATAGCCCTTGAGCAACACCACCAGGGAAATCCACACCTTGCCCAGCAGCTCGCCGCTGAGCAAACCGTCGTACAACGCGCTGGCGGTCTGCAGGAAGCTCGGCAGCAGCAGGTCGTTGTTCTGGTAGCGCGCCACGCCCTCCCACACCAGCGCCAGCACGAACAGGATCAAACTCTTGCGCAGCCAACCCTGTTGCCAGAGGCGCTGGCCCAAGGGCAACTCGCGCTCCAGCGGCACATGGGTCAGGGGTTGCAGGTCGACTTCATACTCTTGGCGCGCAGGCGATAACTGGCTCATGGTTCGTTCCCCCTTAATACGCGATACGAATGTCGGCGAAATCCAGCTCGCGCTCGGTCTCCGGCGACTGGCCTTGTTCGAACAACAGCGAATGAATCCGCCGCGCCGTGTGCTGGAACCCCACGCCCCCAAGGCTGTGCAAATCGTATTGATGGCTGTGGATTTCCGCCCGCACTCGCCCCGGGTGCGGCGACAACAACAGAATGCGATTGCCCACCACCAGCGCCTCCTCGATGGAGTGAGTGACGAACAGCAGGGTGAAGCGCACCTCTTCCCAGAGCAGCAGCAATTCTTCCTGCATCTTGCGTCGGGTCAGGGCATCGAGGGCGGCGAAGGGCTCGTCCATCAGCAGGATTTTCGGCTGCATCGCCAGCGCTCGGGCAATCGCCACGCGGGCCTTCATGCCACCGGACAAGGTGTGTGGATAGGCATCGGCAAACCCCGCCAGGCCGACTTTATCGAGGTAATGCAGCGCCCGCTCCTCAGCCTCGCGGCGCTTGAGGGTATGGGACGCCAACAGCGCAAACATCACGTTCTGCTTGACGGTTTTCCACGGTGGCAGTTGATCGAACTCCTGGAACACCACGATCCGGTCCGGCCCCGGCGCGTTGACGGTCTGGCCTTGCAAGCGAATCTCGCCCTCGCACGGCGTGATGAAGCCGCCAATGGCCTTGAGCAAGGTGGACTTGCCGCACCCCGACGGGCCGAGCAGTACAAAACGGTCTGCCGGGTCGACTTCGAAACTCACTTGATGGGTGGCCCGCACCACCCGCTGCGGGGTGCGGTATTCCAGGCTGACGTTATCCACCGACAACAACGCCGTGCCGGTGCGAGTGGGGTTGCTGGCCGCGTGGCCTTGCAAAAGCGCGTTCATGGCAATCAGCTCCCCTGCAGCGGTTTGACGTCCTGGAAGAAATAGTCTTCCCACGACGCCGGCTTGTTCTTGATCGCGCCGACGCGGTAGAGGAACTCGGCCAGCGGGTAGGTGTTCTTTGGCGTGACAGTGAATTCGATCTGCGGGTTGTCGATGATCTTCAGCAAGGTGGCCCGGTCGATCTTGGCCTTGGTCACCCGCAAATAGGTGTCCGCCGCCGCGCCTTTATCCCTTTGGGCGAATTCGGCCGCTTCGGTCAGCGCCTCGACGAACGCCTTGTAGGTCTTCGGGTTTTCATCGCGGAATTTTTCCGTGGCGAACAGCACCGTGGGCGAGTTCGGACCCAGCACATCGTAGGAATTGAGCACCACGTGGACGTTGGGGTTTTGCAGGGCCTGGTCCTGGAACGGCGGGTTGGAAAAATGCCCGGTCAACTCGGTGCCGCCGGCAATCAACGCCGCCGTGGCGTCCGGGTGGGGGACCGCCAAGGTGTACTTGTCGAGGCGATTGAAGTCCTTGTCACCCCACTGCTTGGCGGCGGCGTATTGCAGGAAGCGCGACTGCACCGAAACGCCCACCGCCGGCACCGCGATGCGGTCCTGCTCGGTGAAGTCGGCGATGGTCTTGACCTTCGGGTTGTTGCTCAACAGGTAATAGGGAAAATTGCCCAGGGAGGCCACGGCTTTGACGTTCTGCTTGCCACGGGTGCGGTCCCAGACCGTCAACAACGGCCCGACGCCAGCCCCGGCAATGTCGATGGACCCCGACAGCAACGCGTCGTTGACCGCCGCGCCGCCCGACAGTTGAGTCCAATCGACCTTGATATCGATGCCTTCCTCCTTGCCGTGCTTTTCGATCAGTTGCTGGTCGCGGACCACGTTCAGCAACAGGTAAACGATGCCGAATTGTTCAGCGATACGAATCTCGCCCTCGGCCTGGGCACTGGCGGGCGCTACCAGGCTGCCGGCCAGCAGGCTGAAACCCAGGCCGATGGCGGCGGCCAGCGGTGCAAAAACGATGCGTTTGGACATGGTGATTCTCCGGGCTCTTTGCGCGAGGCGCAGCCGATCAGAAGGGGGCATCGCCCTGGATGGTGGTGCGGTACAGCTTGCGGCGCAGATGGCTCGGGCAACCGGCGGCCAAGTGGATCAGCGAGCGGTTGTCCCAGAACACCAGGTCATGGGGCTGCCATTGATGGCGATAGATGTTCTGCGGCAGCACGCTGTGGGCATACAGCTCGGCCAGCAGCGCTGTGCTTTCGTCTTCCGGCAGGCCAACAATGCGGGTGGTGAAGCCTTCGCTGACGAACAACGCCTTGCGCCCGGTTTCCGGGTGGGTGCGCACGATCGGATGAACGACTTCGGCGACCTGGGCCAGTTGCTCCGGCGTCAGCGTCGGGCGCCAGTTGCCTTCGAATTTGGTTTCGCTGTAGCGCGCCGTGTAGGAGTGCGCCGCCGAACGCCCTTCCACGGCCTTGCGCAGCGCTTCGGGCAAGCCTTCCCAGGCCTTGTGCATATCGGCGAACAGCGTGTCGCCGCCTTCGCTCGGCAACTCCTGGGCGTGGAGCATCGAACCCAGGCTCGGCAATTCTTTATAGGAAAGGTCCGAATGCCAGAACTTGCCCGCATCCCCCAGGCCGATGGATTGGCCGTTTTCGATGATGTTGGAGACGATGAGGATTTCCGGATACCCGGCCAACAGGAACTGCTTGAGCACATGGATTTGCAGCACGCCGAAACGGCGGCTGAAGGCGATCTGTTGTTCGGGGGTGATGCGTTGGTCGCGGAACACCACGACGTGATAGTCCAGGTGCGCACGGTGGATGCGGGCGAAGTCCTGGTCGTTGAGCGGTCGGGACAGGTCCAGGCCAACGATCTCGGCGCCTACGGCATCGCGAAACGGGCGGATGTCGAACGACTGCGGCGCAATGTTCGCGATAGGTGAATCTGGAGAATAAGAGACGGCTGGCATACATCACTCCCACGCACAGCGCGCTAACGGGCGCGCAATCGATCAAAACTCACGGCGTTACCGTGTTGGTTTGTGTCGTGCGGCGCGCCGATTGGTCGGCAGGTACGCAGGAGGATGACTTTAAGGCTATAAGAACTTGAATTTAAATACCGTTAGCGAATAACGATATGGCATTTTTTTTTGGGAGCGAGCCTGCTCGCGATGGCGTCAGGTCAGACACTTCTTTGTCGCTGAGACACCGCCATCGCGAGCAAGCTCGCTCCCACAGGATCCCACAGGGGTCAATTACCGTGGCGAGGGAGCTTGCTCCCGCTGGGTCGCGCAGCGGCCCCGAAAAGCGATGAGCGCTTCGCACTCAAGCGGGAGCAAGCTCCCTCGCCACAAGAACCTCTAACACCCAAATCATCAAGCCTGAAGCTCTCAAGCTCTCAAGCTCTCAAGCAGCCAGGGTGAGGAGCCTACCGCTCGTGCAACGCCTCGGCCCGGGCCTTGATGATCGGCTTGAGCAGGTAGCTGAGCACGGTTTTCTTGCCGGTGATGATGTCCACCGAGGCGACCATGCCCGGGATGATCAGCAGCGGTTTGTCATCGGTGCCCAGGTGGCTGCGTTCGGTGCGCAGCTTGATGATGTAGTAGGTGGTTTTCTTGTCTTCATCGGTGATGGTGTCGGCGCCGATCTGTTCCAGCTTGGCTTTCAGCCCGCCGTAGATGGTGTAGTCGTACGCGGTGAATTTCACCGTGGCACTCTGGCCGGGATGCAGGAAAGCGATGTCCTGGGGACGGATTTTCGCTTCCACCAGGATGGTGTCGTCCAGCGGCACGATTTCCACCAGGTCGCTGCCGGGCTGGATCACCCCGCCGATGGTGTTCACCAGCAACTTGTTGACGATACCGCGTACCGGTGAAGTGACCAGGGTCCGGCTCACCCGATCTTCCAAAGCCTTGCCGGTGGCCTGGGCCTTGTTCAGGTCGGTGCGGGCCTCATTGAGCTGGGTCAGGGCGTCGCTGCGGAATTTACCGCGGGTCTCGTCGATCTTGCGCTGCACTTCCTTGATCGCCGATTCGGCACGAGGGATCGCCAGCGTCGTGGCGTCCAGTTGCCCGCGGGTTTCAACTTCAGCGCGCTTGAGTCGCAGCACTTCCACCGGCGACACCGCGCCCTGGGCCACCAGCGGCTCGGACATGTTGATTTCCTGGCGTTGCAGCGCCAGGCCGGAGCGGTACTGCGCCTGCTTGGAAATGAACTCGCGCAGTTCTTGTTGGCGCTGGATCAACTGTTCCTGCAAGCCGCCAATTTCATCGTGCAGTTGCTGGCGGCGGCTGAGGTACAGCGACTCTTCGCTGGCCGCCTGGCGCGGTACGGCCTTGAGTACATCGGCGGGGAAGTTCAGCGGCCGGTCATCCACCTCGGCACTCAGCCGTTCAACACGTAACAGCATGGACTGGCGATCGGCCTCGGTTTCGCCCACGTTGGAGACAAACCGCGTGTCGTCGAGGCGAATCAACGGCGCGCCGGCTTCAACGATTTGCCCTTCCTTGACGAACAGCTCGGCGACGATCCCGCCCTCCAGGTTCTGGATTTTCTGGATCTTGGACGAGGGAATCGCCTTGCCGTCGCCCTTGGTCACTTCGTCGATCACGGCGAAATTGGCCCATAGCCCGAGGAATATAAAGAAGCCGATGATCCCCCAGATGGTCAGGCGCACCACTCGTGGGGCGTCTTCGATCAGGGCCTTGTTGACCTCGGGCAGCGGTTGCCCGTGCAGCGAGTCGGAGCCTTTGAAATAACGGCCGACAGCGCCCTTCAAACCGGTTTTAAGCAACACTGATCTGCCCCTTCTTCAACGCTTCCATGACAGCGGCTTTCGGGCCATCGGCGAGAATCTGTCCACGGTCGATCACCAACAGGCGGTCCACCAGCGACAGCAAGGACGCCCGGTGCGTCACCAGCAGTACGGTCTTGTTCTCCACCACGGCGGCCAGGCGCTGTTTCAAGCGTTCTTCACCGGTGTTGTCCATGGCGCTGGTGGGTTCATCCAGCAACAGGATGGGCGGGTTGAGCAGCAGCGCGCGGGCCAGGGCGACGTTCTGGCGCTGACCACCGGACAGGTTCTGTCCGCGCTCACCGACTTGCAGTTCATAACCTTGCGGATGCAGGCGGGCAAATTCATGCACGCCCGCCAGCTCGGCGGCTTGGAGCACCAGCTCGTCTTCGACGTAACGGGCGCCGGAGGTCAGGTTGTCGCGCAGGGTACCGGCCAGCAGTTGGATGTCCTGGGGCACATAGCCAATGTTGTAGCGCAGTTCGCTGACGTCGATCTGGCGGATATCCACGCCGTCCACCAGCAGCGCGCCGTCGTCCGGCTGGTACAGGCCCACCAGCAACTTGGCCAAGGAACTCTTGCCCGAGCCGCTGCGGCCGATGATGCCGATTTTCTCGCCCGGCTTGATCACCAGGTTGATGTTCTTCAGCGCGGGGTTCTGCTGGTTCGGATAAGTGAAATTCAACTGACGGCATTCAATGGCACCCTGCAGGACCTTGCGGCTCAGCGGGCGCTCGTCGAAATTGCGCTCTTGGGGCAGCTCCATCATCTGGTCGACGGATGTCATGGTCACCCGCGCCTGTTGGTAGCGGGTCAGCAGGCCCGACAGCGAAGCCAACGGGCTGAGGGCTCGGCCGCTGAGCATGTAGCAGGCCACCAGTCCACCCATGCTCAGGCTACCGGCGATGATCAGGTAAACGCCGAAGACGATCATGATCACCCCGGCCAGTTGCTGGATCAGCAAGGTGATGTTCATCGCCAGGCCGGACAGCATTTTCACCCGCAGTTCGAGGCGGCTGAGGGTGCCGATGGTCTGTTCCCACTGGTACTGGCGTTCGCTCTCGGCGTTGTTGACCTTCACCGCGTCAAGGCCGGCCAGGGTTTCGATCAGGCTGGATTGGCGCTCGGCGCCCAGAGCCATGGTGCGCTCCATGGTCGCCACCAGGGGCTTCTGCAAGGCGTAGCCGATCAGCAGGGCAATCGGGAACGCCAGCACCGGAATCCACACCAGGTGCCCGCCGATAATCGCGATGACCATGAAGATCAGCAGGGTGAACGGCAAGTCGATCAGGCTGGTGAGGGTCAGCGAAGCGAGGAAGTCCCGCAGGCTCTGGAACTCATGGATGTTCTGGGCAAAGCTGCCGACCCGCGCCGGGCGGTATTTCATGGACATGCCGACGATGCGTTCGAACAGCGTCGCCGAGATGATCAGGTCGGTTTTCTTGCCGGCCAGGTCCAGGCACAGGCTGCGTAGCATCTTGAGGATCAGGTCGAACACATAGGCGCCGCAGATACCCACGGCCAATACCCACAGGGTCGATTCGGCCTGGTTCGGCACCACGCGGTCGTAGACGTTCATCACGAACAGTGGCGCGGCCATGGCGATGATGTTGATCAGCAGGCTCGCGGCAATGGCATCGGCATACAGCCAGCGGGACCGTTTGAGGGTATCGCGAAACCACGAACGCGCCCGTGGGATCAGCGTGCCGTGGTTAACGTCAAATTTATGCTGCGGCTGGGCGAAGAACACCTTGCCGCTGTAGTCATCGGCCAGCAGTTCACGGCTGATGGTCACCTCACCGCCGTCGCTTTCGCTGAGCAGCAAGCGCGCCTGATCGTCACCGACCCAGCCCAGCAGCACGGCACTGCGGCCTTCCTTGAGCAACAACAGCGCTGGCATGGCGATGGTCGGGATCTGCTCGAGCTTGCGTTGCAGTACCCGACCTTGCAGCCCGGCACGGGCCGCCGCGCGCGACAATAATTCGACGCTCAGGCGCTGCTTGGGCAGCGGCAGGCCGGTGGTGAGCATCGCCGCGCTGGCCGGCTTCTGGTGCAGCATGCAGAGCGCCAGCAAGCCGTCCAGCAGCGGGTCGTCGTGCAGCGTGCGCGGGTCATGAACTAGTTCGACTGGACTGACTTCTGATTCCACGCTCGGCACTCTGACTGATTAAAACGGGTGGTAGGACTCAATTCATCCCAGGCAACTGGACCTTGGGCTTCATGTCGTTCTGCACAACCGATGCCAACGGCGCTACCACACCCTGGCTTTTCAGCAGCTGGCCCATGGTTGCCTTGATCCGGTACTGGGTGAACAGCTGCACATTCTTGATTTCCGCCAGGCGCCGGGACGCGCTGAACAGCTCGTTTTCGCTGTCGAGCAAGTCGAGCAGGGTCCGCTCGCCGAGGCTGAACTGCTTCTGATAGGCAGTGCGCACGTTAGCGCTGCGATCCACGTATTGCTGGGCGACCGGCACCTGGGCATTGGCGTTGTTCAAAGCGTTCCAGGCCAGTCCCAGCTCTTCGTTCAGCTGGCGCAGCGCGTTGTTGCGGATATCCAGGGCCTGGTTGGACAGGTACGACTTGGATTCCAGATCCGCCTTGTTGCTGCCGCCGGCATACAGGTTGAAACGCATGCGCAACATGGCTTGCCATTCATTGTTGTGGCCGTTCTGGCCATCCAGGTCGTTATCGGCAGTGCGGCCCAGCTCGGCGTCAAAGCGTGGGTAGAAACTCGATTTGGCGGCTTCGTACTGTTGCTCGGCAGCGGCGATGTCAGCTTCGGCCGAACGCAGCACCGGGCTGTTTTCCAGCATCTGGGCGCGGGCTTCGGTCAGGTTGGCCGGCAGCAACGCCAGAAAATCGGCAGGGCGTTCCAGTTGATCGGGCAGTTGACCAACGGCGCTGAGGTAGTTGGTCTCGGCATCGGCCAGGTTGGTTTGTTCGGTGATCAGGTTGTTGCGGGCCTGGGCCATGCGCGCTTCGGCCTGGTCCAGGTCAGCGCCGCTGCCCACGCCACGGGAAGTGCGCAGCTTGATCTGGTCGAAGATGCGCTCGTGGCTCTTGAGGTTTTCCTCGGCCAGGCGCACGAACTCGCGACGGGTCAGCACGTCCAGGTAGACCTGGGCCACCGTCAACCCGGTGCGCTCGGACGCGTCCAGCAACGAGTAGGCACGGGCATTGACGGTGGCTTGTTGACGCCCCACTTCGCTGGACGTCGCAAAACCGTCAAAAACCATTTGCGACAGGCGCAGGCTCGACTCGCTGCGGTTCAGGGTTTCCCAATGATTGGTCCCGCCCGAACGAGTGGTGACGCTGTCGGTGCCTTCACGGCCGTATCCGGCTGCAAGGTCCACTCTAGGCAGGTAGCCGCCCTTGGCCGCCTTGAGTTGGTAATCCGCCGCGAGGCGACTGTTCACGCCAGCCTGGATTTCAGGATGGACATCCAGCGCCTGTTGCATGGCCTGCGGCAAGGTTTGTGCTTGTACAAAACTGGCGGCGAGGGCGAAGGGTAAAACCATGAACAGGGGCGAACGCATGGTGGATTTCTTCCTGAAACACTTGTCTTGGATCACAGCGAAACGTGGCGCTGCATCGGATGATGGCAACCGGAATGACCGTATATCGGAAAGTTCAAAACAGGAGCTGGAATACGCACCGAAAGAACAGGTCGCCGCTTAAATATCAATGTGACATTACGCCAATGATTGTTTAGGATGGCCGGCAGAAGGTCAATAGTTTGGCACAAACAAAATGATCGAAAAACAAGAGCCAAAACATTGACACATGAAAGCGTCAAATAACCTTATTTTGTGAACATGAACGTCCAGACCGCTGCCGCCTACAAGCTGCCGGGTCCATGGAAGTCTACTGAGCGTGGCACCCGGAGAGTCTTCAATGAGCAGTGTTATTGCCGTTGTCAAAAGCATTGTTGGTCAGGTTTTCGTCGTATCCCCAGAGGGCATCCGGCGGGTACTCATTGAAGGTGACCACCTGAACCCAGGCGACCAATTGGACACCGGGCCTGCCGGCGCCGTCACACTGGAACTGGCCGATGGCCGCACGCTGGACCTGGGCCGCGACACCCAGTGGAGCGCCAATGCCCCGGACTCGTCCACCGATCTTGAACAGGCCGCTGCCCAGGCCGCGCCGTCGGTAGAAGAGTTGCAACAAGCCATCACCGCTGGCGTCGACCCGACGACCGCCCTGGAAGCCACCGCCGCCGGCGCTACCGCCGCGGGTACCGGTGGTGCCGCCGGTGGTGGCCACAGCTTTGTGGTGCTCGATGCCACCGCTGGTAGCGTCGACCCTACTGTCGGTTTCCCAACTGAGGGCCTCGCTGCGGCTGCCGCCACCGGTAACAACATCCTGGGTGGCGATACCACGGCCAATACGACCGCCAACGCCGTGCTCAATGCGACGATGACCCTGAGCGCCACGCCGACCCTGACCGAGGCCGGCGGCGTGCTGGTCTACACCGCGACCGTAACCCAGGCCCCGCAGACCAACCTGACCGTGACCTTGTCCAACGGCGCGGTCATCGTGATCCCGGCCGGTCAGCTGACCGGCAGCGTCAACGTTCCACTCGCGCCGAATGACACGGTCTACAACGACCCAAGCCAAATCAGCGTGACCGTCACTGGTACTACCGGTGGCGCTGGCATTGCCGTGACCGTGCCCACCACGCCGGCCGTGACCCAGATCACCGACACCATCGACACCACCACCGTCACCCTGAGCGCGGGCAATACCGTCACCGAAGGCGGCCAGATCACCTACACCGCCACCCTGACCAACCCGGCCCAGACCCCAGTGACCGTGACCCTGAGCAACGGCTCGGTCATCACCATCGCTGCGGGCCAGACCACTGGCACCGTCAACGTCGACACCCCGGCCAATGACGTCTACAACAACGGCAGCACGGTCAGCACCACCATTACCGGTGCGACCGGTGGCAACTTTGAAAACCTAGTGCCGAGCACTGCGCCTGCGGTTACCACGATTACCGATTCGGCGGATGCCACTGGCCTGACCCTGACCGCCAGCAACACCATCACCGAAGGCGGTTCGATCACTTATACCGCCACGCTGACCAACCCGGCCCAGACCCCGGTGACCGTGACCTTGAGCAATGGCTCGGTCATTACCATCGCTGCGGGCCAGACCACTGGCACCGTCAACGTCGACACCCCGGCCAATGACGTCTACACCAACGGCAGCACGGTCAGCACCACCATTACCGGTGCGACCGGTGGCAACTTTGAAAACCTGGTGCCGAGCACTGCGCCTGCGGTTACCACGATTACCGATTCGGCGGATGCCACCGGCCTGACCCTGACCGCCAGCAACACCATCACCGAAGGCGGTTCGATCACTTATACCGCGACGCTGACCAACCCGGCCCAGACTCCGGTGACCGTGACCTTGAGCAATGGCTCGGTCATTACCATCGCTGCGGGCCAGACTACCGGCACCGTCAACGTCGAGACGCCGGCTAATGACGTCTACAACAACGGCAGCACAGTCAGCACCACCATTACCGGTGCGACCGGTGGCAACTTTGAAAACCTGGTGCCGAGCACCGCGCCTGCGGTTACTACGATTACCGATTCGGTTGACACCACCGGCCTGACCCTGACCGCCAGCAACACCATCACCGAAGGCGGTTCGATCACTTATACCGCGACGCTGACCAACCCGGCCCAGACTCCGGTGACCGTGACCTTGAGCAATGGCTCGGTCATTACCATCGCTGCGGGCCAGACTACCGGCACCGTCAACGTCGAGACGCCGGCTAATGACGTCTACAACAACGGCAGCACAGTCAGCACCACCATTACCGGTGCGACCGGTGGCAACTTTGAAAACCTGGTGCCGAGCACCGCGCCTGCGGTTACTACGATTACCGATTCGGTTGACACCACTACGGTGACGCTGACTGCCACGCCGACCGTGAACGAAAACGGCACGATCACCTATACCGCGACCCTGACCGATGCCAACGGCAACCCGGTTACCGCGCAAAATGGTCCGGTGACTGTGACCCTGGACAGCGGCAAAACCATCACCATCGCAGTAGGCGCAAGCTCGGGTGTACTGGACGTCGCCGTCGGCAACGACGTGTACCAAGGGCCGACCACGGTCACCGAAAGCATCAGTACCGCCACGGGCGGTAACCTGGAAGCCATCGCACCGAACACCGCGCCGGTCAGCACCATTGTCAGCGATGTCAACGACACCACCTCAGTGACGTTGACCGCGACACCGACCGTAAATGAAAACGGCACCATTACCTACACCGCGACTTTGACCGATGCCAACGGCAACCCGGTTACCGCGCAGAACGGTCCGGTCACTGTGACCTTGGACAGCGGCAAAACCATCACCATCGCAGTAGGCGCAAGCTCAGGCGTGCTCGATGTCGCTGTGGGCAACGACGTGTACCAAGGCCCAACCACCGTTACCGAGTCGATTGCCTCGGCTTCCGGTGGCAACCTCGAAGCCATCGCACCGAACACCGCGCCGGTCAGCACCGTGGTCAGCGATGTCAACGACACTACTACCGTGACGCTGACTGCCACACCGACCGTGAATGAAAACGGCACCATCACCTACACCGCCACCCTGACCGATGCCAACGGCAATCCAGTCACCGCGCAAAATGGTCCGGTCACTGTCACGCTCGATAGCGGCAAAACCATCACCATTGCTGCGGGCGCAAGCTCAGGTGTGTTGGATGTGGCCGTCGGCAACGACGTTTACCAAGGGCCGACCACGGTCACCGAAAGCATCAGTACTGCCACTGGCGGGAACTTGGAAGCTATCGCACCGAACACGGCTCCGGTGAGCACCATCGTCAGCGATATCAACGACACCACCAACGTGACGTTGACCGCCACACCAACCGTGAACGAAAACGGCACGATCACTTACACCGCGACGCTGACCGATACCAATGGCAACCCGGTCACCGCGCAGAACGGTCCTGTGACCGTCACGCTCGACAGCGGCAAGACCATCACCATCGCAGCAGGCGCAAGCTCCGGTGTGCTCGATGTCGCTGTGGGTAACGATGTTTACCAAGGCCCGACCACCGTCACCGAGTCGATTGCCTCGGCATCCGGTGGCAACCTTGAAGCCATCGCGCCAAACACCTCGCCGGTCAGCACCATCGTCAGCGACGTCAACGACACCACTACCGTGACCTTGACCGCCACGCCGACCGTGAACGAAAACGGCACGATCACCTACACCGCGACCCTGACCGATGCCAACGGCAACCCGGTTACCGCGCAGAACGGTCCGGTGACTGTGACCCTGGACAGCGGCAAAACCATCACCATCGCAGCAGGCGCAAGCTCAGGCGTGCTCGATGTCGCTGTGGGCAACGACGTGTACCAAGGCCCAACCACCGTTACCGAGTCGATTGCCTCGGCTTCCGGTGGCAACCTCGAAGCCATCGCACCCAACACCGCCCCGGTCAACACCATCGTCAGCGACATCAACGACACCACTACCGTGACGTTGACCGCCACACCGACCGTAAATGAAAACGGCACCATTACCTACACCGCGACCTTGACTGATGCCAACGGCAATCCAGTCACCGCGCAAAATGGTCCGGTGACCGTCACCCTGGACAGCGGCAAAACCATCACCATCGCCGCCGGCGCCAGCTCGGGTGTGCTCGATGTCGCCGTTGGCAATGACGTGTACCAAGGTCCAACCACGGTCACCGAAAGCATCAGTACTGCCACTGGCGGTAACTTGGAAGCCATCGCACCCAACACCACGCCAGTCAGCACCGTGGTCAGCGACGTCAACGACACCACTACCGTGACGTTGACTGCCACACCGACCGTGAATGAAAACGGCACGATCACCTATACCGCAACCCTGACCGACGCCAATGGCAACCCGGTCACCGCGCAAAATGGTCCTGTGACCGTCACGCTCGACAGCGGCAAAACGATCACCATCGCTGCGGGCGCAAGCTCGGGTGTGCTCGATGTTGCTGTGGGTAACGACGTATACCAAGGCCCAACCACCGTGACCGAGTCGATTGCCTCGGCATCCGGTGGCAACCTTGAAGCCATCGCGCCAAACACAGCTCCGGTCAGCACCATCGTCAGCGACGTCAACGACACCACTACCGTGACGTTGACTGCCACACCGACCGTGAATGAAAACGGCACGATCACCTATACCGCAACCCTGACCGACGCCAATGGCAACCCGGTCACCGCGCAAAATGGTCCTGTGACCGTCACGCTCGACAGCGGCAAAACGATCACCATCGCTGCGGGCGCAAGCTCGGGTGTGCTCGATGTTGCTGTGGGTAACGACGTATACCAAGGCCCAACCACCGTGACCGAGTCGATTGCCTCGGCATCCGGTGGCAACCTTGAAGCCATCGCGCCAAACACAGCTCCGGTCAGCACCATCGTCAGCGACGTCAACGACACCACTACCGTGACGTTGACTGCCACACCGACCGTGAATGAAAACGGCACGATCACCTATACCGCAACCCTGACCGACGCCAATGGCAGCCCGGTTACCGCGCAGAACGGTCCGGTGACTGTGACCCTGGACAGCGGCAAAACCATCACCATCGCTGCGGGCGCAAGCTCCGGCGTGCTGGATGTCGCTGTGGGCAACGACGTGTACCAAGGTCCGACCACCGTTACCGAAAGCATCAGTACCGCCACGGGCGGTAACTTGGAAGCCATCGCACCAAACACCGCCCCGGTCAGCACCGTGGTCAGCGACGTCAACGACACCACCACCGTGACGCTGACTGCCACACCGACCGTGAATGAAAACGGCACGATCACCTATACCGCAACCCTGACCGACGCCAATGGCAACCCGGTTACCGCGCAGAACGGTCCGGTGACTGTGACCCTGGACAGCGGCAAGACCATCACCATCGCAGCAGGCGCAAGCTCCGGTGTGCTCGATGTTGCCGTCGGCAACGACGTGTACCAAGGTCCGACCACCGTTACCGAAAGCATCAGTACTGCCACTGGCGGGAACTTGGAAGCTATCGCACCCAACACCACGCCAGTCAGCACCGTGGTCAGCGACGTCAACGACACCACCAACGTGACGTTGACCGCCACACCGACCGTGAATGAAAACGGCACGATCACTTACACCGCGACGCTGACCGATGCCAACGGCAACCCGGTTACCGCGCAAAATGGTCCGGTGACTGTCACGCTCGATAGCGGCAAAACCATCACCATCGCGGCGGGCGCAAGCTCCGGTGTGTTGGATGTGGCCGTCGGCAACGACGTTTACCAAGGGCCGACCACGGTCACCGAAAGCATCAGTACTGCCACGGGCGGGAACTTGGAAGCTATCGCACCGAACACTGCTCCAGTGAGCACCGTGGTCAGCGATATCAACGACACCACCACGGTGACGTTGACCGCTACGCCGACCGTGAACGAAAACGGCACGATCACCTATACCGCGACCCTGACCGATGCCAACGGCAACCCGGTTACCGCGCAGAACGGCCCGGTCACCGTCACGCTCGATAGCGGCAAAACCATCACCATTGCTGCGGGCGCAAGCTCCGGTGTGTTGGATGTGGCCGTCGGCAACGACGTTTACCAAGGGCCGACCACGGTCACCGAAAGCATCAGTACTGCCACGGGCGGGAACTTGGAAGCTATCGCACCGAACACTGCTCCAGTGAGCACCGTGGTCAGCGATATCAACGACACCACCACGGTGACGTTGACCGCTACGCCGACCGTGAACGAAAACGGCACGATCACCTATACCGCGACCCTGACCGATGCCAACGGCAACCCGGTTACCGCGCAGAACGGCCCGGTCACCGTCACGCTCGATAGCGGCAAAACCATCACCATTGCTGCGGGCGCAAGCTCCGGTGTGTTGGATGTGGCCGTAGGCAACGACGTTTACCAAGGGCCGACGACGGTCACCGAAAGCATCAGTACTGCCACTGGCGGGAACTTGGAAGCTATCGCACCCAACACCACGCCAGTCAGCACCGTGGTCAGCGACGTCAACGACACCACCAACGTGACGTTGACCGCCACACCGACCGTGAACGAAAACGGCACGATCACTTACACCGCGACGCTGACCGATGCCAATGGCAACCCGGTCACCGCTCAGAACGGCCCGGTCACCGTCACGCTCGATAGCGGCAAAACCATCACCATTGCTGCAGGCGCAAGCTCCGGTGTGTTGGATGTGGCCGTAGGCAACGACGTTTACCAAGGGCCGACCACGGTCACCGAAAGCATCAGTACTGCCACTGGCGGGAACTTGGAAGCTATCGCACCGAACACGGCTCCGGTGAGCACCATCGTCAGCGATATCAACGACACCACCAACGTGACGTTGACCGCCACACCAACCGTGAACGAAAACGGCACGATCACCTACACCGCTACCTTGACCGACGCCAACGGCAACCCGGTCACCGCGCAGAACGGTCCTGTGACCGTCACGCTCGACAGCGGCAAAACGATCACCATCGCTGCGGGCGCAAGCTCGGGTGTGCTCGATGTTGCTGTGGGTAACGACGTATACCAAGGCCCAACCACCGTGACCGAGTCGATTGCCTCGGCATCCGGTGGCAACCTTGAAGCCATCGCGCCAAACACAGCTCCGGTCAGCACCATCGTCAGCGACGTCAACGACACCACTACCGTGACGCTGACTGCCACACCGACCGTGAATGAAAACGGCACCATCACTTACACCGCGACGCTGACCGATGCCAATGGCAACCCGGTCACCGCGCAAAATGGTCCTGTGACCGTTACGCTCGACAGCGGCAAAACGATCACCATCGCCGCAGGCGCAAGCTCGGGCGTGCTCGATGTCGCTGTGGGCAACGACGTGTACCAAGGTCCAACCACGGTCACCGAGTCGATTGCCTCGGCATCCGGTGGCAACCTTGAAGCCATCGCACCCAACACCGCCCCGGTCAACACCATCGTCAGCGACATCAACGACACCACTACCGTGACGTTGACCGCCACACCGACCGTGAACGAAAACGGCACGATCACTTACACCGCGACGCTGACCGATGCCAATGGCAACCCGGTCACCGCGCAGAACGGCCCGGTCACCGTCACGCTCGATAGCGGCAAAACCATCACCATTGCTGCGGGCGCAAGCTCCGGTGTGTTGGATGTGGCCGTCGGCAACGACGTTTACCAAGGGCCGACCACGGTCACCGAGTCGATCGCTTCGGCTTCCGGTGGCAACCTCGAAGCCATTGCACCGAACACCGCCCCGGTCAGCACCATCGTCAGCGATGTCAACGACACCACCACGGTGACGTTGACCGCTACGCCGACCGTGAACGAAAACGGCACGATCACCTACACCGCGACCCTGACCGATGCCAACGGCAACCCGGTTACCGCGCAGAACGGTCCTGTGACCGTCACGCTCGACAGCGGCAAGACCATCACCATCGCAGCAGGCGCAAGCTCCGGTGTGCTCGATGTCGCTGTGGGTAACGATGTTTACCAAGGCCCGACGACGGTCACCGAGTCGATCGCTTCGGCTTCCGGTGGCAACCTCGAAGCCATTGCACCGAACACCGCCCCGGTGAGCACCATCGTCAGCGATGTCAACGACACCACCACGGTGACCTTGACCGCCACGCCGACCGTAAATGAAAACGGCACCATTACCTACACCGCCACCCTGACCGACGCCAACGGCAATCCAGTCACCGCGCAAAATGGTCCTGTGACCGTCACGCTCGACAGCGGCAAGACCATCACCATCGCAGCAGGCGCAAGCTCCGGTGTGCTCGATGTTGCCGTCGGCAACGACGTGTACCAAGGTCCGACCACCGTTACCGAAAGCATCAGTACCGCCACGGGCGGTAACTTGGAAGCCATCGCACCAAACACCGCCCCGGTCAGCACCGTGGTCAGCGACGTCAACGACACCACCACCGTGACGCTGACTGCCACACCGACCGTGAATGAAAACGGCACGATCACTTACACCGCGACCCTGACCGACGCCAATGGCAACCCGGTCACCGCGCAAAATGGTCCGGTGACTGTGACCCTGGACAGCGGCAAAACGATCACCATCGCTGCGGGCGCAAGCTCCGGCGTGCTCGATGTCGCTGTGGGCAACGACGTGTACCAAGGTCCGACCACCGTTACCGAAAGCATCAGTACCGCCACGGGCGGTAACTTGGAAGCCATCGCACCAAACACCGCCCCGGTCAGCACCGTGGTCAGCGACGTCAACGACACCACCACCGTGACGTTGACCGCCACACCAACCGTGAATGAAAACGGCACCATCACCTACACCGCGACCCTGACCGATGCCAATGGCAACCCGGTTACCGCGCAGAACGGTCCTGTGACCGTCACGCTCGACAGCGGCAAAACGATCACCATCGCCGCAGGCGCAAGCTCCGGCGTGCTGGATGTCGCTGTGGGCAACGACGTGTACCAAGGCCCAACCACGGTCACCGAGTCGATTGCCTCGGCATCCGGTGGCAACCTTGAAGCCATCGCACCCAACACCGCCCCGGTCAACACCATCGTCAGCGACATCAACGACACCACTACCGTGACGTTGACCGCCACACCGACCGTAAATGAAAACGGCACGATCACCTACACCGCGACCTTGACCGATGCCAACGGCAACCCGGTTACCGCGCAAAATGGTCCGGTGACTGTCACGCTCGATAGCGGCAAAACCATCACCATCGCGGCGGGCGCAAGCTCCGGTGTGTTGGATGTGGCCGTCGGCAACGACGTTTACCAAGGGCCGACCACGGTCACCGAAAGCATCAGTACTGCCACGGGCGGGAACTTGGAAGCTATCGCACCCAACACCACGCCAGTCAGCACCGTGGTCAGCGACGTCAACGACACCACTACCGTGACGTTGACTGCCACACCGACCGTGAATGAAAACGGCACGATCACCTACACCGCGACCTTGACCGATGCCAACGGCAACCCGGTTACCGCGCAAAATGGTCCGGTGACTGTCACGCTCGATAGCGGCAAAACCATCACCATCGCGGCGGGCGCAAGCTCCGGTGTGTTGGATGTGGCCGTCGGCAACGACGTTTACCAAGGGCCGACCACGGTCACCGAAAGCATCAGTACTGCCACGGGCGGGAACTTGGAAGCTATCGCACCCAACACCACGCCAGTCAGCACCGTGGTCAGCGACGTCAACGACACCACTACCGTGACGTTG
Source organism: Pseudomonas sp. St316 (assembly GCF_018325905.1). Taxonomy (NCBI): domain Bacteria; kingdom Pseudomonadati; phylum Pseudomonadota; class Gammaproteobacteria; order Pseudomonadales; family Pseudomonadaceae; genus Pseudomonas; species Pseudomonas sp. St316. The sequence goes on along the minus strand of NZ_AP021901.1, from coordinate 301,820 downwards.
ACTGCCACACCGACCGTGAATGAAAACGGCACGATCACCTATACCGCCACCCTGACCGACGCCAATGGCAACCCGGTCACCGCGCAAAATGGTCCTGTGACGGTTACCTTGGACAGCGGCAAAACGATCACCATCGCTGCGGGCGCAAGCTCAGGCGTGCTCGATGTGGCCGTCGGCAACGACGTTTACCAAGGGCCGACCACGGTCACCGAAAGCATCAGTACTGCCACGGGCGGTAACTTGGAAGCCATCGCACCGAACACGGCTCCGGTGAGCACCATCGTCAGCGATGTCAACGACACCACCTCAGTGACGTTGACCGCGACACCGACCGTAAATGAAAACGGCACGATCACTTACACCGCGACCTTGACCGATGCCAACGGCAACCCGGTTACCGCGCAAAATGGTCCGGTGACTGTCACGCTCGATAGCGGCAAAACCATCACCATCGCGGCGGGCGCAAGCTCCGGTGTGTTGGATGTGGCCGTCGGCAACGACGTTTACCAAGGGCCGACCACGGTCACCGAAAGCATCAGTACTGCCACGGGCGGGAACTTGGAAGCTATCGCACCAAACACCGCCCCGGTCAGCACCATCGTCAGCGATGTCAACGACACCACCACGGTGACGTTGACCGCTACGCCGACCGTGAACGAAAACGGCACGATCACCTATACCGCGACCCTGACCGATGCCAACGGCAACCCGGTTACCGCGCAGAACGGTCCTGTGACCGTCACGCTCGACAGCGGCAAAACCATCACCATCGCCGCCGGTGCAAGTTCGGGTGTGCTGGACGTAGCCGTTGGCAACGACGTGTACCAAGGCCCAACCACGGTCACCGAAAGCATCAGTACCGCCACGGGCGGTAACTTGGAAGCCATCGCACCAAACACCGCCCCGGTCAGCACCATCGTCAGCGATGTCAACGACACCACCACGGTGACGTTGACCGCTACGCCGACCGTGAATGAAAACGGCACCATTACTTACACCGCGACCTTGACCGATGCCAACGGCAATCCAGTCACCGCGCAAAATGGTCCTGTGACGGTTACCTTGGACAGCGGCAAAACGATCACCATCGCTGCGGGCGCAAGCTCAGGCGTGCTCGATGTCGCTGTGGGTAACGACGTGTACCAAGGGCCGACCACCGTTACCGAGTCGATCAAAGATGCATCCGGTGGCAACCTTGAGGCCATCGCGCCAAACACCGCGCCGGTCAGCACCATTGTCAGCGATGTCAACGACACCACCACCGTGACGTTGACCGCCACACCAACCGTGAATGAAAACGGCACGATCACCTACACCGCGACCCTGACCGATGCCAACGGCAATCCAGTCACCGCGCAAAATGGTCCTGTGACCGTCACCCTCGACAGCGGCAAGACCATCACCATTGCTGCGGGCGCAAGCTCCGGTGTGTTGGATGTGGCCGTAGGCAACGACGTTTACCAAGGGCCGACCACGGTCACCGAAAGCATCAGTACTGCCACTGGCGGGAACTTGGAAGCTATCGCACCGAACACTGCTCCAGTGAGCACCGTGGTCAGCGATATCAACGACACCACCTCAGTGACGTTGACCGCCACACCAACCGCGAATGAAAACGGCACCATTACTTACACCGCGACCTTGACCGATGCCAACGGCAATCCAGTCACGGCGCAAAATGGTCCGGTGACTGTGACCCTGGACAGCGGCAAAACCATCACCATCGCAGCAGGCGCAAGCTCCGGTGTGTTGGATGTGGCCGTCGGCAACGACGTTTACCAAGGGCCGACCACGGTCACCGAAAGCATCAGTACTGCCACTGGCGGTAACTTGGAAGCCATCGCACCCAACACCACGCCAGTCAGCACCGTGGTCAGCGACGTCAACGACACCACTACCGTGACGCTGACTGCCACACCGACCGTGAATGAAAACGGCACCATTACCTACACCGCCACCCTGACCGACGCCAACGGCAATCCAGTCACCGCGCAAAATGGTCCTGTGACCGTCACGCTCGACAGCGGCAAGACCATCACCATTGCTGCGGGCGCAAGCTCCGGTGTGTTGGATGTGGCCGTTGGCAACGACGTTTACCAAGGGCCGACCACGGTCACCGAAAGCATCAGCACTGCCACTGGCGGCAACCTGGAAGCCATCGCGCCAAACACAGCCCCGGTCAGCACCGTGGTCAGCGACGTCAACGACACCACTACCGTGACGCTGACTGCCACACCGACCGTGAATGAAAACGGCACCATCACCTACACCGCCACCCTGACCGACGCCAATGGCAATCCAGTCACCGCGCAGAACGGTCCTGTGACCGTCACGCTCGACAGCGGCAAGACCATCACCATCGCAGCAGGCGCAAGCTCCGGTGTGCTCGATGTCGCTGTGGGTAACGACGTGTACCAAGGCCCGACGACGGTCACCGAGTCGATCGCTTCGGCTTCCGGTGGCAACCTCGAAGCCATTGCACCGAACACCGCCCCGGTCAGCACCATCGTCAGCGACGTCAACGACACCACTACCGTGACGTTGACTGCCACACCGACCGTGAACGAAAACGGCACGATCACTTACACCGCGACGCTGACCGATACCAATGGCAACCCGGTCACCGCGCAGAACGGTCCTGTGACCGTCACGCTCGACAGCGGCAAGACCATCACCATCGCAGCAGGCGCAAGCTCCGGTGTGCTCGATGTCGCTGTGGGTAACGACGTGTACCAAGGGCCGACCACCGTTACCGAGTCGATCAAAGATGCATCCGGTGGCAACCTTGAGGCCATCGCGCCAAACACCGCGCCGGTCAGCACCATTGTCAGCGATGTCAACGACACCACCACCGTGACGTTGACCGCCACACCAACCGTGAATGAAAACGGCACGATCACCTACACCGCGACCCTGACCGATGCCAACGGCAATCCAGTCACCGCGCAAAATGGTCCTGTGACCGTCACCCTCGACAGCGGCAAGACCATCACCATTGCTGCCGGCGCAAGCTCCGGTGTGTTGGATGTGGCCGTTGGCAACGACGTTTACCAAGGGCCGACCACGGTCACCGAAAGCATCAGCACTGCCACTGGCGGCAACCTGGAAGCCATCGCGCCAAACACAGCCCCGGTCAGCACCGTGGTCAGCGACGTCAACGACACCACTACCGTGACGCTGACTGCCACACCGACCGTGAATGAAAACGGCACCATCACCTACACCGCCACCCTGACCGACGCCAATGGCAATCCAGTCACCGCGCAGAACGGTCCTGTGACCGTCACGCTCGACAGCGGCAAGACCATCACCATCGCAGCAGGCGCAAGCTCCGGTGTGCTCGATGTCGCTGTGGGTAACGATGTTTACCAAGGCCCGACCACCGTCACCGAGTCGATTGCCTCGGCATCCGGTGGCAACCTTGAAGCCATCGCGCCAAACACCTCGCCGGTCAGCACCATCGTCAGCGACGTCAACGACACCACTACCGTGACCTTGACCGCCACGCCGACCGTGAACGAAAACGGCACGATCACCTACACCGCGACCCTGACCGGTGCCGACGGCAAACCCGTCACCGCGCAGAACGGTCCGGTCACCGTGACCCTGGACAGTGGCAAGACCATCACCATCGCCGCGGGTGCAAGCTCAGGCGTGTTGGATGTCGCCGTCGGTAACGATGTGTACCAAGGCCCAACCACGGTCACCGAGTCGATCAAATCGGCATCCGGCGGCAACCTCGAAGCCATCGCACCGAACACGGCTCCGGTGAGCACCATCGTCAGCGACGTCAACGACACCACTACCGTGACCTTGACCGCCACACCGACCGTAAATGAAAACGGCACCATTACCTACACCGCCACCCTGACCGGTGCCGACGGCAAACCCGTCACCGCACAGAACGGTCCGGTCACCGTGACCCTGGACAGCGGCAAAACCATCACCATCGCAGCAGGCGCAAGCTCAGGCGTGCTCGATGTCGCTGTGGGTAACGATGTTTACCAAGGCCCGACCACCGTCACCGAAAGCATCAGTACCGCCACGGGCGGAAATCTGGAAGCCATCGCACCGAACACGGCTCCGGTCAGCACCATCGTCAGCGACGTCAACGACACCACTACCGTGACGTTGACCGCCACGCCGACCGTGAACGAAAACGGCACGATCACCTACACCGCGACCCTGACCGGTGCCGACGGCAAACCCGTCACCGCGCAGAACGGTCCGGTCACCGTGACCTTGGACAGCGGCAAGACCATCACCATCGCCGCGGGTGCAAGCTCAGGCGTGCTGGATGTCGCCGTCGGCAACGACGTGTACCAAGGCCCAACCACGGTCACCGAGTCGATAAAATCGGCATCCGGTGGCAACCTTGAAGCCATCGCGCCAAACACAGCTCCGGTCAGCACCATCGTCAGCGACGTCAACGACACCACTACCGTGACCTTGACCGCCACGCCGACCGTGAACGAAAACGGCACGATCACCTACACCGCGACGCTGACCGGTGCCGACGGCAAACCCGTCACCGCGCAGAACGGTCCGGTCACCGTGACCCTGGACAGCGGCAAAACCATCACCATCGCAGCAGGCGCAAGCTCAGGCGTGCTGGATGTCGCCGTCGGCAACGACGTGTACCAAGGCCCAACCACGGTCACCGAGTCGATCAAAGATGCATCCGGCGGCAACCTCGAAGCCATCGCACCGAACACGGCTCCGGTGAGCACCATCGTCAGCGACGTCAACGACACCACTACCGTGACCTTGACCGCCACGCCGACCGTGAACGAAAACGGCACGATCACCTACACCGCGACCCTGACCGGTGTCGACGGCAAACCCGTCACCGCGCAGAACGGTCCGGTCACCGTGACCTTGGACAGCGGCAAAACCATCACCATCGCAGCAGGCGCAAGCTCAGGCGTGCTCGATGTTGCTGTGGGTAACGACGTGTACCAAGGCCCAACCACGGTCACCGAGTCGATAAAATCGGCATCCGGCGGCAACCTCGAAGCCATCGCACCCAACACGGCGCCGGCCAGCACCATCGTCAGCGATGTCAACGACACCACTACCGTGACCTTGACCGCCACACCGACCGTGAACGAAAACGGCACCATCACCTACACCGCGACGCTGACCGGTGTCGACGGCAAACCCGTCACCGCGCAGAACGGTCCGGTCACCGTCACCCTCGACAGCGGCAAAACCATCACCATCGCCGCCGGCGCAAGCTCAGGCGTGCTGGATGTCGCCGTCGGCAACGATGTCTACACCGGTGCGCCGTCCGTCACCGAGTCGATAAAATCGGCATCCGGCGGCAACCTCGAAGCCATCGCTGTCGATAAGACCGGCGCGTCGACGGCCGTGGGCGACACTGTCGACAACACCACCGTCAGCATCACCGGCAGCACGTCGGTCACCGAAGGCCAGGCGGCCACCTATACCGTCAGCCTGACGAACCCGGCGCATACCGAGGTGACGCTCAAGATCGTCTACAGCGGCACCGCCGCCGATGGCACGGACTTCACCGGTGTCTACACCGTGAAGATCCCGGCCAACGCCACCAGCGCCACCTTCAACGTGGCAACGCTGGACGACAAGATCACCGAAGGCACCGAAAACTTCGTGGTCAAGATCGACTCGGCCACCGGTGGCAACTTCGAGCACCTGGCGGTCAGCGGCACCAACGGCAGCGTCAGTACCTCGATCATCGACAACGATGCACCGCCAGTACTCGATCTGGACGCCAACAACTCCAGTGGCAAGACCGGCGCCGATTACCAGGTGACCTTCACCGAAGGCACCACCGGCCCAGGCGTGTCCATCGCCGACACCGACCTGAAAATCACCGACCCGGACAGCACCATGCTGACCGGCGCCACCATCGTGCTGACCAACCGTCAGCCTGGCGATGCGCTGAACCTGGGCAACAGCGTCAACGGCATCAGCATCAACGCCAACAGCACCGACGGCAAGGTCGTCCTGACGCTGTCGGGCAATGCGACGCTGGCCGACTACATGCAACAGATCAAGAACATCAGCTTCATCAACAACAACGAAGATCCGAGCACCGTACCGCGCATCATCACGGTGACGGTGACCGACGGCACCAGCTATTCCAACACCGCCACCACCACCGCGAACGTGGTCGGGGTCAACGATGCGCCGGTGGCCACCGGTGGCGCGGTAACCGGTACTGAGGACACTTCGCTGGTTCTCGGCTGGTCGACCTTCGGCATCAGCGATGTGGACAGCGCCGCCGCCAGCCAGGGTGTAAAAATCACCGGGCTGCCGGGTGACGGCAAGTTGCAGTACTTGGACGGCTCGACCTGGAAGGACGTGGCCAACAACCAGATCTTCACCAAGGCTGACATCGACGCCGGCAAGGTACGCTTCACCCCCGATGCCAACGAGTCCGGTGCCAACGGCAACCCGGCCGGCGTGGGCGATCAAAAGGCCGATTACGCGCAAATCAGCTTCCAGCCAACCGACGGCCAAGCGCTGGGCAATACCAGCACCGTGAAGATCGACATCACGCCAGTCGCCGACGCACCGAGCCTCAACGTGGCCGGCAACAACGTGACCTCCACCGGTTTGATCAAGGAAGTCTGGACCGGCCTGTCGGGCCTGGGCACCGATGGCAGCGGCGCGCCGTCCGGCACGCTCAAGTCGGTGATCGATGCCGCCGGCACGCCGAACAGCAGCAGCAACGTGACCAACGTGCAGTCCGACAGCAACGTCAACCCGGGCACCGCGTCGAAAACCTCGGGTCTGATTTTCCTCGAAGCCGGCAAGACCTACACCTTCAGTGGTACCGGTGACGACAGCCTGCTGGTCACCATCGGCGGCAAAACCGCCGCGGCGACCACTTGGGGAGCGGGCGGCCAGTTGAACGGTTCGTTCACGCCGACCACCAGCGGCTACTACACCCTGGACATCTACCATCACAATCAGACCGGCCCGGGCAGCTACGACGTGAACCTGTCGGTCAACGGCAGCACGCCAGTCGACCTGAACGGTGCCGGCGTGCCGCTCTATACCGGCGTGACCGACCTGGCGAATGCTGGCGTGACCGTCTCCGACCTGCACGGCACCAACGGTGAAGGCTACTACGACGGCTTCAAGCTCAACGAAGGCGCCGAAGGCACCAGCGTCAACCTGTCGAAGATCACCACCGCCCTGACCGACACCGACGGCTCCGAAAGCCTGAGCGTGAAGATTGGCGGCATCCCGGAAGGCAGCGTACTGAGCGACGGCGCGGGCCATACCGCGACCGTGGGCAGCAACGGCGAAGCCTCGGTCACCGGCTGGAACCTGGGCAGCCTGTCCCTGACCCCTCCGACCTACTACAACGGCCACTTCAACCTGACCGTGACGTCGACCTCCACCGAAGCCCTCGGCGGCTCGGCCACGAGCACGGCGCAGATCCCGGTCACCGTGTACCCGACGACCTATAACGCCATCACCGCCACAGCGGGCAGTGACAACATCACCGGCACCGACGGCAACGATATCGTGGTCGCCGACATCGGTGGGCTGACCGTGGTGCCGGGGGTCAACTACAACATCGCCTTCATGGTCGACAGCTCCGGCAGCATGAGCGACTCGTCCATCGCCGCGGCCAAGGCCTCGCTGACCTCGGTGTTCAACACCCTCAAGCAGAGCATGGGCAGCAACGCCGGCACGGTGAACATCTTCCTGGCGGACTTCGACAGCCAGGTGAACAAGTCGGTCTCGGTCAACCTCAACAACCCGGACGCCTTGACCCTGCTCAAGGGCGTGCTCGACTCGATGGTGTCCGGTGGCGGTACCAACTACGAAGACGTGTTCAAGACCACGGCGAACTTCTTCAACAGCACCAACGCCCTGAGCAATACCGGGGCGAAAAACCTGACGTATTTCATTACCGACGGCAAGCCGACTTACTACCAGACCGGCGAACAGGTCAATCCGACGCTTTACGGTAGCGTCAAGCTCGATGACGTCTTGAGCGCGGCCAATTACAGCGTCGGCAAGTACTACACCCAGACGATCGACAGCACGCACAAGTACACCATCTACGAAAACGGCGAGATGTACCTGTCGACCAAAAGCGGAAAGGGCTGGAAGGACAGCTATGTGGGCACGGTGCATGCCGAGGGCAATGGCACCTTTGAATTGTCGAACCAGGGCGGTACCGGTTATGGCGACTACTGGAACTATGTCGATTCGGCAGCGGGCTCGACCGACAGCTTCACGCTGCTCAAGGGCCTGAGTACCGTCGAGGCCATCGGCCTGAACAACGACGTGACCCTGAACGACCTCAAGCCCTACGACTCGGACTCGACACCGCAGACCAACATCGACCCGAACAACCTGGCCAACTCGATCATCGGCCACACCGAAGCGACCCTGCCGGGCTCCGACACGGTCAACGGCGGCGACGGCAACGACATCCTGTTCGGCGACCTGGTGAGCTTCAACGGCGTTGCCGGCGAGGGCTACCAGGCCATCCAGGCCTTCGTCGCCCAACAGAGCGGCGTGGACGTCAGCAAGGTCACCACCAGCAACGTGCACCAGTACATCACCGAGCACTACACCGCGTTCGATGTGTCCGGTGCCCACGATGGCAATGACACCCTGCTGGGCGGCGCTGGCAATGACATCATTTTCGGCCAGGGCGGCAACGACACGCTCAATGGCGGCAAGGGTAATGACATCCTGCTGGGTGGCACGGGTAACGACACACTGATCGGTGGCCAGGGCAATGACACCCTGATCGGCGGCCTGGGCGGCGATACCTTTGTCTGGAAGTCTGGCGACACCGGCAACGACGTGATCAAGAACTTCAACGCCGGTGAAGGTGACCGGATCGACCTGCGGGATCTGTTGCAGGGGGAAACGGGCAGCACCATTGACCACTTCCTGAAAATCAGCACGGTCGATGGCGTGTCGTCGCTGCAGGTCAGCACGTCCGGCCAGTTCAACACCACCAACGGTGCAGCCGCGACCCCGGACGTGACGATCAAGCTCGAAGGCAACAACTGGTCGAACGTGAACCTGAACTCGTTGATCGCCGGCAGCGATCCGACCATCAAGGTCGATCACAACAACAGCTGATCGGGCCCTCACGGCCGCCCTTCACAGGGCGGTCGTGCATGGCTGCTCCCAGGATGACGATTTCGTCTCCACCCTCCATACTCCCCACAGTTGGCCTATGCTGCCCAGCATGACGCCGCTTCATACACGAGGGATGCCCGATGTTTTATGTGCAACGCGATGCACAAGGCCTGCTGGTGCGCGTAGAAGCCACCGCTTACGCCGAGGCCACCGAAACCTTGCCGGCCGACAACCACGAGATCCAGGACTGGTTCGCCAACCAGGCAGTGGAAAACAGCCTCAAGCAGCTCAAGCAGAGCGACTTGGAGATGATCCGGGTACTCGATGACTTGATCCAGGTGCTGACCAGCAAAGGCGTCATCCGCGTCACCGACCTGCCACCAGCGGCCCAGGCCAAACTGATGGATCGTACCCAGGCCCGGGAAGCATTGGGCGGGTTGAGCCGGCTGATCGACGATGATGAGAAAGGGTTGATCTAGCCTCATTCCAGGCAGAGTACAGACCCCTGTGGCGAGGGGATTTATCCCCTCGCCACTGGTTTTGGGTTGTCTGGGCGGACGCTATCGCGAGCAAGCTCGCTCCCACATAGGTTTTTGGTAGTTTACAAGATCAGTGTCCACCGCCGATCCCTGTGGGAGCCGAGCTTGCTCGCGATGGCGGTGGGTCTGTTTGCATCAATGCTGAATGTGCCGCCGCCTTCGCGAGCAAGCTCGCTCCCACAATGAGCCAGATCGGCTGTCAGGCCGCCTCGCGAGCAAGCTTTGCTCCCACAGGTCCTGCTCAAACAAGTCTGGCTGGTGTACGACCGGAAGAACCAGGTCGGCTATAAGGCCGCCTCGCGAGCTTTTGATCTTGGGGCCCCGTTAACCACGCTGGCCGAACGCAGGCATTGTGGAGTGGGCATCCCGGCATGGATGCCGGGATAGCCGCGCTGGGCCATGGAGGGCCCTTCGCGGCGGCCCACGGAGCAATGCCTTCGTTCGGGCATGCCGAGCCTAAGCGAGGCACCGAGTGGTGGGGCAAGCCTTTTTTGCTTACTTTTTTTGGCGTTTGAAAAAAAGTGAGCCGCCGTAAGGGCGGAACCCTAAGCAGCCGTTACCGCAGCAATGGATATGTACTCGGTCAGAAGGTCAACAAACTCACCCCCACCGCCGAGGCTCCCCAACCAACTGCCCCTGAACCCCAAACAACCCCATCTCCCGAATCACCGCCAACTCCCCCTCCGTCTCAACCCGCTCGGCAATCAACGGCAGGTCGATACTGTGAGCAGCCCGCTGGATCGCCTCGATAAACAAGCGCTTGTCACTTTCCTGATCAATCGCACGAATGTAGCTGCCATCGATCTTCAAATAAGCCAACCCCAACCGCGACAAGTTGCCAATCATGCTGAACCGCCCACCAAAACGCTGCAGGCTCAACGAGAACCCCAGCTCGCGCAACTGCCGGGTCAGTTGTTCCAGCACCACTTGCTCAGGCAATTGCTCCTCACCAATCTCCAGGGTCAAGCGCGACCCAAGGTTGGAATGCGCCCGCAGGATTTCAAAGATCTTGTTCAACGCCTGCGGGTCACCCAGGGTGGCGGAAGACAGGTTCAACGCCAGGGATTGCTCATGCCCGGCCATTTGCTTGAGCACCTGTTCGAGCATCAAGCGATCCAGGCGCGCGGTCCAGCCGAAGCGCTCCAGCCAGGGCAGGAAACGCCCGGCGGGGATCGTCTGGCCCTGCTCGTCGAGCAGCCGCGACAGCACTTTGTAGTGCAGCACCACTTGGGTGTCCTGGGCGGCCACCACCGGCTGGAAGTACAGCTCGAAACGCTGATGATTCAAGGCCTGGTCAAGCAGCGTGTGCCAGGCATGGTGATCGTCGCCGACGCTGGCCGATGCACTGTGGTCCAGGCAGGCCCAACCCGGTTCGCCCTGGCTTTCGGCCTGGGCCAGGGCCTGGTCGCCGAGCTGGAGCACCGCTTGCGGCGAGTCGCCGTGGACGAATGGCGCCAGCCCAATGGAAGCCACCGACGCCACATCCGTCGCGCCGGTGGCGTGCAAGCTCGCCAACGCGGCTTCGAGGTTCTGCGCCAGTTGCAGCGCTTCCTCGCGCACCAGCCCAGGTGCCAGCACCGCGAATTCCCCGCCGCGAATGCGCGTGACCAGATTATGGGTTTCCGGATACCGCGCGCATTCACGCAGCAATTGCTCGCCAACCGCCTGGAGCAACTGGTCAGTGCGCTGCCCACCCAAGCGCTGGTTCAAACCGGCCAGGTCCTTGACCCGCAACAACAGCAGATAACCGGAGCTGGCCTGCTCCGGGTTACTCACTCGGGCATTGAGCTGCATTTCGAAGTAGCGCCGGTTGGCCAGGCCCGTGAGGTTGTCCTGGTAGGACTCGACCCGCAGTTTCTCGCTACGCTCGGCCTGCTCCTGAAACAGCGCCTTGAGTTTCTCGACCATCTGGTTCATCGCCTGCACCACCCGGCGCAGTTCTGGCGTGCGCGGCAGCTCCGGCAGGCTCAGGAACTCGCGACGGGCGATGGCATGGGACTGATGCACCATGTAGTCCAGTGGCTTGAGCTGGCGACGCAGCAGCAAGGCCCCCAGCACCGCGCTCACGGCGCCACACAGCAACAACCAACCCAGGCTGCCCAACGCGCTCTGCCACAGCTTGGCGAGGGCGAACATCGGATGGCTGACCACTTCGACCCGCGCCGCCTGCTCCCAGCCGCGGCTGACGATAGCATCGCCACCGGCCGGTTCCAGGCCGATCAGCTTGACGAACCATTGCGGCACGCTGCCGGCGTCCGGCGTGCCGGTGCGCTCGACGAGGGTCTTGTCGGTGGCCACGTCGACCACACGGATGCTGGCGTAGTAGCCGCTGTCGAAGATCGAGCTGACCATCAGTTCCACCATCGCCGGGTCGTCGATGTTCGGCGTCAACGACAGCGCCAGCGCCGTGGCTGCGTCCTGGGCGTGGGAGCGCAACTGGTTGACGTACTGGGTCCGCGAGCTCTCGAGGCTGACCATGAAGCTGCCGCTGAAGGCAACCACCAGGAACAGACAGATAGCGATCAACAGCTGTTTGAACAAGGACATCTGAGCGCGCGCTCCTAGTTAGTCGTCTCGACCGGAAAACCTTCGGCCTGCATTTTCTTCAACACATCCTGCCACCGGGACAGGCGCTTGGTGTCACCCACTTTCTTGTTGCCCTTGGCACCCGGCAGCCACAGCCCTTCGGCATTGAAAGAGTAGACCGGGAGCAAGTCGGTTCGCTGGCTGGCCGGCAGGATGCCGTCGATCAGGCTGTCGAGTACCAGCGGCATCGCCTCGGGCGTGGCGTAATAGGTGAGCACCATGTGCGCACGGTTCTGCCGCAAGGCCTTGACGTAGGTGATGCGCAGCTTGTCACTGGACACCCCGAGATGACGCAGGCTGAAATACTTGGCGATGGCGTAGTCTTCACAATCGCCAGCGCCCTTCCACAGGGCCTGGATCGGGGTCTCCCAGTAGTCGACCTCGCGCCACAGGTCGATGTCTTCCACGTAGCGCACCTGTTTGTTGAAAAACAGGTTCACCACCTTGAGCTGTTCCAGTTCCGGGATCTGTTTCTGGGTCGCCAACAGTTGCTGCCATGCGTCGATCCGTTGCTGACCTTCGCCCAAGGGCCCATATAAGGCTTGCGCCCGTCGGCTGATCTGCGCAAAGTCCCAGTCAGCCTGCAAGCCACCCAGCATCAGGCCGGCCAGCAACAATGCCGAACACAGCCAGCGCAAGGACCTGAGAACAGGGAAAGGTGCAGCCAAGGGAATACGTCCGAAAAGGGCCGTTGGAAATTCGTTGGATGGTGAAGCCTGGCCCGGTAAAAAACAATGGCAGGTTGCAATCACCGCAAGCAGACTAAACTTTAGTTCAGGAACGGGGCCGCAAGATTTTGACGGCTTGGCAATCTGTAACTAACGTTGGCCTGGATCCAATTTTCGTTACTACCAGTCAGGTGTTGTCGTGACACAGAAGCCCAAACCACTCAGCACTATCCAGGTCAACGGACCCATCCCGGCTGACCAGGCACGCTCGATCATCGAAGAGTCTCTGCGCGAGGCCATCCTCGATGGGCGCCTGCCTTGCGGCACCGCCCTGCGCCAACAGGAACTGGCCGACCTGTTCGGCGTGAGCCGCATGCCGGTGCGCGAGGCATTGCGCCAGCTCGAGGCGCAGTCGCTGCTCAATGTGGTTCAGCACAAGGGCGCCGTGGTGGCGCCATTGATCACCAACAATGCGGTAGAAACCTACGCCCTGCGGTCGGTCCTCGAATCGTTCGCCCTACGCCTGTCTATCCCGCTGCTCGATGACAACGACCTGGCACTGGCCGCCCAGTACATCGAACAGCTGGAAACGGAAACCGAACACGCCGAGATCGGCAAGCTCAACCGGCTGTTCCACATGTCGCTTTATTACAAGGCACCCAACAGCAAGCTGCTGGACCTGATCGAGCGCGAGCTCAATGAAGAAGAGCGCTTCCTGCGCTTTCATCTGTCATCCATGGGGCTGGGCAAGTTGAGCCAGGACGATCATCGCGCGCTGCTCGACGCCGCGCGTGCCAAGGACATCGATAAGGCCATCGTATTGCTGGAGCTGCACCTGGAAAAAGCCTCTGCCACCATGCGCCGGTACCTGGAACAGCCGTCGAATCTTTGATCCCACATCGGCGCTCCGACCAGCGTAAAAATTTCTTACATATCCTTCCGACTCACTTGTCGCCTGCGCGGCGCGGCCTGGCCGTGGCCGCGACTCGTCGTCCCATCAGTTCAATGGCACTGCCATCGATTTGGGCTCACTCTTGCGCTTGTCGATTCAAAACAGACCTGAAGAAGTCAACGCCTGGCTGAGGCCAGACGAATCGAAGCCAATACGCAAGGAGCGTCGTCCAACCGGCGGGATGATCGGATGTCCGACCGACGTCCTGCCCATAACATAAAACTTCTTAACTCCCCGATCCCTGAAGTGCTCCGAGTGAGGCATTCACTCGAACTATTCGATTCTGATACTCCTAAATCGGAAGGAGCTTCTTCGCCTCAATAAAACTTATATAAAAAGTTTTAACAGCCCTCTTCGCACCCAATAAAACCCCAACTTTAAATAATTAAAAAAGTACTTGCCGCTCACTTGTTTCATGCATTAGCTTTTTATTAGTCGCGTTACTGGCGACCCTTTCGCTTTTTTACAAACCCTTTGAATACAGGCACCACAAGCCAAAAACACGTACTGAGAGCGAATACTTAAGCCACTTGGGTAATTCATGGATTCCGGTTCAGGCACCCGCTCGCCTTAATTAAATAACGAGCAACCTTCCGGACAAATATCATTGATGAGGACGTTCCGATGCAGCCAACCAAAGAACAACTATCTCTAAAACTATCCCTCCAAAAAAGCGAACTTGGCCAACACCCGGTTTTTTCCGAGATTACATCAATCGATCTGTTACGCCGTTTTATGGAAAGCCATGTCTTTGCCGTCTGGGACTTCATGTCGCTGACCAAGCGGCTGCAACGCGAGCTCACCTGCGTCCACCTGCCCTGGCTGCCGCCGGCCGACCCGCACGCGGCACGCTTGATCAATGAAATCGTGCTGGGGGAAGAGTCCGATGACCGTCCTGGTGCCGGCTATTGCAGCCATTTCGAACTGTACTTGGACGCCATGCGGGAAATCGGCGCCGATACCCGCGCAATCGAGCGATTCATCACCCTGCAACAGGAAGGCGTCAGCCCCGAGACTGCACTGGACAGCGTCGAGGTCGAACCGGCGGCGGCACGGTTTGTCCGCCAGACCTTGCACACCGCCCTGAACGCCCCGGCCCACAGCGTGGCCGCTGCCTTCGTGCACGGTCGCGAGAGCGTCATCCCGCAGATGTTCCAGCGCATGCTCGACGCTTGGGGCATTGGCCTGGATCAGGCGCCGACCTTTCGTTATTACCTGCAACGGCACATCGAAGTCGACTCCGAAGACCATGGCCCGGCGGCAGAAAAGTTGTTGGCCCGGCTGATCGATGGCGACCCGCAGCGCGAAACCGAAGTCCTGGCCGCCGCGCTCGCCGCCGTCCACAGCCGCGCCGCCTTGTGGGACGGCCTGCGCCAGAGCATGGCCCAGCCGGTTGCACAGGTGACGCCATGAACGCCGCCGAATACCAATCCTTCGCCGACGCCTGGGAAAGCCGCGCCACGATCCGCACCCGGCCACGGCGGCGGGTTGAAGACGACGACAAGCTGATCTTCCCGATGAGCCGCCAGCCGCTGGTACACAGCCAGACCTTCCTCAGCCACTGCCCGCAATTGCGCGACTTTGTGCTGGTGCAGAGCCTCTACAAGTTCATCAACGACGTGGTGATTTTCGAGACCGAACTGGTGGACCACACCGCCCGGCGCATCGCCAAGAACCGCTTCGGCATCGAATTCCCATTCGCTTGCCGCTACGACGCGATGACCGTGGTGGTGGACGAGGATTACCACGCGCTGGTGGCGATGGACTTCATGCAGCAGACCATCGACATGACCGGCATCGCACCGATCCCGTTGCCTGGGCAGATCGAACTCAGCCGCGCGATACCCGCGACCCTGGCCCAGGCGCCGGAACATTTGCTCAGCGCCGTGGAACTGATCTGCATCGCCATCGCCGAGAACACCGTGACCAACGAAGTGGCGGCCTTCGCCCGGGACGACTCGGTCAAGGCTTCGATCAAGGGGCTGATGGCTGATCACTTGCTCGACGAGGGCCGGCACTCCGGTTTCTGGACGCGACTGGTGCAGATTTACTGGCGCACCGCGCCCGAAGAGGACCGCGCGGCGATTGCGCACTTGATGCACGGTTTCATCGTCCAGTACCTGGCGAGCGATCTGCAGCAAGCGTTCGACTTCGAGTTGATCGCGCACCTGCCCGTCGACGAATCGGTACGCCAGTCGCTGCGTGAAGACGCCAGTGCACTGGTGTATCCCATCAATCGTTTTCACCCATTGGTGGGCAACATCACGCGCTTTTTCCGCGGCAGCTCGATGCTCGCGTCCCCCTGCGTACGCGACGCCCTCGCTGATTACCTGACCCCATGAGGACCTTCCGATGAGACGCCTCGAAATTGCAGTGCCTGGCACCAGCCAGGCCATGGCCGAACTGGCCCGGGAACTGGAGCAGCATGGTCATGGCCTCGTGGATCGGCAATCACCGGCCAACCACGGCATGGTCGATCTGTTGATCGACGACGGTACGACGCCGTGGGCCATTGAGGCCCGCTCATGCCTCCAGGTCCGCGTTGCGCTGCGCACGCTACCCGGCGAGGTATTGCCGCAACCGGTGGTGATATTCCGCGACGGCGCGCAGCGGCTGTTATGCCAGGAGGTGATTGCGCCACAACGCGATGGCAACGGTCAGTCCCTGCGGTTGCGTACCCTGGCGACAGTGGTCGAGACCGGCGCACGGCTGGTCAGCCAGCTATCGCGGGACGACACCTGCTTCGATCACTGGCCGACCGTGCACGCTGACGCTGTCGAGCTACCCCTGCTCGGGCTCGATGCGCTGGAGCCGCTGGCGTTCGAGCATGGTCTCAATCGGCCGTCGGTGCCCTGGCTGCTGGCCGCCGCCGACGTGCCGGTGATGCACAACATCGAACAGCGCATGCTCGACGACGCGACGCAATCGGCCCTGTGGGTCGATGGACAACTCATCGACTACAAATCCTTGCGCCGCCTGGCGCTGAGGTTGCAAGAGCCGATGCTGAAAATACTGCAGGGCGCCGAACCTGCAGGAGCAAGGAGAGCAGAATCTGTGGGAGCAAGGCTTGCCCGCGATGAAGACACCGAAGTTCCCGAGCAAGCCGCGTCATCGTTCATCGGGGGCAAGCCTTCCTCCCACGAGCCTTCCTCCCACAAGGTGATCGGTGTCTGCCTGCCCAAGTCCGCGCACCTGTATGCGGCGATCCTGGCGGTGCTGGGCTGTGGGGCGGTGTACCTGCCGCTGGACCCGCAGCACCCGGCGCAACGTCGGCGCTTCATCCTGGAAAATGCCCAGGCAGACCTGCTGCTGCACGACGGCGACAGCGACCTGGGTGACCTGGCATTGCCAACGCTGAATGTCCATCAGTTGCCACCCCCCAAGCCGGGCATTCCAGCCTCGTTGATCCGCCGCACAGTGGACAGCGACGAACCGGCCGTGGCGATCTACACCTCCGGCACCACCGGCCAGCCCAAGGGCGTGTTGCTCAGCCACCGCAACCTCAGCCATTTCTGCGCCTGGTACGGCGACTACGTCGGGTTGCAGCGCGACAGCCGGGCGTTGCAGTTTTCGACCATCAACTTTGACGCGTCGCTGCTCGATATACTGCCAACTTTCATCCACGGCGCCCTGCTGGTGGTGCCCAGCGAAGACCAACGCCGCGATCCGCAGCAATTGGTCGCGTTGATTCACCAGCAGCACATCAGCCACGCCTTTCTGCCGCCCGCGCTGTTGAGCGTCATGCCCCTTAATGCACCGTTGGGCCTGACGCACCTGATCACTGGTGGCGATGTCTGCGAACCGTTCGTGATCGAACAGCTCGCGCCACAGTGCCAGTTCCACAATATCTACGGCCCGACCGAAACCACGGTGCTGGCGACCACACGACCGTTCGGCGTCGGCGACAACAACCGCAACCTCGGCGTGCCCATCGCCAATGGCCGGGTGCTGATCCTGGACGAACAGCTGCAACCGGTTCCCCAAGGGGTCCCCGGCGAGTTGTACATTGCCGGCCCGGGCGTCGGGCTGGGCTATCTGAACGACCCGACGCTGACCGCGACACGTTACCTCGACCTGGCGCTGCCCACCGGGCAAACGCTGCGGGTCTATCGCACGGGTGATATCGGCCAGTGGACCGACAACGGCATCGAACTGTGTGGCCGGCGCGATAACCAGGTGAAGATCCGCGGCTTCCGGGTCGAGCCCGAGGAAATCGAGCACTGCCTGCGCGATAGCCAATTGTTTCGCCAGGTGGCGGTGGGGGTCGATGAACGGCGGCGAATCCTGGCGTTCCTGGTTCATCCCGAGCGCTCCGGCGACGTCCTCCAGGCATTGCGCGAGCATGTGCAGAACAGCTTGCCCAACTACATGCACCCGGCCGCCTACGTCCAATTGCCCAGCCTGCCCTACACCAGCAACGGCAAGGTCGATCGCCGGGCATTGCTCGCCATGGCGGTGCAGGTGCAGGTCGACGGCCAGCGCCGCCAGCCGCAAAACGCCCTGGAGACGCAACTGCAGCAACTGTGGGCCGAGCTGCTTGAACTGCCCGTCGAGGACATCGCCACCGACGAAAGCTTCTTCAACCTCGGCGGGCATTCGATCCTGTTGTCGCGACTGCTGCTGAGCATCCGCCAGACGTTCGGCCGCAGCCTGTCGATCAATCGCTTTATCGAAGCGCCAACGCTGATGACCTTGGCGAAGTTGCTGGACGACCCGGAGCAAAGCAGTGCATCGATCCTCAGCCCCCAGGCCTTCATCGATGCCGAGGCCGAGCTCAACCTCGATCCGCTGCCCATCAACCAATGTGGTGATGTGCACAAGGTGGTGGTGACCGGCGCCAACAGTTTTCTCGGGGTGCATATCGTCGAAGCACTGCTGGCCTGGGGCGCCACCGAAGTCGCGTGCCTGGTGCGCGCCAGCGCCGAACAAAGCGCGGCCGAGCGCTTCTCCCAGGCCCTTCAGGACAATCACCTGACTCACCTGGACCTGGACCGCGTCAGCGTGTATGCCGCCGACATCACCCAACCGCAATTGGGTCTGCCGGACGACATCTACACCCGCATCGACCGCACCTTCGGCGCGCTGGTGCACAACGCCGCACACGTCAACCATGTGCTCGACTACGAGTCCCTGGCGCGGGACAACGTGGAGCCGATCTTCGAATGCCTGCGCCTGTGTGAAGGGCGCAGCAAGAAGATCTTCAACTTCGTCTCCACGCTTTCCGCCTCCAGTGCCCTGGACGCCGACGGCCAAGTGCTGGAACAGCCTGCCGCCAAGACGCCGCCGATCTACATCAAGAACGGCTACAACCTGTCCAAATGGGTCGGCGAACGGATCCTGCAACGCGCCCGGGATCGCGGGGTGTGGGTCAATCTGTTCCGTCCCGGCAACATCAGTTTCAACAGCCTGACCGGGGTCTGCCAGCCCCACAAGAATCGCTTGATGCTGATGCTCAAGGGCTCGATCCAGCTCGGCCAGGTGCCGGAGCTGTCCCTCAATTTCGACCTGATGCCGGTGGATTTCCTGGCCCGCTTCATCGCCTTCCACGCCAGCCGTTACCAGCCGACGCAAGCGGTGTTCAACCTGCACAACCCACAGCCGTTGAGCTGGGACGCTTATGTGGCGTCGTTCCGCGACAGCGGCCGGGAGTTTTCGTTGGTCAGCGTCGCCGAGTGGCAACGGCAGTTGGCGCGGGTCGATGCCGACAACGCGTTGTTTGGCGTGCTGGGTTTCTACCTCAATGGCTTCGAGGAAGACATCGGCGATATCTCGTTGATCAGCCATGACAACGCCCGCGCCGGCGTGCGGCAGATGGGCGCCAGCTACCCGGAGAAATCCCCGGCCCTGCTGCGTCGCGGCGCCGAGTACCTCAAGGCCATCGACTTCATCTGAAACACCCTCAACCCAAAGCAAGGAGCAAGACCATGAGTGCATTTCAACCCGACACCCTGATCAAGAACCCCCATGCCTGCCAGGTCGAAACCTCGGTGGAGGTACCCGCCGACGCGGCGCGCGTCTGGGACGTGGTGGGTGATTTTGGCGGATTCAACCGTTTCATCCCGGCCCTGGAGCGTATCGAAATGACCGGCCAGGGCGTGAGGTCCCTGCGCAAGAAGTTCTTCCGCGATGGGCAAAACCTGGTGGTGGAACAGCTCAACAGCCGTGACGAACAGGCCATGCACATGACCTGGACGCTGATCTACAACACCCTGGGCATCGACAACCTGTGGGCGGCCATGCGCGTCGAGCCCCTGGCGGACAACCGCTGCCGCGCCACCTGGACCATCATCGCCGACCACACCGACGCCCACACGCCGTCGGGCTTCAGGGATTTCCTCCAGGGCTTTGCCGATGAGGCGATGGGGAATGTGCAGGGGATGTTCAAGTAAGCGCCACTCCCTTGTGGGAGCGAGCTTGATGGCGAAAGCGGTGGGTCAACTGGCAGTGATGTTGGCTGAGCCGCCGTCATCGCGAGCAAGCTCGCTCGGTTTTGGTTCCGGAGGGGGCAAAATCCCGAGCCACCGCCAATCCCTGGTGGGAGCGAGCTTGCTCGCGAAAGCGGTGGGTCAACTGGCCGTGATGTTGGCTGTGCCGCCGTCATCGCGAGCAAGCTCGCTCCCACGGTTTTGGTTCCGGGAGGTGCAAAATCCCGAGCCACCGCCAATCCCTGGTGGGAGCGAGCTTGCTCGCGATGGCGGTGGGTCGGCTGGCAGTGATGTTGGCTGTGCCGCCGTCATCGCGAGCAAGCTCGCTCCCACGGTTTTGGTTCCGGGAGATGCAAAATCCCGAGCCACCGCCAATCCCTGGTGGGAGCGAGCTTGCTCGCGATGGCGGTGGGTCGGCTGGCAGTGATGTTGGCTGAGCCGCCGTCATCGCGAGCAAGCTCGCTCCCACGGTTTTGGTTCCGGGAGATGCAAAATCCCGAGCCACCGCCAATCCCTTGTGGGAGCGAGCTTGCTCGCGATGGCGGTGGGTCGGCTTGTGACTGGGTCAGATCTTGAAGCTGTCCACCAGTTGCTTCAACCGGTTCGCCTGTTGCGACAAGGCATCGCAATCCTTCAGGGTTTCATTGAGGTTGGCCACGCTCTGCTGGTTCAGCAGGTTGATGTGGCTGACGTCCATGTTGAGGGTTTCCACCACGGCCGTCTGTTCTTCGGTCGCGGCGGCCACCGACTGGTTCATGCCGTCGATCTCACCGATGCGCTGCGTTACGCTGACCAGGCGCAGGCCGGCCTGGTTGGCCACTTCCACGCTTTCTTCGCTGGAGGTCTGGCTGGCGTTCATCGTGGTCACCGCCTCACGGGAGCCGACCTGCAGCGAGGTGATCATCTTGTGGATTTCTTCCGCCGACTCCTGGGTGCGGTGCGCCAGGTTGCGCACTTCATCGGCCACCACCGCAAAACCACGGCCGGCTTCACCGGCACGGGCTGCTTCGATGGCCGCGTTCAGGGCCAACAGGTTGGTTTGCTGGGAGATGCCCTTGATCACGTCCAGGATGTGCCCGATGTTGTCGGTGCTGGCGTTCAGGGTTTCGATCTGGGTGCACGAAAGGCTGATCTTCTGCGACAGCTCGGTCATGGCCTGGATGGTTTTCTCCACCACCTGGCGACCGTCATCAGCCTGTTCGCTGGCACCGCTGGCATGTTGCGAGGCATCGGCGGCATTGCGGGCGATTTCCTGGGTCGCGGCGCCCAACTGGTTGATGGCCGCGGCCACGCTGTTGGTACGGGCGCTCTGTTCATCCGAGCCGACGAGCGACGCATTGGACGAAGTCATCACCCGCTGCGACAGGTCATGCACCTGGCGAGTCGCGGAAGACACTTCCGAGATCGACGCGTGAATCCGCTCCACGAACTGGTTGAACGAACCTCCCAACACTGCGAATTCATCCTTGCCCTGCACGACCAGGCGCCGGGTCAGGTCGCCTTCGCCCTGGGCGATGTCCTGCATGGCGCGGCCCATGGTGGTCAATGGACGCATCAACACTTGGATCAGCATGCTCAGCAGCAACGCAATGGCCGCCACCGCGACAAACATCGCAATCAACGCAGACGTACGGAACTGGCTCAGCGGCGCGTAGGCCTTGGCCTTATCGATCGACAGGCCGATGTACCACTCGGCGTTCGGCAAGCCAGTCACTGGAGTAAACGAAAGGATACGGTCCTGCCCGTTCAGCTCAACCTCCTGGATACCCTTGCCAATGCGCACCGCAGTACCTGGGTAGATGTCCTTGAGGTTCTTCATCACCTGGTCTTTTTCCGGGCTGACGATCACCTGACCGTCGCCGCTGACCAGGAACGCATGGCCGATACCACCGAAGTCCACGGAGTTGATGATTTTCACCAGGGTTTCCAGGCTCAGGTCACCACCTACCACGCCGAGCAGTTCGCCATTGTGCTTCACCGGCAGGGCAACGGTCACCACCAGGCCGCCCACCGCCGCCGAATAAGGCGGGGTCAGCATGGTTTTATCGGCAGTCACCGCCTGCTTGTACCAAGGGCGCTGACGCGGGTCGTAGCCGTCAGGCATTTTTGCATCAGGGCGTTGGGTGAAGACACCGTTGGCCTGGCCCACATAAGTGAACTGGAAGTTCGACGTCAGCGCTGGCTGATCGACCAACCCCGGCAGATCGGCAGAAGCGCCCTGGTGCGCGATGTTTTGCGCCAGGTTTTCCAGCACCAGTATCCGGCCACTCATCCAGTTCTGGATGCTGCTGGCGGTCAGGTCGCCGGATTGCTCGATGGACGACTCAAGGCTGCTGCCGATGGTGTTGCGCTGCAAATAATCGTTGTAGAGCGTGAACAGGGCAAAAGCCAGAACCACCACACCGGAGGCGGCAAGAAGGATTTTATGGCTGAATTTCAGATTCATTGAGTAGGCTTCTTATGCAGGAGTGGGGATGCATTCCAGGTTTGCAACGTTCCGTGTAGCAGTGCGAGCGGTTATCACTTCGCTCCACTTTGGTGCACGCATACCAATCTGTCGGCAAAGCTGTACAAATAATTAGGGTGTCGAAGAAATAGGCGACGGGAGGACACGGCAGGTGAACAGGGTTGCACCCGCGTTTGCAGTATAGGTGCTCTTGCGCCGGCATAACGGCTGGCTCAATACGTGGCTGCGAACGAAACCCACGTCGCCTCGTGCGGCAGCCTGAGCTATTGCGACATGGGCGAAGAGCCCAATGTGGCGGGGGGATGAATTGCCTCGCCACAGGATGTGTTTTTCATGCCTAAGGTGCTGCGTCTCAAACCCGAGCCGTACCCACCTCATCGCGCAGCACACGCTCCGCGCGCACAAACCGATTCGCCCGCCCGAACGTGCCGAAATCATTGAACCGCACACCCATCTCGCGCATCACCTTGTGAGCCACCGGCACCGTCAGTTGGCGAATATAGAACGGTTCCTTCACCACGAAATGATGAATGCCATGGCTGCTGCCGAAGTTGAAGCAGAACGCCTGCAACGGCCACAGCCACCAAGGGTTGAGCACCTGGGTCTGCTGGATGACATTGCCCGGCTCGATGTCGCCGTAGTAGTGCATGTTCGAGCTGATGAAATGCAGGCAAAAAGTGCGCAATACATTCGGGCCGATGATTACCACCGCCGCGATGTCGATCACGTGCATGACCGACAGCGTGGTCGTCGACCAATCGATCGACATGCCCAGCAGACCGGCGATGCCGTTGGCCCCATGGAAACCGAGAAACACATACCAGGTCCCCCAATGCAGCAACGCCAGCGGGAAATACACCTTCAGCGTGCGCTTGAGGATGCTGCGCTTGTGCGTCCAGGTCTTGGCCCGCAACAGGCGGATGAAGGCCGACATCACGTTATCACCGACCATCAGCAACCGCGCCAGCCCCCAGGGCTCGCCGTTGGTGATGGCGCGCTCCTCCATGTCGGCTTCGCTGCCGGACACCTTGTGGTGATTGAGGTGCAGGTGGCGGCGGATCCACGGGTTGATCGTGCTCGGCCGCGCCAGCCAGACCAATCCCATCATCAAATTATGGGGCAGGCGTTGCTTGCGAAAATACATGCTGTGGATCAGGTCATGTTCCAGCTCGTGGGTCAGCGATGCGAAAAACGCGTTGAGCAACAGGCACGCCCATCCGGCCAGGTAACCGTTGATGTAGAGCAGCGCCGAACCGATCATCCCGACCAGGGCGAACGCCAGGATGCCCGCACCCAGCGCATCCTGATGACGCAGGATCGGATAACGCTGGCGCAGTTCATCGCCCCGGGCCAGGACCACCTGGCGAATATGGGCGGCTCGCTGTTGTGCATTCAATCGCTCGGGGCTTGCGCAAGTGCCGTGCATGGCTTACATCCTCTGTTAGAGATGAGCTCATCCTGCCGGGCGTTGCCCCCTGGGGTGGTAGCCGTAAACGCCAACCTGTTGACCGCAAGCGCCAATCGTCATGACTGAACCGACCTCCCTTGCCAGCTGGACCCGCGCCCTGCGCAAACAGCTCGATGCGCTGGGCCTGGACAGTCATGCCCTGTGCCTGGAGGCCGGCCTCGACCCGCAATGGATGGACGACCCGAACGCCCGTTACCCGCTCTCGGCCACCACGCGTCTGTGGGCATTGGCCGTGCAGGCCAGCGGCGACCCGGCCATTGGCCTGCGGGTATCGCGCTTCGTCAGCCCCACCACGTTTCACGCACTGGGTTATGCCCTGGTGGCCAGCGGCAGCCTGCGGGAAGTGTTCGAGCGGATCGTGCGCTATCACCCGGTGGTCAGCGATGCGCTGACCCTGCAATTGAGCCGCGGCGAAGACCGCTACCGCTTCAGTCTCGATGTGCCCCAGGGTCGACCGGCGCCAGCCTTTGAAGCCATCGACGCGTTCGCGGCGATTTACGTGCGCACTTGTCGCAACCGCCTCGGTCGCGATTACGCACCGCTGGCGGTGTACCTGCGGCGCCCGGAACCGGCGGACCCCAGCCCCTGGCACAAAGTGTTCCGCTCGCCGATGTATTTCGGCGCGGCCCAGGATTGCCTGGAGTTCAACCTCACCGATTTCGACAGCCACCTGGACGACGCCAATCCGGAACTGGCCGAGCACAACGAAACAGTGCTCGAACGCACCCTGGCGCAGCTCAAGCCGCTGACCTGGGAACGCAAGGTACGCGCGGCCATCGAGGCCCAACTGCCCGAAGGCGAGCCCAGTGCTGAACGCATCGCCCAAGCCATGCACCTGAGCCTGCGCAGCCTGCAACGGCACCTGGCCGACGAAGGCTGCCGCTTCGACGCCCTGCTCAACGAGTGCCGGGAAAACCTCGCGCTGCTGCACCTGCGGGATCCGAACTGCTCGCTGAGCGAAGTCAGCTACCTGTTGGGCTTTGCCGATACCAGCAGCTTCAGCCGCGCATTCAAGCGCTGGACCGGAATGACGCCGGGGCAGTTTCGGGAGGGCTTGCGCTAGGGATTTGCGTTGGTTGCACTGGCCCTATCGCGAGCAGGCTCGCTCCCACATTGGAATCGGTATGAGCGCAATATCGGCGACAACATCACCCCCTGTGGGAGCGAGCTTGCTCGCGACGGCGGTACAACAGTCAACGTTGATGTTGAATGTTAGGCCCTCATCGCGAGCAAGCTCGCTCCCACAAGGTTCAGGTCGGGTTCAGATTGTAGTCAACGCTCGCAACCGCTCGATGTCGAGGATTTCGATCTCGCCATAACTGAGGTGAAGAATGCCCTGGGCCTGCAGGTCCTTGAGGATCTGGTTGGTGGTCTGGCGTGACAGCGCGAGCATCAGCGCCAGTTGCTCCTGGGGCAGTTGCAGAACCCGTCGGGCCGGTTCGATCTCGCCGTAGCCTTCGGCGATCAGCAGCAGGCGGTGGGCCACGCGGGCCGGGGCGGGCATCAGGCTCAGGTGTTCGAGGTTGATGAAGGCCAGGCGCAGCTTGTGGCTCATCAACAATGCGAGATGCCGCCAGTAGACCGGCTGCTCCTGCAGGAAGGCCAGCAACGGCGCCTGGGGCAAGTGCAGCAGCGTACATTGACCCACCACGACCGCATCATGGGTTCGCGGCTGGCCATCGAACAGGCAGATTTCACCGAACCAGTGGGGCGCCTCCACCACGCTCAGCAACGCCTCCTTGCCCTGCTCGTTCACCGCACCGACGCGCACCGCGCCTTCCAGTACGGCATACAGCCCGCACGGTGGATCGCCGCGCTGGAACAGTCGATGGCCCGGCGGCAGGCGGCGCACCCGCGCCATGCCCAGCAGACTATTCTGTAACTCAGCAGGCAGATGGCTGTACCAATGGCCGGCCATCAGGTGTGAGTGCCAGGGATGCGAATTCATGGAAACTCCGGGACAAGTGTCGGCTAACTGACAGAACACCTTGCGGTACCTGGGCATCATGCAGGCATCACCTCAGGAGGAACAACAATGAAAAGCCTCGTCGATCATCTCAGTCAATACGCGGCTTATCACCGCGACCCGCGCAACATCGCCAGCCATTTCATCGGTATCCCGCTGATTTTCGTCGCCGTCGCCGTGCTGCTGTCACGCCCAGGCTGGCCAGTGGGCGCGGTCCTGGTGTCGCCGGCGCTGCTGGTCGCGGCGGCCAGTGCCTGGTTCTATCTGCGCCTGGAGTTGCGCCTGGGACTGCTGATGACGGCGCTGCTGGCCCTGGCAGTTTGGCTGGGCCAGATACTCGCCGCACAAAGCACCTCGGTATGGCTGGGCAGTGGCCTGGGCATGTTCGTGGTGGGCTGGGCGATCCAGTTCGTCGGCCACTATTACGAAGGCCGCAAGCCGGCGTTCGTCGACGACCTCACAGGGTTGATTGTCGGGCCGCTGTTTGTGGTGGTGGAGGCGGGTTTTCTGCTGGGGCTTCGCGGCGAACTGAAGCGGGCCATCGAAGAGCGCGTCGGGCCGGTGGCGTTGCGCAGCCAGCGTTCGGCGGCCTGAGAACAACGTAATACCCGCCGCCCCCTCTGTGGGAGGAAGGCTTGCCCGCGAAGGCATCACCTCGGTCTATCCGCTACACCGAGGTGTTTGCATCGCGGGCAAGCCTTGCTCCCACAAGCGTTAGGTTTTACCGCTCCAGTTACAGCGCACCGAACTCGACCCGTATCGTCAGCGCGCCGGTGTTGTCTTTCAAGCCAGACCCGTACTGCCCGGTCAGGTCATCGTTGATGCACAGTTGCAGTTCCCCTTGCTGATCGCCCGGAACCTGCCCCAGATCACCCACCAGGAACGGCTTGCCAGCATTGCCCACGCGCCCGATCAAGGCACCTTCGGCGGCACCGGGCAAGGCATAGCTGCTGTAATCGATGTGCCTGGAACCGCCCTTTCCATCGACATTGCCGCCCTGCGGACTGGCACACCATAGCCCACTGACGTAGCGAACCAGGCGCGGCACCAACCCGTTGACCTGCACACCGGTGCCCTGCCAGGCGATGTTGGATTGAACCTGCATCGTCACCGCCTTCAGGTCGTTGGCCACGGTGTCCCCGGCCTGGAACGACAGCGCCGCAATCGTCAGGCTCGGGTTCGAGGTACCGGTGCTGGGAAAGACGCCATCGCCCACCAGGAACAGGTTCTTGTGGTCCCAACTGCGCTGGTACTTGTCCACCACCGACTTGGCCGGATCATCGCCCATGCGATAGGTGCCCATCAGGTGCCCGGCGCCCTGGAAGCTGTAATCCTCGTCTTTGTATCTGAATGTCCCTCCCCCAATGGGTACCGTCAGTTCCACGGCACCGAGCAGGTCCTTGATGATGTGGCTCGCCAATATCTTCGCCTGCCTGAAACCTTCCTTGGTGTAGTCGGACAGGTCGTAGTGGATTTCCGGCCGAAGAATGCCAAGCCCATCCGTGTAGTTATCCGTCGAAGGCACGATGTAGCTGTTGGCCTGGTCGGGATGCTCCTCCACCTGCTCCACCAAAAATCCGATCCGGAACTGACGGATGAACAGATCGTTGAGCTTTTGAATCAGTGCCGTGCCGTAAAGCGCTTCAGTGGGCGGCGGCGGTGTCTCCTTCGAGGGCAATGGGTTGCTGCAGCTTTTGTTCTTCCCGTCGATAAAATCGGCCACGGTGACGTAAGGATCGCCCACCGGCCAGTTCCAGCCCTCGTTGCCGATTTCGATGCGCCACGCCGCGCGCTGGCTACGAAAATCGCCGTCACGCAGGCTCTCGATGCCCGCCGTGGACACCGGGCCACGGTACGGGAACACCGTCTTGCCTTCCGGCATCAGCCCCCACGCCAGGTATATCGGATGGTCGGACAAACTGCGTCCCACCTGCCCGCTGCTATTGGCCACACCTTTGGGCCAGGCCGGGGTCTTGGAGTTGAGCAGCAATTTAGGGGTTTCAATGGCATGGGCGGCGATCACGTAACGCTGCCCGATGGCCACGCCGGTGCCCGTCTGCGGTCCCTCGCCCAGCTGATACTGAATGAATTG
Source organism: Pseudomonas sp. St316 (assembly GCF_018325905.1). NCBI lineage: Bacteria > Pseudomonadati > Pseudomonadota > Gammaproteobacteria > Pseudomonadales > Pseudomonadaceae > Pseudomonas > Pseudomonas sp. St316. Next base: position 273,552 of record NZ_AP021901.1, on the reverse strand, counting down.
GACGCCATTGATGTGCTTGTCAGGGCCCACGGTCACTTTGCTGGCCACGGTCCGGTACAGCACCCGGACCTTGCCGGTGGCCAGGGCCTTGTTCAGGGTCACGGTGGCGTCGTACTTGGCCTGGATCGGGCAGATCGGCGTGCAGTTGGTATTGCCGGCACACACCCGGCGCCCGGCGTAGGGCTGGGAATTGCGCCCGGCCGGCGTCGGGCTGACCACCAGCGGCAAACCGTCAAACGTCTTCCCGGTCACGGCGGTGACAAAACTGCCATCGACCAACGACAACGGAATGCTGTGCATCGGGAATGAATAGCCCTCGGGAAAGGTCATGCCCAGATAGGCCTGGTCGGCGACATTGGCCGATACCCCAATTTCCGCCTCGGCCCGGCAATAGGCGCTTTGCAGATCGTCGTAACCGATCGGCCAGTCCACCCCGACGTTGTACTTGCTCTTGAGGCGAAAATCGTTCGGCACCATGCGCAGGCACGTCCCGACCCAATGCCAGGTCGTGCCGCCGCCCACCCGTTCATAGGTGCTATTGAAGGGCAGCGGGCCTTTTTGTACCAAGTAGCTCAATTGCGGCTTGTCCTTGAGAAGGATCAGGTCGGCGATGGTCGCCCGAGGCGCATTTTCCTTGCTCGGATCGCGTGGCGTATCCAGGGTCGAGACCGGCGGATAGGGCGATTCCGGGGTTTTCAGAGTGGCCGTGTAGAAGCGTTCCAAGTATTGCGCACGGTTGGCCGGGACCTCCGGCCCCGATTCGAGTATCAGCACGTCCACGCCCGCCATGCCCAACTGATAAGCGATGATGCTGCCGGCCAGCCCCGCGCCAACGATGATCACCTCTGCTTGTTCGGTACTCATGACGAGGCTCCTTGTGCGTTGGCAGGCACGCCGGTGTAGTCCTCAAGGCTGGGCGGCGTCGTGTTCCAATAGCCGAAAAACATCTCGCTGTAGCCCATGGGATGGGCCTGGGCGATTTTCCAGGCCCAGCTCTGGATGTAGGCCTGGTCGGACACCACCGTCGAGTCGGTCGATTTGTAGCTGCCGGTGGCATAGGGCTGATACCAGACCCCCAGCAACCAGAGCTTCATGATCGAACGCGCGGCTTGGGCCGCTTGCGTGACGGCTGGGCGCGATCCGTCCATCAGCACCGCCTTGGCGATCTGGTCGGGGGACATATGGTCGGCCACCAGCGTGGCGTACTGGGTCAGCAATGTATTGAGCACAGCCGGGGTGATGCGCGGGGTGATGAACGCGAGAAAGATCGGTGGCAAACCCACCTGGTCGATCGCCGGTGCCAGCCGATCGGTGGGAATGCCGGTCAGGGCCGATGACAGGCCTACGAAATTGTCCAGATCACTGCTCATGGTTGACTCCTTGTCCGCCAGTGGACTGTGCGCGTTCGAGCAAATAGGTGAAATCCGCGAAGCTGGTACGCGGTGACTCGGTGACATGGGTGGCCGCGTTGCCGTGACAGGCCATGCAACTGGAGGACGCCTGGGGCACGGTGCCCTGGATGTAGGTTTCCAGCGTGGCGTTGGCCAGGAACAATGGCGCGGGACTGCCCAACGGGTTGGCTGCCGATACCTGGCAGTTCTTGGGCGGGTCTGACGGCCACTGGGTACTGATCAGTTGATAGTTGGCCCAGACGCTCTGCGGGTTGGCCGTGCGCAACAGCGCTTGATAGGTGGTATTCAGGGTCTTGGTGGCGTCAGTCAGCGGCACTTCGCGCACGATTTGCGAGGGCGTCGCCTTGACGGCCGGGTTCCATGGCCGTGGCGGCGGCTGGTTGATAGCGCTTTTGCTGGCTGCGTTGTAGAACAGATAGGGTCCGGTCCGCTGGGCAACAGGCGTGGTTTTTTCCGGCACGTTTTTCACATGCTCGAAGGTTGACCAGACCCATTGCGCCGCGCTGGTGGTCTTATGGACCATGTGCAGCCCCACCAACCCGACCGGCTCGGACACGCACGACTCCGCGACAATCGGCCCATGGCTCGGGTCGTTGTTCCCCGGGGTGTAGACCAGCGCATCGACGGTATGAAAATCCTGGCGGTTGTCGTTGGGGCCCAGCACTTTCCACGACGCCTTCACCATCACCGCACCGACCTGCTGGGTGTCGGTGGAACCACAGCTGAAGGCGACGGCGTTCTTCGCATTGGCGGCGAAAAACGTCTGCTGCCCTTCGATGCTGTACAGGCCGTTGTCGACGATCCCGTTGAACATCGATTGGTTGACCACGATTTCGTTGCGCGTATAGGTGCCGTTCTGGTCCACCAGCGGGCCGCTCTCGAAGGGCTGGATAAATTCATCCAGCACATCGGGCACCTTGCCCATTTGCTGCAACAGGCGGCCGGGCTTGAGCGACTTGCACGCTTCAGGCAGGGTCGCCGGGGCATTCCAGGGCAGCGGGGCCTGGCCCTTGGCCCGGAAAATCTGGTAGCTCTCTTTCCAGCTTTCCCAAACCGTGGCGCCATCCTGCTTGCCGATGGGGGTGCCGGCATTGGGAGCGCCGTTATCCAGCGCGGGCCAGTTCAGGGCAATGAAGGTCTGCCACGACAGCTCATCGAAATTGGCTTGCAGGCTGACCAGTGAAACGGGGTTGGTCACCGTGACATCGAAGGGTATCTGGGGGGACAACGAGGGGGCGGCGCTGGTGGCCGGAGCCAGCAAGACGCCTAACAATGCACAGCCAAACGGGCCATACCGACTGACTTCCACGCTCATGTTTTCTCTCCTTGGCATCAGGGCACCAGGAGAGATAACACCGGTCCGTCATGGACTCTCACTTGCCTCCTGGCCTGTCAGAGTCTAGGTAGGGTTTGGGCGGGGAAAAGGCGTTGGCGTAGAACCAATCGAAGCAAGGTTGGGTGGGGTTATTCAGATTCGGTTCGGGGTGTCAGTGAGGGCGCCATCGCGAGCAAGCTCGCTCCCACAATGGATCTGCGCCGTTCACAAATCCCCTGTGGGAGCGAGCTTGCTCGCGATGCTTTTTGCTTTTAAAGGTTGGCGACTTTCTGCCAGACCTTGGGCTTGAAGAACAGCGTCTCGCCCTTCGCCAGGCCCACCAGGCTATCGTGGTCCTTCACCACCTCGGCTTCGATCAGCTCGCTCTGGCCTTCCACCTTCAGGGTCACCCGAGTGGTGGCGCCCAATGGACGAATGTCGCGCACTTGGGCGGCGTGGTGGTCTTCCAGTTCCGAGCGCGACAGCGAAACTTCGTGAGGGCGGAACAGCACATGCCGGTCTTCACCCAAGTGCAGGCGGTTCGAGTCGCCGAGGAAGTGATAGACGAAATCGCTGGCCGGGTTTTCGTAGACGTCGCCGGGCGAGCCGATCTGCTCGATCACGCCTTTGTTCATCACCACGATCCGGTCGGCGACTTCCATGGCCTCTTCCTGGTCGTGAGTCACGAACACGGAAGTCAGGTTGATGTCCTCGTGCAGCCGCGCCAGCCAGCGGCGCAGTTCCTTGCGGACCTTGGCGTCAAGGGCGCCGAACGGTTCGTCCAGCAACAACACCTTGGGCTCCACCGCCAGGGCACGGGCCAGGGCGATACGCTGGCGCTGGCCGCCGGACAACTGCTCCGGGTAGCGGTCGGCGAGCCAGTCCAGTTGCACCATGTTCAACAGCTCATGGACCTTGGTCGCGATCTGGCTTTCGTTCGGGCGCTGATTCTTGGGCTTCATGCGCAAGCCGAAGGCGACGTTGTCGAACACCGTCATGTGGCGGAACAAGGCGTAGTGCTGGAACACGAAACCGACGTTGCGATCACGCACGTCGTGGCCGGACACGTCCTCGCCGTGGAACACGATGCTGCCTTGGTCCGGGGTTTCGAGGCCGGCGATGATCCGCAGCAGAGTGGTCTTGCCGCAGCCCGACGGGCCCAGCAGCGCCACCAGCTCGCCGCTCTGGATATCCAGGCTGATCTCGTCCAGGGCCCTGAACGCGTTGAAATTCTTGCTGACGTTACGGACTTCGATCGACATGACTTATTCCTCCGCGGCGCTGGCGCGCAGGCGGTTGATTCGGTTTTCGCTCCACTGCTTGAGCAGCAGGATCAAGAGCGCCAGGATCAGCAACAGGCTCGCCACGGCGAACGCGGCCACGTGGTTGTATTCGTTGTAGAGGATCTCGACGTGCAGCGGCAGGGTGTTGGTCACCCCGCGAATGTGCCCCGACACCACCGACACCGCGCCGAACTCGCCCATCGCCCGGGCGGTACACAGCACCACGCCATAGATCAGCCCCCACTTGATGTTCGGTACGGTGATATGCCAGAACATCTGCCAGCCGTTGGCGCCCAGCAGGCGCGCGGCCTCTTCTTCCTGGGTGCCCTGCTCCTGCATCAGCGGGATCAGCTCACGGGCCACGAATGGCACGGTGACGAAAATCGTCGCCAGTACGATGCCGGGCAGCGCGAAGACGATCTGGATGTCGTGATCCGACAGCCACGGCCCGAACAAGCCCTGGGCGCCGAACATCAGCACATAGACCAGGCCGGCGATCACTGGCGACACCGAGAACGGCAGGTCGATCAGCGTCACCAGCATGCTCTTGCCACGGAATGAATACTTGCTCACGCACCACGCGGCACTGACGCCGAACACCAGGTTCAGCGGCACCGAGATCAGCACGGCAATCACCGTGAGTTTCAACGCTGACAGCGCGTCGGGCTCAAAGATCGCCGTGAAAAAAGCCCCCAGCCCGAGCTTCAGGCCCTGGGACACCACGATGAACAGCGGCAACAGCAAAAATAGCGCAAAGATCAGCCAGCCAAGACCGATCAGCACGCGCCGCGACGTCGCACTGCCGCGGCGAGCGGCGTTGGTGGAGGCTGCGGTAATAGACGATTGGGACATGTTCGCGCCTCCTTATGGGGTTTCGATGCGCCGCTGCAACAGGTTGATCAGCAGCAACAGGACGAAGGAAACCACCAGCATCAGCACGCCGATGGAAGTGGCGCCGGTGTAGTCGTATTGGTCGAGCTTGACCATGATCAGCAGCGGCAGGATCTCGGTTTTCATCGGCATGTTGCCGGCGATGAAAATCACCGAACCGTACTCGCCCACGCCACGGGCAAAGGCCAGGGCGAAGCCGGTCAACCAGGCCGGCAACAACGCCGGCACGAGGATGTGGCGGAACACCTGCCACGGCTTGGCGCCCAGGCAAGCGGCGGCTTCTTCGACTTCACGGGGAATATCGGCCAGCACCGGCTGCACCGTGCGCACCACGAACGGCAGCGTCACGAAGGTCAGCGCCAGGGTGATGCCCAGTGGCGTATAAGCGATCTTGAAGCCCAGGTCAGTGGCGAACTGGCCGACCAGTCCGGTCGGCGCATACAACGCCGTCAGGGCAATACCGGCCACGGCGGTGGGCAAGGCGAACGGCAGGTCGATCATCGCATCGATGATCTTGCGACCGGGGAAGGTGTAGCGCACCAGCACCCAGGCCAGCAGCGTGCCGATCACGCCGTTGATGATGGCGGCGTACAGTGCGGTGCCGAAACTGAGTTTCAAGGCCGCCAGCACCCGCGGCGCCGAAATGATCGCCCAGAACTGTTCCCAGGTGAGTTGGGCGGCATGCACGAACATCGCCGCCAGGGGTATGAGCACAATCAGACTGAGGTACACCAGGGTGTAGCCCAGCGTCAGCCCGAAGCCGGGTATGACGGGGGATATGCGACGCGACATAGAAGTCCTTGGTTGACTGTGGGAGCGAGCTTGCTCGCGATGGCGGCGGATCAGCCAACATAGTTGTCGACTGGCATGGCCCTATCGCGAGCAAGCTCGCTCCCACAGGTTGTGTGGCTGACCGACTGCTAGGAAACCCCAGCTTACTGCGCCTGATAGATCTGGTCGAACACGCCGCCATCGTTGAAGAATTTCGGCTGGGCAGTTTTCCAGCCGCCGAAGTCCTTGTCGATGCTCACCAGCTCCACCTTTGGAAATTGCCGGGCGTACTTGGCGGCCACGTCCTTGTCACGCGGGCGATAGTAGTTTTTCGCAGCGATTTCCTGGCCGGCCGGGCTGTACAGGTGCTTGAGGTAGGCCTCAGCGATCTCCAGGTTGCCCTTTTTCTCGGCGTTCTTGTCCACCACCGCCACGGGCGGTTCGGCGAGGATCGACAGCGACGGCACGACGATGTCGAACTTGTCGGCGCCGCCGTCTTCCTTCAGCGCCAGGAAGGCTTCGTTTTCCCAGGCCAGCAACACGTCGCCCTGCCCGTTGTTGACGAAGGTAATGGTCGAGCCACGGGCGCCGGTGTCGAGGATCGGCACATGCTTGAACAGCGCTTGCACGTATTCCTTGGCCTTGGCTTCGTCCCCCCCGTTGGCCTTCAGGCCATAGGCCCAGGCGGCGAGGAAGTTCCAGCGCGCACCTCCGGAAGTCTTCGGGTTCGGGGTGATGACCGATACGTCATTCTTGATCAGGTCGCCCCAATCCTTGATGCCCTTGGGGTTGCCCTTGCGCACCAGGAACACGATGGTCGAGGTATAAGGCGTGCTGGCCTCCGGCAGGCGTGTTTGCCAGTCCGCTGGCAGGGACTTGCCCAGCTTGGCGATTTCATCGATGTCGCCAGCCAGGGCCAGGGTCACCACGTCGGCCCGCAGACCATCGATCACCGCCCGGCCTTGCTTGCCCGAACCACCATGGGACTGCTGGATCTTCACGTTGTCGTCCGGGTGCGCCTTCTTCCAGAAGCTGGCGAATTCGGCGTTGTAATCCTGATAAAGCTCACGGGTCGGGTCGTAGGACACATTGAGCAACTCGTAATCCTTGGCGACGGCGGAACCGGCAAAAACAGCACTGGCCAAGGCGGCCAGGGCATAACGACGAATGGACGACATGGTGAAAGCTCCTGGAATTCTGGTTTTTATGGCTTAGAAATCGTTGTGGCCGTGAAACGATCGCAGCCTTCGGCAGCTCCTACGCCAAGCCCCCCTGTAGGAGCTGCCGAAGGCTGCGATCTTTTGGCTTTTTCAAGACGGCTTATGGCTCGGCTGCTGCAAGCGGAATTTTTCCTTGCGTTCGATCTGAACCACTTGCGCGTTGTGCACGGTGATTTCCACTGCCCCAAAGCGCAGATCGCGCAACGCGCTCTGGATCTCACGCAAGATGGTGGCTTCGTCCTGTCCGTCAACGCTACGTAGAGATGCGCTCATGCTGCTGCTCCTTTGAATGAATGCCTGGCAGTGGGCGGCACTGCTTGCGGCGTGGGAGCAATACTAGATAAGTGCGAATATTCTTAAAAAGACTATTTAAGAATTTTTATATAACCAAAATCACATAAAGTGGCTGACGTCCTACGGCAGGGAGGATTGGGGGCTTTTCCCTGCCAAACCCTCGGAGATTTCCTTCAAGACGCCGGGGTGTTCATGAACTAGGCACCACGGTTATGCGTCGCTAACCTTTTGGTTCGTCATCGAAAAAAACGGTGACGCGGACGTGCAAGTCCGGTGGAGACACAATTGTCATGGCTATTGATCGGGCATTTTTCTATGCTCGCGAATCGTTATGGCAGCTGTGCATGGGAGACCTTCGGGTCTGCCGGATACTCCACCGGTCTTGCACACCTATGTATAGCTGCCACCTCTTTCGAATGTGCAAGCGAAACGGTGTTGGCTCCTAAACCATGGAGTTCAACAATGCCTAAATCTTCAACTGATTCACCGCAAAACAATCACAAATCCCGCGTCGAAATCCTCGAAGAAAAAAAGCTCGAAGACGCCGCCACCCGCGCCCTCGACTACTACCTCAACCCCAAGCCCGCCTCACCGCCCGAACCCGACAAAAACCAACTCTTCATCGTCTCCCCCCACATCGACACCGAAACCCTGCTGGCCAACGCCTCCGAAGACCTGCTGTCCATCAGCACCATCGCCGCCGACCTGGCTGACGACGTCGACGACTCACGCCGCTGCGTCGCCCTGGCGATCAGTCGCATGGCCGATGGGGTGCAGTTGTTGGTCGAGCGGGCGTTGGATCATTTGGAAACCAAGGAGGCGGTGGCGCCCGGCGCCAAGATGTAGAGCTTTGCATTGATGCAGGCTGAACCGGCGCCATCGCGAGCAAGCTCGCTCCCACAGGGTTCTGTGTCGAACCGAATCTCCAGTTCAACGCCAATCCATTGTGGGAGCGAGCCTGCTCGCGATAGCGATGCATCAGTCCCTATCCGTGCCAACTGAACCGACGCCATCGCGAGCAAGCTCGCTCCCACAGGGTTCTGTGTCGAACCGAATCTGCAGTTCAACGCCAATCCATTGTGGGAGCGAGCCTGCTCGCGATAGCGATGCATCAGTCCCTATCCGTGCCAACTGAACCGACGCCATCGCGAGCAAGCTCGCTCCCACAGGGTTCTGTGTCGAACCGAATCTGCAGTTCAACGCCAATCCATTGTGGGAGCGAGCCTGCTCGCGAAGCGGTGTATCAGTCCCTATCAATGCCAACTGAGCCGACGCCATCGCGAGCAGGCTCGCTCCCACAATTGGATCGGGGTACAGGCCGGCTGTAAGGCCGCCTCGCGAGCAAGCTTTGCTCCCACAGATCTGACAGGTGTACGACCGAAAGAACCAGGTCGGCTCTAAGGCCGCCTCGCGGAGGACGTTGATCTCGGCGCCCCGTTAACCACGCTGGCCGAACGCAGGTATTGCGCAGTGGGCATCCCGGCATGGATGCCGGGATAGCCGCGCTGGGCCATGGATGGCCCTTCGCGGCGGGCCCACGGAGCAATGCCGGAGTGAGGGCACACCGAGCCTAGGCGAGGTGCCGAGTGGTGGGGCATGAGCGCTTTGGTTACTTTCGCGCTTTTCGAAAGTGACCCGCCGTCAGGGCGGAACCATAAGCCGCCGTTACCGCAACAATGGATATGTACTCGGCCAACATCCCTGCCACGGATGATCAAGCAATAACCGGCGCCCGCCCCCAATCCAACTGCCCCGCCGCCACGGGCCGGCCAAACCAGTAGCCCTGCCCCAGCTCACAAGCCTGTTCCAGCAGGAACGCCGCCTGCTCACGCTGCTCGATGCCCTCGGCGTGCACTTGCATGCCCATGCTCCGAGCCAGGGCGATGATCACCCGGACGATCGCCGCGTCGTCCTCGTCCCACGGCAAGCCGGCGACAAAGCCCTGGTCAATCTTGAGCTTCTGCACCGGCAGGCGCTTGAGGCGCAGCAGCGACGAATAACCCGTGCCGAAATCATCGATGGCCAGGCGCACGCCCAGCTCCCGCAGGCGATGCATCTGCTCCAGCGCCACCTCCGGGTCTTCCATCACTGCGCTTTCCGTCACTTCCAGTTCCAGGCAGGCCGGATCCAGGCCCGTGTCGTGCAACACCTGGGCGACCTGGTCATACAACTCACGACGAGCAAACAACCGACTCGATACGTTGACGGCGACAAACGACAGCGCCACGCCGGCCTGCTGCCACTGGCACATCTGGCGGCAGGCCTGGTCCATGACCCAGGCATCGACCTGGGCAATCAGGCCAGTACGCTCAGCGATGGGAATGAACTCGGCCGGCGACACCAACCCTCGCGTGGGATGCTCCCAGCGCACCAACGCCTCGACGCCGATCAGCCGGCTGGTCGCCAGGTCGTGTACCGGCTGGTAGTGAACACGCAGCTCCTGCTGTTGCAGCGCGCGCCGCAGTTCGAAGGCAATCTCGACCCGTTGCTGAGCGTGGGCGGTGAGTTCCTCGGTGTACAGGGCGTAGCCGTCGCGTCCGGCGCTCTTGGCCTTGAACAACGCCGAATCGGCATTGCGCAGCAGCTGCCCGGCGCTCAGGGCATCGCCGGGAAACAGGCTGATGCCGATGCTGGCATTGATGAACAATGCATGATCACCGAGCCAGAGGGGCTCTTTCAACGCATCGAGGATACGCCGGGCCAACGCCGCTGCCTGACCTGGCTGCGAGCAGTTTTCCACCAGCACCGCAAATTCGTCACCTCCCAGCCGGGCCAGGGTCACGCCCGGCGCAAAAAGCCCGCAGAACCGCTCGGCCACGCCCTTGAGCAATTCATCGCCCACGTTGTGACCCAGGCTGTCATTGATGTTCTTGAAGTGATCCAGGTCCAGCAGCAACAGGGCACAGCCACGCTTGTACAATTGCGCAGACGCCAGGGCCTGCTCGGTGCGATCAGAAAACAGCAGGCGGTTGGGCAAGCCTGTCAGCGGGTCGTGATGTGCCAGGTAGGCCAGTTCGTGCTCGGAGTCCTTGATGGCGCTGATGTCCGAAAACACCGCGACATAATGGCTGACCTCGCCGCTGTCGTCGCGAATGACGCGGATCGTCTGCCATTGCGGGTAGATCTCACCACTTTTACGTCGGTTCCAGATCTCGCCGCTCCACTCGCCCAGGCTGCTCAGGGAGGCAAACATATCGCGATAGAACTCCGGCCCATGGCGACCGGACTTGAACAGGTTGGGACGCTGGCCCAGGACCGCGTGCTCCTCATAACCGGTGATCGCCATGAAGGCCCGGTTCACGTGCACGATCAGGCCGTTGCGGTCCGTCACCAACACCCCTTCGCGGGTGCAATCGAAGACCGCGGCCGCCTGGCGCAGGCGCTCGCGATCGTCGCCCTGCTCATCCTTGGTGAAAAATCGTGAGATTCGCGCCCGCGCCAGGAAGATCAAGCCGGCGCTGAGCAGGACCCAGGCATAACCGTTGATCAGCAGCCAGCGTTGCCTGTCAGCGAATTGATCGAAGAAACTGCTCAATAAATAACCAATCAGCTGCAGCCAGACAACTGACAACACGAGGTAAAGCAGCGCTACGCGCATGGCACTGCGTTGATAGGCAGGCATTCGGCCATCCATGTCCCTACAGAGAGGTAGGGATTATAGAGGAAGAAACATCCAGCCACTCTTATCTGAAAGGCCGACTGGTTTTATCTGTAGGGCTGGTGATAATGCAACGGCAGTTTCTATCTTTATCGAGGGCCCTACAGCCTATGTGGTACGAAGGTTTTCTTGGCTTGTCGGCCTGGTCACTGGTGGCAGTCACCCTGCTGATGACCCACGTCACGATCATTGCCGTCACGGTCTACCTGCACCGTTATTCGGCGCACCGCTCCCTGGAGCTCAACGCCGGCCTCAAGCATTTCTTCCGTTTCTGGCTGTGGCTGACCACAGCGCAGAACACCCGCGAATGGACCGCCATCCACCGCAAGCACCACGCCAAGTGCGAAACCGTCGACGACCCCCACAGCCCGGTCATAAAAGGTTTGTCCACCGTGCTGCGCAAAGGCGCCGAGTTGTATCGCGCCGAAGCGGAAAACCCGGAAACCCTGCGCATCTACGGCAAGAACTGCCCTGAAGACTGGATCGAGCGCAACCTCTACAGCCGCTTCCCGCTGCTGGGCGTGGCGATCATGGGCGTCATCGACCTGCTGCTGTTCGGCACCATCGGCATCACTATCTGGGCCATCCAGATGATGTGGATCCCCGTCTGGGCCGCCGGCGTGGTCAACGGCCTGGGCCACGCCGTGGGCTACCGCAACTTCGAATGCCGCGACGCGGCGACCAACCTGGTGCCCTGGGGCATCCTGATCGGTGGCGAAGAACTGCACAACAACCACCACACCTACCCCAACTCGGCCAAGCTGTCGGTACGCAAATGGGAGTTCGACCTGGGCTGGGCCTGGATCAGGGTGTTCAGTTTCCTGCGCCTGGCCAAGGTCCAGCGGGTTGCGCCGATCGCTCACCGGGTCGCAGGCAAGGGCCACCTGGACATGGACACGGCCATGGCGATTCTCAACAACCGTTTCCAGATCATGGCGCAGTACCGCCGGCTGGTGATCGCGCCGCTGGTCAAGCAGGAATTGGAAAAGGTCGATCACTCGGTGCGGCACCAGTTTCACCGGGCCAAACGCTTGCTGTCGCGGGAAACCAGCCTGCTGGACGACCGGCACCACGTGCGCATCCAGACCATGCTTGAACACAGCCAGGCGCTGAAGGTGATCTATGAGAAACGCCTGGCCTTGCAGCAGATCTGGGTCAAGACCAGCAGCAACGGCCACGACATGCTCGCCGCCATCAAGGAATGGGTCCACGAGGCCGAGGCCAGCGGCATCCAGTCCCTGCGCGAGTTTGCCGACCAACTCAAGACCTATTCGCTACGGCCTGCCACGGCCTGACCAGGCAACGCCTGTGGGGAAGGGCTTTTTTGTGGCGAGGGAGCTTGCTCCCGCTGGGCTGCGCAGCAGCCCTTCTTTTCTTGTGAGCGCTTCGCGCTCAAGCGGGAGCAAGCTCCCTCGCCACAGATTCAGCACTTGGCACCTGACTCGCTAAATCCCCCGCCCTTCGTCGCCTGGAAAGGAACTTCGCCCCAAATCCCCTATCTCAAAGAGCACTTCGCCATCCAGGCGGGCTTTGGAGAAAGCGCGTGCGAACCAACAGCAGTGCATGCTCTTTGAGATTTGTGCCGATGGTCGACAAGAACCTACAGGATTACTCCCTACCTCAATGGCCCGAGGCAGCCCAGACGCTCATGGCGCTGATGCATGCCCAGGGCGAAGTGGCGCGCCTGAGCGAACGTGAGCAGCTGTTCAGCTCGTTGCTGGTCAGCGTCAATGCCGTGCTGTGGGCCTTCAACTGGGAAACCCGGCAGGTGCTGTATGTCAGCCCCGCCTACGAGCGGATCTTCGGCCGCCCGGCAGGCCTGGTCCTGGCTGACTTCAACGAATGGCGCGACGCAATCTACCCCGACGACCTGGAGTACGCCGAGCGCAGCCTGGCCGAGGTATTGGTCAAAGGCGCCGTCGAAGACCGTGAATACCGCATCATCGCCGGCAACGGCCAGATCCGCTGGCTGAGCGACAAATGCTTCATCAACCGCAAGGCCGAGCCAGGGCAACCGGTGATTGTGGTGGGCATTGCCGAAGACATCACCGAAAAGAAGCTGCTGGAAAGCGAACTGCAGCGCCTGGCGACCACCGACGTGCTGACCCAGAGCAGCAATCGCCGGCATTTCTTCGAATGCGCCCACCGTGAGTTCGAGCAGGCACGGCTACAAGAGATGCCCATGGCGTTCCTGTTGCTGGACATCGATGACTTCAAGGTGATCAATGACACCTACGGCCATCAGGAAGGCGATACCGTGTTACAGAGAATCGCCGAAAGTGGGCGGTCCGTGCTCCGTCGCGGCGACCTGTTCGGGCGGATCGGTGGCGAAGAGTTCGCCGCAGTATTCCCCGGCTGCGCCCCCGACATGGCATTGCAAGTGGCCGAGCGGTTGCAACGGGAAATCCAGCGCCTGATGTTCCGCTGCGGTGAACAGAGCTTCGGCATTACCGTCAGCCAGGGCCTGACCAGCATCACCGCCGACGACCAGAGCCTCGACAGCCTGTTCGCCCGTGCCGACGCAGCCATGTACGAAGCCAAGCGCAAGGGGAAGAACCGCATCATTGCGGCTTGACGCAATCGCAGAGAATCCAAAGGCATCACTTACCCTGTGGGAGCGAGCTTGCTCGCGATGAGGCCCTGACATTCAATGCCGAGGCGACAGTCATGCCGCCATCGCGAGCAAGCTCGCTCCCACAGGGGTGGGCGACGGCTTTATTTACGGCGCAACCGCGTCAACTCCGGCAAGCCGATCTTCAGCAACCGCGCCGTGCGGCCACGGGCCAGTTCTTCAAGGCCTTCATGCGCGGGCAGGTGCGCCATCTGCGCCGCCATGTTCATCACCAAGGCTTCTCGCGAATACACCCCGCCCCCAGGCTATAGACCGCCGCAATCAACTCCCGCAGTTCCAACGGCAGACGCCAGCGGGCACGTAACGCCGAGCCGAAACTGGCGCCGAACATGTCCAGCGAGTCGCCGACTTCCTCTGGCTCGTCGAGCTCGCCGCCGGCCTGTTTCCACTCTTCCAGGCAGCGCAACAACGCCAGGTCGCCCAAGCGATGCAATAATCCGGCGCAATAACAGCGCTCCGGCTCCAGGTCCAGCAACCGCGCCATCGTCCGGGCGTATTCGGCCGTGTGCAGCGACAGCTCCCAGTAACGCTCGGCGTAGTCCGCCAGGCACGGAACGCTGAGCCGGGCGCAGCGCTTGAGGGTCAGGCCGAGGATCAGGTTCATGCTTTGCCCGGTGCCGAGCTGGTGCAGCGCCTGGGCCACGGTCTGTACCGGGCCACCGCCCTGATGCTGGGCAGCGCCGTTGGCTGCAGCGATCAGCACCGCGGTGATCTGCGGGTCGGTGCGGATTTCTTCTTCGAGCAGCTTCAGGTCAAGGCCGCCGGGGTTGAGGCTGCGCTTGATCGCCACATGCACATCGGCCATCAAGGGCGCGCCCTCGGACAGGTCACGCCGACGTTCCAGGAAGGTCGGCAAGGTCAGGCCCGGCCCAGGGATCGGCGCCTCGTTGGAGGTTTCTTCACCGCCGCCCACTAACAACCCCTGCAAACGCTGGGTCAGGTTCTCCCGGTTCAGGGGCTTGGTCAAATAGGCAGTCGGCGCCAGCGGCAAGACCTCGCGCACGCTGGCGCTGTCGTTGCGCCGACTCATCAGGATGAACGGCAACGGCGGGCTGCGATGCTGCTGGCGAAGGCCACGCAAGATCGCCAAGCCATCGACTCCCGGCAGCTCCCAATCGGCGATCACCAGGTCATAGGGCTGGCTCGCCAGCAAATCCAGCGCCTGCCGGCCCTCCTCGCACGTGTCCACCCGGGCATCACAGCGCACACCCGACAACACCTGTTCGAGCAGCTCACGGGCCGCCGGATCGGCCTCGGCGATCAACACACGGGGTACAGCAGGTAAATCCACAGCAGTCATGCAGCATTGCTCCCTTGCCATACTTGCACCTTAGACGCTGGCGACCGTTCCAGACAGCTCAAAATCCAGCTAGCGGGCTCGCGGACATGAAAAAACCCGCCAACAGGCGGGTTTTTGTGGATCAGCGCACAACCCGGGCTCAGAGCTCGGAGAAGCACTCTTCGATGATCGCCAGGCCTTTATCCATTTGCTCGTCCGGCGCAGTCAGCGGCACCAGCACCCGCAGAACGTTGCCGTAGGTGCCGCAGGACAGCAGGATCAGACCCTTGTCGCGCGCCTTGGCCACGACCTGAGCTACCGCCGCGGCATTGGGCTTGTGGGAGTCGCCGTTTTCGAACAGCTCCACGGCGATCATCGCGCCCAGGGCACGCACTTCACCGATCACCGGATACTTCTTCTGGATAGCCTTGAGGCCGGTCACCAGACGTTCGCCCACGGCCTTGCAGCGATCGAGCAGGTGTTCTTCTTCGAACACTTCCATCACCGCCAGTGCCGCCGCACAGGCGATCGGGCTACCGGCATAGGTGCCGCCCAGGCCACCCGGCGCGATAGCATCCATGTACTCGGCCTTGCCGCACACACCGGCCAACGGGAAGCCGCCGGCAATGGATTTGGCGAAGGTGGTCAGGTCGGCGGCAACGCCCATCTGCTCCATGGCGAAGAAGGTGCCGGTACGACCGGCGCCGGTCTGTACTTCGTCAGCGATCAGCAGGATGCCGTGCTGGTCGCACAGGGCGCGCAGGCGCTGCATGAATGCCTTGGGCGCTACGTAGAAACCACCCTCGCCCTGCACCGGCTCGATGATGATTGCCGCGATGTCACGCGGCTCGGCGTCGTTCTTGAAGATGCGCTCGATGCTGGCGATGGAATCGTCGATGCTCACGCCGTGCAGTTCGTTCGGGTACAACGCGCGGAAGATACCGCCGGGCATCAAGCCCATGCCGGCCGAGTACGGCACGACTTTACCGGTCAGGCCCAAGGTCATCATGGTGCGACCGTGGTAAGCGCCGGTGAAGGCAATCACACCAGCACGGCCCGTGGCGGCGCGGGCGATTTTCACGGCGTTTTCCACCGCTTCCGAACCGGTGGTCACCAGCAGGGTTTTCTTGGCGAAATCACCCGGCACCTTGGCGTTGATTTTTTCGCACAGTTCCACGTACGGCTCATAGGCCAGGACCTGGAAGCAGGTGTGGGTCAGCTTGTTCAACTGTGCGGTCACGGCGGCGATGATTTTCGGGTGCACGTGGCCGGTGTTCAGTACGGCGATGCCGCCGGCGAAGTCGATGAATTCACGCCCCTCGACGTCGGTTACCGTGGCGTTCTTCGCCGATTCGGCGAAGATCGGGTGAATCTGGCCGACGCCACGGGGAACAGCGGCGGTACGGCGGGCCATCAAGTCAGCGTTAGTCTTGCTCATTAAAGTCCTCATTCGCCGCTCATCGGTCGGCGTGGTCCAAGGAGTACATGGCGGGGAGGCAACTGCGACAGCATGCGATGATCGACTGCCACAGCGTTCCGGCCACAAGAAACAGAACGGGTGAAACATGCAAAGGGACAGCGCTCTCGTGCCCTTTGCGCTTGAAGCCGATCAGATACCCAGGCAGAGGTATTTGATTTCCAGGTAATCCTCGATGCCGTACTTGGAGCCTTCACGGCCCAGGCCCGAAGCCTTGATGCCGCCGAATGGCGCGACTTCGTTGGAAATCAACCCGGTGTTGACGCCGACCATGCCGTATTCCAGGGCCTCGGCCACACGGAACACACGGCCCAGGTCGCGGGCATAGAAATACGAGGCCAGGCCGAACTCGGTGTCGTTGGACATCGCGATCACTTCAGCTTCGTCTTTGAAACGGAACAGCGGCGCCAGCGGGCCGAAGGTTTCTTCCTTCGCCACGGCCGCGTTTTTCGGTACGTTGGTCAGAATGGTCGGCTCGAAGAAGTTGCCTTCCATCGCCTTGCCGCCCGTCAGCACGGTCGCGCCCTTGCTGACAGCATCGGCGATATGTTCCTGCACCTTGGCGACCGCTTTGCCATCGATCAAGGGACCGGTGGTGGTGCCATCGTCCAGACCGTTGCCGATCTTGAGCTTGGCGACCGCTGCCTTGAGTTTTTCGGCAAACGCGTCGTACACCGAATCCTGGATGTACAGACGGTTGGCGCAGACGCAGGTCTGGCCGTTGTTGCGGTATTTGGAAATGATCGCGCCTTCGACGGCCTTATCCAGGTCCGCGTCGTCGAACACGATGAACGGCGCGTTGCCGCCCAGTTCCAGGGAAACTTTCTTGATGTCCTTCGCACATTCGGCCATCAACTGGCGACCGATCTCGGTCGAGCCGGTGAAGGACAGCTTACGCACGATCGGGTTGCTGGTCAGCTCGCCACCAATGTCGCCGGCGCTGCCGGTAACGACGCTCAACACGCCTTGCGGGATGCCGGCACGGTGCGCCAGTTCCACCAGGGCCAGGGCCGAGAACGGAGTTTGCGAAGCTGGCTTGATGACCATGGTGCAACCGGCAGCCAGGGCCGGGCCAGCCTTGCGGGTGATCATCGCGGCCGGGAAGTTCCACGGGGTAATGGCCGCGGTCACGCCGATCGGCTGCTTGATCACGATCAGGCGCTTGTCGGGCTGGTGGCCGGGAATCACGTCACCGTAGATGCGCTTGGCTTCTTCGGCGAACCATTCGATGAACGAGGCGGCGTAGACGATTTCGCCCTTGGCTTCGGCCAGGGGCTTGCCTTGTTCCAGGGTCATCAGGCGACCGAGGTCGTCCTGGTTTTCGATCAGCAATTCGTACCAGCGGCGCAGCTTGTTGGCGCGCTCCTTGGCGGTCAGCGCACGCCAGGCCGGCAGTGCCTTGTCGGCGGCTTCAATCGCCCGACGGGTTTCGGCAGCGCCCATCTTCGGCACGGTGCCCAGCACTTCGCCCGTCGCCGGGTTGGTGACCTTGATTGTCTGACCATTGTCCGCATCGACCCAAGCGCCATCGATAAAGGCTTGCTGGCGGAACAACTGGGTGTCTTTAAGCTGCATGTCGGCTTTCCTTAACAGCACCGCGCACGCGCGGAGCGAATTAGATTTGTAGAAAGGCGCCTCAAGGGCTGCCGTCAGGGAAATCATTCACCGGGCTGAAGCACAGAAATAACGCACATAAGCACAGACGTGCGGTTCAGCACCCAGACAAGAGCGTTTGAAATCTCAAACGAATCCTAGGGCCGATAGGGGTGAAGGACAATAGGCTGTTCGAAAAAAAGAACGAAAAAGCCGAATTTGCCCGCTTTTTCTGATCAGCGTAGCCAAGAGCCGCAGAACCGCATGAAAACGCAGGCGATTCAGTAGCATGGACGCCCGCCACGCATATGAGTATCATGGCGCCCGCGTTGCACCAGTAGCTCAGCTGGATAGAGTACTGCCCTCCGAAGGCAGGGGTCGTGGGTTCGAATCCCGCCTGGTGCACCATCTTCAGAATCAAAAGCCCCAGGTCGCAAGGCCTGGGGCTTTTTTGTGGGCGCTCACTCAACGCTTTTGCAACGCCTCCAACCGCGCCGGCAGGTCTTCCTTGGGAAAACGCTCGTGCAACGCCAGTAACTTCTCATCAGCGGCCTTGCCCTCACCCGCTTCGCGCAACCGCAGGATTTCCATCAGGCTTTGCTCCAGCGATGGCAAGGCTGCCGGCGCGGATTTGCTCATTTTCGCCGCAGGCTTTTGCGCCAAGGATTGCATCGGGCTTACCGGGTCACGGGTCAGTTCGCCCTGGAGCTCCATGCGGGTGATCGGGGCTGGGGCGGGCATGGCCGGCGGCGGTGCCGCGGCAACGGCGGGTGCTTGCCGATCGGCGGAAAACTCCATCGAGGCGGGTGAGGACAGCTCGTCATGGGGCACGGGCGAACGCAGCACCAGGCCGATCATCAGCGCCACACCGGCGACCGTGGCGAATGCCATTTGCCAACGCGGCCGTTGGCAGGCTTGCAGCCAGCGCGACCACAGGCCTGGCGTCGGCGTCGGGGCTTCACGGCGGGCGGTGGCCAGGATGAAGGCGTCCAGGGAGGCCGGCGGCTCGGCACTGGCGTGTTGGCGAAAATGCTCGATCAGCATTTCGTCGTCGGGATCCGGAGTGTGTTTGGAATCAATCATGCAGGTACCTCCTCGGCCAGCAGTCGCTGCAATTTCTGCTGGGCGTAACGCAAGCGGCTTTTGACCGTTTCCAGCGGAGCGCCGGTCAAGGCGGCGATCTGCGGCAGCTCCAGGTCGCCGTGCAGGCGCAGCAGGAAGACCTCCCGCTGATCCTCGGGCAAGGCCTGCAACGCGGCGTCGAGACGGGCCTGATCGCGGCTCAAGCTCAACTGTTGCTCAGGGCTGCCGGTGTCGTCGGGCTGGACGTGAAGCTGCTCGTCGTAACTGTCATGCAACGGGGTGTGGACCCCGTGTTTGCGCCAGTTATCGATCAAGCGGTTGCGGGCAATCTGGAACAGCCAGGTACGAAAACTCGCCCGGCCTTGTGGCTGGGTGGTGCTGCGAATCAGGCTGAGCCAAGTCTCCTGGAAAACCTCCTCGGCCAATTCGGCTTTGTTGCTCAAGGACACCAGGAAACGGTAAAGCCCTTGCCGATGGCGCGCGTAGAGGACTTCAAAAGAAGCCCCGTCGCCGTTGCGGTAGCGGGCCAGCAGCGATTCGTCGCTGGGAGAATCAAGCGCAGCGGGCATGTAGGTGACGAACTCCTTTCCGGTCATTGCACACAGTCTGGCAGACAACAAGGGAACCTTGTGTGCGAGCTTGCTCGCGATAGCGGTGGACCGGTCATGCTCATCATTGACTGATCCGACGCCATCGCGAGCAAGCTCGCTCCTACATTCTGATCCCCGCTGTGGCCAGGATCAGCGTTTGGGCGCAGGCTCGAGGCTCTGGGCAAGCTCCACCAACTGCACAAACTCGCCGCGCAAGCCAAACGGGTCGTCACCTCGGGCCGAGCGGGCCAATTGTGCAGTGTCCTTCAAGCTCATCGTTCCAGTGTAACGCCCATCCCCCTTGAGCTGCTGGGCGAAGGCCGCCACGGCGGCGGAGAAACGCAGGTCATCGCTAGGCTTGTCGTCGTTCTGCACGCCCGCAATGGGATGCTCGATCAATCGGCTGCTACCGCCCTCAGCGGGTTTGTAGCGTACGCGCAACATCGCCAATTCGCCTGATTTACCCTCCGACTGGGGCGTGCTGGCATAACGCAGCGGCTCCAACCAGCCCGGCTGGCCCTTGGGGACAATTTCATACAAGGCCGTCACCGTATGCCCGGCACCGATCTCACCCGCATCGACCTTGTCGTTGTTGAAATCCTCACGCTTGAGTGCGCGGTTCTCATACCCCAACAGGCGATATTCGCTGACTTGGGCGGGGTTGAACTCCACCTGCAACTTCACATCCCGCGCCACCACCGCCAGGGTTGAGCTGAGCTGGTCCACCAACACCTTGCGCGCTTCGAGCAGGTTGTCGATGTAGGCATAGTTACCGTCACCCGCATCGGCCAATTGCTCCATCAGGTGTTCATTGTAGTTATCCACACCGAAGCCCAGCGTCGTCAGGGAGACGCCGCTTTTACGCTGATCCACCGCCATCTGCTTGAGACTGTCGAAATCACTGACGCCGACGTTGAAGTCGCCATCGGTGGCCAGCAGGATGCGGTTGATGCCCTTGTCGATAAAGCTTTCCCGAGCCATTTGATAGGCCAGTTCGATACCCGACGCCCCTGCGGTTGAACCACCGGCATCGAGTTGGTCGATGGCGTTGCGGATTTTCACCTTGTCGCGCCCCGAGGTGGGCTTGAGCACCACCCGGGATTCACCGGCATAGACCACCAGGGACACCCGATCCTGATCGCGCAATTGGTCCACCAGCAGTTTCAGCGTGCTCTTGACCAGCGGCAGCCCTTCGCGACGGTCCATGGAACCGGATACGTCCACCAGGAATACCAGGTTGGCCGGCGCCAGATCCGCCACGGCACGGTCGCTGGCCTTGATGCCGATGCGCAGCAAGCGGGTGTGGGGGTTCCACGGCGATGGGGCCACCTCGGTGGTCACGCCAAAGGGCGAACCGTCGGTGGGCAGGGCGTAGTGGTAAGGAAAGTAGTTGACCATTTCCTCCAGTCGCACGGCCCCTTCGGGCGGCAGGCTGCCTTGATTGAGCAAACGGCGCACATTGGCATAGCTGCCGGTGTCGACATCCACGCTGAAGGTCGAGACCGGCGTTTCGGCAACGCTGTGGATCGGGTTATCCGGCAGTTTTTCGTACTGCTCACGCGATTCGTCGCGGTAACCTGCGGCGATGGCATCGCTCGCCACGCTCGGGGCGGGCATCGATGCCGGCTTCATGAGCATGCGCTTGACCGTCGACTGGCGCACTTCGGTGAGCTCGCCTTGCGGTACGACGCTGGGCGCCACGGCCACCGGTTCGGACGGCCTGGCAGCCTCTCGGGAAGACAACCCACAACCGGCCAACGCCACCAGCAAAGTCACGGCGAAGCCCTGGGCAGCAGGACGCATAAAGGGGAGTGGACGGGACATGGACTGAACCTCGTGAGTGAATGATTCGTACACAAGCTCAGACGCAACGCACTCACGGTTCGGGTTAACCGGTTGAAATTATTTTCCGGCGGCTGACAGGCCTCGCCATTTTCCTCTCCAGCCCCTTGATACCGTTCTGGTTTTCCCTCAAGTTACCGGCCCCCAAGTCGAGACACTAAAGTGCCATCAACCCTATAAGGACATTCCGTGTTCAAAACACTTCTCAAGGCCACTGCCCTCATCGCCACCCTGTCGATGACCGGCTGCGTGTCCTACACCGTCACCGGCCCAGTGGGCGCTCCGCAACACCCGGCTCCCGTCAGCAGCCCGCGTATCGCACAAATCGCCGATGTCGCCGTGACTGCCCCCGATGTCAACGATGCCACGCGCACGGCCATCAGCCGCTCGCTCACGGCCCAGCTCAATCAGTACGTGCAAACCGGCGGCTACTTCAAGCAGGTCACCGAATACCCGACACGCCTGGGCGAGAACGATGTGTTGCTCAAGTTCAACATGACGTCCCTCAAAGGTCATCGCGCCCCGCACCCGGGCTACTTCCCTGGCGCGTTGCTGACGCTGACGGTCTGGATCTGGGTTAACGGCCCTATCTATGTCGACAGTTTCGACGTCGCCGGCAATCTGGTGATCGTCGACCGCGACGGCAAGGAACTGGCTGCGGCCAAGGAAGAGGTCAAGCTGGAGCGCAATGTTGGCCTGTATGGCCGCGAATATTGGGCGCCAACCATGGGTGCCCAGCAAATGAACCAGTTGGTCGCACAGCTGCTGGACACCGCCACCGCACGCCTGGCCAAACAATAAGGAGCAACACATGATGGGTTTCATCAAACACAGCCTGGTGCTGGCCGCCGTCCTGCTGACCGGCTGCGTGTCCTACTCGCAACACGAATTACCTGACGTGAAGACCTGGCCACCGGCCGCCGCCACGCCCGCCGCCAAACCCAGCGCCTTCCTGCGCACCACCGCGCAGAACCAGGTCAACAGCGGCCCGGCCGTGGCCGCTTCGGGCGCCCAGGCCACCGCATGGGAAACGTCCGTGGCCGAGACGTTCCGCGATTCCGGGCGCTTCGCGCGGGTCAGCACCGACAAGGTCGAGTCGGACATCTACGCCGAAGCCACCTTGAGCAACAACGAACAGTTCAGCATGGCCTCGGCCATCATCACCGGCGCGACATTTTTCGTGATCCCCTCCACGGCCGAGAACACCTTTACCCTCGAAACGGTGTTCAAGGACAAGGACGGCAAGGAACTGGGGCGCGTGCAGAAGAGTGAGTCGGTGCGAACCTGGATGCATCTGGTACTGATTTTTGGCATTCCGTTCCAGCAGGACACCCGTGACGTGGTGCAAGCCCTGACGCGCAGCACGTTGGAAGAGGCTGTACAGCGGCGGTTGCTGTAACTGCCCCGCCAGTCGAAGTCATTGTGGCGAGGGCGCTTGCTCCCGCTGGGCTGTGAAGCGGCCCTTACATGAGTGCTTCGCACTGGAGCGCCAGCCCGGTCAGTCGGGATGGCGCTTTCGGGTCCGGGCGTTTCGCTTTCACCGCAGTGGTTGTTCGCTGCCGATGTTCGCCAGGGAACCGTCTGCGCCCTGCTGGCCGATTACCAGCCGTTGGCGCTGCCCATCAGCGCCTTTGACAGGCCGGATCAGGACTCACAGGCCAATGACGGCTGCGCAGCCTTACCATGTCGCCTTGGAAAATACGCCGCCGCAGCCACGCCCACCGCCCCCATCACACCGCAATACGCCACGCACACCCATGGGCTCCACGGCACCAATGCAATCAGCATCAACGGCGTCATGCTCGCCCACAACGCATAGGCGATGTTGTAGGTGAGCGAGATGCCGGACACGCGGATCTTCGGCGGGAACAGGCTGACCATCACCGAAGGCACCGCACCCACCACGCCGCAACCCAGGCCGGCCACGGCGTAGGCCAGGCCCAGCCAGGCGCCTCCACTGATCAGGCTGGCGTAGAGCACGGCGATGCCCACCGGCAGCAGCAGGCTGTAGAGCATGACGGTGCGCCAGGCGCCGATGCGGTCGACGATGAGGCCGGCCAGGACACAGCCGATGTTCAGGAACACGATACCCAGGCTGCTCAGGGCGAAGGTGTGGCTGGGGGTCATGCCGAAGCTTTTCTGCATAACGGTCGGGGTGATGACCACGAACACCACCACGGCAGAGGTCAGCACGCAGGTCAGGATCGCAGCCGGCAGCAAAGCCTGGCGGTGGTCGCGCAGGACGGTGCGCAACGGCAGTTCCGCAGCACCCTCGCGATTGGCTTGCAGGGCCATGAAGATCGGCGTTTCACTCAGCCAGCGACGCAACCAGACGCCAATCACGCCGAAGACCCCACCGAGCAGGAACGGCAGGCGCCAGGCGTAATCGAGAATCTCTGCCGGCGTGTAGATCCGCGCCAGCGCTGTTGCGGTCAAGGCGCCCAGCAAGTAGCCGAAGGTCAGGCCGGCCTGGAGGAAACCCAAGGCATAGCCGCGATGATGCAGTGGCGCATGTTCGGCCACGAACACCCAGGCGCTGGGCACCTCGCCGCCCACCGCCGCGCCCTGCAGGATACGCAGTGCCAGCAACAGCAACGGGGCGAAATAACCGATTTGCGCGTAGGTCGGCATCACCCCGATGAGCAGGCACGGCAAGGCCATCATCAGGATGCTCAGGCTGAACACGCGCTTGCGTCCCAGGCGATCGGCGAAGTGCGCCATGAGAATGCCGCCCAGGGGCCGGGCCAGGTAGCCGGTGGCGAAAATCCCGAAGCTTTGCAGCAAGCGCAGCCAATCAGGCATTTGTGGCGGGAAGAACAACTGGCTGAGGGTCAGGGCGAAGAAGACGAAGATGATGAAATCGTAGATCTCCAGCGCACCTCCCAAGGCGGCCAGGCCCAGGGTCTTGTAATCGGATCGGCGGAATCGGTCACCGGGTAGAACAGTGGTGGCAGTCATAGGCAGATTTGAACAATAAGTTTGAGAGAGGACGACGGCTCAGTCGTCGCGATCATGGTCCACCGGTTGAACCGGTGGCTGGCCTGGCTCGGCGTCTTCGGCCTCGTCGACAGGCAGGAAATCCTTGCGGCTCTGGGCGATGGCCCGGCGTATCTCATCGCCCTTGGTGGGGCAGTTCAGAAGGCGGGCGATGCCGTCGGGTTTCTGCGTCATCGCCATCCTCCGGCATGAGTGAACAGGGGTTCGATAGTGCTCGCTTTTGGCGCGTGATGCCAATTTTATGGGGGGCCGCTTCGCAGCCCAGCGCGAGCAAAGTCCCTCGCCACAAGGTGTAGACCATATCCCGGATTAAACAGGGGTTGTGTTGTCTTGGGTCAGCGGTGGTAGCGGCGCACTACGCTGCTGTTGCGCAGGACGTGGCCTTTGATTTTTTCCATCAGTTGGGCACGAGTGAGATCAGCTGGCAGGGCTTCCGGCGGCAGGTCCAGGGCGAAAAGCTGGATCAGGTAGTGGTGAGCGCTGTCGCCGATAGGCGGACAAGGACCGATGTAGCCGTGGGTGTTCTTGCTGTTGATACCGCTCATGCCTTCCAACGAAGACTTGGTACCGGCGCCCGCCGGAATCTGCCGCGTGGTGGCCTTGATACCGTAGTGGATCCAGTGGTCGACACCTTGGCCCCTTTGACCGTCCGGGTCCAACATGACGATGGCGTAGCTGAGGGTGCCGGGCGGGCCGGCGTTCCAGCTCAAGGCCGGAGAAATGTTCTTGCCACCACAGGTGTTGGCATCACTGGCTGCTGCCGCCGTGAAGAGGCGGTCGTCCGACACGCCGGGGATGCTGAGGGTAAAACGCTCCTCGGCCTGGACAGCTCCTTGTGCGCACAGCACCAGGGCGACGGCCGCCAGCCAAGGGGAGAGGGAGTTCAATCGGGTCATACCGGGGCACCTTGTGCGTGTCTGGCCATGGACGGCTTGCGAACTATAGCCGCTGCTTCGCCAAGGTTGCAGTGACAATTATGCTGAAACTCGTTCCGGCCCTGCGACTCCAAAGAGAAACGCCTGCCGGAGAATGAGCATGTCTGTGCATCAAGTCGCCCGTTTCGCCGACGTTCGTGAAGACCGCGGCCTAGAAGTCAAAATCGACGACACGTCCATCCTGCTGTTGCGCTCCGGCGACCGGGTGCGCGCCTTCCAGGGCAAATGCCCGCATGCCGGCGCACCACTGGCCAAGGGCGCGGTGTGCCATGGAAGGCTGATTTGCCCGTGGCACAAGGCGGCGTTCCGGGCTGAAGATGGCGCCCTGTGTGAACCACCGGCCCTCGACAGCCTGGCGCGCTATCACGTCGAGGTCCGGGACGGTGACGTCTGGGTCGACGATCAACCCCTGCCAACCGATAAAGTCCCGCCGGCCGATGACGCGCGCACCTTTGTCATCATCGGCGCCGGTGCCGCCGGCACGGCTGGCGCGGCGGCGTTGCGCGAGAAGGGTTTTGGCGGGCGAATCCTGATGATCGACCGCGAAGCCGAAGCCGGCTACGACCGTACGGTGCTGAGCAAGTATGTGTTGGCCGGCGACATGGCGGTCAACGAGACAGCGCCGCTGCGCGATGAAACTTATTTCACCCAGCAACGCATCGAAAGGCTCCACGGCGAGGTCACCCATTTGGACCCCGATACTCGGCACATCCAACTCGCCGATGGCCGACGCCTGGACTACGACGCCGCGCTCATCGCCACTGGCGCAGTACCCAAGGTGCCAGCCCTGCCGGGCGTCGACTTGCCGCAAGTCTTCGTACTGCGTTCGATCGCCCACGCCCGGCAGATTCTCGACACGGCCCGGGCAGGCCAACAGGCGGTGATCATCGGCGACAGTTTCATCGCCATGGAAGTCGCCTCGTCCCTGCGCAAGCGCGAACTGGACGTCACCGTCCTGGCCCGGCATCCGGTGCCGTTCGCCGCACAATTGAGCCAGAGCGTTGGCCAGGCCATCCTGGCCAGACACCGGGCCAATGGTGTGGTGTACCGCACCGACAGCGAAGCGGCGCAGATCGAGGGGGCGGGCAAGGTCGAAGCCGTGGTGCTGGACAACGGCCAGCGCGTTGCCGCGGACCTGGTGATCATCGGCGTCGGCGTGCGCCCGGCCACCGAGCCCTTCGCCGGATTGCCACGGGAACAGGACGAGTCACTGTCCGTTGACGCGGGCATGCGAGTGACTGATGGTTTATGGGCCGTCGGTGATATCGCCACCTTTCCCCTGAACGGCCAGCCCCTGCGCATCGAGCACTGGCGCCTGGCCCAGCAACAGGCCCGCATTGCCGCTGCGAACATGCTCGGCGGCGACGAGCACTATCTGGACGTGCCGTTTTTCTGGACCTATCACTTTGGCAAACGCTACGACTATCTTGGCCACGCCGAACATTGGGACGAGGTGGAATTCAAGGGCACGCCCGAGCATCCGCCCTTTATTGCCCTGCTGGGCAAGGACGGCCTCGTTGCCGCCGCAGTGGCCTGTGATGAGGGGCGGGCCATGGCGGCGCTGGCCCAACGCATGAAACAACCGTTGCCGGTGGACGAGGCATGGCGGCTGATCCGGGACTTCTCGTCGTAGCTCTGTCCCACCTCCACCAAATCCCCTGTGGGAGCGAGCTTGCTCGCGATAGCGGTGAGTCAGTCGACCTCAGTATGGCATCAATGTACGGACTGATCGGCTGGCAGGTGAATCACGCAGGGCCGCTCCATTGGCGCCAGCGGCGGTGGCTGCAAGTCGGGGCTGAGCAAGTGGAAGTGCGGCACGACGTGGCTGATATCACCGTCCTGGTTGTTGTGAATAGTCTTCGAGCCGGGCTGGCGCAGCGTGTCCAGGCGCTCGTCGGTCAACTTGAAACTGGCGCTCAAGCCCTGGTCATTCACTACCGGGGCCGGCGACCGGCGCTGGGCGAAGCGGCGGCTTTTGCGCTGTTGGTAACGCGCCCAGGTAATCAACAGCACCGCGTTGACCAACGCGATCCAGCCATAGACCTGCAAGGTTCCCAGGGTATCGAACAGAGACCCTCCCGGGCGCGGACCGGCCTGGCTCGCAAACAGCGGCCACAACCCATTGACCAGCAGATACAACAGCCCCACCCACGCCAGCACGGTAAAAAACACATCGATGACCACTAGAAAAGGCCGTTGCCGGGTCCTGACAATTTTCATCGGATCACTTCCTCTTCCTGATCATCGAACGGCTTGATACCGCGATCCGGACTGATCCAGCGCGCACGCTTCTGATGCTGCCCGAACAGCACTTTTGGAAAACTCACCAGGGTGGTGAAGAGGCTGATCAGCCAGAACACCAACGGGTACCAGACCACCCAGAACATGATGTGCCACAGGCCTTTTTCGTAGCGCCGATCAATCAGGATGCTCACGGCGAACTGCAGCAGACACACCACCGCCAGCAACAGACCGGTGAAGGCTGGCGGCATGAGGTGATCGACCGCGATGGCCGCCGGCATCTCGACGAACTTACCGGCGCCCCAGAAAATCACCGACAGCAGGAACGTGAACGCCCAACCGGTGGACAGGCAATATTCGAACAACAGCGGCCACAGGTAGCGGTGGCGGTATTGCCAGATGCCACGAATGTTCTTGAACAACACTTCCGCGCCACCCTGGGCCCAGCGCAGCCGTTGCCGCCACAGGCCGCGCAGGGTTTCGGGCATAAGGATCCAGCACAGCGCGCGCGGCTCGTAGAAGATGCTCCAGTGATCCAGTTGCAGCTTCCAACTGATGTCGATGTCTTCGGTGATCATGTCCGGGCTCCAATAGCCAACCCGGTGCAGGGCGGTGCGCCGGAACGCGACGATCACGCCGGACACGGTGAAGATCCGCCCGAACACCCGTTGGGTGCGCTTGATCAAGCCGATGATCGAGGAGAACTCGCCAACCTGGACCCGGCCTATCAGCGTCGAGCGGGTGCGAATCCGCGGGTTGCCGGTCACCGCGCCGAGGCGGGCGTTGTCCAGCATAGGCGCCACCAGATAGGCACAGGTGTTCGGCGCCAGCAGCGCGTCACCGTCGATGCACACCAGGTATTCGCTGCGCGCCGCGATGGCGCCCATGCGCAGGGCCACGGCCTTGCCCTGGTTTTCTGCCAGGTGCAGGACGCGCAGGCGCGGGTCTTCAGCCGCCAACTGATCGAGCATCTGGGCCGTGTTGTCCTTCGAGCCGTCGTTGATGGCGATGACTTCGATGTTCGGGTAATGCTGGCCCAACGCCGCGTGAATGGTGTCGGCGACGTTATCGCCTTCGTTGAAGCACGGGATCAGGATGCTGATCAACGGCTCGCCGGCCAGGGGCGGTGGCAAGGTGTCGTCCTTCCAGGGCCAGTGGCGCTCCCAGTGCAGCCAGAAATACAAGCCGCCGGCGATCCACAGCCCGGACATGAACAGCGGGTAAAAGAACACGAAGTCCATCAGGAATTGTCCGGTGACCAGGAAAATCAGGCCCAGGGGCACCCCAAGGACGATCGCCAGCACCAGCAGGGCGAGCAGTCTGTCGAGCATGTCAAGGATTCCACTTGTTGGAGAGCGCCGGCCGCACGGTTTTCACAGCGGGCTGGTCTTCGATGAAGTTGTCCGGGTAGTAGCCGAAACTGGTCACGCCTTGGCGCTTGAGACGCCCCATCCAGTCGGCCAGCCGTTTGCCGTCGATGTCGGCAGCCGGTTGGCTGTCCCAGTCACGGGCCTGCAATTCGAACACCGTGCGCTTGAGGGCTCCGGGCCGGGACTTGACGGTCTGGGCCAGGCGCTCCAGCCATGGACCCGATTGCGCGAGGGTCTGTTTTTCCATCAACGGCATGGCCATCGGGGCGGTCCAGTCATAGGCGCCGAGGAAATCGTCGAGGTTCTGGGCGAACCAGGCTTCGCTTTCCGGGTTGAGCATCGGCTCGGCAAAAATGTTGCGCGCCGTCAGCACCTGTGGGCCGCGAATGGCCCGAACCTTGGCGGTGAGCTCGTGGGTGAAGTCGATCAGGTAGCGACTCTTGAAGCGGGTCCAGCGTTGCATCGCCGCAGGGTCGTCACGCAGGGTAGCGATGGACGTCGGCAGGCCGTTGGCGGCATAGACTTTCAGGGCCGCAGGGCTGGCATCCTCGAAGTCGGAGAACACCGCGTCATCATGATACAAGACGCCATCCAACGAGCTCATCCGTGCCAGGTCTTCGTAGATCTCGCCGATGACCTTGCGCACGTTCGGGTCGAACGGCGACAAGCGCACGTACTGGTCCGGGGCGACGTCAGTCTTGCCGGTTTTCGGATCCCAACGCTGTACCCGTGGCAGCTTGGCGTCCAGGGCGAAACTGAGCACCGGCATCCAGGCATAGACCTTGGCATTGGCCCGGGTGCGCAACTGCCAGGCAACCCGGTCGAACAGGTCGGCGCGTACCGGCAGGTGACGGTTGGGGAAGTACAACGAACGCACGAGACCGTCGCCTTGGGGATCGGCAAAGGCTTGCAGGAACACCGTGTTGGCGCCCAGGTCGGAAATGCGCTGGACCAACTTGCCGACATTGGCCTCCTGCTGCACCGGGTCCGGGTCGTAGACGTAATCCAGGTCGACATGCACCACGCGCATCGGGTCAATCGTCTGCACCGACACGATGCTTTCGGCGAAATGGGCCCCATCTGGATCGGACGCCACCAAAAAGCGTGGGCCGCTCATCAGGTTGTCCAGGCTGTCGAGTCCGTCCTCCAGGGTCAGGGCCATCTGATAGCCCTCACTGCCAATCACCTGCAACGCGGTGCCGTCGGCTTCCCCATAAGGCCAGACCCAGACGCGGGGGCTGTAGCCGGTGACCTTGCGGATTTTCTCGGAAATGGCCGCCACGTCCATGCGCAAGCGAGCCTGGAAATCGGCCTCGGTCTCATAGCCACCAGTGGCGGGGTCGTAGCGCCGGGTGGTCGCGGCGGGTTGCTGGTTGCCTTGCGGGTTGGCGAGCACGCCTTTGTGGTTGGCGTCGGTGTGGGCGGCGATTTCCACCAGGCCCGATTTGGAGACCTCGCGAATCTGTTCCCAGGTCAGGAACTCGGAACGCTTGCGCGGCATCCCGGCGAAATCCACCGTTTGATTGAGCGGTGTATCCACCCAACTGCCGACCGGGGCGAGGATCGCCGGCCAGTTATAGGCACGCAGGATGGGCATGACGCGGGTGTAGAAGCTTGCGTAGCCGTCGTCGAAACTCAACAGCACCGCACGCGGTGGCAGTTGCGGGCCGCCATTGCGGGCCGTGATGATCTGATCCACCGTGACCGGCTGGTAGTTGTTTTCCCGCAGCCACGCCAGTTGTTCGATCAGGCGTTCGGTACGCACGGCGACCAGCGCCTGGTCCGGGTCGCGGTCGTCGACATCGTGGTAGGCGATGCCCAGCACATGGTTCTTCGGCCACGGGGCGTCATTGGCCGCCAGCGGGCGCTGTGAGGGCGGCGTAAACGCCGGGGCTTGCTGGGCACAAGCGCTGATCAGCAAGACCCCCAGCAGAAGGATGAATCGCGAAATGACAGGCATCTTCAAACTCTTCTAGAAGCGATAAGTGAGGTCGACAAGCAGGCGCAGATCGCTTTCGCGATCGCCGTCGTAGGGGCGGTTGAGCCAGCTCAGCGCCGCACCGGCCTCCAGCACGTCGTTCCAGATGAAACGCTGGCCGTAGCTGAGCAATCCCACGGCCGCTGTGTTGTAGTCTCGCTGGCTGTAGGTACCGGCACCGACCTGGAACTGCTGGCTCCACGTGGTCTCGTAGCGGCGGTGCAACACGTGATTGACGCTCACGGTCGGCATGACGCTGAAGTCCGATTTCGGATTGAAATAGGGCACTTCGTTGGAGCCGCTGTTACGGCTGGCACCCACGTCCAGACCCAGCTCCACTTGCACGCGCGGTGTGCTGTAGATGCCTTCGCGACCGGTCAGTTGGGTTTCGAGGCGGTTGTTGCCATCGCTGAAATGGGACGGGCTGACAGCCAGTCGCCACTCGCGGCTTTCATTGGCCCGCCAGCGTACGAAACCGCTACCGCCGTTAGAGCGAATGCCGCTGTTGAGCGCCCGCAACGGGGTATTGGCCGAGAGATAATCCAGGCTGCCGCCGTACTGCCAGTGATCGTCGATGTCCCGGGCCACGGCCAGGCGCGCACCTTGCTTGTCGCCGGAGCCATAGGAATGATTGGAGACCTCGGCCTCCAGCGTCATGTCCCGGGTGCGACGCTCCACGCCCAGGCGCTGCCAGCGGTGATGGCCGGTGCCTTCCTCGAAATCACCGGTGGCGTAGCCGGCACCGCCGAACAGCCGCCAGTCTTCATCGATGGGCGGGCTGTAGAGCAGGGTTTCGATGCCAAAGTCCCGGCTGCCGGTCACTGCCCCGGCATCACCGTTGCCACCGCCATAGCTCTTGCCGGTGTAGGCCTCGATACGCAGTTCGGCCATGTCGTGTACGTCGCGCTGGCGTTGCAGGCGTTTGACATGGGCGTTTTCCGGATAGCGGGCGACCACGTCGTCGGTCAGTGCATCCATCTGCCGCCATTCCTGCAAATCCATGGCTGCGCGGGCCTGGGCGATTTCCAGGTCAGGGTTGCGCGGGATCGTGGCCTCGACTTCCTTGAGCAGGTTTTCCGAACGGCGCGGCCAGTCACGGGCCTGGTACAGATCGGCCTGGGCCAGGCGCATGCCGGTGTTGCCGGGGCCTTGGCTGACCAGGGTGTCCAGGCGCGCTTCGGCAGAAGGCAGGTCGGCGCCATAAGTGCCTGCCTGGGCGGCGAGTTGCTGGGCGTCCATCCACTCATCGTTGGGGTTGCCGATCGGCAAGCCCTTGAGTTCGATGCGCGGGTGCTGGGCTTTCGCCATGTCCTCAGCCAGTGCACGGGCCTCTTCGGATTTTTCACTTTCCAGCAACGCGTAGTAGAGCGCAGTGCTGTCCTCAAAGCGCTCCGCAGGATCGGCATCCGGCGCCGCCAGTATCTGGCGGTACAGCCCGACGGCGATTTCCGGTTCACGTTGTTCCAGATAGGAAGAAGCCACCCAACGCAGGGCATAGGTAGGAATGCTCACGCCCTCTGCGATCAGCTTCTGGTATTGGGCAATCACTTCAGCGCGACGGGCGCGGGCATTGAGAGCGCCCATGCGATCGATGCGCCAACGGAGTACGTCGTCATGGGCCTCGGCCACCGGAGTCCAGGTGGCGAGCAGCTTGTCGTAGTCGGCCAGGGCGCGGTCGGCAATGACGAAGCGTTCCTGCTCACCGCGACTGGTCATGTCCGCCAGACGCACCCGTTCGGCGGCTACGTCGCCTTCCAGGCGGCGCTGCACACCACGATCGATCAGCCCCGGCTGCAGACGTGCCAGGCGCAGCGCCGGCTCGGGCAGCCGCGCGCGTTGGAGGGCATAGATGTATTCGCGTGCAATCTCTGGGCTGTTGCCCGCGCGGGTGAAGGCCTGGTCGTATTCGAACAGCGCTTCGTGGGGGTTGTTGGCGCGGGTCAGGGCATAACCCAGCGCCAGTCGACGCATTGGGTCTGTCGGTTTGGCGGCGACCATGGCCTTGGCGCGGGTGACGGCTTCGTCGGGCTGACCGCCATCGGCCTGGGTCAAGGCCAGGCCGAGTTGCAGGTCGGGGTTCTGGGGATCAATCACCAAGGCCTGGCGGTACAGCTCGGCCGCCGGATCCCAACGCTTGAGGTTTCGATAGGCGCGAGCCGTAGCGGTCAGCGCCTGGACAGGCAGCACTCGATTGCGGCCCTGGGTCTCATAGACCGTCACCACCTCGGCGTCGAGGCCGGCCCAACTGGCGATCTGCAGGTGGTCGCTGATCTGCGCAGTGCTGGCCTGGCCAGCCGGCACCTGGCGCAACGCGGTCAGCGCAGGCGTGTAATGGCCTGCACGGGCGTCGAGCACCATTTGGTCATAGGCGGTATCGGCAAACGCCAGCATCGGCCAGCACAATTGGCTGCACAGCGCGACGCGAAACAACGGGCGTAAACCACGTTGAATAAAAGGACCCACAGTACGCGGCATTCGTCAGCATCCTTACATGGCCAGCCGGGTCGCAGTGCCCCCTTGCCCATCAAACAGGAAGCCGGATCAAAGGAATCCAGCCAAGCTCTAATGGGCCTAGTCTTGCACTCTCAGGCGGGTCATCTTCAGGAACGCCACAATTCTTCAGAATCGCTACAGATTTCGGCGCAGGGCTGATCGACAGGCGTAAAAAAACCCGGCCCATGCGTCATGCACGGGCCGGGTTTGGGGTGTTGCCGAACGCGTTACTGGACGGCGACGCCACCACCCAGCTTGCTCATCACGAATGCCGTGAATTGCTCGACGGTCATCTTCTGGCCGTTGAAATCGACCTGATTGTTGGCGTAGTGCAGCTTGGTGACAACATCGTTGCCTTCAAGCGTTGCCAGTTCCGAACCGACCGCCATGGCGCTGAACATATCGCTGGTGGCCGTGGCCTGATCGGCGATCAACTTGGCATCCGTCTGGCCTTCCATCTGTGCCTGCACGGTCATCAGGTCCACCAGCATCGGCTTGGAAACCTTGACGTTGAAATCCAGCAGGGCGAGCAACTGACGGCCCAATTCATCCGGTGGCAGGTCCATGGACTGCGGCTTGGCCAGATCAACGATCAGGTTGGCGCGGCTCTCACCATTGGCGGTGCTGAACGACAGGTTTTCCAACGCCACTTGCGGGGCGCCGGCCAGGAGTTTCTCCAGATCAGCCTTGACCTGCGCTTCTTCAGCTTCGGTCAGGCTCAGCTCTGGCGCCGGCTCACCGGCAGCTGCGGCCTCGGCAGCCGCTTTTTCGTAGGGTTGCAGCTTGGTCTGGTAAATCTGCATCAGCGACATGGTGGCCGGGATGTCCAGGTTCTTCAGGCTGACTGCCATCTGCGCCGAACCAATGGTCTTGTCGTTGAACGACAACTCACCGATCTTGTAATCGGCACGCCCCGAAGCGC
The DNA here is from genome assembly GCF_018325905.1 of Pseudomonas sp. St316. Classification (NCBI taxonomy): domain Bacteria; kingdom Pseudomonadati; phylum Pseudomonadota; class Gammaproteobacteria; order Pseudomonadales; family Pseudomonadaceae; genus Pseudomonas; species Pseudomonas sp. St316. The sequence goes on along the minus strand of NZ_AP021901.1, from coordinate 239,276 downwards.
TGGTACCGCTTTCGGTGCTGCTGTTCTTCATCTCGAAGTTCTTCAGGCCCAGCACCGACTTGGGCTCACCAAAAGTGGCCTTGGTGCTGCTCATCAGCAGGGTGTTGTCACCCATGTAGTAACCGTAGGAGCTTTTGCTCAGGTTGCTGGCCAATGTCAGGCCGTTCAGCTCAACCTGCACCCGCGTCTGGTCTTCGGCAACGGTGGTCAGCTTGAAGCTGTCCATGTAGCCGTCGGCCTTGACCTTCTGGGCCTGGGCGCTGGCGGCCAAGTCGATTTTAAGACCGGAGAAAGTGAGCTGGGATTGCTCATCCAGCTTGGTATCCACGGGCAGCAGCTCGTAGGTGCCATTGATGGATTGGTCGTAACCCAGGTTGACTACACCTTTGAGCGGCGATTGATCCTTGGTGGCGGCAAACCACTTGTCAGTCAGCGGATTGCGCTCAAGCGCGGTGTGACTGGTGGCCATGACCGGCAGCCATTTGAGCGTTATCAAGCGCGAAAATGGCAGTGGTCCGTGCTCGATCTGGTCGACGAAGAGCAGCTCAACCGGCTCGCCACCGAAGATCTCGCCCTCGCCCTTGAGGCGGTAGTGGGCGGTGCTGCTGAACGTCCCACGGTCCATGGAGACCAGCTCCAGGGTGGCGGTGCTGTTAGACCCGGCCAAGGCTGTCTGCATCTGCTTGTTGCTATCGGCAATAGCGTTCGTCAACACGCCTTCGAGTTTGGTCCCGGTGTACCAGGCGCCGCCTGCGCTGACAGCACCGACAGCCACAACGATTCCCAGAAGTATGCTTGCTGATTTATTCATGAGTGACCCGATCGATATCCATGGTTGAACAAAGCCGTCGCCTTCCCTGACCCGCAAAGGGTGTGGCTCGACGCCGTAAAAGAGGAGGGGAGATTACCATCAGGCACCCTTGCGGGCCCAATGTTTAAAGGGGTAAAAACGTTTTCTTGCGAGGTGGTCTACGAATATTGGACTTCGATCTCGTCGAGCTGATGGTCGAAAGTCTTGAGACGGGCCGTCCAGGTGTACACCAGCACTTCAAAATCGCGATTGATCACTGCCGCGCCCGATGATGAGTCTGCGCGTGAATCGCAGAAGTCCAGTTGATAGCGCTCACGGGCCATGGCGTTAGCCACGTCACACAACTCTCGGGCGTTGTTGAGCCAATGCCAGCCGTCCTGGGTGACTTGCTTGTCCAGGGCAGCACATTGGGTTTTCAGGGCTTCCAGGCTTTTTTCCAGCGGGGTTCCGGTGAGCTCCCCCATGACTTCCTGGAACGTGCGGCCAGGCTGCCAATAACTGCCCCAGAAATAACGGTCAAACACCGTTTCGACACGTCGCAGGGCAACCTTGGTGTCCCAAATCAGCACCAGTGTCTTGCCTTGTTCGAGGTGTTTTTTCTTGATGCGCTGCCCCTGAAGCGATGCCCAGGCCACGATTGCAATAGATATCACGCCGATCAACGCCGCGGCGCTATCGAGGAACAACAGGGCTTTGTCGATCTGGTGAGTCAGCATGACGCCATAGAAATAAGTGGCCGAAAGCAGCAGCAAGGCCGCAATGGCGCACCAGAAGCCGGGAGCATAAGGGTTTTTCATTATTGGAATCCCCATGACCAGTGACGTCGCGGGCCTTTTTGGTCGCCAGGGCCCGACTCTCACAGCATAGCAACGGCGCAGGGGGTTTGCCGGGGCATTGGGCTCGATCCGATTACCGGCCCAAAACGACAAAACCCCTGGCTGCTGAGGCAGACAGGGGTTCTGGGAATTCAATCTTGACGATGACCTACTCTCACATGGGGAAACCCCACACTACCATCGGCGATGCATCGTTTCACTACTGAGTTCGGGATGGGATCAGGTGGTTCCAATGCTCTATGGTCGTCAAGAAATTCTGTGACCGAGCCGTTCAACAACAACGTCTCGGTAAAATCGATGACTTCTACTAAAAACAAAACCCCAATTGCTTTCGCAATTGGGGTTTCGGAATTTAATCTTGACGATGACCTACTCTCACATGGGGAAACCCCACACTACCATCGGCGATGCATCGTTTCACTGCTGAGTTCGGGATGGGATCAGGTGGTTCCAATGCTCTATGGTCGTCAAGAAATTCGGTAGCCGGTGCGTGCCTTGCGGTCACGTGCCAGCGAATGGGTATGCGATAGATTTGTGTGTTGCTGTCGAGTCTCTCGAACTTTCGGTTCGTTTCGTCTTCACACACCGCAATCTGGCCTCTTTCGAGTTCACAAATTGCTTGGGTGTTATATGGTCAAGCCTCACGGGCAATTAGTACAGGTTAGCTCAACGCCTCACAGCGCTTACACACCCTGCCTATCAACGTCGTAGTCTTCGACGGCCCTTCAGGGGACTCAAGGTCCCAGTGAGATCTCATCTTGAGGCAAGTTTCCCGCTTAGATGCTTTCAGCGGTTATCTTTCCCGAACATAGCTACCCGGCAATGCCACTGGCGTGACAACCGGAACACCAGAGGTTCGTCCACTCCGGTCCTCTCGTACTAGGAGCAGCCCCTCTCAAATCTCAAACGTCCACGGCAGATAGGGACCGAACTGTCTCACGACGTTCTAAACCCAGCTCGCGTACCACTTTAAATGGCGAACAGCCATACCCTTGGGACCGGCTTCAGCCCCAGGATGTGATGAGCCGACATCGAGGTGCCAAACACCGCCGTCGATATGAACTCTTGGGCGGTATCAGCCTGTTATCCCCGGAGTACCTTTTATCCGTTGAGCGATGGCCCTTCCATACAGAACCACCGGATCACTAAGACCTACTTTCGTACCTGCTCGACGTGTCTGTCTCGCAGTCAAGCGCGCTTTTGCCTTTATACTCTACGACCGATTTCCGACCGGTCTGAGCGCACCTTCGTACTCCTCCGTTACTCTTTAGGAGGAGACCGCCCCAGTCAAACTACCCACCATACACTGTCCTCGATCCGGATAACGGACCTGAGTTAGAACCTCAAAGTTGCCAGGGTGGTATTTCAAGGTTGGCTCCACGCGAACTGGCGTCCACGCTTCAAAGCCTCCCACCTATCCTACACAAGCAAATTCAAAGTCCAGTGCAAAGCTATAGTAAAGGTTCACGGGGTCTTTCCGTCTAGCCGCGGATACACTGCATCTTCACAGCGATTTCAATTTCACTGAGTCTCGGGTGGAGACAGCGCCGCCATCGTTACGCCATTCGTGCAGGTCGGAACTTACCCGACAAGGAATTTCGCTACCTTAGGACCGTTATAGTTACGGCCGCCGTTTACCGGGGCTTCGATCAAGAGCTTCGCGTTAGCTAACCCCATCAATTAACCTTCCGGCACCGGGCAGGCGTCACACCCTATACGTCCACTTTCGTGTTTGCAGAGTGCTGTGTTTTTAATAAACAGTCGCAGCGGCCTGGTATCTTCGACCGGCGTGGGCTTACGCAGCAAGTGCTTCACCCTCACCGGCGCACCTTCTCCCGAAGTTACGGTGCCATTTTGCCTAGTTCCTTCACCCGAGTTCTCTCAAGCGCCTTGGTATTCTCTACCCAACCACCTGTGTCGGTTTGGGGTACGGTTCCTGGTTACCTGAAGCTTAGAAGCTTTTCTTGGAAGCATGGCATCAACCACTTCGTCACCCAAAGGGTAACTCGTCATCAGCTCTCGGCCTTAGAATCCCGGATTTACCTAAGATTCCAGCCTACCACCTTAAACTTGGACAACCAACGCCAAGCTGGCCTAGCCTTCTCCGTCCCTCCATCGCAATAACCAGAAGTACAGGAATATTAACCTGTTTTCCATCGACTACGCTTTTCAGCCTCGCCTTAGGGACCGACTAACCCTGCGTCGATTAACGTTGCGCAGGAAACCTTGGTCTTTCGGCGTGGGTGTTTTTCACACCCATTGTCGTTACTCATGTCAGCATTCGCACTTCTGATACCTCCAGCAAGCTTCTCAACTCACCTTCACAGGCTTACAGAACGCTCCTCTACCGCATCACTTACGTGATACCCGTAGCTTCGGTGTATGGTTTGAGCCCCGTTACATCTTCCGCGCAGGCCGACTCGACTAGTGAGCTATTACGCTTTCTTTAAAGGGTGGCTGCTTCTAAGCCAACCTCCTAGCTGTCTAAGCCTTCCCACATCGTTTCCCACTTAACCATAACTTTGGGACCTTAGCTGACGGTCTGGGTTGTTTCCCTTTTCACGACGGACGTTAGCACCCGCCGTGTGTCTCCCATGCTCGGCACTTGTAGGTATTCGGAGTTTGCATCGGTTTGGTAAGTCGGGATGACCCCCTAGCCGAAACAGTGCTCTACCCCCTACAGTGATACATGAGGCGCTACCTAAATAGCTTTCGAGGAGAACCAGCTATCTCCGAGCTTGATTAGCCTTTCACTCCGATCCACAGGTCATCCGCTAACTTTTCAACGGTAGTCGGTTCGGTCCTCCAGTTAGTGTTACCCAACCTTCAACCTGCCCATGGATAGATCGCCCGGTTTCGGGTCTATTCCCAGCGACTAGACGCCCTATTAAGACTCGCTTTCGCTACGCCTCCCCTATTCGGTTAAGCTCGCCACTGAAAATAAGTCGCTGACCCATTATACAAAAGGTACGCAGTCACCCAACAAAGTGGGCTCCCACTGCTTGTACGCATACGGTTTCAGGATCTATTTCACTCCCCTCTCCGGGGTTCTTTTCGCCTTTCCCTCACGGTACTAGTTCACTATCGGTCAGTCAGTAGTATTTAGCCTTGGAGGATGGTCCCCCCATATTCAGACAAAGTTTCTCGTGCTCCGTCCTACTCGATTTCACTTCTAAGATCCTTTCGCGTACAGGGCTATCACCCACTATGGCCGCACTTTCCAGAGCGTTCCGCTAAAATCAAAGAAGCTTAAGGGCTAGTCCCCGTTCGCTCGCCACTACTAAGGGAATCTCGGTTGATTTCTTTTCCTCAGGGTACTTAGATGTTTCAGTTCCCCTGGTTCGCCTCTTGCACCTATGTATTCAGTACAAGATAACCATCTTATGATGGCTGGGTTCCCCCATTCAGACATCTCCGGATCAAAGTCTGTTTGCCGACTCCCCGAAGCTTTTCGCAGGCTACCACGTCTTTCATCGCCTCTGACTGCCAAGGCATCCACCGTATGCGCTTCTTCACTTGACCATATAACCCCAAGCAATCTGGTTATACTGTGAAGACGACATTCGCCGAAAATTCGATCACGCTCATTGAGCCACTCACAAATTTTACCTTAGCCTGATCCGTTACCAGTGAAAGTAACGTTCAGTCTATCTTTCTATCACATACCCAAATTTTTAAAGAACGAACTAGTCAAAGACTAGAAATCAACATTCACCATCGAACCGATGGAATGCTCATTTCTAAGCTTTATACAATCGAAGCAGTAGTGGTGGAGCCAAGCGGGATCGAACCGCTGACCTCCTGCGTGCAAGGCAGGCGCTCTCCCAGCTGAGCTATGGCCCCGTATTTCTACAGGCGTTTCCCACACAAAATTGGTGGGTCTGGGCAGATTCGAACTGCCGACCTCACCCTTATCAGGGGTGCGCTCTAACCAACTGAGCTACAGACCCAATTTCGGGCTGCTTCTTTCGTCTTCTTCAATGAATCAAGCAATTCGTGTGGGAGCTCATGGAGCAGCTGCGGTCGTCGATTAAGGAGGTGATCCAGCCGCAGGTTCCCCTACGGCTACCTTGTTACGACTTCACCCCAGTCATGAATCACACCGTGGTAACCGTCCTCCCGAAGGTTAGACTAGCTACTTCTGGTGCAACCCACTCCCATGGTGTGACGGGCGGTGTGTACAAGGCCCGGGAACGTATTCACCGCGACATTCTGATTCGCGATTACTAGCGATTCCGACTTCACGCAGTCGAGTTGCAGACTGCGATCCGGACTACGATCGGTTTTGTGGGATTAGCTCCACCTCGCGGCTTGGCAACCCTCTGTACCGACCATTGTAGCACGTGTGTAGCCCAGGCCGTAAGGGCCATGATGACTTGACGTCATCCCCACCTTCCTCCGGTTTGTCACCGGCAGTCTCCTTAGAGTGCCCACCATAACGTGCTGGTAACTAAGGACAAGGGTTGCGCTCGTTACGGGACTTAACCCAACATCTCACGACACGAGCTGACGACAGCCATGCAGCACCTGTCTCAATGTTCCCGAAGGCACCAATCCATCTCTGGAAAGTTCATTGGATGTCAAGGCCTGGTAAGGTTCTTCGCGTTGCTTCGAATTAAACCACATGCTCCACCGCTTGTGCGGGCCCCCGTCAATTCATTTGAGTTTTAACCTTGCGGCCGTACTCCCCAGGCGGTCAACTTAATGCGTTAGCTGCGCCACTAAGAGCTCAAGGCTCCCAACGGCTAGTTGACATCGTTTACGGCGTGGACTACCAGGGTATCTAATCCTGTTTGCTCCCCACGCTTTCGCACCTCAGTGTCAGTATCAGTCCAGGTGGTCGCCTTCGCCACTGGTGTTCCTTCCTATATCTACGCATTTCACCGCTACACAGGAAATTCCACCACCCTCTACCATACTCTAGCTCGACAGTTTTGAATGCAGTTCCCAGGTTGAGCCCGGGGATTTCACATCCAACTTAACGAACCACCTACGCGCGCTTTACGCCCAGTAATTCCGATTAACGCTTGCACCCTCTGTATTACCGCGGCTGCTGGCACAGAGTTAGCCGGTGCTTATTCTGTCGGTAACGTCAAAACACTAACGTATTAGGTTAATGCCCTTCCTCCCAACTTAAAGTGCTTTACAATCCGAAGACCTTCTTCACACACGCGGCATGGCTGGATCAGGCTTTCGCCCATTGTCCAATATTCCCCACTGCTGCCTCCCGTAGGAGTCTGGACCGTGTCTCAGTTCCAGTGTGACTGATCATCCTCTCAGACCAGTTACGGATCGTCGCCTTGGTGAGCCATTACCCCACCAACTAGCTAATCCGACCTAGGCTCATCTGATAGCGCAAGGCCCGAAGGTCCCCTGCTTTCTCCCGTAGGACGTATGCGGTATTAGCGTCCGTTTCCGAGCGTTATCCCCCACTACCAGGCAGATTCCTAGGCATTACTCACCCGTCCGCCGCTCTCAAGAGGTGCAAGCACCTCTCTACCGCTCGACTTGCATGTGTTAGGCCTGCCGCCAGCGTTCAATCTGAGCCATGATCAAACTCTTCAGTTCAAACATCTTTGGGTTTTGAGAAAACCCTAAACTTGGCTCAGCAATCGTTGGTTACATCTTTGATTTCTCGCGGAGTAACTTGTGATGCTGATAATCTGTTGACTAGCAGTCTGACTCCACAAGCACCCACACGAATTGCTTGATTCAGTTGTTAAAGAGCGGTTGGCTGAGTCTTTCGTCTCAACCGAGGCGCGCATTCTACAGCGCCCCGTGTATCTGTCAAGCGGTTATTTTCAGAAGTTTTCAAAGTTTCCTTTTCAACTTCAACCACTTGCGCTTTCGATCTCTCGTTAGCGGGAGGCGAATTCTACAGCGTTACTCGCTGCTGTCAACACCTCTTTTTCACCGCTTTCGACCGAGAAGATCGAACCGCCGATAGAGCCAAACTACGCTGCTCTACCTGCTCCTTCCGGACTTCGATGATCTGAAGCCCAACACCCTCGAAACCTACTTAACTCATTGAATCTCAAGGAGTTTTCCGTTTCGACTGCGCCGGAAGTGGGGCGAATTATAGACTTCCAGAATCTGCCGTCAACCCCTAATTACGCTTTCCTATCAATAAGTTGCGTAACACTGGCAAAACCGCTGCTTTCGCCCTTAAGAACCGCCCTCTATATAGAAGAGAAGACTCATAGGACCCCCGCCTCCCTGAACGCCGCCACCGCGGCTTCGTCCAGCCCCAACACTCGCTGCAAGACCTCCAGCGTATGCTCACCCAATAAAGGAGGCGCATTGCGATATTCCACCGGCGTCTCGGAGAGTCGAATCGGACTGGCCACCTGCGGCACACTACCAGCCAGTACGTGAGGCAGCTCCATCGCCAATCCACGCGCCTGCACCTGAGGATCGGCAAACACCTGGGCAAGGTCGTTGATTGGCCCACACGGCACGCCCGCCTGCTCCAATTGAGCCACCCACTCAGCAGTAGTCTTGAACACCGTCGCCTGGCGAATCAACGGAATCAACACCGCCCGATTCGCCACCCGCAGCTTGTTTGTGGCAAAACGCGGGTCATCAGCCCACTGAGGTTGGCCGGCAACCTCAGCGAATTTTCGGAACTGGCCGTCATTACCCACCGTAAGGATGAAATCGCCATCGGCCGTAGGAAAATCCTGATAAGGCACGATATTCGGATGAGCATTGCCCAACCGCTTCGGCGCATTACCTGTGGCCAGGTAATTCATCGCCTGATTGGCCAGGCAGGCCACTTGAACATCCAGCAAGGCCATATCGATGTGCTGCCCGCCGCCGGCATGATCACGATGCGCCAGTGCCGCTAAAATAGCAGCAGTCGAATACAGCCCCGTGAGGATATCCGTCAGCGCGACCCCCACCTTCACCGGCCCCGCACCCTGATCGCCCTCAGGGCGGCCGGTCAGGCTCATCAAGCCCCCCAGCCCCTGAATCATGAAGTCATACCCGGCGCGCTTGGCATAAGGGCCGGTTTGGCCAAAACCGGTAATTGAGCAATAGATCAATTGCGGATTGATCGCCTTTAGCGACTCGTAGTCCAGACCATAGGCCGCCAGCCCGCCAACCTTGAAGTTCTCGATCAGAATGTCGGATTTGGCCGCCAGCTCTCGCACCAGCCGCTGCCCCTCTGGGCGCGTGAAATCAATGGTCACCGACTGCTTGTTGCGATTGGCCGACAGATAATAAGCAGCCTCGGTCGTGTTATCGCCTCGAGCATCCTTCAGGAAAGGCGGCCCCCAGGCACGCGTGTCGTCACCGTTGCCGGGGCGCTCGACCTTGATGACATCAGCCCCCAGGTCCGCCAGGATCTGTCCGGCCCACGGCCCGGCCAGGACCCTCGATAAATCCAACACCCGCAGATGCGAAAGCGCGCCCATGAACGTTCTCCTATTAATAGAACGCCTGGATACCGGTTTGCGCACGCCCCAGGATCAGCGCATGAACGTCGTGGGTACCTTCGTAGGTGTTTACGACTTCCAGGTTCACGAGATGACGAGCGATGCCGAACTCATCGGAAATACCATTGCCGCCCAGCATGTCCCTCGCCATGCGAGCGATATCCAGAGATTTGCCGCAGGAGTTGCGCTTCATGATCGAGGTGATCTCGACCGCCGCCGTGCCTTCATCTTTCATACGCCCCAGACGCAGGCATCCCTGCAAGGCCAGCGTGATTTCGGTCTGCATGTCGGCCAGCTTCTTCTGGATCAACTGATTGGCAGCCAGCGGACGCCCAAACTGCTGTCGGTCCAGCGTGTACTGGCGGGCGGTATGCCAGCAGAACTCAGCCGCCCCCAAGGCGCCCCAGGAGATGCCATAACGCGCCGAGTTCAGGCAAGTAAACGGGCCCTTCAGGCCGCGGACATCGGGAAAAATGTTCTCTTCCGGAACGAATACGTTGTCCATCACGATTTCACCAGTGATGGAGGCGCGCAGGCCGACCTTGCCATGAATAGCCGGCGCACTCAGGCCCTTCCAACCCTTCTCGAGAACGAAGCCGCGGATATCGCCAGCGTCGTCCTTACCCCAGACGACAAAGACGTCGGCGATCGGACTGTTGGTAATCCACATTTTGCTACCCGTCAGGCTGTAGCCGCCTTCCACTTTGCGTGCACGAGTAATCATCGCGCCCGGGTCGGAACCATGGTTCGGCTCAGTCAGACCAAAGCAACCGATCCATTCACCAGACGCCAGCTTTGGCAGATACTTCTGTTTTTGCGCCTCGGTACCGAATTCATTGATCGGCACCATGACCAGCGACGACTGCACGCTCATCATCGAGCGATAACCGGAATCGACGCGCTCCACTTCACGAGCGATCAGGCCATAGCTGACGTAATTCAGCCCACTGCCGCCGTACTGCTCAGGAATGGTTGCCCCCAGCAGGCCCACCTCACCCATCTCGCGAAAAATCGCCGGGTCGGTCTTCTCATGGCGAAACGCTTCCAGCACCCGCGGCGCGAGCTTCTGCTGGGCGAACTGCTCGGCAGTGTCGCGGATCATGCGTTCTTCTTCGGTGAGCTGCTGATCCAGCAACAATGGATCGATCCAGTTGAAGCTCGCTTTACCGGCCATGAAAGAGTCCTCGCCAATTAAATGAAAATCGTGGATTGATCCTAGGCGCGCTTTCCTACAAGGGCAAACGAGGATTGCGCACTATCTTGTGCTAATTTCTCACTCCGTAAACGCCATAAACCCCGTTTATGTCGATATTGAGTGAGGCTTGCGTACATGCGCCGTAAAATCCCCAGCACCACCGCCCTGATCAGTTTCGAGGCTGCCGCACGTCATGAGAGCTTCACCAAGGCGGCACACGAGCTTTCTCTTACGCAGGGCGCTATCTGCCGACAAATCGCCAGCCTGGAAGACTTTCTCAGCGTGGAGCTTTTCCGACGCTCACGTCGAGGCGTCAAGCTGACTGAAGCCGGCCTTTCCTACAGCCGCCGAGTTGCCACTCAACTGGATGCCGTCGAGCGCGACGCTCTTTCAGTGATGGGGCATACCGGTGCGAACGTGATCGAACTGGCCGTGGTCCCAACCTTTGGCACTCAATGGCTGCTACCCCGCCTCAAGGATTTCCAGCTGCAGCATCCGGAAGTCACCGTCAACCTGACCAACCGCACACGACCCTTTCTCTTTGCGGACACAGAGTTTGATGCCGCCATCTATTTTGGTGATGCGGACTGGTCCGGTACCGAATCCCACAAACTGATGGGCGAAAATCCGATGCCGGTATGCAGCCCTACCTTATTGGGAGACCGGACGAGCCTGGCACCAGAGGCCATCGCCGAATTGCCCTTGCTCCAGCAAACCACTCGTCCGTATGCGTGGCGCCAGTGGTTCAACGCCCAGAACCTGAACATTGCACGAGACCTGACAGGCCCACGTTATGAACTATTCTCCATGCTTGCCCAAGCGGCCATGCACGACATGGGGATTGCGCTGATTCCGCCCTTCTTGATTCAGCGCGAGCTGGCAGAGCAACGACTGGTCGTGGCCAACCGTAGCGCGTTATCGAGCATCAAGGCGTACTACCTGATGATTCCGGAGCGAAAGGTCGAATCCGCCTCTCTTCGAGCTTTTCGCGATTGGCTTGTGAAGCAAGCAAACAACTATCATCTTGATTAATAACGAAAAACCTAAAAAGGAGTTAGGTAGTAAACTAACATATGACGCTACAGATATAAGTTTATGTCGCATTCAGTCAATCTGTTATGAAACCCGTGCATTAGTCTCCAAAGCGTTTAAATACATGGCTTTGAGCCATATTCCGTAGCGCATCGGGGCCTATTCATCTGGCCGATGGGAAAAATTGTCAATTTGAACCTGAATCCCTGGAAAGCACCGCCTACAAAGGGCTCCGATCGATAATTGCGACATTCGGTCACAGGGTGACTTGTAGTTAATTTTCCGTCACCCGTCATAATCCCTTGAAGGGCTGAATTTTCGCCTGCAAAATGCCGCGCCCCGCCTGGTTTGGCGGGATCGTGCTGATCGGCCGCCCCAGCCGCACCATCCGAAGTGCCTGGGTTTACTCAATAAGATCACGCAGGAGATTTGACGTGCACATTGGTGTTCCCCTCGAAACCCAAACGGGTGAAACACGGGTTGCTGCTACCCCGGAAACCATCAAGAAGCTGATCGGCCAAGGCCATGAAGTCACTGTTCAAAGCGGCGCCGGCATCAAGGCCAGCGTTATCGACAGTGCCTATGAGGCAGCGGGCGCAACCATTGGCAGTGCCAATGATGCATTCGGGGCCGAACTGATCCTCAAGGTGGTCGCCCCCAGCGACAGCGAACTGACGCTGATCAAGAGCGGCACCGTTCTGGTGGGCATGCTCAATCCGTTCAACAACGAAACCATCGCCAAGTTGGCCGAACGCGGCATTACCGCTTTCGCCCTTGAGGCCGCGCCACGGACCTCCCGTGCCCAGAGCCTGGATGTGCTGTCGTCTCAAGCGAACATTGCCGGCTATAAAGCCGTGCTGCTGGCCGCCCATTACTACCCGCGCTTCATGCCGATGCTGATGACCGCCGCAGGCACCGTGAAAGCGGCGCGCGTGCTGATTCTCGGTGCGGGCGTGGCCGGGTTGCAGGCGATTGCCACGGCCAAGCGCCTGGGCGCTGTGATCGAGGCTTCGGATGTGCGTCCGGCAGTGAAGGAACAAATCGAATCCCTCGGCGCCAAGTTCGTCGACGTGCCTTATGAAACCGACGAAGAGCGTGAATGCGCTGTCGGCGTGGGCGGTTATGCCCGGCCCATGCCAGCCAGCTGGATGCAGCGCCAGGCCCAGGCCGTGCACGAGCGCGCCAAGCAGGCAGACATCGTCATAACCACCGCATTGATCCCGGGACGCAAGGCTCCGACGCTGCTGAGCGCCGAAACCGTCGCGCAGATGAAACCGGGCTCGGTGGTCATCGACCTCGCGGCAGCCCAGGGCGGTAACTGCCCATTGACCGTGGCCGACCAGGTCGTGATCGCGAATGGCGTGACCATTTGCGGCCCGACCAACCTGGCCGGTGAGGTCGCGGCCGACGCTTCGGCGCTATACGCCCGCAACCTGCTGGACTTCCTGAAGCTGGTCTTCACCAAGGAAGGTCAGTTCGACGTGAACCTGGAAGACGACATCGTCGCCGCGTGCCTGATGTGCCGCGACGGCCAAGTCATCCGTAAAAACGCCTAAGCAGGGATTCAGACAATGGAAGAGCTTATCTCCCCCGGTATCTACAACCTGATCATCTTTGTGCTGGCAATTTATGTCGGTTATCACGTGGTCTGGAACGTTACACCTGCGCTGCACACGCCATTGATGGCGGTGACCAACGCCATTTCGGCGATCGTGATCGTCGGCGCCATGCTCGCCGCCGCGCTGACCGTAACGCCTCTGGGCAAAACCATGGGCACCCTCGCCGTGGCACTGGCCGCGGTCAACGTATTCGGTGGCTTCCTGGTGACGCGCCGCATGCTTGAGATGTTCAAGAAAAAGGCCCCGAAAGCCGTAAAAGAAGAGGCGCCCAAGTAATGAGCATGAACCTGGTAACGACGCTCTACCTGATCGCGTCGATCTGCTTCATCCAGGCCCTCAAAGGCCTGTCGCACCCCACCACCTCTCGCCGTGGGAACCTGTTCGGCATGCTCGGCATGGCGCTGGCGGTGCTCACCACCGTAGGCCTTATCTATAAGCTCGGGGCTGAGCTGGCCACTGCCGGCATCGGCTACGTCATCGTCGGCCTGCTGATCGGCGGCACCGCCGGCTCGATCATGGCCAAGCGTGTCGAGATGACCAAGATGCCGGAGCTGGTGGCGTTCATGCACAGCATGATCGGCCTGGCGGCGGTGTTCATTGCCATCGCGGCGGTAGTCGAGCCGCAGTCCCTGGGTATCGTCAAGCAGTTGGGCGATTCGATTCCGGCCGGTAACCGTCTGGAGCTGTTCCTCGGCGCGGCCATTGGTGCAATCACCTTCTCCGGCTCGGTGATCGCTTTCGGCAAGCTCTCGGGCAAGTACAAGTTCCGTCTGTTCCAGGGCGCACCAGTACAGTTTGGTGGCCAGCACAAGTTGAACCTGATTTTGGGCCTGGCCACACTGGGCCTGGGCTTGACCTTTATGTTCACCGGCAACCTGGGCGCGTTCGCCTTGATGCTGGCCCTGGCGTTCGTGCTGGGTGTGCTGATCATCATCCCGATCGGTGGCGCCGACATGCCGGTGGTGGTCTCGATGCTCAACAGCTATTCCGGTTGGGCCGCAGCGGGTATTGGCTTCTCTCTGAACAACTCGATGCTGATCATTGCCGGTTCGTTGGTAGGTTCGAGCGGTGCGATCCTGTCGTACATCATGTGCAAGGCGATGAACCGTTCGTTCTTCAACGTGCTGCTTGGCGGTTTCGGCAACACCGCGGATGCCGCAGGCCCGGCAGGCTCCAAAGAAGCCCGCCCAGTGAAATCCGGCTCGGCTGACGATGCGACTTTCCTGCTGACCAACGCCGACACGGTGATCATCGTCCCAGGCTATGGTCTGGCGGTGGCGCGGGCGCAGCACGCGCTGAAAGAGCTGACCGAGAAGCTGACTCACCACGGCGTGACCGTTAAATACGCGATCCACCCGGTGGCCGGTCGCATGCCCGGGCACATGAACGTATTGCTGGCCGAGGCCGAAGTGCCTTACGACCAGGTGTTCGAGATGGAAGACATCAACTCCGAGTTCGGCCAGGCCGACGTGGTGCTGGTGCTGGGCGCCAACGACGTGGTCAACCCGGCGGCGAAGAACGATCCGAAGTCGCCGATTGCCGGTATGCCGATCCTCGAAGCGTTCAAGGCCAAGACCATCATCGTCAACAAGCGCTCCATGGCCAGCGGCTACGCGGGTCTGGACAACGAGTTGTTCTATTTGGACAAGACCATGATGGTGTTCGGTGACGCCAAGAAGGTCATCGAAGACATGGTCAAAGCAGTGGAGTAAGCCTCACCGCTTCGCCATCAACGCCCCGACTTGTCGGGGCGTTTTGATTTGTATCAAGGCCGAACGTTACCGATCCGGTAATAATGTTTTGCCTGAAACGCCCGTAATAGAGGCCTTAAATGCGACCTTTGTAGCGGGTCGGGCACAGCGCGAATTCACTAGACTGCGCATCTTGCTTTCCAGCCCGAGATAACAACCTATGTACCGTGATCGCATCCGCTTGCCTTCGTTGTTGAATAAAGTGATGAGCGCTGCCGAGGCAGCCTTGTTGATTCAGGACGGCATGACCGTCGGCATGAGCGGCTTTACCCGCGCCGGAGAAGCGAAAGCAGTGCCCCACGCCCTGGCTGAGCGCGCCAAGGTCACTCCGCTGAAAATCAGCTTGATGACCGGTGCGAGCCTGGGGAATGACCTCGACAAGGAACTCACCGAAGCCGGCGTGCTGGCGCGACGTATGCCATTCCAGGTCGACAGCACGTTGCGCAAGGCGATCAACGCAGGCGAGGTGATGTTCATCGACCAGCATCTCTCGGAAACCGTTGAACAACTGCGCAACGGCCAGCTCAAGCTGCCCGACATTGCCGTGATCGAAGCGGTGGCCATCACCGAGCAAGGGCATATCGTACCGACCACATCGGTAGGTAACTCGGCCAGTTTCGCCATCTTCGCCCGGCAAGTGATCATCGAGATCAACATGGCCCACAACCCGAACCTGGAAGGGCTGCATGACATCTATATCCCGACCTATCGCCCGACCCGCACCCCAATCCCCTTGGTGAAAGTCGACGATCGTATTGGCAGCTCCGCCATCCCGATCCCGCCGGAAAAAATTGCCGCCATTGTCATCACCCATCAAGGGGACTCGCCTTCGACCGTCGCGTCACCGGACAGCGACACCCAGGCCATCGCCGATCATCTGATCGACTTCTTCAAGCAGGAAGTTGCGGCCGGGCGCATGACCAACAAGCTCGGGCCATTGCAGGCCGGGATTGGCAACATCGCCAACGCCGTGATGTGCGGGTTGATCGACTCCCCGTTCGAAGACCTGACCATGTACTCCGAGGTCCTGCAGGACTCGACATTTGACTTGATCGACGCCGGCAAGCTGAGCTTCGCCTCCGGCAGCTCTATCACGTTGTCGAGTCGACGCAACGCCGATGTGTTCGGAAACCTGGAAAGGTATAAGGAGAAACTGGTCCTGCGCCCGCAGGAAATTTCCAACCACCCTGAGGTCGTACGCCGCCTCGGCATCATAGGTATCAACACCGCGCTGGAGTTCGACCTATACGGCAACGTCAACTCCACCCACATCTGCGGCACTCGGATGATGAATGGCATTGGCGGTTCGGGGGATTTCGCCCGCAACGCCCACTTGGCGATTTTCGTCACCAAATCGATTGCCAAGGGCGGCGCCATTTCCAGTGTCGTGCCGATGGTCAGCCATGTGGACCATACCGAACACGATGTCGACATCCTCGTGACCGAGATCGGCCTGGCCGACCTGCGTGGCCTGGCGCCAAGGGAGCGGGCACGAGTGGTCATCGACAACTGCGTGCACCCGTCCTACCGCCAAGCGTTGAATGATTATTTCGAAGCAGCGTGCGCATTGGGTGGGCATACCCCGCATATCCTGCGCGATGCACTGAGTTGGCACGTCAACCTGGAAGAAACCGGGCGCATGTTGGCCGTCTGATACAGCTGGATCACGGCTATCGCAAATACAGTTTTGATTGAAGGCTGGCGTCCGAGCCTGAACCGACAAAAACTGTACTGCTGTACCGGTGTTTTCTTACAGTCTTTTCCCACGAAACACCCGACAGCCACCTAAAATGCACCAATATCGTGCGAACAGGTACAGTTGCTTCAATATCGACCAGTACACCGCTCTTTAACAGTTAACTGGTCTCTCACAATACAGGTGAACTGTATCTAGAGAGACTGGCCAAACGAGAGGATCATGGGCACCAGTTAAACCACTACCTAATCCCGCCACAAGCGGAAGGATGTCAACCATGGAACGTACACTCAGTTCCGAGCTGTTTTTCGAAGACAAAGCTGAAAAAAACCAGGCTTCCCTGCCTCTTCGCGTTATCGCTAACCTGATGTTGTGGCAGCGCCGCATCGCCAGCCGCCACCAACTGGCTCGTCTGGATTCGCGCCTGCTGGCTGACGCCGGTATCAGCGAAGCACAACGTTACGAAGAGCTGAGCAAGCCGTTCTGGCGCTAACTTAGCGTCGCTGGCCCTGACCCACCGGGTCCACCGCCAGCACCGAATTGAACAAAACAAGACCCGTCGCGGGAAACCGCGACGGGTCTTGTCGTTTCCGGCTCCGTTTTTTGGATGACCGGAGAGATATAACAGTTTTCAGATAATCTATAACACACCAGTACATTTTATCTTGAGCCGTAGCGCCCAATGCGGGCATCATGCAGCCAATGACTGTCGAAAGGGCTGTCGGCCAACGCGTTCTACCCTAATATCGATGCGAGCGTGGCGAAGCGAGTCGAGCATGCGTCTCTTCTTCCAGCTACACGCACCGGCATTACCTCATTCTTCAAGGAGTTTCCTCATGATCCGTCTTCGCCTGCTCAGCGCAGTTGCCCTGCTGGCCGTAGCCGCCCACTCCAACGCCAGCAGCTTTATCGTTACCACTGACTCCATCGTCGGTGCACTCAAGGCCTCGTCCGACGCGACTTCCGACGCAACTTCGTCACTGCGGGACAACAAGATCGTTCAAGCCGCCCGTGATGACGCCGCCAGCTTCGTGGCCAGCGAAGGGGCCATCCGTGGCGTGAAACTGGAAAGCGCCCTGGATTACATCCGCCAGCAGGCACCACAGCTCAACGCCACCGATGCACAGCTGGCCCAGGCCATTCTGGTGATCTGATGCAACATGAAACATCGGGCACCAAATGGTGTTCCGATGTTTCAGCACTGGCTCTGGCCCGCAGGTTTGCGCTAGCCTTTAGGCTCGCCATCAACCGTCGAGTCCCATGCGTTTTTACTCAGATCTGTTTATCGCGTCTTTCTTCGTAGTTTTTTGCTGGTCTGTTCCGGCCCATGCTTTCGATGTGTCCACCCAGCAGGTGGTGGTCAGCGGCTATGCCACAAGCATGGTGACCTCTGCGCCCTTCGACCATAAACTGATCGTCGCCGCTCACGATGACGCTGCGGCCTTCATTGCCAGCGACGGGCAGTTGCGAGGTGCACAATTGGAGTCGGCCCTGGATTACCTACGCCGGGCCCAGCCAAAACTTCACGTCAGCGACCTTGAACTGGCACAGGCAATTCTCGTCCAATAGTTATCCTTATTTCTCCGGAGTCGTTCCATGCGTAGCCCGCTGATTGCTGCCGCCCTAAGCCTGCTGGTGTTGGCCGATGTGGCCCAGGCACATACCCTGGTAGCCACCAGTAACATCATCGTTCGCGCTTCCCAGCGCACGATTGATTTCACTTCCGACACCACCACCTCCATCCGTGATTCGAAAATCGTCCGCGAAGCCCACGACGATGCGGCCAGTTTTGTCGCCAGCAATGGTGAAATTCGTGGCGCTCATCTCGAGGCCGCCTTCGACACCTTGCGCGCCCGCGTGCCGGAAGCACGCGACGCCAGTGACCAGGTTCTCGCCGAAGCCATCCTCGCATTGTGAGGCGGTTCGCCGCCTGGCTGGCGGCCGGGGTCTTGCTGCTCACGGGCAGCATGGCCCAGGCCGGCCTGCAACTGCACCTCAACGTCGAAGGACTGAACCCGGCGCAACAGCAGGCCAGCCAGGCGCTGCTCGATGAAGCCATGCAGGCTCTGCCGCCGCGCTTCATTGAGCGACTGGATCGACGCATCGATGTCGGCTGGACCGACCAGATGCCGGCCAACGCCTACGGCCAGGCCTCGCTGGTGTCGCAACTGGACCTCAATAGCAACCTGCTCGACAGCCTTGTCGATGGCAGCGCCGCAACGCAAAAGACCCATCGACCCCACGGCACCGTACGACGGGAAATGCTCGCCACCGTCGTGCACGAACTGACCCACATTTATGACCGCTCGCGTCTATGGCCAGATGCCGAGCGTACGTTGATCCAGCGTTGTACTCGACGTAACAGCAGCGCCGGGTTGATCGGCCTTCCCGATGAATGCCGGGGCGAGAACGACCGCCGCTTCACCCTTAGCGATGATCCGCGCTTGCTGGACCTCGCTGGCTGGCCACAATATGTCGGCCGGCGCGGTGAGCGGGAACAGCACAACCGCCAAGTCGCCCGCAGCCCGGATCTCTACGAAACGAGCAGCCCCAAGGAGTTCGTCGCGGTCAACATGGAGTACTTTCTCCTCGACCCGAGCTACGCCTGCCGACGCCCCGCCCTGTATCGCTATTACCAGGAACACTTCGGCTGGGCACCCGCCGCCAAGGACACCTGCGCCAAATCGTTCGCGTTCCTCAACGCCGGCAATGACTTCGCCAAGACGCCACTGGGCAAGGTTGATCCAGAGCGGGTCTATGCCATTGATTACCTGCTGGCCGAAGCCAACCAGAACTGGGTGAGCCGCTGGGGCCACAGCATGCTCCGGCTGGTGATCTGTGCACCGGGTCGCCCACGTGGCCCGGACTGCCGACTGGATCTGGACCAACACCTGGTGCTGTCGTACCGCGCGTTCGTCGGCGATGTGCAGCTATCGAGTTGGGACGGGCTGGTCGGCAAATACCCGTCGCGCCTGTTCGTATTGCCGCTGGCCCAGGTGATCGATGAATACACCAAGACCGAACTGCGCAGCCTGGCATCGGTACCGCTGAACCTGTCGCGCACCGAGATCGAGGAGACGGTCGAGCATGCCGCCGAAATGCATTGGAGCTACGACGGCAACTATTACTTCCTGTCCAACAACTGCGCCGTGGAAAGCTTGAAGCTGCTGCGCAGCGGCAGCAATAACGCGCAGCTGAACGGCCTGGACAGCATCATGCCCAACGGCCTGCTGGAAGTACTCAAGGGTCGGGGCCTGGCGGATACCAGCGTGCTGGATGATCCCAAGGAAGCCTTGCGCCTGGGCTACCGCTTCGACTCATTCCGCGAGCGATACCAGGCGATGTTCGATGTGCTGAAGAAGTATCTGCCGATCAAGCAACAAACGGTGGAAGACTGGCTGGCTCTGGACGCCGATGAACGCCACGCCTGGTTCGAACAGGCCGACCTGCGCACCAGCGCGGCGCTGTTGCTGCTGGAACAGGCCAGTTATCGTCGGCAACTGTTGTTGGCGCAGGATGAAGTCAAACAGCGTTACCTCGGAGCCCGTGAATTGCAGAATGGCGGCATGGAAAGGGCTAACGCCACGCTGCAGCAAATCCTCGCCAACAGCGGTTTCCTGAGCCGCCCGGCGGAACTGCTGGGCAGCAGCGGCTACGGCTTGCCGCAACCCAGCGAGTGGCAACGCTTGGAATCAGAAAGCAGCTTGCGTCAGAAGCAGCTTCAAACGCTGACAGGCGACCTGGACAAGGAAGTCCGGGCGCTGCTTGAGCCGAGCCGCGCCGCTGAAATTGCGGCGAGCGAGGCCAATGTGAAAGCAATCGGCGAGCATTTGCGCAAGTTGCACAAGGCGGGGGGCGGGTTGGAGTTGCCCTGACCCCTTCGCCACAAGAGCAGCGCTAAGGCCATAAAAAAGGGGTTCAGAACCCAGTTCCGAACCCCTTTTTTCGTGGCGAGTCGAATCAACAATCAGCTGACACGCGCTTTGCGCACACCGTCAGCCAGGGCGGCACACAAGCTCAACACACCATCAATCGCCTGCTCCGACGTATCGGCATTGGCGATATGGTCGATCAGCGCCGAGCCGACCACCACCCCATCAGCCAATCGTGCGATGGCCGCCGCCTGCTCCGGCGTACGAATACCGAAACCAATGCTGATCGGCAAATCGGTGTGGCGACGCAAGCGCGCCACGGCTTCTTCCACGTGCTCCAGCGTCGCGGCACCGGCACCGGTCACACCCGCTACCGACACGTAATACACAAAACCCGAACTGCCATTGAGCACCGTCGGCAAACGCACGTCATCGGTGGTTGGCGTGGTCAGGCGGATAAAGTCCAGGCCAGCTGTCTGGGCCGGTTCGCACAGTTCGCTGTTGTGCTCGGGCGGCATGTCCACAACGATCAGGCCATCCACGCCAGATTCCAGCGCCTCGCCAATGAAACGCTGCACGCCGTAACGGTGGATCGGGTTGAAGTACCCCATCAGCACCAGCGGTGTCTCGCTGTTGTCTTCGCGGAACTCACGAACCATCTGCAGCGTTTTCGCCAGGTTCTGCTGGGCACCCAAGGCACGAATATTCGCCAACTGGATCGCCGGGCCGTCGGCCATCGGATCGGTGAACGGCATGCCCAGCTCAATTACATCGGCACCGGCCGCTGGCAGGCCCTTGAGGATTGCCAACGACGTGTCGTAGTCCGGGTCACCAGCCGTGACGAAAGTCACCAGGGCGGCGCGGTTCTGTTCCTTGAGTTCGGCAAAACGGGTTTGCAGGCGGCTCATCAGTGTTTCTCCTGCTGGGACTGTTCCATATGGTGCATAACGGTTTGCATGTCTTTGTCGCCACGGCCGGACAGGTTGACCACCATCAGGTGATCTTTCGGCAGGTTGGGTGCGCGTTTGAACACTTCGGCCAGGGCATGGGCGCTTTCCAATGCGGGAATGATCCCTTCCAGTCGGCAGCATTTGTGAAAGGCTTCCAGGGCTTCGGCGTCGGTCACCGAGGTGTACTGGACGCGGCCAATGTCGTGCAACCAGGCGTGTTCCGGACCGATACCGGGGTAGTCGAGACCTGCGGAAATCGAATGGGCGTCGATGATCTGACCGTCGTCGTCCTGCAACAGGAAGGTGCGGTTGCCGTGCAGTACACCGGGGACGCCGCCGTTCAGGCTCGCCGCATGCTTACCGGTCTCGATGCCATAACCGGCGGCTTCGACGCCGATGATCTCGACACTCTTGTCGTCCAGGAACGGGTGGAACAGGCCCATGGCGTTGGAGCCGCCGCCGATGCACGCCACCAGGCTGTCCGGCAGGCGACCTTCCTGGGCTTGCAGTTGATCGCGGGTTTCCTTGCCGATCACGGCCTGGAAGTCGCGCACCATCGCCGGATACGGATGCGGGCCAGCCACGGTGCCGATCAGGTAGAACGTGCTGTCGACGTTGGTGACCCAGTCGCGCAGGGCCTCGTTCATTGCATCTTTCAGGGTGCCGGTGCCAGCGACCACCGGGATCACTTCAGCGCCCAGCAGCTTCATGCGAAATACGTTGGCCTGCTGGCGCTCGATGTCAGTGGTGCCCATGTAGATCACGCAGTCGAGGCCAAAACGCGCGGCCACGGTGGCGGTGGCCACACCGTGCATGCCGGCGCCAGTCTCGGCGATGATGCGTTTCTTGCCCATGCGCCGCGCCAGCAGGATCTGGCCGATGCAGTTGTTGATCTTGTGCGCGCCGGTGTGGTTCAGCTCTTCACGCTTGAGATAGATCTTGGCGCCGCCACAGTATTCGGTCAGGCGCTCGGCGAAGTAGAGCGGGCTCGGACGTCCGACGTAGTCACGCTGGAAGTAGGCCAATTCCTTCAGGAACGCCGGATCTTCCTTCGCCACTTCGTATTCGCGGGCCAGATCAAGGATCAGCGGCATCAGGGTTTCGGCCACATAGCGGCCACCGAACGCCCCGAACAGGCCGTTGGCATCGGGACCGCTGCGCAGGTTGAAAGGGGTCGTGGACTGGGTCATCGGGCGCTCCAAGCAAATGCGTTGAAAGACAATGAGGTTCACTCTACCCCTGACATCCCCGACTGAAAACCGATAAGATCGCCACAACCTGTCAGAAAAACTCACAGATAACATGAGCCACGACCTTCCCCCCCTCAATGCCTTGCGCGCCTTCGAGGCCACCGCCCGCCTGAACAGCGTAAGCCAGGCGGCCGAACAGCTGCACGTCACCCATGGCGCTGTAAGTCGACAGTTGAAGGTACTGGAAGAGCATTTAGGCATCAGCCTGTTCATCAAGGACGGGCGCGGCCTGAAACTCACAGATGCCGGCATGCGCCTGCGTGATGCCAGCACTGACGCGTTCGAACGGTTACGCAGCGTGTGCGCGGAACTGACGCAAAGTACGGCCGATGCCCCGTTCGTCCTGGGCTGCTCGGGAAGCTTACTGGCACGCTGGTTTATTCCCCGCCTGGGTAGGCTCAATGCCGACCTGCCGGATTTGCGCCTGCACCTGTCCGCCGGCGAGGGCGACCTGGACCCCAGGCGACCGGGGCTGGACGCCTTGCTGGTATTCGCCGAACCACCCTGGCCGGCCGACATGCAGGTGTATGAACTGGTGAGCGAGCGGATCGGCCCCGTGATGAGCCCGCACTACGCCGGATTCGCCCGCTTGCAGGCCGCATCGGCCAGCGCGCTGCTGGACGAATCGTTGCTGCACACCACCTCCCGCCCACAGGCCTGGCCGACCTGGGCACAACAAAACGACCTTGATCCCCGGGCATTGAAGTTCGGGCAAGGATTCGAGCATTTGTATTATTTGCTGGAGGCCGCCGTAGCGGGGCTCGGCGTGGCGATCGCGCCCGAGCCGCTGGTGGCTGAGGACGTGCGCGCCGGTCGCCTGGTCGCGCCGTGGGGTTTCGATGAAACGGCGGCGCGCCTGGCGTTGTGGCTACCCAAGCGCGCCGCAGACGGACGCGCTCGGCAACTGGCCCAGTGGCTCAGGCATGAGCTGAGCCAACCGACTCAGTCTCCGCGTTTGCACAGCAAGTAAGCCGCCAGCAAACCCAGCGCACCGACCGCAACGCCGGCCGTGGTCCATGGGTGCTCCTGCGCGTAGTCGCGTGTGGCGATCCCGGTTTCACGGGTTTTCACCTTGACCTCTTCATACGCGTCGCTGAGCAGATGACGAGAATGCTTCAGGGCGTTCTCGGCATTGGCCTTGAGCGACTTGAGGGTCTTACGCGACTCGTCCGAAGCATCGTCCTTCAGGCTTTCCAACGACTTGAGCAGACTCTCGATCTCCGCTTCCATGCTTTGCAACGAGGCTTTGCGTAACGAATTGCTGGCCATGGTGGCTCTCTCCTGCAGTGGTTGAGTGGCGTGTGTGAATTGGGACTCCGGTCGTTTCTGAAAGTGCAGTAAATCTGAACTTCAGCGCGCAAACGGCGACACACGTATGACGAAAAATCGCTGCTAGGCTGTTAAAAACAACCAAGGAGAACCTCATGAGTGATCATCACACTTACAAAAAAGTCGAGCTGGTCGGCTCGTCTCCCACCAGCATTGAAGACGCCATCAATAACGCCCTGGCCGAGGCCAGCAAAAGCCTCAAGCACTTGGAGTGGTTCGAAGTCACGGAAACCCGCGGACACATCGAAAACGGCCGGGCCGCGCACTTTCAGGTCACCCTCAAAGTCGGGTTCAGAATCGTGAATAGCTGAGGATCGATGAACTTGCACGCTGGCGGAGTGCCATAGGGAATGGCGATGCGCTATGGTATGCGCATTCTGTTTTACCAATACCTGCCCTATTTGATCCGACCAAGGAGTGCGAGCGATGAAAAAGTTGATGGTAGCCCTGGGTTTGCTAAGCCTTGCCGGTGGTGCGTTTGCGGCCGGCAAACCCTGCGAAGAACTGAAAAGCGAAATCGCAGCGAAGCTGGATGGCAAGGGCGTGTCAGGTTATTCGCTGGAAATCGTCGATAAAGGCGCAGCGTCTGACGGAAAAGTCGTAGGCACCTGTGAAGGCGGTACGAAAGAAATCGTCTATAAAAAGTGATTCTTTTCGAACGTCAAAGCCGACGCAATGCGTCGGCTTTTTTATGCGCGTCATTCAGCCTTTCATGACCTGCGCCAGCAACTCGTAGGAGTGCAAGCGATCGGCATGCTCGTACAGGTCACTGGTGAAAATCAGCTCATCGGCCTGGGTTTGCTCGATCAGCACTTGCAGCTTGGCGCGAATCTTCTGCGGGCTGCCGACCATGGCCAGGCCAAGGAAATCGCCTACCGCCTCTTTTTCATGGGGCAACCAGAGGCCGTTCATGGTTTCGACCGGCGGACGCTGCACCAGGCTCTGGCCGCGCATCAGCGCCAGGATCCGCTGGTACACCGACGTCGCCAGGTAATCGGCCTGTTCATCGGTGTCGGCTGCGACCAGCGGCACGCCGAGCATCACATAAGGCTTGTCGAGCACTGCCGACGGCTTGAAATGGTTGCGGTAGATGCGAATGGCTTCGTGCATGTAGCGCGGAGCGAAATGGGACGCGAACGCGTAGGGCAAACCGCGCTCACCGGCCAATTGCGCACTGAACAGGCTCGACCCCAGCAACCATACCGGCACGTTGGTGCCGGTGCCGGGCATGGCGATGATGCGTTGGTCAGGGGTGCGCGGGCCCAGATAGCGCATCAGCTCGGCCACGTCTTCGGGGAAATCGTCCGCACTACCGGAACGCTCGCGACGCAGCGCCCGGGCCGTCATCTGGTCGGAACCTGGCGCACGCCCCAACCCCAGGTCGATTCGCCCCGGGTAGAGGCTTTCCAGCGTGCCGAACTGTTCGGCAATGATCAACGGCGCGTGATTGGGCAACATGACACCGCCGGAGCCGACACGAATGGTCGAAGTCCCCCCCGCCAAATAACCCAGCAACACCGCCGTCGCAGAACTGGCGATGCCATCCATGTTGTGGTGCTCGGCCACCCAGAAACGGGTGTAGCCGTATTTTTCCACGTGCTGCGCCAGGTCCAGCGAATTGCGCAAGGACTGGGCGGCATTGCCATCGGCGCGCACAGGCACCAGGTCGAGGGTTGAGAATTTCACTTCGGACAGCTGTTTCATGGGCCGGGATCTCCAACGGCGTTCCGGGCTTTCCCGAGGGCAAAAGCCTGCCGTTTCTAAAGGTGTGTTCCATGCAATGTGGGCATATACCCGAGTTTCAATAGCTGCGAAGAATTTTCCTACTAAATTCGTCGGCTAATCGACAAGGTGAACTTTTCCGGGCGGTCTATCCTCACAATCCAGACAATTAAAAAACACCAGGCGCGTCTCTCGCGCCGGATCTTCAGGAGGCAGACATGGCTATCATCAAGAAAGCATCGGCTCATTGGGAAGGTGACCTGAAAACCGGTATCGGCTCCATCTCCACGGAAACCGGTGTGCTGCGCGAAGCGCCCTACGGCTTCAAGGCGCGCTTTGAAGGCGGCAAGGGCACCAACCCAGAGGAATTGATCGGCGCAGCTCATGCCGGCTGCTTTTCCATGGCCTTTTCGATGATCCTCGGCGATGCCGGGCTCAAGGCCGACAGCATCGACACCAACGCTGAAGTGACCCTGGACCAGGTCGATGGCGGTTTCGCGATCACAGCAGTCAAGTTGGTGCTCAAGGCGAAAATCCCCGGCGCCAGCCAGGCGCAATTCGACGAACTGAGCAAGAAGGCCAAGGAAGGGTGCCCGGTTTCCAAGGTACTGAACGCCCAGATCACCCTGGATGCGACGTTGGTGAACTGACGCATGAAAGGGTCGCAGCCTTCGCAGGCGTTGCCGAGGGCTGCGATTTCTTGAGTACGGTCGAGCTGTTTACCCTGGCGCAATTATGATCGAATGAAGCCTGCAGTTTCAGCGCACAGGCAGTGCGCGCTGCCATGAGGAATTCGAACATGAAACGATCAGCCCTGGTGGTCATCGGTTGCGCATTCGCTGCATCAGCCCTTGCCGCCCCCAAATCCTGCGAAGAGCTGAAAGCGGAAATCGAAGCGAAGATCCAGGCCAATAACGTGTCGTCCTACACGTTGGAAATCGTCACCAACGACGAAGTCCACGACCAGAACATGGTGGTGGGCACTTGCGAAAACGGCACGAAGAAAATCATCTACCAGAAGAACGACCGCTAGGACGCTCTATGGGACGCAATTGACTTGTCGCTCTTCGGCCACGATTTGACGCTTGGCATCATAGAGCCGGGCGCTGGGCGTGAACGCCAGGTTGCGAGCCTCCAGTCGATAGCGTTGACCGGCCTCGAAATGGTCATAACGCACGAGCATGTAGCACAGTCGCTCCTGCGGTTCGGCTTGCATACCCAACCCACCACCGCTAAACACCTCGAAGTCGAAGCGCACTTTCAGTTCGTGGCTGCCCGGCGAAACCTGAAAGAACCGTCCGTCTCGCAATCGCTGGCCATCCAGCCCCTCAGCCATCAGCATTTTGCCGCCCGGCATGGGGGTAGCGAAATCGACCCACGCCATGCTCGGGTCGACCTGAGGCAACGGGCTCGTTGCACAACCGCTCATGGAGACCAGGGCCAGTAACAGCAGAGGTAAGCGCATGGTGAGTTTCCTGAAAATCAGGCATTGAGCATAGCGCTAATCAAGTTTGTTGGCAGCCCGCCGACGTACCTTGCCCCACCACTTTGCGTTGCTGGTCGTAAAGCTTGGCCCATGGCCGGAAACCGATGCTGCCGGCCTGCAACTGGTAACGTTGGCCCGCGTTGAAGTCCTTGAATTTCACGTTCAACCGGCAATCACGCCACAGCGGCTCGGCATCCGGGCCGATGTTGCCCGGTTCGACGGCAAATTGATAACGCACCGTCAGTTCATGGCTACCGGGTTGCACTTCGAAATAGCGCCGGTCGATGGACGTCTTGTCATCGACTTCTAGCGCTTGAAGCGCGGTGTCCTGTTGGTTTCCCAGGTCAATCCACGCTTGGGAGGGATCAGGATCAGGCAAACCGGCGCAGCCGGTCAGCAGCAACAGGCCGCTCGTCAGCATCAACACACGCATAGCGAAGCTCCAGGCAAGCGAGATAGTCTTGTGGGCAGACTTCCCAGGGTGATTCCAATTGATCAGGCCGCGTTCAAGCCATCGGTTACTCGACCGTGTTTTCCGGATTTTGTTTCCAGGCCTCCTGCTTTTGTTACTCAACGGTTGCACAAGCGCCGGTTACTACAGCCAGCTCGTCGGCGGGCAACTGCGGTTGTTGCAGGCCCGGGAGCCTATCGACCAGGTCATTGCCGACCCTGCTCGCGATGCCCAACTGAAGGTGCACCTGGCCCAGGCGCGCGAAGCACGGGCGTTTGCCAGTGATCAGCTGCATCTACCGGACAATCAAAGCTATCGCCTGTATGCGGACATTGGCCGGCCGTTCGTAGTCTGGAATGTCTTCGCCACGCCAGAGTTTTCCCTGGCGCCGCACAATCATTGTTTCCCCATTGCCGGTTGCGTGGCTTATCGCGGTTATTACAGCCAGGGCGCCGCCCGAGGCGAGGCGGCGTTGCAGCGCTTGCAGGGCATGGACGTGTCGATTGGCGGTGTAGAGGCCTATTCGACGCTGGGCTGGTTCAACGATCCAATCCTGAGTTCGATGATGCATTGGGGCGACGAACGCCTGGCGACGCTGATCTTTCATGAACTGGCGCACCAGCGCTTTTATGTAAAGGACGACACCGAATTCAATGAGTCTTTCGCCACCTTCGTCGAGCAGGAAGGCACCCGGCAATGGCGCGCCAGTCGCGGGCTGGCACCGGATAACGGCAAGCAGGTACGCCAGCGCGATCAATTCATCCAATTGATCCTCGACACCCGCCAGCGCCTGGAGAAGCTCTACACCCAACCCCTGCCGACCGAACAGATGCGTCAGCGCAAAGCAAAGGAATTCGAACGCCTGCGCACCGACTATGGGCAGTTGCGCGACACTCAATGGGCCGGCGACAAACGCTACGATGCCTGGGTCTATGCCCCACTGAACAATGCGCGGTTGCTGCCGTTCGGGCTGTATGACCAGTGGGTGCCGGCGTTTGCGGCGCTGTTCCGGCGGGAGGGCGGGGACTGGCTCGGGTTTTACGCGGAGGTGGAAAAGCTCGGCAAATTGCCGATCGACGAACGCAAGGCGGCCTTGAAGGTATTGGCGCAGCCGAAGAGGCCTGCTGGATAGGCGGACGTCATCGCGAGCAGGCTCGCTCCCACATTGAAGGCCTCGCCACGGCCAGCACAAAAAAGGGGCATACCGATTCATCGGTATGCCCCTTTGATTGCCGCTTTCTTCCCCCTGGCTGAGGTACTCGCAGCAATTACGGGTTGACGCTGTCTTTCAAGAACTTGCCTGGTTTGAAGGCAACGGTGTTGCTGGCCTTGATCTTCACCGGCTCGCCGGTCTGTGGGTTTTTGCCAGTGCGGGCGCCGCGGTGCCGTTGCAGGAAAGTGCCGAAGCCCACCAAGGTGACGCTGTCCTTGCGGTGCAGGGCGCCGGTGATTTCTTCGAGGACGGCGTTGAGGACGCGGTTGGCTTGTTCTTTGGTGAGGTCTGCTTTTTCCGCGATGGCGGCGGCGAGGTCTGGTTTACGCATGAATGAAGCCCCTTTGACGGTTTTTTTGTTGTTATGTCCGTGCCGTTCTCTTTGGAACGGCCCCTAAGGCGCCGCAGGCTCTACTCTGCGGCAGACGGGAGTGAGGATGGCACGGTGCCGAAAACGGCGCCAGTGTCCGGGCGACCTTTGTGGGACCAAAAGTAGGGTTTTTGCGACAGAACGACCAGTATTTACGCCAGCAGGGGTGGAAGTTCCTTGTTCAGTGCCAGTTTCTCCATCACCGCTGTGCCTGTCAGGGCGTAGCCCAGCAGATTGCCTTGAGCGTCGCGACACAGCGCCTTGATGTCCGCGCCCTGTCCTTCGACGCTCCACACGCCCTCGCTGCCTCGCGGCGGTGGCGACACCACCAGTGGGCACACCGGGGTTTTTACGGTAATCGGCATGGCGCCGTAGCTGACGGCCGTCGGGTTGCCGGCCAGGGTCTGTGCCAGGGCCCGGGCGCAGCTCATCAGCGGCATGACATACAGCAGGTTCAAGCCGTCGACCTCGGCGCAGTCGCCCAGGGCGTAGATGTTGGCGTGGGAGGTTTTCAGGTGACGGTCGACCACGACGCCACGGTTGACCACCAGGCCGGCCGCGGCGGCCAAGTCGATGCGCGGGCGCAGGCCAATGGCCGAGACCACCAGATCGCAGGCAATCACCTGGCCGTCGGACAGGTGCGCCTCCAGCCCGTCGGCGACCTTCTGCAAGCGGTTGAGCACAGGACCCAGGTGGAAGCGCGCACCGAGGCTTTCCAGCCCGGCCTGGACCGCTGCCGCAGCGGCCGGGTGCAGCAGCGTCGGCATGACTTGCTCGCACGGCGCCACCAGCTGTACTTCGTAGCCACCCAGGCTCAGGTCGTTGGCGAACTCACAGCCAATCAGCCCGGCCCCCAGCAGCAATACCCGGCGCTTGCCGGCTGCCGCAGCCCTGAAGCGTGCGTAGTCCTCCAGGTCATTGATGGGAAAGATCAGGTCCGCCGCATCGCCCTGTACCGGCACGCGTACGGTTTCGGCGCCCCAGGCCAGGATCAGGTCGCGGTAGTTCACCGCCTCCTCGCCGATCCACAGTCGTTTGTGGCCCGGATCGATGCCGCTGATGCGGGTATGGGTACGCACTTGGGCCTTGAGTTGCTCGGCCATGGCCCCCGGCTCGGCCATGCTCAGGCCGTCAGCGTCCTTGTTCTTGCCAAAGCCGGTGGAGAGCATCGGCTTGGAATACGAGCGACCGTCGTCCGCGGTGATCAGCAGCAACGGGGTTTCGCTGTCGAGCTTGCGAAACTCCCGGGCCAGGTTATAACCGGCCAGCCCAGTACCGACGATAACGACAGGTGCACTCATGTTGCTCTCCATTTGATGAAACGATCAGTTGATTTCGATCATTTCGAAATCCATTTTGCCGACACCACAGTCCGGGCACAGCCAGTCTGCCGGTACGTCCTCCCAGCGAGTGCCGGGCGCGATGCCATCGTCAGGCCAGCCGTCAGCTTCGTTGTAGATCAGGCCGCAAACGATACATTGCCACTTCTTCATTCCGTTACTTCCTCAAGATGTCAGGCGTTGGCCGGTATTTTCCGGCTCAGGGCCGTTTTGTACTGATCGGTTGCGACAGATGCAAGCATGATCGGCGAGGCGGCAGGCCCGGCCAGTCAAAATCACCGACCGACATGGTAAGCTCGCGCCCTCATTTGCTGCCATTCAAGACCTCTGTGCCGCATACAAATTCGATATTTCCTACACTCCAATGGCTGCCCCAGCACCTGCTGTCGCCCCGCCCCGATGCGGGCGTGCTTGACTGGCTGTTCGACGAAGGCTCCCTGACCCGGCGCCTCACGCTCCTGTCGAACGGCCATTTCAGCGTGACGCCGTTGTTCGAAGGCTGGCAGCCATTGCGCGCCGACGAATGCGCCGCCCTGGACCTGACCGAGGACAGCGAGGGCTGGGTACGCGAGGTGTATCTGCGCGGCCATGACCAGCCGTGGGTGTTCGCCCGCAGTGTGGCGGCGCGCAGCGCCTTGCAGGGTGACGGCTTGCAGATGGACGAACTGGGCAGCCGTTCCCTTGGGGAGTTGCTGTTTTGCGACCAGGCGTTCCAGCGCCGAGCCATCGAAGTTTGCCATTACCCCGACGCCGGGTTACCGGAAGAAGTGCGCGCCAGCGGGCTGTGGGGTCGCCGTTCACGTTTCGATCGCGGCGCGTTGAGCGTACTGGTGGCGGAAATTTTCCTGCCGCGCCTGTGGACCGTCGCCCGCGCCTATTCGGAGAATTGCTGATGTACGTGCAACTGCTCAAATCCTTGAATCGCCTGAACCCACGGGCCTGGGACTTCGTGCAACTGACCCGCATGGACAAGCCCATCGGCATCTACCTGCTGCTGTGGCCGACGTTGTGGGCGTTGTGGATTGCCGGTGAAGGCTCGCCGTCCATCGCCAACGTGGTGATCTTCGTCCTCGGCGTGGTACTGACCCGCGCTGGCGGCTGCGTGATCAATGACTGGGCCGACCGCAAGGTGGACGGCCACGTCAAGCGCACCGAGCAGCGCCCACTGGTGAGCGGCAAGATCAGTTCAAAAGAGGCACTGGTGTTCTTCGCCGTGCTGATGAGCGTGAGCTTCCTGCTGGTGCTGTGCACCAATGCACCGACCATCCTGCTGTCCCTCGGTGGCCTGGCGCTGGCGTTCAGTTACCCGTTCATGAAGCGCTATACCTACTACCCGCAAGTGGTGCTGGGCGCGGCGTTTTCCTGGGGCATGCCGATGGCGTTCACCGCCCAAACCGGTCATCTGCCGGCGGCCGCCTGGTTGCTGTACATCGCCAACCTGCTGTGGACGGTGGGCTACGACACCTATTACGCGATGACCGACCGGGACGATGACCTGCGCATTGGCGTGAAGTCCACGGCGATCCTGTTTGGCGATGCCGACCGGGCGATCATCCTGACGCTGCAAGGCCTGGCCTTGGTCTGCCTGCTGTTGGCCGGGTCGAAATTCCAACTCGGCGGCTGGTTCCACCTGGGGCTGGTGGCCGCTGCCGGGTGCTTCGCCTGGGAGTTCTGGTACACCCGTGGCCGGGACCGAATGCGCTGTTTCCAGGCATTCCTGCACAACCACTGGGCCGGGTTGGCGATTTTTGTGGGGATCGTGCTGGATTACGCGTTGCGCTGAGGCTGATCGACTGGCCACCAGCAATCTTGTGGTCTTGTGGCGAGGGGATTCATCCCCGCTTGCTGTGGGAGCAAAGCTTGCTCGCGAAACAGGCGCCTCGATTCCTGAAAGACCGCAGCGCCTTCATCGCGGGCAAGCCTTGCTCCCACATGGGTCCCCTCGCCACAGATGATCTGTGACCCCTGTCAATCGGGCTTGGCGACTTTCCAGGCACCGTCCATTTTGCCGTCACCGGTCATGTCTCCGGCCTTTTTGTCCATGACGAAGGTGTACAGCGGCTTGCCATCGTAGGCCCACTGCTTCTTACCGTCTTCGCGGTCGATGATGGTCCATTTGCCCTCGGGCTTGGCGCCGTCTTCAGCCATGAGCGGGGGCCAGTTGACCGCACATTTGTCGTTGCACATCGACTTGGTGCTCGAGTCTTTGGCAAACGTGTACAACGTCATCGCTTGGTGATCAGTCCACATGCCGTCTTTTTTCATCGCCGGCTCCGCCGCGAACGCCAACGCTGGTAGCGCCAGGGCCGCCGTTACCGCCAGTGCATGGATGGATTGGGTGAAGTAATTCATGGAAACCTTCTTTTGTGGTTGTCAGGATTCGGACTGAAAAGCTTAGTCCAGAATCCCCCACGCTGCCGGCCAACGAAATAACTGTCACACGACTGCAATAATTCCGTTATCTAATGCGGCGCAAGACAGTTAAATGACAAGAGGATTACCCCATGGTTGGCAGGAGCATTCTGATCGTCGACGACGAGGCGCCCATCCGCGAGATGATCGCCGTTGCGTTGGAGATGGCCGGCTATGACTGCATGGAAGCAGAAAACTCTCAACAGGCCCACGCCATCATCGTCGACCGCAAGCCCGACCTGATCCTGCTGGACTGGATGCTGCCCGGCACATCAGGCATTGAACTGGCGCGGCGCCTCAAGCGCGACGAGCTGACCGGTGATATTCCAATCATCATGCTCACCGCCAAGGGCGAAGAGGACAACAAGATCCAGGGCCTGGAAGTCGGCGCCGACGACTACATCACCAAGCCGTTTTCCCCACGGGAGCTGGTGGCGCGCCTTAAGGCCGTGCTGCGGCGCGCCGGGCCGACCGATGGCGAAGCCCCTATCGAAGTCGGTGGCTTGCTGCTCGACCCGATCAGCCACCGCGTGACCATCGACGGCAAACCCGCCGAGATGGGCCCGACCGAATACCGCCTGCTGCAATTCTTCATGACTCACCAGGAACGTGCCTACACCCGCGGACAACTGCTGGACCAGGTCTGGGGCGGCAACGTCTATGTCGAGGAACGCACCGTGGACGTGCACATCCGGCGCCTGCGCAAGGCCCTCGGCGATGCCTATGAAAATCTGGTACAAACCGTGCGCGGCACCGGTTATCGTTTTTCGACAAAGGCCTGATCCGAGCCCTTACCGCCCGACAAAGCTGACAAGGACGCGCGTCACGTGAACCAAAACTGGCATGGCACCCTGATTCGCCACATGTTGTTGCTGGTGACCGGCTGTTTGCTGATCGGCCTGATCAGTGGTTATTACGGTTGGAGCCTGGCTGCGGGCCTGGGGCTTTACCTGGCCTGGACACTCAAGCAATTGCTGCGCCTGCATGAATGGCTGCGCCTGCACCAACCCGACGAAGCACCGCCCGACGGCTACGGCCTGTGGGGTGAGGTGTTTGACAGCATCTACCACCTGCAACGGCGCGACCAGCGCGTTCGCGGGCGCCTGCAGGCCGTTATCGACCGGGTCCAGGAGTCCACTGCCGCGCTGAAAGACGCGGTGATCATGCTCGACAGCGACGGCAACCTGGAGTGGTGGAACCGCGCCGCCGAAACCCTGCTGGGCCTCAAGACGCCACAGGACAGCGGCCAGCCGGTGACCAACCTGGTGCGCCATCCGCGCTTCAAGGAGTATTTCGAGCAGGCCAGTTACGCCGAGCCGCTGGAGATCCCATCGCCCACCAATGATCGGCTACGCATCCAGCTGTACATCACCCGCTATGGCAACAACGAGCACTTGATGCTGGTGCGCGACGTCACGCGCATCCACCAGTTGGAACAGATGCGCAAAGACTTCATCGCCAACGTTTCCCATGAATTGCGCACGCCGTTGACGGTGATCTGCGGTTACCTGGAAACCCTGCTCGACAACGTCGAGGAGGTGAACCCGCGTTGGACCCGAGCCCTGCAGCAGATGCACCAGCAGAGCGGGCGCATGCAGACCCTGCTCAACGACTTGCTGCTGCTGGCGAAGCTGGAAGCCACCGATTACCCGTCGGACAACCAGCCAGTGCCCATCGACGACCTGCTGCAAACCATTGTCGAAGACGCGCAGGAACTGTCCGGCTCCAAGCAGCAGACCATCACCCTGGAAGCCGAAGCGGCCGTGCAGCTCAAAGGCAGCGAAGCGGAACTGCGCAGTGCGTTTTCCAACCTGGTGTTCAACGCGGTCAAATACACGCCGGAACAAGGCCGGATCCATGTGCGTTGGTGGGGCGATGAGCAAGGCGCGCACCTGAGCGTGCGCGATTCGGGCATTGGCATCGACAGCAAACACCTGCCGCGCCTGACTGAACGCTTCTACCGTGTCGACTCCAGCCGCAACTCCAATACCGGGGGCACCGGGCTGGGCCTGGCCATCGTCAAACACGTCCTGCTACGCCATCGCGCCCGCATGGAAATCAGCAGCGTACCCGGCCATGGCAGCACCTTTACCTGCCATTTCGCTCCGACCCAAGTGGTTCGCGCACGCCTCGCCCGCCCCGCTGATTAAGCTCGCCCCCTAGGCAATCGCCGAGCCAGCCGCTACATTGACTGACTTGCGCCTGCCTTTTCAGGCGCTCATTTTTAATTCCACGACTTTACGGAACCCGCAAAACTCCATCATGGACCCTTCCCCTGGCTTGTCCCTCGTTACACTCTTCGCCGAATTCGGCATGATTCTTTTTGCTCTGATCCTGGTTTTGCTCAACGGATTTTTCGTTGCGGCCGAATTCGCCATGGTCAAGCTGCGCTCGACCCGGGTCGAGGCCATTGCCGAGCAGAACGGCTGGCGCGGGCACATCCTGCGCACCGTCCATAGCCAGCTCGACGCTTACCTGTCGGCCTGCCAGCTGGGTATCACCCTGGCCTCCCTGGGCCTGGGCTGGGTCGGTGAGCCGGCGTTCGCCCACATCCTCGAGCCGCTGCTGGGCGCGGTCGGCGTACAGTCGCCGGAAGTGATCAAGGGCGTGTCGTTCTTTACCGCGTTCTTCATCATTTCGTACCTGCACATCGTGGTTGGTGAACTGGCGCCCAAATCCTGGGCCATTCGCAAACCCGAGCTGCTGTCGCTGTGGACTGCCGTGCCGCTGTACCTGTTCTACTGGGCCATGTACCCGGCGATCTACCTGCTCAATGCCAGCGCCAACGCCATCCTGCGCATCGCCGGCCAAGGCGAGCCCGGCCCGCATCACGAACACCATTACAGCCGCGAAGAACTGAAGCTGATCCTGCACTCCAGCCGTGGCCAGGACCCGAGCGACCAAGGCATGCGCGTGCTGGCCTCGGCCGTGGAAATGGGCGAGCTGGAAGTGGTGGACTGGGCCAACTCCCGGGAAGACCTGGTGACGCTGGAGTTCAACGCGCCGCTCAAGGAAATCCTGGCGATGTTCCGTCGCCACAAGTTCAGCCGTTACCCGGTGTATGACAGCGAGCGCCAGGAGTTCGTCGGCCTGCTGCACATCAAGGACCTGCTGCTGGAACTGGCGGCCCTGGATCACATTCCCGAGTCGTTCAACCTGGCCGAACTGACCCGGCCGCTGGAGCGCGTGTCGCGGCACATGCCGCTGTCGCAATTGCTGGAGCAGTTCCGCAAGGGCGGCTCGCACTTCGCCGTGGTCGAGGAGGCGGACGGCAACATCATCGGCTACCTGACCATGGAAGACGTGCTGGAAGTACTGGTGGGCGACATCCAGGACGAACACCGCAAGGCCGAACGCGGCATCCTGGCCTACCAGCCGGGCAAGCTGCTGGTACGCGGTGATACGCCGCTGTTCAAGGTCGAGCGCCTGCTGGGCATCGACCTGGACCACGTCGAAGCCGAAACTCTGGCCGGGTTGGTCTATGAAACCCTCAAGCGTGTGCCGGAAGAGGAAGAAGTGCTGGAAGTCGAAGGCCTGCGGATCATCATCAAGAAGATGAAAGGGCCGAAGATCATTTTGGCGAAGGTATTGATGCTCGATTGAGTGTCAACCGTCTGTAGGCGCTGACGAGCGAAGCGAGGCTGCTATCTTTTCACGGCAGATCAACAGATCGTCCGAACGCGGCCCGAGCCTTCGCCAGCGCCTAAAGAGCTGAAAGACCGCGTCGCCTTCATCGCGGGCAAGCCTTGCTCCCACAGATAAATCCCTCCACCACAAAAGAATCTTCATCACGCCTCGGCGCTACTGCTTGCCCAACGCAAAGTTGGGCAGGTCGCCCACCGGCTGATTGAACTGGTAGGGAATCGACACCAGCCCCAACCCGGTATTGCGCTGCACCACGAAATGCAGGTGCGGGCCTGAGCTGTTGCCGGTATTGCCGGACAACGCCAACGGCGTGCCCACCCCGACCCGCTGCCCTTCCCGTACGCTCACCGAACCTTTCTGCAAGTGCAGGTAGACGCCCATGGTCCCGTCATCATGCAGCACCCGCACGAAGTTGCCTGAAGGGTCATCCCCACGGCCGGTCTGCTCGTTTTCGGTCTTGATGACCACGCCGCCCCGCGCGGCGATGATCGGCGTGCCCACGGGCATGGCAACGTCCATGGCGTAGCGGTTCTTCGGGCCATAATGACTGTACTGGCCGTTGGCACCCTGGCTCAGCCGGAACGGCCCGCCACGCCACGGCAACGGGTACTGATAGGCCTGTGCCGCGCCTGCAGGGTCGCCCAGGGAGTATTCGAACCTTGGGGTGTAGGCCAGCGGCCTGCCCGGCCGAGTGGCCGTGAGCAGCGCCAGGCGCAGATTGCTGCGCGCTGGCAGCACTCGACGAATCGGTCGGCTCGGCGCCCCGCTGACGTTGCGCAGCCCGGCGAAACTCAACTCGATCTCCACCGGCGCGTACAGGTCGTTGCGCACGAACACCGCGTCCGCGCCATTCTGCTTCTTGATATCGAGAAACACCTGTCGCTCCAGGCGCTCGACCATGCGGTCGCGGAACACGAACACCTGGGCGCCTCGGCTTGGGCGGTCGCTGTAGGACACCACGCCATTGGCATCGGTGGACTTGTAGATGGTCATGGCCATGGCCGAGGTGGAGGCCAGGACAAGACCGCAGGCAAACAGCAAGGGTGCGAGCATGGGTAAGGGTTCTGTCGAAAAATGAAGGCCTGCACAGCAGCCTAGCAGCTGGGATGGACCAGCGTAGTCGACGGATGTTTCAAAATTGGATCAGCGATGGGGGTTGGATCTCATGACCCTATCGCGAGCAGGCTCGCTCCCACATAGGATCTTCAGTGTTCACTGGATCGAGTGTGGGAGCGAGCCTGCTCGCGATGGCTGACTGAACGGCGCCGCCGTATCAGGCGCCCGGGACGAAGTGCTTCTGCGCGGTGCCGCGGGCGATCAGGCGGGAGATGTAGTCGAGTTTCTGCGGGTCTTTGTCGACGAAGCGGAAGGTCAGTTGCAGCCATTCGCTGTCGGGGGTCTGCTCATGGGCGACGATGGCGTGCAGGTAACCATTGAGGCGAGCGGTTTCGGCGTTATCGCCCTGTTCCATGTCCAACACCGCGCTTTCGAGCACTTGTGGCAGGGTGTCTGTGCGTTTGACCAGCAACAGCGCTTCCTTGAGGCTCAGGGCCTTGATCACGCATTGCTGGGTGCCACTGGACAGGCGCAACTGGCCTTGGCCACGGTTGGCGGTCGGAGCGGAGGCCGCCGGGGCCTTGACGGGTGGGCTGTTGAGCAGGCCACGGGCCGGGGCGGCAGCCGGGGCCGCGGCGGCAGCGACGGCGGGTTTGGCAAAAGGGTTCGCCACAGGTGCCGAAGCAACAGCCGCAATCGGAGCCTTACCGCCCGTCAGTGCGCTCAAGGAATCATTGCCGAACGCCGAGTTCATCTTGGTCGGCGCACTGTTCATCAGCGTGTCGAGCTTGCCAACCTTATGCAGGGCCTGCTTGACCTTGGTCAGCAACTGTTCGTTGGTGAACGGCTTGCTGACGTAGCCGGAAACGCCGGCCTGGATCGCCTGGACCACGTTTTCCTTGTCGCCGCGGCTGGTGACCATTACGAACGGCATGCCCTTGAGGTTGTCCTGCTGGCGACACCAGGTCAGCAGTTCCAGGCCGGACATTTCCGGCATTTCCCAATCGCACAACACCAGGTCGAACGCTTCACGAGCCAGCAGGGCTTGGGCTTTCTTGCCGTTCACCGCGTCTTCGATGCGCACGCCCGGGAAGTAGTTGCGCAGGCACTTCTTCACCAGGTCACGAATGAACGAAGCATCGTCCACGACCAACACACTGACCTTACTCATCCAGATACACCTCTAAAAAATCCCGGCAAGCATACCGCTTTTACTGATGGCATATTGCCAAAAACCTTCAGTCACGCCGGGACTTTTCGTTCGCGGGGTGCTGCTTTCGATTAAAAAAAACCCAAAAAAAAAGCCCGACCAGAAGGCCGGGCGCTTTTCTTGGCAATCTTACTTATCGTCAGTTTCGCCCGGAACATTAGCGGTTTCGGACGGGGTGCCCTCAACTTCTTCCTTCATGCGCTTGAGCCCCAGATGCCGGACGTCGGTGCCGCGCACCAAGTAGATGACAAGTTCCGAGATGTTGCGCGCATGATCGCCGATACGCTCCAAAGAACGCAGCACCCAGATGATGCTCAATACCCGCGAGATGGAGCGCGGGTCTTCCATCATGTAGGTCGCCAGCTCGCGCAGGGCGGTCTTGTATTCGCGGTCGATGATCTTGTCGTACTGGGCCACCGACAACGCCAGGTCGGCGTCGAAGCGGGCAAAGGCGTCCAGTGCATCGCGAACCATGTTGCGCACCTGGTCGCCAATGTGGCGAACCTCGACGTAACCGCGCGGCGCTTCGCCTTCTTCGCACAACTGAATGGCACGACGGGCGATCTTGGTGGCTTCGTCGCCGATTCGCTCAAGATCGATCACCGACTTGGAGATGCTGATGATCAGGCGCAGGTCGGAAGCTGCCGGCTGACGACGGGCCAGGATACGCAGGCACTCCTCGTCAATGTTGCGCTCCATCTGGTTGATCTGGTCATCGATTTCGCGTACCTGCTGGGCCAGGCCGGAGTCGGCCTCGATCAGCGCGGTCACCGCATCGTTGACCTGCTTTTCCACCAGCCCGCCCATGGCCAGCAAGTGACTGCGCACTTCCTCAAGCTCAGCGTTGAACTGTGCGGAAATGTGATGGGTGAGGCCTTCCTTCGAAATCATGGTTTTGCTCCGCAAAAGCTGTGAGCTGCAAGCTACAAGCTGCAAGCTGATGTGTGTCGTTACTCGGATCGCTTTTACTTGCCGCGTGCAGCTTGACGCTCGCGGCTCTACGGCTAGCCGTAGCGACCGGTGATGTAGTCTTCGGTCTGCTTCTTGGCCGGATTGGTGAACAGGGTGTCGGTGTCGCCGAACTCCACCAGTTTGCCCATGTACATGAACGCCGTGTAGTCGGAAACCCGCGCCGCCTGTTGCATGTTGTGGGTCACGATGACGATGGTGAACTTGGACTTGAGCTCGTAGATCAGTTCTTCGACTTTCAGCGTCGAGATCGGGTCCAGGGCCGAGCAGGGTTCGTCGAGCAGCA
The DNA here is from genome assembly GCF_018325905.1 of Pseudomonas sp. St316. Lineage (NCBI taxonomy): Bacteria > Pseudomonadati > Pseudomonadota > Gammaproteobacteria > Pseudomonadales > Pseudomonadaceae > Pseudomonas > Pseudomonas sp. St316. The sequence continues at coordinate 199,336 of NZ_AP021901.1, read as the reverse complement.
GCACTTCCGGCTCCACGGCGATGGTGCGGGCGATCACCAGACGCTGCTGTTGACCACCGGACAGACCCAGGGCCGACTCATGCAGGCGGTCCTTGACCTCATCCCACAATGCGGCGCCCTTGAGCGCCCATTCCACGGCTTCGTCAAGAATGCGCTTCTTGTTGATGCCCTGGATGCGCAAGCCGTAGACCACGTTCTCGTAGATGGTTTTCGGGAACGGGTTGGGCTTCTGGAACACCATGCCCACGCGACGACGCAGCTCGGCCACGTCCTCGCCCTTGCGGTAGATGTTGTTGCCGTAGAGGTTGATTTCCCCTTCGACGCGGCAGCCGTCCACCAGGTCGTTCATGCGGTTGAAGGTACGCAGCAAGGTTGACTTGCCGCAGCCCGACGGGCCGATGAACGCGGTGACGCGCTGTTTCGGGATATTCAGGCTGACGTCATACAGCGCCTGCTTCTCGCCGTAGAACAGACTCAGGCCGGGCACTTCGATGGCGACGGTTTCCTGGGCCAGGTCCAGGCTCTGCTTGTCGCGGCCCAGGGCCGACATGTTGATGCCGTGTGTATGTGCTTCGTGTTGCATGGGAGGCTCCCTGTGCTAACAAATTCGGTTCGTTGGCCGCTGAGCGGCAATGCCATTCGGTGTACTTGTGGGAGCGAGCCTGCTCGCGATTCAGGCGACTCGGTTGGCTTTGAACCGAGGTGATGCCATCGCGAGCAGGCTCGCTCCCACAGGAAATCAATGTGTAATCAGCTATCCAGTGCTTTGTACTTCTCGCGCAGGTGGTTACGGATCCACACCGCCGACAGGTTGAGCGTGGCGATCACCAGCACCAGCAGCAGCGCCGTGGCGTACACCAGCGGTCGCGCCGCTTCGACGTTCGGGCTCTGGAAGCCCACGTCATAGATATGGAAGCCCAGGTGCATGATCTTCTGGTCCAGGTGCAGGTACGGGTAGTTGCCGTCCAGCGGCAGCGACGGGGCCAGTTTCACCACGCCTACCAGCATCAACGGCGCCACTTCACCGGCGGCACGGGCCACGGCGAGGATCATCCCGGTCATCATCGCGGGGCTGGCCATGGGCAGGACGATTTTCCACAGGGTCTCGGCCTTGGTCGCGCCGAGGGCCAGGGAGCCTTCGCGCACGGTACGCGGGATCCGCGCCAGGCCTTCTTCGGTGGCCACGATCACCACCGGCACCGCCAGCAGTGCCAGGGTCAGGGATGCCCAGAGCAGGCCCGGGGTTCCGAAGGTCGGCGCCGGCAAGGCCTCGGGGAAGAACAAGCGGTCGACCGAACCACCCAGCACGTAGACAAAGAAGCCCAGGCCAAACACACCGTAGACGATGGCTGGAACGCCGGCCAGGTTGTTCACCGCGATACGGATCAGGCGGGTCATCGGGCCTTGGCGGGCATACTCACGCAGGTAGACCGCCGCCAGCACACCGAACGGCGTCACGATCATCGCCATGATCAGGGTCATCATCACGGTGCCGAAAATCGCCGGGAAGATCCCGCCTTCGGTGTTGGCTTCACGAGGATCGTCGCTGAGGAATTCCCAGACCTTGCTGAAATAGAAACCGAGCTTGGTGAACGTACCCATGCCGTTCGGCTGGTAGGCGTGCACCACTTTGCCGATGCCGATTTCCACTTCCTTGCCGTTGGCATCGCGGGCGGTCAGGCTGTCTCGGTTGAACTGTGCATGCAGGTCAGACAGACGGACTTCGATGTCCTTGTAACGGGCATTGAGTTCGGCGCGTTCGCTTTCCAGGTCAGCTTGTGCAGCCGCATCGAGCTTGCCGTCCAGCTCCAGTTTGCGACCGTGCAGGCGGATACGTTCCAGGCCGGCGTTGATCGCGCCGATATCGGTTTTTTCCAGGGTCTTGAGCTCGGCGGCCAACTGGTTGACTCGCTTTACGCGAGCTTGCAGTTGCGGCCAGGCGGCCTCGCCCTCGGCGATGACCTTGCCGTCTTCCTTGACGTTGACCAGGTAGCCGTAGAAGTTGCCCCACTCACGACGCTCGATGGCCATCAGTTCCGGCGGCGTGGTCTGGTTGCTCAGCCAATCGCCGACGATCCAGGTGAAGTCGGTGCCGTTCAGGTCCCGGTTGCCGACCTTGATCAGTTCGCGGGTCATGAACTCCGGGCCTTCGTCGGGCACCGGCAGGCCAGCGCTTTTCAGGCGCTCGCGGGGCACTTCTTCTTTCTGCACGACTTCGCCGACCACCAGGTGCGCAGGCATGCCTGGCACGTTGTAGTTGGCATGGACCAGGTCCGCCGGCCAGAAGTGGCCCAGGCCGCGCACGGCGATCACCGCCAGCAGGCCAATGGTCATGATGACCGCGATGGACACCGCGCCACCGCTGATCCAGACGCCGGGGGCGCCGCTCTTGAACCATCCTTTCAGGGAGTTCTGTTTCACAGACTTCTACCTTTCTTAAAGCGACGAATATTTCTTGCGCAGACGCTGACGGATCAGCTCGGCGAGGGTGTTCATGACGAAGGTGAACAACAGCAGCACCAAGGCCGACAGGAACAGCACGCGGTAATGGCTGCCGCCAACTTCCGACTCGGGCATCTCCACCGCCACGTTGGCCGCCAGGGTGCGCAAGCCTTCGAACAGGTTCATTTCCATGACCGGGGTGTTACCGGTGGCCATCAGCACGATCATGGTCTCGCCCACCGCGCGGCCCATGCCGATCATCAAGGCCGAGAAGATGCCCGGGCTGGCGGTGAGGATGACCACGCGGGTCATGGTCTGCCACGGCGTGGCACCGAGGGCCAGGGAGCCCAGGGTCAGGCCACGGGGCACGCTGAACACGGCGTCTTCGGCGATGGAGTAGATGTTCGGGATCACCGCGAAGCCCATCGCCAGGCCGACCACCAGGGCGTTACGCTGGTCGTAAGTGATGCCCAGGTCATGGGAGATCCACATGCGCATGTCACCGCCGAAGAACCAGGCCTCCATGTACGGGCTCATGTACAGCGAGAGCCAGCCCACGAACAGGATCACCGGGATCAGCAGGGCGCTTTCCCAACCGTCCGGCACTCTCAGGCGAATGGACTCCGGCAAGCGGCTGAAGACGAAACCGGCCACCAGGATGCCAATCGGCAGCAACATCAGCAGGCTGAAAATACCCGGCAGATGCCCTTCGACGTACGGCGCCAGGAACAGGCCGGCGAAGAAGCCGAGGATCACCGTCGGCATGGCTTCCATCAGTTCGATCACCGGCTTGACCTTGCGGCGCATGCCCGGGGCCATGAAATAGGCGGTGTAGATCGCTGCGGCAACCGCCAGTGGCGCGGCGAGCAGCATCGCGTAGAACGCCGCTTTCAGGGTGCCGAAGGTCAGCGGCGAGAGGCTCAGCTTGGGTTCGAAGTCGGTGTTGGCGGCGGTCGATTGCCAGACGTACTTGGGTTCGTCGTAGTTTTCATACCAGACCTTGCTCCACAACGCGCTCCACGAAACTTCCGGGTGCGGGTTGTCCAGCGTCAGCGGTTGCAGTTTGCCGCCCTGCTCGACGATCAGGCGGTTGGCCCGTGGCGACATGCCGAACAAGCCCTGGCCGTCGACCACCTGGTCCACCAGCAGGGTACGGTGGGCGGTGCTGTGGAATACGCCAAGCTTGCCGGCCGCGTCGAGGGCCACGAAGCCCTTGCGACGCTCTTCGGCGGTGATTTCAACAATCGGCGTGGTGCCCATCTGGAAAGTACGAATCTGTTTGAAACGCAACTCGCCATCCGGATCGCGAGCCATGAACCACTGGGCCAGGCCACCCTTGGAGTCGCCGATGATCAACGAGATCCCGCCCACCAGCTGGGTGGCGGCGGTGACTTGGGCGTCGGCGTTCTCAAGCAGTTTGTAGCGGCCGTTGAGGCTCTTGTCCCGCAGGCTGAACACGTCGGCCTGGGCACGTCCGTTGACCACATACAGCCATTGCTGGCGCGGGTCGACAAAGATGTTCTTCACCGGCTCGGTCATCTGCGGCAGGTCGATGCGGGTCTGCTCGCTGGTGACCTCACCGGTCATCATGTTTTCTTCGCTGGTGAGCGACAGCACTTGCAGCTGGGCACCGCTGGAACCGGCCAGCAGCAGAGTCGAATCGGTGGCGTTGAGGCTGACATGTTCCAGGGCCGCGCCCTGTTCGTTCAACGCGATCGGCGTCTCGCCGTAAGGGTATTCGACGGCAGGCGAGATGGTTTTCTTGCCGTCGGGGTAGGTGACCTTATAGGTGTGACGGAATACCAGGGCTTGGCCGTTGGACAGACCGATTGCCACCAATGGGCTGCCGGGCTGGTCTTTGCCAATGGACGTCACGCTGGCCCCGGCCGGGATCGGCAAGTCGACACGGCGCAGTTCGGCGCCACTGTTGATGTCGAAGAACAGCGCCTGGCCCTTGTCGGAAACACGCATGGCGACTTGGTTCTGTTCTTCGATGGAGATCATCAAGGGCTTACCGGCGTCTTGCATCCAGGCCGGGGTGATCGAGTCCTTGGCGGTCAGGTCCGCGCCCTGGAACAGGGGCAGAACCACGTAGGCCAGGAAGAAGAAGATCAACGTAATGGCAGCGAGGACAGCCAGGCCGCCGACCAGCACGTACCAGCGGGTCAGGCGATCCTTGAGCGCGCGAATACGGCGCTTGCGTTGCAGCTCAGGCGTATTGAAGTCAATGCGCTTGGGAGGGGAAGTCGTAGTCATTGTGGAATTGGCCAGATCATTCATGCGCACACCCTAGCGATCCTGTATGACAGAAAGATGACAATGCAGTGACGCAACAAATCCGCCGCCCGTGGAAACCGGCAGCGGACAGGAAATTGGGCTGTGGGGGCGGGTTAGCCCGCGAAGAGTCGTCAGATTCAACATCAACGTCGACTGACTCATCGCTATCGCGAGCAAGCTCGCTCCCACAGGGGGCCCAGGCTAGGCCGGACCGTTACTGCTTGGCGACGCTGCCGCCTTCCGACAGACCCAGGTCAGCCAGTGCCTTGGCGGCTACTTTGGCTGGCAACGGGATGTAACCGTCCTTGACTACGACTTCCTGGCCTTGCTTGGACAGGACCAGCTTCACGAACTCGGCTTCCAGCGGAGCCAGAGGCTTGTTCGGTGCTTTGTTGACGTAAACGTAGAGGAAGCGCGACAGCGGGTACTTGCCGTTCAGGGCGTTTTCTTCGGTGTCTTCGATGAACTCAGTGCTGCCTTTCTTGGCCAGGGCCACGGTCTTCACGCTGGCGGTCTTGTAGCCGATGCCCGAGTAACCAACGCCGTTCAGCGAAGAGCTGATCGACTGCACGACCGAAGCCGAGCCTGGTTGTTCGTTGACGTTTGGCTTGTAGTCGCCTTTGCACAGGGCTTCTTCCTTGAAGTAGCCATAGGTGCCGGATACCGAGTTACGACCGAACAGCTGGACCGGCTTGTTGGCCAGGTCACCGGTCACGCCCAGGTCGCCCCAGGTTTTCACGTCGGCTTTAGCGCCGCACAGGCGAGTGGACGAGAAGATCGCATCGACCTGTTCCATGGTCAGGTGCTGGATCGGGTTGTCCTTGTGTACGAATACCGCCAGGGCGTCCACGGCAACCGGGATAGCGGTGGGCTTGTAGCCGTACTTCTGTTCGAAGGCTTGCAGCTCGTTGTCCTTCATCTTGCGGCTCATCGGGCCCAGGTTGGCGGTGCCTTCGGTGAGTGCGGGCGGCGCGGTGGAGGAACCGGCGGCCTGAATCTGGATGTTTACGTTCGGGTATTCCTTCTTGTAGTTCTCGGCCCACAAGGTCATCAGGTTCGCCAGGGTATCGGAGCCGACGCTGGACAGGTTGCCCGACACACCAGTGGTCTTGGTGTAGCTCGGGATCGCAGGGTCAACAGCGGCAACCGCGTTGGCAGTCGCAACGCCAGCAGCGACAAAAGTCATTGCCGCCATCAAACGCTTCAGTTTCATGCCTTACTCCTAGCAGATAGGGTGTGTTAAGTCGGCCAAGTATCGGTAAGCCGTGTGAACACTCTATGGCTGAAATATGACAATTGGATGAAAGGCCAGCATCGAGTTTTACAAGATGATTCATGTGGCCCCAATCGCGAGCAAGCTCGCTCCCACATGGATTCTGCGTTCACCGCAAATCCCCTGTGGGAGCGAGCTTGCTCGCGATGAGGCCAGTGCGGTCAGTGAAAGATTCGACCCTAGCGCCCCTTCTTCCAAAGATAACCGCCCACCACAACCCCGATCCCACAGATGGCCGCCACGTAATACGCCGGCCCCATCGAGCTCTCTTTCAACAGAAGGGTCACGATCATCGGCGTCAACCCGCCGAAGATTGCATAAGCCAGGTTGTAGGAGAACGACAAGCCGCTGAAGCGCACCACGGCCGGAAACGCATTGACCATGACATAAGGCACCGCGCCGATGGTACCCACCAGCAGGCCACTCAACGCATAGAGCGGGAACAGCCACTCGGGGTGGTCGAACAGGCAGTGGTAGAAGGTCCAGAACGTGATCAGCAGCAAACCGCTACCGAAGACAAACACCCGGCCAGCACCAAAACGGTCGGCCAGCACACCTGCACCGATGCAACCGAAACTCAGGAACACGATCGCCAGGCTGTTGGCCTGCAACGCGGTGGTCGGACTGAAGTGGTACACCGCCTGCAGCACGGTCGGTGTCATCAGGATGACCACAATGACGCCGGCCGACAGCAGCCAGGTCAACAGCATGGAAATGGCGATGGCACCGCGATGATCACGCAGCACGGCCCGCAGCGGCACTTCCTCGGCCAGGGCCTTGCGCAGTTGCAGCTCGGCGAACACCGGGGTTTCGTGCAACCAGCGTCGCAGATACACCGAAAACAGCCCGAACACGCCACCCAGCAGGAAGGGGATCCGCCAGGCGTAATCGGCCACTTCCACCGGTGTATAAAGGCTGTTGATCGCCGTGGCGACCAGCGAACCCAACAAAATCCCCGCCGTCAGGCCGCAGGTCAACGTGCCGCAGGCATAGCCGATGTGGCGCGCCGGAACGTGTTCGGAAACGAATACCCAGGCGCCCGGCACTTCCCCGCCGATGGCCGCGCCCTGGATCACCCGCATCAGCAACAGCAGGATGGGCGCCCACATGCCGATCTGTGCATAAGTGGGCAGCAGGCCCATGATCAGGGTCGGCACCGCCATCATGAAAATGCTCAGGGTGAACATCTTCTTGCGCCCCAGCAGGTCGCCGAAGTGGGCCATGACGATCCCGCCCAGCGGCCGGGCCAGGTAACCGGCGGCAAAAATGCCGAACGTCTGCATCAAGCGCAGCCACTCGGGCATTTCGGCAGGGAAGAACAATTTGCCGACCACGGTGGCAAAGAACACGAAAATGATGAAATCGTAGAACTCCAGCGCACCGCCCAAGGCAGAAAGCGACAGGGTCTTGTAATCGTTACGGGTCAATGGACGTGCAGGTTGTGCGGGCGTCGCCGTGCTCGAAGGCGCAGTGGTCATGGCAAGGGCTTCTCTTATAGTCGGTTCTGCAACCCTGGCAACGGGTTGGGGGCCTGGGCAGGTCCGGCACGATAGCAAATTGTTCGAAAAAGCACATAGAGGTGTGCATTTGATAGTCAAAATCAGAACCGAGTGGTCGTCTCGACGTCTATCGCCCGATATACTCGCAACCTTGCAGTACTCTGTAAGGGGTTGCTGTGCGAAAACGTCGTTGGTGGCGTAGTACCAGAACCAGCCGGTTTCGCAGAGTTTCCCTTTGGCACGCCTTTACGAAAAACGTGACGAACGCAGCATGTTCGGGCTGAATCGTTTTTTACAAAGACGGCTATTCACCTGAAGTACAAGACAGCGTTACGGGTCAGAGGCCCCCCGGCATGATAGAGCTCGAACAAGAAGATCCAATCCCGCAAGGCGACCTGGCCCTGCAAATCACCGCGCTCCCTCGCGAGACCAACGGCTTCGGCGATATTTTCGGCGGCTGGCTGGTGTCCCAGATGGACCTGGCTGGCACTGCCATGGCCAGTAAAGTGGCGGGCGGACGCGTGGCCACCGTGGCGATCGATCGCATGGCGTTCCTCGTGCCGGTAGCAGTGGGGGCGCAGCTTTCCTTTTATACCCAGGCGCTGGAAATCGGCCGCAGTTCGATTCAGATGATGGTCGAAGTCTGGAGCGACGACCCGCTGTCCAGTGAATGGCGCAAGGTGACCGAGGCGGTATTTGTCTTCGTCGCCATCGACGGCAGCGGTCGCACCCGCTCGGTTCCGCCGCGCGCCCGTTAAACACGGCGGCCGTTTTGCGGTCCATTGCAGTCCCTGTTCCCGAGCGAGATTTGCAACATGCCTACGCCCAACGTCGAAGCCGTCAAACTGGATGAACTGAACGCCTGGCGCATCCGCCACGGTCAGGCCGAGTTGCTGGTGGCCCAACAAGGCGCGCATATCCTCAGTTATCAAGTGGACGGTCAGCCGCCGCTGATCTGGCTAAACGACCAGGCCACGTTCAAGGCCGGCAAGAGCATTCGCGCGGGCGTGCCGGTGTGCTGGCCGTGGTTCGGCAACCTGACGCGCAACCCCGACAGCGTCCAGGCCATGCGCGTAAGCAACGACCCGGCCACCGCCCACGGCCTGGTGCGGGCGATGGATTGGGAGTTGAAGGGCATCGAAGCCGAAGGCGAAAGCCTCAAGGTGGAATTCGTGCTGCCCTACCCCGAGAATGGCCTTGCGGGCTGGCCTCACCAAGTCGACCTGACGCTGGCCATCGTGATGGACGAGCAACTGCACATCCGTCTCACCAGCCATAACCGTGGCAGCGAAACCGTCAGCCTCAGCCAGGCGCTGCACAGCTACTTTGCCGTGAGCGACGTGCGCAACGTGCAGGTTGAAGGGGTCGATGGCTTGAGCTACATCGAGACCCTGGACGACTGGAAAACCGTCATCCAGGCCGGCAACCTGCATTTCGGCGGCGAGACCGACCGCATCTACCTCGATACCCCGCCAAAGTTGAGCATCATTGACCCGCAGTGGGCACGCCGGATCGAGCTGACCAGCAGCGGTTCGCGCTCGGCGGTGATCTGGAACCCCTGGACCGAACGCGCCAAGGCCTTCAGCGACATGGCCGACGATGGCTGGCAGCACATGCTGTGCATCGAGACGGCGAATGTGATGGACGATGTGGTGACGTTGTTGCCGCAGGCCAGCCATACCTTGGGTGTGAGCATCGGCAGCAAGCCGCTCTAACACACACTGAAAATCCCCATGTGGGAGCGAGCCTGCTCGCGATAGCGGTGTATCAGTCAATGCAAATATTGACTGTCGGTCCGCTATCGCGAGCAGGCTCGCTCCCACAGTGGACTCGTACCAGACCTACAAATCCGCCTCCTGCACCACCCTCACCTTCTCCGCCTCCAGCGCATACGCCGCACTCGCCAGATCGTTGTCGACCTTTTCGATCTTCAGCGTGCCGGTCACCCACAGCGGTGTATAGATGTCGTCCAGCTTCAGGCCCTTGGGATAGCGCACCAGCACCAACTGATTAGGCGGCGGTGGCGGGACGTGGATGCAGGCGCCAGGGTAAGGCACCAGGAAAAACAGCGTGCTGCGGCCCTTGGCGTCGCTTTCCAGCGGCACCGGATAACCGCCGATGCGGATGTGCTTGTCGTTCATCGCCGCCACGGTCTTGGTCGAATACATCACCGCCGGCAAGCCTTTGCTTTGCTTCAAGCCACCTTTTTCGGTGAAGGTGCCGTTGGCTTCGGGGGAGTCGTGGTCGATCTCGGGCATGGCCTCGAGGGCTTTCTGGTCCGACTTGGGCATCAGTTCGAGCCAGTCGGTTTCCGGCAGTTCGCCAGCGTGGGCCAGGCCACTGCCCAGCAATAGAAGGGTCAACACTAGACGGCGCATGAAGGGGCTCGGCAATAAAGGAGTGGTGAAACGCCGGGCATTCTAGCCCCCCGCGCGCGCCGCGAGCAGGGGGCTTTGTCGCATTTGGATCAGTTTCTCTTGATCAGGCCGTAGATCACCAGCAACACGATCGCGCCCACCAGGGCCCCAATGAAACCTGCGCCTTGGCCGGCCTGGTAGATGCCCAGGGCCTGGCCGCCGTAGGTGGCTGCCAACGAACCGCCGATACCGAGCAGGATGGTCATGATCCAGCCCATGCTGTCATCGCCCGGTTTCAGGAAGCGTGCCAGCAGGCCAACGATCAAGCCGATAAAAATGGTTCCGATGATTCCCATGGCATTTCCCTCTGGTTGGATAGCTATGCCAAAGCCTAGTCAGACTTTGGCACTTAGCCATGAGAGAGATTAGCCGACGAATGGTTCCACCGCTGTTTCAGATTATTGCTCGGCGATCAACGTCTCGACCTTGATGATCTGCTGGGCCAGCGTGGCACGGTCGGCGCAGCGCAGGTTGGCGTGGCCGACCTTGCGCCCGGCCTTGAACGCCTTGCCATAGTGATGCAAATGGCAGTCAGCGATCGACAGGACTTTCTCGCCGTCCGGCACCTTGCCGATGAAGTTGAGCATCGCGCTCTCACCGACCTTGGCGGTCGACCCCAGCGGCAGCCCGGCGACCGCCCGCAGGTGGTTTTCGAACTGGCTGCACTCGGCGCCTTCGGTGGTCCAGTGCCCGGAGTTGTGTACCCGAGGGGCGATTTCGTTGGCCTTGAGGCCACCGTCCACTTCAAAGAACTCGAACGCCATCACGCCGACATAGTCGAGCTGCTTGAGCACGCGGCTGGAATAATCCTCGGCCAAGGCCTGCAACGGATGGTCGGTGCTGGCGACGGACAGCTTGAGGATGCCGTCCTTGTGCGTGTTGTGCACCAGAGGATAGAAACGGATTTCACCGTCACGGGCACGCACGGCGATCAGCGAGACTTCCCCGGTGAACGGCACGAAGCCTTCCAGCAGGCAGCCCACGCTGCCGAGTTCGGCGAAGGTACCGACCACGTCTTCAGGCTTGCGCAGGACTTTCTGGCCCTTGCCGTCGTAACCCAGGGTCCGGGTCTTGAGCACGGCCGGCAGGCCGATGGCGGCAACGGCAGCGTCCAGGTCGGCCTGGGACTGGATGTCGGCGAACGCTGGCGTGGGGATGCCCAGGTCCTTGAACATGTTCTTTTCGAACCAGCGATCACGGGCGATCCGCAAGGCTTCGGCGCTCGGGTAGACCGGGACGAACTGGGACAGGAAGGCCACGGTTTCGGCCGGGACGCTTTCGAACTCGAAGGTCACCAGGTCAACTTCATCAGCCAATTGACGCAGGTGATCCTGGTCGCCGTAGTCGGCCCGCAGGTGTTCACCCAGTGCCGCGGCGCAGGCGTCCGGCGCCGGGTCCAGGAAAGCGAAGTTCATCCCCAGCGGTGTACCTGCCAGGGCCAACATGCGGCCCAACTGGCCGCCACCGATTACACCGATCTTCATTCGTCAACAACCTCAGGCAATGCGTGGGTCTGGATTGTCCAGGACGCTGTCTGTCTGCTCAGCGCGGAATTTTTTCAGCACGGTATGAAATTGTGGGTGCTTGGCGCCCAGGATGCTCGCCGACAGCAGGGCTGCGTTGATCGCGCCGGCCTTGCCGATGGCCAGGGTCGCGACCGGAATGCCGGCCGGCATCTGCACGATCGACAGCAACGAATCGACGCCCGAGAGCATCGAAGACTGGACCGGCACGCCCAGCACCGGCAGATGGGTCTTGGCCGCACACATGCCTGGCAAATGGGCGGCGCCACCGGCACCGGCGATGATCACCTCGATGCCACGCGCCTCGGCCTCTTCGGCGTACTGGAACAGCAGGTCCGGGGTACGGTGGGCAGAGACCACTTTCACCTCGTAAGGGATGCCGAGCTTTTCCAGCATATCGGCGGTGTGGCTAAGGGTGGACCAATCGGACTTGGAGCCCATGATCACGCCAACCAGTGCACTCATCGTCGTGCCTCTTCTCTCTGGGCGCCCGCAGGCGCGTCAAAAAACAACAAGCCACGCAGGAAACCGGCGTGGCTTGTTGTACGAATGATGGTCGGGCGAACCGACCGAAGGCCGGGCAGTATACCGAAAATGGTGCGTTAAACGCACTTTCGCCGACCATCTGTCATTTGCGATGAAGTGGCGGTTTTATTGACTCCAAGGTCAGCAGAACTACGACACTAATCCCTGTGGGAGCGTGCTTGCTCGCGATAGCGGTAGGCCAGTCAATGCCACGGTGAATGTCAGGCCGCCATCGCGAGCAAGCTCGCTCCCACAAGGGCTCGGTGATGACCCTGATTCAGCGGCATCCCACAAGGGGATCTGCGCTGCATCAGAGTCCGGCGGCGCCCTGCACCACGCCACCTTCGAGCTTGCGCCACAACAACCGCACATTGGCCTTGCGTACCAAGGCGCAGCGGTAAAGACGGATCTCCAACGGCACGTGCCACTGCGTGCCGCCGCAGATCACCAGTTCACCCCGGGCCAGTTCGGCGCGTACGCTCAGGTGCGGCACCCAGGCGATGCCCAGGCCTTCCAGGGCCATGCTTTTCAGGCTGTCGGCCATGGCCGTTTCGTAGATCGTGGTGAAACGCAGCGCCCGCTGGCGCAACAACTGGTTGACCGAACGCCCGAGGAATGCCCCGGCACTGTAGGCCAGCAGCGGCACGCTGGCCTCGCCTTCAAGGTCGAACAGCGGATTGCCGCTGGCATCGGCGGCGCACACCGGCAGCATCTCGGTCTGGCCCAGGTGCAGCGACGGGAAGATCTCCGGGTCCATCTGCATGGCCGAGTCCGGATCGTAGAAGGCCAGCATCAGGTCGCAGCCGCCTTCACGCAAGGCGTGGACGGCATCACCGACGTTGGTCGCCACCAGCCGCGTGGCGATGTTCATCCCTTCGTTGCGCAGTTGCGCGATCCAGCGCGGGAAAAAGCCCAGCGCCAGGGAGTGGGCGGCGGCCACTTGTATGACTTCGCCCTGCCCGCCCTCCAGGTGATGCAAATGACGCAGCACTTCACCCAACTGCTCAACCACCGTGCGCGCCGTCACCAGGAACAACTGCCCCGCCGCCGTCAGCTCGACAGGCGTGCGCGAACGATTGACCAGGGTCAGCCCCAGCGCCGCCTCCAGGCTGCGGATTCGCCGGCTGAACGCCGGTTGCGTCACGAAGCGCCGCTCGGCCGCCTGGGAGAAACTGCGGGTAGCAGCCAGGGCACTGAAGTCCTCAAGCCATTTGCTTTCAAGATTCATCACGTCCTCCCTTACACGCACCAAAACAGGTCACACGCTCGTCGCACCGCCGACGTCACACCCACATTATGCCGAATATGCATAGGCCAGTGTTTAACAGCATTGGCCCTATTTTTTTCGAGAGCCTAGGATTCACAGCGTTCCGGCTCAGACCGGGTCCTTATCGAGATGATTTCCATCATGTCCTCCGCTGCATCATTCCGCACTGAAAAAGACCTGCTTGGCGTACTCGAAGTACCGGCGCAAGCGTATTACGGCATCCAGACCCTACGAGCGGTAAACAACTTCCGTCTCTCGGGCGTCCCGATCTCGCATTACCCTAAGCTGGTGGTCGGTCTGGCAATGGTCAAACAGGCCGCCGCTGACGCCAACCGCGAACTGGGCCAGCTCAGCGAAGCCAAGCACGCCGCCATCAGTGAAGCCTGTGCACGATTGATCCGCGGCGATTTCCACGAAGAATTCGTGGTGGACATGATCCAGGGCGGCGCCGGCACGTCGACCAACATGAACGCCAACGAAGTCATCGCCAACATCGCGCTGGAGGCCATGGGCCACCAGAAAGGCGAGTACCAGTACCTGCACCCCAACAACGACGTGAACATGGCGCAGTCCACCAACGACGCCTACCCGACCGCGATCCGCCTGGGTCTGCTGTTGGGCCACGACGCGTTGCTGGCTAGCCTCGACAGCCTGATCCAGGCGTTCGCGGCCAAAGGTGAAGAATTCAGCCACGTCCTGAAAATGGGCCGCACCCAGCTGCAAGACGCCGTGCCGATGACCCTCGGCCAGGAATTCCGTGCCTTCGCCACCACCCTGAGCGAAGACCTGGCGCGCCTGAAAACCCTGGCGCCTGAACTGCTCACCGAAGTGAACCTGGGCGGCACCGCCATCGGCACCGGCATCAATGCCGACCCGCGCTACCAGGCCCTGGCCGTACAGCGCCTGGCGACCATCAGCGGCCAGCCGCTGGTTCCAGCCGCCGACCTGATCGAAGCCACCTCCGACATGGGCGCCTTCGTGCTGTTCTCCGGCATGCTCAAGCGCACTGCGGTCAAGCTGTCGAAGATCTGCAACGACCTGCGCCTGCTGTCCAGCGGCCCACGCACCGGCATCAACGAAATCAACCTGCCGGCCCGCCAGCCAGGCAGCTCGATCATGCCCGGCAAGGTCAACCCGGTGATCCCGGAAGCGGTCAACCAGGTGGCATTCCAGATTATCGGCAACGACCTGGCCCTGACCATCGCGGCCGAAGGCGGCCAACTGCAACTGAACGTGATGGAACCGCTGATCGCTTTCAAGATCTTCGACTCGATCCGCCTGCTGCAACGGGCCATGGACATGCTGCGCGAGCACTGCATCGTCGGCATCACCGCCAACGAAGCGCGCTGCCGTGAACTGGTCGAGCATTCGATCGGCCTGGTCACCGCCCTGAACCCGTACATCGGCTATGAAAACGCCACCCGCATCGCCCGTATTGCCCTGGAAAGTGGCCGCGGCGTGCTGGAACTGGTGCGCGAAGAAGGCTTGCTCGACGACGCCATGCTCGACGACATCCTGCGCCCGGAAAACATGATTGCTCCGCGTCTGGTCCCGCTCAAAGCGTGATCGACGCAACCACCGCTCACCAGGTCGAGGGACTAGACACCTCTCACCTTTTGAGGGCTTGGGGATCTTCCCCAAGCCCTTTTTTTAATTGATAGCAGCAAAGGATGACTGAATCTGTGGGAAGGAACCTGCTCGCGATAAACGACGACGCGCTGCCCGTTGTAAACCGCGTCGCCAGCCAATACGAGCAGGCTAGCGCCCACAATAACCTGACCGAAAGGCCAGGTGTTTCAAAGGTTTCGTTTCGTCGGACGCACCACAACTGTGCAGACGGGCACCGCACTGATAGGTATAGTGCCGCCCCTCTTCGCATGAGTGGTCGTCTGCAACGTGACCCTTAAACATGCGAAAACCGAACTAATAACAACCCGCGAAAATGGACCGGGACGAAACATCGCCTCACCTGTTGGGCCGCGCGCCGACCGATGTAACGCGATATTTCCAAATGGCCAGCATTTGCTTAAACAAAAAACAGCGAGGAATACTCATGCTTGAAGTCATCAACGACTTCCTCTCAGGGAAAGTGCTGATCGTGCTCATTGTCGGGCTCGGGAGCTACTTCACGATCCGCTCGCGTTTCGTCCAGTTCCGTCATTTCTTTCATATGTTCTCGGTGTTCCGTGACAGCCTGAAAAGCAGCACTGACCAGCTCAGTTCCTTCCAGGCCCTGATGCTCAGCCTGGCCGGTCGTGTCGGCGCGGGCAACATCGCCGGTGTCGGCATCGCCGTGACCCTCGGCGGTCCTGGTGCGGTGTTCTGGATGTGGGTGACCGCCCTGGTCGGCATGTCCAGCAGCTTCTTCGAATGCTCCCTCGGCCAGCTCTACAAGCGCTGCGACTCCGAAGGCCAGTACCGTGGCGGCCCGTCCTACTACATCCAGCACGGCCTGCAAAAACGCTGGTTGGGCATGATCATGGCGCTCCTGCTGCTGGTCACCTTCGGCTTCGCCTTCAACGGCCTGCAAGCCCACGCGGTCACCCATTCCCTGAACAACGCCTTTGGCTTGGACACCACCTACACCGGCCTGGGCCTGGCAGTGCTGCTGGGCCTGGTGTTCATCGGTGGGATCAAGCGTATCGCCAGGGTTGCCGACCTGCTGGTACCGGTCAAGACCCTGGCGTATATCGCCGTGACCATCTACGTGATCGTGCTGCAGTTCGACCACGTACCGGCCATGCTGGCGACCATCGTCAAGAGCGCCTTCGGTCTGGACCAGGCCTTTGGCGGCCTGATCGGCAGCGCCATCGTCATGGGCGTCAAACGTGGCGTGTTCGCCAACGAAGCCGGCCTGGGCAGTGCGCCTAACGTGGCCGCCGTAGCCTCGGTCGAGCACCCGGTAGCCCAGGGCGTGGTACAGGCGTTCAGCGTGTTCCTGGACACGTTCGTGATCTGCACCTGCACCGCGCTGCTGATCCTGCTGTCGGGCTTCTACACCCCAGGCTTCGAAGGCGACGGCATTGCCCTGACCCAGAACTCCCTGGCAGCCGTAGTGGGTGACTGGGGCCGGGTATTCATCTCCGTGGCCTTGTCCTTGTTCGTGTTCACCTCGATCCTCTACAACTACTACCTGGGCGAAAACAACCTGCGCTTCATACTGGGTGAAAACCGCAAGGCCCTGATCGCCTACCGCGCGCTGGTCCTGGTCCTGATTTTCTGGGGCGCCATCGAAAACCTCGGCACCGTGTTCGCCTTTGCCGACATCACCATGACCCTGCTGGCGTTCGTGAACCTGATCGCGCTGTTCCTGCTGTTCAAGGTCGGCATGCGCATCCTGCGTGACTACGATGACCAGCGCTCGGCCGGTATCAAGACTCCAGTCTTCGACTCCAGCAAGTTCCCGGACCTGGACCTGGACCGCAAGGCTTGGCCAGCCACCCCTTCGGCGCCGGTTGCCAAACCTGACACCGCTGTTGCTGGTGCGACTGCAGCGCAACGCTGATCGGTCATAAGCTGTTCGGAAAAAATCGGGCGCATCCCCTGCGCCCGGCGTGACACAGCGTAAGGTCGGCGTCATGCTCGACCTTACGCTGTGGCGGCTAACCCAAGCTGCCGTTTTCGTCTTCGGAGAACAACCATGAATTCCACGACCTACCCTGGCGCCCAGCACGTCATGGTGCTCTACACTGGCGGCACCATCGGCATGCAGGCCAGCGCCCACGGCCTGGCCCCGGCATCCGGTTTCGAAGCGCGGATGCGCGATTACCTGCACAGCCAACCCGAACTCGTCGTACCGCAATGGCGCTTCCGGGAAATGTCACCGCTGATCGACAGCGCCAACATGACCCCGGCCTACTGGCAGCAACTGCGCGAAGCGGTGGTCGATGCCGTGGATGTGCAGGGCTGCGACAGCGTACTGATCCTGCACGGTACCGACACTCTGGCCTACAGCGCCGCGGCGATGAGTTTCCAACTGCTGGGCCTGCATGCGCGGGTCTGCTTCACCGGTTCCATGCTGCCCGCCGGCGTGACCGACAGCGACGCCTGGGAAAACCTCAGCGGCGCGCTGGTCGCCCTTGGCCAGGGTCTGGCGCCAGGCGTGCACCTGTACTTCCACGGTGAACTGCTGGCACCAACCCGTTGCGCGAAAGTGCGCAGCTTCGGTCGCCACCCGTTCAAGCGCCTCGAACGCCAGGGCGGCGGCGTCAAAGCCTCCTCGCTGCCGGCGCAGTTGAATTACAACCAGCCCAAGCACCTGGCGAACATCGCCGCGCTGCCGCTGTTTCCCGGCATCAGTGCCGAGATCCTGGACGGCCTGCTGGGCAGCGGCATCCAGGGCCTGGTGCTGGAGTGCTATGGCAGCGGCACCGGGCCGAGCGACAACCCGGCCTTCCTCGCCAGCCTCGAGCGGGCGCGGGACAGCGGCGTGGTGGTCGTGGCGGTGACCCAATGCCATGAAGGTGGTGTCGAGCTGGACGTGTATGAGGCTGGCAGCCGCTTGCGCGGCGTCGGCGTGCTGTCCGGCGGCGGCATGACCCGTGAAGCCGCGTTCGGCAAGTTGCAGGCGTTGATTGGCGCCGGGCTGCCGGTGGAAGAGGTTCGGCGGCTGGTAGAGCTGGACCTGTGTGGCGAGCTGAGCTGACACACCTGCACCACCTGTGGGAGCGAGCTTGCTCGCGATAGCGGCAGGACATTCAATTTGATGTTCCCAATAGTAGGCAGCCATCGCGAGCAAGCTCCCCCAGGTGTTTCATTGAGCGTCCGATTTTCACCCGGCATGTAACTTGCTCCGTCTCCAGCTTCCCCAGGCTGGAAACGGACATGCTTCATTCCCACCTCACCACCCTCAACGCCGTCTCTCTGGTACTGAGCACCTTCAAGCACCAAGGGCTGCCCAGTGAGGCATTGCTGGCCGGCAGCGGCATCAGCGCGGCGGACCTGAGCCGGGCCGATACACGCATCACCACCAACCAGGAGATGCAGGTCTGCGCCAACGCCGTGGCTCTCAAGCGCGACATCGGCCTGGAACTGGGCCTGCGCATGCACGTTTCGTCCTACGGGATGCTCGGCTATGCGCTGCTCACCAGTGCCACCTTAGGTGACGCCTTGCGCCTGGCGCTGCGCTATCCGGCGCTATTGGGAACACTCTTCGAACTGAACCTGGACGATGACGGCCAGTGCATCTGGTTCAGCGCCAGCGATTATCGGGAGAATCCGGCCCTGGCAGTGTTCAATGCCGAGTTCTGCATGGTTTCGCTGAGGGTAATCTGTAACGACCTCCTTGGTCATGTACTGCCCTTGCATGCGGCACGCTTCGAACATCCGGCGCCCGATTACCAGGCGCGCTACGCAGCGCTCTTCGATTGCCCGGTGCGCTTTGGCAGCGTCGATAATGCGTTCGCTTTCGAGCGTCACTGGCTCGACCAACCCTTGCCCCTGGCCGACCCCATCACCCATCACGCCATGGCCGAACGCTGCCGCCGGCAGAACACCGAATTCACCGGACGCCAGGCCTGGCTGGGGCGGATCCGCCAGTTGCTCGATGCCCAACTGGACGCCGCCCCCGGACTGGAAGGCCTCGCCGAACAAATGAACTGCTCGGCCCGCACCTTGCGGCGCCACCTCAAGGACCTGGGCTGCAGCTACCAGGAACTGCTGGACGAACTGCGCTTCGAACGGGCCAAGCAGATGCTCTGCGAGGACCAATTGCCGATCTATCGAATCGCCGAACGACTGGGCTTCAGCGAAACCGCCAGCTTCCGCCATGCCTTCGTGCGCTGGAGTGGGGTAGCGCCGAGCCAGTTCAGGGCCTGACGCCACCCCCCTGTGGCGAGGGAGCTTGATCCTTAAAGACCAGCTCTGTGGGAGCAAGGCTTGCCCGCGATGGTGTCTGCCCAGACACATTCTGCTCCAACATTCCAATGTCGGATCCGTTGCAGCTGTCCTAGCCTTGAGACAAAGGACAGATCAAGGAGGATCACTTATGACAACACTGCCTCACTCCAATCAATTGCGTTTCGGGCGTTATTCGCAGTCTGGGCAAATCTATTTGCTGACAGTGAATACGCGCGACCGCGAACCGTTTTTTAGTCGCTTCGAGACAGGGCGCTTGGTGGTTGATGCCTTTCGGAAGGCCCAGCAAGAGCAATTTGCCCACTCGTTAGCCTGGGTGGTGATGCCGGACCATTTTCACTGGCTGATCGAATTGCAGGGTATAGGACTCTCCAAACTGATAGCGCGAACGAAGTCTCGGACCACAGTTGTCTTCAATCGATTGATGCAGCGGGAAGGCTCGCTTTGGCAGGATGGGTTCCATGACCGGGCCATTCGAAAGGAGGAAGAGTTACAAAAAGTCGCGCGATACATCGTGGCAAACCCGTTGCGGGCCGGTTTAGTTACGAAAATTGGGGACTATCCCTTGTGGGACGCGATATGGGTCTGACTCGATTCAAGCTGCGTCCACGATCGCCTCATCGCGGGCAAGCCTTGCTCCCACAGAGCAACACCTTGAGTGCTATGAAGAGCAGGCTTGCTCCCTCAAAAAAGCAACATCTGGAATGCCTGTGGGAGCAAGGCTTGCCCGCGATAGCAATATGACTAACGCCGCAAAAACGCCTGATGCAACGCATCCACCGTCTCGAAGTGATACGCCGGGCCCTCGGCGCTGAGTTCTTCATGACTGCCAAACCCATATCCCACCGCCGCCGCATCCAAGCCATTGCTGTGGGCGCCGATCAGGTCGTGTTTGCGGTCGCCGATCATCAGGGTATTGGCTGGGTCGAGGCCTTCTTCGGCCAGTAGGTGGGCGATCAGCTCGACTTTATTGGTGCGGGTGCCGTCCAGTTCGCTGCCGTAGATCACCTTGAAGTGCTGGGCGAAGTCGAAGTGGCGGGCGATTTCCCGGGCGAAGACCCAGGGTTTGGAGGTGGCGATGTACAACTGGCGCCCTTGGCCGTCCAAGGTTTCCAGCAGTGGCATCACGCCGTCGAAGACACGATTTTCGTATAAGCCGGTGACCTTGAAGCGTTCACGATAGAAGTTCACCGCCTCCCAGGCCTTCGCCTCGTCGAAGTCGTAAAACTGCATGAAGGCCTGCAACAGCGGTGGGCCGATGAAATGCTCAAGGCGGGTCAGGTCGGGTTCGTCGATGCCCAGTTTGCTCAAGGCGAACTGGATCGAACGGGTAATGCCCTCGCGCGGGTCGGTGAGGGTGCCGTCGAGGTCGAAGAGTACAGTCTGGTAGTGCATGGCAATTCCTGGAAGTCATTGGGGCTGCTGTGCAGCCCAGCGGGAGCAAGCTCCCTCGCCACGATGAATCAAACAAGGAAGGACAGTGACGAACCTGTCAGACCTGGTCGTAGCCTTCGGCCAGATGCAGGTCCTTGAGCTTCACGTAGTTCGCCGCGCTGTAGGTGAAAAACGCGCGTTCCTTGTCGGTCAGTGGCCGGGCCTGCTTCACCGGGCTGCCGACATACAAAAAGCCGCTTTCCAGGCGTTTGCCCGGCGGTACCAGGCTGCCGGCACCGATGATTACATCATCTTCGACCACCGCGCCGTCCATGACGATGCTGCCCATGCCGATCAGGATCCGGTTGCCCACGGAGCAACCATGGAGCATGACTTTGTGGGCGACAGTCACGTCGTCGCCGATCAGCAACGGGAAGCCATCGGGATTGAACGGTCCGGCGTGGGTGATGTGCAGCACGCAACCATCCTGGACGCTGGTACGCGCACCGATACGGATGCGGTGCATATCGCCGCGAATGACCGTCAGCGGCCAGACGGAGCTGTCTTCGCCGATTTCGACGTCGCCGATCACCACCGCGGTGCTGTCGACAAAAGCGCCACGGGCTAGCCGCGGGCTGTGGTTCTGGTACGTGCGAAGGGTCACGATAGGCTCTCTCTTATCCGGTGATAGGCGCTGCTAGCTGCGGTGAACGTCGATTGTAATTAAGATGGGCCCATGTTTCTTCCAGCCAAGGTGTCGACCGTGAGCGTGAACAACCCTCTTTTACAACCCTATGACCTGCCGCCATTCTCGGCGATCCGTGCCGAGCACGTGCAACCGGCCATCGAGCAGATCCTGGCTGACAACCGTGCCGCTATCGCCGAGCTTCTCAAGACCCAAGTCCGGCAGCCTACCTGGGCCGGCCTGGTATTGGCGATGGACGAGCTCAATGATCGCCTGGGCGCCGCCTGGAGCCCGATCAGCCATTTGAACGCCGTGCGCAACAGCCCTGAACTGCGCGAAGCCTACGAGGCCTGCCTGCCGGCGTTGAGTGCCTACTCCACCGAGCTGGGCCAGAACCGCGAACTGTTCCAGGCCTTCGAAGCCTTGGCGAGCAGCCCTGAAGCCGCGGGTTTCGACGTGGCGCAGAAAACCATCCTGGAACATTCCCTGCGGGACTTCCGCCTGTCGGGTATCGACCTGCCGCCCGAGCAGCAGAAGCGCTACGCCGAAGTGCAGAGCAAACTCTCCGAGCTGGGCAGCCGCTTCTCCAACCAACTGCTGGACGCGACCCAGGCCTGGACCAAACACGTCACCGTTGAGGCCGCCCTCGCCGGCCTGACCGATTCGGCCAAGGCGCAAATGGCCGCGGCCGCCCAGGCCAAGGAGCTGGACGGCTGGCTGATCAACCTGGAATTCCCCAGCTACTACGCGGTGATGACCTACGCCGAAGACCGCGCCCTGCGTGAAGAAGTCTACGCGGCGTACTGCACCCGCGCCTCGGACCAGGGCCCGAATGCCGGCCAGAACGATAACGGCCCGGTGATGGAACAGATCCTCGACCTGCGCCAGGAATTGGCCCAACTGCTCGGTTTCGCCAACTTCGCCGAGTTGAGCCTGGCGACCAAGATGGCCGAGTCCAGCGATCAGGTCCTCAGCTTCCTGCGCGACCTGGCCAAGCGCAGCAAACCGTTCGCCGCCCTGGACCTGGAACAGCTCAAAGCCTTCGCCGCCGAACAGGGCTGCCCCGACCTGCAAAGCTGGGACAGCGGCTTCTACGGCGAAAAACTGCGTCAGCAGCGCTACAGCGTGGCCCAGGAAGCCCTGCGCGCGTACTTCCCGATCGACAAAGTACTGAGCGGCCTGTTCGCCATCGTGCAACGCCTCTACGGTATCGAGATTGCCGAACTGAAAGGTTTCGACACTTGGCACCCGGACGTGCGCCTGTTCGAAATCAAGGAGAACGGCCAGCACGTGGGCCGCTTCTTCTTCGACCTCTATGCCCGCGCCAACAAGCGTGGCGGCGCCTGGATGGACGGCGCCCGCGACCGTCGCCGTACGATCGAGGGCGTGCTGCAAAGCCCGGTGGCGAACCTGGTGTGCAACTTCACTCCGGCCGACAGCGGCAAACCGGCGCTGCTGACCCACGATGAAGTCACCACCCTGTTCCACGAATTCGGCCATGGCCTGCACCACCTGCTGACCCGCGTCGAACACGCCGGCGTTTCCGGCATCAACGGCGTGGCTTGGGATGCCGTGGAGCTGCCGAGCCAGTTCATGGAAAACTGGTGCTGGGAGCCCGAAGGCCTGGCGCTGATTTCCGGTCACTACGAAACCGGCGAGCCGCTGCCCCAGGACTTGCTGGAAAAAATGCTCGCGGCGAAAAACTTCCAGTCCGGCTTGATGATGGTCCGCCAGTTGGAATTCTCGCTGTTCGACTTCGAACTGCACGCCACCCACGGCGACGGTCGCAGCGTGGCGCAAGTGCTCGAAGGCGTGCGCGACGAGGTGTCGGTCATGCGCCCACCGGCCTACAACCGCTTCCCCAACAGCTTCGCCCACATCTTCGCCGGCGGGTATGCGGCGGGCTACTACAGCTACAAATGGGCAGAAGTATTGTCGGCCGATGCCTTCTCCAAGTTCGAAGAGGACGGCGTGCTCAACGCTGCCACCGGTCGTGCCTTCCGTGAAGCCATCCTGGCCCGTGGCGGTTCGCAGGAACCGATGGTGCTGTTCGTCGACTTCCGTGGCCGTGAGCCGTCGATTGACGCACTCTTGCGCCATAGCGGCCTGACCGAGGACGCCGCAGCATGAGCGAGGGGCCTGTGATTACCAAGAGACGCTTTATCGCCGGGGCAGTCTGCCCGGCCTGCAGCGAGCCGGACAAGCTGATGATGTGGAACGAAGACGGCGTGCCGCACCGTGAATGTGTGGCCTGCGGTTATTCGGACACACTCAACGAGCAAGGCCTGTCGGTGCCCAAGGAATTGGGCACCCGGGTCAATACCTCGGCGCTCAAGGTGCCGGACGCCAAGGTCCAGGCGGTACAGTTTTTTCCCAACCCCAAGTTGAAGAAAAAAACCGACTGAAATCTTCGGCATCACCTTCCGGGCCGCCCGGCCCGGAAGCGATACATATATATCGCCCCGCCGCTCAGCTTCCTGCCCAGACTGTCCATCTCGTTCAGTCCAAGGAAGACCGCTGATGCCCAACGATGACAATCCGCTGTTGCAGGCCCACCACCTGCCCCCTTTCGCCCGGATCCAAGCCCGGCATTTCTCACCGGCCCTCGACCAGATCATTGCCGAGAGTCGCACTCGAGTGGCCGAGATCATCAAGACCCAGGCACCGTTCCCCACCTGGGACGACCTCGTGCTGGCGATGGACGACATCCACGCCCGCTTGAAAGGCTTCGGCTACGTGCTGGAACGCCTGACCTTGACCCGGACAGGCCCCGATTGGACACAGGCTTCGCTCGACTGCAGCGAGCGCTTGCACGCCTACCAACGGTCGTTGACGCAACATCGCGAACTGTTTCAACGCTTCCAGCAATTGGCCAACAGCCAGATCGCCAGGCATTTCACACCCGCCAGAAAACGCACGCTGGAAAAAATCCTCCGGCAGTTTCGCCAGAACGGATTGGCGCACAGCGCACAGCCAGACTTGGAAAGCCTGACACTGCGCATCCAGGGCGCCCGGACCTTGTTCCAGGAGCACTTGCACGAGGCCAATAAAGCCTGGCACCAAGGGTTCGACGACGAGGCACAATTGAGCGGCCTGCCGGCCTCTTTCAAGCAACGCATGGCGGAGCAAGCGCGTGAGGCCGGGCGCAAAGGCTGGCGGCTGACGCTCAACGAGGAGTCGTTTCGTATCGTCAGCCGTTACGCCGACAATCCTCTGTTGCGCAAACGCATGTACATCGCCTTCAGCACACGCGCATCGGACCAAGGGCCACAGGCCGGCGTGTTCGACAACGGCGAAGTCCTCGCGCAGTTGCTCAGGGACCGACATCAGCACGCCACCTTGCTGGGCTATTCCAATTACGCTCACATGGCGCTCGAGCCCGAGCAAGCCGAGTCGCCCGAGCAGGTGCTGTCGTTCCTGCGGGGGCAACTTGCCCAGCAGCGCAGCGTATTCGTCCGGGACACCGAGCAACTGAAGGCCTATGCCACGACGCAAGGCTTGCGCGACCTCCAGCCTTGGGACTATCAATACCTGGCGGAAAAGCTTCGTCGGCAAACGACGGGCGTGTCTGAGCAGGCCGCCAGTGCCTGGTTCGAGCTGGAATCGACTTTTTCACAGCTGCTGCTGATGGCCAGGGACCTGTTCGGCGTGAGCATCGTGGAGCGCCAGGATGAAGCAACCTGGCATCCAGACGTGCGGCTGTTTGAAGTCCGCGAGTGGGACGAGCTCATTGGCTACCTTTATTTCGACCCGCTGGAGAAAGCCAACCAGGACGGGTTCCCGAATACCACCACCCTGCGAAACCGCCGCATCACGGCCGAGGGCCGGCCCCGGTACCCCGTCGCCGTGTTGCATGGCTGGTTGCCGCGCGGTTCAGGGAAAGACCCGGTGTTGCTGGATCATCGGCAACTGCGCATCCTCTTCCATGAGTTCGGCCACTGCCTGCACCACCTGTTGAGCCAGGCTCAATACCGCAACATTTCGGGCATCGCGGAGCTGTCCCGGGACACGGCCGAATTCGCCGGGGTTCTCTTCGAGCAGTGGTGCTTCTCCAAGCCATGCCTGATCCGGGTATCCAAACATCACCAGACCGAGGAGCCGTTGCCGGACGATATCGCCGATCAGTTGCTGGTTTACCTCGACACCCAGACCAGTTGGGACACCGCCGCGATCCTTCGCGATGCGCTGTTCGACATGGAGTTGCACCGCAGCCACGGCGACGGGCGCACGGCCCAACAGGTATTCGATCAGGTCAGCGCCGACGTCGGGCACCTGCCCGTGTGGCCCAGCGAACGCTGGCCCAATGGCCTGGACTACCTGGTGACCGGCTATGGCGCCGGGATCTATGCCTATGCCTGGTCCAGGGAACTGGCGAAAACCGTGTTCCAGCGGTTCAAGCGCGACGGGCTGTTCAATCGCAAGACCGGCCAGGCACTGCGCGAGACGATATTCGGGCCGGGCGATTCGCGACCGCTGACTGAATCCATCCAGGCGTTCCTGGGCAATCGCTGATCAGGGTTTGGGAAGGGCCGCCTGCGGATCGAGGTGTGAAGGGGTCGTGGTCGAATTGACCCAGCTTTCCAGCGAACACAACGCAAAAACGCTGGTGCTGCAATCGCCGTTCGCCAATGCCGTGCGGAGTTTCTCCACATCGGCCTGCATCATGTAGCGAACCCCGTCCTTGAAGTGATGGCTGTCGCCAAAGCCGCCTTCGGTCATTTCGTTCAACGCGTCTTCCTTGCTCCAACCCTGTACCACCACCCGGTACATGGCGGCCACCAATCCGGTGCGGTCCGAGCCGTGCTTGCAGTGCATCAGTACCGGCCCCTTGGCTTCGGCGGCCTGGACGGCGCGCAGTGCCCGAAGGATGTCGCTGTCGTCGACATGGTTGGTGCGATAAGGCAATTGCACTTGCTCGATGCCGGGGGTGGACAGCCAACGCTTGTCCGACTCCGGCAGGAAGGTGATGACTGTGCCGATCCGCAGTTTGCTCAGCAAGGGCAAGGCCCCGCCGTCCGGCAAGGAGCTGCGGTAGAGCGTGGGGGACATCTGGTAAAGGTTGTAGTCCTTTGCCACGGGCTGGGCCCATTCGGCAGGCCGAGGTTCGCTAGGTTCGTCTGCCTCTGACCGGTTGACCACCAGCAAGCTCAAGAGTGAAGTGAAAAGTACGGCAACAACTGAGGGTTTCAACATGATCAATGATCACAACAGGACGGGTGCAGATAGCTTCGGCCTGAACCAGTCAAAATACTGTGAGGCGCGTGTGAATGAATTGTAAATCGCAGGCCGTGGAAAACTGGACTGTACTAACCCGACCGCCAACTGACGAAATTCCGTTGGAGCACGGGCAACTCCTTGTAATATTAGAACCCGCTTCTCGAAAGATTGCGTGACAATCTCCAAATTGTTCAAAGACACTTGCAAGCATAGGATGCTTTCCAGAGCCTGCTCATACGAATTGTCATAGCCCTCCCCTTGTACAGGTCGCTCTCTTGGGCGATCTAAAATATAAATCGATTATTTCCCCAACCGATTCGACAGCACAGGGAAGAATATCTGCGTGAACGCAGAGCAAAATGTAAAGGAGAGTTACATGAGCATTTTTATAAAAATTTCCGCTGCACTTCTAACGTTTTCTTTCCAAGGCATTGAAGTCGGCTGGGCATCGAAAGACGATCACCAAACTTCTCGCGCACAACACGTGAATGTTCGGGAGGAGAGTTGTTCTCGTAGCGAGCGCAGCGATTACCCCAACGTCGCGATGACAATCGACTACCCGTTAGAATGGAGCGCACCGGAAACCGTTGGCCATCCCGACGTAAGGGTGCACATCGTCGAAGCAGACCAAAACCATGATTTTCTGGCGATCTTCGATGACGCGATCCCGGCTCGAGAAGAGCAAGGCATGAAAATCTATTGGAACGGAAAAGTCAGTTGGTACCAATTCACTGGCTCAGATGGTAACAAGGTGTATGTCAGTAAATTAGACAACACTTGGATGGCAAATAGGACATTTCATACATACATTGTCGACTATAAATACTCGATAACATGCTCAGACTTCCGAGACATGGACGAAGCTGTACTGAGCTTTCTGAAACAAACATTTCCCACAACTTAAAAACAAGGAGCATGGATGCTGCACATCATTAAACTGTCGATGGCCGCACTAATTATTCTATACCAGCAACTTTCATTCGCCGACTGCACACCTGATATAGGCGGAAAGTCATCGCGACTCACACGTCTTAACTTGAGTACCGACGAGTGCCGGACGATAGATCCTAGCACTTTGGCACTGTTAGAGATGACTGTTGAATTTCCCTCGGCCAAAGTCGTCCCAAACGCTATTGGGGATCGATACATGTTGTTTTGGCTAAAGGAGGTGGACGTCGGATATAGCGTCGTTAGGTCATTCGAAGGACTCACTCCTACCCGCGAAGAAAACGGCCTCTTCATTTACAAGAGGGGAGGATATACAAGCCTTCACTTCAGGGGCTCAGATGGTGAAAGCGTCGCCATCGGCCAGATGGGAATCTCGTGGGTAGCGAGGCGGATGTTCCATGGACTTGCAGTCAGCTACCAATACCGAGCCACCCATACAGACTTCAAGGCTATGGACGACTTTGCCCTGGAGTTCCTGAAACGCACCCTTATTGATTAAAGGTTAACGGATGAACATGATCAATATGACAGCTGAACAGCTGTCGGAAGTCGAGCGCCTGCGTCAAGCCAAGCGTTACCCTCAGATGTATCAGTACCTACGTGGCTTAGTCGCTGCCCATCGCCGAGCAGCCACAGACCCCGCACTACTCGATGACATGAGAATCGCCGAGAACTGGCTAAGTGTTGCCACCAGCATCAATGCAAACGACGGCAACTTCAGTAACGAAATGGTTCGAGGGTCAATGCAATTTGCGGCTGCTGCAAAAAAACGACCACTCACTGACGCGCAATTTCAGAAGGCTTCGGATGATCTGGCAGAAAACGTAGGCCAGCATATTCATCTTAGCCGCGGTGGTGAGTCGGATTGGCACCGCTCAACAGGTCACCGTACATGACTGGTATGCCGTCTCACCCGCTCGTCCGGGCGATATCATCGCCGGCAACGGCCAGCGTCTAGCGGAGCGCAATGTCGAAAACCTGGTCCATGCCATGGCTCCGTTCGAGCTGTCTACCGCCATTTCCGGCAATTTCGACGTATCTCAGGCACATGCCCTACAGCCGGTGCTCGCCGCCAACTGGTACTAGGTACAAACTGCGGGAGACCTACGGGTCTCCCTCAGTTACATGGATGTGGGTCCGTCAAAGGTGAACTAGCGTAGCTGTAATCTTGTTCGGGACAGTGGTTGAGGTTTGTATAAACGAATTTTGAATCGAAGAGTGCCACCTTCAGAAGCCAATCAACTGCTGAACGGCGCTGGCTGAAAACAACGCGCTCGAATACTGTACACATATACAGCCTTCGGAGCATCCCCATGCCTGTCTCTCCTGCGCCGCGCGGTCGCGGCACCGCCACCAACCCCCACAACCGCTTCGCCCCAAGTCGCTCGGTGGCCGAAGATGACGGCTGGTATCAGGAAGTCCCGCCGACCCAGGGCACCGAAGTGCGCATCGAAATGGCAAAGACCATCATTACCCGCAACACCTCGTCCGATATCCCCTTCGACCGCTCGATCAACCCGTACCGAGGCTGCGAACACGGCTGCATCTACTGCTATGCGCGGCCGAGCCATGCCTATTGGGACATGTCGCCGGGGCTGGATTTCGAAACGAAGCTGATCGCCAAGACCAATGCCGCCGATGTGCTGGAAGAGCAATTGTCCCGGCGCGGCTATCAATGCGCGCCGATCGCACTGGGTTCCAACACCGATCCCTATCAGCCTATCGAGCGCGAACAACGGATCACCCGCCGGATTCTCGAGGTGCTGCTGCGCTATCGGCATCCGGTGACCATCGTCACCAAGGGGTCGCTGATCCTGCGCGACCTGGACCTGCTGACCGAACTGGCGCAACAGCGCCTGGTGCACGTGATGATCAGCCTCACGACCCTGGACGATGAGCTCAAGCGCATTCTCGAACCCCGCGCGGCGGCACCCAAGGCGCGGTTGCGGGCGATCAAGGTCATGCGCGAGGCGGGTATTGCCGTGGGGGTGCTGTGTGCGCCGATGATCCCGATGATCAATGACAGCGAGATCGAAAGCCTGCTGGCCGAAGCACACGCCGCCGGCGCGCAGAACGCCGCGTACGTCATGCTGCGTCTGCCGCTGGAAGTCGCGCCGCTGTTCGAGGAGTGGTTGCAGGCGCACTACCCGCAACGCGCCGCCCATGTGCTGAGCCTGGTTCGCCAGAGCCGTGGCGGCGAACTGTATGACAGCCGCTTCGGTGCACGCATGCGCGGCGAAGGCCCGTTCGCCGACCTGTTGGCCCAGCGTTTCGCCAAGGCGCTCAAGCGCTTGGGGCTTGAGCGCCGTGACGGATACAATCTGGATTGCGATGCCTTCTGTCCGCCGGGCCGACAAATGTCTTTGATTTGATTAAAGTTGACCTTGGAACGGCTGCTGGACATGATCTGCGCCAGTGTTTTGCCACCTCTGCAATCGTTGTCCTAGAGCCTTCGATTCAGTTTGAGTTAAGTTTCGACCGCTACCTTGTTCAGCGAGTGACTGACAGGTCGGGCCTTTCGACCTGGACGTTTTTTAACCAGCCACTGGCGTCATACCCGTCAAAGAGGATGAATCATGAGTGACAAGGATAAACAGCCGTTGGCTGCGTCGGCTTCAGCCCAACCCGAGGCGGAAACCGCCGATGCAGCGCTGCAGCATATTGTTGACGGCTTTTTGCATTTCCATCACGAGATCTTTCCGCAGCAGGAAGAACTCTTCAAGAAACTCGCCACCGCCCAGAAACCCCGGGCGATGTTCATCACCTGCGCCGATTCGCGCATCGTGCCCGAGTTGATCACCCATAGCTCCCCCGGCGACCTGTTCGTGACCCGTAACGTCGGCAACGTCGTTCCGCCTTACGGGCAAATGAACGGCGGCGTCTCCACCGCCATCGAATACGCCGTGCTGGCCCTCGGCGTGCAGCACATCATTGTCTGCGGCCATTCCGATTGCGGCGCCATGCGTGCGGTGCTCAACCCCGACACCCTGGAAAAAATGCCCACGGTAAAAGCCTGGCTGCGCCACGCCGAAGTGGCCAAGACCATGGTCCACGACAACTGTCCGTGCGGTGACGAAAAGCAGACCATGCCCATCCTCACCGAAGAGAACGTGATCGCACAGTTGCAGCATTTGCGAACGCACCCTTCGGTGGCCTCGCGCATGGCCAACGGTCAGTTGTTCATCCACGGCTGGGTGTACAACATCGAGACCAGCGAGATCAAAGCCTACGACGCGGACCAGGGACGTTTCCTACCGCTCGATGGCAGCCATCCGATACCGGTGGCGACGCCCAAAGCGCGCTTCTAACCACTCCTAAACATCCTTGTGTGGTTCAGCCTTACCGCTATTTGCGCGGTAGGGCCTCGCCATGCCTGAAGAAAACTGCGGGAGAGTCGCCATGCGTGCTGCTCAATTAAAAGCTGTTCTGCCACGGGAGCTGCTGGCTTCGGTGGTTGTTTTCCTGGTGGCGCTGCCCTTGTGCATGGGCATTGCCATCGCCTCCGGCCTGCCACCGGCCAAAGGCCTGATCACTGGGATCATCGGTGGTTTGGTGGTGGGTTTCCTGGCCGGTTCGAAACTGCAAGTCAGTGGCCCGGCCGCTGGGTTGGCGGTGTTGGTCTTCGAGTTGGTGCGCCAACATGGCGTGGCAATGCTCGGGCCGATCCTGCTGCTGGCCGGTCTGCTGCAATTGTTGGCCGGGCGCTTTCGCCTCGGCTGCTGGTTCCGGGTCACCGCACCTGCGGTGGTGTACGGGATGCTCGCGGGTATCGGCGTGCTGATCGTGTTGTCCCAAGTCCACGTGATGCTCGACGCCGCGCCCAAGCCGTCAGGGCTGGATAACCTGGCGGCGTTCCCGGCGGCAGTGGCCCAGGCCTTGCCATCCTTGGGCTGGCAGGCCGGCCTGCTCGGGTTGTCGACGATTGCGGTGATGTGGCTGTGGGAAAAATTTCGTCCCCACAGCCTGCGCTTCATTCCAGGCGCCTTGCTTGGCGTAGGCCTGGCGACCATCGCCAGCCTGATGTTGGCCTTGCAGGTCAAACGTGTGGAAGTCCCCGAGAACCTCGCCGAAGCCATTGACTGGCTGCGCCCGGCGGACCTGTTGAACCTGGCCGACCCGACACTGCTGATCGCCGCGTTCGCGGTCGCCTTCATTGCCAGTGCCGAAACCCTGCTGTCAGCCGCCGCCGTGGATCGCATGCACAGCGGTGAACGTGCAGACTTCGACCGGGAACTGTCGGCGCAAGGTATCGGCAACATGCTCTGCGGCCTGCTCGGCGCCTTGCCAATGACCGGCGTGATCGTGCGCAGCTCGGCCAACGTCCAGGCCGGTGCCACCACGCGCATGTCGACGATTTTCCACGGCCTGTGGTTGTTGCTCTTCGTGCTGTTGCTATCCAGCGTGCTGCAAAGCATTCCGGTGGCGAGCCTGGCGGGTGTGCTGGTGTACACCGGTTTCAAACTGGTGGACCTCAAGGCGTTTCGCAGCCTGGGCCGCTATGGCCGGATGCCGATGTTCACCTACGCCGCCACGGCACTGGCGATCATCTTCACCGACCTGCTGACCGGCGTGCTGATCGGTTTCGGCCTGACCCTGGCGAAGCTTGCCTGGAAAGCCTCGCGACTGAAAATCAGCCTGATCGACCTGCCCCGGGAAGGCGAGATGGAGCTGCGCCTGGTCGGGGCGGCGACCTTCCTCAAGGTGCCGGCGCTGACCCAAGTGCTGGGCAGCATACCGACGGGCTCGACCGTGCATGTGCCGCTCAATAACCTGAGCTACATCGACCACTCGTGCCTGGAGTTGCTGGAAGAATGGGGCCGGGCGAACGCCAGCAAGGGTTCGAAACTGCTGATCGAATCCCGCGGGCTCAAGCGCCGGTTGGAAGGGCGGTTGCGTACCACGGTGGGGGTTGGCGCAGCCTCTGCCTGATACCCAAGCCCGCTCCCATAAGGGGGCTGGGCTTGGACAGCTATTTGATGAATACCAAGATCCAGTGTGGGAGCGAGCTTGCTCGCGATGGCGGTGTGTCAGTCAACTGCGATGTGGCTGATACAATGCAATCGCGAGCAAGCTCGCTCCCACAGGTATTGAGCAACTGATTGAACTGAGTTAATTGCTAGCGAATTGAGTGCTGGATAAAGTCGACCCGCGCTAGCAACCAGAGCAAAGAAAAAGGCATATCAATTCGATATGCCTTTTTCTATTCCAATCTCTTTTCCACCAACAGGACTCATCAGGGAGTTTGTATCGCTTTGCCTTCGGAGACTCCTGCCTTCGATGGTCGCGAACTTTACTGGATCCTGGGTTCACACAGTTGGAATGGGTTCGAAGAGTTTCGTACAGAGCCTGGCATATCCTTCATGTGTATGGCTTCAGCCAGGAGTGTCTCCTATTCTCCACAATCTAAATCTTTGATTTTCCGTTCCACCATAAGCGTAGTCGATAATGTTGGTATTGTTCGCTGTTTGCCCCCCCCTTACATCCATTACTGTGCCGTAGCGTTTGTTTTGGATATAGAAAAAACCTCCGGAACCTGCATCCTTGAATATCCAATAAAATTCCGGGCCCATGCTACCCTGCAAGGGGGAGGTAATTACATTTCCATCGTAGACCCGGACTACCCTTGCTTGGTATCGTCCATTGGCGATCCAATGTTCTCCGTTGCCATTATACTTAATGTGCCATGTGGCTTCCGGCGCATTACTGTCGTCATGTAATTTAACATTGTGTCTACCTTGACTATCTTCGTTTAGGGCCATGTCGACTAGTTTGTAGTTGCTTAAAAATGAATATATTTTATAGATTCCTGGTTGGATTATGAGGGAAGGCCCAGGGGCTCCTTTTGTCTGTTCAGGTGCTTTATCTGCATCGGGTGTGCTTTTACTCTTCATGCTGGCTCCATTCATGTTGCCTGATGACCATTGCCAGATAGACTAGAAAACATTTATAAACTTAAGCACTGTCAGAAATGACAGTTTTATATACGATTTCCTAATAATAAGTAGCCCCTTAAAATATAAAGTGCGTTTTTAATCAATCTATCAATGCTGACCGCCTCAGGCGAAAGCCGGTGAGTTGAGGTATCGAGCTCAATGCGGGTTCCACACAAACCTCCATGCCCCAACCCCGCGCACACCCGCGCCAACAAGGGGCGATTTACGGTCAAACCTTTTGGCCATTTCGATCCCCTTTTGGCCTCTCCTGCCGTTCTCCAAACCCCCCGCGCACCGCAAGACTGTGAGCTACCGGATCAGCCTTGCGGAGAACAAAAATGCTGACGATCTATTCAGATGATCACCACCTGCACCACGGGCGCTGCGAGTTGATGGATGGGCAATTAATGCCTTGCTTCGAAATGCCGTCCCGGGCCGATCATGTGTTGGCGCGGGTCAAGGCGCAGGCGTTGGGGCCGGTGGAGGCGCCGCTGGATTTTGGCCTGGGGCCGATCCAGCGCATTCACAGCGCGGCGTACCTGGAATTCTTCAAAGGCGCCTGGGACCGTTGGGCCAAGTACAACCGCGACGGTGATTTGTTGCCCTACACCTGGCCGGCGCGGACCTTGCGCACGGTCATACCGACGAGCCTGCACGGCCAACTGGGTTATTACAGTTTCGACGGTGGCGCGCCGATTACCGCCGGCACTTGGCAGGCGGCTTACAGCGCTGCGCAAGTCGCCCTGACCGCCCAGGCGGACATCCAACGCGGGGCGCGCGGTGCCTTTGCGTTGTGCCGTCCGCCGGGGCACCACGCCGCTGGCGATTTGATGGGCGGTTATTGCTACTTGAACAACGCCGCCATCGCCGCCCAGGCCTTTCTCGACCAGGGTCATAAGAAGGTCGCGATCCTCGATGTGGATTACCACCACGGCAACGGCACCCAATCGATTTTCTACGGGCGCAGCGATGTGTTGTTCGCGTCGATCCATGGTCATCCGGAGGCGGAGTTTCCGTTTTTCCTGGGTTATGCGGATGAGCAGGGTGAGGGTGAAGGCGAGGGTTTCAACTTCAACTACCCTTTGCCGGCCGGCTCAGGCTGGGACACCTGGAGCGCGGCGCTGGAGCAGGCCTGCGGGCAAATCCAGGGCTACGGTGCCGATGTCATCGTCGTGTCCCTGGGCGTGGACACCTTCAAGGACGACCCCATCTCGCAATTCAAGCTCGACAGCCCGGACTACCTGGCGATGGGCAAGCGCATCGCGGCGCTCGGCAAACCGACGCTGTTCGTGATGGAAGGCGGCTACGCGGTGGCAGAAATCGGCATCAATGCCGTGAACGTTCTTGAAGGTTTCCAAAGCGCCCCATGAGGAATAACAGCATGAACAGACTCAAGCGTTTAATGGCCCCGGCCCTGTGCGCCGCGCTGCTTAGCGGCGCGGTCCAGGCCGAGGAGCGCACCTTGCGCGTCTACAACTGGTTCGACTACATCACGCCCAAGGCCCTGGACGATTTCAAGGCGCAGAACAGCCAGGTCAAGCTGGTCTACGACATCTTCGACACCAACGAGGCCCTGGAGGCCAAGCTGCTGACGGGTAATTCCGGCTATGACGTGGTGGTACCGTCCAACGTGTTCCTGGCCAAGCAGATCGAGGCCGGGGTATTCCAACCCCTGGACCGCAACAAGCTGCCGAACTGGAACCACCTCGATCCCAAGCTGATGAAGCTGATCGAAGCCAACGACCCGGGCAACAAGTTCGCCGTGCCCTACATGTACGGCACCATCCTGATCGGCTTCAACCCGGACAAGGTCAAGGCGGCCCTGGGTGATAACGCGCCGGTGGACAGCTGGGACCTGATCTTCAAGGAAGAGAACATCAGCAAGCTCAAGCAGTGCGGCGTGGCGCTGCTCGATTCACCCTCGGAGATCCTGCCGCTGGCCTTGCAGCACCTGGGCCTGGACCCCAACAGCAAGAAGCCAGCGGACTATGCCAAGGCCGAGGCGTTGTTGCTGAAGATCCGGCCGTACATCACCTATTTCCATTCGTCCAAGTACATGGCCGACATCGCCAACGGCGACATCTGCGTAGCCGTCGGTTACTCCGGCAGCTTCTCCCAGGCGGCCAACCGCGCCAAGGAAGCCAAGAATGGCGTGACGGTGGACATGCGCCTGCCCAAGGAAGGCGCGCCGATCTGGTTCGACATGCTCGCCATCCCCAAGGGGGCGAAAAACCCGAACGACGCCTACACCTTCATCAACTACTTGTTGCAGCCGCAGGTGATCGCGCCGGTCAGTGATTTCGTCGGCTACCCGAACCCGAACAAAGACGCCACGGAAATGGTCGACCCGGCGATCCGCGGCAATCCCAACCTGTACCCGACCGAGGCGGCGATGGCCACGCTTTACACCTTGCAACCATTGCCCAGGGATGCCGAACGGGCACGGACACGGGCCTGGACCCGGATCAAATCCGGGCAGTAGATACGCCTGTGGCGAGGAGAAAGCCTTGCAGCCTCAGCGGGGCGGTGCGACGGCTCGCTAAATCCCCTCGCCACAAGGTTTGCTGGGCATATACATAGTTACCACCTTCCCTGTCTTGTCCCTCCCTAGCATGGAATCCCCAACGCATTCAGCGGTGGGGATTCCACCTCTCGCAAGACAGGGAGCGTCAGATGACCAGAACCTCTACAACCACGAACGCTACACCCGAGGCCAGCCTCAAGAATGCTGTGTTCAATCAGCTCCTCGCAGGCCCCACCTCCCCGGAAGTCGCCGCTGTGCTCCTGCGCAGGGCCCTCAAGAAAATGTATCCGACATTGGACCTCGATCCGCGCAACACGGTTGTTGGCGAACCTCGCTGGGACATTATCGACGGCGAAATCGTGGAACTGCCCACTCGCTACGAAACCCTTAGCGATATGGTGGCCGAACGAGTGGGCGTGAGCGAATCGACCCTGCTGATCGAAGGCGTGCACTTTCTGACCCAGCTACCGATCAGAACCCCGGAAGTGCACCTACCGGTGCGGATCGAACAGATCGGGGCACTGATCAACGAACTGGAGCCCGTCATGTTGAGCGCCTGCCAAGAACAACAATTGGCGTACTGGAACGCTCCAGTGGGCACATCCGGCCCACGCTGGCATGAACTCTCCAGAACGCTGCGCAAGATCTGGGACGTCAATGAGGTCAATGGCTGGACGGCGACTGAATGCAACATGGCCCGGCAATTGTTCCTTTACCCCGACCTGGAGGACCGCAAGCAACATGATCGCTACGACACTCACGCGTACCTGATCGACATCGATGAAGTTGACGGGACCGAGCTGTATCGCCTGAACGAAAACTCGCTGGTGGTACTGATCGGAACGATCTCCAGCAAAGACGTCATCCTTGCGTACTCGCTGCGCGACGGCTACAAAAAATTCGAGTCGCAGCAAGCGCTGGGGCAATTTCTCCCGACGCAACTGGACACCTCGTTGCGCAAGAAAATCCAGTGGCGGCTGTATGAACCCGCCGGCAACATTTTCGATCACAAGGCCTGCGGGTTGATCGCCATGCAGGTCAAGATCCTTGGTACGCCCGCTCTGGAAAAAATCGAATCCACCGAGAACGAACAGCCAGTGACCAGCGGGCTGGACGAAGATAAAGGCCTCGGCGCGACATGGTTCGAAAAAAAAATACCCGACTGGCTGCTGGCAGCGTCGGTTTCCGATCAGATTCTGTTCGCACAGAACATGAAAAACCTGTCGGCGTTGAGCAGTTCCCATGCTGGCAAGACTTACCTGGACGGTATTGCGC
The DNA here is from genome assembly GCF_018325905.1 of Pseudomonas sp. St316. Classification (NCBI taxonomy): domain Bacteria; kingdom Pseudomonadati; phylum Pseudomonadota; class Gammaproteobacteria; order Pseudomonadales; family Pseudomonadaceae; genus Pseudomonas; species Pseudomonas sp. St316. The sequence goes on along the minus strand of NZ_AP021901.1, from coordinate 162,301 downwards.
CTATCCGGGCGTTTGCGTTGAACGCCCTCAAGCAGCAGATGCAAGCGGACCATGCCGACGCCGCAACCCTCGACCCGGAGAACATCGAGATCCAGATACGCAGCCTCGTGGCCTGGGGTTCGTTTATCGTTCCGGGCAAATTTGACACCACCCGCTTCAATCTCGTTGAGCTGGCCTTGCAAAACCTGATTGCACTGCCCCTGGGCAACAAAACCCTCAGGTCCCTGGACGGCAAGGTGTTGCCCACCTGGATGACGACCGACTACGTCGAAAGCCTCATCACCAAAATCGATATCGGTCGCGTCTATCCCGATCTGGTGAAGCGCAAACTGCTCGACGATCCCAGCGAATCGGCCCGCCGCGAAGAGTTGTACACCTCCCAATTGCGCATTCAACTGCCCATGCTGGCGCTGGAGGGAAAGATGCGTGGGCACGGGAACATCGACGAACGGGGTTACCGTTATGTCGCCGCACTGATGGAGCCCGAGGAAGCCGATCGCAAGGTCGACGGACAACCCATCGTCCTGCGCAGGCTGGCGTTCATATCCAAACAGCAACTGCTCCCTGCCGAAGACATCGTGACCAATATGTTCGTGATCGGTCCGAAGAATCCAGACGCCGGTCCCTGCCTGCTTTATCGGCCGTTGCTTGAGCCGCAACTGTGCCAGTACCCCTCCTCCAGCAACCTGTTGTATGCGATCAGGCAAACCCCTGAGTTGCGCCAATCGGTCCTGGCCTGGCTGCCCGATGAAGTGCGCAGCAATTACAGCCGATACATCTTTTCGGGTCCCCTGCCCTCGCCCTGGATCATCGTTGAGTTTGTGACGGACCCCTTTGCGTCATTGCTCAACAGTGCCCCTGTCGGTTTGAGCGAAGAAACCCTGGGGCCCGACTTCCTGCCGGTGTTGTTCAAGGCCAATGCCAATGCCCTGGTCGAGCTTGCAGATCGGCAATCGGTCTCCAACAGCGAAACCCGCTGGAGCACTTTCAAGCAGGCCGGCTGGTTGATTTTCAACCTGGCCCTGCCTTACCTGGGCGCTGCCGTGGGGACTGCCGTCTGGTTCTGGCAAATTCTGGATGACATTGAAACGCTGATGCAGGACAGCGAACACGCCAACGAGCAGGCCACATGGGAGGCGTTCGTCGACTTGTTGCTGAACCTGGCCATGGCCATCACCTCTCACGCTATCGACCATGCCAGGGAAGGCACCCGCAGTCGTAGAGCAGCGGCGCCGGAGGTGATAGAGAAGCCAGTCGAGCTGGTAAAACCCAAGCTCACCATTGAAAAACTCACACCCTCCACCGGCAAGGAACTGTCCACCGAGCACTATGCATCCATCCACTCCAGCGGTGCCTTGACGGGCAAATCGGCAGAGGGTGCCAAGCACCTTGAGACGTTCAGCGTCGAGGCCCCCGAAAATCCAGGGCAACCCCATGCCGATGGCATGCTCAAAGGGCTCTATGAACGACAGGGGCTGAGGTACGCCAAAGTGGAAAACAAATGGTTCAACGTGACGATGGTGGGCGAGAAGGTCTGCATCGTCGACGGCAAGGATCCCTCGCGCCTGGGCCCGCCTCTGCGGTTGGATACACACGACCACTGGCATATCGACAACCGCCTGCGCCTGCGCGGCAGCGGATCAAAAGGCGCGATGCAAAAAGTCATCGCCGACACTCACCGCCGCAGCGTTCAACTACTGGCCGAACTGAACCACTTTGAAGAAAAAAAACCGGAGCACCAGGCGCTGCTGACCATGAACGCGCAAGAGCTGAACAGCGCCTCGGGCCCCGCCAGGGAGATCAAGCGCAACGTTTACCTGAGCACCTTGAAAACCCAGCGCGAAAGCTACGAAGAAGCGTTGAACATACTGACTCAATGGCCCGTCTTCCAATCAAGACCCGACGCTCCCAAAGCCAGGCTTGGCTACCTGAACGCACAGATCAACTTCACGTTCGAAGAAATAGACGCGCTGAAAGAGCGCTTTACCCCAGCCCTCAGAACAGCCATGGACATGGCCACCATCGACGTCGCGGTCATGGAGCAACAGCACGTCGATGCAGCCGAAAACATGATCCGGGTGGGCGAGGCCATGAACGAGCGCCTGGATTACATGGAGACTCGTTTTTCCAGGCTCAAGGTACTGGGGCGTGAAGGTTTTGAGTTTATCCGCCAGCACCGTGGAAGAATGCCGACCTACAAAAGCGACGGTATTCGGCTTATCCAGTTGGACATGTATCGCCACCTCTGCCTGTCGCTCGAGAGCGTCCATACCATGCCCGAAGGCTGGGCCGTCATTAACCAACTGGTTGATAGCGCCACGATTGCCTTCCAAAGCCTGCACGATGCCATTGAGGAACGCAGCGTGATCCGCCTGGATGAGCAAATTGATGCATTTGGCAGCCTCACCGAACAGTTCACGGCCCTTGAAGAACAACTCGAATACGTGGGCACTGAATACAAGGACAGCGCCCGCCCGGCCGAACTCAATCGGCTGAGCAAGCAGATCGGCGGCCTGAAAAAACGGGCATTGCTGCATCTGGCCCAGGCCCTCGACGAGAGAAGCAACCGGCGCAGCTTGGGCAACCCTTACGAGCCACGCCCCAGGTTCAGGAAGAAATTCATCAGGGCCCGTTTTTGGGGCCTTGTCAGCGGTGAACCTCGTTTAACGAAAATGCAGGAAGAAACCGATTGGGTCGATGTGAAGAACCCGGTCACAGACAAGATCATCGCCACCTTCCACCGCAAGGGAACGGGTGAGTGGGTGCCCCATGCGCTCACCGATACGCCACAGATCGTCCCGCCCCTGGCCGTCAGCCTCGCGAAGGGCCAAGCCCTGATCGACGGACTGGCGGCGTTCCAGACGCAGGTCGAGGAGCACATGAATGCGCCAGGCCGATCGCCCACCGGTCTGGGGATGATTCTGAACGCTCATGCAAACAGGATGGAGAAAGTCGGCATTGCAATCAAAAAGGCGATAGACAGTGCCTCGAATGAAACCGTTGAAGTTTCAGTAAAACAAAAGCGCACGGCCGAAGCCCTGCGTACGGAACTCAAGACCCAAGCGAAGACCCTTTATGAAGAAGCCTTCGATGCCGTGCTGAATGTCATCAAGCATCGCTCTCCGACCATGGATGGCGTCATATGGCTTAAAAGCCGCAACCGTCTCTCCATCACCAAACTAAAGAACCGACAAAAAAACAAAGGCCCGCTTCACGGCTATCTCGACCGGTATGAGATCAAGGACGTGAAGGAAAATAAAACGCTGTGGTTCGCCGATTTCCGTTACTCAACCGACTGGACCCCCGCCCACGCCTACCTTTCCGGGCGCTTGAAAACACCGGAGCAAGTCAGCAAGGGAACGAGCGCCAACGCCACCCAGGAGCTCACCCAGCGTCAACTGATTGATCTTTACCGCAGCGAAATTGCGGTGGATCAGGCCAGGGAAGTGTTCTTTCCAAAGCGACCGACATAACGCTCAGGGCCTGGCTCTGTGGGAGCGAGCTTGCTCGCGATGAGGCCCTTCCAGTCAATATCTCTGTTGTCTGTTACACCGCTATCGCGAGCAAGCTCAGCTCCCACAGGGCCCCAGAGTTGAGCCGGAAAGTCGTGAACACCACAGATCCAATGTGGGAGCGAAGCTTGCTCGCGATGAGGCCCTTCCAGTCAATATCCCTGTTGTCTGTTACACCGCTATCGCGAGCAAGCTCAGCTCCCACAGGGATTGTGCCAGGCGCTCAGCCTCCTGGTTTCCAGGCCTCTGCCAGGCTCGCCAGCGCCGTGCCTATCGCCGCTGGCGGGACGGCCGCGAACCCCAGCACCAGCCCGGCTCGCACTGGCGTAGTGGTGGTGGGCAACCAATAACCACTCAAGCCGTTGATTTCGATCCCGGCCTGGGTGGCTTGGCCGATCAACTGCTGCTCGCGCTCGACACTGTCCACCGGCACGGTGACATGCAACCCGGCCACGACCGTGGGCATGAGCCCAACGCCCGCCACTGCTTTCGGCCAGCCGGCCAGCAGTGCGTCACGCCGGGCCAGGGCGGCCCGGCGCATGCGCCGGATGTGCCGCTGGAAATGCCCCGCCGCCATGAATTCGGCCATCACCGCCTGGGTACTGACTTCAGAGTGGCGCACATCCACGGCGCGACGTCGGGCGAAGGCGTTGACCAAACCCGGCGGCAACACCAAATAGCCCAGGCGCAAGGCCGGAAAAGCCACTTTGCCGAACGTACCGACATAAAGCACGCGGCCCTGGCGATCCAGCGCCGCCAAAGGCGCCAGCGGCGCGCCGCTGTAACGGTATTCGCCGTCGTAGTCATCTTCGACAATCCAGCCGTCGTTGCGCTCGGCCCAGGCCAACAGCTCCAGCCGCCGTGCCAGGCTCATGACCACCCCGCTCGGATACTGATGGGACGGTGTGACATAGGCCAGCCGACAATGGCTCAACAACCCCAGCGCCGTGCAATCGAGGCCATCGTTATCCACCGGCACGCCTGTTACTTCAGCACCGGCGACCGCAAACGCATGCCCGGCGGCGCGATAGCCGGGGTTCTCCACCGCCACGACGTCACCTGGGTCGACCAGCAGCTGTGCACAAAGGCTAATGCCCTGCTGGGCACCGCTGGTGATCACAATTTGTTCAGCGGTGCAGTGCAGGCCCCGGGAACTGCGTAGGTAAGCGGCGATCAGGCCGCGCAAGCGTGCATCGCCTTGAGGATCGCCATAACACAGCTGTTGCAGATCCGGCTTGCGCCAGAAAGCCGCATTCAGCTTGGCCCAGACGTCGAAAGGGAACAGATCGAAAGCCGGGACACCGACCCTGAACGCTCGCGGCGGACCGCTGGGGGCTGGGGCAAATGGTGCTTTTCAACACGATTCAAGCCGTCGCTGTGGATAACTTTACTGGATGGGCCCACAGGTAAATCGAGCCAATCTGTGGATAAGGCTGTGGGTAAGCCTGTTGAAAACCCTGTGGATAGTTTTGTGGATATGTTTTTCAGCGGCAGTGTCGTCGAGGACAGTTTCGCCACATAAGTCCCGTCACCGACCCGTCCTTCGATGAAACCCTCGGCGTAGAGCTGGTCGTAGGCGCGCACCACACTGTTGCGCGAAATCGACAAGGCCGCCGCCAGGTCACGACTGGCCGGCAGGCGCGTGCCGCTCGCCAGGCGCCCGTCCAGTACCCGGGCCCGCAAGGCCTGGTAAAGCTGACGGCTGAGCCCCTGGCGGCGATCGAGCTCGATGCCAGCGGGGTTGAACGACAGTGGCGGCACGGCGTTGTTCATGACAGCTCCCGAAAATGGACCTGTGAAATTGACTGAAAGTGGCTCTTACAACAGACCAATAGCCTGCCTAGGATGCTCGCATTCGCCAAGGAAAATCGTCATGTACACCCCTAAAGCCTTTGCCGTCGAAGACCTGCCCCAGCTGCATAGCATGATGGGGGACTGCCGCCTGGCCGTATTGATCACGCAGGGTGAACACGGCTTGCAGGCCAGCCACTTGCCGTTGTTGCTGGACCCGCGACAAGGTCCCAATGGGAGCCTGTACGGGCACATGGCCCGGGCCAATCCACAATGGCGCGACCTGGAAGCCGGCGCCGAAGCCCTGGTGGTCTTCAGCGGGGCCGATGCCTACGTGAGCCCAAGCTTCTACTCCAGCAAGGCCGAACACGGCAAAGTCGTGCCGACCTGGAATTACCTGGCGGTACACGCCTATGGCTGCGCCGAGGTGTTCAGCGACCCACATCGCCTGCGCAACCTGGTCGCCGCCCTCACCGACCGCCACGAAACCGGCCGCGCCCAGCCCTGGACAATCGATGATGCACCGGCTGAGTACATCGACAGCATGCTCAAGGCGATCGTCGGTTTCGCCTTGCCCATCCAGCGCCTGGAAGGCAAACGCAAGCTCAACCAGAACCGCAGCCCGATGGATGTCGCCGGCGTACGCAACGGGCTCACCGCCAGCCCCGATCCACAGGACCAGGCGCTCGCACGCCTGATGCCAGACCTATCGCCCAAGGAGTGAACATGAACCCAGTCGAAATCCGCCGCGTCAGCGCCGACGATCACGCCGCCTGGCTGCCGTTATGGCAGGCCTACCTGCGGTTCTACAACACCGAGTTGCCGGAGGCGGTGAGCCAGAGCACCTGGCAACGCCTGCTCGATGACCGCGAGCCGACCCACGGGGCCCTGGCCTGGAACGGCGACACGGCGGTGGGCCTGGTGCACTTCATCTATCACCGTTCGAACTGGAGCATCGAGAACTCCTGCTACCTGCAAGACTTGTTGGTGGCCGAACACACCCGTGGCAGTGGCGTGGGTCGCCAGTTGATCGAGTTCGTCTATGCCACCGCCAAGGCCGACGGTTGCTGCAAGGTGCACTGGTTGACCCACGAAACCAACGCCACGGCGATCCAACTCTACGAGCGCATCGCCGAACGCCCAGGCTACATTCAATTTCGCAAAGCCCTTTAAGGAGCGCAGCATGTCGACTTCACTCGCCGATTGGAAAGGTGTCCCCGCACCGTCTACGCAACTGATCGAAGGGCGCTTCATCCGCCTGGAAAAACTCGATCCGGCGCGTCATGCCGATGGCCTGTGGCAAGCCCTCGAAGGCCCCGGCGCCGACCCGAAGCTCTGGGATTACTTGCCCTACGGGCCCTTCAAGGATCGCGACGCTTTCGGTGCCTGGCTGCACAATCATGCGGCCAATGCCGACCCGTATTTCTTCACCGTGATCGACCGTGCCAGCGGCGACGTGCAGGGCATTCTCAGCCTGATGTCCATCGTACCGGCCCAGGGCCGCATCGAGATCGGCCACGTGACCTTCGGTGCACCGATGCAGCGCTCACCGAAAAGCACCGAGGCGGTTTATCTGCTGGCCAAGGAGTCCTTCGCCCTGGGTTATCGCCGCCTGGAATGGAAGTGCAACAACGCCAACGCCCGCTCCAGATACGCCGCCGAACGGCTGGGCTTCACGTTCGAAGGGGTGTTCCGCCAGCACATGGTGGTCAAGGGACAGAACCGCGATACGGCCTGGTACTCGATGCTGGACTCGGAATGGCCCGCCATTGGTGCGGGGTTCGAGCGTTGGTTGAGCGACGAAAACCAGCGCGAGGGCGGCCAGGTGCGAAGCCTGGTGGAGTGCCGGGCGCAGGTGGAGGACTGACGGTCCGCCATCGCGAGCAAGCCCGCTCCCACAAGGGTCAGGGGTGTCTACAAATCCGGTAAAACACCGCAAATCCTTTGTGGGAGCGAGCCTGCTCGCGATGGCGGCAGCACAGCCACCGCCCCTCCATTACAACAATGATCTTCACTCCGGTTTCGGCTTCACCTCGCCAATTTTCTTGAGCGATTCCGGGGTGACGCCACGCCTTGCGTACTGCCAGGCCCAGTCCGGTATGACCAGATGGCTTTCCACGTACACGGCGAAATCCAGACGGCTATGCCCCAGGCGATTGGTCGGGAAATCGAAGTTGTAGAGATACTGCTGGGCCCGACGCTGGCCGATCGAGAGCAGCCGTTGCATGATCTGGTTCGCGCGAAACTCCTCCGGTTCGAGGCTGCTTCTCAAGGCAACGGCAAGATGCAACTCCGAATTCAGTGACCCAGACTGGGCGAGTACCTTGCCGATGGTGGCATCACTGAAATGCGGTCCAATCAGGTCGGCCCAGATCTGGCTGGCGTAATCCTGCCGAAGTTTCTGCAGGGCGCCCCAGAGATTCGGGGTGGCGAACAGCAAGGCGACCCTGTCGTTGGACGGAAGCTGCCCCGCAAAGCTGAACAGTTTGGCCACAGCCGGTATATCGCTGTCCCTGGCGTTCCCCCAGGCGCCCCCCAGGAATGTCAGGAAATCCGCCAGTTGCTCTTGATGCGTGACGATACTGCGCAGGTTTCGGTCGTCAAACAGCTGCATCCAATCGAGGTCGATGCTTTCCATGCGTTGCAATTCGCTGTAGCGGGTGCTGGCATACTCCGCGATGAGCTGGAACCGCAGGTCGGACAGGGCGGGGTTACGTATCCACCTGGCTACTTCACTCACGCGCAACAGGCCGCCCAGGTTGTGCGAGAGGACAGGCGACCTGAAAAGCAGATTCGCCCGCCTCAACAAGTGGGGGAAACGGCGAAGAGCGGTCTTGAACAAATCGACGGTCCGTTCGGCCATGTCCGTGTAGATGAAGTGGTCGAACAGCTGCGAAGTGTCATTGACGTACCTGCCGGCATCAGCCACCAGCAGGTCCTTGACATCATCCAGGTCGTCGCTATTGACCAGGTAAGCCCCATCGAGCAGCGCCTCCATCTGGTCCTCGTCCAGATGACCGTGCAGCGCTTCTTCGTACAGGATGTAGGCCGAGCTGTTCCTCGGATGGTGGTCGACCAGTTGTCTTGCGGTCACGCCATATTCGAGCAGGATATGCGCCACATCGCTGGAAATCAGCAGGAACGGGTCATCGAGCAGCTGCTGGATCAGCCCATTGTCAGCAGGGCCCAGCAGGATGTCTTCGAACAGGTGTTGCATCGACTGCCTTTCCTGCCCGGAAAAAGGCGTGTTGACGCTGGGCATCAATCTGGCCGGAGGTCGCTGCGACAAGATACGCCCGACTTGCTGGAGGATTTCCGGCGGTAACCTGGAGGACGGGGCTGCGGTGATTGCCTGACGCACCGTGTTATTTGCATGCAGGTCCAGGTAATGCAAGGTCGGCTGGAACAGGCCATGGGGGTTGGGCGCGCCATACACGATCCGGGTCAAATCGAGCACCGCCGCAGGGCCCAATAGGTTGTCCAGCGAAGGGGCATTCTCGGCGAGCGCCTGCTGGGTCCGACTGGGTAACGGCGCCACGTATTGGCCGATATGGGGATGCCGGGCGATATAGTCAGCCACTTCGTTGCGCAAGCCCTGCATCGAGAACGCTTCCCCGGCTTGCCCTTCGTTCAACCCGCGGGTGACGGCATTGAAGAAGCAATCGCCATCGCCCGGAATCTCCACGGTTCTACCCCCCAGCTCCACGCTGTAATGGTCCTGGGTCATGCGAATCAGGACGATGTCCGTATCGACTCTCTCCGGGTGGATATCCATCGGATAGATGGTTTCTTCCTGCCCGGGGCTGAAACGCACCGACCAGAGCTGTTCCGGCGTCTGGCGATTGATGACCAGCAGGCTCCGGTTTTGTGGCCAGCTGGAGAGACGGGGCATGAGCGACGGAATCAGGTCCATCAGCTGGTTATTCCAGGTGCCGGGGGTCCGAATCTGCTCGGACAGGACGGTAGACGAGAGCGCCGCGATCTTGGGCTTCGAAGGCCCCGGCTGCGGGTCTGGATCCCCCGGCCGTTTACCACCTCCACGGCCAAAGCCCACGGCACGCCACTCCCCGTCGGCCATCCGGGCCACGGTGCTGCGCATCACCCCGCTGGCGCGGATCGTCAACCCGGTCATCGGGCTCACCAAGGTGGCTTCAGTGGCATCGAGCTTGGTATGGTCGTGCACCCGAAACACCGTGCCGTCGGGTTGTCGCACGTACACGGGGCGAGCTGTCACAGCACCGGTGGCTGCATGGCTGATCGTGGCGCGATAGAAGCCTCGCGCATCTGCGGTCAGTCCGGCGATCACCGAGGCATCCGTCACGGCATAAGGACCATAGATCGCCATGTCCAATGGCAACCCGGTCATGGCTTCATCCTTAAGCTGGCGAGCCGTCACCGCCCGGAAAAACGATTGACCGCGGGTGGACACGGCCGTGCCCCGGGTAAGACGCCACCCACCATGGTTTGCCACGGCATGCACAAATGCCAGGGTCTTGAGGTTCAGTGGGATCGCCCCTGTCCGGTACACCAGCAAGCCAGTCTTGATGGCGCTCTTGAGCATCTGGAAACCCGGCGCCAGGAACATACCGGCCAGCTCCATGACAATCTCGATCACCATTTGCCCGAGCCTGCCATAGGTTTGATGACGCACGTCGCGGTTGCTGCTGGAGCGGTGATCGGCATGGGCGCTGTGAAAGTCGACGTGGGCCCGATGAAGGGCTTCAAGCAGATCGCCGGTGATCAACGCACCGCGAATCAATGGACGGCCGCCTTGTTGCCCCAAGGTACGTTTTATCTGCGCCGGGTCATTGGTAGAGATGCGTGAACGGAAATAGGCCTGCCAGTCTTCCCGTGGCAACAACTCGGCAATACCCTCGCTCAAGTCGGTAAACTCGTGGAAATCCTCACCCTCGGGGCTATCGGGAAAATAGACGCCCACGGTGCCCTTGATCGACGGCCCCAGCTGATCGGAGAACATCAGGGCACCGTTGATACTGACCGCATTGCCCATGTGCCCGTGCTGGCCTGCGGCGGCCATGCTGCCGCCCAGTACCAGGCCGTAGACATGCACCCGGCGCCCCATGACCGGCGTACGCGCCTCAGCCGATGACGCGCGCAGGACGGCGTCCAGCCAGAGGGCGAGTTGCTTTGCCGGTTTTGGTGGGTTGAGCGCCTTGTCGACAAGCGTGCTCTTGAACACCGCGTCGCCCTTGAGCGAGGCCTCATAGCCCTTGAATTTCAGATTCGCCAGATACGCTGTCCGCCAGGCCTTCTTGTAGGCAGGTGTGTTCATTTGCTCCCTGAGCATGGCTTCATAACGTCCACCGGCATCGATGCTCGTCACCATCCTGGCCAGTTGGTGCCCGCTCAGCGTGACAAAATAACCATTGACCGGGTTGCGGAGACGATCACCGTCTGAATCCACGACGTAGGCGCTCCACACTTCCCTCATGGCGTTCGGGTGCTGGGACGGCCGCAGGTTATCGAGCAGCAACTGGGTCAGGCTGGTGACACGGGACTGCCTTGGGTTGGCCGATTTTCCATAGAAAAAAGTGACCAGGGTCTGGTCCGGATCCGGGTCGATGTCCGGGTGCACGGTTTTTTGCAGGTATTGCCTGATCTTCTGGCGGGTGAACTGCAACAACGTCTTGATATCGCTACCCGCCAAGGCATAGGCGGCATCCAATACCAGCAGTTCCAGATTGCGGTAATGGGATTGCTGCGAAGAGGTCGCCTTTTTGAAGAAGTCGGGGCGATTGGCTTCAACCAGGGTTTGCTGGCGCACGGCCAGCGGCCCGGCAAGGGACAGCATGGGCAGGTCGAGCGCATCATCGACAGCCAGGGCAAAGGCGGGCAAGGCGAGCGTTTCGTTCGCCGGCGCATTCAGAAACGCTTCCAGCGCGGCGCTTTGGAACTGCAACAGGTCATCCGCCGCGGTTTCAAAGACATGCCCGGCCAGTTCAGTGGACACATCCCGGATCATGCGTTTTTGCCCCGCGTAGACCGGGCTGGTTTTCTTGACCAGGTCCTGGAAGGAGCGAAACTTCTGTATTCCCCCTTCCAGTGAATAGAGGAACAAAGCAGGCTGGTCCGCGCGCTTGATAACCATTGCCGCGGGCCATTTGCACGGCGCCGCGGTATCCATGTCGAGCATCACGGCGTAGACATGGGGAATGGGCGCCCGCAACAGGCGGTTTCTGTCCGCCTGGCTGGGATGGGTGGTGATGAGGTCCAGCAGGCGGTCCTCATCGTGTTGCAGGACGCGCTCATCCGGGGTCAGTTGCAAGGCCGGATCCCGATCAACCTTGTACAGATCAAACAGGGACATGAAGCGTCGGGCCAGCAGATGAGCAAGCGCCGCCTCTGCCGTGGAGGGGCTCGGCGCATCGCGCGCGGCCCCTACGCTTTTGCTCTGGCGAAACGTGAGCAAGTCTTCAAGGAACTGATGCTTGAAGCTTTCGTTGGTAACCGGTTCGGCGATGTAGAAGACCGACTCCAGGGTGGCTGCGGTCTTGCGATCCAGTGGGCTGGCAAACAGGCTGTCAGCCTCTTGCACGGTATCCGGACGGGTGAAGAACCCCACGCCACCGGCCGTGTAGATCGGCGGTGTATCGGTTGTCAGGCTGCTCGACATGACGTCGCTGAAACGCTGCGAGGACGTCAACGAACGCGTGCCCAGCGCATCGACGGCGAAGTGATTCACGTAGCAGTGGTCCGGGTCCATGTGCTCAAGCGCCGATGCACGGAATTTCCCCGCGGGAATCCTTGCCTTGAGTCGACTGACCAACAGGCTCTTGAGCACCGTGTCGAACGTTGGAAGCGCGGCGAACAGCCGGGCCAGTTTCACCTGATTGGCGTCCAGGAGGTCCAATTGCTTGAGTTGCTCTTTTTCACGGGCGCCGAGCAGATTGCCCTGGGCATCCACCTCGGTGATGACGGCATGTCCGATGCCTTGATAGCCAGGCGCAATGCCCGCTTGCAGTTGCTGCAGGACATCTGGCGAGAGGGCTTTGCCGTGGGCCCGCAGTGAAGAGAAGTCCAGGGACAGGTGGCTTCGGTGGGGATACACCCAACCCTCGCGCGGCGAAAAAGCCGAGGAGGAGGCGCTGCTTTGATGAGCGATCAGAAAGCCTTGGGTGACGGCGTCGCGCAACGGAACCGAGGCGGTCTTGCGTTCAGCGGCCGAGTCGACTGTCACGACCTCTTGGTAGGTGACCTGCACTTGCGCGTCACCGGTGAGGCCCCATTGACCGAGCCATGGATCGGCGAATTTATGCGGTTGAAATCGAGTACCGTTAGGTAACAGGCTGATGGGTTTCAAGGATAGGTCCCGGTTGTTGTTGAGGAACCGGGAACCTATCGCCTCATCCGATCAGCGATGACATACATATGTATGGCGAGGGCGAGAATGTGTAAGCCGCCATGTCGGCTTCAATGGGTTCAGGTCAGCTTTTGCGCCAACACCGCGATGTGCTCTGGCCCGATCCCGCAGCAACCGCCCAGGTGGCTGGCCCCACGCTGGCGCCAATCCGCCGCCCACTGCAGGTAGCCCGGTGGATCGAGGTCTTCGCGCAGTGGATCCAGGCCATCGTTGGCCGTCGCTTCCTTCGGCTGTGGTGGGAAGGCGTTGGCGTAGGCACCAATGTGGATCTTCACCCCCAGGTGCTCGAAGGTTTCCCGAGCGGCATCAATCGCCGCGCCGATCACTTCCGGCTGGCTGCAGTTGAACAGCAGGGTCTCGACGCCGAGCTCGGCGGCGACCGCCGCGGCATCCGCCACCGGCTCACCGGAGCGCAGGCGCGGCACTTCATCGGTGTCTTCATCTTTCAAGGTAAACGACAGCCAGAACGGCTTGCCATCCTTGGGCAGCCCGGCGTGAATGGCCCGCGCTTCAATCGTCGAGCTTTGGGTTTCGGCCAACCACAGGTCGACATGGGGCGCCAGGCCGGTCACCAATGGCGTCAACAGCTCACTGGCACGGGAAGCGTCGAACAGATCGGGCCGATAGGAACCGAACAACGGCGGCAGCGACCCGGCCACCCGTACCGCTTTGCCTGAAGCTTGCACCGCCCGCCGCGCCAGCTCTCCCGCCAGCGCGGCCAGGGCCTGGCCTTCTGCAGCGAAGCGCGCTTCACCAATGTGAAACGGCACTACGGCGTAGCTGTTGCTGGTGATTACATTGGCGCCGCTGGCGATGTAGGCTGCATGCACGGCCTCTACGGCCTGAGGCGCTTCGCTCAAGGCCAGGGCCGACCACTCGGGCTGTCGGAACGGCGCGCCCCGGCGTTGAAGTTCGCGGCCCATGCCGCCATCGAGAATGACTGTCGTTGCTGAGCCCATATGCGATTCACTCATAAGCTTATGAAAAATACTCACTACCGGAGTTGTTCTTATAACTATTTAATACGCACCAATCGGCTAACTACAACTTATTTTTCTACCAGGGACTTCACGTGAAACTACAACCATTGCTGGCCCTGGGCCTGACCCTGCTGGCCGCTTCGTCGCAAGCCTTCGCCGGCACCACCCTGGATCGCATCGAACAGAAAAAAGAACTGGTCGGTGTATTGATGGAAAGCTACCCGCCCTTCTCTTTCCTGAACGATCAGAACCAACTCGACGGTTTTGACGTAGATGTCGCCAAAGCAGTCGCTGAAAAGCTGGGCGTGAAGCTGCGCCTGGAAACACCGTCCTGGGACGTGATCGCTGCCGGGCACTGGAGCGGGCGCTATGACATCTGCATCTGCTCCATGACGCCGAGCAAGGCCCGCGCCGAAGTGTTCGATTTCCCGGTGCAGTATTACGCCTCGCCAGCGGTGATCGTGGTCAACGCCAAGGACGATAGCATCCACGGCGCCAAAGACCTGAGCGGCAAGAAAGTCGGCCTCACCAGCGCGTCCAGCTACGAGAGTTACCTGAACAAGAACCTGGTGATCGAAGGCGCTGAAGACACCCGCCTGAGCTACCCCTTCGAGAACGTGCAGATCGCCCCGTACGACACCGACAACGTAGCGTTCCAGGACCTTGGCCTGGGCGCCGGGGTGCGTTTGGATGCGGTGCTGACCAACCTGGTGACCGCGCAGCCACGCCTGACCGAAGACAAGCGTTTCAAACTGGCGGGCAATGCCCTCTATTCCGAACCGAACTCGGTGGCCATCGAAAAGGGCGACGCCCAGTGGGACGCCAAGGTGCGTGAAGTCTTCGCACAGTTGAAACAGGACGGCACCTTGAGCAAACTCTCGCAGAAATGGATCGGCGCCGACATCACCCAATGACCTCTTTTCCGTCTCCGTCTCGGCCACCGCACCCGGTGGCTGAGTCGCGTCTGCAAAAAATCTTCGGCTTTCGCACCCGGCTGTACCTGACCTGGGCGGCGATGCTGGTGCTGTTCGCGAGTTTTTTCCTGAGCTTCGACCTGAAGTTCTCCATCATCCTCGACAAACTGCCGAACCTGGTGGGCGTGCACCTGGCTCCCAATGGCTTTCTGCAAGGCGCGGTGCTGACGCTGTTTCTGTGCCTGTGCTCGATCGTCGCGTCGTCGTTGCTGGGCTTTGTCACTGCCCTGGCGCGGTTGTCCAAAAGCGCCGTGGCGTTCGGCATCGCCAGTTTCTACGCATCCTTCTTCCGTGGCACCCCGCTGCTGATCCAGATCTTGCTGATCTACCTGGGCCTACCGCAACTGGGCGTGGTTCCCGGCGCCATCGCCGCCGGGATCATCGCCCTGTCGCTGAATTACGGCGCCTACCTGAGCGAAATCTTCCGCGCCGGCATCCTCGGCGTCCCCAACGGCCAACGCGAAGCCTCGCTGGCGCTGGGCTTGAGCGAAACCGTGATCTTCTGGCGCGTCACCCTGCCCCAGGCGATGCGCACCATCATCCCGCCGACCACCAATCAATTCATCTCGATGCTCAAGGACTCCTCCCTGATCTCGGTGATGGGGGTCTGGGAAGTGATGTTTTTGGCGCAGTCTTATGGTCGGTCCAGTTATCGCTATATCGAGATGCTGACGACGGCGGCGATTATTTACTGGTTGATGTCCATTGCGCTGGAGCTGATCCAGGCGCGGATGGAGCGGCATTATGGGAAGGCGTATCTGAATAATCGTTGAGTAAGCTCGCAAAGCTGCACACAACCGAAATACTGGCCCCGCTAAATGTACCTGTGGCTCCACATCACTCTTCAGTGGACACCACATTCATGTCCGGCAAAGACCCCCTGTGGGAGCGAGCTTGCTCGCGATGAGGCCAACAAGCCCAACATCCATGTGACTGGACCACCGTCATCGCGAGCAAGCTCGCTCCCACAGGGTGAAGGAAGGTAGAAAGGTCCATGCCGGTTGTAGGGCAAAGCTTCGGGCCATGAAAGCCAACGAGACAACACGCTGATCGCAGCATCGGCAACCTACAGATCTCATCCTGCGTGTCTTGCTTACCGCGAGGAGATGGCCGGCATCGCGTTCCGGATTGATTTTTTAAAGTGCGGACTCACTCCACGAGAGGCCGCACTTCGATGTCTACCCAACATGTCTACCCACCCCAACGCCTCGCCCTGGCAATTGCCTTGGTACTCGGTTGCGCCGATGTTTCGATGGCCCGGCAATCGACTGATGACGCTACGACGCTCCCCTCTGAAACAGCGCTCCAGAAAGAAACCCAACCCACTCATTCGACCAAGGCGCCCAGCAAGCCACCCAAGTTCACAACATTGGAGGGCGAATCATCGCGCACCACCCGGTTCAGTAAAGGCCTGGTAGAAGCAGGCTCGCAATTTCGCAATCTCGGTCAAATGAGTGCCGAGGTACACGTTGCCGGCCAGTTTCATAACGAAGGAGGCGTGGGCAAGTCTGTCTTCGTGAACGAGACCGGCAGTTTCAGCGGCAATGGCACAGTCGACGCACTGAACGTGAAGGACGGTCTGTTGCAGGTCGACCCTGCAAACGGGGCTCCTACGATCAAGAAGAACCTTGAACTGTCGCAAGGCGCAACGCTGCTCTATGGCATCTATCCAGACAGCGGCAGTAGCACGATCAAAGTCGGCGGCACCGCGACGCTAGGCAGCGCGACGCTGAAAATTACGTCGCTGCCAGGCGAGTCCATCGGCGCGGGAAAACACATCGTGATCCAGGCGGAAAACATCGATGGGGAATTCGGGAAAGTCGTCAACGAGCTCGCCTTAGTGACCGCGACACCTGACTACAGCGCCATGAAACAAGTCGGACTGACGCTCACGCTCAAAGATGTTCCGCTCAATGAAATCGCGCCCACTGATAATGGCCAACGTGTCTTAGACGCCATCTTGCAATCCGAACAGACCAAACCATTGCAACCGGAACGCTTCATCACCTCACCACCTACCGCCTCTCCTGCCCTTGAGCCACCAGCCGATCGCCCTGCATCAAAGTCCGTCGAGCCGCCAAAAGTTGTTTCCAGCGCCCACCCCAAGCCCGTCACCCAGGTGCAGACGATCGAGCCAGCCCCCAAACCCAACGCGGCCATAAACGCCTTGCTCGGCACCCATATGGTTACCGTCGCTGACGCCATCGACCAACTGGGCAGCTACAACATCGCCGACCTCGGCAGCGCCACCCTGAGCAGCATCACCCCGATCCGCACAGGAATGCTCTCGGCCATGAGCCAGAGAAAATCGGCGGCTGGGTACGACAACGGCCAAGTCTGGGTCCAGGCCATCGGCAACAGCGGCAGCCTCGCCAGGCAACTGGGCAGTCATGCCCTCAAGCATTCGACAAAAGGCCTGATGCTGGGAACCGACTGGGCCGTCAGCCCCGATTGGCGGCTGGGCATCATCGGCAGCAAAACCCAGACGCGGATGGACAGTTATCAGTTCGACGGGGCCATGGACAGTTGGCTCGCAGGCGCGTACGCCTTGCGCCAGGACGGGCCGCTGGCGCTGCGCCTGGGCGCTGTCTATGGCAGCCATGACGGCAGCACCAAGCGCCACGTTGCCTTCAACGGATTCAGGGATCGGCTGAAGGGTCGTTACGATGCCACGACACAGCAGGTCTTTGGACAGGTCGGCTACAAACTGGATGTTGGATATTTCGATATCGAACCCTATGTCCAAGTGGGTTACCAGCGCTATCAACGCGACGCGTATACCGAAAAAGGTGGGGACGCCGCGTTGCAGTACAACGGCCAGGCACAGGAGCACTACAGCAGCGACCTCGGCCTGCGCCTCGCCCGCCCTTTGATTTTCGACCGGGGCATGCGGTTGACGCCGCGACTGGATGTCGGCTGGAAGCACCTGTATGGCGACGTAAAGGGCACCTCACACCAGCGTATGGCTAGCGCAAGTGGCATCTATACCGTCGAAGGCCTTGAACTGGACCGTGACAGCCTGCTCATGGAAGTCGGGCTGGACCTGGCCGTATCACCGCGCCATACCCTGGGATTGAGCTACAACGGCGAAACGGGGCAGGACAACCGCAACGGGGCGCTGATGGGCCAGTGGCGAATGATGTTCTGACAGGCAAAAAAAAGGGGAGCACATGCCCCCCCGAGGTTAAAACGTTGTATCGAGGCTGTTTAGTCAGCCTTCGATCTCGATCAGGATCTCGCCCGGGTTGACCCGGTCGCCCTTGGCCACATGAATCGCGCTGACCTTGCCGGCGATGGCCGCCTGCACTTCGGTTTCCATCTTCATGGCTTCGGTGATCAGCACTGCCTGGCCGGCCTTGACCACGTCGCCTTCCTTGACCAGCACATCGACGATGTTGCCCGGCATGGTGGTGCTGACGTGGCCTGGCGCGGTGGCCTGCTTGCGCTTGCTGCTGCCGCCGCCGACAAACTCATTGAGCGGTTCGAACACGACCTCTTCGGGCATGCCATCGATGGAGAGGTAGAAGTGACGCTTGCCTTCGGCCTTGACGCCCACACCGGTGATGTCGACGCGGTAAGTTTCGCCGTGGACGTCGATGACAAATTCCGTCGGCACGCCTTCGCCGCCGGCAGAGTTCACGCTGCCTGCCTCGGGGATTGGCAGCAGTACTTCCGGGGTCAGGGTGCCGGCTTCGCGCTCTTCGAGGAACTTGCGACCGATGTCCGGGAACATGGCATAGGTCAGCACGTCCTCTTCGGACTTGGCCAGTGCACCGATTTCACCGCGCAGCTTGGTCATTTCCGGCTTGAGCAGATCGGCTGGACGCACATCGATCACCTCTTCGCTGCCGATGGCCTGGCGGCGCAGCTTCTCGCTCACCGAACCTGGCGCCTTGCCGTAGCCGCCCTGCAGATAGAGCTTCACTTCGTTGGTGATGGTCTTGTAGCGCTCACCGGCCAACACGTTGAAGAACGCCTGGGTGCCGACGATCTGCGAGGTCGGGGTCACCAGCGGCGGGAAGCCGAGGTCTTCGCGCACGCGCGGGATCTCCGCCAGCACTTCGTTCATGCGGTTCAACGCGCCCTGCTCTTTCAACTGGTTGGCGAGGTTGGAGATCATCCCGCCCGGTACCTGGTTGACCTGGACGCGGGTGTCCACCGCGGTGAACTCGCTTTCGAACTGGTGGTACTTCTTGCGCACGGCATAGAAGTACAGGCCAATCTCCTGCAACAGCTCCAGGTCCAGCCCCGTGTCGAACTCACTGCCCTTGAGGGCCGCGACCATTGATTCAGTGCCCGGATGGCTGGTGCCCCAGGCGAAGCTGGAGATCGCGGTGTCGATGTGATCGGCGCCGTTCTCGACAGCCTTGAGCTGGCACATCGCGGCCAGGCCGGCAGTGTCGTGGGAGTGGATAAAGATCGGCAGCGACTGTTCGCTTTTCAACGCCTTGACCAGTTCGCCGGTGGCGTACGGCGTCAGCAGGCCGGCCATGTCCTTGATCGCCACCGAGTCGCAACCCATGGCTTCCATTTGCTTGGCTTGGGCCACGAACGCGTCGATGGTGTGCACCGGGCTGGTGGTGTAGGCAATGGTGCCCTGGGCGTGCTTGCCGGCGGCCTTCACGGCTTCGATGGCGACCTTCAGGTTACGCACGTCGTTC
This sequence comes from Pseudomonas sp. St316, assembly GCF_018325905.1. Taxonomy (NCBI): domain Bacteria; kingdom Pseudomonadati; phylum Pseudomonadota; class Gammaproteobacteria; order Pseudomonadales; family Pseudomonadaceae; genus Pseudomonas; species Pseudomonas sp. St316. The sequence continues at coordinate 143,002 of NZ_AP021901.1, read as the reverse complement.
ATCGCGTCGAAAATACGGAACACGTCGATGCCGTTGACGGCGGCCTTGGCGACGAACGCCTTGACCACGTCATCGCTGTAATGGCGGTAGCCCAGCAGATTCTGGCCGCGCAGGAGCATTTGCAAACGGGTGTTGGGCAGCGCCGCGCGCAGTTGGCGCAGGCGCTCCCACGGGTCTTCTTTCAGGAAGCGCACGCAAGCGTCGAATGTCGCGCCGCCCCACACTTCCAGCGACCAATAGCCGACTTTGTCGAGCTTGTCGCAGATCGGCAGCATGTCTTCGGTGCGCATACGAGTGGCGAGCAGCGATTGGTGGGCGTCGCGCAGGATTGTGTCGGTAACAAAGATCTTCTTGGACATGGTCATGATTCCTTACAGGCCTGCGTGGGCGGCAATGGCGGCGGCGATGGCCAGGGCCAGCTCTTCGGGTTTGCGCTTGATCGAGTAGTTGGTCAGTTCAGGATGGCTTTCAACGAAGCTGGTATTGAACTGGCCGCTGCGGAATTCCGGATTGCGCAGAATCTCCTGGTAATACGCGGCGGTGGTCTTGACCCCCTGCAGGCGCATGTCATCCAGGGCCCGCAGGCCACGGTCCATTGCTTCTTCCCAGGTCAACGCCCAGACCACCAGCTTCAGGCACATCGAATCGTAGAACGGCGGAATGGTGTAGCCGGTGTAGATCGCCGTGTCGGTGCGCACACCCGGGCCGCCAGGGGCGTAGTAGCGGGTGATCTTGCCGAAGCTGGGCAGGAAGTTGTTTTTCGGGTCCTCGGCGTTGATGCGGAACTGCAACGCAAAGCCACGGTGCTGGATGTCTTCCTGCTTGACCGACAGCGGCAACCCGGAGGCGACGCGGATCTGCTCGCGAACAATGTCGATACCGGTGATTTCTTCGGTGATGGTGTGTTCCACCTGCACCCGGGTGTTCATCTCCATGAAGTACACCTCGCCTTCGGCGAGCAGGAACTCCACGGTGCCGGCATTCTCGTAGCCCACGGCCTTGGCGGCGCGTACCGAGAGGTCGCCGATGTAGGCACGCTGCTCGGGGGTCAGTTGCGGGCTCGGGGCGATCTCGATCAGCTTCTGGTTGCGGCGCTGGATCGAGCAGTCACGTTCGAACAAGTGCACCACGTTGCCAAAACTGTCGCCCAGGATCTGCGCTTCGATGTGCTTGGGATTGACGATGCACTTTTCCAGGAACACTTCCGCCGAACCGAATGCCTTGGTGGCTTCGGAAATGACCCGCGGGAAGGCTTGTTCGAGTTCTTCGCGACTGTTGCAGCGACGGATACCACGACCGCCGCCGCCGGACGTGGCCTTGAGCATCACCGGGTAACCGATCCGATCACCTTCGGTCAGCGCTTCTTCAATGCCCGAAACGTTGCCTTCGGTGCCCGGCGTGACCGGTACGCCGGCCTTGATCATGCTGCGGCGCGCTTCGGTCTTGTCGCCCATGCGGCGAATGACTTCGGCCGATGGGCCAATGAATTTGATTCCGCGTTCAGCGCAGATGTCTGCCAGTTCGGCGTTTTCCGAGAGAAAACCGTAGCCGGGGTGCAGAGCATCGCAGCCGGTTTCTACCGCCAGGTTCACCAGTTTGCGCGGGTTGAGGTAGCCGGCCAGCGGATCGGCGCCGATGCTGTGGGCCTCGTCCGCACGCTTGACATGCAACGCATGGCGGTCCGCGTCGGAGTAGACCGCGACCGAGCGAATGCCCATCTCGGCGCAAGCGCGCACGATGCGGACGGCAATCTCACCACGGTTGGCGATCAGGATCTTTGTTATCAATTGGAGGTTCCCTTGAGCCGGTGATACCACGGCCTGGGGTTCAGGCCGACGCGTGACCAGATGTAACAATTGGTCGCAGCCCCACACTAGCCCTGGCTGTTGATTAACAAAAATGAATATTTATTGGGTCGTGCATAAGCAAAGACTTATAGTTGCGCTATCCGTCTCGGCCCAGGGTGCTTTTAAAATGCGTAAGTCATTGATGCGTATGACATTGCGTCAATTGCAGATTTTCAACGAGGTGTGCGACCTGAGGTCCTACAGCCGTGCAGCTGATGAAATGTCTCTCACACAACCGGCCGTTAGCCTACAGATTCGTTCCCTGGAAGAGTTGATTGGCCAGCCACTGTTCGAGTACGTCGGCAAAAAACTCTACATGACCGAAGCCGCCGAAGCGCTGCAACGCGCCAGCCGGGACATCTTCGGGCGCCTGGAAAACCTCGACATGCAGCTCTCGGACATGCAGGGCTCGCTGCAAGGCCAGCTCAAGCTTGCAGTGGAGTCCAGCGCCAAGTACTTCGTCCCGCACCTGTTCGCCGCGTTCAAGCGCCAGCACCCGGAAGTCAATCTCAACCTCACCGTGGTCAATCGCGGCCAGGTCATTCGCCGGCTTTCGGACAACCGTGATGACCTGGTCATCATGTCCATGGTGCCCCAGGACATGGGCCTGGAATTCCTGCCATTCCTGAACAATCCAATCGTCGCCGTGGCGCCACCGGATCATCCGCTGTGCCACATGGGCGCGTTGCGTTTGCAGGATTTGGAGCCCTATACACTGCTATTGCGCGAACCGGGCTCAGGTACGCGACTGGCCTGCGAGGAGTACTTCAAGGAGAAGCGGGTGCATTTCACCCAGACCCTGGAAGTGGCGTCGGCGGAGGCCCAGCGCGAGTGTGTTGTGGCCGGGCTGGGCGTGGCGCTGTTGACGCGCCACGCCGTGAGCCGGGAACTGTCGTCCGGCGCACTCATCGAGTTGCCGGTGGAGGAACTGCCGCTGTACCGCAGTTGGTGCCTGGTGCAGGCCAGGGCCAAGCGCCTGTCACCGGTGGCCCACGCCTTCCTGGCGTTCGTTCGCGGTGAGCGCGCTCAGATCATCGGCCTGGTTGAGCGTTTCGACGGGAAGCCACCGGCGTTGCCTGCCAGTAATTGAACTCTGTTGCGTCAGGGAATTCGCTGATTTCGGCCAGAAGTTGGCGCTGCTCATAGCGGTCTTCGATTGCACGACGGAACGCCATGCGGCGCTGGTCTTCCTGCTGACGACGGGTTTTGACGGCGCTGCGTTCTTCGTAGGGCTGGGTCATGTCGAGACTCCCAAGACGTATACGGGAGCTTTACGATGACGGCGCGGGATGACTGTTTGGCGGCGCGACGGTGACAGAACGATGAATTCACAAAAGGCACCTTCCGTGGCGAGTCATGTCGTTCACTCAAGTTGTGGCGAGGGGATTTATCCCCTCGCCACAGAAGCGCCCCGACTTCAACACCTGCGCTCAGTCGTCCAGCGCCTTCACCGACTTGGGCGACAGCCGCAGGCTGCGAAGGCTGCGCTTCACGCTCTTGAGGTGGTTGACCAGGCTTGGACCACGGGCCATGGCGACACCCATTGCCAGCACGTCGATCACCACCAGGTGGGCGATGCGCGAGGTCAGCGGCGTGTAGATCTCGGTGTCTTCATGCACGTCGATGGCCAGGTTCACCGTGGACAGTTCCGCCAACGGCGTCTGGCTCGGGCACAAGGTGATCAGCGAGGCACCGCTTTCGCGCACCAGGTTCGCGGTGATCAACAAGTCCTTGGAACGCCCCGACTGGGAAATGCAGATCGCCACATCGGTGGGTTTCAGGGTCACCGCTGACATGGCCTGCATGTGCGGGTCGGAATAGGCCGCTGCCGTCAGCAGCAACCGGAAGAACTTGTGCTGGGCATCGGCTGCCACCGCGCCCGAGGCACCGAAGCCATAAAACTCGACACGCTGGGCCTGGGACATGGCCGTGACGGCTTTTTGCAACGCCACCGGGTCGAGCTTCTCGCGAACCTCCATCAGGGTGTGCAGGGTGGTGTCGAAGATTTTCAGGCTGTAGTCCGCAACCGAATCGTCTTCATGGATCGCAAACTGACCGAAGCTCGCGCCGGCGGCCAGGCTTTGCGCCAGCTTGAGTTTCAGGTCCTGGAAACCCGAGCAACCGATGGCCCGGCAGAAACGCACGATGGTCGGTTCGCTGATGCCGACGCTGTGGGCAAGATCTGCCATGGAGCTATGCATCACGGCCGCAGGATCAAGCAGTACGTGATCAGCGACTTTCAGCTCCGACTTGCGTAGCAAGTGGCGTGACTGGGCGATGTGTTGCAACAGGTTCAAGGGGCTGGACTCTTGTTATGGGCAGATGCCGGGATGTAGCAAGCTTGTAGTTATACTACAAGAATTGGCTTTTTGCCCGTCCAAAACGTAACTGGATGACCTCGCTGCCCCTTTGTTTTGCCGAGGATCCCCTGATGTAGCAGCCTCTGCCATAGCGCAGACCATCAAGGCCGCCGATCCGATGATTTCCAGCCACGACCCGAACCTCCAACGTGGGAAAGAAGCGTTTGTCCGCGATTGAGTCGACGACTCAAGATTTGCGACTAACGCCAACAATATCTCGACAATAACCTTTGCCAGCCAACTAATAATCGCCAAGAACTAACGTCTCCTTACAATACCAACCGTCATCCCCCAAGACACTACCAAGTTAAAGTCGATATATTCGCTCCCGCAGGACGCAATAAAATAACTACAGGAGTTACTCTCATGAAAATCACGACTAAAGATTGGACCGCACAAATCGACCGCATGCCAGGTGCTGCGTCTTTCCGTACCTTTGGCACGGTAACTGTAGCCAATAGCGGTGTTATCCCAACGCTGGTACGAAGCGAACTACAGGACAAATCCTTTGATTTGCGCCTGGAATTGAAACTTGAACATTCCGGGGATGCCGCAGCGTCGGTCATCACCGACAAGTTCGTCGAATACAAGGAACTGGGCGACTCCAATGTCACGGGCGTCAGTATTTTTTTCGAAGGGGAGTTACTGCACCACATCGATGAAGTACTCGTAACCCACTAAGCGTACATCCCATAACTTCCCGTCAGGCCGTTTCGTTGCCTGACGGGAATGCTCCTGATCAACTTCAACCCAAGTATTGCGCCCGCAACAACTCCGCCAACCCCTCAGCCTCCACCGGCCGGCTGATCAGATACCCTTGAACCTCATCGCAACGTTCATTCCTGAGGAACTCGAGTTGCTCCCGCCGCTCAACGCCCTCGGCCACAACCTTGAGCGACAACCCATGAGCCATTGCAATGATTGCCCGGGTAATTGCCGCATCCACGCTGCCCTCGCCCAACCCACGAATGAATGCCTGGTCGATTTTCACGTAATCCACCGGGATACGCTTGAGGTAACTCAGCGATGAGTAACCGGTACCAAAATCGTCGATCGCCAGCTTGACCCCAAGATCACGCAATTGCTGGAACGTGGCGATGATGTGTTCAACGCTGTCGAGCAACTGGCTCTCGGTCAACTCCAGCTCCAGGTATTCGGGAGCCAGACCGGTTTCTTCCAGTACCTGCCGAACCAGACTGACCAGCTTGCCCTGGCGCAATTGATGCACCGACAGATTGACGGACACCCTGATCGGCGCGAGCCCTTGGCGTTGCCATTCGCATGCCTGCCAACAAGCCTGGCGCAATACGAATTCACCAATCGGCCCGATCAACCCTGTCTCTTCGGCCAGGCCAATGAAATCCCCCGGCGGCACCCGGCCCATGGCCGGATGATCCCAACGCACCAACGCCTCGGCGGCGTTCAGGCGACCGGTTGCCAGGCACAGTTTTGGCTGATAAAAAACCTTCAGTTGCTGCTCTTCCAGAGCCTTGCGCAGCTGATTCTCCAGTTGCAGGCGCTCCAGCGTGCTGGCCTGGAGGCTGTCGGTGTAGAACTGGAAATTGTTGCCCCCAAATGCTTGGCATGTTGCATGGCCATGTTCGCCTGGCTGACCAGCATGGCAACTTCCCGCGTGTTGTCGGGCAACAGGCTGATGCCGATCGAGGCACTGAGCACCAGTTCATGGCCTTCTATCGTCAGCGGCACACGCAGCTTGGCGGCCAGTCGGGTCGCCACCCGCGCCAGGCTCGAAAGGTTGCCATAGGCATCGAACAACACCGCAAACTCATCGCCCGATAGCCGGGCGATGGTATCCGCCTCGGGCAGCGCATTGATCAGGCGTCGTGCCATTTTCTGCAACAACTGGTCGGCGATGTCATGGCCGAGGCTGTCGTTGAGCAACTTGAAACGGTCCAGGTTGATATGCAGCAACGCCAGGCTGCGCCGTCCGCCTTGGCGCACACGCTGATGAGCTTCGTGCAGGCGCTCACGAAACAGCGAGCGATTGGCCAGCCCGGTCAATTCGTCGTAATGGGTCAGGTAGCGCATCCGCTCTTCGGATTCGCGTCGCGCCGAAAGATCGGCGAAGAAGCCCACTATATGGCTGACATTTCCCCGAGCATTGCGTACGACGTTCAGTTGCAGCCATTGCGGATACAACTCGCCATTGGCCCGCGCCTCCACCAACTCACCCTGCCAGGTGCCGTGTTGCTTGAGCGCTTGGCGGATGATGGGGTAATGCCGGCGCGCGTCGCGACTGCACGGCAGGTCCACCACGTTGCGCCCAAGCATGTCATCGATATTGAAACCGGTGACCCGCGTGAACGCCTGATTGGCAGCGAGTAGCACGTAGTGGGGGTCGAAAATCACGATACCTTCGCTGGCGGCTTCGAACACCGTGGCCGCCAGTTGCCGTTGCTGCTCAAGTTCCTTGCTGGCGCTGATGTCTCGCCGGGTGCCGACCATACGCAGCACCCGTCCGTTCACGCTGCGCTCCACGGCCCGACCGCGGTCTTCGATCCAGACCCAGTGGCCATCGCCGTGACGCACACGGTATTCAATCTGGTAATCCTCGCTGCGGCCCTTGAGATGTTCGACCAAAGCCCGCTTGAGCGCCGGCAGATCCTGAGGGTGCAGGCGCGGAGTGAGGTGAGTGAGCATCGCCGTGATGTATTCGGGCTCCAGGCCGAAGAGCTCCTTGAGCTGAGTGTGATGAACTTCGTCAGTCTGCAGGTTCCAATCCCACAACCCCAGCTCACTGGCCTTGAGCGCCAGGGCCAGACGCGCCTCACTCTTGCTCAACGCCTGGCTGGCGACTTCCAGTTCAAGACCGCGCTGCGCTACCCGCGCCTCGAGGCCAACCTGGGCCGCCCGCAGTTTTTCCTCCGCGCAACGGCGTTGCTCGACCTCCCGGGCCAGCGCGTCGTTGAGCTGGGCGCTGCGGGTTTGTGCTTGCTGCAGATGTTCTATCAGCGCCTGGTTCTGGAAGCGTCGCAACAGGCCACTCTGGATCAAGCGGTTGACTTGCCAGGCAACCACGCTCAGCGAGACCAGCACAATCAGCCCAAGCCAGCCCCACCCGCGTTGCTGCTCATCGCCGCCCCAGAAGAGATAGCCGATGGCCGGTAACAGGCAGGGCAAGGTAAAAGACAGGAATGCAGGCAGACTCACGGCGTAGGCCACGCTGGCCGACAGCGCGGCCGCGCCAATCAGGCCGAACACCCAGGCCTGCTGCTGGAAGCTGTCGGCAGGCACCAGCGCGATACCCGCCCCAGCCAGCGTCAGACCGGTCATCGCCGAGCCCAGCAAGAACATGCGCAACCAGATCGGGTGCGCCTGGCGGCTCGGCATCGCCGAATCGAAAGCCGCCACCTGGATCACCCGTAAGGCCACCAGCGACAACAACCAGACGAGCCAGACGCTGACCAGGAAATAGCGCCGTGGCTCCCATAACAGCGCGGCGCAGACCAGACCGTTGAGCAACATGAACAGCGTAGGCAGCAGCGAGCCTTGATACAGCAGACGTGTGCGCTCGACCGCCATCTCCGTGGCGTACTGCTTATAGATGACCCGCGGTTCCACACAGGGGCGCGCCGGATCTGGATTGAGGGTCATTGGCACCGTTCTTGTTCTTATTCAGTGGAGCATGGAGAACCTGAAGCGAGCACCGAGCATACACAAGCCATGGGCCATCCCACACTGCCCCAGCTCTAAAAAACACTGAAAAAGTCGCTGTTTCATTGGGTCGAACCCCTCCTGAGCGAGCCCAGACAATGGCTGTAGCCTGTGACCCACCGGTCATCCACAACCGGTCTTTTATCGGCTGATGCAAAGCTCGGTTTGCCCGGGGGTGACGTCGCACCCTAGAATGCCCCGATGCGCGATGATCTCTCCCTTCTGCTGAACTCCCTCAACGATGCCCAACGTCAGGCCGTAGCGGCCTCCGTGGGTCGTCAGTTGGTCCTGGCCGGTGCCGGTTCCGGTAAAACCCGAGTGCTGGTGCACCGTATCGCCTGGTTGATCCAGGTCGAGAACGCCTCGCCCCATTCGATCCTGTCGGTGACGTTCACCAACAAGGCCGCGGCCGAGATGCGCCATCGCATCGAGCAACTGATGGGCATCAACCCGGCCGGCATGTGGGTCGGCACGTTCCACGGCCTGGCGCACCGTTTGTTGCGGGCGCATTGGCAGGAAGCCGGGCTGAGCCAGACCTTCCAGATCCTGGACAGCGACGACCAGCAGCGCCTGGTCAAGCGGGTGATCCGCGAGCTGGGCCTGGACGAACAGCGCTGGCCCGCTCGCCAGGCCCAATGGTTCATCAACGGCCAGAAAGACGAAGGCCTGCGCCCGCAGCACATCCAGGCCAGTGGCGACCTGTTCCTGGCGACCATGCGCAGCATCTACGAAGCCTACGAGGCGGCGTGCCAGCGTGCTGGAGTCATCGACTTCTCCGAGCTGCTGCTACGGGCGCTGGACCTGTGGCGCGACCACCCAGGCCTGCTGGCCCATTACCAGAAGCGCTTCCGGCATGTCCTGGTGGACGAATTCCAGGACACCAACGCCGTGCAATATGCCTGGTTGCGCCTGCTCGCCAAGGGCGGCGACAGCCTGATGGTGGTGGGTGACGACGACCAGTCGATCTACGGCTGGCGCGGCGCCAAGATCGAGAACATTCACCAGTACTCGGCGGACTTTCCCGACGCCGAAGTCATCCGTCTGGAACAGAACTACCGCTCCACCGCCGGTATCCTCAAGGCCGCCAACGCCCTGATCGCCAACAATACCGGGCGCCTGGGCAAGGAATTGTGGACCGACGGCGGCGAAGGCGAAGCGATCAACCTCTATGCCGCCTTCAACGAGCACGACGAAGCCCGCTACGTGGTGGAAACCATCGAGAGCGCGCTGAAAACCGGCCTGGCCCGCAGCGATATCGCCATCCTGTATCGTTCCAACGCCCAGTCGCGGGTGCTGGAAGAGGCGTTGCTGCGCGAACGGATCCCGTACCGCATCTACGGCGGCCAGCGCTTCTTCGAGCGCGCCGAAATCAAGAACGCCATGGCCTACCTGCGCCTGATCGAAGGGCGCGGCAACGACGCGGCCCTGGAGCGGGTGATCAACGTGCCGACGCGGGGCATTGGCGAAAAAACCGTCGAAGCCATTCGTGATCACGCCCGCCACAGCCACGTGTCCATGTGGGAAGCCATGCACCAACTGGTCGCCAACAAAGGCATGACCGGTCGCGCCGCTGGCGCCCTGAAGGCCTTCATGGACCTGATCGAAGACCTGGCCGCCAAGTGCGGGGAAATGCCGCTGCACTTGATGACCCAGACGGTCATCGAGCAGTCCGGCCTGATCGCCTACCACGAAGCGGAAAAAGGCGAGAAAGGCCAGGCCCGGGTGGAAAACCTCGAGGAACTGGTCAGCGCCGCGCGCAACTTCGAGAACACTGAAGAAGACGCGGACCTGTCGCCGCTTGCGGCCTTCCTGGGCCACGCCTCTCTGGAGGCCGGTGACACCCAGGCGGACGAGCATGAAGACAGCATCCAGCTGATGACCCTGCACAGCGCCAAGGGCCTGGAATTCCCCTACGTGTTCCTCGTAGGCATGGAGGAAGGCCTGTTCCCTCACAAGATGAGCCTGGAAGAACCGGGACGCCTGGAAGAGGAACGGCGCCTGGCCTATGTCGGTATCACCCGCGCCATGCAGAACCTGGTACTGACCTACGCCGAAACCCGACGTCTGTATGGCAGTGAGACCTACAACAAGGTGTCGCGCTTCGTACGTGAAGTACCGAAGGGCCTGATCCAGGAAGTGCGGCTGTCCAACAGTGTCAGCCGTCCGTTCGGTGGTGGCCAGCAGCAAAGCACCAGCAGCCTGTTCGGCGGCAGCGACATCCCGGAAACCGGCTTCAGCCTCGGCCAGACCGTACGGCATTCGGTATTCGGCGACGGCGTGATCCTCAACTTCGAGGGTGCCGGCGCCCAGGCGCGGGTGCAGGTGAACTTCAGCGAAGGCAGCAAGTGGCTGATGCTGGGGTATGCCAAGCTGGAAGCAATCTAAAGATTTGCATAGAACCCTGTGGGAGCGAGCTTGCTCGCGATAGCGCTGGATCTGTCAATATTGATGCTGACTGACACACCGCTATCGCGAGCAAGCTCGCTCCCACAGTTTGTTCGTTGGACGCCGAAGTATTTCCGATAGAACTTGTTCCCCTTTCCTACAGCCCAAAGCGAACAAGCCTTCTTGCACAGCCGAAGCTGAACCTAAGCTGTCACGCAAAAGCCCGAAACACTCTGTCGCTAGCCAGCAACAGTTCAGCTGTGCAACATGGCGCGCGTGCTATCCACAAATGGGAATGCCTTTATATGAAACGTTTTCTTAGCATCGCCATGGCGTTGTGCATCGGCCTGACGATGGCCATCGACGCCAATGCCGCCAAGCGCTTTGGCGGTGGTAAAAGCTCGGGCGCTGCCCCGACTCACCAGACCAGCCAGATGGCGCCGTCCTCTGCCGCCGGGTCCACTGCTGCCACCGCAGGCGCGGCCGGTGCCGCAGGCGCAGCCACCAAGGCCAGCGGTGCTTCGCGCTGGCTCGGCCCCCTGGCCGGCATCGCCGCCGGTGGCCTGCTCGCCTCCATGTTCATGGGCGACGGCTTCCAGGGCATGCAGTTCTTCGACATCCTGATCATGGCGGTCATCGCCTTCCTGGCCTTCCGCTTCTTTGCCGCCCGTCGTCGCAAGCAGCAGGAGCAACTCGCTCCGGCCGGCGCGCCGATGCAGCGTGAAGTGTTCAACCAGCAGCCCGCCAGTGGTTCGATCTTCGGTGGCTCGGCAGCGCCTGTGGCCGCCCGTCCGGTCATCAATGCGCCGGCCTGGTTCAACGAGCAACGCTTCATCGAAGCCGCGCGCAGCCACTTCATGTCCCTGCAGCAACATTGGGACGCGAATGAAATGGACAAGATCTCCGAATTCGTGACCCCGCAACTGCTGGAGTTCCTCAAGCGCGAGCGGGCCGAGCTGGGTGATGGCTTCCAGTCCACTTACATCGATAACCTGCACGTGCAACTGGACGGCGTCGACGATCGCGCCGACAAGACCATCGCCACCCTGACCTTCAGCGGTGTGTCGAAGGATTCTCGCTTCGACAAGGGCGAAGCGTTCAGCGAAAGCTGGAACATGGAACGTGCCCAGGGCGATGACCAACCTTGGCTGGTGGCCGGTATCCGCCAGAACGGTTGAACCTTTGCCCGTTTTGCATGTTGAAATAAAAGAACCCCGGCTCAGGCCGGGGTTTTCTATTTCACAGTTGCATCTATAGCGAGCTACTGTATAAACCGCTCCATATAAAACCGCGCCATCGAGAAAGAGGATCCCCGGACGTGGAAGAAATCATCGAACAATTGCGTGAAGCCAACGAGCCCGTACCGGTCCCGCTGGAGTTGCCCGACGAAGACTTGCTGGTAGAGATCGAAGAGCAGCTGTTCATCGATATCCCATTCGTCTTCAGGGAGTTTTTGCTGACCGTCAGCGATGTCGTCTATGGCAGCCTGGAACCGGTGACCGTCACCGATCCACAATCCCACACCTACCTGCCGGATGTGGCCGCCAATGCCTGGGATGCCGGTGTCGACCGCAGCCTGATCCCGATCTGCCAGGACGGCGACGATTATTATTGCGTCGAAGAGGACGGCACGGTGGTGTTGTGGCAGGCCGAAGAAGAACTGATCGCCGAAGAAACCTGGGAATCGGTCTGGCACTGGGCGCGGGATGTCTGGCTGGAAAGCTGAGCCCCACGGCCGGTCAATGCCCGGACGATTCATCGTGATTGTCCAGGGTTTCAAGCAAGGCCACCTGCATCCGCGTATGCAGGCGGATGAACCAGCGCCAGAGCAATGCCACCACGGCAGTCGCCACCACGGCGATCAGTATGAGCAACTTGTTGGTCGGCAGAATGCTGGCCGACAAGGCTGCCAATAGCAGGAAAATCACCAGCAACGAGAGAATCGGGATCACTTCGGCGATCACCCGACGCACACGCTGGGTGTGGCGGCCAGCCATCTGCGGCTTCACGCCCATCTCCGCCAGCAGCATCGACAGCGCCTTGAGCTTGCGATAGGCGGCGATCAGGAACGGTAGCGACAGCAGCAACGCCCCACCCCAGACCAATGCTTTCTGCCAGCTCGGGTCGCTGATCCACGCTTGCAGGTAAGCCGACATGCGCTCGGCGAAATAACCACCCGAGACAAAAATCGCAATCACCAGCGCCAGGTTGACCCCGACCTGCAGCAAGATCCGCCTGATCATCGACGCCACCATCACCCCTTCGCCATGAGGCTGGATGCTGCGCAGCCATTCGCCATACATCCCCAGTACGCGCGTCAGCCGTTGCGGCATGACCGTCGCCAACTTGACGGACAGCGGGTCGGCGGCTCGAATCAGGTAGGGCGTGAGCAGTGTGGTCAACACCGAGACGGCGACCGCGACCGGATAGAGGAAATCACTGGTGACCTGCAGGGTCATCCCCAATGCTGCGATGATGAAGGAGAATTCGCCGATCTGCGAAAGGCCCATCCCAACGCGCAGCGAGGTGCGTCCGTCGTTGCCGGCAATAAAGGCACCGAGGCCGCAGGACAACATCTTGCCGAGTACCACTGCGCCCGTGATCACCGCAATCGGCCAGGCGTACTGCAGCAATATCGCCGGATCGAGCATCAGCCCGATGGCGACGAAGAAAATCGCGCTGAACAGATCACGCACCGGCTCCACCAGCCGCTCGATTTTCAGCAGTTGCCGGGACTCGGCCATGATCGCACCGATCAGAAACGCCCCCAACACCATGCTGTATTCCAGCTTCACCACCAGCAGACAGAAGCCGAAGCACAGGCCCAGTACGGTAATCAGCAGCATTTCGTTGCTGTCGAACTTCGCCACGTAGGCCAGCACCCTCGGCACCAGCACAATACCGATGACCAACGCGACGATCATGAACAACGACAACTTGCCGACCGTGGAAAACACCTCGCCGGGGCTCACGGTGCCGCTGACGGCAATGCTCGACAGCAAGGCGATGATGCCAATACCGAGGATGTCCTCGACGATCAACACCCCAAAAATCAGCTGCGCGAAACGCTCGTTCTTCATCTTCAGGTCGTTGAGGGCCTTGACGATGATGGTGGTGGAGGAAATGGCCAGGATCGCGCCGAGGAACAGCGAGTCCATGGTGCTCCACTCGAACCAGCGGCCGATTTCATAACCGATCCAGATCATCAGCACGATTTCGAGAAACGCCGCGATGAACGCCGTGGCCCCGACCTTGAACAGTTTGCGCAGGCTGAACTCCAGGCCCAGGCAAAACATCAGGAAGATCACCCCAAGCTCGGCCAGGGTCTTGATCGTGTCTTCGTCGTGGATAAAACCGAACGGCGGCGTATGCGGGCCAATGATGAAGCCGGCCACAATGTAGCCCAATACCACCGGTTGCTTGAAACGATGAAAGAGTACGGTTACCAGCCCCGCCGCCATCATGATGAACGCCAAGTCTTGAATGAAACTGATGGCATGCATGTCGGGGCTCCCTGTTCAAAATGACGCACTGCAGAGCTGGAGAAATCCGTTTCGTCTGTAGGAATTGCCCTCGCAACGGGCTTTTGAAGGGTAACACCGCGACTTCCGACAAAAAGACGGTGCAATATATGGAAACAGATCCATCGGCGCGTGACGGCAACCACAGGCGCAGCGTCCCGATATCGGTGGGTTTAAAACCTGGTGACCTGTTCGCAGGGCACGACTCCCCAGCACCCGCAGAGGTGCACTCCCGAATGACTGCCTTGAACCGTGAGTACGTTATGGAACCCGGAAACGCCCAGCTGTCGATGACGGTGTTGATGACCCCCGATATGGCCAACTTCTCTGGCAATGTCCATGGCGGCACCTTGCTCAAATACCTCGACGAAGTCGCCTACGCCTGCGCCAGCCGTTACGCCGGGCGCTACGTGGTGACCTTGTCGGTTGACCAGGTGATCTTTCGTGAGCCGATTCATGTCGGCGAGTTGGTGACCTTCCTCGCATCGGTGAACTACACCGGCAACACGTCGATGGAAGTGGGCATCAAAGTCGTGACCGAAAATATTCGCGAACGCTCGGTGCGCCACACCAACAGTTGCTTCTTCACCATGGTTGCGGTGGATGACCTACGTAAACCCACAGCCGTGCCGCCCTTGCAGCCGCAAAACAGCGAAGCAAAACGCCGCTACGAACAAGCCCAGCAACGTCGGCAGATTCGCCAGGAACTGGAGCGACGCTACCAGGAGATCAAGGCGGACGGGCCTTAATCAGCCACTCAAAAAAATGTGGGAGCGAGCCTGCTCGCGATTGCATTGGATCAGTCGACATAGACGTTGACTGCCCAACCACTATCGCGAGCAAGCTTGCTCCCACAGGGTTACCTGGTTTCCTGCTGGATCAGGCCGCCGGCTGATCCAGTTCCAGCCCAACGCCCAACTGGCGCGACAGGCAAGGCCAGCGCTTCCAGGCAGCGCCCGTGTCCGGGCTGCCCAATTTCTCCCGGTAAGACTCCACCGACTCCAGCGCGAAGCTGTCTTCGTCGAGCATTTCATCCACGGCGTGATGCACGGCTTCATCCAGCTGGTTGGCGAATGGTTCGCCGATCAAATGGTGAGCGATCAGGTTGGCGACCGTCATATCCAGCGGGATTAGCGGCTGGCTGAAGTGCTTGATATACAGATCGTTGACTTCCTCCACCAGCCGGTGGGCCAGGTAGGCTTCGTCCAGGAGGCTGTCCAGGCCAACGTGGCCGTCCATCAGCTTCGGTGGCTGAAGAAAAAACTGTTCGGCGATTTTCAGCACCGGTTTGATCTGCGATTCGATACCGGCTTCGCGGGCCACCTCGTTGGCGGCGTCCAGCAGGTCCGGCACTTGCTCGATGTAGGCGGTAACAAAACGGGTCATGACGCCCTTCGCGTCGATGTCTGGCAATTGGATCGCGGCATGCAGATGCGGTAACTGGGCCTCCAGTTGGCGGGTCAATTGGCCGGTCTCGGCTTCGTGTTGTTGGGCTTTTTGGATCTGCTCGCGCAATGCGGCGGTGTTCATGACAACTCCAGGAAACAAAGGCAATGAAATAGGGAAGACATAACTTAGCTGGCGCAAAAACACTCCTAAGACCTATTTTTCATAACCGCCCCTTCCTTGCTACGTCACAGTTATATCGGTTTGCCATCACTCAGTTCGCATCCTTCTCCATTCGTGGGCTCTAGCGCAAGCCCCGGCTGTTTCAAACGATTTACGCCATCGCGTTGCGAGGTTGCAGGTGCTGTCTATACTCGGTTTGGAATGGAGTTAGCTGATGACACCCGATTGCATGTGCAGCAAGGCGCGGCGAGTCAAGTAAGCAGTCTGAGATAGCCGATCCCTTGCCGCAGGCTTTACGCCTACGGGATAACAAGAACGATAAGGGGAACCCGCAATGACGCGACATCCACACGTATGGATGGGCCTCCTGTTGTGGTCGATTTTCAGCCAGGCACAAGCGGCCTGGACTGTGAATATGGCGCCTGGAGCGACACAGATCAGCCACGCAGTGTTCGACCTGCACATGACCATCTTCTGGATCTGTGTAGTCATCGGCATCATCGTCTTCGGCGCCATGTTCTGGTCGATGATGATGCACCGCCGCTCAACCGGCCAGAATGCGGCCCACTTCCACGAAAACACCCGCGTCGAGATCCTCTGGACGATCGTGCCTTTCGTGATCCTGGTCGCCATGGCGATTCCTGCCACCGCCACGCTGATCAAGATGTACGACTCCAGCGAGTCGGACATCGATATCCAGATCACCGGCTATCAATGGAAGTGGCACTACAAGTACCTGGGCCAGGACGTCGAGTTCTTCAGCAACCTGACGACCCCCGCCGAACAAATCCATAACCAGAGCGCCAAGGGCGAGCACTACCTGCTGGAGGTCGACAAGCCGCTGGTGCTGCCGGTCGATGCCAAGGTGCGCTTTCTGGTGACCTCCGCCGACGTCATCCACTCCTGGTGGGTGCCGGCCTTCGCGGTCAAGCGCGATGCGATTCCCGGGTTCGTCAACGAAGCCTGGACCCGCGTCGACAAGCCCGGCATCTATCGCGGCCAATGCGCCGAGCTGTGCGGCAAGGACCACGGGTTCATGCCCATCGTGGTCGAGGTCAAGAGCAAGCCCGACTACGAGAAATGGCTGGGCGAACGCAAGGCCGAAGCCGCGCAGCTCAAGGAGCTGACCAGCAAGGAATGGACCCTGGACGAACTCAAGGAACGTGGCGACAAGATCTACCACACCACCTGCGTGGCCTGTCACCAGGCCGAGGGCCAGGGCCTGCCACCGATGTTCCCGGCCCTCAAGGGTTCGAAGATCGCCACCGGGCCCAAGGCCGATCACTTGAGCCTGGTCTTCCATGGCAAGCCCGGCACCGCCATGGCCGCGTTCGGCAAGCAATTGTCGGAAGTCGATATCGCCGCCGTCGTGACCTATGAACGCAACGCCTGGGGCAACAACAAGGGCGACATGGTCACGCCTAAAGAAGTGCTGGAACTCAAACAGGCAGAAAGCAAATGAGCCGGCCTGACGTGTGTTTCCGCAACCGGTCGGGGCTGATTGCCCCGTGCCGTCCAGCCCATTCGTTCGAAGGAGACAGGACATGAGTGCTGTGATCGATGACCACGGTCATGCCGGCGCCGACCACGCCCACGGCCCCGCCAAGGGCCTGATGCGCTGGGTACTGACCACCAACCACAAGGATATCGGCACGCTGTACCTGTGGTTCGCGTTCTCCATGTTCCTGCTCGGCGGCTCGTTCGCCATGGTGATCCGCGCCGAGCTGTTCCAGCCCGGCCTGCAGATCGTGGAGCCGGCGTTCTTCAACCAGATGACCACCATGCATGGCCTGGTGATGGTCTTCGGTGCGGTGATGCCGGCCTTCGTCGGCCTCGCCAACTGGATGATCCCGCTGATGATCGGCGCGCCGGACATGGCCCTGCCGCGCATGAACAACTTCAGCTTCTGGCTGTTGCCGGCGGCGTTCCTGCTACTGGTCTCGACCTTGTTCACCGCCGGGGGCGGGCCGAATTTCGGCTGGACCTTCTATGCGCCGCTGTCCACCACCTATGCGCCGGAAAGCGTGACGTTCTTCATCTTTGCCATCCACCTGATGGGCATCAGCTCGATCATGGGCGCGATCAACGTGATCGCCACCATCCTCAACCTGCGCGCCCCCGGCATGACCCTGATGAAAATGCCGCTGTTCGTCTGGACCTGGCTGATCACCGCGTTCCTGCTGATCGCGGTGATGCCGGTGCTGGCCGGCTGCGTGACGATGATGCTGATGGACATCCACTTCGGCACCAGCTTCTTCAGTGCCGCCGGCGGCGGTGACCCGGTGCTGTTCCAGCATGTGTTCTGGTTCTTCGGCCACCCCGAGGTGTACATCATGATCCTGCCGGCCTTCGGCGCCGTCAGCTCGATCATCCCGGCCTTCTCGCGCAAGCCGTTGTTCGGCTACACCTCGATGGTCTACGCCACGGCCGCCATTGCGTTCCTGTCGTTCATCGTCTGGGCGCACCACATGTTCGTGGTCGGCATCCCGCTGGTGGGCGAGCTGTTCTTCATGTACGCGACCCTGCTGATCGCCGTGCCCACCGGGGTGAAGGTGTTCAACTGGGCCAGCACCATGTGGCAAGGCTCGCTGACCTTCGAAACGCCGATGCTGTTTGCCGTGGCGTTCGTGATCCTGTTCTCCATCGGTGGTTTCTCCGGGTTGATGCTGGCCATCGCCCCGGCGGACTTCCAGTACCAGGACACCTACTTCGTGGTCGCACACTTCCACTATGTGCTGGTGCCCGGCGCGATCTTCGGGATCTTCGCCTCGGCCTACTACTGGCTGCCGAAATGGACCGGCCACATGTACGACGAAACCCTCGGAAAGCTGCACTTCTGGCTGTCGTTCATCGGGATGAACATGGCGTTCTTCCCGATGCACTTCGTCGGCCTGGCGGGCATGCCCCGGCGTATCCCCGACTACAACCTGCAGTTCGCCGACTTCAACATGGTCTCGTCCATCGGCGCGTTCATGTTCGGCACCACGCAGATCTTCTTCCTGTTCATCGTGATCAAGACCATCCGTGGCGGCCCGCCCGCACCGGCCAAGCCGTGGGATGGGGCTGAAGGGCTGGAGTGGAGCGTGCCGTCGCCGGCGCCTTATCACACCTTCACGACGCCGCCGGAAGTGAAATAGATGACACAGGGAGCCCCTGTGGGAGCGAGCTTGCTCGCGATGGCGGTGTACCTGATACACCGCGCTGCCTGCATCGCGAGCAAGCTCGCTCCCACAGGGTTCTTGGTGAGGACTGGACACCATGGCTGACTCGATTTCGCTGAAGAAACTGGTCACCCGCCTGCTGATCGTGGTGGTGGCGATGTTCATCTTCGGTTTTGCCCTGGTGCCGATCTACGACGTGATGTGCAAGGCGTTCGGCATCAACGGCAAGACCGCCGGGCAGTACGAAGGCGAGCAAGTGGTCGATGAGTCGCGGCAGGTGCGCGTGCAGTTCGTGTCGACCAATTCGGTGGACATGCCCTGGGACTTCTACCCCAAGGGCGAACAACTGGTGGTGCGACCGGGCGCGGTGAACGAGATGGTCTTCGTCGCCCACAACCCCACCAACCGGCCCATGAGTGCCCAGGCCGTGCCGAGCATCGCGCCGAGCACTGCGGCGGCGTATTTCCACAAGACCGAATGTTTCTGTTTTACCCAGCAAGTGCTGCAACCCGGCGAACGCATCGAAATGCCCATGCGCTTCATCGTCGACCGGGACATGCCCAAGGAAGTGAAGCACCTGACGCTGTCCTACACGCTGTTCGATATCACCGCTCGTCATCCACCGGTGGCTCTAAACACTGACCGATAGCGTGCCCGATAAGGAGAACAATAAATGGCAACTCATGAACACTATTACGTTCCGGCCCAAAGCAAATGGCCGATCATCGCCACGGTCGGGATGTTCGTCACGGTGTATGGCCTGGCGACCTGGTTCAACGACCTGAAGGCCGCGCGACCGGAATCCCATGGCCCGCTGATCTTCTTCGTCGGCGGCCTGCTGGTGGCCTACATGCTGTTCGGCTGGTTCGGCGCGGTGATCAAGGAAAGCCGCGCCGGGCTGTACAGCCCGCAGCTCGACCGCTCGTTCCGCTGGGGCATGAGCTGGTTCATCTTTTCCGAAGTGATGTTCTTCATCGCCTTCTTCGG
Organism: Pseudomonas sp. St316; assembly: GCF_018325905.1. Lineage (NCBI taxonomy): Bacteria > Pseudomonadati > Pseudomonadota > Gammaproteobacteria > Pseudomonadales > Pseudomonadaceae > Pseudomonas > Pseudomonas sp. St316. The sequence continues at coordinate 123,497 of NZ_AP021901.1, read as the reverse complement.
CGCGCTGTTTTATGTGCGGCACATCTCGGCGCCGGCCCTGGCGGGTGAAGGCGCCAAAGGCCTGGCCCACATGCTCTGGCCGAACTTCCAGTACGCCTGGCCCTTGCTGAACAACCCCGACCCGAAACTCTTCCCAGCGCCCAAGGAGGTCATCAGCCCCTGGGGCTTGCCACTGCTCAACACCGTGCTGCTGGTCAGTTCCAGCGTCACCGTCACCATCGCCCACCACGCCCTGAAAAAAGGCCATCGCGGTGCCTTGAAACTCTGGCTGGCGATCACCGTGCTGCTGGGCTGCGCCTTCCTGAGCTTCCAGGCCGAGGAATACATCCACGCCTACAAGGAACTGGGCCTGACCCTGGGCTCCGGCGTCTACGGCGCGACCTTCTTCATGCTCACCGGTTTCCACGGCGCCCACGTCACCATCGGCACGATCATCCTGTTCGTCATGCTGATGCGGATCATGCGCGGGCACTTCGACAACGAGCACCAGTTCGGCTTCGAGGCGGCGAGTTGGTATTGGCACTTCGTCGACGTGGTGTGGATCGGCTTGTTCATCTTCGTCTACGTGCTCTGAGGCACGGCTACCAGGGCGCGTGAGACACCAACTGGCCGCTGAAAAAACCCCAGGCAACCAAGCCGACGGTGACAGCGGCCAGGCTGACCCGCACCGCCAGGGCGATGAGCAGGCGATTGGAGTCGCTGTCGTCCTTGACCAAAAAAAACAGGCCGCTGAACAGGCTGGTAACCGTGGCGATCAGCATCAGGACGATGGCTGCTTTTAGCATTAGGGACACTCCGGGGGGACGCGATGCACGTGAGTATAGCTATCCCGTTCGAGCACTTTCGGACGGCGCCATGAAAGGCTTCCGGCCAGGCCTCGTGCCGTCGCTGGTGGTGGCCGTGCTGGTGCCGGTGATGGTGTGCCTGGGGTTCTGGCAATTGAGCCGGGGCGAACAGAAGCGCGTGCTCATGGACAATTATGCCGAGCGCCGCGTGGCCCCACCGATGGACAGCAGCGAGCTGGCGCACACCAGCGATCCGGCCTTTCGACCGGTCACGCTGCAGGGCCAGTTCGACGTCGAGCACAGCATCCTGCTGGATAACCGCCAGCACGACGGCAAGGTCGGCGTCGAGTTGCTGCAACCGTTCCTCGACCACCGCACCGGGCTGTGGCTGCTGGTCAATCGCGGCTGGCTACCCTGGCCGGACCGGCGCACCCCGCCAGTCTTCAATACGCCGGAACAACCGGTGAGCCTCCAGGCCTGGGTCTACGTCGCCCCGGGCGCGACGTTCCAGCTCCACGCCGACCCGGCCGGCGCGCCTTGGCCGCGGCTGGTCACCGCTATCGAGCCGGACAAGCTCTGGGCCGAGCTGGGCCGCGACGGCTTCGCCTATGAATTACGCCAACAAAGCGGCCCCGGCGCCTACCGGACCGATTGGCCGGTGGTGGCCATGGGTCCGGAAAAACACTTGGGCTATGCCGTGCAGTGGTTCGCCATGGCGACGGCACTGTTCGGCCTGTTCCTTTATCTCGGATGGCACAACGCAGGGAGACACCATGGGAAGCACCATGAATCCAACCAACACGTCTGAGGCGCCCGTGGCGCACAACCGTCGCAAGGGACGTCTGCAATTGCTGCTGATCGTACTCGGGGTGGTCGGCCCGATGATCCTGGCCACCGGCATGTACAAATTCCAATTCTGGGTGCCCGACAGCCGCAGCTACCACGGCGAACTGATCGGCAACGGCCAGACCCGCGCCGAGATTGGCGTACAGGCCGATGAGCAGCGCTGGCAGATCCTGGTCACGGCGCCGCAGGAGTGCTCGGTGGATTGCCGGCAACTGGTGTACTTGGCCCGCCAGGTGCAGATCGGCCTGGGCCGCGACGCGTCTCGCGCCAGCCACGCCTTGGCCATTGCGCAACCTCTGGACGCCGACTATGACGCGCAACTGCAGCGTGAGTACCCGCAATTGCAACGCTACCCACTGGACCTGCCGGCCTATCAGAAAGGTGCCCAGGGCTCCGGCGGCGCGCAACTGTGGATCATCGACCCCCACAGCAACCTGGTATTGCGCTACGACGCCCGGGTCAAGGGCAAGGACCTGCTCAACGACCTGCGCCACCTGCTGAAACTGTCGAACATCGGATGAGGGCATCGACATGGCCAAACCTGGATTTCACCTCGCGCTGTTTGCCACGCTGCTGGCACTGATCGTCGTGCTGCTGGGCGCCTACACCCGGCTCACCCACGCCGGCCTCGGTTGCCCGGACTGGCCCGGTTGCTACGGTTTCATCAGCGTGCCCAAGAGCGAAGCCCAACTGGCCCATGCCGAGCTGCATTTCCCCGACACCCCGGTGGAAGCCCACAAGGGCTGGAACGAGATGGTCCATCGCTACTTCGCCGGGACCCTGGGGCTGTTGATTACCGTGCTGGCCGCCCGGGCCTGGATGAACCGTCGGCACCCCGGCCTGCCGTTGAAACTGCCGCTGTTCCTGCTGGCGGTGGTGTTCGCCCAAGCGGCATTCGGCATGTGGACCGTCACCCTCAAGCTCTGGCCGCAAGTCGTCACCGGGCATTTGCTCGGCGGCTTCGCCACCCTGAGCCTGCTGTTCCTGCTGACCTTGCGCTTGTCCGGCGTATTGCCGGCGCTGACCGTGCCCAAGCGCCTGCAACATTGGGCCACCGCCGGGTTGCTGCTGGTGATCGGCCAGATCGCCCTGGGCGGTTGGGTCAGCTCCAACTACGCCGCCGTGGCCTGCATCGACTTCCCCACCTGCCACGGCCAATGGCTGCCACCGGCCGATTTTGCCAACGGCTTCCACCTGACCCAGCACATCGGCCCCAACTACCTGGGCGGGCAACTGGACAGCGACGCCCGCACCGCCATCCACCTGACTCATCGCATCGGCGCACTGCTGGTGACCGTCGTACTGCTCGGGTTGGCCTGGCAGTTGAAAACCGTCGGCATGACCCGCCTGGCCGGCCTGGTGTTGGCCGCCCTGGCAGCGCAAATCACCTTGGGCATCAGCAACGTACTGTTCCACTTGCCGTTGCCGGTGGCCGTCGCCCACAACGCCGGGGGCGCGGCGCTGTTGCTGACCCTGGTGCTGGTCAATTATCACGCCCGGACCAGCCTGGTCCGGGTCAAGCATCAGGTCCCGCTGCGCTGGCGGTTCACCCCGCCTAAACACGGCGCCAGCCCCATAACAATAAAAGGAGAGATGCCATGGCAACCTTGACCGGTGAACGCCACAGCCAAGCGATCTGGCGCGATTACCTGGAACTGACCAAGCCCAAAGTGGTGGTGCTGATGCTCATCACCTCGCTGGTGGGCATGTTCCTCGCCACCCGCGCCGGCGTGCCGTGGACGGTGCTGGTATTCGGCAACCTGGGCATCGCCCTGTGTGCCGGCGGCGCAGCGGCGGTCAACCACGTGGTGGATCGGCGTATCGACGCGGTCATGGCGCGCACCCACAAGCGCCCACTGGCCGAGGGCCGGGTTTCCCCGGCGGCGGCCCTGACGTTCGCCTTGGCCCTGGCCGTGGCCGGGCAAGCGCTGCTGCTGGCCTTCACCAACCCACTGACCGCCTGGCTGACCCTGGCTTCCCTGTTGGGCTACGCAGTGGTCTACACCGGCTTCCTCAAACGGGCGACGCCACAGAACATCGTCATCGGCGGCCTCGCTGGCGCGGCGCCGCCACTGCTGGGCTGGGTGGCCGCCACCGGTCACGTCAGCGCCGAACCGCTATTGCTGGTGCTGATCATCTTCGCCTGGACCCCGCCGCACTTCTGGGCCCTGGCGATCCACCGCAAGGAGGAATACGCCAAGGCCGACATCCCGATGCTGCCGGTGACCCACGGCGAGCACTACACCAAGGTCCATATCCTGCTGTACACCCTGGTGCTGCTGGCGGTGAGCCTGATGCCATTCGTGATCCAGATGAGCGGCCTGCTCTACCTGGTGTGCGCGCTGGTACTCGGCGCCCGGTTCCTGCAATGGGCCGTAGTGTTGTACCGTGGCAGTCGGCCGCACGCGGCGATCAATACGTTCAAGTACTCTATCTGGTACCTGTTCCTGCTGTTCATCGCCCTGCTTGTAGATCACTACTTACTGTTGAGCCTATGACTCGAACCCAGAAAACCGTCTTCATCCTCGTGGCCGTGATCGCGCTGATCCTCGGCCTCACCATCAATAAGGTGCTGTCCGGCAAAGGCCAGGGCGACCCGACGGCGCTGATCGATGCCGGCATCATCCTGCTGCCCCAGAGCCGCAACCTGCCGGACGTGAAAATGACCGACCAGGACGGCCAGCCCGTAGTGATGGATGGTTTGAAAGACAAGTGGAGCCTGCTGTTCTTCGGCTACACCTTCTGCCCGGACATCTGCCCGACCACCCTCGCCCAACTGCGCCAGATCAAGAGCGAACTGCCGCCCGAGGCTGTGGATAAATTGCAGATCGTACTGGTGAGCGTCGACCCCAACCGCGACACACCCAAGCAGCTCAAACAATACCTGGGCTACTTCGATCCCCAATTCAAAGGCCTGACCGCGGCCTCCGTCGAAGACCTGCAAAAACTCGCCAATGCCGTGAGCATCCCGTTCATCCCGGCGGACACCAGCAAACCCAACTACACCGTCGACCACAGCGGCAACCTCGCCGTCATCGGCCCAGACGGCAAGCAACGCGGGTTCATCCGCGCGCCGTTGAATAATCAGAAATTGGTGGCGCAGTTGCCGGAGATGCTTAAGCGTAAATAAGGCCAAGGCGAGGCCCTGCCCGGGGCATCCACAGATACTGCATCCAACCCGCCTCCTGTGGGAGCGAGCTTGCTCGCGATGACGCCCGCCCAGACATCCCCCGTGGCGAGGGAGCTTGCTCCCGCTCGGCTGCGCAGCAGTCGCAAAACCAAACGATGCGGTTTGCCTGAAAAAATGCAGAGGCCTGCTGCGCAGGCCAGCGGGAGCAAGCTCCCTCGCCACAGGGGGTTGGGTGTCAGGAAATGGAAGATTGCCCTCGCGAGCAAGCTCGCCCCCACACCGGGCGGCGGTGAACACAATATCTGAAACAGCCTTCAATCCCTGTGGGAGCGAGCCTGCTCGCGATGAAATCCCCCCAATTCCAAAGCAAACCAAGCCACCCGCATCACCCAAAACACCTCCCTCCTACAGCCCCCACCTACACCCCCTATCAAGCTACGCATCCTTGCGCCTTTGCCTACAACTACGCCAGAATCCGCCCGCTTGTGCGCCTTGTCCCGGGGTTCTATTGTCTTCCTGCCACTGCCCATCAGTGGTCGGGTTTAGTAGCCCAGGAAATACACGGCGGTTGCACAGGTCTCATCAGTCGGGCATTTGCCTGCACTCGATGGTAGCTGTGCGCATGGCGCCCTCGGGCGCGCCGGGCTTTGTGTATTTCACCGGTCTACTAACTTGCGCACAGCTGCCACCATTTCGTTTAGTAGCGAGGCGGTTGCGGCCCTACTAACGGAAATATTCAAATGTTCAAAGCAACTCCAAATCCTCCAGAAGCAGACCCCACCCCACAATCCGCAAAATCCAAAGCCAAGCAGCAAGACGAAACCACCAAACGCGTGCTCGATCACTACTTGCTGCCGAAGCCGGATAAATCCCAAGACGACCCCAAACCGGGGCAGCTATTCACCGTCGTGAAAGGCCTCGACAACGAATGCTTGCTCGCCAACCTCAGCGAAACCCTGGCCTCGGCGGATGCCATGGTGAGTGAGCTGGCGTTTGATCTGGATGGGTCGAGGCGTCATATGGCGCTTGGGATTCAGCAGTTGATTGAGCTGAGCTCGTTGTTGGCGAATCGGGTGTTGGATAATGTGGAGCCGGGGCGGTAGGTCGACGCTTTCCAACGAAAAATCCGGCGTTCCGCGCCGGGTTTTGTTTTTCCGGCCCCAAAAGCAGCCAAGCAATATCTAGATATTTTGGAGATTTTTTCCAACCAATAACCCTTCTCCACATTCCAACCCTTTCCTCTAAGGGTAGGCCGCAAAACATCTGTCATCAGATGTTCGATGAAGCCATTAATGCAATAGCAACGACACAAATATTGCTGTACATCAACAAGGAGAGATTTTGTATTACGGCTACGTTGACACCGGCACATCTTAACGTAAGCTGGCCAGTGGCCATGCGGCTTCAACATGGAGGTTTTAGATTGTGACTAAAAAATTTTCACCTGAAATTGATGCGTTCATCAGAACGTACGTTAAAGATCTTGAGGATGGCGTAGCGGCGATATTCGCCGGTGCCGGCTTCTCTAAAAGTTGTGGCTTCGTAAACTGGAGCGAGCTGCTCAGCGAGATTGCCGAAGAACTGGGTCTCAAGGTTGAGTTGGAACACGATCTCATTTCTGTCGCGCAGTATCATGTCAACAAGAAGAACAGCTCGACCGGGCTGGCTCGGAAAATCCTCGAGGAATTTTCGGAACAGGCGGAACCTTCAGAAGCTCACAATATCGTGGCGCGGCTTCCGATCAGGACATACTGGACGACCAACTATGACACGCTGATTGAGGACAGCCTCAAAGCGAACTACCGTGTCGCAGATACAAAACGCAAGGTTGATGACCTCGTGACCACTCGCCCTAAACGAGACGCGGTCGTCTATAAGATGCATGGTGACGTGTCTTCGCCAGGTGCAGCCATCCTCTACAAATCCCAGTATGAGAAGTATCATAAAACCCATGAAGCCTTCGTAACGGCCCTTAGTGGGGACCTGATCTCAAAAACATTTCTATTTATTGGCTTCAGCTTCACGGACCCGAATCTCGACTATGTCCTGAGTCGACTGCACGTGCCGGATGATTACCGGCGAACCCACTACTGCTTTCTTCGCAAGGAACCTGCGGAGCCACAATGGAAAGAAGACGCAGACGCCGCGAAGTATCGACAGCGACGACAGGAGCACCATGTCCGCGATCTGTTGCGATTTGGAATCCAGGCGCTATTGGTCGATAACTATGAGGACATTCCGCTCATTCTGAAGGAGATCGAAAGTCGCTTCCTCAAGAAGACCATATTCATCTCAGGCAGCGCAGAGGAATATGGTACCTGGGACAAGCAAGAAGCCCTAAATTTTGTACACTCCCTCTCGGCCTCCTTGGTTAAAGGAGGTTATCGAGTCGTCAATGGATTTGGGTGGGGCATAGGTAGCGCAGTCATCAACGGAGCGCTCGATGCAATCTACGCCAGGCCTGAAAAGTACTCAGAGGACCAGCTCATCATGCGGCCGTTCCCGCAAGTCGCCTCGCATGGCCAAGACATCCAAGAACTGTGGCACGAGTATAGGCACCGCATGATTGGGCTTTCTGGTATTGCTCTGTTTATCTTCGGCAATAAGATCAACGACAACACCATTGTTAATGCTGGTGGCGTACGTATTGAGTTTTCTATCACCCAGGAGAAGGGAGGAATTGCATTACCTATTGGCGCGACCGGTTACATGGCCAAAGAGCTAGCTGACGAGATGCTAGCCAATCCCGCTGAACACTTTTCCCAGCACCCTTGGTTAGAGCAGGCACTAGCAAAGCTCGCAGATCCAGCAGTTGATCGTACCACTATCGAGAAACAAGTTCTGTCCATCATCAAGAAGCTTGGGGGTTAGGGATGAAGCGCAAGGTCTTTTATAGTTTCCACTTCGATAATGATGTGATGCGAGTGCAACAGATTCGCCAAATGGGCGCATTGGAAGGAGACGAACCCGTTAGCCCCAATACCTGGGAGCAGATTAAACGCACAGAAAAAGGGGTGAAAGACTGGATCGATCAGAATCTCAACGGAAAATCCTGTCTAGTGGTACTTATTGGTAGCCAGACAGCAGAACGTCCTTGGGTCAAATACGAGATTCAGCGTGCCTGGGAGCTCAATAAACCGGTCGTAGGCGTCTATATCCATAGGCTAAATTGCCCCCGAAATGGATATAGCTCGAAAGGTCCCAATCCCTTCGACAGTTTCACTTTTAGACGTAACGGCGTAGTAGTCAAACCACTGGTGTACGAGCCCAAGGCTAGCGATGCCTACGCTGACATCAAAGAAAATTTGGCGATCTGGATCGAAAACGCTATCAAGTTTTAGCTAATAGGAAATAAGACATATGGCCTTCTTCACCAAAAGCGAGGCGCGTGCGGCTGCGGCCGGGGCTCGTGGCTATCGCACGTCACAAGCTGTTCTGACCGAATCAATGGAGAACTATAAACCTCGCGAGGAGTTCGACATTTTTCTGTCTCATTCGATTGATGACTCTGACCTCGTCTTGGGGGTGATGCTGTTGCTACAAAAACAGGGCCTAAAGGTCTATGTGGATTGGGTCGTTGACAAAAAGCTGGACCGCAGCTGGGTGGACAAAGAGACCGCTGCAGTTCTGCGGGAACGAATGAAGTCTTCACGAGCCATGGTGTATATCGCCACTGACAACTCATCAGGATCGAAATGGATGCCTTGGGAGCTGGGCTTCTTTGATGGTCACAAACCTGGTCAAGTCGCAATCCTCCCGCTGCTGGACTCGGAGGGTCAAAGCTTTGAGGGGCAGGAATACCTTGGGTTATATCCGGTGGTAACTAAAAAACTGGAGAACTATGTCACGCATCATTTTGTGGAAGACCGAGGTAATCAGTGGAGCAATCTCAAGAGCTTTGCGCGCGGTGCTCCGTTGTGGCAACGCTACAGCCGATAGACCATATATAGATCCCTCACAAAATTAGATTCGATCCTTTAACCACTGCGTGCGCGTAACGTAGTGGTGAAGGTAGAAGCACGAATAACTGCAACGATGACCTAAAACCAAGTCAGAGAAGAGTACCAGACGGAATTAAACCGATAATCGCTTCGCTCTAAGAAGCGAAGCTCGTCAGAACAACGACGCGGAGCTCCTCATGGAGCTCCCATAGAGATCCGTGATCTGCTTCTGGAACTGGCTTTGCCCTCCGTAGCTAGGATGCCTCACGCAAACCACGGGTATCGAATCGGTGATGCGATGTGCCGCAGCGGCAGCATCGTTGCCAATCGCCACAATGCGCGAGGGCCCTAACAAGGCGATAAGCTGTTGAAGCAACTCTTCCCCTGCTCGCCTTTCACTGGCGTTGTGTTGCCGGTTTGTGAACGGATCTCCAGATTGATGCGGATGAAGAGGAAAGACATTCCAGAGAAATATACGAGCGTCAATTTGTTCAAGCATGTTCCATATGACCGCAGCAGTGCGTTCGGTCACAGCAGCACCTATAGTCGGCCGTTCATGGAGCAGATCAAGATTCCAACGTCTAACGTGCTCGCTTATGTGGACGTCGTCGGTCAGAGCTAACCCTGTACGACGCCCTCCGCGGTATCCGAGATCTCTCCCGATCCATATAGCGTCTACAGAGTCTTCGGATGCGCGACGCAACATGGCGGACAACGCGGCAGCACGACGCCGCGGCGCATCGCGCCGATCATGTATTTCGCAACGATCCGAATATGGATTGAAACAGTCCTCAAAACGCAGCGAAGCAACTGCATCAACAAACGGGTGAATTTTCATTTTTCAGACTCAAGCGGCATGTACGTTATGGTGCGTTCTTCTCGGTTGCCAATGATCCAACCGCCTTTATTCGTCTTAAGCTGACGAAACACAGCATAGCCATCCAAAATTGCTTTCTCCCAGAGCTTCAGCGGGCATTTTTCCACTTCGTAACCAACCACGAATTCACCAATTGTCTTAAGAAATTCAAGTGAAACCTTATCTTGGCTTTCGAAAAAATTCAGCTCCTTGGCTCTGGAAAATATCCAAGCCGAAAGCCCTTCCTCCACGACCATGGCGCGACCGCTATCCTGTTCTTCATCATACCTCGGATTACTCTTTCGCTTATGCTTGATGAGTGCCCGCGTCACAGGTGACCAGTGAAGAATTGCTGCATATGCGAAATGAAACACATCGTGGAACCGATAGCCATCTGGGTCGGCAATGTTGTCTGTCAGAGGGTCTCCTATGAATACTTCATTCCATTGGAGATAACTCTTACCACTTCCCCGCTGATTCACCCGGATCTTGAAGTTTCTAGGTAGCTGTTCTTCAACTCCAAACTCACTATCGAAATCAAGACCAACTAAATCCTCTACCTGCGGATACAAGAACGCACCACGGGCTTTCCGAAGATTTCCACGAGCTACCTCGGAAAATGCAAGCTTGGCCGCATACATCGCGTCTAGGTAGGCCCGTGCGAAAGAAATCAAATCAGCGGGAACAGGCGTATTTCCCAGTAAAGCTGCCGCTGCCTGCCCAAGGCGCACCAATGAGGAATCCAAGGAAGTAGTGGGGTCTACTGGCACAGCAATATAGGCTAACGCACCTTCGATTACGTCGCTTGCAGCCCCCACATTTCGGAAATTTCCGTGATTCGCGGCTTCCTTAAATATATCTTCAAGAGATATCTGCAGACGTCTGCATATTGCAGCAAAATACCAAAGAGTATCGCCAAACTCTTCTTCTGCGGCCTTCCTGAACCCAGGGTAAGCAGCCCCCTCTCGAACGTTTTTTTTGGCCGTAGCCATTATTCCGCCGACCTCTCCGTATAAACCCTGGAGAACAGAATTAAAGTCATTCGGATCAAGTACGTCGGTGGCAACAATTTCCGCAGTGTAATCTGAGAGCAGTAGGGAGCCTTCTTTTTTCATAGGTCACCTGCGAAGATTCAACCATTCGAATGGAGCAACCTGATAGCCATGCACACCAAAGCTACGAATCCATTTTTCAAAATCCCCAATCAGTTGTGCATCCGCGAAAGTAGTTAGCCCTATTCCTTTCTTACATAGATGGCGACCGTACCGATCTTTTAAATTATCGGGAAACTCAGGGCCACCACCCCCAAAATATACGAAGTCGTCGCTAATCAGTACCCTGTTAACTCTCGAATCACGAGCCACGTGATCTGGGTTGACCGAACCATCCGAACGGGAGTGAAACGAATCTCGCTGTTGCCAGCCCGCTCCATCCTCAGCCCTGAAATATATATTGTCTCCACAGCTTTGCTTCCGACTGCCATTTCGATATGGTTTCTTGGCTTCAAACCGAGGATCTAAGCAGTATTCATCAAATGTCATCGCTTCCGTTACACGCATTGCGTAAACGAGATGCCCGCCGAGTCGAACATTTCGGTCGTTACTTCCACTACCGACTACCCAATCGCCAATTTGAGCTGCTCGACGAATTCCGGGCTTGCAGGTCGCAAGCGTGCAGTAGTCGTAGAACGGATTGGGGGCGAAACCGCTGTCATACCGCACAACATAGGAATGGATACGAGACATCAACAGGGGTGCCTCTTCAGTGGCACCGGGTCACATACATCGCCATCAGGCTTTTCCCAAGAGTCCTTCCCGTTGATAGCATTAATAATGGCATCACCGTTCCACCCGACCAAAGCGTCTGCATACTCTTTTAGGGCCCTAGGGAGATCACATTCTTTCTCGCCATGCTCCCAAACACCAACAATGCGTTTTCCCTGTTTGGCGGCATATTCGATCTCCCAGTTAACCCAATCACTGTTCTGGGTTTGGGGGGAAATGTAGCAAATAAATACACCAGCCCAGTTTATAGCTGGCGCAAGAATCTGTGTCTTTATGTAGTTCTCATCAGTGGCATTATTGAATTTCCCCGTATGGATGGAGGAGTCTCTAATATCCATTCCTTTTGGAGCCAACAAATCCTTGAGTTTTTGTAGTCCATGATCATCCTTGTGAACATGGCTGATAAATACATTCCTTTTCTCCACCACCGGCCCCCCATTCCCTTAGCATGATTTGTCGCCAATCGGCCTCAATCCACGTCCATGGCGATACAGACTAAAATGTAGCGCTAACAATGTCATTTGGCCATGAAGAAAGAAGAAAAGGGGTCAGATTTATTTCTATGTGAACCGACGACCTGTTCCCCCGGGCGCATAAGATAAATCTATCCCTTTTTCGTTTTTCACGCGCAAGGTCAGAACATCACATCTCGGCTGCCATACCAGCCCCATCCCGCACCTGCATCAGCGCAAACCCCAGCAGATTCAAACCTTTCCACAGATTCGGATTGTTCACATCCGCGTTGTCCTGCGCGAGCCCTATCCCCCAGACGTTATCAACCGGACTGGCTTCGACAATAACGCGCGAACCGGTTTGCAGAAGGTATTCGTTCAACGGCGGATTCTGAGAGAACTTGGCCTGGTTCGCTCGGACGACGATGTCGTAGCGGTGTTGCAGCCAAATCTTGTCATTGAATCCGCGCACGTTGCGGCCAAGTGCTTTGGCGGCATTAGGAGTAGGCGCGTGGAGCACCTGTGTACGGATTTCCTGATCGTCGAACAGGGCTGCTTTCTCAGCCATCATGAAGTGCTCGGCTGTCGGGTAATACTGACCGTCGACAGTGAAGCCGGCCTCGAACCACTGGCTGAAGCACGAAGCCGTGACGCCGGTTTTGCTGCGCTGGTGCCCCCAGAAAAAAGTGAACTCCAGATGTTCTCCAGAGTTGAAACGGGTGCACAGGTCCTTCAGATGTTCAGAGTCGTTCAATGACATATCCTCGCTCGCTGAGGATCGACGTTACAGGCACTTTACTGACCAAGGCAATAACGAAGCTTGGTAGATGAAAACAGGGATTTATTTCCTGAGAAATAAATCCCTGTTTGCTGATACTCCGCTATTGCAGCGGAACATACACATCCGTCTGCCACTGATCCTGCGGCGTCTCGGGGTAGACGCTCAGGTAATGGAAGAACAGCGGATGGTCACGAAGCTCTTCTCCACTGGCAGGCAGCCAATCGCGATAAATCGGATAGATCGTTTCGCCGATATGGTCCGGCGACCCCACGTGCCGCACCACGACGCAACGACCGGCAGGAATGACGCGCTCGTGCACGCCAAACCCGTTCGGCGCCACGGCCTCGTGAATCTCGCCACAGATGGCGAAGCGAAAGTCTTCTGGAGCGGTGGTATCGGGGTTGTTATACGGGATCCCAAACGTGCGACTCGACGCCACCGGTGACTGCCCGCTCTGCTTGCGCCACTCGATAAACCGGCTCGTCGTCTGATTGACGAGCCCAGTGGGCCCGCAGTGCTCAAGCGCGGCGACCTTGGTTTCGGGGAACTCCACGATTTGTAGTTGCATGATGATCGTCCTGGAAAAGTGAGGGATGGCGAACACCGCATTCCAGGTCTGCCAGTTCGGTGCCTTCCTGAACGCACTCGGCGCCATACCGAACGCCCGCCTGAACGCCCTGGAAAATGCCTCCGGGCTTTCAAAACCGGCACAGAGCGCGGCGTCCAATACCGAATAATCCGCGACAGACGCCAAGCTGTGTGCCGCGCGTCGCAGCCGCATCAGTTGCACATAACGTGACACCGGCACGCCAACGAACGCGGTGAATTGTCGGTGGAAGTGAAACGCCGAAAAGTTCGCCACATGGCTCAACGTTTTCACCGACAGGTCACCTTCGAGATTGGCATCGATGTAGGCGAGGACGGTGTTGAAACGTTTGGTGTAGGCGAGGTGGGTCGGCGTTTCGGACACTGAGAGAGGCTCCTGGAGGGTGGTCGACGATAGAGTCGACTATAGCGGGAGAGCGTGCCTAGCCGGGTTTGCTCAAGGAGAATTTTGGTTGCTCGCCGATGACGCCAGCCCAGGTAACCCGTGGCGAGGGAGCTTGCTCCCGCTGGCCTGCGCAGCAGGCCCCAGCATTTCTTCAGGCAAACCGCATCGCTCGGTTTGCGGCTGCTGCGCAGCCGAGCGGGAGCAAGCTCCCTCGCCACGGGGTTGGTATCAGGAAATGGAAGATTGCCCTCAAGCGGGAGCGAACATGCGCCCCACCGCCGACCTTCCACCCAGCCACGCATCCTTGCGCCTTTGCCTACAACTTGACCAGAAACCGCCGGCTTGTGCGCTTTGCCCTCGGCCTCTATCGTCTCCCATCACTGGCCAGACACTCGGACACTCGTAGGGCCCTCGGGAACGTCGTAGGCCCCCGCGGTGTGCGAGAGAGGGCTGACCGCTTTATGCGAAATCCATTACACCAGTAGCAAAAGGAAGGTTTATATCGCCATGGACATTCAGGAAATCAAGCAACGCCTGGCCCGCCCCGCCGTGAAGTTCGTTGCCGGTGGCTTTCGTCCTGCCGGGACCGATGAAGAAAGCTGGCTGGGCAACGTCTTCCTGTTCCGGCCTGATGAAGCGGTGCCCACCGATCAGGCCGGGCAACCCTTGCTTCCCTATGCGCAGTTTTATTTGCCCGCCCTGCCCTTCAAAAACCCGCTGCTGGAAGGGGTTCGTGTGCTGACGGTGTTTATTTCAGACACGCTTCCCGATCACTTCGAGCCGATGGGGAATAATTGGGTCATCCGTGAATATGGGCCGGAGGATGTGTTGGTGCGCAAGAACCTGCCGGTGGCAGGTGCATTTCTCAAACCGTTTCCGCTCGATGCGCAAGCGGTGCCGGAGGACTATCCACTGTGGGATGGCGGTGGTGTCCCGGAGGACCTCGAGCAGGAAATCCTCACGCTGGAACGCGCGGGAGACATAGAGAGCTACTACGATCTGGTCACCCACACCTACGAACACAAGATCGGCGGTTATCCCTCGTTCTGCCAGTCAGGTGTTGATCCTGGTGAAGGCTTTGAGTTTGTGTTCCAGATCTCATCGGACGCGAAGATCAATCTGAACGTGGTCGACAGTGGGAGCCTGATGTTCTGGAAGCACCGCGAAACGGGGGAATGGGCGCTTTATTATGATTTTTACTAGGGTTTTTCCATCTTCTTTGCTTCAGTAATGGCTGTGCCTGCTACAAACCATTGACTCTCCCGTTACGGGCACACCCTATGCTGAAAGATCAACTTTCAGGGTGTAGTGATGATGAGCAAACGGGTACTGGTGATTCTGGGTCACCCCTCAACTGACAGTTTCTGTGGTGCGTTGACCGAGAGCTATGTCGAGGCGGCAAGGCGTGCCGGGCATGATGTGCGTCTGTTACGACTGGATGCATTGAGCTTCGATCCGGTCCTGCACGATGGCTACAAACAGACTCAGCAACTGGAACCCGATCTGCTCAAGGCTCAAGCCGATATCACGTGGGCTGAGCACTTGGCATTTGTCTTTCCGATTTGGTGGGGCGGGATTCCGGCCTTGATGAAAGGCTTTTTCGATCGGATATTCCTGCCCGGTTTTGCCTTCAAGTACCGGGAAGGTAAAGCCTTTCCCGACAAGCTCCTGAAAGGACGAACCGCTCACCTGCTGGTCACGATGGATACTCCACCGTGGTACTTCAAATGGGTCTATCGCATGCCTGGCCTGCACCAGATGCGCAAGACCACGCTGGAGTTCTGTGGCATCAAACCGTTAAAGACCCTGACGTTTGGACCGCTACTCGGTTCCAGGCCCAACCAGCGGGAAGCCTGGCTCAAGCAATCCCGGGATATCGCCAGCCACTGAAGCACACCTATGCAGCATCCCCATGCAACAGGCGATGCCAGCTTCATCCTTGCCAGTTCTACCCTTTGACACCTCAGGTGACCGACTCCGTATGCCTATGTAAAGATGCGGCGCGCCAGTGCACGCACCACGTCTTATGCGACAAAAAGGACTTTTCATGTATATAGGCAAAGCAGCCCAGTTGTCGGGCACGACAGTTAAAACCATCCGCCACTATGAAGATATTGGCTTGCTACCACCGCCCCAGCGCGAAGGCAAATATCGAGTTTATAGCCAGCAGAGCGTCGAACTGCTGATGTTCATCAAATGCGCCCAGCAATTGGGCTTCAAACTTAAGGAAATGCAGGCGATCCTCCAGGATCACCGGGGCAAGGCACTGCCCTGGGATTTGGCGAATAAGGCGATCGCCGACAAAAAACTGGAGCTGATGACCCAGATTCAAGGGTTGCAGAAGGTATACGCCGCGCTCGATGAGTTTGAAACCAGCCTCAAGGACGCCCAGGATCAGTGCCAGTTTGAACGTCTCGCCAAAACCGCATGACCGAACGTGTTACATGGTCTGATGAAGCGCTGTGTGGATAACTGAGCCTGCGCGTCCAGACATTATCCGGGCAGAGCAGTCTCCACCCGAAATGGTTCAACCCACTCTCAACGCATGCCGTACGGTGCCTCTATTTAACAAACCTCAGGCATGCGAACCCAGTCTTGATTTGCAGCTGCTGTATCGGCTCGACGCTTTCTTGGTCGCCGACTTTCTTGATCACGCCTACGCCGCAGAAATGTTCGTCACGGTTGAAGATCGGCAGAATGCCCGCCTTCGGCTTGCTCCAGGAGCCTTGGATCAAGGTATAGGTGGCGCCGTTCTGGGGGTGAAGGAGAACGGTATTTGACACGCGCTGCTTCCTGCGATCTGCCAATAGGTCAGGATCAGCTCCTTATTCACGGCGACCGGGGATTCGATGTAGTCGCCGTTCGAGGGCAGGACTGTGTAACCCGCATAGCATCCATTATCGCTGAAGGTCATGGCGTCCAGCCTGGCACCACTTCCAGCCTTGAGGCGAACCGTTGCGGAGGGTTCGTCGGGGCCGGGGACGACGTATTGCTTGCCCTGTAAGAACGAAGTGCAACCGCTGATGACCAACGCACCGGCTAGCACGATACAGCGGCTGGGCTTTTGATTGAGGTACATCCATCTCTCCTTGATTCCATTGGGTGCCCTGTCCATTGCGGGGCTTGGGGCTGCCGAATAGCGGGCTGATGATAATGGATTGGGTGGTGTAGCAACCAGATTCGGGGCCAACAGCCCCCTCGCCACGGAGAGTTTTGCAATGAAAAAACCCGGCCTAGTGTGCCGGGTTTTTAGAAGCAACTGACGGATGAGAAAACCGGACCTTTGGGTCAAAAGGCCCGGGTCGCCGCGATCAACCTTTGGAACTGGCCTGCGCCGCTTCAATGATCAGCTCTGCAACTTTCCCCGGGTTGGACGTCATCACCACGTGGGAAGCGCCTTGGACGGTGACGGTTTTTTTCGAGCCGGCGCGGTCGGCCATGAATTTCAGCGCGGCCTCGGGGATGTTTTTGTCCGCCGAGCCGTAGATGAACCACGACGGCGTTTTTTTCCAGGCCGGGTCGCCAGACGCTTCCTTCAGTGCAGCTTCGCTGATGGGGCGTTGGGTGGCGGCCATCAGGGCGGCGTCGGCCGCTGGAACGTCGGCGGCAAATTGTTGGCCGAATTTGTCTTGCTGGATGTAGAGGTCTTTGTTGCCGTCGTCCAGCGGCACCGGGGCGGCCAAGGTCGGCCCAAGGGTGCCGCCAGGGTAGCGACCGGACAGTTCGATGGCGGTTTCGCCTTTGTCCGGCGCGAAGGCCGCGACGTAGACCAGCGCCTTGACCCTGGGGTTGTTGTGCACCGCGTTGGTGATCACGGCGCCGCCGTAAGAGTGACCCACGAGGATCACCGGGCCGGCGGTGTGCTCGACGATGTCGGCAACGTAATCGGCGTCCTGCTTCACGCCGCGCAGCGGGTTGGCTGCTGCGACGACCGGGTAACCCTGGTTCAGCAACTGAGCAGCAACGCCATTCCAACTGGAGGATTCGGCGAATGCGCCGTGCACCAGCACAACGGTGGGTTTGGTGGTGTCGGGTTGTGCGGCGACGCTATGCAGCGATGTCAGGGCCACGGCTGCGGTGATGGTGGCGGCCAAGAGCGATTTGAGAGTAGGCATGATCATTCCTTTTCATTCATTGATTGGAGGGGGCGATGGGCTTACTTGCCCAGGAAGTCCAACAGATCCTGGTTGAGGCGGTCCTTGTGGGTGTCGGTCAGGCCGTGCGGCGCACCCGGATAGACGATCAACTCGGCGTTCTGCACCCGCTCGGCGGCGGCATGGGCGGAGGCTTCAATTGGGACGATCTGGTCATCGTCGCCGTGCACGATCAGTGTCGGCACGTCGAACTTGGCCAGGTCGGCGCGAAAGTCCGTCGCCGAGAACGCCGCGATGCAGTCGTAGGTGTTTTTGTGGCCGGCTTGCATGCCCTGCACCCAGAACGAATCGATCAACCCCTGGGAGACTTTTGCCCCGTCGCGGTTGAAGCCGAAGAACGGGCCAGCCGCGATGTCGCGATACAGCTGCGAGCGGTTGTCCAGCGAGGCCTGGCGCAGGCCGTCGAACACTTCGATCGGCAGGCCGCCCGGGTAGTCAGCAGTCTTGAGCATCATTGGCGGAACGGCGCTGATCAGTGCGGCCTTTTTCACCCGAGCGGTGCCGTGGCGGCCGATGTAGCGGGCGACTTCGCCACCACCGGTCGAGAAACCCACCAGGGTGACGTCGCTAAGATCCAGGGTGTTGATCACAGCGGCCAGGTCATCGGCGTAGTGATCCATGTCGTTGCCTTCCCACGGCTGGCTGGAGCGGCCATGGCCGCGACGGTCATGGGCGATCACCCGGAAGCCTTTGTCGGCCAGGAACAACATCTGCGATTCCCAGCTATCCGAATTCAGCGGCCAGCCATGGCTGAAGGTAACGACTGGCCCATCTTTCGGGCCCCAGTCCTTGTAGTAGAGCTGTACGCCGTCCTGGGTGGTGATGTAGCTGCCGGCCTGAGGGGTTGGGGTGCTGTTGCTCATTTTTTGCTTCCTTGTTTTTGGCAGCCGGGATGACTGCTTCTGAGAATGTATTGAACGGATATGTCGTGCCTGAGAAGGCGGCTTCGTTTGTTGCGGATCGCGGGCCTGTCAGGAGGCGACTGCCGCGCGGCGCATCGATGCCTGCCTGGTTTGGCTACGTTTGTTGGCGATGGCCAGCTTGCCGACCAGTCGGATCGCCACGGCGGCGCAGGTGAGGCCGAAGGGCAGCACGTACCAGTCGCTCATCGGGATGCGTTTGAAGTTGGAGAGGGCGAAGACGGCGGCGATGACCCACATGCCGGTGACGTGCAACGCCTTCCAGGCCTTGGGGCCCAGCAGTCGGGCGGGTCCTTTGAATGACGTCAGGGCCATCAGCAGGATGAAGGCGTAGGCGGTCCCGCCCGGGATGTTGTTGGCAACGGTGCGGGCTGGCCAGAATTCGGTATTGAGCTGTCCATACCCGTAGATCAGCACGGCATGCACCAAGTGGGAGAAGGCAAAAGCCAGGCCAATGAAGCGCCTCTCACGCACCAGTGCCTTGGAGAACGCTGAAGGCACCAGTACGGCAAAGGCCGACGCAGTGAACGCGATCAGGAACAAGGCGAAGGAGGAACGGGCGGTGGCGCGAATGGCGCTGCGCAGGCCCTCGACCAGGTCGGGTTGTACAGCGACAGCCGTGATGCTCATCGCCACCACCAGGGCGGCGATCAGGCCGAACAGCTGCCAGCCTTGGGGGCGGTAGGATTGGATAGTCATGGCAAGATCTCCTGAGTAAGGGCTCGCCATTCGGGGATCCGATGGCGAGTCGATGGGGAGAATTCTTGCAAGG
This sequence comes from Pseudomonas sp. St316, assembly GCF_018325905.1. Classification (NCBI taxonomy): domain Bacteria; kingdom Pseudomonadati; phylum Pseudomonadota; class Gammaproteobacteria; order Pseudomonadales; family Pseudomonadaceae; genus Pseudomonas; species Pseudomonas sp. St316. The sequence continues at coordinate 104,085 of NZ_AP021901.1, read as the reverse complement.
GCATGTATACCGGCTATGTTTGCAAACCGGTGGTTATGCGTTCTTTTGAGTACGCCAATGCACTGGATACAATGGCTTACAAACGCGGGCCATGAACCCGGTCGTAGGGCTGCACAGGGCGTGCAGCCCGCGCGGCCTACCGATCGAGGCCGAAGTCGAGGGTCACGCAAAGACCGCCGCCGTCGCGGTTGCGCAGGCTCAGTGAGCCACCAATCGCAACGGCCAACTGCTGAGCGATGGCAAGGCCCAGGCCGGTGCCGCCGGTGTTACGGTTGCGTGAGCTTTCCACTCGATAGAACGGCTTGACCACCTCCGCCAGGACCTCCTCGGGTATGCCCGAGCCTCGGTCAAGTACGCTGATCGAAACGCCCGTGCTCGCGTCACCGCTGATTTCCACTTCGGCGGTGCCAGCGTACTTCAGCGCGTTATCCACCAGGTTCACCAGGATTCGGCGCAGGGCATGGGGCCGTGTCTCGATGATCGCGCCGTTCTTGCCGCTCAGGCTGACCTCCCGACCAGTGTCCTGGTAATCACAGACCAGGCTGTCGAGAAAGGAGTCCAGGCTGACCCGGCAACTGGCCTCGGTCGCGCCATGAACACTGCGGGCGTAAGCGACACCCTCGCGCACCAGGTGCTCGATTTCGTTCAGGTCGTTGCCCAGTTTGTCTTTCTCTAACGAGTCGTCCATGAACTCGGCGCGCAGCTTCATGCGCGTGATGGGCGTCTGCAAGTCGTGGGAAATGGCCGCCAGCAATTGCATGCGCTCTTTCAAGTAAGCGGCGATACGCGTCTGCATGCTGTTGAAGGCCCGGGCGGCGTAGGCCACTTCCCGTGGGCCGCTTTCATCCAACTGCACGGGGTGTGCGTTCGGGTCGAGGTTCTCGACCGCCTCGGCCAGGCGGCTGAGCGGGCGTATCGCGATCCGCACGGCAAGCCAGGTGCAGCCGATCATCAACACTAACTGACCGAACAGGGCAAAGGGCAGCCAGGGCGACAACGGCCTGACCGAGGGGCGCACGTCGATGGTGACCGGGCTGCCGTCTGCCAGTCGCACCTGGGCCTGGAAATGCTGGAATGGACCCGGGATCTCGACAATGGTCAGGTCATAGTTGTTGCCCAGCGAGACTTGAAGCGATTGCGCCGCCGTCGCCGCGAGATCGTTCGAAGTGAGTGGAATGCCAGGGTCATGTTCGCGCAGCAAATAATCATAGTTGCGGCGCTGCAGACGTTGGGTCCATTCCAGGCGCTCGGCGGCCGGCAGACGGTCGAGGATGGCGATGGACGTCGCCGTGTCGTGTTCGAAATTGCCCAGCATGGCCGTCTTGGTGCTTTGATAGCGTTCGTAGTACTGGGCGGCGAACGTCAGGGACTGGGCGAGTATCAGGCCGACAAGGAACACCAGCCACAACCGCGAAGCCAGCGTGCGGGGCCATTGCAAGGCGAGTTTCATGCCTGCTCCCCAAGGATTTCGACCGCAAAGGTAAAGACGTAGCCTTCATTGCGCACGGTCTTTACGTAGAGCGGTTCGCGCGCGTCATCCAGCAAACGCTGGCGCACGCGGCTGACCAGCAGATCAATGGATCGGTCGAAGATGTCCGCGTCACGGCCCTGGGTCAGGTTGAGCAACTGGTCGCGACTCTGCACCCGCTGAGGGTGATCGAGAAATACCCGCAGCAGCCTGTACTCGGCGCCGCTCAGCGAGACAAGCGTGTCGTCTTCATCAAGCAGATGGCGGGCGGTGGTGTCGAGGCGCCAGCGGCCGAACTTGAGCAGGCGGCCGCTTTCGGAAACGACGAAGTTGGGCGGCAGCATGCGGGTACGCCGCAGCACGGCGTTGATGCGCGCGAGCAGCTCCCGGGCAGCGAAGGGTTTGGTCAGATAATCGTCGGCGCCCATTTCCAGGCCGATGATGCGGTCGGTCTCGTCGGTGCGAGCCGTCAGCATCAGCACGGGTGTCGCCTTATGCTTGCCGGCGCGCAGTTCACGGCACAGCAGCAGCCCGTCATCCCCCGGCATCATGATGTCGAGCACGATCAGGTCCACCTGATTGGTTTCGAGAAAGGCCCGCATCTGGCGACCATCCGCGACCACGGTGGTGCGCAGACCATTCTTCTTCAGGTAGTTGCCGACCAGCTCCCTGATTTCACGATCATCATCCACGATCAATACGTGATCGACATGTTCCATTCCCTGCTCTCCGACGCAAAAAGAGTGGCGATTGTATCGCTCTGTATCGCAACCCACCTCAGATACGTAACCCATCCAACCGAGTTATTTCTCGACACAGCCGAGATACCTCGCGGGCCTTTAATGAGCCCATCGAGACAACATGAATCGCCTCGATGAAACCATCGAACTCATTGAAGGAAAACGACCATGAACCTGAAAAACATCGCTGCCGCTTGCCTGATCACCGCTCTGGGCGCCGGCGCATTACCCGCCATGGCCCAGGCCGAGGCAGCTAGCGAAACCTACGCCTACGGCACCCACCTGGATATCAAGCAGGTGATCTCGCTGACCGAAGACAGCGGCCAGAACTGCGGCTTGGTGAACGCGCAACTCACCTACCTCGATTCAATGGGTGAGCAGCGCGCCCTGACGTACCTCAAGCACGCAGCCGACTGCAACAATCAGGGGGGCTGAGGTGTAGCTCAGGGATGGCGATCCAGTTTTTTCAGAAGCCCCCTCATTTCCACCAGATAGCTATCGCGAGCAAGCTCGCTCCCACACCGGGCGGTGACGAACACAATACCTTCAACAGCCCCCGATCCCCTGTGGGAGCGAGCTTGCTCGCGATGAAATCGCCCCAATTCCAAAGCAAAACCAGCCACCCGCATCACCCAAAAACCTCCCTCCTACAGCCCCCACCTACACCCTCTATCAAGCTACGCATCCTTGCGCCTTTGCCTACAACTACGCCAGAATCCGCCCGCTTGTGCGCCTTGCACCCGGGTTCTATTGTCTTCCTGCCACTGCCCATCAGTGGTCGGGTTTAGTAGCCCGAGGTAATCGAAGTTGTACAAGCGCTTCTAAAACAGGGCCCGACCCTGTTCTTGATGGCGGCTGTACGCAGGGCGCTTAGGCGCGCCGGCTTCTTCGGTTCCCCGGTCTACTAACCTGCGTACAGCTGCCACCCCATTGTTTAGTAGCTTCGGGGCGTCGGCACCAATCCGGAACCGAAGCTTATGTTCAAAATAACGCCCAATCCGCCTGAAACAGATTCCACCTTAAAGTCCGCAAAATCCAAAGCCAAGCAGCAAGACGAAACCACCAAACGCGTGCTCGATCACTACTTGCTACCGAAACCGGATAAATCCAAAGACGACCCCAAACCGGGGCAGCTATTCACCGTCGTGAAAGGCCTCGACAACGAATGCTTGCTCGCCAACCTCAGCGAAACCCTGGCTTCGGCGGATGCCATGGTGAGTGAGCTGGCGTTTGATCTGGATGGATCGAGGCGTCATGTGGCGCTTGGGATTCAGCAGTTGATTGAGTTGAGTTCGCTGCTGGCGAATCGGGTGTTGGATAACGTGGAGCCGCGGCAGTAGGATTTATTCCTCAACGAAAAAACCCGACGTTTTGCGTCGGGTTTTGGTTTTTCTATGTGTAAACGCGGACGAACAAGGTTCTAACTATTCACCACTGTCCTTCGTAGCGATAGGCCGCATACGGCCAAGAGCGGACGTTTAGAGCAGAGAAATAAATCTGTTCTCTTTTCCCAATGGACATCACCGCGGCGTACGCAGGGCTATCGCGTGGTGCGCGCAGCGCTCTCTACAAAGGCACCTGAGCACTTGGCGCCGCGCAATGAGGCGAAGCATGGACTCCGCGTACGCTAACGTTATGCCTGAACCAATGCATTAAAGAACCACTCGTAGATTGCCTGTGGGTGGTATTGGGGAAAATACGCAACTAGCACGGTTGTAGTTACAAGCATCAGCACCACCAACAGCGCGGTAAGTAGCTTTACCAACGTCGAGAGAGGTGGATTGGGCGGGCCGTATTTATTAATCGCTTTACGCCCTGGAAGCATGATGAGCGGAAGCGTTATCACAAAGCCGATAACAGGGAACGCGAGGAGAATTGCCCATTTCGGACTCCAGCCCAGATCACGTGCCCTGCGTACCAGTAGAGACACGTCGAGCAGGATGGCAGGAACGACAACGGTGACACCGACTATCAGCAAAACCACCAGTTGATGGCGCAACCCCACCATAAAGAACGCCAGCAAAATGCACGGAAGAACCAGCACCAAGGGCACACGAATCAGCCAGAAGCGCGCCAGAGAAATACGCCCGGAAAAATCAAAAATCTTGGGTTTTGAAAACGTGACAACTTCGTCGTCAATCAGTTGGGCGTCGCCCGTTTGGTATGGGTTTTCGATTTCGCTGCTGATGCTGCCGAAAACGGGTTCTATCCTTGCCATTTAGTGCTATTCCCTGTGTTTGATGGTGCTACTCACGTCACAACGTTTACGCCTCATATCTAATCGAAGGCCGGCATCAAACTCAAGAGAAGACGCTATCGTGTAAGGGGGGCTGTGAGGGAAACCGGGGAAAGACCACGATTACTAGACAGTCTGATTACAGATGAGTCCAAATCGTGGTCTGTCCCCGGTTTCCTTCACCTGTGGGAGCAAAGCTTGCTCGCGATTGGGACAGGTCAGTCGACATCTGGTTTGGCTGGTCTACCGCTATCGCGAGCAAGCTTTGCTCCCACAGATTTTGCGCCGGCTGAACTTTTGGCGGATTGGCAGTGGATTGGGAGGTGGGCTTTTTTGTGAGTGCTTCGCACTGGAGCGCCAGCCCGGTCAAGCGGGAGCAAGCTCCCTCGCCACAAAAGCTGTTTTGCGTGAGCTCAGGGCTGGCGATCGAGTTTTTTGAGGAACACGGTCATTTCTTTTTCGGCCTGTTTGTCGCCGTGGGCGCGGGCGGCTTCAAGGCCTTGTTCCCAGGCTTGGCGGGCGGCCGGTAGATCGCCTTGGCCTTGCTGGGCCTTGCCCAATAGTTTCCAGGCGGCTGAATACTTGGGGTCGAGTTCGACGCAGCGTTGGAGGTGTTCGGCGGCGCGGGTGAATTCCCCCAAGTCCAGATAGCCCTTGCCCAGGCCGAAGCGCAGCAGTGGGTTATCCACACCCTTGGCGAGCATTTTTTCCAGGGAATCGAGCATGGATGGAGGTCCTTTGGCGTTGAGTCTGTGGTTGATCGGTTGAATGTTAGATGGCCATCGCGGGCAAGCCTTGCTCCCACAGGGGATCTTCGTTGCTCACAAATGCTGTGAACAACACCGATCCTCTGTGGGAGCAAGGCTTGCCCGCGATGAGGGCCTTCCTGTCACTGCATACTCTGGATCAGAAGAAGCTCAACCCCACATGGAACAGCTTCTCGACATCGCGAATGTGCTTTTTGTCCACCAGGAACAGGATCACATGGTCGCCGGTCTGGATCATGGTGTCGTCGTGGGCGATCAGCACTTCTTCGTCGCGGATGATCGCGCCGATGGTGGTGCCCGGCGGCAGGCCGATGTCGCGGATGGCCTTGCCGATGACTTTGCTGGACTTGGCGTCGCCATGGGCAATCGCCTCGATGGCTTCGGCCGCGCCGCGACGCAGGGAGTGCACGCTGACGATGTCGCCGCGGCGCACGTGGGCGAGCAAGGTGCCGATGGTTGCCAGTTGCGGGCTGATGGCGATGTCGATGTCGCCGCCCTGGATCAGGTCGACGTAGGCCGGGTTGTTGATGATGGTCATGACCTTCTTCGCCCCCAGGCGCTTGGCCAGCAGCGACGACATGATGTTGGCTTCGTCGTCGTTGGTCAGGGCCAGGAAGATGTCGGCGTCGGCGATGTTCTCTTCCAACAACAGGTCGCGGTCCGAGGCACTGCCTTGCAATACCACGGTGCTGTCGAGGGTGTCCGAGAGGTAGCGGCAGCGGGCCGGGTTCATCTCGATGATCTTGACCTGGTAGCGGCTTTCGATGGCTTCGGCCAGGCGCTCGCCGATCTGCCCGCCGCCGGCGATGACGATGCGTTTGTAGTTTTCGTCCAGGCGGCGCATTTCGCTCATGACCGCGCGAATGTTCGCCTTGGCGGCGATGAAAAACACCTCGTCGTCGGCTTCGATCACCGTGTCGCCCTGGGGCAGGATCGGCCGGTCACGACGAAAAATCGCCGCGACCCGGGTCTCCACATTCGGCATGTGCTCGCGCAACTGGCGCAGTTGCTGGCCCACCAGCGGCCCGCCGTAGTAGGCCTTGACCGCCACCAGTTGGGCCTTGCCTTCGGCAAAGTCGATCACCTGCAAGGCGCCCGGGTGTTGGATCAGGCGCTTGATGTAGTTGGTCACCACCTGCTCGGGGCTGATCAGCACATCCACCGGGATCGCGTCGTTGTCGAACAGGTCGGCGCGGGTCAGGTAGGCCGCTTCGCGCACCCGGGCGATCTTGGTCGGGGTGTGGAACAACGTGTGGGCGACCTGGCAGGCGACCATGTTGGTTTCGTCACTGTTGGTCACGGCCACGAGCATGTCGGCATCGTCGGCGCCGGCCTGGCGCAATACCGTCGGCAATGACCCGCGACCTTGCACGGTGCGAATGTCGAGGCGGTCGCCCAAGTCCCGCAGGCGTTCGCCGTCGGTGTCGACCACGGTGATGTCGTTGGCCTCGCTGGCCAGGTGTTCCGCCAGCGAACCGCCGACCTGCCCTGCGCCGAGGATGATGATTTTCATCCAGTCACTCCCTATCGAATCGTTTTAACCACGTGCGGCGGCGATCTTGATCAGTTTGGCGTAATAGAACCCGTCATGACCGCCCTCCTGGGCCAGCAATTGGCGACCATGGGGCTGCTTGAGGCCAGCCTGAGTGGCAATGTCCAGCTCCCGGGCGCCCGGGGTGCGGGCGAGGAAGGCGTCGATCACGTCGGTGTTCTCGGTCGGCAAGGTCGAGCACGTGGCGTAGAGCAGCATGCCACCCACTTCCAGGGTCGGCCACAGGGCATCGAGCAGTTCGCCCTGCAACACGGCCAGCGCAACAATGTCGTCCGGCTGGCGGGTGAGCTTGATGTCCGGATGGCGACGGATCACGCCGGTGGCCGAGCATGGCGCGTCCAGGAGGATGCGCTGGAACGGCTTGCCGTCCCACCAGGTCGCGGTGTCGCGGCCATCGGCGGCGATCAATTGGGCGTCCAGCCCAAGGCGTTCGAGGTTTTCCTTCACCCGCACCAGGCGCTTGGCTTCCAGGTCCACCGCCACCACGCCGGCCAGCTTCGGTTCGGCTTCGAGGATGTGACAGGTCTTGCCGCCCGGCGCGCAGCAGGCGTCCAGCACCCGTTGGCCCGGCGCCAGTTCCAGCAGGTCGGCGGCCAGTTGGGCGGCTTCGTCCTGGACGCTGATCCAGCCCTCGGCAAAGCCCGGCAAGGCGCGCACATCGCCCGGGGTTTCCAGGACGATGCCGTCGCGGCTGTACTGGCACGGGATGGCCGGGATGCCCGCCGCGCCCAGCAATGCCAAGTAGGCATCGCGCGTATGGTGACGGCGGTTGACCCGCAGGATCATCGGCGGATGGGCGTTATTGGCCGCGCAGATGGCTTCCCATTGCTCGGGCCAGAACGCCTTGAGGGATTTCTGCAGCCAGCGCGGGTGCGCCGTGCGTACCACCGGGTCGTGCTCCAGCTCGGCCAACAGGCTTTCGCTTTCGCGCTGGGCGCGGCGCAACACGGCATTGATCAGGGCCTTGGCCCAGGGCTTTTTCAGCTTGTCGGCGCAGCCCACGGTTTCGCCGATGGCGGCGTGGGCCGGGACGCGGGTGTAGAGCAACTGATAGAGCCCCACCAGCAGCAACGCCTCGACGTCTGCATCGGCGGCCTTGAACGGCTTCTGCAACAGCTTGGCCGCCAGGGCTGACAGCCGTGGCTGCCAGCGGGCGGTGCCGAACGCCAGGTCCTGGGTGAAACCGCGATCACGGTCTTCTACCTTGTCCAGTTGGGTCGGCAGGGAGCTGTTGAGGGAGGCCTTGCCACTGAGGACGGCGGCAAGTGCCTTGGCGGCGGCCAGACGTGGGTTCATGAGGCATCCGCCGCTTGGCCCAGGACCGTGCCGACGGCAAATTTCTCACGGCGACTGTTGAACAGGTCGCTGAAGTTCAGCGCCTTGCCACCGGGCAGTTGCAGGCGCGTCAGGCACAACGCCTGTTCACCGCAGGCCACGACGAGGCCGTCCTTGCTGGCGCTGAGGATCTCACCCGGTGCGCCCTTCCCTTCGGCATAACTGGCCGCCAGCACTTTCAGGGCTTCGCCGTTCAAGGTGCTGTGGCAGATCGGCCAAGGGTTGAAGGCCCGCACCAGGCGCTCCAGCTCAACGGCTGGGCGGCTCCAGTCGATGCGGGCTTCGTCCTTGTTCAGTTTGTGTGCATAGGTGGCGAGGCTGTCATCCTGCACCTCGCCTTCCAACGTGCCAGCGGCCAGGCCGGCAATGGCCTGGACCACGGCCGGCGGGCCGATGAGCGCAAGGCGATCGTGCAGGCTACCGCCGGTGTCTTCGGCGCTGATGGGCGTGCTGACCTTGAGCAGCATCGGCCCGGTGTCCAGGCCGGCTTCCATGCGCATCACGGTCACGCCGCTCATCGCATCGCCCGCTTCCACGGCGCGTTGGATCGGCGCCGCACCGCGCCAGCGTGGCAGCAGCGAGGCGTGGCTGTTGATGCAACCCAGGCGCGGGATATCCAGCACCACTTGGGGCAGGATCAGGCCGTAGGCGACCACCACCATCAAGTCTGGCTTGAGCGCCGCCAGTTCGGCTTGAGCCTGGGCATCGCGCAGGGTCGGCGGCTGCAGCACCTCGATGCCGTGCTCCAGGGCCAGCTGCTTGACCGGGCTGGGCATCAGTTTTTGCCCGCGACCGGCTGGCCGGTCCGGCTGGGTATAGACCGCGACGATGTCGTGGGGGCTGGCCAGCAGGGCCTTGAGGTGTTCGGCGGCAAATTCGGGAGTGCCGGCAAAGACGATGCGCAGTGGCTCAGTCATGGGTAGCTCTCAATTACAAAGCAGTCGCAAAAAGAAAAAGGCTTGCCGCGGCAAGCCTTTGAAGGGGGGCATCAAGCATTCTGGCGATGAAGTTTTTCCAGTTTCTTCTTGATCCGGTCGCGCTTGAGGGTAGACAGGTAATCGACGAACAACTTGCCGTTGAGGTGGTCACACTCGTGCTGGATGCACACGGCCAGCAAGCCCTCGGCGATCAGTTCATAAGGCTGGCCGTCACGGTCCAGGGCCTTGATCTTGACCTTCTGCGGGCGGTCGACGTTTTCGTAGAAACCCGGCACCGAGAGGCAGCCTTCCTGATATTGGTCCATCTCGTCGGTCAGGGTTTCGAACTCGGGGTTGATGAACACCCGCGGCTCGCTGCGGTCTTCGGAGAGGTCCATCACGACGATGCGCTTGTGCACGTTGACCTGGGTCGCGGCGAGGCCGATGCCTGGCGCTTCATACATTGTTTCAAACATGTCATCGACCAACTGACGCACTTCGTCGTCCACTACGGCCACTGGTTTGGCGATAGTGCGCAGGCGCGGGTCCGGAAATTCGAGAATGTTCAAAATGGCCATAAGCTTGATAAATGCACGTGTGAGGTAAAGTCGGGTGGCTGGCCTGGCGTGTCTTGGGATGCAGGCTACCGTTGTAAAACGTTGCTCTTGTGGAGAATAGCTCCTTGGGCAGCGAGCCACGGGGGCTCTGGCGTTTTACGCGAACGCACATAATAAAGGGATTCACCGCATGAGGAAATCACTACTCGCCCTGCTGCTCCTGGCCTCGGTCGGTATCGCGCACGGGCAAGTGCAACTTCGGGAAGGTTTTCCCCAGCAATACACGGTGGTGACGGGGGACACGCTGTGGGACATTTCCGGCAAATACCTGCGCGAACCGTGGAAATGGCCGGAACTCTGGCAGGCCAACCCGCAGATCGAAAACCCCAACCTGATTTATCCGGGCGACACCCTGTCGCTGGTCTACGTCAACGGCCAGCCGCGCCTGACCCTCAATCGCGGCACCTCGCGCGGCACCATCAAGCTGTCGCCGCGCATTCGCAGTTCGCCAGTGGCCGACGCCATCCCAAGCATTCCACTGCAAGCGATCAACAGCTTCCTGCTGAGCAACCGCATCGTCGACACGCCTGAGGATTTCAACAAGGCCCCCTACGTCGTCGCCGGCAATGCCGAACGGGTACTCAGCGGCATGGGGGATCGGGTCTTCGCCCGTGGCTCGTTCGATGCGAACCAGACGGCATACGGCATCTTTCGCCAGGGCAAGGTCTACACCGACCCCGAGACCAAGGAGTTTTTGGGCATCAACGCCGACGACATCGGCGGCGGCGAGGTGGTCGCCACCGAAGGCGATGTCACCACCCTGGCCCTGCAACGCACCACCCAGGAAGTGCGCCTGGGTGATCGCTTGTTCAGTGGCGAAGAGCGCTCGATCAACTCGACCTTCATGCCCAGCGCGCCAAAATCAGACATCCACGGGGTGATCCTGGACGTGCCCCGGGGCGTGACCCAGATCGGCGCGCTGGACGTGGTCACCCTGAACAAGGGCCGGCGCGACGGACTGACCGAAGGCAACGTGCTGGCGGTCATGAAGACCGGTGAAACCGTACGCGACCGCCTCACGGGCGAGCGGGTGAAGATCCCCGATGAGCGGGCCGGCCTGCTGATGGTTTTCCGCACCTACGACAAGCTCAGCTATGGCCTGGTGCTGTACGCATCGCGCTCGTTGGCGGTGCTCGACAAGGTCCGTAATCCATAACGGGTTTCACAAGTTACCAACAGAGTTATCCACAGCTTGTTCCCGTTTGTACGGGACTTATAACGGTCAAGGATGATCGCATGTCATTACCTGAATCTACGCCGGTTTCCCCTGCGGAACTGGAGGCCCGGCTACGCCTTCACCGCTTGCCGGAGCTGGGACCCAAGCGTTTCATGACCCTGATGGAGGCCTTCGGCTCGGCCTCCAAGGCCATCAGTGCACCGGCCAGCGCCTGGCGAGCGCTGGGCTTGCCACTGGCCTGTGCCGAGTCTCGGCGCAACCCGGATGTGCGTGACGGCGCCTCCCATGCATTGGCCTGGCTGGAGCGTGCGGGCCAGCATTTACTGATGTGGGACCAACCTGACTACCCGGCGCTGTTGGCGCAGATCAGCGATGCGCCACCGCTGCTGTTCGTTGCTGGCGACACCTCGATCCTGGAAAAACCTCAGCTGGCGATGGTCGGCAGTCGCCGGGCATCACGCCCCGGCATGGACACCGCGGCGGCGTTTTCCCGCAGCCTGGCCGGGGCCGGTTTTGTCATCACCAGCGGCCTGGCCCTGGGCATTGATGCGGCGGCTCATCAGGCCGCGCTGGATGTCGGCGGGCGCACCGTCGGCGTGTTGGGCACTGGCCTGGAAAATTTTTATCCACAGCGCAATCGTCGGCTGGCGGACGCGATGATTGCCCAGGGCAGCGCGGTGCTGTCGGAGTTCCCGTTGGACGCACCGCCCCATGCCAGCAACTTTCCGCGGCGCAACCGGATCATCAGCGGCTTGTCCCTGGGTGTGCTGGTGGTGGAGGCCAGTGTCGCCAGCGGCTCGCTGATCACCGCGCGACTGGCGGCGGAACAGGGACGCGAGGTGTATGCCATTCCTGGATCGATCCATCACCCCGGGGCCCGAGGCTGTCATCAGCTGATCCGCGACGGTGCGGCGCTGGTGGAAACCGTCGAGCACATCCTCGAAGCGCTGCGCGGTTGGCAGCGGTTGCCGCCGGCCTCGGAGCCTGTGCCCGTGACCCATCCGCTGCTGCGCCTGCTGCATGCCGCGCCGCAGAGCAGTGAGGCACTGGCCAACGCCAGTGGCTGGAGCTTGCCCAAAGTGCTGGCGGCGTTGACCGAGCTGGAGATGGAAGGACGCGCCACCTGTGACAACGGACGTTGGTTTGCGCGCTAGGTTTTATGGGGAAGATCGGTAAACTGCCCACAGCCTTATTTGCGTTGCGGGAGAATCTTTCATGGTCAACAGTTGGCGTGTGCAACAAGCCGCGCGAGAAATTCGCGCCGGGGCGGTGATTGCCTATCCAACCGAAGCGGTCTGGGGCCTGGGTTGTGACCCATGGAACGAGGAGGCGGTGGAGCGCCTGCTGGCGATCAAGTCGCGGCTGCCCGATAAAGGGCTGATCCTGGTGGCTGACAACATCCACCAGTTCGACTTTCTGTTCGAAGACTTCCCCGACACCTGGATGGACCGCATGGCCAGCACCTGGCCGGGGCCCAATACCTGGCTGGTGCCGCACCAGAATTTGCTGCCCGAATGGATCACCGGGGTGCACGATACTGTCGCGCTGCGGGTCAGCGATCATCCCACCGTACGCGACTTGTGCTCGTTGGTCGGGCCGCTGGTGTCCACCTCGGCCAACCCACAAGGGCGCCCGGCGGCGCGCACGCGGATTCGCGTCGAACAGTATTTCCGCGGGCAGATCGACCTGGTGCTGGGCGGCAACCTGGGCGGGCGCAAGAACCCCAGCGTGATTCGCGACCTGGCGACCGGCAAAGTGGTGCGGCCGGACTGAACCCGCACACACATTCTCCAGCTTGCCTGAAACCACTGTGGGAGCGAGCTTGCTCGCGATAGCGGCGGCACATCCAACATTGATGCTGACTGACCCACCGCTATCGCGAGCAGGCTCGCTCCCACAGGTTTTTTGTGTTGCACAAGTATTTATGAACACCACAGACCGAATGTGGGAGCGAGCCTGCTCGCGATGGCGTCGGGTCAGTTAGCATCGATGTCGGCTGATCCAGCGCTATCGCGAGCAAGATCGCGCCCACAGGTTTTTTGTGTTGCACAAGTATTTATGAACACCGCAGACCGAATGTGGGAGCGAGCTTGCTCGCGATGGCGTCGGCACATCCAACATTGATGCTGACTGACCCACCGCTATCGCGAGCAAGCTCTCTCCCACAGGTTTTTTGTGTTGCTCAAGTATTTATGAACACCACAGACCGAATGTGGGAGCGAGTCTGCTCGCGATAGCGTCGGGTCAGTTAGCATCGATGGCGGCTGATCTACCGCTATCGCGAGCAAGCTCGCTCCCACAGGTTTTTTGTGTTGCACAAGTATTTATGAACACCACAGACCGAATGTGGGAGCGAGCTTGCTCGCGATGGCGTCGGGTCAGTTAGCATCGATGTCGGCTGATCCAACGCTATCGCGAGCAAGCTCGCTCCCACAGGGTTTTCAACTCAGGATCACCGAATTTCAGGGCAGGAGAATGGTCGAGCCGGTCGTGCGCCGTGCCGACAGTTCGGCCTGGGCCTTGGCCGCTTCCGCCAGTGGATAACGCTGGTTGATGTCCACCGTGAGCTTGCCGCTGGCGATCATCCCGAACAGTTCGTCGGCCATGCGCTGCAGGTTTTGCGCGTTGTTGGCGTAGGTCGCCAGGGTCGGGCGGGTGACATACAGCGAGCCCTTGGCCGAAAGGATCCCCAGGTTCACACCGTCCACCGCCCCGGAGGCATTGCCGAAGCTCACCACCAGGCCACGGGGGGCAACGCTGTCCAGGGAGGTCAGCCAGGTGTCCTTGCCAACCCCGTCGTACACCACGGGCACCTTCTTGCCGTCAGTCAGTTCCAGCACTCGCTGTGCGACGTTTTCCTTGCTGTAGTCGATGGTTTCCCACGCGCCGTGGGCCTTGGCGATGGCGGCCTTTTCCGGCGAGCTGACGGTGCCGATCAGCTTCACGCCCAAGGCCTTGGCCCACTGGCAGGCCAGGGAACCCACACCACCCGCGGCGGCGTGGAACAGGATGGTTTCGCCGCCCTTGAGTTCATAGGTCTGGCGCAACAGGTATTGCACAGTCAGGCCCTTGAGCATCACCCCGGCGGCCTGTTCGAAACTGATGGATTCGGGCAGATGAACCAGGTTGGCCTCGGGCAACACATGCACATCGCTGTAGGCCCCCAGCGGGCCGCTGCCGTACGCCACCCGGTCGCCGACCTTGAACCGCGTCACGTCCGAGCCGATCGCCTCGACCACGCCCGCGCCTTCGGCACCCAGGCCTGATGGCAACGCCGGTGGCGGATAAAGGCCGCTGCGGTAGTAGGTGTCGATGAAATTCAGGCCGATCGCCTTGTTGCTGACGCGTACCTGCTGCGGGCCGGGCTCGGCAGGCGAGTAATCGACGTACTCGAGCACTTCGGGACCGCCGTGGGAACTGAACTGGATACGTTTGGCCATCTTCACTTTCTCCTTGTCGCAAGACTTTTACCGAGCCTGCTATCGGACTCCTAAGCTTGACCGTCGTCAACTGTGGTGTGGGCAAGTGCGGTGGTATCCTGTGCGCCCATTTGCCACCGGCCCGCTATACGCCGCGTAGCGTAGCCCTGATCAAGGTGATGTCATGTCCACTCGCACCGAGGCCGTGAAAGCCTACCTGCTCGACCTGCAAGACCGTATTTGCGCCGCCCTGGAAACCGAGGACGGCGGCACGCGCTTCGTCGAAGATGCCTGGACCCGGCCGGCCGGTGGCGGCGGGCGCACGCGGGTGATCGAGAACGGCACGGTGATCGAAAAGGGCGGCGTCAACTTTTCCCACGTCTTCGGCAGCGGTCTGCCACCCTCGGCCAGCGCCCACCGGCCAGAACTGGCCGGACGCGGCTTCGAAGCCTTGGGCGTGTCGCTGGTGATCCATCCGCACAACCCGCACGTGCCGACCTCCCACGCCAACGTGCGCTTCTTCATCGCCGAAAAGGAAGGCGAAGAGCCGGTCTGGTGGTTTGGCGGCGGCTTCGACCTGACGCCTTACTACGGCGTGGAGGAGGACTGCGTCCATTGGCACCGTGTCGCCGAGCAGGCCTGCGCGCCGTTCGGTCCCGAGGTGTACCCGCGCTACAAGGCTTGGTGCGACAGCTATTTCCACCTCAAGCATCGCAACGAGCCCCGGGGCATCGGCGGCCTGTTTTTCGACGACCTGAACGCGTGGGATTTCGACACCTGCTTTGCCTTTATCCGCGCCATCGGCGACGCCTTCATTGATGCGTACCTGCCGATCGTGCGCCGCCGCAAGCACGACGCGTTCACCGCCAAACAGCGGGAGTTCCAGGAGTTTCGCCGTGGCCGCTACGTGGAATTCAACCTGGTCTACGACCGCGGCACCCTGTTCGGGCTGCAATCGGGTGGACGTACCGAATCGATCCTGATGTCCCTGCCACCGCAAGTGCGCTGGGGCTACGACTGGAAAGCCGAGCCGGGCAGTGAAGAAGCGCGGTTGACCGAGTATTTCCTGCAGGATCGCGATTGGCTGGCAACGGCCTGAACGAGGATTATCCATGGACCGCTACGTTGTAATGGGTAACCCGATCGGCCACAGCAAGTCGCCATTGATCCACCGCCTGTTCGCCGAACAGACCGGGCACGTGCTGGACTACAGCACGCTGTTGGCGCCCCTGGAGAATTTTGCCGGTTGCGCCCGGGAATTTTTCCGCGAGGGGTGTGGGGCGAATGTCACGGTGCCGTTCAAGGAAGACGCCTTCCGCCTGGCCGACAGCCTGACCGAGCGAGCCCAGAGGGCCGGGGCGGTCAACACGTTGAGCAAGTTGGCCGACGGTCGCCTGTTGGGCGACAACACCGATGGCGCCGGGCTGGTCCGGGACCTGACCGTCAACGCGGGCTTTAGCCTCAAGGGCAAGCGCATCCTGTTGCTGGGGGCCGGCGGTGCGGTGCGTGGTGCCTTGGAACCGCTGCTGGCCGAAGCGCCAGCCTCGGTGATCATCGCCAATCGCACGGTGGAAAAAGCCGAATTGCTGGCTGAGTTGTTTGCGGACCTGGGCCCGGTGTCGGCCAGTGGTTTCGACTGGCTGCAAGAGCCAGTGGACCTGATCATCAATGCCACATCCGCCAGTCTGTCAGGGGATGTGCCGCCGATTGCTGGAAGTTTGATCGAGCCCGGCAAGACGGTTTGCTACGACATGATGTATGGCAAGGAACCGACCTCGTTCTGCCGTTGGGCCAAGGAACACGGCGCGGCGGTGGCGATGGATGGCCTGGGCATGCTCGCCGAACAGGCCGGCGAAGCGTTTTACCTGTGGCGCGGGGTACGCCCGGACACCGCGCCAGTGCTGGCCGAGCTGCGCCGCCAGTTGGCACTTTAAGCTGTTGTGGGAGCAAAGCTTGCTCGCGACGCAGGCACCTCGGTTTCCAAAAGACCGCGTCGCATTCATCGCGAGCAAGCTGTGCTCCCACAAGTCCTCTTGCACCAAGTTTTGTGTGCCTGAGCCTTTTTCAGTCCTCGAAGTGAATCGGGCAGTTCTGCGGCCCTTCCAGCTTCTTCAACTCCTCCACCACCTGCGGCCGGGCCATGCGCAAGGTCAGGCTTCGCCCCTGGCTGCGCAGGCGCCGGGCTTCCTGGTGGAGCATTTCCACCCCGGAATAATCGATGAAGTTGATCTGCTGGGCATCGATGACGACCCGCTGCGCCTGCAACCGTTGCAGGCGCGCTTGCAGGTAGTGGCTAGCGCCGAAAAAGATCGAGCCGCCGACCCGCAGGATTTCCGCCTCCCCTTCGCGAAAATGCTGCACCCGCGGCTGTGAAGTGCGCTTGAGGTAAAAGAACAACGAGGCCAGCACACCGGCATAGATGGCGGTTTGCAGCTCCAGCAGCAACGTGGCCAGGCAGGTCAGGCTCATCACCACGAATTCGGCGCGGCTCACACGGTACAACGCCCGGATACCGCGATGGTCCACCAACCCCCAGGCGATCAGCAGAATGCTGCCGGCCATGGCCGGGATCGGAATGTGCGCGATCAGTTTCGCCCCCGCCACCGCAAACAGCGCCACCCATAAGGCCGAGAACACCCCGGCCAGGGGCGAACAGGCCCCGGCTTCATAGCTGAGGCCGGAACGGGTAAAGGAACCGGCCGACAAGGATCCGGAGAAAAATCCGCCAATAATGTTGGAAAGCCCCTGCGCCCTCACCTCTTGATTCGCATCGAGTAATTGCCCGGAGCGTATCGACAGCGAACGGGCGATGGACAGGCTGGTGACCAGCCCGAGCATGCCCACCGCGACGGCACCGGGCAGCAGGCGCAGGATCAGCTCCAGATCCAGCGGCAGTGGCGTGAGAGGTGGCAGGCGCCCGGCGAAAGCGCTGACCAGCGCCACATGGCCGAACATCACCGGCCACAACCAGACCACCAGGCTGCTGATCACCAAAGTTATCAACAGGCTCGGCCAGCGCGGCAGCAACCGCTTGAGCACGACACCCAGCACCAGCGTCCCCAATCCCAGCAGCAATGACGGTTTATCCACAGCTTCGATGTGGCTGACCAACATCAACAGGCCTTTCAACGCCGTGGCTTCGTTCGGCAGGTCGAGGCCCAGCAGGTTCGGCAACTGCCCCAGCGCAATCACCACCGCCGCACCCAGGGTGAAACCCAGCACCACCGAGTGCGAAACGAAATTCACCAGCGCTCCGAACCGCAACAGCCCCAGCAGCCATTGGAAAATACCGGCCAACACCGTCAGTAGCAGGATCAAGGTAATGTAGTCCTGGGTGGCGGGCACGGCCAGAGGGCTGACGCTGGCATACAGGACGATGGAGATTGCCGCCGTAGGACCGCAGATCAGGTGCCATGACGAACCCCACAGGCAGGCGATCAGCACCGGGACGATCGCCGCGTACAGCCCGTATTCAGGCGGCAGACCGGCGATCAGCGCGTAGGCAATGGATTGCGGCAACGCCAGAATCGCGCCGCTCAGGCCAACGATCAGGTCGCGACCGACACTGGCGCGGGTCTGCCGGGGCAGCCAGCTCAGGAAAGGAAAGAGTGAATGGCGAGTGGGGATTGCCATGGGGCCTCAAGGATGGGGTTTGGCGCAAGAGTATCAGGACAAGGCACTGCTCTCCTTGTGCCGCGGGGATTTATGTGGGAGCAAAGCTCGCTCGCGAAACAGGCACCTCGGTCTCTGAAAGACGGAGTTGTCTTCATCGCGGGCAAGCCTTGCTCCCACATGGTTTTCCTCGCGACAGTGCTACGCGCCCCTCGAAAGAACACGCAAAGCAGCGGGGCTGTCAGAGCTTGGCCTTCACCGCCGCCAGCGCATCCTTGCCATCCAGGGTTTGCACACCGTCCAGCCATTTATCCAGCACCGCCGGGTTGGCCTTGATCCAGGCCTTGGCCGCTTCGGTGTTGCTGACCTTGTTGTTCAGCACGTTCGCCATGATGCTGTTTTCCATGTCCTGGGTGAAGCTCAGGTTGGTCAACAACTTGCCCACGTTCGGGCAGGCCTGTGCATAACCCTTGCGAGTCAGGGTGTAGACGCTGCCGGTTTCGCCGAAGTATTTCTCGCCGCCTTTGAGGTAGTGCATTTTCAATTGCACGTTCATCGGGTGCGGGGTCCAGCCGAGGAACGTCACGAATTTCTGTTTCTTCACCGCCCGGGAGACTTCCGCCAGCATCGCCTGCTCGCTGGATTCCACCAGTTTCCACTCGCCCATGCCGAAATCATTGGTCTTGATGATTTCTTTCAGGGAGAGGTTGGCCGGGGCGCCGGAGCCGATGCCGTAGATCTTTTTGTCGAACTTGTCGGCGAATTTGTTCAGGTCGGCGAAGTTATGCACACCGGCATCCCAGACGTAGTCCGGGACCGCCAGGGTGAACTCGGTGCCGTCCAGGTTCTTGGCCAGTTGCGTGACATCGCCATTGGCCACGAACTTGTCGTAGAAGCCCTGCTGGGCCGGCATCCAGTTACCCAAAAACACATCCACCTGACCGTCCTTGAGGCCACCGAAGGTGATCGGCACCGCGAGGGTATCGACCTTGGCCTTGTAGCCCATCCCGTCCAGCAGGAAACCGGTGATGGCATTGGTGGCGGCGATGTCGCTCCAACCCGGATCAGCCATCTTCACCGTTTCGCAGCTTTGCTCGGCCCAGGCCGAAACACTGCTCAACGCCAACAGTCCAGCAGTCAGTACTGTGGATAACTTTTGCATGGCTTGCCCCTTACGTTATTGGTTTTGGCAGGGTTGTGGATAACGGGCCTTGCGCTCCAGATCGTCGAGGTCGATGTGATTGCGCATGTATTGCTGGCTGGCGTCCACCAGCGGCTGGTGATCCCAGCTCTTGAGTTTGCCCAGGGTCAGCGCCTGGGCGACAAAACGGCGCCGCCGCTGGCTGGCAAGCACCTGTCGGTGAATCGTCGGGATGTCCCATTTGGCGCGCGCCTCGGCGAGAAATTCGGCGAACAGGGACTGATGTTCAGGCGATTGGCTGAGATTTTCCAGTTCCTTGGGGTCGTTGTGTACGTCGAACAGCAGGCACGGGTCATCTTCGCTGTAGATGAATTTCCACGAACCGCGACGGATCATCATCAAGGGGCTGATGGTGCCTTCGGCCATGTATTCACCGAATACTTCGTCATGCCCGCCCTGCCCTTGTAGATGCGGCACCAGCGAACGGCCATCCAGCGGCAAACCCGGTTCCAGCGTGCCGCCAGCCAGCTCCACCAAGGTCGGCAGCAAGTCGGCGGTAGACACCGCCGCGCCCACCCGGCCGCTGGCGAACTGCCCCGGCGCGCTGATAAGCAAGGGTACGCGGGCAGCCATTTCGAACCAGTGCATTTTGTACCAGAGCCCTTTTTCGCCGAGCATGTCTCCATGATCGCCGGAGAACACGATGATCGTATCGTCCAGCAGACCGGTGTCTTCCAGGGTTTGCAGGAGCTTGCCGACGTTGCTGTCGATGTAGCTGCACGCGCCGAAATAGGCGCGGCGGGCATCCCGAATCTTATCCACAGGCAGTGGCTTGTCCCACAGGTCATAGACCTTCAGCAGCCGCTGGGAGTGGGGATCGAGCGCCGTTTGCGCCGGGGTCTGCGGCAACGGTATGTCGTTGTCGTCATACAAATCCCAGAACGCCTTGGGAATCGTGTACGGGTCGTGTGGGTGGGTCATCGATACGGTGAGGCAAAACGGCTGGTCACCGTCCTCACGGATGTGGTCAAACAGGTATTGCTGGGCCTTGAACACCACTTCTTCATCGAAATCCAGCTGATTGGTGCGCACGCACGGCCCGGCCTGCAACACCGACGACATGTTGTGGTACCAACTGGGCCGCACGTGCGGCTCGTCCCAGTTCACCGCCCAGCCGTAGTCGGCCGGGTAAATGTCACTGGTCAAGCGCTCTTCGTAGCCGTGCAGCTGGTCCGGCCCGCAAAAGTGCATCTTGCCGGACAGCGCCGTGCGGTAGCCGAGGCGGCGCAGGTAATGAGCGTAGGTCGGCACGTCTGCAGGAAAATCCGCCGCGTTGTCATACGCACCGATCTTGCTCGGCAACTGGCCGCTCACCAAGGTAAAGCGCGACGGGGCACACAGCGGGCTGTTGCAATAGGCAGCATCGAACACCACGCCCTCGGCGGCCAGGCGCGACAGGTTCGGCAGCTTGATCGGCGAAGGACCGTAGATCGGCAACATTGGCGCGGCCATTTGATCGGCCATGATGAAAAGAATGTTCTTGCGCTTCATGTATTCGCGGCATTCCATAGTAGGCAGTTATGCGATATTGCTGCGATTGAGCATGTAGCCCCCGGGTTTTGGGGTAAAGCCCATGCAGGATAATGACTAGGATAAGCACAGCTTATGTATGACGCCCTGGGTGACCTGTCCCTGGAACTGTTCCGTGTCTTTGAAGCCGCAGCTCGCCAACAAAGCTTTACGGCGGCGGCGATTGAGCTGGGCACTACGCAACCGGCCATCAGCCAGCAGATCAAGCGCCTGGAAGAGCAACTGGGTACGCGGTTGTTCGACCGTATCTATCGCGGTATCGAACTGACCGAGGCCGGGACGATCCTGTTCGAGCAGGTGCAGGCCGGCTTGCAGAGCATCGATGCCGGGCTGAGCGCGATCACCGCCCAGCACCAGCATGAGGTGCTGCAGGTCGCCACGGACTTCGCCTTCGCCGCTTATTGGCTGATGCCACGCCTGCATCGCTTTCACGCGGCCAACCCGCAGGTGGACGTCAGCCTGGTGACCAGCGAGCGCAACCACAACATGCTGCGCACCGATATCGACGTTGCCGTATTGTTCGGCGACGGTCGCTTCAAACAAGGCGAAAGTCGCTGGCTGTTCAGCGAAGAAGTCTTTCCGGTGTGCAGCCCGCTGCTGCTCAAGGAACGCCCCATGCCCTTGCCCGCCCAGGCCTTGGCGGAATTTCCGTTGCTGCACCTGCGTGCGGGCAACAGCAGCAGTTGGTTCGACTGGAGTGGCGTATTTCGCGAGCTGGGCATCACGTCACCGCCGGCCCCCGGGCAGTTGCGCTTCGACAACTACACGTTGCTGATCCAGGCGGCGATTGGCGGCCAGGGCGTGGCCATCGGCTGGCGGCACCTTGTGGATAACTTATTGGCCCAGGGCCTGCTGTGTCGTCCGATCGCTGAAACGGTGCTGTCGCGGCTGGGTTATTACGTGGTCTTGCCCCAGCGCAAACGGCGCGGCGTATTGATCAGGCAATTCGTGGATTGGCTGATGGAAGAACAGGCCAACAGTGCCGAATCGCTCACCGGACTGCCGCTGCCTTCCATTGCCGTTTAATGCACTACACCGCCGCGACAAAACTGACGTGCTCGCCCACATGCAGGTTCAGGCGCAGCTCATCGGCGATGCCGACCGCCACCCGGTTGAGCCGCTCCAAGGATTCGGCCATGCCGGGTTCGAGGCTGGTACTGACCTGGCTGAAATGCTCGATGCCCAAGCCTGGCGCGGCATAGGGTGCGTTGATCAAGGTCCACTGCAACGGGCTGTTCTTCAGGGCATCGAGCACTTCTTCGGCGGCATGGCGCTGCAAATCGTCGTCCGTCGGCTCCTCGTCGAGCATCGCAAAGTCGCCCACCAGGAACAGCCGGGGAACATTCACCGCCTGCATGCCGGCGATCAGTGCATCCACGGCCAATACTTGCTCCACCGGGCCGGGAATCAATGTGCGCTCCACTTGTTCGCTGTTCATCGGCAACCCCGGCGCGTTCAGCAGACACACCACGGCGCTGGCACCGGCAACACTTTGCTTGACCCGCTCGGGATCGAAGAGATCACCGGTCTTGGTCCGCAGGCCCGGGCGTGGAGCCAGGGCAGTAAGATCGTCGAGAATGGCGATGACTTCGTGCTGGCGCCGCAGCATTTCAGCCATCAACGCACTGCCGAGGCTGCTCATGGCACCATAGAGCACCACTTTGATGACCGGGGTTTCGGCGTTTTTCATGGCTTTTTTCCTTTTTTTTTCCGCGTATAAGGCCTCTGACCCGCGGAAAACGGCGAGGGTTCGGCCCCTTTTTCAAGGAGTGACAGATGCAGCGGATCAAGGGCTACCACGCCCACGTGTATTTCGACGCCAATACCCTCGACCAGGCGCGCGCCCTGTGCGAGGAAGCGGCGCAGCTGTTCCCGCTGAAAATGGGCCGCGTCCATCAGCGCCCGGTCGGCCCGCACCCGGACTGGAGTTGCCAATTGGCGTTCGATCCGCAGTACATCGGCGTGGTCTTGCCGTGGCTGGCGCTCAATCGCAAAGGACTGGTGATTTTCCTGCACCCGGAGACCGGCGATGACCTGATCGACCATACCGAGCATGCGATCTGGATGGGGGCGGTGCGGCCGTTGGATCTTTCAGTATTTTGATTTATCGGTGGAGCGCAGATTGTCCGTGGGAGCAAAGCTTGCTCGCGATAAAGACACCGCGGCGCTCAATCAGGAATGTGTCAATTTCATCGCGAGCAAGCTTTGCTCCCACAGGTAAGCCTTGCCCTACAGAAAAACTCCATTGCAGCGGCGAAAGCTTGCTGAAAGCTTGCGCGATTAGGATCGACTCACTCCCGGCAAAAGACCGGTCGGCCAAAAGCGAGTTTTCAAGGCTCGTTCGGCCCTTTTAACAACAACAATGGTGATTCTGATGTCCGCTGCTACCCGTCCCGCTGCACCCACTCCATCCGTCCGTCTCGAGCCTTGCATCCTGCGCTGACCCTTTCGGTTCGCTTTTGCCCGCCGTGCCACGCCTGGAGTATTTCCTATGCTGACTTTCCTTGGCTTCGCCATGGTCATCACGTTCATGTTCCTGATCATGACCAAGCGCCTGTCCGCGCTGATCGCCTTGATCATCATCCCGATCCTGTTCGCCCTGTTCGGCGGTTTTGCGCCGAAAATCGGCCCGATGATGCTCGAAGGCATCACCAAGCTCGCCCCGACCGGGGTGATGCTGATGTTCGCGATTCTGTATTTTGCCCTGATGATCGACTCCGGCCTGTTCGACCCGGCCGTGCGCAAGATCCTCAAGCTGGTCAAGGGCGACCCGTTGAAAGTTTCGGTCGGTACCGCCGTTCTGGCGCTCGTCGTTTCCCTTGATGGTGACGGCGCGACCACTTACATGATCTGCGTGGCCGCGATGCTGCCGCTCTACAGCCGTATCGGCATGAGCCCGCGCATCATGGCTGGCCTGATCATCCTCGCTGGCGGCGTGATGAACATGACCCCGTGGGGCGGCCCGACGGCCCGTGCGGCCAGTGCCCTGCACGTGGACCCGTCCGACATCTTCGTGCCGATGATCCCGGCAATGGCCGCCGGTGTGGTGGCGATCCTGGTCATCGCCTATTTCTACGGCAAGCGTGAACGTGCGCGCCTGGGTGAGCTGCATCTGATCGGCGACGAAATCGATCACAGTGAACTCAGCGTTTCGCAGTTCCCGGATGCGCGCCGTCCGAAACTGATCTGGTTCAACGGCCTGTTGACCCTGGTGTTGATGTGTACCCTGATCGCCGGTCTCCTGCCACTTCCAGTGCTGTTCATGGTGGCCTTCAGCATCGCGATGATCGTCAACTACCCTTGCCTGCAACAGCAGAAGGATCGCGTCGCGGCGCATGCCGGCAGCGTGTTGTCGGTGGTCAGCCTGATTTTCGCAGCAGGTATCTTCACTGGTATCCTGTCCGGCACCGGCATGGTCGATGCCATGTCGAAAAGCCTGCTGGCGGTGATCCCTGATTTCCTCGGCCCGTACCTGGCGGTGATCACGGCGCTGGTCAGCATGCCATTCACGTTCTTCATGTCGAACGACGCGTTTTACTATGGTGTGTTGCCAGTGCTTTCCGAAGCGGCCAGCCACTACGGCATCACGGCGGTGGAAATGGCCCGCGCCTCGATCGTTGGCCAACCGGTCCATCTGCTGAGCCCGCTGGTGCCATCGACCTACCTGCTGGTCGCGCTGGCCGGGATCGAGTTCGGCGATCACCAACGTTTCACCCTGAAGTGGGCAGTACTGGTCTGCCTGTGCATACTGGTTGCAGCATTGCTGTTGGGGACTTTCCCACTGTTCAGCACTCTGTAACTGTAACGGCATCAAACGACTACGCCGCCAGCTCATCGCTGGCGTCGTGGTTTAACACTCGCTCAAAGGAATTCACATGGAATGGCTGACCAACCCGGAAATCTGGGTTGCCTTCTTTACCTTGACCGCCCTGGAAATTGTCCTGGGCATCGACAACATCATCATGATCTCGATCCTGGTCAGCCGCATGCCCAAGCACATGCAGGCGCGCACCCGGATCTTCGGCCTGGCGCTGGCCATGGTCACGCGGATCCTGTTGCTGCTGTCCATCACCTGGGTCATGCGCCTGACCGCCGATTTGTTCGAAGTCTTCGGCCAAGGCATCTCCGGTCGTGACCTGATCCTGTTCTTCGGTGGCCTGTTCCTGCTGTGGAAAAGCTCCCAGGAGATGTACCACGCGCTGGAAGGCGAAGACGAAAGCGGCGACGAGCCTTCGGGCAAGGGCGGCAACTTTCTCTATACCATCATCCAGATCGCGATCATCGACATCGTGTTCTCCCTGGACTCGGTCATCACCGCGGTCGGCATGGTTTCCCATGTACCGGTGATGGTCGCCGCGATCATCGTGGCGGTGCTGGTGATGATGCTGGCTTCGGGCACCATCAGTGAGTTCATCGACAAGCACCCGTCGCTGAAGATGCTGGCGCTGTCGTTCCTGCTGGTGGTCGGCACCGTGCTGATCGCCGAGTCGTTCGACGTGCACGTGCCAAAAGGCTACGTCTACTTCGCCATGGCGTTCTCCCTGGCGGTGGAAGCGATCAACATCAAGATGCGTACCGCCATTGCGCGCAAGCGCAAGCAGCAGGATCCGGTGAAACTGCGTAAGGATATTCCGGGCCAGTAAGGGTTGCGGGGCAGTGAATGAAGGGGCTTTCGCAGCCCCTTTTTCATGCCCGTGTCCCTGTGGGAGCGAGCTTGCTCGCGATGAGGGCAGGACAGTCGACCTCTTCATTGACTGTCAGGCCGCCATCGCGAGCAAGCTCGCTCCCACAGGGATCTCATCGTTTTGAAGATAGCCATCGACCGGGTTTTCATGACAGTTTTGTTTCAAACGATTCTTTAGCTGTGCAATGCTGGCGCCCGAACCGTTCGCCAACTACAGCTTAAGTACAAGAAAGAAGAATGTGACATCGTCAATTTGTTCCTTTGGGACGCTAACAGGGGGCTTCTCATGCTGACCCTGCTCAATTTGCTCTCCGCTGTGGCCCTGCTGATCTGGGGCACGCATATCGTGCGTACCGGCATCTTGCGGGTCTATGGCTCGAACCTGCGCCATGTCATCGGCCAGAACATGTCCAGGCGCTGGCTGGCGTTTGTCGCGGGCATCATGGTCACGGCCATGGTCCAGAGCAGCAACGCCACGGCCATGCTCGTCACCTCGTTCGTCGGCCAGGGGCTGATGGCGCTGACTCCTGCCCTGGCGACCATGCTCGGCGCCGATGTCGGCACCGCGCTGATGGCACGGGTGCTGACCCTCGACCTGTCGTGGCTGTCGCCGCTGCTGATTTTCCTCGGGGTGATTTTTTTCCTGTCGCGCAAACAGACGCGCGTCGGGCAAATGGGCCGGGTCGGCATCGGCCTGGGCCTGATCATCCTGGCCCTGCAATTGATCGTCGAGGCCGCCGCTCCCATCACCCATGCCCAGGGCGTGAAAGTGATCTTCGCCTCGCTGACCGGTGACATCCTGCTCGATGCGCTGGTCGGCGCGCTGTTCGCGATGATCTCCTATTCCAGCCTGGCCGCCGTGCTGTTGACCGCGACATTGGCCGGGGCCGCGGTGATCAGCCTGCCAGTGGCCATCGGCCTGGTGATCGGCGCCAACATCGGCAGCGGCGTCCTGGCGTTTCTCAGCACCAGCATGCAGAACACCGCCGGGCGCCAGGTGGCGCTGGGCAGCCTGCTGTACAAGCTGATCGGGCTGTTGTTGATCATTCCGGTGCTCGATCCGCTGGTGGTCTGGCTCGACAGCCTGGATTTCAGCCCTCAGGAAACGGTGATCGGTTTTCATCTGCTCTATAACGCCGTGCGTTGCCTGGTACTGCTGCCCAGCGTTGCCCCCATGGCCAGGCTCTGCGCCTGGCTGATGCCGGAACGACCCGAGACCAACGGCACGGCCAAGCCACGGCACCTGGACCTCACGGCCCTCGTCACCCCAAGCCTGGCGCTGGCGAACGCGGCCCGAGAAACCCTGCGCATCGGCGATCTGATCGAAAGCATGCTCGAAGCCATGCTGGACGTGCTGCGCGGCGCGCAGACGGCGGTGACCCAGGATATGCGGCGCATGAGCGACGACGTCGAAGCGCTGTGCAGTGCAATCAAGTTGTACATGGCGCAAATGCCCCGCGAGGACCTCAGCGAACAGGACAGCCGCCGTTGGGCGGAAATCATCGAGCTGGCGATCAACCTCAAGCTGGCCAGCGACCTCATCGAGCGCATGTTGCGCAAGGTCCAGCAGCAGAAAACCTCGCAACGTCGCTCCTTTTCCGACGTAGGCCTGGAGGAGTTGGCGGGGCTGCACAGCCACTTGATCGCCAACCTGCGGCTGGGGCTGTCGGTATTTCTCAGTGCCGACCGGGAAAGCGCCCGCCAGTTGCTGCGTGAGAAACGGCGCTTTCGGGCGCAGGAGCGGCGCATGGCCCACGCCCATGTCAGCCGCCTGCAGCGCAAGGTCGTACAAAGCCTGGAGACCAGTTCCCTGCACCTGGAGCTGATCGCCGACATGAGACGCCTCAACTCGCTGTTTTGCGGCAGCGCTTATGTGGTGCTGGAGACGGCCGAGATCGGCGCACTGGCGGCGGATGAAATTTCCGACATTACCCATTCGCCTTGAACATCTGACGCATTGACCAGTCAGTAGGATTGGACTGTCAGTCGCCAGGAAGCCGTTTATGCGTGCTCTGTTATTCACCCTTTTCTTGCTCGGTGCCTTGCCTGCAGTTGCCCTGGACCGGTTTCAGGTCGAGGGTTACGCCTTGCCCAACGGGATGCAATTGCTGCTCAAGCCCGGTAGCGAACGCGGGCACGTGGCCATTCGCCTGGTGGTCGGCGTGGGCCTGGACGACTTCAGTTGCGCCGACAAGGAACTGCCGCATCTGCTCGAACACTTGCTGTTCAGCGGCGTCGATGAAAGCGGTGAAGGCGGCCTGGAAGAGCGCATGCAGGCCTTGGGTGGCGAGTGGAATGCCTTCACCAGCAACGCCGACACCACGTTCGTCATCGAAGCGCCGGCGCGTAATCAACGCAAGGTCCTGGACTTGCTGCTGGCGCTGTTGACCCGCACCCGCGTCGATGAAAAAGCCCTGGAAGCGGCCAAGCGGGTGGTGGAACGCGAAGACGGCGGCCACTACACCCACCTGCAACGCTGGCTCGATCACCAAGACCTGGGCCACAAGGCCAGCAACCAGCTGGCGGTTGAGTTGGGCCTGCGCTGCGCGGAACGGGCCGAGGTCGAACACCTCACCCTTGCCCGGCTCAAGCAGGTGCGCAAGGACTGGTATGCGCCGAACAACATGACGCTGATCGTGGTCGGCGACCTCGACCGACTGTTGCCGGCCTACCTGGAGCGCGCCTTTGGCGAACTCGAGCCGGTGGAGCCCAGCGAACATGAGGCGCTGCCGCAGATCCGCTACAAGGCGGTCACCAAGCGCAACCTGATCCATGGCCTGGTCGGCAACAGCGCCAAGCTACATTGGCTGTTCCCGGAGCCGGTGCTGGATGAGCAGCATGACGAAACCTTCGACCTGCTCAAGGATTACCTGGACTGGGCGCTCTATCGCCAATTGCGCCTGGCCCGCGGCCTGTCCTACGGGCCGTGGACCGAACGCGAGGTGTTCGGCGGCGTTGGCTTCTTCAGCCTGAACGCCGATCTGTCCCGCGAAGACTTGCCCGAAGCCGAACAGGCGCTGGAAGAACTGCGCAAGAGATTGCTCAAGGATGGCCTGGACCCCGCCGATTTCGTGCGCATCAAGCGCGCGGCCATTGCCCATCAGTCCTGGGCGGTTCAAGGCAACAGCGCACTGGCCGATTACTACTGGGGCGCCCTGGGCGATTATGAAGACGGCCGCTTCGCCAACCCGGCCCTGCGACTGCAGGAGGTGAGCCTGGAACAGGCCAACGTGGCCCTGCGCGAACTGCTCAAGGACCCGGGTTACCTGCGCATCGAAAAGCCGTTGCTCGGTGACGATGAGCTCGTCTGGGGGCTGGGCGGCTTGTTGGGGTTGCTGTTGCTCGGGTTGGTGGTGTGGCAGGTGCGCCGCAGGGCTCGAACGAACGAAGAATAGGTTCGCGATGGTGTTGCCCTTCAGTGGGCAAGGCTTGCCCGCGATGGGGGCGATGCGATCTTTACATCGAGACGCCGGTTTCGCGCGCAAGCTGTGCTCCCACAACCCAGCGGGGATAAATCCCCTCGCCACAAAAGCGCGCTCGTCACATCGATGCCCTGACGATACTCTGTCAGGGATATTTCCTACGACTTACTGTGAAACCACCGAATGCAAAACCTGACGCTCTACATCCAGCGCCTCCTCGAACTAATGAAGCGCTATCCAGGGGTCATTGCGCTCGGTGGTTTCATCTCCGGACTCGGCAGCTTCATGCTGGTGGACCGCCAGCAGGGCCTGGCGACCTGGATCGCCATCATGATGCTGGTGAGCTGGCTCTGGCTGATGGTCGAGAACAGCATGACCCGGCTGTTCACGCGGATTTTCAAACGGGAAATACCCCAGCCGCTGTTGCGCTACGCCACGCAGATGATTCACCAGGAAAGCCTGTTTTTTGTCCTGCCGTTTTTCTTCATTACCACCACCTGGAACAGCAGCCAGCTGATTTTCACCGGCCTGCTGACGATCGCGGCGCTGATCTCGATCACCGACCCGCTCTATTACAAATGGCTGGCACCGCGGCGCTGGGCGTTCCTGGCGTTGCACACGCTGACGCTGTTCGCCGCCCTGCTCACCGCGTTACCGGTCATCCTGCACCTGACCACCGACCAAAGTTTCAAGCTGGCGCTGGGCATTGCCATGCTGCTGTCGTTCCCGAGCCTGGCCTCGATCTTCCCGATCCGCACCGTGCGCAACGCCTTGGCAATCCTGTGCATCACCCTGGGGATTGGCGCCACTGGCTGGGTGCTGCGTTCCTGGGTGCCGCCGGCCACGCTGTGGATGACCGAAGTGGCGATCAGTACCCAAGTGGAGGACCGCACGCCGGGCGACAGTCTCAAAGAGGTCAGCGCCGACCAGATCCGTAGCAATGGCCTGTACGCCTACACCGCCATCAACGCGCCGCGCGGGCTCGACGAGCGGATTTATCACGTCTGGCAGTTCAACGGCAAAGAAGTCGACCGCATTGCCCTGGACATTCACGGCGGCCGCAAGGAAGGCTATCGCGCCTGGACCCACAAACAGAACTTCCCGCAAGACCCGACCGGCAAATGGCAGGTGCGGGTGCTGACGGAAAATGGCCAGATGATCGGTGTGCTGCGGTTCAATGTGAGCGCCGCCACCCCCGAGGCAAAATGACGGCGGTCGTGTTATTAGGTAGCGCTGTTCAAGTCGAACGAGCATGGAGCGTATGACCCCAGGATCCCCCATTGGCACTGCCCGACTGGATAAGTCCGGCCCTGCGGCGAAGCTATGGGTCAGCGGCGACTGGACGCTGGCTCATTACGCGCAGCTCAAGCGCTTGAGCGAATCCTTGCGCGGCCAATACGACGAAAACACCCTGATCGACCTCAATGGCCTCGGCACCCTCGACACCGCCGGGGCTTCGTTGCTGGTGGAACTGCTGGGTTCCGAACGGCTGGGCAGGACCGCCGAGCACCCTGATTGCAGCTTGCCGGCCGCCGAGCGAGCGCTGTTGCAGACGGTCTATCGCTCGCTGACGGACTTCTGTGTGCCGGTGAAAGAGCCCCAGGTCAGCGTGATGACACAGTTGCTGACGCGCATCGGTCGCGCTGTGGACAAAGTCTGGCAAGACACCCTGCAATTGCTGGGTTTTGTCGGCCTGATCCTGGAAACCCTGGCCCGCAACCTGTTTCACCCCCGGCGCTGGCGCATGACCCCGATGGTCGTCCACATCGAACAGACCGGCCTGGACGCGGCTCCCATCGTCGCCCTGCTGACGTTCCTGGTGGGCGCGGTGGTAGCGTTCCTCGGGGCGACCGTGCTGGCCGATTTCGGCGCCAGCATCTTTACCGTGGACCTGGTGGCGTTCTCGTTCCTGCGCGAATTCGGCGTGTTGCTCACGGCGATCCTCATGGCGGGCCGCACCGCCAGCGCGTTCACCGCGCAGATCGGCTCGATGAAGGCCAACGAAGAAATCGACGCGATCCGCACCCTGGGCCTCGATCCGGTCGAGTTGCTGGTGATTCCACGGGTGCTGGCGTTGTTGGTGGCGCTGCCGATGCTGACCTTCGTGGCCATGCTTTCCGGGATTATCGGTGGCGGCGTGGTCTGCGCGTTGTCGCTGGGTATTTCACCGGCCATGTTCCTGACGCTGTTGCAGTCGGACATTGGCGTGCAGCATTTCGTGGTGGGGATGGTCAAGGCGCCGATCTTTGCCTTCCTGATCGCTGCGGTGGGCTGCCTGGAGGGTTTCAAGGTCAGTGGCAGTGCCGAATCGGTCGGGGCCCACACCACGTCCAGCGTGGTGCAGTCGATTTTCGTGGTGATCGTGCTCGATGCCGTGGCCGCGTTGTTTTTCATGGAGATGAACTGGTGAGCCAACCCCCGCGACCGCCCACCGAGGCAGTGATTCAAGTGCGCGGCCTGTGCAATCGCTTTGGCCGCCAGAGCGTGCATGAAAACCTCGACCTTGATGTGTACAAGGGCGAGATTCTCGCCGTGGTCGGCGGCTCCGGCAGCGGCAAATCGGTGCTGCTGCGCAGCATCGTCGGCCTGAACCGGCCCAGCGAAGGTTCTGTGCGGGTGTTCGGCGAGGACTTGCCGAGCCTGCCCCCGGAACAACGTTCGCGGGTGGAGCGACGCTTTGGCGTGTTGTTCCAGAAAGGTGCGCTGTTTTCGTCACTGACCGTGACAGAAAACGTCGCCCTGCCACTGATCGAACACGCCGGGCTCAGCCGCGTCGACGCCGAGCACCTGGCGGCGGTGAAACTGGCCTTGGCCGGCCTGCCGTTATCGGCCGCCGACAAGTACCCCGCCTCGCTGTCCGGCGGCATGATCAAGCGCGCCGCCCTGGCCCGGGCGTTGGCCCTGGACCCGGACATCCTGTTTCTCGACGAACCCACCGCCGGCCTCGACCCCATCGGTGCGGCGGCGTTCGACCAGTTGATCCTGACGCTGCGCGATGCCCTGGGCTTGAGCGTGTTCCTGGTCACCCATGACCTGGACACCCTCTACACCATCACCGACCGGGTGGCGGTACTGGCGCAGAAAAAAGTGCTGGTGGCCGATGTCATCGACAAGGTGTCGGAAACCGACGACGCCTGGATTCACGAATACTTCCATGGCCCGCGCGGCCGCGCGGCGTTATCGGCCGCTACACAATCGAACGAGGTTTGACATGGAAACCCGAGCCCATCATGTGCTGATCGGCCTGTTCACCGTCATTGTGGTGGCCAGCGCCCTGCTGTTTGGCCTATGGCTGGCCAAGTCCAGCGTGGACAGCGAGTTCAAGGATTACGAAGTGGTGTTCAACGAGGCGGTCAGCGGATTGTCCCGGGGCAGTTCGGTGGAGTACAGCGGCATCAAGGTCGGCGACGTCGTCAACCTGCGCCTGGACCCGAACGACCCGCGCCGGGTGCTGGCGCGGGTGCGCTTGAGCGGTGAAACACCGATCAAGCAGGACACCCAGGCCAAGCTGGCACTGACCGGCATCACCGGCACCTCGATCATCCAGCTCAGCGGCGGTACGCCCCAGAGCCCGGCGCTGACCGGGCACAACGGTGAACCGCCGGTGATCATCGCCGCGCCCTCGCCCATCGCCCGCCTGCTCAACAACAGCGATGACTTGATGACCAGCATCAACCTGCTGCTGCACAACGCCAACGAGGTGTTTTCCTCGGACAACGTTCAGCGCCTGGGCAAGACCCTTGAGCATCTGGAGCAAACCACCGGGGTCATTGCCGAGCAGCGCGGCGACATTCGCCAGGCCATGCAGCAACTGGCGTCCATCGGCAAACAGGCCAGTGCCACGCTGGAGCAGACCACGGCGTTGATGCGCAACGCCAATGGCTTGCTCGACGACCAGGGCAAACAGGCGTTCGGCAGCGCCGGACAGGCCATGCAGTCCCTGGCTCGCAGCACCGCGACCCTCGACAAGCTGCTGAACGACAACCGCGATTCATTGAATAACGGCATGCAGGGCCTCAATGCCCTGGCGCCAGCCGTGCGTGAACTGCGCGAAACCCTGAGCGCCCTGCGGGGGATCTCCCGGCGCCTGGATGCCAACCCCAGCGGTTACTTGCTGGGCAATGACAAGGACAAGGAGTTCACGCCATGAAGCCGTCCAATCGACTCATCCGCCCTGCCCTGTTGCTGACAGGTTTTATCCTGCTGGCCGGTTGTTCGATCCTGCCCAAGAGCGAACCTGCGGACGTCTATCGCCTGCCCGCCACCCAGACCCCGGCATCTGCGGGCGCGGCGGTGAGCTGGTCGCTGCGCCTGGCCAGCCCCCAGGCCAGCGAGGTGCTCAACAGCCCGAAAATCGCGGTGATCCCCCAGGGCAATCTGTTCAGCAGTTACGCCGCTTCGCGCTGGAGCGACCCTGCCCCCGTGCTGTTGCGCAACCGCCTGCTCGATGGCTTCGCCCAGGATGGACGCGTCAGGTTGTTGAGCGTCGCCGACAGCAACCTGCAAGCAGACCTGGAGCTGGGCGGGCAATTGCAGGCGTTCCAGACCGAATACCAGGGCACTGCGGCCAACGTGGTGATTCGCCTGGACGCGCTGCTGGTGCGCGGGTTCGACCAGCGCATCCTGGCCAGTCGCCGTTTTGAAGTGCGCCAGCCGCTCAGCGATGTGAAAGTGCCGGCGGTGGTGGACGGCTTTGGCCGGGCCGGTGACCGGCTGACGGCCGAAGTGGTGGCCTGGACATTGGAGCAAGGCCAGCGTTTCGCAACGCCGACCCAACCCTAGGGGCCGCGGGGAGACTCAGGTCAACCGAAGAACCAGTAGCAAACGCTAATCGCCGCCACGACCCCGGCCAACTCCGCCAGCAGCGCGCAGCCCACGGCATGGCGCGCCCGCTGGATGCCCACGGCGCCGAAATAGACCGCCAGCACGTAGAACGTGGTCTCGGTGCTGCCCTGGATGGTCGCTGCCACCAAGGCCGGGAAGCTGTCGACGCCGGAGGTCTTCATGGTCTCGATCAGCATCGCCCGGGCGGCGCTGCCGGAGAACGGCTTGACCATGGCGGTCGGCAAGGCATCGACGAAGCGCGTGTCCCAGCCGGCCCACTGCACCAGGTGACGGATGCCGTCCAGGCCGAAATCCAGCGCCCCCGAAGCCCGCAGCACGCCCACCGCGCAGAGCATTGCTACCAGGTAGGGCAGCAACGTCTTGGCGACGTCGAAGCCCTCCTTGGCGCCTTCGACGAAGGCCTCATACACCTTGACCTTGCGCAGGGCACCCACCACCAGGAACACAATGATCAAGCCGAACAGCGTCAGGTTGCCGAGGATCGATGACAGTCCCGCCAGGGCCGTGGCCGAGAGCGTCGCCAGCAGTGCCATGAAACCGCCCAGCGCCAGTGCACCCGGAATCAGGTAAGCCAGCACCACCGGATCCCACAACCGCAGGCGCTGCATGAACGCCACCGACAGCAGCCCCACCAGGGTCGAGGCGCTGGTGGCGAGCAGGATCGGCAGGAACACCAGGGTCGGGTCCGGCGCGCCTTGCTGGGCGCGGTACATGAAGATCGTCACCGGCAGCAGCGTCAACGAGGAGGCGTTGAGCACCAGGAACAGGATCTGCGCATTGCTGGCGATGGTCGGGCTGGGGTTGAGGTCTTGCAGGGCGCGCATGGCCTTGAGGCCGATGGGGGTGGCCGCGTTGTCCAGCCCCAGGCCATTGGCGGCGAAGTTGAGGGTGATCAGGCCAATGGCCGGGTGGCCGGCAGGCACTTGCGGCATCAAGCGCAAGAACAGCGGGCCGAGGGCCTTGGCCAGCCAGTCGACGATGCCGGCCTTTTCAGCGATGCGCAGGAAGCCCAACCACAGGGTCAGGGTGCCGAACAACAGGACCATTACCTCCACCGACAGCTTGGCCATGGCGAAGATGCTTTCCACCATTGCGGCGAAGATCCCGGCGTTGCCGCCGATCAACCACTGCGCCAGCGCCGACACGGCAGCCACGATAAAGAAGCCAAGCCACAGGCCATTGAGCATCAGTTAAATCCCCCGGAAGATGCCGCGAATGATAGCGGGGCTGGCAGAAACGACAAACCCCGGATTGCTCCGGGGTTTGGTTGTTGCTTCAGGGGATCACAGAGATCCTTGTGGGAGCCGAGCTTGCTCGCGATGGCGGAGTGTCAGCCGACATCAATGCTGACTGATCCAACGCCATCGCGAGCAAGCTCGGCTCCCACAATGGTCGGGGTTGTTCAGGCACGTTGTTGCTGGCCCAAACACCCCCAATGGATCTTTGGTGATCAATGGCTGGAGGTTTCCCCCGCCGGCAGCGGCTCTTTGCTGCGCCAGTGCGGCAGGGAGTTCCAGTAGCGCTGGCCCTTGGCATCGTCGTACATGCCTTCCCAACGGGAGATGACCAGCACGGCCAGCGCGTTGCCGATGACGTTCAGCGCGGTACGGGCCATGTCCATGATGCGGTCGACACCGGCGATGAAGGCCAGGCCTTCCAGCGGAATGCCCACACTGCCCAAGGTGGCCAGCAGCACCACGAACGAAACGCCCGGCACACCGGCGATGCCTTTGGAGGTGACCATCAAGGTCAGCACCAGCAGCAATTGCTGGCTGATGGACAGGTCGATGCCGTAGAGCTGGGCAATGAAAATCGCCGCGATGCTCTGGTACAGGGTCGAACCGTCGAGGTTGAACGAATAACCGGTGGGCACCACGAAACTGCAGATGGCTTTCGGCGCGCCGTAGGCTTCCATCTTCTCGATCACGCGCGGCAGCACGGTTTCGGAACTGGCGGTGGAATAGGCCAGCACCAGCTCATCCTTGAAGATGCGCATCAGCTTGAGCACCGAGAAGCCGAACAGGCGGGCGATCAGGCCCAGCACCACGAAGGCGAAGAAGGCGATGGCGACGTAAACCAGGATCACCAGTTTCGCCAGCGGCAGCAGCGACGCGAAGCCGAAGTTGGCGACCGTTACCGCGATCAGGGCAAACACGCCGATCGGGGCGTAGTTCATGATCATGTGGGTGACCTTGAACATGCTTTCCGACACGCCCTGGAACATTTTCACCAGCGGTTCGCGCAGGTCCGATTGCAAGCTGGACAGGCCCAGGCCGAACAATACCGAGAAGAAAATGATCGGCAGCATCTCGCCACGGGCGACGGCGGCGAAGATATTGGATGGGATCAGGTTGAGAATGGTCTCGATGAACGCATGCTCATGCTGGACTTCCGCCGCCGTGGCCTGGTACTTGGAAATATCTACCGTGCCCAGGGTGCTCATGTCGATGCCGCTGCCCGGGTGGAAGAAGTTGGCCAACAGCAGGCCGACGACGATGGCGATGGTGGTGACGACTTCGAAGTAAAGGATGGTCTTGAGACCAATGCGCCCGAGCTTCTTGGCATCACCGACCCCGGCAATGCCGACGATCAACGAAGAAATCACGATCGGGATCACGATCATCTTGATCAGACGGATAAAGATATCGCCCGCCGGTTGCAGCACGTTGCTGATCCACCAGGCCTTCTCGGCACTGAAATGGTTGAGCAGCGCGCCCAATGCAATCCCGAGCACCAGACCGATGAGGATCTGCCAGGCGAGGCTTAGTCGTGCCTTCTTCATATCGTTACCCTTACTTCAGTTGGACTCGGACAGGGGCGCGAACGGATCGTCGATGACGAAAAACATTCGCGCCCCTGCCCCCGTATAAGGTCACCCCGAGCGCGTTAGCGGCTTACTGGCAGGCGAAAAAAGGCGCAACTATTGCGATGCAAGGGGGGCTCGTCTAATGCCGTAAACGCCTACCCTATGCCGAATCGGCATGAGATTTTTCAAACGAAACCCGCCTTCCAAGCGGTTCGGATACGACATTTATGCAGGCATAAGTGCCGTGAACCGGCCATTTCAGCGTGCTGGGCTTTCTCTCGCAAACGTGGGGAACCGATGAAACAGCAGCGAATCGGGACGCGGCCCAAGAGAGAAATTGCCCCGGCATTCTCCGATATACGGTTGGGGAAAGGGGAAAAAATCGGCGGGAGGAGACAAAATGCCGCATCGCTGAGCCAATTGCCGCGGTGAATCCACCCACCGCTCTGGCGCACGCATTGTGCGAACAAAAAGCTCTACGCAAGTCCGCCAAGCCGTGATGGCCTTGCGAACTTGCGTCGCAGCTTTTACCTGACCCGGCCCTTTCGCAGGCACTCCTTGTGCCCGTAGGTCACTCCGACCCTCATCGGTCAGAACGTCCCAGCCCCCTGGTCATGCACCGGCCCTCCTCGGGCTGTGCAGCAGAGAAAAGCAGGACTGCTTTTCCCATTTTCAGAATCAGTACCAGTTCGGATCTTTCTTGAGTTGTTCCATTAACAGTTTCTGCATACCTTCATCGGGCTTGCCGAGGAATCGGTAGTCGGCATGCCGCGTCGGGGACTTGTCGGCCGGCAGCCCGGCGGGGACCTCCACCAACATGGCATAGGCCTCGTCCTTGTCGAAACTGAAGGCGACGATCAGGCGCTTGCTGCGACACGTTGCCTGGGTTTCACACAGCGGTCCCACCAAATACTTGTCGCCATCTTCCTCGACAGCATTCATTTGCTCCGAATCGCCCGACAGGTTCATCACCCATTCGGGCAGGCGTTCTTCTTTTTTCACGACGTGCTGCCAGGTCTCGCGGTATTGCGGGTCGGCCTCCAGCAACTGGTTGACGCGCATCTGCCCATCATTGGCAGCCATTGCCATGGCACTGCCGCCCAGCAACAGGGCGGCGGCCAGTCCCTTGAGTGAAACGCTCATGGTCAGCCTCGGCCACGACGGCCAAAGAAGAAGGAAGCGATGAACATCACCAGAAACACGACAAAGAGAATCTTGGCGATGCCCGTGGCGGTGCCTGCGATACCACCGAAGCCCAGTACAGCGGCGATGATGGCAATGATCAGGAAGGTAATTGCCCAGCTCAACATGGTGATTCTCCTTACGCTTTTCTATTTAGTGAGGGTCTTGCGGTGATGGTTCCGGCGCAACGGACGACCGGTTCATCGGGTTAAAACACCCAGCGCTCTTCACGCGGCATGGCGGTCAATGGCTGAACCTGCTCGACATCCATCATGCGCATTGAAGCGGACGCTTCTTGAAGGCTACTGACGGCGCTGAAATGGGTTTGCGGGGCACGGTGAATCGACACCTGCGGCGCTTCGGGCTGTTGGCTTTCGTGCCAGAGCAACCATTGCTGGCCCGTTACGAGGGTGACCAGCAGCGCCAGGGCAGCCCATAGGCCCTGCTGGATGTGCAGGGGAGAGAGGCGCAATTGGGCGACACTTTGACGATTCATCCTGGAATTCCTCCCCACCCGAGTGCGGTGATCTGGTTGAGGCGCGCTAACGCCACGTTGACCAGAGCATTGCAGTCGGCGTGCCAGGATTTTTTACCAACTAAAAACCTTTAAAATCAATAAGTTAACAAATAAACGCAACGTGCCGGGAGCGCATCCTGCACGATGGCGCAGGCGCCAGTCGTGCGTATTGCACGAATCAGCAAGAAAAGACGTTAGATTGTTTTTGAATTGGCTGTCAGACACAGCTGACGGAATGGGCGATGAGAACCGTCCGAACCAGACGATTCATAAAAAAAGGAACTCAAATCAGTCTTTTAGGAGTCACACGTCCACAGGGCCATTCTCGGTGAGTAATATTCCCTCAGAATCGACCATGCAACTTGCCCGATTTTTCTGACACTAACCAACATCATTCATTAAAGGAGCGTAGGAAAAATGGAATCCGCCACTGAGCACCAAGGCCGCATTCTGCTGGTAGACGACGAGTCCGCCATCCTGCGTACATTCCGATACTGCCTGGAAGACGAAGGCTATAGCGTCGCCACTGCCAACAGCGCCGCCCAGGCCGACGCACTCCTGCAGCGCCAGGTGTTCGACCTGTGTTTTCTCGACCTGCGCCTGGGGGAGGACAACGGCCTGGATGTCCTGGCACAAATGCGTATCCAGGCGCCCTGGATGCGCGTGGTCATCGTCACCGCCCACTCGGCCGTCGATACCGCGGTCGATGCGATCCAGGCCGGGGCGGCCGACTATCTGGTCAAGCCTTGCAGCCCCGATCAATTGCGCCTGGCGACCGCCAAGCAATTGGAAGTACGCCAGCTGTCGGCAAGGCTCGAAGCCCTTGAAGGAGAGGTGCGCAAGCCCAAGGACGGCCTCGACTCCCACAGCCCGGCGATGAAAGTCGTCCTGGAAACCGCGCGCCAGGTCGCCAGTACCGATGCCAACATCCTGATCCTCGGCGAGTCCGGCACCGGTAAAGGCGAATTGGCCCGGGCTATCCATGGCTGGAGCAAGCGCGCGAAAAAGTCCTGCGTCACGATCAATTGCCCGTCGCTGACCGCTGAACTGATGGAAAGCGAATTGTTCGGCCATAGCCGTGGGGCTTTCACCGGGGCCAGCGAGAGTACGCTGGGCCGGGTCAACCAGGCCGACGGCGGTACGCTGTTTCTCGACGAGATCGGCGATTTTCCCCTGACATTGCAACCCAAGTTATTGCGTTTCATCCAGGACAAGGAATATGAGCGGGTAGGGGACCCAGTCACCCGGCGCGCCGACGTGCGGATTCTCGCCGCGACCAACCTCAACCTCGAAGACATGGTGCGCGACGGACGCTTTCGCGAAGACCTGCTGTATCGCCTGAACGTCATCACCCTGCACCTGCCGCCGTTGCGAGAGCGCGCCGAAGACATCCTGACCCTGGCCGACCGCTTCCTGGCCCGCTTCGTCAAGGAATACGCGCGCCCGGCCCGGGCCTTCAGCGACGAGGCGCGCGAAGCGCTGCTAGGCTATCGCTGGCCGGGCAACATCCGGGAACTGCGCAACGTGGTCGAGCGCGCCAGCATCATCTGCCCTCAGGAAAAAGTCGAAATCAGTCACTTGGGCATGGCCGAGCAACCGGTCAACAATGCGCCGCGCATCGGCGCAGCACTGAGCCTCGACGAATTGGAAAAAGCCCACATCGGCGCGGTGCTGGCCACGGCCGACACCCTCGACCAGGCGGCCAAGACCCTGGGTATCGATGCCTCCACGCTGTATCGCAAACGCAAGCAGTACAACTTGTGAGCGGCACCTTATGAAACTGGCGATGAAGCTGCGCACACGACTGTTTCTCAGTATCTCGGCCCTGATCACCGTAGCCTTGCTGGGACTGGTGCTTGGCTTGGTCAGCGTGATGCAGATGGCCAACACCCAGGAACAATCGGTACGCGACAACTTCGTCCTGCTGGACCTGGGCCTCAAGCTGCGCCAGACCCTCGGCGATCAGTTGATGATCATGCTCGACGACAAGCCCGATCTGGCCGCGCTGGAGACCTCCAAGCGGCAATACCTGGCGTTGATCGACGAAGGCATCGCCCACGAACGAGCGCTGGACGATGCGGCAGTCAGCTTCAGCAGGGCCAAGGCCGACTACGTTGATTTTTTTGAAGCCTTCACCGCGTCTCGCCAGCAGCCGAGCCAGCTCACGAACATCAAGGACCTCACCGAAAAATTCAACGTGCTGCGCAACGGGTTGATCGAGGGCTATCGCCAGGCCCTGACCAACATCAGTGAAACCCAGGACCGCACCCGTGAACGCGCGATGTGGATTTCCGGACTGCTGGGGTTGGTGGGGTTTGCGGTGCTGATCATCGGGTTTATCACGGCCCATGGCATTGCCCGACGTTTCGGCGCGCCGATCGAGGCACTGGCCGCAGCGGCGGACGACATCGGCCAAGGCAATTTCGAGATTACGCTACCCGTTTCCTCGGCCGCTGAGTTGAATCTCCTGACCCGTCGCTTCGGGGTCATGGCCGAGGCCTTGCGTGAGCATCAGGCCACCAACGTCGATGAGCTGCTCGCCGGCCAGCAACGTTTGCAAGCGGTGCTCGACAGCATCGACGACGGCTTGCTGATGATCGACCGCCAAGGTCAACTGGAGCACCTCAACCCGGTGGCCCAGCGTCAATTGGGCTGGGATGAGGAGCGCCTGGGCCAAGGACTGGGCGAGGCGCTGGGACGCCTTGAACTGGATGAAGAATTGCACCTGGTCCTGCGCGGTAGAAGCCTGGAGCGCGCGCCGCAAGACCTGAGCATCGAAGTGGATGGCGAGTCGCGGCTGCTCACCTACAGCCTCACCCCGGTCAGTCATACCCAAGGCCACATTCTCGGCGCGGTCATGGTGCTGCATGACGTGACCGAACAACGCGCCTTCGAACGGGTGCGCAGCGAGTTCGTCTTGCGCGCCTCCCATGAGCTGCGCACGCCCGTGACGGGCATGCACATGGCCTTCGGCCTGTTACGGGAGCGCCTTCATTTTCCAGAGGAGTCGCGCGAGGCCGACCTGCTCAACACCGTCACCGAAGAAATGCAGCGACTGATGCAGCTCATCAATGACCTGCTGAACTTCTCTCGCTACCAGAACGGCCTGCAGAAGCTGACCCTGGCACCTTGTTCCATCGACGAGCTCTTGGAAGCGGCCCGGCTGCGGTTTGCCGAGCAGGCTAAAACCAAGGGTATCGAGCTGCTCGTGGCGATCCAGGGCCCGCTCCCGCGACTGCATGCCGACGCTGCGCAACTGGATCGCGTGCTCGATAACCTGATCGATAACGCCCTGCGCCACACCGCCGAAAACGGCCAGATCCGCTTGCAAGCCCGGCGTCACGGTGAGCGGGTGATCATCAGTGTCGAAGACAACGGTGAAGGCATTGCCTACGGCCAGCAGGGACGGATCTTCGAACCTTTCGTCCAGGTCGGACGCAAGAAGGGTGGTGCTGGCCTCGGCCTGGCGCTGTGCAAGGAGATCGTCCAGCTCCACGGCGGGCGCATGGGCGTTTATTCAAGGCCGGGGCAGGGCACACAGTTCTACATGGCGCTGGCGGTCTGAGCTCATGGCCTGAGGAGACTCAGGCCTCGTCATCTAGGCGGCGGCCACGCAGGCGTCGGCCACGGGTAATCAGTTCGATGAGCTGCACCGCGCTGAGGGCATGGGCGAACAACCAGCCCTGGCCGAACCTCACCCCTTCGCTGCTCAAATAGGAAGCCTGGGCTTCATGCTCGATGCCTTCGGCGATCACCTTGAGTTGCAACGCATGGGCCATGCGAATGATATGCGGGGCCACGCCGCTGCTGGCGGCATCGTGGCCCAAGGCGTCGATAAAGGCCTTGTCGATTTTCAAGCAGTCCACCGGCAGGGTTTGCAGGTAGGCCAGGCTGCAATAACCAGTACCGAAATCGTCGATCAACACCTGATGCCCGACGTCGCGCAGCGATTGCAGGTTATCCCGGGCGACCAACACATCGACCAACCCACGCTCGGTCACTTCGAAGGCAATCTGGTGCGCCGACACGCGATGCAGCGCCAACAGGCGGGCGATCACCTCACCAATACGCGGCACCATCACATCGCAGGCCGCCAGATTCACCGAGATATACAGCTGCGGATTGGCCCGCAACAGCTGGCCCAATTGATCGAACAGCCGCTGCAGCACGAAATCGGTGATCTGGCGGATCTGCCCGGTGTTCTCGGCCATCGGGATAAACAGGTCCGGGCTGGTCAGGGTGCCGTCCGGTCGTCGCCAGCGCAGCAAGGCCTCAGCCCCGACGCAGTTGCGACTGCTCAGGTCGAAAATCGGCTGGTAAAGCACCTGCAATTCACCACGCCGGATGGCCCCATGCAGTTCGGCGTCCATGGACTGGCGCTGGCGCGCCAGCAGAAACACCTGGAAACCAATCCCCAAGCCCAGCATCAGGCTGATGGGCAGCATCCACCAGGCATTGGTCGGAACCTGAAAACCGTTGCGCTGGGCGATCAGCACCAGTTGATAGACCGGGCTGTCGGTCGGCATTCGATAGATCAGCCGGTTCTGTGTCACTTGCAAGGCACTGTGGCTTTTCGGTGGCCAAGGCTCGACCGGCGGCCAGTGCTGGTCCGTCCCGAGCACGGGAATGGCCCGTTTACCGTTATCCAGGACGACCAGCAGGCTGCTGCCCGGTGGTAAATCGACCACATCGGTCAAATGCCCGCGGGACGTGGCCACCCGAAAGTTGCCGCGCCCCAGCATCAAGGCCGCGCGGTCTTCGTCGGGCTCTGTGGTGGTGTTGAGCCAGTAATTGTAGGTCGGCCCGCGGATATCGGGCGGGCGGGTCACTGGCAATCCGCTCTGGCGTGGACGATTGGAGCAGACGCCGCTGCCATCGATATACTCCGCCTCATAGACAAAGCGGTAGTTGAAGCTGACCTGTCGCAATGTGGCGATCATGTCGTCGTCGCATCCGCGCAACGGCTGGTTTTGCAGGTCA
Organism: Pseudomonas sp. St316; assembly: GCF_018325905.1. Taxonomy (NCBI): domain Bacteria; kingdom Pseudomonadati; phylum Pseudomonadota; class Gammaproteobacteria; order Pseudomonadales; family Pseudomonadaceae; genus Pseudomonas; species Pseudomonas sp. St316. Next base: position 61,078 of record NZ_AP021901.1, on the reverse strand, counting down.
TCGAGGCTTTCACGCAGTTGCCCGAACAGCTGTTCCAGGCGCTGCAGAAAGCGCTCGCCCTGGGCATTCATCTGGTCGCTTTCACGCTGCTGGATCTGCTGCACGACCACGAGCAGACTCCCCGCCAGCAACAGGACAGTACTTAGGGCAGTTGCCACCATCGCCAGGAAAGCGGGGCGATGGAGCCAGCTGTGTAGGGTTTCGCGGGCAGCCGTCATCATGGGTAATCCGAAAGTTACCAATGAGTTATAGCTTCTGATTTGGATTTGGCCCGATTCGTCAGACGGGCGTCATTATTTTGTCTGGTTGAGCACCTGCAGGATCGCCGCGCTTTGCGCATCCGGCGTGCCATCGAAGCGGGTCGGTCGGTAGTGCATCTGGAAGGCGGCCAGCACATGGTGGGTGGCGACGTCCCACTCACCGGTCTGCGGCGTCGGGTAGCCCAGGCGGGCCAGCTCGGCCTGGAACCAACTGGCAGGCGGCAGCTGTGGCGCGAAGACGGCCTGCTGGCGGGCCACGGCCTGTTCGTCCGGCCAGACCCCCAAGCCGGCTTGCGCCAGGCGCTTCCAAGGGAACAGCGGGCCCGGATCGAGTTTGCGCAGGGGCGCGATGTCGCTGTGGCCGATGATGCTGCGCGGGTTGATCCCGTTGCGCTGGATGATGTCCTTGAGCAATACGATCAAGGCCTGGACCTGGGCTTCGCTGTAGGGGTACCAGAGGCGCCCGGTGGGCGTGTCGACATAACCCGGATTGACGATTTCGATGCCGATGGAACTGGAATTGAGCCAGGTCCGGCCTTCCCATTCACTTTCCCCGGCGTGCCAGGCGCGTCGGCTTTCATCCACCAGTTTGTAGAGGGTCGCGTCTTTATCGTCGCCGATCAGGTAATGGGAACTGACTTCGCCATGAGTCAGCAGGGCCAGTGAGCGCTCCAGGGAAGCCGAGGTGTAATGCACCACCACGAATTGGATACGGTTGTCATGGTTGACGGATGGATGGCTGGTGTCGAATCGCGGGCCGCTGGTGCAGCCGGCCAGGATAAATAAAGAAACAATGAGCGAGAAAAATTTCATGGTGGAAGGCAATACGTACTGGAGGTAATGCAACAGTGTAACGTATCGCCTCGCGATGATCCGGTGCGCGCGGCGATATTAAACAAATTGGAACAATTAGCCCTTAGCCTAATTCCACATGGTTGCGCCCGGAATTTTTTGCCCGATAAAGCGCCTGATCGGCTCTTTTAAGCACCAAATCGCTGTGTTCGCCTGGTTTGAAGGCGGTCAGGCCAATGGATACCGTCACCGTCACCGGCTCGCCTTTGAAATGAAACGGACAGGCTTCGATGGCCAGGCGCAGCGCCTCGGCCAGCTTGGCGCCGGCCGTCAGGGAGGTATTGGGCACCAGCAGCACAAACTCCTCGCCACCAAAACGCGCAATGAAATCGCCGCCACGCAGGCGTTTGCGCAGGACCGAGGCGATGAGTTTCAACACCCGGTCACCGGCCAGATGGCCATAGTTGTCATTGATGCGCTTGAAATGATCGAGATCGAGCATAGCCAGCAGCAAGCTGTTGCCGTGTTGTTGCCACTGGGCGACTTCATGCTCCAGGCGCTCGGACCAGGCGGCGCGGTTGGGCAGGCCGGTGAGCGGATCGATCAGGGCTTTTTGCCGCTGTTCCTCGAGATTCTCCCGCACGACCTGGGCATCCTGCTCCATCAGCGCAACGCGATCGGCCAGGCTTTTCAGGCGAGCCGAGACCTCCTGCTCGCGTTGATCGCGTTGCTGGCGGTGGTGGTCCATGGTGCCGAGCAAGCCTTCGAGGTGATTCTCGAGCACCTGCTTGAGGCTTTCCAGGTCATCGGCTTCCTTCACGCTGCTTTGCAGGCCGTCCACCTTCTCACGAATCTGGGTGTCCATTTCCCTGGAGGCGGACAGGTTTTCGGCGTGGTCTTCACTGGCGGCCTGCAGACTGCTCTGGAATGACTCGAGCCGATCATTGAGGCGCTGCAGGTACGCTTCGAATTCATGCTGGCCGGAGTCCGTGATGGCCAGCATCAGCACGGCCAGATCATCGAGGATCGGCAACAATTCGTACCAGTTCAAGCCATTTCGCAGACGCTCACACATGGCTTCGGCTTGTGGTCGATGACGCTCGGGCAAGGTCAGGTCGCCCAAGAGGCCCAACAGCGTGTCTTCGATATGCTTGGCGACCGAGCTGTAGGACGGCTCCGGCGAGTCGGGCAGGGCGTATTGGGCGTCAGCCACATCGACGGCCGCCAGGGGCTCATCGAGCTCCGCGGGCGGCGGCGAGGGGACGGGCAGGGCCTGGCTAGGCTCCTGGGGCATCAGCTCGTCGGGATTCTCGAGTGTGGGCGCCGCACTCGGAGGTTCTTCGGCGACCGGCGACGGCAGCGGCTCGGGCTCGGTTGCTTCGTCGTCCGCTTCACTGGCGGGCTGAACCACTTCGGCCGCAGGTGTTGGAGCGGGCGCTGGAGCGATCTGGATCTGCGGCGCAGTCAGGGCAACCGCTTCGGGCGCCGCCTCCAACGCTGGCGCTTGCTCTGCCACCGATGGCTGCGGTGCTGGTGCTGGTGCTGGTGCTGGTGCTGGTGCTGGTGCTGGTGCTGGTGCTGCGGATTCTGCGGTCGTTGCCGGCGCCACGGCTACAGGCAGGGCCGTTTCTGACGCAGGCGCCACGCTGGCCTGGTTTGGCTCGTGGGGTTGGGGCGTCGCGTCCTCATGGCCTTGGCCACCAAACAGCCGTTGCAGCAGGCTAGGGCGACTCGGTTCGACAGGGGCATCCAAGGCATTGAGTGCCTTGCCTTGCAAACCGCTCAATTCGCTGAGCAGCAGCGGAATCTCCCGAGCCTGGCCGGCCCGATCCTCCAGTTGCTTGGCAAACTTCTTCAGCGCCCGGCTGACTTCCTTGGGCAGCGGCAGGCTCTGCAACTGGGCAACCAGGGCGATCAACGCGGTGCTCGTTTGCTCGACCCGGGTTTCGCGGCGTTGCTCGGAATCGAGCACGGCTTTTTCCAGGCGCGGCAGCAGGGCAGCGAGGCCAGCATCCATGTCATCGGTGCGCACCACCTCGCGCATCTCTTTCATGCATTGATCGACAGCCCGGTCAGTGCCCTCGGCGGCCAGGGTGCTGCGCACCAGGCCACGCCGCAGCAAGTCGAGCCGAGCCTCCCAGCGGCGCTCGAGCTTTTCCTGCTGTTCGATACTCTTGAGGTATTTCTCTCTCCAGCGTTCGGCGTCGTCGCTCATTCATCGGATCCGCGAGGGGCAGGACTCAGCGCGGGGAATGCATCGGCCGTGAGCGAACCTGGCAAACGAATTTCTACCGCGACCGGCAGGTGATCGGAAATGGGTTGGGCCAGCACCTCGACGCGTTCGAGGGTCAGGGTCGGGCTCAACAGGATATGGTCCAGGCAGCGCTGGGGGCGCCAGCTGGGAAATGTCGCTTCCAGTTGTGGCGCAAGCAGACCGAGATCGCGCAGGGGCGACGTCTGCAGCAAATCGGTGGCATGGGTGTTCATGTCGCCCATCAACACCTGGTGCTTGTAGCCGCCGATCAGCTCGCGAATGTATGCCAGCTGCATCGTCCGGGTACGCGCCCCGAGCGCCAGGTGCATCATGACCACGACCAGCGCCTCGGGACCTTCGCCGAAACGCGCGAGGATCGCCCCGCGGCCCTTGGGTCCGGGCAACGGATGGTCTTCGATCGCCCACGGGCGCAAGCGACTCAACACACCATTGCTGTGCTGGCCGAGGCGTCCGAGGTTGCGATTGAGTTGCTGGTACCAGTAGGGAAAGGCACCCAATTGGGCCAGGTGTTCCACCTGGTTGACGTAGCCCGAGCGCAAGCTTCCGCCATCGGCTTCTTGCAGGGCAACCAGGTCGAAATCCTTGAGCAGGTCGCCGATTTTCTGCAGGTTACCGGCACGCCCGGTGTGCGGCAGCAAATGTTGCCAGCCGCGAGTCAGGTAATGCCGGTAGCGCTCGGTGCTGATGCCCACCTGGATATTGAAGCTGAGCAGCCGCAAGCGGCTGTCGCCAGGCAGGCCCGTGGACATGACGTGATGCTCGTTGACCCGCGGTTCATGCAGGCCAACGATGCGTTCGGTGCTCCAGCGGGCCATGGGCGTGGGCCGCGCTTAGTTGGCAGCAGCCTTGTTGGCCGCCCGCTCTTTGGCGACCAGCTGGTCGGCCAGTTGCAGCGCTTGTTCGGCACCGCCGGCAGAGCCGATGTCAAAGCGATACTTGCCGTTGACGATCATGGTCGGTACACCAGTGATCTCGTATTTCTTCGCCAGCTCCCGGGCCTTCTTGATCTGGCCCTGGATGGCAAAGGAGTCGAACGTGGCGAGGAACTTGTCCTTGTCGACGCCCTGGGTGGCGAGGAAATCGGCCATGTCTTCTTTCTTGACCAGCTTCTTGCCTTCTTTCTGGATCGCGTTGAATACCGCGGCGTGAACCTGGTGCTCGACGCCCATGGCTTCAAGGGTCAGGAACATCTGGCCGTGGGCGTCCCATGGGCCGCCGAACATGGCGGGGATGCGCACGAAATTAACGTCCGAAGGCAGTTTCTCGACCCATGGGTTGATCACCGGTTCAAAAGCGTAGCAATGCGGGCAGCCGTACCAGAACAGCTCCACGACTTCGATCTTGCCAGGCACCGCCACCGCAACAGGGTTGGTCAATTCGACATAGGGTGCGGCGGGCTTTTCAGCCGCTTGGGCAGTGACGCCGAACAGGCTGGCGGCGACGAACGCGGCGCTGATGATCAGATTACGCATGCTTTACTCCTGGACAATGAGGGGGCCTCGCGAGACCTGTTTCTAAGACAGGCCGTGGCGGGTTCAAGTTCTCTAGTGTAACGGCAGCGGCCACAAAAAAGGGCGGCCAAAGCCACCCTTTTGATGCTTGCATCGACAGATTAATCGAGCGTTAACGTTGCAAGGGATGTACGCCCCTCGCAACGCCAGCCAAAGGCCTCAGTGCAGGCCCTGGATATAGCTGGATACCGCGGCGATATCTTCGTCGCTCAGCTTTTTGGCGATGCTCTGCATCGGTTTGCTGTCGCCGTCGTTGGTCCGGCCGCCTTCTTCTTTGCGGAAGTCGGTCAACTGTTTGCCGACGTACTGGGCATGCTGGCCGCCCAAGTGTGGGAAGCCGGCTGCAGCGTTGCCTTTGCCGTCAGGCGAGTGGCAGCCTGTGCAGGCTGGAAGCCCTTTGTCCAGGTTGCCACCGCGAAAGAGCGCTTCACCACGGGCCACGAGCTTCGGATCGGCGGCGCCGACACTGCCTTTCTGGCTGGCGAAGTAGGCTGCGATGTCCGCCAGGTCCTGATCGCTCAGGTTGGTCAGCAGGCCGGTCATCTCCAGCACCGTGCGCTTGCCGGACTTGATGTCGTGCAGTTGCTTGTTCAGGTAACGCTCGCCCTGGCCCGCCAGTTTCGGAAAGTTGGGCGCCATGCTATTGCCATCCGGGCCGTGGCAGGCCCCGCATACGGCCGCTTTCGCCTGACCGGCAGCGGCATCGCCAGCGGCGTGGGCTACGCCGGATATCCCCAAGGTCAACAGCAGACTCACGATCAGTTTGTTCATCAGCTAATCCAACTACGGCTAAGGGTTAAAGAGTTATGGACCGGGTTCACTCGCTCATCCACTGGATGATGGCTCGGTAATCCTCGGCACTGCAGTCCATGCACAAACCACGCGGCGGCATCGCCTTGAAACCCTGGGTCACGTGTTGCACCAGCGTCTCCATACCTTTCGCCAACCTCGGCGTCCAAGCTACCTGATCGCCCTTGCGGGGCGCCAGGGGGAGTTGGCCGGAATGACAGGCACCACAAACACGGTTGTACACAGCTTCCGGATCCTGTGTAGCCTGAGCGCTGTAAAGCGGCATCAAGACACCGGCAGCTAGCAGCCATTTCGTCATAAAACGACCTTTTCAGGGTTGGGAACGAGCTGCGTTCTAATGCGCAATTTCGGTCGGTCGCTCCCGTGAGCTTCATCCTACGCTGGGACAAAGCGCACACAAAATCTGCGGCATTATATACTGGCGTCACTGAAACGGAAACGACACAGCTTGCCGCGTCCATTCCCGACGCCGCCCACATCGGAAATCCCATGCAACTGAAGAACCCCATCCTTGGCCTGTGCCAACAGTCCACCTTCATGCTCAGCGCCGCCAAAGTCGATCAATGCCCTGACGATGAAGGCTTTGAAGTGGCTTTTGCCGGGCGTTCCAATGCCGGCAAATCCAGCGCGCTGAACACCTTGACCCATGCAAGCCTGGCACGCACCTCGAAAACCCCGGGTCGCACACAGCTCTTGAACTTCTTCAAGCTAGACGATGAACGGCGTTTGGTCGACCTGCCCGGCTACGGTTACGCCAAGGTACCGATCCCGCTCAAGCAACACTGGCAGCGTCACTTGGAAGCCTACCTGGGCAGCCGCGAGAGTTTGAAAGGCCTGATCCTGATGATGGACATTCGCCATCCGATGACCGACTTCGACCTGTTGATGCTCGATTGGGCCGTCGCCAGCGGCATGCCGATGCACATCCTGTTGACCAAGGCCGACAAGCTCACCTACGGCGCGGCCAAAAATACCCTGCTCAAAGTGCAGTCGGACATTCGCAAAGGCTGGGGCGAGGCGATCACCATCCAACTGTTCTCGGCGCCCAAGCGCATGGGCCTGGAAGAAGCCTACACGGTGCTGGCCGACTGGATGGAATTGGCGGACAAGGGCAGCGAAGAGGCGGAATAAGCCAAATCGCAGGCAAAAAAAACCCCGGACTTCTTATGGGGAGGGGGAAGTTCGGGGTCCAAGTTCCGGACCGCTAGGGCGGGGTCCAGATATCTGCCAACACTTAACACAACATAGGAGCATTGAAGGGCTTCACCAGCCATTCAAAATCTCTGAGTGGCAATTCAGGGGTTTAGTTCAGATTATTTTTGGAAATATCCGTAGGCGTTTTCCGAACCAAAAGAAGCCCTACCTCGACTGACGAGTTTAATGTGGCGAGGGAGCTTGCTCCCGCTGGGTGGCGCAGCCGCCCCAAAAATTTTTGTGAGCGCTTCGCACTCAAGCGGGAGCAAGCTCCCTCGCCACGGGTCTCTCGCAGGCTTCAGGGCACTGCGACTCAGTGCGCCTCATCCCAATTGTTGCCCACGCCCACTTCCACCAGCAGTGGCACGTCCAGCGTGGCGGCGGCGCTCATGTGCTGGCGGATTTCCTCGCGCACCTGGTCGACCAGGTCTTCACGCACTTCCAGTACCAGTTCGTCGTGTACCTGCAGGATGACCTTGGCATCCAGCCCGGACGTCGTCAGCCAGCGGTCCACAGCCACCATGGCTTTCTTGATGATGTCGGCCGCCGTGCCTTGCATCGGCGCGTTGATGGCGGTGCGCTCGGCACCTTTGCGCAGGGCCGGGTTTTTCGCGTTGATGTCCGGCAGGTACAGCCGGCGACCGAAAATAGTTTCGACAAAACCTTGCTCGGCCGCCTGGGCGCGGGTGCGTTCCATGTACGCCAGCACACCCGGGTAGCGGGCGAAGTAGCGGTCGATGTAAGCCTGGGACTGCTTGCGGTCGACGCCGATCTGCTTGGCCAGGCCGAACGCGCTCATGCCGTAGATCAAGCCGAAGTTGATCGCCTTGGCACTGCGGCGCTGGTCCTGGGTGACCGCCTCCAGCTCAACGCCGAAAACCTCGGCCGCCGTGGCCCGGTGCACATCCAGATCATTGCGAAAGGCATGGAGCAGCCCTTCATCCTTGGCCAGGTGCGCCATGATCCGCAGTTCAATCTGCGAGTAGTCCGCCGCCAGCAGCTTGTAGCCTTTCGGTGCGACGAACGCCTGGCGGATGCGTCGGCCTTCGGCCGTGCGGATCGGAATGTTCTGCAGGTTCGGGTCGATGGACGACAGGCGCCCGGTCGCGGCGACGGCCTGTTGGTAATTGGTGTGGACGCGGCCGGTGCGGCTATTGATCTGTTCCGGCAGGCGATCGGTGTAGGTGCTCTTGAGCTTGCTCAGCGAGCGGTACTGCATCAGCACCTTGGGCAGCGGGTAATCCTGCTCCGCCAATTCGGCGAGCACCGCTTCGGCGGTGGACGCCTGGCCCTTGGCGGTTTTGCTGAGCACCGGCAAGCCAAGTTTTTCGTACAGGATCACGCCCAATTGCTTCGGCGAACCCAGGTTGAATTCCTCGCCGGCGATGGCAAACGCCTCACGCTCCAGCGCCACCAGTTTCTCGCCCAACTCGACACTTTGTACGCCCAGCAGGTTGGCATCGACCAGCGCACCCTGGCGCTCGATGCGCGCCAGGACCGGCATCAACGGCATTTCAATGTCGTTGAGCACCGTGCCCAGGCTTGGCGTGGCGGCCAGCTTTTCCTGCAAGGCCTGGTGCAGGCGGAAGGTCACGTCGGCGTCTTCGGCGGCGTAAGGGCCGGCCAGTTCCAGGGAGATCTGGTCAAAAGTCAGCTGTTTGACGCCTTTGCCTGCGATGTCCTGGAAATCGGTCTTGCTTTGGCCCAGGTACTTGAGCGCCAGGCTGTCCATGTCGTGGCGGGTCGCGGTGGAGTCCAGCACATAGGATTCAAGCATGGTGTCGAAGGCGATGCCCTGGACCAGGATGCCATTGCCCTGATCGCCACCGATGGCGCAGTTGGCCAGGATGTTGGTTTCGAACTTGGCGTGCTGGCCGACCTTGAGCTTGTTCGGGTTTTCCAGCAGGGGCTTGAGGGCCTTGAGCACCGTGTCGCGGTCCAGTTGCTCCGGCACGCCCATGTAGGAATGGGTCAGCGGGATGTAGGCCGCCTCGAAAGGGGCCACGGCGAACGACAAGCCCACCAGTTGTGAGTGCTGGGCATCGCCGCCATTGGTTTCGGTGACGAAGGAAAACAGCGGCGCTTTATCGAGCTTGGCTAACCAGGCATCGAAATTCGCCTGATCAAGGATGACCTCATATTTAGCCTCGGTGGCACCCGGCTGTTCTTCGGCAACTTCGACGATCTCCTGGCCGGCACGCTTGGCGTCCCGCTGGTTGTCTTCGAACCAGCTCTTGAATTCCAGCAGGGTGTACAGCTCGGCGAGCTTCTCGTGATCCGGCGGGCCCATTTGCAGGTCGTCAAGGCCAATATCCAAAGGCACGTCGACCTTGATCGTCGCCAGCTCGTAGGAAAGGAACGCCATTTCCTTGTGCTCTTCAAGCTTGGCGGCCAGGGTCTTGGCGCCACGGATCGGCAGGGTGGCGACGATGTCCAGTTGCGCGTACAGCTCGGTCAGGCCGCCATTGACGCCCACCAACAGGCCAGACGCGGTTTTCGGCCCGATACCGGGAACGCCCGGGATGTTGTCGGACGAATCGCCCATCAACGCCAGGTAATCGATGATCTGCTCGGGAGCGACGCCAAACTTCTCCTTCACGCCAGCCACGTCCAGGGCGCTACCGGTCATGGTATTGACCAAGGTAATGTGCCCGTCGACCAACTGCGCCATGTCCTTGTCGCCGGTGGAGATCACCACAGGGCGGTTAGCCGCCGCGCTGCGGCGGGCCAGGGTGCCGATCACGTCATCGGCCTCGACGTTGTCCACACACAGCAGCGGGAAGCCCAGGGCCTTGACGCTGGCATGCAGCGGCTCGATCTGCACGCGCATGTCGTCGGGCATGCTCGGGCGGTTGGCCTTGTATTCGGCGTACAGCGCATCGCGAAACGTCCCTCCCTTGGCGTCGAACACCACGGCGAACGGACTGTCCGGATACTGCTTGCGCAGGCTCTTGAGCATGTTCAACACGCCCTTGACCGCACCGGTCGGCAGGCCTTTGGACGTGGTCAGCGGTGGCAGCGCATGAAAGGCGCGGTACAGATAAGAAGAACCGTCCACCAGGACGAGGGGGGCTTGGCTCATGAGCAGGATCAACCTTTTCGGCGGGTCCGGGGCTAGAATAGCGGGACCGTTGACGACAAAGGGACAAGGTTATCATGCGCACACTCAATCGCCTGTTACTGGCTGGCTTGTTTGCAATCACCCCGTTGGCCGTCATGGCGGCGGATGACGCACCCTCGGCAGACCCGGACGTCACCATCCGGACCGAAGGAGATAAAACCATTCAGGAGTATCGGCAAAACGGCTTCTTGTACGCGATCAAGGTCACGCCCAAGAATGGCAAGCCTTATTTCCTGGTGCGCGCTGACGGTACCGATGCAAACTTCATCCGCTCGGATCAGCCGGATATGCTGATTCCATCGTGGAAAATCTTTGAGTGGTAATGCCGCTCTGCACTTCAACCGGCGCCCGCTGAAGGGCGCCCGTACTGGCAGTTTTAACCATGTCTGTGTTCACGCCCCTGGCTCGGCCCGAGCTGGAAACCTTTCTCGCCCCTTATGGGCTTGGCCGCCTGCTTGATTTCCAGGGGATCGCCGCCGGCAGCGAAAACACCAATTTCTTTATCAGCCTGGAACAGGGCGAATTCGTCCTGACCCTGGTCGAGCGCGGCCCGGTGCAGGAAATGCCGTTCTTCATCGAACTGCTGGACGTGCTGCATGACGCCGACCTGCCGGTGCCTTACGCCTTGCGCACCACCGACGGCGTCGCGCTGCGGGAACTGGCGGGCAAGCCGGCGCTGCTGCAACCGCGCCTGGCCGGCAAGCACATCAAGCAGGCCAACGCCCAGCATTGCGCCCAGGTTGGCGAGTTGCTGGCGCATCTGCACTTGGCGACCCAAGGCAACATGATCAAGCGCAAGACCGATCGCGGCCTGGACTGGATGCAGGAGGAGGGCGCCAAGCTGCTCTCGCACCTCGACGCCGCGCCGCGCCGGTTGCTGGAAGCGGCGCTGGATGAAATCGTTCTGCAAAAGGTCGGCATCCTGGCGCTGCCGCGCGCCAACATCCATGCCGATCTGTTTCGCGACAACGCGATGTTCGAAGGCACGCACCTGACCGGGCTGATCGACTTCTACAACGCCTGCTCCGGGCCGATGCTGTATGACGTGGCCATTGCCTTGAACGACTGGTGCTCGGACGACGACGGCGTGCTCGATGGCGCGCGGGCGCGGGCGTTGTTGGGGGCCTATGCGGCGCTGCGACCGTTCACTGCCGCCGAAGCCGAGTTATGGCCAACCATGCTGCGCGTGGCGTGCGTGCGGTTCTGGCTGTCGCGGTTGATCGCCGCTGAATCCTTTGCCGGACAGGATGTGTTGATTCACGATCCGATGGAATTCCAGCAGCGCTTGGCGCAGCGGCAGAAGGTCAGCGCGTTGTTGCCGTTCGCCCTTTAAACAGCATCGCGGACAAGTCTTGCTCCCACAGCAGTAAGCGACTTTACCTGTGGGAGCAAGGCTTGCCCGCGATGAAGGCGATGAAATCCTTCAGAAATCGAGTCGCCTATGTCGCGAGCAAGCTTTGCTCCCACAGTTCTGCGGTGGGAGTTACAGCGACTCCAGGCACCCCGCCAGATCATTGCCCAGCTTCTCCAACAACTGCTCATACCCTTGCGCCGTCGCCGGGGTATAGCCACCCAGTGCATCCAGTTCCGCCAATTTCACCGGCAACCCGGCCACCAGGGTTTCGGCCAGGCGCGGGCGCAGGGGCGGTTCGCTGAAGACGCAGGTCTTGCCCACCGCTTGCAAGCGCGTGCGCATTGCCGCCACATGCTGGGCACCGGGCTGGACTTCGGCGGCCACGGCGAACACCCCGGCGTGCTTGAGGCCGTAGTTGTCTTCGAAATAGTCGAACGCCTCGTGGAACACGAAATACGGCTTGCCCGCGACCCCGGCCAGGCGCGCCTTCAGGCGCACATCCAAGGCATCAAGACGCTGGTTGAAGCCCTTGAGGTTGCTTTGATAGCGGGCCGCGTTGGCCGGATCCGCCGCGCTCAGGTCAGCGGCCATTTTGGCCGCGATCACTCGTGCATTGAGCGGCGAGAGCCACAGGTGAGCATCCACGGTGCCGGGGCGGTGGTCGTGATCGTGTTCATCGCCGTCATGGTCATCGTCCTCGTGGGAGGCGCTGTCCTGGGCGAAGTGACGCAACTTGAGCCCAGGCAAGTCCTGGATGGCAACAGAGGGCAGCGTGCGACCGTTGAGCACCCGCGGCAGAAAGCCTTCCATATCGGGGCCGATCCAATAAAGCAGGTCCACCGACTGCACCTTGCGAACATCCGATGGCCGCAACGCATAGTGATGCGGCGAAGCCCCTGGCGGCAGCAACACCTCTGGAACCGCCACGCCGTCCTGCACGGCGGCGGCAATCAGTTGCAGCGGCTTGATGCTGGTGAGCACCTTGACGTCGGCCTGGGCCGAGCCAATCAGCAGAAAACTTGCGACAAAAGCGACAAAGAGCGAAAAAAATCGGGACACGATGACCACTCGTAGAGGCGAGAACGGGTAACATAATAACGTCTCTCACTAAACTCGTCGCTGCCCATGCCTATTACACCCCTTGCCAGTCGCCCCCACGATCACTCCCACTGCGTGCACAGCGCGCTGTCCGAGGCCGATGCCATCTGCGCGCGCCAAGGGTTGCGCCTGACCGCCCTGCGTCGGCGCGTGCTGGAATTGGTCTGGCAAAGCCACAAGCCGCTGGGCGCCTACGACATCCTCGCGGTGCTCAGCGAGCAAGACCGCCGCCGTGCCGCACCGCCGACGGTCTACCGGGCCCTGGATTTCCTCTTGGAAAACGGCCTGGTGCATCGCATTTCGTCGCTCAACGCCTTCGTCGGCTGCAATCATCCCGAGCACGCCCACCAAGGCCAGTTCCTGATCTGCCGCGAATGCCACGCCGCCATCGAGCTGGAACAGAAGTCCATCAGCGATGCCATCATCGCCAGCGCCAAGGACGTCGGCTTCGTGGTCGACACCCAGACCGTCGAGGTAGTCGGCCTGTGCTCCGGCTGCCAGGGGGCCTGATGAGCAATGCGTTGATCCGCCTCGAACAGGTGGCCGTGACGTTCGCCGGGCAGAGCGTGCTGGACAACATCCACCTGAGCGTCGAGCCGGGGCAGATCGTGACCTTGATCGGCCCCAACGGCGCCGGCAAGACCACCCTGGTGCGCGCCGTGCTGGGTTTGCTCAAGCCCGACAGCGGCAGCGTCTGGCGCAAGCCCAGGTTGCGCGTCGGCTACATGCCGCAAAAACTCCACGTAGACCCGACGCTGCCGTTGTCCGTGCTGCGCTTCCTGCGCCTGGTGCCGGGCGTGGACCGTGCACGCGCCTTGGCCGCGCTCAAGGAAGTCGGCGCCGAACAGGTGATCGACAGCCCGGTGCAAAGTGTTTCCGGGGGCGAGATGCAGCGCGTCTTGCTTGCTCGCGCCCTGCTGCGCGAGCCTGAGCTGCTGGTGCTCGACGAGCCGGTACAAGGGGTCGATGTCGCGGGGCAGGCCGAGCTGTACAGCCTGATCACGCGCCTGCGCGACCGCCACGGCTGCGGCGTGCTGATGGTCTCCCACGATTTGCACCTGGTGATGAGCACCACCGACCAAGTGGTCTGCCTCAACCGCCATGTCTGCTGTTCCGGGCATCCCGAGCAGGTCAGCGGCGATCCGGCCTTCGTCGAGCTGTTCGGAAAGAACGCACAAAGCCTGGCGATTTATCACCACCACCATGACCACGCCCATGACCTGCATGGTTCGGTGGTCAGCGCCCCTTCTGCTTCCAATCATGTTCATGGAGATGGCTGCAAGCATGGCTGATTTTCTGTTGTACGCCCTGCTCGCAGGCTTGGCACTCGCCCTCGTAGCCGGTCCCCTGGGTTCGTTCGTGGTCTGGCGGCGCATGGCCTATTTCGGCGACACCTTGTCCCACGCAGCGTTGCTCGGCGTGGCCCTGGGGTTTCTGCTGGACGTCAGCCCAGCGGTGGCGGTGACCGTTGGCTGCCTGTTGCTGGCGGTGGTGCTGGTGACCCTGCAACACCGCCAGCCGCTGGCGTCCGACACGCTGCTGGGTATTCTGGCACCGAGCACCCTGTCCCTCGGGCTGGTGGTACTAAGCTTCATGCATGACGTGCGGATTGACCTGATGGCCTATCTGTTCGGCGACCTGCTGGCGATCAGTCCAACGGACCTTTCGTGGATCCTCGGCGGTAGCGCGGCGGTGCTGCTGTTGCTGGTGGCGCTCTGGCGTCCCTTGCTGGCCGTCACCGTGCACGAGGAACTGGCCCGTGTCGAAGGCCTGCCCGTGCTGGGTTTGCGGTTGGCACTGATGCTGCTGATTGCGGTGGTCATTGCAGTGGCGATGAAAATCGTCGGGGTGTTGCTGATCACTTCATTGCTGATCATCCCGGCGGCTGCGGCACAGCGTCACGCCCGCTCACCCGAGCAGATGGCCCTGGGTGCGAGCCTGCTGGGCATGCTCGCGGTGTGTGGCGGCCTGGCACTTTCCTGGTTCAAGGACACCCCGGCCGGCCCGTCGATCGTGGTCAGCGCCGCTGCGTTGTTTCTGCTGAGTTTTGTCCTGCCTCGTCGAGGGGTGTAGACTTGCTCGCTTTTTGCGCAAATAGAGAGTCGCAGGAATGAAGCCGTTCGCCTCCCGTTATCTGCTCCTTGTCGCATTTTCCCTGCTGCTGGGCGCCTGCCAAAGTACACCGCCGGTCACTCAGGCCCCCGATACCCGGGGCCCGGCCATCGCGCAGCTTGAGCAAAGCCTGGCCAGCAATGAGCTGGCCACCGCCGAAGACCAGTTGGCCGCCTTGCAAGCCCAGTCGCCCGAAGACCCGGCGCTGGAGCCCTACCAGCGGCAACTGGCCGAGGCGTATTTGCGGCGCAGCCAGATCGATCTGCAAAAAGGCGATGTCAACGCTGCCGCAACCGCCCTGAGCCGTGCCCGCGCGTTGATGCCCAAGGCCCCGGCCCTCACTGGCGAGGTCAACAGCGCCATTGCCGAAGCCCGCAAGGCCGACCTGGATAAAGCCGAGGCCGACCTCAAGGCTGCCGAAGCCAAACCCGTCGCTAAACTGATCGACCCGAGTGCCGAAAGCACGACGATTGCATTGAACATAGGCGATATGCAGCAACTTCGCCGGCAACTGGACGCCATCGCGACGGATGTGGTGAATTTCCACTGCGACGTCAGCATCCAGGCACCACGTACCGACGACTACCCATGGCTGGCGACGTTGCTGACCAAGCGGGTCAAAAAACTTGATCCGGGGTTTGATCTGAAACTGCAGAAGCAGATTCTGCGTAGCGTGCCGGCGCAGATGGTGCTGACGCCTCGCAAATCCTAAAAGCATCGCGGGCAAGCCTTGCTCCCACAGGTCAATGTGTTCCCCTGTGAGAGCTGACCTGTGGGAGCAAGGCTTGCCCGCGATAGCGTCCTATCTAGAAACCAAGCTCTTTCAGATACCCCTCAAGCCGGAACCCCCTTAGCCTTGGCCTCCCGCCCCCAGACCCGATGCTGGGCAATGGCCGCAAAAAACCGCGGAAAATTGCTCGCATCCGCGTCCTCGATCAACCCCGCATCGACCCCCAGCTTCAACTCCACCAGCAACTGCCGGGCCTCGCCATGAAGCGCAATGGCCTTCAGATGCTTGTAGGCCTCCAGCACGTAATGCAACGCCACGCCGTCCCGACTCAAGGTCTTGATCGATTCCGCGCCACCCGGTACGAACACCGCATCGAAGGCAATCGACGGTAACCCTTCCATCGACGCATCCACCGCCAGCGTTTTCCCATCGGCCGTCGTCACCGGCGCTGAGGTCGGCCCCAGCACTTTGGCGTGGGCGCCCTCGGCCTTCAGGGCCTGCTTGAGCGTATCGATGATCGCCCCATCGACACCGTTAGCCACCAACACCGCCACTTTTCGCGTCTTGATGTCGCCGGACAGCAGGTTCGCCTGGCTCAAGGCCGGCGACTGCTCCAGCGATGGCGTGGGCACATCGACGGTGCCAGCGGTGGGCGCCGGCAACCCGAGGTTTTTCGCCACTCGCCCGGCCAGTTCCAGGTCGATGTTGGCGAGGATCTCATTGACCTGCCGCGCCCGGATGAACTCCCGCTCCACCTTGCCCAGCTCGAAGCTGTAGGCCGCGATGATGTGCTCCTGCTCATGAGGGCTCATGCTCTTGTAGAACAGCCGCGCCTGGGAGAAATGATCGGCGAACGACTCGCTGCGTTGGCGGATCTTGTGGGCGTCGATACGCTCTGGATAACTTTCGAAGCCGCCGTCTTCCGGGCCGGGCGGGGTTTCCTTCGGCCAGCCGCCGTCGATGGAGTTCGGCTCGTAGGACGCACGCCCCTTGTCGATGGTGGTGCGGTGCATCGCATCACGCTGGCCGTTGTGCACCGGCGTGATCGCCCGGTTGATCGGCAGCTCATGAAAATTCGGCCCACCGAGTCGGCTGATCTGCGTATCGGTGTAGGAAAACAGCCGCCCTTGCAGCAAAGGGTCATTGGAAAAGTCGATGCCCGGCACGATGTGCCCGGGGCAGAAGGCAACCTGTTCGACTTCGGCGAAGAAGTTGTCCGGGTTGCGGTTCAGCACCATTTTGCCCAGGGGCGTGATCGGCACGAGTTCTTCCGGGATGATCTTGGTCGGGTCGAGCAGGTCGAAGTCAAACTTGTGCTCGTCCTCCTCGGCGACGATCTGCACACCGAACTCCCATTCCGGGTAGTCGCCCATCTCGATCGACTCCCAGAGATCGCGACGGTGGTAATCCGTATCTTTACCCGCCAGTTTCTGGGCTTCGTCCCATACCAACGAGCAGGTGCCGACGGTAGGGCGCCAGTGGAACTTGACGAAGCTGCTTTTGCCTTCGGCGTTGATCATGCGGAAGGTGTGCACGCCAAAACCCTGCATCGTGCGTAGGCTTTTTGGAATGGCCCGGTCAGACATCGCCCAAATGACCATGTGGGCCGATTCCGGCACCAGCGAGACAAAATCCCAGAAGGTGTCGTGAGCCGAGCCGCCTGTAGGAATTTCGTTATGGGGCTCGGGTTTTACCGCGTGGACAAAGTCCGGAAATTTCACCGCGTCCTGAATGAAAAACACCGGCATGTTGTTGCCCACCAGGTCGAAGTTGCCTTCGTCGGTGAAGAACTTCACCGCAAAGCCACGCACGTCCCGCACGGTGTCGCCGGAACCCCGTGGCCCTTGCACCGTGGAAAAACGCACGAATACCGGGGTTTTCTTGCTCGGATCTTGTAGGAAACCGGCTTTGGTCAATGCCGAGTGCGCGTCATAGCTCTGAAAATAACCATGGGCGCCGGTGCCCCGGGCGTGAACGATGCGTTCCGGGATGCGTTCATGGTCAAAATGCGTGATTTTTTCACGCATGATGAAGTCTTCCAGCAGCGAGGGGCCGCGAGCGCCAACACGCAGAGTGTTCTGGTTATCGGCGATTTTCACGCCTTGGTTGGTACGCAGCGCTTGTTCGGTGGCGTCGGAACGAAATTGCTCCAGGCTCTCGAGCTTGGCGTTGGTGTTGCCGCGATCCAGCGTGTCGGTCCCGGCCAGTTGGCTCTTGTTGACTGTGGGCTTCTTGGTACTCATCAGGCATGACTCCTCTTTGCGTTCCTCGCCTTGGCCAGGAATCTGAGTTCGATACCGCAGGTGCATGACCCCGGTATTTCAAGTGGCTTAATGAGTGACCGATGCCGTTTGGCCGTGTTCCTTTTTTATGGCCTTTGATCGCGTTATTGCCAAATGACAGGTCCGATCGCAAATAAATGCTAAGAACCTCTATACGGGACAGGCTAAAATGCGCGCCCGGCTAACCGCTGATCCTTTTCCAACGCGCCCCACAAGGTTCGCTACGTGATCGAGTTTCAAGACGTCCATAAAACCTACCGAGTCGCCGGTAGGGATATCCCCGCCCTGCATCCGACCAGTCTGACGATTGAGAACGGTCAGGTCTTCGGCCTGATTGGCCATTCCGGTGCGGGAAAAAGTACCCTGCTGCGCCTGATCAATCGCCTGGAAGATTCCACTGGCGGCAAGATCATTGTCGACGGCGAGGAAGTCACCGCCCTGGACGCCAGCGGCCTGCGCCGCTTCCGCCAGCAAGTCGGGATGATTTTCCAGCACTTCAACCTGCTGGCGTCCAAGACCGTGGCCGACAACGTGGCGCTGCCGCTGACGCTGGCGGGCGAATTGTCCCGCAGCGACATCGACCGCCGAGTGGCCGAGTTGCTGGCGCGGGTAGGGCTGTCCGACCACGCCCGCAAATACCCGGCGCAATTGTCCGGTGGCCAGAAACAGCGCGTCGGCATCGCCCGCGCCCTGGCGACCAAACCCAAGATCCTGCTGTGCGACGAAGCCACCAGCGCCCTCGACCCGCAAACCACCGCCTCGGTGCTGCAACTGCTGGCCGAGATCAACCGCGAACTGAAGCTGACCATCGTGCTGATCACCCATGAAATGGACGTGATCCGCCGCGTTTGCGATCAAGTGGCGGTGATGGACGCTGGCGTGATCGTCGAGCAAGGCCCGGTGGCCCAGGTGTTCCTGCACCCCAAGCACCCCACCACCAAGCGTTTCGTCCAGGAAGACGAGCAGATCGACGAAAGCGAACAGCGCGACGATTTCGCTCACGTCCCAGGGCGCATCGTGCGTCTGACGTTCCAGGGCGAAGCGACTTACGCGCCATTGCTCGGCACCATCGCCCGGGAAACCGGCGTGGACTACAGCATCCTGGCCGGTCGTATCGACCGCATCAAAGACACCCCCTACGGGCAACTGACCCTCGCCATCACCGGCGGTGACATGGAGGCGGCGTTTGCCCGCTTCACCGCGGCCGATGTCCACATGGAGGTGCTGCGCTAATGGAACTGTTGAGTTCGTTCTTCTCCAACATCGACTGGCTGGAAATCTGGCTGGCGACCGGCGACACCTTCCTGATGCTGTTCGGTTCGCTGTTGTTTACCGTGCTGCTCGGCCTGCCCCTGGGCGTGCTGCTGTTCCTGTGCAGCCCGCGCCAGTTGCTCGAAGCCCGCGGCGTGTATGCGCTGCTATCGCTGATCGTGAACATCCTGCGTTCACTGCCGTTCATCATCCTGTTGATCGTGATGATCCCGTTCACGGTATTGATCACCGGCACCTCCCTGGGCGTGGCCGGCGCGATCCCGCCACTGGTGGTCGGCGCCACACCGTTCTTCGCCCGCCTGGTGGAAACCGCCCTGCGCGAAGTCGATCGCGGCATCATCGAAGCGACCCAGGCCATGGGCGCGACCACGCGGCAGATCATCGTCAACGCCTTGCTGCCGGAAGCCCGTCCAGGCATTTTTGCAGCGATTACGGTGACAGCGATTACGCTGGTGTCCTACACGGCCATGGCCGGTGTCGTCGGCGCCGGTGGTTTGGGCGACCTGGCGATCCGCTTCGGTTACCAGCGCTTCCAGACCGATGTGATGGTGGTCACGGTGGTGTTGCTGCTGGTGCTGGTTCAGGTGCTGCAAACCGTGGGCGACAAGTTAGTTGTGCATTTCTCTAGAAAATAAGGCCTCGCGGCCAATAAACCATGAGCCGGCCATTCGCTGGCAGGCGCCGAGAGCGGGCGCCTCACAAGGAGTTAGCTGAATGAAAAAATTACTGGTTGCCTTCGCTGCTGCCGCAGCGTTTTCCGCCCACGCCGCCGACACCCTGACCGTCGCGGCCACGCCAGTGCCGCACGCGGAAATCCTCGAATTCGTCAAACCGGCCCTGGCTAAGGAAGGCGTGGACCTCAAGGTCAAAGTCTTCACCGACTACATCCAGCCGAACGTGCAGGTCGCGGAAAAACGCCTGGACGCCAACTTCTTTCAGCACCAGCCGTACCTGGATGAATTCAACAAAGCCAAGGGCACCCACCTGGTGAGCGTGGCCGGTGTGCACCTGGAGCCTTTGGGCGCGTACTCCAGCAAGTACAAGGCACTGACAGAACTGCCCGGTGGCGCCAACGTGGTCATCCCGAACGACGCCACCAACGGCGGCCGTGCGCTGTTGTTGCTGGCTAAGGCTGGGGTGATCAAACTCAAGGATTCGAACAACATCTTGTCCACCACCAAGGACATTGTTGAGAACCCGAAGGATCTGAAATTCCGCGAACTGGAAGCGGCGACCATTCCGCGCGTGCTGACCCAGGTGGATCTGGCGTTGATCAATACCAACTATGCGTTGGAGGCCAAGCTGGATCCTTCCAAGGATGCGCTGGTGATTGAAGGTAACGACTCGCCTTATGTGAACATCCTGGTGGCGCGTGAGGATGATAAGGACAGTGAGGCGATGAAGAAGCTGGTTGCGGCGTTGCATACGCCGGAAGTGAAGGCTTTTATTCTTGAGAAGTACAAAGGGGCGGTGTTGCCGGCGTTTTAATTTGAGACGCGCGGTTGAATGAAAACGGGGGGATGCATGCGAGTGCGTCCCCCTTTTTTTGGAGTACCAGCGTTCTGCTCAACCACCGACATTCCCCGTGGCGAGGGAGCTTGCTCCCGCTCGGCGGCGTAGCCGTCGTTAACCATGGATTACTGGTGATCTGCCGATTATGTTGAGAAAGCTGCTTTGGCCCTGGCTAGCGCTAAGCATTGAGCGAACCGCCGCGACCTGCCAGCAAAGTGCCGGTTTGCATCTCAGGCGCTGTTTGTAGAAAATCGCCCCCCTCTTGCTCGAAAGGATACGTGCTATGAAGGTCGAAGGGACTTTCCAATACATGACCCCGCACGGGATCATCTTCAACGTCTCGCAGATCACCCTCACCGACAGCGAACGTGGGCGCTTACGCGAGCTGCATTTTGGCGAGGCGAAAAGCGCCCACTATGAGGTCAACAGCAAGGTCGTCGAGGTGTACGACAAGATGCAGGCCAAGAGCCTGCCGTGCGTGATGATGATCGGCATTTCCAAGCCGCTGACCCGGCAACAGGGCGATACCCTCAATGCCCAGCGCACCAAGATCGCCAACCTGGCCGCCTCCGCCTTCGGTGGCGCCGCCGGTACTGTGGGCGGTTTAGCCGGGCCTGCAGGCACTGTCGCCGCAGGTACCGTTGCAACGGCGGGTGTGCGCTCGTACGTCAATGACGCTCTGCCCACCTACCATGCTGGCGACGTAATCGTCAGCATCCAGGCGCAGGTCAATGGTGGGATTGGCCCACAGCGCTCTTCCGAATCCCTGATCATCAAGACCTGAGTGGGGCTGCACATGTCCGAAATTACCCAGACGGTCATCGTCGTGGCGCTGGCCTTTCTACTTGATCGGTTTCTTAAGCCGTACCCGCTGCGCAAGTGGCTAGGGGTGACGCTGGTGGTGGCAGGCGCAATCGGCTGCGTTGCCGTGAGCCAGACCCAGTTGCTGGGCTTTGACATGGGATTGATGTCGGTCCTTGCCGTGCCGGTGGGCGCGGGGCTGTTCGTGACCAGACGGCGGTTTGTGCACTCCCCCTAATCGTTGCACATGGCGCTCAAAACTCAGTGCGCTAATTGCAATTTTGAAACCAGTGCGTCCTCGATCCTAAGCGGTCGTTCAGTTATTCGTTTCCATAGCTCGCGGTCCAGCTATTCCAAGCGTCTTCATTTCGTGCATAGACAGAAATAGGAAGGAAATCGCGGTGTTGTGGAAAAATATTGGACACGAAGTCTTCCGTGTAGGAAATCGTAGGGCCGAGCATAGCAAGAATATTTGTCATAACGACGCTGGCACACTCCCTCTCTTCATCCGTCGGATCACCGTCGAACTCGAATCGCGCGCGCAGTCGCCCATCGTCAGCGATATCGAACGACACAGATCTTAGACGTGGCGGAATTTCACCCAGCAAGGCGCGCTGTGCCGCGAGACGAATTTCAGATTCGGATGGAAAAGCTGTTGTATGCAAGACCGATGGCTCATGTAGGTAATGATGTCTAGTTATAACAGATGGCCGCTCGTGTCGACCGGCCGTTATGGGTCGAAGCTACCCCTCAGAGCCATCCCTTCCCGCCCAAAGCATTGACCATCCGCTCGCAATCAGTTTTCAGTTGGGTTAATAACGACAGATTGGCTCAACCTGGCCAACACCGCACAATCATCCAGGGGGCATCGGCTTATCGAAAATGCCCCTTGCAAACGATAGGCACGCCACGTGAATCTTTCCGAATACTTTGCAACTAACGATGGATCGCTCCCTGAGGTTGTGGTGACGTATTCAGATTCGTCGCTCGTACCGCAGGCATTTCAATATCTGTTCGATCATGGCGCGAAAAATGTCACTGTTGACGGCGGCTATCTTTGGATTAAAGCATCCCAAAGTGGAAAGCCATTCTCCGGCCCTCAGGATGCTTTGCTTGTAAGCTCAGGAGCAGCAGAGGCATTCCACGTCGTTCTCGGTGGGCTTTACGGCACCCGGGGTCAAATACCTGACCTTGGTGTTTACGTTTTCACTAATAGCCTCACTTTGGACTATCGGATGGGGGCTCAGTGGGGACAAGATCAGATCTATTCATTGTTGGAGCTACTGCGGCAGCTAAGAGACCTCGGCGGCGTTGTATCTATCCCATGGTGGGGAGCTGAGAGTGAAGACGACTTCCTTGCGGCCTTGGAGAGCCCCGAACAAATTATTCCTACTTAAATTTAGGGCGGGTCGTGACAGGCAGAAATCGGCCATAAGCAGTCATTCAGGAGGACAGGACCTGTCAAGAAGCATCCATTGCGGGCTTTCAGAACAAAGTTTCAATGGACAGCTAAAGTACGTACGCGGATTAACAACTTAGAGATTTCCTAACCAAATAAGTAGAAAAATGGACGTCGATTCTAAAACTGAAGAAAAGAAGCACCCCACATGGGACATTGGATTGACGGGGGAGCTAGTCACTGCGGTATTCGGGGCGGCGCAGTGGAAGAAGGCGCACCCTAGCGTAAGATCCATGACGGACAGACCTCAGTTCTGCCGCTACCACTACCACGAAGCCTTGGACATGATGAATGGATACATCGAATCCAAACTGAAGGAGACAGGCTTGTGGGGTGTCTACGAGGACTACGATGAGTTTAGTTACCTGATGCTTAAGATCAGGGGGAATGTCACTGCCTTCGTCCAGAGCCTGCATGCCGTCGCGGATACCTGCTCCCACATGCTCTATTACTCCTTGGAGCTGGACAAACTCCCCAGGCCCCTTAAGGAGCGGGACATCTATGCCAAGAAGGTCCTCAGGCTCCTAGAGCAGCAACGCGATGCCGGGCATTCCGAGTACGACAAGCTCTGTAGATTTTTCCGCGAGATCACAACTGGCGATGACTACAAGTACCTTGATGCCCTGACCAATACGTCAAAGCACCGCAGCATTGTCCGCTCAGAACTGAACGAGGACGCCACTGGCAAGCGGGAAGAGAAGTGGATTCTGTTCTTGGAGTCGTTCTGGTACGCAGGTGAATTGTTTGAAAAAACCAACGCTCGCGAGTTCATGCGAAAGGAGCATGACCGTATTCAGCATCTGACCGTAAACATTGGAGTGGAGCTGAACAATGTCTTGATGAAGCTCCAACCTTTGAAGCCCACAACGCAAGCCATTGAAGAACGTCGGTAAAGACCCTATACCGCAGCAGCCGGTGGCCATGCCACTGTACGACCACAGCCACTCCGAAGCCGTCACTGAAAAAATACTAACCGGAAACGTTGCGAGGCCTGTTTGTGTCAGTAGGCTGATTTCGACTCAAAGCGGGCATTTGACAGTAAGTACTCGACAACTAACTTTTCACTGTGGCTCCAAGTCCGACCATAAACAACTGCGGCCAATGCCCGCCATTAACGTTCCGTAATCTTCAAATTTACAGATATTTACCTCAGCCTGACTCGTCCACGTCGCTTCGCATTCTTCGCACACCCACAGCAAAATTTTTGTAGAGCGAACCCGCATTGCTCGAACGTAACCTTGACCGCACCTTTGGCACTCAATCAGCATGTAAGTAATCTCTGACAGGACTTCGGTGTAGTTTAATCCGATTGACCGCTTTTGGCCGATAACAGCCTGCCAGAGCAGCTAATATCTAACCTATGAAGTGATAGGACACTCAAAGAACCGTACTCCATGAAAACCCGACGTAACGCGTCGGGTTTTCTTTGAGCGGTTTACCCGCTATCGCGGATCGACGTTATCCAACACCCGATTCGCCAGCAATGAACTCAGCTCAATCAGTTGCTGGATACCGAGAGCAATGTGTCGGCGTGAGCCTTCCAGATCGAAGGCCAGATTACTGACCATCGCGTCGGCTGCCGCCAGGGTTTCGCTGAGGTTGGCGAGCAGGCATTCGTTGTCGGCGTTTTTTGCGACGGTGAATAGCTGGCCCGGTCGGGACGTGTCTTCTGGTTTTTCCGGTTTTGGTAGCAGGTAGTAGTCCAAGGCGCGTTCGGCGGCTTCGTCGAGTTTCTTGGTTTTGGATTTTTTGGACGGGGACGTTTGGTCCGCTTCCGGAGGGTTTGGAGTTACTTTGAACATAGGCTGGAATCCTCGAGTTAGGCCGCAACCCTTTCCCTACTAAAAGAAGGGTGGCGGCTGTGCGCAGGTTAGTAGACCGGGGATTCCAGCATTGCCGGCGCGCCGAAGCGCCCTGCGCACAGCCACCATGAAGAACAGGATCCGAGATACCTGCCTGAACGGAGACTCATGCAACTTGCGGGAAAACCGCGGGCTACTAAACCCGACCACTGATGGGCAGTGGCAGGAAAACGATAGAGCCCAGGGACAAGGCGCACAAGCGGGCGGATTCTGGCGTAGTTGTAGGCAATGGCGCAAGGTTGGGTAGCCTGGCGGAAGGGTGGTGATGGGAGGATAAACAGAGCGCCCTACCGCCCTGCAAATCGGGGCTATGGGGGTCCGTCCGGGCGGGCAGGAAGCGGCTGTGGCGGTTTGTCTGTAGGAATGTGTCGGCCCGGTGGGGGCTGCTGCGCAGCCCAGCGGGAGCAAGCTCCCTCGCCACAATTGGACTTCGTAAGACTTCATGTCGTCGTTAATCTTTTGCGATTGAAGCCCCGTAATTGCGGTTGTTTGCGATAGTGGCTTGGTGCCACAATCCTTTTTAGTTTCGTCATGTCAGGTGGGTCCCATGGACTACCCAAGATCTGCCATCGGTCATGGAGAAGCCTGGCACCAAGGACAAACGTACAACTCAGGAGCAAGCATGTCTTATTTGAAAGCAACCGCCGTCGTTATCGCCCTCGCCTCATTGGTGGGCTGCGCCACAAACCGATCCGAGGTCGAGGTAACCGGCCCCGCGCCGCAAGCGGGCATGTCGGGCCAAGGTCAGCAGGTGTACATCAACGCCGTGGACGAACGGGTCTTCCAGATTGATCCACCCAGCGCCGATATCCCTTCGCTGAAAAACGATGAAGAAGTGAACGATACCAGCGTCACCCATCGCGCGATTGGCCGTAAGCGCAACGGCTTCGGCAAAGGTCTGGGCGATGTGGTGTTGCCCTCGGGCCGTACCGTTTCGCAACTGGTGGGCAACGCGGTGGCAACGGCCTATCAGCAGGCCGGCTATCAGGTTGTAACCACGCCAACGCCGAGCGCCGCGGCGGTGAATGTGCACATTATCGAGTACTGGTCGTGGTTCTCTCCCGGTGCGTTCACCGTGGCGGTGAACAACAAGGCCCATTTGAAAATCGAAACCCCGGGCGCAGCGCCGCTTGAAGTGATTACGACTGCGCGCGACAGCATGCAGATGGCCACCGACGGTGACTGGAAGAAGATCAACGAGCAGGGCCTCAACACCATCGTCGCCGAGACCGGCAAGCAACTGGGCAAGGCCAAGCCATAAGGCTACACGACAGCCAGAATCAATCTGGCGCGCCGATACGTAGCGTTGCTCTAAAAGAGGGGCCAAGGGCATATTGCAGTCGCGCATGAACTTGCCCCTCTTTTTATCCGAGTGCACTCATGAATTCATTACGCGAAGACAATCGAAAGCGCTTGATAAGGCTCATCGAGCAGATCCCTGTTGATGCAAACCCCGAGGGCTGGACGCATGTGGCTTCGATAGCCGTCGGCGGGCTGCTATCGGTTGGGTTTTCGCAAAAAGGGCCTTACTTGCTGGTGGTCTCAAGCTCGGGTCGAAGTGTGGTGCATTGCAACACAGGGGAAAAGATTGCGCGCGACTATGAAGAATATGCGGGCTTGAGCGAACTCGGATTGCATGGCCAGGGCATCGGCGTGATCGCCGATGAAGTCATACCGTTGTGTGGAATCCATGGCGGCGGCTTGCCGACCAGTAACATCGCTGGGGAAGGGCTGGAGTTGGTTTCCCCGGATTGGCCTGAGAACAAACTTATTCTGAGCAAACCCTTCAAGAATGCGCTGATTGAGGGGCATCAAGCGGATTGCACGGTGATCTACACGGACCACGTGAGGGCGTTCGGATTCTCGTGGTGCGGAAACTACATCGTCGCGGCATGCGGCAGCGACCTCGATCTTTGGTCGAGAAATGCCAAGCTGTAGCGACTGGCCGTCGCGGTTGATGGTGGGCCGTGAAAAACAGGAAGGATCCCCACGATCTGCTTCATTGTTCCACAACCCTCATGATAAATTCCCCGCCGCGACCTCTAATCAATAGGGGGCATTCAGGGAGAGAAGTCTGTGATCAAGTCTTTGTTGGTTGGGACGTTGTTGGCCATGGCATCCGCATCGGCCTTTGCGATGAGTTGCGATAACCCTAGAAACGCCTATGACAGGACCTATTGCGCTTCGCTGAAAATGGTTCAGTCGGATCAGGACATCAACGATCAGTACAAGAAGACGATGAGTGCCCTGAACCCGGATCAGAAGAAAAAGGTGAAAGCCGCTCAAATCCAGTGGATCAAGATTCGTGACAACGCCTGTTCCAACGATGGCCTGCTCTACCTGGACTGCGCCAACGAGAAGACCGAGGCGCGTATCGTCATACTCAAGGCTGTCGAGCGCGAGTGCCGGGCTGCCGGTTGTGACGACGCCAAGCTGTCGCAGGTCGAGTAACCCGTAAACAATAAGCACGTCGGGCTCGCTCGCGGTCATTCAACATTGCGCTCCATCCCTTTTGTACCCGTGACTCACTCGCGGGTCGCAATACCCACGAAAAACCCGACCTTAAGCGTCGGTTTTTTTTTGGCGGGTTTACCCACTATCGCGGCTCAACGCCCCGCTCGGAAACATGAAACATGGGGACGGATTTATTTTTTAGGCGAGGACGAAAATAAATCCGTCACCTTTTCTCGTCAGCACATTGACCGGGAAAACGCGCAAAACTACCATGATGGCATCGTTTTGATATCACTGCACATTTCAGGGATCGAACATGCTTTCCAGAGTCATCACGGCAGGCCTTCTACTGGCATTGGCCGGTTGTACCAACATCAAAGTCGAGCCAGTCGCTTCTCAATACAAAATTTCGCAGATCTGCATCGAAGAAAACCCGAAAGTGGTGGTGGGCGACTTCGTGGATGGCCTGCAAACGCTACTGCGTAAGCACCGTATCGAAAGTCGGCTTTACGCGGCGCCCGTTCCGGGTAGTTGTGAGTATCGTCTTACCTACACCGCCATTCGTTCCTGGGACTTTTCTCCGTACTTGTCCGATGCCAGTGTCCGGCTCTTCAAAAGCGATCAACAGATCGGTTTCGGGCAATACCATCTGACGGGTGAGGGCGGTTTCGATCCATCCAAAGTAGCGCCGGTCGAAGAGAAGATGGCGCCGGTGATTAACCAGTTACTGGGGCAAAACAAATGAGTTCAACATCGAAAAGTATCCCGGCCCTGTTGCTCATGCTGGTGTTGACCGGTTGTGGTCACACCAGCTCCAGTCAGCCATATTTCGAACCACCGCCACCACCACAGGGCAAGGCGCTGATCTACATGATGCGGACTCAGGTCATTCAAGGCAGCTTTTATGACAGCGTTTTCAGTATCAATGACAGTGCGGTGGTGGGGCTCAATGACAAGACCTATTCCTGGGTACAGGTGAGTCCAGGCCTGCACAAGGTATCGGCCGGGCCGCGTCCACATCCTAAAAACGTATATCTGAACCTGTCGGTCGAACCGGGTAAAGAGTACTTCGTTGAATATACGCAGGAGTACGCGGCTGAAATGGTCCGGGTACGGGACGCTAAGGAGGGGAAAGCCATGGTGAAGGGATACTCGTATATACCGGTTAAGTAATCGCCTGCCTTAAATAGCATTGGGCGAAAGCTAAACGGGCGACCTTAGGTCGCCCGTTTTTATTGCAGGCATGCCTGCGTGGTTGTGGTGGGGCCTCGCTGGCTTTCAAGAAAGGTACCGAGTCGACACCAGCGGCAGTTGTGAGGTTTTCAGATCATCGACTAGTGGATCCTTAAAGGCGTTCGGGTTGATCAGTCCGAGACTCCCTGTCTAGTCCTGAAACACACCTGTTTCACCCCAACCGGCCAATGGCTGCCTGTCACGAGGGAAGTGGTCATTCAAAGGTGCTTCCGATCTTTGCAGGTTCGTTAGAAAACCATATCCCGGTTACCTTTCCGGTGATGTCGTCAATCGCGACCTGGCCCATGAAGCGGCTGTCGTTACTTACGTCGCGGTTATCGCCCAGTAGGTACACGTGATCCGCCTCGACCTTGAGCGGTGCGAGGGTCAGCGAGTACGCCTCTTTGACCCGGTTAGCGGGTGCAAAAAATAGCCCGAGGTTGTGACCATTGTTAATCAGATCGCCGTTGACGATTGCCAGTGTGTCTCCGCCGACTGCAGCGACACGTTTGGTAGCCTCCGTGCCATTGAATCGGTACACCACAATATCTCCAACCTTCGGTTTGCTGTATCGGGTGTCGGTGACTATGTAGTCTCCAATTGCCAAGGTTGGCGACATGGAGCCTGAGGGGATCTGATAGAGCTGATAACCGAGCAGCATCGATTTGAGTGGCAAAAACAATATCAGAGTGACCCCAGCGAGAGCTGCAACATAGAGAATATGAAAACGGACACCAGGAGGTGCGGCAATATCATCGTGCTTATGAGCCAACCGTGCGGCTGCCAGGGCCGAGGTCAGCTTGATCAGCACAATGAACGCAAAGAGTGCATACATACCCTTGGGACTTGAAATCACCCCGAAGATGCCAGCCAACACCAAGCCCGCATACATCAATCCGGCAACACGCAGGGCCCAGACAATACGACCGACATACACCAGCCCCCAACCTGCAACCATGCAGGACATAACAAATGCTTTTAGCGGTGATCTTCGAAGGTGCATAAATATCACTGTGTTGAGATAGAGGAGGGCAGGATTTCAGAGTAATCACTATGGAGGTGATCGTCATGTCTCGGCGTTGTATGACGAAACTTGAGATCAGTGAAGGCTCAATGCAGGAGAGCTACTTTTTCAACAGAGTCGGCCGTTAGCCGTCTTTCATGGCCGGCTAATATTTATCGCTAGGGGTCGTGGCAGCACCAGGTTTCGTCTGTTTGGGCAGCAGGTAGAAACCCGGGGCGCCCGAAGGCGCCATGCGCACAGCCACCATCGAGTGCAGGCAATGCCTGACTGATGAGACGCGTGCAACCGTTGCTATACCGGGCTTTGTTATTGCAAATCTTCTCGCTACTTGAAGAGACGGGCAACTTTTCAAGCGCCTTGCGGCCCGCCACGACCGTAATTCGGTTGTTTACGTTGATAGCAAGGTGCCACAATAGTTTTCTAGTTGCGTCATGATCAGGTGGATCAAATGGGTGGCCCAAGATCTCGCAATGGCCAGGATTTTTGCATAGCCGAGCAGGTGCGCACTGATCGATTGCAGCAACTGTTTCGCCAATCCGTTTCTGCGGTGTTCGGCAGTTACCTCGCGGCCATCATACTCAGCTGGCTGTGTTGGGATCGGTTTGAGCACAGTCTTATTCTTTGGTGGCTGGCCATCCTGAGCGCATCCACGCTGTTGCGTATCACGATGTTCGTTGCCTATTTCCGTAGTGACGAAAGTGAGCGTACACCTCAACGCTGGGAGCGCAGGTACTGGGTCACGCTAGTGTTATCCGCCAGCATCTGGGGCGGCGGTGCGTTGGTGGTCATGCCGGCAGACGATCTGTTGTCTCAGGCGCTGGTCATGCTCTTTACCGTCGGCATGTCCGTCAGCGCGGTGTCCTGTTATTCGGCCTACCGCGATATGACCCTGGCCTCCATCGGCCTGGTGTTGTTTCCATGTACCGTCTGGCTGCTGTTTCAGCCGTTACCGATTCAAGTCGGCATGGCACTTTCGATCCTGGTGTTCGCGGCATTTGCGGCCCGCGCCACGCACAAAATGTCCCAGGCACTGGAAACCGCCTTTCGACTCACCCGTGAAATGGAACGGGCGAACAGCATTTCAACCCGCGCCGCACAAACCGATGAACTGACCGGCCTGAAGAGTCGACGGGCTTTTTTCGAGCATGCCCAGCAGCTCTACGACGAATGTAAGATCAACCGGCTAGGGTTGTGCGCCGTCATGTTGGACATGGATCATTTCAAGCATATCAACGACACCTACGGCCATCAGGTCGGGGATCAGGTATTGCGCCAAATGGGTGAGGTCATCAGTTCGTCCTTTCGGGTGACGGATATTCACGGCCGGCTAGGTGGAGAAGAATTCGCCATTCTGCTCCCGGACACCTCCATTGAGGTCGCCATCAAGATTGCAGAAGCGCTCGTCCTGACGGTTGCTGAGTTGATGATCGAGCCTGTGCACCGCATAACAGCCAGCCTCGGCGTAGCGTCGACGGATGCCGGTGATAAGGATCTTCATAGTTTGATGAACAATGCTGATAAGGCGCTCTATCAAGCGAAGGCGTTAGGGCGTAACCGGGTGGCTGTGGCTCAGTAGGATTGGCTTTGCGTCATCAGCCGGCGTTGGAGGAAAGAGGTAGACAGGCTGTCCGGCCATCAGCGTCAATGTCGGTGCTAATCACACCCTCTGTAGCGGACTGCAAAAACATGGCAATAATTTTCGCGTGGATACTGTTTGCCCTGGGCCTCGCCCACATCCTGTTTGGCATTACGAAGTTCAAAGTACCGTTCGCCGCCGCGATGAATGCGGGCTTCGTCGGCCAGTTCACGGCTCACGAAGATCGGCGTTCGGCGCTATGGTTCACGGTCCTGGGGCCACTTTTTATGCTCGCCGGTCACGTGGCGGTTCACGCCGTAGAGGTTGGAGATCTCGCGCTGCTGAAGATGGTGGGAAGCTATGTGCTCATTACGTCCATCGCCTGCGTCATCGCTGTTCCAAAGTCCGGATTCTGGGCAACGCTCTTGCTTGCTCCGCTTCTGATCGCGGCTGGCTACGGTCTGGTTTCGTAGCTGCCGCGGGTGCATGTGAATGCACCCGCGTTTTTTGTCTGCAATCAAAGCTCAAAACGTATCCGGCTTTCGCGACGCTGTGCCGGCGACAAATCCTCTCCTCGGGTCACGGCGGCCAGTAGTTGATCGATACCGATATGGACGGCGTCCGCTTGCACATTGGACGGTTTGAAATCCGCCGCGTTATCGAGACCTTGTCGGTGCGCCCGAATGATTTTCACGTCTTGGCGAATGACGATGCAGGTGTACAGGTGGAGGAACGGCCGCAACAGTCCCAGTACCCAACGCGGGAATCGGAAACGGTAGGCGATGTAGGTGTAGACGCGCGACTGGCGTGAATCGATGGGGGTGATTTGACTGATGATCAAAAAAGCCGAACGTTCGCCCCACTGGTAGTCGCAGCGCGTTACGTTGGGTGCAAAAAAACGGTCCGTGTGAACAAGCGGCTCGCCGTCGGGATTGCTCAGCCAGTTCATGAACCCAATCTTGTCCCCGTCATCGTGATAGGTCACTTCGATGCTCTGCGCTTTACACGCGAGCGTGGCTTCCATCGTCCGCCCCGTGCTGGACCTGAAGATGCCCTCGTGCACAAAGACGGTGTGCGGAACGTCCATGAAGTTCTGCACCAGGCTGCCTACGTCTGCCTCAAAGGTGTTGATCATGAAGTATGACTGCCAGCGTTTGTCATCGTAGCCAGGCAGTCTGAACACAGCTTTGGCCTGCGGGTCATCTTTGCCGGTGTATACCCAGATCAACCCGTCCAGCTCTTGCACCGCAAAATGACGCTGTTTGTACCGATGCTCACGCGATGTCGATGCGTGCTGTTTTTCGCCGAGACTGGGGATATGCACCACTTGCCCCTGAGCATCGTAGCGCCAGCCGTGGTAAGGACAGACGAGGCAATTTTCGGCAATCTTGCCGGCTGACAATCGGGTCCCCGATGCACGCATTGGTCGAGCAACGCCGCCACCTGGCCGTCACACTGACGAAAAAGCACCAGGTTCAAGCCCAGGATCTTTGCCCTGAAGGGTTTGTTCTTCAGTTCCTTTTGAGCGCACGCCACATACCATTGCTCGAGGACTCCAGCGCTGGGCGCCTCGGGGGAGCTAGTTAAAGATGCCGACATGAGCTTTCCGTCAGAGCAAGAATGGCCTCGGCTGTCTCAAGCCGATTGATAAGTGGGCGAGGTTTGACGTCACCCGCGCGGACACCGCTCAACTCCGAGGCCTGTTGCAGTATCCACGCTAGTCGATCGGCGCCACCTTTGAGCAAGCGAACCCGAAGAGGTCCCAGTTGCCCCAGACTGCGGGCCTGGTTGTAATGAAAGGCATCCGCCAGCGCCGCCTCGATCGTAAACGCCAGCGCTGTTGCATCGAGATCTTCAGGGGTCGCCACCAGCGCCAGGTAATGGGGTGGCGTAGCCGAGGCATTGGGGATCAGACACGCGGCCGCCGTCGTCGTGAGGCAACGCTCGAATAGGTTCTGCACGATCTGCTCATCAAGCTTTTCCCCGACCAGATCGCTGGTAACCCCGGCACGCCCTACAAACTCTACACGCGGCGTAGACCCAAGCATGCCCACGACTCGCACCTGATCGCCCAATGCGTAGCGATACAAGCCGCCACCGGTTGTCAGCAGGACTTGCGCACGTTCTCCCATGCGTAGGGAGTGAGCGTGGCGTAGAACACCGTCGTCGCATAGAAACTCCAGGTAATGACTGCCAATGGCCAGTGGGCACCCGGCCTCGTCACCCATTGGTACGCTCACAACGCCTTCCGTGGCAAACAACCCTTTTGGCAACCATTGCGCTTGAGGAAAACGCGCCGCCAATGGCTTGAAGTAGCTGCGGCTGGGGCCATCCATCCAGCAACTGACGGCGGCCAGTCGTGGCCACAACTCGGTGCACTCACCTTGGGATCTCGCGCGGCGCAAAGCCGACCTGCGGGTTGCCGGAAGTGCATCCTCCAGCCATGCAAACGTCTGCTCATCTGCAGCTGTTTCGCCGTCAAACACGGGCTGCAACAAGCTGGTCAGGAACGTAGGGCTCCACACGCTGATAAAACTCAGATCAGCATCTGCCACCAAAGAGCGGAGGGTCTGTCTACGCCAGTTCGACAGATCGCCTGTAAACGCTGGAATCAGTAAAGTCCCTGCCAATGGGGCAATGTTACTGCCACTCAGATACTCCAGATCACTGGTGGACCCTACGCAAATACCATTGGGGCCGGCCACGGGTGCTTGCAACGGCGCAGACATCGACCAGTAACCCGAGCCATGACCGATCCCTGGAACTTGCCGGTACATGTCCGCCAGCCAGACGGTCAGTGAACGGTGCATTTCAGACAGGAAGTCGCGCGTATACGGGATCACTTTCTGCAACGCACTGCTACCGCTCGTACGCTCAAAGAACAGCGGCGGCTGCGACGTCAAAATCGGTTCCGATTCATTTTGAGCCCGCTGAATCCAGGGATGCAGTTGTGAGTAAGCGTGAATCGGAACAGTGTCGCGAAACTGAGTTGAGTGAGTGATATGGGCAAAGTTATGGGCACGCCCGAACGCGCAATCACTGTTGGCCTTTAGCAATCGCTGCAATAGGCGCTCTTGCGTCAGCTCTGGTTGTTCCAGTTGCTCGTGCCACTGATCCAGCGTGGGCTGGGCGCTCTCTATGAAGTTTTGCCACAGCGCCCGATTGCCGCTCGCGTGGGTGCTCATCAAAAGTAGGTCTTGTCGAGTTGCGTCAAGTCGTCCGGCAACCGTTGGGGCGGCAAGAAAACCTGCAACCAGCCCACCCACAGTGGCCGCGTTTCCTTCAGGTTCGAGGCCCGATGCATCTGCTGCCAATGCAGGCCTGATTGACGATGATGGGTAAGGTTGTAGTTAAAGTTCAAGAATGCCCAGCGCACCAGACGCGGGGCCCTCATGTTATAGGCGCCCTCAACGACGTCCAAGGGTGTGCGCATGTGGTAGACCCACTGCAGCGAAGACCAGGAAAACGCAAAAACGAGGTAGGTCATCAACACGACATGCCACGTCCACCCCAGCAGTAGCCCGGCCGCTAACCACACCGCGATGCTGGCAATCACCTCCAGGCGGATGCGCCTGAAATCACTTTGTTTAAAATCCTTGAAGGCAGCCGCATAAGTATTGACCTCGGCGGTTTGCGACCATTTGTCAGTGATACGCGCCGGCAGCAACGGCAACAAAAGACTGCCGATAAACGCCGCGAACCAGATTCCGCCCAGAATCGCGAAATAGTATTCGACTCGCTTGCGCAGCAGTGACTCGTTCGCGACAGCAAAATCAGCCAGTTCTGCCCGGGTGCGATTACGCGTGTGATGCCCAAGGTGGTTGATATGGATCAGCGTGGCAGAGGCGCCAAACAGGGTAGAGGCCCACCACATGACGAAGTAGTTCAGCGCTTTTTTACTATGGGCCAACCCATGGAAGGCCTCGTGCATCATCGAAAAGACACCTTGCATGACCAGGCAAAAAGGAATCAGCACAAGCCATTTGAGCCAGCCCGCATCCGTGTATGAGAGCCAGGTCAGCGTTGCGCCCCAAACTAAGGTCTGCAGCGCCAAAACCCACAGATTGGCCACGTTGTAACGACTGGAGGGTGAACCATCACCAGAACTGCGCATCGTGGATCCCAGGGAAAGTCGAAGGTAAAAGTATAGCGCCCTAACCTCGGCCATAACGACAGCTGACTGACCCTACTGGCCAGCAAGACAGCACATGACAACCAGGCCCTCACAACTCGGGGACTTCTGGCTGTTGTTTACGGCTGTCCTTTCAGATTGACCTTGAATATCCACTCACACGACCGCAAAAGAGATAGCCTGTGGTTTTTCAGGGCCGCACCCTTCGATATGTCGTATCTCAAACGCCTTTTATCCAGGTGCTCGCCGGCCAAATCAGCGTCCGCAAAAATCCCCCGCCGCACGGTACATTTTGCCCTCGACGAGGGTATTGCTCGTTATTGGTATCGCGATTGGCCTCACGTCACGCGTTTTTTTGATGGCCTGTCGATTATGTTTCCACTTGGCGAAAAACTTTTCATCGAGAGTGTCGTGCACTTTCGTCAAGAGATCGAAACAGACCACGCACTGTCCACCGCCGTAACAGCATTTGTTTATCAAGAGGCGTCACATATTCGTGAGCATCGGCGCTATAACCAGCGACTCGCGGAACAAGGCGCGCCTATTGATGCGCTGGAAAAACTTCTGTTACGCCGGCAAGAGGTCGGTAACCGGTTTACCCCCGCTACTCGTTTGGCCATGACCGCCAGCCTGGAGCATTTCACTGCCATTCTCTCCGATCAGCTACTGCGTAATCCGGCGGTACTAAAAGGTGCCGACTCGAGGATGGCGATGCTGTGGCGTTGGCATGCCATAGAAGAAACCGAACACAAGGCCGTCGCTTATGACGTGCTTTGCCTGGTAGTTCGCCATCCACTTTGGCGATACCTGATGCGATGCGGGGTCATGCTGACAATGACCGCGTACTTTGCGTTCGACGTCATGTATTTCATTTACCAACTGGCAGCCCATGATGGGCAACGCGGTAACTGGCGGGGGTGGCTGCGCTTGCAATGGTGGTTATTTGTCAATCCTGGCCCGCTGACACGGGCCTTCCCGAGGTGGCTGGCCTGGTTCGCGCCGGGGTTTCACCCTAACCACCTCGACAACGGCGAAGCCTTGGAAGCGGCCCGCCGAACACTGGACGATGACGCTGGGCCCGCGCCATGAGGCAACCCTTGCCGATGAAAAGGCCCTGGACACCAGAAGGCTTTGACGACTGGTCACTTCATTTCCCAACAACGCAATGGCAGAGGCCCGCCGCACACCTGGATTGGACGAAGCCATTTATCTCCTGCTGGCACGACCCCATGCCAAGCCTTCCCCGACATACAGCGGTGGTGCTGGTTGGCGGGCTATTTTCCGAATGGTTGCCACGTTGTTTTCAGGACTGCGCCAAGACGTTACGGCGCATGGGCTATCCGGTGCTGCGCATGCCCGTGAGCTCTTCGCGTGGGGTCATGGCTCAAGGACGGCATATCGGCAAGGTCCTGACTGCCGAACTCAAGCAAGGGCAACGATTCGTC
Source organism: Pseudomonas sp. St316 (assembly GCF_018325905.1). Lineage (NCBI taxonomy): Bacteria > Pseudomonadati > Pseudomonadota > Gammaproteobacteria > Pseudomonadales > Pseudomonadaceae > Pseudomonas > Pseudomonas sp. St316. Next base: position 24,769 of record NZ_AP021901.1, on the reverse strand, counting down.
ATGCTGGCGCACAGCAAGGGCGGGCTCGATGCGCTTGCGGCGCTGTCACAGAACAGCGCCTTGAGCCAGGCGTGTGATGGCGTTGCGTTGGTGCAACCGCCGGTAGGACCGTCGACCGTAATCGATGAGGTGCTCAACTGCAGCACGCGACCACCCGCCCGACACTATCCGCTGGACCGCGTGCGCCGAGTGCTTGCGAAAACCCATTGGGTGGCCGATGGCACGCGAGACATCAGCAGTCTGCGCGACCCGCAAATCACGCACATGCTCAATCATCTGCCTGCCGACTTACATTGCGCGCACGTGGTCAGTTGGGCCTGCACGCCCAGTTCGCGTTTTGACACCCATCATGCACGTCTCAATACCCTGCGACCGGGCTGGGCACATGACGGTCAGTTTTACCTCGACCATCAGCGACTCGAAGGCATGCCGCAGATTTGCCTTCCTCAACTCGATCACGGCCAACCTGTTTTGGGCGGTGGTGGATTTGACGCGACCCGTTTCTGGCTGACGTTGTTGAACACCTTGCACGAGACGAAGCCCAATAGGGGCCGTCAGACGAGATAGATCTCAAAACCCGGAATACGTGCTGCATCCTCCGGCGCCAACGCGCGTGCACTGCCGACGCAGGGCGCCGTGTACAGGTCCATGGGAATGGCCACGCTGCGATAACGCTTCATGGCGGCCCAGAGTGGGTCATCGTCATACAGGCACATTTGCATCAACGCGTACTGGCCGCGAAGTTGCGCCCAGGCGGTATCGAGCAGTGCCGCAAAAACCTGCGGGTTTCTCTGCCGCACCTGTAAATGGGTCAGGTAGATGTCCTGCAGCGCCTCGCCAGGCGCGGCAATCGCTGGGCGCCCCAGGGCGGGAGCACAGGCGTTGAACGCGAGACGAAGCGCTTGGTGTGACAACGGCAGTTTCTCCAACACCACCCGCTTGATACGCCCGGCATCCCAAGGGGCGACACAACCGAGCACATTGTTGCGTGCGTCCAATGCCAGGAGAAATGACTGGATACCGAAGTCCGGCCAGGTTTCCAGGCGTCGCGAAAACTGCGCTTCACTAAAAACGCAACCAAAGGGCTGGCCAGCCGACTCGCCATCTAGAAATGCGCGCAGTGCATCCGTATGGCTAGGCTGCGCTTGAACGACGCGCACGTTATCCACCGCTCGCGGCGTGCTGTGCCAACCCCGCTGACCGTACACGGCGACGTTGCTGTAACCCCGCCAATGCGAAAGCATTAGCGGATTGGCCCGCCGTCCCCCCAGCAGCGAATGTGCCGCCAGTCGATTGCCGCGAATGACGCAGCAATAGGCGTGCTGAGCACCGGTTTCATGGGCCAACGCTTCGAGCCGCACCTTGACCTCGGCCATCCACGACGTAGACAGGCGCCTGTCCGGCACCAGCCGCAAATCCCCCAGATAGGCCACCGGCTGAATGCCGCCTTGAAGGTAGCCATCGCGCACCACCAGGCTGGCGATGCCCTTGAGCGCACCGGCCTCGTTTTCGGCTATCCAGGTTCGATGATCGGCTGCATGGCAACGATGCAGCGCGAAATAGTCCGGCCCACGGTCAAAACGCATCGGCAAGCCACCCTGCATGGCCCGCTGTGTCTGAAAGTCGAGCAGTTTCAGGTTGTCCGCGGCGCTCGCTTGGCGGATCAGCATGGCGATTTCAGTGCAGACGCAAACAGGCGCAGAACCATCGGCCGTAAATTGTCGGGGTGCAGTTCACACAAACAGACCAACTCATCGCCCGCTGCGTAACGAGGATTTTTTTCCAGAAAATACAACACGTTTTCCAGACGCAGGTGAGGAGCAGGCACCTGTGCCAGCTCCGTGGTCAGCCGACCTTGAGGCACTTCGAAGGACAGAACGCCGGTTTTCGGATCATAGGCCTGGCCAAAACAATCTATCGCCAGATAGTCCATCAACGCCTGAATCCCAGGGTCCGTCACGGTACCGGCGCGAGGTGCATAGCTCAGGGCCACGGCATCCAGATAACGATAGGTTCGGTGCCCCTTGCAGATCAGAAACCAATAGAGGGGAACGTCAGGCCGGTCCTGCCAGATCTCACCCGCCAGCCGCATCCAGGCGAATGCCAGTCGCTGGCTGCCCCAGTGTTCACGGTCAATAATGGTATCGCCCGAAAACATGACTCTTATCGGTTTGCCAAACCAGGTTTTTTCATAGAGTTTGAGGGTGGTAAATCCAACAATTACTTCATCGGCGTCACGTAATACGATGCAGTGGGTTTTGTCTTTGAAATCCTGATTGAACCTTGCGCGCGAGGTGTCGCAGTAGGACGCAGCATAAATGTCGAACATCCGATCAGTTTCATTGCTATGCAGATGGGAGCACTCAACGGAGGTTGCACTCAAACTCATGGGAACCTTCAGCATCGGAAGCAGGATAGAGGGAGTTTGGCGAGGCCCATCGGCCAATGCAACGTAGACGTCCATTCACCGCCACCTTGGCCTGACCACGAAACCATTGGCGAACGACGCAGACATCGCGCCATCGTGTTGTGTCGCAGGCTCAACTTTTTCGGATAAATCAGGCGCCCTTATTCATGTCATCCACTTTTGCAGGTCGTCGTATCGAAACTGGCGTGACCCGTCCCTTTAGTTGGCTGGTGATCTACATCGTCGTCACGGGCGCCCTGTATTTTCTTGTCACGCACGTCCCGATGGGGCCGGTACGGATTGTTCAGCCCACCCGTATTGATGCGCAAATTGCGCAACTGCCCTACACACTGCCCCTGTACCTGAGCTATTTATTGATCATGCCCACGCTGGTGTTTCTAGGGCGTCGCCGCGAATGGTTGCTACCGGTTTTTTTTGCGGCGGCCCTGGCCTCCGGCACCTGCCTGCTGAGCCATCTGTTCTGGCCAACCATGATCGAGCGCCCGGATAGCACGTCGCAGTGGCTCACGTGGTTCTACCAGATTGATTCCCCCCTCGCGGCCTCGCCCAGTGGACATGTCGCATTGCCGGTAGCCATTAGCGTTGTCCTCGGTTACCTGCGCGTTCGCCAGGCATGGCTCTTCGCGCTGTGGAGCCTGGTTCTAATGATCACCGTGTTGACCACCGGCCAACATGTACTGCTCGACGCGGTGTACGGCGCGGCCATTGGTGGGACGGCAGGCCTGAGCACCCTCATGCTGACACGCCTGAGGGTGGATTTGCGCACCATGGCGGCCATCCTGCTTGAATGGTTATGCATCATCGTGACGTTGCGCATTGCGTTGTATGTCTCGCACTGGGGTTTGTATGGCGTGGCCTTCGTCATCATCGCCGCGCGCCAACACGCACTTTTCATCCTGTACCACGATGCGACTCACTATCACTTGACGCGTCATCGCGGTATCAACGACTTTTTGATTAACCTGAGCATCGGGGTTCCGGGAACGGTCCCCGTTGAGTTCTATAGGCCACTGCACCTTGAACATCATCAACACACGGGAACAACGAGCGATCCGGAAAGACGCTTTCTTTATCACCGACAACCTTGGGCGTTCCGTCCGCTAAGCGGGAAGTTATTGCTGAAGCAATTGCTGGGGGACCTGTTCATTATCAATATGCTGCGCAATCTGCGCGCCTACAAAGACGCGGGCGGGGCACCACCGAGAATGACTCGGCCCGTCGTTGCCGCGGGTATTGTCTGGCTCGCAGTACTAACGTTCGTGGCTTGGCAAACCTCTGCCCAGACGATGTGGCTGATTGCGTTGCTATGGTTTGGGCCCCTCGCCACCCTGGGAAATCTGCTGCAAAAAATCCGCAGCATCGCCGAACACAGTGGCGGCCCCGGTGTAACCCCCGGCTGGCAGGAATGGACTTACGCCTGGAAAGTGGGATGGCTCGGAAGGTTTTTCATCTGGCCTTACCACATCAATCTGCATCTGCTCCATCACCGCAGCGCCAACTATCCATGGCATGTTCTTCCAAGCCTGGTCAGTGTGGGTGACCCTCTCCTGGACTCACAGACGCTTCCATCCCTGCTCTGGTCAGGACTGTCCAGTCCCCTAGACGATGCTGTCCACCACACCGCCATCGACGCGCAACGCCGCACCGGTGGTGGCTGAGGCCTGCTCCGAGCTGACATAGATGATCATGTTGGCCACTTCCTCGACGCGCGCAGCGCGCTGGATGATCGAGGTGCTGCGGTGCAGATTGACGAAATCTGCCGCGACCTTTTCCAGGCTTTCCCCGCTGCGCTCGACATCTGCCTGGAGCATCTGGGCGACGCCTTCGGAAAGCGTCGGCCCAGGCAACACCGAATTCACCGTCACGCCCGTGCCGGCGAGGCGCTTGGCCAGGCCGCGAGCAATGGACAGTTGCGCGGTTTTGGTAAAGCCGTAATGGATCATGTCAGCGGGAATGTTCACGCCCGACTCCGACGAAACAAACACAATCCGCCCCCAACCGCGCTCGACCATGCCTTGCGCGTATGCCCTGGAAACCCGCACGCCGGACATCACGTTGGTTTCGAAAAAGCGCTGCCATTCGCTGTCCGGCGTCTCGAAAAAGTCTTCCAGTTTGAAAATGCCCAAGTTGTTGATGACGATATCGAAGCGTGGGTATTTGGCGATCAGTGCCTGGCAGCCTGGCGCGTTGCTCAGATCGCCGACAAAGCCATCGGCCCTTGAAGCAAGGTCGCCCAAGCGCTGCAGCGCGTCCGCCACGCTGCTCTCGCTGCGACCATTGATGACCACGTGGGCGCCGGATTCGAGGAAGCCTTTGGCTGTGGCGAAACCGATACCGCTGGTGGAGCCGGTGACTAAGACGTGACGGCCGGTGAAGTCGATGTTCATGAGAGGACTCCTTGATAAATGAACCAGAGCAAGTGCGATATTTCTGACTGGACGGTAGTCCGACCGATTTAGAGATGGCTTTGCCATCCCAACGTCGCCGATATCGCAGGCCCTTAATCATGGACACGATTGAGGTTTTGCGCCTCTTTGTGCTCAATCGATCATCAGGAAGCCGACCACACGGCCAGTTCATAGCCATCCGGATCGATAAAGTGAAAACGTCGGCCACCCGGGAAAGCGAACACATCACGGCTGATGGTCGCCCCTGTGGCTTCGAGCCTGAGTTGGGTGCCTTCGAGGTCATCCGCGTACAGGATGATCAACGGTCCACCCGGGCGCACGGGTTCACCGGTCGTGAAGCCACCGGTCAGGCGACCGTCGCTGAATTCGGTGTAGGTCGGGCCGTAGTCGACGAAATTCCAGCCGAATACGCTCCCATAAAAGGCTTTGCTGCGGGCGATGTCGCTGACATTGAACTCAACGTTATCGATCTGACGGTCTTTACCTCGAATGCCCATTGACGCTTCCTTGGCTGATTGGGGAATAGCCGAGCTTAGGCCATTCAACCGTCACTGAGCTTGAAAAATCGATCCGGACGGCAGGGGTTGAGGGCAGGGGACGCGCTGTCGCCGACGATCTCTTCACTGGCAAGACGACCCACAATCGCGGCCAGGGTAACGCCGGGGTGCATGGCGCACACGTATACGCCGCCGACCTGCGCAAGATAACCAATGATGGGGATACCATCGGCGGGCATGGGCCTGAATCCGACACGGGCCGATTGCAGATCCAGGGAGACAACGCCGTGGAGTTCGTTTTTGATGGCGTTGGCCGTTCGCAGTGCTATCGCCGCTGGTTGGTTTTCCAGGTCATCGTCCAAGTAGTCTTCAGCCGCCAACAACGCACCTTCCGGGGTTTGCCTCACTTCCATTTCAGGGCTGGAGATAAGGGTGCGTACCAGGTTGGGTGGCGAGCTGTAGCGGATGAAGATTGCCGGCGAGGCGTCTATGGGCAGGGATACTTCAAGCAGATCGGTCAGCTTCGTGATGCCTGTGCCGGCTGCCAATACGACGATATCGGCTTCGATGACGCCCGCGGCGGTTTCGACGCCAAACACGCTGGAATCCTGGGTTTTAAAGCCGAGCACCGGCGTTTGGGTAAGCACTTTCGCGCCATTCGCCTGAGCCCCGGCAATCAACGCATGGGTTGTTGCTACGGCGTCCAGTGCTCCTTCTTCTGCTGCATACGAAGCGAACTGAGGAGGGTTCCTGAGATTTGGCTCAAGCTCACTGATCTTTGATTGAGGTATCCGGTTTGCCGAACCTTCTGAGCTCGCGCCGTAAGACAGGGCGCCGCTCCATTGGATCTTCAGACCGGGTAGCTGCGCTTCAAGCCGGTGATATTCCTGGAGGGCAGCACCGCGCAATGATGCAATGGGGTCGGGGTCGCCGTGGGTGGCGTTGAGCCAGGCGAATGAGCTGCCGGTCACACCTGACGCGATGCCCTCAGCCTCAACCACCGTGACATTCGCACCTTTGGCCGCCAGGTGGTAGGCCAGCGATGCGCCTACGATGCCCGCTCCAACGACGATGACGCGTTTACCTGGACCGTTATCCATTCGGCCTCCATTGGGTTTGCCTGGGGGAATACGTTAGCCCGGTTGGGCGGCGGCTGTCAGGGCGCTATCGCGAGCAAGCTCGCTCCCACAGGGATTGGGGGTGGAGGCGATGTCTGTGTACAAATCCGGAAAAACTGTGGGAGCTGAGCTTGCTCGCGATAGCGGTGGGGCTGCTTGCATCGATGTTGAATGTGCCGCCGCCATCGCGAGCAAGCTCGGCTCCCACAGGGATTGGGGTGGAGGCGATGTCTGTGTACAAATCCGGAAAAACTGTGGGAGCTGAGCTTGCTCGCGATAGCGGTGGGGCTGCTTGCATCGATGTTGAATGTGCCGCCGTCATCGCGAGCAAGCTCGGCTCCCACAGGGATTGGGGGTGGAGGCGATGTCTGTGCACAAATCCGGAAAAACTGTGGGAGCTGAGCTTGCTCGCGATAGCGGTGGGGCTGCTTGCATCGATGTTGAATGTACCGGCGTCATCGCGAGCAAGCTCGCTCCCACAGGGATTGGGGGTGGAGGCGATGTCTGTGCACAAATCCGGAAAAACTGTGGGAGCTGAGCTTGCTCGCGATAGCGGTGGGGCTGCTTGCATCGATGTTGAATGTACCGGCGTCATCGCGAGCAAGCTCGCTCCCACAGGGATTGGGGTGGAGGCGATGTCTGTGTACAAATCCGGAAAAACTGTGGGAGCTGAGCTTGCTCGCGATAGCGGTGGGGCTGCTTGCATTGATGTTGAATGTACCGGCGTCATCGCGAGCAAGCTCGGCTCCCACAGGGATTGGGGTGCAGGCGATGTCTGTGTACAAATCCGGAAAAACTGTGGGAGCTGAGCTTGCTCGCGATAGCGGTGGGCTGCTTGCATCGATGTTGAATGTACCGGCGTCATCGCGAGCAAGCTCGGCTCCCACAGGGATTGGGGGTGGAGGCGATGTCTGTGCACAAATCCGGAAAAACTGTGGGAGCTGAGCTTGCTCGCGATAGCGGTGGGGCTGCTTGCATCGATGTTGAATGTACCGGCGTCATCGCGAGCAAGCTCGCTCCCACAGGGATTGGGGGTGGAGGCGATGTCTGTGTACAAATCCGGAAAAACTGTGGGAGCTGAGCTTGCTCGCGATAGCGGTGGGGCTGCTTGCATCGATGTTGAATGTGCCGCCGCCATCGCGAGCAAGCTCGGCTCCCACAGGGATTGGGGGTGGAGGCGATGTCTGTGTACAAATCCGAAAAAACTGTGGGAGCTGAGCTTGCTCGCGATAGCGGTGGGGCTGCTTGCATCAATGTTGAATGTGCCGCCGCCATCGCGAGCAAGCTCGGCTCCCACAGGGATTGGGGGTGGAGGCGATGTCTGTGTACAAATCCGGAAAAACTGTGGGAGCTGAGCTTGCTCGCGATAGCGGTGGGGCTGCTTGCATTGATGTTGAATGTACCGCCGTCATCGCGAGCAAGCTCGGCTCCCACAGGGGGTTCTTGGGTGTTCACGATTCGGCATTCACCACACCCAGGCAATAGGCTTTCAGTACCACCGCGCCTCGCCTGGTGGGCGTTTCTTGAAGCGTTTCATGCTCCACATGTATTGGCTCGGGTAGGCCCGCACGTAGCGCTCCACCACTTGGCTCATGGCGGCGCAGGCGGTTTCGGTGTCGGTGCTGTACATGGCCTCGGGCGCGGCTTCGAGGATGACTTTGTAGCCGGAGCCGTCCGGCAGGCGCAGGGCGTGGAGGAAGACGCCCACGGCCTTGCCACCGGCAAGCATGTTCGGCACAAACTTGCTGGTCAGGGCCTGGGTGGCGAAGAAGGGCACGAAGATGCCGGCGGATTCCGCCGGTTCCGGGTCGGCGGGGATACCCACTTGGCCGCCCTTGCGCACTTCCTTGATGACGCTGAGGATGCCTTCCTTGGTCGAGGCGGCGACTTTGTTGCCCAGTTGCACGCGCTGCTTGCGCAGCAATTCATCCACCGCCTTGAGCTTGGGCGGACGGTAGAAAATGATCGGTTTGCACTGGCTGCAATAGAAGTGGTTGAGCACTTCCCAGTTGCCCAGGTGGCTGGTGATGCCCACCACGCCTTTGCCGGAGGCCAACGCCTCTTTCAAAACGTCCAGGCCTTCGACTTCACGCACCAGATCGATGGAGCGCTGGGCTGGCCAGATCCAGGCGCAGGCGCTTTCGGTCAGGGATTTGCCGATGTCCTTGAGGCTCTGGCCCACCAGGCGTTCGCGCTCGGCCGGGTCCATCTCGGGAAAACATTTGGCGAGGTTGATCCGCACCACGTCGCGGGAGCGGTTGGGCAGCTTCCACATGAGCCAGCCAATGGCCGAACCCACCGCTTGCACCGCGCGCCAGGGCAGCAGCGCAAACAACCGCAGAGCGCCGACCAGCAAGGCGCCTTTCAACTTATCCACAGGTCACTCCTGAATGTATGGGCCGTGTTGCGAGCCGGCTATTCTAACCACCGTTTGCCAGCTCGGCGTAGCGGTCGCAATCCTGGGTGTGGTCCATGACCATGCCCGAGGCTTGCATCAAGGCGTAGCAAATGGTCGGCCCGACGAAGGTAAAGCCGGCTTTTTTCAGGCCTTTGCTCATCGCCAGCGCCTCGGGCGTGATGGCCGGCACTTCGGTGCGGTCCTTGAAATGGTTGATGATGGGTTGGTCACCGACGAACGACCAGAGGAACGCTACCGGGTCTTCCAACGCCAGCCAGGCCTGGGCGTTGCGCCGGGCGGCCTTGAGCTTGAGGCGGTTGCGGATGATGCCGGGGTCGAGCATCAGGTCGTCGATTTCCGCGTCACTCATCTGCGCCACGCGCTGCACATCGAAGCCGTACAGCACCTCGCGGTAGCGCTCGCGTTTGCGCAAAACGGTGATCCAGGACAACCCGGCCTGGAACCCTTCGAGCAAAAGCAACTCGAACAAACCCTGCGCATCGCGCAGCGGCGTGCCCCACTCCTGATCGTGATAAGCCATGTACAACGGATCGTCAGAACACCAAAAGCAGCGTGGCATAAGGCTCCAGGGGGCGTGCGCACGAACGAATCGGGTATACTCCCGCTCTTTAAATCGCAGCCCAAGAAACAGGTGAATTTCGTGAGCCAGCCTACGCCAGCCGTGCGTACCTTCCAAGACTTGATCCTCGCCCTCCAGCAATACTGGGCCGAGCAAGGTTGCGTGGTACTTCAGCCCTACGATATGGAAGTAGGCGCCGGCACTTTCCACACTGCCACGTTTCTGCGTGCCATCGGCCCGGAAACCTGGAACGCCGCTTATGTGCAGCCCAGCCGCCGCCCGACTGACGGCCGCTACGGCGAAAACCCGAACCGTCTGCAGCACTACTACCAGTTCCAGGTAGTCCTGAAGCCGAACCCGGAAAACTTCCAGGAGCTCTACCTGGGCTCGCTCAAGCACGTGGGCCTGGACCCGCTGGTGCACGACATTCGCTTTGTCGAAGACAACTGGGAATCGCCGACCCTGGGCGCCTGGGGCCTGGGCTGGGAAGTCTGGCTCAACGGCATGGAAGTGACACAGTTCACCTACTTCCAGCAGGCCGGTGGCATCGAGTGCTACCCGGTGACCGGCGAAATCACCTACGGCCTGGAACGCCTGGCCATGTACCTGCAGGGCGTGGATTCGGTCTACGACCTGGTGTGGGCCGACGGCCCGTTCGGCAAAGTGACCTATGGCGATGTGTTCCACCAGAACGAAGTGGAACAGTCGACCTACAACTTCGAACACGCCAACGTCGACAAGCTGTTCGAACTGTTCGATTTCTATGAAAGCGAAGCCAAGCGCCTGATCGAGCTGGACCAGCCGCTGCCGTTGCCGAGCTATGAAATGGTGTTGAAGGCGTCCCATACCTTCAACCTGCTGGATGCACGCCGGGCGATTTCCGTGACCGCGCGCCAGCAATACATCCTGCGTGTACGCACCTTGGCGCGTTCCGTTGCGCAAGCCTACCTGCTGGCCCGTGCCAAGCTGGGCTTCCCGATGGCGACCCCGGACCTGCGTGATGAAGTGTTGGCTAAGCTGGAGGCTGCACAATGAGTGCTCAAGATTTCCTGGTTGAACTGGGCACCGAAGAACTGCCACCCAAAGCCCTGAACACCCTGGCCGATGCGTTCCTGGCCGGTATCGACAAAGGCCTGCAGGCTGCAGGCCTGAGCTACGAAGCCAAACAGGTGTACGCCGCGCCGCGTCGCCTGGCCGTGCTGATCACCGCCCTGGCGACCCAGCAGCCGGACCGCAGCATCAACCTCGACGGCCCGCCACGCCAGGCCGCGTTCGATGCCGACGGCAACCCGACCCAAGCGGCCCTGGGCTTCGCCAAGAAGTGCGGCGTGGACCTGAGCGAAATCGACCAGAGCGGCCCGAAGCTGCGCTATAGCCAGAGCATCAAGGGCAAGCCGACCGCCAGCCTGTTGCCGACCATCGTCGAAGACTCCCTCAATGACTTGCCGATTCCCAAGCGCATGCGCTGGGCGGCGCGCAAGGAAGAGTTCGTGCGCCCGACCCAATGGCTGGTGATGCTGCTCGGTGACCAGGTCATCGATTGCACGATCCTGGCCCAGAAGGCCGGTCGCGATTCCCGTGGGCACCGCTTCCATCATCCGCAAAGCGTGCGTATCACCTCGCCGGCCAACTACCTGGCCGACCTGCGTGCCGCCTACGTGCTGGCCGACGCCAACGAGCGCCGCGAGCTGATCAGCAAACGCACCGAAGAGCTAGCGACCCTGCAGGAAGGCACTGCCATCGTGCCGCCAAGCCTGCTGGACGAAGTGACCGCGCTGGTGGAATGGCCAGTGCCGCTGGTGTGCTCGTTCGAGGAACGTTTCCTTGAAGTGCCACAGGAAGCGCTGATCACCACCATGCAGGACAACCAGAAGTACTTCTGCCTGCTGGACGCCGAAGGCAAGTTGCTGCCGCGCTTCATCACGGTCGCCAACATCGAAAGCAAGGACCCGCAGCAGATCATCGCCGGTAACGAAAAAGTCGTTCGTCCGCGCCTGACCGATGCCGAGTTCTTCTTCAAGCAAGACAAGAAACAACCCCTGGAAAGCTTCAACGAGCGCCTGAAGAACGTGGTGTTCCAGGAAAAACTCGGCAGCGTCTACGATAAGGCCGAGCGCGTGTCGAAACTGGCCGCGTTCATCGCCCCGCGCATCGGTGGCGACGCCCAGCGCGCGGCCCGTGCCGGGATCCTGTCCAAGTGCGACCTGTCCACCGAAATGGTCGGTGAGTTCCCGGAGATGCAAGGCGTCGCCGGTTACTACTACGCCCTCAACGATGGCGAGCCGCAGGACGTAGCCCTGGCACTGAACGAGCAGTACATGCCCCGCGGTGCCGGCGCCGAACTGCCGAGCACCCTGACCGGTGCGGCCGTGGCGATCGCTGACAAGCTCGACACCCTGGTCGGCATCTTCGGTATCGGCATGCTGCCCACCGGCAGCAAAGACCCTTATGCCTTGCGTCGTGCGGCGCTGGGCGTGTTGCGGATCCTGATCGACAAACAGCTGGACCTGGACCTGAACGACGCCGTGGCGTTCGCCGTCAATGCGTTCGGCAGCAAGGTCAAGTCAGCCGGCCTGGCCGATGCCGTCCTGGAGTTCATCTTCGACCGCCTGCGTGCGCGTTATGAAGACGAAGGTGTCGAAGTCGCCACCTACCTGTCGGTGCGTGCCCTGAAGCCGGGTTCGGCCCTGGACTTCGACCAGCGTGTACAAGCGGTGCAGGCGTTCCGCAAATTGCCGGAAGCGGCAGCGCTGGCGTCGGTGAACAAGCGTGTGTCGAACCTGCTGAGCAAGGCCGAGCCTTCAGTCAAAGCCGTTGAAGCACGTTACTTTGATAATGCCGCCGAGTTTTCGCTCAACTCGGCGATTCAACAGGCGTATGCGTCGGTACAACCGCTCATGGAAAAACGCGATTATGCCGAGGCACTGGCGCGTCTGGCGGCACTGCGCGAGCCAGTCGATGCGTTCTTTGAAGCCGTGATGGTGAATGCGGACAACGAAGACGTTCGCAAGAATCGTTATGCATTGCTGGCCCGCCTGCGCAGCCTGTTCCTCAATATTGCCGATATTTCCGTGCTGGGTTGAGGAGCTGCTGTTGAAACTGCTGATTCTCGATCGGGACGGGGTGATCAATCACGACTCCGACGCTTACATCAAATCGGTGGAGGAGTGGTTGCCGCTGCCCGGTTCGATCGAAGCCATCGCGCAGTTGAGCAAGGCCGGCTGGACGGTGGCGGTTGCCACCAACCAGTCGGGCATCGCCCGCGGTTACTATGACCTCACCGTCCTGGATGCCATGCATGAGCGCTTGCGCGCCCTGGTGGCGGAGCAGGGCGGGGAAGTCGGGCTGATCGTCTATTGCCCACACGGTCCGGATGAAGGTTGCGATTGCCGCAAGCCCAAGCCGGGCATGCTGAAAACCATTGCCGCACATTACGGCGTGGCGCTGGCGGGTGTGTGGTTCGTCGGCGACAGCCTCGGTGACCTGGAGGCGGCCAAGGCCGTCGATTGTCAGCCAGTTTTGGTAAAGACCGGGAAAGGCGAAAAGACTCTGGGCAAGACCCTACCGGTGGGCACCTTGATTTTTGACGACTTGGCGGCGATTGCCGCTGAACTTATCCACAATTAGAGCTCCCAAGACAACCTGATCAAGGATTGTTCGGGAAGCGCTTGAACAGGCGGGCATTGCCCGCAACGGTAAATGCCGCTATGTCTATATTGCAGGCCATCAGAGCCTTTCTCTTTTACCTGCTGTTGGGCACCAGTTCCTTGCTGTGGTGCTCCTTGAGTTTTTTTATCGCGCCTTTCTTGCCGTTCAAGGCGCGCTACCGTTTCATCAACGTGTATTGGTGCCGCTGCGCACTGTGGTTGAGCAAAGTGTTCCTGGACATCCGCTATGAAGTCAAAGGTGCCGAGAACGTGCCTGACCGGCCCTGCGTGATCCAGTCCAACCACCAGAGCACCTGGGAGACATTCTTTCTCTCGGCCTATTTCGAACCGTTGAGCCAAGTGCTCAAGCGTGAGCTGTTGTTCGTGCCGTTCTTCGGCTGGGCCATGGCGATGCTGCGCCCGATCGCCATCGATCGCGACAACCCCAAGGCGGCCCTCAAGCAGGTTGCGAAGAAGGGCGACGAACTGCTCAAGGATAATGTTTGGGTGCTGATCTTCCCCGAGGGCACCCGCGTTCCTTTTGGAACCGTCGGCAAATTTTCCCGCAGCGGTTCGGCATTGGCCGTGAACGCCGATCTGCCCGTGCTGCCGATTGCACACAATGCCGGCAAATTCTGGCCCAAGGCTGGCTGGATCAGGAAACCGGGCGTCATCACCGTGGTGATCGGCGCGCCGATGTACGCCGAAGGCACTGGGCCGCGCGCCATCGCCGAGCTCAATGACCGTGTACAAGCCTGGAATGAACAGACACAACGGGAAATGGGCTCGCTGCCTCCAACCCCGACAACACCGGCCACCACCGACCAGCTCGCTGTTTGAGATCTGTGGATAACCTGTGTACCGTTTTTTCTGAATCCGTTGCTTTTATGCTGTAGGTCTATGTTTTTAATACATATTTCCTAAACACATAAAACCCGTGGTTAGGTGCATAAGTTTTTTATAGCACCAAAAGATCGCAGCCTTAGGCAACGCCTAGAGCCCGAAGGCTGCGATCTTTTCATCTTCCAGTAACGGGAAACGCAGGCTAAACGTCGTGCCTTTACCCACCACACTACGGCACTCGATTTTCCCCTCGTGATGGTCAACCACAGCCTTGACCATCGACAACCCCAAGCCAATTCCATCGACCCCGTGAGCCGAGGAAAACCGTCGGTACTGACTGAACAGGTCGGGTAGTTCTTCGGCGCTGATGCCTTTGCCCTGGTCGGCGACATTGCAGATCAACCAGCCCGGGGAGCACTGAACCTGCAGCGAAATGCAGGCGTCGGGCGCACTGTACTTGATGGCATTTTCCAGCAGATTGAACAGGGCACGGGTCAGCAACGGCTGATCCGCCCTCACCATCGCCTCTTCATCCTCTATGTCATGAATCAACCGGATGCGTTTTGCCTGGGCGATGGGCAGCGCCTGGTCGAGCACATCCAGCACCAGCATGGCGAACAACGTCGGCTGGAATTGATACGCCTCGGATTCGGCCTTGGCCAATTGCACAAAGCCCTCGGTCAGGTCCAGGGCGCGACGTACCTGGCGCTCGATCTGGTCGAACAGCGGATTATCCCCACCTTCCTGGTATCGCTGCACATCGAGCAGGGCGAGGATCGCCGAGTGCGGGGCACGCAAATCATGGGAGAGGAAACGCAGCATGACGCTGCGCTGTTCTTCAGCCTCACGTTCGGCACTCAGGTCCGTGAGGCTCAACAACCAACCAATCGGCGCATCGCCATCAACCGGCAATAACGCAGCCCGCTCCAGGCGCAAGCTGCGCTCGTGAATGTCGCGAAACTCCACCAAGGGTAATGTGGATAATCGGTAATGCGCCCCATGCTCCAACCCTGGATAACCCAATTGCCCGAGATGCTCCAGCACGTCACCGCCCGCCAGGCCATGGCCGAACAGCTCGCGCGCCTTGCGATTGCCGAGCAACAGCTTGCCTTGGGGATCACTGATCATGGTCGCCACCGGCAGGTATTCCAGGCCATCGGCAATGAAGCGCCGGGTGTCGCGGGTTCGACTCATGGCTTGTTCCAGAGCCATGATCTGACCCTGCAAACGGTCGCTGCCGGTGTAGGAGGCGCGGCGACGTTCCGGGAAGACTTTGGGCTCAGCGTCCAGACGTGCCAGCTCCCAGCCGAAATAGGCCAGCACCACGCTCAGGCGCCGCCAATTCCAGATCAGGTAGCCGAACATGATGCCCAGCACACTTGCCATGGGCGACCACCACCAGCCTCGCGCGCCCAGCACGGCATTGATCAACAGGGCCAGGCTCATGCCACCCACGGTTGTCCACAGGGCCAAGCGCGGGCGCAACAGCAACAAGCCCAATACACAGGCCACCAAACACACCGACAACAACACAGCACCTGGATAGTTACCCGTCGATTGGCTGCTCAATGACAGCAAGGCCGTCAGCGGCAACAGCAACAAACTTATCCACAACCACTCCCGCACCAACTGACGAAACAACCGCTGGACCTGGGTTGGCTCACGACTTTCACGGCGACGCTGGTTACTCATAGGCCTCCTGGCCAACCTCAAGGACTGGGGATTTCTTTACGGGCCTGCAAAGCCCATGACTATAACGGGACTCGATGGCTGGCGCGCTGCTGCCTTTCCCTCTGTGCCGCGAGCCGGTATTGTCGCAGCCAGCGACAGGTCAATGACAACGAATCAGCCACTGGCGGCCTTTCATTGCCACCTGAAGATGTCCGTTACTCTCGAGATCAAGGAATCGCATTCCATGCGTGTCGCCATATTGGACGATGAGCCGGCCGAGCTGCGCCGGGTAGAACAGACACTGCAACAAATCCCTGGCAGGGGCGAGCAAGCCTGGACCTTGCACAGCTTTGAGCGAGGCGAGGATTTGTTGCGGCAACTGCGCCGGGAAACCTTCGACCTGTTGATCCTCGACTGGCAACTGCCGGATATCAGCGGGCTTTCATTGCTGCGCTGGACCCGCGAACACATGGATTCGCCACCGGCCGCCATCATGCTGACCAGCCGCGACGGCGAGCACGACATCGTCCAGGCCCTCAACAGCGGCGCCGACGACTATGTGAGCAAACCCTTCCGGCCCAACGAGCTCAAGGCTCGGGTCACCGCTGTGCTGCGCCGTCACAACCTGCAACGCGCGCCCGCCAGCGACGTGCTGGTGTTCAACGACCTGGCGTTCGACGACGCCGAGCTGACCATCACCCGCGCCGGCATACCCATCAGCCTGACCGAACGGGAATACCGCCTGGCCCGTTGCCTGTTCGCCAACCTGGGCCGGCCGCTGTCTCGGGAGTATTTCTATGAACGCTTCTGGACTCACGAGGAAATGACCTCGTCCCGCCCGCTCGACACCCACATCTATCGCCTGCGCAACAAGCTCGGGCTGACGGCAGACCGGGGTTGGCAGTTGCTGACGATTTACGGGTATGGGTATCGGTTGGAGAGTGTGGCGGCGGGAACGGAGGCGTCTGTCGCGAGTTAGAAAAGCGGTACATCCGTGGCGAGGGGATTTATCCCCGTTGGGCTGCGAAGCGGCCCCAAGGCAAATCCCCTCGCCACAATGGATATCACCCGATCGTCTGTACCAAGCTCCCTGCTTTTGCGTTCCGCCGGCGTTGCACCAGCAACCCGCAAGCGACAACCAGTAAGCTGAGCAGACCGGTCGCGAGGATTTCCACGCGGTGGGCTTCCTGGAACAGCATGATGGTCAAGGCCCCCACGATGAAGATAATCACCGCGTAGGTCAGGCCGGGGAACAGCCACATGCTGAAGGCGACTTTTTCACCACGAGCCATGCGCTGTTTGCGCATGCGCAGCTGCGAAATCGCGATGACCAGGTACACCAGCAGCGCAATGGCGCCAGAGCTGGCCAGCAAGAACTCAAAGACCGCAGCCGGCGCCACGTAGTTGGCGAACACGGCCAGGAAGGCCGCCCCAGTCGACAGCATCACCGCCCAGTAAGGTGTACCGCTCTTGTTGGTGCGCTTGGAAACGGCCGGCGCATCACCACGCTTGCCCAACGAGAACATCATCCGCGAAGCCGTATACAGCGCCGAGTTCAGGCAGCTCGTGACCGCCACCAGGACGACGATATCGACGATCAATTTGGCATTGGGGATGCCCATGCGCTCCAGCACCGTCTGGTAGGAACCGACGCTGGCCAGCAGCGGATCGTTCCACGGCACCAGGGCGACGACGATGAAGATGGACACAAGATAGAACAAGCCAATCCGCCAGATGACCGAGTTGGTCGCCTTGGAAATCTGCTGGCCAGGGTTCTTCGATTCGGCCGCCGCGATGGTCACGATCTCGGTGCCCATGAACGAAAACATGGTGGTCAGGATTGCCCCCAACACCGCGCCCATACCGTTGGGCAGGAAGCCCTGGGTGTCGAACAGGTGCGAAACACCGCTGACCTGGCTGGTGGGCAGCAAGCCGAAGATCGCCAGGAGGCCGAGGCCAACAAAGCCGATGATCGCCACGACCTTGACCAGGGCGAACCAGAATTCAAATTCCCCGTAATTCTTCACGCTGAACAGGTTGGTGACCGTCAGCAGCAGGGTGATGACCAAAGTGAACGCCCAGATCGCCACGTTCGGAAACCAGGCATGCAGGATCGTCGCGGCGGCGTTGGCCTCCAGCGGAATCACCAGGACCCAGAACCACCAGTAGAGCCAGCCGATGGTGAAACCGGCCCAATGACCGATCGCACGGTCAGCATACGTCGAGAAGGAGCCGGTGTCCGGCGACGCCACCGCCATTTCCCCCAGCATCCGCATCACCAGCACCACCAGGGCGCCCGCGGCAGCGTAAGCCAGCAGCACGGCTGGACCGGCCGCGGCGATAGCGTGGCCGGAGCCCACGAAAAGGCCTGCGCCGATGACGCCAGCGATGGATAGCATCGTTACATGCCGGGGTTTGAGCCCTTGCTCAAGATGATTGGAAGTTTGCGTACCGCTCATTGAGACTACCCTTGGTATTGGATTTATTCGTGTCACCTCGTACCCATCGCTTCTCTGTCAATTTAAAGAAACGATGTGTTGTTTATTTAACACGCAAGTTCTGCGCCAGAAAATCTGAGGCCTTGCTATCCGGGGCTCTCACGCTATTCCTAAGCCATTGAGCGTGAAGGCTTTGTGCCAAGGTGTTACCGAGTTACCCCACTTTTTACCCAAAGACCTTAAACGGTGCACGTTTTTTAAACGTAAAAAAAAGCCAACGCATATGCGTTGGCTTTTTTTGGAGCGGGGTAACTGAAGGGATCAGAAATCCAGGTTGGACACCGCCAACGCATTGCTCTCGATGAAGTCACGACGAGGTTCGACCGCATCACCCATCAGGGTGTTGAAGATCTGGTCTGCGCCAATGGCGTCTTCGATGGTGACTTTCAGCATGCGGCGCGAGCTTGGGTCCATGGTGGTTTCCCACAGTTGATCCGGGTTCATCTCGCCCAGACCTTTGTATCGCTGGATGGTGTGGCGCTTGGTGCTTTCGGCCATCAGCCATTCAAGGGCTTCCTTGAACTCGGTCACGGCTTTCTTGCGTTCACCCCGTTGGATGTACGCACCTTCGTCCAGCAGCGTGCTCAGTTGCGCGCCCAGGGATACGACAGTCTTGTAGTCGTTGCTGCCGAAGAAGTCGCGGTTGAAGGTGACGTAGTTCGACAGGCCGTGGGAGATCAGTTCGACCTCAGGCAGCCAGACGTTACGTTCACGGTCTTCACGCAGGCTGGCTTTGTAGACCAGGCCGGATTTCTCGACAGTGCGCAGGCGCACTTCGTACTGGGCCAGCCAATCTTGCATCGCTGCGTGATCGGACAGTTGCTCCAGGCTCACGGCCGGCAAGTAGATGAAGTGCTCGGTCAGTTCCTGTGGGTACAGGCGCGACAGACGCTTGAGGGTCTTCATCACCAGGCGGAAGTCGTTGACCAGGCGCTCAAGGGCTTCACCGGAAATGCCTGGGGCATCTTCGTTCAGGTGCAGGCTCGCATCTTCCAGAGCCGACTGCGTCATGTACTCTTCCATGGCGTCGTCGTCTTTGATGTATTGCTCTTGCTTGCCTTTCTTGACCTTGTACAACGGCGGCTGGGCGATGTAGATGTAGCCGCGCTCGATCAGCTCCGGCAACTGACGGAAGAAGAACGTCAGCAGCAGGGTACGGATGTGCGAACCGTCGACGTCAGCATCGGTCATGATGATGATGTTGTGATAGCGCAGTTTGTCGATGTTGTACTCTTCGCGGCCAATGCCGCAGCCCAACGCCGTGATCAAGGTGCCGACTTCCTGGGAGGAAATCATCTTGTCGAAGCGCGCCTTCTCGACGTTGAGGATCTTGCCCTTGAGCGGCAGGATGGCCTGGGTGCGGCGGTTGCGGCCCTGCTTGGCGGAACCGCCAGCAGAGTCACCTTCCACCAGGTACAGCTCGGACAGGGCAGGGTCCTTTTCCTGGCAGTCGGCCAGTTTGCCCGGCAGGCCGGCGATGTCCAGCGCGCCTTTGCGGCGGGTCATCTCACGGGCCTTGCGCGCCGCTTCACGGGCACGGGCGGCGTCGATCATCTTGCCGACCACCAGCTTGGCTTCGTTCGGGTTTTCCAGCAGGAAGTCGGAGAAGTACTTGCCCATTTCCTGTTCGACAGCGGTCTTCACTTCGGAAGAGACCAGCTTGTCCTTGGTCTGGGAGCTGAACTTCGGATCCGGTACCTTCACCGAAATGATCGCGGTCAGGCCTTCGCGGGCATCGTCACCGGTGGTGGCGACTTTATGCTTCTTCGCCAGGCCTTCCTGTTCGATGTAGTTGTTCAGGTTACGGGTCAGTGCCGAACGGAAGCCCACCAGGTGGGTGCCGCCGTCGCGCTGCGGGATGTTGTTGGTGAAGCACAACAGGTTCTCGTTGAAGCTGTCGTTCCACTGCAGGGCGATTTCCACGCCGATGCCATCTTCGCGCTGGACGTTGAAGTGGAACACCTGGTTGACCGGGGTCTTGTTGGTGTTCAGGTATTCAACGAACGCACGCAGGCCACCTTCGTACTTGAACAACTCTTCCTTGCCGCTGCGCTCATCCTTGAGGACGATGCCGACACCGGAGTTGAGGAAGGACAGTTCACGAATCCGCTTGGCCAGGATGTCCCAGCTGAAGTGGATGTTCTTGAAGGTTTCGCTCGAAGCCTTGAAGTGGATCTGGGTGCCGGTGCTTTCGCTGTCGCCAACGATTGCCATGGGTGCCTGGGGCACGCCGTGGATGTAGGTCTGTTCCCAGATCTTGCCGCTGCGGCGAACGGTCAGGACCAGTTCTTCGGACAGCGCATTCACCACCGAAACACCTACGCCGTGCAGACCGCCGGAGACCTTGTAGGAGTTGTCGTCAAATTTACCGCCTGCGTGGAGGACGGTCATGATGACCTCGGCGGCGGAAACGCCTTCCTCTTTGTGCACGTCTACCGGAATGCCACGGCCGTTGTCGCGAACGGTGATGGACTCATCCGGGTGGATGATGATGCTGATGTCGTCGCAGTGGCCGGCGAGGGCTTCGTCGATGGAGTTGTCGACCACCTCGAACACCATGTGGTGCAGGCCGCTACCATCGTCGGTGTCACCAATGTACATACCGGGACGTTTGCGTACGGCATCCAGGCCTTTCAGCACTTTAATGCTCGTTGAGTCGTACGTATTTTCTTCGCTCAATGCCTTCACTCCCGATGGTCGTGGGTCTGGGTGATACGGCCCTGTTCCACGTGGAACAGAGCGACTGGCGTTTCCGTCTGCCAGCCTTCCCTCAGTAATTCGTGGTCTACACAGGTGATGAAAACCTGGCAGCGTAAGTCTTCCAGCAAGCGGCACAGCGCGCGACGGTGGGCTTCGTCCAGTTCGGACGGCAAGTCATCCACCAGATAAATACACTGACCGCGGCGAGCCTGGCTGACCAGGTGCCCCTGGGCGATGCGCAAGGCACACACCACCAACTTCTGCTGCCCCCGGGACAAGATGTCCGCGGCGTTATGTGCGCCCAATCTGAGACGCAAGTCAGCACGTTGTGGTCCGGCCTGGGTATGGCCCATCTGCTGGTCGCGCTGCAGCGAGCCAGCCAACACGGTGCTCAGTTCCCGGTCCTTGTCCCAGCCTCGGTAATAGCTGAGCGTCAGGCCCTCAAGCTCAACCAGTTCGCTCAAGGTCTGCTCGAAGACCGGTTTCAAGGCCTTGATGTAAGCGCGGCGGTATTCATCGATTTCAGCGCTGGCCTGGCACAGTTCCCTGTCCCAAACCGCTTGCGAAACGGCGTCAAGTGTACCATGTCGCAGCCAAGAGTTTCGCTGGCGCAGCGCCTTCTGCAGGCGTTGCCAAGTCGTCATGAAACGCGGTTCCACGTGGAACACGCCCCAGTCGAGAAATTGCCGACGAATCTTCGGCGCGCCCTCCAGCAGGCGAAAGCTGTCCGGGTTGATCAACTGCAACGGCAGGATCTCGGCCAACTGGGCGGCGCTGCGGGCGTTCTGCCCATCGATGCGGATCTGGAACTCGCCTTGCCGGTCCCGCGATATCCCCAGGGCGCTATGGCCGCCTTCTGCCAGTTCCACCTGCCCAAACACGGTGCACGCCAGTTGATCGTACTGGATGACCGGCAACAGGCGGGTGCTGCGAAACGAACGGGCAAGCCCGAGCAGGTGCACGGCTTCCAGTACGCTGGTTTTGCCGCTGCCGTTGGCGCCGTAAAGGATATTGATACGAGGGGAAGGGGAGAAGGTCACCGGGTGCAGATTGCGCACCGCGGTGACCGAGACGCGACTTAAGGACATCTAGCTTCTGCTGCTGGGCATGATTACAGACGCATCGGCATGACAACATAAGCCGAGTCGTCGTTATCGGACTCTTGCACCAGCGCGCTGCTGTTGGAGTCGGACAGGATCAGACGCACTTGCTCGGTGGTCATCACGCCCAGCACGTCCAGCAGGTAGCTGACGTTGAAGCCGATTTCCAGGGAGCCACCGTTGTACTCAACGCCGACTTCTTCTTCCGCTTCTTCCTGCTCCGGGTTGTTCGCCTGGATCTTCAGCTGACCATTGGCCAGTTGCAGACGAATGCCACGGTACTTCTCGTTGGACAGGATCGCGGTACGGCTGAAGGCTTCGCGCAGCGCCTGACGGTCGCCCAGGACCAGCTTGTCGCCACCTTTTGGCAGCACGCGCTCGTAGTCGGGGAATTTGCCGTCTACCAGCTTCGACGTGAAGGTGAACTCGCCAGTGGTGGCGCGGATGTGGTGTTGGCCCAGCACGATGCTCACGTTGCCGTCCGGCTCGGTCAACAGACGGGCCAGCTCCAGGATACCTTTGCGCGGCACGATGACCTGGTGACGATCCGGCTGACCAATATCGGCCTGCATCGAGCACATCGCCAGGCGGTGTCCGTCGGTGGCAACGGCGCGGATGACGCCAGCAGACACTTCCAGGAGCATGCCGTTGAGGTAATAACGCACGTCCTGCTGGGCCATGGCGAAACTGGTGCGTTCGATCAGGCGACGCAGCTTGCTCTGGTCCAGGCTGCAGGTTAGCGAACCCGGGCCTTCTTCAACGGTCGGGAAATCGTTGGCTGGCAGTGTGGATAAGGTGAAACGGCTGCGACCGGCCTTGACCACGAGCTTCTGCTCATCGACCTTGATGTCGATCAGCGCGTCGTTGGGCAGGCTCTTGCAGATGTCCATCAGCTTGCGCGCCGGCACGGTGATGGAACCCGGGTCGGCCGGTTCTTCAAGTTGCACACGACCGACCAGCTCGACTTCCAGGTCGGTACCGGTCAGCGACAATTGCTGGCCTTCGACAACCAGCAGCACGTTGGAAAGTACCGGCAAGGTCTGGCGGCGTTCGACGACGCCTGCGACCAGTTGCAGGGGTTTCAACAGGGCTTCGCGTTGAATGGTGAAATGCATGGTCTAGTCCCTTGCCTTAATAAGCTGCGCTGGTGGTCATCAAGTGGTCAGTGTACGCAGCAGGTTCTTGTAGTCCTCGCGGATGTCCGCGTCGGATTCCTTAAGTTCGTTGATCTTGCGGCAGGCGTGCAGCACGGTGGTGTGGTCGCGTCCGCCAAACACATCGCCGATTTCCGGCAAGCTGTGGTTGGTCAGTTCCTTGGACAGGGCCATGGCTACCTGACGCGGACGGGCTACCGAACGCGAACGGCGTTTGGACAGCAGGTCGGAAATCTTGATTTTGTAGTATTCAGCCACAGTACGCTGAATGTTATCCACAGACACCAGCTTGTCCTGGAGTGCCAACAGGTCCTTCAAGGATTCGCGAATCAACTCGATGGTGATGTCGCGGCCCATGAAGTGCGAGTGAGCGATCACCCGCTTGAGGGCACCTTCAAGCTCACGCACGTTGGAGCGGATACGCTGGGCGATGAAGAACGCGGCGTCGTGAGGCAGCTCGACCTTGGCCTGGTCGGCTTTCTTCATCAGGATCGCGACCCGGGTTTCCAGCTCGGGCGGCTCGACGGCCACCGTCAGGCCCCAGCCGAAACGCGACTTGAGGCGTTCCTCGAGGCCTTCGATCTCTTTCGGGTAGCGGTCACTGGTGAGAATGACCTGCTGCCCGCCTTCAAGCAACGCGTTGAAGGTGTGGAAAAACTCTTCCTGGGAACGTTCCTTGCGGGCGAAGAACTGAATATCGTCGATCAGCAAGGCGTCCACCGAACGGTAGAAACGCTTGAACTCGTTGATCGCGTTCAGCTGCAGCGCCTTGACCATGTCGGCCACGAAACGCTCGGAATGCAGGTACACGACCTTGGCATTCGGGTTCTTCTTTAATAGATGGTTGCCCACGGCGTGCATCAAGTGGGTCTTACCCAAGCCGACGCCGCCATACAGGAACAGCGGGTTGTAGCCGTGCTTGGGATTGTCCGCGACCTGCCAGGCGGCCGCGCGAGCCAGTTGGTTGGATTTACCTTCGACGAAATTCTCGAAGGTAAAGGTCCGGTTCAGGTAGCTGGTGTGCTTGAGCGCGCCTTCGACCTGGACGGTGCGCTGTTCGGCACGCACTGGCGCCTGCTGGGAGCTGGCACCGGCCATCGGGTCGAAGCTGTCCCGGGAGGGCTCTTCGCTGACCTCGGCGGCCTTCTGTGCGTTGCGTTTGCTCGGGGCTGGCGCGGGTGCCGGGGCAGCATGGTTGTTAACCGGTGCCGGGGCAGCCTGCTGGGCCTGTGACGCTGCGGCGGCCAGCGGCGCGTTGGGCGCTGCACGCGGTGCCGAGCTGCGCTTGCTGCCTATTAATAAGGACAACGCAGGCGCCATGCCATTGCCATGCTCGTCGAGCAGTTCCATGACCCGGCCCAGGTACTTTTCATTGACCCAGTCGAGAACGAAACGGTTCGGTGCATAGACACGCAACTCGTCGCCTTCGGCTTCGACCTGTAGTGGACGGATCCAAGTGTTGAATTGTTGGGCAGGCAGCTCATCGCGCAAAAGCTCTACGCACTGCTGCCAAAGTTCCACTGACACGGATATCCCCTAAGTTGAAAGCCGGTGAGGCAAAAACAAGCGGCCATTGTAGCGAGCAGACGGCCACTTATCCACATGCAGCTTGCCGATCGCCCATGATTTATCAATGCGTTAACCGCGAGAAAGACGACGGGCGGTCAGTGGATAAGCTCTGTGGATAACCCGGCCTGAGGTCGTTGCACAAGTGGGGGCGAAAGTCG